>NZ_BMWE01000008.1 GCF_014651075.1 Streptomyces djakartensis | reverse complement strand
CAGCGTTCGTCCTGAGCCAGGATCAAACTCTCCGTGAATGCTTTCCACGGGAGCGGAACAGTCGGAGGAATAATCCGACCGTTCACAGCGTCCTCGCTGTGTTATTTCAAAGGAACCTCGCCTCGGCCGTGATGGCCGGAGACGGGGTATCAACATATCTGGCGTTGACTTTTGGCACGCTGTTGAGTTCTCAAGGAACGGTCGCTTCCTTTGTACTCACCCTCTCGGGCTTTCCTCCGGGCGCTTCCCTTCGGTCTTGCGTTTCCGACTCTATCAGATCTTTTCTCGATCCGATTTCCTCGGTGCTTTCCAGGTTCCCGCTCTCGCGTTTCCCTTTCCGGCGCTTCCGACTTTATCAGAAGTTTCGAGCCGCATTGACCGGCGACTCATTTCCGATTTATCGGGAGGGGCTTCAGTGAAATCAACGTTTCACGAAGCAGACAGATGCTCACTGTAGCCGGTTCGGGGCTGCACCCCGCCTCCAGGCAACTGTTCGAATCTACCTCCCCGCACTCGCCGTGTCAACGGCTCCTGTGGGGCGAAGAGGAGACTAGCAGCTGAACAGACGTGTCCGCACATCAGGCGGCCATACCGAGGTTCAGGCGGCTGTAGGGACGGTGGCGCTGCGTTCCGCCGCCTCGACATCACCGGTCTCACCAGCGCGGGCGGCGCGGCCCCCCACTACGTACACGTAGAGCAGGAAGGTCATTTCGGCGACGACTCCGATGGCAAGGCGGGCCCAGGTCGGAAGACCGGACGGCGTGACGAAGCCTTCGATGGCGCCGGAGACGAAGAGCACCAGGGCAAGGCCTATGGCCATGCCGATAGCGGCTCGTCCCTCTTCGGCGAGAGCCGAGCGTCGCGTGCGGGGGCCCGGGTCGATGAGGGTCCAGCCCAGGCGCAGGCCGGTGCCCGCGGCGACGAAGACGGCGGTCAGTTCGAGCAGGCCGTGCGGGAGGACCAGGCCGAGGAACGTGTCGAGGCGGCCGGCCGAGGACATCAGACCGAGGCCGACACCGAGGTTGAGCATGTTCTGGAAGAGGATCCAGATGACCGGAAGCCCCAGGAAGACGCCGAGGATCAGGCACAGGGCGGCGGCCCAGGCGTTGTTCGTCCAGACCTGGGCGGCGAAGCTCGCGGCCGGGTGACTGGAGTAGTACGTCTCGTACTGGCCGCCTGGCCGGGTGAGCTCGCGCAGCTCGCTGGGCGCCGCGATGGAGGCCTGTACCTCCGGGTGGGTGCCGATCCACCAGCCCAGGAGGGCCGCGACGACCGTGGACAGCAGCGCGGTGGGCACCCACCAGTGGCGTGCTCTGTAGACGGCGGCGGGAAAGCCGTGGGCGATGAACCGGGTGACGTCGCGCCAAGAGGCGCGGCGGGTACCCGTCACCGTGCTGCGCGCGCGGGCCACGAGCTGGCTGAGCCGACCGGTCAGCTGCGGGTCCGGGGCGCTGGACTGGATCAGGGAGAGGTGTGTGGCGACCCGTTGGTAGAGGGTGACGAGTTCGTCGGCTTCGGCGCCGCTGAGGCGGCGCCGGCGGCGGAGCAAGGCTTCGAGGCGGTCCCACTCCGCGCGATGGGCGGAGACGAAGACGTCGAGGTCCATCGGTGTGCCTGCTCCTCGGCTGTTCGTCGGCGACTCTCGTGGATCAGCTTGTCGTACTGCGACGCGATGCGCCCTCAGCTTGGCAGACTGGCCCTGTCGGGGGGCAGGGCAGGGGAAGGACGGCGGGCGTGAGTGAGCTGGTGACGGGCGAGGCGGTGGCGTTGGAGCTGCGCCCCGCGAGGCTGCCCAGCAGGGCGTTGGCCGTGTTGCTGGATCTCGTGGCGGTCATGGTGGTCTTCGTCGCGGTGACCATCGCGCTGGTGGCATCCACTGCCTCGCTGGACGAGGCGGCCCAGACGGCGCTGTCGATCGCGGCGTTCGTTCTTGTGCTGGTGGGCGTGCCGATCGCGGTGGAGACGCTCAGTCACGGGCGGTCGCTCGGGAAGATGGCCTGCGGGCTGCGTGTGGTGCGGGACGACGGGGGGCCGATCCGGTTCCGGCATGCGCTGGTGAGGGGCTTGATCGGGGTGATCGAGATTCTGATGACGTTCGGGATCGTCGCCTGTATCGCCTCGTTCGTGTCGGCGCGCGGGCGGCGGCTCGGTGATGTGTTCGCGGGGACTCTCGTCGTGCGTGAGCGGGTTCCCGTCACGCCGACCGGTTTCGTGCCGCCTCCTCCGCCCTGGCTGGCGGGGCGGTTCTCACAGCTCGATCTGTCCTCGGTGCCCGACGGTCTGTGGCTCGCCGTCCGTCAGTACCTGACCCGCATGCAGCAGTTGGACCCGCAGGTGGGCTGGTCCATGGCGGAGCGGCTGGCGTCGGATCTCGCGCAGCGCACGGGTGCTCCGGTGCCGCAGGGTGTCCCGCCGGCCGCTTACCTGGCGGCGGTCGTGCAGGAACGGCAGGCGCGGGAGGCGCGGCGGGCGTTCGGGAACGGGCCCGACTCCGCTGCCGCTCCGGCCGCTGAGACGGGCTCGGCCGCGGAGCGGGCTTCGACCGCGGACATGGCCCCGGCCGCGTACGCACCGCCTGCGTACCCATCGCCTGCGTACGCTGCCTCTCCGGTCGTGCCGTCCGCTCCGGAGTCCGGGGCCACCGGGCTGTCGGCCGAGACGAGGCCGGCGCAGGCGGAGGAAGTACCGGCGGGCGACCGTCCCCGCACCGGGTTCGTGCCGCCGGCCTAGTGGCGGGCGGGCGGCCCGCCCGGCCGGGCTGGGCTGTCCGCTCAGGTGAACTGCGACGGTGGTGATTCGAGGTCCTCGAGTTCGACGCCGGGGGCCGCGAGGACCACGTCGCCGGCGATGTGCACGGTGTGCTGCTCGCCCGTGTCCAGGGCTGTGACCTGGTACTCGTCCACGGTCAGGGGGCCGTTGTCAGTGGCGTGTGCTTCTCTCTTCAGCAACGCCCACGACTGGTCCACGGTGCGCGGGGCGAGGACCGGGTCCGTGAAGGCGACGAGGCGTACGCGGGTGGCGGCAGCCGAGGGGGTGAGGCGCAGGAGACGGGCGGTGGCGACGAGGAACGCCGGGGAGGTGCCGGTGAAGGCGTGGGCCCGGACATTGCCTTCCGTGGCTTCGGTTCCGGTGGGGTCGGTGCGGACCCAGGTGACGCCGTCGAGAGCGGCGCCGCGGACCTGCCAGGCGGCGGCGTGGAGTTCGAGGCGGAGGGGGCGGCCGAGTTCGTCGAGGGTGAGGTCGACGGAGCCGTGGTGATCGCCCGAGGGGGTGGTCACCTGGGAGACGTAGCGCCAGCCGGAGGGGCCGGGGGCGCACTGGAAGTGTTCTTCCGCGAGGGGGGTGTGATCGTGCGGATCGTGGAGCGAATAACGGCCGCGGGGCATGGGGGTCCTGGGTCCTGACGGGCGGGCCGGTCACCGGCCGGGCGGAACGGGGCAGGCCCCCGGCACGGGGGTGCGGGGGCCTGCCTCGGAGTCCTGACCGGCAGCGAACTGACCGGCAGCGGTGCTGCTCGGATCAGTAGCGGTAGTGGTCCGGCTTGAACGGGCCCTCGACCTGGACGCCGATGTACTCGGCCTGCTCGGGGCGGAGCGTGGTCAGCTTCACGCCGAGCGCGTCGAGGTGGAGGCGGGCGACCTTCTCGTCGAGGTGCTTGGGCAGCACGTAGACGCCGGTCGGGTACTCGTCGGGCTTGGTGAACAGCTCGATCTGGGCCAGGGTCTGGTCCGCGAAGGAGTTGGACATCACGAACGACGGGTGGCCGGTGGCGTTGCCCAGGTTCAGCAGGCGGCCCTCGGACAGGACGATGATCACCTTGCCGTCGGGGAAGGTCCAGGTGTGGACCTGCGGCTTGACCTCGTCCTTGACGATGCCGGGGATCTTGGCGAGGCCGGCCATGTCGATCTCGTTGTCGAAGTGGCCGATGTTGCCGACGATGGCCTGGTGCTTCATCTTGGCCATGTCCGAGGCCATGATGATGTCCTTGTTGCCGGTCGTGGTGATGAAGATGTCGGCCTTGTCGACGACCTCGTCGAGGGTCGTGACCTGGTAGCCGTCCATCGCGGCCTGCAGGGCGCAGATCGGGTCGATCTCGGTGACGATCACGCGGGCGCCCTGTCCGCGCAGGGACTCCGCGCAGCCCTTGCCCACGTCGCCGTAGCCGCAGACGACCGCGGTCTTGCCGCCGATGAGGACGTCGGTGGCGCGGTTGATGCCGTCGATCAGCGAGTGGCGGCAGCCGTACTTGTTGTCGAACTTCGACTTGGTGACGGCGTCGTTGACGTTGATCGCCGGGAACAGGAGGGTGCCGTCGCGCTGCATCTCGTACAGGCGGTGGACGCCGGTCGTGGTCTCCTCGGTGACACCGCGGATCTCGGAGGACAGCTGGGTCCACTTCTGGGGGTTCTCGCCCAGGGTGCGGGTCAGCAGTTCGAGGATGACGCGGTGCTCGTCGGACTCGGCGGTGTCGGGCGAGGGGACCTTGCCGTCCTTCTCGTACTCGACGCCCTTGTGGACGAGGAGGGTGGCGTCACCGCCGTCGTCCAGGATCATGTTGGGGCCGCCGGTGGGGCTGTCCGGCCAGGTCAGCGCCTGCTCCGTGCACCACCAGTACTCCTCCAGGGTCTCGCCCTTCCAGGCGAAGACCGGGACGCCCTGGGGGTTGTCCACCGTGCCGTTCGGGCCGACGGCGATGGCCGCGGCGGCGTGGTCCTGCGTGGAGAAGATGTTGCAGGAGGCCCAGCGGACCTGTGCGCCCAGGGCGACCAGGGTCTCGATGAGTACGGCGGTCTGCACGGTCATGTGCAGTGAGCCGGTGACGCGGGCGCCGGCCAGGGGCTGCGCCTCGGCGTACTCCTTGCGGATCGCCATCAGGCCCGGCATCTCGTGCTCGGCGAGGGTGATCTCCTTGCGGCCGAAGTCGGCCAGGGAGAGGTCGGCGACCTTGAAGTCCTGTCGGTTCTCGACAGTCGTCATTGCGAGCTGCTCCTCGGGTTCGGGTCGAGGTGGGTACGGCTGGTCTGCGCGGCGGCGGACACAGGGGTGCCCGGAAGAGGACACAGGCATGCCCGCGTACGCGCAGCGCAGTCCGTCGGAGGCCCTCTCTCCCTCGGCCGGTCCGCCATGGGACCGCCCGACCGCCATCAGCAGCGACGTCTGGCTCCGTCCCAAGCTACACCGGGAGGCCGGGCCGTCCCCAGTCCGCCTCCGAACAGATCTCGCCATCGGGGGAGGGTGGGCCGGGAGGACGCGGGTCCTGAAGAGGGCGGCGGCAGGTCAGTGGCGGTGGGGTGTGCGGGGGATGAGGGGGAGCGATAACAGGACACCAACGAACGGTCGGCAGGAGGCCGCAAAGCCGGAGGTTACGGGATCTTCGAGCCTTTGAGTCTGCGGCGAGGTGGTGCAGGATGCCCCGGAGATCTGAACCACCGATCGATCGTGCGGGGCGTCCGGTACGGCGATTCCGCAGACAAAGGCGTTAAGGAGATCGACGTGACCAGTCCGGCCGGCCCTCCCCCCTCGGGCGGCGGCATAGGCGAGCAGAAGCGTTTGAGGCTGCTCGCGGTGACCGCCTGCCCGACCGGCATCGCTCACACGTACATGGCGGCGGAGAAACTCGCGCAGGCCGCCGAGAGCCGCGGTATCGACATGAAGGTGGAGACGCAGGGGTCCATCGGGGCTGAACCTCGATGACAACGATGTCAAGCATGCCGACGGCATCATCGTCGCCGCGGACAAGGACGTGGACCTGAGCCGCTTCGCGGGTAAGCGGGTCCTCACCGTCGGGGTGGCGGAGGGGATCCGTCACCCGGAGCGGCTGATCGAGCGGGTGCTGTCGGCGCCCGTGCACGCGGAAGGGGGCGCCCCGACGGCGTCCGCGGCCGGTGGCGGCAAGGAGCGGAGCGTCGGGTACAAGGCGCTGATGAACGGGGTCAGTTACATGATCCCGTTCGTCGTGGTCGGCGGGCTGCTGATCGCGATCTCGCTCTCGCTCGGCGGCCACGCCGACCCGTCGGGCGGTCTGGTCATCCCGAAGGACTCCTTCTGGATGGACGTGAACAACATCGGCGTCATCGGCTTCACGCTGATGGTGCCGGTCCTGTCCGGCTACATCGCGTATGCCGTCGGGGACCGGCCCGCCCTGGTGCCCGGCATGATCGGCGGCTGGATCGCCAACACCGGGGAGCTGTACGGCTCCAAGGCGGGGGCCGGGTTCATCGGGGCGATCGTGACGGGGTTCCTCGCCGGGTATCTGGTGGTGGGGATCAAGAAGGTCAAGGTCCCGAAGTTCGTTCAGCCGATCATGCCGATCATCGTGATCCCGATCGTGGCGACCACGGCTCTGGGGCTGTTCTTCGTCTACGTCATCGGCAGGCCGATCTCCTGGGTGTTCGAGCACCTGACCGGGTGGCTCAGTGGGATGACCGGGACCAGCGCGATCCTGCTCGGGGCGATTCTGGGGCTCATGATCGCCTTCGACATGGGCGGGCCGGTCAACAAGACGGCGTTCCTGTTCGGCACCGGGCTCATCGCGACCGGCAACCAGACGGTCATGGGCATGTGCGCGGCCGCGATCCCGGTCATGCCGCTGGGGCAGGGCCTGGCCACGCTGATACGGAAGCGGCTGTACACGGAGCAGGAGCGGGAGACCGGGTTCGCCTCGCTGTTCATGGGGTGCTTCGGGATCTCGGAGGGTGCGATCCCGTTCGCGGCGGCACGGCCCGCGCAGGTCATCCCGGCCAACATGCTGGGCGGCGCGGTCGCCGGTGCGGTCGCGGGGACCGCCGGGGTCGAGGACGCGGTACCGCACGGCGGGCCGATCGTGGCCGTGCTGGGCGCGGTGAGCGGCGTGCCGATGTTCTTCGTGGCCGTGGTGATCGGCTCGGTCGTCACCGCGCTGGCCACCGTCGCCCTGGTCGACCTGAGTGAGCGCAGGCGAAGTGGGGAGGCGGTCGGCGGCGTGGGCCCGGCGGGAACGGAGCCCGCGCTGCTGAGTGTGGGTGCCGGAGGGGCGGAGGCCGGCGGTGTCGTGGCGCAGCCGGCCGTGCGCGAGACGGGGGCGGTCGGTGCGAGTGGGGCTCCCGCGGCCGTCCCCGCACAGCCCGCGGCTCCGGAAAAGGCGGCGAAGTCCGCCGACACCGTTCCGGCAGCGGAGGCGGGCGCGGGCGAGGGCCTCGCCTGCTGTCTCACCCGGCAGACCGTCAAGGCCGGACTCCGCGCGGGCGACAAGGAGTCCGCGATCCGGGAGATGAGTGAGTTGCTGGCCCGTACCGGCAGGGTCGCGGACGTGGACGAGTTGGTGGCGTGCGCGCTTCGGCGGGAGGCCCAGGGCACGACCGGACTCGGTGAGGAGATCGCGATTCCGCACGCCAAGACGGACGCGGTGACGGAGCCGGTCGTCGGGTTCGCCCGCTCCGCGGATGGCGTCGAGTGGGACTCGCTGGACGGTACGAAGGCGAGGCTGGTGTTCATGATCGCCGTACCGGAGGCGGCGGCGGGCGACGAGCACCTGCGGATTCTGTCGCTGCTGTCGCGGAAGCTGATGGACGCCGGGTTCCGGGAGCGGCTGCTGGCCGCGCCGGACGAGTCGGCCCTCCTCGGTGTGTTGCGCGAGGTCGGGTAAGCAGGTGACCGGGTCCGCGGCCGGACATCGGACGCGGGCCCGCGCGGCCCCGTCGCACGGGGGCGTTGGGCTCTGCGCCCGCGGAGAGGCCGCATGAGGAGGCACACGTGTCCGGCGAGGGGCGGGGACTGGAATCGCGGCCGTCGTGGTGGGACTGGCCGGGCTGCTGTCGGGGGTTGGCGGTCTCGTCCGCACGTGGCAGGGATTCGGCGGTTCGATCGTGTCGAGCGAGAGCATGAAGCCGACGTACGGACCGGGCGACCGGATCGTCTACGAGCGGATCGGCGGGAGCGATGTGCGGCGCGGGGACGTCGTGGTGTTCTCGGTGCCGGACCGGTACGGCGACGCGCTGGTGATCAAGCGGGTCATCGGTGTCGGTGGGGATCATGTGACGTGCTGCACGGGAGCGGGAGCGGACAGGCGCGTCTCCGTGAACGGAAAGCCGCTCCGGGAGCCGTACCTGAAGGGCCCGGAGGCCAGTCGTGGGTTCGGCGACCCCTCCTACGACGTGCGGGTTCCGAAGGGGCGGCCGTTCATGCCGGGTGACCATCGTGCCGACGCCCGTGACGCGCGGGCCTTCCTCGGCGACCAGGGCGGGACGCTACCGGAGTCCACGGTCCGGGGTCGGTTGATCGAGGACTACACCGTGCCGGTGGTGCTCGGGACGGCGATGATGCTCGGTGTGCTGCTGGTGCTGTCAGGAGCGGGTCTCGGGATCGCCGCTCTGGTCGTAGGGCGGCGGGCGCGGGCCGCGGCGGCGCCCCCGCCGCCGCGGGCGGTCCGGATCTGAGAACCGGCCGCGTGCAAAGCCGTGGGGCCCGCCGAGTGGTTCGGCGGGCCCCACGGGCTGGTGCGTTGCGTCAGTGTCCGGCGCCGCTCGGCGTGGGTCCACCGGGCGTCGCCTCGGGGTCGGGGCCCTTGGCGGCTTCGGCCTCGCTGTAGATGTCCGGCTCGAGGTAGATGACGCGGGCGATCGGGACCGCCTCGCGGATGCGGGCCTCGGCGGCGTCGATGGCGGTGGCGATCTCGGTGGCCGTCTCCTCGTGGCGGACGGCGATCTTCGCGGCGACGAGGAGTTCCTCGGGGCCGAGGTGGAGCGTGCGCATGTGGATGATGCGGGTGACGGTGTCGCCGTCGACGACGGCGGCCTCGATCTTCCGGGTCTCCTCGGCGCCGGCGGACTCACCGAGCAGCAGCGACTTGGTCTCGGCGGCGAGGACCAGGGCGATCAGGATGAGCAGGACGCCGATGCAGAGGGTGCCGATGCCGTCCCAGAGGCTGTCGCCGGTGAGCAGGGCGAGGCCGACGCCGCCGAGCGCGAGGACCAGGCCGACGAGGGCGCCGAGGTCCTCCAGGAGGACGACCGGGAGCTCGGGGGCCTTGGCGTGGCGGACGAACTCCTTCCAGGAGCGGCGGCCGCGCAGGGTGTTGGACTCCTTGATGGCCGTGCGGAAGGAGAAGGACTCGGCGATGATCGCGAAGACCAGGACGCCGACCGGCCAGTACCAGTGCTCCAGCTCGTGCGGGTTCTTGATCTTCTCGTAGCCCTCGTAGAGGGCGAACATGCCGCCGACCGAGAAGAGGACGATGGAGACGAGGAAGGCGTAGATGTAGCGCTCGCGGCCGTACCCGAAGGGGTGCTGCGGTGTGGCTTCGCGCTGCGCCTTCTTGCCGCCGACCAGGAGCAGCGCCTGGTTGCCGGAGTCGGCGACCGAGTGCACGGACTCGGCGAGCATCGACGACGAGCCGCTGAAGAGGAACGCCACGAACTTCGCTACCGCGATCGCGAGGTTGGCGGCCAGTGCCGCCACGATCGCTTTGGTGCCGCCTGACGCGCTCATGTGTCCGCGTTGTCCCTTCGTACGCCGTTCCTGGGCCGGGCGCCGCCTTGGTGCGACGCCCGTGGCTTTGCCCGTGCTTGACGGTGGGCCATTGTTGCAGCCCGTTCCGGCTGCGGTGTTTCAGGTCACCGGCACAGGGGCGATCGAAACGGTCAGGCGATGACCGTGGCTCGGAAAAGCGTGCCGGTTCCGGACACTTCGGCCTTTTCGCCGGCCGGGACGAAGACGGAACGGCCCGGGGTCAGGTCGTGCTCGCCGGCCCGGACGGAGCCGGCCGTGCAGAGCAGGATCTGCGGTGTCGCCCGCGTGAGGTCGCGTACGGTGCCGGCCTCGGGGAGGACGTGGCGGGACAGGCGGAACTCGTCGATCGGGGTCTCGTAGAGCTCCTCGCCGTCCGGGGAGGCCTCCGGTCGCAGGACACCGGGGTCGCTCGGCCGGAAGCGGACGACGCGCAGGAGTTCGGGGACGTCGACGTGCTTGGGGGTGAGGCCGCAGCGCAGGACGTTGTCGGAGTTGGCCATGATCTCGACGCCGAGGCCGTCGAGGTAGGCGTGCGGGACGCCGGCGCCGAGGTAGAGGGCCTCGCCGGGCTGCAGCCGGACGTGGTTCAGCAGCATCGCGGCGATGACGCCGGGGTCGCCCGGGTAGTGGTGGGCGATGCCGGCGTAGGGGGTGTAGGAGCCGCCGAGCCGGGTGCAGGCGGCCGCCGCTTCCGCGACCGTCCGGGACATCTCCTCGGGGTCGGCGGTGAGGATCGCCGTGAGGACCTCGCGCAGGGCCGCTTCCTCGGGGTGGGCGTGCAGCAGGTCGACGTACGGCTTGAGGGAGTCGACGCCGAGGTCGTCGAGCAGGCCGGCGGCCTCCAGCGGGTCGCGGAAGCCGCACAGACCGTCGAACTCGGTGAGAGCGCAGATCAGTTCGGGCTTGTGGTTGGCGTCCTTGTAGTTGCGGTGCGGGGCGTCCACGGGGATCCCCTTGCGTTCCTCGTCGGCGTAGCCCTCCTTGGCCTGTTCCAGGTCGGGGTGGACCTGGAGGGAGAGCGGCGCCCCGGCGGCGAGGATCTTGAGGAGGAAGGGCAGGCGGGGGCCGAACCTGGCGACGGCGGCCGGTCCGAGTTCCTTCTCGGGGTCGGCGTCGATGACCTCGACGAGCGTGCCCCGGTCGGTGCGTGAGGGTGCGCCCGGGTGGGCGCCCATCCACATCTCCGCCTGTGGTTCACCGGTCGGTTCGGTGCCGAGCAGGTGCGGGATGGCGGTGGTGGAACCCCAGGCGTAGGGGCGGATGGTGTTGTCGAGGCGGTCCATGGGGATCTCTCCGCGTTGTTCTGTGCGTACGGCGTTGGCGCACCGGGCTCGGCGTGCGGGTTGCTCCGCGGTCGGGCGTCAGGGTGTCCCCGGCATGATCACGCCCTCGAGGCGAGCGCCAGGTAAACCGCAGCGAAATCCGTGATGGCGATCAGTTCCGCGAGGGTCTCCAGTTCGCCGCCCGCCTCGGGTTCCAGTTCGCTGATCGGTGTGTCGTGGCTGAGTGCCAGATCGCGGGCGCCGGGGGCGGCGGTGAGGCCGCCGATGGGGCGGTCGCGCAGGAGCACCACGCGCGCGTGCAGGGCGGGTGGTTCCTCGACGCGGTCGCGGAAGAAGTCGTCGGGGTCCGCGCTGGCGGCGAGCGGGCCGGCGAGCAGGGCGCTGTGGGCGGCGAGGGCCTCGGGGAGTTCGGCGACGACCGCGGGGGTGCCGGACAGTTCGGCGAGCGCGGCGGCGAAACGGCGGCCCGCGGGGCCGGCCGAGGTGCCTTCCGTCCAGACGATGGGAAGCGCGTCGGCGAGTTCGGCGGCGAGGGTCTTCGCCGGGTTGCTGTAGGTGGCGATGGCGGGCCCGCAGCGTTCGGCGACACGGTCGAGGCGGTCGGCGACCCGGCCGAGGGCGTCCGGCGGGGCGGCGAGCACGCCCGTGCGGTCCAGGAGGGCGAGGAGCGGGGTGAGCAGCGCCCACAGGACGCCGGGGGCGGACGCGGCGAGGGGCTCGTCCTGGTCGTACGGCGCGGTCGCCATGGGCACGAACATGCCGTGCGAGCCGTTGACCGCCTCGGCGAGCGGGGAGCGGCCGGGGGCCACGGCGACGACGGCGCAGCCGCGGCGGTAGGCCTGTTCGGCGAGGAGGGACAGGCCCGGTTCGGTGCCGTCCGGGGTGGTGATCAGGAGGAGGTCGACGGAGCCGACCCAGCCGGGAAGTTCCCAGCGCAGGGCTCCCGCGGCGGGCGCGACGCCGGTGGGTGCCAGCCGTGTGACCGGGCTGCCGGCGCCGGCGAGGGTGCCGAGGAGGTCGGCGGCGTGGGTTGCGGCGGCGCCCGGACCGGCGATGAGGACGGCGCGGGGGCGGCCGTCGGGCTTGAGGTCGTTGACGCCCGCCTCGTTGGAGTGCCGCGCGGCCGTGCGGACGCGGGCGCCGGCTTCGGCGGCGCCGCGGAGCAGGCCGCGATGGTCGGCCTCGGCGAGGCCCTCCGGGGAGTCGAGCAGCGATTCGTCGAGCATGAGCGGCAGCCTCCGGTCGCCGGGGTCCGTTGTGCGGGTGTCGTCCTACGTCGGTGCCCGTTGGGCCGGGGACGTATGTGCACCCGGGGTGGCGAGGGTGCCGCCGGTCAGGCGGGGCGGCGGGCCTCGTCGACGAGGAGGACGGGGATGCCGTCGCGGACGGGGTAGGCCAGACCGCAGTTCGCGTCGGTGCAGATCAGCTCGCTGTCCTGCTCCCTGAGGGGGGCGTGGCAGGCCGGGCAGGCGAGGATCTCGAGGAGGCCGGATTCGAGGGGCATAGGGGGTTCCTCCGAGGTGCGGGCGCTTGGGGTTGTGCCTGGTCAGGTTACCGCCGGTGGGAACGGCGCCTCAGCCCCTGATGATGCCCAGCACCTCGTCCCGCACGCGCGCCATGGTCTGCGGGTCCCTCGCCTCCGCGTTCAGCCGCAGCAGCGGCTCCGTGTTGGACGGGCGGACGTTGAACCACCAGTCGGCGGCGGAGACCGTGAGGCCGTCGAGGTCGTCCAGGGCGATGCCCTCACGGCCCTCGTAGGCGGAGCGGACGGCGTCGAGGCGGGCCGTCTGGTCGGCGACCGTGGAGTTGATCTCGCCGGAGCCGGTGTAGCGGTCGTACTCGGCCACCAGGGAGGACAGGGGGGTCTGCTGTCCTCCGAGTGCGGCGAGGACGTGGAGGGCGGCCAGCATGCCCGTGTCGGCGTTCCAGAAGTCGCGGAAGTAGTAGTGCGCGGAGTGCTCGCCGCCGAAGATCGCGCCGGTGCGGGCCATCTCGGCCTTGATGAAGGAGTGGCCCACGCGGGTGCGGACCGGTGTGCCGCCGTTCTCCCGGACGACCTCGGCGACGGACCGGGACGTGATCAGGTTGTGGATGACGGCGCCCTTGCCGCCGTGCCTGGCCAGTTCGCGGGAGGCGACCAGGGCGGTGATCGCGGACGGGGAGACCGGTTCGCCGTGCTCGTCCACCACGAAGCAGCGGTCGGCGTCGCCGTCGAAGGCGAGGCCGAGGTCGGCGCCCTCCTCGCGGACCCGCTTCTGGAGGTCGACCAGGTTGGCGGGGTCGAGGGGGTTGGCCTCGTGGTTGGGGAAGGTGCCGTCGAGTTCGAAGTACATCGGGACCAGGGTCAGCGGCAGGCCGGCGAAGACCTCGGGGACCGTGTGGCCCCCCATGCCGTTGCCGGCGTCGACGACGACCTTCAGGGGGCGGATGGAGGTCAGGTCGACCAGGGAGCGCAGGTGGGCGGCGTAGTCCGGCAGCGTGTCGCGGCCGGTGATCGTGCCTGCCTTCGCGGCGGGTTCGGGGGCGCCCGACTCGCTCCAGCGCTCGACCAGTTCGCGGATCTCGGCGAGGCCGGTGTCCTGGCCGACCGGGGCGGCGCCCGTGCGGCACATCTTGATGCCGTTGTACCGGGCCGGGTTGTGGGAGGCGGTGAACATGGCGCCCGGCAGGTTCAGCGCGCCCGAGGCGTAGTACAGCTGGTCCGTCGAGCAGAGGCCGATCTCGGTGACGTCGGCGCCCAGCGCGGCGGCGCCGCGCGCGAAGGCGCGGGACAGGCCGGGCGAGGAGGGCCGCATGTCGTGCCCGGTCGCGATGGCGCTCGCGCCGGTGACCCGTACGAACGCCGCTCCGAAGAGCTCTGCCAGGGACTCGTCCCACTGGTCGGGGACGACCCCGCGTACGTCGTACGCCTTCACGACCTGCGACAGATCAGCAGCCACGGCCAGCCTTCCTGGAAAATGTGTCGGTCGGCCCAAACTACCGTTCCTGATCGATGAGCAGGAGTGAGTGCCGCTCCCCGTGGCTGGTCAGGGGGGTGTGATCAGTTGTCGGGCGACCTGAGGACGCGCAGATGCCCTCGCCGCGCGACCTCCATCGGGTCGGCCGCTCGCCCGCCCCCGCCGGCCCCGGCCGCCCGCTCCTGGGGACGGGCCGCCTCGCGCACGGCGTTCGCAAGCGCTTCCAGGTCGTCGCCGCTGGGGCGCGCCGGAGCGGAGCCGTCGAGGAGCCGGACGACCTCCCAGCCACGCGGGGCGGTGAGGCGTTCGGAGTGCTCGGCGCACAGGTCATAGCAGTGGGGTTCGGCGTAGGTGGCGAGCGGGCCGAGGACCGCGGTCGAGTCGGCGTAGACGTACGTCAGCGTCGCGACGGCGGGACGGCCGCAAGCGGTGCGCGAACAGCGACGTACAGGGCTCACGTCGATGGACGGTACCGCACTCTTGAGCGGGCCGCGACGACTCTCCACCAGGTCACTCCACCGTGTCGCGTTGTGAAACGTCCCACACGCCCCGTCAGGCCCGCCCGGTTGACCTGCTCGAACAGCGTCGGGCGGCGTGTCGAACGAGCCCACAAGCGGTCAAGGATCGCCACAAAACCCTCAATTACCGCGAGATTGCCGGTCTCGTAGGGATACGGAATCGCGCCTAACCTTGGCCGGAATGGTCATGTAACGACATGCCGTGCCGGTCGGCCGGAAGCCGCTCGTGGCGCCGTGCGATGCCGGGCGCACGGGCGCCGCTGGGACTACCCTTCACCAGTGATGGACAAGCCCGTGACGCCCGCTGCTGACGCCGCCCGCGGGCCCCGCCGCCGTGATCGCCACGGCCGGGGCATGCGTGGTCCGATCGCACCACCGCAGGTGCCGCTCGCCGCGAGCCGCGCGGAGGCGTTCGCGGATCTGGTGCAGGACTCCGTGGAGCGACTGGAGCGGCGGTGGCCGCAGCTCGCAGAAATCGATTTCCTGGTCCTGGAGGTGCCGCGGCTCGACGGGCCCGGCCAGGCCTGGAACGACGAGGCGGTGCCGCTCGGCGGCACGATCAGTGCCCGCGACGGGCGCCCCGCGCGTGTGGTGATCTACCGGCGGCCGGTCGAGATCCGCACCAAGGGCCGCGACGAGCGGGCGGCCCTGGTGCACGAGGTCGTGGTCGAGCAGGTGGCCGAGCTGCTCGGGCTGACGCCGGAGACGGTGGATCCGCGGTACGGCGAGGACCCGGGCTGAGACCGGCCGAAACAGGTCGCCCGACCTGCTTTCGGAGCACCGGCAGGCTACTTCTGGAGCACCGACAGGTCCTCGTCCGCCTCCGGCACCGCGACGGTCCCCCGGTCGTCCGGAAGGGTCTGCACCGTGAAGCCGGGGACGCCGTCCTCGGTCGCGGCCAGGGTGCGGGCGCCGTAGACGGGGCCGCCGGACCTGGGCTCGACCGTGAGCGCGTAGGCGCCCTTCAGGCCGCTGGGGACCGGGGGCTCGATGTCCTGGGTCGTGCCGGCCTTGATCGTGTACGTCTTGGACACCGGCGCGCCGCCCTCGCTGCCCGCCGAGGCGGTGACCTCGACCGTGGCGGCCTCGGTGGGGGCGGTCAGGGACAGGGTGCTGCCCTTGGCGCTGTTGTCGGCGGACGTCGCGCGCGTGCCGACCGGGCGGGCGGCCGGGATGAACGCCGTCTCCTGGTTGTCGCCCTTGCCGCGTACGACCCGCAGGGCCGCCACGACCGGCACGGACCGGTCCGTCGGCGTCAGCAGCAGTGAGCCCGCCTCGCCGCGGGTCACGTCGCCCAGGTCGACGGCCGTGGTCATACCGCCCTTGACGTGCACCGTCTCGTGCCCGGCCGGCGTGATCAGCCCGGAGGGGGAGGCGAGGCGCACCTTCAGATCGGCGTCGTCGTCGCCGGGGGTGAAGGCGACCAGACGCACGGAGGTGGCGTCCTTGGGGATGCCGGGCAGGACCAGGCTGCCCGACGGGTCCGCGGAGGCGGCCAGCCAGTCGCCGCCGAGCTTGTCGTCCAGTGCCTGCACGGCGGCGCCGACGCGCCCGCTGCGGACGTTGACGTGCACCGTGACGTCGGTCTGCCGCTCGTCGCTGAGGGTGGACAGCAGGACCGGCTCGCTGGAGTGCGGCTTGACGGTGATCCCCTCCGCCACCGTGGACTGGAGGGCACCGTCCTTGCCGTAGAGCTCGATGTCGGCCACGGCGGCCGAGTCGTCGGGGTTCGTCAGGTGGACGTAGTCGGTGCGGCCGGATGCCGTGCTGGCGCCGGGGAACCAGAAACTCGTGTCCGGGGCCGTGCAGTTGACGCCCTGGAGGCCGCGCCCGGTCCCCGCGGCGACCTCCGTCGTCTGCTGGACGGTCCAGCCGGGCGCGAACCTGCCGTCCGCGGTCCCGACGAGCGCGGGCGTGTCGGCTCCCGAACTTTCCGCGGTGACCGGCTTGCCGGGCTCCTCGGGCGTCAGCACGGGCTTCTCGGCCTTCCGCTCCGCGGACTTGCCGTCGCCCTTCCCGCCCTGGTCGCCGCCCGCGCCCGAGCCGTCCGCCGACTCCACCGGCGCCGCCTGGAGTTCGGCCTTGCCGCCGCCTTCCGTGCCCTTGGTCACGGGCGTGAAGGAGGTGTAGGAGGTCTCGGCGAGGTCGGACATGCTGGGCGCGGGGCACAGCAGGCTCGTGCGCTCCACGGGCAGTTGGGCGGCCGCCCCGGCGGAGGCGTTCGTGCCCGGTGCGTCCGGGGCGGACAGGGCCGCGAATCCGGTGACGGCGGCGAGCGCGGTCGCACCGGCGATCAGGGACAGGGTCGTGCGATTCACTGCTGGCTCCCGTCGGGACGCTCACTGCCCGTGCCGTGGGGGTGGTGCTCCTGCCGCGCCGGGTCGTACGGCGTGCCGTAGCCCTGGGCGTAGGTCTGGTCGTAGCCCGCCTGGTCGTAGCCGGTCTGGTCGTAGCCCGTCTGGTCGTACGACGGCTGCTGGGGCGGGCCGCCGTAGGCGTACGGGTCGTACTGGCCGCCCTGGTACGGATCCGCCTGGTACTGCCCGCCGTACGCGTCCGCCGGGTACTGGGCGCCCTGGTACTGGTCGCCATGGCCCGCGTACTCGCCGCCGTCCGGGTGGCCCGCCGCGTCCCACTGGCCGTGGCTCTGCTGCTGCGGGACCTGGACGGGTGGCTGTTCAGGCTGCGCCGGCGCGGCGGGGAACTCCTCGGGCCGGGTGGTCCCTTCGGCCTCCGCCTGGGCGCGCAGGCGGCGGGCGCGGCGGCCCTCGCCTGCGACCGCCTGGGCGGGGACGGCCGGCTCCTCGGGCAGGTCGTCGTCGATGTCGCGACGCCGGCCGGGCAGCGCGAGCACCACGAGGACGACGCAGAGCAGGCCCTGCGCCCACAGCCACAGGGTGTGGCCGACCGGGTCGTCGTAGGTGACGTCCAGCTTGCCGCCACCGGCGGGGAGCCGGAAGCCCTGCGCCCAGCCGTCGACCGTGGTGCGGGTCAGCGGCTTGCCGTCGAGCGTGGCCGTCCAGCCGTCCGCGGCGGAGTCGGCCAGGCGCAGCACCCGTCCGTCCGCGCCGGCCGGGATCGTGGTGTGGATGTCGACCGGCCCGGCGGCGACCGGCTGCGGGGTGCCGGAGCCGGAGCCGGGGACGATGGTGGCGCGCGCCACCTCCCGGTCGATCCGCCACAGCGCTCCGCCGGCCTGCTGGCTGAGCCGGGTCAGGCCGGGCGTGGCGTCGAGGACGCGGGTGACCTCGCGGGGCGCGCCCCGGTGGACAAGGACGTAGCGCACGGCGAAGCCGCCGAGCTGGCCGGCCTGGTCGGCGCCGGAGCCGGCGACGAGGTTGGCGACGACCTTGTCGAGCTTGCCGTTCTCACCATCGGCCGCGGCGATCTCGCCGTCGCCGAGGCGGGCGCCGGAGCCGCGGACCAGCATGTATCCGACGTGGGACGCGGAGTCGCTGTCGAGGACCAGGGTGCGGGCCTGGTCGCGGGTGCCGCTCTCCTCGGCGACGAACGCGGGCACCTGCGTCGTGTCGCGCCGCTCCAGAGGGCCGTCGGCGCCGCGGATCATCCAGCCCGCGGCGACGAGCAGCGGGCCGGCGGCCGAGGCGAAGGCGATCAGCGCGGCGACCGGCTGGCGCCAGCCGAAGCTCTGCTCGGCCACGCGCGAGCGCGCCCCGTCGGCGCCGAGCACGGCGGCCGCGAGGAGGCCGATGCCGTAGACGAGGGTGGCGGGTCCGGCCCAGGTGGAGCTGTTGGCCAGGACGGCGAAGACGAAGCCGGTCAGGGCGACCGCCCAGGCCGTCCAGATGCCCCGCCGGCGTTCCGAGCGCAGCAGGGCGGCGAGCGCGGCCAGCACGATGCCGCTCAGCATGAGGCCGCTGACGGTGCCGGGGCCCCCGGGGCTGGCGCCGAGCAGGTCGAGGGCGGATGCGGCCGAGGGGCCGTACCGCAGACCCGCCTCCTGGAAGAAGCCGAACGGGAGCAGGGAGAGCGACCAGGGCGCGAGGACCAGCAGGGGCGTGCCGAGCTGGGCGAGGAACCGCAGTCCGTACGCCGGGATGTCCGACCGGTGCAGCACCAGCAGCCCCACGCCGAGGAGCAGGGCGATGGGCCAGACGACCGGGGTGAACGCGGTGGTGATGGTCAGCAGCAGGGCGTACGCCCACGTGGCGCGCCAACTGCCGCGCGTCCCCTCGCGGTTGGCCAGGCCACCGGCCGCGATGCCCGCGCGGGCGACGAGCGGCAGCAGCACGGCCAGGACGGCGGTGCCGATCCGGCCGCCGGCGAGGGCGCCGGTGGCGGCGGGGAGGAAGGCGTAGGCGACGGCCGCCCAGGCGCGCAGCAGCCGGGACTGGACCAGCGGCCGGGAGGCGAAGTACGCGGTGACACCGGCCAGCGGCACCGAGCAGACGAGCAGGACCGACACGGCCAGGCCGGTGGAGCCGAAGAGCAGGGACGCCAGCGTCGCCACCAGCGCGAGGTACGGCGGCGCGGCGGAGGTGCCGCCGGGGCCGACCGGGTGCCAGGCGTCCAGGTAGCGCGCCCACAGGTCGGCGGAGTCGGCCGGGGCGGGCAGCAGGGCGCCGCCCGCCAGCGCCCCGCCGCCGAGGAGTTCGCGGCAGGCGACCAGGGAGACGAGCAGCAGCACCAGGAAGAGCACCGGGCCGGGCTTGCGCGCGACGCGCTTGAGCCGGGCGAACTGCTCGACCTCGAGGAAGTCCGCGTCGTCGCCGCCGGGGCCCGACTCGACGGCGCCGCCGTGCCGTCCGGCGCCGACGGCGGTCTCGGGGTCGGAGCGGCCGACGAGGTTGCCCGCGACCTGCTCGACGGTGGCGCGGACGGTCGCGCCGGGCGGCGGGAACAGCGCCCGCAGCTCGCCCTTGTCGATCTGGGGCGCGCCTCTGCCGCGCCGCCCGGCGAGGATCCGTTCGGGCCTGAGCAGCGTGCCCATCAGGCCGCGGATCTCGTCGACGGCCTGACCGGGGACCTTGCCGAGCAGGTAGGCGAGGGTCCGCAGCAGGGTGCCGAACACGATCCGCAGCAGCACCCAGGGCAGTGCGGCCGTACGTGTGTTGACGAGGAGGGTGTAGACGGCTCCGGCCTTGTCGACCTTGTGCGGGGAGGCCGCGGTGCGGCCCACGCAGTCGACGGTGCGGCGCTCGCGGGAGGACGCCTCGGCGTGCCGGACGACCGCCTCGGGGGCGACCAGGACGCGGTAGCCCGCCGCGTGGGCGCGCCAGCACAGGTCGACGTCGTCGCGCATGAGGGGCAGGTGCCGGTCGAAACCGCCGAGCTGTTCGAAGACGTCGCGGCGGATCAGCATGCCGGCGGTGGACACCGACAGCACGGTCTGGACGTGGTCGTGCTGGCCCTGGTCCTGCTCGCGGCGGTCCAGGCCGGTCCAGCGGCGGCCGGAGTTGGCGATGGAGACGCCGACCTCCAGCAGCTGCCGCCGGTCGTACCAGCCGCGGAGTTTGGGGCCCACCACGGCCACGTCCTCGCGGCCCAGCTCGTACTCGTTGTCCACGACCCGCAGCAGCTGGGCCAGGGCGTCAGGTTCCGGGGCGCAGTCGTCGTGCAGCAGCCACAGCCACTGGACCGGCTCGCCGTGCGGGAGCTCGGGCATGTCGTAGGCGTCGTCGCGCCACGAGCGTGTCACCGGGTCCCAGCCGCTGGGCCGTTTCAGGTAAGGCAGTTGCTCGGGGGTGAGGACCGGGGCGGTGCGGCCGCACTCCTCGACGGCCTGGCCGAAGCCGGTACGGCGGGCCAGGTGCAGCACGCGGTCGGCGCCGAGGGCGTCGGTGACCAGCTGGGCGGAGTCGTCCGCGCTGCCGGTGTCGGCGCCCATCGCGTACTGGACGGGGCGCTCCTGGCCGAGCAGCCCGGCGAGCGCGTCGGGCAGCCAGCGGGCGCCGTCATGGGAGACGAGGACCGCGGTCACCACATGGCGCGGGAACTCGGGAGGGCGGGCTGGGTCGAACGCGGCGGTGGCAGCGGTGTCGTGGGGAGCTGCCGGGTGGCTGTGCACGGACATCGAGGTACGGGCCCCGGTTCGGTGGACTGTGGGGGACGCCTGCGACCGGTGGGGCTGCGGGGCGTCTCGGACGAGCGACCACACTATCGGCTGCGCAACAAAGGGGCCCGCCGCCTGTGGATAACCCACGGACGACGGGCCGTTCACGAAGAACCGGGCCGGTCAGACAGCGGCCTTCTTCAGCCGGCGGCGCTCCCGCTCGGACAGGCCGCCCCAGATGCCGAAACGCTCGTCGTTGGCGAGGGCGTACTCGAGGCACTCGGAGCGGACCTCACAGGCGAGGCAGACCTTCTTGGCCTCCCGGGTCGAGCCGCCCTTCTCGGGGAAGAAGGACTCGGGGTCGGTCTGGGCGCACAGCGCGCGCTCCTGCCAGCCGAGCTCCTCATCCGCGTCGTCGACCAGCAGTTGCTGCACCAGCTCGGTCATGTGCGCCCCTCGTCTGTTCTTTTCCGCGTCCCCGTGATGTAGCCGTTACCGATTCCGGCTGAACGACACGAGTGAAATTACAAGTGTGCTGCTCCGGGCGAGTCAAGCTGAGATCTGCTATTGAGCCCCTTATTCACTCTGCGGAACCAAGCCCACGCGGAAAGTGTTCAAATCACCTTAAAACCCGACACACCGACGGAGCCCGCGAGGGCTCACATCGTCCGCCGGACCCCTCGCGGACCTGTACAGGGAAGGACGCCCAGAGGTTCGATCTCGTTCCGACACGCACGCCGAAGCGAACCGGATCACAGTCGGATCACGAGTCCGCAACGGCGTTTGACGCACCTGGATGGACGCCATGTGTCCCGGAGACGCCATGAACAAACCTTTCATCTGAGCGATGAACCGGATGAGGTGAACCACATCCCAGATACCGGGTGCCGAGTTGACAGGGGAGGTGTGAACCGGTGTCCTAGTGGGCATGCTCGCGAACTCGGCACTCACCTCGACCCGCCCCGCCGGGTCCCACGGTGCTGCCCGCGCTCGCTGTAGCTGTCGCTGTTCCAGCTGTTGAGCCACACCTGCTCCAGCTGAAGGCCGGGACACCCGCCCCCGGCTCTCGTTCCCTCTGACCTTCTTTCACTGAGGAACCACCGCACCCATGAACAGCGACAGCGACCTCCAGATCGCCGGCGACATCCTCGAAGTCCCCCACCTCCTCCAGGCCCCGCGCGAGCACCCGGCAACCGTCGCCGAGTTCGCCGGCCTCGCGCGCTCCATCGCCGCCGACCGCGCCCAGTGGGAGCACCTCGTCCGGTACGACGCGGCCAGCCGCTGGTACCACCGGCTGCGCACCGGGCCGGGCTACGAGGTGTGGCTGCTGTCCTGGGTGCCCGGCCAGGGCAGCGGGCTGCACGACCACGGCCGCTCCTCCGGTGTGCTGACCGTGCTGGACGGCACACTGACCGAGCGCACGGAGCGGGGCACGCGCGCGTTGCGGACGGGCGCGCAGCGGGTTTTCGCGCCGGGGTACGTGCACGAGGTGGTGAACGATGCACTGGGGCCCGCGGTGAGTTTGCACGTCTACTACCCGGGTCTGACCGAGATGCCCATGCACACGGCGCAGCACTGCGAGGCCCGGAGCGCGCCGGGGGTCATGACCGCCTGACGTTCCCGCAGCCGCTGACCGGTTGTCGTGGCGGCCTGCAAGACTGGCTCCCATGCGCATTGTGGTTCTGGCAGGCGGCATCGGTGGTGCCCGGTTCCTGCGTGGTCTGAAGCGGGCCGTGCCGGACGCGGACATCACGGTCATCGGCAACACCGGGGACGACATCCACCTCTTCGGGCTGAAGGTCTGCCCGGACCTCGACACGGTGATGTACACGCTCGGCGGCGGCATCAACGAGGAGCAGGGCTGGGGACGCGCCGACGAGACCTTCCACCTCAAGGAGGAACTCGCGGCGTACGGCGTCGGGCCCGAGTGGTTCGGCCTCGGCGACCGGGACTTCGCCACGCACATAGTGCGGACCCAGATGATCGGCGCCGGATACCCGCTGAGCGCGGTGACGGAGGCCCTGTGCGACCGCTGGAAGCCGGGCGTGCGGCTGATCCCGATGTCCGACGACCGTGTGGAGACCCATGTGGCCGTCGAGGTCGACGGTGAACGCAAGGCGGTCCACTTCCAGGAGTACTGGGTGCGGCTGCGCGCCTCGGTGCCCGCGGAGGCGATCGTGCCGGTCGGCGCCGACCAGGCGAAGCCCGCGCCGGGCGTCCTGGAGGCGATCGCCGAGGCGGACGTGATCCTCTTCCCGCCGTCCAACCCGGTCGTGTCGATCGGGACGATCCTGGCCGTGCCGGGCATCCGGGAGGCGATCGCCGACGCCGGGGTGCCGGTGATCGGCCTGTCCCCCATCGTCGGCGACGCGCCCGTGCGGGGCATGGCCGACAAGGTGCTGGCCGCCGTGGGCGTCGAGTCGACGGCACCGGCGGTGGCCGAGCACTACGGCTCGGGACTGCTGGACGGCTGGCTGGTCGACACGGTGGACGCGGGCGCGGTGGAGCGGGTGGAAGCCGCCGGGATCCGCTGCCGGGCCGTGCCCCTGATGATGACCGACGCCGACGCGACCGCGCGGATGGCCCGGGAGGCGCTGGCCCTCGCGGAGGAGGTGCGCGGGGCATGAGCGGCGAGGAGCAGGGCGACGGCGGCTACCGGGTGTGGGCCCTCGGGGGCATACCGGAGGTCACGGCCGGGGACGACCTGGCCAAGCTGATCGCGGCCGCCGAGCCCGGTCTCGCCGACGGTGACGTGCTGCTCGTCACCTCGAAGATCGTGTCCAAGGCGGAGGGCCGGATCGTCCAGGCGGCCGACCGGGAGGCGGCGATCGACACGGAGACCGTGCGGGTGGTGGCCCGGCGCGGCAGCCTCCGGATCGTCGAGAACCGGCAGGGCCTCGTCATGGCCGCGGCCGGGGTCGATGCCTCCAACACCCCTTCCGGCACCGTGCTGTTGCTGCCCGAGGACCCGGACGCCTCCGCGCGCTCGATCCGCGAGGGGATCCGGGACGCCCTCGGCGTCGACGTCGGGGTGGTCGTCACCGACACGTTCGGACGACCCTGGCGCGCGGGGCTCACGGACGTCGCGATCGGCGCCTCCGGGGTGCGCGTGCTGGACGATCTGCGCGGGGGCACGGACGCGTACGGCAATCCCCTCAGCGCCACCGTCGTCGCCACCGCCGACGAACTCGCCGCCGCCGGCGACCTGGTCAAGGGCAAGGCGGCCGGGCTGCCGGTCGCCGTGGTGCGCGGACTGCCGCACGTCGTCGTGGACGGCGGCGACGCAGATGGGGCACGGGCCATGCTGCGCGGGGCGCGCGACGACATGTTCCGGCTCGGCACCTCGGAGGCGGTACGGCTGGCGGTGACCCAGCGGCGTACGGTGCGGGCCTTCACGGACGAGCCCGTCGACCCCGGAGCGGTACGACGGGCGGTGGCCGCGGCGGTGACCGCGCCCGCGCCGCACCACACCACCCCGTGGCGCTTCGTGCTGCTGGAGTCCGAGGAGTCGCGGACGCGGCTGCTCGACGCCATGCGGGACGCGTGGATCGCGGACCTGCGGCGGGACGGCAGGACGGAGGAGTCCATCGCCAAGCGGGTGCGGCGCGGGGACGTGCTGCGGAACGCGCCCTGTCTCGTCGTCCCCTGCCTGGTCATGGACGGCTCGCACACGTACGGCGACACCCGGCGCGACGGGGCGGAGCGGGAGATGTTCGTGGTCGCCACGGGCGCCGGCGTGCAGAACTTCCTGGTCGCGCTGGCCGGGGAGCGGCTCGGGTCGGCGTGGGTGTCATCGACGATGTTCTGCCGGGACGTGGTGCGCGAGGTGCTGGAACTGCCCGCGGACTGGGACCCGATGGGTGCGGTGGCGGTCGGACATCCGGCGGAGGAGCCCCGGCCGCGGCCGGAGCGGGACGCGGGGGCTTTCATCGAGGTGCGGTGACAGGCGCGGGGCGGGGCCTACGCTCATAGGGCTGCTCCGCCCGCAGGGCTGCTCCGCCCGCAGGGCTGCTCCCGCTCGTAGCAAGCGCCGCATCGGATCCCAGGGACTTCTCTCATGGCAGGACGGTTCGCTCCCCGGCCCACGCGCACCACGGTGCGCGGTGGGGAAGTCGGCGTGTCCGGGGGTGTGCCGCGGCAGTCCGTCGGGCCCGGGCGGGTGCGGGACTGGGTGCCGGACGGGCCGCTGGATCTCGGGCTGGTGCTGGGGCCGCTGCGGCGCGGACCGGGGGACCCCACGTTCCGCGCGATGCCGGACGGGTCGGTGTGGCGGGCCTGTCGTACGCCCGCCGGACCCGGGACGCTGCGGGTCAGCGCGTACGGCGGTGGGGTGCGCGGGGAGGCCTGGGGGCCAGGGGCCGAGTGGCTGCTGGAGCAGTTGCCGGAGCTGCTCGGGGCCGCCGATGATCCGTCCGCTTTCGTGCCGCGGCACCGGCTGGTCGCGCTGACCCGGCATCGGCGGCCGGGGCTCAGGCTGACGCGGACCGGGCTGGTGCTGGAGTCGCTGATCCCGTCGATCCTGGAACAGAAGGTCACGACCGATGAGGCGTACCGGGCGTGGCGGCTGCTGGTGCGGAAGTTCGGGGAGCCGGCGCCGGGGCCCGCGCCCGCGCGGATGTGTGTGATGCCGGCGCCTCGGACGTGGGCGTTGATCCCGTCGTGGGAGTGGCATCGGGCCGGGGTCGACAACAAGCGGGCGTCGACGATCCTGCGTGCGGTCCGGGTGGCCGGGCGGTTGGAGGAGGCGGTCCGGATGGAGCCGGGGGCCGCTCGGGCGCGGCTGGAGGTCGTGCCGGGGATCGGGCCGTGGACGTCGGCGGAGACCGTGCAGCGCAGTCACGGGGCGGCGGACGAGGTGACCGTGGGGGATCTGCATCTGCCGGGGATCGTGGGGTGGGCGCTGGGCGGGGACCGGGATGCGGATGACTCCGTGATGCTGGAGTTGCTTGAGCCGTATGCGGGGCAGCGGCATCGGGCCGCTCGGTTGATTCTGCTGAGTGGGAGGGTGCCGGGGCGGCGGGCGCCGAAGATGCCGCGGTGGGATATCGGGCAGCTGTGAGGAGCTGCCCGTATCCGGGGCTCGGCATCGGTGCTGGAGGCGGGGGTGCGCAGCCCGGCGTGGCGGGCTGCCGCTGCGCCCACCCTGCCGCCCTTGGCGGCACGATCGCCCGCAGCCAAGCGGCTATTGGTCGGACGAGAAGCGGACTGCTCCTGCGGGGATTTGGGCGTCGCACCAGATGCGGGTGCCCTGGAGGAGTTCGTTGTCGGGGCCGACTGTCGCGCCGTCGCCTATGACCGTGCCCGTGAGGACCGAGCGTTCGCCGACGCGGGCTCGGGAGCCTATGAGGGAGTCGGTGATGACCGCGCCGGGTTCGATCACCGCGCCGGCCAGGATCGTGCTCCCGAACACGCGGGCGCCCTCGGCGACGAAGGCGCCCTCCCCCACCACCGTGCCGCCCGAGAGCTTCGCGTCGGCCGCGACCGTCGCCGTCGGGAGGACCAGGCGGTCGCCGCAGCGGCCGGGGACCGCGGGGGACGGGGCCCGGCCGAGGACCAGGTCCGCCGAGCCCCGGACGAAGGCCGCCGGGGTTCCCAGGTCCAGCCAGTACGTCGAGTCGACCATGCCCTGCAGGTGCGCCCCGGCGGACAGCAGGTCGGGGAAGGTCTCCCGCTCCACCGAGACCGGGCGGCCCAGCGGGATCGTGTCGATGACCGAGCGGCGGAAGACGTACGCCCCCGCGTTGATCTGGTCGGTGACGATCTCCTCCGGCGTCTGCGGCTTCTCCAGGAACGCCAGGACCCGGCCCGTGTCGTCCGTGGGGACCAGGCCGTAGGCCCGGGGGTCCGTCACCTTCGTGAGGTGGAGCGAGATGTCGGCGCCGGTCGTCGCGTGGGTGTCCACCAGGGCCCGGATGTCGAGGCCGGTCAGGATGTCCCCGTTGAAGATCAGCACCGGGTCGTCGGGGCCCGAGTGCAGCCGGGAGGCCACGTTGCGGATGGCGCCGCCCGTGCCCAGGGGCTCCTCCTCCGTCACGTACTCGAGGTGGAGCCCGAGCGCGGACCCGTCGCCGAAGTACGGCTCGAAGACCTCGGCCAGATAGGACGTGGCCAGGACGATGTGCTCGACTCCCGCCGCTTTCGCTCTCGCCAGTTGGTGCGTGAGGAAGGGCACCCCGGCCGCCGGGACCATGGGCTTGGGCGTGTGCACCGTGAGCGGGCGCAGCCGGGTGCCCTTGCCGCCGACCAGGAGGATCGCTTCTGTCACGTGTCGTCTCTGCTTCCTGACGGGACCGGCCGAACTGTCTTTCGGCCGGTCAGTGTATGCAGACCGTTCCGTAGCGCCTTCGCTGGCCGTGCGGCGTTCCGCCCGGTGTCCCCCGACGGCGGTCAACGAGCGTCTCAGCGGCCCTGGTACCGGGCCGCCTGGGAGCGGGCCGAGCCGAGCTTGCCGTAGAGCTTGCGTCCCGGGCACGCCGTCTGGAAGCCGTCCCGGTGTCCCGAGATCACGTTCAGTCGAACTTTCTTGCCTTTTCGGTAGAGATTGCCACCCCCGGACTTCAGGTATGTCTTTCCCCGTGGATTCACCCCGTGCAGGCCCAGCTTCCAAGCCGTGAGGCGTGCGATGGCCTTGACCGCGGCGGACGAGGGCTTGGTGGCGCCGTACGAGCCGAGGACGGCGATCCCCATGCTGTTGCTGTTGAAACCACGGGTGTGCGCGCCGAGGACCGGCTTGGCCACGCCCCCGGCGCGGCCCTCGTAGATCTTTCCGCACTTGTCGATGAGGAAGTTGTAGCCGACGTCGCGCCAGCCCATGCTCTGAACGTGATAGCGGTAGATACCGCGGATGAGTGACGGGGACTGCGAGCAGAGGTAGTTGTTGCCGCTGGCGGTGTGGTGCACGAAGGCGGCCTTGACCTTCTTGGTGTAGCGGAACTTCCGCTCCCGCAGACCCTCGTTCGCGCCCCAGCCGCGGCGCGTGACGATACGCGGGCGCGGGCCGATGTACGGCTTCGCCTGCAGTTGCTGCTCCGTCAGCGCGCCGGCGTTGAGGGCGAAGTACTCCTGCTCGGTCTCTGCGCGGCTCAGTTCCCCGATCTCGGTGGCGCCGAAGGAGGCGAGCCCGGAGTTGACGGCGGAGGCGTCGGCGGCGGTGACCGCCGTGGCGGCCGTGGCGGCGGAGTTTTCGGCGTTCAGGTCGGCGGTACGGGGGCTCTCGCCCGGGGCGCCGGAGAGCGGGGCGTCCTGGGCTTCCCCTCCGGGGTCGACGAGGTCGAGGCGCAGTCCGGAGAGGGGCGAGGGCGGGGCGGGCAGGTCGCGGGGGTCCGCGCCGTCCTGGCCGGGGCCGGCTTCCGGGCCGCCGGGCTCGGGGGTGATCCGGAGTTCCACGCCGTCGGACTCGCCCACCCACAGGGGTGCCGTGGCGCCCCGCACCCGGCCCGTGGTGCTCTCGGGGGTGCCCGGGTCGGCGCCGTGGTCGGCGGTGTGCGTCTCGACGTTCTGCCAGCCCGACCAGGTGCCGGTGCCGACGGCGCGGGTGCGGACCTGGACGCGGCCGTGCAGTTCGGCTCGGGGGTCGTCCCAGACGACCCCGAGGAGGGAGAACGGGCGTACGGCACGGCGGGGCAGGCCCTGTTCGATGATCCCGGAGGGTCGAGGGGTGCCGCGATCGCGGCTGACGGGTTCGAGGGGGAGGGACTGGGTGCTGCCCGGGGCGTACGGTTCGGCCGCGCGCCGGTCGGTGGTGGTCGTGGCCGGTGTCCCCGCACGGGGCGCGGGTCTCGCTGCCGTTGCGGCTTCCGCGATCGGTACCGGTCCCGCCGCCGCGGCGGCGGGCGGAGTGAGCGGGAGGGCCAGAGCGGCCGCACAGGTGACACCGATGGAAGAAGCAAGGAATCCACGCATGCCCCTGATCTTGGACATGGTTATATAAACCTGTCTATTTGGGACTTGACGCGCTGTCGGCCCCCGTTCGGCCGAACCGGTGACGAACCGGCGGCGGGGCGATGGCAGGGGCGTTGGGTGCGGACCCCCTGGGGCACGTACGCTTGCGCGGGTGAACGCCACCGATCGCACCCCCGCCGACCTGCTGGGTTCCGCGCTCGCCGCGGATCCGGGACGCCCGCTCGTGACCTTTTACGACGACGCCACGGGCGAACGCGTCGAACTGTCCGTGGCCACCTTCGCCAATTGGGTGGCCAAGACCGCCAATCTCCTCCAGGACGAACTGTCCGTCGAGCCCGGGGACCGGGTGGCTCTGCTGCTGCCCGCGCACTGGCAGACGGCGGTGTGGCTGCTGGCGTGCTCGTCGGTGGGGGTCGTCGCGGACGTGTCGGGGGACGTGCGGGCGGCCGACGTCGTGGTGAGCGGGCCGGACGGGCTGGAGGCGGCACGGGCCTGCTCCGGGCCACGGATCGCGATGGCGCTGCGGCCCCTCGGCGGGAGGTTCCCGCAGGCCCCCGAGGGCTTCGTCGACTACGCGGTGGAGGTGCCGGGGCAGGGGGACCGGTTCGTGCCGTACGCGCCCGTGGATCCGGAGGAGCCCGCGCTGGTCGTGGCGGGGCGGGAGTTCAGCGGCGCGGAGGTCGTGGAGCGGGCTCGGGCGGAGGCGACGGGGCTGGGGCTGACGGGGCCGGGGTCGCGGATCCTGTCGGGGCTTCCGTACGACACGTGGGAGGGGTTGAACGCGGGGTTGTACGGGCCGTTGGCCACGGGGGGTTCTGTGGTGCTGTGCCGGCACCTGGAGCTCGCCGGGGGCGGGGTGCTGGACAAGCGGGTGGAGAGTGAGCGGGTTACGGCTGTTGCCCGGTAGGGCGTTTCCGGGTGCTCGGCTTTCCGGGTGCTCGGCTTTCCGGGTGCTCGGCGTTGGGGCTAGGGCGGGGCGTTGTGCGGCCCGGCGTTGCGGGGTGCCGCTGCGCCCACCCTCCCCCAAGCTCTCGGCTTCGCTCGAGCAGGGGGGACCCCCATCGCCCCAGCGGCACGACTGCCCGCAGCTTGGGCGGCACGACTGCCCGCGGCTTGGGCGGCACGACTGCCCGCGGCTTGGGCGGCACGACTGCTCTCGGCTTGGGCGGCGCGACTGCCCGCAGCTATGTAGCGTCACCCGTTCGGTTCATCACCGCCCCTCCCCCGCCCCCCATTCACGCCACAGTCGTAGGAGAAGTGCGCGCGGCGCGTCCTACGTGAGGTGGCTGGAGGGGTCCTGTCTTGGCCGGCACCAGTGGTGGGTCCTTCCGGAGGCCGGGGGCAGGCGCGGGTGCCTCGGCCAGCGGGCGGGGGCTGGTGCGGCGGCGCCGGCGGCGGTGGGTGCGGTGGACGGCGTTCGGGGTCGCCACCCTCGTCGTGGCGGCCGGGGGCGCCGGGTGGGTGATGTACGCGAAGCTCAGTGGGAACATCACGCCCGACGAGGCGGCCGCGGCCGAGCTGGCGCGGTACGACAAGGAGCGGCCCACCTCGCTGGTCAAGGACGCCCGGAACATCCTGCTGATCGGGTCGGACTCACGCGAGGGCGGCGACAACGCCCGCTACGGGCGTGACTCCGGGACCGAGCGGTCGGACACCACGATCCTGCTGCACCTGTCCGCCGGCCGGCGCAGCGCCACCGCCGTCTCCCTGCCCCGGGACCTGATGGTCAACCTGCCGGGCTGCCGCCGCCCCGACGGGTCGCGCAGCGCCCCGAGGTTCGCCATGTTCAACCAGGCCTTCCAGCTGGGCGGTTCGGCCTGCACCATCCGGACCGTCGAGAAGCTCACCGACATCCGCGTCGACCACCACGTCGTCGTCGACTTCCACGGCTTCAAGGAGATGGTCGACGCGGTCGACGGCGTCGAGGTGTGCCTGAAGGAGCCGATCGACGACCGGGCGGCGAAGCTGAGACTGCCGGCCGGGCGGGTGAGACTCGACGGCGAGCAGGCACTGGGCTACGTCCGCGCCCGCAAGTCGCTCGGCGACGGCAGCGACACGGAAAGAATGGAGCGTCAGCAGCGCTTCCTCGGGGCACTCACCAACAAGGTGCGCAGCAATGGCGTACTGCTGAATCCGGTGAAGCTGTATCCGGTGCTGGACGCCGCCACATCTTCGCTCACAACCGACCCGGATCTGGCGAGCCTTCGCGGTTTGTACGAACTCGTGCGGGGCCTGCGCGACATCCCCATGGAACAAGTGCAATTCCTGACCGTGCCTCGGCAGTCGTACGCGTACGACGCCAATCGCGACCAACTCGTGGAGCCCCAGGCGGAGAGGCTGTTCGAGCGGCTGCGTACGGACACGCCGGTGGTCGTGGCGGGGAACACGCCGCACGGCTCGGGCTCGCGGAGGTCCGCCGATTCGCGGGACGGGGCGCACGGGGATTCGTATGCGGTGCCATTCGCGGGACCCGCCGTCACCGTTTCTCCTCCACCGACGTTCCGCGGGAACACGGCAGCCGAGGACACCTGCGGGTAAAGCGGACGCCAAGGAACTCCAGGGTAATGAACTCTTCACCTGAGAAATGGGCGAATTGCCCGGGTGTAGGGACGTGCGTTGTGTCACCGTCGTCGCTCGACGCTGAACTGGGCGGTTAGTGTGAGCGATCCGGTGCGCCCGGCTCTGAGGACGGTCCTGAGGTCGCGCACTGTGTGACCGAGACCCGGGCGCCTTGGAGGGGGTAGGCGCCGCGCCCCGACGGAGGAAACAGACGACCGTGGACGCGCAAGGCCGTGGGCGGGCGGACGACATCGATCCCGCCGACCAGTGGGTACTCAATCCGGCTACCGGTGAATACGAACTGCGATCGCCCGGTTCCCCACTGCAGTCAGGTGTTCCCAGCCCCCGCAGGCCGCCCTCCTCAGGCACGGGCACACCGCCGCGCGGCCGTACGGAGACACCCGGCCGCGCGGCACCACCGCCGGGCAGGCGCCGCCGGGCGCCGGAGGAGCCACTGCCCGGGCGGCGCGGGCGCCGGCCGGCCAAGAAGGCCGCCAAGGGGAAGAAGGTCCTGCTGTGGACCGGCGGCGCGATGGCGTTCGTGCTGGTCGCCGGGGCGGGTGCCGCGTACTTCTACATCGAGCACCTGAACAGCAACATCGCGTCCTTCTCCGACGACGGCGCCAGCACCGGTGGCTTCGAGAAGGACAAGGCCATCAACATCCTGCTGATCGGCACCGACAAGCGCACCGGAGCGGGCAACGAGAACTACGGCGACGCGGGCAGCGTCGGGCACGCGGACACCACGATCCTGCTGCACGTCTCCAAGGACCGCTCGAACGCGACGGCCCTGAGCATCCCCCGTGACCTGGTCGTCGACATCCCCGACTGCCCGACCACGCAGGGGGACGGGTCGCAGAAGGTCATCCCGGGCACTCCGCAGGCCCGCTTCAACACCAGCCTCGGCCAGGACGGCCGTACGCCCAGCTGCACCATGCGGACCGTGACCGAGCTGACCGGGGTCAAGCCGGACAACTTCATGGTCGCCGACTTCAACGCGGTCAAGACGCTGTCCAGCGCGGTCGGCGGGGTCGAGGTCTGCCTCGGGAAGGACATCGACGACCCGGACTCGCACCTCAAGCTGTCCAAGGGCACACACACCATCGAGGGCGAGCAGGCGCTGGCGTTCGTGCGCACCCGGCACTCGGTGGGCTTCGGCGGCGACCTGAGCCGGATCGGGCTCCAGCAGCAGTTCCTGAGCGCGCTGATGCGCAAGCTGAAGTCCAACGACACGCTCACCAGCCCCTCGAAGATGCTGGACCTGGCCGAGGCGGGCACCAAGGCGCTGACCGTCGACTCGCAGCTGGACAGCATCAGCAAGCTGAAGGACCTCGGTCTGGAGCTGGGCAAGCTCAACACCAAGAACCTGACGTTCACCACGGTCCCGGTGATCGACAACCCGGCGGAGAAGGTCAAGACCACGGTCGTCCTCAACGAGTCGACGGCCCCGCAGGTCTTTCAGATGATCAGGGACGACGTCTCCTTCACGGCCGTCAAGCAGCAGAAGAAGAAGGAGGCGGCCGCGGTGGCCGCCCGGCTGAAGGGCGCCAAGGCCCCGGCCTCCGAGGTCCGGGTGCGGATCCTCAACGGCGGTGCCGTCGCGGGCAGCGCCCAGGAGACGCTCAGCTGGCTGCAGAACGAGGAGGGCGTGACCAAGTCGGAGAACGGCGGCAACGCCCCCTCCGAACTGGCGAAGACCACGCTCGAGTACGCCCCCGACCAGGCCGACCAGGCCCGTCGCCTCGCCGGCATCATGGGCCTGCCCGGGTCGGCCATGAAGCCGGGCGAGAGCGTGGAGAACGGCCAGGGACTGCCCGCGATGACCCTCACCCTCGGCAAGGACTTCGAGGGCGCGGGGGTTTCCCTCACCGCTCCGGCGAAGGCGCCGGCGGGCGTCGACAAGTCCACGGCGGACAAGGTCGAGTGCGCCGAGTGACCTGAGGGGCCTGCCGTACGTCTCACAAGGCGTACGTCTCACCAGGCGTACGACAGGCCTTGTCCGGTGACATGGGGTGGGGGAAGCAGATGGGGCAGAGCAGCAGGGTCCACGGGGAGGGGACGGAACCGGGTGCCGTGCCGGGGGTGCCGGGCCCGGGCGGCCCCTCCGAGCCGGGCGGCGCGGACGGCCGGGAAGGGCAGGAAGGCCGGAGACCCGGCCGCGGGCGCCGCACCCTGCGCTGGTCGGCGACGACCCTCTCCGTGCTGATCCTGGGGACGGCCGGCGCCGGCTACCTCTACTACGAGCACCTGAACGGCAACATCCACAAGGGCGCGCGCAGCAGCGGCGACTCCAAGGCCCGGAAGGCCGCCCCGAACGCGGCCGGGCAGACGCCCCTGAACATCCTGCTGATCGGCTCCGACAGCCGTAACTCCGACGAGAACGTGGAGCTGGGCGGCGCCCGTAAGGACCGCGGCACCCCGCCGCGGGGTGACGTGCAGATGCTCATCCACCTCGCCGCGGACCGCAAGAGCGCCTCCGTGGTGAGCATTCCGCGCGACACCCGGGTCGACATACCCCGGTGCACCGACCCGGAGACCGGGAGGACGTACCCTCCGGTCAACACGATCATCAACGCCTCGCTGGCCCGTGGCGGAGCGGGCTGCACGCTGGCGACCTGGCAGAACCTCACCGGCGTCTACATCGACCACTGGATGACGATCGACTTCGCGGGCGTGGTGAAGATGGCGGACGCCATCGGCGGGGTCGAGGTGTGCGTCGAGCAGAACGTGTGGGACCGCCCGCTGCCCGGCGTGCCGGGCGGCTCGGGCCTGAAGATGAGGGCCGGCCACCACAAGGTCCAGGGGGTGCAGGCGCTCCAGTGGCTGCGCACCCGCCACGCCTGGGGCAGCGACCCGCTGCGGGCCAGGGCGCAGCACATGTACATGAACTCGATGATCCGCACCCTCAAGGCGCAGAACGTCTTCACCGACACCGGCCGTCTGACGGACCTGGCGGAGGCGGCCACCAGATCGCTGCACGTGTCCGAGGAGATCGGCACGGTGAAGAAGCTGTACGACCTGGGCACACAGCTGAAGACGGTGCCGACGGACCGCATCACCATGACGACCCTGCCCACGGTCGCGGATCCGGAGGATCCCAACCATCTGATCGCGGCGGGCGCCGACGCCGACCGGGTGTGGGACATGCTCCGCGACGACGTGCCCTTCGACGGCAAGGGCGGGAAGCCGGGCGCCGGGAAGCCGTCCGAGGCCGCGGGCAAGGCGTCCGGTGATCCCGCCGCGGCGGACGGCGCGATCGGCGTCCTGGTGCGCAACGCCACGCGCTCCAGCACGCTCGGGCCGGTCGGCGGGCGCGCGGCCGCCCTCGCACGGCACCTCGTGGACGAGGGGTTCACCAAGGCCGCCGCGGACACCTCCCCCGCGACGTCCGAGGAGCGGACCGTGGTGCGCTATCCGAGCGCCGAACTGGCGGGCGACGCACAGCGCGTCGCCAAGTCGCTGGGCATTCCCGCGGGTTCGGTGAAGCGGTCGGCCGATGTCTCCGGCGTGACGGTCGTCGTGGGCGCCGACTGGCGTACGGGCACGGCCTATCCGAAGCAGCCGTCGCCGAAGGCCGGGGACCTGCCCGGCGACGCGGACGCGCTCAACGGTTCCGACGCCGGAAAATGCATGGACGTGTACGCGCCATACCGCTGGTAGAGATTCACAGCGTGGATTGGGCCGGATTGCCCGAATGTGTGGATGTTGAATTTGTCAATCAGCGCACACCAACGTTCAACTGGGCGGATAGTGTGAGCGATCCAGTGCTTCTGTGATGACCAAGTACCCGTGCGCCTTCCGGGGGGAGAAGGCGCCGCGTGCCCCGACGGAGGAAACAAGACCGTGGACGCGCAACGCCGTGGGCGGGGGGATCAGATCGACCCCGCGGACCAGTGGGTACTCAATCCGAACACCGGTGAATACGAACTGCGACTGGCCCCATCCGCAGCGCAGTCGCCGGACTCCGGGGGAGGCCCGGCCACAGGCGGTCGCCGTACGGCGACCCGCACCGATGTCCCGCCGCAGCGCAGGCGGCGCGGCGCTCCCGAGGAGCCGCCGCCGGGGCGGCGCGCCGGGCGGCGGCCGGTGCAGCAGAAGCCGAAGAAGGCGAAAAAGGCGCTGGTGTGGACCGGCGGCACGATGGCCTTCGTGCTGGTCGGGGTCGGCGCGGCCGGCTACTTCTACCTCCGGCACCTGGAGGGCAACGTCAGCACCACCGACGTCGGCAGCGCGGGTGCGAGCAACTTCAGCAAGTCCGAGGCCTTCAACATCCTCATCATCGGCACGGACAAGCGCACCGGCGAGGGCAACGGGGGTTACGGCGACAAGGGCAGCTCCGGGCACGCCGACACCACGATCCTGCTGCACGTCGCCGAGGACCGCTCCAACGCGACCGCGCTCAGCATCCCCCGGGACCTGATCGTGAACATCCCCGACTGCCCGACGAAGCTGGAGGACGGCTCGGAGAAGATCGTCCCGGGCCAGCAGGGCGTCCGCTTCAACCGGAGCCTCGGCGAGAGCGGCCGGGACCCCGGCTGCACGATGCGCACGGTGAAGGAGAACACCGGCATCCAGGTCGACCACTTCATGATGGCCGACTTCAACGCGGTGAAGACGCTGACCACGGCGGTGGACGGGGTCGAGGTGTGCGTGGAGAAGCCGGTGAACGACAAGCAGTCCAAACTCGTCCTGCCCGCGGGCGAGTCGACGGTCGAGGGCGAGCAGGCCCTGGCGTTCGTCCGCACCCGCAAGAGCTTCGGCAACAGCGGCGACCTCGACCGGATCAAGGTGCAGCAGCAGTTCCTGGGCTCACTCATGCGCAAGATGTCCTCCAGCGACACCCTCACCAGCCCCTCCAAGCTGCTGAAGCTGGCCGAGGCCGCCACCAAGGCGCTCACCGTCGACGAGGCCATCGGCAGCGTCGGCACGCTCAAGGACGTCGCGCTGGAGCTGAAGAAGGTGCCGACGAAGAACATCAGCTTCACGACGGTGCCGGTGGTGGACAACCCGGCGGAGCGGGTGAAGGCGACGGTCGTCCTCGACGAGTCGAAGGCCCCGCAGGTGTTCGACATGATCGCGAACGACGTCTCGTTCACCAAGGTCAAGGACCGGAAGAAGAAGGAGAAGGACGCCGAGGCCGCGCGGCTGAAGGGCCCCAAGGCCCCGGCCTCCGAGGTCCGGGTGCGGATCCTCAACGGCGGTGCCGTTGCCGGCAGCGCGCAGAAGACGCTCCAGTACCTCCAGGTCGAGGAGGGTGTGACCAAGTCCGACAACGCCGGCAACGCACCCTCCGAACTGGCCAGGACCACGCTCGAGTACGCCCCCGACCAGGCAGACCAGGCCCGCCGCCTCGCCGACATCATGGGCCTGCCCGGGTCGGCGCTGAAGCCCGGCGAGAGCGTGATCAACTCGCAGGGTGTGCCGGCCATGACCCTCACCCTCGGCAAGGACTACAAGGGCGCCGGTGTGAAGATCAACGCCCCGGTCGACGCGTCGGACGTGGAGAAGTCCACGGCCGACAAGGTGAAGTGCGCGAGTTGACCCACTGAGGGCAACTGACAGGCCCGTCGTGCGTCTAACAGGAGGCAGGGCGGGCCTGTTGCATGCGCCGTCGGCGGGAAGGACCGGAAAGTGACGCAGATCGGTGTGCGGGAGAACGAAACGCGGCAGGGCGTCCGCCATGAACCGGGCCCGGAGGAGACGGAGTCGGCGAGCCAGTCGCCTGACGGTGAGAGCGGGTCGCCGGGGACCGCGCAGGCCGACGCGCCGGCTCCGGACGCCGAGAAGCCCGGGTCCGCCGCCGTCCAGGAGAAGGCCGCCGGGCCGGCCGACCCGGCGAGCGCACAACCCCCCGGCGGCGGCGACGGCGACGTCGACGGCCGGCGCGGTACCGACCGGCCCCGGCGCCCGCGACGGCTGCTGAGATGGTCCGCAGCCGTGCTCGCCCTGCTCATACTCGGGACGGCCGGAGCCGGATACGTCTACTACCGGCACCTCAACGGCAACATCAAGAAGGACGCCCTGAACCTCGGCGACCACAAGGTCGCAGCTCCCACGCCGAACGCGTTCGGTCAGACCCCGCTGAACATCCTGCTCATCGGCTCCGACGCACGGGACACCAAGGAGAACCAGAAACTCGGCGGCGCCCGCGAGACGTTCGGCGCCACCCCCCTCGCGGACGTCCAGATGCTGCTGCACGTGTCCGCCGACCGCACCAACATGTCGGTCATCAGCATGCCCCGCGACACCCTGGTGAAGATCCCCAAGTGCACCGACCCGGACGACGGGAAGGTGTACGCGGCGACCCAGGGCCGGACGATGACCAACCAGAGCCTCGGCCACGGCGGCCCGGGCTGCACCGTGGCCACCTGGCAGGAGCTCACCGGCATCCACATCGACCACTTCATCATGGTCGACTTCGCCGGCGTGGTGTCGATGGCCGACGCCGTCGGCGGTGTCCCGGTGTGCGTCGACGCCAACATCCACTCCCGCACCTCCGACGGCAAGGGCTCGGGCCTGAAACTGGAGAAGGGCACCTCGTACATCCAGGGCGAGCAGGCCCTGCAGTGGCTGCGCACCCGCTACGGCTTCGAGGACGGCAGCGACCTCGCCCGCTCCAAGGCCCAGCACATGTACATGAACGCGATGGTCCGCCAACTGCGCGACAACGCCACCCTGAGCAGCCCGAACAAGCTGCGCAGGCTGGCCGAGGAGGCCACCCGGGCCCTGACGGTCGACCCCGGCCTCGACACCGTCAAGAAGCTCTACGACCTCAGCGGCGAGCTGCGCGAGGTGGAGCCGAAGCGCATCACCATGACCACCATGCCCAACCGGTACGTCGGCGCCCGGGTGGAACCCACCGAGGACGCCGAGCAACTGTTCCGGCTGGTGCGGGAGGACATCGCCCTGGACGGCAAGGACAAGGCGAAGAAGGCCACCGGGGAGAAGCCCTCCGACGACCCGGCCGCGGCCGACGACGAGATCCCCGTCCAGGTCCGCAACGGCACCCGCACCGACACCCTGGCCGCGGCACCCGGACGCACGAGCACGGTGACCGGCCTGCTGACGGAGAAGGGCTTCGCCCAGGCCGTCGCCGACACCGACGGTTCGTGGAGCGAGGACCGCACCGTCGTCCGCTACCCGAGCGCCGACCTGGAGGGCGACGCCCAGCGGGTCGCCGAGGCCCTGGGGATCCCCTTCAGCTCGGTCAAGCGGTCGACGGACGTCTCCGGCGTCACACTCGTCGTGGGCGCCGACTGGCGTACGGGCTCGGACTACCAAGCGCCGAAGCGGGACGACAAGACCCCGAAGTCGGCCAACGCTCTCAACGGCGCGGACGACAAGGCCTGCATGAAGGTGAACCCGGCGTTCACCTGGTGACGCGAACGGGCCCCACCCACAGGGCGGGGCCCGGAGACGAGACCTTTCGGTTTCTCAGTCTCAGCGACACGCCGTGGAAGCGGTACGCCGCTGAGACTGGCGAGCCACTCGGCGGGCCCGCCAGGAGGGCGGGGCCCAAGGACGAGTGCGGGCGTCAGCCGGTGGTGGCGTCCGCGCGGACCGCCGGGCGCCGGGACGCGATGACCTTCCTCGCCAGCGACCGCGGGCTGGTCAGGAAGCCCCAGCCCCACGACATGTGCATCGTGGCCAGCGCCACGGGAATCCGCAGCCGTGCCTTCAGCGGCAGCCCCTTGCCCGCCGGCACCGAGCCGAGGGCGATCGCCGCGAGATAGCCGCCTGGCACCACGAAGCCCCACGGCGTCAGCAGCGCGCCCACCAGGGTCCCGGCCGCGATCGCGCACACAGCCGTCGGCGGGGCGAGGTAGCGCAGGTTGATCGAGCCCTCGTGGTAGCGGGCGACGACGTGCCGCCAGCGGCCGTAGTCCTTGTACTGCTTGGCGAGCGCCTTCACGCTCGGCCTCGGCCGGTACGACACCCTGAGCTCGGGCGAGAACCAGATCAGACCGCCGGCCTCACGGATACGGAAGTTCAGCTCCCAGTCCTGGGCGCGGATGAACTCCACGTTGTAGCCGCCCTGCTGCTCCAGCGCCTCGCGCCGGAACACCCCCAGATAGACCGTCTCGGCCGGGCCCGCCTGTCCACCGGTGTGGAAGGCGGCGTTGCCGACACCTATCTTCGAGGTCATCGCGGCGGCGACGGCGTGCTCCCAGTCGGTCTCGCCCTCGGCGTGCATGATGCCGCCGACGTTCTGCGCGCCGGTCTCCTCCAGGAGCCTCACGGCGGTGGCGATGTAGTTCGGGGAGAGCATGCCGTGCCCGTCGACGCGGACGACGATCGGGTGGCGTGAGGCGTTGATCGCCGCGTTCAGGGCGGCGGGCGTACGGCCGGTCGGGTTCGGCACGGTGTGCACGCGCGGGTCTTCTGCCACGAGTTCGGCGGCGATCTCGTCCGTGCGGTCCGTGGACGGACCGAGGGCGATCACGACCTCCATCTCGCCGGCGTACTCCTGCGCGAGGATCGCTTGGACTGCTCCCCGCAGGTGCCGCTCCTCGTTGAGGACGGGCATGATCACGGAAACGGCGGGGAGCCGCACGTCGGGATTGGCGTTCATAGGGGGCTCACGTTACCGCGAACGGGGGACACGGGTGCGCGCCGCCGGGGCGGTACCGCGGGCCGCAGATCCTATCGGCCTACGGTGTCACGGATCCCACGTACGGCCGCCGTCCGGAGGTATCCCCTTGCCCACGCCGCCGCGGTCCCCCCGGACCACCGCCGCCCCGCAGCGCCGCCCGCAGCCCTCCCCCGGCCGCGCCCCGCGCAGGGCCGTGCCACCGGTGCGGCGCCGGAAACCGCGCTGGGGCCTGCGGGTGGTCACCACCCTGTCCGTGGTGGTCCTGGCGTCCGCCGGCATCGGGCACGCGGTGATGAGCAGCCTGGAGGCGGACATCGTCCGGGTCGACGCCTTCAAGGACATGAAGAACCGGCCCCGGGCGGGCCACGGCATGAACGTCCTGCTGGTCGGTACCGACGGCCGCGAGAAGATCAGCCCCCAGGAGCGGCGGAAGTACCGGCTCGGCGGCGCGCCCTGCCACTGCACCGACACGATCATGATCGTGCACATCTCGGAGGACCGGGAGCGGGCGAGCGTGGTGAGCCTGCCGCGCGACTCGTACGCGGTGACGCCCGCGCACGTCGACCGTACGACCGGCAGGCGGCACGGGGGGCACCCGGTCAAGCTGAACGCGGCGTACGCGGAGGGCGGGCCGCAGCTGACCGTGCGGACGGTCGAGAGCATGACCAAGGTGAAGATCGACCACTATCTGGAGGTCGACTTCACCAGCTTCATGAGGACCGTGGACGTGGTCGGGGGCGTGCGGATCTGCACCGCCGCTCCCCTGAAGGACACCTACACCGGCCTGGACCTGCCGGCCGGGCGGCACACGCTGGCGGGCGGGCAGGCGCTGCAGTACGTACGCGCCCGGCACGTCGACGGGGCCTCCGACCTGGGCCGGATGCAACGCCAGCAGCGCTTCATGGCGGCGCTCGTGGACCGGGTCACCTCCTCCGGGATCCTCCTCAACCCGATGAAGTTCCGGGACGTGACCCGGGCGGTGCTCGGCTCGGTGCGCGCCGACAAGGGCTTCGGCACGGACCAGATGCTGGACCTGGGCCGGGCCATGCGCAACTTCTCCCCCTCCTCCTCGGAGTTCACGACCGTCCCGATCGGGCGGATGGGGTTCGCCGTGCAGGGGGTCGGCTCGACGCTGAAGTGGGATCCCGTGAAGGCGGAGCGCCTCTTCCGCTCCCTGCGCGAGGACCAGCCGCTGTCCGTGCCCCGCCCGCACAACACGGCCCGGATCGTCCCGGTCGCCCCGCAGCAGATCCGCGTCCAGGTGGAGAACGGCACGAGCACGCCCGGCCTCGGCCGCCGGGTGGACGCGGCGCTCGCGTCGACGGGCTTCCGCACGACCCGCACCCCGGTGAACTCCGCGAAGAAGGACGTGAAACGCACCGTGGTCGCCTTCGACCCCCGCTGGGACCGCTCGGCCAAGTCCCTGGCGGCGGCCCTGCCGGGCAGCGAACTCCGGCCGGTCAAGGGCCTGGGGGCGACCCTGAAGGTGATCGCGGGCTCGGACTTCGAGCGGGTGCAGCGGGTGCGGGCCGAGGGCCCGGGGCAGGGCGGGTACGGGGTGGTGCGGGGGGACGAGGTGGGGTGCGGGTAGTGGGCCCACACACTTGCGGGTAGCGGGAGCACACATGCGGATTGGTTTCTTCCGCCCCATGGCGGACCGGGCCCGACAGGCGTAGGACGGAAGACACGGAGGCCGGTCCCCGGCCCTCCTCGTCTCCCCCGGGAGGAAGTCATGACCCAGCAGCCCGCCACCACCGCCCCGCTCAGCAAGGAGATGCAGGACTGCGTCCGGGCCTGCATGACCTGCCACAGCGTGTGCGAGGAGACCATGAGCTCCTGCCTGCAGATGGGCGGCCCGGCCCAGATGCAGATCATGCGCGCCGTCATGGACTGCGCCGAGATGACGCGGATGTGCGCCGACATGATGATGCGCCGCTCGCCGCTGTCGGCCGAGATGTGCGCGATGTGCGCCCGGGCCTGTGACATGTGCGCCGAGGCGTGTATGTCCATGCCGGACGACGCCCAGATGATGCGCTGCGCCGAGGCGTGTCGCAGCTGTTCGCAGACGTGCCGCTCGATGTCGGCCGCCATGATGTGAGGACCGCCACCTCACAGGTGCGGGGCACCCTTGTGGGTGCCCCGCCGCGCGCCCGGGCTCACTTGCTCACTTGCTCACTTGCCCGAGACGGTGACCTTGTCGTCGTTCTTCAACTCGTTCACCAGGGTCTTCACCTTCGCGGTGTCCCACTGGAGGTTGCCGTTCGCGGAGTTGCCCGCGATCGGCATGTTCATGGACTTGCCCTCGCCGCCGCTGACGCCCTTCATCGCCCAGAACATGTCGGCCAGGTCGAACAGGCCCATGTCCTTGTCGACCACGAGGGAGTCGAGTCCCGCGCCCATGGTCGGGTAGAGCTTGAACGGGTTGAGGATCGTGCCCGGGGTGGCGACCTGGTTGGCGAGCGCCGACAGGAACTTCTGCTGGTTCTTCGTCCGGTCCAGGTCGGAGCCGGCGAGCGCGTAGCGGGTGCGGACGAAGGCGAGGGCCTGCTCGCCGTTCAGCGTCTGCTTGCCCTTCTTCAGGTCGGCGCCCGACTTGGTGTCCTTGATGTCCTGCGGGATGTCCATCTCGACCCCGCCGACCGCGTCCACGATGTTCGCGAAGCCGCCGAAGCCGATCTCCACGTAATGGTCGATGTGCAGGCCCGTGTTGGCCTCGACGGTACGGACCAGCAGTTCCGGGCCGTCCTCCGCGTACGCCGCGTTCAGTTTCGTCTGGCGGCCCCTGGCCGGGTAGAGCTTGCCGGAGTCGGAGCCCTTGTAGGAGGGGATCGTGACGTTCGAGTCACGGGGCAGCGAGATCAGCGTCGGGCCGTTGCCGCCGGTGTGCAGGATCATCATCGAGTCCGTGCGCTTGCCCTTGGCGGAGCCGGTGCGCAGCCTCTTCTTGTCCTCGGCCGTCATGCCCTCGCGGCTGTCGGAGCCGACGATCAGGTAGTTGGTGCCCTCGCCCGCCTCGGGTCTGTCGATCACCTTCGACAGGTCGACGTCCCGGTTGAGCTTGGAGTCGGCCCAGAAGTATGTACCGACGCTCGTCACGACCAGCAGCGTCACGAGCGTGAGAGTCGTCACCTTGAAACGGCGGCGCCAGTTCGGGGCCGGGCGCGGGTCGTACATTCCGTCGCCCGGTCCGCCCGGGCCTCTGCCCCCGGCGGAGCCGTAGACCTGGCCGGTGTTGTAGCCGCTGTCGTAGCCGCCGGGCGGCTCCGCGTAACCACCGTCGACGTACGAAGGCTGCTGCGGTACCCCGCCGGCGTACTGCGGAGCACCGCCGTACTGCGGAGCACCGCCGTAGGCGCCCTGCCCGGGCGACGGCGCCGGGCCGCGGCGGACCTGCCGCATGACACGGGCGCTTTCGGGCTGTGCGCTCCCGCTTCCGCGTCCGTAGCGGCTGCCGCGGTTGTCGTCGGACCATCCCTCGGGCCAATTGTTCATGCGCCCCAGTGTGCCGGTCCCGGTAGTAGGCCATACAAGGGTCGTCGGAAAATCAGAGCACGGCTGTGGCGAAGCTGACACAAAACCCCCTCATACCGCCTCGGCATAAGGTAGGGGCCATGACAGACCAGGCCCCAGGCGCGGATTCCGGCACCCCGGATATCCCGGGCAAGCCGACCTCGGCCTCCCGGACCACCCTCAGCCACATCATGACCCACAACGACACGAACCTTCTGGGCACGGTGCACGGCGGGGTGATCATGAAGCTGGTCGACGACGCCGCGGGGGCCGTGGCCGGACGGCACTCGGGCGGGCCGGCCGTCACCGCGTCCATGGACGAGATGGCCTTCCTGGAGCCGGTCCGCGTCGGCGACCTGGTCCACGTCAAGGCCCAGGTCAACTGGACCGGCCGCACCTCCATGGAGGTCGGCGTCCGTGTCCTGGCCGAACGCTGGAACGAGTCCGCCCCGCCCACGCAGGTCGGCTCGGCCTACCTCGTCTTCGCGGCGGTCGACGCCGACGGCAAGCCGCGCCGGGTTCCCCCGGTCCTCCCCGAGACCGAACGCGACAAGCGCCGCTACCAGGAGGCCCAGATCCGGCGTACCCACCGCCTGGCCCGCCGCCGGGCGATCATGGAGCTCAGGGAGAAGCGGGCGGCGGAGGGGTACGAGGACTGATCCGCAGGGCTCTCGCCCCGGCCGCCGCGCCCGAACCGTAGCCACCCGGCGACCGTCTGCGACAATCGGCCGTCCTCGCAGGCCGATTGGCTATACCGTCGATCCACGACACGGATCCCGCACGGAGTCGTCCCCGACGACCCGGGAGCCGGCTCATCATGGCCGGCGGGTCCGGTGAACGGGGGGCACATGCGGAGGGGTGACAGGCGGCGCCGTGTCCTTGTGTGGGGCGGGGCAGGCGGGGGACTGGTCGCGGTCGGGAGCGCCGCGCTGCTGTGGGATCCGGGGCAGGCGCTGGCCTGGACGGCCGGTGTCGTGGCGGCTGCCGCGGCCGCCTACCTCGGCCAGCTGGCACCTCTGCATCTCCAGCAGGCCCTGGCCCGGCGCCGGGCCGGGCGGGAGCTGACGGAAGGTGAGCCGCTCGCCGTCAGCGTGGACATCCGGAACCAGGACTACGTCACGCTGGACTTCGGTGACCGCGTTGCCGACGTCCCCGCGGCCGGGCACACCGTACGGATCGTGGTGACCTCGACGGGGCCTTCCGCCGTGCTGCTCACCGGGATACGGGCGGAGGTGCTGTCCCGTGATGTGCTGCCCGGGGATCTCAGCCGGCACGCGGCCGAGGTGCCGGTGCGGCGGTTCGAGGCGCTCCTCGACGCCGACCCGCCCGAGGTGCGCGCCCTGGGGGAAAGCGACTTCCCCTACCGGATCGCCGCCGACGAGTCCGAGGTACTCGATCTCGTCGCCAGCACCGAGCACGGCCTCGTGCAATGGGTGCTGTGGCTGAACTGGATGTCCGCGGGCCGCCAGGGCAGCACCCGGATCGACCTTGCGGGCCGGCCTTTCCACACCGCCGCGCGCCGGCCGGGCGCCGCCTGATGGCCAGGCGGCGCGTCGGCGCGGCCACCTTGGGCGCGGCACTTCCAGCAGTGGCCGGCAGCGCCGTCCTCGCCGCCACGGACGTGCACACCTGGCCGCCTTACGTCGCGGTGGCCGCTGTGTCGGCTCTTTCCATACGCCTGGCGCTGGCGCGGCACGGACAGCGGCGGCCGGGCCCGGTACCGGGCCCGGCCCGGAACACGCAGACACCGGCGGAAGCCTTGGCCGCGACCGACCAGGGTTCCCCCGCTGCGACATCGGAGGAGAGCCGGGCCGACGGTGCGCCCGTCACGCGGGGGTTGTCCGTCTACGAGATGACGCGGCCCGTGCGCACCGTGCCCGTCCAGGGGTTGACGGACGATCCGCCGTTCACGGTGCGGGCAGCCGTGCACAGTCAGCTCACACTCATCGCCTCGCCCGGGCTGCTGGGCCTGCCCGAGGCGGTCCACATTCCGCTGACCGGGCACAACCTCCTTCTGTCCCTGACCGCGACGGGACAGGACGAGGTCGCCCTGCGGTCGCTCCGAGCGGAGGTGACGGACCGTCTGCCGCTGCGGGCGGACGGCGTCTCGCTGGCCCGGCCGCGGATGCCCGACATGGTGCTGAGCGCCGATCTGCTGGAGTCCGCCCAGCGCGCGGCCCGGGCCTACCGGCGTCTGCGCCATCCTGATGTCGCGGTCCTGTTGGACGCCTCGACCGCCCCCGTACTGGCGGAGCTCGGCGCGGATCCGCTCCTGCCGCTGACCGCCGCGCCGGGTACGAGCGCCAACCTCACCTGCGCACCCGTGACGGACGACGGGCGATGGGTGCGGTGGCGGCTGACGGCGGAGATCGTGTGTGCGGGGCGTGTCTGGCGGCCCTGGTGGGACCTCACGGTCACCGCGACCACGGGCTTCTCAGCGTACAGCGCCGATGCCGCACCGGAGCCCCAGCCCGTGCATGCGCCGTACCCCGACCATTACGACCCCAGGAACCCGGACGGACAGCGAACCACCGAATCCTTGGTGGAGCGGTCCTTCCACCTGGTGGGCCACACCTCGCAGGACGGCGGCGGATTCCTGCAGATGCCGTCCCGGCCCGAGCCCGACCCGGAGCCACCCGGCGCCGCGAGGGCCGTCCGGCGCGCCGCTGCCCTGGCCCGCGGCGGAGACCTCCCCGGCGCCGCCGAGGCCTACCGGGCAGCGGCGGAGGCGGGCAGTGGGCAGGCCGCCTACCGCTTGGGGAGGCTCGCGCAGAACCACGGAGACCCGGACGGCGCGGTGCGCTGGTACGAGATGGCCGCCGCCCGCCGCGTCCCCGCCGCGTACAACAACCTCGGAGCGCTGGCCGTGCTGCGCGGCGATCTGGACACGGCCGAACGCTGGTACCGCCAGGCACTGGACGTAGGCGACTGGGCGGCGGCCGTGGGCCTCGGTGTCGTACTGGAGCAGCGGGGGGACGAGGTACAGGCCGAGGAGTTGTGGCGCCTCGCCAGCGGGCAGGACGTTCCGAACGCGGATCAGAACCTGGCGGTCCTCTACCGGCGGCAGGGCAGGCTGCGGGAGGCCGACGAGCGGTTCACGCGGGCCGCCGAGGCGGGCGACGTCCAGGCCGCCGTGCACGTCGGCTTCCGCTGCCACGAAGCCGGCGACCAGGCCGGAGCGAAGCGCTGGTGGCGCGCGGCGGCCGACGCGGACAACGCGGAGGGCATCTTCTACCTCGGGTTGCTGCTCGTCCGTGAAGGGCGGACCGAGGAAGGGCAAAGGCTGTGGGAGCGCGCGGCCGAGCGCCTCGGCACACACAGGCAGGGGGTCACGAGAGCCCCGTCGGGGCCGGACGCGGGGACCATCCAGCGGGTCGGCGGCAGCGGGGCGGAGTCGGGCGAGGTGCAAGCCGCCTACTACCTCGGGATGCTCCACCTGGAGCGGGACGAGCACGAAGCCGCTCTCACCTGGTGGACCCGTGCTGCCGGGGCGGGCCACGCGGACGCCGTGTTCCGGTTGTGCGAGCTGCACCTGAACGTGCGCGGTGACCTCGCGGAGTGCCTGCGCTGGGCATTCGTCGCGGTGGAGCTCGAAGGGGCGGAGGCTGTGCGGCTGGAAGCTCTCGCCGCGGGGATGCGCTCGATCGCGGAGCACCTCGCCGAGGCCGCGGGCCCGTACGAGCCCGATCCCGGGAACGCGGCGGCGGCCTGCTTCGTGGCGGCGGAGTCCTACCGGCGTCTCACCGCCCACGACGATGCCCATCGTCCGGCATGGGAGGACAGCGTCCAGCGCCTCGCCGCCCTGGCCGAGTGGTCCGGATCGGCGCAAGCGCGGCAGTGGGCCGCGAGCGCCGGGGCACGGTTCCGGGCGGCGGGCTGAGCGAAGGCCCGTCAGTTTCCCGACGGGCCCTTGTGCGGAATCACGGCTAGGGGAGGTTCCTCGCCATGACGATGCGCTGCACCTGGTTCGTGCCCTCGTAGATCTGCGTGATCTTCGCGTCGCGCATCATCCGCTCCACCGGGTAGTCCCGCGTGTAGCCGTACCCGCCGAGCAACTGCACCGCGTCCGTGGTGACCTCCATCGCCACGTCCGAGGCGAAGCACTTGGCGGCGGCGCCCAGGTAGGTGAGGTCGGCGTCGACGCGCTGGGAGGCGGCGGCGGCCTGGTAGGTCAGGGCGCGGGCGGCCGAGATCTTCATGGCCATGTCGGCGAGCATGAACTGGATGCCCTGGAAGTCGGCGATCGGCTTGCCGAACTGCTTGCGCTCCTGGACGTAGCCCTTGGCGTAGTCGAGGGCGCCCTGGGCGATGCCGAGGGCCTGGGCGGCGATGGTGATACGGGTGTGGTCGAGGGTCTTCATCGCCGTGGCGAAGCCGGTGCCCTCCTCGCCGATCATGCGGTCGGCGGGGATGCGGACGTTGTCGAGGTAGACCTCGCGGGTCGGGGAGCCCTTGATGCCGAGCTTCTTCTCGGGGGCGCCGAAGGAGACGCCCTCGTCGGACTTCTCGACGACGAAGGCGGAGATGCCCTTGGAGCGCTTGGAGGGGTCGGTGACCGCCATCACCGTGTAGTACTCGGACTCGCCGGCGTTGGTGATCCAGCGCTTCACGCCGTTGAGGACGTAGTGGTCGCCGTCGCGGACGGCCTTGGTCTTCATGCCGGCGGCGTCGGAGCCGGCGTCCGGCTCGGAGAGGCAGTAGGAGAACATGCCCTCGCCCTTGGCGAGCGGGGTCATGTACTTCTTCTTCAGGTCCTCCGAGCCGGAGAGGATCACCGGGAGCGAACCCAGCTTGTTCACCGCGGGGATGAGGGAGGAGGAGGCGCAGACCCGGGCGACCTCCTCGATGACTATGACGGTCGCCAGCGCGTCCGCGCCCGCGCCGCCGTACTCCTCGGGTACGTGCACGGCGTGCAGGTCGTTCGCGACCAGCGCCTGGAGCGCCTCGTGCGGGAAGCGGGCCTCCTCGTCCACCGCGGCGGCGTGCGGCGCGATCTTCGCCTCGGCCAGCGAGCGGACGGCGTCACGGAGCATGTCGTGCTCCTCGGACGGGCGGTACAGGTCGAAGTCAGCCGATCCGGCCAAGGTCTCTCACGCTCCAAAACGCTGCGATGGTGACGCTAACTACCGTTAAGTAATCAAAAGTTTATGGGGTCGCCCCCGCCGAGTGATACGTGAGCTAGACGACAGCCGAGAAGTCGCCCGGTGAAGCGCGCTACCAAGCCCCGGCTATGCTCGGGCGCGCACCGCATGCCGTAGACCCCTGGAGCACCCATGGCCCTGAAGATCACCGTGATCGGCACCGGTTATCTCGGCGCGACACACGCGGCGGCCATGGCCGAACTGGGCTTCGAGGTGCTCGCTCTCGACGTGGTGCGCGAGAAGATCGAGAAGCTGGAGCGGGGCGAGGCCCCCATGTACGAGCCGGGTCTTGAGGAGCTGCTGCGCCGGCACGTCGCCGGCATCGAGGGCTCCAGCGGACGGCTTCGCTTCACGCAGGACTGGGCGGAGATCGGCGCGTTCGGCGATGTCCACTTCGTCTGTGTGAACACCCCGCAGCGGCACGGCGAGTACGCGTGTGACATGAGCTACGTCGACTCCGCGATCGCCTCCCTCGCGCCGCATCTGCACGGTCCGGCGCTGGTCGTGGGCAAGTCGACCGTGCCGGTGGGTTCCGCGGACCGCCTCGCGAACTACCTGGCCGCGCACGCGCCCGCCGGGGAGGACGCCGAACTGGCCTGGAACCCGGAGTTCCTGCGCGAGGGCTTCGCCGTCGACGACACGCTGCACCCGGACCGGCTGGTGGTGGGTGTGCGCAGTGAGCGGGCCGAGAAGCTGCTGCGGGAGGTGTACGCCACGCCGATCGCCGAGGGGTCGCCGTTCGTGGTGACGGACTTCCCGACGGCGGAGCTGGTGAAGACGTCCGCGAACTCCTTCCTCGCCACGAAGATCTCCTTCATCAACGCGATGGCGGAGGTGTGCGAGGCCGCGGGCGGTGACGTCGCGAAGCTGGCGGAGGCCATCGGTTACGACGACCGGATCGGAAGGAAGTTCCTGCGGGCCGGGATCGGCTTCGGCGGTGGCTGCCTGCCGAAGGACATCCGGGCGTTCATGGCGCGCGCCGGTGAGCTGGGCGCGGACCAGGCGCTGACCTTCCTGCGGGAGATCGACTCGATCAACATGCGCCAGCGCGGGCAGATGGTGGAGCTGGCCCGGGAGGCGCTGGGCGGCGGACCGTTCCTGGGCAAGCGGGTGGCGGTACTGGGCGCGACCTTCAAGCCGGACTCGGACGACGTGCGGGACTCGCCCGCGCTGAACGTCGCCGGGCAGATCCACCTCCAGGGCGGCCAGGTCACGGTCTACGACCCGAAGGGCATGGAGAACGCCCGCAGCGTCTTCCCGACGCTCGGCTACGCCGACTCGGCGCTGGAGGCCGTGCGCGGCGCCGACATCGTGCTGCACCTGACGGAGTGGCGGGAGTTCCGGGAGCTGGACGAGGAGGCTCTCGGCGAGGTCGCGGCGGCCCGTGTCATCCTCGACGGCCGCAACGCCCTCGACCCGGAGCGCTGGCGCAAGGCCGGCTGGACGTACCGGGCGATGGGCCGCCCCAGGGCCTGAGCGTCCGGCCGGTCGGACAGGTGACGCCGGTTCGGCCGAGGCTCAGTCGGCCGAACCGGCGTCGTGTTGCATTCTGCCTCACCGGACCGGCCTGCGGGGCGGTCACGCCCCTTTCGCCCGGTAACGGCGCATCTTCGCCCGGGCTCCGCAGACCCGCATCGAGCACCAGCGGCCGCGGCCTGCCGGGCTGCGGTCGTAGTAGGCCCAATGGCAGTCCGGGGCCTCGCAGGCCTTGAGGCGGATCCAGGTGCCGGCGACCAGCGCCTCGGCCACGGCGGCGGCCACACGCGCGTGGAGGCCGCGGGCGTCGGTGGGGGTGAGGGCGGCCGAGCCGTCCGCCGGGTCGACCGTGACGACGAGGGGAGCGGCGGCCAGGAGGTCGCCGAGCGGGGGAACCTCGCGGTGGGGCGGGTGCCCGGCGTGGGCGAGGAGGGTCGCCCGGAGCGACTCGCGCAGGGCCCGGACCCGGTCCGTCTCGTCCGCTGCGATGCCGAAGCGCGCCCGGCCCTCCGCCGTGTCCAGCGAGTCGGCGCCCGACTCGATGTCCAGCGTGTTCACCAGGGCCTGGACCAGGGCCAGGCCGCCGGGCGCGGGCGATCTCTCCGTCATGGCTGGACCGTACCTCTCGCGAACTCCCTTGCGAGGTTACCCCCTATGGGGGAGCATGGAGTAACGGTTACCGGTTGACCGCCCATGAAGGTAACAGTGGTTTCGAGGAGGAAGTCATGGCTCTCGCCAAGCTGGGTGTCGTCGTCCTGGACTGTCCCGACCCGCAGGCACTGGCCGCGTTCTACGCCGAGGTGCTCGGCGGCACGCCGACGGTGGAGAGCGACGGCGAGGACCGGTGGATCGACCTGAGGGTGCCGGGCGGACCGGCGCTGGCGTTCCAGGCCGCCCCCGGGTACGTGCCGCCGCGGTGGCCGTCGCCCGAGCACTCGCAGCAGTTCCATCTCGACCTGGACGTGGAGGACCTGGACGCGGCCGAGAAGGGTGTGCTGGCGCTGGGCGCGACGGTGCTGGACGCCGAGGACCGGGAGCGGAGCTTCCGGGTTTACGCCGACCCGGCCGGGCACCCGTTCTGCCTCTGCGCCAGCTGACAACCGGAGGCCCCATGTCCGCCGTGGCACGTTTCCGTTCCGTGGTCCTCGACTGCCCCGACCCGCGCGAGCTGGCCCGCTTCTACGCGCAGGTCGGGGGCGGTACGCCGGAGGACGACGACCCCGACTGGGTGGTGCTGCGTGTCCCGGACGGGCCGCGGGTCGCTTTCCAGCGCTCCCCGGGGTACACCCCGCCGGAGTGGCCGCGGGCCGACCGGAACGCCCAGCAGTGCCACCTGGACTTCGACGGCGGGTCGACCTGGGAGGAGATCGACGCGGCCGAGGAGCGGGTGCTGGCGCTGGGGGCACGGGTGCTGGACAAGGAGGACTACGAGAAGAAGGACTTCCGGGTGTACGCGGATCCGGCGGGGCATCCGTTCTGCCTGTGCCGGATCGAACACGGCTGACCGGCGGGGCCCGTCCGGGGGCCCCTGCCGGGGCGGGCCCGTTACGCGTCCAGCTCGGAGATCGTCGCCGTGGAGGGCTCGCGCCGCTGCTGGACCGCTCGTGCGGTGAAGTCGGCCCCGCGCAGCACACGCTGCATGTTGCCCCACGTCAGGAGCGCCACGTCGGACTCCTCCCAGCCGCGCCGCAGCAGCTCGGCGATCAGCCGCGGATAGCAGGAGGCGTCCACAAGCTCCTGCGGGTGGGCCGAGCCGGAGTCGTAGGTGCCGGACAGGCCGACGCACTGCGCTCCGGCCACGGCGCGGACGTGGTCGAGGTGGTCGGCGACGTCGCGGACGCTCGGGCCGGTCTGCTCGGCGCTCAGCGGCACCAGGCACAGTCCCTTGGCCGCGCCCAGCTCCGCGAGCAGGTCGTCGGAGAGGTTGACTGGGTGGGGCCGGAGGGCGCGGGCGGCGGAGCGGCCGCACAGCACGGGTGCCCGGGAGAGGCTCAGCACGCGGCGCAGGGTCTGCTCGGACGCACCCGAGAGGTCCGCGATCACACCGAGCCGGTTCATCTCGCGCACCACCTCCTCGCCGAACCGGGTCAGCCCCGCGTCGCTCGCCCAGGAGACGCCGGTCAGGGTCAGCGCGCGCAGGCCGAGGAGGTGCAGCTGGCGCAGGATGCCCAGCGAGTCGCCGAGGGCCGGGGCTCCGGCGGGTCCGAGGAGTACGGCGACCCGGCCCCGGTTGCGCGCGTCCGCGACCTGCCCGGCCGTGACGGTGAGCCGCAGACCCTCGTCGCAGGTCCGGGCGATGTTCACGGCCCGGTCCAGCTGCTCCAGGGTGGCGCCGACGGCCCGGTCGCCGTCGAACCCCTCGGGCAGGTGCAGGGACCAGAACAGCGCGCCCACGTGCCCGCCACGCAGGCGGGGCACGTCGGTTTCGACGGTCCTCTCGCCGAGCTCCAGGTCGTAACAGGACAGCCGCCTCAGCGCCCAGGGCAGTCCGTTGTAGCCGTCGGCGACGGGGTGGGCGGCGAGGATGGCGTGGGCCCGGGTCAGCGGTGCGTCGTCCGGGTCGGGGACGGGCTCGTAGGACGGTGCCGCGGTGACACGCTCGTCGGGGTACGGCTCCGCCAGGTCGTCGAGATCGTCGATCGCGGCGATGGGGCGCAGGTCGTGCTGGAGGTCTGCCATGGCGGCTCCGTACGGTCCTCGTGCAGTACGGTCACCGTCGCACACGGCAGCGGTGCCGTTCCTGGTGAGCGGGGCGTTCGGAGTACGGCCTCCCTCATGCGGACGGGCCCTCAGGGCAGCCGGGCTGCCTCGATCACTTCGTCCAGCGTGTCTCTGGTGCGGACGAGGTCGGCGATCATCCGGTCGATGCGGGCACGCTCGGCGGTGAGGTCGGCCACCAGGTTGGGCGTGGCACGGGCCGAAGGGCCGCCGTCGGTGTCCCGCATGCACGGCAGCAGCTGGACGATCTTCTCGCTGCACAGTCCCGCCGCGAACAGTTCCTGGATCCTGATCACGCGGTCCACGGCGGCCTCGGGGTATTCCCGGTGCCCGCCGGGTGTCCGCCGGGCCGCGAGCATCCCCTGCTTCTCGTAGTAGCGCAGCGACCGCTCGCTCACATTGGTGCGCCGGGCCAGTTCACCGATCCGCACGTCCCGCTCCCGGACTTGAATCTGACATTGGTGTCAAGTTCTAGCGTACGGGCATGACGCAGCACACGACAGCTCTCTTCGAACCGGCTCGCCTGCCGGGCCTTGACCTGCCCAACCGTCTGGTGATGGCGCCCCTGACGCGCAACCGGGCCGAGGCTGACGGCACTCCGACCCCGCTCATGGCCACCTACTACGCCCAGCGTGCCTCGGCCGGGCTGATCATCGCCGAGGCCGCGACGCCGAACGCGGTCGGGCAGACGTATCCGAACATCACCGCCATCCACAGCCCGGCGCATGTGGCCGGCTGGCGGCAGGTCACGGACGCGGTGCGGGACGCGGGTGGCCGGATGTTCCTCCAGCTCCAGCACGGCGGCCGGGTCGGCCATCCCTCGACCAGCGGTCTGACCCCGGTCGCGCCCTCGCCCGTCCCGCTCCCCGAGACGATCTTCACGCCGCAGGGGCACCAGCCGGCCCCGGTGCCGAGGGAGATGACCGCCGAGGACATCCGCACGACCGTCGCCGATTTCGCGAAGGCCGCCCGGAACGCGGTCGGCGCCGGGTTCGAGGGGGTGGAGGTGCACTCCGCCAACGGTCATCTGCTGCACCAGTTCCTCGCCCGGAACACCAACCTCCGCACCGACGGGTACGGCGGTTCGGTCACCGCCCGGATCCGGTTCGCGGCCGAGGTGACCGAAGCCGTGGCCGCCGGGATCGGCGCCGGGCGGGTGGGGCTGAGGGTCTCCCCCGGCAACACCGTGAACGGCATCACGGAGGGCGAGACGGAAGAGCTCTACCCGGCGCTCGCCGAGCGGCTCGACGGGCTGGGCCTGGCCTATCTGCACGTGGGGTACGCCGACCCGGACACGCCGGTGTTCCGGAAGCTGCGCACCGGATGGTCCGGGGTGATCGTCGCCAACCCGGTGCTGAAGAAGATCTCCACGGAGGGTGTGCACCGGGCGTCGGAGGCGCTGCTGGCCGCCGGGGCCGATCTGATCGCCCTCGGCCGGCCCTTCCTCGCCAACCCGGACCTGGTGACGCGGCTGCGGCTCGGGGCGCCGCTCAACGAGATGCGCGACCGGTACTTCATGTACGTGGGCGGGGCGACCGGCTACACGGACTACCCCGCCCTCGACGCTCAGCCCGCCGGTGCGTCGAGTGACTCGATGGTGGCGTTGGACGGCGGGCGCGTGGCCTGAAGCCCGCGCGCCACGTCCTCGGCCGCGTCCAGCACCCGCACCGCGTTCTTCCAGGTCAGCTTGGCCAGGTCGGCCTTCGACCAGCCGCGGTCGAGGAGCTCGGCGACCAGGTTCGGGTAGCCGGAGACGTCGTCCAGGCCGTCGGGGGTGAAGGCCGTGCCGTCGTAGTCGCCGCCGATGCCGAGGTGGTCGACGCCTGCGGCCTCCCGCATGTGGTCCAGGTGGTCGGCGACCGTCGACACGGTGGCGACCGGGCGGGGGTGGCGCTCCTCGAAGGCGCGGTGGACCTTCATGGCCTCCGGGGTGGTGTCGAGGTGGTGGAAGCCGTGGGCGCGCATGTTCTCGTCGGCCGCGGCCGTCCAGTCCACGGCCGCCTGGAGCACGAACTTCGGTACGAAGGTGACCATCGCGATGCCGCCGTTGGCGGGCAGGCGCTCCAGGACGTCGTCCGGGACGTTGCGCGGGTGGTCGCACACGGCTCGCGCGGAGGAGTGCGAGAAGATCACCGGGGCGGTGCTCGTGTCGAGCGCGTCGCGCATGGTCGTCGCCGCCACGTGGGAGAGGTCGACGAGCATGCCGAGCCGGTTCATCTCCCGTACGACCTCACGGCCGAACGCGGTGAGGCCGCCGGCCCTGGGCTGGTCGGTCGCGGAGTCCGCCCAGTCCACGTTGTCGTTGTGGGTGAGCGTGAGGTAGCGCACACCGAGCCCGTACAGGCCGCGCAGGGTGCCCAGCGAGTTGGCGATGGAGTGGCCGCCCTCCGCGCCCATGAGGGAGGCGATCCGCCCCTCCCGGCGCGCGGCCTCCAGGTCGGCGGCGGTCAGCGCGGGCCGCAGGTGCTCCGGGTACCGGGCCAGCAACTGCCGTACGCAGTCGACCTGTTCGAGGGTGGCCGCGACCGGGTCGGGCGAGTCCGTGCGGACGTACACCGACCAGTACTGCGCGCCGACGCCGCCCGCGCGCAGCCGCGGGATGTCGGTGTGCAGGTGGGCGCTCTGGTCGGTGGCGACGTCACGGGCGTCGAGGTCGTAGCGGACCTGTTCGCGCAGTGCCCAGGGCAGGTCGTTGTGCCCGTCGGCGACCGGGAACTCGCGCAGGAGTTCCCGGGCTGCCTCCAGGGAGGTCATCGCCGTCACTTCCCCGCGCCGAAACCGAAGCCGCCGGTGCCCTCCACCTTGGAGCGCAGGCGCTTGCCCTTCTCGGTGGCCTGGTCGTTGAGCTCCTGCTGGAACTCGCGCATCCGGCCGCGCAGTTCCTCGTCGTGGGAGGCGAGCATGCGGGCCGCGAGCAGACCGGCGTTGCGGGCGCCGGCGACGGAGACCGTGGCGACCGGGACACCGGCCGGCATCTGCACGATCGACAGGAGGCTGTCCATGCCGTCGAGGTACTTCAGCGGCACGGGCACGCCGATCACCGGCAGCGGGGTCACGGAGGCGAGCATGCCGGGCAGGTGGGCGGCGCCGCCCGCCCCGGCGATGATCACCTTGAGCCCGCGGGCGTCGGCCTGCTCGCCGTAGGCGATCATCTCGCGCGGCATCCGGTGCGCCGAGACGACGTCCACCTCGTAGGGGATCTCGAACTCGTCGAGGGCCTTGGCGGCGGCCTCCATGACGGGCCAGTCGGAGTCCGACCCCATGACGATGCCAACAACGGGGCTCATTCGGTGATGGTGCCTCTCAGGTAGCCGGCTGCGTGACGGGCGCGCTCCAGCACGTCGTCCAGGTCGTCGCCGTAGGTGTTGACGTGGCCCACCTTGCGGCCGGGCTTCACGTCCTTGCCATACATGTGGATCTTGAGCTGGGGGTCGCGGGCCATGCAGTGCAGGTACGCGGAGTACATGTCCGGGAAGTCGCCGCCGAGGACGTTGACCATGACCGTCCACTTCGCGCGCGGGCGCGGGTCGCCGAGAGGCAGGTCGAGGACGGCCCGGACGTGGTTGGCGAACTGGCTGGTGACGGCGCCGTCCATCGACCAGTGGCCCGAGTTGTGCGGGCGCATCGCGAGCTCGTTGACGAGGACCTCCGAGGTCCCGTCGGCCTTGCGGACCTGGAACAGCTCGACGGCGAGGTGGCCGACGACGCCGAGTTCCTTGGCGATGTTCAGCGCCATCTGCTCGGCCCTGAGGGCGAGGTCCTCGTCGAGGTCGGGGGCCGGGGCGATCACCGTGTCGCACACGCCGCCCACCTGGCGGGACTCCACGACCGGGTAGGCGACCGCCTGGCCGTGCGGGGACCGTACGACGTTGGCGGCGAGCTCGCGGACGAAGTCGACCTTCTCCTCGGCGAGCACGGGGACACCGGCCTTGAACGGGTCGGCGGCCTCCTCGGCGGAGTCGACGACCCACACGCCCTTGCCGTCGTAGCCGCCGCGGACCGTCTTGAGGACGACGGGGAAACCGTCGCCCTCGGCCGCGAAGGCGGCCACGTCCTCGGGATCGGACACGATCCTGTGTCTGGGGCAGGGCACGCCGATCGCGTCGAGCTTCGCCCGCATCACACCCTTGTCCTGGGCGTGCACCAGCGCGTCGGGGCCGGGGCGCACGGGGATGCCGTCCGCCTCCAGGGCCCGGAGGTGCTCGGTGGGTACGTGTTCGTGATCGAAGGTGATCACATCGCACCCGCGGGCGAACTCGCGCAGCGTGTCGAGGTCGCGATAGTCGCCGACGACGACATCGCTCACGACCTGCGCAGCGGAGTCCTGCGGGGTGTCACTGAGGAGCTTGAACCTGATGCCCAGCGGGATACCAGCCTCGTGTGTCATACGAGCGAGCTGGCCACCGCCGACCATGCCGACTACCGGGAACGTCACCCCCCCAGAGTATCGGCCGCGCCGAGGTGGCCGGTTTCCCGCCCCTCCCCCGCCGGGCCCGGACCATCTGCGGCTGTCGACCGCCATCCACAGGAAGATCGCGCAGGAGGGTGGTTAGCATGACTGAGTTGACGCCGACGCAAGGGACGGGGGCCTGCACGACCATGGGACATGGTGCCTCGCGGCTCCGACGGTTCGCTCACGAAGTCGCCAAGTTCGGCGCGGTGGGCGGTGCCGGGGTGCTGGTCAACCTCCTCGTGTTCAACCTGGTGCGGCACGTCACCGATCTGCAGGTGGTCCGCGCGAGCGTCATCGCGACCGTCGTGGCGACCGTCTTCAACTACATCGGCTACCGCTACTTCACGTACCGCGACCGCGACAAGACCGGCCGTACGCGTGAGATGACCCTGTTCCTGCTGTTCAGCGCGGTGGGCCTGGTCATCGAGAACGGCGTCCTGTACGTGGCGACCTACGGCTTCGACTGGAACACGCCGCTGCAGAACAACATCTTCAAGTTCCTCGGCATCGGCGCCGCCACACTGCTCCGCTTCTGGTCCTACCGCACCTGGGTGTTCCGCGCCCTTCCGTCCCGTGAGGCGGTGGCGGACGCGGAAGCGGAAGCGGTCCTGGAGCGGGAGGGGGCCGGGCAGCGGGTGCCGTAGGGCCGGTCGTGAGCCGCGTCAGCGGATCATCGGCTCGTCCTCGCCGCCGAGGGACTTCCGCACCGGCGTGCGGGACAGGAACAGGCCGAACACCGGGGGCTTGGTCTGGAGCATCTCCAGCCGGCCGCCGTCGGCTTCCGCCAGGTCACGGGCCACGGCCAGGCCGATGCCCGTGGAGTTGCGGCCGCTGATCGCCCGCTCGAAGATGCGTGCCCCGAGGTCGGCCGGGACGCCGGGGCCCTCGTCCGTGACCTCGATGACGGCCTGGTTGCCGGTGACGCGGGTACGCAGCGCGACCGTGCCGCCGCCGTGCATCAGGGAGTTCTCGATCAGCGCCGCCAGGACCTGCGCGACCGCCCCGGGTGTGCCGACCGCCTGGAGGTGGCGTTTGCCGGAGCTGACGATCGCCCGGCCCGCGCTGCGGTAGGCGGGGCGCCACTCGGCGAGCTGCTGCTGGATGACCTCGTCGAGGTCGAAGGTGACGGCGGAGCCGGTGCGCGGATCACGGGAGTTGGTGAGGAGCCGCTCCACGACGTCCGTGAGGCGCTCGACCTGCGTCAGCGCGATCGTCGCCTCCTCCTTCACCGTGTCCAGGTCGCCGGTGAGGGTGATCTCCTCCAGCCGCATCGACAGGGCCGTCAGCGGGGTCCGCAGCTGGTGGGAGGCGTCCGCGGCGAGGCGGCGCTCCGCGGTCAGCATGCGCGCGATGCGCTCGGCGGAGCCGTCCAGCACGTCCGCCACCCGGTCCAGCTCGGGCACGCCGTACCGCTTGTGCCTCGGGCGCGGATCGCCCGAGCCGAGCCGCTCGGCCGTTTCCGCCAGGTCGGTCAGCGGCGACGCCAGCCGGTTCGCCTGGCGGACCGCCAGCAGCACGGCGGCCACCACCGCCAGCAGCGCCACCAGGGCGATGATCAGCAGCGTACGGCCGACCTCGCGGGTCACGGAGGAGCGCGGCTCCTGGACCGTGACCGTCTCGCCCTCCTCGCCGGACTCGGTCGCGGTGATGACGTCACCGTCCGGCTTGGTGCCCACCTCGATGGGTGCCTCGCCCGGGAGACGGATCACCGCGTAGTAGCGGTCCTGCGTGACCTGGTCGCGCAGCATCTCCGCGTCGACCTGCTGCTCCCCGAAGAGCCGGCTGTCGACGATGCTGGCCAGCCGGACCGCCTCGGACTCCACCCGCTCCTGGGCGCTGTGGCTGATCGTCCTGGTCTCGACGATGACCAGGGAGACGCCGAAGACGGCGATCACGACGAGCACCACGGAGAGCGTGGACTGGATCAGACGGCGGCGCATGTCCTGTTACCCGGTTGTCCGTACCTGCCCCGCCGCTCAGCTCTTCTCGAAGCGGAAGCCCACACCGCGCACGGTGGCGATGTAGCGGGGGTTGGCCGCGTCGTCGCCCAGCTTCTTGCGCAGCCAGGAGATGTGCATGTCGAGGGTCTTGGTCGACGACCACCAGGTGGTGTCCCAGACCTCGCGCATCAGCTGGTCGCGGGTGACGACCCGGCCCGCGTCGCGCACCAGGACGCGCAGCAGGTCGAACTCCTTGGCGGTGAGCTGCAGCTCCTCCTCGCCCATCCAGGCGCGGTGCGACTCGACGTCGATGCGCACGCCGTGCGTGGCGGGCGGCTGCTGGGGCTCGGCGGCACCGCGCCGCAGCAGGGCCCGGACCCGCGCCAGCAGCTCGGCGAGGCGGAAGGGCTTGGTGACGTAGTCGTCGGCGCCCGCGTCGAGCCCGACGACGGTGTCCACCTCGTCGGCGCGCGCGGTCAGGATGAGGATCGGGATGCTGTGGCCTTCGCCGCGCAGCCGGCGGGCCACCTCCAGGCCGTCCATGCCGGGCAGACCCAGGTCGAGCACGACCAGGTCGACGCCGCCCTGCATTCCGGCGTCGAGAGCGGCGGGGCCGTCCTCACGCACCTCGACCTCGTAGCCCTCCCGGCGCAGAGCACGGGCCAGCGGCTCCGAGATGGACGCGTCGTCCTCGGCGAGCAGTACACGGGTCATGCCAGTGATGGTAGACCTGCACGGCCCTGAGCTGGGGTGTGACCGGAAGCCTTGATTCTTACCAGCGGCATACCCGCTTCTCACCTCCGGCGGGAAGGCGAACTGACCTCTGCCTTTGCGATGCCAGTCCGGTAAGGACCATGGAAAGGGGGCGTATGGTTCCCCGGTGACCTGTGATTCGTGTCTCAGGTCGTTTCATATCCGTCCGTGTCCTGCCGTATGGTGAATCAACGCCTGTTAGCACCACGGCGACCTTCGGAGGCTCTTTGCCCCGAGGGTCTCTTTTGTGTGCGGGCTGGTTTCCCCGCCAGCCGCGACCCAAAACGACCTGTGACCGGGCCTCATCGCGCGGCGACGCGCGTAGAGGAATCCCGGTGGCGACCGCCCACCGCTCCGTGCCCCGGAGCGGACCCCGTAGGCGTCGGGCGGACGGCCGCACGCACCGGAGCCGGCCCCCCACCGGGCGCCTCACCGCTGTCGCGGTGGCGCGTCCCGACCAGCAAGGAACGACCATGGCGTCCAGCCTGACGAAGGACTCGGCCCGCCCGGGCACCCCCGGGTCCGAGAAGACCTTCTTCGGCCACCCCCGAGGACTGGCCACTCTGTTCATGACCGAGATGTGGGAGCGGTTCTCCTACTACGGCATGAGGGCCCTGCTTCCGCTGTACCTGGTGGCCCCGGGTGGCATGAACCTGAGCGCGGGCACGGCGACGGCGATCTACTCCGTGTACCTGTCGCTCGTGTACCTGCTCACCCTGCCCGGCGGCTGGTTCGCCGACCGCGTGCTCGGCCCCCGCAAGACGGTCGCCGTCGCGGGCCTGGTCATCATGCTCGGCCACCTGTGCCTCGCGCTGCCCGCCGCCGCGAGCTTCTACACCGGCCTGGGACTCGTCGCGATCGGCTCCGGCCTGCTGAAGGCCAACATCTCCACGATGGTCGGCCACCTCTACGACGGTCCCGAGGACCCGCGCCGGGACGGCGGCTTCACGGTCTTCTACATCGGCATCAACCTGGGTGCCTTCGTCGCGCCGCTGGTCATCGGCACCGTCGGCGAGAACGTCGACTGGCACTTCGGCTTCGCGCTGGCCGCGCTCGGCATGGCGCTCGGTCTGGTGCAGTTCCTCCTCGGCGGCCGGCACCTGAGTGCGCGGAGCAGCGAGGTCCCCACTCCCCTGTCGCCCGCCGAGAAGGCGTCCACCCTGCGCAAGGGCCTCATCTGGCTGGCCGTGGCCGTGGTGTTCTACGGCGTCGTCGGCGGCACCGGCCACTACACCCTGAACTGGGTGCTGATCCCGCTCACGCTCCTCGGGCTGATCGTGCCGATCCTGGTCATCTCCCGGATCATGCGGGACAAGGACCTGGACTCCGGCGAGCGGTCGAAGGTGTCCGCGTACATCTGGTTCTTCGTCGCCGCCGCCGTCTTCTGGATGATCTACGACCAGGGCGGCTCGACCCTGTCGCTGTTCGCCGAGAAGAGCGCCGACAACTCGATCCTCGGCTGGGAGTTCCCGGTCTCCTGGTACCAGTCGGTCAACCCGGTCATGATCATGGCCCTGGCGCCGGTCTTCGCCTGGCTGTGGCTGTGGCTGAACCGGCGGGGCAAGGAGCCGAGCACGATCGTGAAGTTCGCCTCCGGTCTGGTGCTCGTGGGTGCGTCCTTCTTCCTCTTCCTCGCTCCGCTGTCGATCGCGGAGGGCGGTCACAAGGCCGCGGCGATGTGGCTGGTCGCGATCTACTTCGCGCAGACCGTCGGTGAGCTGACGCTGTCGCCGGTGGGTCTGTCCGTGACGACGAAGATGGCGCCGGTGAAGTACGCCTCGCAGATGATGGGCGTCTGGTTCCTCGCGGTCACTGCGGGCGACTCCGTCACCGCGCTGCTGTCCAACCCGGCCGTCGGCGGGATCAACCTGGACCGGATGGGCTTCGTGGCGATCGAGGCGGCGCTGGCCGTGGTCGCCGGTTTCGCGGTGTTCATGTACCGCAAGAAGGTCAGGGCGATGATGGGCGACGTCCGCTGACCGTCCTCACCGGACCCTGAGGAACGGGCCGTCGCACTCCCGTGGTGCGGCGGCCCTTTCTCATGTCCTCCTCGGTCCGGGCGGGCCGGCGTCGGAGGGGATCCAGGGCGCGGAGGGGGCGGAGGACCCGGGTGAGGCCGGTGGCCTGCGCGGGGCGGCGGGCCGTCGCGGGCGGCGGGGCCGGCGGGCCGCGTGACCGGGGTGGCGAGGCCGTACGTGATCCACGACGGCCAGGCCGGCGCGGAACAGCGCCGCCGGTACGACCAGCAGCACGAGGCCCCAGAACAGGGTCACGCCCCAGGGGCGGCCCACGCCCCACGGATGCTCGGCGAGCACCTTGCCGCCGTACTTCAGGGACACGGTGTAGTCGCCGTGCGCCCCGCCCGCGAGCTCCACGGGAAGCTCGATCCGCGCCTTCGCGCCGGGCCGGATCGTGCCGCGCCACCGCTGGTCCTGCCACTGCGGGGCGAACACCCCGTGGGAGGCTCCGACCTGGAAGACGGGGTCCTTCACGGGGGACGTCCCGACGTTGCCGACGGTGACCACGAGGGTCCTGGTGGGCGGTGAACCGAACCAGGTCAGCAGCCCGTCCGCGCCGCGCAGCCGGGTGTCCTCCAGCAGGGACAGCCGACCGCCCGCCCGGTCCGCGGGCAGCGGCTCCACCGCGTGCCCGGCGACCTGGAAGGCCGTGTCGGCTTCGACCTCGGCGCCCGTCACCGTCTCCACGTGCACCACGCAGGGGCACGGCACGGGCGGTTCCACGACGGGCAGTTCGCGGCGAAAGCGCCCCTCGGCGTCGGCGGTCACGGCCCGGCCGTCGGCGTTGGCGCAGGAGTTGGTGCCGCCGGTCACGCCCCGGGACGGTTCGGCCTGTCCGCAGACCAGCAGCGTCAGCAGGGTTCGCGGCCGCCAGCCGCTGCCGGTGACGGTGACCGAACCGCCCGTCCCTGCCTGCGCCTTGGACACCTCCACGACGGGCCGGTCCGTGCCCTGGGCGGCCCAGGCTCTGGCCCCGGCCCCGGCGAGACCCAGCAGAACCGCCAGCAGGATCGGCAGCGACAGGTGGGACACACGGGCTGCGCAGGGCATCGGCTGCTCCAGCGGTCGGGGCGAACGTGCGGATCGCGCCTGCGAATCGCGTCTGCGGGCCGGGCGCCCTCCGGGCAGCGGGCGAACGACGTCAGCGGGTTCGCGGGGCACGGGTCACGGGTTCGCGGGTCTATGGGTCAGCGGGTCTGTGCGTCAACAGGTCTGCGGGTCAGCGGTCGTCGGGGCGCCCATGGCGAGCGCTCGGCGCGGCCGCTCGCGCCTACCGCACCGGCCGCCCCGGCCGGCGGTTCGAACCCCAGCGGCACGAGTGACCCACCGGGAGCGCCCATGACATCAGCGACTCCGGCAGTCGCCCTCGGGGCGGGCGTATCGCCGGACGGCTTCGGCATTCGCCGGTGGCCGCTCCCGGACCGGACTCAGGGGGTGTCCCCCGCGCCCCGTTGACGCCGTGTCAGCCACAGCACGCCCGCCGCGCCCGCGAGCAGGACCGTGCCGCCGAGTGTGCCGAGGGCGACGGCCGAGTCGCCGGGGCCGGTTCGCGGGAGTTCGGCGCCGCCGCCGGAGCCGGAACCCGGGGCCGGTTCGCCGCCCTGGGTGGAGCCGGTGGTGCCGCCGCCGCTCGCGGCCGTGACGTCCAGGGTCAGGGAGGGGCCCGGGTCGTTCGTGGGGGTGCAGGTGGTCGTCGTACCGAGGGCCTTGATGGTGAGCACGCCGGCCGTGAAGGTCACCTTTCCGCTCTTCTTCGGCGTGTACGTCCCGCTCAGGTCGTTGACCTTGATCGGGGTGTTGGCGGGGATGGCGGCGTCGTTGGCGGGACCGGTCACCGTCAGGGTCCCGCTGTCGGCGCCTCCCAGGGCGACGGTGGCGCTCGGTGTCATCGCGCCCTTGCCCAGTTCGACCGGGCTGGAGGAGACGCCCTTCTGCCAGGACATGGTGATCCGGTAGCCGTCGCCGCTCCTGACGCTCCTGATGTCGATGGGCGAGACGGCGCTCTTGTCGCCGATCGGGGTCTTGCACTGGTAGTTGACGTCGACGACCTCGGCCCGGGCCACGGGGGCGGCCATCAACACCGCCGAGCCGGCCAGGGCCGCGGCGGACGCGAGCGCGGCGGTTCGATTCCGGTACGACACGGTGCCGCTCCCCTTCCTGTTCCTGACGGAGCATCAGATCGGGCCGTCAAGGTACGCCGGGGGCCTCGAGGAAGGAAGACATGGCGCGGGCCGGATCCGCGGCGATCCGGGGGTGCGGGGCGGGTGGCGCACGGGGGACGTGCGGCGCAGGTTCCGGGGGCCGTCACCCGAACGGCCGAAAGGAGGCCGCCGGAGACGCCTGAGGAGGCGGATCGGCCGAACAGGCAGTCAGTGGACCGGGCACGCCACAGTCCAGGCCGGCCACCGAGAGAGCCCGGAGGGACTCTGGCCGGCCACCGAGAGAGCCGAAGGCATGCGCCTGCGCAGCGGCCATCGAGCGAACCCACAGGCATGGACCCGGGCAGCGACTGCCGAGAGAACCCACAGGCACGAGCCAGGGCAGCGACCGCCGAGAGAACCCACAGGCATGAACCAGGGCAGCGACCGCCGAGAGAACCCACAGGAGTGAGCCAGGGCAGCGACCGCCAGGACAGCCCGCAGGCATGGACCCAGGCCAGTGGCCGTCGAGAGGCCCCGGGGGGGGCATGGCTCGGGCGGGATCGTCGGGAGGGCCCGGGGGCGTGGGCCTGGGCGGCGGTCGAGTGCACCACCGTCCATCCGCCGGGCCGGACGTGGCGGTGGGCACGGAGTGCGTCACCCGGACGGACGCCGGGAGGAAAATCACACGGCGCCGGATCCGGTCAGGCGGGCGTGCCCAGTTCCGCCCACACCGTCTTGCCGGACATGCCCGGCGTGCGGACGACGCCCCAGTCCAGGCACAGCCGCTGGACGATGAACATGCCGTGCCCGCCCGGCCGGCCCGCGCGGTGCGGCGTGCGGGGAGCCGGCTGGCCCGTGCCGCGGTCGGCGACCTCGATGCGGATCACCTTGTTGTCGCAGGTGATCTGCAACTGGTCCGGCCCCTCGGCATGCAGGCAGGCATTGGTGACCAGCTCGGAGACGACGAGCAGTACGTCCTCGGCGGCGGCCCGCCGGTCCGCGGAGGCGGCCGGCAGCCAGCCCCACGCGTACAGCGCCTGGCGGGTGAAGTCGCGGGCGAGCGGAACGACACCGCTCTCCTCCCCGAAGCTCAGCCGGCGCACCTGCCGGCCCCCCGGCGGTGCCGCGGCTCCGGACGGCGCCGCCACTCCCTCGCCGGACGCTCCGGCCGCCGGTACGCCACCCTCGGACGCCCCCGAAGCGCCGCTGGGCTCCGGCCCGCGGTCGCCCGGCGAGTAGGGCCGGGTGGTGCTCATCAGCGCTTCACCTCACCGATTCACCAGTTCACGATGGAAAAAAGTCAGTACACAGTCAGTCACGCAGTGCGCGGCACGTCGGTTTCGCGGCGCTCCCGCCACCCTGGCGGCCGACAGGTTCAGGATGTCTCCTGCCCGGGCGGACCGGCGGAACACCCGTGCATTCCGCACGGAGGGTGGGAGGGGAGTGGGACACGGGTCACAGAGGGACCGGTGACGCAGGGATGGCCGAGGCTCGGCGCGCCGACGCACCGCCGGTCAGCCCGACTCGTCGGCCAGTGCCGCCTCAAGCGTGTCATGGACACTGAAGACCGCGTCCGCGCCCGTGATCTCGAACACGCGCGCCACTACGGGCTGCATTCCGGCGAGCGTCACACCTCCACCGGCGGCCTCGGCCTTCAGCCGCGCCCCGAGGAGCACGTTGAGCCCCGTCGAGTCGCAGAACTCCAGGCGCGCGCAGTCGATCACCAGGCGCTTGAATCCCTTGGCGAGGCAGTCCTCGAGTGGCTCACGCAACAGATCGGCGGTGTGGTGATCCAACTCACCCGCCGGGGTCACGACGGCACTAGAGCCCTCTTCCCGCACCTCCACCAGAAGCCGGCCAGACTGTGCGCTGCCGACCGTCCCGCGGTCCATGCCGTCTCTCTCTCCCGACGTCGAGGCTGTTGCTGACGCAGTCGAACACTACGCCTTCCTGACACGCTCCGACACCCGAACAACCACACACAAACGGACATATGCACACAGAACGCACTTGCGGTGGGCTCCGGAAAGCGGGTAGGCCTAGTAAGGACACGTACCCGACACGGCCGGCTTTGGAGGCGCCGCACACCGCAGTGCACGTACTGGCCCCGGCAGCCTTATGCCGAGAACGATGGAGGACATCATGTCACCCCGGCTCGACGGATCGCGTACCCACAAAGCGACGTCGACACCCCTTCCGGAACATCTGGATCCCATCGAGCAGGACGAGATGCTCGTCACACAGGACGCGCTTCTCGCCGGACTTCCGGACATTCCCCCGTACGAGCAGGTCGACGCGGTCGACGCACGGGCTCTGTCCAAGACCCTCTTCGAGCGCCTGGAAGCGCTGGAGGAAGGCACGCACGAGTACTCGTACGTCCGCAACACGCTCGTCGAACTGAACCTCGCGCTAGTCAAGTTCGCCGCCTCCCGGTTCCGCTCCCGCAGTGAGCCGATGGAGGACATCATCCAGGTCGGCACCATCGGCCTGATCAAGGCGATCGACCGCTTCGAACTCTCCCGGGGTGTCGAGTTCCCCACGTTCGCCATGCCGACCATCGTCGGTGAGATCAAGCGCTTCTTCCGTGACACCTCGTGGTCCGTGCGCGTTCCGCGGCGGCTGCAGGAGCTCCGGCTCGACCTGGCCAAGGCCGGTGACGAGCTGGCCCAGAGGCTGGACCGGGCCCCGACGGTGGCCGAACTGGCCGAGCGCCTGGGCATCTCCAACGACGAGGTCGTCGAGGGCATGGCCGCGTCGAACGCCTACACCGCCTCCTCGCTGGACGCCCAGCCGGAGGAGGACGACTCCGAGGGCGCGCTCGCGGACCGCATCGGCTACGAGGACCACGGGCTCGAAGGCATCGAGTACATCGAGTCGTTGAAGCCGCTGATCGCGGAACTCCCGCCGCGCGACCGGAAGATCCTTTCGCTGCGCTTCGTCGCGGGCATGACCCAGTCGGAGATCGGCGAGGAACTGGGCATCTCCCAGATGCACGTGTCGCGTCTGCTGTCGCGGACGCTGGTGCGGCTGCGCAAGGGGCTGACCGTCGAGGAGTGATCCTCACCGGGTGATCGAGCCCTTCGGGGGCGGGCCTCAGGGCCCGCCCCGGGCGCGTGTGTGGTGGAGGTCTCTCAGGAACTGAGGAACAGCGCGGCCGACGGAACGAGCGGGGCCGTCAGGCTCAGCAGCCAGTACGTGCGCGGAGCGAGTGAGGTCCGGCGCCGGAGCGGCGAGTTGGCGAGCCACCAGATCAGGCCGTACAGCGTGACGACGGGGACGACGATGACGAGCCAGAGGGCCATGCCGTCGTTCTCGGTCGGTTCCCGCACGGTCCAGCCCAGCTCGGCGAGCGGCCAGTTCACCGCGAGGTACCACAGCAGCCAGTAAGGCACCACGCCCGGAACCCCGAGCAACAGGTTCACCAGGAGCGGTGCCGACCAGTGCCTGACCATCCGTCCCCCCCTTCCGGTGGCGCCGGCCGTCCCGGCACGACACCGCATTGTCGCCGAGTCCATGCTCACACGACGCGCTCTCCGCGCCGCCACACCCCGCTGACGAGCGGAACGCCGGGCCGGTAGGCCAGGTGCACATGGCTCGGGGCGTCGAGGAGCGTCAGGTCGGCGTACGCGCCCGGAGTCAGGCGGCCGATGTCGTCGCGCCGGAGCGCGGCCGCCCCGCCCGCGGTGGCCGCCCACACCGCCTCGTCCGGGGTCATGCCCATGTCCCGTACGGCGAGGGCGATGCAGAAGGGCACCGAAGAGGTGAAGGACGACCCGGGGTTGCAGTCGGTGGAGAGCGCCACGGTGACGCCCGCGTCCAGGAGGCGGCGGGCGTCCGGCCACTCGGCGCGGGTGGAGAACTCCGCGCCGGGGAGGAGCGTGGCGACCGTGCGGCTGTTCGCCAGGGCGTCCACGTCCGCGTCGGTCAGGTGGGTGCAGTGGTCGGCGCTGGCCGCGTCGAGTTCGACGGCGAGCCGCACTCCGGGGCCGTACGAGAGCTGGTTGGCGTGGACCCGGGGGTGCAGGCCCCGCGCCTTGCCGGCGGTGAGGATCGCGCGGGCCTGGTCGCCGTCGAAGGCGCCCTTCTCACAGAAGACGTCGATCCAGCGGGCGTGCGGCGCGCAGGCGTCGAGCATCCCACCGGTGACCAGGGCGACGTAGCCGGCCGGGTCCTCGGCGAACTCGGGGGCCACGATGTGGGCGCCCAGGAAGGTGACCTCGTCGGTGTGGCGGGCGGCGATGCGCAGGGCACGGGACTCGTCGTGGGCGGTGAGGCCGTAGCCGGACTTCGTCTCGAAGGTGGTGGTGCCCTGGCGGAGGGCTTCGGCGAGGTAACGGGTGACGTTGGCTTCGAGTTCCTCGTCGCTCGCCGCCCGGGTGGCCGCGACCGTGGTGCGGATGCCGCCCGCGCTGTACGGCCGGCCCGACATGCGGGCGTTGAACTCCTGCGTCCGGTCCCCGGCGAAGACGAGGTGGGAGTGGCTGTCGACGAAGCCGGGGAGGACCGCCCGGCCGCCCGCGTCGACCCGGTTGTCAGTGGCGGGTGCTTTGCTTTGGTCACCGGTCCACGCGATGCGGTCGCCCTCGATGACGACGGCCGCGTCCTGGACCAGTCCGAGGGGGGACGTGTCACCCAGGGAGGGGTCGTTGGTGACCAGGGTCGCGATGTTGGTGATGAGCGTGCTTGCGGTGCTCGCGGAGTGGGCGGGGCTGACGGTCGTCGCGTTGCTCATGGCGTCCTTGGTGGCCTGGTCGGCGGTCGGGGCGGGTTCGGGGGCGGAGGCGGGCCGGGCGGACCGCCCGGCCGGGGTCAGCCGCGCAGGGCTGCGACGGCGTCCGCGAGGGCCCGGGGCACATCCGGTACGAGGGAGTGCGCCCCGTCCCGTACGACGTGCCGGCCTCCCACGACCGTGTGCGACACGTCCGCTGCCGACGCGGCGAATACGGCCGTCTCTGCCCCGAGCCGCGGAAGCGGGCCGGCCGTTCTGACCGAGTCGAGCACGATCGTCGTGAAGTCGGCGAGCGCGCCGGGCTCCAGCGCGCCGGCGTCCGCCCAGCCGAGTGCGGCGTGCCCGTCGGCCGAGGCCGCCCGCAGCAGGGCCGCCGCCGTCCAGTGACCTCGGGTACGGGTGCGCAGGCGCTCGTTCAGCTCCATGGCCCGGGCCTCTTCGAGCAGGTCGATCACGGCGTGGCTGTCGGAGCCGAGGGAGAGCGGGGAGCCCTCGTTCTGGAGGGCGACGGCCGGTCCGATGCCGTCCGCCAGGTCCCGCTCGGTGGTCGGGCACATGCAGGTGCCGGTGCCGCTGCCGCCGATGAGGGAGATGTCCTCGGTGGTGAGGTGGGTGTTGTGGACGCCGGTGGTGCGTGGCCCGAGCACCCCGTGCAGGGCGAGGAGCTGCGTGGGGGTGCAGCCGTGGATCTCCAGGCAGGCCTCGTTCTCGGCGGTCTGCTCGGACAGGTGCACATGGAGCGGGGCCCGCCGCTCCTCGGCCCATCGCGCCACGGTCGCCAGCTGGTCGGCGGGCACGGCCCGTACGGAGTGGACGGCCGCTCCGATCCGCGCGTGATCCCGTTCCTTGAGAACTGAACAGCGTTCGGCCCAGGCGTCCGCCGTGCCGTCGGAGAAGCGGAGCTGGTGGGTGGTGGGCGGCTGCCCGAAGCCGGAGGAGAGGTAGGCGGTGTCGAGGAGGGTGATGCGGATCCCGGCTTCGGCGGCGGCCGCGATGAGGGCCTCGCCCATCGCGTTGGGGTCGGCGTAGGGAGTACCGCCGGGGGCGTGGTGGACGTAGTGGAACTCGCCGACCGCCGTGACGCCGGCCAGGGCCATCTCGGCGTACACGGCGCGCGCCAGGGCGTGATAGGTGTCCGGGGTGAGCCGGGCGGCCGTGGCGTACATGACCTCGCGCCAGGTCCAGAAGGTTCCGGAGCCGGCCTGGACGGCGCCGCGCAGGGCGCGGTGGAAGGCGTGGGAGTGGGCGTTGGCGAGCCCGGGGAGGGTGAGCCCGCGCAGGACCTCGACGCCGGGAGGTGGGGCGGGGGTGCCCAGGCGGACGGCGGTGATGCGGCCGTCGTGGATGTCGAGGGTGACGCCCGGCTCGACGTGGGTGCCGAGCCAGGCGTGTTCCAGCCAGTAGGTCTTCGGTGTCACCGGCAGGCCAGTCCTTCCAGTACGTCGGCGAGGGCGGCGACCCCTGCGACGCAGTCGTCCTCGGTCGCGGACTCGGCCGGGGAGTGGGAGACGCCGGTGGGGTTGCGCACGAACAGCATGGCGGTCGGGATGCTTCCGGACAGGATCCCGGCGTCGTGTCCGGCGCCGGTGCCGAGGACGGGGACGGTGAGGCCGGTGTCCTTGCCGAGGATGCGGACCAGTTCGTCGCGCAGGGCGTGGTCGAACTCGACGACGGGCGTGAACGACTCGCGGACGACGTCGAGGCCGACGCCGTGGGCGGCGGCGTACTCCCCGGCGGCCTTCTCGATGCCGGCGACCACGGCGTCCAGTCTGTCCTGGTCCTCGGCGCGGGAGTCGAGCCAGCCGCGCACCAGGGAGGGGATCGCGTTGACGCCGTTGGGCTCGACGGCGATCTTGCCGAAGGTGGCGACCGCTCCGGCGAGTTCGGCCTCGCGGCGGGCGGCGAGGACGGTCTCGGCGTAGGACAGCATGGGGTCGCGACGGTCGGCGAGGCGGGTGGTGCCGGCGTGGTTGGCCTCGCCCCGGAAGTCGAACCGCCACCGGCCGTGCGGCCAGATGGCGCTGGCGATGCCGACCCGGTCGCCGGACAGGTCCAGGGCCCGGCCCTGCTCGACGTGCAGTTCCACGAAGGCGCCGATGCGGGCGAGGCGCTCGGGGTCGGGGCCGATGGTGTCGGGGTCGTGTCCGGCGGCCTCCATGGCACGCGGCAGTGTCACGCCCTCGCCGTCGGTGAGCCGGTGCGCCTGCTCGCGGGTGAGCTGCCCGGCAGTGAGCCGGGAGCCGACGCAGGCGAGACCGAAGCGGGCGCCCTCCTCGTCACCGAAGTTGACGATGGCGAGCGGCTTGGTGAAGTCCGCGCCCCTCGCGCGCAGTTCGTCGAGCGCGGCGAAGGAGGACACGACACCGAGAGGTCCGTCGAAGGCGCCCCCGTCGGGTACGGAGTCCAGGTGCGAGCCGGTGACGACGGCGTCCCCGGCGGCGGGGTCGCCGAGCCAGGCCCACTGGTTGCCGTTGCGGTCGGTCTCGTAGGCCAGTCCGCGGGTCTGCGCCTGCTCCTGGAACCAGGCCCGGCAGTCGCGGTCGGCCCCGGTCCAGGCGAAGCGGCGGTAGCCGCCGGAGGCGGAGCTGCGGCCGATCGGCAGCAGCTCCGCCCACATGCTGTGGAAGGTCACGCGTCGTCACCTTCACGCATCGGGACCCGGACACCGCGCTCGTCGGCGACCGACTCCGCGATGTCGTAGCCCGCGTCCACGTGCCGGATGACGCCCATGCCGGGGTCGTTGGTGAGCACCCGGCGGATCTTCTCCCCGCCGAGCTTCGTACCGTCGGCCACCGTCACCTGCCCGGCGTGGATGGACCGCCCCATGCCCACGCCGCCGCCGTGGTGGATCGACACCCAGGAGGCGCCCGAGGCCACGTTCACCATGGCGTTCAGCAGCGGCCAGTCGGCGATCGCGTCGGACCCGTCGAGCATGGCCTCGGTCTCGCGGTAGGGGGAGGCGACGGAACCGCAGTCGAGGTGGTCGCGGCCGATGGCCAGGGGCGCGGCGAGCTCGCCGCTCGCGACCATGTCGTTGAAGCGCTCGCCCGCCTTGTCCCGCTCGCCGTAGCCGAGCCAGCAGATGCGGGCGGGCAGTCCCTGGAAGTGCACGCGTTCGCCCGCCATCCTGATCCATCGGGCGAGGGACTCGTTCTGCGGGAAGAGGTCGAGGATCGCCTTGTCGGTCTTGGCGATGTCGGCCGGATCGCCGGAGAGGGCCGCCCACCGGAAGGGACCCTTGCCTTCGCAGAACAGCGGGCGGATGTAGGCGGGGACGAAGCCGGGGAAGGCGAAGGCCCGCTCGTATCCGGCGAGTTGCGCCTCGCCGCGGATGGAGTTGCCGTAGTCGAAGACCTCGGCGCCGGCGTCCATGAAGCCGACCATGGCCTCGACGTGCCGGGCCATGGACTCCCGGGCCCGGGTGGTGAAACCGGCCGGATCCTTGGCCGCGGCGTCGGCCATGTCCTCGAAGGCGGTGCCGAGCGGCAGGTAGGCCAGCGGGTCGTGGGCGGAGGTCTGGTCGGTGACGATGTCGACCGGGGCGCCCATGGCGAGCAGCCGCGGCAGCAGCTCGGCGGCGTTGCCGAGGACACCGATCGACAGCGGGCGGCGGGCGTCACGCGCCTCCACGGCCAGCCGCAGGGCGTGGTCGAGGGAGTCGGCCCGCACGTCCAGGTACCGGTGCTCGATGCGCCGCTCGATGGCGCGCGGGTCGCAGTCGATACAGATCGCCACGCCGTCGTTCATGGTGACGGCGAGCGGCTGGGCGCCGCCCATGCCGCCGAGACCGGCGGTGAGGGTGATCGTCCCGGCGAGGGAGCCGCCGAACCGCTTGGCCGCGACTGCGGCGAAGGTCTCGTAGGTGCCCTGGAGGATGCCCTGGGTGCCGATGTAGATCCACGAACCGGCGGTCATCTGCCCGTACATGGTCAGGCCCAGCTGTTCGAGCCGGCGGAACTCCTCCCAGTTCGCCCAGTCGCCGACCAGGTTGGAGTTGGCGATGAGGACGCGCGGGGCCCACTCGTGGGTCTGCATGACGCCGACGGGGCGCCCGGACTGGACGAGCATGGTCTCGTCCTGCTTGAGGGTCCTGAGCGTCCGCACCATCGCGTCGAAGGAGCGCCAGTCGCGCGCCGCCTTGCCGGTGCCGCCGTAGACGACCAGCTGGTCGGGGTGCTCGGCGACCTCCGGGTCGAGGTTGTTCTGCAGCATCCGCAGGGCGGCTTCCTGCTGCCATCCCAGGGCACTCGGTTCCGTGCCGCGCGGTGCCCGGACGGGACGTGGTCCTGACATGGTCTGCCTCCTGGTGGGTGGGTGCTCCCGGCGGATTGTTGCTGCGGTTATTCACATCCTGAACCTCTGAATAGGGCTAGTCAATACGTCCGGGGCTCCGCGTGGCCGTGCCGTGGATGTTTGGCTGGACGCATGGATGACGACATTCAGGCAGGTGCCTCGGGTGCCGGGCGGGCGGCCCGGCGGGACGATGCGGTGCGGGCCGCCGTGGAGCAGGGCCTGCTCGGGCCCGGCAGTCCGATCGTCGGGCTGCTCGACGTCACCGGGATCCGGGAGTCGGCGGCGGAGCTGCGGGCGGCGTTCGACGCGGTGGTGGCGCCGGGCACGCCCGTGCTGCACGCCTTCGCGGTGAAGGCGACCCCGCTGGTGCCGGTGCTGCGGCTGCTGCGCGACGAGGGCGTCGGCGCGGAGGTGGCGAGCCCGGGTGAACTGGCGCTGGCCCGGGCCGCGGGCGTGCCGCCGGCCATGACGGTGCTCGACTCGCCCGCGAAGACCCCGTCCGAGCTGCGCGAGGCGCTGGCGCTGGGCATCGCCGTCAACGCGGACAACCCGCAGGAGCTGGAGCGCATCGACGGCCTGGTGGGGTCCGCCGCGAGCCGCTCCCCGCTCGGGATCCGGGTGAACCCGCAGATCGGCGGGGGCTCCATCGAGGCGACGTCCACGGCCACGGCGACGTCGAAGTTCGGGGTGGCGCTGCGCGACGAGGGCGCGCGGGAGTGGGTCGTACAGGCCTGCCTGGACCGGCCGTGGCTGACCAGGCTGCACGCGCACACCGGGTCCCAGGGCATCCCGCTGTCCCTGATGGCGCGGGGCGTGGCCGAGACGTACGCGCTGGCGGAGGAGATCAACCGGCGGGCCGGACGGCGGCAGATCGACACGCTCGACATCGGCGGCGGACTGCCGGTGAACTTCGCCTCGGACGCGACGACTCCGACGTACGCGCAGTACGCGCGCGTGCTGGCCGAGGAGGTGCCGGGGCTGTTCGACGAGCGGTACGGGCTCGTCACCGAGTTCGGGCGGTCACTGCTCGCCAAGCACGGGACGGTCGTGGCGCGGGTCGAGTACACCAAGAGGGCGGGCGGCCGGCCGGTCGGGGTCACGCACGCGGGCGTGCAGGTGGCGACGCGGACGGTCTACGCGCCGGAGCTCTGGCCGCTGAGGATCGCCGCGTACGACTCCAAGGGGCGCCCGAAGGAGGGGCCGGCCGTGGTGCAGGACGTGGCGGGACCGGCGTGCTTCTCGGGAGACCTCTTGGCCGAGGGGTGCGCGCTGCCGCTGCTGGAGCAGGGGGACTACGCGGCGGCGCTGGACACGGGGGCGTATTACTTCGCGCACCACTACGGGTACAACTCGCTGGTCCGGCCAGCGGTTTACGGGTTCTGGCCGGAGGGGCGTTTCGCGGTGGTACGGGAGGCCCAGACCGTGCAGGAGGTTGTCGCGGAGTCCGGTGGGGCGCAGGTGGATGCGCTGACGGAATCGCCGTAGGAGGTTCCGTGGTTGGCGGGCCGCGGGCGCGTTGGGGCTGGTCGCGCCCACGCGGCGGAGCCGCACTGCGACGCAGCCCCGCGCCCCTCAAGGGGGCGCTCACACCAGCGCCGGTGTCTTCCTCCGGGCCCCGCCCGGGGCCGCGTCGCCCGCCGCGATGCCGGTGCTGCGGTAGCCCCTGACCGGCTTGCCCGCCGGGCTGCCCGCACCCCCGCGCAGCCAGTCCACCCGCACCCACAGCAGCACCTCGTCGGCGTGCTCCCGGCGGCCCAGCCAGGCCGCCTTCAGCCACAGGCCCGCACCGCAGCCGCACAGGAGCATGCCGGGCGCGGCGGGGACGGCGAAGGCGCCGGCCAGGGCCGCGAGGAAGGCGAGCAGGAGCCACCAGCGGTGGCGGCGGCGCCAGTTGCGTACGGTCACCGCGCGGTCCTGCAGGACGTCGTGCCTGCCGGCGCGGGACGCCGAGGCGGCCAGGGCGGCGTACCGCCTGCGGCGTCCCCAGGCCACGGCGGCCGTCACCAGGACGAACAGCGCCGCCCCGGCCAGGACGCCGATGCGGCGGCCGGTCAGTCCCGGCGGCAGCAGGCCGATGCCCGCCGCGCACACACCCAGCCACCACAGCGGGGCCGCTCCCGCCCGTACGACGACGGCCACCCGAGCCAGCCCCTGTCCTCCGCGTGTCACGTTCAGCCTCCGTCCAGCTCTGTGAAGTGTCTGAAGAGCGTTGCAGGAGAGGCACATTAGCCACACAACGTGAGACGAATCTGAGAAAGCGCGCGCGTCGCGTCAGTCGACGAACAGGCCCCGCGCCGCCGCCTTCGCGTCGAACTCCTCCAGGCGCGACTGGGCCTCGGGCAGGTCGTCGCACATCGCCTCCAGCAGGACCCGGCCGAGCAGCATCGGGGAGCAGGCCGTGTCGAAGGCGAGGCCGGTGCCGACGGCGGCGGGCAGCAGCAGGTCCGACACCTTGGCGACCGGGGCGAACGCGGAGTCGGCGACCGTGACGACGGTGAGGCCCGCCCGGCGGGCGTAGTCGAGGGTGTCGACGACCTCGCGGGGGTGCCGGGGCAGCGCGAAGCACAGCAGCGCGGTCGCCCCGGCCCGGACGGCGGCGTCGATGCGGTCCTGGAGCATCGTGCCGCCCTCCCCCAGGAACCGCACGTCGGGGTGGACCTTGGCCGCGAAGTAGACAAAACCCTGCGCCTGGGCCGCCGCCGCCCGCAGTCCGAGGACGGGAAGCGGGCGGGAGGCCGCCAGCAGGCCCCCCGCGCGCCGCACCGGCCGCGGGTCGGCCAGGGCCTCCGCCAGGTGCCGCAGGTTCGCGATCTCGGCCTCGACGGCCTGCTGGTACTCGTTGGAGGACCCGGCCTCCGCCACGGGTTCGGCGGGGGCGACCTCACGCAGGTGCCGCCGCAGGGCGGGGTAGCCGTCGAAGCCGAGGGCGACGGCGAAGCGGGTCACGGACGGCTGGCTGACCCCGGCCAGCTCGGCGAGCTCCACGCTCGACAGGAACGGCACGTCGGCGGCGCGCCGCACCATGCTGTGCGCGATACGCCGCTGGGTCGGTGTCAGCCGGTGGCCCTCGAAGAGCGCCTGCAGCCGCGCGGCAGGGCTGTCGGCCACGCTCATGACGTGCCTCCTCCCCCTCGCCTATTCAGTGACTGAGGATTCTGCATGAGCATATGCAGACCGGCAACCGGGGGCCGGTCAGCCGGGTTGCGGCCGAGTGGATGGCTCACGGCGTCTCGCGCGCGTGTGATCTTGCTTGGGCCCGGCCTGCCGAAGGTCTTGACGGGAGTGCCGCTCAGGCGGCGCGGTCCACGTGGTCCCGCGCCTCGCCGCGTTCGGGCGGGCCGGGTTCGTCGGGGAAGAGCCGGTGCAGCGGGCGCACGAACAGGCAGGCCAGTCGCCATGCGACGGGCAGGGCGGCGACGGGCAGGACCATGCGCAGCAGACCGGTGGTGGCACACGGCGGCGCGCACACGGCCAGCAGGAGGACGCCCCCGACACTCAGGAACCAGGCCACGGCCGTCAGCACGGTGACGGCCACCGCCACGGGTACGCCACCCATGCCCCAGGCACGGAGGTTCGCGTCCGCGTCGAAGGCGCCGGCCGAGACGAAACCCGCGGCGACGAGGAGCCAGAAGCACAGCAGCACGACGAGAGCGGTGGTCAGGAGGATCGTGGGCGGGCCGGTGACGACCGACAGCAACGTCCGCATGCCGTGATCCCCTGTCTCGTCCGCACTGACCGTCAACCGCGCCGGCGGAGCACCGCTCACTCAGGGTGCGGTGCCGGACACCTACCTGCCGGTGTCCGGCACCGCATTCCCCGGTAGTGCTCCCCGCAGCCCATGCTGCACCCCGGGCACACGCCCGCGCATTGCCGGTTCCCGGCAGTGTTGTCTAGGGTCTGGATGCCGGTCAGCCGCTGAGGAACCGTCAGCGGCGCGTCGAGAACTCGGGGGAAGCATGGCGGAATTGCAGATTCCAGAGCAGTACCTGGAGGGCTACGCCCGGATACTGACCGAGGTCGCGGCCACGGGCCGGCGCCTCACCCGGGATGAACTCGCCTTCCGGCGGGCACTCGGAGAGCAGGCGGCTGAGGCCGGCCACGGACTGCGGGCCCTGGTCAGCGCCCACCTGACCGCCGCACGCGCCGCATGGCCGGCCGGCCCCGCGTCCGCCGACAGCGTCCTGGCCGCCGTGCACCAGGCGACAGACGCCTTCGCCGAGGGGTTCGAGCGCGCCCAGCGCCAGGCCGTACGGCAGGAGGAGGCCGCACGCCGCGAGTTCATCGACGATCTCCTCTACGGCCGCAGCGACCTCGGACGCCTCGCCGAACGTGCCGAACGGTTCGGGCTGCGCCTCTCCCACGCCCACGCCGTCGCCGTCGCCGAGGGCCCGACCGCCTACGAGGAGGGCGATCCCGTGCCCCGTCAGGTGGAACGCGCCCTCATCGCACGCTTCGGCGACCGCAGCATCCTGCTCACCACCAAGGACGGCCGGCTGCTGTGCATCGCCCCCGGCCCCCAGGAGGAAGTTCTCGCCCACTTCGCGAAGCAGGCCCATACCGCCACCGACGGCGGCCGGGTCGCCATCGGCCGCCCCCAGCCCGGCCCCGGCGGCGTCGTCCACTCCTACGAGGAGGCACTCAACGCCCTGGAACTCGCCGAGCGCCTGGAACTGGAGGACCCGGTCCTGCGCGCCGCCGACCTGCTCGTCTACCCCGTCCTCACCCGCGACCGGCAGGCCATGGCCGAACTCGTCCTGGCCACCCTCGGCCCGCTCACCACAGCCCGCGGCGGCGCCCAGCCCCTCCTTGACACCCTCACCGCCTACTTCGACTCCGGCTGCGTGGCCGCCGAGGCGGCCCGCCGCCTCACCCTCAGCGTGCGGGCCCTGACCTACCGGCTGGAACGCATTCACAAACTCACCGGCGCCAACCCGGCCGACCCCGCCCACCGCTACATGCTGCAGACCGCGGTGATCGGAGCACGACTGCTGGACTGGCCCGCCGAGGAGCTCTGACGGGCTGACGGCGGACGAGGTCAGGGTTCTCGATAGATGCCCGGTGAACGGATCTCGGGTTCCGCATAACGGTCCGATATCGCTCGCTGGCATTTTCGACCGTAACTGCCAGTCATGTGATCCACGTCACTAAAGACTTGGCAAAGGTCGTGGTACAACTGCGCAACTCCGCAGGTGGAACCGCACATCACCACAACGCGGAGCGGTCGGCATGCACCGGCAACACCACCAGGGTGATCACGATCCGCATCCGCGGAGCGCCCGCCCAGTGTCGCCGATCGGACAACGGCGTTCGTTCAGAGACCGCACATCAACCGGCGGCACTTCCCCGTGTCCCGGGCTCGCACCATCGAGGTAGCCACTGTGTCACTCGACTCCGTCACCCAAAACGTAGACGAAGCCGTCAGCGATTTCTTCGAACCCATAGCCAAGTGGCTCGGGGACATCGTCTTCTACTCGGTTCCCGTCGGCGGGACCGATCTCCCCCTCATCGTCGCCTGGCTCGTCGTCGCCGGTCTGGTCTTCACCGGCTGGTTCGGCTTGGTGCAGGTCCGCAAGTTCAGACTCGCGCTCGACGTGGTGCGCGGGAAGTACGACGAGAAGGGGTCGACGGGCGAGGTCAACCACTTCCAGGCCCTGACCGCCGCGGTCTCCGGCACGGTCGGCCTCGGAAACATCGCGGGTGTGGCCGTGGCCGTCTCCATCGGCGGCCCCGGTGCCACGTTCTGGATGATCCTGTGCGGCCTGCTCGGCATGGCCTCCAAGTTCGTCGAGGTCACCCTCGGCGTGAAGTACCGCGAGGTGCACGCCGACGGCACTGTCTCCGGCGGCCCGATGCACTACCTGCCCAAGGGCCTCAAGGACCGCTTCGGCAACGGCGGCGCCAAGCTCGGCAAGGTGCTCGCCGTCCTCGCCTCGATCATGGTCCTGTTCTTCGGCCTGTTCGGCGGCAACCTGTTCCAGACCAACCAGAGCTACGCGCAAATCTCCTCGACCTTCGGCGGCGAGGACGGCTTCCTGGCCTCCTCCGCCGGTGCCGTCCTCTTCGGCCTGGTCGTCTCCGCGCTGGTCGGACTGGTGCTGCTCGGCGGCATCCGCTCCATCGCCTCGGTCACCAGCCGGCTGGTTCCCGCGATGGCCGCCATCTACATCGTGGCCTGCCTGGTCGTCATCATGGTCAACGTGACCGCCGTGCCGGACGCCTTCCAGACCATCCTGCAGGGCGCCTTCGAGGCCGACGGCGTCGCCGGCGGTGTGCTCGGTGCCCTGATCATCGGTTTCCAGCGCGCCGCGTTCTCCAACGAGGCCGGTCTCGGCTCCGCCCCGATCGCCCACTCCGCGGTCAAGACCAACCACCCCGCGAGCGAGGGTCTGGTCGCCCTGCTGGAGCCGTTCATCGACACGGTCGTCATCTGCACCATGACCGCGCTGACCATCGTCATCGCCAACCCGGCCAGCTGGGCAGAGGCCCGCGCCGGCGAGAGCATCGGCGGCGTCACCATCACCTCCGACGCCTTCGCGACCGTACTGCCCTGGTTCCCGGCCGTGCTCACCGTCGCGGTGCTGCTGTTCGCCTTCTCCACGATCCTGACCTGGGGCTACTACGGCCTCAAGGCCTGGTCGTACCTGTTCGGCAAGAGCGAGGTCAGCGAGACCGTCTTCAAGGTCGTCTGGAGCCTGTTCGTGATCCTGGGCGCCCTGATGTCCCTGGACTCGCTGATCAGCCTGGCCGACTCCGCGCTCTTCCTGCTGTCGGTCTTCAACATCATCGGCCTGTACCTGCTCGCCCCGGTCGTCAAGCGCGAGCTCAACTCGTTCCTGGAGTTCGTCCGCGCCCGCAACGCCGGTGAGGTCACCGACGACGAGGACCAGGAGTCGGCGAAGACCACCGTCTGACCGCCCCCCGGCGGCCCGGCTCCTGTACGGGCCCGTACCCACCTCCGCGCCTTGGTGGGTACGGGCCCGTACGTCTGCCGCCACGACCGGCGGCCTGCGAACAGCCGCCTACGACCGGCCGCCGGGCTCTGCCCCGCCGCGTCGCCGGTCCAGGTAGCCGATGGCCGGGGTCGCCATGACGCCGTGCAGCACCACCGAGATCACCACGGTGAGGGCCACCACGGCCCACAGCTCCCGCTCCAAGCCGCCGAAGGAGTCCTGCCCCAGCGCGTAGGACAGGTAGAACAGCGAGCCGATGCCCCGGATCCCGAACAGGGCGACCACGGCCCGCTCCTTCTTCCCCATGGCGGTCCGTGCCTGCGCCAGCCACCCGGTCAGCGGCCGCACGACCAGCAGCACCAGGGCACCGACGACCGCGCCCGCCCACGTCAGGGCGGACAGGGCGCCGTCCACCAGGAATCCGCCGAGCAGGAACAGCAGCACGGCAGTAAGCAGCCGTTCGATCTGCTCGGTGAACTCGTGCAGCACCTTGTGATAGCCGTGGCTGCGCTCGGCGGCCCGGATGACGCAGGCCGTCACGAACACGGACAGGAAGCCGTAGCCGTGGAGCACCTCGGCGATGCCGTACGACACGAAGGTGGCTCCCAGCGCCACGAAGCCCTCCATGTGCTCGGACAGTCGCAGCGCCGACGTACGCACCCGGAAGAACATCCACCCCAGCAGCCGGCCGACGCCGCCCCCGACGGCCAGCCCCACGGCGCACTTGCCCAGCAGGTCGGTCAGCGCCCACGAACCGATCCAGTCCGCCGACCACCCCGTCCCCGCTGCCGCGGCGAGGGCGAGGGCCGCGTAGACGAACGGAAAGGCGAGTCCGTCGTTCAGTCCCGCCTCGCTGGTCAGGGAGAACCGCACCTCGTCCTCGTCGCGCTCGGTGCCGAGCGGCTCGCCCACGCGCACCTCACCGGCCAGTACGGGATCCGTGGGCGCGAGCACGGCGCCCAGCAGCAGGGCGGCGGCGGGCGGCCAGTCGAGCAGCCCCCAGGCCAGCAGGGCGACGACCGCCACGGTCAGCGGCATCGTGATGCCCAGCAACCGCCACGTCGTGGACCACCGGCGCCACGAGAAGGGCCGGTCGATGGCGAGGCCGGCGCCCATCAGCGACACGATCACGCACACCTCGGTGGTGTGCTCGACCCACAGCCGATCACGTACGGGGTCCACGGCCGGCACGCCCACCGGCAGGAGCTCGATGAGAACCCCCGCGGCGAGGAAGACCATGGGCAGGGACAGCGGCCGCTTGGAGACCACCCGGGGCAGCACGGCCGCACCCAGGGCTCCCAGGCCCAGACAGACGTAGACCACGTCCGAAAGCGTCACTGCGACCCTCCTGCCCGACGCGGTCTTCCCCCCAGGCCAGGTGTGTACCCCGTTACCCCCCGACGCCTCGCCCGAGTGCGTCAGCCGGCTCACCGCCTGCCCGTTCGCGGTGGACGACGTGGGGGGTGGGCGGATGGACCCGCTCCGGTTAGGGTGTGCGGAATGCGTCGAGGAGACGCGGGGTGTGCCGGGAAGTCTGGTCGGCGTCCGTAGGGCCGTGTGCCCGTTTCCCCGACCCCCGGAGGTTCGCCGCCTTGGCCGTCAGCCCGCCCCGCAACTCGTTCCTCGGTCTTCTCCCCTGGCCCGAACGACAGGCAGTGGCCCGGGCCCTGCGCACCGAGACGGTGGGCGGCCTCGTCCTGCTGGCCGCGGCGGTGGTGGCTCTGGTGTGGGCGAACACCCCGTTCAGCAGCGCTTACACCACCATCCGCGACTTCCACTTCGGGATACCCGCACTGGGCCTGGACCTCTCGGTCGGTCACTGGACGTCCGACGGGCTGCTGACGGTCTTCTTCCTGGTCGCCGGGATCGAGCTGAAGCGTGAGCTGGTCGTCGGCTCGCTGCGCACCCCGGCGACGGCCGCGTTGCCGGTCATCGCCGCCGTGTGCGGCATGGCCGTACCCGCCGCCCTCTACGCCGCCACGGTCGCGGCCGGCGAGGGCAGCATGGACGGCTGGGCGGTGCCGATGGCCACCGACATCGCCTTCGCCCTGGCGGTCCTGGCGGTGATCTCCACCCACCTGCCGACCGCCCTGAGGGCCTTCCTGCTGACCCTCGCGGTCGTCGACGACCTCGGCGCGATCCTGATCATCGCCGTCTTCTTCACCTCGGACCTGAACTACTGGGCCCTGGCGGGTGCATCCGCCGGGCTCGTCGTCTTCCACCTCCTGCAGCGGCGACGAGTGCGGGGCTGGTGGTGGTACGTACCGCTCGGAGTGGTGGTCTGGGCGCTGCTGTACAACGGCGGCATCCACGCCACCGTCGCTGGAGTCGCCATGGGCCTGCTCCTGCGCACCGTTCGCGACCAGGACGAGGACGAGTCACCCGCGGAACGCACCGGACATCTGCTGCACCCGCTCTCCGCCGGCCTGTGCGTGCCGCTGTTCGCGCTGTTCGCCGCCGGGGTCGGTGTCTCCGGTGACGCACTGGGCAAGGTGTTCACCACACCCGAACCCCTCGGCGTGATCGTCGGGCTGGTCGCGGGCAAGCTCCTCGGCATCTTCGCCGGCACCTACCTGGCCGCCCGCTTCACCCGGGCCCGGCTCAACCCCGAACTGGCCTGGGCCGACGTCCTCGCCCTGGCGACCCTGGCCGGAATCGGCTTCACTGTCGCCCTGCTCATCGGCGAGCTGGCCTTCCCCGGCACTGCTGTCGGCGAGCACGTCAAGGCCGCCGTCCTGATCGCCTCCCTCACCGCCGCCCTGCTGGCCACCGTCCTCCTGCGCCGCAGGAACGCCGTGTACCGGCGCCTGTACGAGGAGGAGAACCTCGACGAGGACGCCGACGGCATCCCCGACGTCTACCAGCGCGCGGGCTCCAGCGGCACATGATGGGCCGATCCGCCGAGCGGTGAGCGGTGAGCGGCCAATGGGGCTGGTCAGCCGTGGCGAGGCTCGGCATCAAAACCGCGTAAAGATTGCCGGAACCAGGCAATGCTCCCGTCGACGTCCGCGTGTGACGATCCGTAGGACAACGGGAAGGGCATGGAGAGGCGGTGTGCGCGGGTGGCCTGGTTTCTCGGGCTCGGCATTGCGGGGGTCGTCCTCCTTGCCCTCTCGTTCGTCCTCGACGGCGTGATCGAGGGGCTGCTCGACGGGGTCTCCGTGCTGGACGGCATCGTCGACGGGCTGCTGTCGCTGCCCGTGATCGCCGGGTTCGTGTCCATGCTCGGCTTCTCCGGGGCGATCGTCCTGGAGACCACCGGGCTGGGCGCGGTCGGGGCCACGCTGATCGGGGTGCCGGCCGGTGTCCTCACCGGCTGGTTCGCCTACCGCCTGAGCCGGGCGCTGATGGACGGGTCCTCCGGTGCCGCTCCGCGTGACGACGACCTGATCGGCGCGTCCGGCCCGGTGGTGACCGCGATCCCCGCCGGTGGCTACGGCGAGGTTCTGGTGCACCGGGCCGGTCAGCCGGTGAAGCTCTCGGCGAAGAGTCCGGTCCCCGTGGCGCGGGGAGCCGAGGTCTGGATCGAGCGGACACTGTCGCAATCCGCCGTGGTCGTCCGTCCGGTCGAACCCTGACCCGGTAACGCCGTTCACCCCTTCCGGCTGCGACCGGCCGTGCGTCGCGCCGTTCACCCACACACACTCTTACCGAACGCCGTCCTCACGGGAGGGCTGAGGGGACAACACCATGAGTTCTGTCGTCATCGCGGTGGGCGGAGTCGTCGTACTCCTCGTGCTGATCGCGCTGGTCGTCGTCAGCCGGTACAAGGTCGCCGGTCCGAGTGAGGCGTTCATCGTCACCGGGCGGCGCGGCAAGAAGTCCACCGATCCGGAGACCGGCCGGGTCTTCACGGACAACAGCGGTCAGAAGGTCGTCGTCGGCGGCGGGGTCTTCGTCGTGCCGTTCGTGCAGCAGAAGTTCACCCTCGACCTGTCCTCCCGGCACATTCCCGTCGCCGTGCGCGGCGCGGTCACGCTGCGCGGGGTGAAGGCCAACCTGGAGGGCGTCGCCATCGTCAAGGTCGGCGGCAGCGAGGACGCCATCCGGGCCGCCGCCCAGCGGTTCCTGATGCAGCAGGACGGCATCGTCGGCTTCACCCAGGAGGTGCTCTCCGGCGCGCTGCGCGCGATCGTCGGCCGGATGTCGGTGGAGGACATCATCCGCGACCGGGCCGCCTTCGCCGGGCAGGTCGCCGAGGAGGCCGAGGCCAGCCTGTCCGGGCAGGGCCTGGTGCTGGACGCCTTCCAGATCCAGGACATCACCACCGAGGGCTCCTACCTGGAGGACCTCGGCCGGCCCGAGGCCGCACGCGCCAAGCAGGAGGCCGACATCGCCGAGGCCGTGGCCCGGCGCGCTGCCGAGCAGGCCCGGCTGAAGGCCGAAGAGGAGATCGCGATCGCCCAGCGGACCTTCTCCCTCAAGCAGGCCGAGATCAAGGCCGAGACCGACGAGGCCGCCGCCCGCGCGGCCGCCGCCGGCCCGCTCGCCGAGGCGGCCCGGCAGCAGGAGATCCTCACTCAGCAGGAGAAGGTCGCCGAACGGCAGGCCGCCCTGACCGACCGGCAGCTCGACACCCAGGTCCGCAAGCCCGCCGACGCCCAGCGCTACGCCGCCGAACAGGAGGCCGAGGCGAAGCGGGTGGCCAGGGTCAAGCAGGCCGAGGCGGAGCGCCTGGCCGGGATCGCCGCGGCGCAGGCGGAGGCCGAGCGGGCCCGGCTGACCGGTGAGGGCGAGAAGCAGCGCCGCAGTGCGCTGGCCGACGCCCAGGCCATCGAAGGGCTCAAGCAGGGCGAGGCCGAGAAGGCCCGGCGCGCGGCCATCGCGGAAGCGGTCCGGCTGGAGGGCGAGGCCGAGGCGGCGGCGATCGGCGCCAAGGGCGCGGCCGAGGCCGAGGCGATGCAGAAGAAGGCCGACGCCTTCGAGCGCTATGGCGACGCCGCCGTACTGCAGATGCTGGTGGAGGTGCTGCCGCAGGTGGTCGCCAAGGCCTCCGAGCCGCTGAGCGCCGTGGACAAGATGACCGTCATCTCAACCGACGGCGCGAGCCGGCTCTCGCGCACGGTCGCCGACAACGTGGCACAGGGCGTCGAACTCCTCAGCTCCACCACGGGAGTCGACCTCGCCGAGCTGCTGAAGGGCCTCACACAGGGCCGTGGCGAAGCGCAGCCCACGACCGGGCCGGCCGCTGAGGCGAACGGGAAGATCCAGATCGGCTGAGCCCAGGAGGACCGGTTCAGGAGCCTGCGGCATCGAGCCGTCGGGCTCCTGAGCCATCACAGGACGGGGCCCGTATGGGATCCGGTGAGCCGGACACCCGCGCCGTTCCTTCTTCGTCCTTGGGTCGATGCGTACGGGACGCACCCACCCTGCCGCGCGCGCAACGCGGAGTGATCCCTCCACAGGGCGGTGTTGTTCCCACCTCGGGTGGACGGGGAGTTGGGGCGGATAGTGCTTGAGTCGGACAACCGCGACCGGCTCTGTGCCGTCTACCTCGAGAGGCGCGCTGAGACGATGCGCGGCGCCGAGCGAGTCCTGGGCATCCGAGCGGTGAACCCGGGCTTCGGCGGCGGCCCTCAGTCCCGACAGGGGGGCTAGCCCCAGTGCGGCCCGCGTCACCGCTTTCTACCGTGGGCGCATGACCGGATTGGACGCGCGGGACACCGACCTGAAGAAGGAACTCGACGCCACCCTGCAGACGCGCAGGGAGCTGGGCGAGGAGTACGAGTCGGCGCTGGTCGACTCGTTCCTGGAGAAGGTCGACCAGCGGATCGACGGCACGGTGGAGCGCCGGGTGCGCCGTCAGCTCGCCGAGCAGCAGATGCAGACCGCCCGGGACTCCCGGGCACCGAAGGCCACGGACTCCTGGGGCGAGCGCTTCGGGTTCGGGATCGTCTCCCTCGTTCTCGCGGTGCCGCTGTCCGCGATCGGCGGGGGTCTCGGGGGCACCCCGGGGCTGATCGTCGCCTGGGTCGGCATCGTCGGTGTGAACGTCGCCCAGGCCGCCCGCGCCAACCCCGGCCTGTTCGGCCGCCGCAAGTCCTGCGAGGACAGCGACTGGGAGGACTGAGCGCGGGGACCGCCGCACCCCCGTGAACGGGGGGCGGGACGACGGCGGTCCCCGCGAGGGACGCGGGCCCGGTCAGGGCCGGGCTTACGCGTCCGTGGCGTCCGTGGAGGTCCGGGAGCCGCTCCGGGTGTCCTTGGCGCCTGCGACGCCGGCCGGGGCGGGGAGCCGCTCCCGCCCTGCCGACACCCCCTAATGTGCAGGACCGTTGTTAAGGGGGTGCTGCGCGAACGTGACACGCGCGTACCGCTTCCGAGAAGTCCGCGAAGCTCGCGGACGCCGCAAGTCCACCCGGTTCAGGGGCGGCTCACCGGACGTCCACCGTCACTTCCCGGACTTGGCCAGGAAAGACAGCAGGTCCTGCCTGCTGACCACACCGGTCGGCTTGCCCTCGACGAGGACGATCGCCGCGTCGGCCTTGCCGAGGACGGCCATCAGGTCCGCGACCGGTTCGCCGGAGCCCACCTGGGGCAGCGGCGCGGACATGTGCTTCTCCAGCGGGTCCTCCAGCGAGGCGCTCTTGCTGAACAGCGCGTCCAGCAGCTCCCGTTCCACCACCGAGCCGACGACCTCGGCGGCCATCACGTCGGGGTGCCCGGCGCCCGGCTTGACGACCGGCATCTGCGAGACGCCGTACTCGCGCAGCACCTCGATGGCCTGACCGACCGTCTCCTCCGGGTGCATGTGGACGAGGGAGGGCATGCGGTCGCCCTCCTTGTCGTTGAGGACGTCGCCGACGCGGGCACTGGGGCCGGTGTCCTCCAGGAAGCCGTAGTCGGCCATCCACTCGTCGTTGAAGATCTTGCTGAGGTAGCCGCGTCCGCTGTCCGGCAGCAGCACCACCACGACGTCGTCCGGGCCGAGCCGCTCGGCGACCTCCAGCGCGGCCACGACCGCCATGCCGCAGGAGCCGCCGACCAGGAGGCCCTCCTCCTTGGCGAGGCGGCGGGTCATCTGGAAGGAGTCCTTGTCGGACACGGCGACGATCTCGTCCGCGACGGTGCGGTCGTAGGCGGTCGGCCAGAAGTCCTCACCGACGCCCTCGACGAGGTACGGACGGCCGGAGCCGCCGGAGTAGACGGAGCCCTCGGGGTCGGCGCCGACGACCTTCACCTTGCCGTCGCTGACCTCCTTCAGGTAGCGGCCGGTCCCGGAGATGGTGCCGCCGGTCCCCACGCCCGCCACGAAGTGGGTGATCTTCCCCTCCGTCTGCTCCCACAGCTCGGGGCCCGTGGAGTGGTAGTGGGAGAGCGGGTTGTTGGGGTTGGAGTACTGGTCGGGCTTCCAGGCTCCCGGCGTCTCACGGACCAGGCGGTCGGAGACGTTGTAGTAGGAGTCCGGGTGCTCGGGGTCCACGGCGGTCGGGCAGACGACGACCTCGGCGCCGTAGGCGCGCAGCACGTTGATCTTGTCGGTGCTCACCTTGTCGGGGCACACGAAGATGCACTTGTACCCCTTCCGCTGAGCGACGATGGCGAGCCCGACGCCGGTGTTGCCGCTGGTCGGCTCGACGATCGTGCCGCCGGGCTTGAGCGCGCCGCTCTCCTCCGCCGCCTCGATCATGCGCAGGGCGATGCGGTCCTTGACGGAGCCGCCGGGGTTGAAGTACTCCACCTTGGCCAGGACGGTCGCCCTGATGCCCTGGGTCACGCTGTTGAGCCTCACCAGCGGGGTGTTGCCGACGAGGCTGATCATCGAGTCGTGGAACTGCACCGTTGTCTCCGGATGCCGCAGAAGTGGTCTTAGTGGTGCCGCCAGCCTAGGGCCTGCCGGTGGTCCGTGACGGTCGTTCACCCGCTGTTGCGATTGGGCGACGGCCTGTACGGGGCAAGCACTGGGTGTACGGGTTCGAGGAGGTGGCGGCGACGCATGACGAGCATGTCGAGGGCGCGGGTGGCCCGGCGGATCGCGGCGGGCGCGGCGTACGGCGGCGGTGGTATCGGCCTGGCCGGGGCGGCCGCCGCGGGGCTGGTGCTGGCGGAGGTCCAACTGGCCCGGCGCCGGGTGGGCAACGGCACGGCGCCCCATGTGCCGAAGGGGGACGGGCTGTACGGCCGTACGTACGCCGGACCCGCCGACGCGCCGCTGCGGCTGACGATGCTGGGTGACTCCACCGCCGCCGGGCAGGGCGTGCACCGGGCCTCGCAGACCCCCGGGGCGCTGCTGGCGTCGGGCGTCGCGGCGCTGGCGGAACGCCCGGTCGAGCTGCGCACGGTGGCGACCCCGGGAGCCCGCTCGGACGACCTGGACCGCCAGGTGGCCCTGGTGCTGTCCGCCCCCGGCCCCGTGCCCGACATCTGCGTGATCATGATCGGCGCGAACGACGTCACCCACCGCATCCCCCCGACCCGTTCGGTCCGCTGCCTGGCGTCGGCGGTGCGGCGGCTGCGCACGGCGGGTGCCGAGGTCGTGGTCGGCACCTGCCCCGACCTGGGCACGATCGAGCCGGTCCAGCAGCCCTTGCGCTGGCTGGCCCGACGGGCCTCCCGCCAGCTGGCGGCCGCCCAGACGATCGGAGTCGTCGAGCAGGGCGGCCGCACCGTGTCGCTGGGGGACCTGCTGGGCCCCGAGTTCGCCGCGAACCCGCGCGAGCTGTTCGGCCCGGACAACTACCACCCGTCCGCCGAGGGCTACGCGACGGCGGCGATGGCGGTGCTGCCGACCGTCTGCGCGGCGCTGGGCCTGTGGCCGGCCGAGGAGGAGCGCCCCGACGCGGCCCGCCGCGAGGGCTTCCTGCCGGTGGCCCGGGCGGCGGCGGAGGCCGCCTCGGAGGCGGGTACGGAGGTCACCGCGGCGCTGCCGAGCGGGCCGAGGGGCCCGTGGGCCCTGCTGAAACGCCGGAGGCGCCGGCGGGTACACGAGCAGGAACCGGCCCCCGTCACACCCTCGAGCTGAGGAGCGGGAAGCAGGAGCAGGAGAAAAGCAAGCGCTTAGAAAACTGCGGCCAGGGTCACACCGCCACACCCGTGACCCAGCGCATACGGACGGGTAACTTCCCAGACAGCCCAGCCAGACCACCCGGTACGTCAATGGAGCCGTGATGCCCGAAGCCGTGATCGTCTCAGCCGCCCGCTCCCCCATCGGCCGCGCCGTCAAGGGCTCCCTCAAGGACGTACGCCCGGACGACCTCGCCGCCACGATCGTCCAGGCCGCCCTGGCCAAGGTCCCCGAGCTGGACCCGAGGGACATCGACGACCTGATGCTCGGCTGCGGTCTGCCCGGCGGCGAGCAGGGCCACAACCTCGGCCGCATCGTCGCCGTGCAGATGGGCATGGACCACCTGCCCGGCTGCACCGTCACCCGGTACTGCTCGTCCTCGCTGCAGACCTCCCGCATGGCCCTGCACGCCATCAAGGCCGGCGAGGGCGACGTCTTCATCTCGGCGGGCGTGGAGACGGTCTCCCGGTACGCGTTCGGCAGCTCCGACACCCCCGAAACACACAACCCGCTCTTCGCCGAGGCCGAGGCCCGCACCGTCGAGACCGCCCAGTCCGAGGGGTCCACCTGGCACGACCCGCGCGAGGACGGCCTGCTGCCCGACCCGTACATCGCGATGGGCCAGACCGCCGAGAACCTGGCCCGCGCCAAGGGCGTCACCCGCCAGGACATGGACGAGTTCGGCGTCCGCTCGCAGAACCTCGCCGAAGAGGCCATCAAGAACGGCTTCTGGGAGCGCGAGATCACCCCGGTGACCCTCCCCGACGGCACGGTCGTCGCCAAGGACGACGGCCCGCGCGCCGGCGTCACGCTGGAGGCCGTCCAGGGCCTCAAGCCGGTCTTCCGTCCCGACGGCCTGGTCACGGCCGGCAACTGCTGCCCGCTGAACGACGGAGCCGCCGCGCTCGTCATCATGTCCGACACCAAGGCCCGTGAGCTCGGCCTCACCCCGCTCGCCCGGATCGTGTCGACCGGCGTCTCCGGCCTCTCCCCCGAGATCATGGGCCTCGGCCCGGTGGAGGCCAGCAAGCAGGCCCTGAAGCGGGCCGGACTGACCATCGGCGACATCGACCTGGTCGAGATCAACGAGGCGTTCGCCGCCCAGGTGATCCCCTCCTACCGCGACCTGGGCATCCCGCTGGAGAAGCTGAACGTCAACGGCGGCGCCATCGCCGTCGGCCACCCCTTCGGCATGACCGGCGCCCGCATCACCACCACGCTCATCAACTCGCTGCAGTTCCACGACAAGCAGTTCGGCCTGGAGACGATGTGCGTCGGCGGCGGCCAGGGCATGGCCATGGTCATCGAGCGCCTCAGCTGAGCGCCGCCGGGTAGCCGCCATAGCACGGACCGTGAGGTCGTGGCCCAGAGCCCGGGAAACGCCAGGGTTCTGGGCCTTTTCGTGATCCAATCTCAGCCAGGATGTGACCTATCTCCCTCTACCCGGGGAGAATCCCAGGTCACGGCAGTCACACCCCCGCCCGCAGGACCGAAGCTCTGTCCGTTTCGTGACGTTACGCACTGACAGCTGGTCAGTCCGCCCTTCAAGCTGATGTAGGAAGTCGGGGTCGACTTTGAACCGGGAGTACGTCAGTGAGCGCCTTGCCGATCGCGTTGCTGGTCACCACGGCCGCCACGGGCGCCGTGGGCGTGGCCGTCCTGCGCACCGTCCTGCAGCTGCGCCGACAGGTCGCGGCCCTGCACACCGTGCTGGCCGAGAACCGCGCCGCCACCGCCCGCGCACTGCTGCCCGCGGCCCGTACGGCCGCTGACGCCGACGAGATACGGGCCGCCGTGGCGGCGGCGCTCGCCGAGGAACGGGAGCGGGAGCTCGCCGAGGCCCGGGCGTTCTGGGCCGCCCAGGAGACCCGCGACGCCTCCGACGCGCCGTCCCTCCTGGGCCTGCCCGACAGCGACCTGTTCCTGCACCGGCAGGCCGATTTCGCGGGTCTGGAGCCGGTCTCCGAGCCCGGCTCGGACAGCGACGAGCCGGCCGGCGAGTCCCCGGAGCTGGCCGCGGCCCGCCGCCGTCACCCCTCCCACCCGGACTTCGTGCCGAACTCCTCGCCGGCCGGGAACGACCACGAGCGCACGGTCGCCACCCTGGACGAACTGGCCGCCTCCCGCGTCGAGCTCACGGACGTCCGCCCCGGCCCCCTGGGCACCCTGGACGTCTATGTCTTCGCCGACGGCACGACCCTGTGCATGACCCCGGGCCACCGCGAGACGGCGGAGCGCCTGTCCGCCGCCCTGCGCGCGGGCCAGACCCCGACCCTCCTGGGCGGCTCCGGCGTCTCGGGTGCCTACACCCTGACGTTCGAGTGCGGACAGGAGAACGTGTACATCCTCGCCGACCGGGTCATCGCGTCCCTCTAGGCAAGCGCCCCGAAGGCGCGCGGGGCTGTATCGATGTGCGGCTCCGCCGCGTGGGCGCGAGCAACCCAAGGCAACCCGCACCCGCCGACGGCGCTAGACCCCCGCCCGCTTCTGCGCCTCCTCGACCAACCGCACCGCTTCGTCGACGTCGGCGTCACTGGGGATCACCACCGCCAGATCATGCGCGGCCACAGTGACCTGATCTGCCGCTGCAAACATCCCCGCATCCGGCATCTCCCTGGGCTCCAGCCCCTCCAGCACCTGCGCCCTCCGGGCCAACTCCCTGGCCAGCCTAAGAGCCTCAGCGGCAGCGCCACGCTGCAACCGGCTCTGGGGCGCGGCCCTCAAACGATCGGCGAAGTGATCCACCGCACGGGTCAGAGGCGTCGTATCAACCACGCCGTGAGCGTACGCGTCGCACCGCGACTGTTGCCAACGGGCGAACACTCAGGCACGGTGACCTGAAGGACCGGCTTACATCCCAGCGTCCGGAGGCGCCGATGTCCCAAGTCTTCTCCGAAGAGACCCATCGCAACCTGCTCGCCCGCATCCCCCATTGCACCGGTCGTGAGATCTCCGACTGGCTGCGCACCGTCGACGAAGGCCCGGCACTCTTCCGCTTCGAGGAAAAGGTCAGCTGGCTCCGGCACGAACACAACCTCGCGTACGGCCACGCCAAGGCGATCATCCATGAGTACGACCTGAGGAGGGCCGCGCGCAAACTGCTGTAGGCGACGCGCCGCCGCCCGGCAGACGACGAAGGGCCCCGGCCGGAGCCGGGGCCCTTCGCGCTACGACCGTCGAGGACTAGTCGCTGCTGTTGAGGATCGAAAGGAGCCTCAGGAACTCCAGGTAGATCCACACCAGCGTCAGCGTCAGGCCGAAGGCCGCGAGCCACGCCTCCTCGCGCGGAGCACCGTAGGCGACACCGTCCTCGACCTGCTTGAAGTCCAGGGCGAGGAAGCAGGCGCCGAGGATGATGCCGATGACGCCGAAGACGACACCCAGGGCACCGCTGCGGAAGCCGAGGCCGTCACCGCCGCCGAACACCGCGAACAGCAGGTTCACCATCATCAGCAGGACGAAGCCGAGCGCGGCCGCCATCACGAAGCCGTAGAAGCGCCGGTTGACGCGGATCCAGCCGGCCTTGTAGGCGACCAGCACACCGGCGAAGACCGCCATGGTGCCGATCACGGCCTGCATGGCGGCGCCGTCGGCGATGCGGTTGTCGACGATGTTGGACACGACGCCGAGGAAGACACCCTCGAACGCGGCGTACGCCAGGATCAGCGCGGGCGAGGCCTTGCGCTTGAAGGACTGCACGAACGCCAGGACCATGCCGACCAGCGCGGCGCCGATACCGATGCCGTAGCTACGGCTGATGTTGGCGTCGTCGACCGGCAGCAGGGCCCAGGAGAGCGCCGCGGTGACGATGAGCACACCGAGCGTGCTCGCCGTGCGCAGGACGACGTCGTCGATGGTCATCCGGCCGGTGGTGGCCGGGGCCTGCGGCGGTGCGCCGTACTGCAGGTCCTGCTGGGCGTACGGGTTCTGGGCGTACGGGTTGCCCGTCGGCTGCGCGTACGGGTTGGCCTGTGTGGCGACAGCGGGACCCCCGGCCTGCGGCGCGGTGTTGAAGCCCGCGTAGCCGTTGTCGCGGCTGAACCCCCGTCGCGAGAAGACCGGGTTTCTGCTCCTCATTTCACTCCTCCATGGCCACCAGGCGTGGCCTTGGCTCAAGAGTAATAGGTAGGCAAAGGATTGACCCTAGTGCTTGGGGAGGATCTTTCCCTCGTCGTGCTGCGCAACACGCTACGCGGCTCTGGTGTTCCCCTCACCGGAGGGGCTCATTCATCGCCCGCCGAACGGGAGGCCCGTGTACCCCTCGGCCAGGTCGGTCCCGGCGGCCCGCGAGGAGGCGATCCGCTCCAGCCGGGCGAGCTGGAGCCGGTTCTCGAAGCCGGTCGCGCCGGGGGCCGTGTGCAGGAGGGTGGTCATGTCGTAGGAGAACCGCTCGGCCTGCCAGACCCGGCGCAGGCAGGTGTCCGAATAGGCGTCGAGCAGCTCGGGTGATCCGGTCTCCTTCTGGTGCGTCAGCGCCCGGGCGAACGTCACGACGTCGCCGACGGCGAGATTCAGCCCCTTCGCCCCGGTCGGCGGGACGATGTGCGCCGCGTCGCCGGCGAGGAAGAGGCGGCCGTGGCGCATGGGCTCGTGGACGTAGGAGCGCATGGGCGTGACGGACTTCTGGGTGATCGGACCGCGTTCCAGACGCCAGTCGTCGGCGGTCTCGAAGCGGCGCTCCAGCTCGTCCCAGATGTCCTCGTCGCTCCACTCCGCGGCGTCCGTGCCGTCGGGCACCTGGAGGTAGAGGCGGGAGACGGACGGCGACCGCATGGAGAGCAGGGCGAAGCCGCGGTCGTGGCGGGCGTAGACAAGTTCGTCGTGCGAGGGCGGCACGTCGGCGAGGATGCCGAGCCAGCCGAAGGGATACGTCCGCTCGAACACCTGGGTGAGTCCGGCCGGGACGGCCTTGCGGGCCACGCCCCAGAAGCCGTCGCAGCCGACGACGTAATCGCACTCCAGGACGTCCTCGCGGTCCTCGTGCCGGAAGCGGACGCGCGGGGTGTCCGTGTCCGCGTCCTCCACGGCCAGCGCCTCCGCCTCGAACAGCAGCGGGCCGCCGTCCCTGAGCTGGAGGGCGATGAGGTCCTTGCAGACCTCGGTCTGGGCGTAGACCATCACGGACCGGCCGCCGGTCAGGGCGGGGAAGTCGACGCGGTGGCGCCTGCGGTCGAAGCGGAGTTCGATGCCGTCGTGACGCATCCCCTCGCGGTCCATGCGCTCGCCTGCGCCGGCCGCGCGCAGTACGTCCGCCGTGCCCTGCTCCAGGATCCCGGCCCGCTGCCGCCGCTCGACGTAGGCGCGGTCGCGGCTCTCCAGGACGACCGAGTCGATGCCGGCGACATGGAGCAGCCGGGCGAGGAGGAGGCCGGCGGGGCCCGCTCCGATGATGCCGACGGTGGTGCGCATCGGGCACCTTCTCTCTCTGGTTCGCGGAACCCTGTCCGAACCCTGTCCGAAGCCGTGCGTTGTTCGCACAGTGAAAAATATTTCACTGCGTTCGGATGTGAGTTTCCGACGGCGTGGGCCCGCTGTCAACGGGCATGTCGTGAAGTCTTCAATGAACCATGCAGCGGTCGGAAGGTGCCCGGAGCCGGACTTGAACCGGCACGCCCGCGAAGGGGCAGCGAGGTTTAAGCTCGCCGTGTCTGCATTCCACCATCCGGGCAGGCCATGGGCTCCGCATCGAGGTTCCGAGACTATCGGGACGGTTCACCCGAACAGCGGGAGGGCGGACCGATGTTGTCTTATTTTATTGGCGCCTGAGGGTGCATCAGCCCACGGAATGCGCCATCCGCACTTGCCAATAGCCTTGCGTGCGGACCCCGGCCGCGTATGCGGAATGACGGAATTTCACCGTCTGAACAAGGGCACTCCACCTGTTCTCGACACTGGCCCCCCCAGGTTCTCGACACCGGTCCCCCTCAGGGGTGTTCGTCATCCCCAGGTATGACACCGCACCCCGCGGTCAGCCCGAAGTCCACCTCCGGAACCGGAACAGCGGCTGACTACAGGCGGGCAGAGGACCCGGACGATGGGAGACGTCCTTCCACCGCCGTTCCGACAGGAGTGCCATCCCGTGACCACCGCATCCCTCGCCGACCGGGCCACCACCGTGGCCGCTCGCGCCACGGATCTGTCGAAGATCTACGGACAGGGTGAGACCCAGGTGGTCGCCCTGGACCGGGTCTCCGTCGACTTCCGGCAGGCCGAGTTCACCGCGATCATGGGCCCCTCCGGCTCCGGCAAGTCGACCCTGATGCACTGCGTCGCCGGTCTGGACACCTTCTCCTCGGGGTCGGTGCGCATCGGCGAGACCGAACTGGGCTCCCTGAAGGACAAGCAGCTGACCAAGCTCCGCCGGGACAAGATCGGCTTCATCTTCCAGGCGTTCAACCTGCTGCCGACCCTGACGGCCCTGGAGAACATCACCCTCCCGATGGACATCGCGGGCCGCAAGCCGGACAAGCAGTGGCTGGACTCCGTCATCGGCATGGTCGGCCTGGCGGACCGGCTCGGCCACCGGCCCGCGCAGCTCTCCGGCGGCCAGCAGCAACGCGTCGCCGTGGCGCGGGCGCTGGCCTCCAGGCCGGAGATCATCTTCGGTGACGAGCCCACCGGGAACCTCGACTCGCGCTCCGGCGCCGAGGTCCTGGGCTTCCTGCGCAACTCCGTGCGGGAACTGGGCCAGACGGTGGTGATGGTGACTCACGACCCGGTCGCCGCGGCCTACGCGGACCGGGTCGTCTTCCTCGCGGACGGCCGGATCGTCGACGAGATGCACCGGCCGACGGCCGAGACGGTCCTGGACCGCATGAAGGCGTTCGACGCCAAGGGCCGCACCAGCTGATCCCCCATCAGGACCGACAGGACTGAGAAGAAGAACCCATGTTCCGTACCGCCTTGCGCAACGTGCTCGCGCACAAGGCCCGGCTCCTGATGACCGTGCTCGCCGTGATGCTCGGCGTGGCATTCGTCTCCGGCACCCTGGTCTTCGCCGACACCCTCTCCAACGCCTTCCGCAACCAGTCGGCGAAGAGCTACGACGACGTCGCCGTCGCCATCACCTCGTACGCCGACCCGGACGACGCCAAGAAGGAGCCCGGTCTCTCCCGGAAGACCCTCGACGCAATCGCCGCGGTGGACGGGGTCGACGCCGCGTACGGCCGGGTCGACGGCTTCGCCGGGGTCGCCGACCCCGACGGGAAGCTGATCGGCGTCGGCTGGTCCAACAAGGGCTCCAACTTCGCCCCCGGCAAGGACGGCAAGGACCCCGCCTACACGTTCACCGACGGCTCGGGCCCGGTGAAGGACGATCAGATCGCCCTGGACAAGGAGTCCGCGGCCAAGGGCGAGTACCGGGTCGGCGACCGGGTCCGGGTCGCCACGAACGGGCCGGTGAAGGAGTACACCCTCAGCGGCGTGTTCACCACCGAGGACGGCGCCGTGAACGCCGGCGGCAGCCTGGTCCTCTTCGACACCGCGGTCGCCCAGAAGCAGTACCTCGAGCCCGGCTACTTCCAGAGCGTCACCGTCACCGCCGCCCCCGGTGCGTCCGACGCGAAGATCCTGGACGCGGTCAAGCCGCTGCTGCCGGACACCGCCGAGGCGAAGACCGGCCAGGCGCTCGCGGACGAGCAGGCCGAGCAGATCGAACAGGGACTGGGCAGCCTCAAGCAGGTCCTGCTCGGCTTCGCGGGCATCGCGCTGTTCGTCGGGGTCTTCCTGATCTCCAACACCTTCACCATGCTGGTCGCCCAGCGCACCAAGGAGATCGCGCTGATGCGCGCCGTCGGCGCCTCGCGCCGGCAGATCACCCGCTCGGTGCTCGCCGAGGCGGCGCTGGTGGGCCTGGTCGCCTCGGCGATCGGCTTCGTCCTCGGCATCGGGCTGGCGGTCGGTCTGCGGTCCGGGATGGCCGCGTTCGAGATGAAGATCCCGGGCGGTCCGCTGATCCTGTCCGCCACCCCGGTGATCGCGGCGCTCGGCGTCGGCGTGCTGATCACGATGCTCGCCGCCTGGCTGCCCGGCCGCCGGGCCGCGAAGATCCCGCCGGTGGCGGCCATGAACAGCGTCCACGCGGTGGCCACCACCAAGTCGCTGGTGCTGCGCAACTCCATCGGGGCGGCCATCACCGCCCTCGGCGCGGCCGGGATCGTGCTGGGTGCCTCCTCCGGCGGTGACGACGGCCGGATGTACATCGCGGCGGGCGCGTTCCTCGCGCTGATCGGTGTGATCATCCTGATCCCGCTGCTGTCCCGGCCCGTGATCGCGCTCGTCCGTCCGCTGCTCGTCGGCCCCTTCGGGGTGTCGGGCAAGCTGGCCGGCCAGAACGCGGTCCGCAACCCGCGCCGTACCGGGGCCACCGCCTCGGCGCTGGCGATCGGACTGACGCTGGTGACCGGCCTGTCGGTGCTCGGCGTCACGGTGGGCACGGCCATCGACAAGATGACCACGGACAACATCAAGGCCGACTACATGGTCTCGATGGCGAACGGCCTGGGCCTCGATCCGTCCGCGCTGACGGCGCTGGAGAAGGCCAAGGGCGTCTCGGCGGTCTCGCCGCAGCAGAGCGTCTACTTCGAGACCGGTGACGAGGACTTCGTGTCCGCTTCGGCGGTGACTCCGGGCGACATCGAGAAGGTCCTGAACGTCGACGTCGTCAGTGGCGACATCGGCTCGCTCGCCGAGGGACGGATCGCGGTCGCCGAGAAGACGGCCAGGAGCAAGGGCTGGAAGCCCGGCGACACGGTCCCCGTCACCTTCGACGACGAGAAGAAGGGCACGCTCGAGGTCGGCGCCGTCTACAAGGACAGCGAGTTCCTCTCCCCCGTCCTCGTCGACACGAAGGTCGTGAACCCGCACGAGACGCGGCCGTCCATCCAGCAGATCTTCGTGAAGGTGGACGGCGGCCAGTCCCCGGCGAACGAGAAGGCCCTCATCGACGCGCTGGGCGACAACCCCGCGATCACCGTCATGGACCGGCAGGACATCCGCGACGAGTTCGGCGGCGTCATCAACACACTGCTGAACATCATGTACGGCCTGCTGGCGATGGCCCTGATCATCGCCGTGCTGGGGGTCGTCAACACCCTTGCCATGTCGGTCTTCGAACGGCAGCAGGAGATCGGCATGCTGCGCGCGATCGGTCTCGACCGGCGCCGGGTGAAGCGGATGGTCCGGCTGGAAGCCGTGGTCATCTCGGTGTTCGGCGCGACGGTCGGCATCGGTCTGGGCTCGTTCCTCGGCTGGGCGGTCGGTGAGACCTTCGCGGACAAGATCCCGGGCTACGCGCTGGTCCTGCCCTGGGACCGGATCGGGATCTTCCTGGTGCTGGCCGGCCTGGTGGGCGTCCTCGCGGCGCTGTGGCCGGCCCGCAACGCGGCGAGGCTGAACATGCTGAACGCGATCAAGGCGGAGTGAGCACTCCCGCCACGGCGAAGGGCCGGGCTTCCCACGACGGGGAGTCCGGCCCTTCGGCTCGCGTCCGGATCAACGGTGCTCGGACTCGGTCCACTCGCGGGGGCGCAGCGGCATGCCCGACGCCCCGGACTCGGGGGTCCGCACGGCCAGGACCTGGTTGACGCCGATCCGGTTGCGTTCGAAGGCGAGTGCCGAGGCGGCCATGTAGAGGCGCCAGACGCGGGCGCGGCCGGGGCTGGTGAGCTGGACGGCACGCTTCCAGTCGGCCTCCAGGCGGGCGACCCACTGGCGCAGGGTGAGGGCGTAGTGCTCGCGGATCGACTCGACGTCGCGTACCTCGAAGCCGGCGCGCTCCAGCTGGGTGACGGTGATGCCCACGGGCTGGAGCTCGCCGTCGGGGAAGACGTAGGAGTCGATGAACGCGTCGATGCTGTAGGACGCCTCGTCCCGCTGCGGGCGGCGGGCGATCTGGTGGTTGAGCAGCCGCCCGCCGGGCTTCAGGAGCGTGTGCAGGTCGGTGGCGTAGTCCAGGTACCGCTCGGCGCCCACGTGTTCGGCCATGCCGATGGAGGAGACGGCGTCGTAGGGCCCGTCGCGTACGTCGCGGTAGTCCTGGACACGGATCTCGACCTTGTCGGTGAGGCCCTCGTCGGCGACGCGCTTGCGGGCGTAGGCGGCCTGCTCCTGGGAGAGCGTGACGCCGACGACGCTCACGCCGTGCTCGCGGGCGGCGTGGACGGCCATCGAGCCCCAGCCGCAGCCGACGTCGAGGAGCCGCTGACCGGGCTTCAGGCCGAGCTTGCGGCTGACGAGTTCCAGCTTGTCGTGCTGGGCCTGTTCGAGTGTGCTGTCGGGGGTGGGCCAGTAGGCGCAGGAGTACACCATGGACGGGCCGAGGACGATCTCGTAGAAGTCGTTGCCGACGTCGTAGTGGTGGCTGATGGCCCGTCTGTCGCTGCGTCTGGTGTGCAGATGGCGGCGGGGGCTGCGGGCCTCCTCGCCGGGCGGGGCGGGCGGCAGCGGGACTCCGGCGAGCTTGACGAGGCCGCGTACGGCGGAGCGGACCTCGGGGTCGCGCAGGGCCTGGGTGAGGGTGCGGGCGTCCTCGCCGCGCTCCCAGATGTGACCGGCGAGCAGGTCGAGGGTGGTGTAGAGGTCGCCCTCGATGTCTAGGTCGCCCGCCACCCAGGCACGGGCCAGGCCGAGTTCGCCCGGCTTCCACAGCAGGCGGCGCAGGGCGCGTCGGTTGCGCACGACCAGGGTCGGCGCGCCCGGCGGGCCCGCCTGCGAACCGTCCCAGGCGTGGATGCGCACCGGGAGCGGTGCTCCGAGCAACTGTGCGAAGAGGCCCTGCAGCCGCGGCGCGGCGTCTGCCATGGTGTACACCTCCATGACGAGGATCCCGGAATGTCCGACACCACGTAAACACCTGCGGGGCCCTGGCGCAGTCCCCGGCACGCGTCATGTATGGGCAAAACGGCCCGCCATTCGCCCCTTTCGCCCACGGCCCACCTGACTCGGCCGGTCGTGAGCCGCCCCTCGGCTCGGGCCTTTGGCCCCGAACTGGGGGGCCTCCATCCCCTGCCCCGGCATCCCTGTCGGGTCCCGCCCCCCGGACCGCGGTGGAGCCACCGCCGGCCCCAGCCCGTGCCCCCCGCCTCCGACGGGACTCCGCGACTGGCCGCCCCGGTTCCCAGGTCCATGGCCCACGGCCCACGGCCCACGGCCCACGGCCCACGGCCCACGGCCCACGGCCCACGGCAGGGACTGTGCCCCCCTTGCGGCCCGACGAGAGTCCGCCCCCGAGCCCCGACAAAACCCGCACGCCTCACCACGGCGGGGCCGCCGCCCCCGCTCCCGTCCTGCGGCCCCCGGGAGCACTCCGCCCGGCCACCAGCGGCGACTGCCCCCTCGCAAGCCCCGGCCCCGACACTCCGGGAAGTGACTCGGTGGCCGCGCTCGCAGCCAGGACCGGTCTCGGAAAACCCCGAAGGGCCCCCCGCACCACGGATGGCGGGAGGCCCTTCGGTCAGGCCGGGAACGGACCGGAGGTCAGGAGGCCTTGGCCTTCTGCTCGGTCTTCTCCTTCGGCGCGGAGGCGACCGGGGCCGGCTTGGCGGCCTCGTAGAACTCCTCGCGCGGCGTCTCGATCGCGCCGAGCGAGACGACCTCGCGCTTGAGGAACATGCCGAGCGTCCAGTCGGCGAAGACGCGGATCTTGCGGTTCCAGGTCGGCATCGCCAGACCGTGGTAGCCACGGTGCATGTACCAGGCGAGACGGCCCTTGAGCTTGATCTTCATCTTGCCCATGACGATCATCGCGACGCCCTTGTGGAGGCCGAGGCCGGCCACCGCGCCCTTGTTGGCGTGCGCGTAGCCCTTCTGCGGGAAGCCGCGCATCCCGGAGAGCACGTTGTCACCGAGGACCCGGGCCTGACGCAGCGCGTGCTGGGCGTTCGGCGGGCACCAGGCGTTCTCGTTGCCGGCCTTGCGGGCGGCGAGGTCGGGCACCTGGGCGTTGTCGCCGGCGGCCCAGATGTAGTCGGTGCCCTGGACCTGGAGCGTCGGCGCGCAGTCGACGTGGCCGCGGGGCCCGAGGGGCAGGCCGTAGCGGGACAGGACCGGGTTGGGCTTGACGCCGGCGGTCCAGACGATCGTGTTGGAGTCGACCTCGAGGCCGTTCTTCAGCACCACGTGGCCGTCGACGCAGGAGTCCATGGAGGTGGAGAGGTAGACCTCGACACCGCGGCCCTCGAGGTGCTCCTTGCCGTACTTGCCGAGCTTGGGGCCCACCTCGGGGAGGATCTTGTCGGCGGCGTCGACGAGGATGAAGCGCATGTCCTCACGGGACACGTTCTTGTAGTACTTCGCCGCGTCGCGGGCCATGTCCTCGACCTCGCCGATGGTCTCCGCACCGGCGAACCCGCCGCCCACGAAGACGAAGGTGAGGGCCTTGCGGCGGATGTCCTCGTCCGTGGTCGAGTCGGCCTTGTCGAGCTGCTCGAGGACGTGGTTGCGCAGGCCGATGGCCTCCTCGATGCCCTTCATGCCGATGCCCTGCTCGGCGAGGCCGGGGATCGGGAAGGTGCGGGAGACCGCGCCGAGCGCGACGACCAGGTAGTCGAAGGGCAGCTCGTACGCCTCACCGACCAGCGGGGAGATCGTGGCGACCTTGCGGTCCTGGTCGATGGTGGTGACCCGGCCGGTGAGAACCTCCGCCTTGGGCAGCACGCGTCGCAGCGGGACGACGACGTGACGCGGGGAGATGTTGCCGGCGGCGGCTTCCGGGAGGAAGGGCTGGTAGGTCATGTACGACCGGGGGTCGACGACCGTGACGGTCGCCTCGCCGTAACGCATCTTCTTGAGGATGCGCCGAGCTGCGTACAGGCCTACGTACCCACCGCCTACTACGAGGATCCTGGGACGCTCCGTGGTGCTCATGCCATCGAGTATCCACCCGCCACAGGGGGGTGGCTCGTGCGCCCCTTCACAAGCTCCGACGGGGTGTGTGCTATCCTCCGCCGCCCGCGTGATCCATGTCATGGTGACAACGGGGCTCGTTTGTGCACCCTTGACCGTTGTCAATGCCGCGTGAGCTGCCTCTCTGGGTCCGAGGGGGCTCCGTGAGGTACCCCCGGGGGCCCTCCCCGGCCCCCTTCCCCCACACCTCCTTATCACGCTTCTGAACATGTTCAAGGGCCCGTTGGGCCCCCAGACGGGTCAACCGGGCCCTTGAAGTCGCCCGGGAGTGCCGAATTCCTTGTGAAGAACTTCACGAACTTTCCCGGCGGACCCTCGCCGGGGGCCCCGATCGGAGCCCCCGGACGCGCTCATCCGTGATCCATGCCTGCTCAGAAGCGGCTCACGCCACCGACCACGCGATGCCGTCAAGGATGTCGTGCTCGCTCACCACGACCTCCTCCGCACCGATCCGCTCCATGATCGACAGCAGTACGAGGGCTCCCGCCCCGATCACGTCGACCCGGCCCGGATGCATGGAGGGCACGGCCGCGCGCTCGGCGTGCGTGGAGCGCAGCAGCCACTCGGTGATCTCGCGGACCCGGTCGTGGGAGACGCGGGAGTGGTGGATGGCCTCCGAGTCGTACTCGGGCAGCTCCTGGGCGATCGCCGACACGGTCGTCACCGATCCGGCCAGGCCGACCAGCGTGCGGGCCTCGCGCAGCGGGACCGTCTGCTCGGCGAGGTCGAGGGCGGCCTCGATGTCGGCCCGCATCGCCGCGATCCGATCCTCGGACGGCGGGTCGCTCACCACGCCGTCCCGGACCAGGTGCCGCTCGGTCATGCGGACACAGCCGATGTCCACCGAGCGCGCCGCGCGGACCCGGTCGTCCCCGACGACGAACTCGGTCGAGCCGCCGCCGATGTCCACCACCAGGTAGGGCTTGGGGAGGTGGTCGCCCCCGGCGAGCTCCCTGGTGGCGCCGGTGAAGGAGAACTCGGCCTCCTGGTCCCCGGAGATCACCTCAGGCTCGACGCCCAGGATGTCCAGCACGCCGCGCACGAACTCGTCCCGGTTCTCGGCGTCCCGGGAGGCGGAGGTCGCGACGAACCGCAGCCGCTCCGCCCCGTGCTCCTTGATGATCCCGGCGTACTCGCGGCACGCCGCGAAGGTCCGCTCGAGCGCCTCGGGGGCGAGCCGGCCGGTGCGGTCGACGCCCTGCCCGAGCCGCACGATCGTCATCCTGCGGTCCAGGTCGACCAGCTCACCGGTGACGGGGTCGGCATCGGCGACCAGGAGGCGGATGGAGTTCGTACCGCAGTCCACGGCGGCCACACGGGTCACTGGGCGGCCTCCTCTGCGGTCGTCACGCACGCGCCCTTGAGCCACCACTCCGGCAGCATGGCCAGCGCCTCGTCTCCCAGCGGGTTCACCCCCGGCCCCGCGGCCAGCGAGTGCGCCACCAGCACGTGCAGGCACTTCACCCGGTCGGGCATGCCGCCCGCGCTGGGGAAGTTCCTGAGTTCCTCGATCTCGTCCCGGCGCCTGATGTAGTCCTCGTGCGCCGCCCGGTACGCCGCCGCCAGCTCCGGGTCCGAGGCGAGCCGCTCGGTCATCTCCTTCATCACGCCGTTCGCCTCCAGCGTGCCGATCGCCGAGTTGGCCTTCGGGCACGTCAGGTAGTACAGCGTCGGGAACGGCGTCCCGTCCGGCAGCCGCGGTGCCGTCTCGACGACGTCCGGCTGCCCGCACGGGCACCGGTGCGCGATCGCGCGCAGCCCGCGCGGGGGCCGACCGAGCTGCTGTTTGAAGGCCTCGACGTCCGCGTCGGTGGGCTCGGTGCGCGAAGTGGTCGGCGGGGGCGTTTCCATGACTGTGTTCAGGCTGTCTTTCTCGGGATCACTGGCTGGGAGGTCGGATCACTGGCCGGAGGCGTCGGACTTGTCGACGCCGTCCCAGACGTTGGAGTACCAGGGGCGGTCGGCCGCCCCGAGGTCGGTGCGCGACTGCTTCGCCGCGTGCGGGTCGACGACGATGAATCCCGTCTCCCCGGGCATGACGTAGTGCAACCGCTGCCGGACCTGCTGCTCGGCGTACGCGTCGTCCTGCCAGCGCGCCTTCTGGTCACGCAGCCGTTCCACGCGCTGCCGGGCCTCCTGCTGCTCCTGACGCAGGTCGTCGATCTCGGCGCGCTGGGAGACGTACTCCCGCATCGGGTAGGCCAGCGCGACGATCAGCGAGCACATCACCAGGGCGAGCAGCGCGGCCCGGCCGGTGAGCCGGGAGCGGCGGGCCTGGCGCCGGGTCTGGGAACGGTAGACCCGGGCCGCGGTCTGCTCGCCGAGCAGCCGGATCCTGGTCGCGGTGGAGAACCGGTCCCGGTCCTTCACGGCCATGTCTGTCCGCCTCCCGCTCCACCGTCCTGTGCGCGCACGCCGCCGTCCTGTGCGCGTACGTCCCCGCACACGGTACGGGACCGAGTACGGGGACGTACGTACGACGCTGCCTCTCGCGGGCCGGGTCAGCCCTTGAAGCGCGGGAACGCGCTGCGTCCGGCGTACACCGCCGCGTCGTCGAGGATCTCCTCGATGCGCAGCAGCTGGTTGTACTTGGCGACGCGCTCGGAGCGGGCCGGGGCGCCGGTCTTGATCTGGCCGCAGTTGGTGGCGACGGCCAGGTCGGCGATGGTGACGTCCTCGGTCTCGCCGGAGCGGTGGGACATCATGCACTTGAAGCCGTTGCGCTGGGCCAGCTCGACGGCGTCGAGGGTCTCGGTGAGCGAACCGATCTGGTTGACCTTGACCAGCAGGGCGTTGGCCGCACCCTCCTCGATGCCGCGGGCCAGGCGCTCGGGGTTGGTGACGAACAGGTCGTCGCCGACGAGCTGGACCTTGTCACCGAGCTTGTCGGTGATGGTCTTCCAGCCCTCCCAGTCGTCCTCGAACAGCGGGTCCTCGATGGAGACGAGCGGGTACGCGTCGACGAGCTCCGCATAGTACTCGGTCATCTCGGCGGCCGAGCGGTCCTTGCCCTCGAAGGTGTAGACGCCGTCCTTGTAGAACTCGGACGCGGCGACGTCGAGGGCGAGGGCGATCTGCTCGCCCGGGGTGTAGCCGGCTTCCTTGATGGCCTCGAGGATGAGGTCGAGGGCCTCGCGGTTGGAGCCCAGGTTCGGGGCGAAACCACCCTCGTCGCCGAGGCCGGTGGCCAGGCCCTTGCTCTTCAGGACCTTCTTCAGGGTGTGGTAGACCTCGGCGCCCCAGCGCAGGGCCTCGGAGAAGGACTCCGCGCCGATCGGGGCGATCATGAACTCCTGGATGTCCACGTTGGAGTCGGCGTGCGAGCCGCCGTTCAGGATGTTCATCATCGGCACCGGCAGCAGGTGCGCGTTCGGGCCGCCCAGGTAGCGGAACAGCGGCAGGTCGCTGGCCTCGGAGGCGGCGTGGGCGACGGCGAGGGAGACGCCGAGGATGGCGTTGGCGCCGAGGGAGCCCTTGTTGTCGGTGGCGTCCAGGTCGAACATGGCCTGGTCGATCAGGCGCTGCTCGGTGGCGTCGTAGCCGACGAGCTCCGGGCCGATCTGCTCGATGACCGCGAGGACGGCCTTCTCCACACCCTTGCCGAGGTAGCGGTTCGAGTCGCCGTCGCGGAGCTCGATGGCCTCGAAGGCGCCCGTGGAGGCGCCGGACGGGACGGCGGCACGACCGGTGCTGCCGTCGTCGAGGCCGACCTCGACCTCGACCGTGGGGTTGCCTCGGGAGTCCAGGATTTCCCGGGCTACGACGACGTCGATGGACGGCACGAGCATCTCCTTCTTGGTGTGACGCGTGGTACGCGGGCCGCTCGGGCCCCGCGGGGTGCGGGCCGGTGGCTCGCGACATGAGCCTAACCGGCTCGGGGCGATCGGCCACCGGGTCGCCCACCCCATGGACAGAACCGAGAGTAAATTGTTTCCGAACGGAACAAAGCAAGGATGCCAAGACCGGCAGAAAAAACCCCGCTCCGGCGCGTACGGGGGAACACGCACCGGAGCGGGGAGCCCGTGGGGACGGGGCGGGGCGCTGCTTACTTCAGGTGCAGCTGCTGGCCCGGGTAGATGAGGTTGGCGTCCTCGATGATGTCCTCGTTCAGCTGGTGGAGCTTCTCCCAGCCGCCCTCGACCTTCTCCTCGGCGGCGATGGAGCTGAGGGTGTCGCCCTCGACGACCTTGTACTCGCCGTCGCCCTTCTCGACCTTCTCACCGGTGGGGGTGGTGACGGTCTTCTTGGCGGCCGGGCGCTCGTCGGAGCGGGAGGCCGGCTGCTGCTGGGTCTCGCGGGTCTCGGTGCTCTGCTGGGTGGAGCTGTCCGAGTCGCTGGCGGAGCCGCCGGTGGAGCCGGCGCTCGACAGGCCCTTGCCGCAGACCGGCCAGGCACCCTTGCCCTGGCTCGCGAGGACCTTCTCGGCGATCTCGATCTGCTGCGCCTTGGTGGCCTGGTCGGCGGTGGAGGCGTACTGGGTGCCGCCGTAGCCGGACCAGGTGGAGGCGGAGAACTGCAGACCGCCGTAGTAGCCGTTGCCCGTGTTGATGGACCAGTTGCCGCCGGACTCGCACTGGGCCACGGCGTCCCACTCGGAGGTGGTGGCGGCGGAGGCGTTGCCGGCCGCCATCAGCGGGGCGGCGACGGCGGCGCCGGCGACCCCGGCGACGGCGATGGCACGGGTGGCCTTGGACGGACGGCGGTGCTTGCCCTTGCTGGAAAACAGCATGGATGGATCCCCTCACCGACGCCTGCGAGGTGAGCTGTCGGGTTCGGGCCGGTTGAGTTGCCCGGCCGCGCCCCTCCCGGGACGCGGCTTCACCCCAAGCCCTTCCGGCACAACCGGCCGGTCGGGCACCTACCTTGGGTCCCCCGCTCCTGCCTACGGCGCTTGACGCGACGACTGTTCCCGTGCGGCCGCTGGCAGGATTCGGCGTTGCGGCAGCCGGGGCTCGCGGTGGCGAGCGGTCATGACCGTAGGCACGCGATCCGTCGAATTTCAAAGCCGATCGGGTCTTCTGAGATCTATCTCTCACCGCACCCATTCGGGACATTGGGCGCGAATCGTGGCCTGAAATCGCCCGGTTTCGGGGGGACTTCCGCCGCTGTTTCCGCGCCCCCCGCCGGCTACTCCTGGTCCGCGTCGCCCTCTACCGTGAGCCTCTGGCCGGGGCGGATGAGGTTCGGATCGAGGCCGACGGCCTCCCTGTTGCCGACGTAGAGCGCGCGCCATCCACCGCTGAGGTCAAGGGAGTCGGCGATGGCGGAAAGGCTGTCACCGGAGCGCACGACGTACGAGCCGTCTCCCGCGTCGCGGGAAGCGCCGTCGCCGCGCGAGGCGTGCCGGCCCGCGGACTCGTTCGTACGGCCGCTCGCGGACCCGGCGTTCTCGTCGGCACTGGGGCCGCGGTGACGGCCGGAGCCGGTGCCGGCGGGCGACGTGGACTCGCCACCCTGCCGCGAGTTGCCGGGCTCGTCGCTCCCGGAGCCGCCCGACCGGGCGCCACCGGACTGCTGGTCCCGCGAGGCGGAATCGGCAGACTCGGGCGACTTGGCTGAATTGTCGCTTTGATCCTCTGTGGACGACGTGTCAGACGGCGACGGGGAAGAGTCAGCGGAAGGGGACGACTCGGACGTGCCGAGCAATCCGGGTGAGTCCGTCGAATCAGACGAACCGGAAGAGTCGGACGAGTCGGATGACCCCGATGCGTCCGACCCCTTGTCCTGCTCGAGACCGGAGAGCAGCCCGCAGGTGCGCCAGGCGCCGACCCCCTGGTCGGCGAGAATTCTCTCGGCCACGGCTATCTGCTGCGAGCGACTGGCCAGATCGGCGCTCGGGGCGTAGTCCAGGCCGCCGTGGTTCTCCCAGTTCTCCTGGGACAGCGCCAGGCCGCCGAAGTAGCCGTTGCCGCTGTTCTGGCTCCAGGCGCCGCCGGTCTCGCAGTCCGCGACCCGGTCCCAGGTCGTGCCGTCGGCCGCGCTCGCGCCGGAGGCCCCGAGGAGCGGGATCGCGATGGCGGAGCCGGTCACTCCGGCCGCGACGAGGAGAGCCGGAGCCTGGCGGGGGCGACGGTGCCGACCGTTCCCGGAGAGCATGCGGAAACCTTTCGCGAGACAGCAGTGACCGACACGGGGCAACGCCCGGGCCGTATTGATGGGTGAACGTATCGGCAGACGATCACTTGTCACAAGTTAATGCCGCGTAGATCACGTGAAGATCACAGTCCTGATGTTTCGTCACCCGCCGGCCGGTGCGAACTCCACCGGCAGGGTGCGCAGACCGCGCATGATGAGACCGCCGCGCCACCTCAGCTCGGCCGGATCGGCCGCGAGCCGCAGGTCGGGGAGACGGGTGAGGAGCGTGGCCAGCGCGGTCTGCCCCTCCAGACGGGCGAGCGGCGCGCCGAGGCAGTAGTGGATGCCGTGCCCGTAACCGAGGTGCTGGTTGTCGCGGCGGGCGAGGTCGAGCACGTCCGGATCGGCGAACCGCTCCGGGTCCCGGTCGGCGGCGGCCAGGACGACGAGGACCGGATCGCCGGGTTCGATGCGCTGCCCGCCGATGGTGAGCGGCTGGGTGGCGAAGCGCCACGTGGCGAGCTCCACGGGACCGTCGAAGCGGAGCAGTTCCTCGACGCCGGTCTCCAGCAGGCCCGTCTGCCCGGCGGCGAGGGACGCCTGGAGCCGCGCGCGCTGCTCGGGGTGGGTGAGCAGGGCGTAGGTGCCGTTGCCGATGAGGTTGACGGTCGTTTCGAATCCGGCGAACAGCAGGATGAAGGCCATGGCGGCGGCCTCGTTCTCGGTGAGGTGCTCACCGTGGTCGGAGGCGCGGATGAGCCCGGAGATGAGGTCCTCGCCCGGGGCGGGTTCGGCGGGCAGCGCCTCCCGCTTGCGGTGGATGAGGTCGGCGAGGTAGCCGCGCATCTTCTTCACGGACCGCGCCACACCACCCCGGGGCCCGCCCTGGTGACGGATCATCATGCCCGCCCAGTCGCGGAAGTCGTCCTGGTCCTCGCGGGGGACGCCGAGCAGGTCGCAGATGGCGTAGATGGGCAGCGGGAACGCGAACTCGTGGATGAGGTCCGCGGACCCCTTCTCCGCGAACCCGTCGATGAGGCTGTCGGTGAGCTGCTGCACCCGGGGCGCGAACTCGGCGACCCGCCGGGGTGTGAACGCCTTGGACACCAGCCGCCGCAGCCGGGTGTGGTCCGGCGGGTCGATGTTCAGCAGATGCGTCATCAGCTCCGCCTTGCGCTCGCCGGGGATACCGGTCTTGCCCTTGGCGTGCGCGGGCTCGTCGTGATGCGCGGGATTCTTGGACAGCCGGTTGTCCGCGAGGGTCTGCTTGGCGTCGGCGTACCGCGTGACCAGCCAGGCCTCCACACCGCTGGGAAGCCTGGTGCGGTGCACGGGGGCGTGGTCGCGGAGCCAGGCGTAGGCGGGATACGGGTCGCTCGCGAACTCCCAGGTGAAGAGCTCGGGGGCGGGCGCGGACGGGTCGGGCGGCTGGGGCAGGTCGGTCACTCCTCGACGGTATCCGCCCCGCGGGGCCCGCCGGTCTCCCGCCGTCGCGATCAGCCCTCGGCCTCCCGGATCGCGTCCCGGTACGCGCGGGCCGCCGCTCTCAGGGCCGCCTCCGGGTCCACGCCCTCCGACTCGGCGCGGACCGCCAGGGCCAGCAGGTCGTAGCCGACGCCCTCCACGCGAGGGAGCGGTACGTCCAGATGCGCGGTGCGTGCGCGCGAGGCCAGCTTGGCGGCGAGGGCCAGGCCCGGCTGGCCCAGGGGGATGCCCTCGGTGACCGAGGTCCGCTGCTTCTCGACCGCCTTGGTGCGCAGCCACTGCGCCCTGACCTCCTCCGGCGTGGTGGCCGTCGCGTCGCCGAAGACGTGCGGGTGGCGGCGGATCAGCTTGGCGACGATGCCGGCCGCCACGTCGTCGATGGAGAAGGCCTCCTCCCCGTCCTCCGGGCGGCCCTCCTCGGCGATCCGGGCGTGGAAGACGACCTGGAGGAGGACGTCACCGAGCTCCTCGCGCAGTTCGTCGCGGTCGCCCTCCTCGATCGCCTCGACGAGTTCGTACGCCTCCTCGATGCCGTATTTGGCGAGGCCTTTGTGGGTCTGCTGGGACGACCACGGACACTCGGCGCGGATGCGGTCCATGACCTGGACCAGGTCCAGCAGGCGGGCACCGGGCAGGTCGTAGGACGCGGGCAGCAGCTCCAGCTCCGGCATCGCGACGCGGCCGGTGCCGGCGAGGCGGGCCAGGCCGTCCGTCAGAGCCGGCTCGCCCTCCCCCGTCGCCACGACGACCACCGTGCGCCCGCCCGCGCAGGCGCCGACCAGTTCCTGAGCGGTCGGGGACGCCTCGTCCACCGGTATCCCCGCCTCGCGCAGGTACGGCAGCTGCGGATGCGCGCCGTCCGCGCACAGCACCCGGTCGGCCGCGCGCAGCGCCTGCCAGGCGGGCCAGGACAGCAGGCCGGGGGCGACGCGGTGGCTGGTGGTGAGCAGGACGATGCGGCCGGGGCCGAGGCGGGCGGTCCGGTCGGGGCCCGGGGTGGCTTCGGGGCTGTTGGCGTTCACGGTTCGAAACTAACCCACGCCGCCGACAGCCCCCGGAGTCGTCCACAGGGCCGCCCCGGGGGGACAGGGCCCCGCTACATGCGCTGCTGTGCCTGAGCCGCCGTGACGTCCCGCACCCACGGCGTCTTCGCGTCGGCGCGGCTGCTCTTCTGGACGTCCCAGGTGCCGTAGCGCGGGTTGAGGTCGACGTTCAGGTCCTTGGAGGCGTCGGACAGGGCCTTCCAGAACTCGGGGCGGCTGGTGTCGGTGCCGAGTTTCCCGGCGAGCTTCTGGGCCTGAAGCTGGAGGCGGAGGTTCTCCTCGAGGCGCTGCGGCGGGACGCCGTACTGCTGCAGCCAGGTCGTCTCCAGCGCCTTGGCGCCACCGGCCTGCTCCTCCAGGCCGGACCGCATCTCCTGGACCTCCCTGCGGCTGACGGTCACACCGGCGTTCTCGGCGGCACGGTGCAGCACCCGGTCGAGGACCATGGTGTGCAGGGTGTCGCGGCTGAGGGTGCCGGTCCGGGCGATGACCTGCTGGTACTGGGCGTCGTCGCGCACGGCCGCCCGCTGGGCCGCGCGTACCTCGTCGACCCGCTCCTCCAGCTGGGAGACGGTGATCCGCTGCCCGCCGACCACGGCGGCCGCGCCGGGATGGGCGTCGTTTCCGCAGGCGGTGAGCAGGGGCGCCGCGGCGGCGATCGCGGCGGTGAGGACGAGCGCGGTGCGACGGCGGCGGTGCAAGGAAGCCTCCCGAGGAGATTGTGCGACGGTGCACAAGGTCTTGCGGTGATCGATGGTAGGCAGTGGGCAAGCTCTGGCCAACCCATTCGACCAACGATTCACCAGGACTTCCGGCACCGCCGCGCCCCGGCGCGGTCGTCAGCCCCGGACCTGCCCCAGCCACTGGAGGGTCCGGTGGATCTCCGCGCCGAGCGGATGACCGGGGCCGTGGGTGCGCTCCACGTCGTGCAGCAGCCGGGCCAGGGTGTCGTGCGCGGCGCCGCGGTCGCCGAGGGCGAGCAGGAGATGGCCGATGCGGCGGCGGACGTCGTGCGCCAGCTCCGGGCCACCGGCGGCGACGTACTGGTTCTCGTAGTACGGCAGCACCGCCCGGTACTCGGCGAGCGCCGCGGCCGGTTCGCCCAGCTGTTCCAGGCACTGTGCGGCCTCGTAGCGGAACCGCAGGGACTGCGGGTCGGCCTGGCCGGCCTCGGCGGCGCGTTCGTCGGCGAGACGGCGCAGCTCGGGCAGGGCGCGCCGGTACTGGCCGTCGTCCAGGAGCGTGGCCGCGTACTGCTTGCGCAGGGTGCGCACGACCGGGGAGTGCTCGCCGTGCTGTTCGGCCGCGGCGGGCAGGATCGCGCCGAGGATGTCGACGGCCTGGGTGACGCGGCCCTCTCCGAGGAGCCTTTTCACCTCGTCGACGGCGCGGGCTATGTCCGTGTTCCCCGCGGTCTCGGTGGCGGACGCGGCGGGCGCGGGCTGCGGTGCCGGGGTGCGCGCGCGATCCGGCCAGGGGGCGTGCGGGCGCAGGAACGGGCGGGTGGGGTCGAGGGGCGCTCCGGTGGGCGTGCCACGCGCGGGCAGGAGCGGTTCCAGGTGCTCGTACACCTCCTGCGCGGAGGCGGGCCGGTGCTGCGGATCCTTGGCGAGCAGGCGCAGCACGAGGGCTTCCAGGGCCTCGGGGACCTCGGCGCGGGCGCGGCGTACCGGCAGCGGCGGTTCGTACAGGTGCCGGTGCAGGACGCCGAGTGCCGTGGACCCGGAGAACGGCACGTCGCCGCTGAGGAGTTCGTGCAGGAGCACACCGAGCGCGTACAGGTCGGTGTACGGGCCGACCGCGCCGCCCATGGCCTGCTCGGGGGCCATGTAGGCGGGCGAGCCGATGGGGGTGCCGGTGTGCGTGAGACGGGTGGTGTCGGCGTCCATGACGGAGGCGACGCCCAGGTCGAGAACGGTGACCGTGCCGTCCTGCTTCACCATGACGTTGCGCGGCTTGAGGTCGCGGTGGACGATCGGCACGGCGTGCACGGCGCTCAGCACGGCGCACAGCTGCGCGGCGACCGCGACCGCCCATGGCCAGGGGTACGGGGTGTGCTCGGCCAGGTGGTCGGCGAGGTCGGCGCCGTCGACGTACTGCATGACGAGGAACAGCTCCTCGCCCTCACTTCCCGCGTCGTGCACCGTGACCAGACCGGGATGGTCGACCTGCGCGGTCACCCGGCACTCGCGCACGAAGCGCCGGCGCAGTTCGTCCGCGTCCTGTCCGGCCACCTTGTCGGGGCGCAGCAGCTTCACCGCCACGCGCCGGTCGAGCCGCTGGTCGTACGCCGCCCAGACCTGTCCCATGCCGCCCTGGCCGAGGAGCGTGGACAGTTCGTAACGGCCGGCGACGACCCGTCCTGCCGCCGCGCTCACCTGCCGCCCTCGGCGTCACCGGGGGTGCCGTCCGGCCTGCCCTGGTGCCGGCGCAGGTAGTCGCTGAGCTCGTCGAGTTCGGCGCGTACCTGGTCGATGCGGGCCGGCGCGGGGTGCTGAGGCGGCTGAGGGGGCGGTTGCGGGACGGGCGTCGAGGTGGGGGCGTAGGGCGCCGCGGCGGGCGGACAGCCGTACGGCGGCAGCTGGTTGGGCACGGTCGACACATGGGGCGGCGCGTAACCGGTCAACTGCCGTGGCGTGCTGTGGTGGCCGATGTCGACGATCAGGAAGTAGATGGCCGAGCCCAGGCCGAGCAGCATGATCGACCCCACCGCGATGTCCGTCCGGTAGTCCTCCTCCGGCAGTGCGCCGACCACCGCGAAGCAGGCGATGGACACCGGCAGGCTCACCCAGGCCGCCGCCCAGTCGAGCGCCCTGCCGCGCAGGAAGGCGACCCGGAACAGCGGTACGCAGGCCAGCAGGCCGCACGTGAGGAAACCGGCTGCGGCGAACAGCACGCGCAGGGAGATGACCGTTGCCGCGCTGCGGGAGGGCGGCGCCGCGCCGTGGCCGTACATGACTGCTCCTGGACCGGTGTAGCCGATGGAAGGGGACGTGCGAGTGACAGAGCCCGGTTGGGAATCCGAGCGTATAGCCCGACACGGACAACCGGTCACGGGTTGTACCGAACCGTTGGGTGACCGTTGTCGTGCTGATCACTTCGCGTGTGCCAGGAGCGGAAAGGGGGAGGCCTCACGAGGCCGGCGGGCCCCCTCGGCGGCGCCTACAGCGGATGGCGCATCCACACGTTGGGCTCGACGTACACCGCGTACCCGCGCTCCGCCTCGCAGCGCACCGGCACCAGGCCGCCGGGCACCTCGATGTCGCCCGAGGTGTCGAAGGGAAGGCCCGTCCAGCGGCGCCAGTCGTCCAGTGCGGCGGCCACCGTCATGGACGCCGGTGCCACGGAGTCGATGGTGGCGCCGGCCCGGGCGTGGACCCGCAGCCACGGGTCCTGGGGCAGCCCGTCGGGGCGGACGCGGCGGGCGTACTCCTCCATCGGGGTCCGCGGTTCCAGGTGCTTGGCGTTGGGACGCACCGGGGCGACGACCTCGCGGAAGCCGCGGGCCCGGGCGTTGTCGCGCATGGCCGAGAGCATCACCCGACAGGCCGCGTCCCTGGGCCCGCGGGACGACGGAGACCGAGATCGCGCTGACGGTGTCGGGGCGGACACCGCGGCGCAGGTCGGAGAACGCCCAGACGAGGACCGTGTCCCAGCCGTTCGCGGGAAGCCGGCCGCGGCCCTCGGCGGCGAGCGCGAAGGGCACACTGAAGGCGTTCGCGACGATCTCGCCCCGCTCGTCCTCGGCGAACAGGACGTACTCCGGGAGTTCGGCGGCGATCCGCGGGAAGTGCGAGGCGCCCACGAGGTCCTGGGTCACGAACTCCGGCCAGCTGTCCGCCATCCCGACGACCCGCTCCAGCATGTCGGGGCGGTCGGCGAGACACGAGATCTTCGGCTGCATGGGGCCACGGTAGGCGCGAAGGCGCAGTGCCGGAACCGAATTCCGGGGTGCCGGGTTCCGCTCAACCGCCGCACTGCGTCAGCATCATCCGCTTGTCGGCCGCCGTGACCGGGAGGTCGTACTTCAGCGACACCTGGGCGAAGCGCACCGAGTAGGAGCAGCGGATCAGCTTGTTCGGGGGCAGCCAGGCCGCGGGCCCGGAGTCACCCTTGGCGCTGTTGGTCGGCCCGTCCACCGGGACGAGGTTGAGCGGATCGTTGGCGATGGCCTCCCGCTTGTCCTTCGTCCAGCGCGAGGCGCCCATCTGCCAGTCGTACGACAGCGGCATGACGTGGTCTATCTGGACCTTCGTCGCCCGGGACTTGGTCCACTCGATGTCCTTCCCGGTGTACGGGTCGTGCAGCGTCATCGACATGACGACGCAGTCCGAGCCCGACCGGAAGCGCAGGTCCTCTCCGTCGCGCTTCAGCAGGTCGTTGCGCGAGTCGCACCCGTTGCGGGCGAAGGGCACGTCAGCCGGCGCCGAGTCCATCCAGGCGTAGCCGAACTCGTCGCGCTCGTAACCCGTCCGCGGGCCGCGCCCCTTCGTCGCGACCTTCTCGATGACCGCCCGCGCCCGGGCCTTGTCCGCCGAGGACGTGATCGCCGCCAGGCCCGGCTTCGTGCCGTCCGGGTTGTCCAGCGGGCTCACGGCCCGGCCGTCGCCGCCGGCCGGGACACCGGAGCCGGAGGGCCCGCCGTCCGCGGGCGGGACCAGGCCCTCGCAGCCGGTCAGTGCCGAACCGGCGACCACCATCGCGGCGGCCACTGCCGCCCCGCCCCTCAGACGCGCCACCGTGCGCCCCTCCCCTGCTCGCTGTTCCGCCCCGGGCGGGCGGCCTGTGCCTGGTCCCACCGTAGCGAGGGAGAGGTTCAGACCACAGCGGACCCAAAAGGGCATTCTCCACATGCCACGCGTATCGTCGGTCGTGAATCACGTCTGGAGGGAGCTCCGCATGGGCATCTTCGACAAGTTCAAGAGCCAGGGGCGGCACAAGGCCAAGAAGGGCTCGGACACCGCGGAACAGAGGATGAACGAGAAGACCGGCGACCGTTACGAGGACCAGATCGACGCCGGGCAGCAGCGAATCGAGGGCTCACTCGGCATGGACCGCGACCGCGACCGGCCCGAGCGCCACTAAGGGCTCTCCCTCAGTCTCTGTGCGGCATCCGGCCAGTTCACACCTTGTCTATGCCCAACGTCGTCTCCGAGGGCAGCAGGCCTGACGCCAGGACCGCGACCCAGAAGTCCCCCAGGAGTCCGGCAAGGCGTTCGACGCCGTCGGATCCGAGCGACTGCCAGGGTCCGGCGGCCAGTCGGTCGGTGTTCCACTCCACGCGATGGCGCAGTTCACGGCCTGCCTCCGTGGCCTTGCCGCCCGCGTCGACCAGACCCCTGGCCGCAAGGCGGTCGCGTGCGGCCGCCCATTCGTCCGCGCTCCAGCCACGGCTCTCGAAGCGTTCCACCGAGGCCGCGCCTATCGCGGCGAAGGAGACCAGCGACTCCACGGGATCGAGGCCAGCCGTGAGCAGAGCGGCGAGATGGCCGTCGCCGCGATGCTCGCGCAGGATCGTCGCCGCGTGCCACAACTGCACATGCGGGGCCTGCGGCCAGTCGAGTGCGGCGTTGGCCGCGGCGAGCGGACGGCCGGCCGGTTCCGCGGCCTCCGCCGCGCGCCGGGCGAGCGCTGCGGCCTCCGCCATTTCAGGACTGTCCACCCGGTCACCGAGCAGGGCGCGGTAGGCCCGGTCGACCGCCCGCTCTCTCGCCTCCAGCACCGCGTCCGGGCTCGCGATCCGCCAGGCCGGTCCGGCGTGCTCGGCGACCATGCGAGGGCTGAAACTGTAGAAGGCCGAGGCCACCCGCTCGGGGTCGGCCTCCCCCAACGGCGCGGCGCGGTACGGGAAGTAGCTCGGCCAGCGCTCCCGCGTGTCGTACCCGAGAGCGGCCGCCTCCTCGAAAGCCTCCGGCGCGTAGTACAGCACCGCATGCAGGGGCTCCAGCAGGTGCCACATCTGCCGCGCGCGCGCAGGCTCTACGCCTCCGCCGCCCTGCACCACGGCGCCTGCACCGGTTTCGCCGACCCGTTCCGACATGACGTACCTCCACTCACACCCAGGCCACCGCGGCCGACCCCTGCAAAACTTGTCACTGACAAGATTGCAGCGGCCGCCCCCAACTTGTCAATGTCTAGATTCGGCGTACGCTCCTGACCATGACCTCCAGCAAGGCCTCAGCTAACGAGCAGAACTCGCCGGACCGCCCGTACCACCACGGCGACCTGCGCCGTGCCATCCTCGGCGCCGCCCTCGACGTCATCGCGGCGGACGGCCCGTCCGCGCTGAGTCTGCGCGGCCTGGCCCGGCGGGCAGGCGTCTCGCACGCCGCGCCCGCCCACCACTTCAAGGACCGGGCCGGGCTGCTCACGGCGATCGCCGCCGAGGGTTTCGGGCTGCTCGCCACCACGCTCAGGGAGGCGACGGGCCTCAAGGAGGCGGGCGTGCGCTACGTACGGTTCGCGCGTGACCATCCGGCGCACTTCCAGGTGATGTTCGCCCCCGAGCTGCTGCGCACCGGCGATCTGGAACTGACCACCGCCCGCGCCCTCGCCGGTGACGCCCTGCGCGAGGCCGTCGCCGCCGTGCCGCCGGGCGGGCGGGGCACCGATGCCCGCCTCGCCGGTGTGGCCGCATGGGCCCTGGCCCACGGCTTCGCCACGCTGCTGCTCGGCCACAACCTGGACGGTCCGGTGGGCGAACGTGATCCGGAGGAGGTGTTCCGCGAGCTGGCGGGGATGCTGTTCCGCCACGCCGAGTAGCCGGCGTGCGGGAGCCCGTGTGATGTACCCGCACCGAGCAGCCGCCGTGCCCGGGCCCGGGGCTCCACCCGGCCCCGAGCAACCCCTCGGCGCCGGCCCCGTGTGGTGTGCGCTTGACCTTGACACCGGCGTCAGAGTCCGACGATCCCCGTATGACACCCCCGTATCCGAAGACCCCGCGCACCGTGCTCGTCACCGGTGCCGGTACCGGCATAGGCCGTGCCACCGCCCGCGCGTTCGCCGACGAGGGCGCACACGTCGTGGCGGTGGGCCGGCGCGAAGCGCCCCTCGTCGAGACCGCTGTCCACGACCCGTCCCGCATCAGCCCGCTCGTCGCCGACGTCACGGCCGCCGATGGCCCCGAGACGATCGTCCGTGCGGCACTCGACCGGTACGGACGGATCGACGTGCTCGTCAACAACGCCGGCATCGTGAGCACCCAGTCCCTGCGCACGTACACGCATACCGCCGTCGAACCACTGCTCGCGACGAACCTCCTCGCTCCCGTGCTGCTCGTCCAGTCCGCGCTCCCCGCTCTCGAGAACAGCCGCGGCGTGATAGTGAACGTGACGACGTCCGTGGGGCAGCGCGGCTGGCCGGGCAACTCCCTGTACGCGGCCGGGAAGGCGGCCCTGGAGGTGCTCACGCGCAGTTGGGCGGTGGAGCTCGCCCCGCTGGGCATCCGGGTCGCCGCCGTGGCGCCGGGCGCGATCGACACGCCCATCGGCGAGCACGCGGGACACACCCCCGAGCACCAGGAGGCGATCCGAGCGTGGCAGCTCCGGCACACCCCGCTCGGCCGTGTCGGAACCCCCGGGGAAGTCGCCTGGGCGATCACTCAACTCGCCTCGCAGCACGCCTCGTTCGTCACCGGCGTGGTCCTGCCGGTGGACGGTGGCGCGGTGGTCGCATGAGACTGACGCTCATGGCAGAACCCCGTATGCGGATCGGTGAACTCGCCGAGGCCACCGGTACGACACCGCGCGCCCTGCGCCACTACGAACAGGCCGGGCTCATCACCTCCGTGCGCGCCGCGAACGGCTACCGCTTGTACGACGCCGGTACAGCCGTCCGCGTCCGCAACGTCCGGCACCTGCTCGACGTGGGTCTGACACTCGACGACGTACGGGTGTTCCTGCCGTGTCTGGACGGCGATGTCATGGCGGCGCCCGCCTCCGAAAAGGCGCTCAGGGTGGCGGCTGACCGCCTCGCGGTGCTGGAGGCGCGCATCGCCGCGCAGGTCGCGGTCCGCGACCGGCTGGCGGCGGCCCTGCGCGAGGCCGGCGGCGGGGTGCCGCGTCGTCGCGGTCGCGAACGGCCGGCGGCCTGACGGCGCCACAAGAGGCCAGGCCCGATTAACGCTTGACGGGGCCGCGGCCTGACGGGGCCGGGCAGGCCCCGTCAGGACTCGCGGATCAGGACCCCAGCACCGACGTCAGGAACTCCCCGACCCACGCCAGCAACTCCCGTCCGACCAGCGGCTTCCCGCCCACCTTCGCGGTCTTCGGGCGCGGTACCAGCACCTGGTGCACCGCCGGCTTGATGACGACCCCCGGGTAGAGGCGCTTGACCCGCAGCTCCTGCGACTCGCGCAACTCCACCGGCGCGAACCGGATGTTGGTTCCCTGCAGGACGATCTCGCCGACGCCGCACGCACGGGCGAGCATCCGCAGACCTGCGACGAGCAGCAGGTTCTCCACCGGCTCGGGCAGCTTGCCGTAGCGGTCGACGAGTTCCTCGCGTACGGCCTTGACGTCCTCCTCGGTGTTGGCGGAGGCGATCGCCCGGTACGCCTGGAGCCTGAGCCGCTCACCCGGCGCGTAGTCGTGCGGGACGTGCGCGTCGACCGGGAGCTCGATCTTGACCTCGAGCGGCGGCTCCTCCTCGATCTCGCCGGTCTCCAGCTGGCGCCGGTAGTCGGCGACGGCCTCGCCGACCATCCGCACGTACAGGTCGAAGCCGACGCCCGCGATGTGACCGGACTGCTCGCCGCCGAGCAGGTTGCCCGCGCCGCGGATCTCCAGGTCCTTCATCGCCACGTACATGCCCGCGCCCATCTCCGTGTGCTGGGCGATCGTGGCCAGACGCTCGTGCGCGGTCTCCGTCAGCGGCTTCTCCGGCGGGTACAGGAAGTAGGCGTAGCCCCGCTCGCGGCCACGGCCGACCCGGCCGCGCAGCTGGTGCAGCTGGGACAGGCCGAAGGTGTCGCCGCGCTCCACGATGAGGGTGTTCGCGTTGGAGATGTCGATGCCGGACTCCACGATGGTCGTGGAGACCAGCACGTCGAACTTCTTCTCCCAGAAGTCGACGACGACCTGCTCCAGCGCCGACTCCGACATCTGCCCGTGCGCGGTGGCGATGCGCGCCTCGGGGACGATCTCACGCAGCCTGGCCGCCGCCCGGTCGATGGACTCGACCCGGTTGTGGATGTAGAAGACCTGGCCCTCGCGCAGCAGTTCACGGCGGATGGCCGCGCCGATCTGCTTCTCCTCGTAGGGGCCGACGAAGGTCAGCACCGGGTGCCGCTCCTCCGGCGGGGTGGTGATCGTCGACATCTCGCGGATGCCGGTGACCGCCATCTCCAGGGTGCGCGGGATGGGCGTGGCCGACATGGTCAGCACGTCGACGTTGGCCCGGAGCTTCTTCAGCTGCTCCTTGTGCTCGACGCCGAAGCGCTGCTCCTCGTCGACGATGACCAGGCCCAGGTCCTTGAACTTGGTCTCGGACGAGAACAGCCGGTGCGTGCCGATGACGATGTCCACCGAGCCCTCTCGCAGACCCTCCAGGACCGCCTTCGCCTCGGTCTCGGTCTGGAAGCGGGACAGTGCCTTCACGTTCACCGGGAACTGCGCGTACCGCTCGCTGAACGTCCCGAAGTGCTGCTGCACCAGCAGGGTCGTGGGCACCAGGACGGCGACCTGCTTGCCGTCCTGGACGGCCTTGAAGGCGGCGCGGACCGCGATCTCGGTCTTCCCGTAGCCGACGTCGCCGCAGATCAGGCGGTCCATGGGGACCGTCTTCTCCATGTCCTCCTTGACCTCGGCGATGGTGGTGAGCTGGTCGGGCGTCTCCGCGTAGGGGAAGGCGTCCTCCAGTTCGCGCTGCCACGGGGTGTCCGCCCCGAACGCGTGCCCGGGCGCCGCCATGCGCGCGCTGTACAGCTTGATGAGGTCGGCGGCGATCTCCTTGACGGCCTTCTTCGCGCGGGCCTTCGTCTTCGTCCAGTCGGCACCGCCCAGGCGGTGCAGGGTGGGGGCCTCGCCGCCGACGTACTTGGTGATCTGCTCCAGCTGGTCGGTGGGGATGTAGAGGCGGTCGCCGGGCTGGCCGCGCTTGGCGGGCGCGTACTCGACGACCAGGTACTCGCGGGTCGCGCCCTGCACGGTGCGCTGCACCATCTCGATGTAGCGGCCCACGCCGTGCTGCTCGTGGACGATGTAGTCGCCCGCCTCCAGGGTGAGCGGGTCGATGGTCTTGCGGCGGCGGGCCGGCATCCGGGCGCCGTCGCGGCCCGCGGCCCTCTGACCGGACAGGTCGGTCTCGGTCAGGACGGCGAGTCTGAGGGCCGGGTCGACGAATCCGTGCTCGATCGAGCCGCACGCCACGTGCACGACCGACGGGGAGATCTCGGCCAGGTCCGCGTCGAGGCGGGCCGCGACGCCCTCGCCGCCCAGCACCTCGACCGTACGGGCCGCCGGGCCGTGCCCCTCGGTGACGAACACCGCGCGCCAGCCGTCGGCGAGCCAGCCCTTGGTGTCGGCGAGCGCCTTGGCGGTGTCCCCGCGATAGGTCTCCGGGGCGTGCATGCCGAGCTTGAGAGTCTCGCCCGCCGCGTCAGCGGCATATTTCTCCGTGAGCTCCTCGTCCGCGGCGAACGGCGACACCGACCACCACATCATGTCCAGCTCGCGGGCCCGGTCCCGGACGTCCGCGATGGACCACAGGGAGGCCGCGCCGACGTCGATGGGAGCCTCGCCGCCGCCCGCGGTCGCCGCCCAGGACGCCTGGAGGAACTCCTGCGAGGTGGCCACGAGGTCCGAGGCGCGCGTACGGACCCGCTCCGGGTCGCAGACGACGGCCATGGCGCCCTTGGGCAGCACGTCGAGCAGCAGCTCCATGTCGTCGACCAGGACGGGCGCGAGGGACTCCATGCCCTCGACGGCGATCCCCTCGGCGATCTTGCCGAGGAGTTCGCCCAGCTCGGGGTGGTCCTCGGCCAGGGCACGCGCGCGGTAGCGGACGTCGTCGGTGAGCAGCAGTTCGCGGCACGGCGGAGCCCACAGGCCGTGCTCGGCGACTTCCAGGGAGCGCTGGTCGGCGACCTTGAAGTAGCGGATCTCCTCGACGTCGTCGCCCCAGAACTCGATGCGCAGGGGGTGTTCCTCGGTGGGCGGGAACACGTCGAGGATGCCGCCGCGGACGGCGAACTCGCCGCGCTTCTCCACGAGCTCCACGCGCGCGTACGCGGCGGCCGCGAGGGCCTCGACGATCTCGCCCAGGTCGGCGCTCTGCCCCGTCCTCAGGGAGACCGGCTCCAGGTCGCCGAGGCCCTTGACCTGCGGCTGGAGCACGGACCGTACGGGCGCCACCACGACGGAGACGGGCCCGGTCTCGGGGTCGTCGGGGCGGGGGTGGGCCAGGCGGCGCAGCACGGCCAGGCGGCGGCCGACGGTGTCGCTGCGGGGGCTGAGCCGCTCGTGCGGGAGCGTCTCCCACGACGGGTACTCCACGACCGTCTCCGGTGGGAGGAGGGAGCGCAGGGCCGCGGCCAGGTCCTCCGCCTCCCGGCCGGTCGCCGTCACCGCGAGCACGGGGCGGCCCGTGTCGCGGGCCAGGGCGGCGACCGCGAAGGGGCGGGCCGCAGGGGGGCCGACCAGGTCGACGTGCATGCGGGTGCCGTCCGCGGCCGCGCTGATCGCTTCGGCGAGGGCGGTGTCCTTGACTACGGCGTCGAGCAGACCGTGCAGGCTCATGGGGGGCTTTTTCCGTCCAGGGGTGGGCAACACGACTGGCCCGACGCGCGCCGCGGGCCGGGGTTCTCCAGCGTACGACTCCGCGCGGCCGGCCGGTGGGGCTGTGGACAACGCCCCCGGTGTGAGCCCGGGCGCTCGGTCCGCACAGCACCCGGCGCCGGGAAGTCCAGGACTTCCCGGCGCCGGGTTCCCCGCAACCCCCGTATGCGGAGGTTCTCGGTCTGACCGGCTACTCCGTCGCGATCGCGTTCAGGACGTTCATCCGGCCCGCCCGGAACGCCGGGACCAGTGCCGCGAACAGCCCCACGAAGGCCGAGCCGATGAAGACGCCGATGATGGTCGGCCAGGGGATCTCCAGGACCCCCAGGCCCTCCAGGGCGAGCAGCTGCTGCGCGGTGGCGCCCCAGCCCATGCCGAGTCCGAGGCCCAGCAGGGCGCCGAAGAGGGCGATGACGACGGACTCCATGCGGATCATGCGGCGCAGCTGGCGGCGGGAGAGGCCGATCGCCCGCATCAGGCCGATCTCCCGGGTGCGTTCCACCACCGACAGGGCCAGGGTGTTCACCACGCCGAGGACGGCCACGATGATCGCCAGGGCCAGCAGGCCGTAGATCATGTTGAGCAGCTGGCCGATCTGGTCCTTCAGTGCCTCCTTGTAGTCGGTCTGGTCGCGCACCTCGTACTGCGGGTAGTCGTGCAGCGCCGACTTCAGGGACTTGTAGGCGGCGTCCTGCCGCCCGTCCTCGGCGCTGGCGAAGAGCAGCGTGTCCAGCGGCATCTTGTCGGCCGGGACGTACTTGGCCATCGTGTCGATGGACGTGTACATCGCGCCCGCGTCGATCACCACGTCACTGCTGGTGATCGCCCGGACCGTCAGGTCGGCCGCACGGCCGTCCCGGAAGGCGACCTTGACCTTGGAGCCGAGGCTGATGCCGTGGTCCTTCGCGAACTTCTCGTGCACGGACATCGAGTCGGGCCGGTAGGCGTCGGGGAGCTTCCCGGCGACCGTCTCGGTGCGCAGGTCGGTCGCGTACGACGGGTCCGCCGCCGTGATCGCCGTGTCCTTGAGCGTCTCGCCGTCCGGGGTGGTGAAGTCGGCCTTGGTCCACTTGTACTCGGTGACCCGCTCCACGTCCGGCGCCGCCTTCGCGGCCTCGACCGCCTTGGGCGTGATCAGCTGGCCGCGGTCGTTCTGGATGATGAAGTCCGTGCCGACGGTCTTGTCGAGCTGTTCGGTGGCGGACGCCACCATGGAGGAGCCGACCACGGACAGGCACGCCACAAGGGCGAGGCCGATCATCAGCGCGGCGCCGGTCGCGCCGGTGCGCCGCGGGTTGCGCAGGGCGTTGCGCTCGGCCATGCGGCCCACGGGACCGAACATCCGCAGCAGGACGGCGCCGAGGACCCGGACCACACCGCCGGCGAGCAGCGGGCCGATGACCACGAAGCCGATGAGCGAAAGCACCACGCCGAGGCCGAGCCACAGCGAGCCCTCCTTGGCCTTGTCGGCCGCCGCCGCCAGGTACAGGCCGTAGCCGCCGGCGCCGGTGAGGACGGTGCCGATCGCCGCGCGTATCCAGCCGGACTTGGCGTCGGCGGGGGCGCCCGCGTCGCGCAGGGCGGCCATCGGGGAGATCTTGCCGGCGCGCCGGGCTGGCAGGTAGGCGGCGAGCACGGTGACGACCACGCCGAGGACGAGGCCGACCACCGGGGTCGTCCAGGCCACGGTCAGGTCGTCGGTGGACAGTTCCATGCCCATCTGGCCCATGAGCTTCATGAGGCCGATCGCGAGGCCGACGCCGGCGCCCACACCGAGCACCGATCCGACGAGGCCGAGCAGCAGCGCCTCGGCGAGCACCGAGCGGTTGACCTGCTTGCGGGAGGAGCCGATGGCCCGCATCAGGCCGATCTCCCTGGTGCGCTGGGCGACCAGCATGGAGAAGGTGTTGATGATCAGGAAGATGCCGACGAGGAAGGCGATCCCGGCGAAGCCGAGCATCGCGTACTTCATGACGTTCATGAAGTCGGCGACACCCTTCTGGTTGGCGTCGGCGGTCTCCTTGGCCGTCTGCACCTTGTAGCCGCCGCCGAGTTCGGCGGTGACGTTCTTCTTCAGCTGTGCGTCGCTGACGCCGGCGGCCGCGGTGACGTTGACGTTGGTGTAGACGCCGGTCTCGCCGACCAGGGCCTGCTGGGCGGTCTTGGTGTTCAGGTAGAAGATCGCGGCACCGGGGTTGGTGACGGTGAAGTCGACGATGCCGGAGATCTTCGCGGTGTGGGTGCCGACCGCGCTGATGACGCCGATCTCGTCGCCGAGCCTCAGATCGTGCTTGTCGGCGGTGTCGGCGTCGACCATGATCTGGTCGGCGCTCCGGGGAGCCGCACCAGAGGTGATCTCCATGGTGCGGGCCTCGTTGGCGTTCCAGCCGCCGACGATGGTCGGCGCGCCGCTGGACGGCGACAGGTTGTCCTTGTCGGCGTCGACGACCGTCACCGAGCTGGAGAACACCGCGCCCTCGGCGGACTTTACGCCCTGCGTCCTGCGGACCTCGCCGAGCACGGAGGCCGGCATGACCGGCGGCTTGCCGTTGTCGGCGGTCGTCTCACCGGTGTCGGAGGCGCCCTTGGCGCTCACCGTGACGTCCGAGGAGGTGGCCGCGAAGAGCTTGTCGAACGTGGTCGACATGGTGTCCGTGAAGACGAGCGTCCCGCAGACGAAGGCCACCGACAGCAGGACGGCGATCGCGGAGAGCGCCATGCGTCCCTTGTGCGCGAAGAAGTTGCGCATCGAGGTCTTCAGGACGGTCATGACGTACGCCCCCGGGCGTCGAAGTCCTTCATGCGGTCCAGGACCGCCTCGGCCGTCGGCTTGTACATCTCGTCGACGATGCGGCCGTCGGCGAGGTACAGCACACGGTCCGCGTAGGAGGCGGCGACCGGGTCGTGCGTGACCATGACGATGGTCTGGCCCAGTTCGTCGACGGACCGGCGCAGGAAGCCGAGAACTTCGGCGCCCGCGCGGGAGTCGAGGTTCCCGGTCGGCTCGTCCCCGAAGATGATCTCGGGTCGGGCCGCCAGGGCCCGCGCCACGGCGACGCGCTGCTGCTGGCCGCCGGACAGCTGGGTGGGCCGGTGCTTCAGCCGCTCGGCGAGCCCGACGGTCTCCACGACCCGCTCCAGCCACTGCTTGTCGGGCCTCCGGCCCGCGATGTCCATGGGCAGCGTGATGTTCTCCAGGGCGTTCAGCGTGGGCAGCAGGTTGAACGCCTGGAAGATGAACCCGATGCGGTCCCGGCGCAGTTGCGTGAGCTTCTTGTCCTTCAGGCCGGTGATCTCGGTCTCGTCGAGGTAGATCTGCCCCTCGGTGACGGTGTCGAGTCCGGCCAGGCAGTGCATGAGTGTGGACTTGCCCGACCCCGAGGGGCCCATGATCGCGGTGAACTGGCCGCGTGCGATGTCCACGTCGACGTGATCGAGGGCGACGACGCGGGTCTCGCCGGCCCCGTACGCCTTCACGACCTGCCGCGCCCGCGCGGCAACGGCCGTACGCCCTCCAGTACCCCCGTGCCTGGGAATGGTTACAGCCGATGTCACGGTATATCTCCTATATCGGTCGGCAGATGGTGCGGACGGCCGCCCTGTCGACAGCCGCTGTTCGTGAAGCCGGATGACGGAACTCGTCCGACGCGTTTCAGTCTTCCGGCGGGGAGGGGCCCCGCGCCCTGGTGCGCAGCGCAGTCTTTTCCTGTGGAAAACCCCACCCCCGCCGGTGTGCACAACCGCCCCCCGGCGGCGTAAGGCCAGGTTAAGGACGACCCCCGCCGCGTCTCGTCCTCCGGCGGTACGAACCCTCCCCAGGTCGTAGTGCGGAGGTACCCCTAGGGGCAGTCCACCGATGGGTGGAGACGGCCTCAGGGTTCCCTCCACCCGACGGCCCGTTCAGGGTCCACCCTGCCGTGGCGTCAGGGTCAAGTGGGATCTGCCGGGCGGCAGTTAGGTGCAAGGGGCAGAAAGCGGCGGCGCTCCCGGCACTGCCGTTCCCCGCGCCGCGGAAATTCCGGCACTCCAGGGCTGACCGTACGTATCCTCCGGCCATGGTGACCTTGGAAAGACTCCGGGCCGATCACGCGCAGGCGCTGCTGGCGTTCGAGTGGGAGAACCGGGCGTACTTCGCACGGTCGATCCCGGACCGTGGCGACGAGTACTTCACCGGGCCCGGGTTCGCCGAACGCCACCAGGCGCTCCTGGCCGAGCAGCAGGCGGGCGTGTGCCACTTCCATCTCGTGCTGGACGAGGAGGGCGGCATCGTCGGCCGGGTCAACCTGGTGGACGTGGCGGACGGCTGCGCCGAAGTCGGCTACCGCGTGGGCGAACAGGCGGCGGGCCGGGGCGTGGCGACGGCGGCCGTCGCGCAGGTGTGCCGACTGGCCGCCGGCGACTACGGACTCACCGCCCTCACGGCGGTCACGACCGCGGACAACCGGGCTTCCATGACCGTCCTGGGCCGCAACGGCTTCACCTGTGTAGGCGACACTACGGTGGCCGGGCGGCCCGGGCTCCGGTTCGTGCGCGACTCCCTGACCGCCTGAGCTTTCACCGCTCTCGCTCGAACCAGGCCGTGCGCACGATGCGCAGGGCGGCACCGGCGAACTCGCCGGGCGCAGCGGCGCCGAGTTCGCAGAAGACCCGCGACAGGCCGCGACCGGAAGCGCGCGACCGAAAAGGTAAGCGCATACCGACCAACCAGTTTGGCGAAACCCTCGCGCGGCACCGGACTCCGAAGTAACGTGCGTGGCCGCCCTCCCCACCTCCCTGCGGTCCGCCGCACCGGAACCCGCCCGCGCAAGGAGCACCGGGATGTCCTACGACCCGCCGCCGCCCTACCCCTACCCACCTCGCGATTCCTCCCCCTCCTACGACGCCTATCCCTGGGCGCCGCAGCAGGAGCCCGAACCGGCCGGGAGGCGTCCCCAGCGCCATGCCGCGCTCGGGCACCACAGCGACCTGCGGGTGCTGCGCAGCGCCTACCGCTGGCAGCGTCGCGTGGCCACGCTCACGGCGCTCGGCTACTTCGTCCTGTTCCTCATCCTCTCGGCGTACGCCCCGTCGTTCATGACGAGCACCGTCACCGACGGCCTGCCCACCGGCCTGCTGCTCGCGCTCCTCCAGGTCCCCGTCACCTGGCTGGCGATCGCCCTGTACGAGCACACGGCCCGCCGCCACGTCGACCCCGTCGCGGACCGGATACGCAAGCAGGCCGAACTGGACGCCAAGCGGGAGGGAACACGGTGACCACCGAGTTCAGCGGCAACGCCCAGGCGATGTCCCTGGTCGGCTTCTCCGCCGTCGCCACGATCACGCTGCTGCTGTGCGTGATGACCGGCCCGGACCGGGACGACCTCGACGAGTTCTACACCGGCTACGGCTCCCTGTCCCCCATGCGCAACGGCCTGGCGATCGCCGGTGACTACATCTCCGCCGCGACCGTCCTCGGCACCGGCGGCGTGATCGCCCTGTTCGGCTACGACGGGACCGTCCTGGCCCTGAGTACGGCCCTGTCGCTGATGCTGCTGATGTTCCTGCTGGCCGAACCGCTGCGCAACGCCGGCCGGTTCACCATGGGCGACGCCCTCACCCGCCGGATGCCGGGACGCGGCGCCCGCATCGCGGCCTGCGCGGTGACCCTGGCGGCGCTGGTGCCGCTGATGCTGGTGCAGCTGGCGGGCACCGGGCAGCTGATGGCGTTCATCCTCGGCTTCTCCGGCGAGTCGCTGCAGACCGGCTGCATCATCGGCGTGGGCGCGCTGATGATCAGTTACGCGGCGATCGGCGGCATGAAGGGCACCGCCCTCATCCAGATCCTCAAGATGGTGATGCTGCTCGGCTCCGGCATCGTGGTCGCCGTGCTGATCCTCAACCGGTTCGACTGGGACCCGGGGGCCCTGTTCGACGCGGCCGCCGGCAACAGCGGCGTGGGCTCGGCGTTCCTCTCCTCGGGCCTGCAGTTCGCGGGCGGGCCCAGCCCCGAGCTGGACATGATCACCGCGCAGCTGACGGTGGTCCTCGGCGGCGGCGTCCTGCCGCACGTCACCATGCGCATGTACACCGCCTCCAGCGCCCGGCAGGTACGGCGTTCGATGTCCTGGGCGGTGTCCGGCGTGGCCCTGTTCGTCCTCGTCATCACGGTCGTCGGCTTCGGCGCGACGGCCCTGGTCGGGCGAGCGGTGATCGCCCAGGTCGACCCGCGGGGCAACACGGCCTATCTGCTCGGTTCGAAGGCGGCGTTCGGCGCGGACGTGTCGGCGGCGGAGACCTTCCTGTTCACGACGGTCACCACGGCCGTCTTCCTCACGCTGCTCGCCTCCGTCGCCGGGATGATCCTCGCCTGCGCCAACTCCCTCGCGCACGACGTGTTCGCGGCCCGGGTGCAGGAGATGTCCGCGCGCCGGGAGATGACGCTGGCCCGGCTCTCGGCGCTGGCGGTGGGCACCCCGGCGATCCTCCTGGCCACCCAGGTCCAGCACCGCAGCCTGCAGCCCCTGGTGACACTGTCGTTCTGCCTGGGCGCCTCGGCCATCGCGCCCGCGCTGGTCTACAGCCTCTTCTGGCGCCGCTACACCCGGACCGGCCTGCTGAGCACCCTCATCGGCGGCTCGCTGGCCGTCCTGCTGCTGATGCCGGGCACCAACCTGGTCTCCGGCTCGCCCGTGTCGGCGTTCCCCGAGGCCGACTTCAACTGGTTCCCGTTCACCACCACGGGCCTGGTCTCCATCCCCCTGGGCTTCGCCTGCGGCTGGCTGGGCACGCTCGCCTCCGGCCGCCGCAAGTCGGAGGAACAGCGCCGCCAGTACGAGGCGGTGGAGGGCTGGATCCTCGCCGGGGCGGTACGCAAGAACCGCTGACGGCTCCCCGGCCGGCGACGCCCACGAGTCCGCCCGCGTCAGGGCGGCGGCAAGGCACGCGTGCCGCCGCCCTGACGGCGCCTCGCCGCACACCGCACGTCACTCCGCCGCCTGCCCCGCCCACAAGGTCAGACTGGCGTGGATGCGGTCGATGTGCGCCCGTACGTCGTCAGCCTGCCGGGCGTGCTCGCGGAGCAGGCGTTCGGTCTCCAGTCCGACGGACTCCGCACGCCCCCGGGCCTCAGCGACCAGCTCTGCGGCCCGTGCCCGCGCCTCCTCCTGCCGGTCACGGGCCGAGACCTCCGCGTCGGTGAGGGCCTGCTGCGCCTCGGACAGTGCCCGCTCGGCGCGCGCCTCCGCCTCCGCGTGCCGCGCGTCCAGTTCCGCCGCCCGGGCGGCCTCCTGCTGCTCCACCTCGGCCCACCGCTCGGCGTGCTCCTTGTCCCGCTCGGTCAGCATCCCGGAGGTGCGCAGCCGCATCTCCCGCAGCGCGCCCAGCGCCTCGCTCCGCTGCGCCTTCACCTCGCTCCGGGCCGAGAGCAGGATCTCGTCGGCCTCGGCGCGCGCCGCGAGGAGCAGCTGCCGGGCGCGCTCGTCGGCATCGGCGCGTACGGCGTCGGCCTGCGCCTGCGCGGACTCGCACACGCCGGCAGCGGACTCCCGCGCCTCGTTCACCCGCTGCCAGGCCTCCTGTCGCGCCCTCTCCCGTACCGCCTCGGCCTCCTCCTGGCCGAGTTCGAAGAGTCGCCGCGCCCGCTCGCCGAGCGACTCGTACGTCTGTGGCGCCAGGCCGGCCACGACCTCCCGCAGCCGCTCCAGCTCCGCGTCCATCTGCCGGGCGAGCACCGTCAGCCGGGCAGCCCGCTCCCAGGCCGCGTCACGCCCGGCCGACAGGGACCCGACGTACTCGTCGACCTGCTGGGGACGGTAGCCGCGTCCCCGCACGGCCACGAAGCCGTGCGGAGACTCCGATGCGCTGCTCATCCTGGGGCCCCTCTCCACCACACCGACGCGAAGTCGAGTACGAAACGGGATGATTTCGTACATCTTGGTGGATCGGGCGGAAGTGTTCATAACGCGACACTCCGCACCGGGGTCACGGTGCGGTGGCCGCGCACGAAGAAGCCGGGCCCGGTCGCATACGAGCGACCGAACCCGGCTCCCCGGGACACGTCAGCGGCGGCGCGTCACAGCAGCCCGTCCCACATCTGCTCCAGCAGCACCGACCACCAGCTCTCCGGCGACCCCAGCGCCGCCGGATCCAGCGCGGCCAACTGCGCCTGGAAGTCGACGGTCCAACGACCCGCCTGCTCCTGGTTCAGCCCGAACCGCAAGCGCCACATCCGGCCGAGCAGCGCCAGACAGCGCGCGAACTCCGGCAGCCCCGTGTTCACGAACTGCGGCGGTACCGGCGCTCCGCCCGGCCCCGCCTCCACCGGCACGGCGACGATGTTGGCCGTGCCGTACTGCACACAGACCGCCTTGCCGAAGTCACTGCCCATGACCAGGTACGAACCCGCGTCCGGGGCCGGCTGCACACCGCGCTCGGCCGCCAGCTCCGCCAGCGTCGGAACCGGCCGCCCCGGCTGGGCCTGCGCCCAGAAGAAGGGCCCCATGTCCACCGGCAGACCGGCCACCACCAGCGTGTGCGCCACCACCGGCGGCACGCCCTGCCGGGACACGGCGGCCTGCTCGAACCGGAACACTCCCGGCCCGAACGCGGCGCCCATCTCCTGGGCGACGCCCTCCGGCGGAATCGGCGGCACCGCCTGCACCGGCGGCAACGGCGCCCGCACCGGGGCCGGACGCGCCGGGCCGTCCGCCACCTGGTGCAACTCGCCCTGATGGGCCAGTAGTTGCCGCATGCCCTGCTGCCGGCTCGCGTGGTCCGTGCCGTACGGCGCGATGGACGTGATCCGCGCCTGCGGCCACTGCTCCCGGATCATCCGCGCGCAGTACGCGCCCGGCAGCTCGCACGACTCCAGCTCGGTGTGCAGCTCCAGCACCTGGTCCGGAGGCACGTTCATGGCCCGCAGCTCGTGGAAGATCTGCCACTCCGGGTGCGGCGTACCCGGCGCCGAACGCCGGATCAGCTGCTGCTCGGAACCGTCCTGCGCGCGGTAGCGCAGCACGGCCTGGTAGCCGGGACCGACCGTCGGCTGCCCGGCGGGCTGCTGCGGATAGCCGTACGCCGGCGGCCGCCCAGGGGCGGGCTGACCGGGCGGCGGCATCGCACCGGGCGGCACCGCACCCGGCACCGCACCGGGCGGCATCGGCGGAGGCCCCCCATGTGCACCCGGCAGGGGCGCGCCGGGGACGCCCGGGGCCTGCGGCGGCGGAGGCACGCCCGGGCCGCCCACCGGGGGCGTGGACAGCACGGTCTCCGCGTGATGCACCGGCCCCGCACCACCGCCGGGCACCCCGGGAGCGGCAGCGGGCGGGTGCGGAGCACCCTGAGACCTGGACGCACCAGGTGCACCCGGAGGCCCCGGAGGCGGAGGTGCGCCCGCACCCGGCCGACCGGAGCCGGCGAACATCGTGCCCGCGTGGTGGACACCGCCGGGGGGTGTGACGCCGGGCGCGCCCGGCGCGTGCGCAGCACCCTGCGCCGGCGGAGCACCCGGAGGCTGCGACGCGGCAGGGGGGCCCGGCGGCTGCTGAGGAGGCATCGGCACACCCGGACGGGCGGGCGGCTGCTGAGGGGGCATCGGCATACCCGTGCCTCGCGCGCTTCCCGAGCCCGAGGAGTCCCCAGCGGCACCGGGAGCCCCGACACCACCGGGACCACCGGCTCCGCCCGGCCCGGCTCCGCCCGGGCCCACAGGCCCCTCCGGCCCCAGCGCCGACACGAGCTGCGTGGGCTCGTAACCACCCGCGGGGGTACCCGGCGCCCCGGACCCCGACGGCGGAGGCGGGCTGCCCGGTCGCACACCCGGCGTCCCCGGAGCACCCGGCGGAGGCGGCATGGCCGCAGCCGCACCCCGCCGACCCGGCGGCGGAGCCGCCTTGCTGGTCGCCGCGTCGGCGATGTCCCCGGCGTTCGGCGCGCGCCCGGGCATACCCCCCGGCCCGGCCTGCGGATAACCGTACGGCTGCCCACCCGGCGCAGACGAAGGCGTACCGCCCCCGGACACACCACCGGGCTGAGCCCCAGCCGTGGACCCAGGCACACCACCGGGCGGTGTCCCAGGCGCAGCACCCGGCAACGCCCCCTGCACACCACCGGGCGGAGCCCCAGGCACCCCACCATGCGGCGCCTCCGGCACACCACCGGGCGGAGCCCCAGGCACAGCACCCGGCACCCCACCATGCGGCGCCTCCGGCACACCAGACGGCACCCCCGGCGCAGAACCCGGCGGCACCCCCGGCACACCACCAGGCGGCGTCCCCGGCCCACCCGGGGCGGCACCCGGCCCCGGCGGACAGCCGTAACCCGGCCCACCAGAGGCCGTCGGCACCGCGCCCGGCATCGGGACGGCGTCCCCCGGCGCACCAGCGGCACCCGCACCGCCCGGCACACCCCCCTGCTCGTCCGGATCCTCGATCGCCGGCGAGACCGCCGTCGGCGGAAGCCCGCTGCCCCCCGGCATCAGCGCCGTCTCGGCGCCGGGCGTCGCCGCCGGCGCCGGCGTGCCATCGTCGGCCTCACCCAACGGCGGCGCGAACACCGTCGCGGGCAACGGCACGGAACGGTCGTCACCGGCATCCGCGTTGGTGTCCGTACCGGCCCAGGGCGTCGCCCCGGCAGGCACGCCCGGCGTCTCCTCCCCACCGCCGCCGTCCGCCCGCGAGTCACTCCCCGCGGCAGCCGGCCACGACGCACCGCTCCCCGAAACGGAATCCCCGGCCGAACCACCATCAGACTCAGCGGCGGCCCCGGCACCACCGCCCCGCCGATCCGGAACCCCCATCCTGTCCGCCGCGTCCTGCAACCACTCCGGCGGAGTCAGCAGGAACGACGTCTGGTTCAGATCCACCCGCGCCGCAGGCACCGGCCCCGGCTCCTCCACCACGTCCGGACGGCCGTACTCCTCCTCGTACCGGCGGATCACCTCACCCACCGGCAACCCGGGCCACAACGTCGCCTCGCCGCTGTCACGCGCGATCACCAGCCGCTGCGCGCCCCCGTCCGAACGCGGCCCGCCCGCACGGTCCTCGGCCCACACCACGAACCCGAGCTCGAACTCCCGCACCCGCACCTCACGATGCTGATACGACGGCAGATCCCCGTTGACCCACTCTTCCGCCCGCTCCTGCGCCTGCGCGAAGGTCACCATCGCCGACGTCACTCCCCCACAGCCGAGGACGACACCGCACCCACCGGCACCACACGCGCGAACCCGCCGTCCACCATCAGATTCGCCACCGTCTCCAACTCCGGCGGATTACCGGCCAACCGCGACAGGAACACATCGAAGTCGTCCCCGCACGGCAGCAGCAACCGCTCCACCCGCTCCGCCGGCGGCAACGAGGGATCCACATCCCGCGCGTCGTCGTACGCGCAGAACCACACCGACCCGACCCGATCACCCTTCACCTTCACGGCCAGCAACCCGCCCTGGACGAAACCGATCCCCAGGTAATCCTTCGTCAGATGGTCACGCAGACACTTGTTCACGTACACCAGGTCGTTCACGGCCGCCTCGTCCCGCACCGTGAAGAACGGCTGATCGACCAGCAGCCCCAGCTCCGCGTCCAGCGCGGCACCCACCGGCGCACAACCCCCCGCCGCCTTCAGAAACGACCGGTACGCACCCGGCAACCGGTAACCGAGGTCCTCCTCGACCCCCTGCACCTGAGACTCCGTCACCGCCACACCTGACTTCGGCAACCCGAAGTGCGCCGGACGCGTCTCCTGCAACGGCCGCGTGCCACGCTTACCGTGATCCACCCCCGACGTGGCCACACCACCGTGATGCCGCAGCAACGCCTTCACCTCGACCGGAACCAGCTCCAACCGCCGCGTCCCCACCACGTGATGCCACGTCCAGCCATGCGGCGTCGCCACCGCCGGCACCGTGTCCCACAGCTCATGCCCCGACGCCGCCAGCGCCGAATTCGCCGAGACGTAGTCCGTCAGCCGCAACTCGTCGACACCGAAGCCCTCCGGCGGCTCCGCGATCTCCGCGGCCGCACGCGCGTAAGGCGAGAAGTCGGGGTAACCACGACCATCGACCCGCACCCCCCTCGGGTGACGGGCCGCCCGCACCGGATCCGGGAAATGCACGACCTGCCCGGCATAGGCCGCGTTCGGCGGCGCGGCTTGTCCCCCGGCCTGGCGGCCGGGAGGAGCCCCCAGCCCGAGCCGACCTGTCGTCATGGCGGTTGCCCCCTGCGGCACTCTGTACGACCCGTACCGACCACTCGGCGCACTACGACCCGTATCGACTGTCACGTCTGCTGTCCCGCGACCCCCACGGATCACCCTCCGGTTCACTGCATCGAACCCCGAACGGATCACCGCATCGCCCGCGGTGCCGACAGCCTATGCGGTACGACGACACCGGTCACCGGCACCGGCCGACGCCCCCTCCGCTTCCGTGACCAGGCGTCACCCCACCGTGACGGCACACCCCGGAACGGGCGTGTCGCCCCGCCCCAGCTTCCGCAGCAGCCACGCCATTTGGCAGTCTGTGATCCCCGGGGGGATGCACGGAGGGGAAGACGATCATGAACGCGACGCAGACCGGACCTCACATCGGCAGGCCCGCCGACCCACGAAGCGGCGACCCCCGCATCGGCTGGAGCACCACCGAAACGGCCCACACCCCCACCCTCCACCACCGCCGCGACGGCATCCTCCCCACCATCGCCGCCGCCCTCTCCGTCCGCGGCACCACCCTCACCGGCACCGCCGCCCGCGGCGACACACCCCCCGCCCTGCACCCCCTCGTCCAGGACTTCCTGGACACCCTCACCAGCGCCCAACGCGACCGCTACACCGGCCGCTGCGCCGAAACCATCCTCATCTCACGCCACATCGCCGCCGCCGACGCCGCCCGCAGCAAACGCGCCGCCCGCAAACCCATGACCAACGGCGAAGCCCGCAAAGCCCTCAAACAGGCCAAACTCACCGCCCGCCGCATCCGCGAGGACGGCGACCCCCTCCACGGCAGCTTCGCCACCCCCTGCCGCGCCTGCACCGCCCTCAGCGCCCACTTCGGCGTCCGCGTAGTCGACCCAGCGGACCGCAACGACTGACCCCACCACCCCCACAACACCCAGCACCCACCACGCGACGCACACCCCACACCACCGCACGACCGCGACACCACCTCGACGAGACGAAGGGCAGATGCACCCCGACCGCACCTCCTCCACCCGCTTCGCCGTCCCCGTCGACGCCGCCCTGCGCGCCGCCGGCTGGCAACCCGGACGCTGGGACATAAAGCAAGCCGAAATCTGGGCCGACGCCCTGCGCGACCACACCTCACCCGCCGGCCACCGCCACAGCGTCTTCCCCGCCGCCGTCGAAGCCTGGGCCGAATTCGGCGGACTCCACATCACCCCCACCGGCCCCGGCCGCCAGGTCGCCCCCGCCACCTTCCACCTCGACCCACTGCACGGCCTCCACATGGCCCGCACCCTCGGCGACCTCGGCCGCGCCCTCGCCACCCAGGTCAGCCCCCTCGGCGCCGAAACCGACAGCCAGGCCCTCCTCGCCATCGACACCGACGGCCGCGTCTACGCCCTCGACCACACCGGCGACTGGTACCTCGGACCCGACATCGACCAGGCCCTCTCCACCCTCATCGCCGGCACCGAACCGACCCGCCTGACCACCGGCTGACCCGGCAAGGGCTACGACGCCGGAATCACCGCCGACACCCGGAAACCCCCCGCCTCCGTCGGCCCCGACACGAACACCCCACCCAGCGCCGACACCCGCTCCCTCATCCCCACCAGCCCGTTCCCCCCGGACGGCAACCGAGCCGACGACGCCGCCTCCTCAGGCGGCTCGTTCTCCACCTGCATCGCGATCTCCGACACCCGATGCGCCAACCGCACATACGTCTTCGCCCCCGCCGCGTGCTTGTGGACGTTCGTCAACGCCTCCTGCACCACGCGATACGCCGTCTGCTCCACCTCAGGCGCATACGACCGCACATCCCCCTCCACCGACAGCGCCACCACCATCCCCGCGGCGGCCGACTGCCCCACCAACTCCTCGATCTCCGCCAACGACGGACCCTCGTCATCGACCACCCGCGAAGCCGCCGCCGCGGCAGCCACCCCCACCGCCGCCAACGGCACCGAACGCGCCCGCTCCCGCCGCTCCTCCCCACCACTGCGCAACACCCCGAGCATCTCCCGCAACTCGGTCAGCGCCTGCCGCCCCATGTCCCCCACCAGCGCGGCGTTCTTCACCGCCTTCTCCGGATCCTTCCGCGCCACCGCCTGCAGCGCCGCCGCGTGCACCACCATCAGACTCACCCGATGCGCCACCACGTCGTGCATCTCCCGGGCGATCCGCGTCCGCTCCTCGTTCCGGGCCCACTCGGCCCGCTCCTCCGCCCGCTCGGCCAGCAACTGAAGCTCCAGCTCCAGACTCTCCGCACGCTCCCGCAGACTCTCCATCAACCGCCGCCGCGCCCCCACGTACAGCCCCAGCAGCACAGGCGGCGCCGTGAACCCCAGCGACATCGTGATCGCGGCGAAGGGCACGAACCAGTCCCCCAGCTCCAGATTCCCCCGCGCCATGTCCTGCTGCGTCTTCACGAACGTCACGATGAGCGTCCCCACCAGCGACATCCCCGCCAGCGAGGCGATGATCCGCCGCGGCAGCTCGGCCGCGGCCAGCGTGTACAGGCCGACCATGCCCAGCACCAGGCCCATCTGGGCCGGCGTGATGGCGATCGACACCAGCACCACCGCGATCGGCCACCGCCGCCGCACGACCAGCACCGCACCCGCGAGCCACCCGAAGACGACCCCCACCGCCACCGGGATCCCCGCGTCCCTGGCGAACGGAACACCCTCCAGCGCGCACTCCAGCGCCGACACCACGGCCAGACTCACATCGAACACGGCACTGCGCCGTCTGCCCCACCACCACGGCCCTCCCCGGGCCGTCACATGCTCTTCCCCCGTCGCGGTCATGCCCTCCAGCCTACGGGCGCCCGCCGCCGGTTTTCCGGCGAGTTTCCCGGACTCGCCTGCACCACACTCCGTGACCGTTCGGACGCCATACCACCCGATATCCCTCGAACTGCTGAATCGCTCACCGTTCGACCCGGAGGCCTCCATTCCGCCCGGACGGTATGCGTATGACACATGCATCTGGCAAATACGCCGACTTCGAGGGGCTGCGGGAGAGGGCGGTGGCACTGCGACGGGCGGGCCTCAGCCGCCGCCAGATCCGCGACCGACTGCACGTCGACAACAACGACATCCTCAACCGACTGCTGGAGGGCGAACCCCCGCCGGCCTGGACGAAGCGCCCCAACGCGAAGGACGACCTCAGGGAGAGGGCGAGAGAGCTCCGACTCCAGGGCTGGACCTACGACCAGATCCAGGTGGAGCTGGGGTGCTCGAAGAGTTCGATCTCACTGTGGGTGCGGGACCTGCCGAAGCCGGAGCGCAAGCGGACGCCCGAGGAGGCATCGGCGATCGCGAGGCGCGGCTGGGAGGTCACCATGCGCATGCGCGACGAAGAGCGGCAGCGCGCCAAGGAGGCCGCCAAGCAAGCAGTCGGCATACTGTCCCCGCGCGAACTGTTCCTCCTGGGTGTCGGCCTCTACTGGGCCGAAGGCGGCAAGGACAAGCCGTACGACCGCCGCGAGAACGTCTGCTTCGTCAACAGCGACCCAGGAATGATCGAGGTGTTCCTGGCCTGGCTCAACCTGCTTGGTGTGGAACGGGACCTGCTCCGGTTCACCGTGATGATCCACGAGTCGGCCGACGTGTCGGGCGCGGAGAGGTACTGGGCCGACCTCGTCGATGCCCCGGAGACCGCGTTCTACAAGACGACACTGAAGAAGCACAATCCGAAGACCCGGCGCAAGAACATCGGCGACGACTATCGGGGTTGCCTGGCCATCAGAGTCCTGAAGGGTGCTGATCTGTACCGTCGCATCGAGGGCTCCTGGTACGGCATAGTGGAGTCCGCACGCAAGGCCGATCAACGAAATCGGACATAGCGCGCGATCTATCCCGGATCGTCTAAGGGTAGGACAAACGGTTTTGGTCCGTTGAATGAGGGTTCGAATCCTTCTCCGGGAGCTCACAGCACACACCAGCCCGGTTCGGGTCCTGGCCGATGGCCACCGGTCAGGGCCCGCACCCATACCCCCCACAAACCCCCCGGTATCCTGCGGATGTCACCCCTCCCCATCCACAGCCGAAGGGCATCCCGTGAGCGCCAACCGCCCGGCAGCCGTCGTCGTTCTCGCAGCGGGTGAGGGCACCCGTATGAAGTCGGCCACACCCAAGGTCCTGCATGAGCTCTGTGGCCGCAGTCTCGTGGGGCACGTGCTCGCCGCCGCAGGTGAGCTGAATCCCGAGAACCTGGTCGTCGTGGTCGGCCACGCGAGGGAGAAGGTCACCGCGCACCTCGGTGAGATCGCCCCTGACGTCCGTACCGCCGTGCAGGCCGAGCAGAACGGCACCGGGCATGCCGTGCGCATGGGCCTGGAGGAGCTGGGCGGGTCCGTCGACGGAACCGTCGTGGTCGTGTGCGGGGACACTCCGCTGCTGACCGGCGCGACGCTGCGGGCCCTCGCCGCGACCCACTCCGCCGACGGGAACGCGGTCACCGTGCTGACCGCCGAGGTGCCGGACGCGACCGGTTACGGCCGGATCGTGCGGGACGAGGCCACCGGCGCCGTGACGGCGATCGTGGAGCACAAGGACGCCAGCGACGCCGAGCGGTCGATCCGTGAGATCAACTCGGGTGTGTTCGCGTTCGACGGTGCGCTGCTCGCGGACGCGCTGAAGAAGGTGCGGACGGACAACAGCCAGGGCGAGGAGTATCTGACGGATGTGCTCGGGATCCTGCGTGAGGCGGGGCACCGGGTGGGGGCTTCGGTGGCCGGTGACCATCGTGAGATCGCGGGGATCAACAACCGTGTGCAGCTCTCCGAGGCCCGCCGGATCCTGAACGACCGGTTGCTGACCGAGGCGATGCTGGCCGGTGTGACGGTGATCGATCCGGCTACCACCTGGGTGGACGTGACGGTGACGTTCGAGCAGGACGTCGTCGTGCATCCGGGTACGGAGCTGCACGGTGCCACGCACCTGGCCGAGGGTGCCGAGGTGGGGCCCAACTGCCGGCTGGCCGACACCCGGGTGGGTGCGGGTGCGCGCGTGGACAACACGGTGGCCATGGGCGCCGAGGTCGGTGCCGGGGCGTCGGTGGGGCCGTACGCGTATCTGCGTCCGGGGACGCGGCTGGGCGCCAGGGGGAAGATCGGGACGTACGTGGAGACGAAGAACGCGTCGATCGGTGAGGGGACGAAGGTGCCTCACCTGTCGTATGTCGGTGACGCGACGATCGGTGAGCAGTCGAACATCGGTGCCGCGAGTGTCTTCGTGAACTACGACGGTCAGGAGAAGCATCACACGACCATCGGTTCTCACTGCCGTACGGGTTCGGACAACATGTTTGTGGCGCCTGTCACGGTGGGGGACGGTGCGTACACCGCCGCCGGGTCCGTGATCACGAAGGATGTGCCGCCCGGTTCGCTGGCCGTGGCCCGTGGTCAGCAGCGGAATATCGAGGGTTGGGTGGCTCGGAAGCGTCCGGGGAGCGCGGCCGCGAAGGCGGCGGAGGCGGCTTCCCGGGAGTCGGCCGATGAAGGGTGACCGGAAACCGGTGCTTCGAACACGGCGTACGGTGATAAGTGCATACCCGCACCCCCACCAGCTGAGACAGCCTCTCGCAAGCCGGCTGAGAGGTCTCTTGAGCTGCGACACCTCTGAGGAGAAAGTGCTGTGACCGGGATCAAGACGACCGGCGAGAAGAAGTTGATGTTCTTCTCCGGCCGCGCACACCCCGAGCTTGCCGAGGAGGTCGCCCAGCAGCTGGGTGTCGGGGTTGTCCCGACGAAGGCCTTCGACTTCGCGAACGGCGAGATCTATGTGCGTTATCAGGAGTCGGCGCGTGGCGCCGACTGCTTCCTGATCCAGAGCCACACGGCTCCGATCAATAAGTGGATCATGGAGCAGTTGATCATGATCGACGCGCTGAAGCGTGCGTCGGCCCGGTCCATCACTGTGATCGTGCCGTTCTACGGTTACGCGCGGCAGGACAAGAAGCACCGGGGGCGTGAACCGATCTCGGCGCGTCTGATCGCGGACATGATGAAGACCGCGGGTGCGGACCGGATCCTGACCGTGGATCTGCACACGGACCAGATCCAGGGCTTCTTCGACGGTCCGGTGGACCATCTGTTCGCGTTGCCGCTGCTGGCGGACTACGTGGGGCGGAAGGTGGACCGGGAGAAGCTGACGGTCGTGTCGCCGGACGCGGGCCGGGTGCGGGTGGCGGACCGCTGGTGTGACCGGCTGGGTGCGCCGCTGGCGATCGTGCACAAGCGCCGGGACAAGGACGTCGCGAATCAGGTCACCGTCCACGAGGTCGTGGGTGAGGTGAAGGGTCGCGTGTGTGTCCTGGTGGACGACATGATCGACACGGGTGGGACGATCTGTGCGGCGGCGGACGCGCTGTTCGCGCATGGTGCGGAGGACGTCATAGTGACGGCGACGCACGGTGTGCTGTCGGGTCCGGCGGCGGACCGGTTGAAGAACTCGCGGGTGAGTGAGTTCGTGTTCACGAACACGCTGCCGACGCCTTCGGAGCTGAGCCGGGATCTGGACAAGATCTCGGTGCTGTCGATCGCGCCGACGATCGCGAGTGCGGTGCGTGAGGTGTTCGAGGACGGTTCGGTGACGAGTCTGTTCGACGAGCAGTAGGGGTTCCCGGTCGGGGCTCCTGTAGATCGTTTTGGGTGCGGCCTTCCTTGCCGAGTAGACTGCTGCAGTTGCTCGGCGAGGGAGGCCGTTTCCCGTTGCGGGATGCGGTGGTCCGTTATCGACGCGCTCTTCGTAGCAGGCCGTTCGTGGCCGGGTGACCACGTCCGTTTTCTGACTTCGAGGAGTGATCATGTCCGAGGTGAAGATCGCCGCCGAGACGCGCACCGAGTTCGGTAAGGGTGCCGCGCGCCGTATCCGTCGTGAGGACAAGGTTCCCGGCGTGCTGTACGGGCACGGCGAGCAGCCGGTGCACGTGACCCTGCCGGGTCACGCGCTGCTGATGGCGCTGCGTACCCCGAACGTGCTGATCGCGCTGGACATCGACGGCAAGAAGAACGAGCTGGCGATCCCGAAGGCCGTGCAGCGTGACCCGCTGAAGGGCTTCCTGGAGCACGTGGACCTGCTGCTGGTGAAGCGCGGCGAGCAGGTCACGGTCGAGATCCCGGTGCACACCGAGGGCGAGCTGGCCCCGGGTGGCAACCTGCTGGAGCACGTGCTGAACGCGCTGCCGGTCGAGGCCGAGGCGACGCACATTCCGGAGTCCGTGACGGTTTCGGTCGAGGGTCTGGAGGCCGGTGCCTCGGTCCTGGCCAAGGACATCGAGCTGCCGAAGGGCGTCACGCTGGCCGTGGAGGAGGACGCTGTCGTCCTGCAGGTGCTGTCGGCGCAGGCCGAGGAGGCCGCTGAGGGCGAGGAGGCCGCTGAGGAAGAGGCCGCCGAGGCCTGATCCTCTTCGTCGTCGTTTGGTCGGCCGCTGTTCCCGTGCGGGGCAGCGGCCGACGCGTATGAAGGAGACATGGACGTGACGACCGATGCCGCCGCTCCCTGGCTGATCGTGGGGCTGGGCAATCCGGGGCCGGAGTACGCCGGGAACCGGCACAACGTGGGTTTCATGGTGGCCGATCTGCTGGCGGACCGGGTCGGGGGGAGGTTCAAGCGGGCCGGGCGGGCGCAGGCGCAGGTCGTCGAGGGGCGGATCGGGCCGCCGGGGCCGTTGAACCGGCGGGTGATCCTGGCGAAGCCGATGTCGTACATGAATCTGTCGGGCGGTCCGGTGAACGCGTTGCGGGACTTCTACAAGGTGCCGGTGGCCCATGTGGTGGCGGTTCATGACGAGTTGGACATCGACTACGGGACGCTGCGGCTGAAGCTGGGCGGCGGGGACAACGGGCACAACGGGTTGAAGTCGATGACGAAGGCGTTCGGGGCGGAGTATCACCGGGTGCGGTTCGGGATCGGGCGGCCGCCGGGGCGGATGCCGGTGGCGGATTTCGTGCTGAGGGATTTCTCGTCGGCGGAGCGCAAGGAGCTGGACTACTTCGTGGACCGGGCTGCGGATGCGGTGGAGTGTCTGGTGATCGAGGGGCTGGAGCGGGCGCAGAGTACGTACAACTCCTGATTTGTCACCCGTCGAGGTTGACGGGCCGATCAGGCATGGCCAATGATCCCGGCCATGCCTGCCACTGCCACGTCCTCTCGTCCGGCCTCCGCCGTCGCGATGCGGTTCGGGCGGTTCGCGGCGATGGGCACGGTCGCGGCGTTGATTCTGGTGGCGGGTGTGTGGGCGTCGTGGGGTACGGCGCAGCACGTGATGCTGACGAAGGGCCGGGAGCGCGGCGCGGTCGAGGTGGCGCGGTGTGGGGCGCAGGCGTGCTGGGGCCGGTACGCGCCGTTGTCGGAGGGTTCGCAGCCGCGGGCGCGGGTGGTGCTGGAGAAGTCGGTCGCGGTGGCGAGGGGCCGGACCTACACGGTGGTTCTGAAGCCCGGCGGTGATGAGGCGGTCCGTTCGGGGCCGGCCGGGGTTCTGTACGCGTGGATTCCGCTGGGTGGTGCGCTGTTGCTGGCGTCGGTCGTGGTGGCGGGCGGGTTGCTGCGGACGCGGGCGGCGTGGGTGTTGGCGTTGTCGGGGGTGGCGTTGCTGACGGCCGCGTTCGTGACCGTCTGAGGGGTTCGGGCGTTCTCTCCTTCTGTGGAGGGACGAGTGTTGTGTGTTCGTGATTGACGTGTCGGCGGACGAGGCTGGATGCTGAGCCGCCCCCTCCACATCTTCCCGCTCACTTCTCGAAGATGGACTCACCGCTCATGCGCAACCTCTCCCGTTACGGCGCCGTCTGCGCCGCCGCTTCGGCGGTTCTTCTGCTTGCTCCGGCCGCCCATGCGGCCCCTCCCGGTGACAACGGCACGGTCAAGATCCATGACGCCTCGACGGGCGAGGAGCTGCGCCGCAATGAGCCGCATGTGTGCTCCTTCTATCTGGACGCCTTCGGTTTCGACGGCGGTCAGCAGGTGGATTGGCGCATCGATGCCATCCCTCCGAGTGAGAACAAGGGGGAGACGGTGAAGAGCGGCGCGCTGGCGCTGGACGACGAGGGTCATGGCCGCAGCGAGGATCTGTCGCTGCCGGACGGGCACTACAAGCTGTTCTGGAAGTTCGACGGTGAGAAGGGCGCCGCGAAGCACAAGGTGTTCTGGGCGGACTGCGAGGACGAGGAGCCGGGCGGTGTGACGCCGTCCGGGTCGGCTTCGGCTTCCGCGTCGCCTTCGTCCGGGGCGTCCGAGTCGCCGTCCGGTGAGCCGGGTGTGTCGGCGTCCGCGAGTGCGCCGGCCGGCGGGGGCGTGTCGCCGTCCTCGTCGCCGAAGGGTGCCGACGGTGATCTGGCCGAGACGGGTAACGGGGCCCCGGTGGGCCTGCTGTCCGGTGTGGCGGCGGCGCTGGTCGCGTTCGGTGGGTTCCTGGCGTTTCGTCGCCGCAGGCCCGGCCGCGGCTGACCCGGGGTACGACCGTGCCCCCGGACCCGTGTGCGGGTTCGGGGGCACGGTCGTGTCCGGGGACGGTTCAGCCGGTGTTGCGCAGGCCGGCTGCCACGCCGTTGACGGTGAGGAGCAGGGCGCGGGAGAGGAGCGGGTCGGGGGTTTCGCCCGCCGCCACCGCGTCGCGCTGCCGCTTGAGCAGGGCGACCTGGAGGTAGGAGATGGGGTCGAGGTAGGCGTCGCGGATGGCGAAGGTCTGCTTCAGGACGGGGGCGGCGTCGAGGAGTTCGTCTTCGCCGGTGACGCGCAGCACTTCACGCACGGTGAGTTCGTGTTCGGTCTTGATGGTGTCGAAGACGTGCTTGAGCTCGTCGGGGACGAGGGTGTCGACGTAGTGCTGGGCGATCCGCAGGTCGGTCTTGGCGAGGGTCATCTCGACGTTGGAGATGAAGTTGCGGAAGAAGTGCCACTGCTGGTGCATCTCGTCGAGGACGGTGTCGAGGCCGGCCTCGCGCAGGGCCTTGAGGCCGGAGCCGACGCCGAACCAGCCGGGGACGATCTGCCGGGACTGGGTCCAGCCGAACACCCAGGGGATGGCGCGCAGGCCGTCGAGCGAGACGCCGGAGCCGGGGCGGCGGGAGGGCCGGGAGCCCAGGTGCAGGTCGGCGAGCTGGTCCACTGGCGTCGACGCGAGGAAGTACGTCGGCAGGTCGGGGTCCTCGACGAGGCGCCGGTAGGCGGCGTGGGCGGCGTCGGAGACGACGTCCATGGCGGCGTCCCAGCGGGCGAGGGCCTCGGTGGACTGGCGGGGCGCGGTGTGCAGGGCGGAGGCCTGGAGGGTGGCCGCGACGGTCAGTTCGAGGTTCTCGCGGGCGAGGGACGGGATGAGGTACTTGTCGGAGATGACCTCGCCCTGTTCGGTGACCTTGATCTCGCCTTCGAGGGTGCCCCAGGGCTGGGCGAGGATGGCGTCGTGGGTGGGGCCGCCGCCGCGGCCGACGGTGCCGCCGCGGCCGTGGAAGAGGCGGAGGCGGACGCCGTAGCGGTGGGCGACGTCGCGCAGGCGGCGCTGGGCGCGGTGGATCTCCCACTGGCTGGTGGTGATGCCGCCGAACTTGGAGGAGTCGGAGTAGCCGAGCATGACCTCCTGGACGTCGCCCCGCAGCGCGACGAGGCGCCGGTAGGACGGGTCGGAGAGCATGTCCTCGAGGATGGTGTCGGCGGCCTTGAGTTCGTCGGTGGTCTCCAGCAGCGGCACGATGCCGATCTTGGCCCAGCCGGCGTGCAGGTCGATGAGTCCGGCCTCGCGGGCGAGGACGGCGGCGGCGAAGACGTCGTCGGCGCCCTGGCACATGGAGATGATGTAGGACTCGATGACCTCGGGTCCGAAGACGTCCAGGGCCTTCTTCACGGTCTGGAAGACGCCGAGGGTCTTCTCGCCGGGCGCGTCGACGGGCGCGGGGGTCGGGGCGAGGGGCCTGCGGGACCTGAGTTCCTTGGCGAGGAGCTTGGCGCGGTAGTCGCGGGGCATGTCGGCGTAGCGCCAGGATTCCTCGCCGAGCCGGTCGAAGAGCTGGCCGAGGGCGTGGTGGTGGGCGTCGGCGTGTTCGCGGACGTCCATGGTGGCGAGCTGGAGGCCGAAGGCGGCGAGGGTGCGGATGGTGCGGGCGAGGCGGCCGTCGGCGAAGAGGCCGCCGCGGTGCTCGCGCAGTGAGCTCTGGATGATCCGCAGGTCGTTGATGAGTTCGCTGGTGCCGAGGTAGTCGCGGCCCGGTACGTGCGCGGTGCCCTTGGCGAGGCGCTGCTTGGTGTTCTCCAGCTTCTGCCGGATGCAGGTGGCCTTGAGGCGGTAGGGCTCCTCTGCGTTGAGGCGCTTGTAGCGGGGGCTGATCTCGGGGAGGTTCTCCAGGTCGGCCTGGAGGGAGGTGAGCAGTTCCTCGGTGGCGCCGGCGTAGCGGATGGAGTTGGAGAGGAAGCCGCGGAGTTCGTCGATGGTCTCCAGGGCGTCGTTGATGCCGTGTTCGTGCTGGAGGATCAGGATGTCCCAGGTGACCTGGGGGGTGACGTTGGGGTTGCCGTCGCGGTCGCCGCCGATCCAGGTGCCGAAGGTGAGGGGGCGGGTGTCGTCGGGGAGCTTGACGCCGGCCCGCTCCAGTTCGGCGGTGAGGTCCTCGAGGACGTCGCCGACGGCTCCGGCGTGCAGTTCGTCGAGGTAGTAGATGGCGTTGCGGGCCTCGTCGGCGGGCTCGGGGCGCACGACGCGCAGTTCGTCGGTCTGCCAGACGAGGTCGATGTTCTCGGCGAGGCGGATGTCGAGGCGGCGGCGGTCGGACTCGATGACGGGGGTGTCGAGGAGCGCGGCGACGCGCCGGAGCTTGTTCAGGACGGACCGGCGTGCGGCCTCGGTGGGGTGGGCCGTGAACACGGGGCGGACGTTGAGGTTGCGGACCGTCTCGCGCAGGTGTGCGGGGTCGGCGTCCTTGAGCCGGTCGGCCGTGCGGGCGAGGAGTCCGCCCTCGGCGGCGCGGCGGGCGCGCAGCTCGCGGCCGCGGTGGACCTGCTCGGTGACGTTGGCGAGGTGGAAGTAGGTGGAGAAGGCGCGGACCAGCTTGGCCGCGGTCTCCAGTTCGGTGCCGCGCAGCAGCTCGGCGGCGGCCTCGCCGTCCTCTCGGGTGAGGCGGCGGACCTTCTCGACGAGGTCCAGGAGTTCGGGGCCCTCCTGCCGGACGAGGGTCTCTCCGAGGAGGTCACCCAGTCGGCGGATGTCGGCACGCAGCTCACTGCTCGTCGTCGTGGTCTGGTCGTCGGCACTGCTCACAGGTGCGGCTCCTTGCAGTGTTGAAGCTCGTCTGGGAGGGGAACCCGGACGGCGTCTCGCGCGGCGGGCGCCGCTTGCGGGCCGGACATCCGGGAAGAAATCAGAGCGGACCGCGCTGTCCGACCGACTACAGGATAGGTGTCGACCCGGACGCGCAGGCTCGTGGGCTCTTGTCGCCGGGCAACGCACTGCCATACTTACGATGCCGTAGGTTACGGAACCGTAGGGACGCTCTTGGCCGGGCCCGTGACCCGGCTACCCCTTCTCCATCCACATACCCCCCAGAGGACGCGTATGACCAGTAGCTCCGACGTGATCCAGGACGCCCCGAAGGCTCCAGGTCAGGCCACCGACGCCGCGGCGGATTCCGCCACGCTGGGCGGCGAGAAGAAGCGGTCCATCGAGCAGATCGCCCTCCTCCTCTTCATCATCGTCCCCTTCCTCGCGCTGCTGGCGGCGGTGCCGCTGGCGTGGGGCTGGGGCGTGAGCTGGCTGGACCTCGGTCTGCTGGTGTTCTTCTACTTCCTGGGGTGCCACGGCATCACGATCGGTTTCCACCGTCACTTCACGCATGGCTCCTTCAAGGCCAAGCGGCCTTTGAAGATCGCGCTGGCGATCGCGGGTTCCATGGCGGTCGAGGGCCCGCTGGTGCGCTGGGTGGCCGATCACCGCAAGCACCACAAGTTCTCCGACGCGGAGGGCGACCCGCACTCGCCGTGGCGGTTCGGCGAGACGCTCCCGGCCCTGGTGAAGGGCCTGTGGTGGGCCCACATCGGATGGATGTTCGATGAGGAGCAGACGCCGCAGGAGAAGTACGCCCCGGATCTGATCAAGGACAGGACGCTCCGCGCGATCTCCCGCCAGTTCGCTCTGTGGACGGTGGTGTCCCTGGTCCTGCCCGCGCTGATCGGCGGCCTGGTGACGATGTCCTGGTGGGGCGCGTTCACGGCGTTCTTCTGGGGTTCGCTCGTCCGGGTGGCCCTGCTGCACCACGTGACGTGGTCGATCAACTCGATCTGTCACGCGGTCGGCAAGCGCCCCTTCAAGTCGCGTGACCGTTCGGGCAACGTGTGGTGGCTGGCGGTGCTGTCCTGCGGCGAGTCCTGGCACAACCTGCACCACGCCGACCCGACCTCCGCGCGGCACGGTGTGATGCGCGGCCAGCTGGACTCCTCCGCCCGCCTGATCCGCTGGTTCGAGATGCTGGGCTGGGCCTACGACGTGCGCTGGCCGTCACGCTCGCGTATCGATTCGCGCCGTGACACCGGGGAAGGCGGCTCCCGGCGCCGGAAGGAACCCGCCGAGGCGGCATGATGGTCGCTGTGGCGACCGACTCGAGCAGCACCCCCAGCAATGACAAGCCGCGGCGAGTGCGTCGCACCCGGATGACCGGTGCCGAGCGCCGCCAGCAGTTGCTGGAGATCGGTCGCACGCTCTTCGCGGCGAAGGGCTTCGAGGCCACGTCGGTGGAGGAGATCGCGGCGAAGGCCGGGGTCTCCAAGCCGGTGGTCTACGAGCACTTCGGCGGCAAGGAGGGCCTGTACGCGGTGGTCGTGGACCGCGAGATGCGCCGCCTGCTGGACATGGTGACGAGTTCCCTCACGGCCGGCCACCCTCGCGAACTCTGCGAACAGGCGGCCTTCGCGCTCCTCGACTACATCGAGGAGTACACGGACGGTTTCCGCATCCTGGTCCGTGACTCCCCCATCCCCCAGTCGACCGGTTCGTTCGCCTCGTTGATCTCGGACATCGCCACGCAGGTGGAGGACATCCTGGGTCGCGAGTTCAAGAGCCGCGGCTTCGACCCCAAGCTGGCTCCGCTGTACGCGCAGGCCCTGGTCGGCATGGTCGCGCTGACCGGCCAGTGGTGGCTGGACGTCCGCAGGCCGAAGAAGGCCGAGGTGGCCGCGCACCTGGTGAACCTGGCGTGGCACGGCCTGGACGGGCTGGAGGCGAAGCCGCACCTGATAGGGCGTCGCAAGAGCTGAGCCGGTCGAGTCAGTTGAATCGGAAACTTTAAGTCACGAGGTTAACCTTGTGACATCATGTGTGCATGACTGAGATCACGATCAGCGCTGCCCGTTCCCAGCTCGGCGACCTGGTCCGGCGCGCGGCGCACAGCCGCGAGACCATCGCCATCACCGACCACGGCCATGTGGCCGCGCTGCTCGTGTCTCCGCAGGTGATAGAGGATCTCGAAGACGCGCTGGCCGTCGCGGACTATCAGCGGCGCAAGGCGGAAGGCACGCTCGGCGAGGGCATCCCGCACGAAGAGGTCGGACGCATGCTGGGGCTGCGTCCGTGACCTACCGCATCATCTGGGAGCCGAACGCCACGAGCGCGGCGGTGCGCTTCCTCAAGGACGATCCGACCGGCCTCGCCGCCGTGTACGAGGCCGTCGACGCACTCGCCGAAACTCCACGCCCTGCCGCCTCCACCCCTTACGGCTGGGACTTCCGCCGTCTCCGCGTCGGCGACTATCGCGTCCTGTACGCCATCGACGACGAGGTGATCCATATCCTCGTCACTCACCTCGGCCGCACCACCTGAACGCTGGTCACCCCCGTTTCCGGCCCACCGCGAACACCCGGCGGAACGGAAACGGGGTACCGTGCGGCCCCGCCGGATAGGCCTCACGCAGGGCGGCCCCGTACTCGGCGACGAAGCCGTCCCGCGCCTCGGGATCGTCGGCGAGGGCGGTCAGCACGGGTCGCAGCCCCGTCCCCTTCACCCAGTCGAGCACGGGGTCCTCGCCCTGGAGCAGATGGATGTACGTCGTCTCCCACACGTCGGCGGCGCAGCCCAGGGAGGTGAGCCGCTCGTGGTAGGCCTCGGGCGTGAGGACGGCGTCGGCATGGCGCAGGGTGCCGGCGAGCCGGTCGCGCCAGCGGGGTGAGCGGGCGAGTTCGCGCATGATCCGGTGGCTGGGGGCGTCGAAGTTCCCGGGTACCTGGAAGGCGAAGGCTCCCGACGGCTTCAGTGCGGCGATCCAGTCGGCGAACCGCTCGACGTGCCCGGGCACCCACTGGAGCGTGGCGTTGCTGACGATCAGGTCGTACGGCTCCTCAGGGGTCCACACCCGTACGTCGGCGTGGACGAAGTCGAGGTGCCCGCCACCGGCCGTCGGCCCCTCGTGCTCCACATGGGCCTTGTCGAGCATCTCGGTCGAGTTGTCGTAGCCGGTGATGCGGGCGGTGGGCCACCGGCGGGCCAGCAGTGTGGTGACGTTGCCGGGGCCGCACCCGAGGTCGGCGACACGGGGATGGCCCGCGGGCGGTCGCGTGGGCGGTTCGGGAACGCGGGCGAGGAGGTCGGCGAAGGGGCGGGCGCGGTCGCCCGCGTGGCGCAGGTACTGGGCGGGGTCCCAGCCGGGGGCGGCTGCGGGCATGGATCCTCCTGGTGTTCCGGCGGCGGCACGGGACGCACACCCAGCGTGATCCGACCGGTATCTCGATGTCAAGAAAGCCGATGTCAAGAGACTCTACGTCGACACAACCCTTACACTGATCGTCATGGAGGACGAGGTCGACCGGCTGGTCGCAGCATGGCGCCGGGAGCGCCCGGACCTCGACGTGGAACCGCTCGAGGTGCTCAGCCGGGTGAGCAGACTGGCCCGGCATCTGGACCGGGCACGTCGGCTGGCCTTCTCGGAGCACGGCCTGGAGCCGTGGGAGTTCGACGTCCTGACGGCCCTGCGCCGGGCGGGTACGCCGTACCAGCTCTCGCCGGGACAGCTCCTCACCCAGACCCTGGTCACGTCGGGCACGATGACGAACCGGATCGACCGCCTGGCGAAGAAGGGCCTGGTGGAGCGCCTCCCCGACCCCAGTGACCGCAGGGGCGTCCTGGTCCGGCTGACGGACGAGGGCAGGGACCGCGCGGACCAGGCCCTGGCGGGTCTGCTGGACCAGGAGCGGGCGATCCTCGCGGAGCTCTCCCGCACCCAGCGGGGCGAACTGGCCGGGCTGCTACGCCAGCTGACCGCCCCGTTCGACAACATCCCCGGCTAGGTCGACGGGCCCGACCCCGGCCCGCCGGGCGAGGGCGACGGCGGCGAGGGTCGAGTGCACACCCAGCTTGCCGAGGACGTTCTGCATGTGCGTCCGCACGGTGTGCGGCGACAGGTACAGCCGCTCGGCTACGGCCTTCCTCCCCAGCCCCGCGACCATGCACCGCAGCACTTCCCGCTCCCGCGGTGTCAGCGACTCCACGAGCCGCTCGCTCTCGGTGCGGTGCTTGCGGGCGGCGGTCAGCTCGCGCAGGACGCCGGTGAGCAGGGCGGGCGGCAGGTGGGTCTCGTCGCGCAGCACCCCGCGGATCACGGTGAGCAGCCGGGACAGCGAGCAGTCCTTGGCGACCCACCCGGATGCCCCCGCCTGCAGGGCGAGCGCCGCCCGCCGCGGATCGTCCTTCTCCGCCAGCACGACGATCCGTACGTTCGGCTGCGCGGACCGCACCCCGGTGACGAGGGATATGCCGTCGACGAGCCCGTCCTCGTTGCCCTCCTGCACGGGCACGGCAGGCCGGGCGCCCGGCACCTTGCCGCCCAGGTCGGCGTCGACGAGCAGCACGTCGTACCGCCGTCCCTCGGCGACCGCGCGCTCCAGGCTGCGCAGCGCGGCGGGGCCGCTGCCGGCCGCGGAGACGTCGACGTCCGGCTCTGCGGCCAGGGCTGCCGCGAGTGACTCGGCGAAGATGCGATGATCGTCGACGACCAGGACTCGGATGCGAACCACGAAACCCCCTTCCCCGCGCTCACATAGAGCAGGGGATACCCCATCGTCGGAAGTCGACACCGCGCGGGTACGACGCCGGAGTGCCCAGGCCCGTGGCGTGTGTCCGTCCGTCCTCGCCGCTGCCTGACCGGGTCGCCGGAACCGCACGGCCGCCGCCGTACAGAAACCGCTACCCCCACCCCGGGCGTCGTACCCGGCTGTCTCGCCCCCTGAACGGCACCGGCCCCCACCGGCGCTGTTCATCAGAGTACGGACGGGGGCCGGGAGCGGAAGGCGATTTGCAGAACTGACCGCCCTGCGCGTTTATGGTGTGCCGCATGTTCCGTCTTGAGACAGAAGTCGACAGGGCCCGACGTGATCTGCTCCGCACACGCTTGCGGGAAGCGAACACAGCCGCCTCCCCGGTCCTGCGCGCCCTGCGCGGAACACCCGGCGAGCGGGACGTCCCGTTGCACGTGTGGGCTGTGAACGACGCCGACGACCTCGCCGGAGGACTGGTCGGCTACACCTGGGCGACGTGGCTGCACGTGACGTACCTGTGGGTCGACGAACGCCACCGCGGCGCGGGCATCGGCACGCGCTTGCTCCAGGAGGCGGAGCGCGTCGCGTCCGAGGAACGGGCCTGTCGTTCGTCCCGCCTGGAGACGTGGGAATTCCAGGCGCCGCGCTTCTACGAGAAGCAGGGGTACGAGGTGGTGTGCGCGATCCCCGACTACCCGCCGGGGATCACGGAGTACACGCTGACGAAGCGGCTGGACTGACCTGACGGTTCAGAGCTCGTCGAGCGCGTCCGCGGTGATGTCGATGTCGATGTCGTAGGGCACGCCGAGCTTGAGCAGGTCGCGGTGAGTGCCGGTGGACGCGTACACCTTCGACACCGGGTCGAGCTCGTAACTCCGCACGAGCGGCTGCTGCTTCGCGCCACTCGTCTCGACGAGCCAGAAGTGGGGGATGCCGGCGGCGGCGTACTTGTGGGGCTTGGTGTCGCGGTCGCGGGCCTCGGAGTCCGGGGAGACGACCTCGACGGCGAGCAGGACGTCGGAGGCCTTGAAGCGGGTCTGTTCCCTGCCGGTGACGGCTTCGGCGCGGACGACGGAGATGTCGGGCTCGGGGCCGTTGCGCCGGTCCAGAACTACGGTCATCTCGCGGCGGACCTTCACGTGCCTGGGCGCGGTACGACGCAGGCCCATCACCAGTAGGTCGATCATGGTGCTGTGAAAATCCCGCTGCGGACTCACGAAAACCAGGCTCCCGTCGATCAGCTCGGTGTGCGGCGGGAGGTCGGGCAACGTGAACAGGTCGTCCACGGTGTATCCGTCCCGGGGCGGCACCGGCCAGCGGCAGCCGGGTTCGGCAGTCGGCTCGGCGGTCATGATTCCTCCCATGGGTGGGATTCTGGGCCTGCTCACCTCACCGTAGCTGCCGGATCCGACAGACGTCATCACAAAGAGTGACCATCGGGTGTCAGCGCACCCGGCGCGCCCCCGCCGAAGGCACCGCCTCGAAGACACGGGGCGTGGTGAAGCCCGCCGCCGCGAAGGCCTCCGTCACCGCCTTGGTGATCGCGTCCACGTCCGTCTCCTCCGCCAGGACGATCGCCGAGCCGCCGAAGCCGCCGCCGGTCATGCGGGCGCCCAGGGCGCCGGAGGCGAGGGCCGTGTCGACGACCAGGTCGAGCTCGGGGCAGGAGATGCGGAAGTCGTCGCGGAGCGAGGTGTGGCCCTCGACCAGGATCGGGCCGATGGCGCGGGTGTCGTCGCCCGACTCCAGCAGGGACACCACGCGTTCGACGCGCTCGTCCTCGGTGACCACGTGGCGGACCAGGCGGCGGACCTCCTCGTCGTCGCCGAGGCGGGCGAGGGCCGCGTCCAGGTCGTCGTAGGCGATGTCCCGGAGCGCGTTGACGCCCAGCAGGGCCGCGCCCTTCTCGCAGCCCGCGCGGCGCTTCCCGTACTCGCCCTCGCTGTGGGAGTGCTTGACCTGGGTGTCGACCACCAGCAGGCGCATGCCCTCGGCGGCCAGGTCGAAGGGGATCTGCTTCTGGGAGAGGTCACGGGTGTCGAGGAACAGGGCGTGGCCGGCCTCGCAGCACGCCGACGCCGTCTGGTCCATGATGCCGACCGGGGCGCCGACGTAGACGTTCTCCGCGCGCTGGCAGAGCCGGGCCAGCTGCCAGCCCCGCAGGCCGAGGGAGAAGAGGTCGTTCAGCGCGAGCGCGACCACGACCTCCAGGGCCGCCGACGACGACAGGCCGGCGCCCGAGGGGACCGTGGAGGCGAGGTGGATGTCCGCGCCCGTGACGGCGTGGCCGGCCTCGCGCAGGGCCCAGACCGCTCCGGCCGGGTACGCCGTCCAGTTCTTGTCCGACTCGGGGGTCAGGTCGTCGAGGCGGAGTTCGCTCACCCCGTCCCGGACGTCCGCCGAGTGCAGGCGCAGCACGCCGTCCTCGCGGCGCGACACCGCCGCCACCGCCGTGTGCGGGAGGGCGAACGGCATGACGAAGCCGTCGTTGTAGTCGGTGTGCTCGCCGATGAGGTTGACGCGGCCCGGTGCCGCCCACACCCCGTGCGGCTCGGCGCCGTACAGCTCGCTGAACCGTGCGGCGACCGTCTCCGCCACAGCCTCGCTCATGCCTGACCCCTGACCTTCCGTTACGTTCTAGTTGCCGCGCCGCTGCGCGAAGTCCCACGCGTCCGCGACGATTCCCGCGAGATCCGCGCGGGACGGGTTCCAGCCCAGTTTCTCGCGGGCCGTGCGGGCCGACGCCACCAGGACCGCCGGGTCGCCGCCCCGGCGTGGGGCCACGACCTCGGGGATCGGGTGGCCGGTGACCCGTCGGACCGTCTCGATGACCTCGCGGACCGAGAAGCCGTTGCCGTTGCCGAGGTTGCAGATGAGGTGCTCGCCGGGGGCGGCGGCCTTCAGGGCCAGCAGGTGGGCCTCGGCGAGGTCGGCGACGTGGATGTAGTCGCGCACGCAGGTGCCGTCCGGCGTCGGGTAGTCCTCGCCGAAGACCGAGATCGCCTCGCGCCTGCCCTGGGCGACCTGGAGGACGAGCGGGATCAGGTGGGACTCGGGGTCGTGGCGCTCGCCGTACTCGCCGTACGCGCCGGCCACGTTGAAGTAGCGGAGCGAGACCGCGCCGAGGCCGTGTGCGGCCGCCTCGCCACTGATCATGTGGTCGACCGCGAGCTTGGAGGCGCCGTAGGGGTTGGTCGGGGAGGTCGGCGCCGACTCGACGATCGGGACCTCCTCCGGCTCGCCGTACGTCGCCGCCGTGGAGGAGAACACGAGCGTGCGGACGTCCGCCTCGCGCATCGCCGCGAGCAGGGCCATGGTGCCGCCGACGTTGTTGTCCCAGTACTTCTCCGGCTTCACGACCGACTCGCCGACCTGCGAGAACGCGGCGAAGTGCAGAACGCCGTCGTACGAGGAGTCCAGCCATTTGGCGGCGTCGCGGATGTCGCCCTCGATGAAGCCGGCACCCGCCGGGACACCTTCGCGGAAACCCGTGGTGAGGTTGTCGAGGACGACGACCTCGTGGCCTGCCTCCAGCAGGTGCTGGGCGACGACGCTGCCGACGTAGCCCGCGCCGCCCGTCACCAGGTATTTCCCGCTCATGAACTCGCTACCTCTCGCAGTCGCTCGGCCGCGCGCTCCGGCGGCACGTCGTTGATGAACACGTTCATGCCGGACTCGGAACCCGCGAGGAACTTCAGCTTGCCGGAAGTGCGGCGGATGGTGAAAAGCTCGAGGTGGAGGGCGAAATCCTCCCGTACGACCCCGTCGAACTCCTCCAGGGCGCCGAACGGGGCCTGGTGCCAGGCCGCGATGTACGGCGTCGGGGGCTCACTCTCACCGAAGATCCGGTCGAAGCGCCTCAAGAGTTCCAGGTACACCTTGGGGAACTCTGTGCGCGCGGCCTCGTCCAGGCCGAGCAGGTCGGGCACCCGGCGCTTGGGGTACAGGTGCACCTCGTACGGCCAGTGCGCCGCATAGGGCACGAATGCCACCCAGTGTTCACCCTCCAGGATGATCCGCTCGTCGGCGAGTTCACGCTCCAGGACGGCGTCGAAGAGGTTCTCCCCGCCGGTCATCTCCTTGTGGTGCGCGACCGAACGGAGCATCAGCGCGGTGCGCGGGGTGGTGAAGGGGTAGGCGTAGATCTGCCCGTGCGGGTGCTGGAGTGTCACGCCGATCTCGGCGCCCCGGTTCTCGAAGCAGAACACCTGCTCGACGGAGGGGAGGTGGGACAGCTCCGACGTGCGGTCCGTCCAGGCCTCCAGTACCAGGCGCGCCTGCTCCTCGGAGAGACCGGCGAAGGACGCGTCGTGGTCGGACGTGAAGCAGACGACCTCGCAGCGGCCCGAGTCGCCGGCCAGTGAGGGGAAGCGGTTCTCGAAGACGACGACGTCGTACGACGAGTCCGGGATCTCGCTCAGCCGGTCGCCCTCGGAGGGACACAGCGGGCACTCGTCGGCCGGCGGGTGGTACGTACGGCCCTGACGGTGCGAGGCGATGGCGACGGAGTCGCCGAGCAGGGGGTCGCGGCGGATCTCGGACGTGGTGACGGTGCGGTCCAGCGGGCGGCGGTCGGCCGCGTCCCGCACGCTGTCGTCACGCAGGTCGTAGTAGATGAGCTCGCGACCGTCGGCCAGCCGGGTCGAGGTCTTCTTCACGCCGGACTCCTCATCCTTCAAACATAACTCAACATATCAAAACACCGTCCCCCTCAAGCGTCAACATCACAATCAAACAAAGAGCATCAGCGCAGGTGTTCAACCACCGAACGCGGAGGCGTAGATTCCGCGAGGTATCGGTTCGCGCGGACAAAGCGAGGGCTAATGCAAACCCCCACGACCCCCACAACCCCCACCTACCTGGCAGCCGAGCTGCGTCTCCCCACGAACTGGCTCGACTACACGATCCTCGGCATCTACTTCGTCGTCGTCCTCGGCATCGGCTTCGCCGCCCGGCGCTCGGTGAAGACCAGCCTCGACTTCTTCCTCTCCGGCCGCTCCCTGCCCGCCTGGGTGACCGGTCTCGCCTTCATCGCCGCCAACCTGGGCGCCACCGAGATCCTGGGCATGGCCGCCAACAGCGCCCAGTACGGCGTCTACACCACCCACTGGTACTGGATCGGCGCCATCCCGGCCATGGTCTTCCTCGGGCTGGTGATGATGCCCTTCTACTACGGCTCCAAGGTGCGCTCGGTCCCGGAGTTCCTGCTGCTGCGCTTCGACCGGGCGGCACACATGCTCAGCTCGGTCCTCTTCGCCTTCGCCGCCATCCTCATCGCCGGCGTCAACCTCTACGCCCTGGCCATCGTCGTCGAGGCGCTGCTGGGCTGGCCGGAGTGGGTGGCGATCGTGGTCGCCGGCTTCTTCGTGCTGGCCTACATCACCCTCGGCGGCCTGTCCTCGGCGATCTACAACGAGGTCCTGCAGTTCTTCGTCATCCTGGCGGCGCTCATCCCCATCTCGGTCCTCGGCCTGAAGAAGGTGGGCGGCTGGGACGGCCTGTCCGACTCCCTCACCGCCAGCCACGGCGCCGACTTCATGACGGCCTGGGGCGGCACGGGCATCGGCAGTGACAACCCGCTGGGCGCGAACTGGCTGACGATCGTCCTGGGCCTCGGCTTCGTCCTGTCCTTCGGCTACTGGACGACGAACTTCGCCGAGGTGCAGCGCGCCCTGTCCGCGAAGAACCTCTCGGCGGCGCAGCGGACCCCGCTCATCGCCGCGTTCCCGAAGATCTTCATCGTGTTCCTGGTGATGATCCCGGGCCTGGTCGCCGCGGTCCTGGTCCCGAAGATCGGCACCTCCGGCTCCGACCTGCAGTACAACGACGCCATCCCCTACCTGATGGAACAGCTCCTGCCCAACGGCGTGCTGGGCATCGCCGTGACCGGTCTCCTCGCGGCGTTCATGGCGGGCATGGCCGCCAACGTGTCGTCGTTCAACACCGTCTTCACGACGGACATCTGGGCGAAGTACGTCGTCAGGGGCCGGGAGGACGAGTACTACGTCCGCTTCGGCCGCCTCATCACCGCGATCGGCGTCCTGGCCTCCATCGGCACGGCGTTCCTGGCCCGGTCCTTCTCGAACATCATGGCCTACCTGCAGACCCTGTTCTCCTTCTTCAACGTGCCGATGTTCGTCGTCTTCATCATCGGCATGTTCTGGAAGCGGGCGTCGATGAAGTCGGGCTTCTGGGGGCTGCTCGTGGGCACCACCGCCGCGATGGTCAACTACTTCGTCCTCTACAAGCAGGACATCGTCGACATCCCCACCGACCAGGGCGCCAACTTCGTCTCGGCGATCGCCGGGTTCGTCGCGGGCGCGGTCGTCATGGTGGCGGTGTCGCTCTTCACCGCGCCCAAGCCGGCGGAGGAGTTGCAGGGCCTGGTCTACGGCACGACCTCGCCCGGCATGGCGGAGCCTCCGGCCCCCGGGGACGAGGCCTGGTACCGCAAGCCGGCGCTGCTGGGATGGAGCGCGATCGTACTGGCCGCGGCCTGCTACATCCCGTTCTCGTTCTGACCGAGGGAGGATAGACACATGTCCGAGCACTACTCCGACAGGGACGTACAACGGGAAGTCACCGACCTCGAGGGCAAGTCGGCGACGGCCGCGCGCCTGTTCGACATCCGGCGGATCATCGGCGGACTGTTCGTGATCTACGGCGTCATCGTCACGATCGCCGGCTTCACGGCGTCCGACGCCGACCTCGACAAGGCGGAGGGCGTCAACATCAACCTGTGGACCGGGTTGGGGATGCTGTTGCTGGGCTTGTTCTTCCTGGCATGGCTGAAGCTGCGGCCGGTGGCTCCGCCGCCGCCGGGTGTTGTGCCGGAGGACGAGCAGCAGAAGTGACGGCGTCGGTCAGCCGTTACTGCTGGACCGGCTGATGTGCACCTCGGCCCAGACGGTCGGGCCGCGACCGCTCTGCCGGGTGCCCCAGCGGGCGGCGAGGGCGTCGGTGATCAGCAAGCCGCGGCCGCGCTCCTCCTCCGGGCTCGGCGGGAGGGGCGGCGGCGCGGGAACGGGGACCGCCGCACTGCGGCCGCCCTCGTCGGTCACGCTGATCGTGACCCCGGCCGTGTCCCGCACGTGGCGCCGGGCCGCGGGCGCGGACGCGAGGTCGTGGCCGGGGAGGGTGAACAGGCCGTGGGCCCGTCGTCGGGGTGCCCGGTACGCCAGTACGTCGCGCGCCTCCCCCGAGGACGCCGGGATCGCCGGCGTTCCGTCGGCCAGGCCCAGCTCGTCCGCTCCGAGCCGAGCGCCTCGTGACCTGGCGATGAGCAGGGCGTCGGAGAGTGCGTCAGCCAACTGGGCAGCAAGTGCGCCGAGTTCGCCCGCCTGCGCCCCTCCCTGCGTCAACAGGTCCTACCCGGCTGGATCCAGGCCCGGAGCCCCGGCGGCTCGGTCACGCATCTGTCGGACGCGTTCTGCAAACTGCCGCCGGGAGGCTTTCATTCACGTTGTGAGCCTGTCCGGCGCGGGGCATGAGGGATCCGAGAAAGCGGAGAGGGCAGCAGCCTCTCCGCTGCCGGACTACTGTTTCGCTAGCCAAGGAGCTAGGAGTGCGGAGAATTCAGCGTCAGAGATTGACGCACCTCCCCACCCAAATCGCTGCCACGCTTGAGCGCGCTGCAGTATGGGCAATGGAATGCCAAAAGCAAGGCGAAAGGCAGAAATAAATGAGATGACGCCAAATTTTGCACCCAGCTTCTCACGGGTAAGCAAAGCAAGCTCTACCGCCTCTTTACCTTCGGCGTGGGCCGATCTCAGTTCCTCTGCGAGCTTGTCCCAATTTTCCATCGCGCACTCGGTCTTCCGTTGATGATTCTGAGTGGTCCCGTGGTCCAGGGTGGACCTCACTGCGCGTGAGGCCCACCCTAACTACGTTCCTGTCTTGTGTATCGTACGTCGCCTTCCCTACCGGAAGGTTGCGCCCACGTTCGTGTAATGCCCCGGCATACCTCTGAGTTCAGTTATTTCTACATTCGAAAAGCCTGCCCTCTTGGACATTTTCCCCGTGAACGTGGCAGCTGCCGCTTCTTCAAGCGACGCACCACCCCGCACGGCCGCATTGAAGGAGTCCAGGTTGTCGCTGAGTTCACCACCATTCTGCCAGTATGCTTTGACGCCCTTGACGTTGTCCCCGAAGTGAGCAAGAGCCGCGTTGAACATTTCGCTGCCTCGGGGTGTGTCCTTACCTGCCTTGATGACGAACGAGACGAGTCCGCCCTTGTCAATGTCAGCCACGATTCCAAGGCCGCTCGGATAGACGTCGATGTACGTGGGGCAATTGACGTTGTGAACGAGTACAGGAGTCTTGCCTGCGAGGACATAGAAGGTGCGGAGGTTGGCGACACTCAGGTCCCAGACCCTTTGCGAGGTAGTCACCGGACGGATGCCGATCACGTCCTCGACGGCACCGGTCGCAGTTCGCAGAGGGTCGTTCGTGAGCAGGTCTGAGGCCCTGATCCAGCCTCGCCCTGGTACGTATATCCGGTGTCCGGGAGTGGTCAGGATTCGTCCGCCGTCAGCAACGGTGACCTGGAGCAGTCGATCCACTGGGTGGGACCAGGTCGCCGTGACGGGTGCCGAGCGGGTGATGCCGGCGCTCGGGTCCGTGGCAATCACTTCATCACCGATGCTGATCTTCTCGATCGGCTTTGACTTGCCACCGGCCAACAACACGCGCGTTCCGGCGGGGAAACTGTCCTTCAGGCAGAGAGCCCCCAACTTCTGGAAGCCAGCCCTGGCAACGCCAGCGGCGACCTCATCGGACAGGCCGAGCGCTCGCAGACCCTTCCACGCCTCAGTGAAGCCGATGCCGGTCCGAGCAGCGGCGTCCACCGCCTTGACCGCGTCCGCGATGGGCCTGAGAACCTTGCCCGCGAACAGGGCCGCGACATCCACGGCCGCCCAGGCGCATCCGCCCCAACTGCCTCCCGCGCCGCCCGGGGTGATCTTCTGGGCGCACTTGATCCAGCTCCCGAAGAGAATGTCGATCGGGTCGACGTTCTTCTGGTACTCCGCGATCGTGATGTTGCGCGCTACCTCGGTGGACAGTTCCTTGGTCGTGTGCTGACCCAGGTAGACCGTGGCTCCGGCGGGGCAGGTGAACTGCTCCGGATCCAGGCCCTGCGCGGTGCACATGTACAGGTCGAGGACCGCTTTGAATCGAATCTTCGCGGTGATCGTGCAGTCGCCCTTGTAGAAGAGCTTGTCGATCCAGCCGTCGCAGCCGTCCGTCTTCTTGACGGTCTGCGGATCGCCGATCGTCTTGAGATGGTCGACGACGTAGAACATGCTTCCGATGGAGCCGCCGGTCTCGTCGACAACGGTTCCGGCCTCAATCTGTTGCGCGTTCCCCCGTCTCTCGGCCCGGTCGGCTGCTTCCTGGGCTTCCTTGGCGTACCTCTCCGCGTCCTTGGCCGCCTCCTCCGCCTCGGTCGCGGCGGCGTCCGCGCGGTTGGCCGCTGCGCGGGCTGCCTTCGCGGCCTCTTCGGCCGCAGCGGCGGCCGAGCGGGCGGCTTGGGCGTCGAGGGCTGCCTGGTCGGCCGAGTCGCGGGCGTTCTCGGCGTGGTTCTCGGCGCGGCCGGCTGCCTGGTCGGCGGCTTGGGCGTCCTTGGTGGCCTGGCGGTTGTAGTCGACGGTGCGGGCCAGGGAGGCGGCTGCCTTGGACGCGGCCTTGGCGGCGTCGGCGGCGTAGCCGAGGGCGTCCTTTGCGTAGGTGCGGGCGGTCGCGGCGTGCGCGGCGGCGTTGGCGGCGTGCTGGTAGGCGGCCTTGGTGTCGCCCTTCGCCTGGTCGGCGAGGTTCTTGGCGGCTGAGGCTTCGGCCGCCGCGTTCTTGGCGTGGGCGTCGGCGACGGCCTCCTGCTGTTCGGCGATCGTCTTGGACGCCTGGCCGGTGAGGACCACCAGGCCGGCGGCCGAGTCGGTGTCGATGTACCGGGAGCCGAGCTGGATGGCGTCGTTGGCGGGCTTGGCGACCTGGGCGGCGGCCTTGCCGGCGTCCACGGCGGCCTGGGCGGTGACGTGGGCGAAGCCGGCGGCCTTCGCCGAGGCGGCCAGGGCCTTGGCGGCCTCCTTGTTCGCCGCGTCCGCGTGGGACTTGGCGGTCTTGGCCTGCTTCTCCGCCTCGTCGGCCATCTCGACGGCCGTCTTGGCTTCGGAGGAGGCACGCTCGGAGGCGTCGATGGCGTCGGCCGCGGCACTCGTCGCGGTCTTCACCGCGGCGTCGGACTTCAGCTTCGCTGCCTGGGCGTCGTCCGCGTGGGCGCGGGAACGCTTGGCCGCCGCCTCGGCGCGTGTGGCTGCCGCGTCGGCGTCCGCTGCCGCCTTCGTCGCGGCGTCCGCTTCGGAACGAGCCCTACTGGCGGCTGCCTCGGCGTCGTCGGCGTGCTGGTCCGCCGCGTTGGCCGCGGAGCGGGCGTCCTCGGCTGCTTCGCCGGCTTCCAGGGAGTCGGCGTATGCGGCCTTGGCGTCGGCCTTGGCTCGGGCGGCGTCGGCCTTCTGCTCGGCTTCCCACGCGTCGTCCCGCATGGCCTTGGCCTGGTCGCGGGCCTTCACGGCGGCGTTCTTCTTCTCGACCGCCGTGCCTTCGGCCGCCTCTGCCTTGGACTTGGCGTCCTCGGCCTTCGTCGCCTCGGCTTCGGCGTTCTTCCTGTGGCGGGCGGCCTCGGCCTGCTTGGCAGCGGCCTTCCGCTTCTCCGCCTCGGCCGTCTTCTCCTCGGCCTCGGCGGCCAGACGCTTGGCGTGGGCCTTCGCGGCGGCCGCCTTGGCGTCGCCCTCGGCCTTCAGAGCCTCGGCGAGCTTGGCCTCCGCGGTCTCCTTGTCCTTCTTGGCGTTGTCGCGGTGCAGCTTCGCAGCGTCGGCCGCGGCCTTGGCCTGGGACTCGGCCATTGCTGCGGCGGCCTTGCGGAACTCGGCCTTCGACTGGGCCGCCTGCGCCAGGGCGCGCTGCGCGATGGTCGCGCTGTCTCCGGCGGAGGCTCGGGTTGCCGCCTCGGCGGTCGCGCCCGCCTTCACCAGCGCTTCCAGTGCGGCCGCGGCGCCCTTGGTGACTTGGGCCTTCTGCTGGCCGACCAGCAGGCCACGGCCGCGCGGGGCACCGGCCTTGTCCGCGATGGCGTATGCGGCCTTCTGCGCGGTGTCACTGACGGTGGCGTGCTCCTGTGCCGCGGCCAACTGATCCTTGAGGACGTCGAGCTGCTTCTTCGCCTGAGCCTGCGCCGCCGCGATGTTCTTCTTGGCCTGGTCGAACTGCGCCTTGTCCGGATAGAACTGGCTGTCCGTGCCACTGTGGCCCTTGGGGACGATCCGGAACTTCTGGGGGTTCGTGCCGTTGCACCCCCACAGCCAGGCGTCGTGGCTGTTGTCGAACTTGTTCAGGTCCAGGCACTTGTCGGTGGCGACGTTGCGCAACTCGCTGACGGCGCGGAGATCGAACTTCCACTGCTGCGCCTTGCTGTCGTTGCACGTCCAGATCTGGATCTTCGTGCCGTTGGCCGGGTTGCTGTTCTCGACGTCCAGGCACTTGTCGGACTTGTAGTTGACGAGGTTGTAGCTGTCACCGGAAGCTTCGCGGAGCTGCCACTGCTGCCCCGAGGCGTTGTTGCAGGTGTAGATCTGCACCGGTGTGCCGGAGGTCGTCCCGCCACCCTGAGCGTCCAGGCACTTGCCCCGGGCCGCCTCGACCTGAATGACAGCTGGGGAGTCGCCGATCCAGCCCGCACCGCCGGGAGCCCAGTAATCCTGCCAACGGACCAGACGGTCGGCGACCCACGAGTGCCCGAGCAGGTTCCCCAACGCCTTCGCACCGCTGGCAAGTGCGTTGGTGGCGCCCTTGCTGGACTTCAGGATCTGGTTGCGCTGGACCGCCTGCGAGCTGATTTCCCGCTGCCACTCCGAGGCGGCCGTGTCGGCCATGCCTCCCAGGACATTGCTCGGGTCGATCGGGTCCCGCCAGGCGCATGATGCATACCTGGTCTTCAGGTCCTCGACCGCGATCCGGTGTTCCGCTGTCCCTGGCTCGGGGGCAGTGCGGGGAAATCCGCCGGAGGCCAGGAACAGACGGGCGTCATCGGCACCCTTGCCGTCGAAGGTGTCGAACAGCCCTTCAAACGCCCTTTGTTCCTCATACTGCCGCTGCCACTCACCGGGAGGCAGATCGGGATCGTAGGGCTTCTCGCCGTAGAGCGGAGTACCCAGATCGGTGACGGCCTTCAGGGTCTTCTCGTCGGCCTGGGGGGTCGGATCCTCGTAGAAGTCGCCCTCGTGCTTCCAGAACCTGTCTGCGATCCACTGGGTCAGACCGGTTTGGCTGTGGAAATCCTCCTCCTCGTCACCTGGTCCTCCAGGAGGCCAGTGGAAACCGGCGACGGTGAACCCGCCCGGAGTCTCCAGACCGTCAAGGGGCTTGGACCACTCGTCCCGAAGGGCAAAGGCGGCATCGAGCTCCTTCTCGGCCGCGTCCCTGTCCCGCTGGTACGCGGTGGCCAGCGGGGTGTCCTCCCAGTAGTCCCGGTTGGCCAGGGCGTGCAGCTTGTCCGGCGGCTGGTTGAGTCCGTCCTGCGCGGTCGCGGCCATGGACGGCCCGCCCAGGCGCAGCACCTCCGCCATCAGGCACTGGTCCTGCCGCAGTTGCTCGGCAGCCGTGTCGTCGGACCAGTGGGACGAACCGTTCGCCAGCGGGGCCGCCTCACTGCCCGTGGATCGCCCCAGCCCGCCGGGCTGAACGGCCAGGCCGGCCAGTACGGCCACGGCCGCCGCGGACGTGACGGCAGAAGTCAGGAACCGGGGCCTGCCCGGTCTGGGCGTGAAACGGGTTCTGGGCAGGAAGGGCCCTGGTCTTGGGCGCAAGAAGACATCACCTCGTCGCGAAGGAACGCGCCCGGGGATGCCCGTCAGCAGAGGCGGAGGTGACGCGCGGCCGATAGGTCATGTCGCGGCACGTCAGTGCGTCCCTCCGGTGGCGACGATGTCCCCCCGGTCGCCGGATGAAGTGCGCTGTGGATGGAGTGGTCAGCTCCGCCGGGCGCGACGATCACTTTAGGTACAGGCGTTCGAGTCGACCAGGGCATTTCTTCGAAGCCAGAGCGGCATGGCGCGAAAGGAGCCATGGGACTTCGGTGATCAGACAGGCACCAGTTCCCGTGGCACCTGTGGGTTTGCTGTGTGCCTCTCGTGAATACTGGGTGGGCTCGGGTGTCGCACGGGGCTGAGATCGGCCAGAAGCCGCCTGTGCCATGCGGCTCGGCGTGCAGCCGGTCAGGCCTCCGGCTTCCGGTTCCGGGTCACCGGGCCCGCCCGGTCCAGCAAGCCCGTCCGGGCGGCGAGTGCCGCCGCCTCCAGGCGGGAGCCGACGCCGAGTTTCATCAGCACGCGCTGGACGTGCGTGCGGGCCGTGGACGGGGCGATGCCCATGCCCGCCGCGATCAGGCGGGTGTCCTCGCCGTCGGCCACGCGGACCAGGACCTCCACCTCCCTCGGCGTGAGCATCTGGAGCAAGCGCTGGCCCTCGTCGTCCGGTTGGGCCGCGGGGTTGAGCAGCTCGCTGAACGCTCCCTGGAGCAGTTGCGGCGCGACCGCCGCCTCCCCGGCACGGGCCTTCATGATCGCCCGCTCGACTCCCTCGATGCGCTCATCGTGCCGGACGTAACCCGACGCGCCCGCCGCGAACGCCGCCGCGATACCTCGCGGGCTGGGGACCGGTCCCAGGACCAGCACCGCGACCTGGGGACGTTCCTGCTTGATCCTCGCGACGGGGTCGAAGATCCCGGGCTCGGCCGGCGTGGCCGTCCCCAGCAGGCACACCTCCGGCGCGCGCGTGATCACCAGTTCCGCCGCCCCCGCGGCCGGTGCCGCCGCGGCCAGCACCCGGTGGCCTCGCAGCTTCAACGCCGAAGCCAGCGCCTCGGCCAGCAAACGGTGGTCGTCGACCACCATGAGCCGCACTCCCATCGAGCAACCCCCCAGTCACCCCGGCCCCCCAGATGGAAGCCCCCCGGCTCCCCGCCTTCATGCCCCCGGAAGCTACACGCTTGTTCGACGTTGCGCTCCCCCTACCGGCGAGAATCGCCCCGATCATCGGAATTCCTCTCTCGAGAGGTTGACCGGCGTGTACGCGAACGGCCCCGCCCCTGTTCAGGGACGGGGCCGTACCGGCACCCATTCGATCAGCGAGCGGCCATCGAGCGATCAGCTCGTGCCGAAGCCCACCGACAGATACTGCTTCTCGGTCACACCGCTGGAGCGCTTACTGGCGTACACCCTGGACATGAACAGATGCCCGTCGGCGAACAGGAGCTCGGAGTACTCCGGCGACATGCCGGTCTCCACCCTGCGCACCGCGGACGTCGACGGGTTCTCCAGCAGCTTCGTCTGCTCGAAGCTGCCCCCGTCGATGCTCACGATCTGTCCGCCCTTGTCGTACGGCGGCCGTTTGTACGCGATCAGGTTTCCGCCGTCCATGCGCAGCGGCGAGATCCGGTAGCCGTCACCCGCGTCCGCCCGCTGCCCGGTCTGCTTGCCCGTGGCGAGGTCGAAGGCGACGATCTCGTTGGTCCGGCTGTACTTGCCGTCGCCGTCGTGTTCCTCGGTCGGGATGTACAGCCGGTCGTTGCCGACGGCCAGCTGGTTGCAGTACTCGATGCGCGTGATGCCCTCGCAGCGGGCCGCGAACTGCTCGCCCGGTGCGGCGATCCGTGTCCGGAGCCTGCCGGTCTTGTTGTCGATGGAGAAGAAGTCGGAGATGCCGCTGCCGTCGCCCGCGGAGTCGCCGACGTCGGCCGCCACCACGAGCGGGTCGGTCGACACGATGCTCGCGTACTCGATGCCCTGCGTCATCTTGTACTCCGAGATCACCTTCCCGGACTTCGGGTCGATGGTCTGGATGTGCAGCTGCCGCTGCTCGTACGAACCGCACTTGCGCACCGCGACGAGCTTCTCGCCGCCGCCGTACCCGGCGTCGTAGCAGGAGTCCTTGGGCTTCGGGCTCCACAGGGGCTTGCCCGAGACGTCGAAGGCGGCGCCGCCGCTGGTGCTGCCGACGGCGACGGTGTCACCGCTGATCGTCACGTTGTCGAAACTGATCAGCCGGTCACCGGCCTTGACGGTCCTGGTCCAGAGCTTCTTGCCCTCGTCCAGGTCGAGCAGGGCGAGCTGACTGCACCCGTGCGAGGGGTCGGCCTTGGTCGGCATCGCGGGCTGGTAGAGGATCGCCGTCAGGTCGTCGTCGGTGACGTGCCGGCCGGCCTGGCAGACCGGGCCGGGCAGCGGGATCTTCCACAGCTTGGAGCCCTTGTCGCGGTCGTAGCCGTTGATCTCGGCGATGCCGCTCTTGACGTACGCCTTGTCGGTGAGCCACGAGCCGGCGACGACGACCGTGCCGCCGTTCTTCACCTCGGGGGCCGGGACCTGGAAGAGGACCTTGGAGGTGGGGTCGGCCGGTGCCTTCTCCTTGCCGGCGGTGATGCCGCCGTTGCCGTCGTCCGGGCCGCCGGTGCCGCCGCTGGAACCGGCGGTGTCGTCCTTCTTGCCGTCGCCGTTGGCGGAGGAGTACCAGACACCGCCGCCGATGATCAGGGCTATCGCCACGACCGCGGCGGCGACGATGACGGCCGGCTTCGCCTTGGGCTTCCCGCCGCCGGGCTGTCCGGGCGGTCCGGGCTGCGGCTGGAGCGGCATGGCCGGGTGCGGATAGCCGTAGCCGGGGGGCTGCCCGTACCCCGGCTGCCCATAGGGTCCCGGCTGCTGCGGATAAGGCCCCGGCTGCCCGTAAGGCCCCGGCGGCTGCCCGGGGTAACCGTAACCAGCCGGGGCCTGCGGCGGCTGCGGCGGCTGGGGAGTGGGCTGTGGAGCGGCGGGCGGATAGCCGTACCCAGGCTGCGGGGGCTGGTTCTGAGGCGGCGGCCCGAAGCCTCCCCCGGGCGGGGGCTGCTGAGGCGGCGGCGGAGGCGGCGGCTGGGTCATGGCGTGAGTACCTCGGGGAGGGGGACGGGCGGCGACGGCGGATCAGGAGGAGAGAGGGAGAAGGAGAAGGAAGAGTCACTTGCCGTAGGCGAGCATCAGCTTCTCCTTCGTGCTGTCGTTTCCGCTCAGCCGGGTCGTCGAGATGTAGAAGCGCCCGTCGACCCAGTCGACGTCCTTGGAGAAGAAGCCGTTCTCGATGTCCGCCGCGCCCTGCGGGTTCTGCAGCAACCTGACGGGCTTGTGGCTGCCGCCGCGGGTCGCAATGGAGACGACCTGGCCGCCCGCGTCGTACGACGGCTCCACATAGGCGATGAGCTTGTCGCCCTCGACCTTCATCGGCAGCATCGACTCGTCGGCCGGGGACTTCACGCGCCACTTCTCCTTGCCGTCGGCCAGGTTGACCGCGACGATCTCGTTGGCGCCGGTGGTCGCCTCGGTCGGCAGGTAGAGCGTGGTGCCGTCGGCGGCGACACCCTGGCAGCCCTGGAGGTCGCGTTCGAGGATGGCCCAGCCGCACTTCGGGGCGAAGTCCTCGTCGAAGCCGACCTGCGAGCGGAACTTGCCGCCCGAGGTGAAGGTGGAGATGTTCCAGGCCTTCTTGTCCTCGTTGGTGCTGTAGACGACCAGCGGGCTCACGGAGTAGGTGCGGGCGACCTTCCAGCCCTTGTCGAACTTCTGCGTCCACTCGACCTTGCCGGTACGCGGATCGAGCTGCTGCACCTCGTCGTGCGCGTCGTCGCTGCCGGCGCCGCAGGAGGAGACCGCGATCAGCTTCTCGCCCCCGGCGAACGCGGCGGGGAAGCAGGACTTTCCGTAGCGCTTCTTGTCGAAGAGCTTGTCGCCGCTCGTGACGTCGTACGCGGTGCCGGACTGGGAGCGGCCCACCATCAGCGTCTTGCCGGTGATGGACATCTCGACGGAGAGCGTGGAGTCGAACAGGGCGCCGTCGGCGACCTCCCGCTTCCAGCCCTTGTCGCCGGTGTCGAGGTCGATCTCCTGCAGCTGGCTGCACTTGGCGCGGCTGCTGCTGCCGCTCATGTACGCGACGACGATCTTGTCGTCGGAGGTCTGTTGCGGGGTCGTCGCGCAGATCTTCTGCGGGAAGGTGATCGGGTCCCAGGCCGGTTTGCCGTCACCGACGTCGTAGGCGACGAGCTGCTTGTACGCCGCCTTCACCGCGGTCTTGTCGGTGATCCACATGCCGGGGGCCTCGGCGCCGGAACCGGGCGCGTCGGGCGCCTCCTTGTACCAGAGGACCTTCGCCTCGCCGGCCTGTCGGCCCGCGTTGAGGTCCTCCGGATCCTCGCCGCCGTCGCCGCTGCCGTCACCGGGGGCGGCCGGGCCGGAAGTGCCCGGCTTTCCGTGGCCGCCCTGCTGGGCGACCGGCTTCTTCCTGCCCTTGCCGTCGTCGCCGGTGACCGCCCAGACGGTGCCGCCGACAACGAGCAGCGCTGCGACAGCCGCGCCGATGACCATGGCGGGCTTGCCCTTGAAGGGGTTGCCCGAGCCGCCCGCGGGTGGGGTGCCGGGCGCGCCGAGGTAGTGCGGCTGGGGCGGGTAGCCGTATCCGGGCGCCCCGTACGGGCCTGGCTGCTGTGGGTGGCCGTAGGGGCCGGGCTGCTGCGGCTGGGCGTACGGGCCGGAGTTGTACGGCCCCGGCTGTCCCGGCTGCCCCGGCTGCCCCGGCTGCCCCGGCGGTCCGTACGGCCCGGGCTGCTGCGGGGGTTGCTGGGGGTAGCCGTATCCGGGCTGCGGCGGTCCCTGCGGTGGCTGCGGAGCCTGGGGCGGGCCCTGCGGCGGTGGCGGGCCCTGCGGCGGTGGCGGGGTCTGCGGCGGTCCGAAACCACCGCCCTGCGGCGGCTGTTCCTGCGGTGCGCCGAAACCACCGTGCGGCGGCTGACCGGGCGGCTGAGTCATCAGCGGATTCCCCCGTTCGATCACTGATTTTTAGCCACGCCCTGAGATACGCGATGGGCTCAGAGTCGTTTCATAAAGTTCTAAGACGACTCTTTTTATCACCAGGTTCTGACAGCACAACGGGCCGATCACCCCTGTTCCCAAGGGAGGACCGGCCCGTGACGCCCTCGTTATGCGCCTTCACGCACCCTTCACGCGTCTTCGGCGAGTTCCAGCCACCGCATCTCCAGCTCCTCGCGCTGGCCGGCCAACTCGCGCAGCTCGGCGTCCAGTTCGGCGACCTTCGCGAAGTCCGTCGCGTTGTCGGCGATCTGGGTGTGCAGCTTGGCTTCCCTCTCGGAGACCTTGTCGAGCTGCCGCTCGATCTTCTGCAGCTCCTTCTTGGCGGCGCGCTGGTCGGCGGCGCTCTTCTCCGGGGCGGCGGACTGCGGCCCCGCGGCGGCGGGGGCCGGGGAGGCGGCCGCGGCCTCCTCCATGCGCTGCCGCCGCTCCAGGTACTCGTCGATGCCGCGCGGCAGCATCCGCAGGGTGCCGTCGCCGAGCAGGGCGAACACCCGGTCGGTGGTGCGCTCGACGAAGAACCGGTCGTGGGAGATGACGATCATCGAGCCGGGCCAGCCGTCGAGGACGTCCTCCAGCTGGGTCAGCGTCTCGATGTCGAGGTCGTTGGTGGGCTCGTCGAGGAAGAGGACGTTGGGCTCGTCCATGAGCAGCCGCAGCAGCTGCAGCCGCCGCCGCTCACCACCGGACAGGTCACCGACCGGCGTCCACTGCTTCTCCTTGCCGAAGCCGAACGTCTCGCACAGCTGACCGGCGGTCATCTCCCGCCCCTTGCCGAGGTCGACGCGCTCGCGCACCTGCTGCACGGCCTCCAGCACGCGCGTGCCCGGGTCGAGTTCGGCGACCTCCTGGGAGAGGTAGGCCAGCTTCACGGTCTTGCCGACCCGGACGCGCCCGCCCGCGGGCTGTGCCTCACCGTCGGTCCGGGCGGCTTCGGCCATGGCCCGCAGCAGGGACGTCTTCCCGGCCCCGTTGACGCCGACGAGACCGATCCGGTCGCCCGGCCCGAGCTGCCAGGTGACGTGCTTGAGGAGGACCTTGGGGCCCGCCTGGACGGTGATGTCCTCCAGGTCGAACACGGTCTTGCCGAGCCGTGAGGACGCGAACTTCATCAGCTCGCTGCTGTCCCGGGGCGGCGGTACGTCCTTGATGAGCTCGTTGGCCGCCTCGACGCGGAAGCGCGGCTTGGACGTACGGGCGGGCGCCCCGCGGCGCAGCCAGGCCAGCTCCTTGCGGACGAGGTCCTGCCGCTTGGCCTCCTCGGTGGCGGCGATGCGCTCACGCTCGGCCCGGGCGAAGACGTAGTCGGAGTAGCCGCCCTCGTACTCGTAGACCGCGCCGCGCTGGACGTCCCACATGCGGGTGCACACCTGGTCCAGGAACCAGCGGTCGTGGGTGACGCACACCAGCGCCGACCGGCGGTTGCGCAGGTGCCGGGCGAGCCAGGCGATGCCCTCGACGTCGAGGTGGTTGGTGGGCTCGTCGAGGACGAGCAGGTCCTGCTCCTCGATGAGCAGCTTGGCGAGCGCGATACGGCGCCGCTCACCACCGGACAGCGGGCCGATGACGGTGTCGAGCCCCTTGGGGAATCCCGGCAGGTCGAGCCCGCCGAACAGGCCGGTCAGCACGTCCCTGACCTTGGCGTCGCCCGCCCACTCGTGGTCGGCCATGTCGCCGATGACCTCGTGGCGGACGGTGGCCTCCGGGTCGAGCGAGTCGTGCTGGGTGAGCACTCCGAGGCGCAGTCCGCCGGAGTGCGTGACGCGCCCGGTGTCGGCCTCCTCCTGCTTGGCGAGCATCCGGATCAGCGTGGTCTTGCCGTCTCCGTTGCGGCCGACGACACCGATGCGGTCCCCTTCGGAGACGCCGAGGGAGACACCGTCGAGCAGGGCACGGGTGCCGTACACCTTGCTGACGTTCTCGACATTGACCAGGTTGACGGCCATTTCTCTCCTGACAGGGGGGACGATCGACCCTCCAGGGTAGTCGGGCGGCGGGGTGCTCCGGCCGGGGTGTTCAGGAGGGCTCGGCGGCGGTCACCGTCGCCCCGGGTGCCGGACCCGACGCCGTGCGTACCGTCCGGCACGTGCCGGAGGTCAGTAGTGCCTGGGCCACCGCGGCAGCCGAGTCGGGGTCGCGGACGAGGAACGCCGTGGTCGGGCCGGAGCCGGAGACCAGGGCGGCGAGGGCGCCGGCGGCGCGGCCAGTGGCGAGGGTCCCGGCGAGTTCCGGGAAGAGGGAGAGGGCCGCGGGCTGGAGGTCGTTGGAGACGGCGGCGGCGAGCGCGTCCGGGTCGCCCTTGGCGAGGGCGGCGAGGAGTTCCTGGGAGGCGACGGGCTCGGGGATGTCCGTGCCCTCGCCGAGCCGGTCGAACTCGCGGAACACGGCCGGGGTGGACAGACCACGGCCGGCCATCGCGAACACCCAGTGGAAGGTGCCGCCGGTCTCCAGGGGCGTCAGCTGCTCACCCCGCCCGATGCCGAGGGCCGCCCCGCCGACCAGGCTGAACGGCACGTCGCTGCCCAGCTCCGCGCAGATCTCGAGGAGTTCCTCGCGGGAGGCGCCGGTCCCCCACAGCGCGTCACAGGCCACCAGGGCGCCGGCGCCGTCGGCGCTGCCGCCCGCCATGCCGCCGGCGACGGGGATGTCCTTGGCGATGTGGATGTGGACGCCGGGCGTACGGCCGTACCGCTCGGCGAGCGCCTCGGCCGCCCGTGCGGCCAGGTTCGTACGGTCCAGGGGGACCTGGTCGGCGTCCGGGCCCTCGCAGGTGACACGGAGTTCACGGGCCGGGGTGACGGTGACCTCGTCGTAGAGGCCGACGGCGAGGAAGACGTTGGCGAGGGGGTGGAAGCCGTCCGGGCGGGCGGCGCCGACCGCCAGCTGGACGTTGACCTTGGCGGGGACGCGGACCGTGACGCTCACGCGGGCTCCTTCTCCTCGTGCCGGCTCGCCTTGTGCTCGGCGATACGCGCGAACTCTTCCACGGTCAGCGACTCGCCCCGGGCCTGCGGGGAGACCCCGGCGGCGACGAGGGCCGCCTCGGCTGCGGCGGCGGACCCGGCCCAGCCGGCGAGCGCGGCCCGCAGCGTCTTGCGGCGCTGGGCGAACGCCGCGTCGACGACCGCGAACACCTCGGTCTTCGAGGCCGTCGTCCTCGGCGGTTCGGTCCGGCGGACCAGGGAGACCAGGCCGCTGTCGACGTTGGGCGCCGGCCAGAAGACGTTCCGGCCGATGGCGCCGGCCCGCTTGACCTCGGCGTACCAGTTGGCCTTCACGGAGGGGACGCCGTACACCTTCGAGCCGGGCGGGGCGGCGAGCCGGTCGGCGACCTCCGACTGGACCATGACGAGGGTGCGTTCGATGGTCGGGAAGGTGTCGAGCATGTGCAGCAGCACCGGGACGGCCACGTTGTAGGGCAGGTTGGCGACCAGCGCGGTCGGGGCGGGGCCCGGCAGGTCCGTGACGTGCATGGCGTCGGAGTAGACGAGGGCGAAGCGGTCGGCGCGCTCGGGCATGCGGGCCGTGACGGTCGCGGGCAGTGCCGCGGCGAGCACCTCGTCGATCTCGACGGCCGTGACGCGGTCGGCGACCTCCAGCAGCGCCAGGGTGAGCGACCCGAGCCCCGGGCCGACCTCGACGACGACGTCGTCGGGGCGGACCTGTGCGGTGCGGACGATGCGGCGGACGGTGTTCGCGTCGATCACGAAGTTCTGGCCGCGTTGCTTGGTGGGGCGTACGCCGAGGGCGGCGGCGAGTTCGCGGACATCGGCGGGGCCGAGGAGGGCGTCGGGGGTGGGGCTGGTCACGGGGACAAGGGTACGGGGGTTTGGTGGGGCGGGTTCGTGGTGGCTCGGCGTTGGTGCCGGGGGCGGGTTTCCTGGTGGCTCGGCGTTGGTGCCGGGGGCGGGGCGTTGCGCAGCCCGGCGGTGCGGGGTGCCGCTGCGCCCACCCGTGCCGCCCTTGGCGGCACGATTGCCCGCAGCGGCGGGGGGCTCGGTTGTCAGCTGTGCAGGCGGCTGCCGCAGTGCGGCCACGGGCTCGCGCCCCGGCGCACGTACAGCTTCTTCGCGCGGTACGTCTGTTCCGCCGCCGGGGCGTCCTGGGGGCGGCCCCGGCCGCCGAGGGCCTGCCAGGTCCGGGTGTCGAACTGGTACAGGCCGCCGTAGGTGCCCGAGGAGTCGACCGCGTCGGGGCGGCCTCCGGACTCGCAGGCGGCGAGGCCCTGCCAGTCGAGGTGGTCGGCGCCCTGCACGGAGGACGGTCGCGGCATGGTGCCGACCTTCACCAGCTGCGGGCGGGGCAGGCGCACCAGCTCGGACTTGATGCGGCGCGGCTTCTGCCTGACGCCGTTGACGGTGCGCACGGAGTAGGTGACGCGGCGCAGGCCGGGTTCCCCCGCCTGTTCGACGACCTCCGTGCCGCGGAACAGGGCCGGGTCCTCGGTCCGCCGCACCTGGAACGGGATCGGCTCGTCGTGGACCTCCTTGCCGCCGGTGATCCGCAGCACCGTGACGGTCTGCCCGTCGCGCGGGAAGCTCCCTGGCGGGACCGACGTGGTGTCCTGGCCGCGCAGGGTGATCCCGGCCTCCTCGACCGCGTCCCGCACGGTCGCCGCGTTGGTGCGGACGGTGCGGGCCCGGCCGTCGGCCATGACGGTGACCGTGCGCTCGGTCCGCACGTCCAGCGCGAGGCCCTCGCGGCCGATCCGCCGCGAGCGCGAGGTGGACACGTACGCGCCCTCCTGGCGCACCCCCAGTTGCCTGAGCGCCCCGGCCACCGTGTGGGCCGTCGTCCACACCTCACGCCGGTGGCCGTCGAGTGTCAGCCGTACGGGGCGGGCGTAGCGCACGGCGACCTCGTCGCCGCTGGTGATCCTCTCGTCCGGCCCGGGCGCGACGGCGTCGTGGTCGCCGATCTCGACGCCTTCCTCGGCCAGCAGCTCGGTGACGTCTTCGGCGAAGGTGTGCAGCGTGCGGGCCTTGCCGTCGACGCTCAGCTCGATCGCCTTGTCCTTGGCGACGAACGCCGTGGTGCCGCCCGCGAGGAAGGCGACGACCAGGGCCTGCGGAAGCAGCCGGCGAAGGGAACCCTCGCCCGGGCGCTCAACGTACTTGGTTCTGCGGCGGCGGGTGGACCTGCGGTGGGAACCGGTGCGTGCTCCCGTCCGCGATCCGGCGCGTGCTTCGGCGCGAGCTTCGACGCGTGCTTCGGCGCGAGCTTCGGCGCGTGATCCCGGACGCGTTTCCGGACCTGCTTCCGGACGGGGTTCCCTGCGCGGCTCCGGGGCGCCGGGCCGGTCAGGTCCGGGCAGGGGCGGCTCCTCGTAGGCGGGCCGGTAGGTGTCCTCATGGGCGCCGGGCCAGCCGTACACGGGGTCCGGGTAGGCCGAGCCGTACATCTCGTACGTCTCGTACTGCGAGTTGCTCACGCCGACGCGCTCCAGGGGACGGAGGGGGTCCAGAGGGGTCCGGATCGGGCCCCCAGAACCTAGCGGAGCGGCCGTCACTCTCCAAAGCGACGCGACTACGCACAGTAGTGCGGTGACGCGGGAGGTGTCCGCGGAAGGTGTCCGCAGGAGGTCAGTAGCCGAACGCGCGCGCCGTGTTCGCCGCGAGGGCGGCCGCCAGGGTGTCCTCGTCGGCACCGCGTACCTCGGCCATGGCCCGCACGGTGAGCGGCACCAGGTAGGGGGCGTTGGGGCGCCCGCGGTACGGCACCGGCGTGAGGAAGGGCGCGTCCGTCTCGACGAGGAGCAGCTCCAGCGGGGCCACCGCCACGGCGTCCCGCAGGTTCTGGGCGTTCTTGAAGGTGACGTTGCCGGCGAAGGACATGAAGTAGCCGGCGCTCGCGCAGATCTCCGCCATCTCGGCGTCACCGGAGTAGCAGTGGAAGACGGTCCGCTCGGGGGCGCCCTCCTCCTTCAGGACGCGCAGGACATCCGCGTGGGCCTCGCGGTCGTGGATGACCAGGGCCTTGCCGTGCCGCTTGGCGATCTCGATGTGCGCGCGGAAGGACCTCTCCTGTGCCTCCTTGCCCTCGGGCCCGGTGCGGAAGTAGTCCAGGCCCGTCTCTCCGACGCCCTTGACCTGTTCCAGCGCGGCAAGCCGGTCGATCTCGGCGAGCGCGTCGTCCAGTGCCGCCTGGCCGCCCGGTTGGCGCGCGCCCTGCCGCGACCAGCCGTCCGGGTCGCCGTGGACGATGCGCGGGGCCTCGTTCGGGTGCAGGGCGACCGTCGCGTGGACGGCCTCGTAGGCCGCCGCCGTCTCGGCCGCCCACCGGGAGCCCTTCAGGTCGCAGCCGACCTGCACGACCGTCGTCACACCGACCGACGCCGCCTTCGTAAGCGCCTCCTCGACCGTTCCGGACTGCATGTCCAGGTGGGTGTGGGAGTCGGCGACCGGCACCCGGAGGGGTTCCGGCAGCGGGGGCGCGGCGTGCTTGTCGGAGTCGTTGGAAGGCATGCCCCGATCCTACGGAAGCCCGATCCCCCGAAAGGGCGACGCCCTCCCCGATGGGGGGAGGGCCGGGGGAGGGCGTCGACAAGGGGAGCCGGACGGGTCAGCTCGCCTTGCGCTGGAAGGGGTGGAGCAGGTCGGACAGGTGCCAGTGGTGGTGCTCGCGCTGGTCCTGCCCGGCCTCCGCCTCCGCCGTCGGGGCCTCCACCGGCCCGGCGGGCGGCGGCACCCGCTGCGGCCGGTGCGCCGCGTCGCGTGCCGACGCCACCCGCCCGGGCTGCATGATCCGCACGAGGTGACCGTCGCAGTTGTGGCACGTGGGCTTGCTCAGTGGGGAGGGCACCACCCTGCCGTCCACGACGTAGAGGACGAACTCGTGCCCCGCGGCGTCTATGTGGTGCTCTATCTCGTACGACTGCTCCCAGCCGTGCCCGCAGCGCATGCAGGCGAAGGAGTACGACTCGTGAACGACGGCGTTCGCCCCGGCGCGGAGCCCGGTCCGCCCTGCGATCTCACTCATGCCAGCTCCTGTTCCGCTGTGGCGTGAGGACGATTGCGTCCCCGCGACCCAGTGGACTCCTCAGCCGGCCGGAAGGCAGCAGACCTGCTCGACTATTGGCGCCGATTTGAGCGTTCCTTGCCCCGGGCCCCCTTCTGCTTTGCCCACCCATGGGGCGCACGCTCATCCGACATGCGCCCTGCTCAGAGGGTGTGTGGGCCCCTCGTGTCAGCCGGCGTTCTTCGCGGCGACAACGGCGTCGAAAACCACCCGCTTCGGCACACCGGCCTCCTGCGCCACCGCGGCGATCGCCTCTTTGCGCCGCTCCCCCGCTTCCTCTCGCACCCGGACCCGCCGCACGAGTTCCTCGGGGCCGACGTCCTCGGCCCCCGACTCCGGCGCCCCCTCCACCACGACGGTGATCTCACCGCGCACACCGTCCGCGGCCCACGCGGCCAGCTCCGCCAGCCCGCCCCTGCGGACCTCCTCGTACGTCTTGGTCAGCTCCCGGCACACCGCGGCCCGCCGCTCGGCCCCGAACACCTCGGCCATGGCCGCGAGCGTGTCGTCGAGCCGGTGGGGAGCCTCGAAGTACACGAGTGTGCGCCGCTCCCCGGCCACCTCCCGCAGCCGCCCGAGCCGCTCCCCCGCCTTGCGCGGCAGGAACCCCTCGAAGCAGAACCGGTCCACGGGCAGCCCCGACAACGCGAGCGCGGTGAGCACGGCGGACGGCCCGGGCACGGCGGTCACCCGGACGTCCCTCTCCACCGCGGCCGCCACCAGCCGGTAGCCCGGGTCGGACACGGACGGCATCCCCGCGTCCGTGACGAGCAGCACACGCGCGCCGCCCACCAGCTCCTCGACGAGCTCCGGCGTACGCGCGGACTCGTTGCCCTCGAAGTAGGACACCACCCGCCCCTTGGGCGTGACGCCCAGCGCCTGGGTCAGCCGCCGCAGCCGACGCGTGTCCTCGGCGGCGACGACGTCTGCCCCGGCGAGTTCCTCGGCGAGCCGGGGCGGGGCGTCGGAGATGTCGCCGATAGGGGTGCCTGCGAGTACGAGGGTTCCGGTCACGCCCACCATCCTCCCAGGGGCACAGCGTCCGGAGTCCTCCCAGGGGCGGAGGATGCGGACGCATACCGGCCATGCACGGGACTCACACAGATCGGTTCCCTACGATGGCGCGGTGACCAGTACCGCGTCCTCGACGGACACCCGGCAGGGCCAGGCGGCGCACGAGCAGCGGCCGCCCTGGCAGCAGCGGCTGCGCCGCTTCGGCTACCAGGGGCAGCCCAGCGGCGACGCCCGTGACGTCCGCGCCCGCCTGGTGCCGCCGTACACCGAGCCCGGCCCGCGCCTGTGGGCGGCGCTCGGCATCCCGCACACGCTCGCGGGGCGGCTGGTGCGCTGGTCGGGCTGGACCGGCCCGCTGCTGGTGACGCTGGTGGCGGGGGTCCTGCGGTTCTGGAACCTCGGCAACCCGAAGGCGGTGATATTCGACGAGACGTACTACGCGAAGGACGCGTGGGCGCTCGTCCACCGCGGTTTCGAGGTCAACTGGGACAAGAACGCCAACGACCTGGTTCTCTCCTCAGGCGGAAACGTCTCCATCCCGACGGACGCGGCGTACGTCGTGCATCCGCCGGTCGGCAAGTACGTCATCGGGCTCGGCGAGCTGCTGTTCGGCTTCGATCCGTTCGGCTGGCGGTTCATGACGGCCCTGCTCGGCACGCTCTCCGTGCTGCTGCTGTGCCGGATCGGCCGGCGGCTGTTCCGCTCCACCTTCCTGGGCTGCCTGGCGGGCGCGCTGATGGCGGTGGACGGCCTGCACTTCGTGATGAGCCGCACGGCGCTGCTCGACGGCGTGCTGATGTTCTTCGTGCTGGCCGCGTTCGGCTGTCTGCTGATCGACCGGGACAAGACCCGCGCGAAACTCGCGGCGGCGCTCCCGGTGGACGCCGACGGCCGGGTCCGCCCCGACCGGCACGTCGCCGAGACGGCCCGCCTCGGCCGGCGCCCCTGGCGCTGGGCGGCGGGCCTGATGCTGGGTCTGGCCTTCGCCACGAAGTGGAACGGCCTCTACATCCTGGCCGCGTTCTGCCTGATGACGGTCCTGTGGGACGTCGGCTCGCGCCGGGTCGCCGGTGCCCGGCACCCGTACTCGGCGGTGCTCAGGCGGGACACGGGGCTGGCGTTCCTGGCCACGGTCCCGGTCGCGATCGTCACCTACCTCCTGTCCTGGACGGGCTGGATCCTCTCCCCGACCGACGGCTCCGGCGGCTACTTCCGCAACTGGGCGGCGACCGCCGGCAAGGGCGGCGACTGGACCTTCCTGCCCGACTGGCTGCGCAGCCTGTGGCACTACGAGCACCAGGTGTACGAGTTCCACGTCGGCCTGTCCTCGCCGCACACGTACCAGTCCAACCCGTGGAGCTGGCTGGTTCTCGGCCGCCCGGTGTCCTACTTCTACGAGTCCCCGGCGCCGGGCAAGGACGGCTGCCCGGCCGACGCCGGCGAGAAGTGCGCCAGCGAGGTCCTCGCCCTCGGCACGCCGCTGCTGTGGTGGGTCGCCTGCTTCGCGGTCCTCTACGTCCTGTGGCGCTGGCTGTTCCGGCGCGACTGGCGCGCCGGTGCCATCGCCTGTGGCATCGCGGCCGGCTATCTGCCCTGGTTCATGTACCAGGAGCGGACGATCTTCTTCTTCTACGCCATCGTCTTCCTGCCGTTCCTGTGCCTGGCGGTGGCGATGCTGCTCGGCGCGATCATCGGTCCGCCCCGCTCCTCCGACACCCGCCGCGTGGTGGGCGCCACGTCCGCGGGCGTCCTGGTCCTGCTGATCACCTGGAACTTCATCTACTTCTGGCCGCTGTACACCGGCCAGACCATCCCGATCGACGACTGGCGGTCGCGGATGTGGCTGGACACCTGGGTCTGATCCACGTTCGGACAAAAATCGAAACGCCCGTCCCAGGGGTAACCGCTTCCGCATAGAGTGCTCCCGGGGTCGAGCTTTCTGAACGCGTTCAAAGGAGCGCGGAGGGCTCAACGGGGAGGACCGCAGCATGAGCAAGGGGGTCAAGGCCGCCGTCATAGGCGGCGTGTTCGCGGTGATGGTGGGCGGTGCCGGGTACGGGGCCTACAACATCCTGAGCGCGCTGAACGGCGACGGGGGCACGAGCGGGGCGGCCGCGGAGAGGAAGTCGGGGCCGCCCGGCAAGGACGAGGTCGAGGAGACCACGGCCAGGTTCTTCGCGGCCTGGGAGGAGGGCGCGGCCGGGAAGGCGGCGTCGTACACGAACAACGACGCGGCCGCCGACGCGGTGCTGGCCGCGTTCGCCGACGACGCGCACATCACCGACGTGAAGATCACGCCGGGCGCGGCGAACGGTACGACCGTGCCCTACACGGTGAAGGCGAAGGTCGCCTACGACGGGAAGTCCAAGCCGATCAGCTACCGGAGCAAGCTGACGGTCGTGCGGGGTCTCACCACCGGACGGGCGCTGGTCGACTGGCAGCCGTCCGTCGTGCACCCCGAGCTGAAGAAGCACGACACGCTCGTCACGGAGCAGGCGGCCAGCCCGCCCATCGAGGCCGTCGGCCGCGACGGCTCGGTGCTCACGAAGGAGAAGTACCCCTCCCTCGGTCCGGTCCTGGACGCGCTGCGCGAGAAGTACGGCGAGAAGGCCGGCGGCACCCCCGGCGTGGAACTCGTCATCCGGCACACCGGCGGGAACGCCCCCGACACCCCGCTGCTGACCCTCACCGAGGGCAGGGCGGGCAAGCTCGAGACGACCATCAGCCCGAGCGCGCAGGCGGCGGCCGAGAAGGCGGTCAAGCGGTTCGCCCAGTCGTCGGTGGTGGCCGTCAAGCCGAGCACCGGCGAGGTGCTGGCCGTGGCGAACCACCGTACGGACGGCTTCAACGCGGCCTTCGAGGGCCAGGCCGCCCCCGGCTCCACCATGAAGATCATCACCGCCGCGATGCTGATCGACAACGGCGTGACCTCGATGGACGGTCCGGCCCCCTGCCCGGACACCGCCGTGTGGAAGAGCCAGACGTTCAAGAACCTGACGGGCATGAGGCCCGACGGCAACGCCACCCTCGCCGGCAGCTTCATGCGGTCCTGCAACACCGCCTTCATCAAGCTCATCGACGAGAAGCCGCTTGACGACGCCTCACTGACGCAGGAGGCCGAGGAGCGGTTCGGGCTCGGGCGGGACAACTGGAAGACCGGCATCGCCTCGTTCGACGGCAGCGTCCCCGCCACCGGCGGCCCGGACCGGGCGGCGGGCGCCATCGGGCAGGGCCAGGTCCAGATGAGCCCGCTGAACATGGCCTCGGTGACCGCGACCGCGATCACCGGCGCCTTCCGCCAGCCCTACCTCGTCTCGCCCGGACTGGACGACCGGCAGCTCGCCCGGGCCGAGGGCCTGAAGCCCGGCACCGCCGCCCAGCTGAAGCAGATGATGCGGCTCACCGCCACCCAGGGCACCGCCATGGAGGCCATGCGGGGCCTGGGCGGTGACGTCGGCGCCAAGACCGGCTCCGCCGAGGTCGACGGCAACGCCAGGTCCAACAGCTGGTTCACCGGATTCCGGGGCGACGTCGCGGCGGCGGCCATGACCGAGGAGGGCGGGCACGGCGGCGACGCGGCCGGTCCGATTGTCGCAGCCGTGCTACGAACGGGTGGCTGATCTCATACGAGCCGGACGGGACTCTAGGGTGGTGGCCGTCGTTGGGACAGTGCCGAGGGCAACGGGGACCCTGGGGATTCGCGGAGGAAAGAACAGCAGTGGGCAACAGAAGGCGCGTCGCCGAGCGACGGAACACGAAGCCGGCCGTGATCGGCGGGGTCATCGCCGTGGTCGTCGTCGGCGCGGGGTTCGGCGCCTACGCGCTGAGCGACGGCGGCGCGGCTGCCGACGACGGCTCCCGCACGGCGTCCACGGACCAGAAGCCCGAGGTGAAGACCGGGCCGCTGTCGCCGGCCGAGGTCACCACCACCGCGCGTGCCTTCCTCACCGCCTGGCAGTCGGGGAAGGCCCCGCAGGCCGCGGCGGCCACCGACGACTCGGCCGCGGCGAAGCGGCTGCTCACCGGCTACAGCAAGGACGCCCACATCAAGAAGGTCACCCTCACCCCGGGCAAGCCGACGGGTGACAAGGTGCCCTTCTCCGTCAAGGCCACGGTGTCGTACCAGGACATCGAGAAGCCGCTGGCGTACAGCAGCGCGCTGACCGTCGTGCGCCGTACCAGCGACGGAAAGCCGCTGGTCGACTGGCACTCCGCCGTCGTCCACCCGGATCTGAAGGACGGCGACACGCTGGTCACGGGCGAGGCGGGCACGCCCCCGGTCAAGGCGCTCGACCGGGACGGCGGGGAACTGACCAAGCAGAAGTACGCCTCGCTCGGCCCGGTCCTGGACGGGCTGCGCGAGAAGTACGGCAAGGAGGCCGGCGGCAAGGCCGGCATCGAGCTCCGGGTCGTGCGCGGGAAGGCCGCCAAGGCGAAGGACCTGTCCGACAAGACCCTGCTGGAGCTGAGCGAGGGCACGCCCGGCACGGTGAAGACCACGCTGGACCCCGCCCTCCAGGCGGCCGCCGAGCAGCAGGTCGCGAAGAAGGCCCGGTCGTCGGTGGCCGTGGTGCGGGTGTCCACCGGGGAGATCCTGGCCGCCGCCAACGCCTCGCCCGGCTTCAACACCGCCTTCCAGGGCTCCCTCGCCCCCGGCTCCACGATGAAGGTCATCACCTCCTCGCTGCTGCTCGAGAAGGGACTGGCGTCGGCGGACAAGAAGCACCCGTGCCCCAAGTACTTCACGTACGGGCACTGGAAGTTCCAGAACGACGACAAGTTCGAGATCAAGAACGGCACGTTCAAGGCGAGCTTCGCCCGCTCCTGCAACACGGCCTTCATCAGCCAGGCGCCGAAGCTGAAGGACGACGACCTGACCAAGCAGGCCCAGCAGGTCTTCGGCCTCGGCCTGAACAACTGGACGGTCGGGGTGCCGTCCTTCGACGGCGCGGTGCCGGTGCAGTCGGCGGCCCAGATGGCCGCCTCGCTGATCGGGCAGGGCGGGGTGCGGATGAACCCGCTGAACATGGCGTCGGTGTCGGCGACGGTGAAGTCCGGCACCTTCCGCCAGCCGTACCTGGTCTCCCCGGACGTGGACGGGCGCAAGCTCGCGACGGCCGCGCGCACCATGTCGGCGGGCACGCTGTCCCAGCTGCGCGAGCTGATGGCGTACACGGCCGCGGCCGGCACGGCCGCCGAGGCGATGGCCGGGGTCGGCGGTGACGTCGGCGCGAAGACCGGTTCCGCCGAGGTCGACGGGCAGAAGAAGCCGAACGGCTGGTTCACCGCCTACCGGGGCGATCTGGCCGCCGCGGGCGTGGTCCAGCAGGGCGGCCACGGCGGCTCGACGGCCGGGCCGATCGTGGCGGCGCTGCTGAAGGCCGGCGGCTGAGCGCGGGGCTCACGGGCCCCTCAGTGCGTGACGGGTTCCGCGGCGGCCATGTACGTCCGCCGCAGGAACCGCAGCAGTGCCTGCTGTTCGAACTGCACGACCAGCACACCTTGCGGGGAGTGGAACTCCACCACGGTCTGCACCCGCCCGCAGGGCCACACCCGCACCTCACCGCTGCCGGCGGGGAACCGCAGACCCTCCTCCAGCAGCTCGCGGTCGAAGGTCCACTCCCGCGCCCCGGCCCCCGTCAGGCCGATGCGCACCGCACGGGGATCCCGCTCGGGGTCGTACCTCAGCGTGACGGGAATCGCCTCCAGCTCGTCGACGAGCGGGACGGCCGCGTCCGTCACGATGTGGGCTCGCGCGTACTGCTCGATTACGGACATCGGACGGCCCCTTCACCGTGCGCCATCTGCGTGGAAACTCTCCGTCCACTCCCTCTCCAATGTCGCATATTTCCCGGATTGCGGTTTTCAGGCCGGATGTATCACGCGTGAGATAAAACGAGCGCCACGCTCTTGCAAACTATTCGCATCAAGCCACATCATCGGACGGTGCATGTACCTGACGGATTCATCAACGCGCCCACCTCCGCCGCCACCGGTGTGATCGCCGCGGGCGCCGTCGCCGTGAGCCTGCGCGGCGCACGCCGCGAGCTCGACGAGCGCACCGCGCCGCTGGCCGGGCTGGTCGCGGCGTTCATCTTCGCGGTGCAGATGCTGAACTTCCCCGTCGCGGCGGGGACCAGCGGCCATCTGCTCGGCGGTGCGCTCGCCGCGATACTCGTCGGCCCCTTCACAGGCATCCTGTGCGTGTCCGTCGTCCTGCTCATGCAGGGCATCCTCTTCGCGGACGGCGGCCTGACCGCGCTCGGCGTGAACATCACCGACATGGCGATCGTCACCGTGGTCGTCGCCTACGCCCTCTTCCGCGGCCTGGTGAAGCTGCTGCCGCGCACCCGCCGCTCGGTCACCGCCGCCTCCTTCGCGGCGGCCCTGATCTCCGTCCCGGCCTCCGCCCTCGTCTTCACCCTGCTGTACGCCATCGGCGGCACCACCGACGTGTCGATCGGCAAGGTCGCCACCGCCATGGTCGGCGTGCACCTGCTCATCGGCATCGGCGAGGCCGCGATCACCGCCCTGACCGTCGGCGCGGTCATCGCCGTCCGTCCGGACCTGGTGTACGGAGCGCGCGGCCTCACACAGAAGCTCAAGCTGCGGGTGAACGGCGAACTGGTCGACGCGCCCGGCACCGGGCCCGCGCCCGGCACCGTGGCCGCCCGGGCCTCGCACCGCGGGGTCTGGGCCGCGGGCCTGGTCACCTCCCTGGTCCTGGCCGGGTTCGTGAGCTTCTACGCCTCCGCCGACCCGGACGGCCTGGAGAAGGTCGCCACCGACCACGGCATCGACAAGAAGGCCGAGGAACACGCCACGGCCGACTCCCCGCTCGCCGACTACGGCGTCAGGGACGTCGACGACGCCCGCCTGTCCGGGGGCCTGGCGGGCGTCATCGGCGTGGGGGTGACGGTCGCCGCGGGCACCGGCGTGTTCTGGGCCGTGCGCCGCCGCCGCTCGGACGACACGTCCCCGTCGGAGACGACGAGCACGGCAAGCACGTCGAGCACGTCGAGCACCACGGGCGTCTGAATGGGAGCCGGGCACGCGCACAAGCTCTACCGGCACGGGCACTCCCCCGTGCACGGTCTGCCTCCGCACACCAAGCTCGCCGCGGTGTTCGCCTTCGTGGTGGTCGTGGTGTCGACGCCGCGCGAGGCGATGTGGGCGTTCGGTCTGTACGCCCTGCTGCTGGCCCTCGTGGCGTACGTCGCGCGGGTACCGGCCGGGTTCCTGCTCAGGCGGCTGCTGATCGAGGTGCCGTTCGTCGCGTTCGCGGTGCTGATGCCGTTCGTGGCGGAGGGCGAGCGCGTCGACGTCCTCGGCCTGTCCCTGAGCGTGAACGGACTGTGGGGAGCCTGGAACGTGCTCGCCAAGGGCACGCTCGGGGTCGCCGCCTCCGTGCTCCTGGCCGCCACCACCGAACTCCGCGAGCTGCTGCTCGGCCTCCAGCGCCTCAGACTGCCGCCGCTCCTCGTGCAGATCGCGTCCTTCATGATCCGCTACGGCGACGTCATCACCGACGAGATGCGGCGCATGCGCATCGCCCGGGAGTCGCGTGGCTTCGAGGCGAGGGGCGTGAAGCACTGGGGCGTGCTCGCCAAGTCCGCGGGCGCCCTGTTCATCCGCTCCTACGAGCGCGGTGAACGCGTGCACCTGGCCATGGTCAGCCGCGGCTACTCCGGTGCCATGCCGGTGATCGACGAGGTGACCGCGTCCCGGGCACAGTGGTCGTACGCCCTCGCACTCCCGGTGTCCGCGCTCGTCGTATGTCTGCTGGGATGGACCCTGTGACTGCTTCCCTCGAGGTCTCGGGCCTCGCCTTCGCCTACCCCGACGGCCATCAGGCCCTGTTCGGCGTCGACTTCTCCATCGCGCGCGGCGAGCGGGTCGCGCTGCTCGGGCCGAACGGCGCCGGCAAGACGACCCTGGTGCTGCACCTCAACGGCATCCTGACCGGCGGCGCCGGCTCGGTGAAGGTGGCCGGGCTGCCCGTCGGCAAGCAGCACATGGCAGAGATCCGGCGCCGGGTCGGCATCGTCTTCCAGGACCCGGACGACCAGCTCTTCATGCCGACCGTCCGGGAGGACGTGGCGTTCGGGCCGGCGGCGGCCGGGCTGAAGGGGCCGGAGCTCGAGGATCGCGTGGACCGGGCGCTGGAGCGGGTCGGCATGGCCGGGTTCAAGGACCGCCCGCCGCACCACCTCTCGTTCGGCCAGCGCCGCCGGGTGGCCGTCGCGACCGTCCTGGCGATGGAGCCGGAGATCCTCGTCCTCGACGAGCCCTCCTCCAACCTGGACCCGGCCTCCCGCCGCGAACTGGCCGACATCCTCCGCTCCCTCGACGTGACGGTGCTGATGGTCACGCACGACCTCCCCTACGCCCTGGAGCTGTGCCCGCGCTCGCTCGTCCTCAGTGAGGGCGTGATCGCGGCGGACGGGCCGACCGGCGACCTGCTGTCCGACGAGGAGCTGATGCGCGCCCACCGCCTGGAGCTGCCGTTCGGTTTCGATCCGCGTTCGGTGCCGGCCGCTCCGGCCCGTCCGTGAACAATGGGCGCGTGACCGACGAGGAGCCAGAGGCCTCAACTCTGCTGGACCAGCAGCTGTGCTTCGCGCTGTACGCCGCCCAGCGGGCGGTGACGGCCGCGTACCGCCCGCTCCTCGACGAACTGGGCCTCACCTACCCGCAGTACCTGGTCCTGCTGGTCCTCTGGGAGCGGGGCGAGACCCCGGTCAAGGAGCTGGCGGCCACGCTGCGGCTCGACTACGGCACGGTGTCGCCGCTGCTCAAGCGGCTGGAGGCGGCGGGGCTGGTACGGCGGGAGAGGTCCGCGCGGGACGAGCGGTCGGTGCTCGTGGCGTCGACCGGGCGCGCGGAGGAGCTGCGGGAGCGGGCCGGGAGGGTGCCCGGACGCCTGCTCGCGGCGACCGGGCTCGACGGCACGGAGGCCGCGCGGCTGCGCGAGGAGCTGTGGCGGCTGACGGAGCGGATCAGCTGAACACGGGTTACCCCCGGTTGCATCCCCTGGCGGCGGAAGGTCAGTTACTGGCCAGTACCTTGTGCACGATGTGTTTGTGCGCACTTGTTTCCGGGGGAGGACAGCATGACTGACGGCACCGCCGTCGACACCCGCCCGACGAAGATCATGTACGTCGCCGAGGCCACCGCCCATGGCGGCCGCGAGGGTTATGTCACCAGCCAGGACGGCCGGCTCGACCTCAGGGTCGCGATGCCCCCGCAGCTGGGCGGCGACGGCAACGGCACCAACCCGGAACAGCTCTTCGCGGCCGGCTACAGCTCCTGTTTCCACAACGCGCTGATCCTCGTCGGCAACCGCGAGGGCTACGACCTGACCGGCTCCACGGTCTCCGCGAAGGTCGGCATCGGCCCCAACAAGCAGCGCGGCTACGGCCTCGCGGTCGCCCTCAGCGTCTCCCTCCCGGTCGTCGACCACGGCCTCGCGACCAAGCTGGTGGACGCGGCCCACGAGGTCTGCCCGTACTCGAACGCGACCCGGGGGAACATCGAGGTGACCATCCTGCTTGGGTGAGAGGGAGCACCACGAGCACACGAGCACCACAGCGAGACGAGGAGTTACGGGCGTGGACGTGCACGGCACAGTGGCCGAGGGCTTCGAGCCGGTCAGGGAAGCGTTCGTACGGAACTTCGTCTCGCTCGGGGAGCGGGGCGCGGCGGTCGCCGTCTACCGGGACGGGCAGCGGGTCGTCGACCTGTGGGCCGGCACGAAGGACGTCGACGGCACGGCTCCCTGGGAGCGCGGCACCGCGCAGGTCGTGCGCTCGGCGACGAAGGGCGTCGCCGCCGCCGTGCTCCTGCTGCTGCACCAGCGCGGACAGCTGGACCTGGACGCGCCGGTGGGCCACTACTGGCCCGAGTTCAAGGCGCGGGGCAAGGAGCGGGTGCTGGTCCGGCACGTCCTGAACCACCGGGCCGGTCTGCCGGTCCTGGACCACCCCCTCACCCCGGAGGAGGCCCTCGACCCGTTCCGGGGCCCCGAGGCGGTCGCCGCCCAGGCCCCCGCCTGGGAACCCGGCACCGACCACGGCTACCACGCGCTCACGTACGGCTGGCTGCTCGACGAACTGGTGCGGCGCGTCACCGGGCAGAGCACCGGCGAGTGGCTCGCCTCGCAGCTCACCGGCCCGCTGGGCCTGGACCTCTGGCTCGGACTGCCGGACTCGGAGGCCGGCCGGGTCGGACGTGTGGGCCGCGTCGAGGGCGCCGAGCCGACCGGCGCTCTGCGCGCCCGCCCGAAACGCTCGGTCACCGAGGCCTACCAGGACCCGGCGTCCCTGACCCGCCGCGCCTTCGCGGCGATCACGCCTTTCCCGGAGCAGAACGACCCGGCGTACCGCGCGGCGGCCCTGCCCGCGACCAACGCCATAGCGACGGCGGACGGACTGGCCCGCTTCTACGCGACGCTGATCGGCGAAACGGCCGGCGCCGCACGCCTCTTCACGCCGGAGACCGTCGAACTGGCCAGGGCCGAGGAGTCGGCGGGCCCCGACCGGGTCCTGGTGGTCGGCACCCGTTTCGGCCTCGGCTACATGCTGCACGGCAGCGCCTCCCCCCTCCTCACCCCGGGTTCCTTCGGCCACCCGGGCCGTGGCGGCGCCCTCGGCTTCGCCGACCCGGACACCGGGGTCGCGTTCGGCTACGTCACCAACGGCTTCCGCAAGACGGTCACGGCGGACCCACGGGCGCAGGGGCTGGTACGGGCGGTGCGGGGGGCTGTCGGGCTGTGAGCCTGCTCTGGAGTGCCGGGCTCTAGACGTGGATCGGGTGGGAGACCCGTCCGGACGCCTGGTCGATCTCCTCGTGGGCCTTGGTCAGCAGCTGCATGGCGAGCTCGTTGAGCGCCCTCGCCCCGGCGATCTCCTCGCCGACCCTGGGCTGGTTGACGTCGGTCCGGTGCCGGCTCGCGTGCCCGTGCGCCCGTACCTCGGTGCCGTCGGGCAACCGGACCATCGCGACCGCCCGGGTGTGCTGGTCGTCCTCCCTGAACTCCAACTCGACATGCCATCCCACTGTGCTGTGCATCATGAGGATCACCTCCGGAACACCTAGTTCCAGGGTGCTCCTCGGAAGGTGCGAGCGCACCCGTCCGTTCCTCATTACCGGGCGTGCAGCATCAGCCCGATCCCGACGGCGAGCAGCCCGGCCGCGGCGATCCTCGGCGCCCCGAACCGCTCCTTGAGGGACCGGTCGTGGAGCAGCTGCCAGGAAGCGGGAATTGGAGCATCTGGGTCACCCAACTTCTACCTGACCTGTAGTTTTGCGCCGATCGTTGGCACAAACGCTCCACTCGCTGCTCCTGACCCCCGAATCACCCCGTCTCCGTGTCCGTGCCGTGCCTGACCGACGCACCTACCGGCCCGGTCAGCCGCTGGACCGGCGCGGCGTGCCCACACTCCGCCGCCGCGCCCCCACCCCCCCCCACCCCCCACCCACGGTTCGCCGCCAAGCCCACCCGGCGTGCTGGCGAGGCGCGACCGCGCCCCTCACCGCCGACGGCCAGGCATCCGACCGAAGGGGGTGACGTGCCTTGGCCACCCGTTCCTCCCCGGCCGCTCGCTCGCTTCTCTCCCGTGCTGGAGCGGACTGGGTCAAGGGTGGCCCGCAGGGCCATCGCCGAAGGCGACGCGGAACGCAGCGCAGCGGAGTGCAGCGCCCTTGACGCAGGCCGTGGAAGCACGACACTGGCAAAGAAGCGGGCGGCCCCGACAGTCACTTCGTGACGTACGTGAGCAGGTCGGCCGACCTGGTGGAAGCGACAGTTGCGTGTACTGTCCGGGGCGATCGCCGAGGGCCGGACTGAGCACGCCCAGGCATGCGAAAGGGGTGCCCCGCGCGAGGCACCCCTCTCGTTCAGCGCGCGACGTCAGGCGTCGTAGTCCTGGTCGAAGCGGTCCTCCTGCTCGCGCTCCCGCTCACGGTCACGGTCACGCTGCGGGTGCGAGGGGTCCATGTCCTCGTCGCGCCGGCGGCCACGGCCCTGCATCTGCTCGCGGGCCTGGTCGGCCTTCTGCCTGGCCTGGTTCTGCCACTGCTCGGACTTCTCCTGGAACTGGTCCTTCATGCCCATGTGGGTTCACTCCCGTTGGGGGTGAGGGGATCTGGCTCGATCAGATTCACACGGGCCGTGACCGTCCGCATGTCGATCACTTACGGAGCGTAGTCCGCTGCTGCTCATCGGCGGCTCCACCCGCCCCGACGAGGCCCGTGCGCATGCCGGTCAGCCGGTCCGCGAACCTGCGCATCTCCCGCTGCCCCACCGTCCCGATGACCCCGGGCAGGTATCCGCGCACGCCCTGCATCCCGCGCAGCCACCACTGCCCGTACACATGGCTCGAGCGCCGCTCGATCCCGGCCACGAGCCGGTCCACCGCCGGCCCCAGCGGGTAGGTCTTGCCGGCCGGCCAGGGCAGCCGCTGCCGCAACTCCCGCATGACGTCGTCCTGGTCGGCCCCGCGCACCATGTCGGTGTCGGTCCACGACAGGTACCCGACGCCGACCTTCACGCCCCGGTGCCCGACCTCGGCGCGCAGGCTGTGCGCGTACGCCTCCACGCCGGACTTGGAGGCGCAGTACGCGGTCATCATGGGCGCCGGGACGATCGCGGCGAGGGACGCGATCTGGAGCAGGTAGCCCCGGCTCTCCAGCAGCGACGGCAGGAAGGCGCGGGCGGTCACCGCCGAACCGACCAGGTTCACCTCGATCACCCGCCGCCAGGACTCCGGGTCGGAGTCGGTGAACGGCCCGCCGGTGGCGACACCGGCGTTGGCGACGACGATGTCGACCCTGCCGAAGCGCTCCTTCACCTCCCGGGCGACCTGTGTCATCGCCTCGTGGTCGGTGACGTCGGCGTGCCAGTGGTCGCTGTCGCCGTGCAGCCGCCCGCAGACCTGCTTGAGGGCGTCGGGCTCCAGACCGACCAGTGCCATCTTCACGCCGCGCGCGGAGAGCTTGCGGGCGAGCAACTCCCCCACGCCGCGCGCCGCGCCGGTCACCACGGCGACCCTGCCTTCGAGGCTGACTCCGCTCATGCGCTCTCCTCCGCTGCGAACTGGATGTGTGCGTCGACGAGTTCCCGGATCCTCGCGCCCACCAGCTCGGGCGCCTCGACCGGTGTCATGTGACCGATGCCGGGCAGTTCGGTGAGCCCGGTGCAGTGCGGCAGCGCGGCGGCCAGGGCCCGGGCCTGCACCGGCGGGGTCAGCCGGTCCGCCGTACCGACGACCACGGCCGTGGGCACGTCCAGCGTCCGCACGCCGTGGTCGAGGTCGAGCAGGTCCAGCACGTGCGACCAGCTGTGGCGGACATCGCGGGGGCAGGCGTGCACGATGCGGGCGCATGCGTCGACCAGGTGGGGGGCCGAACCGGGGCCCATCGTGCCGTACTTGAGGATCCGGCGGGCCAGGGGTGTGACCGGGCCGAGCGGAGCCCGGGAGCCGAGGATCCGCCGGGTCAGCCAGGTCCGCGCCCGCCCCGGCCGCATGGGGAGGACGGTGGAGGCGGCGACCAGCCGCGAACTGCCCGTGCTGCACAGCAGGACGGCGGCGGCATGCTCACGGAAGGCGGCCCTCCCGGAGGCCGCCATCACGGTCATGCCGCCCATGGAGTGCCCGGCGACGACGGCCTGTTCGCCCGGGGCGAGGGTGGCGGTGAGGACCGCCTCCAGGTCGTCGGCGAGCGCGTCGGTGCTGCAGGCCGGGCTCGCGGGGCTGCGTCCGTGGCCGCGCTGGTCGTAGGCGATGACCCGGTGGTCGCGGGCCAGTTCGCGGATCTGTGCCGCCCAGAAGGCGGTGGAGCACGTCCAGCCGTGGGCGAGGACGACGGCGGGGGCGCCGTCGGGTCCGTGGACCTCCACGTGCAGCCGGGCACCGTCGGCGGAGACGGCGGTCAGTTCACGCGCGGGGGCGGGCGGGGAACAAGGGCCGGAGTCCACGTGCAGGAGGCGGCTCACGCGTCCACCCCGGCCTTCCCGGCCGCCGCCCCGGAGGCCGTCGTCGAGTCCTTCCTCGCCACGGGAGTTCGCAGGACGTCGTACTCGGCCAGATCGACGCGCCGCGTGGCCCGCCGGAACTCACCGGTCGTGCCGGGCCAGACGGTGGTGTTGCGGCCGCTGGCGTCGAGGTACCAGCTGGTGCAGCCGCCGGTGTTCCACACGGTGCGCTTCATGCGTTCCTGCACCCGGCGGTTCCAGGCGCGTACGGCACCGGGGCGGGCGTCCAGGGCGACCCGGCCGCCGAGGACGTCGAGCTGGCGGACGAAGTCGGCCAGGTAGTTCAGCTGTGACTCGATCATGAGGATCATCGAGGAGTTCCCGAGGCCGGTGTTGGGCCCGATGATCGACACCCAGTTGGGGAAGCCGGCCGCCGAGGCGCCGCGCAGGGCCTCCATGCCGCCCTTCCAGGCCTCGGCGAGGGTGCGTCCGTCGGCGCCCACGACGCGTTCGGCGATGGGCATGTCCGTGACGTGGAACCCGGTGCCGAAGACGATCGCGTCCACCTCGGCCTCGCTGCCGTCGGCGGCGACGAGGGTGGAGCCCCGGACCTCCGCCAGCCCGCTCGCGACCACGTCGACGTTGGGCTGCGTGAGCGCCGGGTAGTAGTCGCTGGACAGCAGGATCCGCTTGCAGCCGATGCGGTAGTCCGGGGTGAGTTTCGCCCGCAGGGCCGGGTCCTTGACGGAGCGGGCCATGTTGCGCCGGGCCAGCTCCTCGACGAGGCCGAGCTGCTTCGGGTACTTGGTGAACGCCTGGACCTGCAGCTCCCGGATCCCCCAGGACAGTCCGCGCCTGAGCTGCGAGGCGAGGGGCGACTGCCGGTGCAGCCACCGCTCGGCGTCGCTGATGTTCCGGTCGACGCGGGGCAGCACCCACGGCGGGGTCCGCTGGAAGAGGGTCAGGCGCGAGACCTCGGGCTGGACGGCGGGCACGATCTGGGCGGCAGAGGCGCCGGTCCCCACCATGGCGACGCGTTTGCCGCGCAGGTCGTAGCCGTGGTCCCAGCGTGCCGAGTGGAAGACCTTGCCCGGGAAGGAGTCCAGTCCCGGGAGGGCGGGGATCTTCGGGTCGGACAGCGGCCCGGTGGCCGACACGACGATGTCCGCCGACAGGCTCCCGCCGCTGGTCTCGATGTCCCAGCACAGCCGGTCACCGTTCCAGCTCATCCGCTTCACCTCCGAGTCGAAGCGGATGTGCGGGCGGAGCCGGAACGCGTCCGTCACATGCTCCAGGTAGGCGCGGATGTGTTCCTGCCCCGAGAAGGTGCGCGGCCAGTCGGGGTTGGGCGCGAAGGAGAACGAGTAGAGATGCGACGGCACGTCACACCGGCACCCGGGGTAGCTGTTGTCCCGCCAGGTGCCGCCGACGCTGCTCGCCCGCTCCAGGACGACGAAGTCGGTGACGCCCTCGCGGCGCAGCCGCACGGCGGCGCCGAGCCCGCCGAACCCGGACCCGACCACCGCGACCCGCACATGCTCGCGTTCGCGTTCGCCCATGCCGACACCTCCACACACCACAAGAACCGCGCCAGTGAACACTGGCGCATTGGGAGACTAGGGCAGCGGCGTACTGACGGGTAGGGGGCGGGAGACGGAAGTTACCCGCCGTACGCCTTAGGGTGCCCAGGTGGCCGAGAAGCGTGAATACCGCATGGAAGAGCTGGCCCGCCTGGCCGGGATCACAGTGCGCACCCTGCGCTTCTACCGTGAACGCAAGCTGCTCCCGCCGCCCCGCCGCGAGGGCCGCATCGCCTGGTACGACGACGGCCACCTGGCCCGGCTGCGCACGATCACGGCCCTGCTGGAACGCGGCCACACCCTCAGCGGCATCGCGGACCTGGCGGAGGCCTTCGGCCACGGCCGGGACGTCGGGGACCTGCTCGGCGTCGGCGCCCCCACCGAGGAGGAGCCGGTCCACCTCACCCCCGAGGAACTCGCCGACCACTTCGCGGGCGAGGCCACCCCCGAGAACCTCGCCACCGCGATGGAGCTCGGCTACCTCGGCACCGACGGCGGCGAGATCGTCCACATCAGCCGCCGCCTGCTGGACGTCTCCTCGGCCCTGGTCCGCGAGGGCATCCCTCTGACCGAGGTCCTCGACACGGCCAAGCAGGTCCGCACCCACGCCGACGCCCTGGCCGAACTCTTCACGGACCTGATCCTGCGCCACGCCGCCGCGGACGACCTGCCCCGGCTGCGCCCGCTGGCACGGAGCGTGGTGGAGGCGGAGCTGTCGCTGGCGCTGGACCGGCGGATGCGCAGGCCGTGACCGTCTACCGGTCGTAGACCACGGTCACCGGCGCGTGATCGGACCACCGCTCGCCATGTGTGGCGGCCCGCTCCACGAATCCCTTGACCGCCCGCCCGGCGAGCCCGGGCGTCGCGACGTGCAGGTCGATGCGCCATCCCGTGTCGTTGTCGAAGGCCCGCCCCCGGTACGACCACCACGAGTACGGCCCCTCGACGCCCGGGTGCAGGGCGCGCACGACGTCGACATAGCCGCCGTCGGCCGGCTCGAGGACGCGGGAGAGCCACTCCCGCTCCTCGGGCAGGAAGCCGGAGTTCTTCTGGTTGCCGCGCCAGTTCTTGAGGTCCGCCTGCTGGTGGGCGATGTTCCAGTCGCCGCAGACGAGCACCTCACGGCCGTCGGCGGCGGCCCGCTCCCGGAGCCCCTTCAGGTAGGCGAGGAACTCGCCCATGAAGCGCTCCTTCTCGTCCTGCCGCTCGGTGCCGACCTCACCCGAGGGCAGATACAGGGAGGCGACGGTGACGCCGGGCAGGTCGACCTCCACGTACCGTCCGCTGCCGTCGAACTCCTCCGAGCCGAAACCGATCCGGATCCGGTCGGGCTCCCGCCGGCTGTACAGCGACACCCCGGCCCGTCCCTTGGCGGCGGCCGGCGCGTGCACCACATGCCACCCCTCGGGGGCGCGGACGTGCTCGGGCAACTGCTCCGGCTCGGCGCGCACCTCCTGGAGACACAGCACATCGGCTTCCGTCTGCGCGAGCCACTCCACGAAGCCCTTCTTCGCGGCGGCACGCAACCCGTTCACATTCACAGAGGTCACCGTCAGCAAAACACTCTCCTCATAGGCTGCCGACGTACGTTACGCGATACGCCCTCGCCTGTGCTCCCCGCCTCCGCCGCCCGCCCGCCTGACAGAATTCCCGTCAGGTCAATAAGGGCTGGGCCGGCCCCGGGTCGGTCTGGAACGCCGGGTGGGACCGGTGGCCCTGGCGGCCGAACCTGGTCTCATCTGGCCTCCGGGGTGCCGATCCGCCGACTGCGCTTCCACCGCCGGACATGATCACATCGGCGTCACCGGCGAAATCCGGTTATCGCCCTTTGACGCCGTAGCGGAATTCGGTAGAGCGAAATCACAATTCTCTACAATCGCCAAGACCATATTCACGTGACGCCTTGACGGCAAGAAAAATCGGCCTTCGCATCACGTGGGACCCGGCGAGCGGCGCCCGTGGCTGGCATACGGTACAGACCATGCATATACGCCGGGTCTCTTTCGACCACCCCGACGCCGTGAAACTGAACGACCAGGTCCAGGCCGAGTACGCCGTCCGCTATGGCGACGCCGGCGACGCCACGGTCATGGCCGTGTCGGACTTCGAGCCGCCGCACGGCATCTACCTGATCGCGTACGACGAGTTCGGCAGCCCCGTCGCCTCGGGCGGCTGGCGCACCCAGGACGCGAACGGCGAGGGCAACCTGGACGGTGACGCCGAGCTCAAGCGCATGTACGTGATCGAGCAGATGCGCGGCCGGGGCCTCGCCCGCCGCATCCTGGCCGCCCTGGAGGAGGACGCCCGCACGGCCGGCCGCGTCCGCATGGTCCTGGAGACCGGCCTGAAGCAGCCGGAGGCCATAGGCCTGTACATGTCCAGCGGCTACGAGCCGTGCGCCAAGTTCGGCTACTACCGCCACTACGACGACAGCCGCTGCTTCGCCAAGAGCCTGCGCCACCCGCGGCGCTGAACATACGTCAGAGCCCCGGTCGGGGATCCCGACCGGGGCTCTGAGCTGCGTGGACCTGAGGGGATTTGAACCCCTGGCCCCCTCGATGCGAACGAGGTGCGCTACCGGACTGCGCCACAGGCCCTTGCAACGAGTGAAACTGTAGCACCCCGATCGGCCTGCTTGGAAATCCGTTCCCCAGGGGTGGCCACCTGCGGTTTCGCGGGTCTACTCGTTGGCGGCCCGGGGCCGGTCCCCGTCCTCGTACTGGTCGAACAGAGGCGTGCGGCCGCGCTCTCGTGCCCGCCGTGCGGAGGCCGCGCGGCGGGCGTCACCCCGCCCGTCGTCGTCCGTGCTCTCCTGCGAGCGGGGGTCCGTCTCGGCCGGATCCACGGCATCGGCCCCCTGCTCCGCGTCCGGTGCGACCGCGCTCGACCGCGCCGAGCTCCAGGTGTCGGGTGCCCCGAGGTCCACGTCGCTGGTGGCCCGGGGGGCGACGGGTGCGGTCACGTAGGTCGGCAGGGGCACCGGCACCGGCTCCCAGCTGTCGCCCTGCCCCGGCCGCCGCTGCCGCTCGCGCTGCTGGTCGACCCACTCGGCGTGGTCGGTCTGCTCGACGAGTGCGCGGCGGTCCGCCGCGAGGGCCGACAATCCGGGGTCGGCGGCCGGCTCGGGGCCCTCCTCCGGTTCGTCGGCCTGCTCGTCGACGGAGGCGCGCCGACGCGGCTGGCGCTGCCGTTCCCGCAGCCGCTGGGCGGCGGCCTCGGCCCGGCGGCGGTCCATCAGGTAGGTGAAGCGGCGGCGCTCCTGGGCGCGCAGGTACGCGATGTACACGCTGAGCAGGACGGCGGGCACACCCGGGGCCCACAGGAACGCGAGGCCTCCGACCGCCGCGACGATCGCGCCCAGGGTGAAGGCAAGGAACAGCACGGTGGTGGTGCGCCGACGGCGCGCGAGCACCTTCGAGCGCTGGGCTCGCGCCGCGGCCGCCCGGGCCGCCTGCGGCGACGGGCCGCGCCTGGCGGCGGGCACCCGGCCCCGCGGGCTCTCCGCATCAGCCGCGTCCGGTGCGGGCGCCGGGCGGGCCGGCTGCTCGGAGGCGGGAGACGGTACGGGCGCCTGGGTGTGCGGACGGGTCTTGGACACGGCGAAGGCCCGGACGTCCACCGAATCGGTGACGGCGTCCAGGTCGTCGGCGTCCCGCTCCCCCTCGTCGGTGGAGCGCGCCCGCAGGTCCTTGGCGTACCGGCGCTCCATCCCCGCCCGTCCGGACAGCAGCCGGATGGCGGTGCTGAAGCGTTCCGTCGGACGGGCCTCGTTCAGCTCGTCCTGCCTACGGAGCCACATCGGCACCAAGTAGGCGGCCCAGGCCCCGACAATGACTGCGTAGATGAGGCCGCTGCTGCTCACGCCTCACACCGTAGAGGGGTTTGCTTGAGGCCATCTGCCAATTGGGCCGGTGTGTCGCACGATCTGGCTGATATTTCGAACTTTTTTTGCGACCGATGCGATCACCAGACCGCTCAGGCCCAAAATTCAATGCCCTGAGACGGTCATCAGTCGATCAATTTCGAACATACATTCAATTACCGGGGTGGTGCCGGATTCCGGGATCACTCTGCGAGCGGGCCCGGTGCCAGCGCCTCAGCAACCCGTCCGGCACCTCCTCCGCCGTGAGGGCGAAGACCAGGTGGTCGCGCCAGGCCCCGTCGATGTGGAGATAACGGGGGCGCAGGCCCTCCTCGCGGAATCCGAGTTTCTCCACGACCCGGCGGCTGGGCCCGTTCTCGGGGCGAATGCAGACCTCGATGCGGTGCAGCCCGACGGTGCGGAAACAGTGGTCGACGACGAGCGCCACGGACGTCGGCATCACACCGCGCCCGGCCACCGCCTCGTCCACCCAGTAACCGACGTGCCCCGAGCACATCGAGCCCCAGGTGATCCCCGCGACCGTCAACTGCCCGACCAGCTGCCCCCGGTACTCGATGACGAAGGGCAGCATCCGGCCGGCGTTCGCCTCCGACCTCAGGTGGCGGACCATCTGGCGGAAGGTCGGGCGGTGCGCCATCGGCCCGCCGGGCACGGGCGGCGGAATGGTCGCTTCCCAGGGGCGCAGCCAGTCGCGGTTGCGCCGGTTGACCTCGCGCCAGGCCCGCTGGTCGCGCAGCCTTATCGGTCTGAGGACGACGTCGCCGTCCACCAGCTCGACGGGCCAGGATGGGCTGTTCAGCTCGCACCCCCGCTGCCGGGTCTGGGGTGGTCGCCGCCGCGGAGCTGCTCGACGGCGTGGACGAGCAGCGGCTCCAGGACTGCGAGGCCGTCCTTCACCCCGCCGCTGGAGCCGGGCAGATTCACGATCAGCGTCCCTCCGGCCACTCCGGCCAGGCCCCGGGAGAGCGCCGCGGTCGGCACCTTCTCCCGGCCGAACGCCCGAATGGCCTCGGCGATGCCGGGCACCTCGTGGTCGATCACCCGGCGCGTAGCCTCGGGGGTGCGGTCGGTCGGCGAGATGCCCGTGCCGCCGGTGGTGACGATCACGTCGTAGCCGGCCTCGACGCCGGCGCGCAGAGCCGCCTCCACGGGGTCTCCGTCCGGGACGACCTGCGGGCCGTCGGCCTCGAAGCCGAAGCTCTTCAGGCCGTGGGCGATCAGCGGGCCGCCCTTGTCCTCGTAGATCCCGGCTGCGGCCCGGTTGGAGGCCGTGACGACGAGAGCCCGGTACGTCATGCCCTGCTCCAGTCGGCCGACTTGCCGCCCGTCTTCTCCTCCACCCGTACGTCCGTGATGACCGCTCCCTTGTCGACCGCCTTGACCATGTCGATCACGGTGAGGGCGGCGACGGAGACCGCGGTGAGGGCCTCCATCTCGACGCCCGTGCGGTCCGTCGTCCTCACCGTGGCCAGGATCTCCACGGCGTCGTCCGCGACCGACAGGTCCAGTTTCACACCGGACACCGACAACGGGTGGCAGAGCGGGATCAGGTCGGGGGTGCGTTTGGCTCCCATGATCCCGGCGATCCGCGCGGTCGCGAGGGCGTCGCCCTTCGGGACGCCCTCGCCGCGCAGCAGTTCGATCACGCGGGGCGAGACGAGGACGCGTCCGCTGGCGCGGGCGGTGCGCGCGGTCACGTCCTTCTCCGACACGTCGACCATGCGGGCGGCGCCCGCCTCGTCGATGTGCGTCAGCCGGTCCCGCGTGGGGCCGTCCTGCGGGGGTGGGTCCTGCGTGCTCATGCTGTGTGGCGCTCCCGGTCCGGGCCCGTCGCGGTGCGGCGCACGGGCCTGCTGTGCGCGACACGGTACCGCCAAGCAGGGCCTATCGGCCGAGCAGGATCACCTCGACCTCGGTACCGGGCTCGACGGACTCGGTGTCCTCGGGGACGACGATGAGGGCGTCCGCGTGGGCGAGGGCCGCGACCAGGTGGGATCCGGCGCCGCCGACCGGGGTGACCCGTCCGTCCGCGTAAGCGCCGCGCAGGAACTGGCGGCGGCCCTTCGGGCTGGTCAGCGCCTTGTCGGTGGTCAGGGTCGCCCGGGTCACCGGGCGGTGGACGTCGTCCAGGCCCATGAGGGTGCGGATCGCGGGGCGGACGAACAGCTCGAAGGAGACGTACGACGACACCGGGTTGCCGGGCAGGGCCAGCAGCGGGGTGTGGTCGGGGCCGATGGAGCCGAAGCCCTGGGGCTTGCCGGGCTGCATGGCGAGCCTGCGGAACTCCACGCCGCTGCCGGGCTCGTCCTCGTCGCCGACGTGGGAGAGGGCCTCCTTGACGACGTCGTAGGCCCCGACGCTCACACCGCCCGTGGTGACCATCAGGTCGGCGCGGACCAGCTGGTCCTCGATGGTGGAGCGCAGGGTCTCGGCGTCGTCGGCGACGGCGCCCACGCGGTAGGCGATGGCGCCGGCGTCCCGGGCGGCGGCGGTGAGGGCGAAGCTGTTGGAGTCGTAGATCTGACCGGTGCGCAGCTCCTCGTCGGGCTGGACGAGTTCGCTTCCGGTGGAGAGCACGACCACGCGGGGGCGGGGGCGTACGCGGACGGTGCCCCGGCCGATCGCGGCGAGCAGCGCGATCTGGGGCGGGCCGAGGACGGTCCCCGCCTCCAGGGCGCGGTCGCCGGCCTTCACGTCACTCCCCTGTGCGCGGACGTGGGCGCGGGCCTCGGCCGGCCGGTACACGTGCACGTGCCCGGTGGCGCCCTCGGGGCCGAGGGTGCGGGCGCGCATGCCGCGCACCGGGCCCTCGCCGAGGCCGCCGTCGGTCCACTCGACGGGCACGACCGTCTCGGCGCCGGGTGGCAGCGGGGCGCCGGTCATGATGCGGGCGGCCTGGCCGGGGCCCACGTGGAGCGGCTCGGCGTGACCGGCCGCGACGTCCCCGACGACCTCCAGGGCCGCCGGGAACTCCTCGCTCGCGCCCGCCACGTCGGCGACCCGCACCGCGTACCCGTCCATGCTGCTGTTGTCGAACGGCGGCAGGGACACGGGCACCGTGATGTCGTCGACCAGGACGCAGCCCTGGGCGTCGAGCAGGTGCAGCTCGATGGGTTCCAGGGGGCGGACGGTGGTGAGGATGTCCTCCAGGTGCTCGTCCACCGACCAGAGGTGGTCGGGGCCCGAGTGGTCCTGGCCCGTGACGTGGGGCGCGGCGCTGCTCAACGTGTTACATCTCCTCGGCTACGTAACTGCGAAGCCAGGTCCGGAAGTCCGGGCCCAGGTCTTCACGTTCGCACGCGAGGCGGACGATGGCACGCAGGTAGTCGCCGCGGTCGCCGGTGTCATAGCGGCGGCCCTTGAAGACGACGCCGTGCACCGGGCCGCCGATCTTCTCCGCGGCGGTAGCCGCTGATGTGTGCGTGGCGGCGAGCTGCTGGAGGGCGTCGGTGAGCTGGATCTCGCCGCCGCGGCCGGGCTCGGTCTTGCGCAGGATGTCGAAGATGTTCGGGTCGAGGACGTAACGGCCGATGATCGCGTAGTTGGACGGGGCGTCGGCCGGGTCGGGCTTCTCCACGAGGCCGCTGACCTTGACGACGTCGCTGTCCTCGGTGGCCTCGACGGCCGCGCAGCCGTAGAGGTGGATCTGCTCCGGGGCGACCTCCATGAGCGCGACGACGCTGCCGCCGCACTGCTCCTGGACCTCGACCATCCGCTTGAGCAGGGGGTCGCGGGGGTCGATCAGGTCGTCCCCGAGGAGGACGGCGAAGGGCTCGTCGCCCACGTGCGGGGCGGCGCACAGGACGGCGTGGCCGAGGCCCCTGGGGTCGCCCTGGCGGACGTAGTGGATCATCGCGAGGTCGCTGGACTCCTGCACCTTGGCGAGGCGCTTCTCGTCGCCCTTCTTCTCGAGGGCGGACTCCAGCTCGTAGTTGCGGTCGAAGTGGTCCTCGAGGGGGCGCTTGTTACGGCCCGTCACCATGAGGACGTCGTCGAGACCCGCGGCGACGGCCTCCTCGACCACGTACTGGATCGCCGGCTTGTCGACGACCGGCAGCATCTCCTTGGGAGTGGCTTTGGTGGCCGGCAGGAACCGGGTGCCGAGGCCTGCTGCGGGAATGACAGCCTTGCTGATCCGAGGGTGCGACTGAGTCATGCACGCCACCATATCCGGTGCCTTTGGGCGGAACCTGTGACTCCGGTTCAAAGGCGCTCATATGAGCGTATTAACACGGTACGGGAGCAACCCATGCGTCACATCGGACGTCCGCACGAGTCTGACAAGCGGAGTTTGCGGCGGGAGTTCCTCGCGGTGAGGAACAGGTTGACGGCGGATGACCTGCGGGAAACCTCGGCCGCGCTGGCCGGGCGGGCGCTGGAGCTGCCGGAGTTGGCGCGGGCCGGCACGGTGGCGGCTTACGTCTCCGTGGGGAGTGAGCCGGGGACGCTCGCGCTGCTTGACGCGCTACGCGCCCGGGGCGTGCGCGTCCTGCTTCCGGTCCTGCTCGCCGACAACGACCTGGACTGGGGCCGCTACGAGGGTGAGGGCTCGCTCGGGCGTGTCCGGCACGGCGGCAGGATGGCCCTCTTCGAGCCCACGGGCGAGCGCCTCGGCCCGGACGCCGTGACCACCGCGGACGCCGTGCTGCTGCCGGGGCTGGCGGTCGACGCGCGCGGCATGCGGCTGGGGCGTGGCGGAGGCAGTTACGACCGTGTGCTGGCGCGTCTGGAACGGGCGGGAGCGCATCCCGCACTGGTGGTGCTGCTGTACGACTCGGAGGTCGTCGAGCGCGTCCCCGAGGAGCCGCACGACCGGCCGGTGCACGCGGTGGTGACTCCCTCCGGAGTGCGGCGGTTCCGGCAGCCGGCCGACTGACGCGGAACGGCCCCCCACGCGTACGTGGAGGGCCGTTCCGTCAGTGGCTCACGGTTTGAGCACCAGCTTGTCGGTCGCGCTCCCTTCGACCGCCTTCGCCGAGTAGGACCACGGCAGCAGCTCGCCGTCGGCCCACTTGTCCGTCTGGTCGGCGTAGTGGGCGCTGTAGGCGTGCCCCGAGGCGCCGCTGAGGTTGATCCAGCGCGACTTGTCGAGGTCGCCGAGGTTCACGACCATCCGCATCGACGGCACCCACACGACCCCGTAGCCGCCGGCGGCGTTCCAGCCGGTCGCGTTGACCGACGCCTCGCCGCCGCTCAGCTCCCACGGACCGCGGTTGAGGGCGTACTGGAGGAATCCGGGGCCCTCGGTGCCGAGGGTCTGGTTCTTCAGGAACAGGCGATGCAGCCGGCCCCAGCTCCAGGTGTCGATGTCCTTGCCGAGCTTGGCGGTCAGCTCCCAGCGCGCGTCGACCATGGCGCGCTTGAACAGCTGGTCGCGATTGACGGCGGCCTCGCGGGTGCCCACCTCGGGCGTCTTCCACCAGTCGTTGTCCGGCTGCTGCATCAGCCCCCGGACCACCTCGAACCAGCGGTCGCCGCCGTCCGGCTGCGCCTGGTCGGGGGCGCGCTCGCCGCACTCGCGGACCTTCTTGGTCTCGTCGGCGGGGCCGGTGGTGTTGACCGGGTCGACCATGAGGCACTGGCCCTTGGGCCGCAGCTCCTTGGGCAGCTTGTCGCCGAAGGCGAGCTTGAGGATGTTGCGCCAGACCGCGTTGAAGTAGGCGGCCGCCGCCGAGTCGGCGTCCTGGGTGTAGTCCCAGCCCTCGAGGAGCTTCTGCGCCTGCCGGACGTCCTTGTTCTCCGGGTCGATCTTCAGCAGCGTGGGCACCAGCAGCCGGGCGATCTCACTGCTGTTGTCCAGCTGCATCTGGCGCATGTCGTCCGTCGAGATCTTGCCGCCGTCCTTGATCTTCGACTGGATCAGGTCGGCGATCCGCTGGCTGCGCGTGCCGTAGCCCCAGTCCGTGGTCAGCGTGTAGGGGTACTTGTCCGGGTCCACGACGGCCTGGTTGGCGGTGACGATGTAGCCGCGCTCCGGGTTGTACTCGTAGGGCAGCGCGTCCGGGTCGATGTAGCCGGTCCAGCGGTACTTCGGGTCCCAGCCGGGCGCCGGGACGGAGCCGTCGTCGTTCTTGGAACGGGTGGGGATCTTCCCCGGCAGGGTGTAGCCGATGTTGTCCTCGGTGTCCGCGTAGATCAGGTTCTGCGAGGGCACCTCGAACAGCGCGGCGGCCTTGCGGAAGTCCGTCCAGTCCTTGGCCCTGTTCATGGCGAAGACGGCGTCCACGGTGGTGCCCGGGTCGAGCGCGGTCCAGCGCAGGGCGACGCCGTAGCCGTCGCCCCGGTCGGGTGCGGCGGTGTCGACGGCGGCCTTCTTGCCGACCTTCACGAGTTCCTCGGCGCGGTCGGACAGCAGGGGCCCGTTGTTGCTCTCGCGGACGACGATCTTCTTCGGCGAGCCGCCGGCGACCTTGATGGTCTCCTCGCGCGTCTCGAAGGGCTTGACCTCGCCGTCGTACAGGTAGCCGTTGCCGGTGATCTTCTCCAGGTAGAGGTCGGTGACGTCGACGCCGGAGTTGGTCATGCCCCAGGCGATGTCCTGGTTGTGACCGATTATCACGCCCGGCATGCCGGCGAAGGTGTAGCCGCTGACGTCGTACTGGCAGGCGCTGGAGACGCTGCGGCAGTGCAGGCCCATCTGGTACCAGACGGACGGCAGCGAGGCCGACAGGTGCGGGTCGTTGGCCAGCAGGGGCTTGCCGGTGATGGTGTGCTTCCCGCGGACGACCCAGGAGTTGGAGCCGATGCCGTCGCCGTTCACCCCGACGGCCGGCGGGAGGTCGTCCAGGACCTTGGTGAGTCCGGTGAGCTGGCTCTCCAGGCCCGCGGAGGCGCCGCCCGGGGCGCCCGCGGAGCCCGAGGTGCCCGCGGTGCCCGAGGAGGCACCGGCGGTTCCACCGGTCCCGTTCGTGCCGCCCGTGCCGCCCGTGCCACTCGTGCCGCCCTGTTCGAACGTGCGGGTCAGCTCGCTGTACCGGCCTTCCTGGACGATCGCCTTGTTCCGGCTGTACGGGTACTCCGGGTACAGGTCGGCGATCTGCTTCGGGCCGAGGCGGCTGGTCAGCAGGGCGCGGTCGATCTCGTCCTGCATGTTGCCGCGCAGGTCCCAGGCCATCGCCTTCAGCCAGGAGATCGAGTCGACCGGGGTCCACGATTGTGGCTTGTAGTCGTTGGTGAACCCGAGCGCCGCGTACTCCAGGGAGATGTCCTTGCCGTCCTTGCCCTGGAGGTAGGCGTTGACCCCCTGGGCGTAGGACCGGAGGTACTTCTTCGTGGCGTCCGACAGCTTGGTGTCGTACTCCTGCTTGGCGACCCGGTCCCAGCCGAGCGTGCGCAGGAACTCGTCGTTGTCGACCTGGCTCTCGCCGAACATCTCCGACAGGCGTCCGGCGGCCATGTGGCGGCGGACGTCCATCTCGTAGAAGCGGTCCTGTGCCTGGACGTAGCCCTGTGCCATGAACAGGTCCGCGTCGGAGGAGGCGTAGATCTGCGGGATGCCGTGGCCGTCGCGTTTGACCTCGACGGGTCCCGAGAGGCCCTTGAGCTGGAGGGTGCCCTCGGTCTGCGGGAAGGAGGCCCGGACGGTGCTGACGGACCAGTACCCCCCGAAGGCGACGCCCCCGATGAGGGCCAGCGCCAGGAGGAGCACGACCAGGCGGGCTTTGCGCCCCTTTCTCCTGCCGGACTTGCCGGGCTGCTGACCCGTGGAGGCGGTGGTGTCGGTGGGCATCGCTGTCCTTGCTGTCCTAACGCGAGCGGCAGGTTCGGCTGTGCTTTTAACTGAGCGCTGGAGCAACGATAGGCGCAGGGCCTTGCGCCGCTTGACGCGGAGTCGGGAACAAGTACGGACGAACGTTCGATCCTGCCTCCGGAAGCGTCAAGAAATCGTCAAGAGTTAGGTAAGGTAACGAAGTAGTTGGCGCGGTGCGCCACAGCTTCATGTGCGATGTACGCGAGCCCACGCGCGCATGCGCGTGGGCCAGGGAAGGATTCGGCCGCTGACTGTTCACCACCTCAACCAGCTCCTGCTCGTCTGCTCGCTCGTCCTGCTCGTCGCCGTCGCAGCGGTACGGATCTCCTCGCGCAGCGGGCTCCCCAGCCTGCTCGTCTACCTGGGGATCGGCGTCGCCATGGGCCAGGACGGCGTGGGCGACATCCACTTCGACAACGCCGAACTGACCCAGGTCATCGGATACGCGGCCCTGGTCGTGATCCTGGCCGAGGGCGGTCTGGGTACGAAGTGGAAGGAGATCAAGCCCGCCCTGCCTGCGGCCACGGCGCTGGCGCTCGCCGGTGTCGCGGTGAGTGTCGGCATCACGGCGTCGGCGGCGCACTACCTGATCGGGCTGGAGTGGCGGCAGGCGCTCATCATCGGGGCGGTCGTCTCCTCGACCGACGCGGCGGCGGTGTTCTCCGTGCTGCGGAGGATCCCCCTCCCCTCACGCGTGACCGGCATGCTCGAGGCGGAGTCCGGCTTCAACGACGCCCCGGTGGTCATCCTCGTGGTCTCCCTGTCCACGGCGGGCCCGGTCGACCCCTGGTACGTGCTGCTGGGCGTGATCCTGCTGGAGCTGGCCATCGGCGCGGCCATCGGGATCGCGGTGGGCTGGCTGGGCGCCTGGGGCCTCAGGCACGTGGCCCTGCCCGCCTCCGGCCTGTACCCGATCGCCGTCATGGCGATCGCCGTGGTGGCGTACGCGGCGGGCGCGCTGGCCCACGGCAGCGGCTTCCTCGCCGTGTACCTCGCCGCGATGGTGATGGGCAACGCGCGGCTGCCGCACTGGCCGGCCACCCGCGGCTTCGCCGACGGGCTCGGCTGGATGGCCCAGATCGGCATGTTCGTCCTGCTCGGCCTCCTGGTCACCCCGCACGAGCTGGGCGACGACATCGTGCCCGCCCTGGTCATCGGGCTGGTGCTGACCATGGTGGCGCGTCCGCTGAGCGTGGTGTTCTGCCTGACGCCGTTCCGGGTGCCCTGGCGGGAGCAGGCCCTGATGTCCTGGGCGGGGCTGCGCGGGGCGGTGCCCATCATCCTGGCGACCATCCCCATGGTGGAGGGCGTGGACGCCAGCCGCCGGATCTTCAACATGGTCTTCATCCTGGTCGTCGTCTACACCCTGGTGCAGGGCCCGACGCTGCCGTGGCTGGGCCGCAAGCTGCGCCTCGGCGACGGCTCGGAGGCCGCCGACCTCGGCATCGAGTCGGCCCCGCTGGAGCGGCTGCGCGGGCATCTGCTGTCCGTGGCGATCCCCGAGGAGTCGAAGATGCACGGCGTGGAGGTGGCCGAACTGCGCCTGCCGCACGGCGCCGCCGTGACGCTCATCGTGCGCGAGGGCGAATCCTTCGTCCCGCTGCCGACGACGATTCTGCAGCGGGGGGACGAGCTCCTCGTGGTCGCCACCGACCCGGTGCGGGACGCGGCCGAGAGCCGGCTGCGCGCGGTGGGCCGCGGCGGCAAGCTGGCCAGTTGGCTGGGGACGGACGGGGCGAGCCGTTAAGGGCGCTTTTCCCACCTTTCACGCTCCTGCTTTCACAGGTGGACCGGCCCATGGTGCTCTCTTTCACAGGTCGCTGGACCCTGATGCCTGTACCATGAAGGCGTCTACCCAAGATCGAACCAACTCTGCCTGACGCAGAGCTGGCGCGACCGTATGGCGGTCGGGTCACCCCTCCTCACCGGGCCCCGGCATCTACCGCAGTTCCGCGCAAGAGGACAGCTCTCGGCGCCGCCCGCTGACGGGCCGCGCTACCAGGCGGCAGAAAGGCACGGGCCGTGGCGTCCACGGTCACCTCGAAGAACTCGCGGAACCCCAAGCACCCGCAGAACCCGGAGAAGCCGCAGAACCCGGAGAACCCGCAGAACCCGGAGAACCCGGAGAACCCGGAGAACCCGCAGAGCTCGACGGCTTCCGCCCGCCCCGGATACGGCCGGCTGCTGCGCACCCGCGGCGCCTGGACGTTCCTGCTCCCCGGCTTCGCGGCACGCCAGCCGTTCGCGATGCTGACGATCTCCATCGTGCTGCTGGTGCAGCACACCACCGGCTCGTACGGAGCGGCGGGCGCCACCGCGGCCGCCACCGGTGTCTCCATGGCCCTGTTCGCGCCCTACAGCGGCCGTCTCGCCGACCGCTACGGGCAGCGGGCCGTGCTGGTCCCCGGGGTGCTGCTGCACGCGGTGTCCGCGCTGGCGCTGACGGCGCTGGCCCTGGCGGACGCCCCCCTGTGGGCGCTGTTCGCGGCGGCCGTCCCGACCGGCGCCTCGGTGCCTCAGGTCGGGCCCATGGTGCGGGCCCGCTGGGGCGTGAAGCTCAAGGACTCGCCGCTGATGACCACCGCTGCGGCCTTCGAGTCGGTCACCGACGAACTGACCTTCGTCGTGGGCCCGCTGCTGGCCACCACCCTGTGCACGGCCGTCAACCCGGCCGCCGGCCTGGTCACCGAGGCGTCCCTGACGCTGCTCGGCGGCCTGCTGTTCGCCGCGCAGAAGGGCACCCAGCCGTCCGTGTCGGGCGGCGGCCACGCGCGGGTGGAGCACGTCTCCGCGTTGCGCGTCCCGGGCGTGCGGGTGCTGATCGTGACCTTCCTGGGCATCGGCTCCGTCTTCGGCGGTATGCAGGTCTCGCTGGCCGCGTTCACCGAGTCGATCGGTGAACCGGGCCTGAACGGCGTGCTCTACGGCGTCTTCGCCGCGGGCAACATGCTCTCCGGCATCGTCTGCGGCGCGATCGCCTGGAAGGCGGCCCCGCAGCGGCGCCTGGTCGTCGGCCACGCGGCCCTGGCGCTCACCGCATCGGGGCTGTGGGCCGCCCACTCGGTCCCGGTCCTCGCAGGCCTCGGCCTGCTGGTCGGCATGTGCATCGCGCCCGCCCTGATCACCGGCTACACCCTCGTCGAGGACCTGGTTCCGGCCGGTGCCCGGACCGAGGCCTTCACCTGGCTGACCGGCGCGGTGGCGCTCGGCCAGGCCGCCGCCGTCACGGTCGCCGGGCAGCTGCAGGACCGTCTCTGGGACGGCGCCGGCTTCCTGGTCCCGATGGGCGGCACGGTGCTCGCCCTGGCGACGCTCCTCACCCTGCGTTCCCGCCTGGTGGCACCGGCCCACGGCCGGACCGTGGCACGTGGTGTGGGTCACCGCGTGCCGGTGGCAGTGGACTGAACGGCCGGAATACGTCACTATGGATCGTCGTTAGCACTCATCGAGTGAGAGTGCCAGGAGGAAGACAGTGCCCACCTACCAGTACCAGTGCACCGAATGCGGCGAGGGCCTCGAGGCGGTGCAGAAGTTCACCGATGACGCCCTCACCGAGTGCCCCAGCTGCAAGGGTCGCCTGAAGAAGGTCTTCTCGGCGGTCGGCATTGTCTTCAAGGGCTCCGGCTTCTACCGGAACGACAGCCGCGGCTCCTCGTCGAGCAGCTCCCCGGCGAAGTCGTCGAGCACCTCGTCCTCGGGCTCGTCGTCCTCCGACTCCGGCTCGTCGAGTTCCGCTTCGAGCTCGTCGTCGAGCACCGGCAGCTCCTCCAGCAGCACCACCGCCGCGTAAGGCCTGATTCTTACGGGACCCTGTCGCCCTCGGGGCGACGGGGTCCTCGGCGTTTCCGCCTGCGGTTAGGGTGCGGGCATGGCGAACAAGGCGAACGTGGCGGACGCGGCGGACCAGGGGGGCGCCGGGATCGGCGTCATCGGCGGCTCCGGGTTCTACTCCTTCCTCGACGATGTGACGGAGGTCCGGGTCGACACCCCGTACGGGCCGCCCAGCGACTCCCTCTTCATCGGTGACGTCGCCGGCCGGCGGGTCGCCTTCCTGCCCCGGCACGGCCGGGGCCACCACCTGCCGCCGCACCGGATCAACTACCGGGCCAACCTGTGGGCGCTGCGGTCGGCCGGCGTACGCCAGGTGCTCGCCCCGTGCGCGGTGGGCGGACTGCGCCCCGAGTACGGGCCGGGCACCCTGCTGGTGCCGGACCAGCTGGTCGACCGCACCAAGTCCCGGGCGAACACCTACTTCGACGGGCTGCCGCTGCCCGACGGATCGGTGCCGAACGTGGTGCACGTGTCGCTGGCCGACCCCTACTGCCCCGCCGGGCGCGCGGTCGCGCTGAAGGCGGCGCGCGGCCGGGACTGGGAGCCGGTGGACGGCGGCACGCTGGTCGTCGTCGAGGGACCGCGCTTCTCGACCCGTGCGGAATCGCTGTGGCACCAGGCGCAGGGCTGGTCGGTGGTGGGCATGACCGGCCATCCCGAGGCGGCGCTCGCCCGTGAGCTGGAGCTCTGCTACACGTCCCTGACCCTGGTCACCGACCTGGACGCCGGAGCCGAGACCGGCGAGGGCGTCTCGCACGACGAGGTGCTGCGGGTGTTCGCGGCGAACGTGGACCGGTTGCGGGGAGTGCTGTTCGACGCGGTGGCCGGGCTGCCTGCGGAGGGGGAGCGGGACTGCCTGTGCGCCGGGGCGCTGGGTGGGATGGATCCGGGGTTCGCGTTGCCGTAGGGGCCGGCCGGCTGGGGGCGCGGCTGTGGCTTGCCGGACCGGAAGTGGTCGTTCGGGTGAGGGAGTTGTCCACAGGGCGGCGGTAGGTCCACAGGCCAGGGCGGGATGTGGCGCGAGGCCTCATCGTGGGGAGCGCAAGCCGGTCCCTCGTCGCAGGTGGTGGTCCTCATGTCCCTCGCTCGCCCTTCGTTCGCGCCCTCCGCTTCGTTCACGCCATCCTCTTCGGCCGTGCCGTCCGCTTCGTTCACGCCATCCTCTTCGGCCGTGCCGTCCGCTTCGTTCACGCCGTCCGCTTCGGCCGTGCCGTCCGCTTCGTTCGTGCCGTCGTCCTCTTCGGCCGTGTCCTCCTCTCCTTCCTGGTCCGTGGCCCCGTGCCCGCCCGGGCCCGAGGTGCCGGCGACCCGTGAGGTGCCGCGGTTCGATCCGGTCCGGGTGCGCGGCCGCTCCCGGGCGGGCCGGCTCCTGCGGAACCGGCGGCGGGCCCTGGCGGCCGGGCTCGCGGTCACCGCGACCGCGCTGGTGGCGGCGGGGCCGCGCGACGCCGACGGGGCTCGCGGTCATCCCCGGGTGCGGCCGCCCGGGCAGGCGGTCCCGGCCTCCGGGGAGCATCCGGTAGGGGCGCGCCGTGCGCCGGGCGCGGTGACGGCCCCGGTCAGGATCGCCGACGCGGCCACCGTGCGGCTGCTGCGGCCCGGCGACCGGGTCGACGTCATCGCCGCCGAGGAACCGGCGGCGGGAGGTGACGCCCGGGTGGTCGCGCGCGGGGCCCGGGTGACGAAGGTGCCGGAAGCTGTGGAGGGCGCCACCGACGGCGGGGCGCTGATCGTGCTGTCCGTGCCCCGTGCCACCGCCGCGCGGCTCGCCGGGGCGAGCGCCACGGCCCGGTTGGCGGTGACGTTGTGGTGATTGCGTGCATGATCGTGTCAAGGCCCTCGTTCGCGGGACCTGACTGCTCCGTTCGGCGCAGCGGTGACGTAGGTTGCGGAGCGTTTTGTTCCACAGGCTGCGCGTGCGAGAAGAGGCCCCCAGGTGACCGAGAAGAAGGAAGCGAGTGTCTGGGAGGGCTTCAAGGCCTTCCTGATGCGCGGGAACGTCGTCGATCTGGCGGTGGCGGTGGTGATCGGCGCCGCGTTCACCAACATCGTCACCGCCGTGGTGAAGGGGATCATCAACCCCGTGGTCGGGGCCATCGGCACCAAGAACCTCGACCACTACAGCTCATGCCTGAGCTCGACGTGCCAGGGCGAGGAGGGCATCCAGATCCTGTGGGGTTCCGTCCTCGGCGCGGCCCTGAGCTTCGTGATCACCGCGACCGTCGTCTACTTCCTGATGGTCCTGCCCATGGCGAAGTACCTGGCCCGGCAGGAGGCCCGCCGCAAGGCGAAGGAGGGCACGCAGGAGGTCATCGAGGTGACCGAGCTGGAGGTGCTCAAGGAGATCCGCGACGCGCTGGTCGCGCAGCGCGGCTCCGGACACGACCGGCGGTGACGCGGCTCCCTCAGAGGTGGTGGGGCGGCTTCTCGTCGAGGAAGCGCCTGAGGTCGGCCGCGCTGCCACCGGAGTCGGTGCGCTCACCCCAGCCGCGGTCGGTGTCGTCGGAGGACTGCTGGTCGAGCGGGTCGTCGAAGACCAGCGCGGGCTTCGGGGCGCGCGGCTCGGGGTCGGGGGCGGTGGTCATGCCTCCAGGGTACGGTCCCGCTCCCCCGGGCGGGCTGACGGCGCCGGGCGGCTGACGGCACCCGCCGGGGCCGCTGCTGGACAAGACTGTGCCTCATGACAGTCGACGCTCGGGTGGACGCCCTGACGGATGTCGCCGGCCTGCGGGTGGGTCACGCGACCCGCACCGGCGACGGTTGGCTCACCGGCACCACTGTGGTGCTCGCCCCGGAGGGCGGGGCCGTGGCCGCCGTGGACGTGCGGGGCGGTGGCCCCGGCACCAAGGAGACGGACGCGCTGGACCCGCGGAACGTGGTGCGCAAGGTCGAGGCGGTCGTGCTGACCGGTGGCAGCGCGTACGGGCTCGACGCGGCGTCGGGGGTGATGGCCTGGCTGGAGGAACGGGGGCGCGGGATCCGGGTCGGGGCGGACCCGGCGCACGTCGTGCCGGTGGTGCCCGCCGCCTGTGTCTTCGACCTGGGGCGGGGCGGCGACTTCCGGGCCCGGCCGGACGCGGCCACCGGTCGCGCGGCGGTGGAGGCGGCCGCGGCGAGCGAGCCCGGCGCGCCGGTGCCTGAGGGGTGTGTGGGCGCCGGTACGGGAGCGGTGGCCGGAGCCGTGAAGGGCGGCGTCGGCAGCGCGAGCGCCGTGCTCGGCTCGGGGATCACGGTGGCCGCGCTGGTGGTCGCCAACGCGGCGGGGTCGGTCGTCGATCCGGAGACGGGGGTGCTGTACGGGGAGTTGTTCCAGGGGCGGGTCCAGTACCCGGAGGCGGGGGTCCACGAGGCGGCGCGGCGGCGTCTCGCCGAGACCGCGGCGCGCAGTGCGCCGCCGCCGCTCAACACGACGCTGGCGGTGGTCGCCACGGACGCGGACCTGTCGAAGGCGCAGGCGCAGAAACTGGCCGGCACGGCGCACGACGGTATCGCCCGCGCGGTGCGGCCGGTGCATCTCCTCAACGACGGGGACACGGTGTTCGCCCTGGCGACCGGTGAGCGCGCCCTGGACGCGGTGAACCCGCTCGCCCTCAACGAGATCCTCGCGGCGGGCGCGGACGTCGTGACCCGCGCGATCGTCCGGGCCGTCCGCGCCGCGGAGCCGGTCGACGGTCCGGGCGGGGCGTGGCCGTCGTACGGGGAGCTGTACGCGAGCCACTGAACCGGCGCACGGGCACGGCCACTTCACAGCCGGCCGGACATTGTCCCGGGCCTGTAACGGTGCTGTCGTGTCCCGCAGCCCGACGCAACCCGACCGGCCGCCCGGCCCCTCTTCCCTCACGTACTGGAGCGGATCACGCACATCACACCAACTGGGGGAAGCCCGTGACAACGCCGGACATTGCCGCGCGGCGCGCACTGGGGGCCTGTGCCGCCCTGATGGTCGGCGCCCTGACGCTCACCGCCTGCGGGGGCAGCGCCAACGCCGAAGGCGACGGCAAGGGCGGCGACGGCTCGGCCAAGACGTCCGTCGCCAAGATCGCCATCTCGGCGAAGGACGGTTCGACCGGCGCTTCCATCAACGCGACCGGTGTGAAGGTCAGCGACGGGAAGCTGGCCGAGGTGAAGATGACGCTGGCGGACGGTGGTCAGGCCGTGCCCGGCGCGGTGTCGGCCGACGGCAGGTCCTGGAAGCCGAAGGAGCAGCTGGAGCGCGGGACGAAGTACCGGATATCGGCGACCGCGAAGGACGCCGAGGGCCGTACGGCCGCCGCCAACTCCGTCTTCACCACGGTGACCTCGGCGAACAGCTTCATCGGGACGTACACGCCGGACAACGGCACCACGGTCGGCGTGGGCATGCCGGTGTCGTTCACCTTCGACAAGGCCATCACCGACCGGAAGGCCGTGCAGTCGGGCATCACGGTCACGTCCAGCAGCGGGCAGAAGGTCGTCGGGCACTGGTTCAACGGGCAGCGGCTGGACTTCCGGCCGGAGGAGTACTGGAAGGCCGGCTCCAAGGTCACCATGAAGATCGACCTCGACGGGGTCGAGGGCGCCAACGGCGTCTACGGGGTGCAGCGGAAGACGGTCACCTTCACGGTCGGGCGTTCGCAGGTGTCCACGGTCGACGCCGCCACGCAGACCATGACGGTCGTGCGCGACGGGAAGACTCTCAAGACGGTCCCGATCTCGGCGGGCAGCCCGGAGCACACCACGTACAACGGGCAGATGGTGATCTCCGAGAAGTTCACGCAGACGCGGATGAACAGCCGGACGGTGGGGCTGGGCGGGGAGTACGACATCCCGGACGTGCCGCACGCGATGCGCCTGACGACGTCGGGCACGTTCATCCACGGCAACTACTGGTACAACAAGGGCAACCCGCCCTTCGGCCGCCAGGGCACCAGTCACGGCTGCGTCGGCCTCGCCGATGTCCGGGGCGCCCAGGGCAGCACGTCCGCCAAGTGGTTCTACGACAACTCGCTCGTCGGGGACGTGGTGATCGTCAAGAACTCCCCCGACAACACGGTGTCGCCGGACAACGGGCTCAACGGCTGGAACATGGCGTGGAGCCAGTGGGTCGCGGGCAGCGCCTCGTGAGCGGCTGAACCACCACCCGGGCTGGGTTTTTGACGGACAGAACGGGCCGCGCGGGAACTTTTCGCGCGGCCCGAGCGTTTTCCTGGACGTACGTTTTCTCGGTTCCCGGACATGATGTCCGACCGAGGGGCTACCGTATGCACCCACAAGGTGACATGCAGCAACGCCGGGAGAAACCTTGAGCGTTCCGTACGAGACGGCAGCGTACGAACCACACGACTCGCCCGAGTCTCCGGAGGAGCACCTCGCGCGACTCCTCGGCCGCGCCCTGAACTCCTTCGAGTTGCCCGACGAGACGCTGGCGCGGCTCGACTGCGCGCTGGCGCACGACGGTTCGCTGCACTCCGCGCACCACAGCGCGGGCCTGCACCGGGAGACCTACCGGCACACCTGGCTGCTGGTGGACGGCTCGGCGCTCACGCTCTGGGAGCTCGTCCACAACACCGCGCCGGGCAGCGAACCGCAGCACGAGGTGTATGCCGACGAGGAGGAGCTGCGCGCCGCCACCGCGCGTCTGCCGCTGCCGCCGGACACCCCCGACTTCGAACTGCCGGTGACGGTGCAGCTGTCCCCGGTCCCCGCGCCCCGGTACGCCTATGCCGGGGCCGACTCGGCCGACCACGCGCGCCGTTTACTGCGCCGCGCGGAGAACACCGACCGGCCGGGGGCGGACACCGCGGCCCGGCTGTCCACGGCGTCCGGCCACCAGATCACCCAGGCCTTCGGCCGTCCGTGCCGCGCCGGCCGGGCGGGGCTGGGCTTCTCGCTGTACGAGCACGCGTTCCTGCTGCGCGACGGCGAGGAGCTCTCCTTGTGGGAGGTGGAGCACACGGCGACGCCGGACGGGCGGCACATGTGCGAGGTGTACGCCAGCGAGGACGCGGCGCGCGAGGCGATGGAGCGGCGCGCGGCGCAGCTGTCCTAGTACCCCAACCGCCGCACCAGCTCGGCGAAGGCGTCTCTCTCCTCGGAGGTCAGTTCCACCGATTCCGACCGGGAGCCCGTCTGCCGCTGCTGCGGGAGGGCGGGGAGAGGGCGGCCTTCGGGCCAGCGGGAGAGGTGCTCGGGCATGCGCCCCAGTAGACACCACGGCCCGGGACTTCGGTCCCGGGCCGTGATTTTCGTGATCTATCTCGCAGGTGGCATGAACGGTTCACATGCCTCGAATGGGGCGCTCCGCAGGCCTTACGCCGCCACCGGCTGCTTCTTCCCGGCGGCGGGGGCCGCGGCGGAGTCGCCGGAGGCGGTGGCGCCCGGGACCGGCTTGCGCATGCCCTTCAGGACGACCACCAGGGCCGTCGTGACGCAGACACCCGCGGCGATGGCGACCAGGTAGAGCAGCGGGTTGCCGATCAGCGGGACCACGAAGATGCCGCCGTGGGGGGCGCGCAGGGTGGCTCCGAAGGCCATCGACAGGGCACCGGTGATCGCGCCGCCCACCATGGAGGCCGGGATGACGCGCAGCGGGTCGGCCGCGGCGAACGGGATCGCGCCCTCGGAGATGAAGGAGGCGCCGAGCACCCAGGCGGCCTTGCCGTTCTCGCGCTCGGTCGGGCTGAAGAGCTTGCTGCGGACGGTGGTGGCCAGGGCCATGGCCAGCGGGGGCACCATACCGGCCGCCATGACCGCCGCCATGATCTTCATCGCGGAGTCGCTGGGGTCGGACACCGCGATACCGGCCGTGGCGAAGGTGTAGGCGACCTTGTTGACTGGGCCGCCGAGGTCGAAGCACATCATCAGGCCGAGGAGGGCGCCGAGCAGGATGGCGTTGCTGCCGGACAGGCCGTTCAGCCAGTCGGTCATGCCCTTCTGCGCCTCGGCGATGGGCTTGCCGATGACGACGAACATCAGGAACCCGACGATCGCCGAGGAGATCAGCGGGATCACCACCACCGGCATGATGCCGCGCAGCGCCGCCGGGATGTTCACCTTCTGGATGGCGATCACCACGCCACCGGCGATGAGACCGGCCGCCAGACCGCCGAGGAAACCGGCGTTGATGTTGAACGCGATCATGCCGCCGACGAAGCCGGGCACCAGACCGGGCCGGTCGGCCATGCCGTAGGCGATGTAACCGGCGAGGACCGGGACGAGGAAGCCGAAGGCGACACCGCCGATCTGGAAGAACAGGGCCGCCCAGCTGTCGGGCTGCGTCCAGATGAAGTGCTCCATCACCGACGGGGCCTTGTCGACCTTGTAGCCGCCGATCGCGAAGCCGAGGGCGATCAGCAGACCGCCCGCCGCGACGAACGGCACCATGTAACTGACGCCGGACATCAGCCACTTGCGCAGCTTGGTGCCGTAGCCCTCGCCGGATTCGCCGGTGCGCTCCACCGGGGTGGCCGGGGCGGAGCCGGAGCTGACCTCGCCGCGGGCGGCCTTCTCCCGGACCTCGGCGATGAGTTCGGCGGGGCGGTTGATGCCCGCCTTCACACCGACGTCGACGGTGGGCTTGCCGGCGAACCGCTCCTTCTCCCGTACGGGCACGTCGTGGGCGAAGATCACGGCGTCCGCCGCCGCGATGACCGCCGGGTCGAGCCGGGTGAACCCGGCCGAGCCCTGGGGCTCGACGGTGACCTCGACGCCCGCCTCGCGGCCGGCGTTCTCCAGGGACTCGGCCGCCATGTAGGTGTGGGCGATGCCGGTGGGACAGGAGGTGACGGCCACGACGCGGAACGGCCGCTCCTCGGCGGGAGCGGTGTCGTCGGTGACCGTGGCGGCGGCGGGAGAGGCCGCTCCCGCCGACGCCACGGTGTCTTCGGCACCCGCTGCGGCGGGTGTCTCGGCGGGTGCTTCGGCCTCGTCGCCCCGGATCAGCGCCGCCGCGGCCGCCGCGTCGCCCACCGCGCGCAGGGCGTCGGTGAACTCCGTGTTCATCAGCTGCCGGGCCAGCGACGAGAGGATCGTCAGATGGGCGTCGTCGGCACCGGCCGGCGCGGCGATCAGGAAGATCAGGTCGGCGGGGCCGTCGGCCGCGCCGAAGTCGATGCCGTTCGCGCTGCGGCCGAAGGCGAGCGTCGGCTCGGTGACGTGCTCGCTGCGGCAGTGCGGGATGCCGATGCCGCCGTCGAGGCCGGTCGGCATCTGGGCCTCGCGGGCGGCCACGTCGGCGAGGAAGCCGTCCAGGTCGGTCACCCGGCCCAGGGCCACCATGCGCTCGGCGAGGGCACGCGCCGCCGCTTCCTTGCTGTCGGCGGACAGGTCGAGATCGACCAGATCCGCGGTGATCATGTCGCTCATCGCGGGCTCCTTAGCACGCGTATCGCCCGGGCAGTGGGGTGGGCGTGGAGGGGGACGGGGGTGTGGTGGGGGGTGACGGGGGCGGGGAGGGTGAGTAAGGGGGAGGCTCGCCGCTCAGGTGCCGGTACGGGCTGCTCGAAGTAGGTCATGACACCGGCTCCTTCAGTGCTCGGTCCGCCGGGATGTCGGCCGTGACCGTCACGGCGGCGGGGTCGAGGTCGCCCGGCTTCGGCATCACGCTGCCGGGCAGCTGGACGGCGGCCGCGCCGTGGGCGACCGCGGAGGCGAGGGCCTCGGGGCCGCTGCCGCCGGCGATCAGGAAGCCGGCGAGGGAGGAGTCACCGGCGCCCACGTTGCTGCGGACCGTGTCGACACGGGCACTGCCGAACCAGGCGCCCTCACCGGACACCAGCAGCTGCCCGTCGGCGCCGAGGCTCGCGAGGACGGCCCGGGCGCCCATCTCACGCAGTTCCACGGCGGCCTTCACGGCGTCGCCGACGGTGGCCAGGGGACGGCCCACGGCACCCGCGAGCTCCTCGGCGTTCGGCTTGACCACGTCGGGCCGCTCGCGCAGGGCCGCGAGGAGCGCGGGTCCGGAGGTGTCCAGGGCGATCCGCGCACCGGCGGCGTGCGTGCGGGCGACCAGGTCGGCGTACCAGGAGGGGGCGAGGCCGCGCGGGAGGCTGCCGCAGCAGGCGATCCAGGAGGCGTCGCGGGACTGCCGCCGCACGGTCTCCAGGAGCAGTTCGCACTCGGCGCCGGAGAGTTCGGGCCCCGGCGCGTTGATCTTCGTCAGGACGCCGTCGGCCTCGGCGAGGGCGATGTTGGAGCGGGTGGCCCCGGCGACCGGTACCGGCGCGACCTCGATGCCCTGCTGGTCGAGCAGGTCGGCGACGAGCGCGCCCGGGGCGCCGCCCAGGGGCAGGACCGCCACGGTGCGCTGCCCGGCCGCGGCGACGGCGCGCGAGACGTTGACGCCCTTGCCGCCCGGGTCCATCCGCTCGCCGGTGGCGCGGATGACCTCACCGCGGTCGAGGGACGGCACCTCGTAGGTACGGTCCAGGGACGGGTTGGGGGTGACGGTGAGGATCATGCGCGCACTACTTCCGTGCCGCCGCGCTCGATGGCGACGGAGTCTTCGGGGCTCAGCCCGCTGTCGGTGATCAGCAGGTCCACGTCGCTCAGGGCGCCGAAGCGGGCGAAGTGCTCCTGGCCGTGCTTGGAGGAGTCGGCGAGCAGCACCACGCGGCGGGCGGCGGCCACGGCCGCGCGTTTCACGGCGGCCTCGGCGAGGTCGGGGGTAGTCAGACCGTGTTCGGCGGAGAATCCGTTGGCTGCCACGAACAGCACGTCGGCGCGGATCTCGCCGTACGCCCTGAGCGCCCAGGCGTCCACGGCGGCGCGCGTACGGTGCCGTACGCGCCCCCCGATGAGGTGGAGCTGGATGCCGGGGTGGTCGGCGAGGCGGGCCGCGATGGGCAGGCTGTGCGTGACGACGGTGAGCGAGGCCTCCAGGGGGAGGGCGGCGGCCAGGCGGGCCACCGTCGTGCCGGCGTCGAGGATCATCGTGCCCTCGGCGGGCAGTTCCGCGAGGGCCGCCTTGGCGATGCGGTCCTTCTCGTCGGGCGCCGTGGACTCGCGCTCGGCGAGGTCCGGCTCGAAGTCCAGACGCCCGGCCGGGATGGCCCCGCCGTGCACCCGGCGGACCAGACCGGCACGGTCGAGGGCCTTCAGATCGCGGCGGATCGTCTCCGCCGTCACCTGGAACTCCTCGGCCAGCGACACGACATCCACTCGGCCGCCGTCACGGGCGAGCCGGAGGATCTCCTGCTGCCGCTCCGGTGCGTACATGTCTGTTCGCCTCCGACTCATGCCCGAACGTGTGGTTTCAGCGGGAGGCTACGCCGAGATTTCGACAAAGTAAACAGGTTCGGACTCAACCGGGCATGATCAGAAACGAAAGGGGGCCCGGCGCCCTCAGGTGCCGGGCCCCCTCCCCCGCTCTCAGGCCAGCGCGGGTTCGCTCTCCTCGGCCGCCTCCTGCCCCTCGACGTGCTGGACCGGCCGCTTGGGCAGGGCGAACATCAGCAGGAAGATGAAGCCCAGCACCGCGGCCACCCACAACAGCGCGTTCTCGAAGGCGTGCCCGAAGGCCGGGCCGATCTGGTCAGGGCTCAGGTGGTCGCCGATCGTGCCGAAGAACACCACCGAGACCAGGCCGAGGCCCAGCGCGTTGCCCATCTGCTGCACGGTGTTGATCAGGCCGGAGGCCGAGCCGGAGTGCGCGCGCGGCACCTCGGAGAGGATCGCGTCGGTCAGCGGCGCGATGATCAGGCCCATGCCGGCCCCCATCACCGCCAGGGGCGGCGCCATCTGCCAGGGCGTGATGCCGAGGCCGTAGTGCGCGGACTCCCAGACGTAGAGCAGCACCCCGCCCGCCATGACCAGCGCGCCCGCCTGGAGCACCTTGCGCCCGAAGCGCGGGACGAGCATCTGCACCGACAGCCCGGCGGCCGCCGACACGGCGATGGAGAAGGGCACCCCGGTCAGCCCGGCCTTCAGCGGGCGCCACCCCAGCCCGATCTGCATGTACAGCGTCCACACCAGGAAGAACACGCCCAGCGCGACCCCGAAGACGGTCTGCACGGCGATACCGGCCGCGAAGCTCTTGACCCGGAACAGCGACAGCTCGACCAGCGGGGAACCGTCCCGCCGGGCCTTGTGCCTCTCGTACGCCACCAGCACCGCGAGCACGACGAGCGACCCGGCCATCGACACGTACCCCCACATCGGCCAGCCCAGCTCGCGCCCGCGGGTGAGCGGGTAGATCAGCATCAGCAGGCCGAGCGTCACCAGCGCGACCCCCACCAGGTCCAGTTTCAGGGCCCGCGGCGCCCTGGACTCGCTGATGAAGCGGCTGCCGAGGACCAGGCCCGCGACGCCCACGGGCAGGTTGATCAGGAAGATCGACCGCCAGCCCCACCCGAACAGGTCCCACTCGGTCAGCAGCGCGCCGAGCAGCGGCCCGGACACGGCTCCCAGTCCCACGACCGCGCCGAACATCCCGAACACCTTGCCGCGCTCGTGCGCGGGGAAGGTGGCGTGCACGATCGACAGCACCTGCGGCACCATCAGCGCGGCCATGCCGCCCTGCAGGATCCGCGAGGCGACCAGCATCTCGGGGTTCACCGCGAGGCCGCACAGGGCGGAGGCGAGGGTGAAGCCGCCGATGCCGACGAGGAAGATCCGCTTGCGGCCGTGGATGTCGCCGAGCCGCCCCCCGGTGATCAGTCCGGCGGCGAAGGCGAGGGCGTATCCGGCGGTGATCCACTGGATCTGGCTGAAGGACGCGCCCGCCTCCCGCTCGATCGACGGGATCGCGATGTTGACGATCGTGACGTCGACGAGGTCCATGAAAGCGGCGGTCATCACGATCGCGAGGGCGTACCAACGGCGGCGGTCGGTGCCGCCGCCGTCCGTGCCGGGAGTGGTCTCGGTGGAGGTCATGGATCGAAACTAGACCCCCACTAGGTCAGGGCGTGTCCTACTGGTGCGGCATCCTCGCCCGTATGACGACGGACACACCGGCTCGGCTGCTGACGCTCCTCTCCCTCCTCCAGACGCCCCGCGAATGGCCCGGCGGCGAGCTCGCCGACCGGCTGGGGGTCTCCCGCCGCACGGTCCGGCGGGACATAGACCGGCTGCGCGAGCTGGGCTATCCGGTGCAGGCGACCAAGGGTGCCGACGGCGGCTACCGGCTGGTCGCGGGCAAGGCGATGCCTCCGCTCGTGCTGGACGACGAGGAGGCGGTGGCCATCGCGGTCGGGCTGCGCGCCGGGGCGGGGCACGCCGTGGAGGGCCTGGACGAGGCGTCGGTGCGGGCACTGGCCAAGCTGGAGCAGGTGCTGCCCGGCCGGCTGCGCCACCGCGTGACCACGCTCCAGGCCGCGACCACTCCGCTGACCAGCGGCGACGGGCCGAGCATCGCGCCCGAGACGCTGACCGTCATGGCCTCGACGGTGGCCGGGCACGAGCGGCTGCGGTTCGCCTACCGAGCAGCGGACGGCAGCGAGTCGCGGCGCCTGACGGAGCCGTACCGGCTGGTGTCGACGGGCCGCCGCTGGTACCTGGTGGCGTACGACCTCGACCGGGACGACTGGCGTACGTTCCGCGTCGACCGGGTGAGCGAGCCGTTCGCCACGGGGGCGCGGTTCGCGCCGCGCGAGCTGCCGACGGGAAGCGCGGCGGACTACCTCCGGCAGTCGATGCAACGCCACCAGCGTTCCTACGACTTCGAGGTCACGTTCGCCGCGCCGGCCGGCTTCGTCGCCGCCCGGCTGCCCAAGTGGCTCGGCACACCCGAGCCGTTGGACGACGGCGGCTGCCGGCTGCGGGGCTCCGCGGGGGACGCGGTGCAGTGGGTGGCGTTCCGGCTGGCGATGCTGGAGTGCGACTTCACGGTGCGTCATCCGGTGGAACTGGTGACGGCCGTCCGGGAGTTGGGAGCGCGGTTGAGCAGGGCGGCCGCCGGTGGGGCGTGAGCCGTTCGTCTCACGGCACCGGCAGGCCCCGCCCCCGTCGGCTCACGGCCCCCACGGGAAGTCCCGCAGCGCCGCGAGGTTCCGCAACGCCAGCTCCGCCGGTCCTCCCGGGCCTTCCACGGGCCCGTCCCCCTCGGCCCAGCACTCGAGGGCCGCACGTACGGCGGCGCTCGCGACGGCGGCGGCGAAACGCGGCTGAGGGGGGTGGGGGACGTGCGGCTGAGGAGTGTGGGCAACGTTGTCGCCACCCTCCGTCACCGGCGTACCTCGTGCCGCACCGGCACGTGTCACCCGTTCCGCGAGCACCTCACCGAGCATCCGTTCCGAGGTCTGGCAGACCTCCGCCCACACCCGGCGCAGCGAGGGGTTCGCCTCGGCGAGGCGCAGGAGCGTGCGGACCCACTCCCAGGAGGACACCGGAACCCCGGTGCCCGGGGTGAGGGTGTGGCGGGCCCCTTGCTCCAGGGCCTCGGGCACGCTCATGCCGGCCGGTGCCGCGCCCACCGCCTCCACCCAGCGCCGGGCGCCGACCGCGTAGAGCGGGGCGACGGCCTCCTCCTTGGTGGCGAAGTACCGGTAGAACGTGCGCGGGGCGATGCCGGCGGCCTGGGCGATGTCCTCCGCGCGGGTGGCGCGCAGGCCGTGCCGCACGAAGAGGCCTGCCGCCGCCCGGGCGATCTCCATCCGTGTCTCGGCCTTGCGTCGCTCGGTCAGCGAGGGCTGAGGCGGGGTCGGGGTGGTGCTGCTCACGCCCGGCAGCGTATGCCCATGTGACACAATCTGCCATCTGGCGGGCCACCCCGTGGTTCAGGTACGGGGTGACCCGCCACCGACACCGCCATCAGCGCGGGCATGAAACAGCCGGGCCCCGGCGCCCGGGGGGAGTGGCGCCGAAGCCCGGCTCTGGGAGAGTCCCGGCGCCGGGGGGAGTGCGACGGGACTTGGCTCTGCGGGGCCGAGGGGGTGCGGCCCCGGGCCCGAACTGGTGGACCCGGAAGTCTTGTTCCCTGAGCCCTGCGCGTTAAGCGGCGTTACACCGCCATGTTTGCGCGGTCTTTCGCCACCTGGCGTACGCGGTGTCACGCCGCCGCGTCGAAGCCGGTGCTGCGCGCCAGCTTCTTCAGCTCCAGCAGCGCGTGCTTCTCGATCTGCCGGATGCGCTCGCGGGTCAGGCCGTGCTCCTTTCCGACCTCGGTCAGGGTGCGCTCGCGGCCGTCCTCGATGCCGTAGCGCATCTTGATGATGGACGCCGTGCGCTGGTCGAGGCGGCCGATCAGGTCGTCGAGCTCCTCGCTGCGCAGCAGCGTCAGCACCGACTGCTCGGGCGACACCGCCGAGGTGTCCTCCAGGAGGTCGCCGAACTGGGTCTCGCCCTCGTCGTCCACCGACATGTTCAGCGAGACCGGGTCGCGGGCCCAGTCGAGCACGTCGGTGACGCGCTCCGGCGTCGAGCCGAGCTCGGCGGCGATCTCGGTGGGCTCCGGGTCCCGCCCGTGCTCACGGTTGAACTCGCGCTGCACCCGGCGGATCCGGCCCAGCTCCTCCACCAGGTGGACGGGCAGGCGGATCGTGCGGGACTGGTCGGCTATGGAGCGGGTGATGGCCTGGCGGATCCACCACGTCGCGTACGTGGAGAACTTGAAGCCCTTGCGGTAGTCGAACTTCTCGACCGCGCGCACCAGGCCGGCGTTGCCCTCCTGGATCAGGTCCAGCAGCGGCAGGCCGCTGCGGGGGTAGCGGCGGGCGACGGCGACGACCAGGCGCAGGTTGGAGCGGATGAAGATGTCCTTGGCCCGCTCCGCGTCGGCGACGAGGGCCTCGAGCTCCTCGCGGGTGGCGTCCGCCTTGGTCTCCTCGTACCCGTCGAGGACCTGCTTGGCGAACACACCCGCCTCGATGACCTGGGACAGCTCCACTTCCCTGGCCGCGTCGAGCAGTGGTGTGCGCGCGATCTCGTCGAGGTACATGCCGACCAGGTCGCGGTCGGCGATCTCGCCGCCATGGGCGCGAACACTGCTTGCCGCGTGGGCCGTCTCGCCGTTGGCGGACTGGCGACGGGCGACGGCACGGGTTGCCATGCGTGCTCCCTTGCGTGGTGAGGTCAGCGGGTGGTCCTTAGGACGCTGGACTCCGTCTCGGGACTCTCCGGGACTCTCCTCGGGTGCCCTGCATCCGATGGAAACAACGACTGGAATCAGGACAGAATTCCCAACCGACCCGTCAATTTTTCTGATCATGCAGTACCCTGTCCGGCCACACAGGGAGGCGGCATGTCGACGGAGCGTACAGAGGTGCAGGTCAGGCCGGGAGTCGAACGCGACCTCACAGCCCTCACAGACCTCTACAACCACTATGTACGTGAGACGGCGATCACATTCGACACCGAAATCTTCACTCCGGAGGCACGCCGCCCCTGGCTTCTCTCCCACCCTGAAGACGGCCCGTACCGCCTGATGGTTGCCGCGGACCCGGAGTCACAGGAGATTCTGGGCTACGCCACGTCGAGCCCGTTCCGCCCGAAGCCCGCCTACGCGACCTCCGTGGAGACCACGGTGTACGTCGCGCCGCGGGCCGGCCGACGGGGCGTCGGCACACTCCTCTGCAAGGCCCTCTTCGAGGCCCTGTCGAGTGAGGACCTGCACCGCGCCTACGCGGGCGTCGCGCTGCCGAACGAGGCGTCCGTCCGGCTGCATGAACGTTTCGGCTTCCAGCACGTCGGCACCTACCGGGAGGTCGGCCGCAAGTTCGGCCGCTACTGGGACGTGGCCTGGTACGAGAAGCCGCTGCCGTAGGGCGCGCAGCCGCCGAGGGGCCGGCGCCGTGAGGGGCGGGCGGTCAGCCGAACTGCACCGACCGCTTCGCCAGCCCCATCCAGAACCCGTCGATCACGGACTTCTGCGCGTCCAGCTCACCGGTAGCGTCGGCCGCGCCCATGGTCACGAACAGCGGGGCGAAGTGCTCGGTGCGCGGGTGGGCGAGCTGTCCCGCCGGCGACTTGCGGGTGAAGTCGAGCAGGGCATCCACGTCACGCGCCTCCAGCGCCCGCCGGCCCCAGTCGTCGAACTCCGCCGACCAGGCGGGGACGCCGCCCTGCCGGAGCGCGGCCAGGTTGTGGGTGAAGAAGCCGGAGCCGACGATGAGCACGCCCTCGTCCCGCAGGGGCGCGAGCCTGCGGCCGACCTCCATGAGCCGGACCGGGTCGAGCGTCGGCATGGAGACCTGGAGGACCGGGATGTCGGCCTCCGGGTACATCTCGACCAGCGGGACGTACGCACCGTGGTCGAGGCCGCGGTCGGGGACGTCCTGGACGGGCACCCCGGGGGCGCGCAGCAGCTTCCGCACCGACTCGGCGAGCTCCGGTGCGCCCGGAGCGCCGTAGGTCACCTGATAGTAGTGCTCCGGGAAGCCCCAGAAGTCGTAGACGAGCGGCACGGTCTCGGTGGCGCCGATGGCGAGCGGGGCCTCCTCCCAGTGGGCGGAGATCATCAGGATCGCCCTGGGGCGCGGCAGGCCGGCCGACCAGGCGGCCAGTTCACCGGGCCAGACGGGGTCGTCCGCGAGCGGTGGGGCGCCGTGGCTGAGATACAGAGCGGGCATGCGCTCCTGAGTGGCGGCGGACATGCTGCGGCTCCTTCCAAAACATGGTTCCCTAACAAAACTGTACGAGCCATTTGTTTAAAGTTCAAGGAGGAGCCGCGTAGAGTGGACAGCATGAAGGCACCCTCATCCGCACCGCCCCAGAGCCCCACCGAGGAGGCCCAGGAACCGCGCTGGCTCACCGACGAGGAGCAGCGCGTCTGGCGCTCCTTCATGGAGGGCGCCACCCTCCTCGACGACCACCTCGACCGTCAGCTGCAGCGTGACGCGGGCATGCCGCACGTCTACTACGGCCTTCTGGTCAAGCTCGCCGAGGCGCCGCGGCGACGGCTGCGGATGACCGAGCTCGCGATGCTCGCGAAGATCACCCGCTCCCGTCTCTCGCATGCCATCGCACGCCTGGAGAAGAGCGGCTGGGTGCGCCGCGAGGACTGCCCCGACGACAAGCGGGGCCAGTTCGCCGTACTGACGGACCAGGGCTACGAGGTGCTGCGGCAGACCGCGCCGGGCCATGTGGAGGCCGTGCGTCAGGCGGTCTTCGACCGGCTCACCCCTCAGCAGCAGAAGTCCCTCGGCGAGATCATGCGGATCATCGCCGAGGGACTCCAGCCGACCGAAGCGGGAGCGGACCTGCCCTGGCTCCGATGAGCCGGGGCAGGTCCTGGAAGCCGTGGGTACGGGGCGTCCCCTTCCCTCGTACCCACGGGTGGCCCGAAGGGGTGGTGCCGCTACGGCCGTCAGTGGGCGACGACCGGGACCTGCACCTCGTCCGCCACGTCCGTGTCCGAGCCGGAGCCGGTCACCGTGGTGCCGCCGGGCCGGCCGGCGTTGACGAAGGTCAGGGCGATACCGGCGGCGGCGACGAGGATGCCGACGGCGAACCAGATGGCGCTCGTGTAGCCCTGCACCATGGCCTCCAGCCGGACCAGCTGCTGCTGGGACCTGCTCGTCGCACCGGCGATGTGGTCGGTGACGTACGCCGTGGTCGCCGAGGCGGCGATGGTGTTCAGCAGGGCCGTGCCGATCGCGCCGCCCACCTGCTGCGAGGTGTTGACCATCGCGGAGGCGACACCGGCGTCCCGCGGTTCGACGCCCAGGGTGGCCAGCGACATGGCCGGCATGAACGCCGTACCCATGCCGAGGCCGAGCAGCAGCATCGCCGGCAGCAGCAGGGCGGCGTACGAGGAGCCGATCTCCAGCTGGGTCAGCAGCAGCATGCCGAGCGCGGCAACCAGGAAGCCGGGGCCCATCAGCAGGCGCGGGGCGACCCGGGTCATCAGGCGGGTACCGATCTGGGTGGAGCCCGTGATCATGCCGACGATCATCGGCAGGAAGGCGAACCCGGTCTTGACCGGCGAGTAACCCTTCACGATCTGCAGGTAGTAGGTCAGGAAGAGGAACAGGCCGAACATCGCGATGATCGCGAGGCCGAGGGAGAGGTAGACACCGCCGCGGTTGCGCTCGGTGACCACGCGCAGCGGCAGCAGCGGGGCCTTGACCCTGGACTCGACGATCACGAAGGCCAGCAGCAGCACCGCCGAGGCGACGAACATGCCGACGGTCACGGAGTCGCCCCAGCCGTCGGACTCGGCGCGGGTGAAGCCGTAGACGAGGGCGACCAGGCCGAGGGTGGAGAGGATCACGCCGGGGATGTCGAGCGGCGAGCGGTTGCGGCCGCCCTCCGGCTCACGGATGACGAAGTACGCACCGGCCGCGGCGACGACGGCGAACGGGATGTTGACGAAGAACGTCCAGCGCCAGTCCAGGTACTCGGTGAGGAAGCCGCCCAGGATCAGACCGACGGCTCCCCCGCCACCGGCGATCGCGCCGTAGATGCCGAAGGCCTTGGCGCGCTCCTTGGCGTCGGTGAACATCACGGCCAGCAGGGAGAGGGCGGCCGGGGCGAGCAGGGCGCCGAAGGCGCCCTGGAGGGCGCGGGCGCCGAACATCATCGCCTCGTTGGTGGCCGCGCCGCCGAGCGCGGAGGCCGCGGCGAAACCGCCGAGCCCGACCACGAAGGCCTTCTTACGGCCCCACAGGTCGGCTATCCGGCCGCCGAACAGGAGCAGTCCGCCGAAGGCGAGGGCGTAGGCCGTGACCACCCACTGCCGGTTGCCGTCGGAGATGCCCAGGTCCTGCTGGGCGGAGGGCAGGGCGATGTTCACGATGGTGGCGTCCAGGACGACCATCAGCTGGGCGAGCGCGATGAAGACGAGCGCTTTCCAGCGGTTGGCGTCCGGGACGCCGGGGGCCTTTACGGCTGTTTCAGACATGGGGGTACCCACTTCGGGACTTCGTGACGGAAAAATCGGGACTCGTACTGGAAAAAGGGCGGCGAAGCATCACGGCTCGTCGCGGCTCGTCCAGACGGACGGCCGCGGAGCCGGTCGCTTGTGGTTCAGACGGGTTGGACTGGCGGAACTGTCAGGTCGAGCGGCACTGGTCGCTCAGGACGGGCGGAGATCCTCCAGGGTCACGGCCGTGCCCGGCAGGACGGAACGAGCCGGAGCCCGCAGCCCGTCCAGGAACAGCTGAAGATGGCGGTGGACGAAGCGGTCGGCACGGAAGCAGTCCGTACCGGCCGGGGGCCTGCTGAGCTGGGCCACGGCGATCATGACGTCCCCGACGTCCACGTCGGAGCGGAGCTGCCCGGCCGTCCTGGCCCGGTCCATGACTTCCGCGACCTGCCGCTCGACCCGTTCGCGCGCGGCCTCCAGGTCCGGGTGGTGCTTGTCGAACGTGCTGGAGACCATCGGGCACAGCGCGCTGATCCGCTCGTCGGCGGCGGCGTGCACGAAGCGCTCCAGCGCCTCGAACGCGTCACCCGTCTCGGCGAGCGCCAGCTCGGCCGCCTGAGCCGTACGGTCCATGACGGAGCAGACGACCTCGCGGACCAGTGCGTCGCGGTCCGGGAAGTTGCGGTACACCGTGGCGTTGCCGACGCCGGCCCGGCGGGCGATCTCGTCGAGCGGCACCTCGGGGCCGTCCTCGACGAACATCTCCCGGGCGGCGGTGACGATCCGCTCCCGGTTGCGCAGGGCGTCGGCGCGGGGCCGGGGCGCCTTGCGCTCGACGGGGGTGGCGGTCTGCACGGCGTACTCCTGATGTGAGGCCTGCGGTACGCGATCCGGGGAGAGGCTCCCCGTTTCGCTCGGACACTTGGCTAAACGGGGACTGGGTCCCCGGTATTTCCCGCACCTGGACCTTTTCCTTGTGACCTGCCTCACAAGGCTGGAGGGATGCTACTGACGGGAAACCCCCGATCGGGCTCATCCAGCGGGCGTCCCCCACCTGCCTCGAAGCAGGGTGATCGCAAGGGTGCAGCCGGAAAGGAGGCTGCCGTGGCGCGGGAGGTCCCTTGCAGCTCCCCTTCAGACAGCCACGGCCCCGTCGCCCCCGGCCGCCCCGCACCGGACCACCCGGCACTGGTGGCGAATCCGTCGGCGACGACACCTGTCGTTCGAGTCTCAGCGACACGCGGGGCGTACGGCGTGTCGCTGAGACTGAGCGGACACTTACCGCTCGCTGCACGGATTCGGGACCTCCCGGCCGGGGGGCTCCGTACGGCGGCCGGGACCGCCGTACGGAGCCGCCGCCCGGCTGCCGGATACCCAGGCGGCGTCTGGCCGCCCTGGCCTGCGTGACCGCCCTGACCTTCACGGTGAGCACCTCCGTCGGCACGGGCCGTCTCCCCCCGGGCGCCACGACCGCCGGAGCCGGCCCGATCACGCTGCCCCACACCGCGGGCCACGGTCCCTGCATGATCCGCGCCACCCGCGAGGTCCAGATGTCCGAGGGCATCCCCACCTCCGGCAGCTACGCCCGCTCCACCGGCACCGTCCGCGCCCTCACCCTGATGATCGACTTCTCCGACGCACCCGGCGAGGGCGAGGCCCTGGACCGCTTCCGGGAGTTCTTCCCGCAGACCCGGCAGTGGTTCCGCACCAGCTCCTACGGCCGCCTGGACTACCGGCCCGAGACCCCGATCCCGACGTGGCTGCGCATGCCGAAGTCCTTCCGGGAGTACGGCATAGAGCGCGGCGCCCCCTTCGACCCCGGCTACCGCACGCTGGTCCAGGACATAGTCGAGGCGGCCGACCCCGATGTGGACTTCCGCGCGTACGACATCCTGAACGTCCTGGTCACCCCGAACGCGGGCCCTTCCGCCCTCGACACGGTCCTCTCCGTCACCTTCGCCGGCAACCCCGAGGCCCCGAGCGGCGACGGCATCCCCGTGGCGAACGCCTCCTTCGTCTACTCCCGTCAGGACGACGGCTCCGGCTCCTACGACCGCACCGGCTACCGCGTCCTCCCCCACGAGAACGGCCACGTCTTCGGCCTGCCCGACCTGTACACCGCGGAGGGCGGGGGCGCGGTCGGCCACTGGGACATCATGAGCGAGGACTGGGGAGCCAACAACGACTTCCTCGGCTGGCACAAGTGGAAGCTGGGCTGGCTGGACGCCGAGCAGGTGCACTGCGTCCCGGCCCCCGGCACCACGGAGTACGCCCTCACGCCACTGGCCCGCGCGGGCGGCACCAAGCTGGTCGTCGTCCCCCTGGACAGCCGGACGGGCTACGCCGCCGAACTGCGCACCCGCGCCGGCAACGACGAATCGGTGTGCCGACCCGGCGTCCTGATCTACAAGGTCGACGCGGAGGTGGACACCGGCATGGGCCCGGTGCGGGTCCAGGACGCCCGCCGCGACAGCGGCGGCTGCACACGGGCGCCGAACGTCCACGCGGAGCTTTCCGACGCGCCGTTCAGGCCCGGGGAGACGTTCAGGGACACGCGGAGGGGGATCGAGATCGAGGTGGTGGGCGCGGATCCCGCGGGGAACTTCCTGGTACGGGTGAAGCGGGACTAGCCGGTGAGACGGCCGCTCGGCCCACGTCCGGGGGCCGATTCCCGATTACCGTAGGCGTGCCGCGACCGCCGTACCGGAGAGCAGATGCCCGCGAAGCCCACGAACCACGCCGTCGAGACGGGAGTCCCGAGGGAGGCGGCCCCTGCGGAGGCGGCCCCTGCGCGGGTCGGCTCCGCGCCGGCGGGCCGCGCACCAGGTGCCTCCGTGCCGGCGAGCCTCGCGCCGACGCCCCCCGCGGAGGCGGTCACACCCCTGATCCGAGGCATCGCGGTCCTGCGGGAGCTGACCGAGGCGGACGGCACACTGAGCCTCAGCTCCCTGGAACGGGCCACCGGCCTGGCCCGCTCCACCGTCGACCGCATCACGGCCACGCTCGCCCGCATGGGCTACGTCCGCGTCGACGGCCGGGACGTCTTCCTCGCACCGCGCCTCATGGAGCTGGGCAACGCCTACCTGTCAGCCCTGCGCCTTCCCGCCCTCCTCTCCCCGCACGCGGACGCCCTGGCCGACGAACTGGACGAGTCGGTCTCCCTGGCGGTCGCCGACCGCGACGGCATCCGCTTCATCCACCAGGCGACCCGCCGCCGCGCGATGTCCCTGAGCTTCCGCATCGGCGACCTGCTCCCCGCCGAACGCACGGCACCGGGCCCGCTGTTCGCGACGGAGTGGACGGAGACGGACTGGCAGCGCTGGCGGACCCGCAGGGCGGCGGACCCGAGGCACCTCTCCTTCACGGCCGTGCCCCCACGCCGGTACCCGCCGGACCGGACGGAGAACGAGGACTTCGTCCGCCGCGTCGAGCAGGCGGCGGCGAACGGCTGGGCCCTCGACGACCAGCTGATCGAGCCGGGTCTGGTGGCGGTGTCGGTCCCGGTCCGGCTCCCCCGCGCGGGCGACGGGCGGGGCGAAGGCGCCGGGGACCGGGTCGCGTGTGTGGCGAGCGTGGTCAGCCACACCAGCCGCCACACGGCCCACCACCTGCGAACCACCCTCCTGCCCAGACTGCGATCGGCCGTCTCGGACATGGAACGCGAGCTGCGCACCGCCCCGTCCCCCGAGCCCGGCGCACCCCCCGCGAACCTGGCGCTCTGGACGGGAGCGTCCAAGCAGGAACTGGGACGTGACTTCATCGAGTCCCTGGCCCGAGGCCTGACGGTCCTCACGGCCTTCGGCGAGGGCAGGCCCGAGCTGACCCTCACGGAGGTCGCCCGGGCGACGGGCCTGGCCAGGGCGACCGCCCGCCGAGCCCTGATCACCTACCGGCACCTGGACCTGGTGACACCGACGGGCGACCGCACCTTCGCCCTGACCCCCCAGGTCCTCTCCCTGGGCTTCCCACCCCTCTCCCGCACGTCCCTGGCGGACATCGCCCAGCCCCACCTGGCGGACCTCGCCTCCCGCATCCACGAGTCGACGTCCGTGGCGGTGCTGTCGGAGTCCGGCGAGGAGATCCAGTACACGGCGAGGGTGTCGACGGGCCGGGTGATGAGTGTGAACTTCACGGTGGGCACGCGCCTGCCGGCCCACGCGACGGCGCTGGGGCGAGTCCTCCTGGCGGACGCCCCCGGGACGAGGGAGGGGGACCGGGCCCTGGAAGGAACCCTGTCCTCGGTCCGCTCCCAGGGCTACGCCCTGGTGGACGAGGAACTGGAGGAGGGCCTGCGCTCCATCGCGGTTCCCGTCCGCGACCGCACGGGCCGGGTGGTGGCGGCCCTGAACGCGGCGATGCACGCGAGCCGCCGCACCCCGGGCGAGTGCGTGACGGACCTCCTCCCCGAACTGACCACGACGGCCACCCGCATCGAGTCGGACCTCCACACCGCCGCCCGCTTCACCCACGTCCCCCTGGCCTGACCCCACTCCGACGGCGGCACGGGTGCGCCGCCGCACCGGACTGCCTAGGATGAGAGCACCGGGACACAGGGGGGTCGATGTCCACGCTGGGCGAGGCGAGTTCGGGGGCCGTGAGCGGATCGTCGCCCTTGGGCGAGGAGCGGCTCAAGCATCTGGAGTTCCTGCAGGCCGTCATCACACGGCTGTCGAACCACTCCTTTCTGGTCAAGGGGTGGGCCCTGACGCTGGCCGCCGGGTTCTTCGCCGTCTCCTCCAGCCAGCAGAGCTGGCAGGTGGCCGCCAGTGGGCTGGTGCCGTTGGCCTGCTTCTGGTTCCTGGACGGTCTGTTCCTCCGTCAGGAGCGCCTGTTCCGGTATCTGTACGACGATGTGCGGCGCCCCGGGGTGGAGGTGGAGACGCTCTCCATGGACGTGCGGCCGTATCTTGGGCGGATCAGCTGGTTCCATGCGACCTTCTCCCGGACGCTCCAGCTCTTCTACGGCGCCCTGCTGGTCGCCGACGCGGCGCTCGTCGCGGTCATACGGTGACGGGCCGGCTCCCCCTCCCCGGGCCGCATCGCGCTGCTCAGGGAGCCTTGCTCTTGATGTAGTCGACGAGTTCCGGCAGATCCCCCTCGCCCGTCTCGGGGTCGACGGTGTAGAGGGTCGGGCCCACCAGGTAGTCGGGTATGTACGCACTACCGTGCTCGGGGAAGGACACCAGCAGTATCCGCTCATGCCATGTGTCGCGGTTCCTGTGCACCTCCCTCATGAGGTAATTCGCCTCGAACCCCACCCCGTTGCCCTTACCCGGCACCTCCTCGTGCTCGGCGCGGCGCTTGTACGCCGGTGAGACGATCACGAGCACGCAGTCCGCCTTGTTGTACTGCTCGCGCATCCACCATGGCCAGTTCTGGGGCCCCTCGCGGTGGGCGAACGTGTCCAGCCGGACGCCGATGCCGTGGTCGCGGAGCCGCTCGCCCAGGTCCGCGACCCGCTTCTTGTGGACGTCTTCGTCCTCCTCGTGCGCGTAGGACACGAACACGCGGGGTCTGTCCGCGTCGTCGGCCGCCTTTCTCGGCTGTGGCACATCGGCCTGCGGAGCGGGCGGCTGGTCCAGGTCCCCGGCCTGTTCCCCACTGGCCCTCGGGGGGAACGGCACTGCCAATTCAGGCAGTTCGCCGACGGACACCTCGGGCGGGCTGTGCTCACCCCCGTGACAGACAGCGGCGGCGATCCGGTCGACGGCGTCCCGGTAGGCCTGGGAGCGCACCCCGCCCTCCTCGCGGATGATGCCGTAGAGGCCCTTGCAGGCGTAGCTGTCCGTGATCTCGCCGCTGAGGACCGGTGCGAGGGGAAGGCCGGAGGGCGGACTGGCCGGCTGCCAGCGCCAGCGCACCAGGACGCGGGCAGGCGGGTCGGAGGGGCGGAACTGCGGCGGCTCCAGGTCCAGTCGGTGCTCGAACACCGCCCAGTCGGCGCCGCAGCCCTCGTCGGCGTAGTAGGCCTGCGAGCACAGGGCGACGAAAACCCGCGCCTCTGCGACGCGTGGGCGGTTCTTGCCGCCCGGCCCGCCCGGGCACATGGCCGCCGAGACCTTACGTCCCTTGAGCCGCTCCACCGCCTGTACCAAGTCCTGATGGAAACGCGCCGTATAGGCCCGGTGCTCCACGGCGGCAAAGCTCGTGATGAAGTCGTCGGCCATGTGCAACCCCTCCACTCCCTGTGCCCCTCGGTAGCAGTGGTCACGCCGAGAGAAACCCAACGTTGGCCAGTTGGCTGCTCATGGGACACCGGTCATTCCTCGTACGCTGAGCGGGGGGACACATATCGCCACGCCGTCCGCCGCTCCGGCGTGGTACCTGGCCGACCCCCGCGCAACGAACGGGGGGTCGGATGCAGGGAACTTCGCCGAGCCTTGACACTACGTCATTGCCAGGAGTCCGGAACAGGCATCAGGGGCCTACGTGGGACGACTCGACCCCACCTCCCTATCATTGGCCAGAGCCTCGGACATCCGTGACGGAAGACGGCCGGACAAGACTGAGGGCTTTCGATCAATTCATCACCAAGCTGTCCAGCCGATGCAATCTTCGCTGCGACTACTGCTACGTATATGAATTGCGCGACTCAGGATGGCGAAAACGCCCCCGGATCATGACCGAGACTGTCCGCGAAAAGCTCGTTTCACGTATCGCGGAACACGCGAGAAAGCATGCTCTTGACCGCGTCCGGGTTCTCCTGCACGGCGGAGAGCCGCTCCTCGCGGGTCCCCGGGTGATCGCCGACTTCACCACGGCGGTCCGACGAGCCCTCCTGGGCACCGGAACCGAGGTGGACTTCGCCCTGCAGACCAACGGCGTGCTGCTCACCGAGGCCTTGCTGGATCTGCTGCTGGAGCTGAATGTCACGGTGGGCGTCAGCCTGGACGGCTACGCCGAGGCACACGACCGGCACCGGCTGGGACCCGGCACCGGCAGGGGCAGCCACGCTCGGGTGACCGCCGCGCTCGCCCTACTGGGGAGTGCTCGCTACCGTCCCCTGTTCGGCGGCCTGCTGTGCACGATCGACCCCGCGAACGATCCGGTGCGCACCTTCGACGCCCTCGCCGCCCACCGCCCACCTGCCGCCGACTTCCTTCTGCCGCACGGGACTTGGGACCATCCGCCGACGGGCATGGACGACGACAGGGCGCTGTACGGGGCTTGGCTGTGCGCCGTCCACGACCGGTGGTGGGTGACCGGACGGCCGATGCGGATCCGGCTCTTCGAGTCGATCGACACGCTGTCCAGGTACGGCGGCGGAAGCAGCAGCGAGGTACTCGGAACCGTGCCGACGGCGGCCGTGGCCATCGAGACGGACGGAACGGTCGCGTGGACGGAGTCGCTCAACGCCGTCGCGGAGGGGGCGGCCGGCACGGGAGGCACGGTATTCAGCCACTCCTTCGACGCCCTGCTGGATCTTGACGGTGCACCGGAGGACGGCGTGGGATCCCTGTGCCGCGTGTGCCGCGAGTGTCCTCTGGTGCGGGTCTGCGGTGGTGGACTGCGCGCCCACCGATTCGGACGCGGCCGGGGATTCGCCAACCCCTCCGTGTACTGCAAGGACATCTCGGCCCTCATCCGCCACGCCGCACCCTGGACGGATCAATGACTCCGATATTCCGGAACGCGCGGCCGAAAAGCGACGACTGTCAGCGCATATGTACGACTCTGCGAGTCCTTTCAGGTACGAGGACAGGCAATATCGGGTTTTCGAGGGCGCCAGGTGGGCAAAACCCCATAGCATGGATGCCAATTGGCGTGGGGGTGACGCACAACCGAAAGCCACCTGCGCACGCCACGTCGATGTGGGTCCATGGGCGAACACCGAGCCGTGGTTGCAACAGGAGGCAGGCCCTTGGGGGGGATGCTATGGGGCCGTTGTTCTTTACCAGCTACGCCAGCTCGACCGGCGACAGAGGACCGGTCCAACGGTTCCATGTCGATGTCCAGAACGAGATCTACAGCGTGCTGGGCCGCACCCTCTCCGCCAAGGGCAGGCTGAAACACCCCGAGCCTGCCGCCGGTCCCGATCCGGCGGTGCTCGACTGCCGTGCCCTGCTGGTCCTCTACTCCGCGGAGTACGTGGACGACGCGCAGTGCGCCACGGAGTGGTCGGTCTTCGCCGAGCGCATGGACCGCTGCATGCGGCGCACCGGGGAACGACCCGACTCGGTGGTCGGTGTCGTCTGGCGCTCGCACGCGCTGGTGCTGCCCCGGCCGGTCACGGTCGTTCGCCACATCGTCAACGAGGAGTACCAGGGGCCGGGTGTGCTCTGCCTCCAGCAGGATCCGCGCAGCCGGGACCGCTACCACTCCGTGGTGCGCCGCGTCGCGGCGCGCCTGATGCGTGCCGCCGAGTCCCCGCCGCCCGTGATGTCCGAGGCGGAGAGCCGCGCGGTCGCCCCACAGTTCGGGCCGAGCCGCGCCATGCCGCACAAGCGGCGCGACGTCGCGGAGCCGCCGATCGATCCGGCCGGCGTTCCGCCGGAGGCCTCGGACGCCGACGACCGGCAGATGATGCTCCTCTTGGTCACCGGCACCCGCGACCGGATGGACCGGCTGCGTGACCACGTCGGCTACTACGGGGAGCGCGCCGAGGACTGGCGCCCCTTCCGCCCGCGCAGCGAGGAGACCGTGACGTCCACGGTCGGCTGGGCGGCGCGGGCCTGCGGGGTCGACCGGATGGCCGTCGTCGCACCCGGCCCGGACTGTCCGGTACCTGAAGACATCGACGAGTCGGTGACGGTCCTCGTCGTGGTCGACCCCTGGCTGACGGGTGATCCTGCCTTCCGCGGGCTGTGGGAGCGGATCGTACGCTCACGGGCGCGAGTCGCCGCCGTCGTCGTCGTACTCGCCAGAACGGACGAGGAGAGCACGGCAAACGCGATCCGGCTGCGCGACGCGGTCTGCCGGACTCCGGCACGGATGCCCGACGCGGCCCACCACGAGGCGGGCAGCCGGGAGGCGCTCGCGCACATCGTGGTGGCCGTGATGGCCGATTCCGCCGCACGGCCGGAGGGTGTCACGGGCAACACCCGCGGCAGACCAGGCGAGTTGACGATCGAGAGTCCGGCGGAACGGCGCGTCCGCAGACAGCGCGAACGCGTCGGCTGGCTCAGGCGCGGGGCGAACCCGTGGCCTCCGGTACTGAGCAGAACGCCCGGCGATTCGCTGGGCCCGAGCTGAGCGCATGAGGCGGGGGATGAGTACCACAGGGGCAGCGAAGGCGTCGGGGTCATCGGGTTCATCGAGTTCATCAGGATCGCCGGGTTCATCAGGTTCGCCGGGTTCGCCGAGGTCGGCGAAGATCGTTTCTTTCTACTCGTTCAAGGGCGGAGCCGGCCGCACCATGGCCCTGGCGAACGCCGCCTGGATCATCGCCAGCCAGGGCAAATCAGTGCTGGTCATCGACTGGGACCTGGAGGCGCCCGACCTGCACCTCTACTACGGCGCCTTCCTCCCCGTCTCCGACCTCAGCTACGCCGACGGTGTGCTGGACATGTTCTCCGCCTTCGCCGGCGCCGCCGCCGACATCGGCGACGACGACCTGCGGGCCCTGCACCCGCAGCACACCGACTTCGAGCGCTACCAGATCGACCTCGACCACACGTTCCCCAACGGCGGGCGGCTGCACTACATGGGCCCCGGTCGCATGGACGAGGAGTACGCAAACCGCCTGGCCGACTTCAACTGGACCGGATTCCACACCAGCGACGACGGCCAGGAGTTCCTGCAGGCGCTGCGGGAGCGACTGCACGACAGCGACTACGACTACATCCTGATCGACAGCCGTACCGGCTTCTCCGACGGTGCCAGGATCTGCACACTCGCCCTGCCCGACAAGGTCGTCATCGCCCTCACCATGAACCCGCGGGCCATCCAGGGCGCGCGCAAGGCCGCCGAGCTCATCCGCCAGCACCGCCCGGGCACCGAACTGCACTTCGTGCAGATGCGGGTGGACCAGAACGAGCGGGACCGGCTGAACCAGCGCTTCATCGAAGCGCGTCAAGCCCTCGACCCCTATCTCGGCATCACGGACGAGGACGCGTTAGCCACCTACTGGGGGCAGATGCGGGTGCCCTACGTGCCGTACTACACGTACGGCGAGGAGCTCGCCGTGATGCGGGAGGACCCCCGCGTCAGCGGCGGCATCGCCGCGGCCTACGTGCACCTCGTCGACCGGATCACCGACGGTGAGATACGCGACGTCCAGCCTCCGTCGCCCCAGAACTACCTCGCCTACCGCCGGCTCCTCGAGCAGCGCGAGCGCCAGCAGGCCGAGCAGGAGACCGAGCCCTGCACCGTCACCCTGCTGCACGCCCCCAACGACCAGCTGTGGGCGGACTGGATCGGGGAACTCCTGCGGCCGACCCGGATCCAGATCGTCCCGCCGGGCGACAAACCCGCTGACTCGCTGCCCGACACCACCTACGTCCTCGCTCTTCTCTCCCCTCACCTGGCCGGGACACCGGCGGGTGACACCGTCGCGCGTCTCACCACCGGCGCGCCCGTCGGCAGCGGGCCGGGCGACCAGCGGATCGTCGGCGTGCGGGTGGGCACCGCACGGCTCGCGCCGCACTTCGAATTCGGCCGGCAGAACACCATCACCCTGGACGGGCAGAGTGAGGACGTGGCCCGCCAGGAGCTGCTCAGCCACTTCGGGCTGCCCACCGACACCCCGACGGGCTCCGCCTGGGCCGGGCCCCGCTTCCCCGGACTCCAGCCGGCGGTGTGGAACCTGTCGATGCGCAACACCGGGTTCATCGGGCGCGTCGACCAGCTCAACGCGCTGAGAGAGGGCTTCGACCACTCCGGGCCTCAGGTGCTGTGCGGCCTGACCGGTGTGGGCAAGCGGCAGATCGCCCTGGAGTACGCCCACCGGTTCGCCTCGCAGTACGACCTGGTCTGGTGGGTGCCGGCCGGGACCGTCGAGAGCATCCAGGACTCCCTCACCAAGCTGGCCAGGGCGATCAACGCCAAGAGCGACGGCCGGCGCACCAGCGAGGACCGGCAGACACTGCTGGACGACCTGCGGCGGGGATCGCATCCGGGACTCCGCCGGTGGCTGCTCGTCTTCCACGGCGCGGCCGACCGGCAGACCGTGGAGGACTACATCCCCACGGGCGGCTCGGGCCATGTCCTGATCACCTCGAACGACACGGAGTGGGACGCCCCGTACACGAAGCACGTCGTCGCCCCCTTCTCTGCCGAGGAGAGCGTGGCCCTGCTCAGCCACCGGCTGCCCGGCTCCTGCGAGGAGGAACTGCTGCGGCTCGCCGAACGGCTCGGGCACCTGCCGATCGCGGAGGAGGCGGCCGCCGCCGTCCTGCGGACCTGCCCCCAGGACATCGACCCGTACATCGCCCTGCTCGACAGCGGCCAGATGGCTTCCCAGGTAGCGGCCGTGCCCGAGTACCGGGACTTCACCGCCGTCTGCCGCCTCGCCTACGACGACCTCCGGCACCGGTCTCCGGCGGCGGCACGGCTCCTGGACCTGTGCGCCTTCCTGTCACCGGACGGCGTCGGCATGAACATCGTCCAGTCGGACAGGATGGTGGAGCTGCTGAAGCCCTTCGATCCCGAACTCGGCAGCTCCGTCTTCACCCTGTACCGCCATCTCAACCTCCTCGGCAAGCAGGCGCTCGCCGTCCAGGACCACCCCTCCCACACGCTCATGATCTGCCGCGTGGTGCAGGATCTGGTCCGCGGCTGGATGTCCGAGGAGGAACGGGCCACCACCCGCGCCGAGGCCCTCGGGGTCCTCGCCTCGATGGTGCCGAACGATCTCGAACGCCACCGGCCGAAGCACCACGACACCTTCGCGGAGCTCGACAAGCACGTCATCGTCTCCGGGGCCCTCGAGAGCACGGACCCGGAGGTCCACCGCTGGCTGGTCAGCCAGGTCTACCACCGCTGGATGTCGAACGACTGGGTGGGCGCGCGCGAACTGGGCGAACGGGTCCTGGAGCGCTGGCGGCAGTCCCTGGACCCGGAGCACCTCATGGTGCTGCGCATGGAGTCCCAGCTCGGCGCGGCCTGCCGGCTCCTCGGCGACTACCGCACGGCGCTCGGACTCACCACCCACGCGGCGACCACCCTGCGCAGCAAGGGCAGCAGCCAGGCCGACATCCTGCTGGCCCGCCGCGGCTACGCGGCCGACCTGCGGGCCGCGGGCAAGTTCAAGGAGGCCTTCGACGAGGACCGGGCCACCTTCTCGGGACTGCAGGACGCCATCGGTGAGAACGCCAACGGAACGCTGGCCGCCTCGCACAACCTCGCCCTGTCCAAGTTCTACTTCGAGTCGGTCCAGGCCGCCATCCTCCAGGAGCAGCAGGCGCACGAGCGGCGCGGGCAGAGCGCCCCCGACAAGGACCCCGACCCCAAACGATGGGTGTCGTACGCCCACCTCGGCACCTACTACCGGGAGTCGGGCGACCTGGACACCTCGGAGCGGTACCTGACGGAGGCACGCAACCACCTGAACAGGCTGCTGGACTCCGGCTCCCACCACACGCTGGGCGCGGTCGCCAGCCTCGGCATGACCATGGTGCGCCAGGGCGACGTGCGCCACGGCCTGCCGCTGCTGAAGGACGCGTACGTCTCCTACCGCGATCGGTGGGGCGAGAAGCACCCCCGCACGATGTCCTGCCGGCTGTCCCTCGCCATCGGTCTGCACGCCCAGGGCCGGACCCTCGACGCGGTGGCCTACACCCGGGACGTCCTCGGCCACTACATCGACGTGTTCGGCGACGACCACCCGTTCACCGGCATCTGCCGCAGCAATCTCGCGGAGTATCTGCTGGTCTGCGGGGACGCGGAGGAAGCGAGCAAACACGCCGGCAAGGCGGTGCTCCAGTTGAGGGACACCTTCGACCGCAAGCACCGCTACACGCTGGTCGCGCGGATGAACCAGAACAACTGCCTGGCCGCGCTCGGCTCCCTTCCCACGGCCGAGCTGGCGCAGGTGGACCAGGACATCCACGACGGCTGCAAGGAACGGTCGGCGTGGGGCGAGAGCCACCCGGTCACCCTCATCGCCATGGCCAACCTGCTCGCCTCCCGTCCACCCACCGACGGCGAACCAGCGGCAAGCCTGAGGCGCAAGGTCTCCGAATACCTCCCGAAGGACCACAGGCTCGCCCGGGCACTGCTGGCGGAGCCCTATCAGAGGATTGGCGCCGATCTGGAGGTGCAAGGTGTCTGACCCTTCCACGGCACCGGCGTACGCCCCGGCGCGCGAACTGGACGGAGGCAATCGACGGATGGGTGAACTCGACTTACAGCTCCGGCGGTTACTGCAGTCGTGCGGTGTGGAACACCTCGCGTTCTACGATCGCGACCGGGCGAAAATGGTCGTCGCCGAAACCCCGCAGGCGCACTCGCAACCGCCGGACAAACTCCCGGCCGCCCCCTCGCCAAGCGGTCTGGAACGCGCCGGACGGCAGCTTTTCTACATTCTTGAAGAATTGGCGCCGGATTTCGCGGAACTGCGCACGGGCGCACTCATACGCACGGTCGTGCGTGTGCCGAGGGACAGCGCACTTCTCTATCAGTCCGTCGCCACGGGATTCCATCTCTGCTGCGCCACGCCGCGGGACCAGGTCACCGAGCTGATCGCACGCATGACGGAAGGCATCGACGACCTACGGCCGGCCGTCCCCTTCAGCCTGCTTCCGCACCGCTCGTACCTGAGCAGGTACATGACGGAGAACACCCGTACGGCGAAGCCGGGCCGCACCGCCAACCGGGTCCCAGAGGTCACGACCACCTCTCCGGCCACGGGCACCTCTGGGACCTCCAGCACCTCCCGTGCCACGGATGTCACCGATGTCAGCCCCTACACAGTGGACTCCCCAGCCGGGACGCCCGCCGAACTCCAGGATCTTCTGCGCACGGCCCTCGGCGTCGAGGGCCTGCACTACGTGGCCCACTACGCCGCCGGCGTGCCCACCTGCACGGCCGACATCTTCCGCCACCGGGCCCTGAGCAGCCACTTCGGTACCTCCACCACACCACAGCAGCGGCGGGACAAGTACAGCCTGCTGGGTCAGCTCCTGCCCGGCGTCACCCGCCGCATGGACACCTCCCTGCACGCCCTCCTCGAAGGCCGGATTCATCAGATCGTCCTGAACGTGGACCAGGGGGCCGTCTACTTCCAGCAGCTCAAGGACGGCCACTACCTGGTCGCCGTCTCCCTGGACCACTCCCGGCTGGCGGAGGCGGACAGGCACCTCGAACGCCTCGCCGCAGACCTGGCGCGCGAATAGAGCCCTGCCTCCCGGCTCCACGCGGTCCCGGCGGAGGTCCGCTGACCTCCGGTCGGGCATGGTTCTCGCTGCGGTGGCAGCGGATGAGCTGCCCTGGCAGCCGGGGCCGCCCTGGCGCCTCCGGCTGCCGCACCGGTCGGCCGCGGCAGGAGCCAGTGATCAGACACCGGCACCGATCCCACCTGACCCGCTACACTGTCGGCGGCGGCCAGGCTGCCGCCCCGCCTTCGTAGCTCAGGGGATAGAGCACCGCTCTCCTAAAGCGGGTGTCGCAGGTTCGAATCCTGCCGGGGGCACAGCAAAAGGGCCAGCTCAGGAGGTTTCCTCCCAGGCTGGCCCTTGGTCATTTCAGCGCCTTCCGAGCCTTCACCCAGTCGTCCCTCCGCCGCAGTTGCCCGCCTCTGCGGATGGACGAAAACGTGTGTCTCGGTCGGCAGCGGCGAAGTGCTCGAGATGATGCGTGACCGCGTCGAGGAGTGTCTGGATCACGTCAGGTCAGGAGGTACGCCTCCAGGATCGTCACCGCGTAGGTGTTGCCGGTGGTGTCGGTCAGGGTGGATTTGAGGGAGACCGAGCGGGCGTTCTCCGGGTGGGTCAGGGTGAGGGTCCTTTTGCCGTGGGTGGTGGTCACTGGGGCGGGGGACCAGGTCTTGCCGGCGTCGTAGGAGACCTTCACCGTCAGGGATTTCAGGTCAGTGGCCGCCGGGCCCTGGAGGGAGAGGGGGATCGTGGTGCGGCGGCCCGCGGGGGCCGTGCCGGTCGGGGTCAGCTTCGGGTGGAAGCGGACCGTGGAGAGGGGCAGGGAGCCGGAGTCGGACGGGCTGGATGTGAAGGTCCAGGCCGCTGTCAGGCGGCTCGTGGTCGTGGCCACGCCTGGCGGGCGGGTCAGGTTCGTTCGGATCGTGTAGCGGGCCGGGACGGACGGGAGCTTCTCCACGGTCTGGCAGAGGTCGCCGTCGTTGTCGAGCAGGTTGCTGCCGTCCGCGGTCACCGTGGTGTGGCGTTTCGCTGTGGAGGAGGCGGGGTGTCCGCTCCCGTCGGCGAGGTCGGGGACGCACAGGTCGAGGGTGTCGCCGTCGCGCTGTGCGCCGTACGGGCCGCCGGTGATCGGGCTGAAGACGCCGACGTTGTACGTCGCTGCGTAGGTCCGGCCCGCTTGGTACGACCTCGCGCTCTCTGTGCCGTAGAAGACGTCCTCGTCGTCTCCGGAGGCGTTTCGCTGGCCCAGGTTGGCCGTCCACTTGAAGCCCTTGGGCGTGGTGACGTAGATCTTCGCGGTCGTCGGCAGCGGGAAGGGGGCGCTCACGGTGCCCAGCGACAGGGTGGGGCCGCTCCACAGGACGTTGACGATGCCCTTGCGGTGCGCGACGGACGAGCCGAAGTTCCGCTTCAGCAGGGCCAGTTCGTTCATGCGCGTGGTGTGCCGATAGCCGGTGGGGAAGCGGTCGGGCAGGTTGTGGAGCAGGTGGTAGGTGGTGCTGCCCTTCTGCCACAGGCCGCCGAGCTGCGTGCTGAGCCTCCCGGCCGGGGCGCTCGGTCCCAGGGTCGCGGTGCGCAGGTTCTTGAACGTTCCCCAGAACAGGGTGCTGTTGTGCGCTTCGCTTCCGGTGTCTCCGTTGCCCACGGCGAGGTTGAGCTGGCCGTCGGACATCTTCGCGCCCTGCGGCGCGGTGATCCGGACCGGCTTCGCCTTGCGCGCGTCGAAGACGACCGTGGTGTCCCCGGTCAGCGAGAGCCGCGGCCGGACCAGCGCGGAGGTGCCCCCGGCGTCGTCCATCACGGTGTCCACGACGTAGTCGCCGCGCGGGATCCGCACCCGGTACACGCCCTTGGAGATCTGCTCGGAGTCCCTGAGGTTCGTGGTCCAGTACGTGCCCGAGTACCCGAGGATCTCGGTCAGCGGAGCGGTCACGGGCCGGCCGCCGCGGTCGAGGAACTTCAGGGTGAGGTCGTATGCCTCTGCCTCGCGTACGAGGCCGAGAGCGGTCCGTACGGCAGCGGGGTCGGCGCCGGTCCGCGCGGTGGCGACCAGCGTGCCCGAGTATGTGCCGTCCGCCGCCTCGACGCGGGTGTCCGCGGTGAGGTCGACGCCGGCGGTGCCGCCCGGCGGGACGGTGAGCTGTGTGGTGCTCAGCGTGAACATGCCTTCGGGGGCCGTGCTGCCTCCGGGGCCGGTCGCGGTGGCTGTCAGGTCCAGGGTGACGGGGTGGTCGCCGTCGTTGCGGTAGGTGATGTGCCGGGTGAGCGGCCGGTCGTCGGTGTGGGGCCACAGCTGCTTGCCGAAGGACACGGAGGTCTGTTCGCTCGCCACCGCCCCCTGAAGTGCCCGGGACACGTCGAGCCGGCCCGTCCCCTGCTGGTAGCCGGTCGCGCCGGTGGTCGGGGTGGTGGACGCGGTGAGCGCCTGCTTGATCCGTGCGCCGGTCCAGTCGGGGTGCCGCTGGGCGAGGATCGCGGCCGCCCCCGCCGCATGTGGTGTAGCCATCGACGTACCGGACATGGAGACATAGCCGTCGGCCGCCGGGTCGCCCAGGTAGCCGTGCGCCGCCTTCGCCGAGACGATGTCCACGCCCGGTGCCGTGAGGTCCGGTTTCAGCGCGCTCTCGGCGGTCGGGCCGGTGCTGGAGAAGTCGGCGAGCCGGTCCTCGCCGTCGACGGCGCCCACGGTGAGCGCCGACTCCGCGGCCCCCGGGGAGTCGACGGTTCCCGCGTCGGGGCCCTCGTTGCCGGCCGCGGCGACGGTGAGCATGCCGGTGCTCTTCGAGAGGGCGTTCACCGCCGCCTCGACCGGGTCCTCCCCCGGGGTGTCGACCTGGCCCAGGCTGAGGTTGGCCACCCTGGCGCCCTGCCCGGCGGCCCACTCCAGGCCGGCGATGACGCTGGAGTCGCTGCCCTCGCCGCTGTCGTTAAGCACCTTGGCGTTGAGGATCCCGGCACCGGGCGCGACGCCCTTGTACCGGCCGCCGGAGCGTGCGCCGGAGCCCGCCAGCGTCGCGGCCACATGGGTGCCGTGGCCGGCCATGTCGTCGGTGCCGGCAGCGCCGGTGAAGTTCTTCGACGCCTTCACCACCGAGGCGAGGTCCGGGTGGGTGGTGTCGACGCCGGTGTCCAGGACGGCGACCTTGACGCCCTTGCCGTCGTATCCGGCCGCCCAGGCGGCCGGGGCGCCGATCTGCGCCACGCCGCCGCCCGCTTCCCCGGCCTTCGCGCCGTCTTCGTCCGCCGGCGCCTTGAACCGGCCGTCCAGCCAGACCCGCGCGACTCCCTGCTCCTCGGTGAGGGCCTGCCACATGTCGTCGGCCCCGGCCTTGGGCACGGTGATCGCGGCGCCCGCCACGCTGGGCAATTCCCGGCGCACGGTGGCGTCCGCGTCCGCGACCAGTGACTTCTGCGTACTCCTGCGCTGGGCGGACTTGCCCTCGTACGACACGATCAGCGGGAGCGTGGCGCGCCGGGTGTCGTCGTAGCCAGCGCGTGCCAGGCCGCTGACGTCGAACAGCCGCATGTCCAGGACGCCTTGGCCGATCAGGGCGGCGGCGTCGGCGGGAACGACGTACTGATCGCCCCCGACGCCGCGCACGGACACCGGGATGTGCTCGCGGCCCGGTGCCCGCCGTACGCCCGTCACCCGACCCCGGGGGTCCAGCCGGACCCGGTCGCCGGTGAGGAGGGTGACGTACCGGCCGGCCGCGGAGGCGGAGCCGGCGGTCCGCGTGCCGAGGGCGGAGCCGCCGGGCGCCGCGACCGTGGCGGTGTCCTGCGTCCGTACGCCGAGGCCGGAGCCCGTGGCCGCCACCGAGACGCCCGTCATCAGCCCCGCCACCAGCAGGGCGGCCAGCGAGGCGCTCGTGGTTCTGTCGCGCATTCAGCTCGCCTGCCCGGGGAGCTGCTTGTTGGCGTCGACGACCGCGCGCTCGGTGATCGCGCTGGTGTGCGTGACGGTACCGACCTTGAGGGGATCGCCCGCCGTGGCCTTGACTACCACGATGCGCTCGCCGAGGAACCGCAGCGTCTTCTTGTCGAAGATCCACTCGATACGCTCGCCGTCGTTCTCCCGCGCGATCGCGACCCCGTGCCGGCCCGTGGCGTCGACCGCGTCATCCACCGAGACGACTCCGGGGATCTTTGCCGCGGCCTTGTAGAGGGCGGCGCCGACCTCGGCGGGCGGGTAGCTCTCGAACAGCAGATCGCCGATCGCGACGAAGGCGGCCTGGTCGCGCGGGACTTCGGGGTCCCGGACGGCGTCCGACTCTCGGTAGATCCGCTGGAGCAGCGTGTCGGGGTCGGTCGGCAGTTCGGCCAGGGCGTTGTAGGCGCCGGTGAACGGGGTGTCGCCCTTCAGGGTGATGCCCTTGTCGCTCGTCTTGCCGGCCTCGATCAGCCAGCCGTCCCTGCCGTCGAGGGAGTTCCAGACCTGGCGGGAGTGCAGCTCGTCGCTGACCACCTCGCTCTTGTCGCCCTCGGTCTTGATGTAGGTGTCGGCCACCTTCGAGGCGATGTAGATGTACTGGCCCTTGCGCGGGGTGGGCGCGGAGGTGTCGGCGGCGGCCAGGGAGATGCGTTCGAGGAGCTGGGGGGCGCCCTTGGGGTCGGCGACGCCGATCGTGGTGGTCAGTGCGGGGCCGGTGGCCAGGGCGGTCCTGCCGTCGTCCGCGCCGCCGCCGGTGAGGGCGAGGCCGCCCAGGACCGCGCCGGCCAGGGCGAAGGCCGCGGCGGGCAGGAGGATCGTGCGGCGCAGGAACGGGTTGGAGCGCTTCACGGGCGCGGCCGGAGAGGTGGCGGACGTACGCGAGGAGGTACGGAGGTCTTCGTGGATCCGGGCCATCATCTGCTCCTTGTGGAACTGGTGGCGGCCCGCCGGCAGATCCCGCTCGGCGGAGGGCAGCAGACTCTGCGTCTCCGTCCACTCGGCCGGGTGGGGCCGGTGGGAGGGGCTGGCGTTCATCGGTTTCCTTCCTGTGCGGACCGGACCGCGTATCCGCGATCACCTGTTATCTGCCGGTTCGTGCGGGTGGGTTCCCGTTTTTCTCCGAGCAGTTGGGCGTCGGTGAGCTTGCGCAGCTTGGCGCGGGCGCGGGAGAGGCGGGAGCGGACGGTGCCGACCGGGATGCCGAGGGCGCGGGCCGCCTCGGCGTACTCCAGCCCCTCCCACAAACACAGCGTCAGGACCTCACGCTCGGGGCGCTTGAGCAGGCTGAGGGCGGCGAGCGTGGCGTTGATACGGCGCCGGTCGTCCAGGCGTCCGGCGGTCTCCTCGGCGTGGTCCTCGACCCGTTCCTCGGCGGCGTGCGCGGCGGCCGCGGCGCTGGCCGCGTTGCGGTAGCGGCGGTTGCTGCGGTGGTGGGAGCGGGCGACGTTGGTGGCGATACCCAGCAGCCACGGCCGCAGCGAGCCGCCTTCGGCCTCGACCGAGGCCCGGCGCCGCCACGCCTCCATGAAGGTCGTCGACATCACGTCCTCGGCCAGCGACCAGTCGGCGGTCAGCCGGAAGGCGTGGTTGTACACCGCGCGGGCGCACGCGTCGAAGAGTTCCGCGAAGGCGTCCGGATCTCCGTTTCGCACCCGGGTTCGCATATCTGTGGTCACGTCTTGAACTGTCGTACGGTGCGGGCGAGTTCCGGTGAGACACGTCACATCCGTCGTACAGGTCACCGGGGCGGTGACCTGTACGAGGACTCGGTGGACATGGCAGCCGCTCAGCCGCGCACCGCTCAGGCTGCGAGGCCCCAGAGCAAGGCGCCCGAGCTGATGCGGGGCCCGGTCCGGGGGTGCGCAGGCTGGTCGAATAGCTGTTGGAGGTGTCGAGGCCGAACGCGGGCGCGGAACAGGCTCATCCGGCAACGCCCACCGGCACGGGCGGGCGCCGGTCTCACCGACGGTGAACGGCGCCGTTGTCGTCGTACGCAAACCAGGCCCGGGCTTCGGCAGAGCTGCTCGCCCACGGGCCGCAACACTTGCGGACCGGAGCGGCCGAGAACCGACGGGGCCAGGGCCTCGGGCTGACGATAGCGCCGGTCCAGGCACAAGCCATCCAGGCCGCCCGGAATAGATCTCCCTCGCCCGGCGATGCTCCGCCCTGTCCCGAGTGCAACAGCCCCTGTTGTCGCGCGGCCTGGTGCTCGCCGGGCAGGACGACGACGGCCCAAGGGGTGAGCGTTGATGGAACTCCTAGAGCGGGTGTCGCAGGTTCGAATCCTGCCGGGGGCATCAGCCAAAAGGCCCCGGACTGATCATAGTCCGGGGCCTTTGGCATCTCCTTCTGACATCAACGTGGGCAGTCGAGAGTTCCCGGGATACCGCTCATGCCTCGGACTCCGTGTCCACGCAGTGCCGTGCAGCGGCGATCAAGCGGGCGACCGAGAGCGGAGCGCACAGCACTGCGGCCGCGTCCATCGGCACCGACCAGTAAGAGGCGAACCCGTGCTCTTGGTTCACGGCATCCATCCGAGGCACTCCCAGGTAACTGCCCCGACCGAGGCACTCCACCCCAAATGCACTCCACGTGTCGGCCATCTGTTGCAGCGTCGCCGGCATGCTGGCGGGTACCAGCGCGTAGTACCGCGCGAAGCGCGGGTCACAGATCACTGGTCCGCCGCCGAGGACCTCGGTCAGGAAGTCGTCCAAGCAGGCAACCTCGACGCTGGTGATCAGAGCTGTCAGCAGGCGCTCAGGCATCCGTACGGCGGAGAAGAGCCCACCTAGCGGCAGTATCGCCACCCGGTGCTGCTCCCACTCCCACCGGGCCCGGTCCCGGAGCGGGCCCGGCAACGTCGCAAGCAGCCAGTGCTCCGTGGCAAGGCGACGGTCCGCAGTGGAGTGGATGAACACGCCGGGCTCCGCCCCCGTCGGGCGCAGAACGCTGAGTGCGCCCGAGGCTTCCCCCGGCTGAGTACCTGGTGCCGTATCGGCGTTCACGACTACACCTTCCCTATACGCTCAGTTGTCATGCCGCTACTGGAACGGTAGAAAGCGCTGATCAGCGCATGAAGTGACTGGCGGTACAGGTATGGACGTGGTCCACGCGGGGACAGGTGGTTGAGGTGCCGTCATTTCCAGGACGAACCCCGACTGGCGGTCGGGGTGCCTCCTCGCGCCCCCGGATCGGACTCGTCTCCGGATACACGTTCCGGGTCATCCGGGAGCAGCTCGGCCGGACGCAGGACGACGTGGCCGAGCGGTTGGAGGTCTCACCGGACACGATCGCGGGTTGGGAGTCCGGGCCCCGACCGCTGCCCGCGTTGCCGGTCGGGCAGATGCTCGTGCACAGGCACCGACTCATGCAGATGGGCACCTCCCCCGCCCTGCTTAAGGCCCTTGAGAGAGCGACAGAGGCTGACGTTCTCCTGGCCGGCGCCTTGGATGAGGAGACACCCGCCGACCAGAGCCCGCTCGGAGCGTGGGTCATGCGGCGCGACTTGGTCGAGGTCCTCGCGTGGCCGCTCACGCGGGTTGCGCCACAGCCTATTCGCGACCTGCCCGCGCCCCGGCGGCCCCGCCGAGGACCCGTACCGTCAGCGCCCGAGCTGCCTGCGACCGACCTGCGCAGGTTCTTCGCACGGATGCGGGAGACCGCAGAACAGGCGCGCCGCGAGGAGCAGTTCCTGCTCCGGCGCCAGGCGCTGCACCTGTCCGGCTATGACGACCAGGCGGACACTTCCGAGTGGCTCGCCCACCAGCAGGCCATGGAACGGCCCGGAGGCTGGCTCGTCGACTGGCTGAACGCCCGCTCCGTAGCAGCCGTCGCCGCGCGGCAGGGCGACCGTGAGCGAATGGGCCATTTCATCGACACCGTCCTTCTGGACGACGACCGTGGCGAGGCCGCGAACCTGAACTACTGGGCGTACTGGGTGGGCGAGAGCCACCACCTCGAACTGTCCGACGACTTCATCGCTTCCCACGAGCCTGGACACTGGCCCGGGGACAAGCTGCTCTCCCACCTCGCAAACGGGCTGGCTCCTCAACTCGGGTACGTCGAACTGACCATCCACTCCCTGTGGTCCCTGCTTGCCATCCGGCCGCACCTGCTCAAGTCCGGGGCAGCGACCCGAGCCCTACGCGACCGGCTGCCGGTGATGTTGGATAGCCAGGGGTTGTCGGCTCGCGCTCGCCGTGAACTGGACAGCATCAGGTATGCGATCCGCCTTGCCGAGGCGTGAAAGGAGACTCGACCGTGGCCGAAGAGCTGACCCAAGTGGCACGGTTCCTGTACGAAGCGGGGACGCTCAAGCAGTCGAAACGCACCGGGTGGTGGATGGCGGGCGTGCGCGACCCGGAGAGCGTTGCCGAGCACTCCTGGCGCACTTCGCTGATCGCATCGATCATCGCCAAACTGGAGGGGGCGGACCCTGCCCGTGCCGCGTTCCTGGCGGTGTGGCACGACTCGCAGGAAACCAGGACCGGAGACGTGAACCACCTGGCCAAGAAGTACGGCGCCGGTGAAGCCGACCCGGCCGTGGTCACCGCCGACCAGGTGGCCGGCATGCCGGAGGCGCTCGCGTCCACTGTGCGAGAACTGATCAGCGAGTACGAGGCCCGGGAATCTCCCGAAGCGATCTGCGCGCGGGACGCGGACAAGCTGGAGTGCATGCTGCAGGGCATCGAGTACAAAGCTCAGGGCTACGAGCACGCACAGCGGTGGATCGACAACAGCCGCGGTCGCCTCGTCACGAAGACGGCCAACGAACTGGCCGACCAGCTGCTGGCGACCGACCCCTTGGACTGGCTGCGCAGCACGCTGGGCGAATTGAGCTGACTCTCACTGTCACTCGCCCACCGCCAGCAGCACTGAACCGCCGTAAGCCCCAGCCGACAGACTGAGTTACAACTTTCTCTACTGGTTCAAGCCCCGGCTGCGCTCCGCTGCGCCGGGCGCGCTCCCGGCTCCGCCGCGGGCGACGCTCCTGCCTTCGGCCCGCTCCGCGCGGGCTGCGCCGACGCGCCCACACGTGGACAGGGCCGGAGGTCATGAGCCGAGCACCGTCCGCACGGTAGGGGTCACTGCTGAAGCGATGCCCGAAGCAGCTCCATAAAGATAAATACTCAATTTTTGAACCGTCTCGTCATTTTCAAATCCCTCCGACCTGCCTCCAATGGCGCATCCTTAAAAGGAAGATTACGCTTGACGGAGGGATTCCTCTGTCAACGGTATCGACCGAACAGGTGGTTGGTCGATCCACTCAGACGACGTGTGAGCAGGTGGCATTATGCCCCGATCGATAGCTGTACTTACAAATCTCCACTGCTTCGCAACCGAAGATGACGGCGGCACCGACGAACTGTACATGACCGCCAATGGGCATCGGTTCTGGCCTGATCACGGAATCTTCTCCATGTCCAATGGTGAAGATGCCCCGAACAACGCCCCCATGCACCTCGAACAAATAATTCCTCCCGGCGGATCCGTACGCATCGAACTTTTCGATGCGGACAGCCCCGATCAGGATGACAACCTGGGCGCAGTGACGATCAGGGAATTCGATGCTGGACATGGAGATCTCACAGCAGACTTCACAGCCGACGAGGCGCACTACAGGTTGACCTACCACGTTGAGTAGCGACCTGCTCGGTCATCGTCCTCGCTGCCTCGCTGCTGAGCCGCCCGCGGACCTTACGAGCACGCTCAAAGACGGCCAACGCTGACATCCTGCGACAGGTAAGTCGTCTCGCGGCGGTCTGCCCAGTTCCGGAGCTGTTCCGTTGACATCCAGCGCTGACATCAACAAGCCCGGACGGCGGCACACAGCTGCACTAATGGAACCGACGGACCAGCCAACGATGGCATCAGGGGCGGGCGTAGATCGAACTCCTGAAGCGGGTGTCGCAGTTTCGAATTCTGCCGGGGGCACGAGCCGAAAGGTCCCGGACCGATCATGGTCCGGGGCCTTTGGCTTCCACTTCTGACATCAAACGTGCGCGGTCACTCGCGGAGGGGGGTCCTGAGCAGGGGATCCATGTGGCTCATGGCCTCGCGCTGCGTGTCCTGAACGACGCGGGTGTAGACGTCCATGGTGATGCTGATCTGGGAGTGGCCGAGGATCTCCATCACGACGCGGGGCGCGACTCCGGCCGCCGTAAGCAAGGTGGCCGTTCCATGGCGAGCGTCGTGCGGCCGGATCACACGGAGGCCGGCGGACTGGGCGACGCGGGTGAAGGAGCGGTACAGGATGCGCGGCTCGACAGGCTGACTGGTGCGGGTGGCAAAGACGTAGTCCGACTCCTGCCACCTCTCCCCCGCCTTGGCGCGAGCGTCCGCCTGCCTCAGGCGGTGCCAGGGCAGGGGTGCGATGCAGAGAGCGGGCAGAGGGACTACGCGGCGACGGCGGCGTTCGGGATCGTCGTTGTCCAGGTGTTGGGACTCTGCGAAAGTCGCCAGTCCGGCACTTCGCTCCACGTGCTTGCAGGATCAACCAGGTAGCGGAAGATCCGACACGGATCGAGCCCTCTCGCTGACGCGCTACTCGGGTGGATCGGTGTCGTAGTCGTGCCGGGCCTGCTCGACCTTGTCCAGGTTGCCGGCAGCCCATTCGGCGAGGTGAGCGAAGAGTGGGGCCAGACTGCGACCCAGCTCGCTGATCTCGTACTCGACCCGAGGGGGGACCTCCGGGTGGTACGTACGCACAACCATGCCGTCGCGTTCCAGCTGCCGCAGCCGCTGGGTCAGTACCTTCGGTGTGATCGTGCCGATCCGTCGTTGCAGCTCGACGAACCGTTGCCGGCCATGCCTGTTGAGGGTCCAAAGGATCGGCGTCGTCCACCGGCTGAACACGATGTCCACGACCGCACTGGTCGGACAGGCGAGCTCCGGGTCGGTCTCCGCGGCTGCCACCCAGTCAGCATTGCCGGCCACGCACGCCCCCTTGAGATAGTCACTTTCCTCTAGGTACCTACTATATCGACGGTGTTAGCGTCCCCGTGTCGCCCGGAGAGCAGCTCTCCACGACGGTCCCGCCCACTCGGGTGGCCACAACCATGCTGAACTGAAACGGGAGTTGTTCATGTTCGTAGTGACGGGGGCAACCGGCAACGTCGGCCGATCGCTCGTGCAGGCCCTCGCGGCAACTGGTGCGCAGGTGACCGCGACATCCCGGGGGATCTCGGACGCGGATGTGCCGGAGAACGTCGAGTACAGGCGGGCGGACCTGGTCGATCCTGAGAGCCTTCGGCCCGTATTCGACGGAGCCGACGCGCTGTTCCTGCAGAACGGCGGCCCCAGCGCGCACCTGCTGAGCCCACAGGACATCCTCGATGTCGCCAAGGCCGGCGGCGTCGACCGGGTCATCCTGCTGTCCTCCCAAGGAGTTGCGACCCGCCCCCGGTCGGCCTCCCACGGGGATACGGCACGCGCCATCGAGGACGCCGTCCAGCAATCAGGCATGGCCTGGACGATCCTGCGGCCCGGTGGCTTCAACTCCAACGCGTACGCCTGGGCCGAGTCGGTCCGCGCCCGCAGGACCGTCGCCGCGCCGTTCGCCGACATCGGCCTGCCGACCATCGACCCGGACGACATCGCCGAGGTCGCCGCCGCAATCCTGCGCGAGGACGGCCACACCGGACAGATCTACGAGCTGACCGGTCCCGCACTCACCACGCCCCGTCAGCGGGCCGAGGCGATTGCCGACGCACTCGGCGAACCCGTCCGGTTCATCGAGCAGACCCGCGACGAGGCCCGTGCGCAGATGCTGCAGTTCATGCCCGAGCCCGTGGTCGAGACCACGCTGACCATCCTCGGCGAGCCCACCCCCGCCGAACAGCGCATCAGCCCCGACGTCGAGCAGGTCCTCGGCCGCACGCCCCGCACCTTCGCCGACTGGGCTCAGCGTCACATCGCCGCCTTCCGATGAGACCGCTGTCTCCGGCCACGGCAACCCTGGTCGAGCTTTCACGTCCCACTGTCGACCGCACTCGGGCAGTTCGCTCACCTTGGAGTGGGGATCCAAGGTGAGCAGGTCCGGAGAACTGCTGAGCAGGGGTGGGGAGTGTGCTGCGCCAGGTCGGCGGCACGTGATCAGCTTGGCGTGTGGAGACCATCATCGCCAGTGCCATAGCCGTTCTGGGGACCTTACTCGGCTCGGGGCTCACCCTGGCGTTTCAACAGCGCACCACCGACAAGGGGCATCAGTTCACCCGCCACGAGAGGCTCCGCCAGGAGCGACTCGATGCCTACTCCGCCTACGCCGGCGCACTCATCAACTACCGCCGCTGCCTGGTACATCTCTGGTTCTGCGAACACGAACAACCACCACACGAGGACCCCGGCGTGGTGCGAGTCCGCGCATACGACCTGCGTTCCAACGCCCAGGAAGCCCTCTTCCGGATGCAGATGCTCACCGATGACGAAGCCTTGAGCCAGGCGGCAGAAGCTGTACTTGCGGACGTCACAGCTCTGCCCAAGACGGACAGCAGAACCGAACTGGACCAGCGCAGGGTCAAGACCCGCGACGACATCAGTCAACTGGTCAGAGCGTCCAAGCGCCATCTCTGACACGCCTGCCAACGCGCCTGCACGTATGGTCAGTCCGGCAGAGCCAGACATCCAAGGCCTCATGGAGAGAGCAGTTCAGATGGTCACGGAGGGTCTTGAGACCCCGGGTGATTGGGTTGCTGACGATCTGCTCGTCGGCAACGTCGACTGCGGCGCCATCGGTCGTGACTGCGAGTGCAGTGTCATGGATAGGCCCGGACAAGCGCACCAAGAACGGCTCACAGTTCTTCTGGATCGCTTTGGAACTTCTCACGGAAACGACTGACGATCCTATAATACTCCTCGTCAGCGATTCCACCGTCCCGGATTCTCTTGCGGTGGTTCTCCATTTTGGACAGATAACTGCCGGCCATCATCCTTGAAAGGAAAAGCATCACGACGAGCAGCACGCTGACACCGCAGCTCAGGATGCAGAACCGGGCCAGCCCTGGTTCATCCGCTCCATTCTTTTGCGCTGCCCAATTCAGAACAGCCCCTAGGGTAGTCAGGTCGAGAGCAGTGGTGGTCAACCAAAGCGCATAGATGGCGAAACCATAGAACGCCATTCGATCGCGGAACTGATGCCAATCGGTCACTGCCTGCAACAGGGCTACCCGGCGCTCAGGCGGCAGCGGTTGGGCTCCGTCCCTTAGCGCTTGAGTGGCCTCTGTAAACTCTGAGGCATACATGGCTCGGACTCGGTCGTCGACACTGGTGATGAAGTGCATGGCGTTCGCGACCTCTACCGCACCGATCACCAAGAGGGCGACCATCGCCGACGCCATCATCGAGGCGTAGTCAGAGGACATGGCCAAATCGTCTGGCGAACGCCACCAGGACAGGCCGTGGTTGATAAAGAAGTCCAAGCTCTGCCTCCCCACCCGAAACTGGATAGCTGCGAGCTTAGCGGTGGGTCACAAGGAGTCTGAGAAATTTGCAGTAAGCGCCTTTGGGGAGGCGGTTGTGCCTACCGCGGCCGGCGCGGCTTCCCCTGGTCGACGACATGGCAGCGTGGCAAAGGCCGGTGGGGGTGCAGCGATGCATACGCGCGTACGCGGCCGGTCGGCGCGCCCACCGACCGGGCGCCGGCCGCCGCCGAGCGGTCAGGTGCTCCGGTGCGGACGGGCGCGGCCGCCCGGAGGGTAGCGAAGAGCCTCGTCTGCCAACAGCGTCCGGCCTCGGCGGTCGAGTTCGCGACGGCGGCCGCGCGGCGCCGTGCGGACGGGCTCACCGACCGCGGGGCGCTCGGACGGTCCACCCTCGGAATGCTGTACCCGTCCGCCGCGCTCGCCGAGTGCTCGCAGGCGCGGGCCCCGGGCGCCGTCGTCGACCCCGGGTCGGCGGCTTCACTCGCCCCTTCTGGCTCCGGGACAGCTGCGCTGGTCAACGCACGCTGAGGTCACGGACTCACGCATCACAAAGTAGGGGAAGTCAGCCCCTATGCACCTGACTGTGATCACCAATCGGCCGCTGCCCGATAACTTTTTGACCGGTGAAATCAAGCCATCTATATTCCGCGCTGGCTTGATCTTTTCGGACAGGCCTCACCGCTCTTGTCCCTGGGGGGACCCATGCACTGGTACATCGACGTCCTCAAGAAGTACGCCACCTTCAGCGGCCGCGCCCGCCGCCAGGAGTACTGGATGTTCACGCTCATCAGCTCGCTCATCTATGTCGTACTGATGGCCATCGACATCAGCACCCTCGGCACCGGCGTCATCGCCGTGATCTACGAGCTCGCCGTCCTGCTCCCCAGCCTCGCGGTTGCCGTCCGCCGCCTCCACGACACCGAGCGCTCCGGCTGGTGGCTGCTCATCGCCCTCATCCCGCTGGTAGGCGCCATTATCCTGCTGGTCTTCCTGGCCAGCGACAGCAAGGGAGAAGCGAACGGGTACGGCCCGAACCCGAAGCTGGCCGCCGCGGCTGCCTGACATTCCCTCACTCACGGTGGCCTGTCACGCCTGCTGCCCCAGCAGGGGGTGACAGGCCACCGTTGATGACCGTTCTCATAAGAGTTGCGCCAACCGCAGGCTTGATAGCGATCAACTCACCGCGGTCGGGTACGGCTCGAAGTACCACCCGAGCAGGGGCGCTGCGCTTACGGTCGAGTGCCGTCGATGCGCTCGAGCAGCGTTCGGGCTTCGACGGTGCGGCTGTGGTCCGGGCCGAAGGAGGCCAGGCAGGCTTCGTGAGCGGCTGCGGCCTTGCGCCGGGCATCGGGAGCGCGGTGCAACCCCAACAGGGCGTTGGCAAGAGCCAGTTCGACGGCGCCCGTATCCGGATGGCGCTGGTCATCGGGCAGAGCGCGGCGCAGCTTGTCGGCGCCCTGCGCCTCGGTGAGGGCCTCTTCGTGACGGGCTTGGCCGTTGAGGCTGCGAGCCAGGCCGAGTCGCAGGACGACGGACGCCCGGTCACGTACACGATGGGCGGCCAGGGCCTCGCGGGCGAGTGCTTCGGCCTCCTGGTGGCGCCCCTGCGCGTTGAGGGCGAAGACCAGCCCGTTGCGGGCGGCCGCTGCCAGGAATGACATCTCCGGGCCGGTACCGCGGCCCGCGGCCTCGGCGACGGCCGCGCATTCTGCCTCGCACTCGGTGTACCGGCCGAGCGAGGTCATCTGCTGGGCGCGGTCCGAGCGCAGCTTCAGGGTCAGCCAGTGATCGGCTCCGAATATCCTGCTGAAGGCGGGAAGCGCCTCGTCGTAGGTGGCGAGTGCCTCGGCGTGGCGGCCTTGGTCGCCCGTCGCGAGCGCGGCGATGTTCAGCGCCACGGCTGCGTACGCGTCGTCGCGTGGCCGCGAACGGGCCACGGCGCGGGCTTCGGCCTCCGCCTCGGCATAACGCCCGGCTTCGTACAGGGCTTTGGCCTCAGCCACAGGCGTTCCCGCCATTCGTTGGGCGTCGCTTCGGCCACGCCGCCGTAAGAATCTCATGACCGGGAGCATACGGATGCTGCGCAGGCTGCTCGGCCAAGAGGCAAGGAGGTGGCCGGCAGCCCAGTGTCCGGACTCTCACACCGGGGCGGCGCCTCGGGCAGGTGAGCCGTCCGGCGAGGGGCGGGTGCGGGCCTGTGGGCGCCAGGTCGTGACGAGGGCAGCGGCGAGGAGCAGTTCGGCGATGTCGCCGCCGTAGTACATGATCTCCGCACCGCCCTGGACTTCGGGCACGGGGGCGTGGACGTCGACCCAGAAGCCGCCGTACATCAACTGCGAGATCACCGCGTGGGCGGCGATGGCCACGCCCAGCCAGACCAGACGGGCTCGGACGCCGGGCCGGGCCGGCGCGGGGTCGACTCCGGCGATCACGTAGGCGAAGAGGCACCCCGACAGCAGAAAGTGCAGGTGCAGCAGCCAGTGCCCGGCCGGGTGGGCCGTGGCGGCGTTGTAGAGGGGGGTGAAGTAGAGGACCGCGAGGCCGCCGGTGGACAGCACAAGGGCGACGGCCGGGTTGGCCACCAGCCGCACGGGGCGGCTGTGGACGACGGCGGTGAGCCGGCGAGCGTGAGCGGTGGGCAGTGTGCGCAGCAGCAGGGTGACGGGGGCGCCGAGCACCAGGGCGAGCGGTGCGTACATGCCGATCAGCAGGTGCTGCAGCATGTGCCCACGGAAATCGGCGTGCGCGAACGGGGCGACCGGCGGCAGAAGTGCCGTAGCCAGCAGGGCCAGTCCGGTGAGGAAGCCCGCGGTGCGCCGACGGCTCCAGCCTCGTACCGGATTGCGGAGCCGTGCCCGCTGGGCCAGGTACAGATACGTACCGGCGCACAGCAGTAGCGCGAGGGCGGGCGGCAGTGTCTCCGGCACACTGCCGGCCGGGTCATGTGCGGGGACGAGGTGCTCGTGGTGCATCAGGCGGTCCGCCGCGTCTGGCTGGCGGCGGGGGCCTCGGGGTCGAAGGGCTGTCCGCCGCGCTGGAGCAGCCGGCCGCCGGCCATCAGCAGAGCGCCGAGCAGCAGGAAGCCCAGGTCCCACCAGATCCGGCCGTCACCGGCGTGGACGTGGTGGATGCCCAGGATGTGGTGGTTCAGTACGCCCTCGACGAGGTTGAACAGCCCCCAGCCGGCGAGGACCCAGCCCCACAGCACCCGGGAGGTCCACACGCGGCGCCGGTTGTGGGTCACCCTGGAGTACAGGATCGCGAGCCCGGTCAGGACGGCGAGCCAGCACACCACGTGGAAGATGCCGTCCCACACGGTGTTCATCTGCAGCCCCGACACGGTATCGGGGTTGTAGTACTTCACTCCGATACGGTCGTCGTCGGTGCTGGTGAGCATGTGATGCCACTGCAGCAGCTGGTGCAGGACGATGCCGTCGACGAACCCGCCGAGCCCCACCCCCAGCACGATCCCCGGCAACCGCAGCCCGGCCGGAGCCGTATCCGCAACCCTGGTCTCACCCGCGGTGGTCACCATCGTCCTGCCTCCCGTCCCCTCAGCACCCTTGTTGCCTCCTTCGGCTGTGCGGGTTCCCCGCCGGGCGGCCGTACTCGGGTGCGACACAGTCCGTTCCTCGTCACGGTCTATCAGCTCGCCGGCCAGGCTGCGGCCGAACTTTCGGCCGTTTGGCGGGGCTCGTCCCGCGAGCGAGATCAGCCTCAGTCGCCGCTTCGTCGTGGGCACCACGGCGCCCTGACCTCAAGCGGCCGAGAGGTGAGGGGACGGCGCGGCGCGATGCCGTCCTGCGAGCCGTCGTGCGGCACGCCGCCCGCTGCCCACGCCGCGTCCGCGCGCTCCGCCCGCTCGCGGACACCGCTCCGGTTCATCGCCCCCATGACGGAGCGAAGGCCAATACCTCATACCCGAGCGGGGGTCGGACACCGACTGACATGATGAACGCATGTTCGTGCAGCTCCTCGCCGCAATCGGTGTGCTTGCCGTCCTGACCATGGTTCCGGGCCCGGACATGGCTGTGGTGACGAAACGAGCTGTGGCATGCGGCTGGCGGGACGGACTGCGCACGGTCGGGGGGATCACGGCCGGCCTGCTCACCTGGGGCGTGCTGACGGTGGCCGGGCTGGCGGCCGTGCTGGCCGCATCCGCTACCGCCTACACGGTGGTGAAGCTGGCCGGCGCCGCCTACTTGGTCTTCCTCGGAGTGCAGGCGCTGGTGCACAGTCGGCGCCACCGTGCCGGTGCCCCCGCCGAAGCCGGTCCGGCTCCCAAGGGAAATCCGTGGCGAACGGGCTTTGTGAGCAACGTCTTCAACCCGAAGATCGCAGTTTTTTATACGGGGCTGCTGCCCACGCTCGCACCGTCCGGCATGGCGCCGCACACCGGAATGCCTCTCCTTGTCCTCCTGCATGCGGTACTCACCCTCGCCTGGCTCAGCGGCTACGTGCTGTTGCTGGCCAAGGCCCGCGCGCTCTTCGAAAGGCCTGGCGTGCGGCGGGCCTTGGACCGTGTCACCGGCGTCGTTCTGATCGGGTTCGGCATCAAGGTCGCCGCGACGCGGCCATGAGCATTCCGGCATGGCGGCGTGTGGATCCACCACGGGGGCGTGGGGAGCAATCGCACCCGGACCATTGACGCGGTGGCCGAACGGCGCCCCATAATCGGGGACTCGCTGTCATCGATGACACAAGTCAACGATGACAGCCTTGGGTCGGCGGCGTGGAGGCCGGCGTCGGTCCGGGATGTCACTTTTCGGTCCGTCCGTGCGCGGGAGCCGCGGTCACCGCCGCGCGGACGGCCGCGGGACAAGGAGGCACCATGAGCCGTGTACGCGTATCCCGGAATGCCCGCATACGGATGATGGCGGTGGTGGCGACCGTCTACGCCCTGGCGGCACCCCCGCTCGCCACACCGCTCACCGCTCAGACCGTCGCGGCCGGCACCCCCGCGTACACCGAGACCTACCGGCCGCAGTTCCACTTCACCCCGCGCAAGAACTGGATGAACGACCCCAACGGCCTCGTGTACTACAAGGGCGAGTACCACCTCTTCTACCAGTACAACCCGAACGGGAACTCCTGGGGCGACATGTCCTGGGGCCACGCGGTGAGCAAGGACCTGGTGCACTGGGAGGAGTTGCCGCTCGCCCTGTCGCACGACGACGAGGAGATGGTGTTCTCCGGCGGCGCGGTCGTCGACTGGGGCAACTCCACCGGGTTCGGCACGAAGACGAACCCGCCCATGGTGGCGATCTACACCAGCGCCTACAGAGACGGCGGCGAGCAGGCCCAGTCACTCGCCTACAGCACCGACCGGGGCCGCACCTGGACCAAGTACCAGGGGAATCCGGTCATCGGCATCGGGTCCAAGGACTTCCGTGACCCGAAGGTCCAGTGGTACGCGCCGACGAAGAGCTGGCTGATGACCGTGTCGCTGTCCGCCGAGCACAAGGTGCGGTTCTACTCGTCCAGGAACCTCAAGGACTGGGACCTGCTCAGCGAGTTCGGGCCGGCCGGTGCGACGGGCGGTGTGTGGGAGTGCCCCGATCTGTTCCCCCTCGCCGTCGACGGGGACCCGGACAACATCAAGTGGGTCCTGGTCGTGAATCTCAATCCCGGTGGTATCGCGGGGGGTTCGGCGGCCCAGTACTTCGTCGGCGACTTCGACGGCAGGAAGTTCACCCCCGAGGACAAGGGCACCTACACCCCGCCCACGGGCGAGGTCGTGCAGGACTTCGAAGGCGGCGGCTTCGGTGAGTGGACGACGACCGGAACCGCGTTCGGGCAGGGGCCCGCGACCGGGGCGGTGGACGGTCAGGGGACCGTCGCGGGCTTCGACGGCAAGGGCCTCGCCAACAGTTTCCACGGCGGTGACGGCGCGACCGGCGTCCTCACCTCCCCGGCCTTCACCGTGAACAGTCCCTACCTCAACTTCAGGATCGGTGGCGGACGTCATCCGCACGAGGAGGGAACCGTGCTGGACGCGGCTCCGCCCGAGGGCACGGTCCTCGCCGACTTCGAGGGCGGCAGCTACGGCGGCTGGACGGCGACCGGGGACGCCTTCGGCGCCGCGCCGGCCGGCGGCACGCTTCCCGGCCAGCAGCAGGTCTCCGGCTTCCTCGGGAGCGGGCTGGTCAACACGTTCCTGAACGGTGACTCCACGACCGGCACCCTCACCTCGCCCGAGTTCACCATCGACAAGAAGTACATCGACTTCCTCATCGGTGGCGGCAACCATCCGGCCGGCTCCGACCACCCGACCGCGATCGAGCTCGTCGTCGACGGCCAGGTCGTCCGCACCGCCACCGGAAAGGACACCGAAAGGCTCAACTGGGTGTCCTGGGACGTCGGCGGCCTCGCCGGAAAGAAGGCGCGGATCAGGATCGTCGACGACAACACCGGCGGCTGGGGCCATCTCAACGTGGACCACATCGTGATGTCCGACAGCCAGGCCCGGCGCGTCTCCCAGGAGACGTCCGTCAACCTGATCGTCGACGGCGAGGTCGTCCGCACCGCCACCGGCTCCGACAGCGAGACACTCGACTGGGCGTCATTCGACATGCGCCCCTACGCCGGCAAGGAGGCGCGGATCCAGGTCGTCGACCGGAACACCGGCGGCTGGGGCCACGTCCTGGCCGACCAGTTCACCGCCGCGGACAAGCCCGCCAGGTCCGTCGTGCAGCGCGCCGACTGGGCCGACCACGGCAGGGACTACTACGCGGCGGTGTCCTGGGAGAACGCGCCGGGCGGCAAGCGGTACATGATCGGCTGGATGAACAACTGGGACTACGCTGGTTCCGTCCCCACCTCCCCCTGGCGTGGCGTGCAGAGCGTGCCCCGGGAGATGGCCCTGCGCACGATCGACGGCCGGATCCGCCTGACCAGCGAGCCGGTGGGCGGTCTGAAGTCCCTCCGGCAGAGCGATCCGGCGACGGCGTCCGGCATCACGGTGGAGAGCGCCTCCAAGTCCCTGGCCGACCACGGTGCCGAGGGCAAGGGACTCGACATCGAGGCGACCTTCTCCCTCAAGGACGCGGACCGCTTCGGCCTGAAGGTGCGCACCGGTGCGGGCGGTGAGGAGACCGTCATCGGCTACGACACCACCACCCAGGAGCTGTACGTCGACCGCACCCGATCCGGCGCCGGGGACTTCGCCAGCACCTTCCCCGGCGTGCAGAGCGCTCCCCTGAAAGCCGAGAACGGCAGGATCAAGCTGCGGATCCTCGTCGACTGGTCGTCCGTCGAGGTCTTCGGCGGCAACGGCGAGGCCGTGATCACCGACCAGGTCTTCCCCGACCCCTCCAGCACCGGCGTCGAGGTCTTCGCCGAGGGCGGCACCGCCGGCCTCGACCAGCTGCGGGCGTGGCAGTTGAAGTCGATCCGGCAGTGACGAGTCCGCTACTCGGACGATCCGTCGGCGCACGCGAGGACCGAGACCGAGAGGCGCCCGCGCGGGCGCCTCTCGGTCGGAGTCGAGGGCGAGGAGAGCGAAGGAACTTGAGTCAGGGAGTGAATGAGAAGGAAGCCCCTTCATGGCCTCGCCGTCGGCAACGCTAGCACTCAGGCCGGGATCAAGTCGCGCAGGTTTTCGAGGGTGATGATCCGGGAGTCCGGGTGCAGTCCCTCGGGGCGTTCGAGACCGATGTACGTCACGGGCTCCTCCGGTACCGGCTCGCCGTCCCACAGGTCCACGGCCGTGGTGTCGCCGGACATCAGGCCGACCAGGTACCTCGTCGTCAGCTGCTCGCGTTCCACGAGGGCTCGCACCACCTTGGACACCGACACCTGGTTCTCCTCGACCCGGTTCGCCTCCGAGACGCCCTTCAGATACAGGTGCAGCCACTTCGCCCGCCACGTGCCGTCGTCCTCGCGCCGGAAGACCAGAGGCAGTGCCACACGGCCGGCCCCACGCAGCTCCGACTTCATCCGCACCGTGCGCGGTTCGAACGGACGGCCCTTCTGCTCACCGTCGCGCAGCATGAACCCGAAGAACGACTCCTCAACCTCCTCGAAGCCTTCGCCCGCGTAGATGTTGACCTGCGGAACGATGTACGTGCTGCCCACGCGGTCCAGGGACAGGTTGATGAACTCCGAGGCCCCGTCGGGCGCCTCGGTGACATCGCCCGAGTGCTCGCCCCCGACGGCCGTGAGGGCCGTGTAGGAGAGCCAGGAGTCGGTGCTGTAGTCCCGGTGCAGCAACAGGGCCGACAGGTCGTAGTCGGTGCGCACCTCGGTCTGCTTCCAGTACACGAAGAAGCGCAGCAGTTCGCCGTCGACCCGCGAGACCGATCCCCGCGGCAGTACGCCGAACCCGGCCGCGGTCGCCCTGCCACTGAGCGGCAGCGCCACGTCGAGGATGTCGGGGTCGAGCAGCAGCCGGCCCGGCGCCGGGAGCCGACGGCGGATCTCGGCGTCGAGGGCGGCGATCAGACGGTCGCGGTCCGCGGCCGGTACCGGAGGCCGGAAGTCGGGGGTCGCCCAGGCGCGGCCCCGGCGGTTGACGAAGATGCGGGGTTCGTCGGTCTCCCGCTCCCGGTTGTGGAAGTGCTCACGGACCGAGAGGACGACCCGGCCGGAGACCTGGGGAGCGACCTCCACCGCGGCGGCCAGCACCGCGTCCCGCTCCTCCTGGTCGGCGGCGATGCGCAGCAGCAGGTCCAGGGCGCGGAACAGCTTGCCGGGAGCGGACTTGAGCAGCCGCACCGCACCGGTGACGTCGTACTCGTCGAGCAGCTTCTCGACGCGGCTGTCGAAGGACCGCGCCTCCTTCTCGCCCCGCGCCACGGCGAACACGTCGGCGGCGTGCGGCCAGCGCGGGTACTCGTGGGGGTGGAGACGCTCACCGAGGCGCTTGAAGGGCTCCCGGTGGGCGTGCACATCGGCGAGCTTCGCCGGGTTCGCCGCGACCACCGCGTCGAGGCCCGCGAGCAGCCTCCGGCGGACCGGCCGCGGCAGTGTCCGGAACCGGGTCGGCTCCTGGAGCGTGACGTCACCGCCCGACAGGGCGCAGGCCAGACGCAGCACGTCGGTGACGGTGTCCAGCAGGAGGTCGGCGCCGACGGCGAGGCGGGCCTCGTTGACGACCGCCCGGTTCTCACGGACGGGGATCGACTCCGGCTGGGGGCCGAGCGCGCACCGGCCGGCGAGGGTCCTGAGGTCGCGCAGGCGGTCCTCGCCCAGGGGCGTCGTGCTGCCCGCCAAGGCCAGGTAGAGGTCGGTGAGTTCGGTGTCCAGGTCCCGCCCGAGGTGCAGGACGGTCACCCGGTCGCCCGCCGAGGCGATCAGTTCGTCCTGTGCCGCGAGCATCTCCTCGTAGGTGTGCTGGTAGCGGCCGTACGTGGGGAGGCTGAGCAGGTTCAGGGCCCCGTGCGCCAGCTGCGCCAGCACGCTTTCGCGCGACGTGTCGTCGGCGAGCGCCTTCGTCACGCACCGCATCCAGAACTCTTCGGTGTCCGGCACGTTCGCCGGGAAGTCGATGAAGTACGCGTTGTGCCGGACGTGGTCGCCCACCATCTCGCCCACGGTGGCCAGGGTTCGCCGGGCGGTGTGCACGACGGCGGCCTCGGACAGCCCTGACAGCCGCTCCAGCAGCTCGGCGGAGAGCTTGAAGCCGACGGAGGTCAGCGCCGCGTCGAACTGCCGGGCGGCGGTGGCTCCTTCCCCCGCGGATCCCTTGGGGGCGGGCAGGCGGTGGGTGTGCCGGATGACCAGCGATTCGAGACTCTGCGCCATTCGTGGATGATCGCAGAGGTGTGCGAGGCGACGCACAGGAGTTTTTCGCACCCGTGACCGGCCCCAGGGTGCGGCATCCGCCACCAGCCGGCAGCCGCGAGACGGCGCCGTGGTCCGGCTCCGGGCCTCCGTCCGTGGCCGGCGCCCGACGCCGCCGCCCGTGGCCGGCGCCCGTCAGGGACGGGTGGCCAGCGGATCGAGGAACGTCAGCACGGAGGCGTCCTCCTCGATCAGCGGGGTGAGGGCCGCGTTGAACGGGCCGCCGTACGGGGCGTTCAGATGTGCCTGGAAGGCTTCCTCGTCCCGGTAGACCTCGAAGATCCAGTAGGCGCGGGGGCTGGCCGACTTGGTGTAGACGTCGAAGGCCAGGTTGCCTTCCTCCTCGCGTACCTTCAGGGCGTAGTCGCGGATCAGGCGGGCGACCTCGTCCTGCGCTCCCTCTCGGGCGGTGAACTCGGCGAGCAGGGTCTTCGTCATGGTTCCTCTCCTTGTCAGTGGGTGGAGTCGAGGTGCCGGACGGCCGAGGCGTCCGTCGTGAGCGGCGCCACCTGGTCCTGCCAGGGCGGGTTCGGGCCGGCGACCGAGCAGGTCAGCGCGGCGACCTTGACGGCGAAGCGGCAGGCCGCCTCGACGTCGCCGAGGCGCAGGTCGGTCAGCCTGCCGCCGAGGAGTCCGCGGGAGTCGAGGTGGTGCAGCAGGCCCGCGGTGAAGGAGTCCCCCGCACCGACCGTGTCGACGACCGGTGTCGCCACCGCGGGCACCCGCACCCGCTCCCCGTCGAGTGAGGCCAGGGCGCCGTCGGCGCCGCGTGTGATGACGACGAGCCGCGCCCCCGCCGCGTGCCAGGTGTCGCAGGCCTGCTCGGGGGGTGTTCCGGGCAGCAGGAGGTCCAGGTCGTCCTCGCTCAGCCGCAGCACGTCCGCGAGGGCGCACCAGTGCGCCAGCCGGGCGCGGTAGACGTCGGGGTTCACCAGGAGCGGGCGGACGTTGGGGTCGATGCTGATGGTGGCCCGGGGGGCGGCCGCCGCCAGGAAGTCCTCCACCACCGCCGCTCCCGGGTCCTTGACCAGGGCCAGTGACCCGGTGTGCACACAGGCGCTGCCGGTCAGGTCCACCCCGGCCAGTTCCGCGCTCGTCCACTGCCAGTCGGCGGTGGCCTGGGCGTGGAAGGAGAACGCGGCCTGGCCCCGGGCGTCCAGCTCGGCCACGGCGAGCGTGCTGGGCTCGGCGGCGTCGACGGCGTGCGAGAGGTCCACGCCGGACGCCTCCAGGTGGGCCCGGAAGAGGCGGCCGAACACGTCGCCGGACAGGCGGGCGAGGAAGCGGGCCGGCGTGCCCAGCCGGGCCAGGGCCACCGCCGTGTTGGCGGGTCCGCCGCCCGGCAGCACGCGCAGGGCGAGCTCGTTGCCGGCGGTCGCGGGTTCGGTGAACGCGTCGGCGACGCACTCTCCCAGGACGGTGATCTGGCGCGGGCTCATGGGCTGCTCTTCTCTTGGCACGCGCGATTCGTGGAACGCGCGATTCGTGGAACGGCCTGGGCGGGGACGGGCATGCCCCGGGCAGGCCGGCGAACGGCTTCGGGCGGGCGGCGGCCATGGGGGCGTTGCCGATTTGTGACGAGTGCAAGGCATTGACGTTGCCGAGGACCGGAGTCCATCATCCTCGCCAAGCGGTGTCAACGATGTCACAAGTCATCGTTGACACCACGGGACGGCATGCAGATGCCGGCCGCCCGTCCGCGATCCCGCAGGAGTCGTTCATGTCACGCATCTCTTCTCTGCCCTCCTCCTTGCTCAGAGCCGCCGCGTGCACGGGCGTCGCGGCCCTCGCCCTGACCGCCTGTGGCTCCGGATCCGGATCGGGCGCCGCGAGCTCCGGATCGGGCGAGGTCAAGGTCGGCCTGATCACCAAGACCGACACCAACCCGTTCTTCGTGAAGATGAGGGAGGGCGCGGAGAAGGCCGCCAAGGAGAACGGCGTCAAACTGTCCACCGCCGCGGGCAAGTTCGACGGTGACAACGCCGGTCAGGTCACCGCCATCGAGAACATGGTCGCCTCCGGTGTGAAGGGCATCCTGATCACGCCCAGCGACTCCAAGGCGATCGTGCCCGCCATCGAGAAGGCCCGCGCCAAGGGCGTCCTGGTCATCGCGCTGGACACCCCGACCGAGCCGGAGAGCGCGGCCGACGCCCTGTTCGCCACCGACAACCTCAAGGCCGGCGAGCTGATCGGCGAGTACGCCAAGGCCGCGATGAAGGGCAAGAAGGCGAAGATAGCCACCCTCGACCTCGCGCCGGGTGTCTCCGTCGGCGTGCAGCGGCACAACGGCTTCCTGAAGGGCTTCGGCGTCAAGGAGGGCGACCCCTCCGTGGTCTGCTCCCAGGACACCGGCGGCGACCAGGCCAAGGGCCAGACCGCGATGGAGAACTGCCTGCAGAAGGCGCCCGACATCAACGTCGTGTACACCATCAACGAGCCCGCCGCCCTGGGCGCGTACACCGCGCTGAAGGCCAAGGGCCGGGAGAAGGACGTCCTGATCGTCTCCGTCGACGGCGGCTGCACCGGCACCCGGGCCGTCAAGGACGGCAAGATCGCCGCGACCTCGCAGCAGTACCCGCTGAAGATGGCCGCCGAGGGCGTCAAGGCCGTCGTGACGTACGCGAAGGACGGCAAGAAGGCGTCGGGTTACACCGACACCGGCGTCACCCTGATCACGGACAAGGCGCAGGACGGTGCCGCTTCCAAGGACACCGCCTACGGCCTGGACAACTGCTGGGGCTGAGCCGCCGGCCCCCTGGCAGCCGCCGTTCGACACCCCTCAGCGGAGCGGCCGTCCCCTCCTCCCCGACCGGGACGGCCGCCCCTCGTCCTCCCGCCGTCCGACCAGGACCGACAAGGACCTCAGTCTCCCGACAAGGACCTCGCATGACTGCCACGTCCACGCCACCCTCCACGTCCACGCCGTACGCGGATCTCAAAGCGCCGACCACGGTCCGCAGACTGCTCACGCAGCCGACCACCGGCCCGCTGGTCGCCCTGCTCCTGGCCTGTGTCTTCTTCTCCCTCTCGACCGACCAGTTCCTCACCGGCGGGAACTTCTCGCTGATCGTGCAGCAGGTCATGGTCGTCGGCACGCTGGCCATCGGCCAGACGCTGATCATCCTGACCGCCGGCATCGACCTGTCCTGCGGGGCGGTGATGGCGTTCGGCAGCATCGTGATCGCGAAGATGGCCGCCGAGGGCTCCCTGCCACCGCTCGCCGCGATCGCGCTGGGCCTGGTCGTCTGCGGCGGCTTCGGCATGCTCAACGGGGCGCTGGTGAAGAAGATCCCGCTGCCGCCGTTCATCGTCACCCTCGGCATGCTCAACGTGGCGTTCGCGCTGACGCACATCTACTCCGAGGAGCAGACGGTCAGCAGCCTGCCCGGCCCGCTGACGGCGCTCGGGCAGACCTTCCCGCTCGGCAGGACCGACATCACCTACGGCTCGCTGGTCACCATCGCCCTCTTCCTCCTGCTCGCCTACGCGCTGAGCAGCACCAGCTGGGGCCGGCACGTCTACGCCCTGGGCAACAGCCCGGAGGCGGCGCGGCTGAACGGCATCCGCACCTCCCGGCTGACCATCGGCGTCTACACCGTGGCCGGTGTCCTCTACGGCATCGCCGCCCTGCTGCTCATCTCCCGCACCGGAGTGGGCGACCCGCAGGCCGGGCAGACCGACAACCTCGACAGCATCACCGCCGTGGTCCTCGGCGGCACCAGCCTGTTCGGTGGACGCGGGTCGGTCCTGGGCACGTTCATCGGCGTCCTGATCGTCGGCGTGTTCCGCAACGGCCTGCAGCTGATGGGTGTCGCCTCGGTCTACCAGACCCTGATCACCGGTGTCCTGGTGATCCTCGCGGTGACCGTCGACCAGATCTCCCGGAGGAAGGCCCGATGACCACCACCACCGCAACCCCCGTTCTGCAGGCCCGCGGTCTGGTCAAGCGCTACGGCCAGGTCACCGCCATCGACGGCGCCGACTTCGACCTCATGCCCGGCGAGGTCCTCGCGGTCATCGGCGACAACGGCGCCGGCAAGACCAGCCTCATCAAGGCACTCACCGGCGCGCTGGTGCCGGACGAGGGCGAGATACGCCTCAACGGCGAGCCGATCCAGTTCTCCGGCCCGCAGAGCGCCCGCGCCCACGGCATCGAGACGGTCTATCAGGACCTCGCGGTGGCGGCCTCGATGGACATCGCCTCGAACATGTTCCTCGGTCGCGAGCTGCGCCGCCCGGGCATCCTCGGCAGCGCCTTCCGCATGCTCGACAAGAAGCGCATGCGCCAGGAGGCCGCCGAGCACATGGCCGACCTGAAGATCGGCCTGCGCTCGCTCACCCAGGCCGTGGAGACCCTCTCCGGCGGGCAGCGCCAGGCCGTGGCGGTCGCCCGCGCGGTCGCCTGGGCGCGCAGCGTCGTCGTCATGGACGAACCCACCGCCGCCCTCGGCGTCAAGGAGTCCGGACAGGTCCTCGACCTGATCCGCCGGGTCCGCGACAAGGGCATGCCGGTCGTTCTGATCAGCCACAACATGCCGCACGTCTTCGAGATCGCCGACCGGATCCACGTCCACCGGCTGGGCCGGCGGGCCGCCGTGATCAAGCCGTCCGACTACTCCATGGCGGAGGTCGTCGCCATCATGACCGGCGCGCTCACCGTCGACGAGTCCGGCGATACTGTCGTAGCGGATTCCGAGGCCGCGAAGGCCGCCGGAGTACAGGCCACCTGACAGCGCGAACCGCTCCCGCATGTTCCGGCCGAGGCCGCGGCCCGGAACCCGGGAGCATTCAGGAGACGGTTTCCTCCATGGCAGCCAGACGCCGCCCCACCTTGGCCGATGTCGCCCGAGAAGTAGGTGTCAGCGCCAAGACGGTCTCCCGGGTCCTCAACGAGGACGGGCCCGTCTCGGCGCAGACCCGGGAACAAGTGCTCGCCGCGGTGGCCAAGTTGGGCTTCCAGCCGAACCTCATGGCCCGCAACATCCGCGTCGGCGGCCCGGACACCACCATAGGGCTGGTCGTCCCCGACCTCGCCAACCCCTTCTTCGGGGCCGTCGCCCGCGGTATCGAGGACACGGTCCGGGACCGCGGGCTGACGCTGCTCATGGGCTCATCCGCCGACGACCCCGAGCGCGAACGCGCCCTGACGGCACAGTTCCTCGCCCGGCGCGTCAGCATCCTGATCGTCGTGCCGTCCGTCGGCGCCGACCACTCCGGCCTCAAGCCGCACCGCACGGCGGGGCTGCCCGTCGTCTTCCTGGACCGGCCCGGGGTCGGCCTGGCCACGGACAGCATCGTCAGCTCCAACCGGGCGGGGGCCCAGGAGGGCGTCGCCCACCTGATCGCCCACGGTCACCGGCGTATCGGGTTCGTCGGCGACCTGCCCGTGAAGCTGTACACCCGCCGCGAGCGCTTCGCCGGATACCGGGCGGCCCTGCGGGAAGCCGATATCCCCTACGACCGCTCGCTGGTGGTCAGCGCGCACGATCAGCGGGGGGCGGAGGTGGTGACCTCCCAACTGCTCGACCTGGCCGATCCCCCCACGGCCCTGTTCGCCGGGAACAACATCATGGCGCTCGGCATCGTGGCCGAACTCGCCCGCGGCAAGCGCAAGGACGTGGCCGTCGTGGCTTTTGACGACGTCTCTCTCGCCGAAGCGCTGGAACCGGCCCTGACGGTCGTCGCCCAGGACCCCGAGGAAATCGGCCGCAGCGCCGCCGCGACCGCCCTGGCCCGCCTCGACGGCGACCGCTCCCGGGCTCGTACCGTCACCGTTCCCACCCGCCTGATCGTGCGGGGCTCCGGGGAGCAGCCCGCGCCCAGGCCGTAGGCGGCTTGCCCGGTCCCGCGCCGGGCTCATTTCCCATGTGGCGACCGCGCCGACCGAGCCATCGGCAGGTGGCTCCGGGTCCGCTCGCGCCTTTCCCTCGGCGGCGGAGCGGAGCGAAGCCGGTGTGAGGCGCACGTCACAGGCATGCCCTCCTGGCCGGGCGGGTTCGGCGGCGGCGAATCCGGGCGGCCGGTTGAGGGCTTCTCTTCGGTGAGGTTCCGCCGCCGTGCCCCGGACGGGTTTACAGGGCTTCCGACTGAAGATATGTCAGATATATCCGGGCTCCGCGCCGGGAGCCCCTTGCGTGGCGGTGTGTGCCGTGTCACCCACTCCACACGCCGCCCAAGTTGCCCAGGTCACAGCGGAAATGTCCATTTAGCGTCCATGCTCGACGCGGACATCGGCGCCCGAAGCAGAGCGCCCCCTTCCCCCTTTGCTCCCCTCTCGCATCCCCTTTCCCCCAGAAAGGTGCCATCCATGGCCGCTTACCTGTGCCCGCCTGCCGTGATACACGGCAGGCACACCGTGAAGACCAGCCAGATCGTGACGGAAGTACGTGAGCGGCACCCGCACGCGGCGTGGGCGCCGCGCATCGACGCCATCGCGGCCAGTACGGGCATCGAAACCCGCGGGTGGATGCTGCCGCTGGAGGCCGCCGTGGCGCCGGGCGACGGGGGCGGTCTGCTCGCCGCCGGCGTCGGTCCGGCCCGGGAGGCGCTGGCCCGGGACGGGTTCACCGAGCCGGACGTGGACCGGGTGATCGGCGCCCTGGAGGCGATACCCGCGCCGCAGACCGTGCAGGAGCGCACCGCGCCGGCCTGGGCGGCCGTGCAGTCCTACGGGGAGCAGGCGGCGCGCGGGGCCCTGCAGATCGCCGGGCTCGACGCCGAGGACGTCGACTGCTTGATCACCAGTCATTCCACCACTCCCGCCCTGCCGGGGCTGGACGTCTCCCTGGCCAACAAGCTGCCGCTCCGTGACGACGTGGTGCTGCTGCCGGCCACCCAGTGGGCCTGCATCGCCGGGACCCGCTCCCTGGCGCTGGCGGCGGACCTCGTGGCCGCGGACCCGGACCGCGTGGTGCTGGTCGTGATCGCGGAGGCGCTGAGCACGACCTACCAGCCCGCGGACGACACCCTGGAGTCCCTGATCGTCCGGCTGCTGTTCGCGGACACCGCGGTCGCCACGGTGGTCACCGGCCGCCCGAGGCGTGAGTCGGCGCTGCGGCTGGACGCCGCCTGGCACCACACCCTGCATGGCACCCAGGACCTGCACCGCCTGGAGACCCGGGCGGACGGCACCCACTTCGTGATGGACCGGCGCGGGCCGCGGGCCGTACAGCGGACGGTCACCGCGATGTGGGGGTGGCTGCGCGCCCGCTACCAGGACGACCCCGACTCCTGGCACCCCGACGTGCTGCTCGCTCACCCCGGCGGGACGCGGGTGCTGGAGTACATGGAGCAGACGATGCCCGACGGGTGGCCGCCGGGGCTGCTGGAGTACAGCCGGGACAGCTACACGACCGGTAACCGCGGGGGCGCCGCCGTGTTCGACATCATGCGCAGAGCGCATGACGCCGGGCAGGAGCCGGGCAGCCGGGCCGTCCTCTACGCGGCGGCCCCGGGCCTCACGGCGACCGCCCTGGCAGGGCAGTGGCTGTAGGGGGCCCTTGCCCCATGACCGCTCCGGCGGCGTGTCACCTCGCGATCGCCGCCCAGACCACTTTCCCGGTGTCCGTCCACCGCACCCCCCACCGGGTGGTGAGCCCGTGTACGACGTGCAGTCCACGACCGCCGTCGTCGAGGGGCCGGTTGCGGCCCAGCCGCGGCCTGCCGTTTCCGGTGTCGCCCACCTCGCACAGCAGCCCGTGACCGGTCCTGATCACCCGCACGGTGAGGGGCCCGCGGGCGAAGCGGACCGCGTTGGCGACCAGCTCGCTGACCACCAGCAGCACGCTGTCCCGGGTGTCCTCGCGGATGCGCCACTGCCGCAGCAGGGCGGAGACCAGCGTGCGGGCCCGGGCGGCCGCGTCATAGCGGGCGGGCAGACGCCAGGTGGCGGTGTCGCCCTTGCGGTAGCCGATCATGCGGGCGAGCAGAAGGGTCACGTCGTCGCGCCGGCGCCCGGGCGCCAGGGTGGCGGCGACGTTCCGGGCGGCCTGCTGCAGCGGATCCCAGGGGTGCACCTCGGCCACGAGGTCCGCGAGCCTGCCGATGCCCTCGTCGATCGATACGGCGGGGTCCTCCACCAGCCCGTCGGTGTACAGGGCGAGCAGCGAGCCCGGGGGCGCGGCGAACGAGTGCACCTCGAAGGGCTCCCGCAGCGCGAACTCGGCGCCCAGGCCGGGATGCGTACCGACCGCGACCGGGCCGGCGGGCCCGTCCGGGAGGACCAGCACCGGGGGGAGGTGGCCCGCGCTGGAGAGCGCCACGCGGTGGCTGACCGGGTCGTACACGGCGATGCAGCAGGTCGACCCGAGAGCGCTGTAGCCGGCCGCCAGACCGGACTCCGCGTCGTCCAGCAGTGCCACGGTGTCGTCCAGGTGCTCCAGCACCTCGTCGGGCGCCAGCCCCGCGGAGAGCAGCGCGCGGGCCTCCATGCTCAGCTGGCCCATGGTCGCCGCGGCCCCCAGGCCGTGCCCGACGACGTCACCGACCACCAGCGCGGTGCGGCCGTCCGGCAGCGGGAAGCTGTTCACCCAGTCACCGCCGACGCCCGCGCTGTCGGGGGTGGCGGGCTGGTAGACGCTGGCGGTCTCGATGGTGTCGCCGCTGGTCCGCGGCAGCAGCCGGCGCTGCAGCGCCAGCACCTGCGTGTGCTCGCGATGGTGCCGGCGGGCCAGGTCGACGTGGTGGGCGGTCCGGTCCACCAGTTCCTGCAGGTCGAGCAGCTCGCCGTCCTCGAAGGGCCGGTCCGCCCGCCGCCAGACCTCCGCCACGCCCAGCACGACGGGCGGTGTGCCGTCCAGGACCAGCGGCAGGAACGCCACCCCCACCGCCCGGTCGCCGGGCGTCAGGGCGCGTACCAGCCGCGGACTGCCCAGGACCCGCTCGATCGCCTCCCGGTCGGGTATGACGACGGGCTGCGCGGCGTCGTCACGCCGGATCGCCTGCGACAGCAGGCGGCTGGCCTCGCCGGGAAGGTGGTCGCCCGGGGTCACGTAGCCGTCGGGCCAGGCCCGGTCAGGTACCAGGGCGGCCCGCCGCAGCCGGATGCGGCCCTGCGACCGCCCGGTGACCGCCTCGCCCGTCCACACGGCGAAGTCGAGGTCGACGGCGGCCACGTCCCCCCAGGCCAGCAAGGACTCCGCCAGCGACTGGGCGGTCTCGCCGATGTCCAGCGAGGTGCCGATCGCGGTCTCGGCGGCGTACAGGTGCAGCCTCCTGGCCATGGCGATCAGGGTGACGGTCAGGCCTTCCTGGGGCGGTGCGGCGGCCAGGATGCTCAGCGACACCACGAGCTCCGACCCGTCGCCGCGCCGCAGGCGCTGGACCCGGGCGACGTGCGGCTCACCGGTCTCGAGGACCTGCCGCAACCGGCGGGTGACCGTGGGTACGTCCCCGGGAGGCAGAAGATCGAGGAAGGAGCTCCCGGTGGCGGCCTCCACCCCGGCGAACACGGGCGCGTCCAGATTGCTCCGGGTGATCCTCAGGTCCTGGTCCAGGTTGACCGCGCCGAGGATCTGCTCCTGACGGCCGGGGGCCGCACCGGCGGGTGCGCTCCGGCGTGCGGGGCGGTCGTACTGCGAGTCGGCGGCGTCGGCGGCAGCCGCTGCCGCTCCGCCGCGCGGGATGTACTGCGCCAGCGCGCTGCTGACCATGTCGAACGGCGACGAAGACGAGGACGAAGGGGAGGATGTGGAGTCCATGCGGCTCTCTCAGCTCGCTCTGGAGAACCCGTGCGATAGGGTCCCGGGATTCCTGAGCGCACACCTCATTCAATAACACCTGGGGCGGCTTCGCCCCGCCAGCGCAAGCGGGCGAACGCGGACAGTGGCGGACGGCCACTTGCGGTAATGGCGGCCTCGGTCGCGGCGATGGCCCCTTGAGCGCGGGCCGACGGAACGCTCGCGACTTCGATCGACGGTCAGCCCACCAGGGAAGAACGCCGCTTGCTCAGAACTTCCTCAAAGCCCTTGCCCGCAGGGCGTGTTCACCTCAAGATCTTCCCGTCGCGTCGATCACCTGGGTGCCTGACCAGCAGGCAGGTGGAGGGACGCGACCCGCATGTACGACCAACATGCGGGTCAACAAGGTGAAACATCAGGGGGAGACATGACCGTTTCATCCATGTCCGCAGACCGTTCAGTCAAGGGGACCGGTCGATCGGGCAAGAGACTCCGCGATGTCGCAGCGCTCACGGCGGCGGCAGTGGCCCTGGGCATGGCGGCACCGTTGGCAAGCGCCACGGCCGCTGAGCGAGACGCCGCGCCGAGGCTGGCGGTGAGCGCGGCTGCCGAACCGGAGACCGGGCTCGACGCTCTGGAGAGCCTGGACGAGGAGACGGCCTTCGCCGGTCTGGAGGAGGCCCTCCAGACCGTCGCCGATATCCCCGACGAGGTACTTCAGCAGGGGCAGGCAGCCACCGAGCAGTGGCTTCGGGCCCGCCTCGGGGACACGGCCGGTGAAGGGCGCTTCCAGACGATGAAGTTCGACGCCGGCGGATGCGCCCGCGGCATCCTGCTGGCCGTGGGGTCGAACATTCTGGCCATCGGGAAGATCTACAAGGTCAAGAAGGCCATCGACAAGCTCGGCGGCATCAAGAAGGTCGTCAAGAAGATCCAGGACAAGAAGAAGCGCGGCAAGAAGAGCTTCAAGAACGCGATCATGGAGGTGTTCGAGGAGTCCGGAACCGGCATAGGCGCGATCGCGGCCGAGATCCTGGGCGTGGACCAGGTCATCAAGAACTGCTGGTAAGTAAGCCCAAGAACTGGGAGACGCACGATGCACACGGTTGCGACAACCCTGCAATGGGGTTTCCTCGTCGTCGGCTTCGCCGTACTGGGCGCCGCTCTGACGAGTTCCGTGCGGATGAAACTCTCCGGCGCCGGGATCGGCAAGGTCATCGAGAACGTCGAGGACCGCTGGTTCGGCGCGGGATCGGTACTGCTGGCGCTGCTCGCCGGCGCGGGGGCCATGATCGGCGCCGGACGCCTGTCCGGTCGGGGGGTCGGCCTTGACGAGGCGGCGTTGGTCGTCTTCCCGCTCGCCCTGGTGGCGGCATTCGTGGTGCGCAGGCTCACCGCACGGTACGGGTACGGGACCGCGGCACGGGCGTCCGGACTGGTGCTCGTTCCGGCCCTGCTCGGCGCCGTGATGTCGGCCGCCGGCTGAGATCGCGCGTCCACATCGGTGGCACGGGCCGCTGGAGACCACCTCAGGTCTTCGGCGGCCCGTTGCGCATGTCTCTGCGAAACGGCAAGTTCCTCAGGCCTCGGCCCGGTGCCGCAGGGCTGTCGTCCCTCCCTGCAGCCAGACCTTCAGGTGTGAGGGACGCTCGGCGTCCATGTGCACCGTGTTCGTCGCTGTGGCGGTGCGGCGGGCTGTGGCCTCCGGCTCGCCCGTGTTGGTGTTGACGTCGAAGCGGGGGAAGTTGCTGGAGGAGATGTCCAGGCGGATGCGGTGGCCGGTGGCGAAGAGGTTCGCCGTGTCGGGGGCCGTCACCTCGATCTCGTAGACCTTGCCGGGGGTGAGCGGCTCCGGGTGTTCCCAGGAGCGGTGGAAGCGGCAGCGGACTATGCCGTCCGTGAGGTTCATGGCGAAGCCGTGGGGATAGTCGGCGTTGGGCGGGTGGACGTCGATGAGTTTGATGGTGAAGTCGGTGTCGGGAGCCGAGGTGGAGATGTGGAGCCGTGCCGAGACCGGGCCGGCCAGGACCACGTCCCGTTCCAGCGGAGGTGTGGTCAAACTGATCACGTCCGGGCGGGAATCCAGGGGCAGGTAGGGCTCGCGGGCTCCGTAGACGCGGGCGTCGGGGGCGTTCTGGTCGTAGGCGCCGCCCGTCATCACCGGTTCGCCCGAGGTGACCTGGCCGCCCATGGTGGGGACCGGGTGGCGCGGGTCGAAGTCGTAGGTGACGGAGGCGGCCGGTGCGGTGGGTGGCGTGGTGGACAGGCCTCCGGTGGTGGAGAAGTAGAGGTTCACCGGGGACGTCGAGGCCGGGGGCCAGTCCGTGTCCGTGCGCCAGGTGCCGCCGTGGCGCATGCGGCCCGCCGCGTCGCGTCTGCCGTCGCCTCCGCCCATGAGGAAGTACCGGACCGCGGGGTAATCGTCTCCGCCCGCCGCCTCGCGGCCCAGTGCCCGGTCGAACCAGCGGCGGCGGAACTCCAGGTACGAGGGCGCCAGGTTGCCGTCGAGGGTCGCGCGCGGTCCGAAGTCCACGTCCCCCGAGTGCGTCTCGCAGCGGTGGCCGTGCGTCCAGGGGCCCATGACCAGGTAGGAGGGGGCCGACTTCAGTTTCCGCAGCGCCGTGAAGTTCTCGATCGTGGAGCGCACGTAGGGGTCGTACCAGCTGCCCAGGTGCAGGCTCGGCGCGTCCGGGAAGCGGTCGTAGAAGCCCCGGCCGTAGATGGCGGGGGTGCGGTAGTAGTCGCCGAAGGTGTCCTGGCGCCACTGCTCCAGCAGGTAGTTCTCGTAGGCGGGGAGGTGGCGCAGCGGTGTGCAGCCGGGGCGCCACGGGAGTGCGGCGAACCAGCCCCTCACGTCCACCCGCAGCAGTGCCTCGGACAGCACCGGGTCCGCCGCCGCCTCGGGACTGTGCGGCGCGTGCCGCAGGGCCCAGGTCACCTGCTTCAGTTCGAAGGCCCCGCCCATCCGCAGCCCCGCGTCGTACGCGGAGGAGAAGCCGCCCGAGTCCTGGAACATGGCCGCCAGGCCCTCGGCCCCTTCGGCCGCCGCTGCCGCCTGGCAGTGCGCGGAGTAGGACACGCCGGTCATGACGATCCTGCCGTCGCACCAGGGCTGTTCCCTGAGCCAGGCGATGGTGTCCGCGCCGTCCGGGCCCTCGCCCAGGTACTTCACGAACGTTCCCCCGGAGTCGCCGCGGCCACGGCAGTCCTGCCGTACGACGTGGTAGCCGGCGTCGGTGAAGTGGCGGGCGATGTCCTCGGGGCGCGGGAGCGGCGCGCCGGCGCGGTCCTGGTCGGAGCCGCGCTGGGCGCGCCGGCCGTACGGGGTGCGCTCCAGGAGCACCGGCAGCGCGGTCGACTCCGGCACGGGTGACGCCGAGTACAGGTCCGCGGCGAGACCGACGCCGTCCCGCATGGGGACGCGCAGCGTGCGGCGCCACAGGGTGCCGTCCTGGAGGGCTTCCGGCCGGTCGGGGCGGGCCGCGGTCTCGGGAGGTGCGTCGTACGAGGTCACTCACGTGACGCTAGGCAGTCCACCGGGGCGGGGGCGATCAGTTGACGTCATGAGGTCAACTGTGGCGCCGGACGGTGACGGGAGCGGACGCGGGTCCTACTGTGCAGCGCAAGCAGGACCTACCGTCCCGGTTTCTCCGCTTCCTCCCTTTCCTCCCCTTCTCTCTGCTCTTCCTTCGATTTCTCCCTTTGCTTCCCGTGGATGTCCTCTCCCTCCCCCTCTGCACAGGAGCCCGTCATGAGCACACCCGTCTATCGCACCCAGGAGGTGCAGGCCCCCGAGCCCGGCGAGGAGGGGCGTGGATCCCGGATTCTCGACCTGGTCGAGCGGGCGGGGAACGCGTTGCCTCATCCGTTCTGGCTGTTCTGGATCCTGGGCGGGGTCGTCGCCCTCGTCAGCTGGGTCCTGAACCTGTCGGGGCTCCGGGTCGAGGATCCGTCCTCGGGTGACCTGGTGGGCGTGCGCAGCGCGCTGTCGGTGGATGCGGTGCGGGACCTGCTCACCGGAGCCGAGGAGTCCTTCGTCACCTTCGGACCGCTCGGCATCGTGCTGATGGTGATGCTCGGCGTCGCGGTGGCCGAGCGTTCCGGGCTCTTCGAGGCGCTCGCCCGCCGGATGCTGTCGGGGCTGTCCCCGCGGTCGGTGGTGCTGGGGGTGGCCCTGGGCGGTGTGCTGGGGAAGTTCCTGTCGGACTCCGCGTACGTGGTCCTGATCCCGCTGGGGGCGGTGGCGTTCCGGGCGGTGGGGCGCTCCCCCATGCTCGGCATGATCGTGGCGTTCGTCTCGATCAACGCCGCGGGGGACGCGAACCCGCTGATCGCGCCCGGTGACGCGCTGTTCGCCTCGGTGGCCACCGAGGCCGCTCAGCTCGTCGGCAAGGACGTGGTGGTCCGCGCCACGGACAACATGTACTTCACCACCGTCTCGGCGTTCGTGCTGGCCGCCACCATCGCCCTCGTCGTGGACAAGATCCTCGCCAAGCGGGAGCACCGGCTGACCCCCGACCCGGACCTGGAGGAGGCGGCGGCGCGGCAGGTCGTCGCCGCCGGGGTCGACGACACCACCGAACTGCGGGCCCTGAAGCTGACCGGAGTGGCGGCGCTCGGCTACGCCGCGCTGGTCGTGCTCGCGATGGTGCCCGGCTCGTCCCCGCTGCGCGGCGAGGGGGGCGCGATCGTGGAGTCCACCTTCATGGACGCCATCGCCGTCTTCCTCACCGTCTTCTTCCTGCTCGTCGGCACCGTGTACGGGCGGCTGACCGGGCGGATCAGAGGCAGCCGCGCGATACCGGAGTTCATGGCGGACGGAGTGCGCTCCATCGCCCCGCTGCTGGTGCTCTTCTTCGCCGTGTCCCAGTTCCTCGCCCTGTTCAAGTGGACCAACATCTCCACGGTCGTCGCGGTGGAGGGCGCGGACCTCCTGAAGCAGCTGGGCGCTCCCCCGCTGGTGCTGTTCACGCTGCTGATCGTCGTGATCGCGCTGATGAACCTGCTCATCACCTCCGGCTCCGCCCTGTGGACCCTGGTCGCCCCGGCGCTGGTGCCGATGCTGATGCTGCTCGGCACCCACCCGGCCACCACCATGGCGCTCTACCGGATCGCCGACTCCTGCACGAACTCCATCACCCCGATGAGCACCTCGTTCATGCTCTGTGTCGGCTACCTCCAGACCCTGCGCCGCAAGGCCGGCATCGGCACCCTGGTCTCCTTCACCCTGCCGGTGGCCATGATCATGCTGGTGGTCTGGGTGCTGCTGTTCTTCGCCTGGTACCTGCTGGGCATTCCGCTCGGCCCGGGGGCGCCGGTGCGGTAGTCCCGCCTTACGGTGACAACGTGAGCATCGTCCTCGACCTGGGAGGGCTCGGCCCGGCGGACCTCGTGGCCGGGCCCTGCGCGCTGTCGGAACTGATGGCGAGCCTGCACGTGCTCGCCGAACCCGAGCACCACCCGGAGGCCGCCGGCTGGGCGTCCCGCGCCGCCGCGGCCGACCCCGGGCTGCGCGAGGAGCTCCTGCTGTTCGCACCGCTGTGGGCTCGCTTCCGCTGCCGCCTGTTCTTTCCCCTCGCGGTGCCGCTCGCGGCGAGCCTGGACGAGGAGCTGACGGCGATCGCCGCGCTGCCCGCCGAGGACTTCCTGGAACTGGTGGCGCCCGGAGTCCTCGGCACCACGTCGGTGCCCGTGCCTCCGGTCCGCGAGCTACGCCCCGGCAGCACCGCCGCGGAGGACTACACGCGCCACTGTCTGCGCCGCTCCTACGCCCGGGGTGAGCTGGCACGGCAGCTGGTGGCGGCGCCGCTGGAGCTGCGCGACCGGCTGCTGGCGGTCCTGCGGGCCGCCGACACGGCGTTCTTCGCCGAGGACTGGCGGGCCCTGCGGCCGGTCCTGGAGGACCACGCGCGGGAGGTACGCCGACGGCTGGCGGCCCGGCCGCCCGCGGACGTGCTCGGCGAGTTGCTGCCGACGGCGTCCCGGGTCGGGCCCGGGGAACGGGTGCGGCTGGACAAGCTGCAGATCGACGAGGTGAAGGTGGCCCCGCGGCCCCTGGTGCTCGTCCCGTCCGCCCGGGTGTGGCCGCATCTCACGGTCAAGCACGAACACCCGTCGTGCGTGGCGGTGCAGTACCCGGCGCCCGCCGCCTCCCCGGGCGGGCAGCTGACCGTGCGGGATCTGCACGACCGGCTGATGGCGCTGACCTCGCCCGCCCGGATGGAACTCTGCCGCCACCTGCTGGGCGAGCCCATCACCACCTCGGAGCTCGCCGCCCGGCTCGGCTCCAGCGAGCCGCAGGTGTCCCGCGCGCTCAGGACCCTGCGCGAGGCGGGGCTGGTGCGGTCGACTCGGGACGGGAAGCTGGTCCGTCACCGGCTCGCCACGGACGTCATCCGGCGGCTGGGGCACGACGTGCTCGCGACGGTCGCGCGGTGAGACGGCCGGGTGGCGTCCGGCCGCCTCTCCCCCGTGACGGGTGAGGCGCCGACGCGGAGCTTCGGATGGCATGGGCACCGTGACCCGCTGGCGTGCTCTGATCGTTCTGGGCACGGCCCAGTTCCTGATGGTCCTGGACACCTCCGTCATGAACGTCTCCATCAGTCAGCTGGTGGCGGACTTCGACACCGAGGTCACCGCCATCCAGGCGGTCATCACGCTGTACGCGCTCGTGATGGCCGCCTTCATGATCATCGGCGGCCGGTTCGGGGACATCCTGGGACGGCGCCGTGTGTTCCTCCTCGGTCTGGCCGTCTACGCCACGGGATCGGCCGTGACCGCCCTGGCCCCGACGCTGTGGGTCCTCACGCTGGGCTGGTCCGTCGTCGAGGGGCTCGGCGCCGCCATGGTGCTGCCGGCCATGGCGGCCCTCGTCGCCGAGGCGTACCGCGGCAGGGACCGGGCCGTCGCCTACGGAGTCATCGGCGGTCTCGCCGGTGCGGGCATCGCGGTCGGCCCGCTGCTGGGCGGCTGGGTGACGACGTACCTCACCTGGCGGCTGGTCTTCGCCGGGGAGGTCGTGATCGTGGCGGCCATGCTGTGCGCGCAGCGGGTCGTCCCGCGGACCGGCCGGGAGGGCCCGCCGCCCCGGCTGGACGCCGTCGGTGCCGCGCTCTGTGCGGCCGGGCTGGGGCTCGTGGTGCTCGGTGTGCTGCAGAGCAGCACATGGGGATGGCTGCAACCGCGCAACCCTCCCTTCACGGTCCTGGGCTTCGCGCCGACGCTGTTCGTGGTCGGTGCGGGAATCGCCGTGCTGGGCGTGTTCCGGTACTGGGAGCGGCGGCGCGAGGAGCGGGGCGCGGATGTGCTGGTGCACATGGCGCTGCTGGGCAGGCCGCCCCTGCGGGCCGGGCTGCTGACGCTGCTGAGCCAGAACCTCGTCCTGCTCGGGCTGTTCTTCGCCATCCCGCTGTACCTGCAGGTGGTGCAGGGGTTCGACGCCTTCGAGACGGGGCTTCGGCTGCTCCCGGCGTCGGCGGCCATGCTCGTGGTGGCCCTGTCCGGGGCCTCGCTGGGGCGACGGGTGGGGCCCCGCCGGGTGGTGCGAGTGGCCCTGGCGACGCTGGCCGCGGCCGTCGTGTGGCTGCTCGCCACCATCGATCCCGTCATCGACGACGCCCAGTTCGCCGGTGCCATGGCGCTGCTGGGCGTGGGCATGGGGCTGCTCGCCTCGCAGTTGGGCAACGTCGTGCAGTCGAGCGCGGGCGAGGACGAGCGCAGTGAGGCAGGGGGGCTGCAGTTCACGGCCCAGAACCTGGGATCGGCACTGGGCACCGCGCTCATCGGGTCGATCCTCGTCGGCGCTCTGGCCAACGCCTTCACCTCCCAGGTGGCGGACGACCCGCGCCTGTCCGAGGAGGCCCGCAGGCAGACCGGGGTGGCGCTCGAAGCCGGCATCACCTTCGTCCCGACCGATCAGGTGCGGTCGGCGGCCGAGCGGGCCGGGCTGCCGCCGTCCGAGGTCGAGGCCCTCGCCGACTCCTACGCCTCGGCACAGCTCGACGGCCTCCAGGCGGCGATCCTCGCCACCGGCGGCATCGCTCTCGCCAGTTTCGCGGTGACGCGGCATCTGCCGAAAGGGCCCGCGGCGCCTTCCCGGCCGCCGGCCGCGGGAGCTCCGGCCGGAGGCGTCCGGTCGGGGCACTGAGCGTCGACGCGCCGGGCGTCGGGCGCGGTATCCGAAGGAGGCGACCCGTGCGCAGAACCCGGTCCACCGCCACGGCGGCGGCACGTGCCGAGCGGCGGGCTCACACCGACTACACCGGTGGCGTCTACGGCTCGCTGCTCGCGGCCTCGGTCGTGATCGGCGCCGGCACCCTGGGGTCCTTTCCGCGCGCCGAGCTGGTGGGGCTGCTGCTGCTCACCGGCGTGGTGTTCTGGGTCGCGCATGTGCACGCCCAGCTGTTCGGGGCGCGGCTGACGGCGCGGGGCCTGGACCGCCGGACCGTGCTGCGGGTGTGCCGCGACGAGTGGCCGATCGTCAAGGCCGCCGTCCCGCCGGCCGTGGCGGTGGCGATCAGTCCGCTGCTGGGTCTGGACGTCCAGGGCACCGGCTGGCTGGCGGTGTCCGTGGCCGTGGCCGGGCAGGTCGGCTGGTCCGTGGCCGCGGCACGGCGCGCCGGGGCGTCCTGGCGTCTGGTGTGCGCCACCGCCTCCGTCAACCTGCTGCTCGGTCTGCTGATCATCGGCTTCAAGCTCGCCCTCAAGCACTGAGCCGGGTCACCTGTGCCGGGTGAAGCCTGTGACGGCGCCGGGGCCGAGTATCGGGGGAAGGCGTTGCAGGCCGCCGCTCCCCAGCCATCCGTGGGAGAACAGCTCATGCGCTACGAGATCCGCGTCGCGGGACACATGTCGGAAACGCTGACCAAGGCGTTCCCCGAGCTGGCGCACGTGCTGGTGTCCGACCAGACGGTCCTGTACGGGCCCGTCGTCGACGAGGCGCACCTGTACGGGCTGCTGGCCCGGTTCCAGTCGCTCGGCCTGCGCGTCGTGGAGATGCGGCAACTGCCGGAGACCTGACCCGGGGCTGTACGCGGGTCACCCGCCACGGGTGACCCGGCCGTGGCGGGAGCGCTGGACGCTTGGCTTGCCAGGTCCTCGTACACCGCCCCGGCGGGCGGTGCAGGGGACGACTCGCCCGAAGCGCGCGAGGAGGAGCCATGGCCGCGTCGTCCGGTCCGGCCACCACGGACTGACTCGCGGGCGCCGACGACCGCGCACCGGGACGCACCCGGCCGAAGGTGTCCAGGACGAGGGGAGCCCCCATGGCCCCGGAGGCGACCCCCGCTTCGCCGGAACCCGGAGGAGCGGGAGACACCGGTGGCGAGCAGCCCCGCCGCCACACCATGACAGCGCAGCAGCACGCGGAGTACGAGCGGCTGCGCCGGGCCGCCGCCGTACGTCACAAGGGGCTGCGCCGCGCCGTCGCTTCGGTACTCCTGCTGCTGGCCCTGCTGCTCGCTCCCCTGGCCGTCGTCGCGGCCTGGGTCGACGACACCGTCTCGGACACCGACCGGTACGTGGAGACCGTCGCGCCACTGGCCTCCGACCGGGCCGTGCGGAACGTCCTGATCGAGCGGCTCACCGACCGTGTGGTGGCCAACGTGGACGTCGAGGCGGTGACGGAGGCCCTCTCCAGGCAGCTGCAGCAGGCCGGGGCGCCACCCGGCGTCGTGGAGGGGGCCGAGTCCCTCGCGGGGCCGCTGCGTTCCGCGGTCAGGGGCACCGTCGAGCGCATCGTCACCCCCGTGATCACCAGTGATGCCTTCGAGCAGGCCTGGAGGGAGTCGAACCGGCTGGCCCACGCCACGGTGATGAGCGTGCTCACCGGTGAGGGCGGGGGCGTGGTGCGCGCCGAGGGGGAGAACGTCCAGCTGGACGTGGGGGTGGTCGTGGACCGGGTCAGGGAGCGGCTCGTCGACTCGGGCTTCGACCTGGCCGCCGCCATCCCGGACAGCGACCGGACGATCACCCTGTTCCGGGCGGAGGAGCTGGACCGGGTCCAGGGCGCGTTGCGGCTGCTGGACGTCGTCGGCGTCTGGGTGCCCGTGGTGACCGTGCTGCTCGCCGCGGCCGCCGTGTGGACCGCTCCGTCGCACCGCCTCATGCTGCTGATCACGGCCACCGGCGTGGGCGTGATGATGGCGCTGCTGCTCGTCGCGCTGGCCGTCGCACGCCGGATCTACCTGGATTCGGTACCGCCCTCGACGCTGCCTCCCGACGCGGCCTCGACGATCTACGACACGTTCGTCCGCTTCCTGCGCGACAGCACGGTCACGCTGCTGGTGGTCTCCGTGATCACGGCGCTGGCGGCGTACCTGTACGGTCCGGGGCGCCTCGCGCGCGCTGTGCGCCGGACGGCGGACCGGGGCAGCAGGGCCGCCGGCCGTGCGCTGGAGCGGTCGGGGGCGCGCACCGGGGCCATGGGACGGTGGCTGGCCGGACACCGGGCGTGGACGACCGGTGTCGTCATCGCGGCGGGAGTCCTGGCGCTGCTGCTCTGGAACGTGCCCACGGTCGGCTCGGTGGCGCTCGTCGTCGGTCTCGTGCTGGCCGTGCTGGTCGTCCTGGCGGTCCTCGCGGCCGCCGCGGGCCCGGTGGCCGGGCCGGAGGACCGGGCGGCGACGCCGTGAGCCGGACGTCGGCCGTCGTGCGCGACGGGCAGGTTCACCCGCGGCGGGTGAGGCCGCCCCGCACTTGCCGTGGGCACGCTGAGATTCGGCACGGAACCGCATTCCGCGAGTGCCCGGGACGCCCGGCGAGTGCCGGAACGGAGGAACGAACATGAGCGCGCAGACCTATCTGGCGTACGACTTCCCCCTGCTGAGCGCCTTCTGGACGATCCTCTGGGTCTTCCTGTGGGTCATGTGGTTCATCCTGCTCTTCCGGGTCGTCCTGGACATCTTCCGCGACGACGACCTGAGCGGCTGGGCCAAGGCGGGCTGGCTGGTGTTCTGCATCGTGCTGCCCTTCCTGGGCGTGTTCGTCTACGTGATCGCCCGCGGCAAGAACATGGGCCGCCGGGAGATGGCGCAGGCGCGGGCGCAGCAGGAGGAGATCGACTCGTACATCAGGCAGACGGCGGCCGGGACGGACCGGTCCAGCAGCGTCGACGAACTCTCGAGGCTGTCCGAGATCCGCGCCCGCGGGGACATCACGGACGAGGAGTTCCGCAGGGCGAAGGAGCTCGTTCTGGCCGGTCACGGCCAGGGGCGCGGTCATGGCCCGGGCGGCGGCCCGGCGGATACCACCGGCTCCACCACCCTCCCCACCTCCGGCCGCTGAGCGGCGAGACCACCCGAAACGAGGTACACGATGGCAGCGACACACACCCGGCCCACGCGCAGGGCCAGGCACACGGCGGCCGGTCTGGCCGTGTTCGCCGGCGTGATGCTCTTCCTGGTCGGCTTGCTCGACATCTTCAGGGGCATCATGGCCATCGCCGAGGACGACATCTTCGTCACGACGCGCAACTACGTCTTCGAGTACGACCTGACCGGCTGGGGCTGGATCCATCTCATCCTGGGCGCGGTCTCGGTGCTCGTCTCCCTCGGGCTGTTCCGGGCCGCGACCTGGGCACGGGTGCTCGGCGTGGCCCTCGCCGGCCTCATCATCATCACCAACTTCCTCACCCTGCCGCAGTATCCGATCTGGTCGGTCGTGATGATCGCGCTGTCGGGCTTCGTCATCTGGGCGCTGTGCACGGTACGGCCTGAGGACCTCTCCTAGGGCCGCGGCACCAGGGATCCTCAGTCGGTGCTCAGGCCGTCGATCAGGCGGTTGAGGAACCGGGTGAACGTGGCGTCGGGGGTGAGGGGGCGGGCGGGAGCCGCGAGTGCCTCGGCGAGTTCCGGGTGGCGGCCGTCCGCGGCGACCGCCGCGAGGTAGCGGGCTTCGGCCGCGACCCGGTCGGGGACCGGGTCGCGGCCCGCCGCAGGATCTCGTGGGCGACCAGCCCGGCGACGAACGCTGTGAGCTGGGCGAAGACCTCCAGCTTCGCCGCGCCGTCCAGCCCCGTGGGCCGCAGGGCGGCGAGTGCGCGTTCCAGGAACGCCAGGGTGTTGGGGCCGAGGCTGCGTCGGGCGGAGAGGGCGGCGGGCAGCCAGGGGTGACGGAACATCAGGTCGCGCTGGTCGTGCGCGACCGCCTTCCGGTCGGCGCGCCAGTCGCCGGTGAGAGCACATGATGCCGGCAGCTCGCCGCTGACGTGGTCGACCATCAGCTCCAGCAGCGTCTCCTTGTCGGGGGCGCAGCTGTAGAGCGACATGACCGCGGCCCCGACCTGTTGTGCGGCGACCCGCCGCATGGTGACCGCTTCGAGCCCTTCCGCGTCCGCCAGCGCCACGGCGGCCGCCGTGATCGCCTCCCGGCTGAAGGCGGGCTTGCGGCCCCTGCGGGGCTGACCGGGGTTCCGCCACAGCTGTTCGGGGTCGGCTCCCGTGGCGCCGGACCCGCCGTCAGGTGTCACGTTCCACACCGGCTCGTCACTGACGCTTCCCCACGGGGACGGGACACCTCGGAACCGAGCAGCGGCCGCGACTTAGGCCCGGACGCCGCGCCCGGTGATCCGGGGCGGTGTCCGGGCGGGGCGGCGGCCGGGGAAGCTGTGCGACAAGCGCACCATGCGGGTCAGTGCGCCGTCTCGGCCATGTCGCAGGTGTGGCACACCACCCTTCGTGCCGGGACACGGCCGTACGAGGAGCCCATGCCGATCTGGCGGGTGACCTGCACCTGACGTACGCGGGCGTGGTTCTCGCAGGTGGCCAGGCCACAGCGCGAGCACACACCGATGCCGGCGGTGTCGCTTCGTGCCTCCTGGAGGCAGTCGTAGCACCTCATGTCGAACTCCGGTTTCCGTAGGGGCCAGGCGTGGCGGCCAACCAACACGACAAACCCACCCAGGCCGCGCACACCCACTCAAGGGGCTTGAAAAGTAGAGCTTAAATTAGACTTTGTCAAACATAAGATTTGATCAACAACGCGATGCCGTCCGGGCCGACGCCGATCCCGGAAAGGATCCGAAAGATTCGAGTAGCGGAATGCCGCAATCCGCCCTGAATGTCCAGCGGAACGGGCCCGGTCCGATGGCTCATGACTTCAACAGGCCACTGAGCAGCGGTCGCACAACGTCATCCCGCCGGACCGCCAACGAATTTTTCGCAACAACCACCGAAACCGTTGACAGTTGGAAGAGCCGGCCCAACACTCCCGGATGACAGCGCACCCCCGTCACGACCCCACACGGACGAGGAGGAAGCACGCCCATGAAGCACGTTCTCAGCCACTTACGGCTGCTCGTCAGCAGTGCCTGCACCCTGCTGCTGGTCGCGGTCGCCGCCCTGGCCCTGCCGGGCACGGCCCACGCGGACACGGTGGTCGACCGGAACCAGACCGGGACCCATGACCGCTACTACTACTCGTTCTGGACCGACTCGCCGGGCACGGTCTCCATGACCCTCTCCTCCGGCGGCACTTACAGCACCTCATGGCGGAACACCGGGAACTTCGTGGCCGGTAAGGGCTGGAGCACCGGCGCACGCCGCACCGTCTCGTACTCGGGCACGTTCAACCCGTCGGGCAACTCCTACCTGACCCTGTACGGCTGGACGGCCAACCCGCTCATCGAGTACTACATCGTCGACAACTGGGGCACCTGGCGGCCCACCGGTCAGTACAAGGGCACGGTCACCAGCGACGGCGGTACGTACGACATCTACAAGACGACGCGGTACAACGCCCCGTCCGTCGAGGGCAACAAGACCTTCGACCAGTACTGGAGCGTGCGGCAGTCCAGGCGGACCGGCGGCACCATCACCACCGGCAACCACTTCGACGCCTGGGCCCGCGCCGGAATGCCCCTGGGCAACTTCAAGTACTACATGATCATGGCGACCGAGGGATACCAGAGCAGCGGCAACTCCCGCATCACCGTGCACACGGGGCCGTGACGACATGGCGGGCTCACACCGGTCACCTCGCGCCTTGATCACGAAGCTGGCGGTCCTCACGACTGCCACAGCCGCCACCCTCACGGCGACCGCCGCGACCGCCCCGACGGCCTCCGCGCAGACCGCCGCCTGCGGCGGCTACGTCGGACTCACCTTCGACGACGGCCCCTCCGGCAACACGACGCGGCTGCTCGACGCGCTCCGCCGGAACGGACTGCGGGCCACGATGTTCAACCAGGGCCAGTACGCCGCCGCCAACCCGGCCCTGGTCCGGGCCCAGGTGACGGCGGGCATGTGGGTCGGCAACCACAGCTACACTCACCCGCACCTGACCGGGCTGAGCCAGGCCCAGATCGACTCCGAGATCTCCCGCACCCAGCAGGCCGTGGCGAACGCGGGCGGCGGCACACCGAAGTTGTTCCGTCCGCCGTACGGCGAGACCAACGCGACGGTGAAGTCGGTCGCGGCCCGCCACGGCCTCACCGAGATCCTCTGGCACGTCGACTCACAGGACTGGAACGGGGCGAGCACGGACGCGATCGTCCAGTCCGCCGGCCGCCTCACGGGCGGTCAGGTCATCCTCATGCACGACTGGTCCGCCAACACCCTCGCGGCGATCCCCCGCATCGCCCAGGGGCTGGCGGCCCGCAACCTGTGCGCGGGAATGATCTCCCCGCAGACGGGCCGCGCGGTGGCCCCGGGCTGACCGGCCGAGCCACCGGCAGCCGGCCGGTGGCTCCCCGCCCGGCCAATCGGGCGGCACGGGCGGGTACTTGAGTACGCGTGCTCATGACGGCCCCGCCCGGCTGCCCCGACCATGGCCGTATGAAGAAACGGGGAATGCTTGTGTCCGGCGTCGCGCTCGTTCTCGGAGTGCCCGTCGCCGCCTGGGGACTGATGGGGCAGCAGAACGCCGAGGGACTGCCTGCGAGTGAACTCGACCACGCCTACCAGCCGTGGGGCGTCGGGGACGGTGTGGCCGCGGCGGCCGGGGGTGTCGCGCTGGTGCTGGCGGTGGCCGGTGCCGCGGCGCTCGTGCGGGGTGCGCGGCACGGGGACCTGGACCGGCGCTGGTGGGGGGTGCTCGGACCGCTGGTGGTCGTCGGGCTCATGGCCGGTGTGGGTCTGCGGATCCTGACCGCCGGAGTCGTCGGGGCCAACATCGGAGCCGGGCTGCTGATCATGTTCGGTTCGCCGGTCGCCGCCGCACTGGTGCTGTGGGCCCTGGGCCGGGGCGTGTGGCTGGCCACACGGGGGCACGCGGACGCCGACGGGACCGGCGGGACCGGCGGTCGGCGCCTGGGCGGTTTCGCCTCCGGCGGGGTGTGAAGGGCGGCCCGTCCTTCGTGGCCGAAACCCCACGGGGGCAGGGCGGCCGGTACGGCCGATGTCCGTACCGGACCGTGAAGTTCGCCTAGGTTGGTGGACCGGTCCCCCACCCCCCGCCCCAGGAGGCCCTGCCGTGCCCGACGACAGCCTGCGTGCCCGTATCGACACGTCCAAGCCGCACTCCGCGCGCTTCTGGAACTACTTCGTCGGCGGCAAGGACAACTACGAGGTCGACCGCGAGATCGGCGACCAGATCAAGTCGATCTTTCCGGGCCTGGTCGACGTGGCGGTCACCAGCCGCCGGTTCCTGGGGCGGGCCGTGCGGTATCTGGCCGACGAGCAGGGTGTGCGGCAGTTCCTCGACGTGGGCACCGGGTTGCCGACCGCCGACAACACGCACGAGGTCGCCCAGCGCGTCGCACCGGACGCCCGGATCGTGTACGTCGACAACGACCCGATCGTGCTGGCCCACGCGAACGCCCTCCTCACCAGCACACCCGAGGGCCGGACCGCCTATCTGGACGCCGACCTGTACGACCCCGAGGCCGTCCTGAAGGCCGCCGCGAGCACGCTCGACCTGTCGCGGCCGGTGGGCCTGATGATCCTCAACACGCTCGGCCACGTCGCCGACTACGAGCAGGCGCGCGAGCTGGTGCGGCGGCTCATGGCCGGGCTGCCGTCGGGCAGCCACCTCGTGATCAGCGACAGCACGGCCACGAGCGAGGGCATGATCGCGGCGTCCGAGGCGTACAACTCGAGTGGGGCGGTGCCGTATTACGTGCGGTCCGTGTCGGAGATCTCCGGGTTCTTCGAGGGGCTGGAGCTGGTGGAGCCGGGGGTTGTGCGGGTGCCTGAGTGGCGGCCGGGGCCGGAGGGTGCGGATGCCGGGGCCGGTGCGGTGGACGCGTACTGCGGGGTGGGGCGCAAGCCGTAGGGGGTCGTCCGGGCCGTCGTGCGAGTGCGGGTTCGCTGTGGCCGGTCGCGCAGTTCCCCGCGCCCCCAAAGAAGGCGTCTCAGCCCCTGGCCCGCGATAATCAGGGCATGGTCGAGCCACCCCCCGTCCCCGAGTCGGTCCGGCGGCTCCTCGGTGATCTGCTCGCGGTGGGTGAGGCGTACTCGCTCGTCCTCGCGGGTGGGTTCGCGGGGCTGGCGCACGGGCTGGTGGGGCGGGCCGGGCCGGACGTGGACGTCGCCACCGAACACCGCGCCGGGATGGAGGGCATCGCCGGCGCCGTACGCACCGGGCTGGTGGGGCGCGGCTGGCTGGTGCGGACCCTGGAGACCGGCCCCCTGGCCGCACAGTTCCACGTCACCGACGCGGCGACCGGCGAGGAGTACGAGGTCGGCGTCCGCAAGGAGGTGCTGTGGCGGCCGTCCGTGCCGACGGGTCTCGGACCGGCTCTCGCCTTGGAGGACCTCGTCGGCACCCGGGTGCGGGACCTGGCGGACCGGGGGCTCGCCCGCGACCTGGTCGACGTGCACGCCGCCTCGGCCCGCTGGAGCCACCCGGAGCTCGAGGAGCTCGGCCGCCGCCACTCCCCCGACATCTTCGACCTCACCGATCTCCAGGCCCGGCTGACCGGCACGGACTGGCTGGACGACCGCGCGTTCACCGTCCACGGCCTCGACGCCGAGGACGTCGCCGGGCTCCGCCGCTGGGCCCAGGAGTGGGCCGACGACATCGCGGAACGGCTCATCGAGGGCGAGGCCCCGGACGAGGAGTGACCGGGTCCTGGACGCGGCGACCGGCCGGCCCGGCACCCACCGCGGTTAGCATCCGCTCATGACGACTACCAACGGTTCCTCTCCCCTCGACGTCGAGATCGGTGCGCTGCAGGGCGGCTCCGCCGGCCTGTCCCAGTACACGGGCAAGGTGGTGCTCGTGGTGAACGTCGCCTCCAAGTGCGGCCTGACGCCGCAGTACTCGGGGCTGGAGAAGCTCCAGGAGCACTACGCCGAGCGCGGCTTCACCGTCCTCGGCGTGCCCTGCAACCAGTTCCTCGGGCAGGAGCCCGGCAGCGCCGAGGAGATCGCCGAGTTCTGCTCGGCGACGTACGGCGTGACCTTCCCGATGACCGAGAAGGTCGAGGTCAACGGCGAGCACCGGCACCCGCTCTACGACCGCCTGACCGGTTTCGCCGACGCCGAGGGGCACAGCGGGGACATCCGCTGGAACTTCGAGAAGTTCCTGATCGGCCGGGACGGCGAGGTCGTGGCCCGCTTCTCGCCGCAGACCGAGCCGGAGTCGCCGGAGGTCGTGGCGGCGATCGAGGCACAGCTGGCCTGAGCCGTTCCTCGTAAGGCGTTGACCTTGCCCCAAGGTCAGGGCCGAGCGTCCCCGTCATCGGGCGGAAGGGCCGCCCGATGACGGAGGATGCCGTGGTGCACGTACCGGACCGGGACCTGCTCACCATCGGGGCGTTCGCCGCGCGCGCCCGGCTGTCGGCCAAGGCCCTGCGGCTGTACGACCGGCTGGGGCTGCTGCCCCCGGCGCATGTCGACGAGGCCACCGGCTACCGCTACTACCGCGTCGGCCAGGTCGAACGGGCCCGGCTGGTGGCGATGCTGCGGCAGCTGGACATGCCGCTCGCCCGGATCGCCGAGGTGGTCGCGGCGGGCGACGGGCCGACGGCGGCCGGTCTGCTGGGCGCGTACTGGGCGGACGTCGAGGCGCGGGTGGCGGGGCAGCGGACGCTCGCCGAGTACCTCCGTGGACGACTGTCGGGGAGGAGCTCCGAGATGTACCAGAGGTTCGCGGTCGAGACGGTGGACGTGCCCGGGCAGGTGGTGATCAGCGAGACACGGCATGTGCTGGCGGGCGAGCTGCCGGCCTGGATCGGGGCGGCGCTGGGCCGGCTGGAGTCGGCGGCACGGGAGTGCGGCGGCGCCACGGCGCCGCCGTTCGTCGTCTACCACTCCGAGGTGTCGATGGAGAGCGACGGGCCGGCCGAGGCCTGCGTGCCGGTGGCCGACGAGGCGGCGGCCCGGGCGTGGGCCGAGAGGCACGGCCGGGTCCGGGGGACGAAGGTGCGGGTGGAGCCCGCCCAGCGGCTGGCCCGCACCCGGATCACCAAGGCACAGGTGGCTCACCCGCAGATCATGACGGCCTTCGAGGCGGTGGAGGAGTGGATCGCCCGGGAGGGGCTGGAGCAGGCGGGACCGTGCCGGGAGGTGTACTTCGCGGACTGGGACTCGGCGGGAGCCGAGGATCCGGTGTGTGATGTGGCGTTCCCGGTGAGCTGATCCCCCGCCGGGACGACCGGGCACGAGCTGAGCCCCCTCGGCAAGGACGGCGATGCTGGTCGAGAGGGCTCTGCCGGTGGTGCTTGCGCTGCTGCCGATCGGTGGTTCAGACCTTGACCGAGGCCACGAAGGCGTTCCACGCGCCCGCGGGGAACGCCAGCTTGGGGCCCTCGGGGATCTTGGTGTCCCCGAGCTCCAGGGCCTCTTCGACGGTCGACCTGACCATCACACAGGCGCCGTTGTTGTTGGTGTAGGAGGACGTCGTCCACGATTCCGTGGCGCCCAGACGAATTGCCATGTTCGCTCCGTAGCCAGTTGCGTTTACGCCAACCCGTGCTGGTGGTTGGCGTGATCGACGCTACTCGCCAACATCCCCGTCCAGAGCAGTCATTCACTCGACCGGGTGGCATATTCCAGGTGAGACTTCCAGCCAGGCGTGCCAGGGGTGTAATATCCCGCCCTTTGCCCGACCAGAAGACTCACCCGACGGCGAGTCAGCCGCGCGCGTACTCCTTCGCCACGCGCTCGACGAGCTGCCGCGACTGGTCCACGTTCAGCGACTGGGCGCGCAGGTGCTCGTACATCACCGTGTACTTCTGCACGTCGAGCGGCTTCTCCAGGTACAGGTCGCTGGTCACGCCCTCGATGTACACCACGCTGGAGTCGGCCGCGTCGGCGAACTCCAGGATCGAGTACTGGCCGTTGATACCGGCGTGTGCTCCGACCTCGAACGGCAGCACCTGGACGGTGATGTGGGGCAGCTGCGACATCTCCATGAGGTGCTCCAGCTGCTCGCGCATCACCTGCCGGCTCCCGACGACCCGGTGCAGGGAGGCCTCGTCCAGGACGACCCACAGCCGCAGCGGGTCCTTCTCCGCGGTGATCCGGCCCTGCCTGCGCAGCCGGACCTCGACGCGCTTGTCGTTGTCCGTCTCCGACGCCTCGGGCGAACCGCCCCGGATGATGGCCTCGGCGTACGCCCTCGTCTGCAACAGGCCGGTGATGATCTGGGGTTCGTACACCCGCAGCGACTCGGCGTCCGTCTCCAGGCCGATGTAGACGCTGTACGGGATGTCCCCGAAGGCGTGCCACCAGCCCTGCTGGCGGGAGTCCTTGGCCATCTGCATCAGCGAGTCGACGATCCGCTGGTCCTCGACCTCGTAGACCCCGCACAGATCGCGGACGTCCCGCTGGCTGATGCTGCGCCGGCCGTTCTCCAACCGGCTGATCTTCGACTGCGACACCAGCAGCCGCTCGGCGACCTCTTCGGCCGTCATGCCCTTGACCTCACGGAGCCTGCGCAGCTCCTGGCCGAGCCGGCGCCGCCTGACGGTGGGATTGACATTGGACGCCACGGGACGTGCACCTCCGGCTGCGTGCCTCTACTTTGCGTATCTGCTGTTGAGCAGACTGCCACCAAGGTGCTACCTACCGCTGGGAAACGGTGGATATGCGGCGGGCCCACGCCAGTTCGGACAGGGCACGCCGAGCGGGGCGGGGAGAGCGTGTGCTCTCCCCGCCCCGCTCGGACAGCGGCTCCCGTGACCGGGTTCGTGGGCGTGGTGCGGTGCTGGTGGTGCGGCGCGGCTCAGTGGGCCACGGCACGCGCCATGGTTCCGTGGTGTGGCTGCATCGGAACACCGCGGGCGGGCTCCGTCACGGGCCTGGCTCCGCCGGCGGCCTGGCGGCCGGGTGGGGCCGGGCTGCGGCGCGGCTGGGCCGCCACACCGTTCTGGACGTCCATCACGGCGTGCGCGACGAGACCGCCCATGGGGTCGTGCCTGATCAGGTCCCGCAGCCGGGACCTCGAGGACCTGCCCTCGTTGCCCGGGTACAGGTGCTTGCCGAGGCCGACCGCGTGCGCCAGGGCGGCGAGCGCCGCGGTCCGCGGGTCCGGCGGGACGCCGGTGCGGATCGCGGAGTCCAGCCGGGCCCTGATCTCCCGGCTGATCTCGGTGTCCGTCGCCTGGTAGCGAGTCGTCGGCAGCACTCCGCACATCTGGCCGGCCACGGCGTGCACCATGCCGCACCGCTCCAGATGCGAGAGGTAGGTCTGGCGGAGCCCCAGTCGTGGCCCGCCGATCCAGTGGACGGCCCGTACGGGAGCGCCGCGCCTTCGCAGCAACTCCAACGCGCAGTCCAGAGTTGGATCTCCTGTCGGCCGTGGTACGACCACGGCGATACGATCCCCGTCTGGGGCTATCCGTCCGGCCAGCGCCAGCTCTACTAGCTGTGCTCCGGCCAGACCGAGGTCGAGCGACTGCGGCTGTGCAGTGGTACCCGTGGTCGGGTCCAGTGCCAGCAACAGAAGCTCTTCCGGAAGTGTTCTGCGGCTCCTGCCCATCCATGCCTCCCCGCGTGGATGAATGACAGGGTGACCCCTCTCACATTGGTCTGTCGAGGGTGCGTGACCGGTTCGTAGTGGAACCAGTAGGTATGTCGTTCTCGTCTACCGGATTGGTCCAGCCCGCACACAGGACACTGGTACATGGTTCGGACAGCGCTGGAAAGCGGTGTCAGGGCGGCGGTTCACGGTTCGTTACGCGCACGCGGGCAGTGCGGCGCGAGGAGGAGGCATCGGTGGCGGGCGAGTCCCCCGACAGGTCGAAGCAGCGCGAGTCGTCGGCAGAACCGACGTCGGGGAGTGAGGGTCCGGTTCCCGGGGCCCGGAGCGGAACCTCGTCCACGCGCGAACCGCGTGACCCGAGGCTCGCGGTGGCCCGGGACGCGGAGAAGTCCGGGGCGCGCGGTGGCGTCGACACGGCGACCCGTGTCCTGTCCGTCCCCACGACGGACGACGACCCGGACGAGACACCCACGGAGGAGGCGCCCACCGCGAAGCGGGCGTCCGACGCCGAGCGGGACGAGAACGACTCGGACGTGACAACTGCCGCCGAACGGGCAGACGGCGACACGGACGCCTCGGCCGACGTCGAGCGGGACGAGAGCGACTCGGACGTGACAGCTGCCGCCGAGCGGGCAGACGCCGACGCGGACGCGTCGGCCGACGCCGAGCGGGACGAGAACGACTCCGACGTGACAACTGCCGCCGAGCGGGCAGACGCCGACGCGGACACCCCGTCCGACGCCGAGCGGGACGAGAGCGACTCGGACACCCCGGCCGCCGACGCCGACAGCAGTGCGGGCGAGGCCGACGGCGACACCGCCGCCGGGCCGGGTGACAGGGGCGCGGGAGCGGCGGCCGGAAAGGCCCAGCGGCCCGATGGGCCCTCCGGGGCCGAGTCGGGCGAGGCTGCCGGCTCCGGTGAGCGGGACGGAGTCCCCGGGGCCGGTGACGAGCGGCTGCGGGACGCGGTGGCCGCGTGGGTCACCTCGGCTGACCGGGGCGACGAGGAGTCCGCGGCAGCCGACGGCCGGGACGGCCGGGGCAAGCGGCCCGACAGCGCCGACGGAGGCGCCCAGGAGGCCGAGGAGAGCCGGGAGACGGCCGAGGGCCCGGAGGAGCCCGCGGCGGCCGACACGGAGGCCCAGGAGGCCGAGGAGAGCCGGGAGACGGCCGAAGGCCCGGAGGAGCCCGCGGCGGCCGACACGGAGGCCCAGGAGGCCGCTGAGGCCGCCAAGGACGCCGAGAGCGGCGCGGACGGCCGGGAGGCCGGTGCCGCGGACGACGCCGACGAGGACGAAGGCGACGCCGAGGACCGGCCGCAGGCCGGGAAGACCGGCGCGGGCGCCCGTGGCGGGCGGGAGGACGCCGACGGGCCCGAGGCGGACCGTTCCGGCGCGTCCGGCCGTGAGGACGCTTCCGAGGACGACTCCGAGGCCGGCGAGGACGCCCGCACGGACGAGACCCCGCAGCCCGGGGCCGCCGACGCCGGCTCCGCCGGGCCTGAGGCCGAGGACGACGCCCCTGGCACCGACACGGACACGGACACCGGTAAGGCCGCCGATGCGGACGGCACCGGCGAGGACGACGACTCCGACGGTGACGGCCCCGCCGCACCGCCCGTCGACCAGCCCACCGCCGTCTTCAAGGCCGTGCGGCCGCCGGTCGACCAGCCGACCACCATGCTGAAGTTCGGCGGGGTCGCGAAGGACGTCAAGGGCGCCGAGGACGCCCCCGAGAGAGAGTCCGAGCGGACCAGCAAGTTCGTCGCGCTCAAGCCGCTGGACGACCCGTCGACGCGCAAGCCGGCGTCCACCCCAGAGGCCGGACAGACCGGACAGGCCACCCCCGCCCCGGCCCCCCGGGCCGAGCAGGCCGCACCCGCCGACGCCACCGCCCCCGTGCCCGCCGTCGGCCCCGAGCGCACCACGCAGCAGCCGTTGCCGCCCAGGCCACCGCTGGACCTGCTGGCCGAGCTGACGAACACCCCGCCGCCCCCGGACACCCCGCTGCGGACGGCCGTACGGCGGGTGAAGATCTGGACGCCGCTGGTGCTGCTGCTGGTGGTCCTCCTCGGGGTCGCGCAGAGCGTGCGCCCGCTGCCGACGCCCACCCTCGACCTCACCGCCGAGGAGAGCTACACCTTCGAGGGCGGCAAGGTCGACATTCCCTGGCCGGCCAAGGGCCAGGCCGCCCTGGACGTGCAGGGGATCGGCACGTTCGGGTCGTCCGGCGAGCAGAAGCCCGTGCCGATCGCCAGTGTGGCCAAGGTGATGACCGCCTATCTGGTCCTGCGCGATCACCCGATGAAGAGCGGTGAGGCCGGGCCGAAGATCGAGATCGACCAGGCCGCCGAGGACCAGTCCGACGCCGGCCAGGAGTCCACCGTCGACGTCACCAAGGGCGACAAGATCACTCAGCGGGAGGCCGTGGAGAGCATCCTGATCGCGTCCGCGAACAACGTCGCCCGGCTGCTCGCCCGCTGGGACGCCGGTTCCGAGAAGGCGTTCGTGCGGAAGATGAACGACGCCGCCAAGGACCTCGGCATGAAGAACACGACGTACACCGACCCGTCGGGCCTGAACAACACCACGGTGTCCACGGCCGTGGACCAGGTGAAGCTCGCCAAGGCCGCCATGCAGCAGCCGGTCTTCCGCGAGGTCGCGACGATGATGTCGTACGTCGACTACAAGGGCACCGAGCACGACAACTGGAACCGTCTGGTCGGCTACAACGACGTCACCGGCATCAAGACCGGCACCACCACCTCCGCGCTCGGCAACCTCGTCTTCTCGGCGCGGAAGGAGGTCGACGGCGAGCCCCGCCGGATCATCGGCGCGGTCGTGCGCCAGCCGGCCGGCGGCCCCGACAACACCATCCTGGGCGCCGCCCTCCACGAGGGTGACCAGCTGATCCGGGCCGCGCAGGGCGCGCTGAAGTCGGCGACGATCCTGAAGAAGGGCGACGTCGTCGGGTACGCGGACGACGGTCTCGGCGGCCGTACACCGGTCGCCGTCACCGAGGACGTCACGGCCGTCGGCTGGGCGGGCCTGTCCGTCAAGCTGACGTTCGCCCCGAACGACCTGCCGCACGAGGCGAAGGCCGGTACGAAGGTGGGCACCCTCACCGTCGGTGACGGCACCACCAGTGCGGTCAAGGTACCGGTCGCTCTGCAGAAGGACCTCGTGGAGCCCGGCTTCGCCGACAAGCTGACGCGCCTCGGCTGAGCCGGGGCGCCGGCCCGCGCGTGCTAGCGTCACGAACCGGACAGGCCGCCGCACGGCCGTGAACCGCCGACCAACGGGACACGGCCGGAAGCGGAAGACGCGGACCGGACGTCCTGGACGAGACGTCGAGAACAGAAAACCGGGACACGGGGAGTGCCTTCGAGTGGCCACTGCGGAGCCGACACGCGCCGACGACGCCGATCCGGGCCGGAGCCCGGTAGCCGGCCCGCGAATACGCCTGCCCGCACCGCTGGAGGACCGCGCCCAGGGCCTTGTGCTGACCCTGCGTGAGCGCGTGCTGCGCCACCCGGTCCTCTCCGTCACCGGCCTGGCCGGAGTTCTCCACGTCGTCTGGTTCTTCACGTTCGCGAACAGTGGCGGCGATCTGGCCGCGCAGGACGCGTGGGCCGAGTTCGTCGGCCGGCACCCGGACTCGGCGTACAACCTCGCCTGGTACGGCGGCATGCACCCGGTGTCGTACAGCGTGGTGTCGCCGTACCTGATGTCGTTGCTCGGCGTGCGGACGACGATGATGATCGCGGGAACGGTCTCGGCCGGTCTGCTGACCCTGCTCCTCCTGCGCAGCCGGTCGGTCCGCAACCCGCTCTGGGCGTCACTGGCGGGCGTGTTCGGGCTGTTCTGCAACGCGGTGTCCGGGCGGGTCACGTTCGGTCTGGGCATGATGTTCGCGCTGGGCGCGGTCTCCGTGGTGTTCTGCTGGCCGTACCGGTGGCGTTACAAGCGCTGGGCGAAGGCCCTGTGCGCGGCGCCACTGGCCGCGCTGGCCACCATGTCGTCGCCGGTCGCCGGCCTGTTCGTGGGCCTGGTCGCGGTGGCGCTGTTCCTGCAGAAGCGGCGGCCGGGCGCGTGGGCGCTGGGGCTGGCGCCGAGCGCGGTGGTGGCGGTGTCGGCGTGGCTGTTCCCGTTCTCGGGGACGCAGCCGATGTCGTTCGGCTCGGTGATCCTGCCGCTCGCGTTCTCGGTCATCGTGTACGTCCTGGTGCCGCAGGACTGGAAGACGGTCCGGCTGACGGCCGCGGTCTACGGACTGGGCGTGGTGCTGGTGTGGCTGGTCAGCTCCCAGATCGGTTCGAACATCACGCGTCTGGCGATGCTGTTCGCGGGGGTCGCGCTGGTCGCCGCGCTGCCGTTCACGGTGCCGCGCAGCCGCAGGTGGTACACGGTCGTCGTCGCCCTCGCCGGTTTCACCGTGTGGATCGGCTTCAAGTCGGTCGACGACATCATCCACACCGCCCCGGCGGCGAACTGGTCGCGCCGGCTGGCCCCGCTGGTCAACGAGTTGCAGGAAGTAGGGGCGGAGAAGGGCCGGGTGGAGGTCGTCCCGGCCCGGTCCCATCGGGAGGCCTCCGCCCTCGCGCCGTACGTCAACCTGGCCCGCGGCTGGAACCGGCAGGCCGACATGGAGCGCAACCCCCTCTTCTACGACGACACGCTCAACTCCGCGAACTACCACGAGTGGCTGAAGCGCTGGGCGGTCCACTACGTCGTCCTGCCGAAGGACGAGCCGGACGGCGACGGGGGTCAGCGGGAGCGGGCGCTGGTGCGGCGCGGGCTCCCCTACCTGAACCAGATCTGGGGCGACGCCAACTGGCAGCTGTTCAAGGTGACCGCCCCCACCCCGCTGGCCGAGCCGAACGCGGTCGTCGACCGGGCCGAGCAGGGCGAGATGATCCTTCGGGTGAGGAAGGCGGGCCGGATTCTCGTCCGCATCCCGTACTCGCCGTGGCTGAGCATCGTCGACGCCGAGGGCAAGAGCCTGAAGCCGCCGCAGGAGACGCCGGAGTCCAGGAACCGTCCCGAGGACGAGCCGAAGACGTACGTCAACGTCAACGGCTGCCTCACGGAGACGGAGGAGGACGCACACGGTGACAAGTGGACGCAACTGGTGGCGCCGAAGGCGGGCACGTACCGGCTGGCCGCGCCCTACCAGCTGCCGCGGGGGACGCCGTGCCCGGAGGAGCTGCGCTGACCGGCGCGGCGTCCCTCAGCGCAGCCGGTCCACGTACGTGTCCGTGCCCGGCACGGTCGGGATGAACGGCGCCACCAGCTCGACCCTGCCGAGCCCGGACTCCGCCACCGCCGTGTCCAGGCCCGTGAAGTGGGACTCCCAGCACTGCCTCGGGTCCGTCTGGAGGAACCACAGCAGGGTCAGCCGGGTGTCGACGCCCTCGACCTGCTTGACGTAGGTCATGCGGTCACCGGGAAGCGGGGTCGGGCGGAAGACGGTCACCATGGCCGCCGGGGAGCCCGCGAGGCGCCTGGGCAGGTGGCGGGTGCACAGCCACTCCAGCAGCGGTGCCCGCCGCCCGGGCGCGTCCGCCTCGACGACCTGGAGGACCAGGCCGGCGTAGGGATGGTCGAGGGCGTGGACGTCGCGCGGCCCCGCCGCGCCGTCCCGGTACACCGTCGCCTCGTGGTCCTGGAACGCCGTGAGGACGTGCGTGCGGTCGTGGTAGACGCGGGCGTCGCGGTTGAGGCGCTTGTTGATGGCGACCGTCCAGCGCATGTGGTCGTCGTAGCGGCCGGCGGTGATCCAGTACGTGGAGAGGTAGCAGCCCGTGGTGACGGGCTGGGCGACGGCCGACCTCTCGGGGTAGCGCAGGAGTCGCAGGTCCCTCGTCGCCACCCAGCGGCGGCCCGCGTACATCCAGGGCATGGCCATCGCGCCTGCGTAGTAGTGGTCGTCCTCGTACCAGCGGTTGTAGGCGTACTCGTGGCCCGGGTGCGGTTCGACCATGGTGATCAGGGCGTGGCCGGGGCGGGTGCCGTAGGGGCCGACGGAGGCCAGTTCGGCGTACAGGTCGCTGCGGGTGTCCTCGCTCATGGCCTTCCCCTTCGTCGGCGGCTGGCTCATACTCTGACGCTCCGTCAGATAATGCGCCAGAGGTCCGGAGGTCCAGCCATGTCGCTGCTCGCGGGGAAGACGGTCGTGGTGTCGGGGGTGGGGGCCGGACTGGGGCGGCAGGTGGCGGCGGCCGCCCTTCGGGAGGGCGGCCGTGCCGTGCTCGGGGCCCGCACCGAGGCGAACCTGGCGAAGGCGGCGGCCGAGCTCGATCCGGACGGTGCCCGCACGGTGTACCGGGCGACCGACATCTCCGACGAGGCCCAGTGCGAGGCGCTGGCCGGGCTGGCGCGGGAGCGGTTCGGGGGGATCGACGCGGTGGTGCACGTGGCGGCCCTGGACAGTCACTTCGGGGGGCTGCAGGACGCGGACTTCGAGTCCTGGCGCTCCGTGCTGGACGTGAACCTGCTGGGCACGCTGCGGATGACCCGGGCCTGTCTGCCGTCGCTCAAGGAAGGCGGCGGCTCCGTGGTGTTCATCGGGACGCAGTCGGCGGTGGCGGCCCCCTCGCAGGTGCGGCAGACGGCGTACGCGGCGTCCAAGGGGGCGCTGACGAGTGCGATGTACTCGCTCGCACGGGAGCTGGGACCGTACCGGATCCGGGTCAACACCGTGCTGCCGGGCTGGATGTGGGGGCCGCCGGTGCGGGCGTACGTGCGCTTCGCGGCCCGGTCGGAGGGCGTGTCGGAGGCGGAGGTGCTGGGCAGGCTGACGGATCGCACGGCGCTGCCGGAGTTGGCGACGGACGCGGACGTGGCGGACGCGGCGGTGTTCCTGGCGTCGGACCGGGCGCGGTCGATCACCGGGCAGTCGCTGCTGGTCAACGCGGGCGAGCTGATGCGCTGAGGACGTTTTCCAGCCACACCTTGCAGTTTATGTACGTGAACTGAGGTCATCTCACCGAACTTTTTTACGGTCTCTTGACCTTCCTCTTCCTTGCCGTGCGCACATCACCGAAACCAGAGTTCACATGCCTGACCCTGGCGGCGCACCGTGGAAGGGGACTCATGAACGGTCTCGACTGGGCCGTGCTCATCGGCTACTTCGCCGTGATGGTCGCGATCGGCGTCTGGTCGCACAAGCGAGTGGACAACGTCAGCGACTTCTTCACCGCCGGCGGCAAGATGCCGTGGTGGCTCTCCGGCATCTCGCACCACATGTCGGGCTACAGCGCGGTGATGTTCACCGGATACGCGGGCATCGCCTACACCTACGGCGTCACGTCGTTCGTCACCTGGTCCTTCCCGATCGCCCTCGGCATCGCCATCGGGTCGAAGCTGTTCGCCCCGCGCATCAACCGCCTGCGCTCACGCCTCCATGTGGCCTCCCCGCTGGAGTACCTGAAGAACCGCTACGACCTCAGGACACAGCAGGCGCTGGCCTGGTCCGGCATGCTGCTGAAGATCGTGGACGTGGGCGCGAAGTGGGCGGCGATCGCCACGCTGCTGTCGGTCTTCACCGGGATCTCCCTCAACCAGGGCATCCTCGTCACCGGCGGCATCACGGCGGTCTACTGCACCATCGGCGGCCTGTGGGCGGACGCGCTGACGGAACTGGGCCAGTTCATCATCCAGTTGCTGGCGGGCGTCGCGATGTTCGTCGCGGTCGTCGTACGGCTCGACGACCACGGCGGCTTCTTCGGCGTCTGGGACTCACCCGAACTCCAGGGCCACGAGAAACCGCTGGTCGGCCCGTACGGCACGGTGTTCCTGCTCGCCTTCCTCTTCATCAAGCTCTTCGAGTACAACGGCGGCATGCTCAACCAGGCCCAGCGCTACATGGCCACGCCGAACGCCAGGGAGGCCGAGCGGTCCGCGCGGCTGTCGGCGGTCCTGTGGCTGGTCTGGCCGCTGGTGCTGTTCTTCCCGATGTGGATGTCGCCGCTGCTGGTCGAGTCGCAGAAGCCCGACGGCTCCGACTCCTACGCGCTGATGACCGAGCAGCTGCTGCCCCACGGCCTGCTGGGCCTCGTCATCGTCGGCTTCTTCTCGCACACGATGGCCATGTGCTCCTCGGACGCCAACGCCATCGCGGCGGTGTTCACGCGGGACTGCGCGCCGGTGATCTGGGCGCGGGCACGGACCTGGTCCCAGGGGCAGGGCCTGCGGGTCGCCCGGATCGCGACGGTCGTCTTCCTCGGCCTGTCGATGGCGGCGGCGACCCAGGTCAACTCCCCGGCGTTCAAGGACATCATCACCGTCGTCATCAAGTGGGTGGCCGGCCTGATGGGCCCGATGGCCATCCCGATGATGCTGGGCCTGCTGCGGGCGTTCCGCCGCTCCGGCCCGACGGCGGCGCTGGTCAGCTGGTCGATGGGCCTGCTCGCGTTCTGGCTGGTCAACTATCCGATCCACTGGAACGTCGAGGGCGGTGTCCCGCTCCAGTACCAGGTGTCGATCCCGCTGGCGGTGTCCCTGGTCCTCTACGTCCTCGTCGGCTACGTCAGGCCGGAGGACACCCCGGAGCGGCTGGCGCTCATCGAGAAGATCAACACGGACGGGGACGGGGTGGGGGCGGCGATCCCCACCCCGGCGGGCGGCGGAGTCGATGACACCGTGCGCACGACAGTGAAGGACTAGCCCCATCACCGACCCGCCGGCCCCCATGGCGTGGGTGCCTCCGCCGTAGCAGGCGGAGGCACCCATGTCCGACGGGAGCGATACGGCCTCAGTCGTCCAGCGCGCGGGTGACCTTGGCCAGGTCGACGAACTTGAAGTCGGTGTTGTCGCGGACCTCCCCGTCCGCGTCCCTCTCGTCCGGGGTGTTGTGCCCGTCCTGCACCACGAGCAGGCCGTTCGGGTAGCGGGAGCCGAGGGGGGCGTTCAGCACGGCGGCGCCGTCGCACTCCTGCGAGCCGTCGACGGTGCCGGCGGTGATCCGGAAGCCGCCCTCGTACTCGTTGTCGTCGGACACCTCGCGGTCGTACGCGGCGAAGGTGTTGTCGCCCTGGCTGGAGGCGAGCAGGTAGCCGTCACCGGAGCCCTCGTCGAGGAGGGTCAGCCCCTCGACGTCGGCGGACAGGTGGGTGCCGCCGTAGCCGGGGTCCGCGCCCGCGACGCACTCCTCGGCCGCCTCGTCGTACGTGGCCGGAACGCCGTACTCCCGCACCTTGTCGATCAGCTTCGGCCTGCCGCCGAGGTCGGCGGGCATCCGCCAGATGCCGACGTCCTCCTGGCCCGCGTAGAGCACCTTGTTCACCGGGTCCACGACCATGCCCTCCACCTGCGCGAGATCACCGGGCTCGGTGCAGGGAGCCCAGGACGTGCCGTCGGGGAGGGTGAAGGAGGCGGGCAGGTCGTACGTGCGCACCTGCCGGTAGGTGACGGCTCCGGTGGCGGTCGTCCTCAGCTCCAGCAGGGCGAGCCGGGTGCGGCTGCGCCGGCTGACCACCGCGTAGGAGCGGCCGGTGGCCTTGTCCGTCCAGGTGGCCAGACCGTAGGGCGTGGTCTGGTCGTTGACCTCGTCCAGGGTCTTGGAGAAGACCAGCGGGGCGTTCGGGTCGGTGACGTCCGTCAGCGGCCGCGCGGCGCCCGGGGTGATGCGGTAGATCCGCAGGCGGTCGCGGCCCCGGTCGGTGACGACGGCGACATCGGCGCGGCCGGTCGGCAGCGGGAACCCGGACACCAGGTCCACGTTGTTGAAGCGGCCCGGCTTGTCGTCGGGCGTGGGCGCGGGCGGCGCCGGGATCGACTGCACCTCCTTGCCGGCCAGGTCGTACACGCGCAGGCCGCCTTCCTTGGCGGTGGCGATCACCAGGCTGGCGTCGGGGTCGGCGGTGTTGCGCCAGATCGCCGGGTCGTCGGCGTCGGCGTTGCCGCCGGCGTCGTCGCCGTACAGCGCCGGGGTCTCGGTGGTGGCGGTCAGCCCCACAAGCCCGGAGTCGACGGCCCGGGCCGAGGTGGGCAGGACCGCCACGGCCGTCAGGGCCACGATGATCGCGGCCGTCTGTGTCCCGCGCAGATTGCGCACAGTGCCTCCACGAAGAGGATGAACGGACGAGGCCCGGTGGTGCGATGCCGGGGAGGTGCCCCCCGCGTCGGGCCGTGCAGATCCTGAGCACCGAAGGTGACGGGGCGACCGCCACGCGGTGACGCAGCCATGCCAAAACAATGAGCAGTGGGAGCGGCCCCGGGCCGGAAGAGATTCCCGAACAGATTCTTGAACAGATCCCTGAGGAGACCCTGAGGAGATTCTTCCAACGCCCACCCCTTGTTGGGAATGGGTGGGTCAGACGCCCCGCGGGTACCGCGCCAGCCAGCCCGGTGAGGAGACCGCCGGGCCGTGCAGGGCCGGCCCCTGGGTCATCTCCATGGCGAAGTCGTCGGCCAGCTCCAGCATCGTGGGACGGCCCTCCAGCTCGGCCAGCCAGGCCGGAGGGAGGGCCGTCTCGCCGTGCAGGGCGCCGAGCAGGCCGCCCGTCAGCGCGCCGGTGGCGGCGGACGGCCCGTCGTGGTTGACGGCGAGACACAGCCCGTGCCGGATGTCGGCGGCGACGAGGGCGCAGTACACGGCGGCCGCGACGAGTCTCTCCGCCGTACCGTCCCCGCACAGCTCGGCCAGACGCTCGGGCCCGGGCAACCCCTGCCGCACGGCACCCAGCGCCTGCTGGAGGGCTTCGGCCACCGGCTGGTGTCCGGGCCAGGCCGCGAGCAGCGCGAGCGCTCGCTGCACGGCACCGTCGGGGCTCTCCCCGAGCGCCAGCGCGTGCACGATCACGGCGTACGCGCCGGCCGCCAGACAGGCCGTGGGGTGCCCATGGGTCTGTGCCGCGCACTCCACCGCCAGCTGGGCGACGAGCTGCGGCTCCCACCCCACGAGCAGCCCGAACGGGGCGGACCGGGCGGCGGCCTCCGGCCCGAGCTCCCCGGGGTTCTTGGGCGCGTCGGGGGTCCCCATGGTCTCGTCCCCGAGCCCCAGCAGCAGTGCGCGGCTGGGATCCCGCCGCGCGTACAGCCACTCCTCCCGCGCGAGCCACCCGTCGTCCTTGCGCCGCAGGTCGGGCCCCCAGTCCCGCTGGGTGGCGGCCCAGCGCAGATAGGCCCGGTGCAGGTCGGTGGGCGGATGCCAGGCGCCGGTGTCGCGCCGCACCTGGGCGCGTATCAGCCCGTCGACGGAGAAGAGGCTGAGCTGGGTGAGATGCGTGACGGCACCACGTCTGCCATAGGCGGGAGCGAGATCCACGAGCCCGTCCGCGCCGTGCGCCTCCCGTATCGCGTCCATCCCCAGCGCGTCGACGGGCGCGCCCAGCGCGTCCCCGACGGCCACGCCGAGCACCGTCCCGCGCACCCGGCTGCGATAGTCCTGCTGCTCCGTACGCCCCCAGACGGCACCGGCAGTCGCACCCACCTTGACCTCCCAGGGACCGTCCACACGTACGACGCCCAGCACTGTAATCGAATGGGGAGGCGGGGCTGCCTTCAAGTCCGCCGCGCCGTCTCGCCCCCGACGGCGGCGAGAACGCCCCGGAAGTGCCCGAAGGCGTGGTGAACCGCCTGAGAGGATCGCGGGGTGGCAACCAACTCCCACGAACGTTCTGACGCGCCCGCACGGGAAGTCCTCCTTCCCACTCCCGACGGCGGCCGGCTGTGGGCTGAGCGCGGCGGCGCCGGAAGCCCGGTCGTGCTGCTGCACGGCGCCGGCATGGACTCCCGTCTGTGGGACGCCGTCGTTCCCGGGTTGGCCCGCCACCACGACGTGATCCGCTACGACGCCCGCGGGCTGGGACGCTCCACGCCTCCGGGCGAGCCGTTCAGCGATGCCGGGGATCTGCGCGCCGTCCTCGACCACTTCGGCCTTCGCCGAGCCGCGCTGGTCGGGTTGAGCATGGGCGGGGAGACCGCGCTGGACTTCGCCCTCGCTCACCCGGAGCGTGTCGCCGCACTGGCCCTGGTCGGTGCCTCGGTCAGCGGTCACGTCTGGCCGCGGAGGCCCGAGTTGTCGGCGTATGCCGCGGCCCGGCGCGCGCGTGAGACGGCCACCCTGGCCGAGCTGGAACTCACGATCTGGGCGGCCATGGGCCGTACGGCTCCCGGAGGGGACCTCATCGAGACGATGGTCGCCTCGAACGCCGAGCGGCGAATGGTGAGCGAACAGCACTGCGTCGCCGCCGACCGTGACGCCGAACCGCACCTCGGAGACATCGCCGCGCCGACGCTGGTCATCCACGGCGGCCACGACCACCCGGAGATCGCGGTGATCGCCGAGCGACTCGTCGACGGCATCCCCGGCGCCCGCGGCGTGACGGTCCCGAACGCCGACCACTACCTGCCGCTCCGTACCCCCGGACGTCTCACCGAACTGCTGCTGTCACACCTGCCCTGACACGCCCGTAGCGCACACGGTGCGCTGAAGCCACGCGACGCGCTCCCCCGAACGAGTGATGCTCGTACGCGCCCCTTGTCCGGCCTGCCACTCGTGCCTACTACTGGAGGTACCGGCAGCCCGCCCATCGACGCCGGACAGTGCATACCGGATGTCCGCGGGCCTGCCCCGGAGAGCTGTAGCTGTTCCAGCCTCTTCCACGTTGCCTCGCCCTGGCAGCAGACAGGCCGCACGGCGGTCCACCACGGACTCCACTGAGCGCAAGCGTTCCGGTGACCACTCGTCCTCGGCCAGAACATCGCCGGGTGCCTGGTGTCGTCTTCCCCAACCGGGCCGGCCGAGTGCGGCCGCGCATGCGCCTCGACGGACATCCATCGGACACCATCAGCGACTCAAGTTCGGGAGAAATCCATGTCCGTGAACCTGCTTCCAGGCCTGGTTCTGCCCCCCATCCCGACGCAGCCGACGGTCCTCGCCGTCGTGCCGGCCTCGGGGCCCACCACGGGAGGCAACCTCGTCCTGCTCCTCGGCTTCAACCTCAGCGGGGCGACGTCCGTCACCTTCGGCGGAACGCCGGCCACGATCGTCGCGCAGGACCCGTCCGGCCTCCTGCTCGTCGTCCTGGCACCGGCGCACGCGGCGGGCAGCGTCCCCGTGGTCGTCACCACCCCCGCGGGGACCAGCGCTCCGGTGACCTACACCTACGTCGCACCTCCGGTGCCCCCGCCGCCCACGGCCATCGCCATCGTCCCGCAGACCGGACCGACCACCGGCGGTACGCCGTTCACGATCGTCGGCACCAACCTCACCGGCGCCTCGGTCACCTTCAACGGTGTCCCGGCCACCAACGTCAACGTGATCGGCGGAGTCCTGGTGACCGGTCTGACTCCTGCGGGCGTCGCCGGCAACGCCACCGTCCAGGTGACCACCCCGGCGGGCACCGCGACCGTCCCCGGCGGCTTCACCTACGTCGCGGCGACCCCGCCGACCGTGACGGCCATCACCCCGGCGACCGGGCCGATCGCGGGCGGGACGCCGTTCGTGATCACCGGCACCAACCTGACCGGCGCCTCCGTCACCTTCGGCGGCAACCCGGCGACCAACGTCATCGTCACCGCGGGCGGCACCCTGCTCATCGGACTGACTCCTCCGGGAGCCGCCGGCAACGCCACCGTCCAGGTGACCACCCCGGGCGGCACCGCGACCGTCCCCGGCGGGTTCACGTACCAGTGAGTGTCCTGCACCAGCCGGGCTGAGACCAGCCCGGACGAGCATCACCGCGTGCGGAGTTGTTGTCCCGTGGGGGCACGGCTCCGCACGCGGCGCATGTGCGACCACGACTGGCGTCTTGGTCTCAGCGGCACGCCGGGCGTACGGCATGTCGCTGAGACTGGGCGGACACTTACCGCTCGCGGGTTCAGCCGACCCGCTGCATCGCCCTCCGGTGCCGTTCCGCCATCGCGGCCCCGGACTCGCGGCGGGCCATCCTGCGCAGGACCGGCGGTGCGAGGAGCAGACCGGCGACCGTCCAGGCGCCCAGGGCGCCCGCCGTCTCCAGGAGCCGCCAGGAGTCGCCGATCTCGGCGACGACCGCGTCGGCCGGCAGCAGCGCGGACCGGAGAGCGAGGCCGACCCAGTACACGGGGAAGACCTGCCCGACGGTCTGCAGCCACTCGGGCATTTCGGATATCGGGAAGTAGATGCCGGAGATCGCGAACAGTCCCATCATGGGGAGCATCAGGAACGCGGCGGTGCGCGGACTGCTGGCGAGTGAGCCGATGACGGCGCCTATCGGCAGGGTCGCCAGAAGACCCAGCGGGATCGCCCACACCAGGGTCAGCAACGCTCCGCCGCCCTGCCGGGCCACCCCGTCCACCAGGAACACGCCGACGGCGAAGGGGAACACCATGGAGAACACGGCCGTGCCCGACACCATGATGATCTTGCCGACGAGGTGACCGACCATGCCGTGCGGCACGGCCTTCGCCCGCAGCAGTGTGCCGTCCTCGCGTTCGGTCGCGAGGAGCTGTGCCGTGGTCCCGATACCGGTGAACGCGAGCGTCATGCCCAGCATGCTCGGCAGCATGAACGCGCCCTCGGAGATGCCGGCGCCCTTCAGCGGATCGTCCTTGTTCAGGAACAACGGCACCATGAGCAGGACCGTCCACAGCACGTAGCCGAACACGTCCTGGCCGGTGGTGAAGGTCTGCCGCAGTTCCGTCCAGCCGCGCCGGACTCCCGCTCTCGCCGCGTACCACACGGGGCTCATCGCGCTCCCTCCCCGAGGGCGTGCGCCGCCCGCTCACCGGAGGCGTCGCCCGCCTCGAGTTCCCGCACCATCGTCAGGTAGGTGTCCTCCAGGCTCGCCCGGCGCACCTCAAGTCCGCCGATCGCCTCGCCGTGCTCCTCGAACAGCCGGCGGACGAACCGGGTGGGCTGCGCCGTCGCCTCCTCGAAGGGCCGCCCGTCCAGCGTCCAGCGCACGGTGACTTCCGCCGACGCCCGCCGGGACAGTTCCGCGGCCGGGCCGTCGGCGACGATGCGGCCACCGGCCAGGATGAGGATCCGGTCGGCGAGCTTCTCCGCCTCGACGAGGTCGTGCGTGGTCATCAGGACCGTGGTGTTCTCGTCCGCGAGAGAGCGCACCAGGCCGTGGAACTCGTTCCTGGCCTCCGGGTCCAGACCGGCCGTCGGCTCGTCCAGGAACAGCAGCTCGGGCCGGCCCACGATGCCGATGGCCACGTCGAGACGCCTGCGCTGCCCGCCGGACAGCGTCCCGATCCGCTTCTCCGCCTGCTCGGTCAGCCCCACCGCGGCCAGGAGTTCGTCGGCGTCCCACGGGCGCTGTATGAGGGTGGTGGAGTACGGCGCGTAGTACGAGCCGAGATGGGCCAGCAGTTCCCGCACCCGCCACTTGCCGTGGTCGCGCCAGGACTGCAGCACGATGCCGAGGCGAGCCCGCCACCGTTCGTCCCCGCCGGCCGGATCCGTGCCGAGGACGGTCACGTCACCGCCCGAGCGCATCCGGAAGCCCTCCAGGACCTCGATGGTGGTCGTCTTGCCGGCGCCGTTCGGTCCGAGCAGCACGACGACTTCGCCGCGCCGGGCCGTGAAGCCGACCCCCTTCAGCACGTCCTGGCTGCGGTAGCGCATCCGCAGATCGCGTACGTCGATGACCGTGTCGCTCCCCGGCGGTGGGCTGCTCCCGGCCTCCCCGGCCTCCCCGGCCTCCCCGGCCTTGGCTAAGGCATGAGTGTTGGTCATCGGCGTTCCCCCGTACGACTCGTGTGGTGTCCTTGTGGGATCAGGGGGCCGCAGGCCGTGTCAACGCCGGTGGTCAGGGACGTTTTCCACGGTGGTGCCGCTGCTGTGGCCGCCTGTCGGCAGCCGTTCGGGCCCCCTTGGCGAACAGATTACCGAAGGGCTCCGACATCAGGGTTCAGCCGGCCCGCGCGCTCTGCGTGTCCTCAACAAGCCTTGTTCGTTGGGCCGTTCGGGTCATGGCCGGTCCAGGTCCACCGGGGGGAGACAGGCATGGAGGTCGCGGATGTGCATCACGCCTACCGCCGGCGCGTGGTCTTGCGGGGCGTCGATCTGCGGCTTCGGCCCGGCACGCTGTGCGGGATCGTCGGGGAGAACGGGGCCGGCAAGTCCACGCTGCTGAAGGTCATGTCCGGCGAGCTGCGGCCCGCGCGCGGCACGGTCCGTCACAGCGGCCGGTTCGGCTACTGCTCGCAGCGTGTGGTCCTCAACGACTCCCTGACGGTCCGGCAGCACCTGATGTTCTTCCGGACGGCCTACCGCCTGGCCGATGTGCGGTACGCCGAGGAGATCATGGAGGTGCTGGGCTTCACCGGATACGCCGACGAGCGGGCCGGGGCGCTCAGCGGCGGCACCCGGCAGAAGCTGAACGTGACGCTGGCGCTCATGCACGATCCGCAGGTGCTGCTGCTGGACGAGCCGTATCAGGGGTTCGACTGGGACACCTACCAGCGGTTCTGGGACCTGGCCGGGCGGCTGCGGGACGCGGGGCGTTCGGTCCTGGTCGTCTCCCACCTGGCGTACGACACCGAACGCCTCGACGAACTGTGGCGCCTGGACGGCGGGTTGCTCCGCCCGGACGAGGCGGGGGCCGCCGCGTGAGGTTCCACCTGAGCCGCTTCGCCGTCGCCACCCGGTTCACGCTCGTCGAGCACGGCCGCAACCGGTTCGCCATGGTTCTGGTGGCCGTGTTCGTCCCGGTGTGGACGACCCTGGCGTACCTGGCGATGCCCGACACCCCGGCGCGGATGCGTCTGCGTGCCACCGGGGAGACGCTGGCGCCGCCCGGCAACGAGCTGACCGAGATCAGCGGCGCGCTCAACGCCGTCACGCTGATCACCGGTTTCATGATGTTCGCCGCCACGTTCTCCGGCAGCGGATTCGACCGCAGGCTGGCCATGGCCGGCTACCCCCGCGCCCACCTGGTCCTGGCCAAGGTCACCGCCCTGGCTCTGGTCTCGGCGGCGGTCGCCGCCTACGCCACCGCGGTCACCTGCCTGGCCTGGACACCCCGCCGGCCTCTCCTGCTCGCCGCCGCGCTGTTCTGCGCCGGACTCACCTACGGCGCGCTCGGTGTCGGCTTCGGATCCCTGCTGCGCCGGGAAGTCGAGGGCATGTTCGCCATCGTGATGACCAGCATCATCGACCTGGCGCTGCAGAACCCGATCAGCAGTTCCGGGGCCGACAACCCGGTCATGCGCCACCTGCCCTCCTACGGGGCGATGCAGGCCAGTACAGCGGCCGGATTCTCCAGCACCCCGGTACCCGGCCACCTGGCCATCCAGCTCGGCTGGTTCGCGGCGGCCTCCCTGATCGCGCTGGTGGGCTTCCGCCGCAGCACCCGCAACTCCCTGCCGCCGCCCGCCGCCCGGACGCCGGGCCCCGGGCGGGAGAGCGGCACGTCCGGCCTTCCCGCGCCGCGCCGGGCCGCCACGCCCTCACCAGCGCTGTCCGAGACGGAAGCACACTGATCCGCCAAGTCGCCGCGGAACAAGGTCGGTTCAATGGTGTCGCGTCCAACGCGGCGGCCGGGGAAAATGATCGGCATGGCCACCTCCCCCAACTCTCGCGGCGCGCTGTCCCTCGCCGCCACCGTGCTCACCGCCACCATCGCCCTCTACATGGCGCTGGTCGCCTTAGGGAACATCACCGACTTCGGCACCAACCAGCAGTTCGTCCGGCACGTGCTGGCCATGGACACCACGTTCAAGGACGAGGACCTGATGTGGCGGGCCATAACGAGCACGGGGCTTCAGGACACCGCCTACGTTCTGATCATCGCCTGGGAGACCGTCGCGGCTCTGGTCCTCGGCTACGGAAGCTGGCTGTGGGCGCGGCGGGACCAGGCGCGCGCCCGGCAGTTCTCCACCTACGGGCTGCTGATGGTGATGCTGCTGTTCGGCGCCGGGTTCATCGCGATAGGCGGTGAGTGGTTCTCGATGTGGCAGTCGAAGAACTGGAACGGGCTGGACGCCGCGACCCGGGTCTTCCTGTTCAGCGGTGTCGTGCTGATCGTCAACCAGTTGTCGGCCCCGCGTGCGGAGTCGTCCGCCACTACCTGACCACGGTCACGGTCGTACCGACCGTGCCGAACGCCCACAGCGCCGTGCCGTCCGCCTTCTTCATCCGGACCCCGCCCGTCCTGGCGCCGGAGTCGGCGGGCGGCGGCGAGGCGCCGTCGACCGCGTTGGAGAAGGCGACGGAGACGCCGGACTTCGCGGCGAAATAGATGATGTGCTCGATCCGCACGCCGTCCGAGCCGGTCGTGCTCTCGTTGCGGGACGACACCGTGTAGGTGCCGGGGTCGGGGCTGACCGTGCCCGGCCACACCGTGAACGTGCGGCGCGTGGCCTCGCTCGCGTCGACCAGCCACACCCGCTTCTCGCCGAGGGAGTAGACGACGCGCCGGCCGGTGCCGGAACCGTCGGGCACCTTGGCCGGGGTGGACGCGGCGGGGGCGGGGTGCCTGCCCGCCGGGGCCGTGCTCCTCGGCTTGGCCGAGGTGGCGGTGGGGTGCGGGCCCTTGTCGGCCTGCACGGCCAGGACCGTCACCGCGGCTATCGCTCCCACGGTCAGCCCGGTCACCCAGGCCCAGGAGGGAAGTCGGGCAGGCACGGGCACGCATCTCCTCAGTCACGGGGCCCCGCAACACACCGGGGCTCGGATCATCGTACTGCGCGCACGCTGTTCCCCAGGCGGTTCAGGTGCCGTCGGCGGCGGCCTTGCGGACCGGGACCGGGCCGGTCCCGGCGCCGCGGACGGTGTGGTGCGGGGAGCGGACGGGGGCCGGGTAGGAGAGGTGCACGAGGCGGGTCTGCTCCTGCCGCATGTGCGTGAGCGACTCCAGGATGTAGCCCACCAGCAGGACCAGCGCGGCGATCGTCATGATCGCGGCGGCGAGGATCGCCGTGGGCACCCGGGGCACGGTGCCGGTGCGGACGAAGTCGGCGATGACGGGGATGCCCAGGAGGACCGAGACGAGGGCCAGGACTCCGGCGACCGCGGTGTGGACGAGGGAGGGGCGTTCGCGTCTGGCCAGGTCGAGGATGACCCGCAGGATGCGCCAGCCGTCCCGGTAGGTGCGCAGTTTGCTCTCGCCGCCGGCCGGGCGGACCCGGTAGTCCACCGGCAGCTCCGCCGTCGGGAGGCGGAGGTGGAGGGCGTGGATGGTCATCTCGGTCTCGGTCTCGAACTCGCGGGCCAGGGCCGGGAAGGACTTCACGAAGCGCCGGGAGAAGACGCGGTAACCGCTCAGCATGTCGGTCACGTCGTTGCCGAACAGGGAGCGCACCGCCCCGGTGAGGAGTCTGTTGCCTGCCGCGTGCCCGGTCCGGTAGGCCCCGTCGTGCGTGACCCGGCGGGCGCCCACGACCTGGTCGTACGGCCCCTCGAAGAGCAGGTCGACCAGGTCACGGGCCCGGGAGGCGTCGTAGGTGTCGTCACCGTCGATGATGAGCAGGGCGTCGGCGTCGACGTCGGCGAAGGCGCGGCGGATGACGTTGCCCTTGCCCTTGCGGGGCTCCTGCCGGACGATCGCGCCCGCCTCCCGGGCGACGTCCACCGTGCGGTCGGTGGAGGCGTTGTCGTAGACGTAGACGACCGCCTCGGGCAGTGCCGCCCGCAGGTCGCGCACCACCTTGCCGACGGCCGCCTCCTCGTTGTGACACGGCACGACGCACGCGATCGTCGGGTCCACGGCCGCTCCTTACTCGGACCAATGACGCAGCAAATTACCCATTCGGTAGTAAATGATGCGATATCAGCGTGGCTGAGCGGTGAGGACGCGCCGGGTCGTTACGCTCCCCGTGTGCCGGTCCTCGCATCTGTGACGCTGCGTACGCGTGACGCCATCAAGGGCATCTGGCGCGAGGCCGCCAAGTTCGGAGCCGTCGGCGCCCTGGCCTTCGTGGTGGACAACGGCGGCTACAACCTGCTCGTCTTCGGACTGCCCGGGGGCGCGCGGGGCGGGCCGATGAGCACGTCGCCCGTTCAGGCGTCCGTCCTCGCGACGGCCGCCGCCGCGCTCTTCAGCTGGGCCGGGAACCGCTACTGGACCTACCGGCACCGGCACCGCGAGAAGGTGGCCCACGAACTCGTCCTGTTCCTGGTGGCGAACGGGGTCGGGCTCGCCATCACTGCGGGCACGATCTTCGCCTCCCGGCATCTGCTCGGGCTCGACTCCCCGCTCAGCGACAACACCGCCCGCGTCCTGGGCTGGGTGCTGGCGACCCTGTTCCGCTTCTACGCCTACCGGCGCTATGTCTTCGTCGCCCCCTGAGCCGTCGGCATCCTGAGCCGTTAGCATCCGGCATATGGGACAAACGGGATGGGTGTCGCGGGTGCGGCGCTGGGTCTGGGCACTGGCCGTCGTCGCCGCGGTCTGCTGCCTGGGCACGGTCCTCGTCTTCGCCCCCGGCTACCTGAGTCCCGACAGCCTCGACCAGCTGCGGCAGGCCAGAGGAACGACGCCCCTGACCGACTGGCACCCGCCGGTGCTGAGCCTGGTGTGGCGTGCGCTCATCGCCGTGACCGGGTCGTTCGCGTCCATGGCCGTCCTGCAGTCCCTGGTCCTCTGGGGCGCGCTGTGGGTGCTGGCCTGGTGCGTGTGGGAGCTGACGGCGAGCCGTGCCGGTTCGCTGGCCGTGCTCGGGCTGGGGTTGCTGCCGTGGGTGCTGACGTTCGCCGGGGTGGTGTGGAAGGACGTCCACGCGGCGTTCGCGCTGCTCGCCGCGGTCGCGGTCGCGTTCGTCGGGCTGCGGCTGCGGGGCGGTCGTCCGCGTCCCGCGGTGCGGTGGGGCCTGCTCTGGCTGGGTGTGCTGTTCCTCGCGTACGCCGTGCTGGTGCGCAAGAACGCCTTCCTCGCCGCGATCCCCGTCTTCGTCCTGCTGGTCCTGGCGCTGTGGCTCGGCCCCGGACGCCGTACGTGGGTGCGGTGCACGGCGGCACTGGCGGCCGCCGTACTCGTACCGGCCGCCGCCATCTCCCTCTTCGCGCGGCCCCTGCAGACGCACCAGGAGGCGCAGATCGCGCTCGACGACCTGGTCCATGTGCTGACGGTGGACGAGCTCAGGTCGGCGGACGTGCCCACCGGCCTCAGGGACCGGCTGGTCGCCGCCGCGCGGGAGTGCGACCGGGCCGGGGCCCTGTCGGACGCCTACTGGGCCTGCTACGAACGCCCGGCGGACGGGCTGCGCGGTGACTCGGACGATCTGACGTCCCTGTGGCTGCGGGAGATGGGCGGGCATGTGCCGCGGTACGTCCAGTACCGGCTGGTGCTCTTCGCGAGCCTGCTGTTCGAGACCGGCTACCAGTACAAGGCGGGGATCACCCGCAACGACCTGGGCATCACCGTGGCGCATCCCCGGCTCGAGGACATGCTCGGCACGTACGTCGAGGGCATGGCCGAGGATGTGCCGTGGCTGTTCCGCGGGTGGTTCTGGCTGGCCGTCGCGCTGCTGCTCGCCATCCGTCCCGGGAAGGGGCTGTTCTCGATGCCGGTCCGGGCACTGGGTGTCAGCTCGGCGGCCTACATCCTCGGCTACCTGCCGATCATGCCCGCGACGGACTTCCGCTACGTCTACTGGCCGGCGATCGCCGGCTCCCTCGGCCTGCTCCTGCTGTGGCTGGGCCGGGGGGAGACGCCCCCGCCGCCGACGAGCCCCGGCGCCACGGCCGGCCGTACGGTGCCGGTGCATCGGCCGACGGATGCCGAGGGCCGGTCGCCGGCGTCGTGAGGCCCCGGCCGGCCAGAGCGCGGCTCCCGTGGTGGTTGCGGCCGCGGGAGCGTTGTGGCTGGTCGCGCAGTTCCCCGCGCCCCTGACGGGGCGCACACCTCCGGCCGGTCCGACGCCGACGGGTGAAACGCGGCGGTGGTTGCGTCCGCGGGAGCGTCGTGGCTGGTCGCGCAGTTCCCCGCGCCCCTGACAGGGCGCACGCCCCCGGCCGGTCCGACGCCGACGGGTGAAACGCGGCTCCCGTGACGGTTTCGGCCGCGGGAGCGTCGTGGCTGGTCGCGCAGTTCCCCGCGCCCCTCAAGGGGCACACGCCCCCGGCCGGTCCGACGCCGACGGGTGAAGCGCGGCGGTGGTTGCGTCCGCGGGAGCGTCGTGGCTGGTCGCGCAGTTCCCCGCGCCCCTGACGGGGCGCTCAGTCCAGGACCGGCAGCAGTTCCGGGAGGTGGCCGTCGGAGGCTTCTGCGGTCCGCTGTCGCTCCTGGGGAACCGGCCCGTAGAGGGTGTTGCGTGGCTTGGCCGGGCGGCCTGCCGCCTCCGCCACCGCGATCAGGTCCTTGACCGACTTGTACGAGCCGTACGACGAGCCCGCCATCCGGGAGATGGTCTCCTCCATGAGCGTCCCGCCGACGTCGTTCGCGCCGGAGCGGAGCATCTCGGCGGCACCCTCGGTGCCGAGCTTCACCCAGCTGGTCTGGATGTTGGGGATGTGCGGGTGCAGGAGCAGCCGGGCCATGGCGGTGACCGCGCGGTTGTCCCGCATGGTCGGACCCGGGCGGGCGATCCCCGCCAGGTACACCGGCGCGTTGGTGTGCACGAACGGCAGCGTCACGAACTCGGTGAAGCCGCCGGTGCGCTGCTGGATGCCGGCCAGGGTGCGCAGGTGCCCGAGCCAGTGGCGGGGCTGGTCGACGTGGCCGTACATCATCGTCGAGGAGGACCGGATGCCCAGCTCGTGGGCCGTCGTGACGACCTCGATCCAGTCCGCGGCGGGCAGCTTGCCCTTGGTGAGGATCCAGCGGACCTCGTCGTCGAGGATCTCGGCGGCCGTGCCCGGGATGGTGTCCAGCCCGGCCTCCTTGGCGGCGGTCAGCCACTCGCGGATCGACATGCCCGTGCGGGCCGCGCCGTTGACCACCTCCATCGGCGAGAAGGCGTGCACGTGCATGCCGGGGACACGTTCCTTCACCGCCCGCGCGATGTCGAAGTACGCGGTACCGGGCAGGTCCGGGTGGATGCCGCCCTGCATGCAGACCTCCACCGCGCCCACGTCCCAGGCCTGCTGGGCCCGGTCGGCGACCTGGTCCAGGGAGAGGGTGTAGGCGTCGGCGTCCGTGCGGCGCTGGGCGAAGGCGCAGAAGCGGCAGCCGGTGTAGCAGACGTTGGTGAAGTTGATGTTGCGGGTGACGATGTAGGTGACGTCGTCGCCGACGGCCGACTTCCGCACGTCGTCGGCGACCCGGGCGAGGGCGTCCAGCGCCGGGCCGTCCGAGTGCAGCAGGGCCAGCGCCTCCTCGTCGGTGAGCCTCGTCGGGTCGTCGGCGGCCGTGCGCAGGGCCTCGCGTACGTCGGTGTCGATGCGCTGCGGTGCCATGCCGGGGGCGGCGGCCTCGCGCAGGGCGCCCCAGTCGCCGTACACCTCGTCGAAGTCGTCCCGGCGGTCGGACGTACGCCCCTCGGTGTCGATGGAGCTGTGCAGGTCGGTGCGGCCGGACGCGGTGAAGACCTCCTCCGGCTCCTGCCACGGCAGGCCCCGCGGGAGGGCGTCGGGGCGGGCCAGGCCGGTCTCCGGGTCAGCGAGGGCCGCCACGTGCGGGCGCAGCCGCGGGTCCAGCCAGGGCTCGCCGCGCTTGACGAACTCCGGGTACACGCAGAGCCGTTCACGCAGCTCGAACCCGGCCCCCCGGGACTTCTCGGCGAGCTGCTCGATCTGCGGCCAGGGCCGCTCCGGGTTGACGTGGTCGATGGTGAGCGGCGAGACGCCGCCCCAGTCGTCGATGCCGGCCCGGATCAGCCGCTCGTACTCGTCGTCGACGAGGTTGGGCGGGGCCTGGATGTTGCCGCTCGGGCCCATGAGGAGACGGGCGACGGCCACCGTGGCGACCAGTTCGTCGAGTTCCGCGTCGGGCATGCCGCGCATCGCGGTGTCCGGCTTGGCGCGGAAGTTCTGGATGATCAGTTCCTGGACGCCGTGGTAGGCGCGGGAGACCTTCCGCAGCGCGAACAGGGACTCGGCGCGCTCCTCGTAGGTCTCGCCGATCCCTATCAGGACACCCGAGGTGAAGGGGACGGAGGAGCGGCCCGCGTCCTCCAGGACGCGCAGGCGGACCGCGGGCTCCTTGTCGGGGGAGCCGTGGTGGGGGCCGCCCGGCTCGGACCACAGGCGGGTCGCGGTCGTCTCCAGCATCATGCCCATGCTGGGCGCCACCGGCTTCAGGCGCTGGAAGTCGGTCCAGGACATGACGCCCGGGTTCAGGTGGGGCAGCAGGCCCGTCTCCTCCAGGATGCGGATGGAGATGGCGCGGACGTAGGCGAGGGTGTCGTCGTAGCCGTGCGCGTCGAGCCACTCGCGCGCCTCCGGCCAGCGGTCCTCCGGCTTGTCGCCGAGGGTGATGAGGGCTTCCTTGCAGCCGAGGGCGGCGCCCTTGCGGGCGATGTCGAGGACCTCGTCCGGGGACATGAACATCCCGTGGCCCTCCCGGCGCAGCTTGCCGGGGACGGTGACGAAGGTGCAGTAGTGGCACTTGTCCCGGCACAGCCGCGTCAGGGGGATGAAGACGCTCTTCGAGTACGTGATGACTCCGGGCCGGCCGGCCGCCTCGAGCCCCGCGTCGCGCACCCGGGCGGCCGAGGCCGACAGGTCCTCCAGATGCTCCCCCCTGGCCTGCAGCAGGACCGCCGCCTCGGCGATGTCGAGCGAGACGCCATCCCTGGCCCGTTTCAGGGCGCGACGCATGGAGTTCTCGGTGGGGCCGGTTCCGGAGGTCGCGGAAGTCGTCATCCTTCGAGCATACGAGTGCGCTGATCAGCGCGGGTGGTCCCGGTCAGTGGAAGGCCAGCCACCCTATGCCCAGGGCACAGGTGAGGCCGGAGGCGGCCATCGCGGCCGGCCTGTTGCGGTTGTCCAGGGTGAACCAGACCAGCGCTGCGGTCACGAGCACGGCGAGTGTGCCGATCGCGGCGGGCAACAGCCCCTGGCTGTAGCCGTATTCCGTGAAATGCCGGTAAAGCCAGGACAGCCAGGCGAATCTCATGACGCTCCCCCGTGGGCGGCTCGGTACCGGGTGGCGGGTCACGTCCTTCGGGCGCGGTGGTCAGCCGCGCGGTGCCCCCGGATGGTTCTTGACCCGCACTTTAGTAGTGACAGCCAACTGCTCTGCCCGGCCCCGCAGTTGCCGGCCGTCAGAGATACCCCGCGAGTCCGTCCAGCGCCTTGAGCACCTCCGCCTCCCCCGCCGGCGGCAGCTGCGCCACGACCTCGTCGATGCCGAGGTCGGCGTAGTGGGCCAGCTTGCCGGGGGACGGGTGGACGGCGTACGGCACGACCTGGAGGGCCTTCGGGTCGCGGCCCGCTTCCGCCCAGGCGGCCCGCAGCAGGGGCAGGGACTCGGAGAGGCCGCGCCCGCCGATGGGCAGCCAGCCGTCGGCGTATTCACAGATGTGCGTGAACAGCTTGGGCCCGGCACCCCCGCCGACGAGTGTGCGCGGGCCGATGACCGGCCCGCGCGGCTTCCGCACGGGCTTGGGATGTGCCTGACTGGCCCGGACGCTGCTGAACTCCCCCTCGTACGCGACCGGCCCCTCCGACCACAGGGCCCGCATCAGGCCCATCCGGTCCCTGACCAGCTCGCGCCGGGTGCGCCACTGAACGCCGTGGTCGGCGGCCTCCTCGACGTTCCAGCCGAAGCCGAGCCCGAGCGTGAACCGGCCACCGGAGAGGTGGTCCAGGGTCGCGACCTGCTTGGCCAGGTCGATCGGGTCGTGCTGGGCGACCAGCGTGATGCCGGTACCGAGCCCGAGCCGCTCGGTGACGGCGGCGGCCTGGCCGAGCGCCACGAACGGGTCCAGGGTCCGGCCGTACTCGCGCGGCAGCTCGCCGCCGGCCGGGTACGGGGTGGTCCGCTCGACCGGGATGTGCGTGTGCTCGGGCAGGAACAGCCCGGCGAACCCGCGGTCCTCCAGCTCACGTGCGAGCCGGGTCGGGGTGATCGTCTCGTCGGTGAGGAAGATCGTCACGGCGATGCGCATGGAGTATCCCTACCCAGGGAAGGGCCGACTGTCCATACCGGCCGGTCGGCATCGCACAGGGGGTCGTGTCGGCGAAAACCGCCGGTCCCCTTCCCGTGCGCCGAAGTTCACGGCTCAATACCAGAGTTGTACGCACCACCCCGCCCCACCCGTGCCACGTCACCGACGACACCCTGGGAGCAGCCGCATGTGCGAGGACAACCACGGCGGGCCCGGCCGGCGCGCCCTGTTCGTGACCGGAGCCGCCGCCGCGCTTACGCTGGGAGGCGTGACCTTCGCGTCAGCGGCCGGCGGAGGCCGGGACGATGCGGGCCAGGAGAGCAGAACGGTGCGCGGCACCCTGCCGCCCGGCTCTCCCGACTTCGTGTACGTGCCCGTCGAGGTCCCGGCCGGTGTCCGGGAGATCAAGGTCGCCTACGCCTACGACCGGCCGTCCGTCCCGCCCGGCACCACCGGCAACGCCCTCGACATCGGCGTCTTCGACGACCGCGGCACCGAACTCGGCGGCCGGGGCTTCCGGGGCTGGTCGGGCGGGGCGCGCACCGAGTTCTTCATCCGCGCCGACGACGCGACGCCCGGATACATCCCGGGCCCGGTGCGCCCGGGCACGTGGCACATCGCGCTCGGCCCGTACACGGTCGCCCCGCAGGGGATGTCGTACGAGATCACCGTCACGCTGACGTACGGGGAGCCGGGCGAGACCGCCCGGCCGGTGTACCCGCCGGAGCGGGCGAGGGGGCGGGGACGGGCCTGGTACCGGGGGGACTGCCACCTGCACTCCTGGTACTCCGACGGCCGTCGCACCCCCGCCGAGATCGGGGCGCTGGCGCGGGCGGCGGGACTGGACTTCATCAACTCCTCCGAGCACAACACGCACGCGGCGCACGCCCACTGGGCGGACGTGGCGGGCGACGACCTGCTGGTGATGCTGGGTGAGGAGATCACGACCCGGAACGGCCACGTGCTGGCGCTCGGTACCGACCCGGGCACCTTCGTCGACTGGCGCTACCGGGCCCGCGACAACCGCTTCGGCCGCTTCGCCCGCCGGATCCGCCACGCCGGCGGCCTGGTCGTCCCCGCCCACCCGCACGCCACGTGCGTCGGCTGCAACTGGAAGTTCGGCTTCGGCGAGGCCGACGCGGTGGAGGTGTGGAACGGCCCGTACACGCCCGACGACGAGGTGGCCCTGGCCGACTGGGACAGCATGCTGGTGGCGTCCGTGCGCGATGGGCGGGACGGGCGCGACTGGCTCCCGGCGATGGGCAGCAGCGACGCCCACCGCGACCCGGACACCGTCGGCAGCCCCCAGACGGTCGTCCTGGCCGACGACCTGACCCGCCGGGCCGTCCAGGAGGGCCTGAGGGCCGGACGGTCGTACGTCGCCGAGTCCGCCAGGGTCGGGCTGTCGTTCCGGGCGTCCGGCGGGCGCGGTGAACACGCGGGTATCGGCGGGCGGTTGAGGGTGGCGCGCGACACGCCGGTCACCGTCCGCCTGGAGGTCACGGGCGCACCGCGCTGCACGGTCCGCTTCGTCACCGACCAGGGTGTGCTGCACACCAGCGCCCCCCTGCCGGTCTCGGGCTCGGGCGTCGTCGAGTGGCGGACGACAGCGTCGTACGCGGCGTACGTGCGGGCCGAGTTGCGGCACGAGGCGGCGGCGGGGCCGCTGCCGGGTGCGCTGGCTGCGTTCACGAACCCGGTCTTTCTCGGAGGTCAGTGAGATCGGGTGCGGGAACCCCGGCGCCCCTTACGGGGTATGCGGCGGAGTCAGTCCACCACCTGTGGATCACGGACGTACTGGCAGGAATCCGCTGGGTTGCTCTCGCTCACCTAGGTGAACGCCTGGCGTCCACGGGCGGCCGCGCCGAGGACCACGTCCGCGCCGCCCGCGCCACCGGCCTGCGGAGCCTCCCCTGCACGACGCCACGCAGAACCAGATCTGGCCGGAGGTCGTCCAGGTCACAGTCGACCTGCCGGCCTGGATGCCGATGCTCGCCCTGGCCGGCACCGCCCGGCTCTGGGTAACCCCGCGGCCTGCGACTGCGTGTGCTCTCCACTGCGGCCCAGCTCATCATCACCGGAGCCACCGCATCCTCCGGCTCGCCCGCCACTGGCCCTGCCGCATCCGGCCAGGACTTCCGAAATGGACTGCCCCTACCTCTCCCTCTGCCGTCGGGTCAAGCGGGATCCGAAGCCACGGCTATTGTTCGGCCAAAGCGTTCGGTCACATCTGCTGGTTCTTGTGCGAACGTGATCGACTATGTGAAGATCTTGAGCGCGCACCGGGGGGAGGGCGTGTCGACCGCACGCACGTGCCACCCCCTCGGGGCATTCCATCGACTCGAGGGGGACTCAGGTTTGTTCGGCCGGACCGGCAGTTGCCGCACTCGCAGCGTCCCCGAGAAACGACTCTGAGAACGCGTTCCGCGGACTCTTCTTTGCCTGGGGCCAGGTGGGCAAGGAACTTTCCAGGTCGGAGGACGCGATATTGACCGCTGACCCGCTTCATGGCCCTGATCAGGACTCAAGAACGCGACTGATGCGCTCAGGGAATGCCGCCAAGCGCCCTCCTGGCCCGTCAACGGCTTCATGGGCTGCCCCATTCGGCGCGACAACTGAGCGACCAGCACCTGCCGTCTGTGCAAGAGAAAGGGAGAACCTGACTGATGAGCAAGCGAACCCGTATCGCCGCGGCGGCTACCATCAGCGCTCTGATTACCGTATCCACCTCAGCCACGGCTACGGCCGCACAGGATGACGCCTTCGCACGGACGGCCACGGCAGCCGACGCAGCCGCGGAAGGCGATCGAGGTGCCGAGAGAGCCATGTCCGAGTGGTCAGTAGCGCACGGAACCGCAAAGGCCTCTGGCCTGATTCGCCCTGCTGACGGTAAGAGCGCGATTTCCGGGGAGCTTCGAAATTCCGGCCCAGGATGCTACTCGCTGACGATCCAGTTCACGCTCGGCTCCTTCCCCGGGCCCATCACGAAGGTAGCGACAATCTGCGGCTCCGAAACAGTGCCGGTCTATCGCGAATACGCCGGCAGACCTCTCATCAAGGTCTGTCGCGACACTGCCGCGGCCTTCACCGACTGCGGCCCCGCCCAGCAGCTTCCGGAAGGCTCGAACGCGCCACAGGGATACGTCTACGAAGCCGCATGGTTGGCCACACCGGACTACTGCAGGTCTGAAGGAGAAAAGGGCATTGCGGAAGGCCGCTGGACCGCCTACGTGTGCCGCCAGGAATACCGAGGCGCGGACGTACCCCTCCTCCACCAGGTGCTGTACGTGAAGAAATGACCTGAGAAGCCGCATCTCAACCGATCTTGAGGCCTGCAAGTCACCCCGACTGAAGAGAAGGAACCTGCCATGACTCGTGCGATACAGAAAGCAGTGCCCGGCATAGTGCTTGCCGCCATGCTCGCCCTGGGCGCCCCGGGGGCATACGCCGCATCGGGCGGCGGCACCACTGGCTCAGAGCAGCGGCCAGTGGCCAGCGCCTGGACGCCCCCTGAAGGCTTCGTTCGCGAAGCTTCGTTCTCCGGTATGGACGCCGCCTGCGAAAAGGCGGGCAGAAACGGCATCGCGGACGGCAAGTGGAGCGCATACATCTGCGTACGGGTGTTGCCCTTCTCGCCCTTCGTGGACCTCTACGTCAAGAAGTGATGTCGTGGTCCAAGGTGTTCACGCATACCCCATCGACCGGTTGCACAACGCGCTGAGTCTGTACACGAGGCACTGTTGAGGGCCCTGTCCCCGATGCGCCGGCCGCCGGGGCGAAGGCGGTTCGGTGGAGGCTCCGTCTCTCCGGTGGAGAAACCGGGATGAACCGGGGGTCGTGGGGCGACGGTGGCGGGTTACGGCGTTCCGTTTACCTGTGCCGGTTCCTTATGATCGCTGCGTTTGTCATGGCGGCCGCCGCTCCCTGACCAGGGGCCAGGGCCGCCGGAGTGAGACACGGGGGTAGTGACTTGACGCTAGGTGCAGCGTCCGTACTCGGACTGTCGGAGCTGGAGGAACGCCTCTACCGGCACTTCCTGAGAAATCCCGGAACGACGGCTGATGACGTCCATCTCCTGCTGGAAGTATGCCCTGAGGAAGTCGGGGCGGCGCTGGGACGGCTCACCGCACTGGCCGTTCTGGGAGAAGGCGGGGATGGGGGATATCTGCCTGGGAATCCGGAACTTGTCGTGGACACTCTGGCCGACCTGCGACTGAGACAACTGCATGACGAGATGCGGGCCGTCACCCAGGCCCGGCACCTGGTCGCCTCACTGCGCGCCGAACAGGAACGCGCACCGACCCCGGCGCCGGTCGTCGAGAAGATCGAGAACCTGGACACCATCCGCAGCAGGATCGACGCCCTGGCCTTCTTCGCCCGCGAGGAGATCCTCTCGGCCGAGCCCTACACCGCCCTGACCCCCGAGAACATCCAGCACTCCAGACCCCTGGACCTGCGATGCATCAGACGGGGCGTACGGATCAAGAACGTCGTTCTGAGCAAGACCGTCGAAGACCCTCTGACCTTCGAGTACCTGCGCGAACTCGCCTCGCTCGGTGCCGAGATCCGCGTGGCGGAGGAGATCTCCGCGCACATCCTCGTCTACGACCGCCACACGGCACTGACGCCCATCGACCCGGCCGACAGCTCACGCGGGGCGCTGGTGGCGAACGAGGCCGGACTGGTGGCCAACATGGTGGACCTCTTCGAGAAGATCTGGTCCGACGCCGTGGATCTGATGTCCTTCAGCGCGGAGAACGAGGGGGACCGGCTCCCCGACGAGGAACAGCGGGTCCTGGAGGCCATGTGCCGCGGCACGAAGGACGAGATCGGAGCCCGGGACCTGGGTGTCTCGGTACGCACCTACCGTCGCTACGTGGCCAGCATCCTGCACATCCTCAATGCCGCGAGCCGTCCGCAGGCCGTGCTTCTGGCCCGCGAGCGGGGCTGGATCTGAGCCTGCCGGGGGACTTGCCATGTTGGAAAGTCGAGGTAGACTTTCCAACATGGAAAACATCACGCCCGAAGGACCTGCCGACGCCCGTGCCGCCCTCGACAGCGCCGCCGCCGCCCGTGCCGCGGTCGCGGACCGCGCCGCCGCCCCTTGGTGGTACCACGCGGGGCTCGGCCTGGGTGTCGGCCTCGCCTTCCTCTCGATCGATGTCGGCGGAAGCTTGGTGCCCACAGGGGTTCTCGTCGGTGGAGTGTTACTGCCCGCCACGCTCACCCTGACCGTCGCCCGCTCCCGGGGCGTCTCCGTCAACCGCTCCCTGTCCGCGCCGGGCACCCGCCAGCTCAACGGCCTGTACCTGATCATGCTCATCGTCCTCGGCGGAGTGGGCCTGGCCCTCAAGCTGGCCGCGGACCTGCCGGGCGCCATGTCGGTGGCGGGCCTCGCGGCTCTGGCCTTCACCATCTACGTCAGCAGGCGCAACGACGACGCTCTGCGCCACGACCTCCTGCGCCGGCCATGACCGCGTCCGGCCTCGACGAGGTGATCCATCCGACGCACCGGCTGCAGATCTGCGCGATGCTCGCCGCGGTGGAATCCATGGAGTTCTCAGCGGTCCGCGACGCCCTGGGGGTGAGCGACTCCGTGCTGAGCAAACAGATGAAAGTGCTGCAGACGGCCGGCTACGCCACCGTCAGGAAGGCGCCCATGAACTCCCGGACCCACACCTGGCTCGCCCTCACCGACGCGGGCCGCACCGCTCTCGCCGGACACCTGGCAGAGCTGCGGCGCATCGCGGCACTCGCCGACCCGGCGAAGCAGTAGCCGAACTCCCGCGCGACCCGGTGGTCGCGCGGGAGCGGGGAGACCGTACGACCCCGGCGTGCTCCTCGGCGGCACACCGGGGTCGTACACCGGGGGCGGTGCGGGGCCGCGCGGCACGACCCTCGTCGAAGTGGTACCTCGGCGTCAGCGCCGGGCGAACGCCCCCGCCGGTGCTCCGGGGAGCACCCCCGGCTTCATGAACTCGTCCGGGGCGTCGGCGCCGAGCAGGACCGTGTCCATGGCGGCGGTGGCGAACAGCTCACGGCCCGCCCGGGCCACGGCCTCGCCGGGCACCTCGTGCAGCAGTCGCGGGATGCGCGGCAACCACAGCGGGTCTCGCCCAGCGGCCGTCAGCTGGCGCAGCAGATCGGCCTGGGTGGCCGGGGAGTCGAACGCACCCAGCGCCTGGGCCGCGCAGAACTCCCGGGCGTCCGCCACTTCCGCGTCCCCGAACGGCTCCTCACCCGCCCGGCGCAGTTCCGCCCGCACCCCGGCGAGAGTCTCCCCGGCCAGGTGGGGCGCCACCCGCGCCCGGACGAAGACCCGGGCGGTGTCCAGCAGGACGTCCCGTCCCGCGTACACCTCGAAGCCCGCGCCCATCACGCCACGCATCCGGGCGGCCAGCCGGGAACCGAAGTAGCCGCCGAACACCGCTGTCGCCAGATAGCGTGCCGCCTCGGTCGCCTCGGCATCGTCCGCCGGGGCCGCCGGCTCCGGTGCGCAGAAGGTGAGATGGACTTCGCGCTCGGCGGGCGACCGCAGCATCAGCAGCCGGCCGCCCGCGGCCCGCCGCGGGGCGCCGCCCGTACGGGGGAGCGGGGTGAGGCCGGTGAACTTCGGGCGGGTGAGCGCCTCGCGCGCTTTCGCGAGGGCACGGTCCGGGGCGATGTCCCCGTTGAGGATGAGCACACCGCCCTGCAGGGCCCCCCTCGACGACGCGTTCCCCGGCGTCTCGTCCGCCAGCCAGTGGCGCAGTACCGCGTCGTCCATGAGGCGTCCGGCCGTCGGACGAACGGTACGGCCCGCGCTCGCCGGCGACGGCTCCGACGCCGCCTCCTGCAGGAACTCCCCTTGTGCGCTCAGGAGTTCCGCCAGCACGGCCAGCCAGGCCGGCAGCTCCTGCGGTGGAACGCAGCCCGTGACGTCCATCCACTGCCCGTCCACGGACCCCTCCATGACGCCGCCCAGACCCGCCGCACGATCGCCGGCCCGGGTACGGGCCAGACCGCGGCGCAGCAGGGACTCGGCCGCAGGGGCGTCCCACCCGCCGAGAACGCCCAGCGGCAGCCGCAGCCGTACCTCGACGGCCGGTGCCCGGCGGTCGGCGAGAGCGACCACACGCAGCCCGTTGTCCAGGACCAGATCGTCCGACTGCCATCGGAGGGGTGCCGCGGGCCGCCCGTACGGCGGGATGGCGCGGGCCTCAGCGCGCACCCGGGAGACACGGCCGGAGCCGGCCGCGTCCGCACCGCCGGTTCCGGTGTCGCCGAACGGCGGCTCCGGCCGGGTCCGGGTGCTGCCCGGGCGCATGACCAGGACCGTCGCGGGCGTGGCCGCCAGTTCACGGGCGGCCCTCGCGATCTCGGCCGGCCCGATGGCCGCGAGGTGGTCCGGGATCCGGTCGAGGATGTCGGCCCGTCCGAAGAGGATCTCCAGACGGCCCAAGGCACGGCACCGGGTCTCCAGGTCCCCTTGCCCGCGGTGATGCTCAGCCGTCATCAGCCGTACGGTGCGCCGTACCGCCTCCGCCGGAGGCAGCTCGGCCCAGCCGGCCCAGCGACGGGCGATCGCGGCCGCCACCTCCCTCGGACCGGCGTCCGGCGGCAGCAGCGCGGTGACCACCAGGGCGTCGGGGTCCCTGGCGTCCAGCGGGCCGAAGAAACCGCAGCTCGTCCCGACCGCGGGCAGACCGGGCGCCACCGGTCCCTGCTCGGCGGTGAGCCGGGCCAGCACGGCGTGCGCCAGATAGCCCGGCAGATCCGTTCCCGGGTCGGGCAGCCGGTGTCCCATGGCCAGCGCGGTCGCGGTGACCCCCGGCTCGGTGCACTCCAACCACCGTTCCTCGTCCGGGCGAGGCTCGGCCAGGACGGGCGCGGGTGCCGTGCTGCGAGCGGGTATGCCGGCGAAGTGCCGCTCCACCAGCTGCCGGATCCCCTCGGGGTCGGCGCCGCCGACGACGGTCAGCACGGCGTTGCCGGGAGCGTAGTGGGCGTCGAAGAACTCCTCGCAGTCCGCCACCGTGACGGTGCGCAGCCGCTCGGCGTCGCCGTAACCGTCGTGCGCGTTCGCGAAGGTACCGAACAGCACTCCGGGCAGCAGCGGCCAGGGGAAGCCGCCGTACGGCCTGTCGTGCACGGCCTGCTGGATCTCCAGCTCCACGCCGCGCAGTTGCTCGGCCAGCGCGGTCTCGGTGAACAGCGGAGCCCGCATCCGATCCGCCTCGGCGAACAGCGCCCGCTCCAGGGCCTGGGCCGGAACCACCTGGTAGTAGTCGGTGTAGTCCTGGTGCGTGGTGCCATTGGCCCGGGCACCGAAACGATGCACGTGGTCGTAGAAGCGGCCGTCGGGAAGGCTGGCGCTCCCCCGGAACATCAGGTGCTCGAAGAGGTGGGCGAACCCCTCTCGGCCCGGGGGCTCGGACCGGAACCCGGTGCCGTAGTGCACGGCGACCGCCACCCTCGGCTGCGGGAAGCGGCTGTCCAGCACCACCCGCAGCCCGTTCGGCAGGGTGAACCTGTGCAGCCCGGGTCGCGGACGGTAGGTGCTCATGAGGGTACGTCTCCCCTTCGTGGTCAAGGAGTTGTGTCGAGGGTCCGGGAACCGGCGCGGCCCGCTGGGCGGTGGGCCGCGCCGGTCACAGATCGAAAAGGAACGTCAGGAAGGTCGCGTAGTGGTCGAACCCCGCGGTGTGCCAGCCGACGTAGGCGGCGATGTCGTGGACGTGCAGCAGGATCCGCAGGGCGGCCGCCCGGCTCCACTCGTCGCCGAGGTCCCGGCCGTAGCCGTCGAAGAGCGCCTCGAGCAACAGCTGCCAGCCCTCCTGGTCTCCACCCAACTGCCACCTCAGCTCGACCAGTTCACCCAGAACCCAGCCCAGGTCGAAGTACCAGGGGGCCACGGCCAGGTCCTCGCCCGTCAACAGGGCGTCCGGGCCGACGCCGCTCCCGGCGACCAGCGAGCCGAGTCCGGGAGCCCCGTGCACCAGGGTCACGTCGGTGTCCTCGGTGATGCCGCGGCTCCAGTCGACGGCACGGGACCAGCGTCGCGGTCCCAGTCGCGTCCGCAGTTGGACACCGACGTACGCGGCGCGGGGGACCGGCGCCCGCCCGTCCAGCCAGGTGTCCAGACGTACCAGGCCCCGAGGCGGGCCGAGCCGCTCCGCCACCGGCGGAGGCCCACCGTCGTGCAGCCGTCGCAGCGCCAGACCGAGGCCGCGCAGCGGCTCCCGCAACTGCGGCGACGGCCCCGCGGACAGCAGCCGGTTCGCGACCGACTCCCCGCCCTCGACCGTGTAGAGCCTGCCCTCACCGACCGGCCTGCCCACCGTCAGGAGGGCCGCGCCGTCGCCGCCCACCGCCACCGCACGGCCCGCCGGACCGGTGACGGGCCGGAACGGCTCGGGCGCCGACGGGCCGGGGGTCCTGATCCACTCGTGGCCACCGGGCAGGGCGCGCACGGACGTGCGCAGCAGATCGGTGCCGTACTCGGCGACCGCGGAGGCCCCCGGAACGTCCTGGTGCGGGCCTTGGTCCTGTGCGGTCGTCTCCGCGACCGCTCGCAGATCGCTCACGGGTGGACCAGGTCAGCGACGAACTCACCCGGGGTCCTGGGGTCCCGGTGCGGACGGCCCGCCTCCAACTGGGCGCGGCGCTTCTCCAACATGTCTATGACCTCCGGCAACAGGGGTGGGACCCACGCGTCGGCACGACCGGTGGTCATGCTGACACCTGGGTGGGGCGGGACGAGGACGACGTTGGGGCGGGCGGTCAGCGCAGCCCAGTGCGTCTGGAAAGCGGCGCTCTCCAGCCCGCCGGGCGGCAGCGCCGGGGCCACTGCGACCGGGGCCCGGGTGCAGTGACAGGCCAGCAGTGCGGGCGAGTCGGCCAGCCCCAGCGCCAGCCGGGCGGTGAAGTGGAAGGTCGCCGGATAGACCACGACCGCCTGGGCCCACTCGGCCAGTTCGACGTGCCGGGCCGTCCCCTCGTCCTCGGGCCACTCGTCGAACAGCACCTCACCGTGCCGGTGCAGCCGCCCGGCCAGCGCCTGACGGGTGACGAACCGCCGGGCGCTGGCGGTGAGCACCATCTTGACGGCCAGCTCCGGGTAGGACAGGCGCAGCCAGTCGATCCAGTACGGCATCCCGGTGGCGAAGGCGGAACCGGCGGTGACCACCAGCAGCCGCTCGACGCGCAGCTCGGGCGCCTGCGCGTCCGGCACCGCGGTCCCCGGAAGGCGGCTGTGCGTCATGACGTCACCTCGGCGAGGACGGTCTCCAGCTCCCGCAGCGCGGTCCGGCTGCCGTACATGCCGTTCACACCGGTCACGTTGAGCACGATCTCGTCGACCCCCGCCTCCCGGTACGCCGCGAACTCCTCGGCGAGCACCTTGGGCTCCCCGTAGAGGAAGGCCCGTCCCTCGACCAGAGCGGCCGCACCCGCAGCCGGATCGGAAGTGTCGGTGCGGATGCCGGAGCGGCGGAGCATGTCGACGTAGTGCGGCAGCCGGAGGTGGCCGATGTTGCTCGCCAGCGCAAGGGCCGCCGGGTCGCGGTCCGCTTCCGCCAGGGCCACGGGCACGATGGAGACCAGGCGCGGGACCGGGCGTCCCGCCGCCTCGGCACCCTCGCGCAGCGCGGGCACGATGGTGTCGCGCAGATAGGCTGCGGGGGTGAGCCAGGTGATGGCCGTGTCGGCCACTTCGCCCGCCAGCCGTGCCATCCCGGGACGCAGCACACCCAGGCCCACCTCGATGGGCGGCCGCGGCACGGGGAGCAGTTTTCCGTGGCAGGTGAAGTACGTGCCGTCCTGCTCGACCGACTCGCCGTCGAGCAAGCCGCGCACGGCGGTGAGGTACTCGCGTGACGCGGCGAGCGGGCTGCGGTAAGGGGCTCCGCACATGCTGCGCTGGAGCACCGCCGCGCCCGGTCCGAAGCCCGCCACCACGGAATGCCCGGTCGCCGCCGCCAGCGACTGGGCCTGGAGCGCCGCCTCGTAAGGGTGGGTGAACGGCATGAGCGTCACGCCGAGTCCCACCGGAACCCGGAAGCCGGACGCGGCGGCGTAGGCGAAGGCCTGGTGCGGCTGGTTGAGCATGGCCTGGCCCTGCCACAGGCGGTGCGCGCCGCTCCACTGGGTGAGCGCGGCGAACGGCAGGATCTGTTCGGGCCGCGGCGGCGCGAAGGGCATGAGTACGGAGTACACGCTGTCGGTCCGGTCGGTCATGGGACGGCTCCTGGCCTGGTCGTACGGTCGGCTCCTGGCCGCGGTCATCGGGAGACGGTGCTGAGGACCTGCCCGCTCACCAGGTCGGCGTAGTCGGGGCACCGGTCGAGGAGGTTCATGTGCGTGCCCTGGTCCACCACCCGGCCGGCGTCCAGCACGATCACGCGGTCGGCGTGCTGGACCGTGGAGATGCGGTGGGCGACGACCAGCACGGCGCGGTCCACGGCCAGTTCGTCCACCACGTCCCGAAGTTTCCGCTCGTTCACCGAGTCCAGGTGTGAGGAGGGCTCGTCGAGGAGCACCAGCCGGGCGTCGGCCAGTACCGCTCGGGCCAGCGCGAGCCGCTGGCGCTGGCCGCCGGAGAGATCGGCCGCGCCTCCCAGGACCGTGTCCAGCCCCTGGGGCAGCCGCCGGATCTCCTCCGCCAGGCCGACCCGGTCGAGGGCCGCCATCAGGTCCGCGTCGGACGGCTCGTCCGTCCGGCCGAGCAGCAGGTTTTCCCGGACGGTGTCCTGCAGCAGCGTGCTGGACTGGTCGACATAGGCGATCCGGGAACGCAGTTCGTCCAGCGGCCAGTCCGCCAGGGGACGGCCCAGCACCTCGATGCGCCCCGAGTCCGGCTCCATGAAGCCCTCGACCAGGCCCAGGGCCGTGGTCTTGCCCGATCCGGAGAGTCCGACCAGGGCGGTGAGACCGTGCGGCGGGACCGTCAGATCCACGTTCCGCAGCACGGGGTGACCGTCGTAGGCGAACACGACGTCCTCGAAGCGTACGGCCGTGGGGGCGTCGTCCTCGGGGGACGTGGGGACGCGCCCCGGCGGTACCGTGGCGGCCCGTGCCGCCGTCTCCGTCGGCAGGGCGAACAGCGCTTCGAACCGCTTGCGGGCCACAAGTCCCATCTGCAGACCGCTCACACCGGACGCCGCCATGATCAGCGGTGCGGTGAGCTGCAGCAGGTACAGCAGGAAGGAGATGAAGTCGGCCAGTGGCAGATGGCCGTCGAGCATCCGGCTGCCGCCACCGATGACCACGCTGACCAGGGCGATCTGCTGACCGAGGTTGATGATCGGGACCATCAGGGATTCCATCCGGGCCGCGCCGGTCTCCAGCCGCGCCACCTCGCCGGCGCGAGCGGCGAGCCGGTCGCCGACGATCCTCTCGGCCCGGCAGGCCTTGATGATGGTCAGCGAGTCCAGGGCGGCGACGAATTGCTGCGCGAGCGCCCCGATCTCGCCCTGGACGGCCGTGTACCGGCGGCGCAGGCCCCTGACGACCAGGGCGATGAGCCCCACGGCCACCACGAAGGCCAGCACCGTGATCGACAGCAGGACCCAGTCGAGCAGGCCCATGATGACCAGCGTGCCCAGTACCGTGATGCCGGCCATCGGCAGCTGGATGGGGCCGATGTCGACCAGGTTCTTGACCATGGCCGCGTCCGCGGTCAGCCGTGCCACCAGATTGCCGGACCCTTCGGTCCGGCTGTCCTGCAGCCGCAGTTCCAGCGAGTGCCGCATGGTGCGCACGCGCAGTCCGCGGATGAGTTCCCGGCCCATCAGCCCCAGCAGATAGGCGGCCAGTGCCCCGGCGGCGGCCGAACCCAGACCCGCCCCGACCATCGCCACGACCCACCAGGTCGGACTGTCGCCGCGCTGGATGACGGCCAGCAGTCTGCCCACCACCATCGGCAGGGCCAGCGTGGCCGCCGCGGAGACCAGTGCGAGCAGGGCGACGGCGCAGGTCTGCGCCGCCCTGCCACGGGTGAGTTCACGCAGGACACGCAGCTGCTGCGACTCCTCGGCGCCCGTGCCTCCGGCCGCGGGCGCGGCGGTCGCCGCGTCCGTGCTCGTCGTTGCCTTCATCGTGCCCGACTCCCCCTCCTGGACGGGTCGTTCAGTGTGCTGCACCGCGCAGAGCCTCTCCGACCTTGACGATCCCGCCGTACCTGAGCAGTCCGCCGCGGTAGATCCGGCCGCCGAACCTCACCAGTGCGGCGATCGCCAGCAGCATCAGCGCGAAGGCGGCGAGCGCCTGCCACCACGGCACCTCGGTGACCGCCATGCGCATCGGCATCGCGGCCCAGGACAGGCCGGGTGTCATCGAGACGACGGTCAGCAGCGCGTCGTCCGGGGCGGGCCGCACCGCCAGCGCCGGGCCCGCCAGGCTCAGCATCTGCAGCATGTTCACCGGCCCTATGACGTGGTTTACGTCCTCCTGGCGGGAGACCAGCGCACCGGCCACCGCGTAGAGGGTCACGAACAGGACGTAGCCCGGTACGAACCACAGCAGCAGGTTGGCGGCGGTACCGACGGCGTTCAGCGGGGCCTTCAGCACTCCGAAGCCGATGGCCGCCGTCAGCACGGCCGTCATCATCAGCACGATCTGCACCAGCGCGGCCGCACCAAGGCCGACGATCTTGCCGGCGAGCAGGTGCCAGGCCCGGACCTTCGCCAGCAGCACCTCGACGATGCGGCTGGACTTCTCCTCGGCGACTCCCTGGGCGATGCCCAGCCCCGATATGAGCATCAGGGTGAAAAGCAGGAACACCCCGATCCCCGCGGTCATCGTCCGTTCCTGGACCACGCCGGCGTCCGCGTCGAGGGCGCTGACCCTGAGCGCCGGCGGTACGATCGCCCGCTCGGTCTCCTCCCGCGCCGCGCCGAGCTCCTTGAGCCTTTCGACCTGCTCTGCCGTCTGCTGGGCCTGCTGGATCGTACGGCCCAGTTCGGCCGACAGGTTCCGCAGGACCAGTACACCGCCGTCCCGCAGCACCACGGCATCGACCGCCTCGTCCCGAAGGGCCGTCCGGGCGGTGCCGGTGTCCGTGTACTTCTCGACCGTGACCTGGGGGCGCAGCGCCGCGGCGACCGTGCTCCCCTCACCGACGACGCCCACGGCCGGAGGGCTCTCCCCGTCGCCCTTGAGTACATCGGTCAGCGAGAACGACAGGCACAGCATCGCGGCGGTCACGATCACCGATGCCCAGAAGGCCTTGTTGCGCAGCTGCCGGGTGACCTCACGGGCCGCGACGATCCTGATGAGCGCCAGGTCCGTACGCTGGTCGCGGTTCATGCCACCGCCTCCCGGAAGATGTCGGCCAGTGCGGGCTCGTGCCGGCCGAAGGACTCCACCCGGCCCGCGGACTGCGCCGCGGCCAGGGCAGCCTGCGCCGCACGGTCGGACTCCAGCTCCAGGGTGACGACGCCGTCCTCCTCGGCCAGCACCCGGGCGCCCTGAAGGGCGTCGGCCCACCGCGGGGGTACGTCCGTCACCGAAAGACGCGGCCGGCCGGGATCGGCGGCGCGACGCAGCTCGTCCACGGTGCCCTCGGCGACCAGGCGTCCGCCGCGCAGGATCCCGACCCGGTCGCACAGCCGTTCCACCAGTTCCAGCTGGTGGCTGGAGAAGACGACCGGCACTCCTTCGCGGGCGGACTGCAGCAGCACCTCCGCCATGGCGTCCACGGCCACCGGGTCCAGTCCCGAGAACGGTTCGTCGAGGACCAGTACGGCCGGGTCGTGGATCAGGGCGGCGATCAGCTGGACCTTCTGCTGGTTGCCGAGGGACAGCTTCTCCAGGGCGTCCCTGGGACCGGCCACCACGCCCAGCCGCTCGAGCCACTCGGCGGCCCGCCGAGCAGCCTCCCGGCGCGGGATGCCACTCAGCCGCGCGAAGTGGACCAGCTGGTCGAGGGGGGTCATCTTGGCGTAGAGGCCCCGTTCCTCCGGCATGTATCCGAAGCGCCGCCGGGAGTGCGCGTCGACATCGGCGCCGTTGAAGCGGACCGAGCCGGAGTCCGCTTCCAGCACGCCGAGCGCGATCCGCATCGCGGTGGTCTTGCCGGCCCCGTTGGCGCCGCAGAACCCGAAGATCTCGCCGGGGCGCACGTCGAAGGTGAGAGCGTCGAGCACTCGCCGGCCGCCGAAGCTCTTGTCGACGGCGTCGAAAGTCAGCACGGCGAGAACTCCAGGATCGAGCGGACGGATGTCGCCGGGCCCTCCCAGACCAGGCGGAGACCGGCGGCGGCGGCCAGCGCCTTCAGCTGTTCGACGCTGCGCACGGGAGCCGGCATCGTGGCGCGCAGCCACAGCTCAAGGGCCGCCGACTCGGGTATCTCGCGCGGGACGCGCAGGTTCACCTCGGCCAGCAGCACCTTCCCGTCGGGGCCCGCCGCTCGGGCGCAGCGGCGCAGGATCGCAGTGGCGCGCTCGTCCGGCCAGTCGGCGAGGACCGCCGACAGGAGGTAGACGTCGCCGCCCGCGGGCAGCGGTTCGAAGAAGCTGCCCACCACCACCTCGGTCCGGTCCGCGAGCCCCGCGGCCGCGAACCTTCGTCCGGCGACCTCGGCGACGTTCTTCAGATCGACCAGCGTGCCGTTCAAGTGAGGGTGCCGGCGCAGCAGTTCCATCAGGATCGTGCCGCTGTGGCCTCCCACGTCGACGACCCGGCCGACCCGGCTCCAGTCGTAACTGTCGAGGATCAGCTCGGCGCCCCAGCCGAGCTGCTGGCCGGTGGCGCTCTGTTCCAGTGCCTCGACGAAGTCGGGGTCCTCGTTGACGGTCTCCCAGTAGCCGCGCCCGAAGACCGTCTCGTGGGCCGGTTCCCCGGTGCGCACGGTGTGCAGGAGGTTCACCAGCGCGAGGGCGGCTCGTCCGTGCAGGCCGTCCATGGTCAAGTGGCCCCGCAAGCTCTCCGGATGGTCCTCGCGCAGCCTCTCGCCGAGTTCGGTGACGCTATACACCCCGTCGTCGTCGCACGTGAGAACCCCCTGCGCCCGAAGGTGACGCAGCAGCAGTTCCAGCAGGTCCGGGCGGGTGCCGGTGAGTTCCGCCAGCTTCGCCACATCTCCTGTGCCGGCGCCGAGATGGTCCGCCAGGCGGAGGGTGGCCGCGGCACGGATCGCGGCGGGTGTCAGGAGGTCCGCCATCTTCAGCAGATCTCCGGGGTCCGATTGATGTGCCATCGGTCGGTTCCCATCTGGTGTGCGGGTGAACGGGGTTGATCGGTCGCAGGGGGAGGAGGGGGAAGACCGCCGGGCGACCGGCCGCGGTGAACGGAAGACGTTCTGCGGCCGGTCGGCCGGCACGCCACAATCAGCAGCCGCCGGCGATCGTCTTCGCCGAGAACTGGCTCGCGACGTAGCTGGCGGTGGCGCTGGCGATGCAGGCGGGCGAGGTGGCGGGCGCCTCGGCGGCGGCCGTCACATTCAGCTCACGTACATCGCTGTAGGCCTCGTAACCGGCCATCAGCTCCATGATCGCGGTGGTCTTCTCCATGGGGATTCCCTCTCCATGCGGTCACTGCCGGCTCTTCGGCCGACAGTCACTACCGGCCTGATGCCGGCAGACTGGGGAGCGACCGGTCAGCAGGTCAGCTCGTAGGTGGCGCCGCTGACGGCGCTCGCGGAGGCGGCGCACCAGCTGGAGCTGGCGACGCTGGCGGCGCACACCGGGGTGGTCGCCGGGGCGTCGGCAGCCGCCGAGATGTTCAGCTCGTCGACGTCCGCGTAGGCGTCGTAGTTCGAGACGAGCTCCATGATCGCCACAGACTTGTCCATCGGGTTCTCCTTCTTGATCGGTCTCTGTTCACCGGCGCCCGGGAACGCGGACGCCGTCACTGCGGAAAGCGGAGAGTTCCTCGGTTCAGCAGCCGCCGTCGATCGTGCGCGCCGAGAACTGGCTGGCGACGAAGCTGGCGGTGGCGCTGGCGATGCAGGCGGGCGAGGTGGCGGGCGCCTCGGCGGCGGCCGTCACATTCAGCTCACGTACATCGCTGTAGGCCTCGTAACCGGCCATCAGCTCCATGATCGCGGTGGTCTTCTCCATGGGGATTCCCTCTCCATGCGGTCACTGCCGGCTCTTCGGCCGACAGTCACTACCGGCCTGATGCCGGCAGACTGGGGAGCGACCGGTCAGCAGGTCAGCTCGTAGGTGGCGCCGCTGACGGCGCTCGCGGAGGCGGCGCACCAGCTGGAGCTGGCGACGCTGGCGGCGCACACCGGGGTGGTCGCCGGGGCGTCGGCAGCCGCCGAGATGTTCAGCTCGTCGACGTCCGCGTAGGCGTCGTAGTTCGAAACGAGCTCCATGATCGCCACAGACTTGTCCATCGGGTTCTCCTTCTTGATCGGTCTCTGTTCACCGGCGCCCGGGAACGCGGACGCCGTCACTGCGGAAAGCGGAGAGTTCCTCGGTTCAGCAACCGCCGTCGATCGTGCGCGCCGAGAACCGGCTGGCGACGAAACTGGCGGTGGCACCGGCGATGCAGGCGGGCGAGGTGGCGGGCGCCTCGGCGGCGGCCGTCACATTCAGCTCACGTACATCGCTGCAGGCCTCGTAACCGGCCATCAGCTCCGTGATCGCGGTGGTCACTGCCGGCTCTTCGGCCGACAGTCGTTACCGGCCTGATGCCGGCGGCGGCAGAGCGACCGGTCAGCAGCCCTTGTGGTAGGTGACGGCGCTGACGGCGCTCGCGGCGGCGGCGCACGGGGCGGAGCTGGCGGTGGCGGCGCACACCGGGGTGGTCGCCGGGGCGTCGGTAGCCGCCGAGATGTTCAGCTCTTCGACGTCCGCGTAGGCGTCATAGTTCGAAACGAGCTCCATGATCGCCACAGATTTGTCCATTGAGTTCTCCTCGCTATCGTGATGCGTTCGTCGGTGCCGGAATCTCGGCGTAACGGCCTTACGGCGCCCGGAATCTCACTTCAGGCGGACACGAGGCCGGCATCCTGCGGGCTTTCCAGCACCGCCGGAAACTCAGGGGAGGCGCTGTTGCGCGCCGGACGGGCGGGGTCGATTCCCGCCTCGGTGAAGCGGGCGACGACGGTCCCTTCCAGGGGCGTTCCGTCGGCCGCGCTGTCGAGCAGGGCCTGGGCCAGCGCGGTGGCCCGGTGTTGGCCGAAGCTGAGACCGGACATCCCGGGCCGGTTGTCCCCGGGTTCCAGGGCCACGGCCACGCCGGGAGCCACCGTGTCGGCGAACACGGAGGTCTCCCGCCCGATTCCGGACAGACCCCGCAACGCCTCGGCCAGCCGGGGCACCTGCGGCCACATCTCCTGTCCCAGGTAGACCACCAGGGCGTCCCGCCGGGGATACAGGGCCTTGGCCGAGAGGATCTTCGAGCGGTACGCCACCCCGTGGTCCTCCAGGTGGCCGAGCGCCCCCGCCCACACCGCGGCGGCGTCCTCCCAGCGCTCGATGTGGACGTACACGCGCAGCAGTTCACGGTGCGGACTGCGCGGCAGCGAGCCGTCCACCACGAAGAACCCGGGTGACAGCGCCGGCCGGCGTGCCGGCACGTCGAGGGTCACCACCTGACCGGCGGCGAGTGGGCCGTCCTCCCGGATGCTCGCGGAGGGCACCCACACCCGCACCCCGTCCCGCTCGACCAGGGCGCGCGGCTCCGTGCCGTCGTCCCCGGCCGCGGGAATGTGCACCCGGGCACGCGCGGTGCTGCGCTCGTGCGGAACCGCCGCTCCGAGGACACGCTCGAAGGCCGTGTCACGCAGGCGGAACGACAGGGCTCCCTTCTCCACGAACTGCCCGGCGTGCAGGATGTCGTACAGGGCTTCCGCCAGCAGTCGGCGCATCTCCCGCGGGCTGTCCGCCTCGACCAGGCGGTCGTCCACCCACGCACGGGCGCGGTCCGGTGCGACTCTCACCCGGTCGAGGGCGTCCCGCAGCCGTGGCGCCAACCCGCTCGGCACGGTGGCCGGCCGTCTCTCGCTCATGCCGCTCTGCCTTCCCAGGCACGTTCGTGGGTGCCTTGGTCGCTGCCTTCGCTGGTGGCCTCGCCGGGGTGGTCCTCGAATCCGAGCGTGGTCACGAACCTCTCCGGGGTGATGAGCGCCGCCCGGCCGATTCCCGCCGCCGCCCGCTCGATGCCGGACAGCCTGGACGTCCGGGACGCGCCGGCCATCAGCCGGTCGAGCAGATGCCAGCCGGCGTACGCCGTGGCCCGGGTGGCGAGCGAGCCGTCCAGGTCAGGACGGACCTGCCGGTAGCCGTGCCAGAAGGCGCGTACCAGTGGCAGGAGTCGTTGCAGCTTCTCCACCCCGCGGCTGAGCACCGCCTCGTGTGTCAGCTCGATGTCCGCGAACACCGAGTCGCCGCGCGTGGTGACGATGTCGAGGATCGAACGGTGCAGCCACTCGCCGGCGAAGGCGCCGACATCACGGGCCGGGTCCGCCAGCCGGAACTCCTCCCAGTCCGTCACCAGGAAGTCGTCGCCCGTCACCAGAAACTGGTCGACGCGCAGATCGCAGTGGGACGGCACCCTGGGTGCCTCTCGCTCCCGGGCCCGCAATTCCCCGATGGCCTCGACCAGTGACGTGTCGGTCTGCATGAGCCGCCAACCCTGGAGTTCCGCGAAACTCAGCGACTCGAACACCGGCAGCGGAAGTCCTCGGAGGAATCCCGACGGGGGATGGAACGGCAGCGAAACGTCGAATTCAACGGAATCCGGTGCGGACGCCCCGTGCAGCAGTCCGATCGCCCTGCCGATATTCTCCGCGAGTTCCGGACCGAATGTTTCGTCGATCATCAACTCCGCACCGCTGCGCGCGCCCTCGACGTATTCGTAGGCCACCAGAGCGGCCGTCTCGTCGGCGCCGAGGAATGCCGGGCCGCGCAACGCCGCCGTAGGCAGCCCCTCGGCGAAACGCTCGAACGACAGCAGCCGGCGCATGCGGGACCGGACGTCCGGGCCCGTCCCGATCAGGTGCTTGACGAAGACCTTCCGCCCGCTGGTGGTAACGCCGGTCCAGGAGTCGTTCCGGCCGACCGGAGCCGCCAGGGTGTCCCGGACAAAAGGACCTGTCCCCAGTTCCACGAGGAGCGCGTCCACGGACGGGACTTCGTCCAGATCTCGCGGCTTGAACCCCGCCGCATTGTTCTTCTCCACAAGCCCTCACAAGTCCGAAGCGTTGACAGGTCGGCCTACTGCCAGCCGTTGACCGGGCCGGGTGTGTGGACGACGTTCCCCGGAATTTCGGAGACCTCGGCGACAAGATGCTCGACGAAACCGGGGATTTCCCCACCGGAAAGCGTGGCGGAAGGTGCGGCCGGCTCATTGTCTGCCGCGAATGAATTTCCGGCCAGCATCGACGACCCGGAAATCACCAGTGCCGCGGCAACCGTCGCGCCGACGCGAACAGACTTCGAAACGGCACTGTGAAATTTCCTGCTCATGTTTCCCCCTTGAGTTCCTCTGCAGAACACTCTGTCAGCCGCCGGACACTCACTCCAGGGGAAGCGATGTCATGTTGCTGCACGGGCCAGTCAGCTTGATGCAGTGTCAAAGGGGGTGCTGCGCGGGCCTGCGGAACAGACTCGCCTCGGTTAAGCCGGCTGGATACATCGGTGCATGAGATCTCGCGCAGAGCAGCGCGACCGCCGGCCGTAGACGACCTCGAACGGTTCGAGGAGATGCTCCTCGGTCAGCTCGCCGATGCCGGCCTTCCCACAACACGATCGAGCGGATCTCGCGCACGTCGAGGAGGTCGCCGAAGGCGGCCGGGCCGGACAGCGACCGCTGCCCTCACGAGCCGGTGTCCTCGCTCAGGTCGGCCACCACCGCCGCGTGGTCGGAGGGCCAGATCCCGTCCACCGGGCCGTCGCAGGCCCGCCGCACCTGCCGCACGCGGCCGAGTCCGCCGGGGCCGGGCGGGCCCACGTGGATGTAGTCGATGCGCACGCTGGGTCCGTAGGTCGCCGCCACGTACGGGTTGGCGGCGTCCCAGGTGGCGGCGGGGGCGGCCGGGTCGGCGTACTCCCAGGCGTCGAGCAGCACCTGGCGGGGCACGGCGGGGGCGGTCCTGAAGCCGCCGAGGAGGCGGACCTCGTCGGAGTCGGGCCAGGCGTTGAGGTCGCCGGTGACGACGGGCGGGAAGGGAGTGTCACCCCGGTGCCGTGCGACGAACCCGGCGAGCGCCGCGGCCTGGCCGCATCGGACCGCCGAGGCATGCACGACTGAGGTGAAGTGCACGGTGAAGAAGGGGACTTCGTGGTCCGGGGCGGCGATGCGGGCGTAGAGGGCCAGCCGCCCGTCGTCCAGCTCCGCCGGGGCGGGCAGCGGCAGCACGTCCCGGTCCACGACCGGCCATCTGCTGAGGACGGCGTTGCCGATGTCCACCGTGGGGTCCCCGATCCGCCGCCGCCAGCGCTCCGGCGCGGGCGAGGGGGCCCAGGCGCAGTGCAGCCCCAGCTCACCGGCCAGCCACTCGGCGAGGTTCTCCCCGTCGGCGGCCCACACCTCCTGCAGGCCCACGACATCCGGCCGCAGCTCCCGCAGGGCCGTGAGGATCGCCTTCTGCCGCGCCTGCCAGGGTCCGAAGCGCCACCACAGGTTCCAGGTCACGATCCGCATGCACAGCACCCGCTCTCGTCCCGCCGCGTCAGGGGGATCATTGAAGCAGGAGCCGTTGCAGAAACCGTGAGCCTCGCGCCGAAGGAGACCCGCCGACGATGTCCCGCCTCACCGACCTGCGGTTCCGTGCCGCCACGTCCGTTCAGCGCCGCGTCAACCCGCTGCTGCGCCGTCTGCCCCTCCAGACGGTCCTGGAGACCACGGGCCGCGTCTCGGGACTTCCCCGTCAAACGCCGGTGGGCGGCCGCCGCGTCGGGGACGCCTTCTGGCTGGTGTCCGAGTTCGGCGAACGGTCGCAGTACGTGCGCAACATCAAGGCCGATCCGCGGGTACGGGTGCGGATCCGGGGGCGGTGGCACGAGGGGACCGCGCATCTGATGCCCAAGGACGATCCGGTGGCGCGACTGCGGCGGCTGCCCCGGCTCAACAGTACGGCGGTGCGGGTGATCGGCACGGGCCTGCTGACCGTACGGGTGGACCTGGCGGACTGAGGTCAGCCCGGCCAGACGATGGCCTGTACCTCGCTGTAGGCGTGCAGCGCGTAGGAGCCGACGTCCCTGCCGACGCCGCTCCTCTTGAAGCCACCGAAGGGGGCCTCCATGTTCCGCCCGACGGTGTTCACGCCCACCCCGCCGGCCCGGAGCCGCCGCGCCACCCGGAAGGCACGGGCCACGTCCCCCGACCAGACGTAGTCGATCAGGCCGTAGTCGGTGTCGTTGGCGAGGGCGATGCCCTCCTCCTCGTCGTCGAAGGGGATCACGACCACCACCGGGCCGAAGATCTCCTCGCGGGCCACGCGCATGTCGTTGGTGCAGTCGGCGAGGAGGGTGGGGGTGACGTAGAAGCCGGCCGGCAGTGCGGGGCGGTCGCCGCCCGTGACGACCACCGCGCCTTCCTTCCGGCCGAGTTCGACGTACGACTCCACCCGGTCCCGGTGCGCCGCCGAGATCACCGGCCCGACGACCGTGTCCGGCTCCTTCGGGTCCCCGACCTTCAACCGGGCAGCGTACGAGCTCAGTTGCTCCACCAGCCGGTCGTACACGCCCCGCTGCGCCAGCACCCGCGTCGGCGCCGTGCAGATCTGCCCGCTGTAGAAGGAGAAGGTGGTGCCGATCCCGGCGACGGCCGAACGCAGGTCGGCGTCGTCGAAGACGAGCGCGGCGCCCTTCCCGCCCAGCTCCATCAGCTGCCGCTTCATGCCGCGGCCGCACACCTCGGCGATGCGCTGCCCGACCGCCGTGGAGCCGGTGAAGCTGACCATGTCGACGTCCGGCGAGTCCACGGCCGCCTCGCCGACCCCTTGCGACCGGCCCGACACCACGTTGACCACGCCCCGGGGGACACCCGCCGCCTCCAGTGCCCGCGCCATCCGGTAGACGGAGAGCGGGTCCTGCGGAGCAGGCTTCACCACGACCGTGTTGCCCATGGCCAGCGCCGGGGCGATCTTGCCGGCCGGGTTGGCCCAGGGGTTGTTGTACGAGGTGACGCAGGCGACGACCCCGACGGGCTGACGGACGGCGAGCGCGCCCATGACGCCCGCCTTACCCTCCCCCACTGCCTTGAGGGCGTGGGAGGTGCCCCCATGCCCCGCTTCGTTGATCTGCGGCGGGATCGCCCACTCGGCGGGTTCCACGCGCGCGTAGCGCCGGAAGCGTGCGGCGGCGACCCCGACCTGCATCCCGCGTGCGGTGCGGGTGGTCGCCCCCGTCTCGGCCTGGGCGAGCTTCGCGTACTCCGCGCCGCGATCGGTGATGATCCGCGCCGCCCGGGCCAGGATCGCGGCCCGCTCCTCCGGCGCCGTGCGCGACCACGGCCCGAAGGCTTCGCGGGCCGCGGCGCAGGCCGCCCGCACCTGGTCCCGTGAGGCCTCCGGCGCCCACCCGACGGTCCCTTCAGTGGCCGGGTCGGTCACCTCGTAGTGCCCGCCGTCCGGCTCCACCCAGGAGCCGCCGACGAACAGCGCCTGCCGGGCCATCACCTGGCTCACCGGGTGCTCACCGTCTCGGTGTCCCGGCCGGACCGCAGCACCCGGCCCGGCACCGCGCCCGTCACCAGGTCGTCCCGGATCGCCTCGACGCCGTTGACCCACACCGCCCGCACGCCGAGCGCCCGGGAGTCCAGCCGGGGGCTGTCACCCGGCAGGTCGTGCACCAGGGTGGCGGGGCCCGCGTCGATCCGCTCGGGGTCGAACAGGACGAGATCCGCGTGCCAGCCCTCCCGCACCCGCCCCCGTTCGCGCAGCCCGAAGAGCCGGGCGGGGTCGTCGGTCAGCATCTTCACGGCCTGCTCCAGACCGACCAGCTTCCGGCCGCGCAGACAGTCCCCGAGGAAGCGGGTCGTGTACGGCGCCCCGCACATCCGGTCCAGGTGGGCGCCCGCGTCGGACCCGCCGAGCAGGACGTCCTCGTGCTGCCAGGTCTCCGCCCGCAGCGCCCAGGACGCCGGGTCGTTGTCGGAGGGCATCGGCCACAGCACCGTACGCAGCTCGTCGTTGGCGCAGATCTCGACGAGGCACTCGAAGGGCTCCTGGCCGCGCTCCTCGGCGATGTCCTTCACGACCCGGCCGGTCAGTCCGGCGTTCGCCTCGCTGTAGGTGTCGCCGATGACGTACCGCCCGAAGTTCGCGAGCCGCCGGAAGACCCCCGCATCCTTGGAGTTCGCGCGTCGCAGCAGTTCTGCCCGTACGTCGGGGTCACGCAGCTTCCGGATCCGCTCGGGCACGGGCAGCCCGAGGACCGGACCCCAGCCGGGTATGAGGTTCAGCGCGCAGAACGTCCCCAGCGACATGTTCATCGGTGTGAGGATCGGCATGGTCAGGGCCACGACCCTGCCGCCCGCCTTCCGCGCCTGCTCGCTCGCGAGCAACTGCCGGGGCACCCGCTCGGGCACCGCCGCGTCGATCGTGAGCACGTTCCAGTTGAGCGGCCGCCCCGCCGCCGCGCTCATCTCCACGAACAGGTCGATCTCGGCGTCGCTGAACTGATCGAGGCAGCCCGCGACGATCGCCTCGATCTGCGTGCCCTCGTGCTCTCCGACGGCCCGGGACAGGGCCAGGAGTTCGGCCGGCTCGGCGTGCCGGGAGGCGACCGGTTTCCCGTCGCCGTCCGAGTGGCTGGTCGACTGGGTGGTGGACAGTCCCCACGCCCCGGCGTCCATGGCCTCGCGCAGCGACCGCACCATCGCGGCCAGTTGCTCCGGGGCCGGCCGCCCGCCCACGGCCTGCGGCCCCATCACGTACCGCCGCAGCGCGCAGTGCCCCACCATGAACCCGGCGTTCACGGCGATCCGCCCCTGAAGGGCATCGAGATACTCCCCGAACCCGTGCCAGTTCCAGGGCGCCCCCTCCTCCAACGCCACCAGCGACATGCCCTCGACCTTGGACATCATCCGCCGCGTGTAGTCGGCGTCCTCGGGCCGGTCGGGATGCAGGGGCGCGAGCGTGAAACCGCAGTTCCCACCCACGACGGTGGTGACCCCGTGGTTGAGGGAAGGGGTGGCGTACGGATCCCAGAAGAGCTGCGCGTCGTAGTGGGTGTGGGGGTCGACGAAGCCGGGGGTGAGGACGAGGCCGGTGGCGTCCTCGGTGCTGCGGGCTTCCTGGGTGACCTGACCGATGACGGCGATCCGGCCGTCCCCGATGCCGACATCGGCGGTGAAGGCGGAGTCACCGCTCCCATCGACGACCGTCGCCCCCTTGATGACGTGATCAAGCATGAGCCCTCAACTCCCTTGAGTCCGTCGCCTCAGGGGCGCGGGGAACTGCGCGACCAGCCACGAGCCACCCGCACCCGCCCGCGGCGATCACGCAACCCCCCGGAGCCGCGAAGTCCGATGCACAGGATCCGTATCGATCTCGGGAATCACGTACTCCCCGACCAGCCGGAGCGTCTGCAGCGTCTCCTCCTTCGGCACCCCCACCGGCAACCCGAAACTCAGCTGATCCGCCCCGGCCCGCTCCCACCGCCGGCACTGAGCCAGCACCTCGTCCGGATCCCCGCAGATCAGCAGTTCCTCCTCGATGAGCACCTCGACGAACTCCTCGGTGTACTCCGGCAGCGTCTGCGGCCACACCGGGAACCCCTCGGGCCGCGGGAACGTGTCGTGGTAGCGGAACACCAGCGACGGCAGGTAGTGCAACTGGCCGTTCGCCGCGATCCGCACCGCCTCCTCGTGGGTGGGCGCGCAGATCGCCGTGGTCGTCACCATCACGTTGTCGTTGACGAAGTCCCCGACGGGCTCCGCGTCGACGATCGCCGTCTTGTACTGCTCCAGCACCCACTCCATGTCGGAGACCTTCTGCACGCTGAAGCCGAGCACGCCGAGCCCCTTCCGCGCGGCCATGGCGTACGACGGCGGCGACCCGGCCGCGTACCACATCGCCGGGTGTGACCTGCCGTACGGCTTCGGCAGGACCTTCCTCGGCGGCAGCGACCAGTGCTTGCCCTGGAAGCCTTCGTACTCGTCCTGGAGCCACATCTTGGGGAACTCCGCGATGGTCTCCTCCCAGAGTTCCTTGGTGTGGTTCATGTCGGTGATCCCCGGCAGGAACCCGAGGATCTCGTGGGACCCCGCACCCCGCCCGCTGCCGAACTCGAACCGTCCCTCGCTGAGGTGGTCGAGCATGGCCACCTTCTCGGCGACCTTCACCGGGTGGTTGACCGGCGCCAGCGGGTTGAAGATCCCGGAGCCCAGGTGGATTCGCTCGGTGGCGTGTGCCAGGTACCCGAGGAAGACGTCGTTGGCGGAGAGGTGCGAGTACTCCTCCAGGAAGTGGTGCTCGGAAGCCCAGGCGTACTTGAAGCCCGACCTGTCGGCCTGGATGACGTACTCGGTCTCCTCCATCAGCGCCTTGTGCTCGGCGAGCGGGTCGGTCTCGGCCCGTTTGCCCACGTATCCCTGTACGAAGACCCCGAATTCCAAGGAGATTCACCGCCCCAAGGTCATATCCGACGCGCATCTGACGTGCCGTCAGATCGATGGCTCCGACTGTTCCACCGGCCCCCATGGGCGTCAATAGCTGACGGCCCGTCAGCTCATACGACGCTGACTCCGGCCAGCCACCCTCCGTCGATCACGAACGGCTGCCCGGTGATGTACGACGAGTCCTCGCAGGTGAGGAAGAGGGCGAGCCGGGCCACCTCCTCCGGCCGCCCCGCCCGCCCGAGCGGCACGAGCTTGCGGTAGAGCCGGTCGAGCCCCTTCGCCGTCGCCTCCGGGTCCGCGCCCGGATCCAGCCGCGCCGGGTTGGACATCGCCGTGTCGACGGCCCCCGGGCAGACGGCGTTGACACGGATTCCCCGCCCGGCCAGCTCCAGGGCGGCGACCCGGGTCAGGCCGACCACGGCGTGTTTGGTCGCCGCGTACGCGCCGACCGCCGCCATCCCGGTCAGGCCCGTGCAGGAGGACGTGTTGACGATCGTGCCGCCGTCGGACATCTCCGGGGCGACGGCCCGGATGCCGAGGAAGCAGCCCACCTGGTTGACCCGCACGACCTGCATGAACTCGTCGAGGGGGGTGTCCAGGAGGGTGTTGAAGCGCAGGATGCCGGCGTTGTTGACGAGCCCGTCGACATGACCGTACGCGTCCTTGGCCGCGGCGACGGCGGCCTGCCAGTCGTCCTCCCGGCCGACGTCGAGATGGACGTACTTCGCGCCGATCTCCTTCGCCAGGGCCTCGCCCTGGTCGTCGAGGACGTCCGCGACGACCACCCGGGCCCCCTCGGCCGTGAACAGCCGGGCCTCCTGCTCGCCCTGTCCGCGTGCGGCGCCGGTGACGATGACGACCCGACCGTCGAGCTTGCCCATTGCGGCCCCCTTCACGGGTGGACTCGGTGGGCTCCGCATCGTAGCGACATATCTGACGCTACGTCAGATGCAAGTCCTGGACGTTGCTGAGGCGAATATCACGTGACCGGCAAGTAGGGATGTTTGACCCTGTCGGGGCTCGTCAGGACCGCCCAGGATCTGGCTCATGGCCAAGAGGAAACTCAGGAACAGAAAGATCAGGATCGTCGCGATCGGATCGGCCCTCGTGACCGGCGGAGCCGTGGCGGCCGTACTGCTGCCGTCGGCGAACGCCGCCGACGAGAAGACACCCGAGCAGATCATGACGATGTGCCAGCGGGCGAAGGTGCTCAACGGCAAGCAGCAGTCCATCTTCGATTTCGGCGGCCACCCGGTCGCCGGACCGGGTTTCGAGTCGGACAACTGCGAGTTCGTCGAGACGGGCTTCGAGACCTTCGACGGCCCGACCGAGAAGGCCTCCGTCGACTTCCCCAACTGCGAACCGGGCGCCACCGAACCGGCGAAGGCGTCGATCACCTGGACGGCGACGACGGCCCAGGGCCAGGGCAAGTACACCGTCACCCAGCAGGGCGGCGGCGGGGGGCTCTTCGGGGCGCTGAGCGGATCCTGGCTAAAGCACAAGGGCACCCTCGACCTCACCCTGAAGTCGGCGACCGCCGGCGATACGGAACAGCGGGAAGTGCCGGTCGGCAAGGTGCTCCACATGGAGTTCACGCCGAAGATGCAGCGCATGACGGGCGAATGGCGGGTGCGGATCGACGCCCGTGAGGCGACGACCACCACCAACGCCACACCGGAGCAGAACTTCGCGGCACCGGAGGTCGTCGAGGGGCCGGTCGTGCTGCCGGGCGCGGCGGGTGCCCCCGGTGTCGTGGACGGCACCTCCAAGGCCGTGCTGACCGACTGCTGACTCCCCACCGCCCCTCTTCCACCACCCCCATCCCCCACAGGAGAGAGCCATGACACGCGCAGGCCGCAAGAGAAGCCACCGGAGCAGGAAGAAGCGCATCACCCTCGCCCTGGCCCCTGTGGCGGCCGTAGCGGTGGCCGTACCGCTGATGAACCCGGCGGGTGCCGCCACCCCCTCCGAAGTGAGCGCCGACTGTTCGGCGGACTCCGACAAGCTGGAGAACTGCGAGTTTGTCGACGTCCAGGTCAAGCGGGACAGTCTCGGGCCGAACCAGCGGGTCTCCGCGGTGACCGACAACTGCGGATCGACGAGCACCGCCTCGAAGACCTTCGACGTGAGCACGTCCGTCACCAGGGTCATTCAGCTGGAGGACGGATTCACGGCCGCCGCCGACACGAAGCTCGGCAACTCCTTCTTCGAGATCGGCCTGAAGTTCAACACCTCGGAAATCAACATCACGCGTGACGACAAGACGACCGGCCTGGCGTTCAGCAGGACGGACACCGTGCAGGCGGACAGCGTCGCCTTCTTCATGTGGTCGGCGAAACGCACCGACGTGAGCGGATTCCTGCGAGCCACGTACAAGGAGCCGCAGGACGGCCAGAAGGTGTTCTTCTCGCCGAGTGAGGGCGGCACGAGTGTGCACGTCTTCTATCCGCAGATTCTGAAGAACGGAACCCCCGACGGGCGCCTGTGGCTGCGCAACGTGAAGTGCGGCACGCCGGAGGCCGCGGGGCTGCTGAACTCCACGCGCGCCCTCAGGTCCGAACCGGGCTTCGGTGAGGGCGGCGAGAACGTCACCGACGTCGACATCCCGCTCTCGGAGATACCGGCGCCGTAGCCGGTCGACCCGGAGGTTCTCAGATGCGAAGCACGGGCGCGGCTCCCAGCCACCTCAGGACCGCGTCCGTGCTGCCGCGGGCGTCCAGCTTGGCGTAGATGTTGCTGAGGTTGTTGCGCACGGTCTTCTCGCTCAGCCGTAATCGCAGTCCGATCTCCTGCGCGCCAAGACCGGTCGACAGCAGCTCCATGATCTGCCGCTCACGCGGGGAGAGCAGCCCCCGCAGCCGCTCCGTCGCGGCGTCCGGAACGGCTGCCCGCCGGGCCCCGTCGCGCAGGGCCGCGCACGCCGCCGGGGAGAGGTAGGTGTGCCCGACGGTGGACTGGACGACGGCCGAGGAGAGCATGCAGGTGCAGTAGTCGCCCTCGACCAGATATCCGGCGCCCCCTCGGAACACCTCCACCACGGTCTCGGCGTCCCGGTGCGGTGCGACCACGATCACCGGGACGGCTCCCGCCCTCAACTCCCTCAACTCGGCCAGTGGTTCGGTGCAGTGCAGGACCACGACGTCCACACCGTCCGGCACCCGGAAGGGCGGTGGCGGGCGCAGGCTCACCACTCGCTCGACGTACGGGTCGTCCGGTGCGGGCCAGTCGGGATGCGGCCAGTGGCCCTCGGGGCAGGCGAGAGCGACGGAGAGTTTCCGGGAAGTGCGCACGTCATTGTGTCCTTCCGCCGAAGCCGTACGTGTCCGTACGTGTCCGTACGTCAGTACGTACGGGTCCCGGCGTGGACGTGTTCAAGTTTTCAAGGAATGCGCTTACGACAGCAGCGGCGCGACCTCCGCCCCGAACTCCCCTATCTGGTCTACAAGTTCGGCCCGCCCGCGGCTTCGGAACCGCACCTGCACCTGATCCACTCCCATCGCCCGGTACGCCCGCAGCGACTCGGCGATCACCTCGGGCGGCCCGCTGACCGTCCGCCGCCCCACGTCCCAGCGCGGCTCCCCGACGTACAGGGGCTCGGCGATGGCACCGAGGACGAACGGCCCCTCAACCCCGGCCTCTTCCCGCAGCCTGCGTATCCGCTCGACCTGCCCCGGCAGCCGGTCCCTCGGATCCCCCTGCGGCAGCCACCCGTCGCCCTTGAGCGCGGCCCGTCGTACGGCGGCGGGCGAGGAGCCGCCGACCCAGAGGGGGACACGGTCCTGGACCGGACGGGGCCGCTGCCCGAGTCCCTCGAAGTCGTACAGCTTGCCGTGGTGTTCGGGGAACTCCTGCGCCCCGAGGGCGGCGCGCAGCGCGTCGACCGTCTCGTCCAGCACGGCCCCGCGCCGCTCGAAGTCCACGCCCAGCGCCTCGAACTCCTCCCGGACGTGCCCGGCGCCCACCCCCAGGATCAGCCGGCCGCCGCTGAGGTGGTCGAGGGTGGCGTACTGCTTGGCGGTGAGCAGCGGGTGCCGCAGCCCGACCACGGCGACGTGGCTGAGCAGCCGGATCCGTTCGGTGGCCGCCGCGAGGAAGGCGAGGGTGGCGACGGGGTCGTACCACACCGTGCTCATCGAGGACGCGAGCCGGCGCGGGATGCCGATGTGGTCGCAGCTCGCGAGATAGTCGAACCCGGCCCGGTCGGCGGCGCGGGCGACGGCGAGAAGGTCCTCCGCTCCCGCGGCGGCCTCCCAGGACTCGGCGTAGAGGGTGCTCTGCGACTGGACGGGAAGCTGCATCCCGTACAACAGACTCACCGCGCACCACCGCCCGGCCACAACCCCCCGTCGGTCAGCCCCAGCAACTCGATGGCGTTCCGCCGCACGATCCGCTGCACCACGTCCGCCTCCAGATGCCCCATCTGCGCCTCGCCGACCTCGCGGGACTTGGGCCAGGTGGAGTCGGAGTGGGGGTAGTCGGTCTCGTAGAGGACGTTCGCGAGGCCGATCGCGTCGAGGTTGCGCAGCCCGAAGGCGTCGTCGAAGAAGCAGCCGTAGACGTGCTCGGCGAAGAGCTCGGACGGCGGCCGGTGCACCTTGTCCTCGACGCCGCCCCAGGCCCGGTTCTCCTCCCACACGACGTCGGCCCGCTCCAGGATGTAGGGGATCCAGCCGATCTGCCCCTCGGCGTACATCACCCTGAGGTTCGGGAACTGCTCGAACTTGCCGCTCATCAGCCAGTCGACCATCGAGAAGCAGCAGTTGGCGAAGGTGATGGTGGAGCCGACGGCGGGCGGGGCGTCGGCCGAGGTGGACGGCATACGGCTGCTGCTGCCGATGTGCATGGCGATGACGGTCCCCGTCTCGTCGCACGCCCGGAGGAACGGGTCCCAGCCGTCGCCGTGGATGGAGGGCAGCCCGAGGTACGGCGGTATCTCGGAGAAGGCGACGGCCCGTACCCCGCGCGCCGCGTTCCGCCGGACCTCCTCGGCGGCCAGCTCCGCGTCCCAGAGGGGGATGAGAGTGAGAGGTATGAGCCGCCCCCGCGCGTCCGGCCCGCACCACTCCTCCACCATCCAGTCGTTGTAGGCCCGCACGCACAGCAGGCCCAGCTCGTGGTCCTTGGCCTCGGTGAAGGTCTGGCCGCAGAAACGCGGGAAGGTCGGGAAGCAGACGGCCGACTGGACGTGGTTGACGTCCATGTCGGCGAGCCGCGCCGGGACGTCGTACGACCCCGGCCGCATCTGCTCGTACGTGATGACCTCGAGCTTGATCTCGTCCCTGCTGTACCCCACGGCGGTGTCCAGCCGGGTCAGCGGCCGCCGCAGTTCCTCGTAGACCCACCAGTCACCGACGGGACCCTCGTCCCCGGGCTCACCCATGACGGGCCGGAAACGCCCGCCGAGGAACGTCATCTCCTTGACGGGCGCCCGGACGATCCGCGGCCCCGCCTCCCGGTACTTCCCCGGAAGCCGGTCCTGCCAGACGCTCGCGGGCTCCACGGTGTGGTCGTCCACGGAGATGATCAGCGGAAACGTGCTCTCGTGGCTCTCGTGGGTGTCCATGCGATGTACGGTAGCGCTGATCTGACGAACCGTCAGCTATGGTGGCGGGAGCCCATGCGTGACCCAGAATGGTGGGATGGTCACGCTTGGGACTCCCCGTTTGCTGCTGCGTCGCTGGCGCGAGGAAGACGTCGCGCCCATGGCTGCGATCAACGCCGACCCCGAGGTCATGCGGTGGATCCGTGACGGCAGCGTCCGTGACGAACGGCAGACCCGCGCCGGGATTCAGGCCTGGGAGAGCGAGTGGGACTCAGAGGGCTTCGGCCTGTTCGCCTCGGAGATCCGGTCCACTGGTGAGTTGGCCGGGTTCACTGGCCTTTCGGTGCCCGACTACTTGCCGGAGGTGCTGCCCTGGACCTCAGGCCAGGGAGCAGGTCAACGACTGGCGCTCGGGCCGCCGTCTCGCTTGCCGGAGTCAGCCCTCCCTGCCTGTGCGACAGTTGTGCGCAGCAACTCGGCCATCGACCGGCCGGCCACCCGCAGGGGTTCCGCATCACGAGCAGCCCGGCTGAGCATGAACGCCCCCTCAAGCATCATGATCATCGAGCAGGCGAGCGAGCGCGCCGCCGTCGGGTCGGCGACCCAACGGCCGAACCAATGCGCCGCGGCGTCGACCCACTCCTCGAAGACCTCTGCCGTCGCGGCCCGCAGCACCTCATTGCTGCTGGCAACCTCCAACGCCAGTGTCCCGATCGGGCATGCGTCGGCGTAGTCGGCCGCGGCAAGGTCGTCCGCGGCTGCCTCGAAGGCGTGTACGAGGGATTCGGCAGGGTCCGGCACGCTGTCCAGCAGAGCCAACACCATGCGGCCGTACTGGGGTCCGGACGTGCGGATCATGTCCTCGGCCAGTTGCTGCTTGCCACCGGGGAAGAAGTGATAGATCGAGCCGAACGGCGCTTCCGCCTCTGTCGCGACCCGCTTGAGGCCGGTCGCTGAGTAGCCGTGGCGGCGGAACAGCATCGCGGCAGCGCCCTGGATCCTGGCCCGAGTGCCCGATTGCCCCATTGCCCTCTACTCTTCTCGCCTTCAAGATTGCAGTAGAACAATCTATCAAATGGGGGGTTTGATGCCGCGGATCGAGCTGTCGTCTGGACCGGTTGACTACCAGGACACCGGCGGTGAAGGGCCGGTGCTGGTGTTCGGCCACGGTATGCCGATGAACGAGACCCAGTGGCGCAAGGTGGTCCCGCTGCTGGGCGGATACCGCTGTGTCCTGCCTACGCTGCCCCTCGGCGGTCATCGCCAGCCGATGAACCCGGATGCCGACCTGTCCCAAAGCGGTGTCGCCCGGCTCCTGGGCGAGTTCATCGAGCGGCTGGGCCTGGACCAGGTGACCCTCGTCCTCAACGACTGGGGCGGTGGCCAGTTCCTGGTGTCGGAAGGGCGGGCCCAGAGGATCGCGCGCATGGTGCTGGTGGCCTGCGAGGCCTTCGACAACTTTCCCCCCGGACCCGCCAAGGCGATGGCCCGGGTATGCAGGGTCCCCGGTGGCGTCTGGCTCCTGACCCGGCTCATGGGCATCCCCGCGTTCCGCCACAACCGGGCCGGATACGGTGGGATGAGCCTGCGCGGGATCCCCGACGAGATCATGGACGGCTGGTTCGCTCCCGCCACCCGCAGCAGGGCCATTCGCAAGGACCTCGCCAAGTTCGCCACCGGAGCACCCGGCCGCAAGACACTGCTGGCCTGGAGCGAGCGACTGCGTGAATTCGACCGCCCGGTACTGGTCGTCTGGGCGACCGAGGACAGACTGATGCCGCGTGAGCACGGCCCCCGACTGGCCAAGCTGTACCCGCAGGGCCAACTGATCGAGATCGCCGACTCGTCCACCCTCATCCCCGAGGACCAGCCCGAACGGCTGGCCGAAGTGCTGACTGACTTTCTCGTCCGGACTGGAGCGGAGCCGACCCGACACAACGACTGAGTGAGAGGGAAGCAGCCGGCGGCGCCGGCGAGCGGGGTTACGGGACTGGAGCGTTTGGGCGCAGTCCGTCAGTCCACAGCTGGGCATGTCAGCCGCTTCTTGGCCCAACCGCTCCAATTCCTGTCACTCCAGGGGGGGCAGAGCCGCGGTGATCTCGGTGATCATTCGGGCTGGGTTGTGGAAGACGTCCTCAGCGGTGAAGCGGAGCAGACTGCGCACCTCGGGGCACTGTACGGCCTGGTTGAAGCGGGCGATGTCCCGTCGGTGAGCCTCGCGCGTGCCGTGGTAGGCGTAGCCCTCGATCTCGACCGCCAGCCCCTCACGCCGGAAGAGGAAGTCGAGGACGATGCGGCGGCCGAGAGGGGTGAACAGCTCGACCTGGCTCTCGGGACGGAGGCCCGCGTCGGCCATGCGCAGGCGGGCGACGGTCTCGGCCGGTGACCCGGACCGGGGGTCGCACAGGCCGAGCCATCGGCGAGCTCTCGCCGACCCCTGCGAAGGCTGAGCCAACGCCGCCACCACCGCGTCCAGTGCGACAAGTGGCGCCCTCCGTACCCCGCCGACCCGGCGGTACGTCACCGCCGACTCCAGGGCGACGAGCGCCTCGTCCCTTGGGAGCGAGCGGAGAAGGTCGGCAACTGTCCGCACCGGGCTCGTGACGCGAAGGCCGTACCGCAGCGCCACGTCCCCTGCATCGACGACTGTCCGGCGAACGCGCACGCCCTTGACCTTGCCCCGGAAGGTGAGGGCGGGGTCGATGAACTCCAGAGGCGCTTGGGCTGTCGGGGCGAGGGTCTCGATCCGCCACAGGGCGGTTGCCGAACGGTGGCTCACGACGAGCCGAGGAGTGAGGAGCTGGACGGCTCGGAGCCGCGTGGGCAGGTCCGCGGCCCGGTCCGGCTCCAGCCAGGCACCCGGCAGCAGCCGACCCCAGCCCTCGGCCCGGAGGGCACGGGTGAGGCTCCGCGCGGGCCAGCCGGATTCCAGGGCACGGCAGGTGAGCAGCACACCCTCCTGCGCCAGCTCCCGCAGGGCCCTTCGTTCCTCCATGCCGCCAAGATCTCAGGAATGGCGCGCGTTCTCGGCGGCCTGTGGATAACCTCCGGGCTCAGCCCTTCAGGGAGGTGAGGAAGGCGGTCCAGGCAGGGGCCCGGAAGAGGAGTACCGGGCCTGCGTCCGAGGCCTTCGAGTCCCGGACCGGCATCACGCCGGGGTGCCCGTCCGCGACCTCGACGCACTCGCCGCCGCTGCCGTTGCTGTAGCTGCTCCTGCGCCACGCGACCGCGCCCAGGTCATCTGCGGTGATTGCCATCTCGGTAGTCCTCTGCCGCTTGTTCGATCATGGTCAGGGACGCCTCCGGCGGGAGTGCCGCGGCCCTGAGCAGATCGTACGACCTGCGGTAGTTCTTCACGAGGGCCGGATAATCGATGAGTTGGCCATTGTGGAGACCCTCCGTATAGGCCACCGGTGGGGCGTCCGGGAAGGTCATGATCCGCATCATGCCCATCATGAACGGGTGGGCGTGCGCCGTTTCCGGGAGGATCTGCAGAACGCCCTGCGTGGAGCGGACCACGTGCGCGATGTGCTCCAGCTGCGCGGCCATCTCCACCGGGGGCAGCAGGGGCTTGTGGACCAGCCCCTCGTGCAGGATCGCCCAGAACGCCGGACGCTGCTCGCCCGCCCAGATCTCCGCGCGCTCCAGCCGGGCACGGACCTGCTTGTCGACCGTCTCGGGAGGCAGCCACGGCAGCGAGGTGTGGACCACCGCCTCCGCGTAGGCCCTGGTCTGCAACAGACCCGGCACCAGCATCGGCGCCCAGTCCTCGATCGTCTCCGCGTGCCGCTCCATCTCCGCCACGTCCGCGAAGTACTCGGCATGCCCCGACTGCCGGGCCCTGCGGGCGTCTTCGCAACGCCGCTCGAAGAAGCCGTCCGTCTTCAGCACCTTGTCGACGTGCCGGGCCAGATCCAGCGGCATGCGCCGCTCACCACGCTCGATCTGACTCAGGAACGGCACGCCGCGAAAGCTTCCGTCGGCCAGCTGCTCCAGGGTCAGACCCGCCAGTTCCCGCTGGTAGCGCAACTCGGCGCCGTAGAAGGAGGGAACGTTGGCCGACGCGTCGGGGTCCTTGCGTGGGGGCACAGCTCATCACCGCCGTTTGCCAGTCGCTCTTGCGCAGTCGAAAGCCCTCCCACGGTACGGGAATTGGCAGCACTGTGTGACTGATTCGTCACAGCAGGTACCCGAACGCGAGAAGGTCCGTCATGCGCAACGCGCAGCCCGTCACCTCGGCCGCCCCCGACCGCTCCCCCGCCCACCACCACGCCGACCGGTGCGTCGACCGGTGCGTGGACCGGTGCGTGGACGACCTGAAGTCCGCCCTCTCCATGCACGGCATCACCCTGCCGTCCCTGCGCGTCGACGTACCATCGTTCGCGGGCGCGCACGGCAGGACTGCGGGTCTTGTCGCGTTGGGCAACTGCAACACCGAGACGGCACGCAAGCTGATCGCCGCGTTGCGAGCCCCGGCCGGGCCGACGGTTCCGGGTTCGGTGCTGCTGGATGTCGTTCTGGCTGCCGTACCCGAGGTGGTGCCGGAACTGCGCCGCACACTGCGCGCGTGTTTGGGCGTGCCCTGCGCCGATGTGCAGTTGTGGGTCACGGAGCTGGTCGGCAATGTCATCCGGCACGTCGGGGCGGGCGTCCCGGTGCGGGTGCACGTGTCGCGCTCCGGTGAGCGCGCCCGGGTCGAGGTCAGCGACCCCGACCCTCGTGCCCCCGTTCTCCGGGACGCCCCGGCCGACGGCGAAACCGGGCGGGGCCTGGCGCTTCTCGACGCGGTGGCGTTGCGGTGGGGTGTCGAGGAAGGGGAGTCGGGCAAGACCGTCTGGTGCGAACTGGCGTGGGAAGAACCGGTGCAGGCGTCCTGATTGCCCCGGCTGCGGACACACATCGGCCGCGACGGCTCCCCCTCCGCGCCGCCGCGGCCGAACCCCGTGTGTTGTGGCTACCTCACCGGGCTTGCTTCACCGGACTCACCTGGTCGGCTTGAACGGCTCCGTCGTGGCGTGCAGGTCCTTGGTCTCCAGCGGCTCGTCCGTGGCGTGCAGGTCCTGCTTCTTGACGGTGTTCTTGTCCGTGGCGTGCAGGTCCTCGGTCCCCAGCGGCTCGTCGGTCGCGTGCAGGTCCTGCGGCTTGAGCTCGTCGCTCATGTTCGTCAACTCCCCGTTTGGATGTAGCAGTTCTGTTGGCGGGGCCCGCCCGGTCACTCCCCCGAGTCCGACCGGACGGGCCCGCTTGGGCCGCTCACCCCAGCTTCTCGGTGCGGGGCCCCGTGCGGCGACCCGTCTGCCCCCCGACGCGACGGATCGACTACGCAAAGAATGGCGTGGGGCGATAAACGAATGATGAACGCCCGCGACAGGGGGTCAGGCCGCCCGTACCGGGGAGAGCAGCGCGCGCACGTCGGCGGCCTCGGGGGAGCCCAGTTCCTCGTAGATGCCGGCCGCTTCCTGCCAGCAGACCTGGGCCCGGCCGGTCTGGCCGATGCCGCTGAGCGCGCGGCCGAGGACGGTGAGGACGTTGCCGCGCCGCCACTCGCCGCCGATGCCGCGCAGCACGGTCAGGGCCATCTCGGCGTTGGCTGCGGCCTGTGCGGGGCGCCGGGCGGCGAGGTCCACCTCGGCCAGCCGGAACAGGGTCATGCCCTCCCAGAGGCGCTGCCTGCTGTCCCGGAACACCTCCAGCGCCTCCTGGAGCCGGCCGGCGGCGTCGCACAGCTCGCCGCTCTGGGTGAGGGCGAGCCCCAGGGCGTAACGGGCGTTCGCGCCGCGCATGGTGTTGCCCATGGCGTCGTAGATGCCGATGCCCTCCTGGGCCAGCGCGACGGCGCTCTGGGTCCGTCCGGTGGCGAGGTGGATCCGGGACAGGTTGCACAACGCGGCGGCCTCTCCGGGGCGGTTGCCCAGGACCCGGAAATGCTCGATGGCCCGGGAGAGGTGCTCCTCGCCGTCCTGGTGCCGGTTCTGGTACAGCGCGATGATGCCGCGGGCGTTGCGGGCCCAGCAGACGGTGAACAGGTCGTCGGCCTCCTGCGCGAGGAGGATGGCCCGCTCGGCCTCCTCGTCGGCTCGCTCGAAGCGGCCGCCCACGTGGTGGACGTTGACGAGGGTCGTCAGCGCCCGGGCCTCCGCCCGCGCGAGGCCGAACTGCCGGGCGGCGTCGAGGAGCGCCTCGGCCGTAGCCTCGTATCCCCGGGAGTTCGCCCCGGACTCGGAGAGGTCGTGCGCGGCCCACAGCAGGTCGATCGCCCGGGGGAGCGTGTCCGGCCGCCCGGCGGACTGGCGTACGCACGCGAGGAGGCAGACGGCCTCCGCGTAGAGCCAGTCCTGCGCTGCGTGCCGGTTGTCGAAGCGCAGCCCCGGATAGGCGGTCGGTTCGAGGTGGTCCACCAGCCGGTCGCCCGGCCGTTCGATCGCGTACACGCCCGCCGCCGACGCCAGGTAGAAGTCCAGGAGACGGGACAGGGCCGCGCCCCGTTCGCTCGGCGGCAGCTCGTCGCGTTCGGCGCACGCACGCGCGTAGAGCCGTACGAGGTCGTGGAAGCGGTACCGGCCGGGGGCGGCGGACTCCAGGAGTGAGGTGTCGACGAGGGACTCCAGCAGGTCCTCGGTGTCCTCCACCGGCAGGTCCAGGATCGCCGCGGCGGCCGGGAGGGAGATGTCGGGGCCGTCGGCCAGGCCGAGGAGGCGGAAGGCGCGGGCCTGGGCGGGCTCCAGCTGGCCGTAGCCGAGCTCGAAGGTGGCCTTCACCGCCAGGTCGCCGGCCTGGAGTTCGTCGAGGCGGCGGCGTTCGTCGGCGAGCTTCGCCGCGAGGACCGACACCGTCCAGGTGCGGCGCGCGGCCAGCCGGGACGCCGCGATGCGGATCGCGAGGGGCAGGAAGCCGCAGGCGGCGACGACGTCCAGGGCGGCCTTCCGCTCGGACGCCACCCGCTCCTCCCCCACGATCTTGGTGAACAGCGCCAGTGCCTCGTCCGGCGACATCACGTCCAGGTCGATCAGGTGGGCGCCCGCCAGGTCCACCATCCTTACCCGCGAGGTGACCAGCGCCGCGCAGCCGTCCGTGCCGGGCAGCAGGGGACGTACCTGGGCGGCGTCGCGGGCGTTGTCCAGGAGCACCAGGACGCGGCGGCCGGCCAGGACGGAGCGGTAGAGCGCCGCCCGCTCCTCCAGGGAGTCGGGTACGGCGGTGTCGGCGGTGCCGAGCGCGCGCAGGAACGAGCCCAGGACGGTCTCCGGATCCGCCGCCCGCGCGCCGGCGCCCTGCAGGTCGACGTACAACTGCCCGTCGGGGAACGCCGCGCGCGCCTGGTGGGCCACGTGCACGGCGAGGGTGGTCTTCCCCACGCCGCCGATCCCGGCCAGCGCCGAGACCGCCATCACCCCGCCGTCGGCCGAGGCCAGGATGTCGCCGAGCTCGCGCACGAAGGCGGAGCGGCCGGTGAAGTCCGGCACGGTGGCCGGGAGCTGGGCCGGGCGGACGAGGACGGAGGCGGGTTCGGGGGCCGGGGAGGAGGGCTCCGCCAGGCCCGGGTCGGCCTGGAGGATCCGCTGCTGCAGCTCGCTGAGGCCGGGGCGCGGGTCCACGCCCAGTTCGTCGGCGAGCAGCCGCCGGGTGTCGGCGTACACCGCGAGGGCCTCGGCCTGCCGGCCGCTGCGGTACAGCGCCAGCATCAGCAGCTCTCTCAGCCGTTCGCGGAGCGGATGGGCGGCGGTGAGGGCGGTGAGCTCCGAGACGGCCTCCGCGTGGCGGCCCTGCTCCAGGTCCATGTCCAGGCGGGACTCCAGGAGTTGGAGCCGCCACTCCTCCAGACGGACGCGCTGCGTCTCCGCGTACGGGCCGGGCACCCCGGCCAGGGTCTCCCCGTCCCAGAGGGCGAGGGCCCGCCGCAGCACCTCCCGGGCGTGGCCCAGGTCGCCGGCCGAACGGGCCTTCTCCGCCTCGGCGGCCAGATCCTGAGCGACGGTCAGGTCCAGGGCGCCTTCGGCCAGGCTGCGGATCGCGTACCCGCCGGACTCGCTGACCAGGACACCCGGGTCCAGCACCTTGCGCAGCCGGGAGGCGTACGTCCGCAGCGCCGCCAGGGCCTGGGAGGGCGGTTCGTCGCCCCACAGGGCGTCGATCAGCTCCGCCGCCGTGGCCGTCCGGCCTTCGCGCAGCAGCAGGGCGGCGAGCAGGGCGCGTTGCTGGGGGGACCCGGTGGTGACGGGCTCGTCACCACGCCAGGCGCGCACCGGCCCGAGCACGCCGAAGCGCAGCGCCGCCGACGCCGCCGGATCCGCCCCTTCCGCCGACTCCGGCGATGTGGCCGACTTCGCCGAGGAGCCGGGACGCCGCTGCTCCGGTTCGCGCGGCACACCGTCCGGTACACCGTCCATGCAGTCCCCCTAGCCGTCCTGAGCAACCACGCCAGTTTGCCTTGTGCGCGGCGGCTGCGTCAGGTGCGGGGGACACCGATCACAGCCCGGCGCACGGGAGTCCACACGATCCGCACACTCTCTCCGCGCGCGGCGGGACGCGGACGAGCGGGGAGAGGCCGGCTACAACGGCGCGAGCCGCACGCCCGGCCCGCACAGCTTTCCCATGTCGTCCTCGTCGGAGGTGAAGAGCACCACGCCTCCGGGCTGCCGTCCCGCGATCACCGCAAGGGCCGCGTCGATCGCGTACTCGTGTCCGTGCAGGCCGGTGTCCTGGAGGAGGGTCACAGCGGCATCGGCGATCTCCCGCGTCACGGGCTCCACCACGACCCGCGACATCGCCCAGGCCCAGGCAGCGCGCTTCACCCGGGAGTGGTACGCCTCGATCAGGGTCATGGAACTGGTCACGACGCGGATGCCCGATCGGTGGGCGTCCTTGAGCCGCGCGAGCATCGCCCGCTCGCCCAGGACGGCCCGCGACAACGCCTCGCAGTCCAGCACGTAGCAGGACGGCAGCATCAGCTCGCCCTCCGGGCCTGATCCCCGGAGGCCGCACCCCGCTGAGTGAAGTGGCGCTCGAACTCCCTGCGCTCAGCCTCCGCCGCGGCGAGTTCGTCGTCGGTGACGGGGCCGTGCTCCTCCTCCAGCCACGCCACGAGTTCACCGAGCCGGTCCTGCTCCCGCTGATGCTCTATGGCCCGCGTGACATAGGCGCTGAAGCCGCCCGATCCGACTTCCTGCCGGATCTCCTCGGCGAGCTCCTCCGGCAGCGTCACGGTGTACTTCTTCGTTGCCATACCACCTATCATACCGAACCTGAGTGTCCGCGGCCCGGCGGAATGCGCCGCTGTTCGGGGCACGCGATAGTGAGTGCGGCAGCTCTTCAGTCGGCTCGATGGGAAGGTGGCGGCATGCCCGGCGAGCAACCGCAGACGTACGAGACCCTCGACGACCGGTTCCGGACGGGGCGGTGTCAGGCCGGGGACTCCCGGCTGGAGACGCTCTTCGAGGGGTGCCGGTGGGCCGAGGGGCCGGTGTACGTGCCCGCGGGGCGGTACCTCCTCTGGAGCGACATCCCGAACGACCGGCTGCTGCGCTGGGACGAGACCACCGGGTCCGTGGGGGTGTTCCGGACGCCCGCCGGGTTCCCGAACGGCAACACCCTGGACGGTCAGGGCCGTCTCATCACCTGTGAGCAGGGCGAGCGGCGGGTGACCCGGACCGAGCACGACGGGTCGGTCACCGTGATCGCCGAGCGGTTCCGGGGGAAGCGGCTCAACAGCCCGAACGACGCCGTCGTACGGTCGGACGGGTCGGTCTGGTTCTCCGACCCCGAGTTCGGGATCGCGACCGACTACGAGGGGCATCGCGGGGAGAGTGAGATCGGCGCCCGGAACGTATACCGGGTGGACCCGGACAGCGGGGAGGTGCGGTTGGCCGCCGACGGGTTCGAAGGGCCCAACGGGCTGGTGTTCTCGCCCGACGAGCGGCGGCTGTTCGTGTCCGACAGCCTCGCCAACCATATCCGCGTCTTCGACGTCCGCGAGGACGGGACGCTGACCGGCGGTGAGGTCTTCGCCGAGTGCGCGAACGGCACCTTCGACAACATCCGGTTCGACGACGAGGGGCGGCTCTGGGCCGCCGCCATGGACGGCGGCGTGCACTGCTACCACCCCGACGGCACGCTCCTCGGCCGCGTCCTGGTGCCCGGCACCGTCGCCAACATCCGGTTCGGCGGCGCCCGGCTGAACCGGATGTTCATCGCCGCCGACACCACGCTCTACTCGCTCGTCATGTCCGTCACCGGAACCTCGCCGCTCCCCCGCCGCTGACACCGTCCCGCAGCGCCCCCTTCACGACCTTGCCGCTCGCGTTGCGGGGCAGCTCCGCCACGAACTCCACCGATCTCGGGACCTTGTAGTTCGCCATCTCCCGGCGGGACCAGGCGATCAGGTCGTCGCCGGTGAGCAGTGCTCCCGGCCGCCGGACGACGTAGGCCCGGCCGACCTCGCCGAGCCGGGCGTCGGGGACGCCGATCACCGCCACGTCCGCCACGTCCGGGTGGAGGCCGAGGAGCTGCTCTATCTCGGCGGGGTAGGCGTTGAAGCCGCCGACGATGAACATGTCCTTGAGGCGGTCGGTGATGCGCAGGTTGCCCTCGGGGTCGAGGACGCCGACGTCGCCGGTGCGCAGCCAGCCGTCACGTGACAGCACCTCGGCGGTGGCCCGCTCGTCCTCGTGGTAGCCGGTCATGACGTTGAAGCCGCGGACCAGGACCTCGCCGGGTGTGCCCGGCGGCAGGGGTGTGCCCCCAGGATCCGTGACCCGCACCTCCGTGCCGGGGATCGCCCGGCCCGACGTCGAGGCGATGACGGCCGGGTCGTCGCCGCGGCGGCACATCGTGACGACGCCGCCGGCTTCGGAGAGGCCGTAGGCCGTCAGGACCGTGCCGACGCCGAGTTCGGTGCGCAGCCGCTCGACGAGCCGCAGTGGCACCACCGCCGCTCCCGTCACCACCAGGCGGAGCGCCGACAGGTCGTGGGCGTCCCGTGCCGAGTGGTCCAGGAGGGACTGCAGGAGGGTCGGCGGGCCGGGGAGCACGGAGACCCGTTCCGCGGCGATGTTGGCCAGGACGGTGTTCACGCCGAACACCGGCTGGGGGATCATCGTCGCGCCCCGCATCAGGCAGGCGAGCACTCCGGCCTTGTAGCCGAAGGTGTGGAAGAAGGGGTTCACGATGAGGTAGCGGTCGCCCCGAGTGAGGCCGGCCAGGTCGCTCCAGATGCCGTACGCCCGCAGCGACTGGCCGTGGGTGATGACCGCGCCCTTGGGGCGGCCCGTCGTGCCCGAGGTGAAGATGATGTCGGAGGTCCAGGAGCCGTCGACCGCGTCCGCCCGTGCGCGCACCTCCCGCGGCCCCACCCCGTCCCCGCTCGCCAGGAAGCCCTTCCAGGTGAGGAAGTCGGCGGGGGCGTCCTCCGACAGGACCACCACGCGCTCCAGCGCGGGCAGTCCGGGCAGCGGGCCGGGGCCGCCGGGGCCTTCCCCGGCCGCCCTGCGCAGGGACGCCACGTAGGAGGTGCCGAGGAAGGTGCCGGTGACGAAGAGCAGCCGGGTTCCGCTGCGGCGCAGGACGTCCGCCGCCTCGGCGCCCTTGAAGCGGGTGTTCAGCGGCACGAGCACCGCGCCCGCCGAGACGGCGCCCAGGGCGCTGACGATCCAGTCGAGGGTGTTCGGCGCCCAGACGCCGACCCGGTCGCCCGGTCCGACCCCGTTCGCCAGGCAGGCCGCCGCGGCGCGCTCCACGCGGGCACCCAGTTCCGCGTAGGTGATCCGGGTGCGGCCCTCCACGACCGCCTCGACGTCCGCGTACCGCTCGGCCGCCGACCTCACCAGATTCGGGATGGTTTCCCGTTCCGTCTCCGCTCGCACAGCAAGCCTCCCGGGAGCAGAAGAGCCGACGAAGAGCTGACTGACCGTCAGATTAGCTGTAATCTGACGCACTGTCAGCGAACCGTTCGGTCCCGGAGGTGCGCGCACATGGCAGCAGGAACGGCAGGACCGGCCGGCCTCAAGGACGCCACCGCCATCGTCGGCATCGGCCAGACACCTTTCGCCAAACGGCTCCCCGAGGACGAGCGCACCCTCGCCTGCCGTGCCGTGCTGGCCGCCCTCGACGACGCCGGGATCGCACCCGGCGAGGTCGACGCCCTCGCCTCCTACACCATGGAGGAGACGGACGAGGTGGAGCTGGCGAAGGCCTGCGGCTTCGGCGACCTCACCTTCTTCAGCAAGGTCGGTTTCGGGGGCGGCGGTTCGTGTGCCACGGTCGCGCATCTCGCCGCCGCCGTCGCCACCGGGCAGGCGAGCGTCGGCGTCGCCTGGCGGTCACGCAAGCGGGGCAGCGGGGCCCGGCCCTGGACCGACACCACCGTCCAGCTCCCGACCCCGGCCCAGTGGACCCGGCCGTACGGTCTGCTCAGACCGGTGGACGAGATCGCCATGCTCGCCCGCCGGTACATGCACGAGTACGGGGCCACCCGGGACCACCTGTTCAACGTCGCCCTGGCCTGCCGCAACCGGGCCAACCAGAACCCCGCCGCGATCATGTACGACCGTCCCCTCACCCGCGAGATGTACATGACGTCCCGCTGGATCAGCGAACCGCTCTGCCTCTTCGACAACTGCCTGGAGACGGACGGGGCGCTGGCCTGTGTCGTCATCTCCGCCGAGCGGGCCCGCGACTGCCGCCGCACACCCGTCTACGTCCACTCCGCCGCCCAGTCGCTGCCCGCCCAGCACCACGGCATGGTCAACTACTGGAACGACGACCCCCTCACCGGCCCGGCCTGGACCGCCGCCCGGCATCTGTGGAAGCACTCCGACCTGGCCCCGGAGGATGTGGACGTCGCCCAGATCTACGACGCCTTCACCCCACTGGTCCTCCTCTCCCTGGAGGGGTTCGGCTTCTGCGGGCGCGGGGAGGGCGGGGCGTTCACCGAGGGCGGGGCGCTGGAGATCGGCGGGCCGCTGCCCGTGAACACCGGCGGGGGCGGGCTGTCCGAGGCCTACGTGCACGGCTTCAACCTGATCAACGAAGGGGTGAAGCAGCTGCGCGGGACCAGTACCGCGCAGGTGCCGGGAGCGTCGGCCTGTCTGGTCACGGCCGGTGAGGGTGTGCCGACCTCCGCCCTGCTGCTGAGGAGCTGAGGAGCTGAGATGCTGCGTCCCGTCACCGACGCCGACGGCGCCCCTTTCTGGGAGTACGCCGCCCGGGGCGAACTCCGTGTCCAGGCCTGCGCCGGGTGCGGCGAGCCGCGCTTCCCGCCCCGGCCCTGCTGTCCGCACTGCCAGTCCTTCGAGGCCGAGTGGCGGCTCGTGCCGGGGACGGGTCGTGTGTGGTCGTACGTCGTCCCGCATCCGCCCCTGCTGCCGGACTACGCGGAGCTGGCGCCGTACAACGTGGTCGTCGTCGAGCTCGACAAGGCGCCCCGGATCCGGCTCGTCGGCAACCTCGTCGCCGGGCCCGGGGAGCCACTCGGCTCCCTCCCGGCGGACCGCCTGCGCATCGGCGCCCGGGTGCGGGTGGTCTTCGACGACGGGCTTCCCCGGTGGGTGCTGGAGCGGTCATGAGCACCGTGACCGTGCGCTCCGACCCGGACAGCGGGGTCGCCGTCGTCACCCTGAACCGGCCCGGCCGGCTCAACGCCATCGACCTCGCCATGGCGGGCGAACTCGTCGCCGTGTGGCGGGCGTTGCGGTTCGACGACGCCGTGCGGGCCGTCGTCCTGACCGGAGCGGGCGAGCGCGCCTTCTGCACCGGCATCGACCGGGACGCCGTCGTACCGCAGCCCGACTCGCCGTTCGCGCAGGACGATCCGCTGCTCGACGTCGGGCCCAAGGCGAACGACCTGTGGAAGCCGGTCGTCGCCGCCGTGCGCGGGATGGCCTGCGGGGGCGCCTTCTACCTTCTGGGCGAGGCGGAGTTCGTGGTCGCCGACACCACCGCGACCTTCTTCGACCCGCACACCACCTACGGCATGGTCAGCGCCTACGAGTCGGTACTCATGGCGCAGCGCATGCCGTACGGGGAGGTCGCGCGGATGGCGCTGATGGGGACGGCCGAACGGATCTCGGCCCGGCGGGCGTACGAGGTCGGGCTGGTGTCCGAACTCGCGCCGCGGGGCGAGGTGCTGGAGGCGGCCGTCGCCTGTGCCACCGTCATCGCCGGGTATCCGACGCGGGCCGTGCAGGGGACGGTGCGGGCGCTGTGGGCGGCGAGCGAGGCCGGGCGGTCCCGGGGCGTCGCGCAGGCGCCGCATCTCATCGCGCTCGGGAACGCGACGGGTGAGCGGCAGGCCCGGCTGTTCGCGCAGCGGGGGCGGGGAGGGGAGTACCGGTTGCGCGAGTAAAACCGTTGGCACCTACACGCGTATGCTCGACGCGTGGTTGAGCATCGGATGATCGACGTCAACGGTATACGGCTGCACATCGCGGAGCAGGGCGAAGGCCCGCTGGTGGTGCTGCTGCACGGCTTCCCGGAGTCCTGGCACTCCTGGCGGCACCAGTTCGGCCCGCTGGCCGAGGCCGGTTTCCGGGTGGTCGCCCCCGACCAGCGCGGGTACGGCGGCAGCGACCACCCGGAGGACGTGGCCGCGTACAGCATCCTCCACCTGGTGGGGGACGTGGTCGGGCTGGTCCACGCGCTGGGCGAGGAGCGGGCGTTCGTCGTCGGGCACGACTGGGGAGCGCCGGTGGCCTGGCACACCGCGCTGCTGCGGCCGGACGTGGTGCGCGGGGTGGCGGGACTGAGCGTGCCGCCGCCGTTCCGGGGCGGTCAGCCGCCGCTGAAGACCATGCGGGAGCGGTTCGAGGGACGGTTCTACTGGAACTACTTCGAGCAGCCCGGGGTCGCCGAGGCCGAGTTCTCCGCGGACACCCGCGCCACCCTGCGCAAGCTGCTGTACTCCGCCTCCGGTGACGCACCGGGCGCCGGGCGCCCCGAGCAGGCCCTGGCCGACCCGGAGCGCGGCTGGCTCGCCGACGCGCCGGACCCCGAGGTGCTGCCCGAGTGGCTCACCGAGGAGGACCTCGACCTGCTCACCGAGAGCTTCGCGCCGGGCTTCACCGGCGCGCTCAACTGGTACCGCAACCTGGACCGCAACTGGGAACTGACCGCGCCCTGGCAGGGAGCGGTGGTGTCCTCGCCCGCGCTGTACGTGTACGGCGACCGGGATCTGGTCCCGGCCTTCCCGGGCACGCCCGAACTGATCGAGAAGCTGCCCGAGTTGATGCCCGGCCTGCGCCGGAAGCCGCTCGTGCTGCCGGGCTGCGGCCACTGGACGCAGCAGGAGCGGCCCGGCGAGGTGAACGCGGCGCTGCTGGACTTCCTGACGGAGCTGCGGGACTGACGGCCGGGGCTCGCCCGCCGCGCGGGCATGTCACTGCCTGGCGGCCGGCGGGCGCCCGGCGTAGCGTCTTGGTGGAGGCGGTGGACCGGCCGCTCCGCCGGGCCGCTCCCCGGTGCCTTGCCGGTGCCGCTTCCCGGTGAGCGACGGCCGCCGTCCGGAGCCCCTTCCGTACGCCGGTGCGACGGCCGTCCCCGACGCCCTACGCGGTACGCGCCGTGCCGGTGCCCTTCTCCGCGTCCAGCGCGTACACGCAGCGGTCCTTGCTGCACGCGTAGACCACCCCGTCCTTGACGACCGGGGAGCCGGTGATCTCGCCGCCGGTGGCGAGTTTCCAGCGCAGCCGGCCGTCGTCGGCCTTCAGGGTGTAGAGCAGGTGGTCGGTGGAGCCGAAGTGGATCCGGCCCTCGGCCACCGAGGGGGCGCCGACGATGTCGCCGCCCGCCTGGAAGCGCCACTTGGGGGTGCCGGTGACCGCGTCGAGGGTGTAGAGGCCCTTTCCGCTGCCCACGTGGACATGACCGGCGGCGACCAGGACGGGGTCGACACAGGAGCGGGACTCGGTGGCGATGCGCCAGCGGTCGCGGCCGTCGGTGGCGTCGAGGGCGTAGACCGTGCCGAGGTAGTCGGCCAGGTAGATGCCGCCGCCGGTGACGGCCGGGCCGGGCACGAAGGCGGGCGGGGAGAGGAAGACGGCCGGGGCCTCGAAGTGCCACTTCACATGCCCGGCGGCCACGTCCAGGGCGAGGACGCGGGTGCCGGCGCAGACGTAGACGTAGCCGTCGGGCGCCTGGGTGACGCGGACCGGGACGCCGCCGCAGGAGGCCGTGTCGCCGATCGGGTACGACCAGCGCTCTTCGCCGGTGCGGGCGTCCAGGGCGCGCAGCCGGGCGTCCTGCCAGACGTAGACCGTGCCGTCGTGCAGGGCGGGTCCGGCCTCGGGGGACTCGAAGTCGGTCTGGCAGCCGGTGATCTCCCACAGCTTCTGCCCGTTCGAGGCCTCCCAGCCCTGGACTCCGCCGCCCCGGGTGCCGGTGACGACGGTGCCGTGGCCGGCCTTGAGGGAGTAGACCCAGGCGTCCGTCTGGAAGCGCCACAGGTCACCGCCCTCGCGGGCGTCCAGGGCGAACAGGGTGGGGCCGTCGGAGGCGTGGATGCGGCCGTCGGCGACCGCCATGGACCAGGCGACGTCCCGGGTCTTGAAGCGGCGGCGGCCGGTGGCGACGTCCAGGGCGTGCACCTCGAAGGAGGTGACGTAGACCAGGTCGTCGGCGACGGAGGGGGTGCCCCAGACGTCGTTGGACATGCGGAAGCGCCAGGGACGCCAGCCGCCGGGCTGCTCGGGCGGCGCGGCCGGGGCCGGGGGCGCGGCGACGGCGGGGCCCACGGCGGGGTCGGTGCCGTTGACGCCGGGGCGGGGCTTGGACCAGGAGGCGGCGAGGGCGGCCTCGGGAGGGGGTGCCTTGACGGCTGCGGCACGGATGTCCGCGACGCGCGGGCCCGGGCCGATGGGCACCGGGGCGCCGGGCAGCCGCACCGGGCCGGTGTCGGGGGGCGTGCCCGGCCCGGCCACCGACGCGGCGGCGGGGAC
>NZ_BMWE01000007.1 GCF_014651075.1 Streptomyces djakartensis | reverse complement strand
CGGCGTGCGCGTCGGCCGCCGCCCGGGACTCCCCTATGGCGCTGAGGGCCTCCGCACGCGCGCGCGAGGCGGGCACTTCCCGGGCCCGGGCGCGCAGCGCCTCCTGCGCGGCGTGCCGGTCCTGGCCCGCGAACAGGGCCCTGGACAGCGCGAGGGCGGTGCGCCGCTCGGCGGGCGAGAGGTAGCGGTTGCGGCTGGACAGGGCCAGGCCGTCCTCCTCGCGGACGGTGGGGACGCCGACGATCTCCACGCCGAAGTTCAGGTCCCGCACCATGCGGCGGATGAGGGCGAGCTGCTGGGCGTCCTTCTGGCCGTACAGGGCGACGTCGGGGCGGGTGAGGTGCAGCAGCTTGGCGACGACCGTGAGCATGCCGTCGAAGTGGCCGGGGCGGGAGGAGCCCTCCAGGCGTTCGCCCATGGGGCCGGCGGTGATGCGGACCTGGGGCTCGCCGCCCGGGTAGACCTCGTCGACGGTGGGGGCGAACACGACGTCGGCGCCCGACTGTCCGGCGAGCTTGACGTCGGCGTCGAGGGTGCGCGGGTAGCGGTCGAGGTCCTCGCCCTCGCCGAACTGGAGCGGGTTGACGAAGACCGTGACGACGACCTCGCCGTCACGGCCGGCGATCCCGCGCGCGGTGCGGATGAGCGTGGCGTGGCCCTCGTGGAGGGCGCCCATGGTCATCACCACGGCGCGGCGGCCCGCACGCGCGCGGGCGCGCAGTTCGGCGGCGGTGCTCAGCAGAGCGGTGGTCATCGGGCGTCCCCTTCGATGCCGTCGGTGCCGTCGGTGCCGTGGGCGAGTACCCCGAGGAGGTCCTCGGCGAGCTCGGGCTTGAGCAGGCCGTGGGCGAGGGCCCGGTCGGCGGTGGCGCGGGCCATCGCGAGGTAGCCGGCGACGGCCTGCGGGGCGTGCCGGCGCAGCTCGCCGATGTGCGCGGCGACCGTGCCCGCGTCCCCGCGCGCGACGGGGCCGGTGAGGGCCGCGTCGCCGGAGCGCAGGGCGTTGTCCAGGGCCGCGCCGAGCAGCGGGCCGAGCATCCGGTCGGGTGCGGCGACTCCGGCCGCGCTCAGCAGCTCCATCGACTGGGCGACCAGGGTGACCAGGTGGTTCGCGCCGAGAGCGAGCGCCGCGTGGTAGAGCGGCCGGTTCTCCTCGGCGATCCACTCCGGCTCGCCGCCCATCTCGATGACCAGTGCCTCGGCGGCGAGGCGCAGTTCCTCGGGCGCGGTGACGCCGAAGGAACAGCCGGCGAGGCGCTGGACGTCGACGGGCGTGCCGGTGAAGGTCATCGCCGGGTGCAGGGCGAGCGGCAGGGCGCCCGCGCGCAGGGCCGGGTCGAGCACCCGCGCCCCGTACCGCCCGGAGGTGTGGACGAGCAGCTGTCCCGGCCGGACGGACCCGGTGTCGGCGAGGCCGGTGACCAGGTCGGGCAGGGCGTCGTCGGGAACCGTCAGCAGGACCAGATCCGCCCGGCCCAGGACCTCGGCGGGCGGCATCACCGGCACGTCGGGCAGCAGCTCGGCGGCGCGGCGCCGGGAGGCGTCGGATACCGCGGAGACGGCGACCGGACGGTGGCCGGCGAGCTGGAGGGACGCCGCCAGCGCGGGGCCTACGCGGCCGGCGCCGACGACACCGACGGTGAGCCGCGCGGGGCGGTCCCTGGGGTCTGGCTGTGGGGTTGTGTTCACTCGACGGCGGCCTTCCCGTTCCAGTCCGCTCCGGGTACCGGACGATTTCTCGTCATGTTAACGCGATCGGTTCGAGGGTCGTTCGGCCGTCCACAGGGTGTGGGTTCCGCTCGGGGTTCCCGGAGGAAAAGCGGGTGCCCGGCCGCTCGGGCGCGGGGGAGGATCCGGGACATGACTGACACGACGGCGAGCGAGCAGCGGGCGGCGGACGACGACGGGAGCACCGGGCTGCGTGAGCGGCGGCTGGCGGCGCATCGGGGCGCACGGCGCGTGTTGGCGCGCTTCGGCTTCCATCGCACGCTCCGGGAGCGCCTGGAGCTGCTGGACTCGGCGGCGGACGTCCACGACCTGGACGAGCTGTCCGACGTGTACGGCGACGGCGTGGTCGGGACGCTGGAGAAGAAGGTCGCCGCACTGCTCGGCACCGAGGCCGCCGCCTTCTTCCCCACCGGCACGATGGCCCAGCAGGTGGCCCTGCGCTGCTGGGCGGGCCGCACCGGCAACCGGACGGTCGCCGTGCACGCGCTCAGCCATCCCGAGGTGCACGAGCGGAACGCGTTCAGCGAGGTCGCCGGGCTGCGCCCGGTACGGGTGACGAGCGAGCCGCGGCTGCCGACCGCCGCCGAGGTGCGCGACTTCGAGGAGCCCTTCGGGGCGCTGACGCTGGAACTGCCCCTCAGGGACGCCGGTTTCGTGCTGCCGTCCTGGGAGGAGCTCACCGAGGTGGTGGCGGCCGCGCGGGAGCGGGACGCGGTGGTGCACTTCGACGGGGCGCGGCTGTGGGAGTCCACCGTCCACCTCGGCCGCTCCCTGGAGGAGATCGCGGACCTGGCGGACAGCGTCTACGTGTCGTTCTACAAGTCCCTCGAGGCGTTCGGCGGCGCGGCGCTCGCGGGCCCCGAGGACCTGGTGGAGGAGGCGAAGGCGTGGCGGCACCGGTACGGCGGCCAGGTCTTCCAGCAGTTCCCGACGGCCCTGTCGGTGCTGGTCGGACTGGAGCGGGAACTGCCGCGGCTGCCGGAGTACGTCGCCCACGCGCGCGTGGTGGCCGCCGCCCTGCGCGAGGGGTTCGCGGCGGCCGGGGTGCCGTGGGCGCGTGTGCACCCGGAGGTGCCGCACACCCACGACTTCCGGGTCTGGCTGCCGTACGACGCGGACGTCGCCGCCGAGGCGGCGGTCCGGACGGCCGAGGAGACGGCGGTGGTGCTGTTCGGCAGCGGCTGGGAGCAGGGCGGTCCGGGCCTGGCGTTCACGGAGGTGCATGTGCGGTCGGCCGGGCTGGAGTGGACCGCCGAGGACGTGCGGACGGCGGTGGCGGAGTTCGTGGCCAGGCTGCCCGGACAGGTCAGGTGAGGCGCCGCCGCCGCGCTCCGAGCCACCGGCCGAGGGCGTCCCGGATCCGGCCGCGGGCCGGTCGGCCGGCCAGGACCGCCCGGAACCGCCGCTCGTCGCGCCACTCCCGTACGGCCTGGAAGTCGTACGTGCCCGGCGCGGGCGGGGCGGGCTCGCCCCGGGAACGGGCCCGGTAGGCGTCGAGGAGGTACTGCTGCGTGATGCTCATGGTGGATGGCCTCTGCGGGTGGGGGCGACGGGGGCCCGTGGTGGAGGTCCGAAGGCTGCGCGGCTGCCCCGGTGAAACCACCGTGCGCCCGCGCCGGCGGGAAGTCCCGCCGATTGACGACGCCCGTCAACCGGCGGGGCGTTGTCGGTGGCGGAGTGCACCATGAGGTCATGAGCGTGCATATCGACATCGCGGGGTTACGGCCGGAGCGGACCGCCGTCGTCCTCTCCCCCCTGGCCGAGCTGGGCATGGCGCTGCACGCGCTGTCCGAACCGGCGCACCACCCGGGTCTGCAGGGGTGGGTGACGGGCGTGACGGCCCGGCTCGACCCGCATCTCGCCGACCGGATGTGCGAGGCCGACTTCCTGTGGCGGTCGACGTTCTCCGACCTGTTCCTGCCGTGCGCGGGCCTGCCGGGCCGCATCGCGCTCCCGGGCGCCACGCTCGGCGAGGAGCTGGATCTGCTCGACAAGCTGTCCGACGAGCAGTTCGTCGACGCGGCACTGGAGTTCACCTGCGCCGTCGGGTACGGCGAATGCGGGCCCACGGCGCTGACCGACCCTCAGGTGCGCCGCCGCGCCCTGGAGCTGGCCGCCGCGCGGGGGCCGCAGCAGGTCCGGTTCAGCGAGCGGCTGCTGGCCGACCCGCCCAGGATCCGGGCGTGGCTGCGGCAGTTCCTCCAGGACTGCGACGAGGCGTTCTTCGCCGAGGCCTGGTCCCGGCTGAGCCACCAGCTCGCCGCGGACGCCCGTCACAAGACGGAGCTGCTGCGCCGCAAGGGTCTGGCCGAGGCGCTGGCGGCGGTGTCGCCGGCGGTCACGCTCGAGGAGGCGGCCGGAAGGATCACGGTCGACAAACTGGGCGAGGGGCGTACGGCCACGGGCGACGGCGGCCTGCTGCTCGTCCCGACCAGCCTGGGCTGGCCGCATCTGATGGTCCTGCACCGCCACGACTGGCAGCCGGTGCTGCACTACCCGGTCGGCACCCACGGGCTCGCCGCCCCGGCCAGTGTGGAACAGCTGGCCCTGCGCATGACGGCGCTGTCCCACCCGGTCCGGATGCGCATCTGCCGCCACCTGGCCCGCAGCGCGTACACCACGGGCGAGCTGGCACAGGCGCACGGCGTGACGGCCCCGGAGATATCCCGGCACCTGGCCGTGCTGAAGAAGGCGGGCCTGATCACCACCCGCCGCCGCGGACGCTACGTGATGCACCAGCTGGACGTGACGGTGGTGGCCCGGCTGGGCAGCGAGTTCCTGGAGGGGATCCTCAGATAGCCGGCCGGCGTGCGCCGCTCAGGCGTGCCCTCCGGCCCGCACCAGCCCGGTCTCGTAGGCCAGCACCACCACCTGCACCCGGTCCCTGAGCCCCAGCTTGGTCAGGATGCGGCCCACGTGTGTCTTCACGGTCGCCTCGGACAGCACGAGCCGGGCCGCGATCTCTCCGTTGGAGAGCCCCTGAGCGACCAGCACCATGACCTCGCGCTCGCGGCCGGTGAGCCGCTCCAGTGCCTGGTGCTCGGGCTGATTCGCGGTGGACGGCAGCATCGGCGCGAAGCGGTCCAGGAGCCGCCGGGTCGTGGAGGGCGCGACGACCGCGTCGCCGCTGTGCACGGAGCGGATCGCGGCGAGGAGCTCACCGGGCGGAACGTCCTTGAGCATGAAGCCGGACGCGCCCGCCTTCAGTCCGGAGAAGGCGTACTCGTCGAGGTCGAAGGTGGTCAGGATGAGGACCTTCGGCGGCTCGGGGTCCGCGCAGATCCGCCGGGTCGTCTCCACCCCGTCGAGCTTGGGCATACGGACGTCCATGAGCACCACGTCGACCTCGGTGGTGCGCAGCGCCTGGAGTGCCTCGACGCCGTCGCCCGCCTCCGCCACGACCTCCATGTCCGGCTGGGCGGCGAGCACCATCCGGAACCCGGTGCGCAGCAGCACCTGGTCGTCGACGAGCATCACGCGGATCGTCATCAAGGCCTCTTCCGTGGGTCGTTACAGGTGTCAGCGCGGGGTGTGCCGAGGTGATCAGGCGGGTTTGAGCGGCAGCAGGGCGCTGATGCGGAATCCTCCGCCCGGGCGCGGGCCGGCGTCCAGGGTGCCGCCGACCATGCCGACCCGCTCCCGCATGCCGATCAGGCCGTGCCCCTGGCCGTCGAAGCCGCCCTCCTCGTACAGCTCGTGCGGGGCGCCCTTGCCGTCGTCCTCGACGAGCAGCCCGAGACCGTCGTCGAAGTAGACCAGGCGCACGCTCGCGCCCGCGTTCGGTCCGCCGTGCTTGCGGGTGTTGGTGAGCGCCTCCTGCACGATGCGGTAGGCGGTGAGCTCGACACCGCTGGGCAGCGGGCGGGGCGTGCCCTCGACCTTGAAGTCGACGGGCAGTCCGTGCCCGCGGCACTGCTCGACGAGGTCCTCGATCTGCTGGACGTCGGGCTGCGGCACGTACTCGCCGGCCTCCTGGTGCTCCCCGGTGCGCAGCACGCCGAGCAGGCGGCGCATCTCGGCGAGGGCCTGGCGGCCGGTGGAGGAGATGGTCTCCAGGGCCTTCTTCGCCTGGTCGGGCGCGGCGTCCAGCACGTAGGCGGCGCCGTCGGCCTGGACCACCATCACCGAGACGTTGTGCGCCACGACGTCGTGCAGCTCGCGGGCGATACGGGCGCGTTCGGCGGCGACGGCGACCTTGGACTGTGCCTCGCGCTCCTTCTCCAGGCGGGTGGCCCGTTCCTCCAGCTGCGCGAAGTAGGCGCGGCGGGTGCGGATGGAGTCGCCGAGCACCCAGGCGAGGGCGAAGGGCACGGTCATGAAGATCGTCGCGGCGACGCCGGCCGCGACGCTCGTCTCGTTCGGCCAGCGAAGATGCGCCACGGGGGCGGCGCACAGGCCGGCGACCAGCGCGAAGCGGGAGGCCCAGCGGGCGCCCTCCGCCGCGACCGTGTAGACGATCACCAGCAGGGCGAAGTCGGCGGGGCCCTTCTCGACGTCGGTGATCAGCTGCGCCAGGCCGACCGCGGTGGCGAGCAGCAGCATCTTCTCCGGCATCCGGCGACGCAGCGCGACCACCAGGCACAGCAGCAGCGCCAGCGGGACGGCGGCGGCCGGGGGTCCGAAATCGCCGGACACTCCGCTGACCACCGAAATCCCGAGGAGGACCACGGCCCAGGAGCCGTCGACCCACATCGGGTGCCTGCGGAGGAAGTCATAGAGGCGCTGCACGTAACCCAGCGTAGGGAAGCGCGATGGGCGCAGGGGTCAACCGGAGGGTCGATCCGCACCGGGCGCGCATACTCCGCAAGGTGGAGTTGCGTACGTTGTGTGCGCTCCGCGTCCGCATAGCCTGGCCGGGTGACAGCAGCGACCGGGGACGAGTGGCGCGGATGGCGTGCGGCGGCGCGGGAGGCCCTGTACGGGCCGGGCGGCTTCTACCGCCGGGTGGAGGGGCCGGCCGGGCACTTCCGTACGTCCGTGCACGCTTCGGGGCTGTTCGCCGGGGCGGTGGCACGGCTGCTGTGCCGGGTCGACGAGGCACTGGGGCGGCCCGCGGTGCTGGACTTCGTCGACATGGCGGCCGGGCGGGGCGAGCTGGCCACCGGGGTGCTCGACGCGTTGCCGGCCGAAGTGGCGGCCCGCACGCGCGCGTACGCCGTGGAGGTCGCCGAGCGGCCCGAGGGGCTGGATCACCGCGTCGAGTGGCTGGCCGCTCCGCCGCGGGGGACGGCCGGGCTGCTGTTCGCCAACGAGTGGCTGGACAACGTGCCGGTGGAGGTCGCGGAGGTGGACTCCGCGGGCGTCACGCGCCTGGTGCTGGTCCGGGAGGACGGGACCGAGCGGCTGGGGGAGCCGGTCGACGGGGCATCGGCGGGGTGGCTGGAGCGGTGGTGGCCGCTGCCCGGCGAGGAGGGGCTGCGGGCCGAGATCGGCCTGCCCAGGGACGAGGCCTGGGCGACGGCGGTCGCCACTGTCGACCGGGGGCTCGCCGTCGCCGTGGACTACGCGCACACGGCGGGGGCGAGACCGCCGTTCGGGACGCTCACCGGCTTCCGGGAGGGCCGTGAGACAGCGGCCGTGCCGGACGGGTCGTGCGACATCACGGCCCATGTCGCGCTCGACGCCTGCGCGTTGCCCGGTGGGCGGCTGCTCCCGCAGCGCGAGGCGCTGCACGCCCTGGGAGTGACCGGCGCACGCCCCCCGCTCACACTGGCGTCCACCGACCCCACGGCCTATATACGCGCCCTCGCGAACGCCGGGGAGGCCGCCGAGCTCACCGCGGCGGGCGGCCTGGGCGATTTCGGCTGGCTGGTGCAGCCGGTCGGGATCCCGGACCCGCTCACGCGGTGAGGGCCTGTCTGTCGCCTACTTGTCGATGTCTCCCACCACGAAGAACATCGACCCCAGGATCGCCACCATGTCCGCGACGAGCGTGCCCGGCAGCAGTTCCGTCAGCGCCTGGATGTTGTTGTAGGAGGCCGAGCGCAGCTTCAGCCGGTACGGGGTCTTCTCGCCCTTGCTGACCAGGTAGTAGCCGTTGATGCCGAGGGGGTTCTCGGTCCAGGCGTAGGTGTGGCCCTCGGGTGCCTTCAGAACCTTCGGCAGCCGCTGGTTGACCGGCCCGGGCGGCAGCTCGGCGAGGCGGTCGAGGCAGGCGTCGGCGAGGTCCAGCGCGTTGTGGGTCTGCTCCAGGAGGCACTCGAAGCGGGCGAGGCAGTCGCCCTCCTGCCGGGTCACCACCTTCAGGACGTCGCCCAGCTCGCCGTAGGCGAGGTACGGCTCGTCGCGGCGCAGATCGAAGTCGACGCCCGAGGCCCGTCCGATCGGCCCGCTGACCCCGTACGCGTGCACGGTCTCCGGCGCGAGGGTGCCCACGCCGCGGGTGCGCCCCCGGAAGATCTCGTTGCCGAGCACCAGGTCGTCGAAGCGGTCCATGCGGGAGCGCACGTCGGCGACGGCGGTCCGCGCCCGTGTGGTCCAGCCGGCCGGCAGGTCCTCCTTGAGGCCGCCGACACGGTTGAACATGTAGTGCATACGCCCGCCGGAGATCTCCTCCATGACGTGCTGGAGCTCCTCGCGCTCCCGGAAGGCGTAGAAGATCGGGGTGATCCCGCCGAGCTCCAGGGGGTACGAGCCGAGGAACATCAGGTGGTTGAGCACCCGGTTCAGCTCGGCGAGCAGCGTGCGCAGCCAGACCGCGCGCTCGGGGACCTCCATGCCGAGCATCCGCTCCACGGCGAGGACCACGCCGAGTTCGTTCGAGAAGGCCGACAGCCAGTCGTGGCGGTTGGCGAGCATGATGATCTGGCGGTAGTCACGCGCCTCGAACAGCTTCTCGGCGCCGCGGTGCATATAGCCGATCACCGGCTCCGCGTGCCTGATGCGCTCGCCGTCCAGGACGAGCCTCAGCCGCAGCACGCCGTGCGTGGACGGGTGCTGCGGCCCGATGTTGAGCACCATGTCGGTGCTCTCCGCGGCGCCGCCGATTCCGACCATGGTCTCCGTCGTAGGAGTCATGGACACAGTCTCTCCTACGTACGCTGGCCCCATGGAGACGGGGAGCCCGCGGGACGCCGGGCCGGCGGGGACACAGGGCACGGCGGAGGCGGTCGAGGGCGGGCCGGTGTGGATCGCGCTGCCGCCCGGGCTGCTGAGGATGCGGCGGTTGCTGCTGGTGGTGTGGCTGGGGTTGATCGCGCTGGCCGCCGGGCTGGTGCCGGGGTTGCTGGCCGGGCCCGCCTGGGCCGCCTTCGCGGTGCTGCCGCTGGCCCTGATGGCGTGGGGCTGGGTCATGATCGGCCGCAACTGGCGCTCCTGGCGGTACGCCGAGCGGGCCGACGACCTGCTGATCAGCCGGGGCGTGCTGTGGCGCGAGGAGACGGTCGTGCCGTACGGGCGGATGCAGTTGGTCGAGGTCGCCTCCGGGCCCGTCGAGCGGTACTTCGGCCTGGCCAGCGTCCAACTGCACACGGCCGCCGCGGCGACCGACGCGACGATCCCGGGTCTGGCCCCGGCCGAGGCGGAACGCCTGCGCGACCGGCTCACGGAGCTGGGCGAGGCCCGATCGGCGGGGCTGTGACGACGCCCGGGGCCGGCGGGGCCGGCGGGGCGACGGAGGGTGCCGGGACCGCCGAGTCAGAGGAGAGCGCCGGGGCCGGAGAGACCGCCGAGGGTCCCGGGGCCACCGGGGCCGCGGAGATCGCGGTCGAGAGCGCCGTCGAAGCCACCACGACGGCAGGCACCGCGGAGACCGCCGCCGAGGCCGCGGGGCCCGAGCGGCGGCTGCATCCCGTCACGCCGCTCAGGCGGGCGTGGGCGCCCGTCGCCGTGGTCTTCGGCTGGGCCGTGCACGACCCCGACGGGGCACAGCGCCATCTGTCCCGGCTCACGACGACCACACTGCTGATCGGCCTCGCCGTGATCGTCCCGGCCGCCGCCCTCTACGGCTTCTGCTCCTGGTGGTTCACGCACTTCGCGGTCACCGGGACCGAACTGCGCATCCGTACCGGACTGGTGTTCCGGCGCACCGCGCACATCCGGCTGGAGCGGATCCAGGCGATCGACGTCACCCAGCCGCTGCTCGCCCGGGTCGCGGGTGTCGCCAAGCTCAGACTCGACGTCATAGGCACCGACAAGAAGGACGAACTGGCCTTCCTGGGCGCGGACGACGCGCGGGCGCTGCGCGCCGAACTGCTCGCCCGGGCGGCCGGTTTCGCGCCCGGGACCGCGCACGAGGTCGGCGAGGCGCCCGCGCGGCGGCTGCTGCGGGTGCCGCCCGGGGTTCTCGCCGTGTCACTGCTGCTGAGCGGAGGGACCTGGGGGGCGCTGGCCGCGGCGCTCGTCGTTCCGCCGGTGCTGTGGCTGGCCACGGAGAGCGTGTGGACGGTCCTGGCCGTCGCCCTGCCGCTGCTGGGCGCGGCGGGCGCGAGCAGTGTGGGACGGTTCGTCGCCGAGTACGACTGGACGGTGGCCGAGTCGCCCGACGGACTGCGCATCGACCACGGCCTGCTGGACCGGGCCCACGAGACGGTGCCGCCGGGGCGAGTGCAGACCGTGCGGATCGTGGAGCCCCTGCTGTGGCGGCGGCGCGGCTGGGTGCGGGTGGAGCTGGACGTGGCGGGCTCGTCCAACTCGGTGCTGGTGCCCGTCGCTCCGCGCGAGGTCGCCGATGCCGTCGTCGCGCGGGTGCTGCCCGGGGTGACCGTGCCGGGGCCCGCGGCCCTGTCGCCGTCGCCGCGCCGCGCCCGGTGGTGCGTGCCGGTGTGGTGGCGCGGGTACGGCCTCGGCGTCACGGACGCGGTGTTCGCGGCCCGGTCGGGGCTGCTGCGGCGGAGTCTCGCGCTGGTGCCGCACGCCAAGGTGCAGAGCGTGCGGATGACGCAGGGGCCGTGGGAGCGGGCCCGGGGCGTGGCCGACGTGTGTGTGGACACGGGCGCGAACAAGACGGTGCGGGCGCGGCTGCGGGACGCGGCCGAAGCGCGCGAACTGCTGGCGGCGCAGGCGGAGCGATCCCGGACCGGCCGCAGGGACGCGCGGCCGGACCGCTGGATGGCCTGACCCCTCCCCAGCTGGAACCGGGGGCTTCCTGGCTCAGGAAGCCCCCGGGCCGGCGACCGGCAAGGGTCAGGACACCTTGCTCCGCAGCCCCTGTACGTCGATCTGTTCCGTCTCGTCGTGCGCCGTCAGGTCGATGACCTGGCCGATCCCCCGGGACTCCTCGTCCGCCGGCTTGAACGCGGCCTCGGTCTCGGCCTTGTGCAGGGCGAGCGCCTCCTGGCCGACGACATCGGCCAGGTCCTCGTTCTGCACGGCCTCCAGGGCGTCCCGGGACGTCCCCTGCTTGGTGCCGAAGAAGTCGAACCCGCCCTCGGCCGGCCGGCGCCGCGCGGGCGTCTGCGGCGCGACGGCCACCGCGGTCGGCACGGTGTAGTGACCGGAGGTCTGCTGCCCGGACGGGGCGGCCTGGTCCGTGGTGCCGACGGTCGCGTGCTCGTTCCCGGCGACCGCTTCGGACCGCTCCTTCGGCTCGTCCTCCCGCGTCCGCTCCCGCCGTTCGCCCTTCCGGTCGTCCTTCCGGTCGTCCACCGCCGCGTCCACCGCGGGCTCCGCCTCGTCGCTCTCCGGTACGCCGTCGCCGTCGCCGTCCCCGCCGCCGTCCGGGTCCGGGGCGGTCTCGCCGTCGAACCGGGCGAGTGCCGCCTTCGCGCGCAGGAACAGCCGGGAGCCCTCCGGCGAGAACACCGCGGGAATCCCCGGCCGCTCCTCGACCGCGAGACCCTCGGGCGCCTCGTCCGCGTCCGCCGCCTCCGGCGCCCCAGCCGGCAGCGCGGCCCGTACCGGAGCCGTCGCCTCTATCTCGAGCACCCGGCGCTCCTCCAGGACGCTGGCGCGGTCCGCCTCCGCGGTGGCGTACCGGCGCAGCAGGGCGGCGTGCTCGTTGCGCAGCTTGGCGAGTTCCGTGCGCTTGCCGCGCAGCCGCTGCTCCAGCTTGGCGCGCAGCTCGCGGGACTCATCGAGGTCGGCCTCCAGTTCGGCGACGCGCTCCTCGAAGCGCCACTCGTCGCTCGCCCGCGCGCGCGTGAGATCGGCGACGCGTTTGCCCGCCTGGATGTCCCAGTGGCGCAGCACGACGGCGCCGACGACGGCCGTCGCCGCGGCGGCCGCGGCCAGAGCGCGGAGCACCGTCGGCTCCGTGAACACCCAGGGCCCCAGGGCGCAGACGACCGAGACGCCTGCGATCGCCGACGGGGGCAGCAGCCTGTGCAGGGGCGGGGAATGGCGATGACGTCCACGTGGCATGGCCAGAAACTTACCGCGCGTAGGCGAATCATGGTGACCCACCCCGCAAAAACAAAGCCACACCGAAACGTTCACACGGCATCAGAACTCGGGAAGACGCGGATTCCCGCCCGCACCCAATTCCCAAGATCATTTCAGCGCGCGTTCAGCCGTCCGCCGATCCACTCGAGCGTCGCCGGAATCTCGCGCCGCCAGGTGTTGAAGTTGTGCCCGCCGCTTTCCAGAATGATCGACGAGATCCGCGTCCGCCCGGTGGCCTCCACCCGCTTTATGAAACGCAGCGTGTCCCCGTAGTTGGACTCGCCCGACCGGCTGCTGGTGACGAGCAGTGAAGTGTCCGGGGCGCTCTCGTGCTCGAGGCACCACCACAGGTCGGCGCGATTGCGCACTTCCTCGTCGCCCTGGAAGAGATCGCCCGTGGTGGCGTCGATCGGCGCCTTGTAGTACGCGGACAGACCCGCTCCGGCGGCGTACACATCGGGATGGTGCATGGCGATCTTCAAGGCGCAGTAGCCGCCCGTCGAGTTGCCGACGATGCCCAGACCGCCCGGCTTTCCGGCCACCCGGTAGTGGGTGCGCAGCGCGTCCGGCAGGTCCCTGGCGAAGAACGACTCGGTCTGCGGGCCGCCCGGAACGTCCACGCACTCCGTGTCCCGGGGCGGCGCCACGGTCGGCCGCAGCATCACCAGGATCATCGGCCGCGCCCGGCCCGCCCTGGCCAGCTCAAGTGCCGTGCGCGGATAGTGCAGCTTCTCCACCAGCGCCGACGCCGTGCCCGGGTAACCGGTCAGCACGACAGCCGCGGGGAAGGTACGAGTCCGGTATCGGGGCTGGAAGTACTCCGGCGGCAGGTACACGTACGCGGTCGTGGCGATCCCGGTGGTACGGCCCACGATGCCGACCTGCTGGATCCGGCCGCCGACATGGGGCCGCACGCCGCCCGCCCCCGGCACCCGCCGCGTGCCGACCACCGACAGCGGGCCGTCGCCCGCCGCGTGGTCGACGACGACACCCTGGCCCTTCTCCCGCCCGAACAGGTCCGCCCAGCTCGCGTAGAAACCGAAGGACTGGTTGGCGGCGAGGCCCACCGCGGCGAACAGCGCCAGCTGTGTGGCGAGCAGCAGACCGACGCGTCCGCCCACCGCCCGCCAGCCGCGCCCGGCCAGCCGCGGCCACAGCCAGACCGTGCCGGTGAACAGCAGCGCGGCGGACAGCACCGCCAGCACCAGCGTGTTGTTGCTCGTGAGCCCCAAACCCATGGGTGGTCACCTGTCAGCGCTTTCCGCCCGGCCCAGCCCCGCGCTCACACCTTCGCGAGAGCTTGTCCCGGACTTTCCTCGGCCTTTGAAACGGCTTTGACGTGGGGAGTGAACCTCTCCCCCTGAGACACCGTCCTAGAGGGCGCAATGTCGCCGGATGCCCGAATCGGCACCGGATCCAAGGTCTCTCGCAGAACTACGGGATGCGATGTCTGTCAGGACAGATGAGGAAATGTCGGGTGAGGTTCCGAGTCGCGGAAGCTCCGCGGCCCGAACAGGCCGGGTGCCGGGCCGGGTGCGCCGTCTGATCAACGGACCACGCCCCGAGGCCGTGCCCGTCCTCGTCGGCAGAGCGTGCGCCCTCGTGGGCCTGCTGGACATCGCCGCGGGCGTCTTCCCGCGCTTCCGGCACAGCCGCATGCACGCCATCGCCGAGGTACTGCCCGGCGCGTTCGGCCCGTTCGCGGCCGCCCTGTCCCTCAGCGCCGGTGTGCTGTTGCTGCTGCTCGCCCACGGCCTCAAGCGCGGCAAGCGCCGGGCCTGGCGGGCGGCGGTGGCGCTGCTCCCGGCCGGGGCCGTCGCGCAGTTCACCTACCGGCACTCGATCGTCGGCGTCCTGATCTCGCTGGCCCTGCTGGCGCCCCTGCTGCGCCACCGCGACCAGTTCTCGGCCCTGCCCGACCCGCGCAGCCGCTGGCGCGCGCTCGCCAACTTCGTGCTGATGGGCGCCGGTTCCCTCCTGCTGGGCCTGCTGATCGTCAGCGTCCACTCCGGGAGCATGGTCGGCGACCCCAGCCTGGCCGACCGCATCACCCACGTCGTCTACGGCCTGTTCGGCTTCGAGGGCCCGGTCGAATACCAGGGCAACACCTCCTGGACCGTGGCCTTCTCACTCGGCGCCCTCGGCCTGCTCACCGCCGTCACCACCATCTACCTCGCCTTCCGCCCCGAACACCCCGCCGCCCGGCTCACCGAGGAGGACGAGGCCCGGCTGCGCGCCCTGCTCGACAAGCACGGCGGCCGCGACTCCCTCGGCCACTTCGCGCTGCGCCGCGACAAGGCCGTCGTCTTCTCCCCCAGCGGCAAGGCCGCGGTGACCTACCGCGTGGTCTCCGGCGTAATGCTCGCCAGCGGCGACCCCATCGGCGACGTCGAGGCCTGGCCCGGCGCCATCGAACGGTTCATGGACGAGGCCAAGGCCCACTCCTGGACCCCCGCCGTCATGGGCTGCTCCGAGACCGGCGGCGAGGTGTGGACCCGCGAGACCGGGCTCGACGCCCTCGAACTGGGCGACGAGGCGGTGGTGGACGTCAAGGATTTCTCACTCGCCGGCCGCGCGATGCGCAATGTGCGCCAGATGGTCAAGCGCATCGAGCGCGCCGGTTACGAAACCCGGGTACGACGTGTCCGTGACCTCGGCGAGGCCGAGCTGGAACGCATCCGCCTCGCCGCCGACGACTGGCGCGGCACCGACACCGAGCGCGGCTTCTCCATGGCCCTGGGCCGCGTCGGCGACCCCGCCGACGGCGACTGCCTCATCGCCACCGCCCACAAACAGGACGACCAGCCCGGCCCCTACGGCGACCTGAAGGCGATCCTGCACTTCGTGCCCTGGGGCACCGACGGCGCCTCCCTGGACCTGATGCGCCGCGACCGCTCGGCCGACCCGGGCATGAACGAACTGCTCATCGTCGCCGCCCTCCAGGCCGCACCGAAGCTCGGCATCGCCCGCGTCTCCCTCAACTTCGCCATGTTCCGCTCGGCACTGGCCCGCGGCGAGAAGATCGGCGCCGGCCCGGTGCTGCGCGCCTGGCGCGGACTGCTGGTCTTCCTCTCCCGCTGGTTCCAGATCGAATCGCTGTACAAGTTCAACGCCAAGTTCCAGCCTCGCTGGGAACCCCGCTTCGTCGTCTACCGCGCCTCCGCCGACCTGCCGCGCATCGGCCTCGCCGCCATGCAGGCCGAGGGCTTCGTCAACCTCGCCCTGCCCCTGCCGCGCCACCTGCGCCGCCGTCGCCCGGCGACCCGCCGCCCCTGCGTCCACAGCACGGCGGCGGAACGCGAGGTCCGGGCCGCGTGACCGGTCCGGTCCGGACCGGTCCGGACCGCAGCGCCTGACGGCCGCCCCCTGGGCCTACGCTGAACATATGAGCAACCAGAGCGGACGCGGGCGCGTCGCGGGCCTACCGGAATGGGACCGCTGCGCGGTCATGGGAGTCGTGAACGTCACCCCCGACTCCTTCTCCGACGGCGGCCGCTTCTTCGACACCACGGCCGCCGTCAAGCACGGCCTCGAACTGGTCACCGAGGGCGCGGACCTCGTCGACGTCGGCGGGGAGTCCACCCGCCCCGGCGCCACCCGGGTGGACGAGAACGAGGAACTCCGCCGCGTCATCCCCGTCGTCCGCGGCCTGGCCTCCGAAGGCGTCACGGTCTCCGTCGACACCATGCGCGCCAGTGTGGCCGAACAGGCCCTCGCCGCGGGCGCCGCGCTCGTCAACGACGTCAGCGGCGGTCTCGCCGACCCCCGCATGATCCCCGCCGTCGCGGACTCCGGCGCCCCGTTCGTCGTCATGCACTGGCGGGGCTTCCTCGAGGGCGGCAACGTCAGGGGCGTGTACACGGACGTCGTCACCGAGGTCGCCGACGAGCTCCACGCGCGCGTGGAAGCCGTCCTGGAGGGCGGCATCGCCCCCGACCGGATCATCGTCGACCCCGGCCTCGGCTTCTCCAAGGACGCCGAACACGACCTCGCGCTCCTGGCCGGCCTCGACCGGATCCTCGCCCTCGGCCACCCCCTGCTCGTCGCCGCCTCCCGCAAACGGTTCCTCGGCCGGGTCCTCGCCGGCCCGGACGGCCCTCCCCCGCCCGCACGCGAACGCGACGCCGCCACCGCAGCCGTCTCCGCACTCGCGGCGCACGCCGGCGCATGGGCGGTACGTGTCCACGAGGTACGCGCCACCGCGGACGCGGTCCGGGTCTCCCACGCCATCGAGACAGCGCGGACGGCGCACACCGGCGTGGAAGGAGCCCGGTGAGCGCCCCGCACACCGACGTCGAACACGTCGAGGCCGCCAACACCGCCTTCTACGAGGCGCTGGAGCGGGGCGACTTCGAGGAACTGGCATCGCTCTGGCTGACCCCCTCCGACCTGGGCGTCGACGAGACGTACCACGACCCGGCCGACACCGGCGTGGTCTCCTGCGTGCACCCCGGCTGGCCCGTGCTCACCGGCCGCGGGGAGGTGCTGCGCTCCTACGCGCTGATCATGGCGAACACCGACTACATCCAGTTCTTCCTGACCGACGTACACGTCTCCGTCACCGGCGACACCGCCCTGGTCACCTGCACGGAGAACATCCTCAGCGGCGGGCCCGCCCCCGCGGGCGACGAGGAGCTCGGCCCGCTCGTCGGCCAGCTCGTGGTCGCCACGAACGTGTACCGGCGCACGCCCTCGGGGTGGAAACTCTGGTCACACCACGCTTCCCCCGTTCTGTCCGAAAACGATGAGGACGAGGGCGACGACACCCCCTCCTGAGTGGGTAGGCGGCTGGAGTGGCCGGAATCACCGCCCCATCAGTACGGGCGGTTACCAGCCATTGAGCGACCGGGTTCTCCAGGGGAAACGCTGGATGAACCCTGCCGGGCCCGGCCCGGACCCACACCCCCGTGGCCCGGCCCCGCCCGGGCTCGCAGGTAGATTCGACTGAGGCCGGTGTGCCGCCCGCCCAGGGCACCGATCCGGCCGGGACCGACGATTGCAGGAGTGATTCGCGTGGATCGTGTCGCGCTGCGCGGCCTGAAGGCCCGCGGGCACCACGGTGTGTTCCCGAGGGAACGCGAGGAGGGCCAGACCTTCATCGTGGACCTCGTCCTCGGCCTGGACACCCGCCCGGCCGCGGCCGACGACGACCTGGCGAAGACCGTGCACTACGGCATCGTGGCGGAAGAGGTCGTGGCGGTCGTCGAGGGCGAGCCCGTCAACCTCATCGAGACGCTCGCCGAGCGCATCGCCCAGGTATGTCTGAAGCACGAGGGGGTCCAGCAGGTCGAGGTGTGCGTCCACAAGCCGGACGCCCCGATCACGGTCCCCTTCGACGACGTGACCGTCACCATCACCCGGAGCCGAGTATGACTGCACCCTTCATCAAGGGTCCCAGCGACCCGACCGTACAGCCGGTACCCGCCTCCGTCGTCGACAAGGTCGACGCAGCCGACACCACCCTCAGCAACCCGAAACGCGCCGTGGTCGCACTCGGCTCCAACCTCGGCAACCGCCTGGAGACCCTCCAGGGAGCCATCGACGCCCTCGAGGACACCCCCGGCGTCCGCATCAAGGGCGTCTCCCCCGTCTACGAGACCGAGCCCTGGGGCGTGGAACCCGGCACCCAGCCCGCCTACTTCAACGCGGTCGTCGTCCTGAAGACCACCCTCCCGCCGTCCTCGCTCCTGGAGCGCGCGCACGCGGTCGAGGAGGCCTTCCACCGCGTCCGGGACGAACACTGGGGCCCCCGCACCCTCGACGTCGACATCGTCTCGTACGCCGACGTCGTCTCCGACGACCCGCAGCTCACCCTCCCCCACCCCCGCGCCCACGAACGCGCCTTCGTCCTGGCCCCCTGGCACGACCTGGACCCCGAGGCGCAGTTGCCCGGACGCGGCCCGGTCGCCGGTCTGCTGGACGCCGTCACCCGCGAAGGCGTGGCACCCCGCGAGGACCTGGAACTCCGGCTGCCCGAATAGCCGTTAAGGTCAAGACGGCCGCCGTACGGGGCCGGACCCGGGGGAACCGAAGGGACACCGTGAAAGAGCTGCGCATCAGGGTGCTGGCCGGCGTCTTCGTCGTGGCCGGGATCCTGTCCTGGGCCGGCGCCCGCCTGTGGAACGCGGTGGGGACCCTTCCCAGCGTCCCCCTGGCCGCCCCCCTCGCCCTCGCCCTGATCGCCGCGATCCTGCTGGCCACGGCCCTCTCGCTGCGCGCCCGGCTGAAGGCCCAGCGCGAGCGGCAGCCCGACGCCAAGGGCGTCGACCCCATGATGGCGGCCCGCGCGGTCGTCTTCGGCCAGGCCAGCGCCCTGGTCGCCGCCCTCGTCGCCGGCATGTACGCGGGCACCGGCGTCTTCCTCCTGGAGTCCCTCGACAACCCCGTCCGCCGCGACCAGGCCATCTACGCCGGCTTCTCCGTGCTCGCCGGCATCGGCGTCATAGCGGCGGCCATCTTCCTGGAACGCGTCTGCAAACTCCCCGAGGACGACGAACACGACGGCCCGGGGACGGCCCCGGCGGCCTGACCTGCGCCAGACGCGACGACCAGGTGTGCGGCCGCGCCGCTCTCGACAATCCGCTCAGCGCGCCAGTATCAGGCTCATTGCCTCGGCCCGGGTCGTAGCATCCCGAAGCTGGCCGCGGACCGCCGATGTCGTGGTCTTGGCGCCCGGCTTGCGGATCCCGCGCACGGACATGCACATGTGCTCCGCCTCGACGACGACGATCGCGCCCCGCGCCTCGAGGATCTTCATGAGGGAGTCGGCGATCTGCGTGGTGAGTCGTTCCTGCACCTGCGGCCGCCGGGCGAACACCTCGACGAGGCGCGCCAGCTTCGACAAGCCGGTGATCTTGCCGGTCTCCGCCGGGATGTAGCCCACGTGAGCCACGCCATGGAAGGGCAGAAGATGATGTTCGCACAGGCTCACGATTTCAATGTCCTTCACCAGGACCATCTCATCGTGCCCCAGGTCGAACGTAGTCGTCAGAACCTCCTCGGGCTCCTGCCGCAACCCGGCCAGAAGCTCCCGATACGCTCGCGCCACCCGCGCCGGCGTCTCCCTCAGGCCTTCGCGGTCCGGGTCCTCGCCGACCGCGATGAGGAGTTCGCGTACGGCGTTCTCGGCCCGCTTCTCGTCGAACTCGCCGATCTGGCCCTCGCCGTCCAGCGTCACGGGGTCGGTCATCTGGTGCCTCGTTCCTGTGTCCATCACGGGGCGGCCCGCGCGCATGGCGAAATACCGCGCCCCCCAGGCTAGAACCTGGGGGGCGCGGCATTCATTCCGGGGCCGGTCGGGCCGCCGGGAGAGCGGCGATCAGCTCTCGGGGCGGTCCTCCGGTGCGTGCTCGGGCGCCGGGGCGGGCTCCGCCGCGGTGCTCTTCGCGGTGGTGATCGCCGGCGTCGCGCCGTTCGCCCCGTTCGTCAGGGCCAGCTCCTTGGGGGAGAGGACCGGCGGGCGGGTGGACGGCGTACGCCGGGAGGAGCCGGTCCAGGCGGGCCGCGGCGGGCGCTTGACGACCGGGGCGAAGATCTCGGCGATCTCCTCCTTGCCGAGTGTCTCCTTCTCCAGGAGCGCCAGCACCAGGTTGTCGAGCACGTCGCGGTTCTCGACCAGGATCTCCCAGGCCTCGTTGTGCGCGGTCTCGATGAGCTTCTTGACCTCTTCGTCGACCAGCGCGGCGACCTCTTCCGAGTAGTCGCGCTGGTGAGACATCTCACGTCCGAGGAAGGGCTCGGTGTTGTCGCCGCCGAACTTGATCGCACCGAGGCGCTCGGTCATGCCGTACTGCGTGACCATGGCCCGAGCCAGGCCGGTGGCCTTCTCGATGTCGTTGGCGGCACCCGTCGTCGGGTCGTGGAAGACGAGCTCCTCGGCCGCGCGGCCGCCCAGCATGTAGGCGAGCTGGTCGAGCATCTCGTTGCGCGTGGTCGAGTACCTGTCCTCGTCCGGAAGCACCATCGTGTAGCCGAGGGCGCGGCCTCTCGACAGGATCGTGATCTTGTGGACGGGATCGGAGTTCGGTGAGGCCGCCGCGACCAGGGCGTGTCCGCCCTCGTGGTACGCGGTGATCTTCTTCTCCTTGTCCGACATGATCCGGGTCCGCTTCTGCGGGCCCGCGACCACCCGGTCGATCGCCTCGTCCAGCATGTGGTTGTCGATCAGCTTCTGGTCGCTGCGGGCCGTCAGCAGGGCGGCCTCGTTCAGGACGTTGGCCAGGTCGGCACCGGTCATGCCGGGCGTACGGCGGGCGACGGCCGACAGGTCGACGTCCGGGGCGACCGGCTTGCCCTTCTGGTGGACCTTGAGGATCTCCAGACGGCCCTGCATGTCCGGGCGGTCGACGGCGATCTGGCGGTCGAAGCGGCCGGGGCGCAGCAGAGCCGGGTCGAGGATGTCGGGCCGGTTCGTCGCGGCGATGAGGATCACGCCGCCCTTGACGTCGAAGCCGTCCATCTCGACGAGCAGCTGGTTCAGCGTCTGCTCGCGCTCGTCGTGACCACCGCCGAGGCCGGCGCCGCGGTGGCGGCCGACCGCGTCGATCTCGTCGACGAACACGATGGCCGGGGCGTTGGCCTTGGCCTGCTCGAAGAGGTCACGGACTCGGGAGGCACCGACACCGACGAACATCTCGACGAAGTCGGAACCGGAGATCGAGTAGAACGGGACGCCGGCCTCGCCCGCGACGGCACGCGCGAGCAGGGTCTTGCCGGTGCCGGGGGGGCCGTAGAGCAGGACGCCCTTGGGGATCTTCGCCCCGACGGCCTGGAACTTGGCCGGCTCCTGCAGGAACTCCTTGATCTCGTGGAGTTCCTCGACGGCCTCGTCGGATCCGGCGACGTCCGAGAAGGTCGTCTTGGGGGTGTCCTTGGTGATGAGCTTCGCCTTGGACTTGCCGAAGTTCATGACGCGGGAGCCGCCGCCCTGCATCTGGTTCATCAGGAACAGGAAGACCACGACGATGAGAACCAGCGGGAGCAGGAAGGAGAGCAGGACTCCGACGAACGGGTTCTGCTTGGACGGCGAGACCGTGTAGCCGTCCGGGATCTGCTTCTGCTGGTACTTGTTCTGCAGCGTGTCGGCCAGGTCCTTGCCCTGGTCGCCGATGTAGCTCGCCTGGACCTTGGAGCTGCCCTCGACCTTCACGCCGTCCTTGAGCGTGATCTTGATGTTCTGATCGTCACCGGTGGTCAGCTTGGCCGACTCGACCTTGTTCTGGTTGATCGCCTGGACGACCTGGCCGGTGTCCACCGTCTTGTAGCCGCCGGACGAGCCGACGACCTGCATCAACACGACCACGGCGAGGACGGCCAGCACGATCCACATGACCGGCCCACGGAAGTATCGCTTCACGTCCATCCATACGGAGCGGTGCCGCCCCGTCCCTCCTGCCATAGTGAGTTTGATAAAGACTGTTCTTCGGACGGTACCCCAGCATTGTCACCTGAAGCCGCGCGGGACGGCTGGCGATCCGCCTACGCATGCTCCAACGGCGGGACGTCCGCTGGGGTTCCCGATCACGTTCACGGCACCCCGGCCCGATTCAGCCGCCGTACACGTGAGGCGCGAGCGTACCGACGAACGGGAGGTTGCGGTACTTCTCGGCGTAGTCGAGGCCGTAGCCGACGACGAACTCGTTGGGGATGTCGAAGCCGGCCCACTCCACGTCGATGGCGACCTTCGCGGCGTCGGGCTTGCGCAGCAGGGTGCACACCTTGAGGGAGGCGGGCTCGCGCGAGCCGAGGTTGGAGATCAGCCAGGACAGGGTCAGGCCGGAGTCGATGATGTCCTCGACGATGAGGACGTGCTTGCCCTTGATGTCGGTGTCGAGGTCCTTGAGGATCCGCACCACACCGGAGGACTGGGTGCCCGCCCCGTACGAGGATACGGCCATCCAGTCCATGGTGACGGGGGTGGACAGCGCCCGGGCGAGATCGGCCATGACCATCACCGCGCCCTTGAGGACGCCGACGATCAGCAGGTCCTTGCCCGCGTACTCCGCGTCGATCTTCGCTGCCAGCTCGGCCAGCTTGGCGTCGATCTCTTCCTTGGTGATGAGCACCTGCTGGAGGTCGGCACCCATGTCTTTCGCGTCCACCCGCATCACTTTCGGTCGTCCCTGGCCTGGCGGCCCCTCCATCGACTGCTCGGAGGGGTCGCGGTTCAGCCTTGCCGAATCACCAGTCTGCCACCCTGCCGCCGGGCCACGACCTTGCCGGGGAGGTTGATGGCTCGCTGGCCGCGCCAGCCGGTGATCAGCCGGTCGACTTCCTCGATGTGGCGGGCGAACAGCGAACCGGCGGGGGCACCGGCGGCGATGGCGGCCCGGCGCAGGACGCGGCGGCGTACGGCGGGGGGCAGGGCGTAGAGCCGGGCGCATTCCAGGTGCCCGTCGGCGTCGCGGACGGTGGCCTCGGCCTGGGTGGCCCAGGTGTCGAGGGCGTCGGCGTCGTCGCGGGAGAGCCGGGCGGTACGGGCGAGGGCCTCGACGACGCCTTTGCCGAGGGCCTTCTCCAGGGCGGGCAGGCCTTCGTGGCGCAGCCGGGAGCGGGTGTAGGACGGGTCGGCGTTGTGGGGGTCGTCCCAGACGGGCAGGGACTGGACCATGCAGGCCTTGCGGGCGGTCTGCCGGTCGAGTTCCAGGAAGGGGCGCCGGTAGCGGCCGTCGGCCCCCGAGACCGCGGCCATTCCGGACAGGGAGCGGATGCCGGAGCCCCGGGCGAGGCCCAGCAGGACGGTTTCGGCCTGGTCGTCGCGGGTGTGTCCGAGCAGGACGGCGGCGGCGCCGTGGTGTTCGGCCGTGGTGTCGAGCGCGGCGTAGCGGGCGTCGCGGGCGGCGGCTTCGGGCCCGCCGGCGCGGCCGACGGAGACGGTGACGGAGTCGACCGGGTCGAGGCCCAGTTCGCGCAGGCGCAGGACGACTTCGGCGGCGCGCAGGTCGGAGCCGGGCTGGAGGCCGTGGTCGATGGTCACACCGCCGGCTCTGACGCCGAGCTTGGGGGCCTCGAAGGCGAGGGCGGAGGCCAGGGCCATGGAGTCGGCGCCGCCGGAGCATGCCACGAGGACGAGCGGTGGGGGCGTCTCGTGCGTGGAGGCGCGCGGATGTGCCCCGGGGGCGCGGTGTTCGGTGAGGAGGTCGTGGAGGACGCGGCGGACCGCCAGGCGTATCGCCGCGACCGCAGGATGGGGACCCATGTCCGGTTCCCTTCATGAAGTTTTCGGGGGGTGAGCCCGAGGTTCGGTCACTCAGAGTGTGTAGATGGTGACAGAACCGGGCCGTTCCCCGAGCATTGCACGCCTACCCCTCGCTCACGGTCCCTCGGACGGGTGATTGAAGGGGCGTTTGCCTGCCGTGGGCCTCTCTTCTTTCACGACTGTCCCGCCGCGTCTCACTACTCGGTCCTGCGGTGCACCCGCGCGACCCAGTCCGCCGGTTTGGAGATCTCCGCCTTGGTGGGCAGGGTGTTGGGCGAGGTCCACACGCGGTTGAACCCGTCCATGCCGACCTCGTCGACGACGGCTCGCACGAAGCGTTCGCCGTCCCGGTACTGGCGGAGCTTGGCGTCCAGGCCCAGCAGTTTGCGCAGGGCCAGGTCCAGCCGGGAGGCGCCCTTGGCCCGGCGCTGCTGGAACTTCTCGCGGATCTCGCCGACGCTCGGTACGACGTCGGGGCCGACGCCGTCCATCACGAAGTCGGCGTGGCCCTCCAGCAGGGACATCACGGCCGCGAGGCGGCCGAGGATCTCGCGCTGGGCGGGTGTCTGGACGATCTCCACCAGGGAGCGGCCGCCGTCGCCCTCCTCGGCCTCGGGACGGCCCCCGGCGAGGGTCTGGGCGGCTTCCCGGACGCGCTCCAGGACGGTCATGGGGTCGACGTCGGTCTCCTCCAGGAACGACTGGATCTCGCCCTCGAGGTGGTCCCGCAGCCAGGGGACGGCGGTGAACTGTGTGCGGTGGGTCTCCTCGTGCAGGCAGACCCAGAGCCGGAAGTCGTGCGGGTCGACGTCGAGTTCGCGTTCCACGTGGACGATGTTCGGGGCGACGAGCAGGAGCCGGCCGCCGCCGTTGCCGCCGGCGGGGAGTTCGCGGGTGGCGGGGGCGAAGGTCTCGTACTGGCCGAGGACGCGGGAGGCCAGGAAGGACAGCAGCATGCCGAGTTCCACGCCGGTCACCTTGCCGCCGACGGCGCTCATGACCGCGCCGCCGGTGCTGTTTCCGCGCCGTTCCTGCATCTTGTCGAGGAGGGGCCTGAGGATCTCCCGGAAACCGGCGACGTTGGCCCGGATCCAGCCCGGGCGGTCGACGACCAGGACGGGGGTGTCATGGCCCTCCTCCGCGCCCAGAAGAGTGAAGCCCCGGACGTGTTCCTCCGAGGCCTTCGCGTGCCGGCGCAGCTCCGCGACGACGGCCCTGGCCTCGTCGCGGCTGACGTCGGGGCCCGGCCGTACGAGCCGGGTCGCGGTCGCGACCGCGAGATTCCAGTCGACCATGCCGGATGAGGCACCACCGATGCTCGTCATGCGTCAACCGTACGTGAGCGCTGGCCGCTGGGGCAGGGCGGTGAGGTTGCCAGGGGCTGGGGTTCGTTGGCAGGTGCTCGGCGTGATGTGCCGTGCCCACCCGTGCCGCCCCAGCGGCACGACTGCCCACGGCGGGGCAGAACGATCGCCCACGGCGGGGCAGAACGGTCGCCCACGGCGGGCAGAGCGGTCGGCCGCGGGGAGCGGAGCGGTCGGCCGGGCGGGGTGGGACCCCTATTGGCAGCCGCAGCGCGCCAGGGTCGTCGCGGCCTTGTCCAGGGCCTTCTGGGCGGCGTCCGGGTCGGTCGTGTTGTTGGCCAGGAACGCGAAGGCCAGGAGGCGGCCGTCCTGGTCGACGGTGGTGCCGGCGAGGGCGTTGACGCCGGTCAGGGTGCCTGTCTTGGCGCGCACGACGCCGGCCGCGCCGTCGGTGTAGCGGGCGGTCAGGGTGCCGGTGAAGCCCGCGACGGGGAGGCCGGTGAGGGCCGGGCGGAGTTCGGGGTGGGCGGGGTCGGCGGCCTTGGTCAGGAGGGCCGTGAGGAGGTTCGCCGTCAGCCGGCCGGCACGGTTGAGGCCGCTGCCGTCCTTGAAGGCGGCCCCCTTGACGGGGAGGCCGAGCTTGCGGAGCTGGGCGGTGATCGCCCGGTTGGCGCCGGCGAAGTCGCCCCTGCCGCCCGTGGCGATCGCCGTCTGGCGGGCGAGGGCCTCGGCGATGTCGTTGTCGCTGTTGGTCAGCATGCGTTCGACCAGGGCGGACAGCGGGGGCGAGGAGACCTCGGCGAGCGTCTTGGCCCGGGTCGTGGCCTTCGACAGGCCCGGGTCCGTGGCCTTGATGCCGCGGGATCCGAGGAAGTCGCGGAAGCGGCGGGCGGCGTCCGCCGCCGGGTCGGTCACGCGGGTGGCCGGGCCGCTCGATGAGTCGTTCGTACGGCCTTCGTCGGCCATCAGGGGGCTGACGAGGGCGAGGTTGGGGTTTGCCCCGATCGGGTGTTTCTGGGTGCCGGCGTAGAGGGTCGTGTCGTAGGAGAGCGTCACCTCGCGGACGCCGCGCTGGGCCAGGGTCGCGGCCGTCCGGTCGGCGAGGACGCGCAGGCTGGCCCATCCGTCGATGGCCTCGCGAGCGGTGAGGGTGGGGTCGCCGCCGCCGACCAGGACGACTTCGTTGGTGTCGGGTTCCAGCGCGGCGCGGGTGGTGAGGCGGTGGTCGGCTCCCATCGCGGACAGCGCGGCGACGGCCGTGGCGATCTTGGTCGTGGAGGCCGGGGGAAGCGCGGCGTCCGGGTTCGTGCCGTACAGGTGCCTGCCGGTCGTCACGTCCACGACGGCTGCGGCGGGCCGGGGGCCGAGCGCCGGGTCGTTCAGCAGGGGCGTGAGGGCGTTGGCGAGGGCCTTGCCGTCCGGCGCCGACTTCACGGTGCTGACACCGCCCAGTCCGGTCAGCACGGGTCCGGCGCTGGGGGCGGGCCGGGGCCGCGCGGGCGCGCCGGGGGCCCTGCCGTGATCTGCGCCACCCGCGCGGGCCAGAGCGGCGGCACGGTCCCGCTCGGCCGTACGCTGACCCGAGGAGTCCCAGGGGCCGGCGGCGGTCACCACGCCGGCGGCCAGGGCCAGCCCGGCGGTGGCGGCGACCGCGGTGTGGTGCCAGGTCTTCGACCGTGGCGTGACCTGCGGTTTCCCGGCACGGGCGAGCCGCGCGACCCGTGGTTTCGCGGCCGCGACGGCCCGGGCCAGGCGCGGTCGTACGGCGTTCGCGATCCGCACCACGTGCGGTCTCGCGGCCCGCCATGGCCCCAGCTCCGGCACGACCACCAGCCCCTTTCGCGATCACACACCTGCGTGAGGGACACTTAACCACCAGAACTATGTGTTGATCATGGAGGAGCCACCGGTGGAGTTCGACGTCACGATCGAGATTCCGAAGGGTTCGCGCAACAAGTACGAGGTGGACCACGAGACCGGTCGGATCCGCCTGGACCGTCGCCTCTTCACCTCGACCAGCTACCCGGCCGACTACGGCTTCGTCGAGAACACCCTCGGCGAGGACGGCGACCCGCTGGACGCGCTGGTCATCCTGGACGAGCCGACCTTCCCCGGCTGCCTCATCCAGTGCCGTGCGATCGGCATGTTCCGGATGACGGACGAGGCCGGTGGCGACGACAAGCTGCTGTGCGTGCCGGCCCATGACCCGCGTGTGGAGCACCTGCGCGACATCCACCACGTGTCGGAGTTCGACCGCCTGGAGATCCAGCACTTCTTCGAGGTCTACAAGGACCTGGAGCCCGGCAAGTCGGTCGAGGGCGCCAACTGGGTGGGCCGCACGGACGCGGAGGCCGAGATCGAGCGGTCCTACAAGCGCTTCAAGGAGCAGGGCGGTCACTGACCTCCCTTCCTGATGCAGACGGGCCGCACGCCTGCGGGTGCGGCCCGTTCGTGCGTCTGTGCTCATAGTGAGGCTGAGCGGGTACTGGGGCTGACGTGCAGGGTTTTACAGGGGCCAAGGCAGTGACGGATGCGGCGGACCGCAAGCCGAGGTCGGACGAGGCAAGAAGCGGGTTTCTGCCCCCGTCCGGCACGTCCGTCGACGGGGACATGTCGACGACGTCGGAGTTCGCGATCCCCGAGGGCCTCGCCGTGACCAGGCCGACGGCCACGGAGTCCGAGACGACGTCCGAGTTCGCCGTGCCGGACGGGCTGGACGTGCAGGCGCCCCAGGCGGAGTCGGAGGGCTCGGCGTTCACCCCGCCGAGAACGTACAGCGCGAAGCACGCCCCGTCGGCCTTCACGCCGCCGAGCGGGATCCCCGTGGTCAGCCTGACCAAGGACGTGCCCTGGCAGGACCGGATGCGCACCATGCTGCGCATGCCGGTGGCGGAGCGGCCGGCGCCGGAGCCCAGTCAGCGCAGCGGTGACGAGAGCGGGCCCGCGGTGCCGCGCGTGCTCGACCTGACGTTGCGTATCGGCGAGCTGCTGCTGGCGGGCGGCGAGGGCGCCGAGGACGTGGAGACGGCGATGTTCGCCGTCTGCCGGTCCTACGGGCTGGACCGCTGCGAGCCCAACGTCACCTTCACGCTGCTGGCGATCTCGTACCAGCCGTCGCTCGTCGACGATCCGGTCACGGCCTCACGCACCGTGCGCCGCAGAGGCACCGACTACACGCGGCTGGCGGCCGTGTACCAGCTGGTGGACGACCTCAGCGACGACGAGACGGCGGTCTCCCTGGAGGAGGCGTACCGGCGGCTCGCGGAGATCCGCCGTAACCGGCACCCGTACCCCGGCTGGGCGCTGACCGGCGCCAGCGGGCTGCTGGCGGGTGCGGCGTCGGTGCTCGTGGGCGGTGACGTGATCGTGTTCGTCGCGGCGGCGCTGGGCGCGATGCTCGGCGACCGGCTGGCGTGGCTGTGCGCGGGGCGCGGGCTGCCGGAGTTCTACCAGTTCACGGTGGCCGCGATGCCGCCGGCCGCGATCGGGGTGGCGCTGACGCTGGGGCACGTCGATGTGAAGGCCTCCGCGGTCATCACCGGTGGCCTGTTCGCGCTGCTGCCCGGGCGGGCCCTGGTGGCGGGCGTGCAGGACGGGCTGACCGGTTTCTACATCACCGCGTCCGCGCGGCTGCTGGAGGTCCTGTACTTCTTCGTGGGCATCGTCGCGGGTGTGCTGCTGGTGCTGTACTTCGGTGTGCAGCTGGGCGCGCGGCTGAACCCGGACGCGGCGCTCGGGGCCTCCGACGACCCGGTCCTGATGATCGGGGCGTCCATGCTGCTGTCGCTGGCGTTCGCGGTGCTGCTGCAGCAGGAACGGGCCACCGTGGTGTGGGTGACGCTGAACGGGGGTGTCGCCTGGGTCGTGTACGGCGCGATGCACTACGCCGGGGACATCTCGCCGGTGGCGTCCACGGCGGCGGCCGCGGGACTGGTGGGGCTGTTCGGGCAGTTGCTGTCCCGGTACCAGTTCGCCTCCGCGTTGCCTTACACGACCGCGGCGATCGGGCCTTTGCTGCCGGGTTCGGCCACGTACTTCGGTCTGCTGGCGATCGCGCAGAGCGAGGTGGACGAGGGGCTGGTGTCGCTGTCCAAGGCGGTGGCCCTGGCCATGGCGATCGCCATCGGGGTGAACCTGGGGTCCGAGATCTCGCGGATGTTCCTGCGGATCGGCTCCGCCGAGAAGCGGCGGGCCGCCAAGCGGACCAGGGGTTTCTAGCGCCGAGTGCGTGTGGGGTCGGGGTTCCGGTCCGTTGGTGGCTGGCCGCGGGGCGTGCCGGTCCAGTGGCCGCCGGTCTGACTAGTAGCCGCCGTTGTAGGGCTGCTGCCGGTTGCCCTGCTGGGTGCCGTACGGCTGCTGCTGCCCGTAGCCCGGGTTCTGCTGCCCGTAGCCCGGGTTCTGCTGTCCGTAGCCCGGGTTCTGCGGGTACTGGTTGTAGTACTGCTGGTCGTTGTAGCCGCCCTGGTTGCCGTACTGGGGCTGCTGGTGGTGCGGGGGCTGGTCGTCCGGGGTGATGCGGCGGAGCTGGGTCGTCGCGTCGTCCATGACCGGAGGCTGCTGCCGGTGCTCCGCGGGAGCCTCGGCCGCCGCGCGCTTCTTCTTGGAGCGGTCGCGGAGGTACTCGATGATGATCGGGACGACGGAGAGCAGGACGATCAGGACGAGGATCGCCTCGACGTTCTTCTTGATGAAGCCGATCTGGCCGAGCCAGTAGCCCGCGAGGGTGACGCCGGTGCCCCAGGCGACGCCACCGATGACGTTGTACGTGAGGAACGTGCGGTACTTCATGCGGCCGGCGCCGGCCACGATGGGGGCGAAGGTGCGCACGATCGGGACGAAGCGGGCCAGGACGATCGCCTTGGGGCCGTACTTCTCCATGAACTCGTGGGCCTTGTCCAGGTTCTCCTGCTTGAAGAGCTTGGAGTTGGGCCGGTTGAACAGCTTCGGCCCCAGGAACTTGCCGATCATGTAGCCGACCTGGTCACCGGCGACGGCGGCGACCACGATCAGCGTGCAGACCAGCCACAGCGGCTGGCTGATGTAGGTGCCCTCGGCCACGAAGAGGCCGGCCGTGAACAGCAGGGAGTCGCCCGGCAGGAACGCGAAGAGTCCCGACTCGGCGAAGACGATGAGCAGGATGCCGGGCAGGCTGAACGTCGAGATCAGATAGTCCGGGCTGAGCCACTCGGGGCCGAGCGCAAGCGTGGTCACGGGGATGTGGCTCCTGCTGCTGGGGGGACGGGCGGGGGCTGACTGCTTCAAAGTATCAACGCAGCCGCCATGGCCCAGGTTCCATGGGCGTACCCAGGATGCACTGTGCGCGGTCCCGGTCAAAGCTGTGGACCATGAGCATCGATGAATACGGCGGTGGACAGGGCCCCCGGCCCGACGTCCTCGTCGTCACCACGAACGACGTTCCCGGCTACCGCGTGCGGGAGGTGCTCGGCGAGGTCTTCGGCCTGACCGTGCGCTCCAGGCACCTGGGCAGCCAGATCGGCGCCGGGCTGAAGTCGATGGTCGGCGGTGAGCTGCGCGGGCTCACCAAGACGCTCGTGCAGACCCGCAACCAGGCCATGGAGCGGCTGGTCGAACAGGCACAGGCGCGTGGCGCCAACGGGGTGCTGGCGTTCCGCTTCGACGTGACGGAAGCGGCAGACGTGGGCACGGAGGTGTGCGCGTATGGGACGGCAGTGATCCTGGCCCAGGAGTAGGGAGGCCCCCGGGCCAGGACGTCAGGAGGTGTGCCGGGCCGCGTTCGCGGCGATGGCGTCCCTGAGGTGTTCGGCGAGACCTGGGCGCATCGACTCGTAGTACGCCTTGAAGCGCTCGTCGGAGACGTACATCTCGCCGAGGCAGCGGTGGAGTTCGTGGGAGCACTCGTAGAACCACGTGCAGATGTGCTGCCGGTGCTCCTCCGCGAGGGTCATGGCCGCCTCGCCGGTGGGCGGTTCCCCGGCGGTCATCAGGGCGTCGTAGCGATCGGCCCAGGCGGCGGCCTCGGCCTGGATGCGTGTCCAGTCCTCCTTGGTGTAGCGGGCCGTGCGGCGCTGCGACTCGGCGTACTCGTCCGTGCCGCCCCAGCGCTCTTCGACCTCCTCCGCGTACTGCTCCGGGTCCTTGCCCCCGAAGACCTCGAACTTCTCCTCGGGCGTGAGGTTGATGCCCATCTTGCGTGCCTCCATGGCGTGCTCCACGGCCGCCGCCATCTTGCGCAGCTTCTCGATCCGGGCGGTCAGCAGTTCGTGCTGCCGGCGCAGGTGTGCGCGGGGGTCCGCGTCCGGGTCTTCGAGCAGGGCGGCGACCTCGTCGAGCGGGAAGCCGAGCTCCCGGTAGAACAGGATCCGCTGCAGCCGGTCGAGGTCGGCGCCGCTGTAGCGCCGGTGTCCCGCGTGGCTGCGTTCGCTGGGGACGAGCAGGCCGATGTCGTCGTAGTGGTGCAGCGTGCGCACGGTGACGCCGGCGAAGCCCGCGACCTGTCCCACGGAGTAGCTCACTTCCGCTCCCTTCTCGGTACGCGCTCCACGGTCGGGCCTGACGTCACGTGAGGTGCAAGCGTGTTTCCAGTTTGTCCTCTTTGATCCGTTTATGGTGTGCCCGTGGTCCAGGACTCCGCGCGGCAGGCGCCCTCCGTCACTCCCGCTGCTCCCGCCCGTGCTCTGCTGCCGTCGATCCTGCCCGCTGTCGCCGTGGGGGTGATGTGCAGCCTGCTCCTGGTGGGCGTGGAGGCCGCCGCCGAGCAGCTCCAGCACGTGCTGTGGCGGACCGTGCCGGACGCGCTGGGGATCGGCCGGTACTCCGTGGCGTGGATGTTCGTGATGCTGGTGGCGACCGGGATCGCGGTCGGTCTGGTGGTGTGGAAGGTGCCGGGCCACGCCGGACCGGATCCGGCCACCCTCGGTCTGGACGCCCCGGTGCTGCCGCCGGTGGTGCTGCCCGGGCTGGTGCTGGCGACCGGGCTGATGCTGGCCGGCGGGCCGAGCCTCGGCCCCGAGAACCCGATCATCGCCGTGAACGTCGGTCTGGCGGTATGGCTGGGCGGCCGGGCCGTCCCCCGGGCGCCGGGCCGGATCTGGCCGGCCCTGGCGGAGGCGGCGACGATCGGCGCCCTGTTCGGCACCCCCGTGGCGGCCGCCCTGGTGATCTCCGAGGCGCTGGCCGGGCAGCAGACACGCGGTCTGCTGTGGGACAACCTGTTCGCGCCGCTGACCGCCGCCGCGGCCGGTTCCCTCACCGTCACCCTCGTCGACCACCCGAGCTTCGACCTCGACCTGCCGCCCTTCGGAGAACCGGCATGGGGCGACCTGGCAGCCGCGGTCGTGGTCGCCTCGCTGGGCGCGCTGCTCGCCCTGTGCGCCGTGTACGCCTTCCCCTACGTCCACGGGGCCTTCCGCAAGCTGCGGCACCCGATGCTGATGCTCCCGGCCGGCGGGGTCGTGCTGGGGTGCCTCGCGGCGGCGGGCGGCCATCTGACGCTCTTCAAGGGGCTTGACGAGATCGCCACGCTGGCGCGTGACCCGGACGGCTGGTCGGCCGGGGAGTTCGCCGTCATGACGGTGGTGAAGCTGGCCGCGCTGCTCGTCGCCGCGTCCTGCGGCTTCCGCGGCGGGCGGATCTTCCCGGCCGTGTTCGTCGGCACCGCCCTCGGGCTGGGCGCGCACGCCCTGGTGTCCGGCGTTCATCCGTCGGTGGGGGTGTCCGCCGCGGTGCTCGGAGTCCTGATGGCCATCACCCGCCAAGGCTGGGTGAGCCTGTTCGTCGCCGCGGTGCTGGTCGCCTCGCCCGGGATCCTTCCGCTGCTGTGCGTCGCCTCGCTGCCGGCCTGGCTGCTGGTGACGGGCCGGCCGCAGATGCAGTTGCGGCAGGACGGGACGCCGGTCCGATGACCTCGCCTTTTCGCACCCGACCGACACTGGAGGCTCCTCTTGCCGCTCCACGAAGGCCCCCTCAGCAACGGCGAACGCCGGATGTCCGTCAACCCCTTCTACGGACCCGCCAACCCCCTCGCCGGCTTGGCCGAGGCCCCGCCCACGCATCGGCTCCCGGACCTGCCCATGCCACCGGAGATCGCCCACCAGGTGGTACGCGACGAGCTGATGCTCGACGGCAACGCGCGGCTGAACCTCGCCACGTTCGTCACCACCTGGATGGAGCCGGAGGCGGGGCTGCTGATGGCGGAGTGCCGGGACAAGAACATGATCGACAAGGACGAGTACCCGCGCACCGCCGAGCTGGAGCGGCGGTGCGTGGCGATGCTCGCCGACCTGTGGCACGTGCCCGACCCGGCGACGGCCGTGGGGTGTTCGACGACCGGGTCGAGCGAGGCGTGCATGCTCGCCGGGATGGCACTGAAGCGGCGCTGGGCGAAGCGCAACGCCGACCGGTATCCGGGGGCCCGGCCCAATCTGGTGATGGGCATCAACGTGCAGGTCTGCTGGGAGAAGTTCTGCGCCTACTGGGAGGTCGAGCCCCGGCTGGTCCCGATGGAGGGCGAGAGGTTCCACCTGGATCCGCGGGCCGCCGCGGAGCTGTGCGACGAGAACACCATCGGGGTCGTCGGGATCCTGGGCTCGACCTTCGACGGGTCCTACGAGCCGATCGCGGACCTGTGCGCGGCGCTGGACGCGCTGGAGGAGCGGACCGGGCTCGACATCCCCGTGCACGTCGACGGGGCGTCCGGCGCCATGGTCGCGCCGTTCCTCGACGAGGACCTGGTGTGGGACTTCCGACTGCCGAGGGTGGCGTCGATCAACACCTCGGGGCACAAGTACGGCCTCGTCTATCCGGGCGTCGGCTGGGCGCTGTGGCGGGACGCGGACGCGCTGCCGGAGGAGCTGGTGTTCCGGGTGAACTACCTGGGCGGTGACATGCCGACGTTCGCGCTCAACTTCTCGCGGCCGGGCGCGCAGGTCGTGGCGCAGTACTACACGTTCCTGCGGCTCGGCCGGGAAGGTTACCGGGCCGTCCAGCAGGCCGCGCGGGACGTGGCCATGGGCATGGCCGCACGGATCGAGGCGCTCGGCGACTTCCGGCTGCTGACCCGGGGCGACGAGCTGCCGGTGTTCGCCTTCACGACGGCCCCGGACGTGACGGCGTACAACGTCTTCGACGTCTCCCGCCGGCTTCGCGAGAGCGGCTGGCAGGTGCCCGCGTACACCTTCCCGGCCAACCGCGAGGACCTGTCGGTGCTGCGGGTGGTGTGCCGCAGCGGCTTCTCCGCCGACCTCGCCGAGCTCCTCATGGAGGACCTGGAACGCCTGCTGCCGGAACTGCGGCGGCAGCCGGGCCCGCTCACCCGGGACAAGGAGGCGGCGACGGGGTTCCACCACTGACGGCAGGGCGGTCAGGAGGGGAACACACCGCTCCTGACCGCCGTGACGAACGTCGACCAGGCGGATGCCGGGACGAGCACGGCCGGGCCGTGGGGGTTCTTCGAGTCGCGTACGGGAACGCCCGCAGAGTGGCCATCCAGCACTTCGAGGCAGCTTCCAGCCTCAGGGCCGCTGTACGACGACTTCCGCCAACCGCCCAGCGGGGCACCATCCGTTATGAGGGACTCAGTCACAACGTCCGTACTCCTTCGCGATCGCCTGCATCATGGCGACGGACTCCTTGAGCGACAGCGCGTCGCTCAGTGCCAAATCGTAGGCTCCCTCAAGGCGCGTGACCACAGACGGAGAGTCGTGCACTTTGCCCACTTGGACGCCCTCCGAGTACGCCAACGGCGGTTGATCCTCAAAGGACATCAGAGTGACCAAACCCTGTAGGAGCTGATACGCACCGACCCCGTAGGGGACCACATGCACGCGTACACGGCTCCGTTCCGCCAAGCGGACCAGATGTGCGATCTGCTCCGCCATGACGTCCCGCCCGCCCACGACCCGCCGCAGCACAGCCTCGTCCAGTAGCGCCCACACTACGGGCGTCACCGGGTCATCCAGGACCTTCGCCCGCTCAAGGCGTGTGACAACGAGCCTGTCACGTTCCTCTTCACTCACAGGAGGGAACGACGTACTCAGAACCGCACGCGCGTACCTTTTCGTCTGCAGAATGCCCGGGACGAACGACAGGGCGAACTCGCGGATCATCACCGCCTGTTGTTCGAGCAGCCGGGCCGCCTCGAAGTAGTCGGCGACCGCCACTTCCTCCTGCGGCAGGAAGCTGCTCAGCACGTTTCCCGTGCCCAGCGCGTTGTCCAGCCTCCGCGCGTCCTCCCGCGACGGCACCCGGCGCCCCGCCTCGATATGCGCGATGTGCGTTCGAGTCATGACCGCCGCCTCGGCCAGTTGCTGTTGCGTCAGCCCGGCCGCCTCGCGCTGCTCCCTGAGCCAGTCGCCGTAGTTCGTACCCACGAGCTCAACTCCCTTGTGACAAATGCTCTGTCACCTCTCACCCTCTGGCGAGCCTAGCCCGCCCCCTCTCACTCTGTATGTCGATCGCTACGGACAGCGACAACGATGAACGGAGTCACGCCATGCTCGGCGCCATCGCCCGCCTGCTCGAAGCACTGCTTCACCTCGCCCTCCCCGCCACGGGGCGCCATCGACTAAACGCGAGGCACGGATACGACCCTCCGCATCCGCCGGTCGAGGGGCCGACTCCCCACCGGTTCGGCGCACGCCCTCTGCGCGGTGAGGACAACGCCCTCGTCCGCCCCTACCTCGTCGCGCACGAACGCCGGGAACGGGAACGGCGTCGACGAGCCCGTCGCGGCTCCCTGCTGCTCGCCCCTCAGGGCATCGACCTGCGCCCGCATCACTCGTACTCGCACCCGATCCACGACATGGGAATGACCGCATGACGGACAACGCCATCCCCCCGGCGCGGCTGCTGCCCTGGGCAAGCCCCGAAGGCAAGCCGTGTTACCTCCTGACCGACGGCAGCGGTCGCCTCTCCCGGGCCGCCGACGCCGTCGAGAGTGTCCAGCTCGGCATGGCCGACGACCTCCTCGACCACGCGGCCGACATGCTCGCGGACGAACAGGTGACCACCGGACAGCTCCGCTTCCTGCTCGCCCGAATGAGCGAGGCCCTGACCGACGTACGCCGCATCGCGGAGAGCAGAGGTGCCCGCCTCCTCGCGTACGCGAACGGCGGTCGTTGACCGCGCCGTACGGTGAACCTCAGCGGTCGTCCCCGGGGTGCCGCTCCCCCGTCGCGTACGGGTTCTCCTCGCCCTCGGCCAGGATGCCGACGAACGGGTCCCCCTCGTCGGCGAAGGTGTAGGCGCCGCCCTCGATGCGCTCGATGAGGCCGCGGGTCCACTCGGCCTCGGAGTCGGCCGTGTGGACCCACATGTTCATGATCTCGCCGATGTGACCGAGCTGTTCGGGCCCCTCCTCGGGGATGTAGTGCTCCAGGACGGAGGCTCGCCACTGCTCGATCCGCAGGGTGCGCTCCTTCAACAGGGCGACCGCCTCGGCCCGCGGCAGGTCGACGAGGAAGCCGACGGCGGCCGTCTTCATGTCCCCGCGCTGGTCATAGGTGACCAGCGCCTCCCGCAGCATCCGGAAGTACTCCTCGGTGCCCTGCCCGGTGATCTCGTACTCCGTGCGCGGCGGTCCGCCGGCCGTGGACGGGGCGGTCTCGTGCGCGTGCAGCAGGCCCTGTTTCGCCATCTGCTTCAGTGCGTGGTAGATCGAGCCGGGCTTGGCTGCGGACCACTCGTGCGCGCCCCAGTACTCCAGGTCGTTGCGCACCTGGTAGCCGTGGGCCCGCCCGTGCATACGGACCGCGCCGAGCACGAGGAGGCGGATCGTTGACATGCGGCCAAGGTTATGCCTCGGCCACCGCCCGCTGTTCCTCGGCCACCAGCTCGAAGGCCGTCCTGCCGTCCAGCGACTCGCGGATGATGTCGGCGTGGCCGGCGTGCCGGGCCGTCTCGCGGATCAGGTGCAGACAGAGCCAGCGGTGGGAGACCCGGCCGTCCGGCGGGAACCAGGGCTGGGCCGGCAGCGCGAAGGTGTCGTCGAGGCTCGGGACCGAGCGGATGTACGCCTCCGTCTCGGCGGCGACCTTCTCCCAGTACGCCAGCTGTGACGCGACGGTCTCGCCCTCGACCAGCTGGAAGCACTCGTGCCAGTTGCTCTGGTCCCGTACCACGGCCGGCGGCTCGCCCTTGGCCAGGGAGATCCACATCTGCTCGACCTCGGCGACATGCTTGACCAGCCCGGCGAGGGACAGCTCACTGGCGCTCGGGCGGGAACTCGCCTGCTCGTCCGTCAGCCCGAGCACCGCCCGCCGGATGCCACCGCGCTGCTCGGCGATGAAGGACAGGAGCGCTCCGCGCTCGTCGCCGTGCGCCTCCGCGGGAACGTGAGTGACCATGACCGCCGCCTTTCGCCGGAGCCGGGGGCGCCTCCCCCGACACCTACGAAGCTACGGGCCCTTGCGGTCAGGTTCTGTCCGCAAGGGCCCGGCGTGCCGAGGAGAACTAGAACGGGAAGCCGCTCCGCCCGTGCTGGACCGAGATCCACTTGGTCGTGGTGAACGAGTCCACCATCGTCTCGCCGTTGAGCCGGCCGAGGCCCGAGTGCTTCTCGCCGCCGAAGGGGACGATCGGCTCGTCGTGGACCGTACCGTCGTTCACGTGGAACATGCCCGTGTCGATCTGCTTGGCGAAGGCGACGCCCCGCTCGACGTTCCCGGTGTGGACGGCGCCGCTCAGGCCGTACGGGGTGTCGTTGACGAGGCGTACGGCCTCCTCCTCGCCGTCGAACGGGACGAGGAAGGCGACCGGGCCGAAGACCTCCTGCTTCAGCAGGGCCGAGCCGGCGGGCACGCCGGTCAGGACGGACGGCTCGACGAGGTTGTCGGTCCGTCCCCCGCGCACCAGTGCCGTGGCGCCCTCGGCGAGGGCCTGCTCGACCACACCCTGGATCGCGTCCGCCTGCGAGGAGTTGATCACCGGGCCGATGACGGTCTCCGGGTCGCGCGGGTCGCCCGCCTTGAGGGTCTTCACCTTGGCGACGAACCTCTCGGTGAACTCGTCCGCGATCGAACGGTCCACGAGCACGCGGTTGGCGGCCATGCAGACCTGGCCCTGGTGGACGTACCGGCTGAAGACCGCCGCGTCGACCGCGTAGTCGAGGTCGGCGTCGTCGAGGACCACCAGTGCGCTGTTGCCGCCCAGTTCGAGGACCGAGCGCTTGAACAGCCGGGCGCAGACCGTCGCCACGTGCCGACCGGTCTGGTCGGAGCCGGTGAAGGAGATGACCTTGGGCACCGGGTGCTCCAGGAAGGCGTCACCGATCTCCGCGATGTCGGTGATGACGACGTTCAGCAGACCGCCGGGCAGGCCCGCGTCCTCGAAGATCTTCGCGACCAGGGAGCCGCCGACGATCGGAGTGTTCTGGTGCGGCTTGAGCACCACGGCGTTGCCGAGCGCGAGCGCCGGGGCGACGGACTTGATGGACAGCAGGAAGGGGAAGTTGAAGGGGCTGATCACGCCCACGACACCGACCGGCACGCGGTAGACGCGGTTCTCCTTGCCGTCCACCGGTGAGGGCACGATCCGGCCCTCGGGGGCCAGCGCCAGATGGACCGCCTCGCGCAGGAACTCCTTGGCGAGGTGCAGCTCGAAGGCGGCCTTCAGACGCGTGCCGCCGAGCTCGGCGATGATGGCCTCGGAGATCTCCTCCTCGCGCTCCTCGATCAGCCTCAGGGCCCTCTCGAAAACCGCGCGGCGGGCGTAGGGGTTGGTCGCCGCCCACTGCTTCTGGGCGCGGGCGGCGGCCCGGTACGCCTGATCGACCTCTTCGGCCGTGGCTATGGTGATCGACGCCAGCTTCTCGTCGTCGTACGGGTTGAAGTCGATGATGTCCCAGGAACCGGTACCCGGGCGCCACTCACCGTCGATGTACTGCAGCGCAAGGTCGGTGAAGCAGGACGACGACATGTGATCCCTCGATCCCTGGAAGACCTCTGATCGCACCATCACGATCTGATCTCACGTCATCGTACTGATGTTTCAGGAGAGTTGGAGGAGTCCCCGGAGAAGGTCCCGGCTCTCAGAGGGGCCGGGGCTGTCGCTCTGGAGTTCCTTGAGCGCCCTCTCGTACTGGGCGACGTCCTCGGGCTTGTCCAGGTACAGCGCGCTGGTGAGCTGCTCCAGGTAGACGACGTCCGACAGGTCGGACTCCGGGAAGCTGAGGATCGTGAACGCGCCGCTCTCGCCGGAGTGGCCGCCGAGGCTGAACGGCACGATCTGGAGCCGCACGTTGGGCCGCTCGGAGATGTCGATGAGGTGCTGGAGCTGGCCGCGCATCACGCCGCGGTCGCCGTAGGGGCGGCGCAGGGCGGCCTCGTCCAGGATGATGTGGAAGTCCGGCGCGCTCTCGGCGACCAGGTGCTTCTGCCGCTCCAGACGCAGTGCCACCCGCCGCTCCACGTCGGCCTCGCTCGCACCCTGCATGCCCCGCCGGACCACCGCGTGGGCGTACGCCTCGGTCTGGAGCAGGCCGTGCACGAACTGCACCTCGTACGCGCGGATCAGCGAGGCGGCGCCCTCCAGGCCCACGTAGGTCGGGAACCAGCTGGGCAGCACGTCGGAGTAACTGTGCCACCAGCCGGCGACGTTGGCCTCCTTCGCCAGGGAGAGCAGGGAGTTGCGCTCCTGCTCGTCCGTGATGCCGTACAGCGTCAGCAGGTCCTCGACGTCCCTGGTCTTGAAGCTCACCCGGCCCAGCTCCATGCGGCTGATCTTCGACTCGGAGGCGCGGATCGAGTAGCCCGCCGCCTCGCGCGTGATGCCCCGAGCCTCACGCAGTCGCCTGAGTTGCGATCCGAGCAGCATGCGCCGCACCACCGATCCCGGCTCTCCCGCGCTCACGTTCGCCAGCCTCCCCAACGTCTCAGGGGCCGAAGTCTGCCACTAAAACACTCCGAGCAGTACTCGTGCGGTTACAGAAACGGAATCGAGACGACGGGCGCACGCGCGTGATCGTAAGGAAGAGGCGCGCGAACGGCCGGAGTTGGGCACCGGGCCGTGGGAAAAAATGGCCAACAAGTGGTACGGGGCATCTCATTCCGGTCACGTGCACGTGCATCTGCCCTTGCATCTGCTGTGCGCATCCGAAACCATGGTCTCGCACCACCGCCGCATCGCACCGACCGCGAATTCCCGGGAGTGCCTCGCATGGGGACGAATGGATCGACCATGCTCGAGCCGTTACGGCAGGGCCTTCCGCCGCTGGACCCCTCGGCCGTGTCCGACGCCGCCTCCTGTGCCCTGCCCGCCCGTTACGAAGCGGTGCGCGAGGCCCGGAGGTTCACCCGCGGGACGCTGGACCAGTGGGACATGGGCGACCGTTTCGACGACGTCTGCCTCGTGGTCTCGGAGCTCGTCACCAACGCCCTGCGGCACGGCCTGCCGGGCGGCGGGGCGTGCGCCAACGGTCATGAGCCTCCCGTGCGGCTGCATCTGATGCGCTGGACGGAGCGGCTCGTGTGCGCGGTGCGCGACCCCAGTCACGACAGTCCCGTCGCCCGGGAGACCGACGACTTCTCGTGCGAGTCGGGCCGCGGGCTGTTCCTCGTCGACTCCTTCAGCGACAGCTGGGGCTGGCACCCGCTCGCCGGCGCGCTGAGCGGCAAGGTGGTCTGGGCGCTGTTCCGGCTGCCCCGGCCCGGTTCGGGTCCGCACCCGGAATGAGTGACCGCGGCGCTTCCTCGTGCCGCGGTTCTACGCGCGTTACGGCGCGCCAAATCCTGAATCGCCGTGATTGCCCCCTGGCTTGCCCGGGGAGCCGTCCGCCGAACCCGTGCGGCTGTCAGCCGACCACGAGGTGGTCGAACTCGCCGTCCTTCACCCCCAGCAGCATGGCCTCGATCTCCGCACGGGTGTAGACCAGCGCGGGGCCGTCGGGGAAGCGCGAGTTGCGGACGGCCACATCGCCGCCCGGCAGCCGGGCGAACTCCACGCACGAGCCCTGCGAGTTGCTGTGCCGGCTCTTCTGCCAGGCCACACCGTGCAGCGTGGTGGCGGCCATCCCGTTGTACGCGTCGTGGTCCACAGGTCGCTCCCCGGTGGTGCAGTGGCTGATGTGGCCATTGATGCAGTGGTCAACTGACCCGGATCATAGCCCTGTTCATGTGCAGATGCATGGGCAGATGCACGTGCACGCGCGGTGGTCCCGCGGTTACAGCCGCGACGACCGCTTCACCGAAAGCTCTTGCCTGTTTGACGGCCCTGCACCGTCCCGCGTTCCCCGGGACCGAGAGCGAAGGCGCCGGTACCGGCGCGGATCCGCCGGAGGCGGAGCATCCGGCACGGCCGCGCGGCTGGGCGCCGGTGCCGGAGAAAGCGGGAGCTGGGGAGGTGTGGGGGAGGACGGCCGGCGGGCCCCACCCGCGCCGATGCGGAAGGCCGGGGGCGAGGGGCGGGGCGGTGGCCGGTGACAGGGGGAAATGGTGCATACGGGGGATGGCGAGGTCGTCCACGAGTGCGGTGCCCGCGTCGCACCATCGCCGGAGGGCCGGTCGGCCGTCCCGCCCCCTGACGGGCGGTCAACCGTGCCAAGCGGCAGGTCGGCAGGCCCGTCGGCCGGTCGTGCCACGCGCATGAGGTTCCCCTCGCGTCAAGCGTGGGGAACCTCACCCGGGATGGGCCGGTTCAACGGCTGGAGTAGGGCAGGAGCGCCATCTCCCGTGCGTTCTTGATCGCCCGGGCCAGCTGCCGCTGCTGCTGGGCCGACACCCGGGTGACGCGGCGGCTGCGGATCTTGCCGCGGTCGGAGATGAACTTCCGCAGCAGGTCGGTGTCCTTGTAGTCGATGTAGGTGATCCCGGCCTGGTCCAGCGGGTTGGGCCGGTTCCTCACGGGCTTGCGGTCGATCTTGCGGGGCATCTCGGTCAGACCTCCAGGAGGGCGTCGAAGGCGTGCGGCAGCCGCTGCCAGGCGTCCCGCCCGGCGGCGTACTCGGCGTCGGTGAGCAGGCAGGACTGGAGCAGGTGCGCCAGGCCGTCCCGGTCGAGGCCGGGCGAGGTGAAGACCAGGTGCTGGCAGCGGTCGCCGTGCTCGGGATGCCAGTCCAGCGCGGCGGCGGCGCGGCGCACCGGCGGGACCATCTCCCAGGCCGCGTCCGGCAGGGAGGCCAGCCAGGGCCCCGCGCTCTCCACGCACAGGGCACCGCCCGCCGCGTCCCAGTGGAAGAGCGTGTCGGGCTTGTCGGCGAGCCAGAACCGGCCCCGGCTGCGGGCGGCCGCGCAGGTCAGGTCCTCCAGGGCGGTGTAGAGCCGCTCGGGGTGGAAGGGGCGGCGCTGATGCCACACCAGGGTGGAGACGCCGTGCGCGTCGGCCTCGGCGGGCAGCAGCGCGCAGGCCGGGTGCTGGGCGGCCGCGGCCGCCTCCACGTCGAAGCCGGCCAGGGCGGCCCGGGCCAGGGGCGGGAGCGGGCGCCGGCGCGGGGGCGGCGCCGTCAGACCGTCGCCGGCCGGGTCCGCCGCGTCTTCTCGGCCGATCAGGACCTGGCGGGCCGTCGGATGGAGCTGGGCGAGCAGCGCCCGGTCCTCGTCGTCGGCCTCCGGGGACTCGGCGATCGCGAGGACGGGGGCGTACTCCAGCTGGCGGGCGAAGGTGTCGGCGACCGTGCGCTGGTCGGTGGCGGCGGCGGCCAGACCGCCGTCGGCCAGGTCGTCGCCGTTGCCGAGGTACGGCAGGACCAGGGCCGGGTCGACGGCGGTGATCACGCCGGTGACGGTGAGCCCGCCGGCCGTGACGACCTCGGCCATGGCCTTGGGCTCGACGGAGTCCCACAGCTCGACGACGGCCAGGGGCGTGCTCCCGGCATCGGCGAGCCGCTCCAGCTCCGGCACCAGGTCCTCGCGCAGGGCGCAGCAGGCACAGTCGTTGACGAGTGGCACCTCCGCCGCGTCCAGGACGCCGCCGGCGTCCCGGACGGTCCGTACGACCGTGCCGGCCGCGGCCGTGGCCAGGTCGTGATGGAGGACGACACTGCCGGGCACGTCGGCGAGCAGCCGCGCCACGGCCGCCCTGCGGGCGTCGGCGTGCAGCCCGCCGACGATCACGACGGGGAGCCCAGGAGGGACAGCCACGGAATCAGCCCTTCTTTCCGTACCGGCGCTCGAAGCGCTCCACGCGGCCCGCGGTGTCCAGGACCCGGGCCGTGCCGGTGTAGAAGGGGTGGCTGACGTCGGAGATCTCGACGTCGACGACGGGGTAGGTGTTGCCGTCCTCCCACTCGACCGTCTTCTCGCTCGTCATCGTCGAGCGGGTGAGGAAGGCGTAGTCCGCGGCACGGTCGCGGAAGACGACGGGGCCGTACTCCGGGTGGATTCCCTCGCGCATGATCAGCGCTCCTCTCGGAAGTCGACGTGGCGGCCGACGACCGGGTCGAACTTGCGCAGGGTCAGTCGGTCCGGGTCGTTGCGGCGGTTCTTGCGGGTCACGTAGGTGAAGCCGGTCCCGGCCGTGGACCGGAGCTTGATGACCGGCCGGAGTTCGTTGCGTGCCATGCCGCTATGATACTGAAAATGAATCCCATTTCCATTGCTTAGGCAGAGAGGTACGTCACCACCATGTCCGCGCACTGCATGCTGACCGGGACCCAGCCGGGCTTCGGCAACCGCATCTCGCACTCCCACCGGCGCACCAGCCGCCGCTTCGACCCCAACATCCAGACCAAGCGCTACTGGCTGCCGAGCGAGGGCCGGTACGTACGGCTCAGGCTGAGCGCCAGGGCGATCAGGACCGTCGACACGATCGGGGTCGAGGCGGCCGTCGCCAGGATCCGGGCCCGGGGAGCGAAGGTCTGATGGCGAAGAAGAGCAAGATCGCGAAGAACGACAAGCGGCAGGAGATCGTCGCCCGGTACGCCGCCCGGCGGGCCGAACTGAAGGAGATCATCCGGAGGCCGTCGTCCACCGACGCCGAGCGGCTGGCCGCGCAGGCCGAACTGCGCAGGCAGCCCCGCGACGCGAGCGCCACGCGGGTGCGCAACCGGGACCAGACGGACGGGCGGCCCCGGGGTTACTTCCGGGCGTTCGGGCTGTCCCGGGTGAGTCTGCGGGGGCAGGCGCACGCGGGGTATCTGCCGGGGGTGCGGAAGTCGTCCTGGTGAGAGGCCCCGGGGGCTGAGCAGCCGGAGTCCGTCTCCGGGTGCCCTGCCCCCCGAACGAGGAGGCCCTGGGCCTCTTGACCGGCCCTGATAGCTTGCTGCGGTCGTTCCGGCACGGGCCGGCGGGCCCGGCCCGGGCCGGCCGGCCGACTACAGCTTGGGGGCCAAGTGACTTCGGTGATCTTCTCGCGTCGCCCGGGAGCGTGTCGGCGGCTGCGGGTCGCGGCGGCGGCAGCGGGCCTGGTGGGCGCGCTCGCGCTGACCGCGTGCAGCGGTGACGGTGACGGCGGCTCCGCGGACGACTCGGCGTCCGCCCCGGCCTCGTCCCCGGCGGCGTCCGCCGGAACCGGGGGTGGCTCGAAACCCGGCTCGGGTTCCGGCTCCGGGGAGTCGGCCTCCGGCGGGCTCGTGGGCAGCTGGCTCGCCACGACCGGCGGCAAGGCCGTGGCCCTGGTGGTCACCGGCAAGCAGGCCGCGCTCTTCGCCACCGGTGGCAGCGTGTGCACCGGCACCGCGGGTCAGGAGTCCGGGATGCGGATGATCCGCCTGAAGTGCACGGACGGCAGCAAGGACCGGACGACCGGCATGGTCGACTCCGTGAACGAGAGCAGCCTGAAGGTCACCTGGGAGGGCGGCCTCGGCGCCGAGACGTTCACGCGGGCCGAGGGCGGGAAGCTGCCGACCGGGCTGCCCACCGGGGGCCTCGGCTAGGGGGTGTCTCGAAAGTCCTGTGCGGTGCCCGCGGTGTCCGGTGCGTGCTCTCGGCGTGCCGGACGCAAGCCCTCGTACTGGACGTACTCGGGCTTGCGGCCGGTGCGGCGAGAGTGCGTGCCGGGCGCCGTGGGTGCTGTGCGGCTCTTTCGAAACACCCCCTAGGTCCACATCGTCCGGATCATGGCGTACGCGGTCGGCGGCGCTTGCCCATGCCGGTGAGCGGGGCCCGGTGCGTGCGGCCGCGAGGCGACGGACGACAACGGCAGATGTGCGCGCCGGACCCAGCCTCTGCGGCGTGATCCGAACGGCATGCCCGGGACCCGTGCCGCGAGGGGACGGGCGGCTCCGGCCTGCCCGGGTGCGAACGGGTCCTCGTATCCGGGATGATCCAGACGTCGGATCCGGGATGATCCAGACGTCGGATCCGGGATGATCCAGACGTCGGAACGCTCTTCGCCATCACGCACCAGAGGTCCCCATGCGCACCCTTGCTCCCCTCGCCCTGGCAAGCACCCTCGCCGCGGCGCTCCTGCTGACCGCCTGCGACGACGGCGGCACCACGGACGGCGACGCCAAGAAGACGGACCGGAAGGCCGGTTCGGCCTGCGCGATCGGCGACCTGGGCGTGCAGGTCGGTGCCGGTGCCGCCCCCGCCGCCGGGGACACCGGCAACGTCACCGTCACCCTCACCAACCAGGGCACGCCGTGCACCCTGGAGGGCTTCCCCGCCGTCAACCTCGTGGCCGGGGACGGCACGACGTCCGTGTCCCCGGAGCCGGGCGCGAAGGCCCAGCCGCTCACGCTCGGGAAGGGCGCCACCACGTCCTTCACGATCACCTACGTACGGGGCGAGGCCGGCTCCGCGAAGAGCCTCGCCGTGCGGAAGGCGTCGTTCGCCCTGCCCGGCGCCCCCGAGGACACGCACGACCTGACGTGGTCGTACGGCGATGTCGCCCGGAAGGGCGGGGGCGGCGCGGTGGAGGCCTCGGTGAGCGGCTTCGAGTCCTCGGGCGACTGACGGGAGATCAGCCCAGCGGCGGCCGGTGCTCCACCTGGGCCCGGTCCGCCGCCTGCGCGCCCTCCGTCCAGCCCGCCGCGTCGCGTACTCCGCGCAGCCGGGTCGTGGTGGTCTCCGGGAACATCCGGTCCAGCCGCCCCGCGACGGCCACCTCGCGGGAGGCGAGGACCGGCAGCAGGTCGTCGGTCACCTGCGTCCCGGCGGCCGCGGCGAGGCGGCTGCCGATGCGGTGGGCGTAGGCGGCGAGGAAGGACTGCCGGAACGTCTTGGTGCGTTTGCGGCCGCCCGCCCGCTGCGCCGCCTCCGCCTTCGTCATGGCGGTCGTGGCCTGCACCAGGAGTGAGGTGTAGAGGAGTTCGACCGCCTCTAGGTCGGTCTCGAAGCCGACGACGGTCGAGAAGCCCAGCGGCTCGTTCCACACCGCCCGGCAGTGGTTGACGGTGGCGACGGCGTCCAGCAGCACCGCCTTGGCCTGTTCGTACGGTGGCTCGACACCGATCCGGCAGGCACCGGGTGTCCCGGGCGACGGCGCGCCCGCCGCGAGCAGCGCTTCGTCGACACTGTGCCGGGCCATCAGCTCCTGCGCCTTGGCGGTCAGCGCCTCCGCCTCCTCCGGAAACCCGGTCGCCTCCGCCTTGGCGAGCAGGGCGCGGATACGGGTGAGCATCCGGGACTCGGACTTCGGCCCCCGGGACGGCTCGTCGAGGGCGTCGAGGGCCTCGAGCGCGGGCAGGCGGAGCAGCAGGCGGTACAGCTCAAGCACGGCGGTGGCGTGCGAGAAGCGGTCGGTGCGGGGCGGGGCGTCGGCGGGGAGTCCGGCGAGCTGCGCGCTCCAGCGCGGGCCGCGTGGGCCGTCGTGCGCCCGCTGTGCGCGGATCAGCTCCGCCGCGAGGCGTACGTGGACGTCGTCCAACTCGCGTCGCACGATCCGGACGACGTCGGCCGGCTGCCAGCCGCGCCGCCAGGCCGCCGCGACGAACTCCTGTCCTCGCCTGGCGAGTTCGGCGTCCGCCGCCGGGTCGGAGGCGAGGAGGGACGCGCCGGTGTCGAGGGCTGTCTCGCCGGTCTCGTAGAGGGCCACCTCGAAGGCGCGGTCGACGGTGCTGGACGTACTCACGGGCCGATCGTGCCACGCCGCCCCTTGTCAACCGATGGTTGACAGTTACTGAGGGCGCAACCTACGGTTGACACCATGACGACGAACCCAGGAATCACGTCATCCGTGCGCCTCGACGACCTGATCGCGGCGATCAAGAAGGTCCACCAGGAACCCCTCGAGCAGCTCCAGGACGCGGTGATCGCCGCCGATCACCTCGGCGAGGTGGCCGACCACCTGATCGGCCACTTCGTGGACCAGGCCCGGCGCTCCGGCGCCTCCTGGACGGACATCGGCAAGAGCATGGGGGTCACCCGGCAGGCGGCGCAGAAGCGCTTCGTACCCAAGGAGTCGGCCGACCTCGACCCGAGCCAGGGCTTCAGCCGCTACACGCCCCGCGCCCGCAACACGGTGATGGCCGCGCACAGCGCCGCCAAGGCCGCGCACAACGCCGAGGGCCTGCCCGAACACCTCGTTCTCGGTCTGCTGGCCGAACCCGAGGGTCTCGCCGCGAAGGCGATCACCGAGCAGGGCGTCACCCTCGACGCGGTGCGCGAGGCGGCGACGGCGGCGCTCCCGCCCGCCGCCCGGGAGGCCCCGGAGCTCGTGCCGTACGGCCAGGCCGCCAAGAAGGTCCTGGAGCTCACCTTCCGCGAGGCCCTGCGCCTCGGCCACAACTACATCGGCACCGAGCACATCCTGCTCGCCCTGCTGGAGCACGAGAACGGCGAGGGCGTGCTCAGCGGCCTCGGCATCCGCAAGGAGCGGACCGAGCGGTACGTCGCCCAGGCGCTGGAGAAGATCACGCAGGCACAGAAGGACGTGCCGGACGAGTCCTGACACCCGTCAGGGACACCCGTCAGTGACACCCGTCTGCGGCGGCAGGGGCCGATGTCAGACCCCACTGGCAGACTCGCGGCATGGCCGACCGGTGGGCGCTCGCTCCGGCCGAGGACGGTGGCGTGGACGTCGCCCCCCTCGGTCCGGACGGGCTGCCCGCCGGGCCGGTGCGGCGGGAGGCGGACCCGGCCGAGGCCGTGCGCAGCCGTCCCGGCGTCACGCGGTGGGTGTGGCGCTCCACCGCCGAGGTCTACCCGCGCCTGCTCGCCACGGGGGTGCGGGCAGAGCGGTGCTACGACATCGAGGCCGCCGAGACGCTCCTGCTCGGCCACGAGGGGCGGTACGGGCAGCCACGCTCGGCAGCGGCCGCCCTGGCCCGGCTGCGGGGCGGCCCGGTCCCGCCCGATCCGCCCCAGCGGTCCGCCGAACCGGGCTCGCAGTCCTCGCTGTTCGAACCGCGGGGCGTCCAACTGCCCCTGCCGGACCTCCTCGCCGTCTACGCCGAACAGCAGCGGCGGCACGAGCGGGCCGAACACCCCGGCCGGATGCGCCTGCTGACGGCCGCGGAGTCGGCGGGCATGCTGGTGGCCGCCGAGATGAACCGGGCCGGGCTGCCCTGGCGTGCCGACGTGCACCGCGCGGTGCTGCACGACCTGCTGGGCGAACGGTACGCGGGCGGCGGTGAGCCGCGCCGCCTGGCCGAACTCGCCGACGAGGTGTCCACCGCCTTCGGCCGCCGGGTCCGCCCCGACCTGCCCGCCGACGTGGTCAAGGCCTTCGCGCAGGCCGGCATCAAGGTCTCCTCGACCCGCAGGTGGGAGATCGAGTCACTCGACCACCCGGCGGTGAAACCGCTCCTCGAATACAAGAAGCTGTACCGGGTCTGGGTCGCCCACGGCTGGTCCTGGCTCCAGGACTGGGTGCGCGAAGGGCGGTTCAGACCCGAGTTCCTCGCGGGCGGGACGGTGACCGGACGCTGGGTGACCAACGGCGGGGGCGGGCTCCAGATCCCCAAGGTGATCCGGCGAGCCGTGGTCGCCGACCCCGGCTGGCGGCTCGTCGTCGCCGACGCCGACCAGATGGAACCGCGCGTGCTCGCCGCCATCTCCCGCGACCCCGGCCTGATGGAGGTGGCCGGCCGGGAGACCGACCTGTACCAGGCCGTCTCCGACCGCGCCTTCTCCGGCGACCGCGCCCAGGCCAAACTCGCCGTGCTCGGCGCGGTCTACGGCCAGACCTCGGGCGACGGCCTGAAGAACCTCGCCGCGCTCAGACGCCGCTTCCCCCGGGCGGTGGCGTACGTCGACGAGGCGGCGCGCGCCGGCGAGGAGGGCCGGCTGGTGCGGACCTGGCTCGGCCGCACCTGCCCGCCGGCGGCCCGGGGCACGGACGAGACCCCGGAAGAGGCGGGCATCCCCCTCTCCGACGACGACACCACGCAGTGGGTCCCCGGCTACGCCTCCACCAACGCCCGCGCCCGCGGCCGATTCGCCCGCAACTTCGTCGTCCAGGGCAGCGCCGCCGACTGGGCGCTGCTGCTGCTCGCCGCGCTGCGCAGGACCTGCGCGGACCTTGCGGCCGAGCTGGTCTTCTTCCAGCACGACGAGGTGATCGTGCACTGCCCCGAGGAGGAGACGGCGGCGGTCGTGACGGCGATCCACGAGGCGGCGGCCCTGGCCGGACGACTGACCTTCGGGGAGACGCCGGTGCGGTTCCCTTTCACGACGGCCGTGGTGGAGTGCTATGCCGACGCGAAGTGACCGGGCCCCCGCAGCCTCTCGGGGACGTCGTCCGGGACATCAGATGACAGGTGGCCGCCCCAGCCGCGTGAGCCGCCACACCGTGCGCCAGCTCATGGGCCGCCGCTCCCCCGCCGGCTCCCGTACGCCCTCCACGAATCCGCCGAACCACGCGCGCAGCCCGGCACCCGACCGGTTCCGCAGGAGGGTGAGCAGCACCCACACGCCCAGATGCACCGGCATCAGCGCGACCGGCAGCCGGCGGCGGGCCAGCCACACCCGGTTGCGGGCGTTCACGCGGTAGTAGATGGCGTGCCGGGCGGGCGAGGTCTTGGGGTGCTGGAGCAGCAACTCGGGCGCGTAGAGGATCCGCCAGCCCGCGTCGGCCGCGCGCCACGCGAGATCGGTCTCCTCGTGCGCGAAGAAGAACTCGGCGGGCCAGTCTCCGACTTCGTCGAGCATCGCCATCCGCAGCGCGTGCCCGCCCCCGAGGAACCCGGTGACGTACCCACCGCGCAGCGGGTCCGACTTGCCGAGCCGGGGCACGTGCCGCTGCTGCGTCTCCCCGAGTTCGTCGGCGATACGGAACCCGACGATGCCGAGCCGCTCGTCGGCGGCGTACAGCTCCCGCACCCGGCGCAGCACGTCGGCGTCGACGAGCAGCCCGTCGTCGTCCAGGTCGACGACGACGTCGATGTCGCCGAACTCCCGCAACCGCGCGAGGGCCGCGTTGCGCCCACCGGGGCATCCCAGGTTCTCGTCGAGCTCGACCGGAGTGACCTCACCGGGCAGGGACAGACGCCGGGCGAACTCGGGCAGCGGACAGCCGTTGCCGACGATCACGATCCGCTCGGGCGGCACGTCCTGCTTGGCCACCGACCGCAGCAGGGCGTCGACCTCCTCGGGCCGGTTGCCCATGGTCACCACGGCGACGGCGATCCTGGGCGCCCCCATGTCCTCACCTCTCCCGGTCGGCATCTGAAGGATTGACGGGCGATGCTATCCGTTCACGGTGAGGACCCCTCACATACGCCTCCCCGGGACGACGTCTCGGCTACGCCGTCCGGGGGAGGCCGCACCCGACCGGACCGGGCACAGGATGTCGGGTGCCGGAGTGCGCGCGCTGCCTAGCGTGAGGGCATCGAAAGGAAGGGAGTCCGGGCGTGCTGGACCGACTCAACGAGGCGATGGCGCACATCGAACGCCACCTCGACCAGCCCCTCGACGCGGCGGACCTGGCTCGTACGGCGTGCACCTCGGAGTACCACCTGCGCCGGATGTTCTCGGCGCTGGCAGGCCTGCCCCTGTCGGAGTACATCCGCCGCCGGCGGCTGACCGTCGCGGGTGCGGAGGTACTGGCGAGCGACGCCACGCTGCTGGAGATCGCCATGCGCTACGGCTACGGCTCGGGCGAGGCGTTCGCACGGGCGTTCCGCGCGATGCACGGTGTCGGTCCCGGCGAGGCCCGGCGCTCCGGCGCGGCGCTCGTCTCGCAGGCCCGGCTGACCTTCCGCCTCACCGTCGAAGGGAGCAGCAGCATGCACTACCGCGTGGTGGACCGGCCGGCGTTCACCGTCACCGGTTTCAAGACCCGGGTCCCCTTGGTGCACTCGGGGCCGAACCAGGCGATCATCGACTTCGTCCGGGGCATCGACCCACAGGCCCTGGAACGTCTGAAGGCGATGTCCGGCCAGGAGCCGCACGGCCTCGTCTCGGTCTGCGACGACCTGGACCCGAGCCGGGCCGAGGGCACCGAGCTCGACTACTACCAGGCGGTCATCACCGCCGGGCCCGTCCCCTCCGACGGCCTCCCGAACGCCCCCGTGGGCTCCACCGCCCTGCCCGTCCCACCCGGCACCTGGGCCGTCTTCACCACCTCCGGCCCCGCACCGCAGGCCGTCCAGGAGCTGTGGCGGGACGTGTTCACCGAGTGGTTCCCGTCGAACCCGTACCGCAGCCGCCCCGGCCCGGAGATCCTGCGGACCGACCTGTCGGCGGACGGAACGCGGGCGGACGCCGAACTGTGGCTGCCGGTGGAGCGGGAGGCCGCCCACTGAGCGACCGGGAACCCGGGCACCAAGAAGCCCAGCTCAGATGCATCTGAGCTGGGCTTCGGATGGAGCCGCCTTCGGGATTCGAACCCGAGACCTACGCATTACGAGTGCGTTGCTCTGGCCATCTGAGCTAAGGCGGCGCGCTGTCCGCACCATGGTGCGATCAGCAACGACGGTAAGTCTACACAGTTTCCGGTGGTGCTCCGCACCAGCCCCGGAGGCCGGCCCTCCGGGGCTGGGTTCAGGGTTATGAGCAGCGCTTTCCGTCCCGGGGCGGGGTGCCGCGGAGGAGGTAGGCGTTGATCGTGCGGTCGATGCAGGCGCTGCCGCGGCCGTAGGCCGTGTGGCCGTCGCCGTCGTAGGTGAGGAGGCGGGCCGAGGAGAGCTGGCCGGCCATGGCCCGCGCCCAGCGGTACGGCGTCGCGGGGTCGCGGGTGGTGCCGACCACGACGATGGGCGCCGCTCCCTTCGCCTCGATGCGCTGCGGCTTGCCCGTGGCGTGCACCGGCCAGTACGCGCAGTTCAGGGAGGCCCAGGCCAGGCCCTCGCCGAATACCGGGGACGCCTTCTCGAACGCGGGGAGGGCCTTGCGCACCTCGCCCGGGGTGGCGAAGGCGGGCGGCAGGTCCAGGCAGTTGACCGCGGCGTTGGCGAACATCAGGTTGCTGTAGCCGCCGTCGGCGTCCCGCTCGTAGTAGCTGTCCGAGAGGGCGAGGAGCCCGGCGCCGTCGTTCTCCCTCATCGCGGACGTCAGTGCCTCGCGCAGGTGCTGCCAGGCGCCCTCGTCGTACATGGCCGCGATCACGCCGGTGGTGGCGAGGGACTCGGTGAGGCGGCGGCCGTGGGAGTCGCCCGTGGGCGCCGGACGCGCGTCGAGCTTCTCGAAGTACGCCTTGAGGTTCCGGCCGGCCCGCTCGGGCGTGGTGCCCGCCCCGCCCAGGGGGCAGCCGGCCCGTCGCACGCAGTCCTTCGCGAAGGACCGGAACGCCGTGTCGAACCCGGCGGTCTGTTCGAGGTTCAGCCGCCGCGCGGGCAGCGACGGGTCCATCGCGCCGTCCAGGACCAGCCGGCCCGCCCGGCCCGGGAACAGCCCGGCGTAGGTCGCCCCGAGGAAGGTGCCGTAGGAGGCGCCGACGTAGTTCAGCTTCTCGTCGCCGAGCACCGCCCGCACGATGTCCATGTCCCGGGCGGTCTCCACCGTGGACACATGGCGCAGCAGCCCGGGCGAGTCCGCGCCGCAGCCCTCGGCGAACGTCCGGTACGCCTTGACCAGCCCGTTCGTCTCTCTGCGGTCATCGGGCGTGAGGTCCGTCTGCGTGTACCTGTCCATGTCCGGCCCGCTCAGGCACTTGACGGGCTCGCTGCGGGCCACGCCACGCGGATCGACCGCCACCATGTCGTAGCGGGCGCGGACCTCGGCCGGGTAGCCGATGCCGGCGTACGACTGCATGTAGCTGATCGCCGAGCCGCCCGGCCCGCCGGGGTTCACGAGCAGCGAGCCCAGCCGCTTGCCCGGGCCGGTGGCCTTCTTCCGGGTGAGGGCGAGCCGGATGTCGCCCTCGGTCGGCTTGGCGTAGTCGATGGGCGCCCTGAGGGTGGCGCACTGGTAACCGGGGACGCCGCAGCCGCGCCAGGCCGGCTTCTGGTCGTAGTACCGGGTGAGCGCCGCCGGTGTGGACCGCGGCAACGCGCCCAGGGCCGCCGCCTCCGCCGCGTTGGCAGAGGTCGACGAGCTCCCGGCGGAGCACGCGGAGACCAGCAGCGCGGCCGTGGCGAGGAGACCGAACGCGGTCCTCGCGCCACGGTGGATCCCGCGGTGGGCGCGGATGGAGGCGGCAGGGCCGGGATCGGAGGCGGTGCGGAAGGTGCGCCTTGTGTCCATCCAGCGAGCGTAACCCTGAGCGACGGGATGGATGCCGTGCGTGCGTGTCGTGCCTCGTACGGGTGACGAGGTCAACCCGAGTGCGCCTGCGGTCCGGGCGTGGCCGGGCCGCCAGGTCACCTCAGCCGGCTCTGAGTGCCATCGTCATGGCCTCCACCGCAAGCAGCGGTGCCACGTTGCGGTCGAGGGCGTCGCGGCACGCGCTGATGGCCTCGATGCGGCGGAGCGTGGACTCCGGCGAGCTGCCCCGGGCGAGACGCTCCAGAGCGTCCTCGGCGTCCGCGTTGGCGATGGCCACGCGTGAACCGAGCTGGAGGGCGAGCACGTCGCGGTAGAAGGCCGTGAGGTCGGTCAGGGCGAGGTCGAGGCTGTCGCGCTGGGTGCGCGTTCTGCGGCGCTTCTGCTTGTCCTCCAGGTCCTTGATCACGCCTGCCGTGCCGCGTGGCATCCGGCCGCCCTGGGCCGCGCCGAGGGCGGCCTTCAGCTCCTCGGTCTCCTTGGCGTCGGTCGCCTCCGCGAGCTGCTTGGCGTCCTCGGCGGCCGCGTCGACGAGCTCCTGCGCGGCCTTGAGCGCGCCGCCGACGTCCTCGACGCGCAGCGGCAGCCGCAGCACTGCGGCACGGCGCTCGCGCGCGGCCGGGTCGACGGCCAGCCGGCGCGCCCGGTCGACGTGGCCCTGGGTCGCGCGGGCCGCCGCGACGGCGACGTCCGGCTCGATGCCCTCACGGCGCACCAGCATGTCGGCGACGGCGTCGACCGAGGGCGTGCTCAGGTTCAGGTGGCGGCAGCGGGAGCGGATGGTCGGCAGGACGTCCTCGATGGAGGGCGCGCACAGCAGCCAGACCGTGCGCGGGGCGGGTTCCTCCACGGCTTTCAGGACGGCGTTGGCCGACTTCTCGTTCAGCCGCTCGGCGTCCTCGACGAGGATGACCTGCCAGCGGCCGTTCGCCGGCGACGTGAACGACTTGCGGACCGTGTCGCGCATGTCGTCGGCGAGGATCTGTGTGCCGACCGCGGCGACGGTCGTGACGTCGGCGTGCGTGCCGACCAGCGCCGTGTGGCATCCGTCGCAGAAGCCGCAGCCCGGGGCTCCGCCGAGCGCCCGGTCGGGGCTGACGCACTGCAGTGCCGCCGCGAACGCCCGCGCCGCCTGGTTGCGTCCGGCCCCGGGCGGGCCCGTGAACAGCCACGCGTGCGTCATCTTCGACGCCTCGGGCGGTGGGGCGCCGGCGGCGGCCGCGGTGACCAGGGCGTCGGCGTCCCGGGCGGCGGCGTCCAGCTGCTCGCTCACCCGCTCCTGCCCGACGAGGTCGTCCCACACGGTCATGGGTCACGCCGCCCTTCCGTCATGTCCGCGTTCGCCGGACCGTACTGCCGCTGCGATGTCCATTGTGCGGGCGGCCACTGACAACGCGGACCACCGACAACGGGGACCACCGACAGCGCGACCACCGACAACGGGCAGGGGCCTCAGCGGCCCCGGCCCCTCCCCCGGCGGCCCCGTCCCTCGTCCGGCTCGTCCTCGTGCGGTCCCAGCAGCTCGTCCGCCAGCGAGGGCAGATCGTCGAGCGGTGTCTCCTCGGCCCAGTCGGACCGCCGGCGCGGCCGGCCCTCGGCGTCCAGCTGGGGCAGCTCACGCGTACGGTCCTCGGTGCCGTCGGGCCGGGCGGCCGGGGCGTCGTCCTTGCGGAAGTACCCGGGCGGGACCCGGTCCGACGGTTCGTCTCCGGGCACCCGCGGCAGGACGGCCGTCTCGTCGGCGTCCCCCGGACGGACGGGAGGCAGCACGGCCGTGTCGTCCGCCGCGCCGGGAGGAACGGCGGGCAGCATCTCGGTCCTGTCGTCGTCTTCGGGACGGGTCGCGGACAGCACCTCGGTCTCGTCGCCCGCCCGGGCAGGGACCGAAGGCAGCACCTCGGTCTCTTCCCCCGGCCCCGGCGGCACCGGCGGCTTCGGCAGCTCGGCGGTCCGTTCGGCGTCGGACCAGGACGGGGACCGGTCCGGGGCCTTCTCCAGGTTGACCACGGGTGTCGGGACGGTCACCGCGTCCTGTCCGGGCGCCGGACCGGAGGCGCCCTTCGGGGCCAAGTTCTTCGGTCCGGCCTCCGCCGCCGCGGCCGCCGCCTCCGCCAGACGCCGCGCCTCCTCGGCCCGCATCAGGGCCTCCTCGGCCTTGCGCTGCTTCTCCAGGCGGAGCGCCTCGGCCTCGGCACGCAGCCGGGTCTCCTCCTCGGCCTGCTTGCGGCGCCGCTCCTCCTCGGCCTTGCGCCGGGCCTCCTCCTCCGCGCGTGCCTTCTCCTCCGCGAGCAGCCGCGCCCGCTCCTCCTCGGCCTTCCTGCGGGCCTCCTCGGCGCGCCGCCGGGCCTCCTCCGCCTGCCGTTCGGCCTCGCGGCGCTGCGCCTCCTCCAGCTCGCGCCGCTTGCGCTCCTCCTCCTCGGCGCGCAGCTTGGCCAGCTGCTCCTGGCGCTCGCGCTCCAGGCGCTCCTCCTCGGCCTTGCGGGCGGCCTCTTCCTCGGCCTTGCGGCGGGCCTCCTCCTCGGCCTTCCTCCGTGCCTCCTCCTGGGCCTTGATCTCGGCCTCGGACAGCGGCAGCACCTGGTCGAGCCGGTGCCGGATGACGGTCGTGACGGCCTCGGGCTCCTGGCCCGCGTCGACCACCAGATACCGCCCGGCGTCGGCCGCGGCCAGGGTGAGGAAACCGGCCCGCACCCGCGCGTGGAACTCGGCGGGCTCCGACTCCAGCCGGTCCGGCGCCTCGGTGAACCGTTCGCGCGCGGTCTCCGGCGCGACGTCCAGCAGGACGGTCAGATGCGGCACGAGTCCGTTCGTGGCCCAGCGGTTGATCCGGGCGATCTCGGTCGGCGACAGGTCCCGGCCCGCCCCCTGGTAGGCGACGGACGAGTCGATGTACCGGTCGGAGATGACGACCGCGCCGCGCTCCAGGGCGGGCCGTACGACGGTGTCGATGTGCTCGGCCCGGTCGGCCGCGTACAGCAGCGCCTCCGAGCGGTGCGACAGGCCCTCGCTCGACACGTCCAGCAGGATCGACCGCAGCCGCTTGCCCACCGGGGTCGCCCCCGGCTCGCGCGTCAGCACGACCTCGTGGCCCTTGCCGCGGATCCACTCGGCGAGCGCCTCGGCCTGCGTGGACTTCCCGGCCCCGTCGCCACCCTCCAGGGCGATGAAGAAGCCGGACGCCGCGGGCGCCTGCTCGGGGTCGTCGCCGCCGAGCAGCGCGTCGCGCAGGTCCTGCCGCAGCGGGACACCGGAACGGTCGTCGACCTTGGCCAGCACCAGGGCGGCCACCGGCAGCAGCAGCGCGCCGGCCAGCATCAGCGTGAAGGCCGCGCCGCCGTGCGCGAAGACGAACTTGCCGCTCTCCAGCCGGTGCGGCCCGATCCCCGCCGCGATCAGCGGGGCGGCCACCGCGGCGAGCGCCACGCAGACCCGCACGACCGCGTGCAGGTGCTCCGTCGTACGGGACCGCCGGTACTCCTCGGTCTCCTGGTCGAGCAGCGTGTGCCCGATGTTGGCGGCCGTGCCCGCGCCGACGCCGGCCAGCGCGAGGATCAGCAGCACGGTGGTGACGTCCGGGACCAGCCCGGCGGCCAGCAGCGCGACCCCGGTGAAGGCGATGACCAGCGCGAGCAGCCGGCGGCGCGAGAAGGCGGGCAGCAGGGCGGGCGCCCTGCGGACGCCGACGACGACGCCGCCGGTCAGCGCACCCACGAACAGCCCGTACAGCACCGGGCCGCCGCCCAGGTCCTTGGCGTGCAGCACGGCCACGGCGACGGCGGCCGACACGGCGGTGGCGACGGCCGCACAGGCCAGCACCAGCAGCGGCATCGCGCCGGTGCGGCCCTTGTCGGCCCCGGTGGTGGTCCTCGGGCGGCGCAGCCCCTCGAGGGGCGAGCGCGCGCGGGGGGTGCGCGTGTCGGGCAGCTCCAGGAAGGTCAGTACGGACAGGGACGCGGCGAACAGCCCGGCCGCGACGTAGGAGGCGAGGGCCGCCTGGTGCTGGCCGAACCAGTCGATGCCGGCGCCCAGCAGGTTGTTGAACAGGGACGCGATGAGGAGCACGGCGGCGGCGAGCGGGATCGCGACGAAGCCGGTGCGCAGCGACAGGCGGCGCAGGGCGTCCATGTGGTCGGGCAGCGGCCGGACCGTCGCGCCTTCCGGTGGTGGGGCGGGCAGCAGCGCGGGGGCCGCGCTCTCGCGGCACACCGTCCAGAACCGCTCGGCGACCCCGGCCACGAAGGCCGTGACGAGGAGGACGGCCAGCGCGTCGTCGGGCGTCCAGTCGATCCACAGCGGCGCGACGATGAGCAGCGCCGCGCGCAGTCCGTCCGCGCCGACCATGGTCCAGCGGCGGTCGAGCGGACCGTCCTTTGAGGTGAGCGCCGTGAGCGGGCCGAGGAGCACGGCGCCGAACAGGAGCGTCGCGAGGATGCGCACCCCGAAAACGGTCGCCACTGCGAACGCCACGCCCCGGTAGCCGCCCCCGAACGAGCCCGCGGCGACAGCCGCCTGGAGAGCGAGGAGGACCAGTACGAAAAGAGTGAGGGTGTCGCCCACACCGCCCACGAGTTGTGCGCTCCACAACCGCTTCAGCTGCGGACGTCGCAGCAGGGCGCGGACGGCACGCTCGCGGGAGTCCGCGACCAGGGCGTCGTCGGGGGCCGGCTGAGGGGCCGTGGGGTGCTCGGCTCGCGTCATGCATTCAGCCTATCGGGAGACACCGGCACCCCCGAGAGCCCGCCCTGGCATGCGCACACCCCGACACCGAAGTGGTGCCGGGGCGTTCGCTTTCCGAACCCCGGGCGAAGGCGTGGGCCTTGACCGCCCGGTTTCCGAACAGGTCCCTCAGGGGCGTCAGTCCTCCGCCGACTTGGCGGCGGTCGCGGTCTTGGCGGCCGTCTTCTTCGCCGTCGTGGTCTTCTTCGCCGTCGTCTTCTTGGCCGCGGTCGTCTTCTTCGCGGCGGTCTTCTTGGCCGTTGCCGTCTTCTTCGCCGGTGCCTTCTTGGCCGCCTTCTTCGCGGTCTTCTTCGCCGGGCCCTTCGCGCGCTTCTCGGCGAGCAGCTCGAAGCCCCGCTCCGGCGTGATCGTCTCGACACTGTCACCGGAGCGCAGGGTCGCGTTGGTCTCGCCGTCGGTGACGTACGGCCCGAAGCGCCCGTCCTTGACGACGACCGGCTTCTCGCTCACCGGGTCGGTGCCCAGCTCCTTGAGCGGCGGCTTGGCGGCGGCCCGGCCACGCTGCTTCGGCTGGGCGTAGATCGCCAGCGCCTCCTCCAGCGTGATCGTGAAGAGCTGCTCCTCGGACTGCAGCGAGCGCGAGTCGGTGCCCTTCTTCAGGTACGGGCCGTAGCGGCCGTTCTGCGCGGTGATCTCCTGGCCCTCGGCGTCGGTGCCGACGACACGCGGCAGCGACATCAGCTTCAGGGCGTCGTCGAGGGTGACCGTGTCCAGGGACATCGTCTTGAAGAGGGACGCCGTGCGCGGCTTGACCGCGTTCTTGCCCGTCTTCGGGGTGCCCTCGGGGAGGATCTCCGTCACGTACGGGCCGTAGCGGCCGTCCTTGGCCACGATGGTGTGGCCGGTGGCCGGGTCGGTGCCCAGTTCGTAGTCGCCGCTCGGCTTGGCGAGCAGTTCCTCGGCGAGGTCGACGGAGAGCTCGTCGGGGGCCAGGTCGGCCGGGATGTCGGCGCGCTGGTGCTGCTCGGTGTCCTTCTCGCCGCGCTCGATGTACGGGCCGTAGCGGCCGACCCGCAGCACGATGTCGTTGCCCACCGGGAACGACGACACCTCGCGGGCGTCGATCGCGCCGAGGTCGGTGACCAGCTCCTTGAGGCCGCCGAGGTGGTCCCCGTCGCCGTTGCCCGCGTCGGCGGCGGAGCCGCTGTCGGCCCCCGTCTCGCCGAAGTAGAACCGCTTCAGCCACGGCACGGACTGGGCCTCGCCGCGGGCGATGCGGTCGAGGTCGTCCTCCATCTTGGCGGTGAAGTCGTAGTCGACGAGCCGCCCGAAGTGCTTCTCCAGGAGGTTGACGACGGCGAAGGAGAGGAAGGACGGCACCAGGGCCGTGCCCTTCTTGAACACGTAGCCGCGGTCCAGGATGGTGCCGATGATCGACGCGTACGTCGACGGACGGCCGATCTCGCGCTCTTCCAGCTCCTTGACCAGGGAGGCCTCGGTGTAGCGGGCCGGCGGCTTGGTGGCGTGCCCGTCGACCGTGATCTCCTCGGCGCTCAGGGCGTCGCCCTCGCTGACCTGGGGCAGCCGCCGCTCGCGGTCGTCGAGCTCGGCGTTCGGGTCGTCGGCGCCCTCGACGTAGGCCTTGAGGAAGCCGTGGAAGGTGATCGTCTTGCCGGAGGCGCTGAACTCGACGTCCCGGCCGTCGGCAGCGGTGCCGCCGATCTTCACGGTGACGCTGTTGCCGGTCGCGTCCTTCATCTGGGAGGCGACGGTCCGCTTCCAGATCAGCTCATAGAGCTTGAACTGGTCACCGGTCAGTCCGGTCTCGGCGGGAGTGCGGAAACGATCACCCGAGGGGCGGATCGCCTCGTGGGCCTCCTGCGCGTTCTTGACCTTCCCGGCGTACGTCCTCGGCTGCGGCGGCAGGTAGTCGGCGCCGTACAGCTGCGTGACCTGGGCGCGGGCGGCGGCGACCGCCGTGTCGCTCAGCGTCGTGGAGTCCGTACGCATGTACGTGATGTAGCCGTTCTCGTACAGCTTCTGCGCGATCTGCATCGTGGCCTTCGCGCCGAAGCCGAGCTTGCGGCTGGCCTCCTGCTGCAGCGTCGTCGTACGGAACGGGGCGTACGGCGAGCGGCGGTAGGGCTTGGACTCCACGGAGCGGACGGCGAACCGCGTCTGCTCCAGGGCGGCGGCCAGGGCGCGGGCGTTCGCCTCGTCGAGGTGGAGGGTGTTCGCGCTCTTCAGCTGTCCCAGGGAGTCGAAGTCGCGGCCCTGCGCGACCCGCCTGCCGTCGACCGTCTGCAGCCGCGCGACCAGCGACGACGGGTCCGACGGGTCTCCCGCGCGGCCGGTCGCGAAGGTTCCGGTCAGGTCCCAGTACTCAGCGGAACGGAACGCGATGCGCTCGCGTTCCCGCTCGACGACGAGCCGGGTGGCGACCGACTGGACACGGCCCGCGGACAGCCGCGGCATGACCTTCTTCCACAGGACCGGCGAGACCTCGTAGCCGTAGAGGCGGTCGAGGATGCGGCGGGTCTCCTGGGCGTCGACGAGCCTCTGGTTGAGCTGGCGCGGGTTGGCGACAGCGGCCTGGATCGCGGCCTTGGTGATCTCGTGGAAGACCATCCGCTTGACCGGGACCTTGGGCTTGAGGACCTCCTGGAGGTGCCAGGCGATGGCCTCGCCCTCGCGGTCCTCATCGGTGGCGAGGAAGAGCTCGTCGGAGTCCTTCAGCAGGTCCTTGAGCTTCTTGACCTGTGCCTTCTTGTCGGCGTTGACCACATAGATCGGCTGGAAGTCGTGTTCGACGTCCACACCGAGACGGCGGACCTCGCCGGTGTACTTCTCGGGCACCTCGGCGGCGCCGTTGGGAAGGTCGCGGATGTGCCCGACGCTCGCTTCGACTACGTAGCCGGGGCCGAGGTAGCCCTTGATCGTCTTCGCCTTGGCAGGCGACTCGACGATGACGAGTCGGCGGCCGCCCTGTGCGGTCTCGCTGGTCGGGGACAACTTCGCTCTTCTCTCCGGTCGACGCTGGGGTCTCCCCAGGCTTCGCCCCGGGGCTGGGTCGTGGTGACGCTGCGGAGTGTGACGGTACAGCCCGCCCCCGTGTCAAACGGGAAAAGCCCGCAACGGCCACTCGAACGGTAACCCGACTACCACCATTCCTGCCGCCCGGAGTACCGGGAGAAGACCCGCTGCTATGCGGAGTGCGACCTCTTGGTTACTCGCGGAAGCGCCCCCGGCCCGGCCCTCAGAGGCGGGTGAAGCACCAGGTTCCGGCCGTCAGGGCGAGCACCGCGACGACGCTCGCCAGGGTCGCCGATGCGACGGGCCTCACACCGTGGGCGACGGGCCGGTGCCGGCGCACGCATGCCGCGGTCCACGCCAGCAGTCCCCCTCCGAACAGGGAGAACACGGTTCCTGCGAAGATCGCCGGTTCGTTCTCCATGCCCGCCGCGCCCCTTTTCTCACGTCCGCGTCTCTCCAGCCCCGGGAGGCTGACACGCGTGGGCGGCGGGCAGGCGAACCGGAGGTGAACGGCGGGTCGCCACGACCGTGGCCCGGGGACGGCCGGCCTCTCTCAGCCCGCTGGGAACAGCGTGTTCAAATCGACTCGAATTTGTTGGCGGGCATCTCTCAGCGGACCGGCTCCAGGAACCCCTGCTCGACGAGAAGCCGGATCTGCGCCGGGGTGCGGTCGCGCAGCAGGACCGGGTCCTCGCCGACCAGCTGGGCGATGGCGTCCAGGATGACCCCGGCGCTCATGGAGCCGTCGCACACACCCGCGAAGCCCGCGCCGACCGTGTCCACGCGGGTGGCCCGGCGCATACCGCGGTTCTGGCGCAGCACGACATGCTCGGGGTCCTCGGCGCCGGGCAGCCCGACCTGTTCCTGCACGACCTCGGCGGTGAGCCGGAAGCGCTTTTCGAGCAGGGCGGCGTCGTCGTGGTCGCGCAGGTAGTCGAGCCGGTCGAAGTGGGCCCGGATGGTGTCGCCGAGCGGCTGCTCCACCGGATGCGGCCACTCCTCCACCGTGACGGAGGGCACGGCGGCGCCCGTCCTGCGCAGGGTGATCCAGCCGAAGCCGACGGCCTTCACCTTGCGCGCCTCGAACTCGTCGAGCCATGCGTCGTACCGGGCCTGGTACTCCGCGGCGTCCTCGCGGTGGTCGCCGGCGTCCCGCAGCCACAGCTCGGCGTACTGGTTGACGTCCTGCACCTCGCGCTGCACGATCCACGCGTCGCAGCCGCGAGGCACCCAGGAGCGGAGCCGCTCCTGCCAGTCCTCTCCCTCCACGTGCTGCCAGTTGGCGAGGAACTGGGCGAATCCGCCCTCGTTCAGGCGATCGCCCGCTTGGGACACGAGCGTGCGGCACAGATCGTCCCCGCCCATGCCGCCGTCACGGTAGGTGAGCCGGGCACCGGGCGAGATCACGAAAGGCGGGTTGGAGACGATCAGGTCGTAGGTCTCGTCGGCACGGACCGGTTCGAAGAGGGAGCCCTCGCGCAGGTCGGCCGCCGGGGCACCGGACAGCGCCAGGGTGAGGGCGGTGATGTGCAGCGCGCGCGGGTTGAGGTCGGTGGCCGTCACGCGTGTGGTGTGCCGGGTGGCGTGCAGCGCCTGGATGCCGGACCCGGTGCCGAGGTCGAGCGCCGCGGTCGCGGGCCGCCGGACGGTGATGCCGGCGAGTGTGGTGGAGGCGCCGCCGACTCCCAGGACGACTCCCTCGTCCCGCCGGCCGATCCCGCCGGCGCCGCCGACCGCGCAGCCCAGGTCCGACACGATGAACCAGTCCTCGCCGCCGGGCCCGCCGTACGGACGCACGTCCACCGTGGCGGCGATCTCGTCCCCGCCTGCGCGGGTCAGCCAGCCGCTTCGCAGGCACGCGTCGACGGGCAGGACGTCCGCCACGCGCGCGTGCGGCACGGGCTGCTGGAGGAGGAACAGCCGGACGAGCGTCTCCAGCGGCGTGTCCCCGCGGGTCGCCCGGAGCGCGGGCACGGTCTCGCTCCGGGCCAGTGCGGCGTACGCGGGGGCGCCGAGCAGTTCGAGCAGTCCGTCGGCCGTGAAGGAGGCGCCGAGGAGGGCCTCCCTCAGCCGGGCGGCGGCCTCGGGGCGGTCGGAGGAGGGCAGCGGGGGCAGGGGTGACTGGCTGGCGTTCATCACGCCCCCCATTGTGGCCGCCGGTACCGGGTGGCACGTGTTGTGGCCGCCGGTGCCGGGTGGCACGTGCCCGTGCCGTGCGTCCCGTCGGCGGGCCCAGCGGTCGCCTTCGTACCGGTTGCCGGCTTCGGGCCGCTCAGCCCTGGGGGACCCCGGCCGACCCCGTCGCCGCCTTGCAGCTGGACTGGCGGGCCATCGCCTGGCCGACCTCGCCCTCCTCCAGGGTCCGCAGCGCGTCGTTGCCGCTCTTGCCCAGCTTGTCCAGCTCGGTGGCGATGTCCTTGAGGCCGTCGGCGAACTTCCCCTGGTCCTTGGTGTCGAGGTCGTCGACCTGCTTCTTCAGGGAGGCGTACGCGGCGGAGATCGAGTTGAGCTCCTTGACCGCGTCCTGCTGCTTCTTCTCGCCGTTCTCCACGTCCGGCGGCCCGGCCTTGGTCACCGCGGACCCGATGGCCTTGTACGCGTCGGACATGTCCTGGAAGGCCTGCGCGTCGGTCTTCCGGACCTCCTCGGGCTTGCTGCTGTCCGAGGTCTCCTTCTGGATCGAGGCATTGGCCGCCTCGATCTTCTTGGCCTGCGGCTGCACGGCGTCGCAGACCTCCTTGGCCCAGGAGTCCAGCTTCTCGTTGCCGTCGTCGCCGCCACACCCCGACAGCGCCAGTACCAGTACCGCACCGCCGGACAGTGCGGCCGCGAGCTTCTTGTTCACCGGTTTGGTCCCTTCCATGGCTCTACGGCCCCGGAACATACACGCCAGATGCACGGCAACCGCACGCCGAGCATCCATTAAGACCGTTTCGTAATCTTTTGCGCCAAGCGAGAGAAGGCTCACGGCGTGTACGTGTACCCGCACGGAACGGGCGGACGACGCGTCAACGCGCGCCGTCCGCCCGCACCTTGAGCTGGGGCTCCGGATCCTCCCTACGAAACCACCGCCGGGTCCGCCGACTTGGGCTTCGGTTCGGCGTTGCCTTCGTCACCCATCGCGATCCCGCGCCGCTTTGACACGTAGACCGCGCCGACGATCACGACGAACGCGAGGGCCGCGATCAGGACCCGTACCCCGATGCTCCTGTCCGGGCCGTAGGAGAACTTGATCACCGCGGGCGCGATGAGCAGCGAGACCAGATTCATGACCTTCAGCAACGGGTTGATCGCGGGACCGGCGGTGTCCTTGAAGGGGTCGCCGACCGTGTCGCCGATCACGGTCGCCGCGTGCGCCTCGCCGCCCTTGCCGCCGTGGTGGCCGTCCTCGACGAGCTTCTTGGCGTTGTCCCACGCGCCTCCGGAGTTGGCGAGGAACACCGCCATGAGCGTGCCCGCGCCGATCGCGCCCGCCAGGTACGCGCCGAGCGGCCCGACGCCGAGCGTGAACCCGATGAAGATCGGTGCCATGACGGCGAGCAGACCGGGCGTGGCGAGTTCACGCAACGCGTCCTTGGTGCAGATGTCGACGACTTTGCCGTACTCCGGTTTCTCGCTGTAGTTCATGATCCCGGGCTTCTCGCGGAACTGCCGCCGCACCTCGAAGACCACGGAACCCGCCGACCGCGACACCGCGTTGATCGCCAGCCCCGAGAAGAGGAAGACGACCGCGGCGCCCGCGACGAGACCCACGAGGTTGTTGGGCTGCGAGATGTCCATCATCAGGCTCATCGGGGCGCCCTCCCCGCCGAGCCGTTCGCCCACGTCCTGCGCTCCGGTGATGATCGCGTCGCGGTAGGACCCGAACAGCGCCGCCGCCGCGAGCACGGCCGTGGCGATCGCGATGCCCTTGGTGATCGCCTTGGTGGTGTTGCCGACCGCGTCCAGGTTGGTGAGCACCTGCGCGCCCGCGCCCTGGACGTCGCCCGACATCTCCGCGATGCCCTGCGCGTTGTCGGAGACCGGCCCGAAGGTGTCCATCGCGACGATGACACCGACCGTGGTGAGCAGGCCGGTCCCGGCCAGCGCCACCGCGAACAGCGCCAGCATGATCGACGTACCGCCGAGCAGGAACGCCCCGTACACCCCGAGCCCGATCAACAGGGCCGTGTAGACGGCCGATTCGAGACCGACCGAGATACCGGCGAGGACGACGGTGGCCGGGCCGGTGAGCGAGGTCTTGCCGATGTCCCTGACCGGCCGTCGGGTGGTCTCGGTGAAGTAGCCGGTCAGTTGCTGGATGAGGGCGGCGAGCACGATGCCGATGGCCACCGCGACGAGCGCGAGGATCCGCGGGTCGCCGTCCTTGCCCTGGATCGCGGCGTCGGTGACACCGTCCAGCTCGGAGTACTTCCCTGGCAGGTAGACGAAGACGGCCACCGCGACCAGCACGAGCGAGATCACCGCGGAGATGAAGAACCCGCGGTTGATGGCGCTCATGCCGCTGCGGTCGGAACGCCTCGGCGCGACGGCGAAGATGCCGATCATCGCTGTGATCACACCGATCGCCGGCACCAGCAGCGGGAAGCCGAGCCCGGCGTCGCCGAAGGCCGCCGAGCCCAGGATCAGTGCGGCGACCAGGGTGACGGCGTAGGACTCGAAGAGGTCGGCCGCCATGCCCGCGCAGTCGCCGACGTTGTCGCCCACGTTGTCGGCGATGGTCGCGGCATTGCGCGGGTCGTCCTCCGGAATGCCCTGTTCGACCTTGCCGACCAGGTCGGCGCCGACGTCGGCGGCCTTGGTGAAGATGCCGCCGCCGACTCGCATGAACATCGCGATCAGCGCGGCACCGAGGCCGAAGCCCTCGAGCACCTTCGGCGCGTCTGCCGCGTACACCAGCACCACGCAGGAGGCGCCCAGCAGGCCGAGACCCACCGTGAACATGCCGACCACGCCGCCCGTGCGAAATGCGATCTTCATCGCTTTGTGCGAGACGGCGGTCAGATCCTTTTCCGGCTCGCCTGCTGCCGGAGTCGCCTCACGCGCCGCCGCGGCGACGCGCACATTACTGCGAACGGCGAGCCACATGCCGATATAACCGGTGGCCGCCGAGAACGCCGCTCCGATCAAGAAGAACACCGATCGTCCGGCACGCTGACTCCAGTCGTCCGCGGGCAGCAGCATGAGCAGGAAGAACACGATCGCCGCGAATACCGCGAGCGTGCGCAACTGACGTGCCAGATAGGCGTTCGCGCCTTCCTGGACGGCCGCCGCGATCTTCTTCATGCTGTCGGTGCCCTCGCCGGCCGCGAGTACCTGGCGCACCAGGACCCCCGCGAGCACCAGGGCCGCCAGTGCGACGACGCCGATGACCACGACGAGGACTCGGTTGCCGTCGGTCAGTACAGCGGCTGCGAGGTCTGTGGGTTGGCCCGACTGTTGTGAGATGGAAAGCCCCGCCATTCGTCCTCCTTGACGCTTGGGCTGAGCTCAAGATGTGGACGGGATTGTAGGTACCGGAACCTGATCAAAACAGAGCGCGATAAACGGAATCGGCCTTCTGAAGTAATGCCCTGAAAGCATTCTCCGACGGCCGTGGAGCACACGAGTGATCGTGAACGAATTCACGCGCTGAACAACACAGGAACCACTGTAAAGGCGATCACTGACAACCGCACATGACGAAGGGCCCCACGGGTGGTGGGGCCCTTCGTCGAAAAGCTGTGGGTGTGGCCGGTCAGACCAGGATCGTCGGCGGCGGTGTGGTCGGCCAGGTCATCTTGATCGACCCGCCGTGCTCTCCCGCGCTGACCTCGACGTCGTCGACGAGTCCGCTGATGACCGCGAGGCCCATCTCGTCCTCTTCGGCCTCCGAGTCGGGGTCGCCGGGCCCGGCGCCGTTCGCGCGCTCGCCCGGGACCGCGTGCGGGGCCTCGTCGCCGACCTCGATGGAGAACTGCTTGTCCTCCTCGATCAGCAGCACCTTCACCGGTGCCGAGATCCCGCCGATCTTGTGCAGTCCGACGGCCCGGCTGCACGCCTCGCCGACGGCGAGCCTGACCTCGTCGAGGACGGCCTCGTCCACTCCGGCCCTGCGCGCCACCGCGGCCGCCACCAACCGGGCGGTCCTGACGTGCTCGGGCAGCGCGCTGAAGCGGAGCTCAACGGTGGCCATGCATCCCCCTCGCAACTACGGGCGTGCTGTCGAGGGGCTCCGGGCCGCCGAAATCCCGGGCCCCCTCGGTCTTCACTTCTGCCGAACTCTTGTCCGCACTTCGGCCGGCCCGGGCCCGGGGGCCCGGGTCCGTCATCAGTCGGTGGCCGCCACCGCTTCCTCGACCGAGGTGTGAATCGGGAACACCTTGGTGAGGCCGGTGATGCGGAAGATCTTCAGAATGCGCTCCTGGTTGCAGACCAGGCGCAGGGAGCCCTCATGGGCCCGCACACGCTTCAGGCCGCCGACCAGCACGCCGAGCCCGGTGGAGTCGAGGAAGTCCACGCCCTCCATGTCGACGACAAGGTGGAAACTGCCGTCGTTCACCAGCTCGACCAACTGCTCGCGCAGCTTGGGCGCGGTATATACGTCGATTTCGCCACCGACCCTGACGATCGTGCGATCGCCCATGGTTTCGGTCGACAGGGAGAGGTCCACGGATCCTCCAGCACCTTGCTATCGAGCGGTCGCCCTCGGGGCATCTCGGCTTCAGCCCTTGGACGCTTCGCCAGCCGTGATGGCATTCAATCACTTACCGGCAGGCGTGCACGACGCCTTGACTCCATTGTCCGTCACGCCAGTGACACACTCGGTGCCGATGGCCAAGAATCACCGATCCGATCGACCCCCGACGGACCCCGCCTCCCGACCCGCGCCGGGCGCGGTCCTGGACCGGCTCGCGTCCGGTCCGAGCAGGGCTTCGCGCATTACTCATACGGAGCACCTGCCCCCGCGCGAGGGCCGGCATGCCGTCTGGCCGGACCGGATCCGCGCCGAGGTCGTGGCAGCCGTGCGGGCCGCGGGCATCGAGCATCCCTGGGCTCACCAGGCAGACGCGGCCGAGCACGCCCTGGACGGCGACTCGGTCGTCGTCGCCACCGGCACCGCCTCCGGCAAGTCCCTGGCCTACCTCGTGCCGGTACTGTCCACCCTTCTGGAGGGCGCCGAGGCCCCGAACGGCCGCGGCGCGACAGCCCTCTACCTGGCCCCCACCAAGGCCCTCGCGGCGGACCAGTGCCGCTCGGTGAAGAAATTTTCACATCCGTTGGGCCATTCGGTGCGCCCGGCCGTGTACGACGGCGATACTCCGTTCGAGGAACGCGAGTGGATCCGCCAGTACGCCAACTACGTGCTGACCAACCCGGACATGCTGCACCGCGGCATCCTGCCGTCCCACCCCCGCTGGTCCTCCTTCCTGAAGTCGCTGAGATACGTCGTCATCGACGAGTGCCACACCTACCGCGGCGTCTTCGGCTCCCACGTCGCCCAGGTGCTGCGCCGGCTGCGCCGCCTGTGCGCCCGCTACGGCGCCTCCCCCGTGTTCCTGCTCGCCTCCGCGACCGCAGCCGAACCCGCGGTGGCCGCCCGCCGCCTCACCGGCCTGCCGGTCGTCGAGGTCGCCGACGACGCCTCACCGCGCGGTGAACTGGTGTTCGCCCTGTGGGAGCCGCCGCTGACCGAACTGCACGGCGAGAAGGGCGCCCCGGTCCGCCGCACGGCCACCGCCGAGGCCGCCGACCTGCTGACCGACCTCACGGTGCAGGGCGTGCGTTCGGTCGCCTTCGTACGGTCCCGGCGCGGCGCCGAGCTGATCTCCGTCATCTCCCAGGAGCGTCTGGCCGAGGTCGACCGGTCGCTGGCCCGGCGTGTGGCGGCCTACCGGGGCGGCTATCTCCCGGAGGAGCGCCGCGCACTCGAACGGGCCATCCATTCGGGTGAACTCCTGGGCCTCGCGGCGACGAACGCCCTCGAACTCGGCATCGACATCTCCGGTCTGGACGCCGTGGTCATCGCCGGCTACCCGGGGACGCGCGCTTCCCTGTGGCAGCAGGCCGGCCGGGCCGGGCGGTCCGGGCAGGGCGCCCTCGCCGTCCTGGTCGCCCGGGACGACCCGCTGGACACGTTCCTCGTCCATCACCCGGAGGCCCTGTTCGACCAGCCCGTCGAGTCGACGGTCCTCGACCCGGACAACCCCTACGTCCTCGCTCCGCACCTGTGCGCGGCCGCCGCGGAACTGCCCCTGACGGACGAGGACCTCGATCTCTTCGGCCCGGCCTGCGAGGGTCTGCTGCCCCAGCTGGAGGCGGCGAAGCTGCTGCGCCGCCGCACCAGGGCCTGGCACTGGACCCGCCGCGAGCGCGCCGCCGACCTGACCGACATCCGCGGCGAGGGCGGACGCCCCGTCCAGGTCGTCGAGGAGGGCACGGGCCGGCTGCTCGGCACGGTCGACGCGGGCGCCGCCCACTCCACGGTGCACGAGGGGGCCGTCCACCTCCACCAGGGCCGCACCTACCTGGTGCGCTCCCTCGACCTGGAGGACTCCGTCGCCCTCGTCGAGGAGGCCGCCCCGCCCTACTCCACGGTCGCCCGGGACACCACGTCGATCTCCGTCCTGGAGACCGACGTCGAGGTCCCCTGGGGTGACGGCCGCCTCTGCTACGGCTCCGTCGAGGTCACCAACCAGGTCGTCTCCTTCCTCCGTCGCCGGCTCATCACCGGTGAGGTCCTGGGCGAGACGAAGCTCGACCTCCCTCCTCGTACGCTGCGCACCCGGGCGGTGTGGTGGACCGTCACCGAGGACCAGCTGGACCGGGCCCGGATCAGCCCGGAGATCCTCGGCGGCTCCCTGCACGCCGCCGAGCACGCCTCGATCGGCCTGCTGCCCCTCTTCGCGACCTGCGACCGCTGGGACATCGGCGGGGTGTCGATCCCGCTCCACCCGGACACGCTCCTGCCCACGGTCTTCGTCTACGACGGCCATCCGGGTGGCGCGGGCTTCGCGGAGCGTGCCTTCCACACCGCCCGCACCTGGCTGACCGCCACCCGCCAGGCCATCGCCTCCTGTGAGTGCGACGCCGGCTGCCCGTCCTGCATCCAGTCCCCCAAGTGCGGCAACGGCAACGATCCGCTGCACAAAAGGGGGGCGGTGCGGCTGCTCACGGTGCTGCTGGAGGGGGCTCCGGAGGCGAAGGAGGCAGCTGGTGAAGTGGCTGACCGGCCGACGGAAGATCCAGCCGGGCCGCCGGAGGGCCCGCACGCGCCCTGACCTCCGCTGTGAACGGCCCCCGGCCGGACGCGGCCGTCACGTCCGAGATCTCCCCGGTGACCTCACACCGCACCAGCCGCACGCCCTGTGCCCGGGCCACCCGGCCCGCGTCGGCACAGGCCGCCGCAGCGCCCTCGGCCCAGTGGTCCGCCGCCGCGAGCGCCGCGAGATCCGCACCGCCCGCCGCCCGGTGCCGGACCACGACGGCCTGCCCGAGGGCCAGCACGACGCCGAACACCACGCACAGCACGGCGATCGCCCCGACGCTCCAGACCGTGGCGGAGCCCTGGTCCGAGGCGGCCCCCGCGCGCACTCGGCGCGGTGTCCTGCGTCCCCGCACCGCCGCCCGTCGTCTCATGCGCCCACCCCCACGGCCTCCTCAACCGACGCCACCGCCTCCTCGCGCACGGTGAACGGCAGGCCCCGTAACACCGGCGGCTCCGCCACGACGACCACCCGGACGTGTTCCTCGTCCCGGCTGACGGTGACCTTCGCGCCGGGCGGCGCCGCCGCACGGGTCATGCGCACGACCGCGCCGGGCGGGTCCTGGCGGGCCGCCGCGCGGGCGCCCGTCCGTGCCGCGTCGACGCACTGGATCTGGGCGGCCACCGCCAGCAGCCCCCAGACCAGCGCCATCGCGAACATCACCAGCACGGGCAGCACGACCGCCGACTCCGCCGTGACGAACCCCCGGTCCGCGCCCCGCTCACATGCGCGCATTGAGGGCTTCCTGCACGATGCCCTGCAGTTCCGCGCCGACCGCACCGCTGGTGACCACCTTGTAGAGGACGACCGCGAACGCCACCGCCGCGACGATTCCCACCGCGTACTCGGAGGTGACCATCCCCGCGTCCCTCCGCGCCGAGCGCATCCCGCACACCAGGGCACGCAGCCGTGCCCGTACCGCCTGATTCATTTCAACCCCCATGGGAAGAGTCCGTACTTCTGCTGGTTGTCGCTGACTCGCCTCGCCGATCCGTGTCCGTCTTCAGCCGCCACCCCCTCCCAGCACCCCGCCCGCGAGCCCGACCACCACGGGCAGCACACCGACCGCGATGAACGCGGGCAGGAAGCACAGCCCGACCGGTGCGCTGACGATGACGCCCGCACGGCGTGCCCTGGCTGTCGCGGCGCGGCCCCAGTCGGCGCGGGCCTCGGCGGCGAGCCGTGCCACCGGTGTGGCGGCGGGCATTCCGGTCACAGCGGCCCGCTCGAGCAGCCGGGCCAGGCCGTCGGCGCCCGGGAGGGCGGCCAGTCTCCGCCAGGCGGAACCCGGTTCGCCGCCCAGCCGCACTTCCGCCGCGCCATGGACCAGCGCGTCGCCCACGGGGCCGCGCAGGGCCTCGCCCACCGCCTGTGCCGCGATCACCGGGCCGGCGCCCGAGGCGATGCAGGCCGCCAGCAGGTCGGCGGCCAGCGGCAGTTGCCGTGCCGCCTCGGCGAGGTCGGGCGCCCGTACGTCCGCGGTCGCCTCCTGCCGCTGCCACCACCGCCACATCCCCACCGCACTGGCCAGCCCCACCGCGACACCGGCGAGCCCGCCGACCAACGCCCACCCGGCGCACCCCACTCCGAGGGGAGGGAGCCATCTGCGCGCTGTCCCGCGCAGCGCGAGGCGCTGGACGGGAGCGGTCGCTTCCCGGGCCGACAGCCCGGCCAGCCGGCGCCGCATCCGCCGGTGGCGCCGGGCCTCCACCAGCCACCGCACCGACCACCCGAGGCCCAGTAAAATCCCCACGGTCACCCCCAGCCTGTGGAAAACTTCGCCGCTCATGCCGCCGCCTCCGCGCCCCGCACGATCCGCAGCACCCACCACAGCCCCAGGCCCTCCAGCGCCCCGCCGGCCGTGAGACAGCCCAGGCCCGCCGTGGTGTGCAACAGGACATGGAGGGGGTCGGCACCGAGGGCGGTTCCGATGAGCAGCCCCAGGGCCGGCAGCCCGGCGAGCATCACGGCCGTGGTGCGAGCTCCCGCCAACTGGGCTCGCAGGTCGGCCCGTTGATCCCGTTCGGCGCGCAGTGCGGCGGTGAGCCGGTCCAGTCCCGCCGCGAGCCCCGCGCCCTGGTCCACGGCCACCCGCCAGCACGCCGCGAGTCCCCGCAGTCCCTCCGCCCCCGGTCGCCGGGCGGCTGTCGCGAGGGCACCCGGCACGTCGCCGCCGAACCGCGCCGCCGCCAGCACCGTCGCCTGTGCGTCCGCGAGGCCGCCGGGGTCCCGCGCGGCCCGCATCAGCGCCTCACCCGGCTGGCGTCCGGCCCGCACCTCCCCCGCGAGCGTCCCGCACAACGCGATCACCGCATCCGCCCGGCGCTCCTGGTCCCGCCGGGCCCGGCCGGCCAGCCGGACACGCCGCAGCAGCGGTACCCCGGCCGCCCCCAGGACGGCCGGCAGCACCGACGCCCCCAGTACCGCCAGTACCAGCCCGGCCACCGGCGCCGCCCACTCGGCCCGCAGCCGCCCGCGCAGGCGCCGCAGCGCGTCCGGGTTCACCGACCGCCACCCGGGTGGCCCGCTCCCGGCGCTCCCGGCGCCGGAGAACAGCAACCGCGCCCGCCGCGCCGCCGGGTTCCGCTCGCCCAGCAGGCAGACCGCCGCCGCCGTACACGCCACCGCCGCACTCATCGACATCTCAGCCACCGCCGCCCTCACTCGGTCCTCCCGGCCCGGCCGCCACCCGGCCGCCGCTGCCCCCGTCATCACCGGCTCGCTCCACCGGCGCGCGTCCGGCCGTCTCCGCCCCGCTCCCGCTCACGTCGTCGCGCAACAGCCCGCGCAGCCGCTCCCAGCCCCGCTCACGTACGAAGGCCTCCGCTCCCCATCGCAGGGCCGGCACCGTTCGCACCAGTCCCGTCGGGTCCCGCTCGAGTACGTGCACCTCGGCGATGCGCCGCCGCCCGGCCCGGTCGCGTACGAGGTGCAGCACCACGGAGAGGGCGGCGGCCACCTGGCTGTGCAGCGCGGCCCGGTCGAGCCCGGCGGCCGTGCCGAGCGCCTCCAGGCGGGCCGGTACGTCGGCGGCGGCATTGGCGTGCACCGTCCCGCAGCCGCCCTCGTGGCCGGTGTTCAACGCGGCCAGCAGATGCACCACTTCCGGTCCGCGCACCTCACCCACGACCAGCCGGTCGGGCCGCATCCGCAGCGCCTGGCGCACCAGGTCCTCGAGCGTGACGAGGCCCGCGCCCTCCTGGTTGGCGGGTCTGGTCTCCAGCCGCACGACGTGCGGATGGTCCGGCCGCAGTTCCGCCGAGTCCTCGGCGAGGACGATCCGCTCGTCAGCCCCCACCAGGCCCAGCAGGGCGCTCAGCAGCGTCGTCTTGCCGGTGCCCGTGCCCCCGCTGACGAGGAAGGACAGCCGGGCGTCGAGCAGCGCGCGCAGCACACGGTCCCCGCCCGGTGGCACCGTGCCCGCCGTGACCAGCTCGCCGAGTGTGAAGGCACGCGGCCGTACCACCCGCAGCGAGAGGCAGGCACAGCCCACGGCCACGGGCGGGAGCACCGCGTGCAGCCGTGTCCCGTCGGGCAGCCGGGCGTCGGCCCAGGGGCGGGCATCGTCCAGACGGCGCCCGGCCACCGCGGCGAGGCGCTGGGCGAGCCGCCGCACCGCCGCCGCGTCCGCGAATCGCACCGGCGTGAGCTCCAGTCCGCGCCCCCGGTCCACCCAGACCCGGTCCGGGGCCGACACCAGCACATCCGTCACCGACGGGTCGGCGAGCAACGGCTCCAGTGGCCCGCTGCCCACCAGCTCGGACCGCAACTGGGCGGCGGCCCCCAGGACTTCCGCGTCACCGAGCACCCGCCCCTGCTCCCGCAGGGCCTGCGCCACCCGCGCGGGTGTCGGCTCGGCACCGCTCTCGGCCAGCCACCGCCTGACCCCGTCGAGCAGGCCGGTGCCTTCCGGTCCGGACACCGTGCCGGCCGCCGCGCTCACGCGGCACCCGCCTCGACCAGCGCCCGCTCCCAGAACCCCTTGCAGAACCGGGCGAGCGGTCCGCGCGGGACGCCGCCCGGGGGCGCCGTGCCCTGGTCCGGGCGCAGCAGCCCCGGCTCGACCGGCACCTCACCGACGAGGGGAAGTCCGAGCAGCCGCGCCACCTCGCGTTCGTCGAGTCCTGGCGGATACGGTCCGCGGACCGCCACCCGCAGATCGCGCAGGACCATGCCGACCGCGGACGCCACCCGCCCGGCGGCCGCGACGGCCCGCAGTTCGGCGGGCACCACCAGCACGCCGACGTCCAGCTGGGTGAGGACCTCGGCGACGCCGTCGTCGATGCGGCGCGGCAGATCGACCACGACGGTGCCGCCCCGGCGCCGGGCCGCCGCGAGCACCGCGCGCACCGCCTGCGGCGGCACGGCGATCCGGTCGCCCCGGTCCCAGCTGAGCACCCGCAGCGAGTGCAGCTCGGGCAGCGACTCCTCCAGCGCGCCGCCGCCGACCCGGCCGCGCGAGGAGGCGAAGGCGGGCCAGCGCAGCCCGTCGGCCGTCTCACCGCCGAGGAGTACGTCGAGTCCGCCACCCAGCGGATCGGCGTCCACGAGGAGCGTGCGCAGCCCCTCCCGCGCGGAGGTGACGGCGAGCGCGCACGCCAGCGTGGACGCTCCGGCACCGCCCCGGCCGCCGATGACACCCACGGTGAGAGCGGGCCGGCCGACGCCTTCTGCCACGTCGGCGATGCGGTCGACCAGCCACTGCTCGCCGTCGGGCAGCATCAGGACGTGCTCGGCGCCGATCTCGACGGCCCGCCGCCACACCCCGGAGTCGTCCTGGTCCCTTCCGACGAGGACGACGCCCCGTCTGCGCACGGCCCCGCGTACTCGCCGCGCCGCGTCGTCGCCGACGAGGACGAGCGGCGCGGCCTCCCAGCTGCCTCTGCGCTCCGGCACCCCGTGGTGCACCTCGGGTGTGGCGCCCGCCGCCGCGCACAGGCGCAGCAGGTCGTCCAGGAGTTCGGTGTCCTCGGTGACGATGAGCGGTCCGCCCTGGCGCCCTCCGGCGGCCGGCGGCGGATCGTGTGTGACGATTCCGGCCACGGTCTCCATCCCCCTTCGCTGCGTGACTCGCACGGCTTCTGTGGCCCCGCGATTCCCAAACGTGGGAAGAACCGACAAGGCGGCCTCCCTATGAACGGCCGACGGAAACCGGCCAAACGTCCCCCGAATCGCGGCCGGTCATGAAGTCGCCGCGAGCGGGGGTGCGCTGGAATCACGGTGCAGCGATCCGGGAAATCATGTGGATCTTGGTGGATAACTGTGGACGTTCCGATGGTTGTGAATATCGTCGTCACTCATACCGGTGGCCCTCTGCGGCTCCCTGCCGGCCCCCGCAGAGCAGCCCGGCCACTACCCACAGTAATGAATCATGCGCATGACAAGTGCTCGCCCAAGGGAGCGCTACCGCAGTGCTTTGATCACATGAGAAGAAAGAAAACCCACCCGGACATGCGACGACCCCCGCCGGGGGGGAGAGCGGGGGTCGTCCCCACGGCCGACTCGGGGGGGGAGGAGTCGGGCCGGGTTAGCACGGTCGCGAACGATCCGTGACTTCCATGGTGTACCCGAGAGCCCTCTCAGGCAAACCCACGCGCCCCACCTTACGCCGAATGGGCTGCCCCTATGCTCAGGGGCGTGGAAAACCACTCGTTGCCCCGCACAGCGGCGTTCTTCGACCTGGACAAGACGGTCATTGCGAAGTCGAGCACGCTCACCTTCAGCAAGTCGTTCTACCAAGGCGGTCTGATCAACCGAAGGGCTGTCTTGCGAACTGCGTATGCCCAGTTCGTCTTCCTCGCCGGCGGCGCCGATCACGAGCAGATGGAGCGCATGCGCTCGTATCTGTCGGCACTGTGCCGGGGCTGGAACGTTCAGCACGTCAAGGAGATCGTCGCCGAGACGCTGCACGATCTGATCGACCCGATCATCTACGACGAGGCCGCCTCCCTCATCGAGGAGCACCACACCGCCGGCCGCGACGTGGTGATCGTGTCCACGTCGGGCGCGGAGGTCGTCGAGCCGATCGGCGAGCTGCTCGGCGCGGACCGCGTGGTGGCGACCCGTATGGTCGTGGGCGACGACGGATGCTTCACCGGCGAGGTGGAGTACTACGCCTACGGCCCGACCAAGGCCGAGGCCATCAGGGAGCTGGCCGCGTCCGAGGGGTACGACCTCAGCCGCTGTTACGCGTACAGCGACTCGGCGACCGACGTGCCCATGCTGGAGGCCGTCGGCCACCCCCATGCCGTGAACCCGGACCGCGCGCTGCGCCGCGAGGCCCTCGCGCGCGGGTGGCCGATCCTGGACTTCCACCGTCCGGTCCGGCTCAAGCAGCGCATCCCGTCCTTCTCCGTACCACCGCGTCCGGCCCTGGTCGCGGTCGCCGCGATAGGCGCGGCCGCGGCCACCGCCGGTCTGGTCTGGTATGCGAACCGGCGCCGGGCGGCAGTCGCCTGACCAGGGACGCCCCGAAGTCCCGATTGAACCCAAAAGTAAAGAAGTGCGGCCCGGACTTCCGCTACCTGCGGGTCAGGAGTACAAAGGACTCAACGGCCCGCGAGACCAAGGACATCCGAGAGGATCACCTTAAATACGCATTTGGCCCCACGGACCGCGCATGAACACCGGGCACCCACGCGACGTCGACCCGTCGATTACGGGCCAGCCGCACCAGGTGACGGGCAAAGCTCCCGGCCTGATGGGCATATATCGAGGACGCTTGGTAACCCGGTGCTCATGCCAGCGGCGGTACGAGTTCTCGTACCGCCGCATCTCTTTTCCGGTGGGCTCTCACGCCGCTCCGCGCTGCAACGCCTCGCACACCGCCGTGGATTCGCGGGCCCCCAGTTCCACCGCCCTGCCGCAGTGGGCGATCCAGGCGGCCATGCCTTCCGGGGTGCCTGAGACGTACCCGTCCAGGGCCTCCAGGTAGGCCTCGCGGCCGAGCTCCGCGTGGCCTGCCTCGGCCGGACAGACCGACTTCGGGTCCAGGCCGCTGCCGACCAGGACGATGCGTTCGGCCGTGCGCGCGACCAGGCCGTTGTGGGATGTGAAGGGGCGCAGCGCGAGCAGCTCGCCGTGCACGACGGCGGCCGTCACCAGGGCCGGCGCGGAACTCCCCGCGATGATCAGCCCGCCCAGCCCCTCCACCCGGCCGTGCGCCTCCGCCGCGCTGGGCAGCGGCAGGCCTATGAGCGGCTCGTCGACCGGCTCGCCCGCCTGCCGGGGCCGCCCCACCTGGTCGGCCTTGTCGGCCGCCGCCACCAGGTGCAGCCTGGCCAGCACCCGCAAGGGGGACTGCCGCCAGATCGACAGCAGCTGCCCCGCCTCCGAGGTCAGGCGCAGGGCCGCTCCCACGGTGCGGGCCTCGCCGTCGCCGCTGAAGTCCGTACGCCGGCGCACTTCCTCGAGCGCCCAGTCGGCGCCGGACAGCGCCGCCGAGCCGCGGGCGCCGCGCAGGGCCGCCTCGGAGGTGATCTCGTTGCTGCGCCGGCGCATGATCCGGTGGCCGTAGACCCGGTCCACGGCCTTGCGTACGGACTCCACGGACTCGGCCACGCCGGGCAGCTCGCCCAGGGAGGCGAGCGGGTCGGCGGTCGCGCCTGCTGTACTCATGAGTACGACCCTACGCATCCCAGGAGCCCGCACGACGGCCAAGTGGCCTTCTTCACGCGGCTACCCCCTGGCCGCCGGAGCCTCGGGCGCCTCCTTCCGGGCCGGGACGGGCCGATCCGCGAGGAAGGACGCCCACCCCTGCCTCGGCGCCTCGCCGACCTTCAGCGTCCGCAGCTTCTCCAGCGTCCTGGGGTCCTGGGCGTCCAGCCAGTCCGCCAGCTGCCGGAAGGAGACGCAGCGCACCTCCTCCTTGGTGCACACCGCTTCGATGACCTCCTCGACGGCCCGCATGTAGGTGCCGCCGTTCCAGGACTCGAAGTGGTTGCCGATGATCAGTGGCGCGCGATTGCCGTGGTAGGCCCGGCGGAAGCCCATGAGCAGGCCGTCGCGCATCTGGTCGCCCCAGAACTCGTGCTTGGCGGGGTCGCCCTGGGTGTCGGTGCCCGACTGGTTGACCATGAAGTTGTAGTCCATGCTGAGCTGCTCGTAGGAGTGGCCGGGGAACGGCACGAGCTGCAGCGACAGGTCCCACAGGCCGCCCTTCCTGCCCGGCCAGACCTGGTCGTTGACGCCGCTGGTGTCGTAGCGGAAACCCAGGTCGCGGGCCGCCCTCATGAAGTTCCGCCGGCCCTCCAGGCAGGGTGTGCGGGCGCCGATGAGCTCCTTGTCGTAGTCGAACGGCAGCGGCGCCGCGTCCTTCAGGCCGGTGTTGGTCTTCCAGGTCTTCACGAAGTGCTTGGCCTGGGCGATCTCGTCCTTCCATTCCCTCACGGACCACTCGCCGACCCCGCCGCCGCTGCCGCAGAAGTGGCCGTTGAAGTGGGTTCCGATCTCGTTGCCCTCCAGCCAGGCCAGGCGTAGCTGCTCCGCGGTGGCGGCGACGCCCCGGCGGTCGTTGAAGCCGATGTCGGAGCGCCCGGGAGAGTGCTGCGGCGGCCGGTACAGGTCGCGCTTGCCGTCCGGCAGCATGTACACGCCGCTCAGGAAGTACGTCATGGTGGCGTCGTTCTCCCTGGCGACCTTGCGGAAGTGGGAGAACAGCTTCTGGCTGTCCTCGCCCGCGCCGTCCCAGGAGAAGACGACGAACTGCGGCGGCTTCTGGCCGGGCCGCAGCCGCTCGGGTCTGGGCAGGCGGGGCTGTGCGCCGGTGTAGGCGGTGGAGCCGTCTCCGATCAGCCGGACCGCGCTCTTCGGGGCCTGGGCCGGCTTCGGTTTCCGCGGCTCGGTGGCTCTTTCCGGGGGTGTGCCGGTCGCGCAGCCGGCGAGCGATGCGGCGCACATCGCGGCGATCAAGGAACCTGCGGCGATCCTGTGGGTGGCGGCCATGTGTCGCCCACCTTCTTCCTTGTCTCGGGTGCCGACAGCGCCGCCAAGTTCGCACGAGATGAAGAAGGAATTAGTACGACAAGCCGATCAAAGAGCCGCTTCACTCTTACTGGTGATTCATTAACCCATTTGCCCGCAAAGTCCATGCCCCTCCTTTACTCTGCATTACGATCCGTTTACTGAACGTTGATTGATCCCGCCGATTCACGTCGTGAGTCACGGCCGCGACCAAAACCCCGCCCCGAGCGGGGAGCCCCCAATTCACGCGACCGCGCAGCCCCGGAGGAGACGGGAAAGCCATGTCAGCCTGCGTCCCAGCACGCGCCGCCGATTCGCACCGGACCGAGCGCCCCCACCCACCCCACAGCCCGCCGCCGACCGGGCCCCGCCGGTTCAGGATCGCGGGCGCCGATGTATCGGCATCGATCGCGGTCTTCCTGATCGCCCTGCCCCTGTCCCTGGGCATCGCCCTCGCCACCGGCGCACCCCTCCAGGCCGGCCTCGTGGCCGCCGCCGTGGGCGGGCTCGTGGCCGGACGCATCGGCGGCTCCCCGCTCCAGGTCAGCGGACCGGCCGCGGGACTCACCGTCGTCACCGCCGACCTCATCCAGCGCTACGGCTGGCGGGCCACCTGTGCCATCACCATCCTCGCCGGCATCGCCCAACTGGGCCTGGGCTGCCTGCGTGTGGCGCGTGGCGCTCTCGCCGTCAGTCCCGCCATCGTGCACGGCATGCTCGCCGGGATCGGCGTCACCATCGCCGTCGCCCAGCTGCACATCGTGCTCGGCGGCACACCCCAGAGCTCCGTCCCCGACAATCTGCGCGCCCTGCCCGCCCAGTTGGCGCACATGCGCCCCGAGGCCGTGTCGGTGAGCGTGCTGACCCTGGCGGTGCTGCTGCTCTGGCCGCGGGTGCCGGGCCAGGCCGGCCGCCTGCTGCGCAGGGTCCCGGCCGCGCTCGTCGCCGTCGCCGGAGCCACCGCGGCCGCCGCCCTCACCGGCCTGCGCCTGCCCAAGGTCGACCTGCCGTCCTGGAGCAACCACGCCCTGGCCGGACTGCCGGAGGGCTCCCTGCCCGGCCTCGCCGCGGCGGTGCTCACCATCACCCTGGTGTGCAGCGTGCAGTCACTGCTCGGCGCGGTCGCGGTGGACAAGCTGGCCGCACGCCGGGAGGGCGCGTCCACCCACGTCGGGCGCTCCGACCTCGACCGGGAACTGCTGGGCCAGGGCGCCGCCAACATCGTCTCCGGCTCACTCGGCGGACTGCCCGTCGCCGGTGTCGCCGTGCGCAGTTCGGCGAATGTGAACGCGGGTGCGGTGAGCCGGAACTCCACGATGCTGCACGGCGTTCTCGTAGTGATCGCCACGCTGCTGATGGTCCCGGTCCTGGAGCTCATCCCGCTCGCCTCGCTCGCCGCCCTGGTGATGGCCATCGGCATCCAGATGGTGTCCTTGCACCACATCCGCACGGTGACGCGCCACCGCGAGGTCTGGGTGTACGCCGTCACGACCCTCGGCGTCGTCTTCCTCGGCGTCCTCCAGGGCGTGGCACTCGGCATCGCCACGGCCGTCGCAGTCGCCCTGCACCGCCTCACCCGCACCCGCATCACGCACGAAGAGAGGAAAGGAGTCCACCACGTACGCGTCAGAGGGCAGTTGACGTTCCTCGCGGTGCCACGCCTCAGCCGGGCCCTGCATCTCGTACCCCACGGCGCCGACACGGTGGTCGAGCTGGACGGTTCGTTCATGGACCACGCGGCGTACGAGACCCTGCAGGACTGGCAGAAGACGCACACCGCGCAGGGTGGCACCGTCGAGATCACCGGCAGGCACCCCGGCACGCGCATCTCCGAGCCGCAGGCCTCCGCCGGCTGCCGTTGCCGGCCCTGGACGCCCTGGCGCAACCACCAGTGCGAACGCCCCCAGTCCGCTCGCCACCCCGAGAACGACCCGGACGGGACCGACCGCTCCGAGCCGGACCCGACAGGTGCCGGCGGAGCCAGCGGGCAGGAACTGGCGCGTGGCATCAGCGCGTTCCAGCGCAACACCGCGCCCCTGGTGCGCAGCGAGCTGGCCCGGCTGGCTCGCGAAGGTCAGCGGCCCTCGCAGCTCTTCCTGACCTGCGCCGACTCCCGGCTGGTCACCTCGATGATCACTTCCAGTGGTCCGGGCGACCTGTTCGTGGTGCGCAACGTGGGCAACCTCGTCCCGCGGCCCGGCGAGGAGAGCGGCGACGACTCGGTGGCGGCCGCGATCGAATATGCCGTGGACGTGCTGCGGGTGCGGTCCATCACGGTGTGCGGACACTCGGGATGCGGCGCCATGCAGGCGCTGCTGGGCTCCGAGCCCGGCAACGCCCGGACACCGCTGGAGCGGTGGCTGCGGCACGGGGTGCCCAGCCTGGAGCGCATGACCGCTGACAGCCCGCCGTGGGGCGGACTCGCCGGGCGGGAGCCCGAGGACGCGGTCGAGCGGCTCTGCCTGACCAACGTGGTCCAGCAGCTGGAGCATCTGCGCGCCCACGACTCGGTGGCCCGGGCCCTGGAGAAGGGCACGCTGGAACTGCACGGCATGTACTTCGACGTGGGCGAGGCCGAGGCGTACCTGCTCACCGACGCGGACGGCGACCGGGTCTTCGACCGGGTCCGGGAGGCGGACCTCACGGCGTGAGCCGGTCACCCGGCCAGGGTGGGCGCCCCGATCGGCGGCGCGGTGTCCACCCTGGCGCTCGCGGCCCCCCTTGGGTGATGGCCGATGATCGGTCACAAGGCTGAACTTTCCCTGGTCGGCGTCCGTGGGTACGGATGACCCCGGTCCCCGGCAGCACCGCCCGACAGGTCTAAACCAGTTGACGGTCGGCCCTTGTCATCGCACCCCCGGGTCTGATGAGCTGTGGCCTGGGACACAACGGACACCCTGGGAAAGGCAGATGCCGTGAGCAACGAAAGCCTGGCCAACCTGCTCAAGGAAGAGCGCAGGTTCGCACCCCCCGCCGACCTGGCCGCGAACGCCAACGTCACCGCGGAGGCGTATGAACAGGCCAAGGCTGACAGGCTCGGCTTCTGGGCCGAGCAGGCCCGTCGGCTGACCTGGGCCAAGGAGCCCACCGAGACCCTCGACTGGTCGAACCCGCCGTTCGCCAAGTGGTTCCAGGACGGCGAGCTCAACGTCGCCTACAACTGCGTCGACCGCCATGTGGAGGCCGGGCACGGCGACCGGGTCGCCATCCACTTCGAGGGCGAGCCCGGCGACAGCCGCGCCATCACCTACGCCGAGCTCAAGGACGAGGTCTCCAAGGCGGCCAACGCCCTGCTGGAGCTGGGAGTTCAGGCCGGAGACCGGGTCGCCGTCTACATGCCGATGATCCCCGAGACGGCGATCGCGATGCTGGCCTGCGCCCGCATCGGGGCCGCCCACTCGGTCGTCTTCGGCGGCTTCTCCTCCGACGCGCTCGCCACCCGCATCCAGGACGCCGACGCGCGCGTGGTCATCACCTCCGACGGCGGCTACCGGCGCGGCAAGCCGTCCGCGCTCAAGCCGGCCGTGGACGAGGCGGTCGAGAAGGCGGGCAACGTCGAGCACGTCCTGGTGGTGCGCCGCACGGGCCAGGAGGTCGCCTTCACCGAGGGCCGCGACGTGTGGTGGCACGACGTGGTGGACCGGCAGAGCGCGGAGCACACCCCCAAGGCGTTCAACGCCGAGCACCCGCTGTTCATCCTCTACACCTCCGGCACCACGGGTAAGCCGAAGGGCATCCTGCACACCTCCGGCGGCTACCTCACCCAGACCGCCTACACCCACCACGCCGTCTTCGACCTCAAGCCGGAGACCGACGTGTACTGGTGCACCGCCGACGTCGGCTGGGTCACCGGCCACTCGTACATCGTCTACGGCCCGCTCGCCAACGGCGCGACGCAGGTCATGTACGAGGGCACGCCCGACACGCCGCACCAGGGCCGCTTCTGGGAGATCGTGCAGAAGTACGGCGTGACGATCCTCTACACCGCGCCGACCGCGATCCGTACGTTCATGAAGTGGGGCGACGACATCCCCGCCAAGTTCGACCTGTCCAGCCTGCGGGTGCTGGGCTCGGTGGGCGAGCCGATCAACCCCGAGGCGTGGATCTGGTATCGCAAGAACATCGGCGGCGACCGCACCCCGGTCGTCGACACCTGGTGGCAGACCGAGACCGGCTCGATGATGATCACCCCGCTGCCGGGCGTGACCGCCACCAAGCCCGGCTCGGCGCAGACGCCGCTGCCCGGCATCTCCGCGACGGTCGTCGACGACGAGGCGAACGAGGTGCCCAACGGCGGGGGCGGCTATCTGGTGCTGACCGAGCCGTGGCCGTCGATGCTGCGCACCATCTGGGGCGACGACCAGCGGTTCATCGACACCTACTGGTCGCGTTTCGAAGGCAAGTACTTCGCCGGTGACGGTGCCAAGAAGGACGACGACGGCGACATCTGGCTGCTCGGCCGGGTCGACGACGTCATGCTCGTCTCCGGGCACAACATCTCGACCACGGAGGTCGAGTCGGCGCTCGTGTCCCACCCGTCGGTCGCCGAGGCGGCCGTGGTCGGCGCGGCGGACGAGACGACCGGGCAGGCGATCGTCGCCTTCGTGATCCTGCGCGGTACGGCCGCCGAGACCGAGGATCTGGTCGCCGAGCTGCGCACGCACGTGGGCGACACCCTCGGCCCGATCGCCAAGCCCAAGCGGATCCTGCCGGTGGCCGAGCTGCCCAAGACCCGCTCCGGCAAGATCATGCGCCGGCTGCTGCGGGACGTCGCCGAGAACCGCCAGCTCGGAGACGTCACCACGCTGACCGACTCCACGGTCATGGACCTCATCCAGGCCAAGCTGCCGGCCGCGCCGAGCGAGGACTGAGCACGGCATAGCGCGACGGACGAAGGGCACCCGGCGGCCATGCGCGCCGAGTGCCCTTTCGCGCAGCCGGTGGAGATCGCCGCGGTGCACCCCGCGGCACCCTTAGGTAGGCTAAACAAAACGAAGCTCATAGGGGTGCCGGGAAGTCTGGTCGGCAGGTAGCTGCCCCCTGCCCAGAACCGGAGGTCTCCCCGTGACCGCGCCCCCCTCGTCCACACCCCGCAAGGTCCTCGGCCGGCTGTCACTGCCCGAGCGGACCTTCGTGGCGGACGCGCTGCGCACCGAGACCGTCGGCGGTGTGCTGCTGCTCGCCGCCGCGGTCGCCGCACTGCTCTGGGCGAACATCCCCGCGCTGCACGACAGCTACGAGAGCGTCTCCCAATTCCACTTCGGTCCCGCCGCCCTCGGCCTCGACCTGTCGGTCGCGCACTGGGCAGCCGACGGCCTGCTGGCGATCTTCTTCTTCGTCGCCGGGATCGAGCTCAAGCGCGAACTCGTGGCGGGCGACCTGCGCGACCCCAAAGCCGCCGCGCTCCCGGTCGTCGCCGCCCTGTGCGGCATGGCGGTACCGGCGCTCGTCTACACCGTCACGAACGCCATGGGCGGCGGCTCCCTGGCCGGCTGGGCGGTGCCGACCGCCACCGACATCGCGTTCGCGCTCGCCGTACTCGCGGTCATCGGCACCTCCCTGCCGAGTGCGCTGCGGGCCTTCCTGCTCACGCTGGCCGTCGTCGACGACCTCTTCGCGATCCTGATCATCGCCGTCTTCTTCACCGCCGACCTGAACTTCGCCGCGCTCGGCGGCGCCGCGGCGGGCCTCGTCGTCTTCTGGCTGCTGCTGCGCAAGGGCGTACGCGGCTGGTACGTGTACGTGCCGCTCGCCGTGGTCATCTGGGCGCTGATGTACAACAGCGGTGTCCACGCCACCGTCGCCGGTGTCGCCATGGGCCTGATGCTGCGCTGCCACCGGAACGAGGGCGAGGACCACTCCCCCGGCGAGCACATCGAGCACCTCGTGCGCCCTCTGTCGGCGGGCCTGGCCGTACCGCTGTTCGCGCTCTTCAGCGCCGGTGTCACCATCTCCGGCGGCGCGCTCGCCGACGTGTTCACCAAGCCGGAGACCCTCGGTGTCGTCCTCGGGCTCGTCGTCGGCAAGACGGTGGGCATCTTCGGCGGGACGTGGCTGACGGCCCGTTTCACCAGGGCGTCGCTCAGTGACGATCTCGCCTGGGCGGACGTGTTCGCGGTGGCGAGCCTCGCCGGTATCGGCTTCACCGTCTCGCTGCTCATCGGCGAACTCGCCTTCGAGGGCGACCGGACCATGACGGACGAGGTCAAGGCCGCCGTTCTGCTGGGCTCCCTCATCGCCGCGACACTCGCGACGGTCCTGCTGAAGGTACGGAACGCCAAGTACCGCCGGCTGTGGGAGGAAGAGGAGCGCGACGAGGACCTCAGCGGCGTCCCGGACATCTACGAGGAGGACGATCCCGCGTACCACCTGCGCCTCGCCGAGATCTACGAGCGCAAGGCCGCCGAGCACCGCCGGATCGCCCAGGAGAAGGCAGACGCGCGGCACGGGCTTGCCGAAGTGCCGGGCGGGGCAGGCGATGACCGCGACGGTCCGGCATGATCTGACGAGACGGTACAAAAGACGGGACCGTACGCGACCAGGCCGTACACAGCGGGACGAATGTGTACGAACCTGACAGAAGACGCGGACAATCGGACCGTACGCAGAAGAGGGAGACCGCGATGAGCGCACCCGACGGCAGCCCGGCCGGCGCCGAACGCACCATCGGCCAGCTGTTCGCCTCGGCGACGGCGGAAATGTCGGCACTGGTGCACGACGAGATCGCGCTGGCCAAGGCGCAGCTCAAGCAGGACGTCAAGCGCGGCGCGACCAGCGGGGGCGCCTTCTCGGCGGCCGGCGCCGTGCTGATCTTCTCCCTGCCGATGCTGAACTTCGCGCTGGCCTACGGCATCCGCACCTGGAGCGACTGGAACCTGGCGATCTGCTTCCTGCTGTCGTTCGCGGCGAACGTGCTCGTCGCGGTCGTGCTCGCGCTGATCGGCGTGACGTTCGCCAAGAAGGCCAAGAAGAGCAAGGGCCCGCAGAAGGTCGCCGCCTCGATGAAGGAGACCGCGAACGTCCTTCAGAAGGCCAAACCGCACCCCCGCCCCGAGCTCGCCCAGGACCGGGTCCCCGAGGCCATCGAGGCTGTGGCACGCTCGTCGTCATGACGGACCCCGCCCCTTCCCCGGCACAACCGGCCTCGGCCGTACTCCTGGACGGCCCGTGGAACCACCGCGACGTCGCCGCCAACGGCGCGCGCTTCCACATCGCCGAGCTGGGCGACGGGCCGCTGGTGCTGCTGCTGCACGGGTTCCCGCAGTTCTGGTGGACCTGGCGGCACCAGCTGGTGGCACTCGCCGACGCGGGCTTCCGGGCCGTCGCCATGGACCTGCGGGGCGTCGGCGGCAGCGACCGCACGCCGCGCGGCTACGACCCGGCCAACCTCGCGCTCGACGTCACCGGCGTCATCCGCTCGCTCGGTGAGCCGGACGCCGCACTGGTCGGCCATGACCTGGGCGGATACCTGGCGTGGACGGCGGCCGCGATGCGCCCCAAGCTGGTGCGGCGGCTCGCGGTCGCGTCCATGCCGCATCCGCGGCGCTGGCGCTCGGCCATGCTCCGGGACGTCAAGCAGACCCGCGCCGGTTCACACATCTGGGGGTTCCAGCGGCCCTGGATCCCCGAGCGGCAGCTCACCGCCGACGACGGGGCGCTGGTGGCCGAACTGATCCAGGACTGGTCCGGGCCGCGTCCGCCGGAGGATGACGCGCTGGAGAACTACCGCCGCGCCATGTGCATCCCCTCCGCGGCGCACTGCGCGGTCGAGCCGTACCGCTGGATGGTGCGCTCCCTGGCCCGCCCGGACGGCATCCAGTTCAACCGCCGGATGAAGCGGCCCGTGCGCGTGCCGACGCTCCATCTGCACGGGTCGCTCGACCCCGTCATGCGCACCCGCAGCGCGGCCGGCTCCGGCGAGTACGTCGAAGCGCCCTACCGCTGGCGCCTGTTCGACGGTCTCGGCCACTTCCCGCACGAGGAGGACCCGGTCGCGTTCTCCTCGGAACTCATCAACTGGCTGAAGGATCCCGAGCCCGATCGGTGACCGGGTGAGCGCACCCGGTACCGGCGTGTGAACGCTTGTCCGACGAACGGCCAATTGCCTGGCGCATAGGCCAATTGGAGGCACCGGGGGCGGTTATCGACCATGGGCCCGGGGCAGACGTCGGGGTATGGGCTGGACGCACGACTACAGTGACGCAAGCCGCAATCGCCGCTCGGCGGGCGGTGCGAACCTCCACCAGCGAAGCGGCGCACCGCAGATGGTGACCGCGGATCCCAGGGTCGGGATTCCGCGCATCCTCCGCCGCCGGGCCCGCTGGGTTTCCGTACGTCTGCGCCCCACACGTGACTGAGGCGCCACTCGTGTGAGTGACGCCCCGACCACCTGCCCGCCCGGCCGCTCCAAGGGCCTGCCGCGGAAGTGGCCTTAGGGGTCCTCAGAGGGCGCAGCTGTCGCTGGGCACCTGCTGGTTGGCGGTGCGGCCCCTGGTGATGTCGTCCCGGATCTCGTCCACGGTGAGCGCGTATCCCGTCTCGGCGTCGTCGAGGGACTTGGCGAACACCACGCCGTAGACCCTGCCCTCCGGCGTGAGCAGCGGGCCGCCGGAGTTGCCCTGGCGGACGGTCGCGTAGAGGGAGTAGACGTCGCGGCGGACCGTGCCGCGGTGGTAGATGTCCGGGCCGTTGGCCGTGATGCGGCCACGCACGCGTGCGGCACGCACGTCGTACGCCCCGTTCTCCGGGAAGCCCGCGACGATCGCGCCGTCGCCGCTGTTCGCGTCCTCGGTGGTGAACCGCAGCACGGGCGCCTTGAGATCCGGCACGTCGAGTACGGCGATGTCGCGCCGCCAGTCGTAGAGCACCACCCTGGCGTCGTACTTCCTGCCTTCGCCGCCTATCTGCACGGTCGGCTCGTCGACGCCGCCCACCACGTGCGCGTTGGTCATCACACGGCGGTCGTCGAAGACGAAGCCGGTGCCTTCGAGGACCTTGCCGCAGCTCGGGGCCGTGCCCATGACCTTGACGATGGAGCGCTGGGCGCGGGTGGCCACCGGGCTGCCGGCCAGGGCCGGGTCCGGGGGCCGGACGTCGGTGATCGGCTCGTTGTCGAACGGGCTGAAGACCTGCGGGAAACCGTTCTGCGCGAGAACGGAGGAGAAGTCCGCGAACCATGTGGCGGCCTGGTCGGGCAGCGTCTGGGAGACGCCCTGCAGCACCTTGGAGTTGCGGACCTCCTTGCCGAGCGTCGGCAGTGTGGTGCCCGCGAGGGCCGAGCCGATCAGCCAGGCGACCAGGAGCATCGCCACGACGTTGACCAGGGCACCCCCGGTGGCGTCGAGGGCCCGGGCCGGGGACCAAGTGATGTACCTGCGCAGCTTGTTGCCGAGGTGCGTGGTGAGGGCCTGACCTACGGAGGCGCAGACGATGACGACCACGACGGCGACGACGGCTGCGGTCGTGTTCACCTCCGCGTTGTCCGTGAGCGTGTCCCAGATGACGGGCAGCGCGTAGACCGCGACGAGGCCACCGCCCAGGAAGCCGATCACCGACAGGATGCCGACGACGAACCCCTGGCGGTACCCGACGACCGCGAACCACACGGCGGCGACCAGCAACAAGATGTCCAGCACGTTCACGGAGGCCACCCTGTCATGCACGCCAGTCGAGCGGGACCTGCTTCTCGCGGTCCCAGGGCCGCTCCCAGCCCGCGTAGTACAGCAACCGGTCGATGACTCCGGCCGTGAAACCCCAGACAAGGGCCGATTCGACCAGAAATGCCGGGCCTCGGTGACCTCTGGGGTGGACGGTGGTGGCGCGGTTGGCGGGATCCGTGAGATCCACCACGGGGACGGTGAAGACCCTGGCGGTTTCGTTCGGATCGACGACTCCGACCGGGCTGGGTTCACGCCACCAGCCCAGTACCGGGGTGACGACGAAGCCGCTGACCGGGATGTACAGCCGGGGCAGGACGCCGAAGAGCTGCACGCCCGAGGGATCGAGTCCGGTCTCCTCCTCCGCCTCCCGCAGGGCGGCCCGCAGCGGGCCGTCGCCGCGCGGGTCGCCGTCCTCCGGGTCGAGGGCGCCACCGGGGAACGAGGGCTGGCCGGCATGTGAGCGCAGTGAGCTCGCGCGCTCCATGAGCAGCAGCTCCGGCCCCCGCTCGCCCTCGCCGAACAGGACCAGCACGGCGGACTGGCGCCCGGCGCCGTCCTCCGGCGGCAGGAAGCGGCTCAGCTGCGTCGGCCGCACCGTCTCGACGGCGCGCACGACCGGGTCCAGCCAGGCGGGCAGCCCCTCCTTGCTCACGGTCACCCGGCCGCCGCCCCGCGTGTCGCTCGCCCGCCTCATCGCCACCCCCGTCGTCCTGCCGCTTCCAACGCCCGAGGGGTCCGGGATCGTTCCGGCACCCGCGATGATCCACCGATCGAGCGGTCATCCCGGCCGTCCCAGCAACCGGCCCCGCCACCCCGGCAGGTCGTCCGGCCGCTCCCGCGGCCCGCCCCGCCGTGCCGGCTCGTCGTCCAGCCGGTACGGCAGCCGGTCCGGTGGTCGTGGCCACCGCCCCGGGCCTGCGCACCACCGGCCCGGCCACCCGGACCGCCGGCCCGCCGGTCCCGACGACCGGCCCGGCCCTCCACACGGTCGACAGAGCCCTCCGCCAGGCGAGTCCTGCTGTGTCCGAAGCCCATCCGGTCCTCCTTGCGAGTGGCCCGGCCGTCGCCGTGGGTCATCCGGCCCCCAGCGGCGGCGCCGGCTTGCCGCCCGCGTCCAGGTACGCCTGCGGGGGGTTCAGGCGCTGGCCGGGGAAGCCGCCCTTCTCGTACTTGAGGAGCTTCTTCGCCTTCTCCGGGTCGGTCTCGCCCTCGCCGTACGCCGGACAGAGCGGGGCGACGGGGCAGGCGCCGCACGCGGGCTTGCGGGCATGGCAGATGCGGCGGCCGTGCCAGATCACGTGGTGCGAGAGGTCCGTCCAGTCGCTCTTGGGGAAGAGCGCGCCGACGGCGGCCTCGATCTTGTCGGGGTCGGTCTCGCCGGTCCACCGCCAGCGGCGCACCAGGCGCTGGAAGTGCGTGTCCACCGTGATGCCGGGGCGGCCGAAGGCGTTGCCGAGCACGACGAACGCGGTCTTGCGGCCGACGCCGGGCAGCTTGACCAGGTCCTCCAGCCGGCCGGGGACCTCACCGCCGAAGTCCTCCACCAGTGCCTTGGACAGCCCTATGACCGACTTCGTCTTGGCCCGGAAGAAGCCGCACGGGCGGAGGATCTCCTCCACCTCCTCCGGGTTGGCGGCGGCCAGGTCCTCGGGGGTCGGGTACCTGGCGAAGAGGGCCGGTGTCGTCTGGTTCACGCGCAGGTCGGTGGTCTGGGCGGACAGGACCGTTGCGACGACCAGCTGGAAGGGGTTGGTGAAGTCCAGCTCGGGGTGGGCGTACGGGTAGACCTCGGCGAGCTCGCGGTTGATACGGCGGGCGCGGCGGACCAGCGCGGTACGCGACTCGTCACCCGGCGGATGGACGACGGCCCTGGCCGGGGCGGCTCCTTTGACACCGGCGACGGCCTTCTTGGGTGCCACGGTGACCTTCTTGGCGGCGGCGGCCTTCCGCACCGGCGCCGAAGCCTCCTCGGCAGCGGACGCCACCCGCTTCGACGACGCCGTCTTCTTGGCGGACGCCGTCTTCTTGGCGGCGGCCCCCGGCCGCTTCGAGGACGCCGCCTTCCTGCCGGGCGCCTTCCCGGTGGCGGACGCGGCCTTCCTGGCAGTGGCCGGCTTCTTCGCGGCGGCCGGTTTCCCGGCCTCCGGCGTCTGCGTGGGAGCCGCCTCCCCCGTTGTCGCTTTCGCCGTTTTCCTGCCACCGCCAGGGCTCTGTTCGCCCACAGCGGAATCGCGACGTACAACCACCCGCGCAGCCCCCTCGGCCTGTGCTCTCACCGGCGATTTGGACACCCGGCCAGCCTAAGCCCAGGCACCGACATCCGCCCCGGCCCCTGAAGATCGGCGCCCAATTGGACCCCTGCCGCGTACCCCGGGACATGTGTGCGGCATCCTTGTGACAGATCACACTGTTTGGTCCGTCCGGCAGAATGGGCACCACGGTGCCTTGGTACGCGGGGGAGCAACATCCCCTGAGCAGGTCGACAAGGAGAAAACTCGTGGACGACGTTCTGCGGCGCAATCCGCTCTTCGCGGCGCTCGACGACGAGCAGGCCGCGGAGCTCCGCGCCTCCATGAGTGAGGTGACCCTGGCCCGCGGCGACTCACTGTTCCATGAGGGCGACCCCGGCGACCGCCTGTACGTGGTCACCGAGGGCAAGGTCAAGCTCCACCGCACATCCCCCGACGGCCGCGAGAACATGCTGGCCGTGGTCGGCCCCAGCGAGCTCATCGGCGAGCTGTCGCTGTTCGACCCGGGCCCGCGCACCGCGACCGCCACCGCACTGACCGAGGTCAAGCTGCTCGGCCTCGGCCACGGCGACCTCCAGCCCTGGCTGAGCGCCCGCCCCGAGGTGGCCACGGCGCTCCTGCGTGCCGTCGCCCGCCGGCTGCGCAAGACCAACGACGCGATGTCCGATCTCGTCTTCTCGGACGTCCCGGGCCGTGTCGCCCGCGCCCTGCTGGACCTCTCCCGCCGCTTCGGCGTGCAGTCCGAGGAGGGCATCCACGTCGTCCACGACCTCACGCAGGAGGAGCTGGCCCAGCTGGTCGGCGCGTCCCGTGAAACGGTCAACAAGGCCCTGGCGGACTTCGCCCAGCGCGGCTGGCTGCGTCTGGAGGCCCGCGCGGTGATCCTCCTGGACGTCGAACGCCTCGCCAAGCGCTCCCGCTGAGGGGCACACGCCCTGCCGTACGTCGTCGGGCCCCGTCTCCTCACGAGACGGGGCCCGACGTCGTACCCGGACACGGTCAGATGAGCCCGTGCTCCTTCAGATAGTCCAGCTGCGCCCGGACCGACAGCTCCGCCGCCGGCCACAGGGAGCGGTCCACGTCGGCGTAGACGTGGGACACGACGTCGGCGGGGGTGCGGTAACCGTCCTCGACGGCCGTCTCCACCTGGGCCAGGCGGTGGGCGCGGTGGGCGAGGTAGAACTCGACGGCGCCCTGGGCGTCCTCCAGGACCGGGCCGTGGCCCGGGAGCACCGTGTGGACACCGTCGTCGACCGTGAGGGAGCGCAGGCGCCGCAGGGTGTCCAGGTAGTCGCCGAGGCGGCCGTCGGGGTGGGCCACGACCGTCGTGCCGCGGCCGAGGATCGTGTCGCCGGTCAGGACCGCCCGGTCCGCCGGCAGGTGGAAGGAGAGCGAGTCGGCGGTGTGGCCGGGGGTCGGTACGACCCTCAGCTCCAGGCCCCCGGTGGTGATGACGTCCCCGGCGGCCAGGCCCTCGTCGCCCAGCCGCAGCGCCGGATCGAGGGCGCGCACGCGCGTGCCGGTCAGTTCGGCGAAGCGGGCGGCCCCCGCCGCGTGGTCCGGATGGCCGTGGGTCAGCAGGGTGAGGGCGACCCGCCTGCCGGACTGCTCGGCCGTGGCGACGACACGGCGCAGGTGCCCGTCGTCCAGCGGGCCCGGGTCGACCACGACGGCCAGGTCCGAGTCCGGCTCGGCCACGATCCAGGTGTTGGTGCCGTCCAGGGTCATCGCCGACGGGTTGGGCGCCAGGACGTTGACGGCCCGCGCGGTGGCGGGACCCGACAGGACCCCGCCACGGGGCTGGCCGGGAAGGGCGCTTGCGTCCGTCATGCGGGGGCTCCACCGGTCGGGGCGGTCGGGATGTGCTTGGTGAACTCGTCGTGGCCCGGCCAGGAGAGCACGATCTCGCCGTCCACCAGGCGGGCGGTGGCCAGCACGGGCGTGAGGTCGCGCCCCGGGGCGTCCGCGAGCGCCTGGGCGGCGCTGCCGTACGCGGTCAGCTGGCGCAGGGTCGCGATGGTCGGCGGCATCATCAGCAGCTCGCCCCTGTCGTACCCGGCCGCGGCCTCGCCCGGGTCGATCCACACCGTGCGGTCCGCCTCCGTCGAGGCGTTGCGGGTGCGCTGCCCCTCGGGGAGGGCGGCCACGAAGAACCAGGTGTCGTAGCGGCGGGCCTCGAACTCCGGGGTGATCCAGCGGGTCCAGGCGCCGAGCAGGTCGGAGCGCAGGACCAGGCCGCGGCGGTCCAGGAACTCGGCGAAGGACAGGTCCCGGGCGACCAGGGCGGCGCGGTCGGCCTCCCAGTCGGCGCCGGTGGTGTCGCCGACGACCGAGTCGGGTGTCTCGCCGGCGAGCAGTACGCCCGCCTCCTCGTACGTCTCCCGCACGGCCGCGCAGACGATCGCCTGGGCGGCCGTCTCGTCCACGCCGAGCCGGTCCGCCCACCACACGCGCGTGGGGCCCGCCCAGCGGACGTGGCGGTCGTCGTCCCGGGGGTCGACGCCGCCGCCCGGGTACGCGTACGCGCCTCCGGCGAAGGCCATGGAGGCGCGTCTGCGCAGCATGTGGACGGCGGGACCGGTACGGGTGTCCTTCAGGAGCATGACGGTGGCCGCGCGCTTCGGGGTGACCGGGCTGAGCGTGCCGTCCGCGAGTGCGCGGATGCGGTCCGGCCACTCCGGGGGATACCACTGACCGTTCGCCATGGTCGCGAGGCTATCTGCTGACGGGCGGATGTTCGAGTGGCTCCGGTGGGCTGACTCCGCAGCCGGGACTGCCGGAAGGGACCTACGCGAGCTCGACCTGGATCTCGACCTCCACCGGCGCGTCCAGCGGCAGCACCGCGACGCCCACCGCGCTGCGTGCGTGCACGCCCTTGTCGCCGAGGACCTCCCCGAGCAGCTCGCTCGCGCCGTTCAGCACCGCGGGCTGGCCCGTGAAGTCCGGGGCCGACGCGACGAAGCCCACGACCTTCACGACACGCGCGACGCGGTCCAGGTCACCGGCGACCGACTTGACGGCGGCCAGGGCGTTCAGCGCACAGGTGCGCGCCAGCTCCCTGGCCTCCTCCGGGGTGACCTCCGCACCGACCTTGCCGGTGAGCGGAAGCTTGCCGTCCACCATCGGGAGCTGGCCGGCGGTGTAGACGTACGGCCCGGACTGCACGGCCGGCTGGTAGGCCGCGAGCGGCGGGACCACGTCGGGCAGGGCCAGGCCGAGCTCGGCCAGCTTCGCCTCGACGGCGCCCACTACTGCTTCTCCCGCTTCAGGTAGGCCACGAGCTGCTCGGGGTTGTTCGGCCCGGGCACGACCTGGACGAGCTCCCAGCCGTCCTCGCCCCAGGTGTCCAGAATCTGCTTCGTGGCGTGGACGAGCAGCGGCACGGTTGCGTATTCCCACTTGGTCATGTGGCCGACTCTAGCCCCTGCCGCAGGGGGCCTCGCGGCCGACCACGGCCCGGCCGCGGGCGGGCCGCGGCCCCGGTTGTCCACAGCCTCCCGCGTAGCCCGGGCGCGGACTGGTTAGGCTCGAATACGTGAGCAGGCTCCAGGTCGTCAGCGGCAAGGGCGGTACCGGTAAGACCACGGTGGCCGCCGCCCTAGCGCTGGCCCTCGCCACGGAGGGGAAGCGGACGCTTCTCGTCGAGGTCGAGGGCCGGCAGGGCATCGCGCAGCTCTTCGAGACGGAAGCGTTGCCTTATGAGGAGCGGAAGATCGCCGTCGCTCCAGGGGGCGGGGAGGTGTATGCCCTCGCCATCGACCCCGAACTGGCCCTTCTGGACTATCTCCAGATGTTCTACAAGCTGGGAGGCGCCGGACGGGCCCTGAAGAAGCTCGGCGCGATCGACTTCGCCACCACCATCGCGCCCGGTCTGCGGGACGTACTCCTCACCGGCAAGGCCTGCGAGGCGGTGCGACGCAAGGAACGCAGCGGGCGGTTCACCTACGACTACGTCGTCATGGACGCCCCGCCCACCGGGCGCATCACGCGGTTCCTGAACGTCAACGACGAGGTCGCCGGTCTCGCCAAGATCGGCCCGATACACAATCAGGCGCAGGCCGTGATGCGGGTGCTCAAGTCGCCGGAGACGGCCGTGCACCTGGTGACGCTGCTGGAGGAGATGCCCGTCCAGGAGACCGTGGACGGCATCGCCGAGCTGCGCTCGGCCCGGCTGCCGGTGGGGCGGATCATCGTGAACATGGTGCGGCCGGAGATGCTGGACGCGGCCGACCTGGAACTCCTGCGGTCGGTCCCGCGTTCCACGGTTGCGAAGTCGCTGTCGTCGGCCGGGCTCGGCGGGGCGCGGCGCGGCGGGCACGCGGAGCGGTTGGTGGACCCGCTGCTCACCCAGGCCGAGGAGTACGCCGAGCGGTACAGGCTGGAGCACGATCAGCGTGCGGTCCTCGCCGAACTGGGCCTGCCGCTGCACGAACTGCCGCTGTTCGCCGAGGGCATGGACCTGGCGGGACTGTACGAACTGGCCCGTGAGCTGCGCGAGCAGGGCGTGTCGTGAGCCCGGCCCGCCGTGGGCCGCGGCACCGCACACAGGCAAGGCCCGTCATGAGTCGGAAGCAGGGGATGTCATGAGTCGTCCGGACCCGGCCCACACCCACGACCCGGCCCGCCGTCTGGCCCCCGCGCGGGTGCTCGACGTCGATCCGCTGCTGGCGGACCCGAAGACCCGGATCGTGGTCTGCTGCGGCTCCGGCGGCGTCGGCAAGACCACGACGGCCGCCGCCCTGGGGCTGCGCGCGGCCGAGCGGGGCCGCAAGGTCGTGGTCCTCACCATCGACCCGGCCCGCCGGCTCGCCCAGTCCATGGGCATCGACTCCCTCGACAACACCCCGCGCCGGGTGAAGGGCATCGACGACTCCGCGGGCGGCGAGCTGCACGCGATGATGCTCGACATGAAGCGCACCTTCGACGAGATCGTCGAGGCGCACGCGGACGGCGAGCGGGCGGCGGCCATCCTGGGCAACCCCTTCTACCAGTCGCTCTCGGCGGGCTTCGCGGGCACGCAGGAGTACATGGCGATGGAGAAGCTCGGGCAGTTGCGGGCCAGGGACGAGTGGGACCTGATCGTCGTCGACACCCCGCCCTCACGCTCGGCGCTGGACTTCCTGGACGCGCCCAAGCGGCTCGGGTCGTTCCTGGACGGCCGGCTGATCCGCCTGCTGACGGCACCGGCGAAGCTGGGCGGCCGGGCCGGGATGAAGTTCCTGAACGCCGGGATGTCGATGATGACCGGCACCCTGGGCAAGCTGCTCGGCGGTCAGCTCCTCAAGGACGTCCAGACGTTCGTGTCCGCGATGGACACCACCTTCGGCGGGTTCCGTACGCGGGCGGACGCGACGTACAAGCTGCTCCAGGCGCCCGGGACGGCGTTCCTCGTGGTCGCGGCCCCGGAGCGGGACGCGCTGCGCGAGGCCGCCTACTTCGTGGAACGCCTGGCCGCGGAGGACATGCCGCTCGCCGGGCTGGTCCTCAACCGGGTCCATGGCAGCGGCGCCGACGGCCTGTCGGCCGAGCGGGCGCTCGCCGCCGCGGAAAATCTTGAAGAGCCCGGCATTGTGGATCAGGAGGGCGGGAAAGAAGGACTTCGTAACTCCCCCGATGTATACGACAGTTCAGACTCTCCCACACCAGAAAGGCCAGCTCGTGCCTCTGCTCCGGCTTCCGATGGTGGCTCCCCCGCCGAGGACGCTGACGACATCGAGGACACCCTGGACACGGCGGACACAGCGGACACAGCGGACGCCGAGCGGTCCATCGACCAGCTCACGGCAGGCCTGTTGAGGCTGCACGCCGAACGTATGCAGCTGCTCTCCCGCGAGCAGCGCACGCGTGACCGCTTCACCGCGCTCCACCCCGAGGTGGCCGTGACAGAAGTGGCCGCACTGCCCGGCGACGTGCACGACCTCGCGGGACTGCGCGACATCGGCGACCGGCTCGCGGCCAACGAGCGCGAGCTTCCCGACCCCGCCGAAGAACCCGACCTGCCCGAGGCGAGTGCCTGAGGGCAGTCCGGCCACGGCGAGGCGATGACGAAGGGCCCGGCAAGGCCCTCGCAGCCGTGGGCTCCCGGAGGGGAGCCCTCAGCTCACCGCCGCGTAGCTCTCGTAGACCGCGTCGTCGTCGAGGGGCAGGACGCCCGTGCCGCGCTCGTACTCCGAGCGCGCGGTCTCCAGCAGCCGGCGCCAGGAGGTCACTGTGGGCCGCCTGCGCAGCAGTGCGCGGCGCTCCCTCTCCGTCATGCCTCCCCACACGCCGAACTCGACGCGGTTGTCCAGCGCGTCGGCCAGGCACTCCGTGCGCACCGGGCATCCGGTGCACACCGCCTTGGCCCTGTTCTGCGCTGCTCCTTGAACGAACAGTTCATCCGGATCGGTAGTGCGGCAGGCCGCCTGCGCACTCCAGTCGGTTACCCAGCCCATACCGGCGCCGTCCTCTCCCGAATCGAGGCTCCCCCACGGCGGCAGCGGCATATTCACCGCTGCCAGTTGAGGACGTTACGGAAGGTGGGCACAGCGCAACACCCCCAGCGGGCCCAATCTTGAATGGCCCGAACGGACTATGGGTAAGCGGCAGATCACCCGGGGGAGTGAGCTGGCGGCATACGTAACCTTCCCGGCAAACCGGGGCAGTTCAGTTGCGTCACAACGGACGCCGTATGACACACAAGGCGGATTCGGACACGACCCCAACAAAAAAGTTGGGGAACACCCAGAACGATTCGGGGTCGCCGGACGTATTGATACGTGGCCTCACTGCTGTGACAGTTGAGAGCAGCTTAGGCCAATGCCTATACGCCTGTCCGGCGAATGAGAACGTAGGCTGCCCTCATGCCAAAGAAGCGCTCGGGCGGTGGCCTGTCACCCACGCAGCAGGCCGCCAAGTTCCTCGGTGTCAGTGTCCTGGCGGGGGCCGTGCTGGCCGGCATCGCGCTGCCCGCGGTGGGCGCGCTGGGGCTGGCGGCGAAGGGATCGGTCGAGAGCTTCGACGAGCTCCCGGCCACCATGAAGACCCCGCCGCTGAGCCAGCGCACCTCGATCCTCGACGCCGACGGCGGCCGGATCGCCACGGTCTACTCGCGTGACCGCACGGTGGTCCCCCTCAAGGACGTCTCGCCGTACATGCAGAAGGCGATCGTCGCGATCGAGGACTCGCGCTTCTACCAGCACGGCGCCGTCGACCTGAAGGGCGTCCTGCGCGCCCTCAACAAGAACGCGCAGACCGGCGGGGTCTCCGAGGGCGCCTCGACCCTGACGCAGCAGTACGTGAAGAACGTCTTCGTCGAGGAGGCCGGCGACGACCCGACGAAGGTCGCGCAGGCCACCCAGCAGACCATCGGCCGCAAGATCCGCGAGCTCAAGTACGCGATCCAGGTCGAGGAGGAGCTCGGGAAGAAGAAGATCCTCGAGAACTACCTGAACATCACGTTCTTCGGTCAGCAGGCCTACGGCGTCGAGGCCGCGGCCCAGCGCTACTTCTCCAAGTCCGCCAAGGACCTGAACGTGCAGGAGGCGGCCCTCCTGGCCGGCATCGTCCAGTCGCCCAGCCGGTACGACCCGGTCAACGACGAGGCTGAGGCCACCAAGCGCCGCAACATCGTGCTGCAGCGCATGGCCGACGTCGGAGACATCTCCCGGGCGCAGGCGGCCGAGGCGATGAAGGCGCCCCTGGGCCTGAAGGTCAAGAAGCCCAAGAACGGCTGCATCACGGCGGTCAAGGGCGCGGGCTTCTTCTGTGACTACGTGCGCGAGGTCTTCCTGACCGACCCGGTCTTCGGCAAGACCAAGGAGGAGCGGGCCAAGCTCTGGAACCAGGGCGGCCTCACCGTCCGCACCACCATGGACCCGCAGGCCCAGAGGTCGGCACAGCGCTCCATCAAGAACCACGTCTACAAGAGCGACGAGGTGGCGACCGCCGCGACCATCGTCCAGCCCGGCACCGGCAAGATCGTCGCCATGGGCCAGTCGCGTCCGTACGGCTTCGGCAAGAACGAGACGCAGCTCAACCTCTCCGTCAACGGCTCGATGGGCGGCGGCATGGGCTACCAGCCCGGTTCGACGTTCAAGCCGATCGTGGCCGCCGCGGCCCTCGAGGACGGCATGCCGGCGAACAAGGTCTACTCCTCGCCCTATCAGATGGCCTACCCGAGCCCGGTCTCGGCCTGTGACGGCAAGCGGTGGGTGAACGACCGCTCCAACCCGGCCAAGCTCGAGAACGAGAACGACTCGGAGGTCGGCCCGTACGACATGAAGGAGGCGACCGCCAAGTCGGTCAACACCTACTACGTCCAGATGATCAGCGACATCGGCATCTGCCCGGTGACGACGATGGCGAAGAAGATGGGCGTCGAGCGGGCCGACGGCCGCAAGATGGACCAGGCGCCGTCCATCGCCCTCGGCACCCAGGAGATGTCCCCGCTGACCATGGCGAACGCGTACGCTACCTTCGCCTCGCGCGGCATGTACTGCACCCCGGTCGCCATCGAGTCGGTCAGCCAGCGCGTCGGCGACCAGAAGAAGTCCCTCGAGGTGCCGAAGTCGACCTGCTCGCGCGCCATGTCCGAGAAGACCGCCGACACGATCAACGCGCTGCTGAAGGGCGTCGTCGAGGACGGCACGGGTTCGAAGGCGGGCCTCAGCGGCCGTCCCAGCGCGGGCAAGACCGGTACGACGGACGAGCGCTACGCCGCCTGGTTCGTGGGCTACACGCCGAACATGGCCGGCGCGGTGTGGGTCGGCGACCCGGCGCACAAGCGGAAGATGTCCGGCATCACCATCGGCGGTCGGCCGTACGGCAAGGTCTTCGGTGGTGAGGTCCCCGGCCCGATCTGGCGCGACATGATGTCCGGCGCGCTGGAGGGCAAGCCCGTCGAACAGTTCAACGACGTCCACATCCCCGACGGCATCGACCGGGACCGCGACGACGAGGACCGCGGCGACGAGGGCGACAACGACAACGACAACGACGGCTTCATCGGCGGCCTGGTCGGCGGCAACAACAACGGCGGCGGGGGCGGCGAGGCCTTCCCGACGCCATCGTTCTCCATCCCGGAAGGCTTCTTCCGGGGGCAGGGCAACGGGGGCGGGAACGGGAGCGGCGGGCGCTTCGGCTGAGCCCGGCGGTGTGACTGTGTGAACGAACAGGGCGGCCCCCTCTTCTTCCCGGCCGGGGAGAGGAGGGGGCCGCCCTTGTATGACTGAGTGGGTCAGTCTTGTATGGCTGACTGGGTCAGCCCTTGGTGGACTGACTGGGTCAGCGCTGGTCCGGCTGACTGGGTCAGCCCTGGTCCGGCCGACTGGGTCCTGGTCCGGCTGACTGGGTCAGCCCGCCAGCAGCTTCTTCACCACCGCGGCGACGCGGCCGCCCTCGGCCTGCCCGGCCACCTTCGGGTTCACGATCTTCATGACGGCACCCATGGCCCGCGGCCCCTCGGCACCTGCGGCCCTGGCCTCCTCGACGGCCTGGGCCACGATCTGCCGCAGCTCCTCGTCCGACAGCTGCTTGGGCAGGTAGCCGGCGAGCACCTCGCCCTCCGCCTTCTCCCGCTCGGCCTGCTCGGCACGACCACCCTGCGCGAAGGCCTCGGCCGCCTCGCGCCGCTTCTTCGCCTCCCGGGTGATCACCTTCTGCACCTCGTCGTCGGAGAGCTCGCGCTTCTCCTTGCCCGCGACCTCCTCCTTGGTGATCGCGGCGAGCGTCAGCCGGAGCGTCGAGGAGCGGAGCTCGTCGCGCTCCTTGATCGCGGCGTTGAGGTCATCCTGCAGCTTCGACTTGAGCGTGGTCATGGGGTCGATTGTCGCAGGTGCGGGCGGAAGGGCGCCCGTGATTTGCGGGGCGATGGCTCCGGTACCGGGTGCGGGCAGGGAGTTTCGGGCATCGCCCGGCACGGGCAGCGCCCGGGGTCTGACACGATGGACGCATGCGCGCGCGATACGGAGTTCCCCTGGGAATCGCGGCGGCTGGCGCCGCCGGTCTGTTGTACTCGGCGGGTTTCGAGGCCCGCTCGTTCCGCCTCCGCCGGGTGACCGTCCCGGTCCTGCCGTCGGGGATGCGTCCCCTGCGCGTGCTCCAGGTCTCGGACATCCACATGGTCAGCGGCCAGCGCAAGAAGCAGCGCTGGCTCCGCTCGCTGGCCGGCCTGCGCCCCGACTTCGTGATCAACACGGGCGACAACCTCTCCGACCCGGAGGGCGTCCCGGAGGTCCTGGACGCGCTCGGCCCGCTGATGGAGTTCCCGGGCGCGTACGTCTTCGGCTCGAACGACTACTACGGTCCGACTCTGCGCAACCCCGCCCGCTACCTGCTCGAGAAGGTCCAGGGCCGTCACGGCCTGAACGGCAACCCGCCGGTCGTCGGCGCGGTGCACAACCCGTGGGAGGACATCCGGGACTCCTTCGACGCGGCGGGCTGGCTCAACCTGACCAACACACGCGGCACGCTCAAGATCGAGGGCGTCTCGCTGGAGCTGACCGGCCTGGACGACCCGCACATCAAGCGGGACCGCTACGACCAGGTGGCCGGCGGCCCGTCGGACTCGGCGGACTTCTCGATGGGCGTCGTCCACGCCCCGTACCTGCGCACCCTGGACGCCTTCACGGCCGACGCGTATCCCCTGATCCTGGCCGGTCACACCCACGGCGGCCAGCTGTGCATCCCCTTCTACGGCGCCCTGGTCACCAACTGCGACCTGGACACGGACCGCGTCAAGGGCCTGTCGACACACACGGCGGAGGGCCGTACGTCGTACCTGCACGTGTCGGCGGGCTGCGGGACGAGCCGCTACACACCGGTACGGTTCGCGTGCCCGCCGGAGGCGACATTGCTGACGTTGGTGGGCCGGGAGTAATCGGGGCGGCGGTCGCCCGGGCGACGGGGGCCACTGGGCGGGTCGGGGCAGGTGGAACGCCTCGGAGTAACCCACACAGCCCCACCCACATAGCCCAGTATGTCCGCTTCTGTCAGCTTGGGTGGCATGACCGCCCCGATACCCAGGGACATACCGGACCTCCCAGCGATTCCGGGCAAGCCCGCACTGAAGCCCTCCCCTGTCCCCGCCACGGCCGTCGTCCCCCCGGTCCGCCGCCCGGCGGCCGCGGCCTTCCGCCTGCTGATCGCCCTCGCGGCGGCACTGGGCGTGACACTCGAACTGCTTCTGAGTGACTGGTCCCGCGCCCTGGGCTACTTCGCGATCCAGGCCAACATCCTTCTCGCGCTGGTCATGGCCCTCTCAGCCCGCCGCGCCTGGACAGCCGGTCGCCCTCTCCCAGCGGCCGTACTGGGCGCCACCCTGTTCTACGTCGTCATCGTGACCCTCGTGCACCACCTGCTCCTGGCGAACCAGGGGAGCCCCTTCGCCCTCACGGGCGAGGCCGCGGCCCCAGCGGGCCTGCGGGCCGTGACCCACCACACGCTCCACACGGCGACGCCGATCGCGGCCGTACTGGACTGGCTCCTGCTCACGACTCCCGGCCGGTTCCGCATGCGCCAGACCAGCACCTGGCTCCTCTACCCCCTGGCCTACCTGGCCTTCTCCCTCATCCGAGGCGAACTGCTCCTCCCGGGCACCCCCGACCGCTACCTCTACCCCTTCCTGGACGTCGACCATGACGGCTACCGGAAGACCCTCGGCAACGCCCTCCTCCTGGGCCTCGCCTGCTACGCCCTGGCGGTCCTCCTCGTGGCCCTGGACCACGCCCGCCCGAACCTCGTCCGTCACCGCTGGAAAACCGGATTTCGTCTCCAGCCACCGGTGGGCTAAAGTAAACGTCGTCGCCGCGACAGCAGCGACATCGGGGTGTAGCGCAGCTTGGCAGCGCGCTTCGTTCGGGACGAAGAGGTCGTGGGTTCAAATCCCGCCACCCCGACAGAAACACCAGGTGAGGCACCTACCGAATTCGGTTGGTGCCTCACCTGCTTTTCGTCTGCGTGTCCATCTGCGTGACTACTGGTTCCCGCGTCCCTACGGCCGCTGCGGATCAGCACCGACGATCGCTTCCCTCACGGTGTGAGGACGACCTTCTCGCAGTGGTCCTTCTTGTTCTTGAACAGGTCGTAGCCGGTCGGTGCCTCGGTCAGGGGCAGCCGGTGGGTGATGATCCGGGTGGGGTCGATCTTGCCCTGCTCGATCATGCCCAGCAGCGGTCGCATGTACCTCTGCACATGGCACTGGCCGGTCCGCAGGGTCAGTGACCTGTTCATCCAGGCACCCGCCGGGAACTTGTCGATCATCCCGCCGTAGACGCCGATGACCGAGACCACGCCGCCGCTCCGGCAGGACATGATGGCCTGGCGCAGGGCGTGCGGCCGGTCGGTCTCGGAGCGGACCGCCTGCTTGGCCCGGTCGTAGAGGTCGACGTGGGAGGCGCCGTGTGTGGCCTCCATGCCGACCGCGTCGATGCACTTGTCGGGGCCCCGGCCGCCGGTGAGTTCGAGCAGGGCGGACCGTACGTCGGTGTCCTCGAAGTCGATGGTGGTGTAGCCCTGGGCGGCGGCCATGTCGAGGCGGTAGGTCTCCTTGTCGATGGCGATGATCTTTTCCGCGCCCAGGACCCGGGCGCTGTCCATGGCGAACTGGCCGACCGGCCCGGCGCCCCAGACGGCGACGACGTCACCTTGCTTGATGTCGCACATGTCGGCGCCCATGTAGCCGGTGGGCAGGATGTCGGACAGGAAGAGCACCTGCTCGTCGGTCAGGTCCGACTCGATCTTGAGGGCGTTGGTGTCGGCGAGCACCACCCGCGCGTACTCGGCCTGGCCGCCGGCGAAGCCGCCGGTGAGATGTGAGTACCCGTAGATGCCGCAGGTGGGATGACCGAACATGCCGGCGTTGGGGTTGCTGTTCTCGCAGCACGAGTACAGCTCCGCGCGGCAGGACGCACAAGCGCCGCAGGCGATGGGGAAGGGCACCACGACCCGGTCGCCGACGCGCAGTCTGCCGTCACTGATACCGGGGCCGACCTCGACGACCTCTCCCATGAACTCATGGCCCAGGATGTCGCCCTTCTCCATGGTGGGCACGTAGCCGTCGACCAGATGGAGGTCGGAGCCGCAGATCGCCGTCGAGGTGATTTTCACGATGGCGTCGCGGCTGTTCAGGATCGAGGGGTCGGGGACGTCCTGCACCTCGACCGAGTTGCGCCCCGTCCAGCAGTTGGCCTTCATGACAGGGCCTCCTTCAGTTCGTCCACGGTCAGCGGCCGGGCCGGGTGCTGCGGGAACTCACCGCGGGCCCGTTTGCCGCCGGGTGCGCCCTCGGAGCGGACGACCTCACCGGTTTCCGCGATCTGCTTGAAGCGGCGTAGGTCGTCGTCCAGCTGCTGGTGCGGCTCCTCGCCGAAGTAGCGCGCCGCCGCCTTGCCCAGCGGCCCCCCGGGCAGGTCGTAGCGCAGGGACACCCGTATCTCCGTGCCCTGGCCGCCTGGGGCCGGCACGAAACGGGCTTCGCCGGAGTTGTCGATGTCGGCACCGTCCACCGACCGCCACGCGATCAGCTGGCCCGGGACGTCCTGAGTGATCTCGGCGTCCCATTCGACTGTCCTGCCGAACGGTGCGCTGGCCTGCCAGTGGCTGGTGCGCGGGCCGGTCACGTGCACCTCGTCCAGGTGCACCATGAAGTCCGGCAGTCGCTCCAGGTCCTTCCAGAGGGTGTACGCCTCGTCCGGGGATCGGGTGACGGTGGTGGCCGCGGTCAGTTCCATGGGGGTGCTCCTGCGAGTGCGGGTCACGGCCGCGTAGACGTCTGTGGCGGTGACGGCGGTGACCGCGGCCGTCGCGGCGACGGTGCGTCCGAGGCCGCGACCGTTGTGGTTCTTCAAGGCCCGGGCGAGCATCGTCAGATCCATCAGGTCACCACCGACGCGACCCCAGAGCCAGACGGGATGCGGCCGTCCCAGCAGCCCGGTCGCGGCCGCCAGTTCGCGCACACCGACGGCTGTCGTGGCCGATCGGTGCCGTGGGGCGTCGCCCACGCCCAGGGCCCTCGCGAAGCCCGCCGGGGCGACGACCTGGGGCACGCCCAGGAGCGCACTGGCCCAGCCGAGGCGACGTACGAGCGGATCGTCTCGCAGGCGGGAGGTGGAGCGGGTGTCTGTTGTCATCAGTGCTCCTCACGTCCGGTGAGGTGAATGGAAGGCGAGCCGCTTCACGGTCGTTTCACCCGGCCCGCCGGGCAGAACCTCGGTGCTCCGGCGGCGTGCGGTGCGGGTCCCCGCCCACCTACAGCCCAAACAGGTGCTTATCGTGTGAATCAGCCACATTTCCCGCCAGGGCGAGCACCGATCAGAGACGGCACCTCCGGCTCTGATCACCTGCTGATCACCTGCTGATCACCGTCATCCTCAAGCATGCGACGACGTTCCTGTTCACGCTTGGAATACGCGGCTGCCCGGATCCCCTCGTCTCGCCATGGAGGCGTACACCTGGCCGTTGAGGGTGAAGAGCGCCCACACCAAGTTGATGACCAGCAACCCCGCACAGCAGACGAGCACCCCGATACCCACGGTCACGACCGTCGACGCGTTGTGCAGAGGCGCTGAGACATGCGGCGCGCGGGAACAGCGGGTCCGGCCGGCACTGTTACATCGACAGAGGGACCGGCGCCGCACGGGCGGGAACTCGGGGACCACAAGGTCGTCTGCCCCGGCAGGGTCCGGCCCCGAGATCGCGGTACGCACGCCGCACACCGGACCAGACGTATCTCTGCAGGAGGACTGCTTGATGACTGACCGGCCCCTGACGCTCATGGCGGTGCACGCTCATCCCGACGACGAGGCCACCGGAACCGGAGGGGTCCTCGCGCGGTACGCGGCGGAAGGCATCCGCACGGTCCTCGTGACGTGTACCGACGGCGGTTGCGGTGACGGACCGGGGGGTGTCAAGCCGGGCGATCCCGGGCACGATCCGGCGGCCGTCGCACTGATGCGCCGTCAGGAACTCAAGGCGAGTTGTGACGTCCTGAAGGTCAGCGATCTGGAGATGCTGGAGTACGCCGACTCCGGGATGATGGGCTGGCCGAGCAACGACGCCCCCGGATCGTTCTGGCAGACCCCCGTCGAGGAAGGCGCGGCCCGACTCGCGGAACTCATGCGGCACTACCGACCTGATGTGGTCGTCACCTACGACGAGAACGGCTTCTACGGCCACCCCGACCACATCCAGGCCCACCGCATCACGATGGCGGCGCTGGAGATGACCGCGCTGACACCGAAGGTGTACTGGACCACGGCGCCCCGCTCGATGATGCAGCGGTTCGGCGAGATCATCCGTGAGTTTCATCCGGACATGCCGGAGCCGGACCCTGCCGAGGCCGCCGCGATGGCCGAGATCGGCCTCCCTGACGATGAGATCACCACGTGGGTGGACACCACCGCGTTCAGCGGCCAGAAGTTCGACGCGCTGGCCGCGCACGCCAGTCAGGGCGAGAACATCTTCTTCCTCAGGATGGGCAAGGAGAGGTTCGGCGAGCTGATGGGCGTGGAGACCTTCGTACGTGTCAAGGACGCCACCGGCGCCGCCGTACCCGAGAACGATCTCTTCGCCGGACTGCGCTGATCCACTCATCCGGAGCGAAGCCCCGGAGCGCTCAGCCGGCACCGGCCAGTGCGGAATCAGCCCGGCGGATTCGGACCGAACCGCAGGGCGTTGAGCCGTAGACCTCGGCGGTCAACGCGAGGTCCGGCCGTTGTGCGCGCCCGCGGGGGAGGAGATCGCATGCAGGACCCTTCGGACTCGACGGAGATCGCCGGGCCTGAGGAGAACGGCCGGAGCAATACCGCCGACTTACCTGTTGTGGACGATCCGACGTCCGACTCGGACATCGACTCGACGACGGCGACGACCCTACGTGTCCTCGGCTTCCCCGACCAGCTCGATGACCTTGGTCCAATTTCTGCGATCGTCGGCGGAGCGAAGGAGAAGTTGGCGGCAGCGAGGGACAAGGCTGCGGCAAAGACACTGGTCGCCGTCACGGATCGCCGCATCATCACGGCCAAGACGAATATATTGCTTGAGCAAGCCGACATCCGTCAGGACATCTCGATTGACCACGTGCGATACGTCCGAGCAACGATCACACACGACAAAAGTTCGCGCTTGGCGATCGACCTCATCACGCGCGACGAGAACATCCGGTGGCTCTTCCACGCCGATGTAGACAACACTCAAGTGGACGCGCTCGCCGCCGTGCTTGCCGAGTCGATGACGATCCCGGACGTTGAACGCGATGAGCTGCAACGGCGGCGCTGCGCCCACGTCGAGGCGGGCGAGAAGGGCGAGAGTACTGGCAGGAGGTCTACCGAACCGGCTGAATCGGAGGCCACGACCCGCGATGCCGAGTAGGTCCCGAGTGGACTTCTGATGGTGCGGTGGCCGTGGGCGGGCGCGCCTTGCGGCAGCTGGCGCACCTCCTGGCTCAGACGCGCCCTTGACCAAGGTCTACGAGGATTGTTCCGTTAGGGAAGTTGGGGCGTTCTACTCGGGGGTTGCCTTCGTGACCAGGTCGGTTGGCAGTGCGTGGTGTCTCGTCAGCGGCACCAGGGGTGAATCGGCCGCTCCCCTGACTGCTGCTGGAGCCTTTGTATGAGGCTCCGGCGCGGGATCGCGATCGCCGTCGTCGCCGGAGGCGGCGCTGTGACCACCATGCTGGTCGGGCTCGTCACGAACGCCGTGTCCGATGAGTCGCGGTGGCCGGGCTGGCTGGGGTGGTTACAGGAGCACGCGTGGTTCTCGTTCGTCGTGTTGGGTGTGACGATGGCGGGGCTGACGGCCCTGCTCGCGGGACTCTCCGAGACTCGGCCTCCCGCCCTTCCGGAGCGACCGGAGGATGGAGCCGGGCCACCGGGGGCCGCCCAGGTGCTGCGTTCGTTGCCGCGTGACAGCGCCGCGTTCACCGACCGTGCCGCGGAGCTGGAGCGGCTGGTGGGCTCGGTGCGGGCCTCACAGGAGCGTGGTGAGGGGCTGCCCGTTCACGTGATCGACGGCATGCCCGGAGTTGGGAAGACCACCTTCGCCGTGCACGCAGGCCACCTGCTCTCCGAGCGTTTCCCCGACGGACAGCTTTTCGTGAACCTCAACGGGCACACGCCGGGGCGTACTCCGGTGCAGGCCGGCGAGGCGCTCGCCTCGCTTCTCGCGGCCGCCGGCGTGCCGACGCAGCAGATTCCCGTCGGTGACGACGTCGGAGCGGTCACCGAGGCCCGGGCCGCCATGTGGCGGAGCAGGCTCGCGGGCAAGAAGGCGCTGCTGATTCTCGACAACGCGGCCAGCTACCGACAGTTGGAGCCACTGCTCCCCGGTGGGAGCGGGTGTCTGGTGTTGGTGACCAGTCGCAAGCGGCTGGTGGCGAACGAGGAGGTGGTCATGTCGGTGGACGCACTGCCGCCGGATCACGCGGTCGAACTCTTCGTGCGGCTCAGTGGGCGGCGGGCCGACGCTCTCGGCCGGAATGTGGTGGACGAGTTGGTGCGGCTGTGCGGGTGTCTGCCGCTGGGGGTGTCGCTGCTCGCGGCACGGCTGCGGCACCATCCGTCCTGGACCGCCGAGGACCTGCGCGGGCGGCTGGTGGCGGCGCGGGACCGCCTGGGGGAGCTGCGCGCCGGGGAACGCGCCGTCACCGCGACGTTCGACCTCTCCTACCGGGACCTCGCACCGGAGCGTCAGCGCTTCTTCCGACAGCTCGGGGTCTTCCCCGGCACCGATCTCGACCCGCACGTCGGTGCGGCTCTTGCTGAGGTCTCCGTCGTGGTGGCCCGTCGGCACCTTGAGGCGCTCTACGACGACCACCTGATCGACGAGCAACCGGGAAGTCGCTACCGGCTGCACGATCTCTTGCGCGACTACGCTCGCGGTCTCGCCGCCGAGGGAGACAGCATGGACCATGTACAGGCCGTCCGGCGCGTGTGCACCTACTACCTGGCCGCTCTCGCCGTCGCGAACGGGCACACCGTGCGCAGCGGAGCCGCGGTGCCACCGGCGCCGGACGACACCTCGCGGGTGGAGACGCCGGTCCTGGAGTCGCGGGCGGATGCCCTGAGCTGGCTGGAGACCGAGCGGGCCAACATCCTGGCCTGCGTCCGTCGGGCGAACGGCCTCGCCCTGTACGACCTCGTGGTCCGACTCGCCGCAGCCATGGCGCCCTTCCTGCGCCAGGCCGGCCCCTGGGACCAGGCCGTCGCGCTCCATCGGACCGCCGCCGAGGCCGCCCGCCACACCGGCGACCAGCGGGCGCGGGGCGATGCCCTCGCCGAGCTGGGTGTCGTACGCCGCTTCATGGCGGCCTACCCACAGGCGATCGAGGCCCTCAACGACGCCGTGACGGCGTACGAAGCGGTCGACGACCGGCGTGGCAAGGCCGAGGCACTGAACCAACTCGGCATCGTCTGGTACCTGACCGCGGACAACGAGGACGCGGCCCGCGCCCAAACCGATGCCCTCGCCCTCTACCGTGAGCTGGGGTACCGGCTCGGGCAGGCGAACGCGCTCGCGGATCTCGGCATGACACACCGGCAGATGAGCCAGTTCGAGGCGGCGGTGGAGGCGCAGAGCGAGGCCCTGGCGATCTACCGAGAACTAGGTGACCGGTACGGGGAGGCGAACTCCCTGCGGGACCTGGGTGTCGTGCACTGCCTCATGGGCGCGTACGACCTGGCCGCGCGGCACCACCAGGCAGCTTTCGGCATCTACCTGGAGCTTGACGACCGTGTGCACCAGGCTTACGCGCTGAACGAGTTGGGTGTCGTCCGACGGCTGACCGGGGATACGGAGGGAGCGCGGACGGCACACAGCCAGGCCCTGACGCACTTCACCGAGCTCGGTGAACGGTTCGGCCGCGCGAACAGCATCCGTCACCTTGGCGTCGTGGAGCGTGTGACCGGGGATGCGGCAGAGTCGATCCGACTTCTGGAGGAGGCCCTGGGCGCCTACCGCGAACTCGGCAGTCGCGGGGGTGAGGCCGCCTCGCTGAGCGAGTTGGGCTTGGCGCGCGGCATCGTCGGTGAACGCGAGGGCGCGGTCCAGGCGTTGCAGCGCGGTTTGGAGATCATGCGGGGCCTGGGCGATCGGTGCGGCGAGGCAGAGGTACTCAACCACTGGGGGATGCTGCTGCTCACCTCCGATGAAGCGACGGCCGCCCGTGGGCACTTTGGTCAGGCGCTCACGCTCGCGCGGGACATCCGCTGCCCGCTGGAGGAGGCGCGGGCGCTGGAGGGCATCGGCCGCTGCGACTGGACGATCCACGGACCTGGTAACGGCGTGGACTCGCTGCGAGCCGCCGTGACCGTGTACCGGCAGTTGGGAGCGAGCGCGTCCGTGGACGACATCGAACGGTTGCTGGTGTCGCGGTCCGGCTGACGCCGACCATGTGGCCGAATTTCCTGTGCTGGCTGGGTCGTTGAGGATGCTACGTTTCCGGGTGATCTGTCGCTTAAGCCCCATCGCACCGTGCCACTTCCGGCACGTACCTCACGAGGAGCGTTGAATGCCGTCACCCGCGTCCGTCACCGAGCCACGCATCATCACGCCCGCCGGCCCGGCGTCTGCGGAGCCGACGGCGGTCGGCACGGCCGTCCTGGACCGCGTGGCCGCCCGTGTCCGGCAGCGGCTGGAGGCCGAGGAGGGCGCGACGAGCCGGGTCGGCGACGGCGCCCACGCGGCCTCGCTCATCTGGCCCTGGCCGCTGTGAGCACGTCCGCTCGATGACAGAACCCGAAGGCCCCGTTCCTTTCCAGACGTTCATCCTCAAGGTCGCCAACCGCTGCAACATCGACTGCGACTACTGCTTCGTCTTCAACTCCAAGGACCAGGCTGCGCGGCGCCTGCCCGCCCGAATGGACCTCGCTGTGGCCCAGGCTGCGGCCCGACGGATCGGTGAACACGCCTCCGCACACCGACTTCGGACCATCCACGTCGTCCTGCACGGTGGAGAGCCGCTTCTCGTCGGCGTCGGACACATGGCTGGTCTGTTGCAGGTCGTCGGGGACAGCGTGCCGACCGGGACCCGGGTCCTTTTCGAGCTCCAGACCAACGGGACTCTTCTCTCCGATACGTGGCTGGACCTCTTCGAACGGTACGAGGTTGCGGTCGGCGTCAGCCTCGACGGGCCGCCGCATGCCAATGACCGGCACCGGCTGACGCACGCCGGGCGGTCGAGCGCCGCCTCCGCCGTGCGCGGCATCGAACTCCTGCGGTCGCGGCCACACCTGTTCGCGGGGCTGCTCGCTGTCGTGGACCTGGCCAACGACCCCGTGGAGGTCCACGACTACCTGGCGGTGTTCGAACCGCCGGTGATCGACTTCGGCCTCCCGCACGCGACCCACGACGACCCGCCGCACCGCTCCGACCCGACTGTGCCCGAGTACGGGCTGTGGATGAGCAGGGTGTACGACGCCTGGCTCGCCCGGCCCGAATACGGACACACCGTCCGGATGCTGGAGGACATCGTGGCCCTCAGCTCTGGCGTGCGGAGCTCGGTGGAGACGCTCGGCCTGGCCCCGCCGACGAGCGTCGTGATCGAGTCCGACGGCTCCATCGAGGCCGTGGACACCCTGCGGTCGGTCGAGGAGGGCGCCACCTGGCTCGGACTCGACGTCCTCCGCCACTCCTTCGACGAAGCTCTGTCCCATCCGAAACTGCTGCACAGGCAACACGGCAGGGAAGCGCTCGCCGAGCAGTGCCGCGCCTGCCCACTGGTGGACGTGTGCGGCGGTGGCTACCTCCCACACCGCTTCAGCGAAGCTCAGGGCTACCGGAATCCGTCCGTCTACTGCGCGGACCTGGAGTACCTCATCCGACACGTCCAGAGCTCCGTGCGGCAGCACGGCTGGGACCCCTACGCGCAGTCGTCGTCGTAGACGCGTGTGCCGTACCGCCACCGGGGATCACGCGTTGGAACGAACGAGTGCAGCAGCGACCGAAGCTACCGAGGAACGACAGGAGGCGCCGATGAGCGTGACGATCCGCCCTGCGGAGAAGCGGGACGTCCCGGCCGTGGCCGAGCTGATCGAGGAGATCGAGCGGTTCTACGGCGCGACCGACACGAGTATCCAGCCGCTGGAAGAACGCCGGACCCAGGTCGAAGAGGCGCTGTTCGGCTCGCCGCCGCTGGCCTCCGCGCTGCTCGTCGAGGATGAGAGCGGGGACATCACCGGACTCGCCGCCTACTCGTTCCTCTGGCCGGCCGCCGGCTCCTCGCACTCCCTGTTCCTCAAAGAGCTGTATGTCCGTGACACGGTCCGACGGCAGGGCATTGGTGCCCGCCTCATGGACGAACTCCGTGCCATCGCCGCGGCGCGCCCCGGGTGCAGCCGCGTGGAATGGATGACCGACAGCGACAACCCGGGGGCACGGGCGTTCTACAAGTCACTCGGCTTCGCCGAGTTCGACGGGAAGATCGTCTACCGAGTCGACTCCGGCACCGCCTGAGGATGGTACGAGGCCAGTGGAAGTAGAGCGCTGCGACAAGTGCGGCAGCAAGATCGTCATCGGGCTCGGTTGCGAGTGTCCACCGGGCTCGTCCGCGTCGGCGTCAGCCATGTAGGGGCAGCTACTACAGGTAGATCACCAACTAGCAGAAGGGCAGCGGAGTCATGGCGCTCCTCGCCGAATACAGCTGCAAGGCCAAACCGGCCCGACGCGTCGTGGAGGTCTACGACGCCGACGCCTTCCTCAGCGACGACGACGCCATGGAAGCCGCCCGCAGGCAGGTGGTGGCCGGCAACGGCTACCACCTGTACATCCTCAGCCTGCAACCCGACATAGACGTTGAGGTCGCCATCCGTGTCTGGGACGCTCCGCCCGCACCTCCCGTCGAAGCGGAAGGTCATGCCCCGGTGAGTATCGAGTCCGAGACCGGCGTCCTCGTCGTCAACCAACTTGAGTACGGGCCCGCCGGAGAAATGACCCTGCCCCGACCGGGCGTCTACGAAGGCCATACCTGGTGGGAAGGCCGCAAGGCGACCGCCGAGTACTACGACAAGACCCTCGACCTGCTCACCGACGACTCCCCGGCCGGCCAGTTGACCGAAGCCTGGGACAACTGCCCCGTCACCGAACGTTACGTCCTCGACCTCGCGTACGTCCGCGAGCCCGAACCCGTCGATGACGACGACCTCTGACATGGAGGCCCGTTTCCTCGGCATCGGTGAGCTGGTCGAGGCCCCGTCCGTGGCGGTCGTGGTCGATGTCATGCGTGCTTTCACGGTGGCCGCCTGGGCCTTCGCTCAGGGGGCGGAAGAGATCGTTCTCGCTGGGTCGCTGGACGAGGCCCTGGAGCTGAAGGCTCGCCACCCGGAGTGGGTGGCGCTGAAGGACGGGCCGCCGGCGCCCGGGTTCGACATGGTCAACTCGCCGGGGATGCTGCGGTCCGTCGACCTCGGTGGGCGGACCGTTGTGCACAAGACCACGGCGGGGACGGTCGGTGCCCTTGCGGTGAAGGAGGCGTCGCTGGTGCTGTGCGCCGGCTTCGTGGTGGCGGGGGCGACGGCTCGGGTCCTGCGGGCGCGTGAGTGCGAGAGTGTCACGTTCGTGGTGACCGGCGAGGGCGGGCGGGCCGAAGAGGATCTGGCGTGTGCTCAGTACATCGCTCGGAGGGTCACCGAGGCAGAGGTGGATGCGACTGAGTTCCTTCGTCGGGCCGGCGGGTCGCGTGCCGCCGCCGAGCTGGCGGAGGGGGTGCGTCGAGGGGTTCATCCTGATGACGTCGGTCTTTGTCTTGAGCTCGACCGATTTCCCTTTGCCATGGTGGGGAGGTTGGAGGAGTCGTCGCTCCTGGTTATCCGGCCGTGCGCCGTGCCATAGCTGGCCGGCGGCTAGGACAGCAGCCCGGCCAGTGTGCCCGCCAGGGTCAGGGTGAGGAAGAGGGCGCCCCAGGCCATGGCACGGCGTATGGAGCGGTGCTTGAGCCAGGCGGTGCGGGACAGGGTCTCCGGTCGGGTGTTGTCGCCCGCGGCTGGTCCGGGCCTCGCGGCCAGGCTCAGGAGGACGAGGGAGGGGGCGCAGGCCGCGCAGCCGGTCCAGACGAGGAGCTGGGGGATCGCGGCGTACTGGGCGGGCGTGATGACGCCGACGGTGATCGCGCCGAGGAGGGCGGTCAGGGCCGCGCCGAGGACGGCCAGGGTCAGTCCGGCCCGGCTGTCGGCCTTCGCGAGTTCCGCGCGGGCCTCGGTCAGGCGCGTCCGGTTCGGTTCCGCCGCCGTGCGCTCGCCTTCGAGTGTCGTCATTGCGTCCCCTGCCTCTCCTCCTCGCCGATCAGCGGCGTTCCCGAGTACCCAAAAAGGGCTGTGTCACGCCGGACTTCACGCGTTCCACGTCTCGTCGTACGGGTCGTGCGGCGCGGGAACCGGCTTGGCCCTGGTGACCTCGAGGTACGGGATCGGGCCGTCGTTGACCGGGTCCTTGGTGCGGCGGGGCGTGTAACGGCCGGTGATCTCCAGCCAGGTGTCCGGGGCGAGGACCGGGGGGAGGCTGCCGGTCAGGGCGATCTTGACCGGCTGGGCGTCGGCCGCGCAGCAGTTGAGGCCCATACGGACCAGGTAGGGGGCGCCGGAGCGGTCCAGGGTGACGAAGCCGGTGATCTGCAGCTCGCGGTCGCGGAGGGAGCGGCCGTCGTCGTAGACGGCGCGTCCGGCGTAGTCGGCCACGCCGAGGCGGAGGGGGCCGTCGGGTGAGTCGGGGAGGTCGGGGAAGCCGAAGGGTTTGGTCAGGGCCGTGCCCGTGTGGGACGCGCTGTAGGAGCCGAGGGCCGGCGGGGCGACCAGGATCAGGGCGAGGACGGGGAGGGCCAGGAGCCAGGAGATGCGGGGCTCGTTGTGGTGGTGTTCCGGTTGTGGTGGGCCTGGTCGGCGGTGGTCGTACCAGAGCGTCGCCGCGGCCGTCGCGATCAGGACGACCCCCGCGAGCAGGACCAGGGGGCGCAGGCCGGCCTTGACGTAGCGCAGGTAGAGGTCGGTGGTGCCGGCGTGCAGGAGGGTCGCGCCGAGCAGGAACAGGAGGGCCGACTGGGCCACGCGGTTCACAGCAGGACCGTTCCGGTCAGGGCCGACACGACGACGGCCAGGGCGAAGGTGGCGGGGGCGAAGCGCAGGGCGAAGGCGCGGCCGAAGGTGCCCGCCTGCATCGCGAAGAGCTTCAGGTCGATCATCGGGCCGACGACGAGGAACGTGAGGCGGGCCGTCAGGGAGAACTGGGTGAGGGACGCGGCGACGAACGCGTCCGCCTCCGAGCAGATCGACAGCAGGACGGCGAGCGCCGCGAGGGCCAGTACCGAGAGGACCGGGTTCCCGGCCGCCGCCCGCAGCCACTCGGCCGGTACCACCGCCTTCAGCGTCGCCGCGGCCATCGCGCCGACCACCAGGAATCCGCCCGCGTGCATGACGTCGTGCCGCACCGAGCCCCAGAACGCGGCTGCCCTGCTCTGGCCTTCGTACGACGTGCCGGCCGGGGGCCGCAGCCAGTCCATGCGGCCGAGGCGGTGCCAGAGCCAGCCCATCGCGCAGGCCACCAGCAGGCTCGCCACGAAGCGGGCCAGGACCATCGTGGGCTCGCCGGGGAAGGCCACGGCTGTCGCCGTCAGCACGATCGGGTTGATGGCCGGTGCGGAGAGCAGGAAGGCCAGGGCCGCGGCGGGGGTGACCCCTCGGCGGACCAGGGCTCCGGCGACCGGCACCGAGGCGCACTCGCAGCCCGGCAGGACCGCGCCGGCCGCGCCCGCGACGGGGACCGCCAGGGCCGGGCGTTTCGGCAGGGCCCTGGCGAAGAAGGACGGCGGTACGAACACCGCGATCGCCGCCGACAGCAGCACACCGAGCACCAGGAACGGCAGCGCCTGGACCATCACCGCGACGAACACCGTAGTCCAGCTCTGCATCACCGGTGCGGACAGGGCGGCACGGACCGGGTCCTGGAGCATCACGGCGGTGAGCAGCAGGAGGGTGAGCAGGAGGGGAGGGTTGAGGTGCCGGCCGTCTTCCGGTCCGTCTTCCGGTCCGTCTTCCGGACCGGCGCCCGGTCCGCCGCCCGGTCCGGCGCCCAATCCGTTGCCCGGTGCGGGCTTCGTGTTCCCGGGGGTCTCGTTCCCAGGAGTCTCATTCCTGGGGGTCTCGTTCCCGGGGGTCTCCTCCCCGGGGGTCTCGCCGGTTTCCCGCGGGGCGGGTTTCGTGGTGGCCACGGGCCCGGTACCTCCGGTCGTGCGCACGGGTATTGCCTCCCCTTCCATACGGCCTGGCACCGCCGGGCGTTCAGCCGCCGCGGTTCCCTTCTGGCACCGGCCGTCCCGGTGAGGCAGTCTTCTCCCTCGTGGGGAGCGTTCCGAACCAAGGTCAGCCAGGGAGTCCGGCCACGCACATGATCGTGTGCGGTGACGACGGGCTCGCGCACCGGCTGGCCGCCGAACTGCGTGGCGTCTACGGCGAACAGGTCACGCTCGTCGTGCCGCCCTCGGGGCGCCGGGTGCGGCAGCCGGTGGTGGGGAGGGCCCGTGCCGCCTCGGCGGCCCTGCTCGACCGGGTCAGCGCGGCCGTCAACCGGGCGGGCGCGGCCGGTGCGGCGGGCGGTGCCGAACCGGTCTCGACCGAGCAGCTGGTGGAGGCCGCCGAGGTCACCGAGGCCGTGCTCACCGACGTGGGCGCCCACCGGGCCGCGGCGCTGGCGCTCGTGTACGACGACGACGAGGCCAACATCCGCGCCGCCCTCACGGCCCGTCGGCTCAACCCCCGCCTGCGGCTCGTACTGCGGCTGTACAACCGGCGGTTGGGGCAGCACATCGAGGAGCTGCTCGACCAGACGGCGGCGTTGGCCGCCGGGGACGGGCCCGGCTCGGGTCTCGACGCGTCGACGACCGTGCTGTCCGACGCCGACACGGCCGCGCCCGCGCTGGCCGCGACGGCTCTGGTCGGCACCAGCAAGATCGTGCAGACCGAGGGGCTCGTCCTGCGGGCCGTGGAGCGGCAGCCGCCGCGGCCGGGTGAGGTGGCCGACCCCGGGCTCTGCACCCTGGCGCTGCTGTCCGCGACGAGCAACGACCCGGCGGGCGCGGACGGTTCCGAGGGCAGCGGGGAGCACGGACCGCGACTGCTGCCGGACGAGGCGGCGGTGGCGGCGGCGACCGGGCGCGGGACGGTGGTCCTGGAGCAGGTGTCGTACTCCGGGCCGTCCCAGCCCGCGGGGCGGGGCGGTGTGCCGCCGTTCGCCTCGCTGTTCTCGCGCCGGCTGCGATGGTCGCTGGCGGGGCTGGTGGGGTGTGTGCTCGCGCTCGCCGTCGCGTTGACGATCGTGACCGGCGAGCATCCGCTGTACGCGACGTACGTGACACTGCTCGATCTGTTCGGCATCAACGATCCCGCGTTCCACGAGTCGACGGGTGAGCAGGTGCTGCAACTGCTGTCCGGGCTGGTCGGGTTGCTGTTGCTGCCGGTGCTGCTGGCCGCGGTGCTGGAGGCGCTGGGCACCTTCCGCAGCGCGTCGGCGCTGCGGAAGCCGCCCCGGGGGCTGGGCGGGCACGTGGTGCTGCTCGGGCTCGGCAAGATCGGGACGCGGGTGCTGACGCGGTTGCGGGAACTGAACACTCCCGTGGTGTGCGTGGAGGCCGATCCGGAGGCGCGGGGGATCGCCACGGCCCGGCGGCTGCGGGTGCCGGTGGTGATCGGGGACGTCACGCAGGAAGGCGTGCTGGAGGCCGCGAAGATCCATCGCGCGCACGCGCTGCTGGCGCTGACCAGTGCGGACACCACGAACCTGGAGGCGTCGCTGTACGCCAGGTCCGTACGGCCCGATCTGCGGGTGGTGCTGCGGCTGTACGACGACGACTTCGCTACGGCCGTGTACCGGACGCTGCGGGCCGCGCACCCGTTCGCGCTGACCCGGAGCCGGAGCGTGTCCCACCTGGCCGCGCCGGCGTTCGCCGGGGCGATGATGGGGCGGCAGATCCTCGGGGCGATACCGGTGGAGCGGCGGGTGCTGCTGTTCGCGGAGGTGGATGTGGCCGGGCATCCGCAGTTGGAGGGACGGACGGTGGGCGAGGCCTTCCGGGCCGGGGCGTGGCGGGTGCTGGCGCTCAACACGGCGCCCTCCGGGGGGCGGCGGGGGGACGGGGAGAGCGCGGAGGAGGACGGCGCGGCGGCGGGGCTGGTGTGGGATCTGCCTCCTACGTATGTGCTGGGGGCTGGGGACCGGGTGGTGCTGGCGGCGACTCGGCGGGGGCTTGCGGAGTTGCTGGGGCGGAGGGGGCGGGAGCGGGCGGGGGCGTGACGCCGGTGGGTGTCGTACCGCGGCGTGGTCAGGCACCCGGCGTCGGTGCTGAGGCCGGGGCGTTCGCGCAACCCGGCGCTACGGGGTGCAGCCCGCGCCCACCCTCCCCCAAGCTCTCGGCTTCGCTCGAGCAGGGGGACCCCCATCGCCCCAGCGGCACGACTGCCCGCGGATGACGCGGCACGACCGCCCGCGGGTGACGTCGGCACGGCTGCCCGCGGCAGTGGGCGCGTAGCGCCGATGGGGGCGCGGGGAACGGCGCGGTCGGGCACGACGCGCCCGCAGCCGCCACGCCACCCCCGGCCCCCGAGCTACTGGGCGCTCCCCCGCCCCCTGAGGTGCCGCTCCGCGAACTCCAGTTCCAGCCGCACCTGCTTGATCCGCTCGTCCACGACCAGTGACCCGTGCCCGGCGTCGTAGCGGTACACCTCGTGAACCGCTCCCCTCGCCTCGAGGCGTTTGACGTAGTTCTCGATCTGCCGGATGGGGCAGCGGGGATCGTTGATGCCGGCCGAGATGTACACCGGGGCCTTGACCTGGTCGACGTACGTGATGGGGGACGACGCCTCGAAGCGGTCGGGCACCTCCTCGGGCGTGCCGCCGAGCAGCGTGCGGTCCATCGCCTTCAGCGCTTCCATCTCGTCGTGATACGCCGTGACGTAGTCGGCGACCGGAACCGCCGCGATGCCGAGCGTCCACGCGTCGGGCTGGACGCCGAGACCGAGGAGGGTCAGGTAGCCGCCCCAGGAACCGCCCGTGAGGACCAGGCGGTCGGGGTCGGCGAGGCCGGAGGTGACGGCCCATTCGCGGACCGCGGCGATGTCCTCCAGTTCGATGAGGCCGACGCGGTGTTTCAAGGCGTCCGTCCAGGCGCGGCCGTAGCCCGTCGAGCCGCGGTAGTTCACGCGGACCACCGCGTATCCGTGGTCGACCCAGGCCGCCGGACCGGCCGCGAAGGAGTCGCTGTCGTGCCAGGTCGGGCCGCCGTGGATGTCGAACACGGTGGGGAGCGGGCCGGTGGCGCCCGCGGGCTTCTGGACGAGTGCGTGGATGCGGCCCCCGGGGCCCTCCACCCACACGTCCTCCACCGGCACCGAGCCGGGTGACTTCAGGCCGGGCGGGTCGAGCACGACACCGCCCGCCGTGGAGCGCACCGCCGACGGCTCGGCCGCCGAGGACCACAGGTACTCCACGCTGCCGTCGGGCCGGGCCGTCGCCCCGGAGACCGTGCCGGGCGGGGTCGGGATCTCCACCAGGGCACGGCTCGCCAGGTCGTAGCGGAACAGCTCGCTGCGGGCCTCGAAGCTGTGGGCGATGAGCAGACCGGTGCCGTCCGGGTACCACTCGGCGCTGACGTCACCGGGAAGCTCCAGCGCCAGGTCCGACTCCTCGCCGGTGGCGACGTCCCAGACGAGGGGCTCCCAGCGGCCCCGGCGCTGGTGGCCGATGAGGAGGCGGGTGTCGCCGTCGACCGGGGCGAAGCCGAGCACCTCGAGTCCCAGCTCGCGCGTGCCGCCCTCGGTGTCGTCGAGGTCGGCGACCGGCGTGCCGTCGGGGCGCAGGACGCGCAGGGCCGAGTGCATCGCGTCGCCGTGCTCGGTGTGCTCGATGGCGATGAGCGAGCCGTCGTGGGAGAGGTCGCCGACGCCGGCCGACTCGCGGTGGCGGTAGATCTCCACCGGGGACTCGCCGGTGCGGACGAGGTGGATCGTGGTGCCGTCCTCGTCCGTCGAGCGGCCCACCACCGCCGTGCGGCCGTCGCGGCCGAGGGCGAGGCCGGCCGGGTAGGAGGCGTTCAGCCCCTCGGCGGCGAGTTCGTCCGCGCCGCCCGTGAAGGGCTGGCGGCGCCAGACGCCGAACTCGTCGCCGTCCTTGTCGTCGAACCACCAGATCCAGGCGCCGTCCGGCGACAGCACGCCGTCGGTCGTGCCGTTCGGCCGGTCGGTCACCTGGCGCTGCTCGCCCGTCGACCGGTCCCAGGCGTACAGCTCGTACGTCCCCGTCGCGTTCGACACGAACAGGGAGCGGTCGGGCGCGTCCTCCGCCCAGTCGGGCAGGGAGACCCGGGGCGCCCGGAAGCGCTTCTCCCAGTCCGGCATCCGCTCCTGCTGCCCCGCCTGTACCACTCGCTCGTCCTGGTCCCGCAGATCCCGTGCGTCGGACCCGTTGCTCTCAGTCATGGCCCCAGTCTGCACGCCCTGGCCGACATTGCGCTGGCGAGGTCCCCAGCCTGTGGACAACCTCCACCGGTCCCCCCTTTCCAGTGGGCCGGAAGGGGCTGAAAGCGCGTACTGAAACGGCGCCCGGGCCGCCGGGCGGGTCCACCCCGTGGCCGGGGCCGCCCGGTGGCCCCGTACCGTATGGGTGTGTACCGGTTTCTGCTGACGCCCCGATGGTGGGGGATCAACGTCTTCGTACTGTTGTCCATCCCCTTCTGCATCTTCATGGGGTCCTGGCAGCTGGGCCGGTTCGAGGACCGTGTGCAGGACCACCGCACCGCGACCGAGCAGGTCTCCGCGGCCCGTGACGAGGCGCCCCGGCCGCTGGCCGAGCTCCTGCCGGTGACGAAGGCCACGTCGGGCAAGCAGGTCACCGCGACCGGCCGCTACGGCAAGCAGCTGCTGGTGCCCGGCCGGGAACTCGACGGCAAGCGGGGCTTCTACGTCCTGACGCTGCTGCGCACCGGATCGGGCGAGGCTCTGCCGGTGGTACGCGGCTGGCTGCCGGGGGCCGCCGAAGCGGACCGGGCGCCCGCCCCGCCCGGCGGTGAGGTGACCGTCACCGGTGCGCTCCAGGCGTCCGAGACCCCGGGTGACAACGGCGTCAGCGCACAGGGCGGCCTGCCGTCCGGGCAGACCGCGGCGATCAGCGCGGCGTCGCTGGTCAACCTGGTGCCGTACGACGTGTACGACGCGTGGGTCACGCTCGGCAAGGGCGACTCGGGCATGAAGGCCGTGCCCGCGAGCGCCCCGCCGGACACGGGGCTGGACCTGAAGGCGTTCCAGAACCTCGGTTACACCGCCGAGTGGTTCGCCTTCGTCGGCTTCGTGATCTTCATGTGGTTCCGGTTGCTGCGCCGCGAGGTGGAGTTCGCGCGGGACGCGGCACTGGGCCTGGTCCCGCAGGAGGAAGAGCAGCGGGCGCCGGCCCTCTGACCGCGCCCCGCTGCCGTCTACGCGCCTGCCAGTACACCCGTCCAGTACACCGTCCCCGCGCACGCGTTGGGCACGGTCACGGAGCCCGCGCCCGAGCCGGTCGCCGGGGTGTACGTCACCGCCACGCTCCCGTCGACCGTGCCGTCCTCCCGGACCAGCTGCGGGGCCGCGCCCGTGTCGCCGCCGGTGGTGGTGGTGCCGCCGGTGTCCGTGCTGTTCTCGGAGGGCGTGGGGGTGGGGCTGGGTTCGGTGCCGCCGACGCTGCCGCCGCCGGCCGGGGGGCAGGTCTCGGAGGGGACCCAGGCGAACTTCACGTCGTAGGCGGCGCCGGGCTGGAGCACCAGCTGGGCCACCTCCAGGGACGGGTCGGGCAGGCCGGCCGCGGCGTCCCCCGCGGCGTGCCGGGCCGTGCCGATCCTGGTGGGGTCGGCCGCGCCCTGCGGCGACGCGGTCACCGAGCCGGGGGCGCTGACCGTGCAGCTCGCCCCGGAGACGTTGGTGACGCGGAAGGAGCCGTAGACCGCGCCGGTGGAGTCGGGCGCGGCGCTGCTCGCCGCGGCGGGGCCGAGCTGGGCCGCGGTGCACGCCTGGTCGCCGGTGGCCGTGCTGGCGGAGGGGCCCGCGCCCTGGGACGTGCCGGTGGCGGCGCCGCCCGTGCTCCTGCCCTTCTCCTTCTCCTTCTTGTCGCTCTTCTTGCTGTCCTCCGGCTTGCCGGCGGTGCCGCCCGAGGTGCTCTCACCACCGTCGGGGCCCTTGCCCTCGCCCACGGAGCCCTGGGTCTGCGAGGCGTGGCCGGCGACCGACGGGTTGGCGTCGGGGCCGGTGGCGTTGGAGACGTGTACGAGAGCGGGGACGGCGGTGCCGATGAACAACGCGGCGGCGGCCATGCCGACGACGGCCTGCCGCTTGCGTGCCCGCCGCTGGGGCACCGCCTTCCGCAGGTACTCGAGGGTGCCGTCGCGCGGCTCCACGTCCTGTACCGCCTGCTGCAGCATCGTGCGCAGGTCCAGCTCGTCCGAGTCGAGCCCCGTGGGGCCCTGGTCGTCTGGGCCGTGGTTCACAGTTCCGTTCCCAGCGTGCGATTGCTTCGGATGGTGCGCGTGCAGTGTCTTCGGCGCGTGCCCCTCGACGGGCTCGCGCCGGTCGGGTCCGTCGCGGCCCGCGCCGCCGCCGACGCTCATGCCGGCGCCTCCATGGCCAGCCGGAGCGCCGCGATGCCGCGGGAGCCGTAGGCCTTGACCGAGCCCAGCGATATGCCGAGCGTCTCGGCGACCTGCGCCTCGGTCATGTCCGCGAAGTAGCGCAGCACCAGCACCTCGCGCTGGCGGCGCTGCAGGCCCTTCATCGCCTTGATGAGGGAGTCGCGTTCCAGCTGGTCGTAGGCCCCTTCCTCGGCGCTGGCCATGTCGGGCATGGGCTTCGACAGCAGCTTCAGGCCGAGGATGCGGCGGCGCAGCGCGGAGCGCGAGAGGTTGACGACCGTCTGGCGCAGGTACGCCAGGGTCTTCTCGGGGTCCCGGACCCGCTTGCGGGCCGAGTGGACACGGATGAAGGCCTCCTGGACGACGTCCTCGCAGGAGGCCGTGTCGTCGAGGAGGAGGGCGGCGAGACCCAGCAGCGAGCGGTAGTGAACGCGGTAGGTCTCGGTGAGGTGGTCGACGGTGGTACCGGCCGCGACGCCGTCCTCGGCGCCGTCACGCTGGTTCGGTATGCGGGCCGGCCGCGCCGCGGGCACGGGCGCGATCACCGGCATGCCACCGGGCGCACCGGACACGCGGGGTCGGAAAGCCGCCGGACGGGGCGGTCGCAGGACCGTGCCGCGTGCCGCGCTGAAGTCGAGTACCTCTGCCACGCCTGTTGGACACGCCTACCCCCGTCAGGGTTGTACGTGCCGGGCGTCACTTTCACGCCGAAGGTCGCCGTCGCCGGTCTACCCGCGTCAGGCAGCACAACCGATGGTGCATCAAAGGCCCTCATGCGTCCCGCTCTTCCCTTATATCCAAATGTGAACGGACGTCCCCACGCCCGGTTCCAGGCGTCCCCACGCCTGATGAAGCGCTCCCACGGCCGAAGGGCGACCGCAAAGACGCTCCCCGCCCTCCGCATGGTTGCGGAGGGCGGGGAGGCAATTCTTTGCTGCCGAAGCGCCTGGGACAAGTGGTCAGGCCATCGATCGGCTCACATGTCCTACACAGATCTTACAAACCGCCTACGACACCGTGTCGGGACTTATCGGCGCTGCGGCTGCACGAGGGTTCACGACGTCACGAGAGTTCGGAAGCCACCACTTCGGCGATCTGTGCGGTGTTGAGCGCGGAGCCCTTGCGCAGGTTGTCCCCGCACACGAAGAGTTCCAGGGCCGTGGGGTCGTCCAGCGCGCGGCGCACCCGCCCGACCCAGGTCGGGTCGGTGCCGACCACGTCGGCCGGGGTCGGGAACTCCCCGGCGGCGGGGTTGTCGAAGAGCACGACCCCGGGCGCGGTGGCGAGGATCTCACGGGCCGCCTCGACGGTGACCTCGCCCTCGAAACGGGCGTGCGCGGTCACCGAGTGCGTGGTGATCACGGGCACCCGGACGCAGGTGACGGCCACCGGCAGGCCGGGCAGCCCGAGGATCTTGCGGGTCTCGTCCCGGATCTTCAGCTCCTCGGAGGACCAGCCGTCCTCGCACGCCGTTCCGGTCCACGGCACGACGTTCAGCGCGACGGGCTCCGGGAACGGCCCGGTGCTGTCGCCCACGGCCCGCCGTACGTCACCGGGGCTGGTCCCCAGCTCCGTGCCGGCGACCAGGGACAGCTGCTGCCGCAGCGTGGTCACGCCCTCGCGGCCGGCGCCGCTGACCGCCTGGTACGAGGAGACGACCAGCTCGCGCAGCCCGAACTCGGCGTGCAGGGCTCCGAGCGCCACGATCATGCAGAGCGTCGTGCAGCTCGGGTTGGCGATGATCCCGCGGGGCCGCATCCGCACGGCGTGCGGGTTGACCTCGGGCACGACGAGCGGCACGTCCGGGTCCATCCGGAACGCGCCGGAGTTGTCGACCACCACCGCGCCCTTGGCGGCCGCGATGGGCGCCCACCGCTCGGCGACCTCGTCGGGGACGTCGAACATGGCGACGTCGACCCCGTCGAAGGCCTCCTCGGTGAGCGCCACGACCTCGGTCTCCTCGCCGCGCACGGCCAGCTTGCGGCCGGCCGAGCGCGGGGAGGCGATCAGCCGGATCTCGCCCCAGACGTCCGCCCGCTGGGACAGGATCTGGAGCATGACCGTGCCGACGGCTCCGGTCGCTCCCACCACGGCGAGCGTGGGCCGGTCCGACCGGCCGGTCCGGCCGCCCCGTCGGAGGTCGGCCATCAGCGGCCGGTGCCTCCGTAGACGACGGCCTCGTCGCTGTCGGAGTCGAGCCCGAACGCGGAGTGCACGGCGCGGACGGCCTCGGGGACGTCGTCGGCGCGCGTGACGACCGAGATGCGGATCTCGGAGGTCGAGATCAGCTCGATGTTCACGCCCGCGTCGGACAGGGCGGTGAAGAAGTCGGCCGTGACGCCCGGGTTGGTCTTCATACCCGCGCCGACCAGGGAGATCTTGCCGATCTGGTCGTCGTAGCGCAGTGAGTCGAAGCCGATGGCCGCCTTGCTCTTCTCCAGCGCGTCGATGGCCTTGCGGCCCTCGGTCTTCGGCAGCGTGAAGGAGATGTCCGTCAGGCCCGTGGAGGCGGCGGACACGTTCTGCACGACCATGTCGATGTTGATCTCGGCGTTGGCGATCGCGCGGAAGATCGAGGCCGCCTCGCCCGGCTTGTCCGGCACACCGACGACAGTGACCTTGGCCTCGGAGGTGTCGTGCGCGACACCGGAGATGAGAGCCTGCTCCACCTGCTTGTCCCCTTGCTTGATCGGCTCGCTGCTGACCCAGGTGCCCTGAAGTCCGCTGAAGCTGGACCGGACGTGGATCGGGATGTTGTACCGGCGGGCGTACTCCACGCAGCGGTGGAGCAGCACCTTCGACCCGGACGCCGCCAGTTCGAGCATGTCCTCGAAGGAGATCCAGTCGATCTTCCGGGCCTTCTTCACCACGCGCGGGTCGGCGGTGAACACGCCGTCGACGTCGGTGTAGATCTCGCAGACGTCCGCGTCGAGCGCGGCGGCGAGGGCCACCGCGGTGGTGTCGGAGCCGCCTCGGCCGAGGGTGGTGATGTCCTTGGTGTCCTGGCTGACGCCCTGGAAACCCGCCACGATCGCGATGTTGCCCTCGTCCACCGAGGTCTTGATCCGGCCCGGCGTGACGTCGATGATCCGGGCCTTGTTGTGGACCGAGTCGGTGATGACACCTGCCTGGCTGCCGGTGAACGACTGGGCCTCGTGGCCCAGCTTTTTGATCGCCATGGCCAGCAGTGCCATGGAGATCCGCTCTCCGGCGGTCAGCAGCATGTCGAGCTCGCGTCCGGCAGGCATCGGGGAAACCTGCTCGGCGAGATCGATCAGCTCGTCCGTCGTGTCGCCCATCGCGGAAACGACGGCGACCACCTGGTTGCCGTTCTGCTTCGCTTCCACGATCCGCTTGGCGACGCGCTTGATGCCCTCGGCATCGGCTACGGAGGAGCCTCCGTACTTCTGCACGACAAGGCCCACGTGCGCTCCTCGCTCAATCCGTCTCTATCCGCTCATACGCCTTCGTACTGCGGTCGGCTCAGTCTAGCGAGCGTCCGAAAACCAATTCCGAGATATCGCATGGTGAGATTTCCGGGGTACTCGCTCAGGCTGCTCATGCCCATCTGGGAACAGGCCACGCGGGAAAGTGCCCGGCGTCACAATCGCACACTCGCTCGTTCCCTGGTCATGACGCCGCGGGGGCGCTGTATGTTCCTCCGATGGAGATCCTGCGCTACGTCGCGTTCAGCACGGACCCGGCGGGCGGAAACCCCGCGGGTGTGGTGCTGGACGCCGCCGGTGCCGACGAGGCGGCGATGCTGGCGACGGCGGCCTCGGTCGGCTACTCCGAGACGGCGTTCGCGGTGCGGTCCGGCGACGGCCGGCTGGACGTGCGCTACTTCAGCCCGCTCGCCGAGGTGCCGTTCTGCGGCCACGCGACGATCGCGACGGCCGTGGCCCACGCGGAGCGGCACGGCACCGGGCGCCTGCTGCTGCGTACGCCGGCGGGCCCGGTCACCGTCACCACCGACCGGTCGGCGGACGGCGCCCTGGTGGCGACCCTGGTGAGCGTCGCACCGCGTACGGCCCCGGTCGAGGAGGCCGACCTGGCCGAGCTGCTGGCGATCCTGGGCTGGTCCGCGGCGGACCTGGACCCGGCGCTGCCGCCCCGGGCGGCCTTCGCCGGAGCGTGGCACCCGGTCATCGCCGCCGCGAGCCGGGACCGGCTGGCCCGCCTGGACTACGACATGCCGGCGCTCACCGCGCTCATGGCCCGCAGGGACTGGACCACGGTCGACCTGGTCTGGCGCGAGTCACCCACCGTCTTCCACGCCCGCAACCCGTTCCCGCCCGGCGGTGTGGTCGAGGACCCGGCCACGGGGGCGGCGGCGGCCGCGTTCGGCGGATACCTGAGGGAACTGGGCCTCGTGCGGGTCCCGGCCACCCTGACGGTCCACCAGGGAGTGGACATGGGCCGCCCGAGCACGATCACGGTGACGGTACCGGCGGAGCCGGACACGGGCATCGGCGTGACCGGGACGGCCGTACGGATCTGAGAGGCGCCGCATCCGACGCCGCCCCAACCTCAAGCCGGGCGGGCGAAGTGGAGCGTCCGGGACCCGCCCGGCCGCGATCCGCCGGCCGATCGCGTCCCGAACGCTCCGACTGCCGCAGGCGACTACGTGGCCGGGCGGATCCCCAGCGGGCCGGCGATCTCCTGGGCCATCACCTTGCCCGCCTCGAACTCGAGAGTGTCGTCGCCCATGCCCTGGTCCGTGTCCAGGCCGTCGAGTTCGGCCAGGGGCTGGTTGAGGCGGACGTGGGCGAGGACCGACTGGAGAGCGCGGAGGGTCGCGGAGGCGGTGGAGCCCCAGTTGGAGAAGTAGGAGAACTGCCACCACCACAGCGCCTCCGTGGTACGGCCGGCGCGGTAGTGGGACATGCCGTGGCGCAGGTCCGTGATGACGTCCGTGAGGTCGTCGGAGATACGGGCCGGGACGGGGGCCTTGCGGGGCTCGTAGGGGTCGAAGACCTCCGAGTAGACGTCGATCGGGTCGAGCAGGCGGGCCAGGTTCTCGCGGAGTTCGTCGACGTCCGGCTCGGGGCCCGAGTCGGGCTCGTAGCGCTCATCCGGCACGATGTCCTCGTGTGCGCCCAGCCGGCCTCCGGCCAGGAGGAGTTGGGAGACCTCCAGGAGGAGGAAGGGAACCGCCGATTCCGGCTCGTCGCCCTTCGCGACCTCCGTGACCGCGACCAGGAAACTCTCGACCTGGTCCGCGATCTGAACCGCGAAGTCGTCCGGGTTCTGGTCGGTCGCGTGCAGCGTGGCGTCAGACATCTAGGAGTCGTCTCCCCTCGAAGGCGCGGCCGAGCGTGACCTCGTCCGCGTATTCCAGGTCCCCACCCACCGGGAGGCCGCTGGCCAGGCGGGTGACCTTCAGGCCCATGGGCTTGATCATGCGGGCGAGGTACGTGGCTGTCGCCTCGCCCTCGAGATTCGGGTCCGTGGCCAGAATGAGTTCCGTGACCGTGCCGTCGGCCAGGCGGGCCAGGAGTTCCCTGATCCGCAGGTCGTCCGGGCCCACCCCGTCGATCGGGCTGATCGCGCCGCCCAGCACGTGGTACCGGCCCCGGAATTCACGGGTGCGCTCGATCGCCACGACGTCCTTCGGCTCCTCCACCACGCAGATGACGGCGGGGTCGCGGCGGGTGTCGCGGCAGATGTTGCACAGCTCCTCCTGCGCCACGTTGCCGCACGTCGCGCAGAAGCGGACCTTCGCCTTGACCTCCATGAGGGCCTGGGCGAGCCGTCGCACGTCCGTGGGTTCGGCCTGCAGGATGTGGAAGGCGATCCGCTGCGCGCTCTTCGGACCGACGCCGGGCAGCCGCCCCAGCTCGTCGATCAGGTCCTGGACCACGCCTTCGTACAACGGACTGCCCTTCCCGGTTTCTCGAGGTCGTTCGCTGCGTACGGCCTCCCCGTACGTACGGTAGTTGTCCGCCGCCTCCCGGAGGAAGGCGGTACGCGTATCAGAACGGCAGTCCCGGGATGCCGCCCCCGCCCAGGCCCTGGGCGAGCGGGCCCAGCTTCTGCTGCTGGAGCGCCTGCGCGTTCTCGTTGGCCGCCTGGACGGCCGCCACGACCAGATCGGCGAGGGTCTCGGTGTCCTCCGGGTCCACCGCCTTCGGGTCGATCTTCAGGGAGCGCAGTTCGCCGGCGCCGGTGACGGTCGCGGTCACCAGGCCGCCGCCCGCCTGTCCGTCGACCTCCGTCTGCGCCAGTTCCTCCTGCGCCCGCGCCAGGTCCTGTTGCATCTTCTGGGCCTGCTGGAGCAGCTCTTGCATGTTGGGCTGGCCACCACCGGGGATCACGATCAGCTCCTTGCTCGGTACGGGTTTTCCCGTTCGGCACGAGCCTACGTGCTCGCGCCTGCCCATGCCCCGGCACTCTTTCGAGTGAGTTCCGCTCGCACCCGGCATCTGATCAAGAGATACTTCCGGGCGGAAAAGCGGCGAAAGCTACATCTTCGCCACTCGCCGGGGGGTAGGAAGGGTCCGGCGCGCAGGACACGGGACGCGTCCTGTACGTCATGTGTGTCGTTTGTCACGCAGCGTGGTCAGTTGGGAGTGCCGGGTGGGTCAGCCGGAGATGCAGCCCGAGGGGCCGCCTCAGGACGAACGGGGCGAGCGGGCGGCCGGGCTGCGGCCGGGCGATCTGGCCGGGCGGGCCTTTCCGCTCGGGGACTGGGGCGAGCCGGCGGTGCGGCTGGACGAGTTGTACCGGTGGGTGGAGAACGGGGCCCTCAGGACGGCGGCCTGGTATCTCGTGGACCGGGTGTGGAAGCGGCGGTGCGCGCGGGCACTGCGCTGCGGGGCCGCGGTGGGGGCGGTGACGGGGGTGGCGCTGCCCCTGCTGGATCTGACCGGGGTCGCGGGCGGCCTCGCGCCCTGGGGATGTCTGGCGCTGCTGCTGGGGGTCGCGTGTGTGGCCGTCGACCGGTACTTCGGGGTGACGTCGGGGTGGATGCGGGACATGGCCACCGCGCAGGCCGTGCAGCGGCGGCTGCAGGCCTTCCAGTTCGACTGGGCGGCGGAGAGCGTGCGGGAGGTTCTGGGTCCGACGGAGGGGACGGCCGCCGAGGCGGCCGAGCGGTGTCTCGGTGTGCTGCGGCGGTTCTCCGAGGACCTGAGTGAGCTGGTGCGGGGGGAGACCGCGGAATGGGCCGGCCAGTTCCGCGGTGGGGCCGTGCCCGCGGGGACGCAGACGGTGGTGTTCTCGGGGAGTGCGCGAGGGGCCGAGGCCGGGGCTGTGAACGGGCGGTTCTCCGTGCCGCCGGGGGGTGCGAGGCCGAACATGCCCCGGCAGCGGCCGCCGGAGCCCAGGTGACGCGGGGTCAGTCCGCGTCGTCCTGCGCGCAGAGCGTCAGACCCTCCGGGGTCCAGCACGGGACATGGCCGTGCGTGCGGATGACGTCCTGGCCGTTGCCGCGGGAGAGGTACGTGAGGAAGCTCGACGCCAGTGAGTCGGCCGGAGGCCGGCCGTAGGTGTAGGCGTACTCGATCTCGCGGTACGGATAGTCGCTCGTGCCGTGTTCGATGGCGTCGACAGAGGCGGGGTCGCCGTCCAGGCGCAGCGCGTGCAGGCCCTTCGCGCGGGCGGCCAGGTTGAGTTCGCTGTAACCGATGGCACCCGGGAGACCGGCGACCGTGGTCAGCACCTGCTGCGTCGAGTCGAGCTCGCAGCGGATGACGGCCGCCGTCGGGTCGTCCTTGTGGACGCAGTCGGTCGATGAGTTGGCGATCTCGCCCCGCCCCAGCAACCGGCGCTGGAACACCTGTCTGGTCCCGGAGTTGGCGTCCCGGCTGACCAGGTGCACGGGCAGGTTCGGACCGCCGAGTTGCCGCCAGTTGCGGATCTCGCCCCGGTAGAGGCGCCGTACGTCGTCCGTGGACAGGTTCCGCAGGCGTACGTCGTCGTTGACCACGAGCGTGAAGACCGACACCGCCACCCGGTTCTCGCGGAGTTGGGGCAGGCCGGCGGGCTTGGGGCCGTCCGACAGGGCCAGCACCGGCGGTGAGCCCTGTCCGTCCCGTGACGCCCGGGCGCCGGCGGACGCGAGCTCCCTCAGCCCGGCCGTCGACCCGTGCGTGTCCACCTCGATGGCCGGGTCGCCGCCGCAGTCCCGCTCGTACTTCCGGGCCACCTCGCGAAGAACGGGCGCGAAGGCGGTCGAGCCGGTGAGGGTGAGCGTGCCGCTCGCGCAGCCGATCGGGGGCGGGGTGTCGTCCTGGGCGACGACGATCGCGGCGAGAGTGACCACGCTCGCGGTGAGCGCGATGGTGATCAGCCGCGCCGCCCGGCTGAACAGCGGCGTCTTGTCGTCCGGCGTGGCACTGCGGTTGGGGTGCACCTCGCCGTCGCGCACTCCGCCGACCAGCCTTATCTCGTCGCCGACGTCGCCGCCGGACAGCAGTACGAGCAGCTTGAAGTGGTCGCCGCGGTTGAGCGGGACGCGCGGGATGCGCAGGGTGTTGCCGTCGTATGCGAAGCCGCGTTCCGCGGTGAAGTGGTCCATGAGGTGGTCGGTGTCCGACGGCTGCGTGACCGACACGCCGCGTACGGTCCGGCCGGCGAACACCGCGGTCAGGCCGTGGACTTCGGGCCCGGTGTAGTCATCGCGGTCGATGCCCTGCGAGCCGTCGTTCTCGATGCGCAGCAGGACCAGGGTCGCGTCGGCCATGCCCTCGTCGAACAGGCCGAGGCGGCGGTTGGCGCGGCCCGAGCGGACGTCGTCGCCGATGGGGTTGTCCATCTGCACGCGGTAGCCGATACGTTTGCGGCGCGGTACCCGGCGCTCGTACCAGACCATGACGCCCGAGGCGATGATGCCGAGAGCGGCCGTCGCGACGGCCACGACGTTCTCCGCGCTCAACCATTCCATCGTCGGTGCCCCCGCCGCCCGGACGAAATCGATCGTGCGGTCACCGTACGGGCGTGCGGAGGGGTATCGGTGATTCGTCGGCCTGAATTCGCCCGAAGTTCAACCACCGCTGGTCATCGGCGTCATCGGCGCGTCGGTCACTGTCTCGTGTAGGTCAGCCGCTCCCCGCCGCTGGTGTTCACTCTCTGCAGCGTGCCGTCCGGGAGGAGAGTGACCTCGGTGGCCGCGCCCGGGGTGCAGGCGGTGCGGGGCTGCCCGACGGTCACGGTGGACGGGCCGATCTTCAGCGGGCCGTCGCCTCCTGCGGCGTCGGTCAGGTCGCCCTCGAAGACGCAGTGGTAGGTGCCTCCCCCGTCCGTGGGGCCGTCCGCCACCAGGGAGAGAACCGGGTCGCCGGTCCCGCCCTGCCGGATGGTGAGCCGTCGGGTGTGCCGTCCGTCGGCGCTGTCGATGGTCGTGGTCCAGGTGCCGAGGTACGCCGCCGGGATCTCGCCGCCGGCCGGGGAGACCGGGTCGCCCTCCGGTGATGGTGCCGGGGACGGACCGGCGGCCGGGGGCGCGCTGGTGCTCCGCGAGGGGGTGGGGTCGTCGCCGGCCCGGTCGCCGTGGCCGCCCTGCATCAGCCCGTACACCGAACCGCCGGCGGCCAGCGCGACGACCAGAGCGATCGCCACCAGCAGCGCGGTGGAACGGCCGTCCCTGCGCGGCGGTTCCTGAGGCGGGCCGTACGGCGGGGTCGTGCCGTACGGGGGTGAGCCGTAGGGGGATGAGCCGTAGGGCGGGGTGGAGCCGAGGCCGCCGTGGGCGGGGTGGTACGGCGGGGCGGCGCCCTGGGTGCCGGGCTGGGGGTGCTGCTGAGGCTGCCGGGGGTAGCCGTACGCCGGGTGCGGGGGCGGGGGCGTCCTCGCTGGGGCCGGAGCGCTCGGACCGGGCGGAGGTGCGGTGCCCTGGCCCGCGGGCCAGGCGGGCAGGTGGTTCAACGGTGTTCCGGCCGCGCCCGGCTGGCCCGGCGAGGGCAGACCGGGAACCACGGAGGGCGCTGCGGCCGGCGGCACGGGGCCCGGTGACGACTCGTCGGCGGCGGGTGCGTGTTCGGGGGTGGGGCCGGGCGCGGGGTTCTCGGCCACGCCACGCTCCTGCGCCGCGCCGGGCGGGCCGGAAGCCCCCTGGGCGGCGGACCACTGCCCTGCGGCGACCGCCCGCTCCCCCCGCTCCGGATCCTCCGCGTCCAGCAACCGCACCGCGTGCCGCCCGAGTTGGGCGACCAGGGCGCTCGGGAGCCATGGGTCGAGGGCGCGGCCGTCGGAGACGGTGTCGTCGGCGCCGGTGAGTCGCAGGACGCGGTCGAGGGACGGCCGTGCGGCGGGGTCCTTGCGCAGGCACGCGCGGACCAGGTCGGCGATGCCCTCGGGGACGCCCTCCAGGTCCGGCTCCTCCTGGGCGATGCGGAACATCAGGGCGTGCACGCCGCTGCCGGCGGTGCCGAAGGGCAGGGCGCCGGTGGCGGCGTAGGCGAGGACCGAGCCGAGGCAGAAGACGTCGCACGCCGGGGTGATGCGGTCGCCCCGCACCTGCTCGGGGGCCATGAAACCGGGCGATCCGACGAGCGCCCCGGTGCGGGTGAGCCCGCCGTCCGTCACGGTCTGCAGGGCCCGCGCGATGCCGAAGTCGATGACGCGCGGGCCGTCGATGGTGACCAGCACGTTGGACGGCTTGAGGTCGCGGTGGACGATGCCGGCGGCGTGGACGTCCTTGAGCGCGTGCGCGAGCCCGGCCGCGAGGATGCGGACCGTCCGCTCGGGCAGGGCACCGTGATCGTGCCCGACGACCTGCTGCAGACTCGGCCCGGCCACGTACCCCGTGGCCACCCACGGCACGGCCGCCTCGGTGTCCGCGTCCAGCACCGGCGCCGTCCAGTACCCGCCGACCCGCCGCGCGGCCCGCACCTCCTGCCGGAACCGCTCCCGGAACTCCTCCCGCGCGGCGAGTTCCTCCCGGACGAGTTTCACGGCGACCGTACGGCCCCGCTCCGAGCGGGCCAGATAGACGTGCCCCATGCCCCCCGCACCGAGCCGCGCCAGCAGCCGGTACGCGCCGATCCGCTGCGGATCCCCCGGCCCCAGCTTCTCCATCGCTCAGCCGCCTTCCCCCCACATGTGAGCAACAGATGGAGAATAGTGCGGGTCCGGGCCGGGGCGGCCCGGGCGATCTCTACGGTTCAGTAACAGGCGGCGGGGGTGTGGCGGGCGGCCCCACCTGGTCGAGCACCTTGGACAGCCGTTCCAGTACGCCCACCGCCTCGGCGAGCTCCGCCTCCCCGAACGCCTCGGCCAGCCGGTCCGCGAAGGCCGCGTGCCCGGGGCCGATCCGGGCGATCGCCGCACGGCCCTCGCCGGTCGGCGCGAGGAGCTTGGCGCGGCGGTGCGCGGGGTTCGGCCGGTACTCCGCGAGCCGCCGCTCCACCAGCAGATCGGCGATGCGCTGCACGCTCTGCCGGGTGATGCCCATGGCGCGGGCGATACCGGACACGGGCAGCGGCTCTGTGAGGACCGCGCCGAGCACCTGCCACCAGGCGGCGGTGAGTCCGGCGGGCCGGGCCAGCTCCTCCGCCACGGCGAGGAACTGGCCGTTCAGCCGGAAGGTCCCGAGGGCGCTGCGGCTGAACAGGTCCTGACGCTCCCGGCTCACAGCGCGCCGGCCTTCTCCAGCACCCCGTAGGCCGCCGCGTCGGAGTCGTGGAACAGCCGGTACCAGGCGTCCAGCACCTCGCCCTGGTGGACGCCGAGCAGCCGGAGGATCTCCCGGGCGAAGGCGACGGGCTCGGTGGGGCCGGCGGTGACCAGGTTGCCGTCGGTGACGGCGTCGGCCTCGACGTAGCGCGCGCCGCCCGCGTAGCCGGTCGCGGCCAGGTAGAAGGAGACCGCGCTGGTGTGGTCGCGGTCGTCGAGCAGGCCCTCGCGGGCGAGTCCGGCGGTGGCCCCGCAGATCGCGGCGACCGGCACGCCCGCGTCGAGGAATTCCCGGGCCTTGCGGGCGAAGGGCGCGAGGTCCGCGCCGGTGTCCCACAGATCGGCGCCCGGGAGGATCAGCAGCGCGCTGTCCTGCGGACGTACGTCGTCCAGGGCGAGGTCGGGCTGGATGCGCAGTCCGCCGATGCTGCCGACCGGGGCCGTGGACGGCCCGACGGTCCGGATCCGGTGACCCGCGCGGGCGAGGTGGGCCGTGGCGTGGCCGGTCTCCCAGTCGGCGAGTGTGTCGTAGACGGCGAGATGGACGGGCTTGCGGTCTGCGGTGGCGTTCATGGCTCCTCCTGGAATCCTCGAACCCCTGACGGCTTATGACAGCAGCCTGACATTTAGACAGGATGCTGTCAATGGGGCGTGTGCGCCGTGGACAACCTGTCGCGGAAACGTCCCGACCGCAGACAGGCCGCCGATTTCACCGCCCGCCACCGCGCACCTACGCTCCCCGGCATGACCCCTCAGCCGAACCCCGAAGCCGGTGCCGCCGTGAAGGCCGCCGACCGCGACCACGTGTTCCACTCCTGGTCCGCCCAGGAGCTCATCGACCCGCTCGCCGTCGCCGGTGCGCAGGGGTCGTACTTCTGGGACTACGAGGGCCGGCGCTACCTCGACTTCTCCAGCGGTCTCGTCTACACGAACATCGGCTACCAGCACCCCAGGGTCGTCGCCGCGATCCAGGAGCAGGCCGCGCGGATGACGACCTTCGCGCCGGCGTTCGCCGTCGAGGCCCGGTCGGAGGCGGCGCGGCTGATCGCCGAGCGGACGCCCGGCGACCTGGACAAGATCTTCTTCACCAACGGCGGCGCCGACGCCGTCGAGCACGCCATCCGCATGGCGCGCCTGCACACCGGCCGCCCCAAGGTGCTCTCGGCGTACCGCTCGTACCACGGTGGTACGCAGCAGGCCGTGAACATCACCGGCGACCCGCGCCGCTGGGCCTCCGACAGCGGCACGGCCGGGGTCGTGCACTTCTGGGCGCCCTACCTGTACCGCTCCCGCTTCTACGCCGAGAGCGAGGAGCAGGAGTGCGCGCGGGCGCTGGAGCACCTGGAGACGACGATCCGCTTCGAGGGGCCCTCGACCGTCGCGGCGATCATCCTGGAGACCATCCCCGGAACGGCCGGGATCATGGTCCCGCCGCCCGGCTATCTGGCGGGTGTGCGCGAGCTGTGCGACAAGTACGGGATCGTCTTCGTCTTGGACGAGGTCATGGCCGGGTTCGGCCGGACCGGCGAGTGGTTCGCGGCCGACCTGTTCGGCGTCACGCCCGACCTGCTGACCTTCGCGAAGGGCGTGAACAGCGGGTACGTGCCGCTGGGCGGCGTGGCGATCTCGGGCGCGATAGCGCAGACGTTCGGCGAGCGGCCCTACCCCGGCGGTCTGACGTACTCCGGGCACCCGCTGGCCTGCGCGGCGGCCGTGGCGACGATCAACGTCATGGCGGAGGAGGGCGTCGTCGAGAACGCGGCCCGGCTGGGCGCCGACGTCGTCGGGCCGGAGCTGCGGGCGCTCGCCGAGCGGCACCCGAGTGTGGGCGAGGTGCGCGGCACCGGCATGTTCTGGGCGGTGGAGCTGGTCCGCGACCGCGAGACGCGGGAGCCGCTGGTGCCGTACAACGCGGCCGGGGAGGCGAACGCGCCGATGGCCGCCTTCGCCGCCGCCGCGAAGGACGGCGGTCTGTGGCCGTTCGTGAACATGAACCGGACCCACGTCGTGCCGCCGTGCAACATCGGCGAGGCGGAGCTGAAGGAGGGGCTCGCGGTGCTCGACGCCGCGCTCTCCGTAGCGGACGAATACACGCGGTAAACACCTGTAAACCCGTCAGTAGCGGACACCCTCGCATCGCGTTCGAACGCGTAAGGTGACGTGCTCGTAGACATATGCGTGCACGGCGAAACATTCGCGCACGCCACCCGAACGCGACGAGGGAGACGCCCTGACCATGCCCGGCAGCACCGGCAACGGCGCCGTGACGCGCAGCACCCTCCGGCAGCAGATCGCGGACGCCCTTCGTGACGAGGTGCTGGCCGGGCGGCTCCAGCCGGGGCAGGAGTTCACGGTCAAGGAGATCGCCGAGCAGTACGGGGTCTCCGCCACGCCGGTGCGCGAGGCGCTGGTCGACCTCTCCGCGCAGGGGCTGCTCGACTCCGTCCAACATCGGGGCTTCAGGGTCCACGAGTACTCCGTCGAGGACTTCCGAGGCATGATCGAGGCCCGCGACCTGGTCATCGAGGGGATGTTCCACGCCCTGATCACCGGGCAGCGCGCCTCCATACGCACCGACGATCCCCTGGTCGCCGCGACCCTCGCCGGGGTCCGGCGGCGCGGCGAGGAGGCCCAGCGGGCCGCCGCGGCCGGTGACCTCACCGTGCTCATCGGCTACGACCTGCGCTACTGGCGCGAACTCGCCGCCCTCTTCGGCAACGCCTACCTGGGTGACTTCCTGCACCGGCTGCGCGTCCAGACCTGGGTGTGCGCGGTGCAGCACCTGCGCCGGCTCTCCGAACTGCGCGGCGAGCTGTGGACAGGCCACACCGCACTGGTCGACGCCCTGGGTGCTCGCGACACCGACACCGCCCGGTCGATCATCGCCGGCTACAACGCCCACTCGATCGCCCTGATCGAGCGTCTCGCCTCCGGCTGACCCGCGTCGCATCCGTCCGTATGGGTATGGGACATGCACGGCGGGAGCCCCCGCCGTGGAGCACCGATACCCTTCCTGACACCGTGCCACCCGACCACTCGAGCTGAGCGAGGAGCCTTCTTTGGCCTGTGACCTGTGGCTGGTACCGCTCGTCGACGTGTTGTGCCACACGCCCGACAACCCGTTCGCCGAGGAACTCGCGCAATACAACAAGGTGCTCGCCGAGGCCGGGCTGCCACCGGTGCCGGTGTACCAGTACATGCCGGGCCTGTCCGGCGACGTGGCCCCGGTCGCCGGCTTCGACTACGACGCGCTGCACTTCCTGCGCCGCGCCTACCTGCTCCAGGTGTGCGGCCTGCCGGTGACGCCCGTGGACGAACTCGGCGGCGACTACGAGCAGTTGCTGGAGATGTTCGAGTCGACGGCCCAGCAGTCGCACCTGGTCTGGCACTACGACCACGCGGGCGCCTACGTCCCCGTCGACTTCCCCAGTCCGCTCGCCGACGAAGCGCTCCTCGCGGGCGGCGGCCCCCTGGGCTCCTCGCACGCGCTGCTGCGGGAGCTGGAGGTGGTCGCCCCCGCCATCGGCATCGACCCGGCCAACCCGCCGGCCGCCCCCCAGCCGCCGCTCGCCCCGACGGAGCTGGAGGAACCCGCCGTCCCCGCCCCGTACGACCCCAGCCCCTTCGCCCGTGAACGGCACGTGTGGCTGGGGCTGCACGCGGCGGTGACGCGGAGTCTGGCGCAGGGGTCGATGATCGTGTTCAGCTGATCCCGGGGCGGGACCGGGACGCCAGCGCCCTGGTGTCCCGGTTGCCGGAGCCTGACGACGGCGGTGTCGGGCGCGTGCGGGGGGGGTGCCCGGTGCCTATCCGCCGAAGTGCATGGGCCCGGTGATGTCCCGGGCCTGGACGACCGGGCCGTGGAACGTCCCCCCGGAGATCTCGTTGTGCGCGTCGCCCGCACCGGTCCGAGCGTCGTCCCACACCTCGGCCCGGCGGCGCCAGGTCTCGAGGGCCTGCGCGAAGGCCGGATCCTGTTCGGCACGCCGTACCAGCACCTCGGCGAGTTCCCTGGCCCGCTCCTCGTCGTCCGCGGCCTCGTCGAGCGCCGACAACTCGTTCTCGGCGCTCGGCTCCTCGCCCGACGGCGTACGCGCGACCAGGCCCCGCAGCGATGTCCATATCTGCTGCCCGGCGGCACCCACCGTGCCGCTGGCGAGGGCCATGAGCAGTTCCGGTGCGATCTGGTCCACAACCACGCTCCCCCGTACTCCAGCGGTGCACCCGGTGGACCGAGCGTAGGGCACCGTGCGCGCCTCGGTCAGTCCTTCAACTCGTACCGCCCGCTCTGGGCGTAGACGTCGTTCACGATCTTCTGTGCCAGCGACGCGTGGTCATCGGGCACCTCCGCCCGGACCCACAGCAGGAACGCGTGGTCCTTTCCCTTTTCCAGTTCCCTGAAGCCCCAGGTCCGTTTCATCGACATCCGGTACCGGGTCCCGTCGGCGGTGGAGTCGATCGCGTAGTAGGTGCGGTCCTTCTCGGCCTCCCGCCACTCGGTGCGGCCGTGGTCCGGGACGCGGGCCAGGAAGTCGCCGGTCTCACGGCTGTCGCACGAGGACCCGCAGTACCAGGACCTGATCTCCACACGCGTCTTCGGCACCCACCCGGAACGCTCGAACTCGGGCACGCTCCGGCAGGTGTAGCCCAAGGGGTCCTTCTCGCCCCGCACCCGTTGCTCGCAGTCGAGGTGTTTGGGGGCGCGGAAGACGAAGTACGTGTACGGGAGATACCAGAGATAGGAGCGTTCCCCGGCCTCCCAGACCGCGCCGTGCAGGGAACGGCCCTGGTTCCGCGCATAGCCCGCGAAGCGGTTGTCGGTCTTGGGGACGCGCGTGCGGGGCACGTCCGCCAGGGACCGCTCGCCGGTCTTCGGCACCGCGTCGGACAGTCCGGCCCGGCGCAGGGCGTTGCGGGTGAGGATCCGCGCGACCTCCACGGTTCTGTCCCGGGTCGCGAACTCCTCGGAGTAGGTGATGACGAGGACGACGTTGTCCACGCGCACCACGAACGCGGCGGAGTACGGCGCGGTTTCCATGAACGTGGGGGGTTTGGCGAGACGCCACACCATGCGGAGCGACTGGTCACCCAGTCCGGCGTCGCGGGCCGGCAGCGCATTTTGGTCGCCGGCGTGTTCGATCTGCAACCGGGAGGCCTGCCTGCGGAAGTCGCTCCCCGCCAGATCCCGGCCGCCCCATAGGTCTTTACGGGTGTGCAGCACGGACGACACGCCCACCTGCACGTCCGGCGCGAACGGTGACTGCTCGGCGGCCTGGCAGCTCTGTGGGTCGGGCGCCCGTTTCCTGGCGTCGACGGTGATCCGCGGCAAATCGGGTGCCAGCAGGTCGCACACCGCGGGCAGGCGGGTCCTCGGCCCGGGGAGGGCCGCCATCACCCAGGGCCCCCGCACCACGGCACCGCTGACGGCGAGCAGCATGACCACCACGTACACCGCGGCCGCCCACCACGCCCACCCCCGCCCTCTCAACGCGCCCCCCACGGGCGTCACGGGCTGTGCGCGGACCGACTCGGCCGTGGCGTGTGCCGCGAGGCGGTTTCGCAGCTCCACGTGGCGGAACCGGTACACGCCCCCGCTCTGACGCAGGACGCCCCGCCGGTGCGCGTCGTCGAGGAAGGCCATCAGCCGCCGGGGCAGGTCGCCCTTCATGGCCACGTACCCCCTCGCCAAGGCGAAGCCGGCCCACGCCGACCCGGCCAGCGAACCCAGAACGCAGCCGAGGTACGCGAGTGAGAGGGTCCAGATCCAGTTCTCGAACCGGAGGATGTCCTGGCCGCCGTGTTCGTGCCAGATGAGGAGCAGCAACGGCGCCGAGAGGGCCAGCGCCGAGGAGGGCTGGATCCAGTTGCCGCGCCTGGGGTACGCGAGCCAGCCGAACCCGATCGCGGCGCGCCGGTCCGCCCGCAGCACGGCCCGCGGGGACGTGGCGACGGACGGGTCCACGGGCCGCCACAGCGGTTTCAGCACCAACCGGCACCTGCTCCACAGGACGGCCACGGTGACCACCGCGAGAAACTGCCGGTGTCCCGTCGTGCCCCGGGTCAAGGCGAGCCACCACACGGCGAAGGCCCCGCCCAGGCCGAGGAAGGCGAGCACCTGGTTCCCGCGCCGCCCCAGCGCCGCCCGCACCTCCTGCCCGTCGGGCCGTACCAGCTGCCGCGGCCCGTCGTGCCGCACCAGCCGGAACACGTGGACGAAGACGAGCAGCACCAGCGTCAGCACCACGTAGCCGCCGACGTACGACAACCCCACCCACCGGTCCCACCAGGGCGTCCCGTACTCCCCGTGGGACACCGCCATACAGCACAGGGCGAACGCCGGTGTCAGCGTCGCCGTCCGCAGCGGCCACGGCACGTCCTCCACCAGCCGCCACCACGCGAACTCGTGCTCGCCCGCCGCCTTCATCCGCGCCGCAAGGAACCCCAGCCAGGCCCGCGCTCGCTCCGGGTCCCAGCTTCCGTGCCGGTCCCGTACGTCGTGCGAGGCGCTGTAGGCGACGCTCAGGTAGGCGTCCAGCAGATGCCGCTCGATGTCCCGCCGGGTGCTGAACGCGCCGCGTTCCAGCAGTTCCTCCGGGTCGGTGCCGGGCGCGCCGTACGCCTCCCGGGCCAGGCCCGCCATCAGCGGCACGCTCAGCACCCCGCGTAACCGCCGTACCTCGGGCGAGTCGTCGTCGGAGCTCGTCAGCCGCCGCAGGACAGGGGCCCACTTGGCCTCGGCGGAGCCCGCCGGGTTCAGGTAGCGGTCCAGGGCGAGGGTGCTCAGCGGCCGCAGTGTGATCTCCGTGCGCTCGAAGACGCTGCCGTCCGGCACGTGCTGCCGGTATTCCGGCTCCCGACTGGTCAGCACGAACGGGCGGCGGCCCGCCGTACTCGCCCGGAGCTGCTCGAAGGCGTCGGCCCGCAGCTCGGCGGGGAGTTCGTCGAAGCCGTCGAGGACCGGCAGCACCCGCTGGGTCTCGATCAGGCGGCGGGCCACGTCGGTGGCGGGCGCCCCGCGCACCGGCGTACAGGCGCGGGGGTGCGCCGCCGCGATCTGCGCCGCCACCCAGCCGACGAGACCCTGCCGGGGGTCCCAGGAGGCCAGCGGAACGACGACGGCGACCGGAGCGGCCGAGCCGGGCGGGCGGGTGCGCACCAGTTCCTCGGCGAGGCGCAGGGCCAGGATGGACTTTCCGGCGCCCGCCCCGCCGAGCACCACGAGGCGGCGGGTGGGGAGCCGGGTGAAGTACGCGGCGATGGAGAGCCGGCGGTCCGGCCCGGGGCCGCCGCCGTGGACCGCCGTCCAGTCCACGTCGAGCGGATGAGGGTCGTTGACCTGTGTGAGCCGCTCATCCTGGGCGTACAGCAGGGCGAGGTCCCGGGCGAGCGCGTCGGTGGCCCGCGCGAGGTTCTGCTCCGACAGCCAGGCGGCCTCCCGGCGCCGGACGGCCGCCTCCCGGAAGCTGAGCCCGACGTACACCCCGGCCGCCAGCACCAGCAAGGCCGTTCCCGCGGGCACGGGCCCGATGCCCAGCCGCCGCAGGGTCGGCACATCCGGTGTGTACAGGAGGCAGAGCAGACCGAGCACGGCGAGCGCGCCGCACCCGACGATCCGCAGCGGCGCCCCCACCTGGAGGACGAGCCGGTCGACACGGCCCGCCATGACGACGGGGCCGTTGAACGTCCCCCCGCCGATCTCGTTCCGTACCGATGTGCCGCCCCCGTCGCGGTTCACGCCCGGTTTCCCCGTTCCCCTCCGTCGCCCCGTCCCTCGAGCACCCCTTACCCGTTTCGCCGGCACCTCAACGACAGCGCCCCGGCCCGCCGAGCGGACCGGGGCGCCACACAGGTCGGGCGGCAGAGTTTTCCGAGGCGGGCCGACCGCCGGAGCACCGGCGAACGCTTGCCCTACAGGAACGAGTTGATCTCGATCGTCTCGTCCCGGCCCGGGCCCACGCCGATCGCGGAGATCGGGGCGCCGGACATCTCCTCCAGTGCCTTCACGTACGCCTGGGCGTTCTTCGGCAGGTCGGCGAAGGACTTGGCCTTGCTGATGTCCTCGCTCCAGCCGGGCAGCATCTCGTAGACCGGCTTGGCGTGGTGGAAGTCGGTCTGGGAGTACGGGAGCTCCTCGACGCGCTTGCCGTCGATCTCGTACGCCACGCAGACCGGGATCTGCTCCCAGCCGGTGAGCACGTCGAGCTTGGTGAGGAAGAAGTCGGTCAGGCCGTTCACGCGGGTCGCGTAGCGGGCGATCACCGCGTCGAACCAGCCGCAGCGGCGGTCACGGCCGGTGGTGACACCGCGCTCGCCACCGATGCGGCGCAGCGCCTCGCCGTCCTCGTCGAAGAGCTCCGTCGGGAACGGGCCGGCGCCGACGCGGGTCGTGTAGGCCTTGAGGATGCCGATGACGCGGCTGATCTTCGTCGGGCCGACACCCGCGCCGGTGCAGGCGCCGCCCGCGGTCGGGTTGGACGAGGTGACGAAGGGGTACGTGCCGTGGTCGATGTCGAGCAGCGTGCCCTGGCCGCCCTCGAACAGGACGACCTTGTCGTCCTCCAGCGCCTGGTTGAGGACCAGGACGGTGTCGGCGACGTACGGCGCGAGCTTGTCGGCGTAGGCCAGCAGTTCCTCGACCACCTGGTCCACGGCGATGGCGCGCCGGTTGTAGAGCTTGGTGAGGATCTGGTTCTTGACGTCGAGGGCCGCCTCGACCTTCTGCGTCAGGATCGACTCGTCGTACAGGTCCTGCACGCGGATGCCCACGCGGTTGATCTTGTCGGCGTAGGTCGGGCCGATGCCGCGGCCGGTCGTGCCGATCTTGCGCTTGCCGAGGAAACGTTCGGTCACCTTGTCGACCGTGACGTTGTAAGGCGTGATGATGTGCGCGTTCCCGCTGAGCAGGAGCTTGGAGGTGTCGACACCACGCTCGTTCAGACCGCTCAGCTCGGAGAGCAGGACCGACGGGTCGACGACGACGCCGTTACCGATGACCGGCGTGCAGCCGGGAGACAGGATTCCGGAAGGGAGCAGGTGGAGGGCGTACTTCTGGTCACCCACGACCACCGTGTGGCCGGCGTTGTTGCCGCCCTGGTAGCGCACTACATAGTCCACCGAACCACCGAGCAGATCGGTGGCCTTTCCCTTGCCTTCGTCACCCCACTGAGCACCGAGCAGCACAAGTGCGGGCACGCGCGTACACCCCTTCCGGGCGGGGCATGTCCATGGTCAAGGGCGAACGCGGAGGTCTCCGCCGCGTGCACCGCGACCGCCGTTGGCCGCCAACCGTCGGACCGGATGCCCCGGAATAGACGAAGCCCCTGGCGCAATAGCGCAAGGGGCTCTTGCACAAAGATGCTACCCGAGGAAGCGAGGCATGGCCGAGGTGGCGAGTTCCGCGACGTCCGAGCAGCTGCTGGTGGTCATAGACCCGGTCGCCCGTCGGTCGGACGGCGAGTCCGTACGGATAGCGAAAGACGTGCTCGGAGGGGGTGCGGCCGTGAAGCTGTGCCTGCCGGAGGGACCGGAGGAGTTCGCGCGGGCACTGTCCCGGCGGGGCTCGCGGCGGCCGGTGGTGGTGGGTGACGACCGCGCTCTGCTCCGCGCGGTGTCGCTGCTGCACCGGCATCGGGAGCTGGCCGGATGCGCGCTGTCGCTGGTGCCGGTCGGGGGCGCGCTGTCCCTCGCCCGGTCGCTGGGCGTGCCGACGGGGACGGTGGCGGCGGCGCGGACGGTGCTCGACGGGGTCGAGCGGCGGATGGACCTGATGGTCGACGACAGCGACGGGGTGGTGCTGGACGCGCTGCGGATACCGCCGCTGCACGAGGAGGAGGACGCGGAGAGGGCCGAGCCGGTCGGCCCGGAGGCTTGGGCACGGCCCTGGCTGCGGACCTGCCAGTCCCTGGTGCGGACGCTGGTGCCGCACCCCGCCCGGGAAGCCCCGGTGGCCGGTGCCGGGCCCTCCCGGCTGCGGGTGGAGGTGGACGGGTTGACGCTGGTGGATCTGGACCAGCCGGTGGCGGCGGTGTCGGTGACGGCGGAGGGCACCGGTGCCGCGGCGGTCGAGGTGCGACCGGCGTCGGTGGGCGCGGAGGCGTCGCCGCTGCGGGCGGAGGGCCGGACCGTCACCGTGTCGGGCGCGGACTTCCGCTACCGGGCGGACGCGGTGGTGTCCGGGCCGGTGCGCAGACGGACCTGGACGGTGTGGGAAGGGGCGTGGGGGCTGACGGTGCCGACGCCGGGGGCGGCCGGGGCGGCACCGTAGCGGGGACGCGCGCGCTCGCCGCCGAGTGGGGTGCTCTTCAGCTGCCGGTGGGCGTGACGCCGAACATCAGGGTGCGGCGGCCCACGTCATAGTGCACGGTCTCGGTGTTCGCCAGCAGGTCCTGCAGGACGTCGGCGTCGTCGGCGTCTAGGGTCAGCACCTCTTCCCAGGCGCCCTCGTCGAGCACCAACTGGAGGGTGAAGGTGCCGGGGGCGCCGGGATCTCCGGCGACCCAGCTGAACTGGTAGTGGGTGAGCTGCCGGACCTTGATGCTGTCATCGGTGAGGGGCTGGGCTACCTGGGCCATGGGTCTCTCCGTTTCCGTGTCCGTGATGGCGAGGGCGGACGGGCACGGCAGCCGCGGGGCGGGTCACCGATCCGCGGCTGCCTCGAGCCCGGTCACCGGTCGCGTTCGCCGGTCTCGCCCGTCTCGCCCGTCTCGCCGGAGATCTCGGTCTCGATGCGCTCCTTGCGGACCTCGCCCTCGACCGACGCCTCCTCCACGCGCTCCTCGGTGCCGAGCCGGACGCGTTCGACCGGGACGGTCTCGGTGGTGGTGACGGGGCGTTCCTCGTGCAGGGTCACCTCGTGCTCCGCCTCGGCGATGTCCGGGCCGGACAGCGCCTCGTCCCGGTTCTCCTCGGTGATCGGCTCACGCTCGACCACGACCTCCTCGTGGCGCACGGGGACGGTCTGCTGGACTTCCTCGGTGACCACGTACTTGCGCAGCCGGGCCCGGCCGGTCGCGCGTCGCTCGACACCGACGTGCATCCGCTCCTCGGAACGGGTCATCGCGTCGTCACCGGTGCTCACCGCCTCGGTGGTGGGCCCGCCGGCCTGCTGCCAGGCGGTGTCCCAGTCGATGCCGTAGTGCTCGTAGAGGCGGTGCTCCTCGTTCTCCGAGAGGTGACCGCCGGCATCGACGTCGACGTTCGGGGCGTCCTTCACCTGGTCCTTGGCGTAGGGAACCTCGAGGTGGTCCCCCGCCACGGTCGCGTCGTGGATCGGGACGAACGACTCCTTGGTTCCGAACAGGCCGGTCCTGACGCTGACCCACTCGGGCTCTCCGGTGATGTCGTCGAAGAAGACGTGGTTGGCCTCGCCGATCTTGTTGCCGTGATCGTCGTAGACGGGATGGTCCAGGACGACGGGTATCTGCTCCCGGGTGATCATGATCACCCTCCTTCGTTCTGACTTTTTCGGCGTACAGCCCACCCGTCTAACCACCAAAAGGGGCAGCTAATCCGACAAATCGGATTTACTCGGATCCGGTGCTCCCGAAGAGCTGCTCCCGGCGGGCCCGCCAGCGCTCCATCATGGCCGCGAGCTCGCCGTCGACGAACTCGAAGAAGGCGAGCGTCTCGGCCATCCGGCGCCCCGCCGGGGTGTCGGCGCCGAGGCTCGTGACACCCTCGCGCAGGGCGCCTTCCCAGCGCTTCAGCACCGCCTCGCGGTTGGTGACGGCCTCGTACCACTGGTTGCTGTGCACCCGGTAGCGCTCCCGGCGAGAGCCGGGCTCGCGTTCCCGGGAGACCATGTGCTGCTGGGCCAGGTAGCGGACGGCGCCAGAGACCGCGGCAGGACTGATCCGCAGTTGTTCACCCAGTTCGGCGGAGGTCATCGCCCCCTCGTCGGAGGAGAGCAGCGCGGCGAAGACCCGGGCGGGCATGCGCTGCATCCCGGCCTCGACGAGCTGCGCCGCGAAGGACTCGACGAACCTCGACACCGCCTCCGCGTCCCGCGCGCTCCTGGCTGATTCCGTCATGCGATTCATCCTATCCGCGATTTATACGCTTCCTTAACTTCACAAATTTCTGAAAGGAGCGTACGTTCCGGGCATGACGAAGGCCATCACCGTCTCCGGACTGCACAAGTCCTTCGGACGGACGCACGCGCTCGACGGGCTGGCTCTGGAGGTCGCCACCGGCGAGGTCCACGGCTTCCTCGGCCCCAACGGTGCCGGCAAGTCCACCGCCATCCGGGTCCTGCTCGGCCTGCTGCGCGCCGACTCGGGCGCCGCTCGGGTGCTCGGCCGGGACCCCTGGTCCGACGCCGTGGAGGTGCACCGCCGTATCGCCTACGTCCCCGGGGACGTGACGCTGTGGCGCAACCTCTCCGGCGGCGAGGTCATCGACCTGTACGGCCGGCTGCGCGGAGGACTCGACGCGAGGCGCCGGGCGGAGCTGATCGAACGGTTCGAGCTCGACCCCACCAAGAAGGGCCGCACCTATTCCAAGGGCAACCGGCAGAAGGTCGCCCTGGTCGCCGCGTTCGCCTCGGACGTCGACCTGCTGATCCTGGACGAGCCGACCTCGGGCCTGGACCCGCTGATGGAGGAGGTCTTCCAGCGCTGCGTCATCGAGGAACGCGACCGGGGCCGCACCATCCTGCTCTCCTCCCACATCCTCAGCGAGGTCGAGGAACTCTGCGACCGGGTGAGCATCATCCGCAAGGGCCGTACGGTCGAGAGCGGATCACTGGCCGACCTGCGGCATCTGACCCGCACCAGCGTCGTCGCCGAACTCGCCGGACCGCCCGACGGGTTGTCGGGGCTCCCGGGAGTCCACGACCTCGACGTGCGGGGGCACCGGGTCCGGCTCCAGGTCGACACCGACCGGCTGGATGCCGTCCTGCGGTCGCTGAGCGAGTCGGGCGTACGGTCGCTGACGTCGACGCCGCCGACCCTGGAGGAGCTGTTCCTGAGGCACTACCAGGATGACACCGCCGACACCGCCGAGAGCGCCGAGGCGGCGGCCCGATGACGGCCTTCGCTGCGCGGCCCGGCAGCTCCCGCCCACTGGCCGGTACCGGCACGCTGTTGCGGTTCGCCCTGCGGCGGGACCGTTTGATGGTCCCGGTGTGGATCGCGGTCGACGCGCTCATGGTCCTCTCCATGCCGGGCGCCCTGGAGGGCCTGTACGGCTCTCCCGCCGAACGCGCCGACCTGATCCGGCAGATGGAGACCAACTCCTCGCTGCGCGCGATGGTCGGCCCGGTCTTCGGCGACTCGATCGGCGCCCTGACGGCGTGGCGGACCGGCGTCTACGCGGGCGCGCTGGCCGCCGTGATGAGCCTGCTGGTCGTCGTACGGCACACCCGGGACGAGGAGGAGAGCGGGCGTCAGGAGCTGGTGGCGTCCGGGATGGTGGGCCGTAGGGCCTCGCTCACTGCGGCCCTGCTGGCGGCGGCGGTCGCGAACGCGGTGCTGGCGCTGCTGGTGACGGCGGGGCTGGCCGGGCAGGGCGTGACCGGGGCGCTGGCGCTGGGGCTCGGGATCGCCGGGACCGGGATGGTCTTCGCCACGATGGCGGCGATCGTCGCGCAGCTGACGGAGAGCGCGCGGCTGGCCCGTGGTCTGACGGCGGCGGTGCTGGGCGCCGCGTTCGTGCTGCGCGCGGCGGGCGACTCGGCGACGGACGACGGGTCGTCGCCGCTGACGTGGCTGTCCCCGCTGGGGTGGCTGGAGAACCTGCGGCCATACGCGGACGAGCGCTGGTGGGTGCTGACGCCGCTCGCCGGGGCGGTCGCCGTCCAGAGCGCGGTGGCGTACGCCCTGGCCGGCCACCGGGACATCGGCATGAGCTTCCTGCCCACCCGGCCGGGCCCGGCGACCGGCCGGCTGCGCGGCGCGGGCGCCCTGGCCTGGCGGTTGCAGCGGGGCGGTGTGCTGGGCTGGAGCGCCGGCTTCCTCCTCGCCGGGGCCGTCTACGGCGGGATGGCGGAGGGCGCGGCCGACCTGGTCGGCGCCAACGAGGGCGCACGGCGGATCGTCGAGCGCATGGGCGGCCGGTCCGGCCTGACGGACGCGTTCCTGGCGTCGATGGCCGGCATGCTCGGCCTGGTCGCGGCCCTGTACATCGTGGCATCGGTGCTCCGGCTGCACGGTGAGGAGACCTCGGGCCGGGCGGAACCGGTCCTGGCGGGCGCGGTGGGGCGGCTGCGGTGGGCCGCCGGGCATCTGGTGATCGCCTTCGGCGGCTCGGCGCTCATCATGCTGCTGGCCGGCCTGGGCCTCGCCGCCGGCTACGGCGAGCAGACCGGCCCGGTCCTGGCGGCCTGCCTGGTGCAGCTCCCGGCGGTGTGGGTGATCGGCGGGGTGGCGGTGCTGCTGCACGGCGTCCTGCCCCGGGCGGCGGTGGCGGCGTGGGCTGTCGCGGGGGCGGTGCTGCTGATCGGGTGGGTGGGTCCCGCGCTGGACGTTCCGCAGGCGGTGCTGGACCTCTCGCCGTTCGGGCATCTGCCGAAGCTGCCCGGAGGGGAGATGGAGTGGGGGCCGGTGCTGGTCCTGTCGGGGCTCGCGGTGGCGCTGGTGGCCGGAGGGCTGGCGGGGTTGCGCAGGAGGGACCTGAGCACATGACAGCACTGGCAGCACTGGCAGCACTGGCAGCACTGGGCACATGACCGCACCTCGGTCCGGGTAGTGCTCACCCCACCTCGACGGCCAGTCCCTCCAGTCCTCTGATCACGAAGTTCGGTTTCCTCTCGGGTTCTGCGGCGAGGCGCAGGGTCGGCGCCCTCTCCAGCAACGCCGCCATCGAAGCGGCCAGTTCCATACGGGCCAGGGGGGCGCCGATGCAGTAGTGGATGCCGGCGCTGAAGGAGATGTGGGGGTTGCCGACGCGGGTGAGGTCGAGGCGGTCCGGGTCGGTGAAGACCTCCGGGTCGTGGTTGGCGGAGCCGAAGAGCAGGGCGACCTCCGCGCCGCGCGGGATCGTCGTTCCGGCGATCTCGATCTCGTCAAGGACCCAGCGCTCGAAGAGCTGCAGCGGTGTGTCGTAGCGCATCAGCTCCTCGATCGCGGAGGGGACGAGCGTGTGGTCCGCGCGCAGCAGGTCCAGCTGGGACGGGTTGCGGAACAGGGCGTACCAGCCGTTGACCGTGGCGTTCACCGTGGCCTCGTGCCCGGCGTTCAGCAGGAGGACCGCCGTCGAGATCATCTCCTGCTCGGTGAGGCGGTCGCCCTCGTCGTGGGCGGCGATGAGGCCCGAGATGAGGTCCTCGCCCGGCTCCTCGCGGCGGGCCGCGATCAGTTCGCGCAGGTACTCGGAGAACTCGACCGAGGCCCGGACCGCCTTCGCCGCCGTCTCCCCGGACGGGTTCAGCTCGTACATGCCGCAGATGTCCGCCGACCAGGGGCGCAGCGGGGCACGGTCGGACTCCGGGATGCCGAGCATCTCGGCGATCACCGCGACGGGGAGGGGCTCGGCGACGTCCTTCAGCAGGTCGCCGCCGCCGGCCGAGACCAGCTTGGACACCAGTTCGTCCGCCAGCTCCCGCACGTACGGCTTCAGCCGCTCCACCGTGCGCGGCGTGAACGCCTTGGACACCAGGCGGCGGATCCGGGTGTGGTCCGGCGGCTCCAGGTCGAGCATCCCGTGGTCGTTGAGCGTGTGGAACGGCTCGTGCTCCGGCGGGGGCGCGGTGCGGCCGAACTCCTCGTGTGTGAAGCGGTGCTGGTAGGTGCGTCCGAGGCGCCGGTCGCGCAGCAGCGCCGAGACGTCCGCGTGGTGCGGGACGAGCCACTGGTTCGTGGGCTCGAAGCAGTGCACGCGGCCCTGGGCACGCAGCTCGGCGTAGGCGGGGTACGGGTCGGCGAGGAAGGCCGGGTCCCATGGGTCGAATGCGGCAGCCATGGCGGGACGCTAGCCGCAGACCCCCCTCGCTGACCAGGGGTGACGACAGGTCGGCGAGGGCGGGCGTCCCCGCTAGCCCGGTGTCACCAGCCGCGCCTCGTACGCGAACACCGCCGCCTGCGTCCGGTCCCGCAGCCCCAGCTTCACCAGGATCCGGCTGACATGCGTCTTGATCGTCGACTCGGCGACCACCAGCCGCTCGGCGATCTCCGCGTTCGACAGGCCCTGCGCGATGAGGACCAGCACCTCCGTCTCCCGCTCGGTGAGATCGCCGTACGCCGCCTGCGCGGAGGGCATCATGCGCGGCGTCTCGGACAGTTTGGAGAACTCGGTGATCAGGCGTCTGGTCACCGAGGGCGCCAGGAGCGCCTCCCCGGAGGCCACCACGCGCACGCCGTCGGCGAGCTGGCGGGCCGAGGCGTCCTTGAGGAGGAAGCCGGAGGCTCCCGCGCGCAGCGCCTGGTACACGTACTCGTCGAGGTCGAAGGTGGTGAGCACCAGCACCTTCGCCGCCCCGTCGGCGGCGACGATCTCGCGGGTCGCCTCGATGCCGTTCAGCTCGGGCATCCGGATGTCCATCAGCACGACGTCCGGGGCGAGTTCGCGGACCTTGGCGACGGCCTCCCGGCCGTTCACCGCCTCGCCGGCGACCTCGATGTCCGGCATCGCGTTCAGCAGGACCGAGAAGCCCTCGCGCACCATCATCTGGTCGTCCGCGATCAGTACGCGAATGGTCATGCGGCATCCTCGTCCGGCAGGGGGACCGGCAGGAACACCGTCACCTCGTAGCCTCCGTCGTCCGTACGGCCCGCCGTCATCTCGCCGTTCAGCATCGTCACGCGCTCCCGCATGCCGGTGACGCCGTGTCCGGCGCCGGGTGAGGGCTTGACGAGGCCGGGGTTGGGCGGCGGGCCGTTGACTATGCGCAGCCCCAGGCCGCCGAGCACGTACCCGATCTCGACCCGGGCGGTCGCGCCCGGTGCGTGCCGCAGGGTGTTGCTCAGGGCCTCCTGCACGATGCGGTACGCCGACAGCTCCACGCCCTGCGGCAGCTCACGCACCGCGCCGATCGCCACCTTCTCGACGCTCAGGCCCGCGTCCCGCACGTTGGCCAGCAGCCCGTCCAGGTCGGCGAGCGTCGGCTGCGGGGCGTCCGGGACCTCGTAGTCCTCGGCGCGGACCACGCCCAGCACACGGCGCAGCTCGGTGAGGGCCGCCACCGCGTTCTCCCGGATGGTGGCGAAGGCCTTCTCCAGCTCCGGCGGCGGGTTCTCCACCCGGTAGGGCGCGGCCTCCGCCTGGATGGCGACCACCGACATGTGGTGGGCGACGACGTCGTGCAGCTCGCGGGCGATCGTGGTGCGCTCCTCCAGCAGCGTGCGGCGGGAGCGCTCGTGCGCGGTGACCGTCTGCTGGGCGGTGACCTCCTGTACGGCGTCCCGGCGGATGTGCCAGACGGTGACGCAGAGCAGGATCATGGCCGAGACGACCAGCATGGGGGCGGAGTTGGAGCCGTAGAGGTAGGTCGGGCCGACGCCGCTGTCCGCGATCAGGGCGTACAGGGCCGTCAGCGCCCACATCCACCCGGCCGTACGCGGCCTGGTGCGCATGGCCACGACCGTCAGCACGGTCAGATGGCAGACGAAGCTGCCGGCGGCCCACGGCCATTCGCCCCAGTTGCTGCCGAGCATGACCGCCAGCGGCGTGGAAGCCATGGACGCCCAGAACGCCGCGACCGGACGGATCATGGTCAGCAGGACGGGGATCACCGTCACGGGGCCGACCAGGAGCACGTGGCCGTCTGTGTCGGCGCCGGTGATGAGCAGCGTGATCAGGGCGGCCACGGCTATCAGCGCGTGCGGCGTCCAGGTCGCGTACTCCCGCAGGCGGCCGGGCAGCCGCCGGATGATCCGCCCGTCCGTGCTCCTGCGCGGCAGCGGCCGGTAGGCGAACGCGTCGTGGATCAGGTCCTGTCGCAGTCGGCGCAGGGAGTCCACGGCCACCCGGTACTCCGGGCTGCGCGGCTTGGTCCCGGGCCCCGGCGGCGTGGTCTGGATGTGAGTCGTCTCGGTCACGGACAGAACGGTAAGCGGGCCCCCGGGTCCCGGTCGTCCCCTTGGAGGGGGGTCCCTCAGGGTCCCTCTCAGGTACTACGGGGCGGGCCCCGGGGCCCGGAGTCAGTACCCCGACGGACGTACCAGCCCCGACTCGTAGGCGAACACCGCCGCCTGCGTCCGGTCCCGCAGGCCCAGCTTCACCAGGATCCGGCCCACGTGGGTCTTCACCGTCTGCTCGGCGACGAACAGGTGCCGGGCGATCTCCGCGTTCGACAGGCCCTGCGCGATCAGGGCGAGTACCTCCGTCTCCCGCTCGGTCAGGTCGCCGATGCGTTCCTTGAGCGGGCTGCGGGGCCGGTCGTCCAGCCGGGAGAACTCGGCGATCAGCTTGCGGGTGATGCCCGGGGCGAGCAGCGCGTCCCCCGCCGCGATCACCCGTACCGCCTCGGCCAGCTGGTCCGAGGAGGCGTCCTTCAGCAGGAACCCGGAGGCTCCGGCACGCAGCGCGTCGTACACGTACTCGTCGAGGTCGAAGGTGGTGAGCACCAGCACCCTCATGTCCGGGTGCGCCGCCGTGATGCGCTCGGTGGCCTCGATGCCGCCCATCCCGGGCATGCGGATGTCCATCAGGACGACGTCCGGGGCGAGTTCGGCGGCCCGCGCGACGCCGCCCTCCCCGTCCTTCGCCTCGCCGACGACCTCGATGCCGGGCTGGGTGCCGAGCAGCACGGTGAAGCCCTGCCGGACCATCGCCTGGTCGTCGACGATGAGAACCCGGATGGGCCGGCCGGAGCTGCTCGTCATGGGGTTCCTGCCTCGGGGTCGGTGAAGTCGGAGTCGGGGAAGTCGTAGGAGATGAGGTGGGTGGTGCGGTCGGTGCCCGGCCCGTCGGCCGATGGCGTCCCGGCGGCCGGTGTGTCACCGGGTGGTGTGTCCGGGAGGAAGGCGCTGACCTTGAAGCCGTCCCAGTGCCACGGGTGGGCCGTCATGGTGCCACCGAGCATCGCGACGCGCTCCCGCATCCCGAGCAGTCCGTGTCCCGCGCCCTTGGACGGCGGTGCGGGGCCGGTCGGCCGGGAGTTGACTATCTCCACCTCCAGTCCGTCCCGCCGGTACGTGAGACGGACCTTGGCGCTCGCGCCGGGCGCGTGCCGCAGGACGTTGCTCAGTGCCTCCTGCACGATCCGGTACGCCGACAGCTCCACGCCGGACGGCAGCGGGCGCCGCTCGCCGTCGATCTCGACGGTGACCTCGCGGCCGGCGGCCCGGGTGTTCTCCACCAGCGCGTCGAGCCGGTCCAGGGTGGGCTGCGGGGCGTGGTCGGTGAACGGCTCCCCCGGCCCCTGCTCCGAGCGCAGCACGCCCAGCACCCGGCGCAGCTCGGTCAGCGCGTCCAGCGCGTTCTGCCGGATGCCCGCGAGGTTCTCCTTGAGCTCGTCGGGCGGGTTCTCGACCAGGTGCGGGGCGACCTGCGCCTGGATGGAGATGACCGACATGTGGTGGGCCACCACGTCGTGCAGCTCCCGCGCTATGCGGCTGCGCTCTTCCAGCAGGGTGCGCCGGGTGCGCTCCTCGGCGGTGAGCGTGGTCTGCTCGACGAGTTGCGCGCGGGCCTCGCGGCGACCGCGCAGGGCGGTGCCGACGACCACGACGACGGCGGACAGCGGGACCGCGATCATCCCCGTGTCGTCGTAGGCCACCCCCCTGACCAGGCTCTCGAGGGCGAAGGTGACCAGTGCGGTCACTGCCAGTGCCGCCACCGCCGCCCGGGTGGGCACCCGCAGAGCGAGCAGCAGCAGCACGCACAGCAGGCCGATGATCCCGGCCGCGGTCCACGGCCAGGTGTAGGTCTCCGGGTCGAAGCCCAGCCGGGTGCGCAGGATGACGGCGGCCACGACGAAGGTGCCCATCGTCAGCAACCACGCCAGGACCGGCCGCCACAGCCCCAGCACCACGGCTCCGCCCTGTGCGACCGCGATCAGGAAGGCCAGGCTGGGGACCAGATGGCCGTTGCCGCCCATGTCGCCCGCGCCGCCGACCGTGATGCCGAATGCGGCCAGGCACATCAGCCCGTGCGGCAGCCAGCGCAGCCAGGCGGAGGGCGGCAGCGGATCGGCCCGGGTGGTCCACAGGTCGTCACGCAGTGCCCGCAGCCAGCCCTTGCCGCGCGCCCGCAGCGCGCGGCCCACCCCCGAGTCCGTCACCCGGCCAAGCCTAGACATGACGCGCCTTCACCGCCGTGCCCCGGCCGGACGGACGGTGTGCCCGCACCACCCGCGACCCACCGCTCCGGCCACGGCCCCGCTCGAAGAACCGGAAGGCGGCCCAGCAGACCACCAGAACCAGGGCGAACACCGGCAGCCAGAGCAGCCGGGCCCCCACCCAGCCCAGATCGTCGGGCCGGGTGTGCAGCCCGGGGAGCCGGCCGGCGAGGAGGCCGGTGGCCGTGGTGGCCATCAGGGCGGTCTGGTGCCACAGGAAGACGGTCATCGCGAAGAGGTTGACGGCTGCCACCGCCGCCCACGCCACGGGCCGGCGCGTCGCCCGGCGCAGCCGCTCGCGCAGCAGCAGGGCGAGACCGCACTGGGCCAGTCCGAAGGTGACGGCGGCCAGCGTCGGCGGGTCCAGGTTGGACACGCCCTCACCCGGCACCCCGACCATGGACGCCGGGTAGCCCGCCCACGCGACGAGCCCGGCGGTCGCCGCAGCCCCGCCGGTGAGCAGGACCCAGCCCGCGCGGCGCCCCTCCAGCTCGCCCCGGGTCCAGGCCGCGCCCAGCGTGAAGGGCACCATCCAGCCGGCCGCCACGTTCACCCAGCCCAGCCAGGAGGGGCCGCCGAGGCCGAAGCGCACCAGGTCCGCATGGAGGACGACGGCCAGCGGCCAGAGCGGGTTGAGCCGTGCCAGCAGCGGCGTCGCCGCCGTCAGCGCGGCGAACACCACGAGGAACCACAGCGGGGACAGTGCCAGCTTCACCAGTGTCCGCACCGTCCCGAACTCGGCACCCGACAGCAGCAGCCCGAGAGCCGCGACCGTCCACAGGCCGAGGACGGCGGCGACCGGTGTGAACAGCCGGGTCAGACGGGACGTCAGCCAGCGGTGGTACGGGATGCCGCGGGCCCGGGCCGAGGCATGACCGCGGGTGGCGACGTGACCGCCTACCAGGAAGAACACGGCGAGCGTCTGGAACACCCAGGAGACCGGCGTCAGCCAGGGCAGGTGCCGCAGCGGGCTGTCCGTGCGCAGGGTGCCGCTGTCGGCGACCAGGGCCGTGACCAGCCAGTGGCCGAGGACGACCCCGAGGACGGCGGCGGCGCGCAGGGCGTCCACGGCGCGGTCCCGGTCGGCCGGGGTGGCCGCGCCGATGCGGTCGGCACCGCGCCTCAGGCCCGTGCGGAGGGCTCGTACACCGATGTCAGTCATGGGTCACCGCCTTCGTCTCGCCCAGGACGATCCGGGTCAGGTTGGTCAGGGAGGCCGAGCCGGGCCGGAAGTAGTCGCTGTGGCCGCCGTCGCCCGCCGCGAACACGTGGGCGCCGAAGGCCGGGGTGACGGGGTCGGTGCCGAAGCCGACGGTGGTGCCGAACAGGTCCGCGCTGAGGTGCGGGACGTTCTCCACCCAGTCGTCACCGCCCCGGGCCGCCCAGACGCGGGCGCGGGTGCGCAGGTCGGCGGCGGTGTCGGCGCCCGTGCCGGGGCTGCCGAGGAGGGCGATGTCGTCGACGGCGAGCCCGGCGGCGGCACGGCCGCAGACGACCGAGCCGTACGAGTGGCACAGCAGCGAGATGCGTGGCCCGGGGCCCGCGACGGCACGCAGGTCGGCGACGAGGGCGCGCAGGTGCGGGGCCGCCTGCTCGGCTCTGCCGGTCGTGGTCACCGTGGCGCTGACCGTGCCCGGCGTCTCGTAGCCCAGCCAGGCGACCACCGCGGTGCGCGTGCCCGCCGGGGCCTGCCGGGTGAGCCGCTCGTGCAGTGCGGCGGCCGCCGCGTGGAACCGGCCGTAGGTGTCGATGCCGGTGTCGGAGCCGGGGACCAGGACGGCGACGCGGTCGGCGCGGGCGAGGTCGCCCAGGACTTCCGTCACCCGGCCGGAGCCCCGGCCGTCGAAGCGCAGCAGCTGCCGTGCCGGGGAAGCGAGGTACCGGTCCGCCGCCGCCCGGTCACGGTCGTGGTGGGCGGCGGCCATGCGGGCGGCCTCGGCGGCGCCCGCGCGGTTGGCCGCGTACGCCTCGTCGAGCGTCGAGGCGTCGAGCGGAGGGAGGGAGGCGGGCGGTGGTGCCGGGATCTCCGGGCGCCCCGCCGCGGACAGCGGGAAGACCACCGCACCGGCGACGAGGACGGCGAGCGCGGCCCGCCGCCAACGGCCTGAACGGCGCCTGGCACGGCGGTGGTTCGGTGCGAGCCCCATGGTCGTCCCCCTCCAGCGCACCCGGCCGTCGGGGCTGCGTGAAAGGGAAACTACGGAGCGGACCTCGTCGTCCGCGTCCCGCCTCGGGACTCATCCGCGGCGTAGCTCTCAGGTACTACGGGGATGACCCGGGGGGCTGCCCCCAGGGGGCAGAAGGACCGTTCACCAGGCCAGTTGGGCGATCTCCTCCACCACCACCGCGCACGCGTCCGCCGCCGGGTCGATGAGCGGGAAGTGCCCGACGCCCGCGAGCAGGGTCACGCCGACCATCTCCCCCGCCTTCGCCGCCGCTTCCGCGTAGGACTCGGTGACGGCCTGCGGCACGTCGAGGTCGGCACGGCCCTGCACGAGGGTCGTGGCGATGCCGGTGGGCAGCAGCAGCGCGGGGTCCGCGTACGGCTGCCGTTCGGCGAAGTGCTCGTCCCCGCCCAGGAACTGGCGCACGCCGCCCCCGCACACGTCCAGCTTGTCGGCGATTGTGAAGTCCGCGATCGGGGCGAGCGCGACCACACCGCGCAGGGCCGCCGGGATGTCCGTGCGCCAGGGCGAGTGGGCCGGAAGGACGTGCCGGGCCGCGCCCCACAGCGCGAGATGCCCGCCCGCCGAGTGGCCGGTGAGGACCGTACGGCGCGGGTCGGCCTGCGGCAGCAGCTCCCGTACGAACGCCGGAAGGGCGTCCAGCGCGGCGGCGACGTCGTCGAGGGTGTCGGGCCAGCGGCCGGCGACCGAGTCGTCGTCACCGCCGCGCCGGTACTCGACACTGGCGACGGCGAATCCGTGACGTGCGAGGAAGCCCGCGAAGGGGCTGATGTGACGCCGGTCGTAGGGCGCCCGCCAGACACCGCCGTGCAGCACGACGACGACCGGGGCGGGCCCGCCCGGGCCGGTCTCGCCGCGCGGGGCGTAGAAGTCGATCACCTGGTCGGGATGGTCACCGTAGGCGACGGTGGCATCGGGGTCGACGGGCGCGTGGGAGAACAGCGACTTCTCCTCGGCAGCGGCCCGGGCTGCTGCGACGTCGTCCGTCATGCTCCAACCTCTCAGCGCTCACACGTATATGGCCGACCAGGTGGGGGCCCGGTCGTTGGCCGGGACGGTATCAGGGCGCGCGACATGCGCGGACATGGGGATGTCACGCTGGGTTATCCGAGACGGAGGGCGGGCACCAACGACAGCCGCGTGACGTCGTGACCACAATGAACGCAACCTTCAATGGTCACACAACCGAGACAGGGTATCCCGGGAACCGCACACTCATGGCGCCGGAACGGGCCGAGCGAAAGAGATGAGCCATGAGAACGCGACGAGCCGCACTTGCCGGAACTCTTGCCGCCGTATCCATGATCGCGGTCAGCGCCTGTGGCGCCACCGCCGAGAAGCAGGAATCCGGGGGCCAAGGCGGGTCCTCGAAGCCTGCGACCGGACTCCGCCTCATGGTCCCCAACACCCCGGGCAGCGGGTACGACCTCACCGCCCGCACCGTCTCCCAGGTGATGCAGGAAACCAAGGCCGCCACCGGTACCCAGGTGTTCAACGTGCCCGGCGCCAGCGGCACGGTCGGCCTGCAGCGCCTGGTGAACGACAAGGGCAACGGCAAGATGGCCATGCAGATGGGCCTCGGTGTCGTCGGGGCCTCGCACAGCCAGAAGTCCAAGGCGACGCTCACCGACACCACACCGATCGCCAGGCTGATCGAGGAGGCCGGCGCGATCGTCGTGCCGAAGGACTCCCCGTACAAGACGATCGACGACCTCGTCACCGCCTGGAAGAAGAATCCCAAGAAGCTCGCCGTGGGCGGCGGCTCCTCGCCGGGCGGCCCCGACCATCTGCTCCCCATGCAGCTGGCGAAGGCGGTCGGCATCAAGCCGGCCGACGTCAACTTCGTCTCGTACGACGGCGGCGGCGAGCTGCTTCCCGCCCTTCTCGGCAACAAGATCGCCTTCGGGGCGAGCGGCTTCGGTGAGTTCCTCGACCAGGTCGAGGCCGGCCAGGTGCGGGTGCTCGCGGTCAGCAGCGAGAAGCCGGTCGACGCGCTGAAGGACGCGCCCACCCTCAAGGACTCCGGCATCGACCTGGTGTTCACCAACTGGCGTGGAATCGTCGCTCCTCCGGGCATCACCGAGGAGCAGAAGCAGACCTGGGTCGACGCGCTGACCAAGATGCACGGCTCCGAGGAGTGGAAGGCACAGCTGGAGAAGAACGGCTGGGTCGACGCCTTCCAGACCGGCGACGAGTTCCGCACCTACCTGACCGAGCAGGACAAGGCGGTCGCCGACCTGCTGGCCGAGCTCGGGCTGGCATGAGCTCCCAGGCGAACGAACGGACCGTGGAGGACTCCCGTCCGTCCCCGGAGGGCGGGGACCGCGCGCAGTACGGCGTGTGCGCGTTCCTCGCCCTGCTGGGCGCAGCCGTGATCGTGGACGCCCTCGGCATCCCGCACGTCACCAGCGGCACCGACCCGGTCGGGCCGCGCTCGGTGCCCCTCATCCTGGGCGGCCTGCTCGTCCTGCTCGCGGTGCTGTACGCCGTCGACGTGGCACGGGGCGGCCGCGGTGAGCCGGAGGCCGGCGAGGACGTCGACCTGTCCCAGGGGAGCGACTGGCGCACCGTGCTGCTGCTGGTCGGCGTGTTCCTGGCGAACGCGCTGCTCATCGAGCGGCTCGGCTGGGTGATCAGCGGCGCCCTGCTGTTCTGGGGAACGGCGTTCTGCCTCGGCAACCGGCACTACATCCGCAACCTCCTGATCGCGGTGACGCTGTCCCTGACGACGTTCTACGCGTTCGCGATCGGCCTCGGCGTGAACCTCCCCGCCGGTGTCCTGCAAGGAATCCTGTGAGGCCTGGGCGATGGACAACCTGAACAACCTCATGCAGGGCTTCGCGGACGTCATGGCCCCGATGAACCTGCTGCTCGCCCTGATCGGCGTCGTCATCGGCACCGCGGTGGGCGTCCTGCCGGGCATCGGCCCGGCGATGACGGTGGCGCTGCTGCTGCCGGTGACCTACGGCATGGAGCCGGTGCAGGCGTTCATCATGTTCGCCGGCATCTTCTACGGCGGCATGTACGGCGGTTCGACGACGTCGATCCTGCTGAACACCCCCGGCGAGTCCTCGTCCGTGGTGACCGCGATCGAGGGCAACCGGATGGCGAAGGCGGGCCGGGCGGCCCAGGCCCTCGCCACGGCGGCGATCGGCTCCTTCGTGGCGGGCACGATCGGCACCCTGCTGCTGGTCCTGGTCACCCCGTTCGTGGTGGACTTCGCGGTCAGCCTGGGCGCGCCCGACTACTTCGCGCTGATGCTGCTGGCGTTCATAGCGGTGACGTCCGTGCTGGGATCCTCCCGCGTCAGGGGCTTCATCTCCCTGGCGCTGGGCCTGACGATCGGCCTGGTCGGCATCGACTCGGTGTCCGGTCAGCAGCGCCTGACCCTGGGCGTCCCGCAGCTGGCCGACGGCATCGACGTCGTCGTGGTGGCGGTCGGCATCTTCGCCGTCGGCGAGGCGCTGTGGGTGGCCGCGCATCTGCGGCGCAGGCCGGCCGAGGTGATCCCGGTCGGGCGCCCGTGGATGGGCAAGGAGGACTGGCGCCGGTCCTGGAAGCCCTGGCTGCGCGGCACGGCGTTCGGCTTCCCGTTCGGCGCGCTGCCGGCCGGCGGCGCCGAGATCCCGACGTTCATGTCGTACGCCACGGAGAAGCGGCTGGCCAAGCACCCCGAGGAGTTCGGCAAGGGCGCCATCGAGGGCGTGGCGGGTCCGGAGGCCGCGAACAACGCCTCGGCGGCGGGCACTCTGGTCCCGATGCTGGCGATCGGCCTCCCCACGAACGCCACGGCGGCGGTCATGCTGGCGGCCTTCCAGTCGTACGGCATCCAGCCCGGCCCCCTGCTCTTCGAACGGGAGGCGAGCCTGGTGTGGATCCTGATCGCCAGCCTGTTCATCGGCAACCTGCTGCTCCTGCTGCTGAACCTCCCGCTGGCCCCGGCGTGGGCGAAGCTGCTGCGGATCCCGCGCCCGTACCTCTACGCGGGCATCCTGTTCTTCGCCTCGATGGGCGCCTACGCCGTCAACGCCCAGCCCCTGGACCTGTTCATCCTCCTCGTCCTGGGCCTCCTCGGCTTCTGCATGCGCCGCTTCGGACTGCCGGTCCTGCCGCTGATCGTCGGCGTGATCCTGGGCCCCCGCGCGGAGTTGCAGGGCCGGCGCTCCCTCCAGCTCTCCGGCGGTGAGCTGTCGGGCCTGCTGGGCGGCCCGGTGTCGTACATCGTCTACGCGTCGGTCGCACTGGTCCTGGTGTGGCCGCTGATAGGCCGGTTCGTCGTACGTCCCCTGCGCGCGCGAAGCGCCGCCTGAGACATCTGGAGACATCGAGATGACCATCCTGGTCGGCTACGTCCCCTCCCCCGAGGGCGAGGCGGCACTGCGCGCGGCGATCGACGAGGCCCGTCGGCGCGAGGAGAAGCTCCTGGTGGTGAACACCACCCGGGGCGACGCGTACGTGGACACGCGCTTCGCCCAGGAGCCCGACCTGAGCCACGTACGCCAGGAACTCGCGGCCTTGGACGTCGACTTCGACATCCGCCAGGTCCTCGGGGCCCGGGACGCCGCCGAGGAGATCATCGACCTGGCGGAGCGGACGGACGCGTCCCTGGTCGTGATCGGGCTGCGGCGCCGCAGCGCGGTCGGCAAGCTGATCATGGGCTCGGCGGCCCAGCAGATCCTCCTGGGCGTGGGCTGCCCGGTCCTGGCCGTGAAGGCGGAAGGGTAGCGGCGGCGCTGCCTGCCTTCGCTTCGACGAACTGCCCCTGCTCCCGCGGGTGGTTGTGGGCGAATCCGTGCAGCGAGGGGCAGGTGTCCGCTCAGTCTCAGCGACACGCCGTACGCCCGGCGTGTAGCTGAGACTCAAACGACAGATGTCATGCCAGCGTCCGTGCCAGCACCCGCGCCGCCCGCTCCACGTCGGCGAAGCCCACGTACAGCGGGGTGAAGCCGAAGCGCAACACGTCCGGCGCCCGGAAGTCGCCGACCACACCCCGCTCGACGAGCCGTTTCATCACGTCTGAGGCGTCGTGGCAGCGCAGGGCGATCTGGCTGCCCCGCTCCTCGTGCGGCACCGGCGTCACACACTCGACCCTGCCCTCCGGCACATACGCCGCCACGCACTCCAGGAAGAAGTCCGTCAGCGCGAGGGACTTGGCGCGCACGGCCTCCACCGGCACTCCGTCCCACACCTCGAGGGCCGCCTCCAGGGCGAGCATGGACAGGATGTCCGGCGTGCCGACGCGACCGCGCAGGGCGCCGGGGGCCGGCTCGTAGCCGGCGCGCATCCCGAACGGCTCGGCGTGCGAGTTCCAGCCGGGCAGCGGGGAGTCGAAACGGTCCTGCAGCTCCCGGCGCACGTACAGGTACGCGGGTGAACCCGGCCCGCCGTTCAGGTACTTGTAGGTGCAGCCGACCGCGAGATCCACCCCGTGCTCGTCCAGTCCCACCGGCAGGGCGCCGGCGCTGTGGCACAGGTCCCAGACGACGTACGCCCCGGCCGCGTGCACGGCGGCCGTCAGGGCCGGCAGGTCGTGCAGCCGGCCGGTGCGGTAGTCGACGTGGTTCAGCAGCACCGCGGCCGTACGGTCGCCCAGGGCGCCCGGCACCTCCCCCGGTGTCACCGGCCGCAGCGCGCAGCCGGTCATCCGGGCCGCCGACTCGGCGATGTACCCGTCGGTCGGGAAGGTCGTCGCGTCGACGAGGAGCTCGTCGCGGCCCTCACCGGCCATCCGTACCGCGCCCACGAGTGCCTTGAACACGTTGACACTCGTGGAGTCACCCACGACGACCTGTCCGGGCGCCGCCCCGATCAGCGGGGCGATCCGGTCACCGATCCGCTCGGGCGCCGTCCACCAGCCGCTCTCCTCCCAGGACCGGATGCGCAGCTCGCCCCACTGGCGGCGTACGACGTCCTCGACCCGCCCGGGGACGACGGCCGGCAGCGCGCCGAGGGAGTTGCCGTCGAGGTACACCACGTCGTCGAGGACGAACGCGTCCCGCTTGCCGCGCAGTTCGTCGGCGGCGTCCAGCTTCTCGGCGCGCACCGCGAGCTCGGACCCGAGTTCGGCAGCGAGTTCCGCCTCGCGTTCAGACATAGGACCGCGCCGTCCACAGCTCGGGGAACACGTTCTTCTGCGCGCGCTTCTCCAGCCAGGCCACCCCGGCGGAACCGCCCGTGCCGGTCTTGGCGCCCATCGCGCGGCGGGTGGCGACCAGATGGTCGTTGCGCCAGCGCCACACCAGCTCCGCGACATCGCTCAGCGCCTCGCCGAGGCGGGCGATCTCGTGCTGCTCGTCACCCGAGTAGACGGCCGTCCAGGCCGCCTCCACCTCCGGCGACGGCTCGTACCGCTGCGACACGTCGCGCCGCAGCACGGAGTCCGGGATGTCGTGGCCGCGCCGCGCGAGCAGCCGCACGACCTCGTCGTACAGGCTCGGCTCGTGCAGCGCCTTCTCCAGCTCGGCGTGCACCCGCGGGGCGCCCCGGTGCGGGACGAGCATGGACGCGGACTTCTCGCCGAGCAGGAACTCCATCCGCCGGTACATCGCCGACTGGAAGCCGGATCCCTCGCCGAGGGCGCTGCGGTACGAGTTGAACTGGGCCGGCGTGAGCTGGGAGAGCGGCTTCCAGGAGGCGCACAGCGCCTCCAGCTCCCGTACGGACCTCTTCAGCGCGGCGGTCGCGGTGGGGACGTCGTCGCGCCTCAGCGCCTGCGCCGCCGTCTCCCACTCGTGGACGATGACCGTGAACCACAGCTCCATCACCTGGGTCGTCACCAGGAAGACCATCTCTCCGGGGTCGTCGGAGAGGGTGTGCTGGAGGTGGGTGAGCACGTCCGCCTTGACGTAGTCCTCGTACGGCGTCGTGCCGTGGAAGTCGAGATGCGGGGTCTCGGGCTCGTGAGCCTCGTGGGACATCGCTGTCTCCTGCGTATAACTCCGGGTAGCGGTCCGCCCCTGCCGAATCCGACACGGGGGCCCCGGTCCCCGAGGGCATCTTGCGCAATCGTCCCCCGGAACCGCAAGGCCCGCCTTTCGGGGACGGGCCTCGCGTGCACAAACCGTGTGTCAGCCCAGGACCTGCGCCGCAGTCGGTGAGGAGTCCTTCAGGAACTGGGAGCAGCGCTCGTACTCCTCCTGCTCGCCGATCGCCTGTGCGGCGCGGGCGAGGGCGTGCAGGGCGCGCAGGAAGCCGCGGTTCGGCTCGTGCTCCCACGGCACCGGGCCGTGGCCCTTCCAGCCGTTGCGGCGCAGCGCGTCCAGACCGCGGTGGTAGCCCGTGCGGGCGTACGCGTAGGACTCCACGGCCGCGCCCCGCTCGAACGCCTCGTCGGCGAGCTGCGCCCAGGCGAGGGAGGAGGTGGGGTGCGCACCGGCGACCTCGACGGACGCGGCGCCCGCCGCGAGCATCTCCCGCGGCCCGGGGTCGTCGGGGAGGTGGGTCGGGGGCGGACCCCCGAGAAGGTTCTCGTGAATGGACATGCCTCAAGTCTGCGGCATGACGAGGGTCCCGCTACCCCAACCGCTTCCGCACCGGCTCCCCCTCCAGCGGCGGCGCCATGACACCGCCGTGCCGCAGGCATTCCGGCCGCTTGCAGTCCGGCGGCGGCCTGCGCACCACCGCGGCCGCGATCACCGCCCCCAGCACCATCGCCCCCGCGCACCACCCCATCGCCTTCCCGAACGCCGTGTCGAAGGCGGCCGGCTCCCGGTACGCCTCCTCCCCCATGCCCACCAGCAGCGGCAGCGCCGCCACCGCCACCAGACCCGCCGCCCGGGCCGCCGCGTTGTTGATGCCGCTCGCCAGCCCGGCCCGCACCACACTCACCGAGCCCAGCACCGTCGCCGTCAGCGGTGCCACCAGCGTGACCAGGCCCAGGCCGAGCACGACCAGCGCGGGCAGCACATCGGCGAGGTAGGACGCCCCCGGCCCGACCCGCAACATCAGCAGCATCCCGGCCGCGCACAGCAGCGGCCCCACCGTCAGCGGGATCCGCGGCCCGATGCGGTCGGCCAGCTCCCCGGAGCGCGCGGACAGCAGCAGCATCAGCACGGTCGTCGGCAGCAGGGCCGTACCGGCGGCGAGGGCCGAGTAGCCCACGACCACCTGGAGCTGGAGCGCGGCGAGGAAGAAGAACCCGCCGAGGGCCGCGTACACGCACAGCGTGACGAGGTTGACGGCCGTGAACTGCCGGGACGCGAAGATGTCCGGCGGCATCATCGGATCGGGCCGGCGCCGCTCGACGACCACGAACGCGACGGCCGCGGCCAACCCGGCCACCGCCGAGACCGCCACCGCCCAGCCGCCCTCACCGGCCTCGATCAGCGCGTACGTCACCAGCGCGAGCGCCAGCGCCCCCAGCGCCGCCCCGAGCACGTCGAACCGCCCGTGGGCCGAGCCGTCCCCCGACTCGGGGACGTGCCGCAGCGCCCCCGGCACGCACACCAGCGCCAGCGGTACGTTCAGCAGGAACACCCACCGCCAGCCCGGCCCGTCCACCAGCCAGCCGCCGACGAACGGCCCGACCGCCGCCCCGATCCCGCCGAAGCCGGACCACAGACCCACAGCCCGCCCCCGGTCGTCGGGGTGGAAGGACGCCTGGATCAGCGCCAGTGATCCAGGGGTCAGGAGCGCGCCGCCGACCCCCTGCAACGCCCGCGCGGCGATCAGCACGCCCGCGTTGGGCGCGATCCCGCACAGCAGCGACGCCACCGCGAACCACGCCACGCCGACGACGAACACCTTCCGCCGCCCGAACCGGTCCCCGAGCGCCCCGCCGAGCAGGATCAGCCCGGCCAGCGTGACCATGTAGGCGTTGACCGTCCACTGAAGGGCGGACAGGTTCGCGTCGAGGTCGCGGCCGATGCGCGGCAGGGCGACGTTGACGACGGTCGAGTCCAGCATCGCCATGCTGGAGCCGAGGACGGTGGTGAGCAGGACCCATTTGCCCTGCGGTGAGGCCAACCGGACATCGGGCATGCAGGGAGCATACGGAAGGGCCCGGCACCTCAGGAGGTGCCGGGCTCCATGCGGGCGACCGGATGCGAGCCGTTGCGAACGGGCTCGACCCGGTGCGCGCCGGACTTACTTGATCTTCGTGCCGGTCGAGCGCAGGTTGCCGCAGGCCTCGACGACGCGCGCGGACATGGACGCCTCGGCCAGCTTGCCCCAGGTGCGCGGGTCGTAGGTCTTCTTGTTGCCGACCTCGCCGTCGACCTTCAGGACGCCGTCGTAGTTGCGGAACATGTGGTCGGCGACCGGGCGGGTGAAGGCGTACTGGGTGTCCGTGTCGATGTTCATCTTCACGACGCCGTTCTCCAGGGCGGTGCGGATCTCCTCCTCCGTGGAGCCGGAGCCGCCGTGGAAGACGAAGTCGAACGGGGAGCTCTTGCCGAACTTGGCGGCGACGCCCTCGTTCAGCTCCTTCAGCAGCTCGGGGCGGAGCACGACGTTGCCCGGCTTGTACACGCCGTGCACGTTGCCGAAGGACGCGGCGAGCAGGTAGCGGCCCTTCTCGCCCAGGCCCAGGGCCTCGGCGGTGCGGATCGCGTCGTCGACCGTGGTGTACAGGGAGTCGTTGATCTCGTGGGAGACGCCGTCCTCCTCGCCACCGGTCGGGGTGATCTCCACCTCGAGGATGATCTTCGCGGCGCGGGCCTGCTCCAGCAGCTCCTGGGCGATGGTGAGGTTGTCGGCCAGGGTCTCGGCGGAGCCGTCCCACATGTGCGACTGGAACAGCGGGTTCAGGCCGGCCTCGACGCGCTTCTGGGAGAGCGCCAGCAGCGGCCGTACGTACCCGTCGAGCTTGTCCTTCGGGCAGTGGTCGGTGTGCAGCGCGATGTTCACCGGGTACTTCTCGGCGACGATGTGCGCGAACTCGGCCAGCGCGACCGCTCCGGTGACCATGTCCTTGTTGTACTGGCCGCCCAGGAACTCGGCGCCACCCGTGGAGATCTGGACGATGCCGTCGCTCTCCGCCTCAGCGAAACCGCGCAGTGCCGCGTGCAGGGTCTGGGTGGAGGTCACGTTGATGGCCGGGTAGGCGAACTTTCCTGCCTTCGCCCGGTCCAGCATCTCGTTGTAGACCTCGGGAGTTGCGATGGGCATGCGTCCGCTCCTTGTATCTGCGGGTTGGCGTACTGCGTTGTCTCTACGGCCCTGACCTAGACCTTGGGGTTCGACGCCGTCGTCGGCCCCATCTTTCCAGACTTGGCCGGAAGGTCCAGGCCACCGTCCACGCCCTGGTCAGTCCCCGGTCAGTCGAGGCCCAGATCGTCCTTCGAGAAGGCGTAGAGGTACGGCACCCCGGCGCCCTCCTGGATCTTCTCGGCGGCGCCGGTCGCCCGGTCGACGATGGTCGCGACGGCGACGACCTCGGCCCCGGCCTCGCGCACGGCCTCGACGGCGGTGAGCGGGGAGCCGCCGGTGGTGGAGGTGTCCTCGACGACCAGCACGCGGCGGCCGGCGATGTCCGGGCCCTCGACGCGCCGCTGCAGGCCGTGCGCCTTCGCGGCCTTGCGCACGACGAAGGCGTCCAGGCGCTTGCCGCGCGCGGCGGCGGCGTGCAGCATCGCGGCGGCGACCGGGTCGGCGCCCATGGTGAGCCCGCCGACCGCGTCGAACTCCAGCTCCGCGGTCAGGTCGAGCAGCACCTGCCCGACCAGCGGAGCGGCCTCCCCGTCGAGGGTGACGCGCCGGAGGTCGACGTAGTAGTCGGCCTCCAGACCCGACGACAGGGTCACCTTGCCGTGCACCACGGCCTTGTCCTTGATCTGCTGCAGCAGCGCGCCGCGTGTGTCCGTCATGGCATTCAGCTTAGAGGCGGCGCCAGCTCCAGGTCGTGGTGGCCTCCAGCGGCTCCAGGGGCGTGACCAGGCGCGGCAGGGTGTTGAGGCCGTTGGGCGGCCCGGTCTGCGGCTCCACGCAGACCGCCGCCTCCTGCTCGTCGTAGACGACGACCCACTCCTCGCGGCTGGTCACCTTCAGCTCCAGCTGCCCGGGCCAGGTCAGGGTGACGTCGACGCCGCCGGGCATGCCGAAGCAGTCGTCCCAGGGGCCTGGCCGGGGGTCGATGCGGTTGCCGGTGGGCAGGTGGTCGTCGCCGCGCTCCTCCTGCCAGGCGGGGTCGAAGTCGAGGGTCACGTCCTCGCCGCCGAGGTTCCGGTTGAACCAGGGGTGCCAGCCGATCTGCGCCGGGAAGGACGACTCGTACGTCTCGACGGACATGGTGAGGGTCAGGGCGTCCTCGGCGAGGGCGACGACCTGGGTGACACGGCCCGGGTGCGGCCAGGGGTCGACGAGCTCGTAGGTGATGACCGCCTCGTCCGTGCTCGTGCGGGCGGTGCGCCAGGCGTGGTCGCGGACGGTGCCGTGGATGGCGTGCGGCGGGGCGTTCAGCGGCAGCTGCCGCAGGACGGCGCCGTCCAGGAACCGGCCGTCCCGGATCCGCCCGCACCACGGCACCATCGGGAAGCAGCCGAACCGCTCCCCCTGCCGGAGCACCTCCACGCCGCCGATCCGCAGCCCTCCGACCCGGCCGCCGTTGCCCGGCTGCACGGTCACCTCCGCGTCGCCCGCGGTCAGCGTGATGTCTTCGTCACTCACGGGGACGACCCTACTGGGGTGATCAAGAGGGCCTCACGCGGTTCAGCGAGGTGCTTTCACCGGCGCCTGCGCAGGGCCCGGACCGCCACGATGGCCGACGCCACCGCGAGCGCCGCCGCGGGGGCCGCCCAGCGCAGCGGGGCCGGTGCCGTCACGGTCTGCGGCGCGGGCACCGGCGCGTACCGGCCGCGTGGCGGGGCGTGGTCCACCTCCTCGGCACTGCGCCCGATCATCGTCCGCCGGGCGTGCGCCGCCTCGGCGATCCCGTCGTCGCCCTGGTCCTCGTCCCCCGAGGGTCCGGGCGAGGACGCCGGGACGCCGGTGTCGAAGGCGGAGGGCCGCCCGGCTGCCGCCGGCTCCTCGGCGAGGCCGGGATCGTCAGCGGCCCTCTCCTCGGCCCCGGGCTCGGCGGCCCCGGGCTCCTCGGCCCCGTCCGCTCCGGTCCGCGCACCGTCGGCCGTTCCCTCCGGCGGCGGTGCCTCGTCGTCCGCGTCGGGGGTCGTCTCGTGGTCCGTCGTGGCCCGGGGTTCGAAGTCCTGGGTCGCGAGGGACGTGGTGGTTTCCGGTGCCGCCTCGGCCAGGTGCTCCGCGAAACGGCTGAGCAGGCGGGTGACGGCGCCGTCGACCTGGTCCGCCGGGAGGTCCTTGATCCGCCCGTCCGCCGCGGCCGTCCCCTCGAAGACGACCGTCGCGCCGTCCTCCGCCTCCCGCAGGGCGATCCGCAGCGCGAGCGTCACCGAGCCGCTGCCGCGCGACTCCTCGGCCTCGCCCTCGACGTCGTACGCCCCGTTGTCCCGCCGGAAGATCCGTACGGCGCCCCGGTACGTGACGGAGTGGCCGCCGACGCGGATCTTCAGCCGTCCGGCGACGGGCTCGACGCCGGCGTCCTGCTGGAGCCCGGGCACCGCCCGGGCGACCTGCGCCGGGTCGTCCAGCACCTCCCTGAGCCGCTCGGCCGGGACCGGAACGAACACCTCGTGCTCCATGGGGACGGACTCTACCCAGCACGAACCGAATCGCACCCGTGCCTCATGAATTCGTCCCCGATCCGCCTCCGATCCGCCCCCACCAGGCGTACCCTCCGCGCCGTCGGCGGTGCCGCGTCAGTACCGCGGGTGCACCAGTGTCGACGCCGGCAGTCCCGCTATCCGCGTGCTGCGCGCCCCCCGCTCCCCCGCCGCGAGCGAGGCCTCCGTGAGGACGTGCGGCCGTGGCGCCGCCGGGTCGAGCCGTGGTCGCGGTTCCGTGCGGGCGGCCAGGACGAAACCCCAGTCCCGGGGTGCCCGGGAGCGGTCCGCGGTGCGGTCGGGCCCGACGGCGAAACCGGCGTGGCGGCCGCCTGTCCCGTACGGGGCGGTGCGCAGGCCGGCGGCGCGGACGGTGGCCTCCACCGTCCAGTACACCCGGGGGCTGGACGCGACCGGCCCGGCGTGCACCACGAGCCGTCCGCCGGGGGCCAGTGCGCGCCGCGCGAGGCCGTAGAACTCCTGCGAGTACAGCTTCGTGCTCGCCGTGATGCCCGGGTCGGGCAGGTCCGAGACGACCACGTCGTACGTCATCGGGGGTGCTCCGCGCAGCCAGCCGAAGGCGTCCTGCGTGCTCACGTGCACGCGCGGGTCGCCGAAGGCGTGCTGGTTCAGCGCGGACAGGGCCGGGTCGGTGCGGGCCAGCCGCACCACCTCCTCGTCGAGTTCGACGACGTCGACCCGGTCCACCGCGGGGTGCCGCAGCACCTCACGGGCCGCGAGGCCGTCGCCGCCACCGAGGATCAGCACCCGCGCGTGCGGCCCGGTCATGGCCGGGTGGACGAGCGCCTCGTGGTAGCGCAGCTCGTCGCGCCCGCTGACCCGGAGCCGGCCGTCGAGGAACAGGCCGAGGGGCCGGCCGTCCGTGCCGCCGGTGAGGACCACCTCCTGCACGCCGGTCCGCAGCGCCACCCGTACGTCCGTGCCGTACACCGCGTTCCGGGCGGCCCGCTCGAAGTCGTCGACGAGGACGGCGGCCGAGGCGAGCACCGCGAGCACGAGCACGTTGCCGGCCAGCAGCAGGCGGCGGGCGCGCCGGGTCAGGTCCCGGCGGAACAGGCCGAGCACCAGCGCACCGCCGACGACCGCGTTGACGGCGCCGGTGAGCAGCGCGCCGGTCAGCTGCCCGAGGAACGGCAGCAGGAGGAAGGGAAAGGCGAGACCGCCGACCAGGGCGCCCACGTAGTCCGCGGCGGACAGGTCGGCCACCGCACCGCCCGCGTCCTGCCGGCGGATGCGCTGGATCAGCTCCATCAGCAGCGGGACCTCGGCGCCGATGAGCAGTCCGGTCGCGAGGGAGAAGGCGACGAGGAGGCAGCGCGGTCCGCTGGCCCACATCCCGCCCCAGTCGCCGGTCCAGGCGAAGACCGCGTACAGGGCCATGGCGCTGCACCCTCCGACGAGGGCGAGGGTCGCCTCGACCGCGCCGAAGCCGGCCGCGGCGAGCCGGCGCAGCCGCTTCGCGGCGAGGGAGCCGATGCCCATCGCGAAGACCATGACGGACAGCACGACGGACGCCTGGGTGACGGAGTCGCCCATCAGGTACGAGGCGAGGGCGACCAGTTCGAGTTCGTACACGAGTCCGCAGGCCGCGCAGACGAACACGCCCGCGAGGACCAGGAACCGTCCGGTGCCGGGCCGGACGGGCAGCCGGACCGGGCCGCAGGGGCCGCCGGGGCCGCCCGGGGCGCTCCGGGGCGGCCGGGAACCGGGCGGGGCGGGCGCGTGCGGCTCGATCACGCTGCGACGTTACGTCACGTCTCCACTGCGTTTTGTCACCCACACGTGTGGTGCTGGTTTACAGGGCGGCCACCGCCGGCGCGCGTACGCCGACCCTCGTGCGGGTCGCCACCAACTGACCGTCCTGCGGGTAGGCGTGCCAGGTCCGCCAGTGCAGCTGTCCCTCGCGGTGCTGGGCCAGCAGGGCCGTGAAGGCGTGCGGGCTGCCGGGGAAGACGCCGGCCAGGCCGTGCGGGTGGTCGCAGACGAGGGCCAGCAGCTCCTGGGCGCGGTCCGCGAAGGCCCGCGGCGAGAGCGCCTCGACCCGGGCCGCGAACTCGTACTCCCAGTCGCCCACCCGCTTGGCGACGCCGAGCGGAAGCGGGGTGCTGCTGCCCGGGATGCAGGCCACCGTCTCCGAGCAGATGCCCCGCTCCTCCTCCAGCAGCACCTGGTGGGACGCGCCGAGGAGCCGCAACTGCAGTTTGGTGCCCGCCAGTTCGAGATCGAGCGTGGCCAGTGCGGGAAGCGGCTCGCGTCCCAGGGCCCAGGCGAGATCGGCCGCGCGCGTGTCGGTGTAGGAGGTGGTCAGGGTCGTGAGCATGGATCGGCTCCGCAAGCACACAAGGAGAGGGAGGTGGGTCCGCCGCGCCCCGGCCGCACCGGGGGCTGTCGGCCCGGGTCAGCCCAGTCGGCCGGTTTCAGAAGATGTCCGCAGGACGTCCGAGGGGCTGCGTTGGTGATTGAGAGGGAATCATGAACTGTGGCGCCGTCACAGCGTTTTTACCCAAGTTCGTAGGGTTTCCATCCCTCAGAGGGCTCCACAGCTCAACTGTTCAACGACGGCGTGCGCCGTTACCGGGGAGGCGTGCGCCGGTGCGTTGTGACTCAGGCGCGCAGCCGTGGCACATGGGTGTCCGTGATTCCGGCCGGTTCCCGAAGCGGCCGCTTGACGGGCGCAGTTGCCGGAGTCACGCCCGCGCCCCGCGTCGTTCGGTCGACGTCGTCCCACCGGTTCGAGAAGGTGCCCGAATGGACGTGGAGTCGCCCGACTGGCGTTCGGTGAATCCCCTGGCCGGGAAGCAGGAACGGAGCGGAACGGCGGGCACGTGAAACGCGGGGCCCGCCCCAGGTGCGGACCCCGCGCTCGATGGATGCGGCTTCCCCGTCGGGGACGGCCGGCCGGCGTAGCCGGTCAGCTGCCTCCGCCGCACCCACCTCCACCACCCCCGCCGCAGGACGACCCGCCTCCGCAGGACGAGCCGCCGCCGCAGGAGTGTCCCCCGTGGTGTCCGCCGCCGGACGAGCCGGAGTCTCCCCCGCCGGCCCACCAGCTGCCGCCGCCGCTCGAACCGGAGGACGCCGCCGCCCCGCGTCGCGTCGTCCGCCCGGAACGGCTGGATCCGCCCCTGCGGGCCTTGGCCACCAGCGACCCGATCAGGACGACTGCGATCACCATCAGGATGATGCCGACGATCATGGCGCCACCCTCCTTCCGTTTCCCCCGAAGCGGCCCCCCGTGGGCGCCTCGCTCTTGCGTGACCGGGAGATGCCCGCCTGCCGAGCGGCCCAAAGCAGAGTTGAGCAAGTTCTGAGGGTCCCTCAGGCCTTCGGGGGAACGGCCCGCGCCGGGCGGTCAGCCCGAGACCGTGATCCGGGTCCGCCGCCCGGCGGCCAGAGCGACCCGCCTGGCGTGCGGGCCGAGCGGAGAGGCGACGACCTCCGCGGAAGTGACCGCGTCCGCGGAAGTGGCGACGTCCACGGACGCGGTGGCGTCGGCGCACACGGTGACGTCCGCCGTCCAGCGACGGCTGATCAGTGTGAGGTCCTGGGCGGTGTCCGAGGTGAGGGTCACCACGGCGCTGCGCGCGGAGAGGTCCCACTCCAGGCTGTGCACCCGTATCCCGCCCCGCGCCCGGATGCCCGTGATCGTGCCCCTGCCCCACGCCTCGGGCCAGGCGGGAAGCAGCTCCAGGACACCCGGCCTGCTGTACAGCAGCGCCTCGGCCAGCACGGCGGGCAGGGTGTTGGCGGCGTCCGCGTTGTAGACGTCCAGACCGGGGTTGTGGGAGGTCATCAGCGACCGGTGGAGCATGTCATTGCCGATGATCTTCAGCAGGTTGGCGTACACCCCGGCGCCGTCCTTGAGCCGGGCGGCCACCAGGGCGCGATGCAGGCTGCCGTGCGCGGACAGGTTCTGGTCGCCGCGCATCTCGAGCGCCCTGAGCGCGGCGGCCACGAGGTCGGGCCGCTCCTCCGGGTTGATCTCGTGCAGCGGCCAGGCCGCGTACAGGTGCTGGATGTGCCGGTGGTCGTAGCGGTCCGCCAGGCCGTCCCAGGACCACTCGGCCAGGGCGCCGTCCTCGTTGACCGCGTAGTCCGGCAGCCTGGCCAGCAGCGCGGTCCAGCGCTCCACGCCCTCGCCCTCGCCCTGCTCGGCCCCCAGCGCGTCGGCGGCCTGGACGGCGGCCGTCAGGGCGTGCCGGCCCGCGGAGATGTCACCGGTCGCGTTGACCGAGAGGCACACGCCGGTGTCGCCGGGCCAGTTCTCCATCGAGAAGGACGGCACGAACACCACCTTCCCGTGCGCGTCGGTGCGGCTCAGGAAGTCCTCGTAGAAGAGCGCGAGTTCCATCAGCGCCGGGCCCAGCCGGTCCCGCAGGAATTCCTCATCGCCGGTGATCTCGTAGTACTCCAGCAGCGGCTGGAGCAGCCAGTCCGCGCCGCCGGTCCAGCAGTGGCCGGGGAAGTCGCCGTTGTCGAAGTGGAGCATGTGCCCGTACTCGCCGTCCGTGCGGGAGGGGGCGAGGTAGCCGCGAGCGCCGTAGAGGTTCCTCGCGTTGGTCCGCCAGTGCTCCAGCTGCCCCAGCACCAGGCCGAAGTAGCCCTCCATGACCTCGGTCAGGTCGAGCATGCTGCCCTGGGCCACCTGGAGGTTGACGTTGGCGTCCGTGGTGAAGTCCCCGGCCCACGCACTGCTCCAGGACCCGCTCCAGATGCCGGTCAGCCTCGGCGGCAGGACGCCACTGGAACTGAGGAAGAGGTAGCGGCCGGAGTCGTAGAGCCTTTCCAGCAGGGCGGGATCGATCACTCCGGGGGCGGCCTTCTGCCGCTCCAGCAGCTCGGAGACCGGCAGCCGCCGGTCGGCCTCGGGTATCCGCAGATCGAGACGGGAACGGTCGTACAGCTCCGTGTGGATCGCGCTGTGCCGCTCCAGCAGGACCCGGTAGTCGGCCTCCAGCGCGGCCAGCCGGGCGTGCAGCGGCCGGCCGTCCCAGACGCCCGCCTCCTCGTACCGGTCCAGCCGGGTCAGCAGCGTCAGCCGCTCCGCCCCGGTGACGACGACGGCCGCCCCGCTCACGCCGACCGTGCCCCCGGTGGGCACGACGCGGGTGACGCCCTCGTAGCCGTACGCTCCCAGCCCTTCCGGGTAGGTGCCGCGCAGATTGAGCCATCCCGAGCCGTCGGCCACCGTGGCGAGAGTGGCGAAGTCCACCCGGGTGTGCAGGTCGTCGCCCGCCCCGTGGGCGGTCGGAGCGTCGTCGAGCGCCGTGTGCACGCTCAGCGTGACGTCGATGGTCGCGCCCGGGGGCGGCACCATCTCGTGGACGATGACCCGGTCGGCGCGGGAGGCGAAGAGACGGCGGGTCCAGGTGCCGCGGCCGTCCGCCCAGGCGGAGGTCACCTCACCGGTGCGGAAGTCGGTGGTCCGGACGTATCCGCCGACACCGCCCGTGTCCGCGTCCGTGTCCGTGTCCGCGTCCTCGTCCGCGTCGGCGATCCGCAGCTCGTACGCCGGGTGGTACATCTGCGTCCAGAGCAGTTCCCACCCCGCGGCGAAGTCCCGGTTCGCTCCCGCGTAGTCCCCGGCCAGCGCCTTGTCCCGCACGGCCTCCAGGCGCCCGGCCAGCACCGGGGGCGTGACCTCGCGGGTACCGTTCGGCAGCACCAGCCGGTGGTAGTTGAAGATCACGCTCTCCAGCGCGGGCCCCCCGTACACCACCGCTCCGTACTCCCCGCTGCCGGTGAGGAAACCATCCCGCCAGGAGGCAGCGGGAGCGGTGTCGTGGATCCCGCGTTCGGGCACGGGGATCGCAAGTGGCGCGGGAGCGGTCACATCGCCCGGGCGGGGCTGTCCAAGGGGCATCGCCGTCTCTGCTTCCTGGAGAAGGGCAGCGCGGGACCGGCGCAGGGCACGGGCCCACTGGTGCCGCCGTAGCGTAGTCGCCGGGATTCCGGACCGGTCGGTTGAGGAAGGCCGGGGCTTCGGCGCAGGATGACCGGCATGACCTCCAGCGCGCGCCCCCTCCTCAACCGCCGGCTCGCCGAGTTCGGGACGACGATCTTCGCCGAGATGTCGGCCCTGGCCCTGAGCACCGGCGCCATCAACCTCGGGCAGGGCTTCCCCGACACCGACGGCCCCGAGGAGGTCAGGGAGGCCGCCGTACGGGCCCTGCGGGACGGCCGCGGCAACCAGTACCCGCCCGGCCCCGGCGTCCCCGAGCTGCGCGCCGCGGTCACCGCCCACCAGCGGCGCCGCTACGGCCTGTCCTACGACCCCGACACGGAGGTCCTGGTCACCGCCGGGGCCACGGAGGCCGTCGCGGCCTCCCTGCTGGCCCTGGTGGAGCCCGGGGACGAGGTGATCGCCCTGGAGCCGTACTACGACTCGTACGCGGCGTGCATCGCGATGGCGGGCGGGCGCCGGGTGCCGGTCACCCTCCACGCGCACGAGGCCGAGGGCCGTTTCCGCCTTGACCTCGACGAACTGCGCGACGCCGTCACCGACCGCACCCGGCTGCTGCTGATCAACACCCCGCACAACCCGAGCGGCACGGTCCTCACCCGCGAGGAGCTGGCAGCGATCGCCGAGCTCGCGGTGGAGCGGGACCTGCTCGTGGTCACGGACGAGGTGTACGAGCACCTGGTCTTCGACGACGCCGAGCACGTGCCGCTGGCGACGTTCCCGGGGATGCGGGAGCGCACGGTCACCATCTCCAGCAGCGGCAAGACGTTCTCGTTCACCGGCTGGAAGGTCGGCTGGGTGACGGCCTCCCCGGAGCTGGTCACGGCCGTGCGCTCGGCGAAGCAGTACCTGACGTACGTCTCGGCGGGCCCGTTCCAGTACGCCGTCGCCGAGGCGCTGTCACTCCCCGACTCCTACTTCACGGACTTCCGGGCCGACATGCTGGCCAAGCGGAACCTGCTGGCGGCGGGCCTGGAGGAGGCCGGTTTCCGGGTCTACCGCCCCTCGGGCACGTACTTCATCACCACCGACATCCGCCCCCTCGGCGAGACCGACGGCTTCACCTTCTGCCGCGCCCTGCCGGAACGCGCGGGTGTCGTCGCCATCCCCAACGCGGTCTTCTACGACCACCGCGAGGAGGGCGCCCCGTTCGTACGGTTCGCGTTCTGCAAGCGGACGGGGGTGCTGGAGGAGGCGGCAGAGCGGCTCCGCAAGGCGTTCGCGCACTGACCGCTGCCCTATAGGGCCGGTCGTCGCATTCCTCTCCTCGTTGCCTGCCGTGCCTCACACGCCCGGAGGAGCGCTCAGGTGTCATAGACGGTGGAGCGATGCCCGACGTGTACGACCCACACCACCAGTTCGCCGTTGTCGATCGTGTAGATCACGCGGTAGTCGCCCACCCGGAGGCGGCGGCGGTCGGGCTGGGAGACGAGGGCCGAGGTGTTGAATCCCGTCGGGTCGCTCTCCAGCTCAGTCAGCTTGGCCAAAATGCGGAGGGCCATGTCTCGCGGGACCTTGCGGAGTTCGGCCTGAGCCTCGGCTCGGAAGACGGTGCGGTACTCACTCACTGCGCGCCAGCGTCTCCCTCATGATGTCCTCGATCGGGATGCCGGGTGCCGGGTTGGCCATGCGCTCGTCGATGATCCGGTTGATCTCGCGCTCTTCCCACTCCTGGTACTTGCGCAGCACCTCGATGGACACCACGGCGGCGACCTGCTTGCCGCGCCGGGTGATGACGGTAGGTACGTCGTCTCGGTCGGCTCGCTCCACGACCTCGGCCAGGTGCGCCCGGACATCGCGGATGGACTCTATCGGCATGGGCTGTGTCATACACCCAAGTGTACCGAGTGTCCCATGTGTACACAACGGCTCACTGCTCAGGGGCCCGTTCCAGTACGCCGTCACCGAGGCGCTGTCACTCCCCGAGTCCTACTTCACCAACTTCCGGGCCGACCTGCTGGCCAAGCGGAACCTGCTGGCCGCAGGCCTGGAGTCCGCGCCCTGCCGAGGAGGGCGCACCGTTCGTGCGGTTCGCGTTCTGCAAAGTGTCATTGCACCAACGGAGCCCCTCCACCAACTCAACCGGCCGCACGCAGGTGTTCCTCGCCAAGGCGGTCACGGCAGCTCCGGCAGTGTCCGGGCTCCGGGGCTCGGAAGGCGCGCTCGCAGCCGTCGCAGGTCTGGAAGGGAAGGACGGCCGGGCGCTCGCCCGGCGAGGGGGGCGGTGCGGGCAGCGGCGTTTCGCGGAGGCGGAAGGCGAGGACGCTTGCCGGTCGGGCGCGGAAACGGTCGGGGAGCCGTGCGGTCAGCAGCTCGGTGATCTCCCGTGGTCCGACACCGGCCGCGAGCCACTGGGCGACGGCCGGAGCCAGGCGGGCGGCCTCCTGCGCGGAGAGGACGAGTCGGGGGTCGATCCGGCGCAGGGCGGTCAGCACGGCGACGGCCTCGGGGTCGCGGTCGGCGAGTGCGGGCGCCGCCTCCTGCGGGGGCGGGGTTTCCTGGGATGTCGGCCGGGGCCGGGGCGGCTCGGGCGGTCCGTCGTCGGGGGCACCGCCGGGTACGTCGTAGAAGTAGGTCCGGGTACGGACCTGCCCGGTGGGCGTCCGTTCGCGGCGGCGCTCCAGGTACCCGGCGGATTCGAGTTCCCTGAGCGCCCGCGAGATGAGGATCTCGCCCTCGCTGAAGTGCTCGCACAGGGCGGCGATGCTCACGGGTGAGCCGTCCGGCAGGGAGGAGATGTACGCCGCGACGCCGATCGTGACCGCGCTGCCGCGTCGCTGGACGAGGGCGTTGGAGAGCACCGTGAAGTCGGCCGTCAGCCGGGTGCGTACGTGGATCACGCCGGAGGTCGGAGCTCCGGCGTCGGCGCGCAGGCGCGCGTTAGACTGCGAGTCAGCCATCGGGAAGGGGCTTTCTTCCTGATCGGTCAGGCCCTCGATCGGGATTGCCGTCCCGGCCGGGGGCCGTCGTCTGTGTGAGGTTGTCGCCGCGAACGTAACGGCCCGTTACCCGCCGCTGCAAGCCGGTCACTCGCACGGGTGACGGCCGCCCTCCGGCGCCGGGAGGGTGGGTGGGCGGGTAGTTCTTTCCCCGGTTCTTTCCGGAGGTCAGCGGCCCGCCGGGCCCTCGCGGACAAGGGCCCGGTGAGCCCGGAAGACGGACGGCGACCGGAGGCCGGCTGCCTCAGGAACGGCCGCGACCGGCCTTCAACTCGCCTATGAAGGCGGCCCAGGCGGCGGCTTCGAAGCACAGCGCCGGGCCCTGCGGGGCCTTGCTGTCACGGACGGGGACGACGGCCCCCTGGAATCCGTCGGCCACCTCCACGCAGTTGCCGCCCTCCTGATTGCTGTAGCTGCTCTTGCGCCAGGCGGCGCCGTTCAGATCGGGACGGGACCTTCGCTCCACGGTGGTTGTCCTCCATCACGGATCGGATCATGTCGAGCGACATGAGCGGGGGCAGAGCTGCCGCCCGCAGCCGATCGTAAGTCAGAGCGAAACTCCTGACCTCGGCCGGATCCTCGACGAGTTGGCCGTAGTGCGCGCCTTCCGTGTAGGCGACCTCCGAGCCGTCGGGCATGGTGAGCACCGTGAGCGAACCGCCCAAGACATCGTGCTCTCCCTGGGCGAACGGCAGTACCTGCACGGTGATGTGGGGTTCCCTCCTGGTCCTGAGCAGTCGCTCCAACTGCTCACGCATCACCACCTGTCCCCCCACGGGACGCCGGAGCACCGCCTCGTCGAGCACCACCCACAGCTCGGGCCGACCGGGCGTGCGGAGCCGCTCCTGCCGTCCCATGCGAAGGGCAACCCGCTCTTCCAACTGCTCCTCGCTGCCGAGCGTCCGACCGACGCGCAGCACCGCACGGGCGTAGTCCTCGGTCTGCAACAGGCCGGGCACCACATGAGCCGCGTACTCGCGGATGGCCACCGCCCGCTCCGAGTACTCCATGAACTTCCGCGACCAGTCCGGAAACGCCTCCCGGTACACGTGCGGCCACAGCTCAACGAGCAACTCGTCCGCACCGAGGGCCGCGTCCAGCGCTCGCGCCAGATCCAGCGTCGGTTTCGCCCCGGACGCCCGCTCGACCTGTGTGATCCGCGTGCTCACCACGTGTGTCCGGTCGCCCAGCTCGGCCTGCGTCAGTCCCGCCGCCGTCCGGAGTCTGCGCACCCGCGCACCGAACAGCGCCGCCATCGACGCACTGGGGTCAATTCCGTTGGCCAAGGCATCACTTCCGTTCCTTACTGCCTCAAAAGTAAGGCTGTACCACCTGTCGAGCGTAGGACGATCCGCCGATCCTTGAGTACGGAACGTGATGACTCGTGCGCGTTGCGAAACACTTCGGCTCGACGGAAAGGGACGAACAGGCCGTGCTGACAGAAATCGCCACCCCGGGGGACGAGCATGAACTCCAGCCGCTCACTGCGCGGTTCCCCTCCTCCCCGCATGGTGCGCAGCTCGCCCGGCGGCACGCCGTCCGGTGGATGGAGGAACGGGGTTACCCGTCGGCGTCGGACACCTCCTGCGCCGTCGCCCTCGTCGTCGGCGAACTCGCGGCGAACGCCGTACAGCACGGCCGTGTCCCCGGGCGGGAGTTCGGTCTCCGGCTCGCCCTCGACCGGGCAGCGGGCCTGCTGCGTGTCGAGGTCGCGGACGCCGCCGCCGCGAAGCGGCTTCCGGCGGCGGCGCCGACATCGTGCCCCGAAGGCGAGTCCGGCCGGGGACTGCTCCTGGTGGACGCCCTGGCCGTGCGCTGGGGGTCGGCGCCCCGCCGCCCGGTGGGCAAGACGGTGTGGGCTGAGCTTTGCCTTGAAGGAGCTTGACGTCAGGCCGGGCGGACCGCGCCCCTGATCGCCGACTGGCCGGCGAAGAACACCGACTCCTCGCGGATGAGCGCTCCGGGGCCCGGGGCGTGGATCATCATGCCGTCGCCGCTCCAGATGCCGACGTGACCGAGGTCGTCGTGGAAGAAGACCAGGTCTCCGACCTGGACGTCGGCGAGCGGGACCTGCATTCCCGCTTGCCACTGGGCCTGGGTGGTCCGGGGGAGCGTGACGTCGGCTGCCTTCCACGCGGCCTGGGTGAGACCGGGGGCGTCGTACGATCCCGGCCCGACTGCGCCCCATACGCAGGGCCGGCCGATCTGCGCCCGGGCGAAGGCGACCACCCGCTCGGCCTTGGTGCTGTGGCCGGCGTCCTGCGACAGCCAGGAGCCTCCGGTGGCGCCAGGTGCCAAGGCGGTGGAGGGGGCGGGCGCGGCGGCGGACGGCTCGATGGGCACCACCGGAGCGGGAGCCGCCGGAGCAGCAGCCACCGGAGCAGGAACCACCAGGGCCGGGGCCGCCGGGACAGGAGCCGCCAGGGCGGACGCGGCGACGTCCGGCAGGCCGGCGCCATAGGTCGCGGTGGTCAGGTCCGCCGCGGGAGCGGGGGCGTAGTAGGCCGTGGGGTCGGTCGGCAGAGCCGTGGGATACGTCGTAGTCGCGTCGGTCGCCGGTCCGGCACCGTACGGCTCCATCACGCTGGTCGGAAGGTCCGCCTGGAGAGCACCCGCGGCAGGGTCCGGGACGGTGGGCATCGCCGCGGTGGACTGCAAACCGGGCAGCGGGCCGGACAGCGGATCGGACAGCGGATCGGGCAGCGGGCTGGACACCGGGGCGGGCGCAGGTGCGGGCTCGTACAGCGGCCACGCCGCCGCGTCGCCGCCGCCGAGGACCGGCAGTGCGCCGTCGTCAAGCCGGGCGCTCCCGTCCGGCCTGGACTCGCCCGGCAGCGCCGGTGCGACACGCTGGGCGGGGATCTCCGGGAAGGATCCACGCTGGGCGGGCATCTCCGGGAGGGATCCGGTGGCCGGTGCCTGAGCCGTTCCGGCGGTCAGCTCCCGGGCAACGCCGGCAGGCGCCTTGGGCGCCTTGGGTGCTTCGAGGGCGAGGGGTTCCGCGGGGCGTTCCGCCGGGCGCGCCGGTAGCGCGGACTCGAGTGCGCGGTCGGGACGGGCCGGCAACCTGTCGGCCGGCAGCGTCGCCGCCAGGGTCGGGCCCGCGTTGGTACGCGCGGCGTTGAACCACTTCCGGGTGAAGGTCCCGGCCGCGGGACCCATGTCCTCCTGGGCCTGGCCGCGGGGGGACGCGCCCCGCTGGCGCGGGATCGAGGCGGCGGAAGCGGCGCGGGTCGCGTTGAACTTGCCCGTGTCGTTCTCGGCCCGGTCGTAGAGGCTGTTGATCCGCCTGCGGACCTCGTCGGGGCTCGGGGCCTCGCTCTCATTCACCACGGGAGTCGGCCCTGTTCGCGAAGTCGGTCGCCTCGGGGCGCGTGATTCGTTCCGACGCCATGGGCAGGGCGCTCCTTCCGTTCCGAAAGCGCACGAGACCACCCGCCAATCGATGGAAGTCGTGCACGCGATGGTCAACTTAGCAAACTTGTGAACCTTACGTGAAGATTGAAGCTCTGAAGTGCCGCACCTGGCAGCCGCTTTGGGGTGTCGCGGGCGCCCGAGAGAAGTCAAGGGGGCAGGCGGAAGCGGTGGCGTACGCGGCCTACCAGGGAACGGGGCCCGCCGCCGCGGCGCTCTCCGCGGCGACAGCCGAGGCCGCCGTGGCGAGCAGGACGGCGCTGATGCCCGTTACGGCGGCAGCTCGGATGTGTGCACGCATGTGCCCGTTTCTGGATTCACTGGGGGCTGCGCTGAGCGCAGGTATTCCAGGCCCGTGCGGTCCGTCCCGTCGGGCGAGCCGCTCAGACGGTGGACCACCGTCCAGCGGCCGTCAGGCACGGCGCCGGTGAAGCAGGACGCCGTGCCGGTCGCCCCGTTGTGCCAGATCAGGGGCAGCGGCCCCGAACGTTGCCAGCCGAGGCCGGGTTCTCCGAGCGAACGGTCGAGTACGAGACCGGTCAGCACACGAGACAGCGTGCGAGGGCTCGCCCACAGGCCGCCCGCGGGCAGGATGGCTCCCGTCATGGTCCACGGTTTCACCCGGCGGCCGAACCATCCGGTCGGCAGCAGACTGCTGTGCTCGGGCGGCCGGGCGGTCATGGCTTCTCGCGGCAGGCCGAGCGGGGACAGCACGTGCACCGCGACGAGCTCGTCGTATTCCTGTCCCGTCGCCGCGGTCAGCGCCGCACCGAGCACCGCGTAGCCGAAGTTGGAGTACTCCACGCGCTCGCCGGCGGGGCCCTCGGTGAGCCGGTCGAGACCGGCGAGCAGCCGGCGCAGCCGGTCAGCGGTGAAGTCCCGGTACGGGTCGCGGCGGGAGATGCCAGGAGGCAGGCGAGGCAGGCCCGAGGTGTGCTCGGCGAGGTGGCGCAGGGTGATGCCGGTTCCCGACGGGACGTCGAGCCATCGTTCGACGGGGTCGTCGACCGTGAGGACACCTTGCCCGGCCAGCTGCTGCAGGATGGTTCCGGTGATGACCTTGGTGAAGGAGCCCACCTCCGCGTACTTGTCGGGATCGTGCCCGCCGGTGACGATCGGATCGGCGTGGGAGCTGCCGATGATGCAGGTGGGGACGGTGCGCATCGCCCTCACCCCGCCGCTTGGGGAACGGGCGCAGGGGCCGGGGTGTCACGTTCCGGTGTGTCCTGGTCGGTGACCGCCGGGATGCTCCCGGTCTCCTTCCGACCCATCCCCGCCATCACAATCGCTACGCCCAGTAACCGGCGCACCCCCTGCCCCCTTCTCCTGCGATCTTCAGTTTGCGGCTCACTCTACTCATCGCAAACATCGGCGCCGGGCTGGGTCCGCCCGTTCACGAAAAGGCAAACGGCGCGTGCAGCACGTACCTGTTCGTACGCGCCGACGCGCCGTGCGGGGCCCTGCGGGAGGGCCTACTCGTCGTCTTCGGGCTTCTCCGCCTCGTTGATCTCCTGCTCAAGACCGAGCTGCTCGACAAGCCACTTGTCGAACTCGATCGCGGCCCGCACCCAGCTGACCGTCGAGGAGACGAAGTGCTCAAGGCTGACGCCCATGCCGATCAGCATCTGGGCCTCGCCGATCAGGCGGACCGTGCCGTCGTCGTGGGTGTGGCTGTAGACCTTGGGCCACAGGGTGCGGCGGTTCCAGTCGTCGATGGACTCCAGGAGCTGCGGCTTCAGCTCGATCCCGTGGGGCCGGTCGTAGAACGTCCGCACGGAGAAGACCTGCTGGTCTCCTTCACCCCGGAACATGAAGTAGGTGCGGAACTGCTCCCACGGCGCCGCGAGGTCTCCCTCGTCGTCGACGACGTACTTGAGCTCCATCTGGTCGAGGAGCTGCTTCACGAGGTCCTGATCCGGGACGACGGGGCCCGCCGGTCCTTGGGGCTCCGGCTCTGGCTGGCCCCCGAAGTTCGGAATCGAGGACGGGTCGATGGTCACCGTGAATTTCCCTTCGTACGGATTCCGCCATCCTCCCCCATGCGGGGAGGGGGGTGGCAAGCCCCGACTACCCCGCTAAGCCCATGGCTGACACGATCCGGTCAGCCGGAACCCTCAGGTGCGGGGTACCACCCTCCTCCGGCGTGATGTACGGCCCTACAGCGTCTTGCCCGTGGCCGGCCCGACGATCAGCTCGTCCCCGACACGGTCCACCCGGACCGTGTCGCCGTCCTTGATCTCCCCGGAGAGGATCTCCTTGGCGAGGCGGTCCCCGATGGCCGACTGGACGAGCCGTCGCAGCGGGCGCGCGCCGTACGCCGGGTCCATGCCCTCCTCCGCGAGCCAGGCCAGGGCCCCCTCGGTGATGTCGAGGGTGAGGCGGCGCTCGGCGAGCCGCTTGGCCAGGCGGTCGATCTGGAGCTTCGCGATGCGCTCCAGCTCGGGCTTGGTCAGCGCGGAGAAGACGACCAGGTCGTCGAGGCGGTTGAGGAACTCCGGCTTGAAGGAGCTCCGTACGACCTCCAGGACCTGTTCCTTCTTCTCCGCCTCACTGGTGATCGGGTCGACGAGGAACTGGCTGCCGAGGTTCGACGTCAGCACCAGGATGGTGTTGCGGAAGTCGACCGTGCGGCCCTGGCCGTCCGTCAGCCGTCCGTCGTCCAGCACCTGGAGCAGGATGTCGAAGACCTCGGGGTGCGCCTTCTCCACCTCGTCCAGCAGCACCACCGAGTACGGACGGCGGCGCACGGCCTCGGTGAGCTGGCCGCCCTCCTCGTAGCCGACGTATCCGGGCGGGGCGCCGACCAGCCGGGCCACGCTGTGCTTCTCGCTGTACTCCGACATGTCGATGCGCACCATCGCCCGCTCGTCGTCGAAGAGGAAGTCGGCGAGGGCCTTGGCCAGTTCGGTCTTGCCGACACCGGTCGGGCCGAGGAAGAGGAAGGAGCCGGTGGGGCGGTCCGGGTCGGCGATCCCGGCACGGGACCGCCGTACCGCGTCGCTCACCGCCCGCACCGCCTCGGTCTGGCCGATGAGCCGCTTGCCCAGCTCGTCCTCCATGCGCAGCAGCTTCTGCGTCTCGCCCTCCATCAGCCGCCCGGCCGGGATGCCCGTCCAGGAGGCGACGACGTCGGCGATGTCGTCGGCGCCGACCTCCTCCTTGACCATGGTGTCCTTGGCGACCTCCTCCTCGGCCTCGGAGGCGGCCTCCAGCTCCTTCTCCAGGGCGGGGATCTCGCCGTAGAGCAGCTTGGAGGCGGTGTCGAAGTCGCCGTCGCGCTGGGCGCGCTCGGCCTGGCCGCGCACCTCGTCGAGGCGTTCCTTCAGCTCACCGACCCGGTTGAGGGACTGCTTCTCCTTCTCCCAGCGGGCGGTGAGGCCGCGCAGCTCCTCCTCCTTGTCGGCGAGGTCGCGGCGCAGCTTCTCCAGGCGCTCCCGGGAGGCCGCGTCGGTCTCCTTGCCGATCGCCAGCTCCTCCATCTTCAGCCGGTCCACGGCGCGCTGGAGTTCGTCGATCTCGACGGGCGAGGAGTCGATCTCCATGCGGAGGCGGGAGGCCGCCTCGTCGACGAGGTCGATGGCCTTGTCGGGCAGGAAGCGGGAGGTGATGTACCGGTCGGAGAGCGACGCGGCGGCCACCAGCGCGCTGTCCGCGATCTGCACCTTGTGGTGGGCCTCGTACCTCCCCTTGAGCCCGCGCAGGATGGCGATGGAGTCCTCGACGGTCGGCTCGGCGACCAGCACCTGCTGGAAGCGCCGCTCCAGGGCGGGGTCCTTCTCGATCCGCTCGCGGTACTCGTCGAGCGTCGTCGCGCCGACCATGCGCAGCTCGCCGCGCGCCAGCATGGGCTTCAGCATGTTGCCGGCGTCCATGGCGGAGTCGCCGCCGGCACCGGCCCCGACGACGGTGTGCAGCTCGTCGATGAAGGTGATGATCTGCCCGTCGGAGTCCTTGATCTCGGCGAGGACGGTCTTCAGCCGCTCCTCGAACTCACCCCGGTACTTGGCCCCGGCGACCATGGCGCCGAGATCGAGCGCCACGAGCCGCTTGTCCTTGAGGGACTCGGGCACGTCCCCCTTGACGATCCGCTGCGCCAGCCCCTCGACCACGGCGGTCTTGCCGACGCCGGGCTCGCCGATGAGGACGGGGTTGTTCTTGGTCCGCCGCGACAGCACCTGCACCACGCGCCGGATCTCCTGGTCCCGGCCGATGACCGGGTCGAGCTTGCCTTCCCGCGCGGCGGCGGTGAAGTCCGTCCCGAACTTCTCCAGGGCCTTGTACTGCCCCTCGGGGTCGGCCGTGGTCACCCGGCGCTGGCCCCGCGTCTTCTGGAAGGCGGCCTGCAGCTTCTTGGCGTCGGCCCCCTGCTGGGACAGCACGTCACCGGCCGAGCCGCCCTTCGCGGCGATGCCGATGAGCAGGTGCTCGGTGGAGAGGTACTCGTCCCCGAGCTCCTTGGCGCGGGCCTGGGCGTCGGCGACGACGGCGAGCATCTCCCGGTTGGGCTGCGGCGGCGCCACCGTCGACCCGGTCACGCTGGGCAGCCCGGCGAGCACGCGCTCGGCCCCGGCGCGTACGGCCGCCTGGTCGGCGTCGACCGCGGCGAGCAGGTCGGTGATGTTCTCGTTGTCCTGCCCCTGGAGCAGCGCGAGGAGCAGGTGGGCGGGGGTGAGGTCGGGGTGTCCCTCGGTCACGGCCCGGTTGCTGGCCGCGTTGATCGCGTCCCGGCTCCGGTTGGTCAGCTCGGCGTCCACGTTCGCGTTCTCCTCCTTGCGTGCAGCGGGGTGTCACGTCCACAGGGCAGTCAGACTGACTCAGTCAACGTGCACAAAGTTGAGTCTATTCCACTCAAGGCCGGTCCGGGAGGTCCGGGGAAGCTAAGTTCCGGGGCATGGCGACCAAGTACTCCGTGGATCCGGGCGCTCCGGACCCGCCGTACCTCAGCTTCTGGCGGGAACGGCACGTGTGCACCCTGACGACTCTCCGCCCGGACGGCACTCCGCACGTAGTACCCGTCGGGGTCACATACGATCCCGCGGCACGTCTGGCTCGAGTGATCACCAACAGGGCGAGCGCGAAGGCGCGGCACGTGCGGGCGGCCGGGGAGGAGGGGGCGGCTGTCGCCGTCTGCCAGATGGAGGGCCGCCGATGGGCGACGCTGGAGGGCCGGGCCTTCGTCCACGGCGACCCGGAACGGGTGGCGGAGGCGGAGCGGCGCTACGCGGAGCGCTACGGCAGGACGCCGTCGCCGAATCCGGCGCGCGTGGTCATCGAGATCCAGCTGACGCGAGCCATGGGGCGAGGTTGACAGAAGTGAATATCCACACCGCGGACCGACTGGTTCCAGCCACGGCGCGCGTGCGGTGATACCCGGAAATGTCGCCGAAAACTGCAGCGGCGTCACCGTGTTCAGGTCACGGTGACGCCGCTGCGGGGGGAAGTACCTGAGCGATCTTTTACGACGGGGGAATCGCGTCAGGCACTGCGGGGGGTGGCAGAGATGGTCCTCGGGGCAGGGGAGTCGGCCTCCACCTGCTGGTGGTCCCTTTGGTCCAGGTTCACAAAGATCATTCCGTACCGTACGGCGCACCGGACGGGCTGCGGCGCCCCCCGAGGCCGCCGCAGACATCGGTACGCCCGTACGTCTCCGTCCTCGTCCCGCGTGACGACGACCGGCTCTCCGAACACGGTCACCATCAGCGAGTCACCGTTGTGGGGGATGGCGGTGACCAGGTCGATGAAGTGCCAGCCGGAGCGGTAGGCGGTGGCCATCTCGCGGCGGAAGGAGCGGTCGTCGGGTGGAGTGGTCACGTCAGCGCTCCGAGTCCACGACGATCGCCGGCCAGTGACTGTCCGCCAGGACATCGCTCGTGACACTCGCCGGCCAATGGCTGTCCGCCCGGGTATCACCCTGCACGCCGGAGTAACCCATCACCCCGATGACCGCGACGGCAGAGAGAGCGGCAGCAAGCACCGAGCGAAGCAGTCTCTTGCGCATAGTCGGCTTCGTCCTCACTTGTGAGTCTCCTCTTCCCCCGTCATGTAAGACGATGGCTCATTCGAACACTTCATGGCCACACAATCGGTGCATCATGTTCCTGCATGTTCAGGACCCTGGGGGGTGGAGATTTCGTGGCAAATCCGACTAAGGCGACGCATCCCCATGCGGTCACCGAGCTGTGCGAGGAGGGCAGCCGACTTTATGCGGATGCCCTGCGTGCGGGGCGGATCGCCCGAACGGACGTGACCACCGCCCCGTGCCTCCTGGAGTTCGCCCTCCTCCACCCGGACCCGGACGACGAGGAGTTGCTGCGTCCGGTGCCGCCGACGGTCGCGCTGACCGAGCGGCTGCATCCCATCGAGCGCGACATCGCGGAGCGCCGCGAGTTGTCCATCAGGATCGCCGACGCCTTCGAGCCGTTCATGAACCTGGGCATCCCGGCAACGGCGATCGACCACTCGATCACCGTGCTCGAGGGCGGTGACCGAATCAATGCGGCCCTCAACCTGGCCACGGCACAGAGCCAGGTCGAGATGCTCACCATCCAGCCCAGCGACGACCGCTTCTCCGAGCGCAGCCTCACCCAGGGACTCGAGAGGGACAGAGCCCTGATCGAACGGGGAGTCCGGATACGGACGCTCTACCAGCACACGGCGCGGTACAGCCCTCAAAAGCTGGCGTACGTGGCCCAACTCGCCAACGGCAAGGCGGAGTACCGCACCATCGACGAGGTGGTGGAACGCCTCATCGTCTGCGACGAGACGGTGGCGTTCATTCCCGCCCGCGACGACCAGCAGGTCGCCCTGGAGCTCCGTCATCCCGGGCTCGTCCGGTACCTGGTCAAGGTCTTCGAGTTCATGTGGAGCCGTTCCGTGCCGCTGAGTGCCGGCGCCCCCTACGAGCCGGTGGCGGACGGCATCACGGACATCCAGTACTCCATCGCGAAACTCCTGGTGGAAGGTCATGTGGACGAGGCCATCGCCCGCCGCCTCGGAATGAACGTGCGCACGTGCCGAGCCCACATCGCCAAACTGGCCTCGCTGCTGGGCAGCGGCAGCCGGGCACAACTCGGCTACCTCATAGCGCAGTCGGGAATCCTGGAGCGGGAGGGCGCGCCCCAGTGAGCGCGCCGCACGGTGAGCGACCCGGTCGCCTCATCGGGCAGTGCGGGGCTCGCGAGCAGGAGAGCCGAGGGTCGGGGACGCCGCCCGTGACGCTCCGTCCAGCCCCGCCTGGGCGATCCGCACCCCCAACTGCGTGCGGCTGGCCGCCCCCAGCGTCTCCGACAGGCGGGCGATGTGCGCCCGGCAGGTCCGCACGCTGATCCCCAGCCGCTCCGCGATCACCGCGTCCTGGTGGCCCTCCGCCAGCAGGGCGGCGATCGACTGCTCTCGGTGGGAGATGCCCTCGATGCCGGTGTCGGGCAGCGGCGCGGTCAGGGGGATGGCGAGGCGCCACAGCCGCTCGAAGACCGTGACCAGGTACTCGACGATCGCGGGGTGCCGCAGCTCCAGCGCCATCGTGCGGTCGGTGTTGGCGGGGATGAACGCCACCGTCCTGTCGAAAAGGATCAGCCGGTCGATGACTTCGTCCAGGGTGCGGGTCTCCACCGCGTCGCCCATCAGCTCCAGGTAGTTCAGCAACCCCTGCCCGTGCCGGGCGACGTGCGTGTACAGGTCCCGCATCCGCACGCCCCGGCCGCGCAGCGCCAGCGCCCGGTGCAGGCCCTCGGAGAGTTCCGCCTCGCGGCGGATGCCGCCGGGCTGCACGGTGAGCACCTCGGTCGTGCAGGCCTGCGTCGCCTCGTCCATCGCCGCCTGGATCCGGGCGAGTCCGTCCAGGACGCGGATCGCCGAGCCCTCGCCCGCCGACGGGGTCGACCGCACCTGGCGGCCGAGCCCGGCGTACCACTCGACGGCCGCCACGGCCGAGCCCACCCGCCGCTGACTCGCGCTGACCTCGTCGTACATCCCGCGCAGCAGCCGGGTCATGACCTCCTGAGGGGAGGTCGGCACCAGCCAGTCCATGTCGTCGGGGTCCGGGTGCAGCAGGGCGAGTTCCAGCAGACAGGGCACCGGCTCGGCGTCCCGGCGCGGCACCCGGCCCCGCCGTACGGCCCGGGAGTACACGCGGTCCCCGGCCTCGCACAGCCGGTCAGCACCGTGTGGATGCCCCTCCGCCCAGCGCCCGGCCATCGCCCGTCCCACCCCCGGTCTCGCCGCCTTCCGCAGCGCAACTATGCGCGGCCGGGACCTGCTCCGCAACACGGCTCCCCCACGCCCGAGTGCCGTTTCGGGCCGGTCGGTCCCCCCATCCGCTCGCTCCCGGTGGCCGGTTGCCACACCATGGGGGAGTGGACACGACACCCGTACGGACACCCGCGGACGGCTTACCGGGACCGGCGGGCCTCAGGCGCCTGCCCGCCGTCGACGCGCTGCGGGGATTCGCCCTGTTGGGCATTCTGATGGTCAACAGCGCACAGATCATGAGCCCTTACGAGTCGGAAGGGTTCCGGGACCCCGGCGCGGCCCCCTGGGACCAGGTCGCCGCGTGGCTGGTGTCGGCGCTGGCGACCTTCAAGTTCTACCTCTTGTTCTCCTTCCTGTTCGGCTACAGCTTCACCCTGCAGACGGTCGCCGCCGAGCGGGACGGCACAGGCGTCACCGCGCGCTTCCTGCGCCGGTCCCTCGGGCTGGTGCTGCTCGGACTGGTGCACGCCGTGGTGCTGTACAGCGGCGACATCCTGATGACCTACGGCGTCCTCGGGCTGGTGCTGCTGTGCGCGCGGCGGATCCGACCGGCCACCGCCGTGAAGGCGGCCACCTGGGTCTACGGGGTCTTCGCCGTCTTCCTCACCGCGATGGGGGCGCTGGCGACGGCGGTGGACGACGAGGAGCCCGTCCCCCGGCAGGAGATCGCACGGGTCGTGGCCGCCTACCGCGGCAGCGCCGGCACGGTCGTGCGGGAGAACCTGGACCGGCTGCCCCTCGCGTTTTTCGCCATCGTGCTCATGGCTCCGGGCGTGCTCGCCGCGTTCCTCCTCGGCCTGGCCGCGGGAAAGCGGCGCCTGCTCGCCCCGGGCGGGACGGACCGCGCCCGGCTGCTGCGGACCACGGCCCTCGGACTGGCCGTCGGGGTCCCGGGTGCCGTGTTCTTCGCCTCGGCCGCCCAGGGGCCGTTGGACGACCGGTGGCAGTTGCTGGGAATCGGCGTGGGCATGTCGACCGCGCCCGCCCTGTCGGCCGCGTACGCCTGCCTGCTGCTGCTCCTGCTGAACTCGCCGTGGACGGACCGCGTCCAGCGGCTGTTCGTCCCGGCGGGCCGTCTGGCGCTCACGAACTACCTGGGCCAGTCCCTGATCATGATGTTCGTGGCCACGGCGTACGGCCTGTCCCGCTACGGCCGATGGGGAGCCGCTGCCGTGCTGTTGCTCGCCGGCGCCCTCTACGCGCTCCAGCTCGCCCTCAGCACGGCCTGGATCCGTCGCCTCCGGCACGGGCCCGCCGAGTGGCTGCTCCGCACGCTCACCCTGGCCGGACGCCCGGGACGGGCGCCCGGGACGGGCGCCCGGGAGCGTCCGAACGCGGACCGGCCTGCCTAGTTGAGGTTGAGCGCCTCGCAGTCGGCCTTGTACTCGGCCGTGCAGATGTCCGACAGCTTGTAGATGTCGTCCGCGACCACCGTGTCCTTGATGTTCTCCTTCGTCAGGGCGACCACCGGCACGAGCTGCGCGGGAATGCCCTTGTCGGTCGGGCTGTCGACCTTGTCGCGGGCCAGGGCGGCGAACTGGATGTCGCGGCCCTGGACCTTGGCCACGGCCATCTCCGCGGCGTTCTCCGCCTCCTGCGGGTACGACTTGTAGACGCTCATGTACTGCTCGCCGGAGATGATCCGCTGCACCGCGGGCAGTTCCGCGTCCTGGCCGGTGATGGGCGGCAGCTTGGTCACGCCGGCGGCCTTCAGCGCCTTGACGATGCCGCCGGCCATGCCGTCGTTGGCGGAGTAGACCGCGGCGATGTTGCCCTTGCCGATCTTCGCGATCGCCTCGGCCATGTTGGCCTCGGCGTTCTCCGGCTTCCAGTCCGTGGTGTCGAAGGACTGGGCGATCGTCACCTTGCCGTTCAGCTCGGACATCGCACCGGCCTTGAACTGCTTGGCGTTCGGGTCCGTCGGCGAGCCGTTCATCATGACGATCTTGTCGGAGAGGCTCGCGTCCTCACCGACCGCCTCCAGCAGCGTGCGCCCCTGGACCTCGCCGACCAGTTCGTTGTCGAAGGAGATGTAGGCGTCGATCGGGCCCTCGGCCAGCCGGTCGTAGGCGATGACCGGGATGCCGGCCTCCTTGGCCTTCTTCACGCCGCTGGCGATGGCCCGCGCGTCGACCGCGTCCAGCAGGATCACGTCGACCCGGTCGTCGATCATCTTCTGCATCTGGCCGGCCTGCGCCTCGGCGCTCGCGTCGGCGTTGGCGTACTCGACGCGGCCCTTGTTGTTGGTGAGGGACTCGACCTTCCGCTTGATGATCGGGTAGTCGAAGTTCTCGTACCGGGTGTTCGCCCTCTCCGGGAGCAGCAGACCCACCGTGATGTCGCTGCCCTTGGTCGGGCTCGCGTCGTCACTGCTCCCGGCCGCGTTGAGCACGCCGCAGGCGGCGAGCGTGACGGACACAGTGGCGGCGGCCACGGATATGGCGATACGACGACGCATGGGAGCTCACTTCGCGTGTGATTCGGACGTGGGCACAGCTTTGCGGCCCATGTGACAGAAAAGCCAACGCGGAGCGGGCCCTCAGCGTCAAGCGGAAGCACTTAACGAGATGGCAACACTACGCTCCGAAGTAGTTGTGAAGGCAATGCGGAATCGCCTCCAAGCGCTCTGCACCGGTCAGTCATCGACAGAAGGGCCTGCGAAACCGGGTCAAGGCATACGAAAGGGACCGGGAGTTGCCTCCCGGTCCCTTTTCGTATGCCGCGCGGCCTTCGTGACGGCGCCCGCGTCAGTCCGACTGCTGCTGCCGCTTCGGCCGCCACACCACCAGCGCGCTGGTCTGCTGCACCTCCTGGTAGGGCACCAGGTCCCGGCGGTACGACGCGTGCACCGCCGCCTCGCGCTGGCGCATGGCCGCCGCCGCGCCGTCGAGCGCGTCCTCCAGCTCGGCCACCCGGGCCTGGAGCGCGGCGACCTGGTTCTCCAGTTCGATGATGCGCTTGATGCCCGCCAGGTTGATGCCCTCGTCCTGGGACAACTGCTGGACGGTGCGCAGCAGCTGGATGTCACGGGCCGAGTAGCGGCGGCCCCGGCCCGCGGTGCGGTCGGGGGACACCAGGCCCAGACGGTCGTACTGGCGCAGGGTCTGGGGGTGCAGGCCGGACAGCTGGGCCGCCACCGAGATGACGTAGACCGGGGTTTCCTCGGTCAGTTCATACGGGTTGCGTCGACGACCGTCCATCTGACTCATGCTCCCTTCGCGGCCTGGAACAGATCCGCCCGCGGATCCTCACCCGCCATCGCCTCGCGATACGCCTCGAGCGCGTCACGAGCCTTCCCCGTCAGGTCCTTCGGAACACTCACCTCGACCGTGACCAGAAGGTCCCCGCGGGTACCGTCCTTGCGGACCGCGCCCTTGCCCCGGGCGCGCATGGTGCGGCCGTTGGGCGTGCCCGGCGGGAGCTTCAGCGTGACGGGCGGGCCGCCCAGCGTCGGCACCCGCACCTCCCCGCCGAGGGCCGCCTCGGCGAAGGTCACCGGGACGGTGACGGTGAGGTTGTCGTCCTTGCGGCCGAACACCGGGTGCGAGTCGACGTGCACGACGACGTACAGGTCGCCCGCCGGTCCGCCGCGCTCGCCCGGCGCTCCCTTGCCGCGCAGCCGGATCCGCTGGCCGTCGCTGACGCCCGCGGGGATGCGCACCTGCATGGTCCGCGAGGACTTGGCCCGGCCGCTGCCCTTGCACACCTCGCAGGCGTTCTCCGCGATCAGGCCGCGGCCCTTGCAGTCCGGGCAGGGGTCGGTGAGGGAGAAGCCACCGCCGCTGCCCCGGGCGACCTGCCCGGTGCCGACGCAGGTCGGGCACACGCGCGGTGTGCCGTTCTTGTCGCCGGTGCCGGAACAGGCCTTGCAGGGCGACTGCGAGGACATCCGCAGCGGGACGGTCGCGCCCTCGATCGCCTCCGTGAAGCTGAGCGTGACCTCGGATTCGATGTCCTGGCCGCGCCGCGGCTGGGTGCGCGTCCCCGCGCCCGCGCCGCCGCGGTTGAACAGGCCCCCGAAGACGTCACCGAGTCCGCCGCCGAATCCGCCGGCTCCCTGGCCGCCCTGGGCTCCTCCGAAGAGGTCGCCCAGGTCGAAGTTGAAGGAGCCGCCCGCGCCGCCCGGCCCGGGGCGGAAGCCGCCGTTGCCGAAGAGGGCGCGCGCCTCGTCGTACTCCTTGCGCTTCTTGGGGTCGCCGAGGATGTCGTTGGCCTCGGAGATCTCCTTGAAGCGCTCCTCCGCCTTGACGTTTCCCTTGTTGGCGTCCGGGTGGTACTCGCGGGCGAGCTTCCGGTACGCCTTCTTGATCTCGGCCTCGGTGGCGTCCTTGGGGACGCCGAGGACCTTGTAGTAGTCCTTCTCGATGAAGTCCTTGGTGCTCATCCCCGACGCCCCTCCTTCCCTTCGTCCGCTGTGACGTCAGCCCTCGTCCGGGCCACCGCTCTCCTTGTCGTCGGCGTCGGCGGACTCCTCCGCCTTGACCGTCTGTGCCCCCGGCTGGGGTTCGGCCACGGCCACCCGCGCGGGGCGGATGGTGCGCTCGCCGATCCGGTACCCGGGCTGCAGAATCGCCACGCACGTCGTCTCGGTGACGTCCGGCGCGTAACTGTGCATCAGGGCTTCGTGGATCGTCGGGTCGAAGGACTCGCCCTCCTTGCCGAACTGCTGCAGGCCCATCTTCGCCGCGGTGCTCTCCAGCGACTCGGCGACGGACTTGAAGCCGCCGACCAGCTCGCCGTGTTCCCGCGCGCGGCCGATGTCGTCGAGCACGGGCAGGAGCTCGGTCAGGAGATTCGCGATGGCGATCTCCTTGACCGCGATCCGGTCGCGCTCGACCCGGCGGCGGTAGTTCTGGAACTCGGCCTGGAGGCGCTGGAGGTCCGCCGTGCGCTCGCTGAGCGCCGTGCGGGCCTGGTCCAGCTGGGCCACCAGAGCCGCGTCCTGGCCCGTGTCCCCGGCCGGGGCCGCCCCCTCCTCCGCGGAGGGGGAGGCGGCCTTCGGCTCGGCGTCATCGGAGGTGGCGCCGGAAGGGACGTCGGGCTGCTGCTCGTCGAAGCCCGGGGTCTCCTCCGTCACGCGGCACCGTCCTTCCGGTCCTCGTCGACGATCTCGGCGTCGACGACGTCGTCGTCGGCCTTGGCGTCACCGGCACCCGCGCCGGCTCCGGCGGCGCCGCCGTCCGCCTGCGCTGCGTTCGCGTCGGCGTACATGGCCTGGCCGAGCTTCTGGGAGACGGCCGCGACCTTCTCCGTGGCGGTGCGGATCTCGGCCGTGTCCTCGCCCTTGAGCTTCTCCTTCAGCTCACCCACGGCTTCCTCGACCTCGGTCTTGATCTCGCCCGGGACCTTGTCCTCGTTGTCCTTGAGGAACTTCTCGGTCTGGTAGACGAGCTGCTCGCCCTGGTTGCGGGTCTCGGCGGCCTCGCGGCGCTTGTGGTCCTCCTCCGCGTACTGCTCGGCCTCCTGGCGCATGCGGTCGACCTCGTCCTTCGGCAGCGAGGAGCCGCCGGTGACGGTCATCTTCTGCTCCTTGCCCGTGCCCAGGTCCTTGGCGGTCACGTGCATGATGCCGTTGGCGTCGATGTCGAAGGACACCTCGATCTGCGGGACGCCGCGGGGCGCCGGGGGCAGACCGGTCAGCTCGAACATCCCGAGCTTCTTGTTGTACGCCGCGATCTCGCGCTCGCCCTGGTAGACCTGGATCTGCACGGACGGCTGGTTGTCCTCGGCCGTGGTGAAGATCTCGGACCGCTTGGTCGGGATCGTGGTGTTGCGCTCGATGAGCTTGGTCATGATGCCGCCCTTGGTCTCGATGCCGAGGGACAGCGGGGTGACGTCGAGGAGCAGGACGTCCTTGACCTCGCCCTTGAGGACACCGGCCTGCAGGGCGGCGCCGATGGCGACGACCTCGTCCGGGTTGACGCCCTTGTTGGCGTCCTTGCCGCCGGTCAGCTCCTTGACGAGCTCGGCGACGGCGGGCATACGGGTGGAGCCGCCGACCAGGACGACGTGGTCGATCTCGCTGATGGAGATGCCGGCGTCCTTGATGACGTTGTGGAACGGCGTCTTGCAGCGCTCCAGGAGGTCCGCGGTCAGCTGCTGGAACTGGGCGCGGGTGAGCTTCTCGTCGAGGTGCAGGGGGCCCTCGGCGGAGGCGGTGATGTAGGGCAGGTTGATCGACGTCTCGGTGGACGAGGAGAGCTCGATCTTCGCCTTCTCGGCGGCCTCGCGCAGACGCTGCAGGGCCATCTTGTCCTTGCCCAGGTCCACGCCGTGGCCGGACTGGAACTGCTGGACCAGGTAGTCGACGACGCGCTGGTCCCAGTCGTCACCACCGAGGTGGTTGTCACCGTTGGTGGCCTTCACCTCGACGACACCGTCGCCGATCTCCAGCAGCGAGACGTCGAACGTACCGCCACCGAGGTCGAAGACCAGGATGGTCTGGTCGTCCTTGTCGAGGCCGTACGCCAGGGCGGCGGCGGTCGGCTCGTTGACGATGCGCAGCACGTTCAGACCGGCGATCTCGCCGGCCTCCTTCGTGGCCTGGCGCTCGGAGTCGTTGAAGTACGCCGGGACGGTGATGACCGCGTCGGTCACCTTCTCGCCCAGGTAGGCCTCGGCGTCCCGCTTCAGCTTCTGGAGCACGAAGGCGCTGATCTGCTGCGGGTTGAAGGGCTTCCCGTCGAGCTCGATCTTCCAGTCGGTGCCCATGTGACGCTTCACGGAGCGGATGGTCCGGTCCACGTTCGTGACCGCCTGGCGCTTGGCCACCTCTCCGACGAGCACCTCACCGTTCTTGGCGAAGGCGACGACGGACGGCGTGGTCCTGGCGCCCTCGGCGTTGGTGATGACGGTGGGCTCGCCGCCCTCCAGAACGCTGACGACGGAGTTAGTCGTGCCCAGGTCGATGCCGACCGCACGTGCCATGGTTGATTCCTCCAGCTGACTTGAGTGGAACGGACTCAAGTGTGCACGACGGCTCCCGAGCGGTCAACAGAGCTGAGTCGACCGGACTCAACTCTTATCCGCTCCTTACACGCAACGACCCGTTGACCTGCGACGATACACATTGCCGGGGATTTCGGGGACCGTACACGCGGACCCGGAACAACGTGAGGACGACGAAGAGCGCCCCGCCCGCCACCCACCACAGGACGTCGGCCCCGACCCGGCCGGCGTGCGCGAGTACCCCGGCGAGCACGCCGGCCAACGCCACGGCCCCCAGCAGCAGGGTCGCCCCGGGCACGGTCAGCCCGAGCCGCCGCAGCCGGTGCGCGAGATGGTCCGGCCCGCCGCGCAGGACGGGCCGTCCCGCCAACCGCCGCGCCACCAGGACCAGTACGGTGTCGGCGCCCACCACCGCGGTCAGCGCGAACAACACGCCCGCACTCTCCCCGAGCCCCTGCCCGGCCCGCGCGTACACGGCCCCCGCGGCCAGCACGAACCCGGCGGGCATCGAGCCGCAGGCACCGAGCCCGGCCCGCGCGGGATGCCAGTTGTGCATGAGGAAGCCGGTCAGCGCGGCGGCCAGCACGCTCATCAGCACGGCGATCCCGTCCATCACCTCAATGGCCGCACAGGCCCCCACGCCGAAGGCGGTGACCATCCCCACGCCCCCCGCGAGCCCGTCGGCGTGATCGAGCCCACGGAACCCGAAGGTCACCCACACGACCCAGCCGACGGCGAGCAGACCGGGCCCCACCCCCGTCTCGCCGTACGGCACGACACACGCGGCCGCCACCGCCGTACCGACGGCCTGCACGCGCCGCCGCAGCCGCCACACGTCGGCGCAGAGTCCCAGCACGGCGACCACGCCCCCCGCGACCAGCAACTCCCGGGCGCCGTCCGCCACCGGCGGCGCGACCCCGGCCCAGCCCCCCGCCCCGACGACCAGCCCCGTGACGAGCACGACGGCCACACCCCCCGACAACGGAACCTCCCGCTGCCGCCGCCGGTCGAGCAGACGCAGCCGGCGGGCGGGGGTCCGCAGGAGAGCCGTGAGCAGGGCGGTGAGGATGAGGGCGGTTGCGGCGGCGGCGATCCCGTAGAGCACGGATATAAGTTATTCGTGACTATGACAATTCGGTACGAATAACACGACCGGATCGAGACTGTCTTTCCGGCCCGCCTGAGGCAACCCTCAGCGATTCAGATCACCCCCCTCCCGGCTACAGTGCGACGGAAGATAGGGGTAGTCTCAGACGGACTGCATAAGTTACCGCTTAGTAATCTCGGGGAACCTGCGAGAGCGACAGGTCGCCCCGACGAAACCCTCGCAGGCCCGAGGAGCCCCCATGCAACTCGCCGCGATCATCGTGTCGCTGGTACTGACCGTGGTCGGCGTCGCGCTGCTCGCACGCGCGATCGGCCAGTTCGTCCGGTACTTCAAGCTGGGCCAGCCCGTGCCCGCCGGTACCCGGACCGACAACCCCTACCAGCGCAGCGTGACCCTGGTGAAGGAGTTCCTCGGCCACACGCGCATGAACCGGTGGGGCGTCGTCGGCGTCGCCCACTGGTTCGTCGCGATCGGCTTCCTGACGCTGCCGCCGACCCTCGCCCAGGCCTTCGGCCAGCTGTTCCAGGCCGACTGGGTGCTGCCGGTCATCGGCACCTTCCTGCCGTTCGAGATGTACATCGAGTTCATCGGCGTGATGACGGTCCTGGGCATCGCGGTGCTCATCGCGATCCGCCTGTCGAACCTGCCGAACCGGCCCGGCCGCAAGTCCCGCTTCGCGGGCTCCAAGGCCGGCCAGGCCTACTTCGTCGAGTACGTCATCCTCACCATCGGCCTGGCGATCTACGTCCTGCGGGGCCTGGAAGGCGCGCTCCACCACGTCGACCACTACGAGGCGTCGTACTTCGCGTCGTACCCGCTGGTGCTCGCCTTCAAGGGGCTGTCGGTCACCGCGCTGCAGAACCTGGTCTACCTGACCGCCATGATCAAGATCGGCACCTCGTTCGTCTGGATGATCGTGGTGTCGCTCAACACCAACATGGGCGTGGCCTGGCACCGCTTCCTGGCGTTCCCGAACATCTGGTTCAAGCGCGAGGCGACGGGCGGGACCGCGCTGGGCGCGCTGCAGCCCATGACGTCCGGCGGCAAGCCGATCGACTTCACCGACCCGGGCGACGACGACGTCTTCGGCGTCTCCCAGGTCGAGCAGTTCTCCTGGAAGGGCCTGCTGGACTTCTCCACCTGCACCGAGTGCGGCCGCTGCCAGTCGCAGTGCCCGGCGTGGAACACGGGCAAGCCCCTCTCCCCCAAGCTGCTGATCATGTCCCTGCGGGACCACGCGCACGCCAAGGCGCCGTACCTGCTGGCCGGGGGCGGCAAGACGATGGAGGGCGAGGAGAAGGCGTCCGAGGAGCAGCTGAAGGACGTCCCCGCGTCCGCCCTCGCGGAGGCCGAGCGCCCGCTGGTCGGCACGGCCGAGGAGAACGGCGTCATCGACCCGGACGTCCTGTGGTCCTGCACCACCTGCGGCGCCTGCGTCGAGCAGTGCCCCGTCGACATCGAGCACGTCGACCACATCGTCGACATGCGCCGCTACCAGGTGATGATCGAGTCCAGCTTCCCCTCGGAGGCGGGCACGATGCTCAAGAACCTGGAGAAGAAGGGCAACCCCTGGGGCCTGGCGAAGAAGCAGCGCCTGGAATGGCTCAAGGAGGTCGACTTCGAGGTCCCGGTCGTCGGCAAGGACATCGAGGACCTCTCCGAGGTCGAGTACCTGTACTGGGTCGGCTGCGCCGGCGCCCTGGAGGACCGCGCGAAGAAGACCACCAAGGCCTTCGCGGAACTCCTCCACATCGCGGGCGTCAAGTTCGCGATCATGGGCGGCGACGAGAAGTGCACCGGTGACTCCGCCCGCCGCCTGGGCAACGAGCCCCTGTTCCAGGAGCTCGGCATGGAGAACGTCATGGCTCTGAACATGGCGTTCGGCGAGGAGATGGACGACGAGGGCAAGGTCGTCCCCGAGTCGGCGAAGCCCAAGTCGGCGAAGAAGATCGTCGCCACCTGCCCGCACTGCCTCAACACCCTCGGCAACGAGTACCCGCAGCTCGGCGGCGACTACGAGGTCATCCACCACACGCAGCTGCTGCAGCACCTGGTGGACGAGGGCAAGCTGATCCCCGTGACCCCGGTCGAGGGCATCATCACCTACCACGACCCGTGCTACCTGGGCCGCCACAACAAGATCTACACGCCCCCGCGCGAGATCATCGCCAGCGTCCCGGGCGTCCGCAACGAGGAGATGCACCGCCACAAGGAGCGCGGCTTCTGCTGCGGCGCCGGTGGTGCCCGGATGTGGATGGAAGAGCGCATCGGCAAGCGCATCAACAACGAGCGGGTCGACGAGGCCCTCTCCGTGAACCCGGACATCGTCTCCACCGCCTGCCCGTTCTGCCTCGTCATGCTGACCGACTCGGTCAACGGCAAGAAGAACGACGGCAAGGCGAAGGAGTCCATCACGGTCGTCGACGTGGCCCAGCTGCTGCTGGACTCGGTGAAGACCCCAGTCCCCGCGGACGGCGAGGACGACGAGGACGACGGCGGCGGCGAACCGCCGGCCGGCACGGCCGACTCCGCGAACGCGCCGGAGCCGGAGCCGGTGAAGTAGGCGGTTCCCGCGGGTAGTTCGGATTGCTCCGACTGTTCCGACGCCCCCTGTTCCGAGTCATCGGGCAGGGGGCGTCGGCGTGTGATGAGGTTCGCGAGTCGGCGGACCTCACGCAGGATCGAGGGTCAGTTCACCGAAAGAACTCGGAGCTGAACATTGAGGTCCGAATCCCACCAGATTCTTCCCCTCACGATCAGGTCTCCATTGTCGTGGGGAGTTACGTTGAACACCTCCATGCTGGCCGCGCCCTGAAACGGCCTTCCGTTCAACATTTCGCAGATCGAAACAAACACCCTGCTTCCGGAGTTGACCGTGGGACCGCAGAGACAGGTCACCTGGAAGAATTGACGGCCCCTGAAGCTGAACCGGGTGTAATCGATGATTTCTTCTTCCCCCGCGTCAGGCTCCAAGGGGGGCAGGACCGTAAAGGTCGGGCCGCCGTCCACAGTCTGCGAAGCAGTAGACTTCATCGCTTTCCCCTCTGTTTCAGAGTGAGATCTCTTTCCGAAGGAAGCAAACCGAGATGCTGCAGAGGTCGATGCGATAACAGAGCCAGTATTGCGCTCTCAGTGAGCGGAACATCTTCCATATTATGCTCGGGACTTGGGCCTCGCATTTTCAGAGACCGTGAGCGGTGTGCGGCAGGTGCCTGAGAGCGCATTTGAGATCTGCCGCGCCGCTGGCCGTGGGTGCTCGTTGATCTCGACGTGAGTGGTGCTGGGCAGGTGCGGTCGCCCGCCGGCCGTGAGGAGTTCGTCGACGACGAGGGCCAACTCTGGCGGAAGGTCCGAGGCCCGCTCCACCGGCGGCTCACCCAGCGTCTGGCGACCCCAGCGGATGCGCTGATCATCGGAGAAGCCGGCGGAGGAGAATTCCGCCACGTGCCCGCAACCGACCGGCTCGCGACCTGGAACCGGATCAAGGACCGGCTCATGGCGGACTGCATACCTGGTTACGCCCCATATGAGTTCGTCTCCACAGACGGCCTCACACTCCTCTATATCGAGGAAAGTTGCCTCCATCGCGGCCGGTGCCGGACGGTCACCGCTGATGTCCTTTCACGGCGCGTGCTGTCCGCCGGCAGCAACAGAGGAGAACTGAACCGCTCCGACTCCCAGGACAACCAGCTGCACGACACCGGGGATACGCCATCCCAGGGCGAGGAGGCCACCGCCGGTGAGCACCGCGCCGCCGCCCAGAATCCACGACGCCTGCGACGCCACCTCCGACGCCCTCGTCGCGTTGGCGCTGTCGCTTTCGTAGCTGTCGGCCCATCCCGCCATCCCATAGCCGTACACCATCCAGGCGATGACCATCAGGTCGAGGACGAGCAGGACCACGCTGACCCCGATCTCCCGGCCGGTCGACGGACCCTTCGCCTGTCTCATGCCCCTTGCCGTCCCGTCTTCAGGTGTCGCTCCGTCAAACGCACGCGGTCAGCATGGTGCTCTGGCGGACACCGCGCATGAGCACAGGTACTCAGATCCGCGGATGCCCTGCGCTTCCCCGACGCTGGTCGGCGATCATTCCGGAGGACCCGAGCCTGTGGGTACGTGGCGCCCGGGTCAGGAGGCGGGTGGCCGTGGGGTGTCGTGCGGTGGTGTCGCGCCCTGTGGTTGCGGATACGGCGTGGGCCACGGGACGGGCGGAGCCAGTGGCGGTGGCAGTGGCGATGTCGGTGGCGGCGGTGGCGGTGGCGGCGAGACGTGTTGTGGGTGGTGGCGGCGGGTGAGCCATATGACGATCGCCGCGTAGAGCAGGACCGACGCCATGTCCGCGAGGGCGAGTTGCCACGGGGAGTCGGCCGCCGTCTCGTCGGAGGAGAGGCCGTCGACGAACGCGGCCGCGGCTCCGAAGGCCAGCAGGTTGTTCAGGACGTGGAGGGCGATGGCCGCCTCCAGGCCGCCGGTCCGGATGGTCAGCCAACCGGCCACCAGGCCGAAGAACAGCAGGCTGGCGAAGCCCCAGCTCGTGCCCCAGCCGTGGGCGGCGGCGAACAGGGGCGCCTGCGGGAGCAGGGCGAACCAGGGTGAGCGGACGAAGGCGCCCACGGCCTGTGTCAGCCAGCCCCGGAAGACGTACTCCTCGGCCGCGGCCTGCAACGGGACGAAGGCGGTCAGCACGACGACGGACGTGAGGAACGAACCCCAGCCCACCCACTCGTCGGACTTCCCCGGGCCGGTGTCGTCGCCGGGCAGGAGGAAAGCGGCCGCCGTCAGCAGTGACGTGGAGAGCAGGGCGGCGAGCAGACACCAGCCCAGCCAGCGCCAGCGCAGCCGCCCGCTGACCGACGTCAGCGTGCCGATGGGCCGCCGGCCCGGCCACAACACGGCCAGCAGCACGAGGGGGAGGGCCACCGCGATGAACACCAGGTCCAGCACCGTGTTGGGGAGCGGACCCAAGTCCGGCCCCCCGTCCGGCAGTTCATCGGCTCCGGCGACCGCCCCGATGGCGTACCAGCACAGGAACAGCAGGAGTACGAGCACCAGCCAGGCGCCCAGCATCAGCACGGTGCCGACCAGGGGTCGCCACCAGCGGTGACGGCCCGTGCAGTGGCCCATGCGGTGGTAGGGAAGGCCGTCGCCCTCCGGTCTCGGACGGGGCGGAGTTGACGGGGTTGTCATGATCGCAGCTTCCCAGAAGCGAGCCGGCCGAATTCCCGGGTGCTCCGTTGCGGACAATCAGCCGCTCAGCACCGTCCAGAATGGAGCATGTACGGATTTCGAAGGCCGTCCATAGCCTTGCTGGCCATGAGGCACCCGGGGAAGCACCACATCCCGGTGTGATCCGGCCGTCTCACATCACTCCGTCCGGTGCGGAAACCGCAGCCCGCCTGTCGCCACGAGATCACGCAGGCGCGCCGGACCCGGGGCCACGGCAGTCAGACCGGCTCCGCGGCGCGCAGGGCCCGCGCCAGCCACTCCAGTTCCTCGGTCGCGTCGGGCGACGAGGCCTGCCCGCGCACACGGGCGACGAGCCTGCGGTAGCGCTCCGCCTCCGCCTCGATACCGGCTTCCAGGCTGCGCAGTACGGCGGCCCGATCGGCGTCGCCGAACAACTCGGCCAGCACCTCGCGGGCTGCCGGCCCCACGGGAGACATCCCGCGTTCTCTGACGTCCGCGACGGTCCGCACAACCTGCCTGGCCCACCAGATGGACGCCCCGGGGGGACTGTCCTGCCCCGCTGCCGGCGTGTTGAGCTCCATCCACGTGCGCAACCGAGTGCGAAAGCCGCGGTCCCGCACCAGTTCGGCCAGTTCGATCCAGGCGTCGACCTGCTCGGGGGTGGGATCGTCGGGCAGTTCGACGCTGAAGGCGCGTAGGCGGTCGCGCAGACGCGGGTCGACGTCGAGACCGCCGAACACGTCCTCCTTGAACTCGTCGATGATCTGCTTGCGTTCGGCGGCGGAAAGCCGCGCCAACCGGTTCATCAGTGCTGTCTCCTCAGCGGTCGAACCCCGTTTCGCCACGGTGGACAGGACGGCCCGGCTCACCTTGAGCGATCGGATCCGCGCGTCGAGCGCGGCCACATGCGCGTCGGCGACCTCGGCGACCGTGGTGCGCCCGCTCAGAACACGGCACACGTCGCCGAGTCCGAGGCCCAGCTCCCGCAGGGTACGGACCAGTTCGACGCGAGCCACGGACTCGGCGTCGTACAGCCGGTAGCCGCTCGCGGAGCGGGCCACAGGCGGCACGGCCCCCTCGTCCGACCAGAAGCGCAAGGTACGCACCGGCAGACCGGTGCGGCGCGCGAGCTGACCGATGGTGAGCGTGTCGGAGCGTTCGTCGTCCATGGGCGAGATCCTGGACCTTTCAGCCGCTGGAGACTCAAGCGCCTCAGTGCGAGACCGCCGCGACCTGCACTAACCGTAGGTAACCGGGGGGCTTGAAGGGGTAGCGCAGGGGGCGCATTCAGCGGCGCACGGAAAGCGCATGGAATTCGCGAGTGCATCAATCGAACGCGCCATCCGAACAGCTTCCCGCCTCGCAATTGTGAAGATCACCCCGCGCGATCTCGGCATTCGGACACCATCGCGGCAGGTCACTGCCACAGCGGGAACGGCCGGTTGAGCTGGCGCCCCACCTCAACAAAGGTCGCCTCCGCGACACTTTACAAGTATCGAAACAGTAAAGACGGTTCCGTTCGGCGAATACTTGTTGAACCATGAAGGTCCACAAATAAGGGGGGTTTGTGAAGATCATCGGTTGCGCTTCGCGCACGTGCGGGCAGGGGGCCCGGACAGGCCGGTGATGCGGTGTCGTCGCCGTTCACACACCGCTTCTCACGCAGTGTCACGCCACGGCCGCCTGCTTCAGGAACAGACGGCCGTATTTCAGGGGTGAGGAACCACCATGCACATATGTGTGCTCGGGCAGGGCTATGTCGGACTGCCCCTGGCCATGAGGGCCGCCGAGGCCGGTCACACCGTGACCGGTTACGAACCCGACCGGACGCGTTGCGAGGCACTGGCCTCCGGAGTGTCCTACGTCGAGGACATCGACTCCGGCCGGCTTCAGTCTGCGCTCGCTTCGGGCGCCTACACCGCGAGTTCGGACCCGCAGGACCTCAAGGGCTTCGACGTCGCGGTCATCACCGTGCCGACGCCGCTGACCGACCGGGCCCCGGACCTGAGTTGCGTACGGGCGGCCGGGCGCGCCCTCGCGGAGTGGCTCGAGCCGGGCGCCACCGTCGTACTGGAATCGACCACATACCCCGGCACCACGCGGGATGTGCTGATCCCCCTGCTGGAGGAGGGTTCGGGCCTCACAGCGGGCCGCGACTTCCACGTCGGCTTCAGCCCTGAGCGCATCGACCCGGGCAACGCGGACTGGCGGCTGGAGAACACGCCGAAGATCGTCGCCGGGCTGACCGAGAGCTGCCTGCGGCGCGTGAAGGACTTCTACGACACCGTCACCGAAGTCACCGTGCCGGCCTCGGGGCTCGAAGAGGCCGAGCTGGCCAAGGTGTTCGAGAACACCTACCGGCACGTCAACATCGCGCTGGTCAACGAACTGTCCCGCATGGCCCACACCCTGGGCGTGGACGTGTGGCACACACTGGAGCTGGCCGCGACCAAGCCCTTCGGGTTCACCAAGTTCCAGCCCGGGCCCGGCGTCGGCGGGCACTGCCTGCCCATCGACCCCGTCTACCTCAGCCACCACGTCAAGGCCCGGCACGGACAGACCTTCCGGCTCATCGAGCTGGCCCAGGACATCAACGAGAGCCAGCCGGACTATGTGGTGCGCCGGTTGCAGGACACCTTGAGCCGGCGCTTCCGGCGGAGTGTGCACGGGGCGCGGATCCTCGCCCTCGGTGCGGCGTACAAGCCGGGCACGTCGGACGCGCGCCAGTCGCCGGCCGCCGAAGTCACCGACCGCCTACGGGCGATGGGCGCCGACGTCACCGTGGTGGATCCCTACCTTCCGGTGGCCGCCGGAAGTTGCCGTGACATCCCCTTTGCCGCCGGCAGCACCACGGAGCGCGTCGCGGACTTCGACGCCGTCGTCCTCCTCACCCCGCACAGTGAGTTCGACCTCGACCGGCTCGCCGCGGAGGCCGCGTACGTACTCGACACCCGTGGCGTCATGACCGCCGCCCCCCACATCGAACGGCTCTAGAGAGAGCCACAGAGGAAAAGAGGGAACAACATGTACGGACAGAACGGCGTGGGCGCCGCGATCGGTACCGCCACGGGCGGGGCCGCCCTGGCCGCCACGGGCGGGACGGCTCTCGGTTGGATCGTGCTGGCCGCGATGCTTCTCGTGATCGGCGGGGTGGCGGTCTTCCGCCTGGCGACCCGCTCCAAGCGGGTGACCGCTTGAGCACCGCGCACGCCCGCGCGTCACGGGTGAGATTCACCGTAGTGACAACCGTGGTGGTGGCGGCTCTGGCCGTCGCCACCGTGGTGGTGCACCTCCAGTCGAAGAGCCCGATCCTCACGTTCTACTGGTGGCTGGGCATGACGGTGATCGTCCTCTGCCTGTTCTCGTTCCTGAAAGGCCGGTCCTTCACCCACCTCCCGGTGGCCCCGGGCCGGACCGTGGCGATCATCCCGGCCTACGAGGAACCCACCGAGAACCTGCACCGCACCGTGCGGTCCCTGCTGGCCCAGACTCACCCGGTCGACGAGATCCACGTGATCGACGACGGCTCGAAGCAGCACCCCGTCGTGCCCTTCGACGACCCCCGGGTCTTCTGGCACCGGCAGGAGAACAAGGGCAAGCGAGGGGCCCAGGTCACCGTGCTCCGGCACCTCCAAGAGCAGGGCAAGCACTTCGACTACGTGCTCACCATCGACTCGGACGGCGAGCCTTTCCCGGACGCGCTCGAGCAGCAGCTTCGGGCCATGAGCAACCCGAAGATCCAGGCCACCACCGGCATGATCTACATCCGCAACTTCGAGGAGACCTGGGTCTCCCGGGCCGCCGACATCGACATCGGCACCTCGTGCGTGATGATGCGTTCCTCGCGGTCCATGCTCGGAGCTCTGGAGACCACCTCCGGTGCCCTGGCCCTCTACCGCGCCGAGCTGCTCTACGACCACCTGGACGCCTACGAGGTCGAGTGCGGCACGGGCGATGACCGCTGGCTGGCGCTGCGGGCCCTCATGCGCGGTGAGGTCGTGGCCGTCAACGAGGCCGGCGTCGTCACCGACATGCCGACGACGCTGAAGAAGACCTACCGGCAGCGTCTGCGCTGGGCCAGGTCGTGGTGGTGGATGCTGCCGTTCGTGTACTCGCGGCTGTCCCTGAAGCAGCTCATCTCGCCGACCTTCGGCTTGCTCCAGCTCGTCATCACCCCGGTGATGCTGGCCTGGATCGTCGTCATGACGCTCCTGACCGTGGGCGGCCGCTACCACAACCCCGGTGTGGCATTCGTGTACCTCGCCGTGTACCTCGTGGTCCGGTACGGCCAGTCAGGACTGTACGTCCTCATGCGACCGGACATGACGGCACGTCAGCGGTGGCGCTCATGGCTCGTCGGCACGCCGACGGCCGTGTTCATGAACATCGTGCTGCTGTGTCCCACCCGGTACTGGGCCCTGTTGAAGCTCCGCGACAACGCGTGGCAGTCCCGGGGCCTGACGGCGAAGACGGCTCTGCCCGGCGGCCGGCATCGTGGTGCTTCGAAGAAGCTGCTGAACGTGTGAGTGCCTCTTCGTACGAGCCCGGGCCATGAGCCCGGGCTCGTACGAGGTCCATACCTACGGAAGGCCCACCCCTGGCCCCTGACAACAATTAACCGAACTCACGTACAACCCTTACGCCCCCACACCGGTCTCCTGATCGCCGGCACCGTGAACGTCCGGGCAACTCCTGGCGGAGAAGCGACGGTTCGGCCCTCCATCGACTGTGGATGTCTGCCAGGCATCCCCGCATGCTGCAGGAGACCCCGCATGCATCAGCACGAGCGCCGCTCCGGGCGCCCGCACGCAAGCGCTCGCCCCTTCGGGCGGCCCGGCCTGCGGCTCGCCCTGGCGACCGCCGCCGCGCTGGCGGGCACACTGCTCACGGCCACGGCCGGCACGGCGACGGCCGCGGACTCGGCGCACACCCCGAAGGCCGACTTCAACGGCGACGGCATCGGCGACATGGCGTTCTCCGCCCCCGGCGCGTCCGTGAGCGGCAAGCTACCCGGACTTCGGCGACTGACGCAGCCGCCGCGTCCCGTCGGCGCGAACCTCGCCGGCTGACGCACCCGAGTTGTCCCGGGGGCGGATCTCGCCTAGCGAGCCACCCCGCCTCCCCGCGGGGCCGGTTCCCGTAGGTGCGCCACATCCCGTGCCCTCGGGTCCGGTCCCCCGCCGGTCCGGCCCCTCCCGTCGAGGCGGGCCGGACCCCACAGCCCGGACACATCCCTTCGGACCCGGCCCCCGCCGGTCCGGCCCCTTCCCCACCCGGAGTCCCGCCTTGCGCAAGCGCACCCTCCTCCTGGCCGCCACCCTCACCACCGGCCTCCTCACCGCCGCCACCCCGGCCACCGCCGCGCCCTCCGGCCTGAGCGGCGACTTCAACGGCGACGGATACCGGGACGTCGCGATCGGCGCGATGAGTGCCGACGTCGGGTCGGTGCAGAGCGCCGGGGCCGTCGTCGTGCTGTACGGCTCGTCGTCCGGCGTCTCGGCGGCCAGGAAGACCGTGATCACACAGAACTCCAGCGGTGTTCCGGGCACCGCCGAGGAGGGCGACCGCTTCGGCTACAGCCTCGCCGCCGGCGACCTGGACCGCGACGGCTACTCCGATCTGGTCGTGGGCGCCCAGTACGAGGACATCGGCGACCGGGACGGCGTCGGCACGGCCACCGTCATCTGGGGCGGCACGTCCGGCCTGTCCGGCGGCAAGGGCCTGCCCCAGCCGTCCGACCTGTCCGAGTGGGGCGGCTTCTCCTCCGGCGTCGCGACCGGCGACTTCGACGGGGACGGCGCGACGGACGTAACGGTCACCGGCCAGAGCCACACCCGCCTCTACAGAGGCCCCTTCAGCCGCACCACAGGCCCCGCCGGCCACACCAGCCTCAGCGCGTTCGGATCGACGTACGAGGTGTTCGCGGGCGATCTCAACGGGGACGGCGACGCCGAGCGCGTCTACCCCTTCCTCGTCACCGGCGACGAGGGCGGCGAGATCAGCTACCACGGCTGGACCGGCACCAAGTACGCCCGCACCTACCTGCCGGACGCCGACGGCGAGGAGGGCACCATCGCCGACGTCAACGGCGACGGCTACGGCGACCTCGTCCTCGGCGACTACCAGGACCCGCGCGCCGAGAAGCCCGGCGGCCACAAGGGCGGCCAGATCACCGTCTGGTACGGCGGCCCCACCGGCCCCGACCCGGCCCAGACACCGACCGTGATCCACCAGGACACCGCGGGCGTCCCCGGCGCCGGCGAACACGGCGACCTGTTCGGCTCGGCGATCGGCGCCGGCGACGTCAACGGCGACGGCTACGCCGACATCGCGGTCGGCGCCTGGGCGGAGGACGTCGGCACGGTGGAGGACGCCGGGTCCGTCACCATCCTGTTCGGCTCGGCCTCCGGGCTGAGCGGCAAGGGCTCCAAGTCGTACACGCAGGACACCGCGGGCGTGCCCGGAACGAGCGAGACGATGGACGCCTTCGGCATGACCGTGCGCCTGGTCGACCTCGACAAGAACGGCAAGGCCGAGCTGGTCAGCGGCGCCGGCTACGAGAACGGCCACGGCGCGGTCACCGTCCTGCGCGGCACCGCCTCCGGCCTGACCACCAACGGCTCCACGTTCCTCTCGGCCCGCGACGTCTCCCTGAAGGGCGGCGCCGACTTCGCCTGGGCCATCGCCCAGTGACGCCCCGCCCCATCACCTTTCCCGCAAGGACATCCATGCGTCTGCGCAGCGCCGCCCTCCTCATCGCGGCCCTCACCCCGCTCCCCCTCCTCCTCACCGCGCCCACCGCCCAGGCGGCGCCCGCAGCCGCCCCGTACGACTTCAACGGCGACGGCCGTACCGACCTCGCGATCGGCGCGCCGGGCGCGACGGTCGGCGGGAAGGCGAAGGCGGGCGCCGTGTCCGTGGTCTACGGCAGCGCCGACGGACCGAAGAGCTCGACCCGCACGCTCCTCACCCAGGACACCGCCGCAATGCCCGGTGCCGCCGAGGCCGACGACGCCTTCGGCTCCGCCCTCGCCTCCGCCGACCTGAACACCGACGGCTACGCCGACCTGCTGATCGGCACGCCCGGCGAGGACGGCAGCGACACCAACGACGGCACCGTCACCATCGTCTGGGGCTCCGAGTCCGGCCTGTCCGGAGCCCGTTCGCTGTTCAGCTTCTTCAGCACCGACTACGACCGCTACGGCAAGTCCCTGGCCGCGGGCGACTTCGACAACGACGGCGACGTGGACGTGGCGGTCGGCTCCAGCGGCCCCATCGTCCTCTCCCTCGTCGCCGGGCCGATCACCAAGACCGGTGCGCACAACGGCGGTTCCGGCTCGCGCAACTCCTCGTGGTCCAGCACGCACGGCGTCACCCACCTCTCCTCCGGCGACGTCACCGGCGACGGCCACCCCCGGGTGGTCCTGCACGGCCGCGCGGGCGGCACCGGCGACGCCACCACCGTCCTGGCCGACCTGGAGATCGGCAACTACACCGACTGGCTCCAGGACCTGCCAGCCGGATACGTCTCGTCCGTGGCCGACATCGACAAGGACGGCTACGCCGACATCGCCGTCGGCAACGACCGCGAAACCTCCGCCGACCCGGCGGGCGCCCTCGGCGGCAAGGTCACCGTCGTGTACGGCGGCCCCGGAGGCCGGGACACGAGCCGCGCCCCGCTCGTCCTCACCCAGGACACCGCCGGTGTGCCCGGCGCCTCCGAGCAGGGCGACCGCTTCGGCGGCGGCGTCTGTCTCGGCGACGTCAACGGCGACGGCTACGCCGACCTGGCGATCGGCGCCCCGGGCGAGAACTCCGCCGCCGGTGCCGTCACCGTGCTGTACGGCTCGGCGTCCGGCCTGACCACCAAGGGCTCGACGTCGTACACCCAGAACACGGCCGGCGTGCCCGGCGCCTCCGAGAACGGCGACCGTTTCGGCGAGCGCGTCACCCTCACCGACCACACCGGCGACCGCCGCGCCGACCTGTCCGTCTCCGCGCCGGGCGAGAACTCCGGCGACGGCGCGGTCTGGTCCCTGCGCTCCACGGCGACCGGCCCGACGGCCACCGGCTCGACGAGCTTCGGCCCCGGCACGACGGGCATCTCCACGGCCGGCGCACCGGGCTACGGCACGGCACTCAACTCCTGACACTCCACACCTGAACGGGGACTTCCATGCGCAAGCGCACCCTGCTCCTGGCGACGGCCCTGACCACCGGCCTGCTCACCGCCCTGCCCACGACGCCGGCCACCGCCGCGCCCTCCGGCCTCTCCGGTGACTTCAACGGCGACGGCCACCGCGACCTCGCGATCGCCGCCCCGCTCGGCAAGATCGGCGGCAAGAACGCGGCCGGCTACGTCGCCGTCGTCTACGGCACCGCGAGCGGCCTCGACAGCTCCAAGCGCCAGATCATCAGCCAGGCCACCGACGGCATCCCGGGCGTCCCCGAGGCGGGGGACTACTTCGGCGACCGCCTCACCACCGGCGATCTGGACGACGACGGCTACACGGACCTGATCGTGGGCGTGCACGCCGAGCAGATCGGCTCCACCGGCGACTCCGGCGTGCTCACCGTCGTCTGGGGCGGCGCGAGCGGCCTGAAGACCGCGACCGACCTGTCCGCACCGCTTCCCGAGAACCGGAACGAACTGGGCTGGTCCGTCGCCACCGGCGACTTCGACGGCGACGGCGACACCGACCTGGCCGCCGCCAACATCGCCTACCCCGAGCTGAACATCTTCAAGGGCCCGGTCTCCCGCACCGGCAAGGCCACCGAGCTCACCGGCATCGACACCTCCGCCCAGACCGGCATCAACACCGACCGGATCGTCACCGGCGACGTGACCGGCGACGGCGCGTCGGACATGCTGGTCATGGGCCAGGAGCAGGCCGGCGACGGCTACCGCACCCGCAGCGTGCTGTACAAGGGCTCCGCGACCGGTCTGACCGCGGGCGGCAAGCTCGCCGGGGGCTACGCGGCCGTCATCGCGGACGTGAACAAGGACGGCTTCGGCGACATCGTCACCGGCAACTTCATGGAGAAGTCGGCGGACGAGCCGAACGGCGGCCCCGGCGGCGCGATCACCGTGACCTACGGCGCGGCCGGCGGCCTCAGCACCCGCACGCCCGTCCGCATCACCCAGGACACCACGGGCGTGCCCGGCGCCGCCGAGAGGAACGACCGCTTCGGCTGGAGCCTGTCGGCCGGCGACACCGACGGCGACGGCTACGCCGACATCGCGGTCGGCGCCCCGTACGAGGTCATCGGCTCGCTGAAGCAGGCGGGCACGGTCACGGTGCTGCGCGGCTCGGCCGCCGGCCTGACCGGCAGCGGCGCCAAGTCCTTCTCCCAGGACACCGAGGGCGTCCCCGGCGCCGTCGAGGCGTACGACTCCTTCGGTCACGCCGTGCAGCTCACCGACGCGAGCGGTGACGGCCGCGCGGAGCTGGCGGTGAGCGCCTCCGCCGAGAACACCGGTGACGGCGCGGTGTGGGTGCTGAAGTCCACCGCGTCCGGCGTCACCGCCACCGGCTCCAAGTCCTTCGGCGCCGCGACCGTGGGCGGCCCGGCGGGTGACGCGTACTTCGGCGACGTACTCGCAAGCTGACCTCCGGACGTACCCGACACCCCTCTCACCTGGAGGAACACTCATGCGCAGGCACACCGCGGCCACCTTCACCGCCGTCGCCCTGCTGACCGCCGGCCTCACCCCGCTCGTGTCGGCGACCCCGGCCTCCGCGGCCCCCGCCGGGTACGCCGACGACTTCAACGGCGACGGCTACCGCGACCTCGCCTTCTCCGCCCCCTACGCCCCGGTCGGCGGCAAGACCGACGCGGGCGCCGTCGTCGTCACCTACGGCTCCGCCGGCGGCATCAGCGCCGCCCGCCGCACCGTCCTCACCCAGGACACGGCCGGCATCCCCGGCACCGCCGAGCAGGGCGACCGGTTCGGCAAGGCCCTCGCCTCCGGCGACCTGAACGCCGACGGCTACGCCGACCTCATGATCGGCAGCACCGGCGAGGACGCCGGCTCCGACACCGACGGCGGCTCCGTCACGGTCGTCTGGGGCGGCAAGGGCGGCCTGTCCGGCGGCCGGGGCGTGTCCGACCCGGCGGTGTCCGCCCACGACGAGTACGGCATGTCCCTCGCGGTCGCCGACTTCGGCGGGGACGGCCGCCCCGACCTCGCCGTGGGCAGCACCGGCAGCGACATCTGGATCCACCAGGGCTTCACGAAGGCCTCCGGCGCGGCGTCCAGCTCCGAGCTCGCCACCGGCCTGGAGACCGGCCCCGGCCTGAGCGGCGCCCGGGACCTCGCCGCCGGCGACGTCAACGGTGACGGGGCCGACGACCTGGTGGTCACCGGAGGCGACGCGGCCACCTACGCCGACGGCAACATGATCTACCTGGGCTCCGCCTCCGGCCTCACCTTCCAGACGTTCCTCAGGAGCGACGCGTGGGAGCTCGCCGCGGTCGGCGACCTCAACGGCGACGGCTACGACGACGTGGTCACGGCGGCCCCCGGCACCAACGGCAAGAGCCTCGGCGGCTCGGTCAGCTCCTACCTCGGCGGCGCGAACGGCGTCCGCACCCGGCCGCAGGCGGCGATCAACCAGGACACCCCGGGCGTCCCCGGCGCGGACGAGGAGATGGACGCGTTCGGCAACGACCTCTCGGTCGCCGACGTCGACGGCGACGGCTACGCGGAAGTGGCCGTCGGCGTGCTCCACGAGACCATCGGGGCCGCCAGGATCGCCGGCAGCGTCACCGTCCTGCGCGGCTCGGCCGCCGGCATGACCGCCACCGGCGCCCAGTCGTTCACCCAGAACACCGCCGGCGTCCCCGGCACCGCCGAGTCCGCCGACCGCTTCGGCGCGTCCGTCCGCCTGTCCGACCTCACCGGCGATGGCAAGGCCGACCTGTCCGTCGGAGCCGACGGCGAGAACCACCCCTCCGGCGCGATCCACAGCCTGCGCGGCACGGCCTCGGGCGTGACGGGGAAGAACGCGATCAGCTTCGGCCCCGGTTCACTGGGCATGTCGACGACCGGGTACCTGCGGCTGGGCCAGGACATGCTCTAGCCGGCACCCCCGTGAGGGGCCAGGCGGATGCCCGTACGGCCGAACCCTGATCCCTCACGGACACTCAAGGGGCCTTCCCCTTAAGGGATGTCACAGCTCGGCCGCAAAGCCGGGCCCGGATGCCCGGGCCCGGCACACCACCGCCGCGGACCAGGTACGTTCGAAGACGTGGCTGGATTCAGGATCGGACGCGGCCGGAACAACGGCGCTCCTCAGACGCGACCGCAAAACCCCCCGTACGGGCAGCAGACGCCGCAGGGGCCGTCGTACGGCTACCCGCAGGCGCCCCAGCAGCCGTACCCGCGGCAGCAGCACCCGCACGGCAACGGCGGCCGCCCCGGCGGCCCCACCTGGCCGCAGGCGCACGCGGGCCCCGGCGGCCCCGGCGGTCCGGGCGGTCCGGGCGGTCCCGGTGGTGGCTACGGCGACCAGGGGGAGCCGGAGTACTTCGGCGACGGCGCGTACCCGCACGGCCCCCAGGGCCCGCACGACCCGTACGCGGCGAACAACCCGGGCCACACCCAGGCCTTCGCGGTCGGCGAGGACCCCTACACCCAGGGCGACACCTACCGCGCCGGCTCGGCGGCCCCGGCCCCCGGCCCGGTCGGCCCGCGCCTGCACTGGAAGGCCCTGCTCCGCGGGATCGTCCTCTCCCCGAGCCAGACCTTCCTCCAGATGCGGGACTACACGATGTGGGGCCCGGCCCTCGTCGTCACGTTCCTCTACGGCCTGCTCGCCGTCTTCGGCTTCGACGGCGCCCGCGCCGATGCGATAAACGCCACACTCTCCAACGCGGTCCCCATCGTCCTGACGACGGCCGTCGCCATGGTGATCAGCGCGTTCATCCTGGGCGTGGTCACCCACACCCTGGCCCGCCAGCTCGGCGGCGACGGCGCCTGGCAGCCCACGGTCGGCCTCTCCATGCTGATCATGTCCCTGACGGACGCGCCCCGCCTGGTCTTCGCGATGTTCGCCGGCGGCGACGCGACGTTCGTGCAGATCCTGGGCTGGGCCACCTGGGTCGCGGGCGGCGCGCTGCTCACCCTCATGGTCAGCCGCTCCCACGACCTGCCCTGGCCGAAGGCGCTGGGCGCGTCGGCGATCCAGCTGATCGCGCTGCTGTCGATCGTGAAGCTGGGCACGGTCTGAGGCGTCACGCGCACGAACAAGGGGCTCCCCTCGGGGAGCCCCTTGCCTTTCGGTTCTTGGCCGCTGTCAGGCGTCCAGCACCTGTCCGGCCCGCCGCACCACCGGTGGCTCGACGGACCACGGGAAGTTGATCCACCGATCGGTCCGCTTCCACACGTACTCGCACTTCACCAGCGACTGCGACTTCTCGTAGATGACGGCACTGCGCACCTCCGCGACGGTGTCGAGACAGAAGTCGCGCACCAGCTTGAGCGTCTTGCCGGTGTCGGCGACGTCGTCCGTGATCAGCACCTTCTTCTCGGAGAAGTCGATCACGTTCGGCACCGGGGCGAGCATGACGGGCATCTCGAGAGTCGTCCCCACCCCCGTATAGAACTCCACGTTCACCAGGTGGATGTTCTTGCAGTCGAGGGCGTAGGCGAGCCCGCCGGCCACGAAGACACCGCCGCGGGCGATGCTGAGCACGATGTCGGGCTCGTACCCGTCGTCGGCGATGACCTGCGCGAGCTCGCGCACGGCGACGCCGAACCGCTCGTAGGTCAGGTTCTCGCGCGGCTCACTCACGTCCGGGGCCGCTCACACCTGGGTCCGGTGGAAGTTGAGGAAGGACCGGGAGGCGGTCGGCCCGCGCTGCCCCTGGTACCGCGACCCGTACCGCTCACTTCCGTAGGGGAAGTCGGCGGGCGAGCTGAGCCGGAACATGCACAGCTGCCCGATCTTCATGCCCGGCCAGAGCTTGATCGGCAGGGTGGCGAGGTTGGACAGCTCAAGGGTGACGTGCCCGGAGAACCCCGGGTCGATGAACCCGGCGGTGGAGTGGGTGACCAGCCCGAGCCGCCCGAGCGAGCTCTTGCCCTCCAGCCGGGAGGCGAGATCATCGGGCAGCGTGATGACCTCGTACGTCGACGCGAGGACGAACTCCCCCGGGTGCAGGATGAACGGCTCGTCCCCCTCCGGCTCGACGAGCCGGGTCAGATCGGCCTGCTCGATGGAGGGGTCGATGTGGGGGTACCGGTGATTCTCGAACACCCGGAAATAGCGGTCGAGGCGCACATCGATACTCGACGGCTGCACCATCACGTCGTCGAACGGATCGATCCGCACCCGCCCGGCATCGATCTCGGCCCGGATGTCTTTGTCTGAGAGAAGCACGCCCCGAGGATACGCAAGGCGCGCGGAGCGCCCACAACCGGACGACTCCGCGCGCCTGCGCAAGCCTTCTGCGTGCTGCTGTGGCCCGCTACCGCTTCTGGTAGCTGACGGGCACGACGCTCCGGAGCCGCGCACATCGCGGGCACCGAAGCAGCCGGCCGGGGCCGAGCCGCTCGGCCTGCTGCATCGGGAACGAAGCGGTGCTGAACACGTGCCCATCGGCACAACGGACGACGGTGCGCTCCATCAAGTCCAAGAGTCCCTTCCCCAAGAGCCGCGTCCGGCTGGTGCTGCCGGACGGCAAAAGCCACAGTACGGGATCAAAAGGACGGCCTTGAAGGCGGCACTCCGGTCCCGCCCGGGGCCCTCGCCGGCACCCCACCGTACGCCCCAACTCCGGTACCCCGCAGTCGCATCCCATGCCTCTCCCGGGCCTGAAAAACCCTCAGGCCCCACGGCTTGAACACCGGGAGCCTGACATGAGGTAAAGTGGCGACCGTCCGGACACCGACTCCGTCGGCGTCTTACGCGGGTGTAGTTTAATGGTAGAACATCAGCTTCCCAAGCTGAGAGCGCGAGTTCGATTCTCGTCACCCGCTCCAGCATGAAGGCCCAGGTCAGAGACCTGGGCCTTGTTGTTGTCTGCACTGATCAGTCCGCGTATGCCAAAAGCGCGCCAGATCCGCACCAGCTTCCCACCACCACAAGGGGCCGCGCGCCTGCGTCCACAGCTTGTGGACGCAGGCGCGACACAGACACGCTCACACGTCACCGCGTCACCGCGTCACCAGCACTCGCAAGATCAGATCTCGCACTCCCCACACACCCGCACAACCACCGGGTCCGGCGACACGGCGGGACTCGGCGGCATCACTCGTAACGGGCTCCGATCGAACTCCTAGAGCGGGTGTCGTAGGTTCGAATCCTGCCGGGGGCACCAGCCGAAAGGCCTCGGACCGATCACGGTCCGGGGCCTTTGACATGCGCTTCTGACCAGGTCGGCCATGGCCTCGAGCATCGGCAAGCCGGTCTCCGGTTCCAGCCAGTACCACTGCCCGGACGGGTTGCACTCCAGGAACCACCATTGCCCCTCGCGGTCGATGGCGAAGTCGAAAGCGCCGAAGACAAGGCCGAAGCGGGCCAGGTACGCGTGCAGGGCGTCGACGATCCCGGGCGGCGGGCTGACCAAGGAGTAGCGCAGACTGCTGTAGTCGGTGCGCCAGTCCAGCAGGTCCGAGTCGATACGGACAGGGAACACCCGGTCACCGATGACGGTCACGCGTACGTCCGCGGTCTTCTCGATCCGCTGCTGAAACAGGTGCGCGGTGCCGGAGACGGCCTCATCGATGTCATCTGCCACCACCTCGGCGACCTCCACGGTGCAGGAAACCCCGTCGATGCGGTACAGCGGCGCTGAGAGAGGCTTGTAGATCACCGGTGCGTAGTGCTCGATGAACGATCCCGCGGCACCCGGGTTCGAGGTGATGACCGTCGGAGGGAGATGGAACCCCGCAGCCGCAGCGGCGGCCAGGCCGGACGGTTTGAACTCGGCGTCCCCGATGCGGTGCGGGTGGTTGACGTACAGGCAGCCGGGAAGCGACGCGAGGACTCCCCCCAGACCGTAGCGGGCCTGAGTGACCGCGAACCGGGCGTCCTGCTCGTCCAGGTGCGGGAAGGTGAAGCCGGAAGGCCGGCGGTAGTACAGGGACCGGACCTGTGTCAGGTCGGCGGTCCGTGACGGCGTGGACAGCGTTCCTTCCACGCCGTTCGATGTGATCGTGGCCGTGACCGACAGGGCGTGAGGAAAGTCCCCCGAGTCGAACCGCACGACGGGGATACCCCGGTCGTGCAGCTCACTGATCACCACGTCGGCCGTGGGGTCGTCCAGATTGGTGACGACCAGCACCGGACCGAGATCGCTCACTGGTCGGTGTCGTTCCCGGTGTCCTGGTCACCGCCACCGCTGCCACCGCCGCCAGAGCCGTCTGACGGGTTACCGGTGTTGGTCGCCGGGTTCGTACCACTACTGGTGCCGTGCTTCCCCATCTCCAGTACATGACCGTCGGCGTCGACGTAGCGAGCCGTCTGGGTAGTTGGGTCGAGCTCGACGCGGGCGTAGCCCGACGCCATCGCCGGATACGGAGCCATGCGCCGCACGCCCCAAGGGGACGGCGTGGCGGCGCCGGACGGCAGAGGCGTCCCGGTCGGGAGCCGATCGGAGTGAGCAAACAAGAGTTCTTCCTCTCTTCTTCCGTTGCTTGACGAGCCCGCCCCGGGGCTCGACCTGTCCTGGGTCGGGGGCCGGTGCGGGAGTCTCCTTGGGTCGGGCGGCGCGGCGTGCGTTCCGGCATTCCCTGCTCAGCCGTACGGCTTCCGGGCATGTCAGCCGAAGGTTCACGGCCTGGTCGTCAGTGGTCGTGCACGTCGGGCACGTCATGCAGTGGGCGGCCATGCGCTCGAACGCGGCTGCCCAGGCGGCGTCGACGGACGACGGATACGCGCGGCCGCTCATGCCTCCGGCTCCGCGGGCATGCAGTGCCGTCCGGCAGCGATCAAGCGGGCGACTTCGACGGGCGAGCACAGCGTCGAGGGCGAGTCCATAGGCGCCGACCAGTAGGTGGCGCGGGGACGAGTCCATTGCACGGCGTCCACTCTCGGCACACCGAGGTAGCTGCCGCGGCCCAGGCAGTCCACGTCCATGGCCCGCCAGTCGTCGAGGGCCTGGTGACAGGTTCTCGGCATGCTCGCGGGGACCAGGGCGTAGTACCGGCGGAAGCGCGGATCGCAGATGACCGGGCCGCCGTCGAGGGTTTCGCGCAGGAACTGGTCCAGCTTGGGGGCCTCGGTGATGCCAGTGAGGGCGACGAGGAGGCGGCCGGGGATCCGCACAGCGGAGAACAGGGTGCCCAGCGGCAGCAGCGTCACCTGATACTGGTCCCATTCCAGCCTGGCGCGGTCACGGCTCGGTGCGGGAAGTGTTGCCAGCAGCCACTGCTCCGAGGCCAACCGCCGGTCAGCGGTGGGGTGAATGAGCACGCCCGGTGCAGCCTCGATCGGTCGTAAGGCCAGATGGCTGTGATCGCTGTTCATGCTCGCGCCTCCCCTGTCGTATGTGGTCCGCCTCACACATGGGACCGTAGGGCGCGGTACAACAGAGGTGGGCACGCACAGTGCGTGCCTTGTACGGGGGCTCCGGGATGGACACTTCAGGCATCGGCCGGCGCATCGCCTACTGGCGAGCCGAACGCGGTTATACCCAGTCGGACTTCGGCCACCTCATGGGCCAGACGAAACGCTGGGTGCAGGACATCGAAGGCGGCAAGCGCCAACAGGACCCGCGGCTTTCGGTACTGATGCGCGCGGCCGAGATCCTCCGCGTCCCCCTGGAGCAGCTCTTGACCGACACTGCGCCCCAGCAGGCCGCAGACAGCGCCCCGCCCGCTGGCGCTCTCCGCGTCATCGACGCCCTGTACGGCCCCGACCGCGACGACGACGTGCCCCCACGGGACGTTCTGCAACGTCGCCTCGACTACTGCTGCGTGGCATTCCAGGCCTGCCACTACGCTGCGCTCTCCCGGGACATGCCCGCACTGATCGGGGACGCCGGGCGGGCGGTGCACGCGGCGCCCGTCGGCGAGCAGGGTGAGGCGCATGCGCTGCTCTCCCGCGTGTACCAGCTCGTCACCTCGTACCTGCACAAGTACGGTGCCGCGACGGCGATCCCGGCGGCGCTCGCCGCTGACCGGGCGCTGGCCGCCGCCGAGCGGTCCGGTGACCCGGTGCAGATGGGCGCGGCCGCCCGGCGGGTCGCGAAGAGCCTCGTACACCAACAGCGTCCGGCCGCGGCGGTCGAGTTCGCGACGGCGGCCGCGCGACGCCTGGCCGACGGGCTCACCGACCGCGGGGCGCTCGGCCTGTCCACCCTCGGAATGCTGTACCTGTCCGCCGCGCTCGCCGAGTCCTCGCAGGAGCGGACCCCCGGGCGCGTCTCGGCGGCGGGCGGGTACGTGGACGAGGCCGGGGACGTAGCCGCACGGCAGGGCGCCGACCTGGACGAGGACTACACCCAATTCGGGCCGACGAACGTCACCTTGCACAGGATGGACGTACTGCTCCGCTTCGAGGACGGATGGTCCGCGCTCGAAGCCGCAGCGGATGCGAGGCCCGAAGCACTCGCGGGAATGACCCGGGAGCGGCAAGCCGGGCACCGGGTCGCCATCGCGCGCGCCTCGCTGCTGACCCGGCGCAAGGGCGCCGCCGCAGCAGCCCTCCTCCAGGCCGACGAACTCGCGCCCGAGGAGGTGCGCGGACGCCCGGAGACGGTGAACCTCGTCAAGGACGTGGTCCGCGTTACCCGGGACCCCGGACCGGCCTTGCGCACGCTCGCCGAGCATTGTGGACTGCGGCCATGACCCAAGTGCTCTACCTCATCGCCTGCGCCGCTGGCCCGACCCAGCACATTGACGACGGCGTCCGCGCCGCGCAGGCCGACGGCTGGGACGTGTGCCTCATCCTCACCCCGTCCGCAGCGACCTGGTGGGAGCCGCGCATGGAGGAACTCGTCGAGCTGACCGGGCACCCTGTTCGGTCGCGGTACAAGCTGCCGTCGGAGAAAGACGCCCTACCGAAGGCCGACGCGATGCTGGTCGCGCCGATGTCGTGCACCACGTTGAACAAGTGGGGGGCCGGCATTTCGGACACTGTCGCCATCGGTATTCCGTCGGAAGCGGTGCACATGGGCGTGCCAGTCGTAGCGATGCCCTACTTCAACCAGGCTCAGGGCGCGCAGCCAGCGGTGGCACGGTCGATTGCTGTCCTGCGCGAGCAGGGCATTCTGGTCCTCGATGGCCCGGACGGATACCAGTCGCACCCTCCGAAGCGGGGGAACCCGCAGGCGTATCCCTGGGGGAAGGCGCTCGCCGGCGTTCGGCGACAGACCGGCGCTCGCTGACCCCGAACACGACGAAACGCCTCCTTCCGCCCGAAGGCGAGAGTGGGCAAGAGCTCTCAAGTCGGCTCGCTCCGCTCGCCGCGCGCAGGCCCGGCCCCCGGCCGGGCCTGCGCTCATGTCTCCGCCCCGCTCCAGCCCGGCCGGCGCCCGCGCTGCGCACACAGCGACCGAGGGCGGCTTGACAGCGCACGCACACTGATACGCGGTGAAACCTTCGATGGGTCCAGGTCTCTTGTCACGGGCCGACCGTCGCGTTCACGCTGGCCGATGACACAAGCCAGTAGCGTGGCTGAGACCGGTGGGGGTGCAGCGAGACACACGCGCGCCTGATCGGTCGACGCACCCGCCATCGTGGCTGACGGTCGACAGCTGAGGCTCAGGCCCCAAGACCGAGTTGTCACCCAGGGTTCTCCGTGGCAAACGAGTCCTTCCATTCGCGTGCCAGATCCTGCGGGAAACCACAGGGAACAGCGGGTACTGGCCACGGTGCGACCAGATGCTGGAGACATGACGGAGCCCTCCCGGAGATCTCGCTTCGGAAGGGTCCCTCTGTCAGTCGTCAGAGGCCTCGGTCTCTGTTCCAGCGGCTCACGTGCATCGCGTAGAAGACGTTGCCAATGCCCGCAGTGAACATGAGCAGCCAGAAGTGGGCCCACAGCGACTGACGCCGACGCCTCAGGCCTGCTCCGCCGATGACAGCTGCGGCAGACGCTGCCGCGGAACTGCTGTTGTTGATGATGATCGTCGGCGGCTGCCCATACGTCTGAGCCGGCTGCTGATCCTGCGGTGTCGCCATGCTGCGTCGACTCCTCGGTGAGCTGAGTGTGCAAGAGCGAGACGCACGATAGGGCGCCCCCGCTCGTCACCGATGTCGAACCAGTTGAACGTCACCCGGTCGGGGCACCTTGCCTCCGTCCGTCTCAGTTCCCTTCTCATTCAGCCCCGTTCACGGCCGTTCAGGCGAGATCCGGAGCCGTTCCCGCACCGGCCGCCAGCCGCCCATGGACCCAGGTGAACGCCCCTGCACCCAACCCAAGGCGTCACCACCACAGTTGGAAATCGTGTTGGCCTGAGATGGCTTTGTCCACAAGATCGGACAGCAGTTGTTCAGCACTTCGGACAGCACTCTGGAGATCTCCCGATTCGAACAGCAAGCTGCTGAAGCGTGAGTACTTGAAGCGGCCCCAGGAGACGTAGCTGCCTACCCACCCGCCTACTTGAATTTGTTGGCGTGCTCGCCGGATTTCGGCCAGGCCAGGGATCAGCCGGACTCGCCTCCGGCGGAGGTCCGCCCTTGATGCCCAACTGCGGGGGCGAGCGGACGCACAGCACCCAAGGCATCGGCCACGGCGTCCCGCACCTGCTCCTCCGTCGGGGTCGGCCTGCCGACGGCCGCCGCCATGCGTGCCAGGGATGTCATGGTCACCTCGGGCAGACCGCATGCGGTGAACGCCGAGAAGGCATTCAGATCCGGCGCGACGTTCAGGGCAAATCCGTGACTGGTCACCCCGCCGCGGATCCGCATGCCGATGGAAGCGATCTTCTCGTGCGTAGGGGTCCATACTCCCACGAGGCTCTGCGACCCCGGTGGGGTGTCGCGGCGCACCGCGGGTAAGCCGAGAGTGTCCAACGCACTGATCAGGCCGTTCTCCAACCACCGTACGACGTCCGCGGGACCGCGCTCACGAAGGTTGATCACGAGGTAGCCGATGAGCTGTCCGGGGCCGTGGTAGGTCGCCTGGCCGCCACGGTCCACCTCGATCAGGGGGATGGACGTACTGCGAGGAAGCTCGTGGGCGGGAGTCCGGGCGCCGTAGGTGATCACCGCAGGGTGGGTCAGCAGGACCAGCCGGTCTTTGATGACACCTTCCTGCCGCTGCCGGACCCACTGCTGCATCTCCGCGACCGCGTCGGAATACGGGACCTTCCCCAAGTCGACCCGCTCCAGCCACTGCTCGTTCACGGCTGTTCCTCCTCCTGAGCGCCCATCACGGTCTTCGTACGCGAGAAGATCGATAAGCTCAAGATGTGACGCCAGCACAGTCTTTGGCAACTCTTCAGCGCTCGCTGGGCGACCCCACGCTCAGCTACCCGTTGTGGCCACCGATGACCAGCGGATGCCCGCGCACCAGCACCGACGAAATCTCCTATCCAGTCGAGGTCGATTACGCCTACGACCAGGTTGACCCGGTCCTGTTCGCCACTGCCACGGGGCGGGGCAGCAGCCTGGATCACTGGGCGCCGCTGCTGCCGCCGCTCGCCGCACCGGGGCTGGGCGAAGGCGGCACACCACTGATCGAGGTGGAAACCGGCGTCTTCATCAAGGATGAGTCTCGTAACCCCACCTGGAGCCACAAGGACCGGATGAACCGGTGTACCGTCAGCGCCGCCGTCGCCTCCGGAGCCCCGGGAATTGTCGTGGCGTCGTCCGGCAACCACGGGGCCTCTGCGGCAGCCTACGCTGCCCGCGCCGGCCTGCGCTGCGTGGTCATCACGGGCCCCGAACTGCCGCCTGCCGTCGATTCTTTCCTGAACGCCTACGAGGCGGTGGTTCTGCCCGTGCCCTGGGAAGCGAGGTGGCCGCTGATGCGCCGGATCGTCGACCGCACGGGCCTGCATCCGGTCAGCAGCCTCACCACCACCCACACCGGCCACGCCTTCGGTCCCGAGGGGTACAAGACCATCGCCTACGAGATCCACCAGGACCTCGGCGTCCCCGCAGCCGTGTTCGTCCCCACGGCGTACGGCGAACTCCTCTTCGGCATCTGGAAGGGATTCACCGAACTTCGGCGCATCGGCCTGACCGAGCGGCTGCCGCGGATGTACGCGTGCCAGCCGACCGCGGCTGCGCCGCTAGCCGAGGCCATGCGGCACGGGGCACCAGCGGCTCACGTCACAGTGGGGCTGACCGAGGCATACTCCATCGTCTCCCCGGTCAGTGGCTACCGCGGCGTGGTCACCATCCAGGACAGCGGCGGCCAGGTCCTCGAACTCAGCGACGCACAACTCGAGACCGCTAACCAAGAGCTCGCCCGAGCCGGCCTGTGGACCGAACTCTCCAGCGCCGCCGGACTCGCGGGACTACGCACCGTCGTAGACCTTGACGGCCCGGTGGTCTGTATCTCCACCTCCAGCGGCTTCAAGAACCGCAGCGTTGGCCTCCGTCGAACCGAGACGATCGCCCCGGATTGGGACGACGTACGCAGCAGACTGCACGCGGCGGGAATTCGCGACTGATGCACGCTCCCCTGACCACATAATCGAACGGCGACAGGGCTGAGTGCTGTCCGAAGTGCTGAACAACTGCTGCCCGATCTCGTGGATAAAGCCAGACGACACACAGCCGCGCACAAGCGTGGACGTCTGCGGACCATCAGCGCAGGTAAAGGACCACCAGCTCAAGGACAGTGAGTATTCCGAGTTGCTTCGAGACAAAGAGGTCACGTGTACAGTCCCGCCAGCGTCAGGGGTGCGAAGTCGGCGACGACTCTCCATTGCCCTGCCACCCTGGACACCACATCCTCGGCGTATGCCGGTCTCTCCTGGTACCCGTGATCTTTGCCGGTCCGTCTTCGCGCCGGACGTGGTGGAGCTGGCCGTTATGGCTCTGGGGACGTACACCGGGCCAGATGAGACGTGGGTTCATCAGGCCGCCACCAGGCTCAACGAAGGAGAGCTTCACCGCCTGGCCCGCTGGTTGAACGAGGCTGAGAGAGACCCGGACACCTTCCGCCGGTACGCCAGCGAGCCCGCCGACGTGTCACCCGAGACACACCGGTTCGCGGTTGAGTTCACCAACGCGCTGATGGACAAGGATGTCCCCAAGCCGCCAGGGCCACGGTAAGCACCGTGCCAGATAGCGCGGGGAGCCACGGGGAACAGCGGTCGCTCACCGAGTACGTCCACACGTCGTGACGTCGCTGCGCAGCAGGTCAGCGCGCCTATCGAGCGTGGAGGACCCAAGCTTCCCAAGCTGAGAGCGCGAGTTCGATTCTCGTCACCCGCTCCACGAAAAGCCCCCAGGTCAGAGACCTGGGGGTTGTTTGTTGCCCAGACCAGTGGGCGTCGCCGTGCGCACCCACGGCGCCCGGGCTCTGCCGGGTACTGCGAGCGCGGGCCAGCGCAGAGACCATCGTCGTCACTGGTACGGGAAGAAGGAATCGGCCGGTCGCCGACTCGCGGCCTGAAGCAGTAGCGTTCCGCGATCACCGCACCCACCGTCACCAGCGCCGGGTCCGGACCTCCGGCCCCGACCGCTCGTGACGCCCGTCATCGGCGCGCGTCCCGGGCTCACGTCATGGGCATGAATTCGGGCAGGGTGAGGGCCGAATGGGCCGGTCGTCCCTCCGTGGAGGGCATGGTGCTGAGTTTGAGCAGCATGTCGTTGCGCTGCTTCAGGGCCCGGGCGGTGGTGGGGAAGAGTGTGGCGTCTCCCTCGCCGACCTGCTCCTGGTTCACGGTCACAAACTCACGGGTGTTGTGTTCGTAGGCGGCGAAGCCCGCGGCGTGTTCCCGGTCGGCCAGGGAGCCGGCGAGCATGTACGCGCCGACGAGCGCGAGGCTGGTGCCCTGTCCGGTAAGGAACGAAGGAGCGTACGCGGCGTCGCCCACCAGCGCGACCCTGCCGCTGGACCAGCGGGGCATGCGGATCTGGCCGACCCCGTCGAAGAACAGGTCGTCCGCGTCGTGCATGGCGGCGACCATGCCCGGGACCTCCCATCCCGCGTCGGCGAAGACCGCGGCGACCTGGTCCCGTTGGGCTTCCGGGTTCCGGAACACGGCGAACGGCGGCTTCGGGTGGGCGAAGGTCAGGAAGGCGTGCACTTCGTCGTCGTCGCCCACGGCGTAGAGCGCAGCGGCCCTACCCGGGGTGTTCCACATCACGGCCTCGTGCGAGAGCCCGAAGGTGTTGCGCAGGGTGAACACGGCGAAGCAGTAACCGAGGTACCTGTGGAACTGCTCTTCGGGGCCGAACAGGAACTCGCGGGTACGTGAGTGCAGACCGTCCGCACCGAACACCATGTCGAACGTACGCCTGCTGCCCCCGCGGAAGGTGACGTCGACCCCGTGGCCGGACTGGTCCAGGGTGTCGATGGAGTCGTTGAACAAGAACTCCACGTCGTCACGGACCGCCGCGTGGAGAGCGCCGGTCAGATCCCCGCGCCGCACCTCCAGGTCCCGTCCCGCGACACCGCCGGTGATGATGTGCGGGGTGACCGAAGCGACCTCGCTGCCGTCCCCGTCGAGGAAGGTCAGCCGGCGCAGGTCGATGTGCGCGTCCCGCAGGCGCGGCAGGAGTCCCATCCTCCGGACGACCTCGAGTGCGGTGCCGCGCACGTCGATGGGGTAACCACCGTCACGAAGCGTGCCCGCCTTCTCGACCACTGTGACGGCGTATCCGTAGCGGTTCAGCCAGAACGCGAGGGCGGACCCCGCGACGCCGGCCCCGGATATCAGGACCTTGCGCCTCGGAGTGGTACGGGTATCCCTCAACAGACCAGTGCGGGTCATTCCTTGACTCCTTTGCTCAGGGCCCGAGCGACAAGCAGGGACAGCGCCGTGACGGCGCCGGCTATGACGAAGCCGGTGACGAAGGCCGATTCGGCCGGGACATCCGACCCGGAAGGGGTCCCGGCGGTGAGGAGCGCGCCACCGATCTGCGCACCCACGGCGTAGCCGAGCACGCGAGTCACCAGGACCAGGCTGGTGGCGATGCCGGTGTCACTCTGATCGACGGACGTGGCGGTGGTGGTCACCAGCGCCGTCACACACAGGCCGTTGGCAAGCGAGATCATCATCTTGCCGATGACGAGGTGCCAGACCTCGGTGTGCACGGCTGCCAGGGCGATCAGGGCGGCGGCCATGAGGACGATCCCGGCGGTGACTACGGCACGCGAGCCGAAACGCCGCGCCCCGATCCCGCCCATCGGCCCGGCCAGCGACGCGGCCACGGCGCCGGGCAGCAGGTAGAAGCCCACCTGGGTGGCGCTGGCCCCGAAGCCGTACTCGTCGGCGGGCACATCGAACAGTTGCGGGACGAGATAGACCGCCATCGAGGTACCGACACAGATCACGAACGTCAGCACGGACGACTTCCATATCGCAGGCCGTGCCAGCATGCGCGGATCGACCATCGGCGAGGCCGCACGACGCTCAACGGCTGTCCATCCGGTCACAAGGGCCGCCAGAACCACGACGAGGGCGCCGAGTACGAGTGGCTGCGAGCCGATGTCGGGCGCGAGCGCGAGCACGAGGAGGAGCGTGACCAGCGTCCCGCTCAGGAGAAGCAGGCCGGGCCAGTCGACCCCGGCGTCGTCCGACCGGCCCGGCGGGTCATGCGGCATCAGCCTGTTCACCAGCATGGTGGACCCGATGACCGCGATCGTCGGCAGGGCGAACATCCAGTGTCGGGACAGCCCTTCCGCCACGGGCCCGGCCGACAGCGTTCCCGCCATGCCGCCGCCCACGAACAGCCCGCTGACCACCCCGATGGCAACCTTCGACTCTTCCGCGGGGAGGTTTTTGCGCACCAGGATGAACGACAGGGGCAGCGCGCCCACCATCGCCCCCTGCAGTACCTGGCCGAGCAGCAGCACGGGCAGGTTCGGCGCCAGGGCGGACACCAGGCCACCGGCCGAGACCACCGCCATCAGCCGGATCAGGACTCGTTTTCCGCCGTAGCGGTCGCCTAACTTGCCGGCGATCGGTGTGACGAGCGCGCCGGTGATGAGCAGCACGACGCTCAGTAACGCCCCTTCGGCTGGACTCATGTCCAGTTCGCGTTGCAGGAGCGGGAGCGTCGGCGTCACCACCGACTCCAAGGCACCGGTGGCGACTGCCAGCATGCCGAGGGCGCCGACAGCGGCCTTTCCGATGCGGACCGGGGGAGCCAGAGTTGCGGTCATGGACGTCCTTTCCGTCATTGCCGGGCGAGTGAGGGTCGGCCGTACGCGTAGCGCTGACGCCTCGCCGGGCCCGGCGCGGAAACAGCGGCCATTCACGCCGGGCGCAGTGTGCATGGTGCTTGCGGACAGGTCCGAGGCGTCCGGCGGGGTGAACCGGGGGCAGCGGTACTCGAGGGGCGCATGCGCGGCTCCGCCGGGCGGAGCGGGTGTACGAGTGCGGCACGCGCCATGAGCAAGACATTACACTACACCGTGCAGTGTAGACAGTTAGGATATGCCCATGCCGACCACGAAGACACTGCGCGAGGGGTCCACGCGGAAGCGGGCCGCCATCCTCTCCGCGGCCCGGGAGCTGTTCCTCGCCGACGGTTTCGACCGGACCAGCGTCGACGCGGTCGCCGCCCGGGCCGAGGTGTCCAAGCGGACGGTCTACGACTACTTCGGCGACAAGCAGACGCTGCTGCAAGCAGTCGTCGACGCCGTCGGCCAGTCACTGATCACCACGATCCGGCGCACTCTCGACGACACTCTCACCGACCTCACCGAGGCCGCCGCCCTCGAGGACGCCCTGGTCACGTTCGCGATGTGCATCGCGACCGACATGCTCGGCTCAGCGGAGTACGCAACGCTGCAACGACTGGTCCGGGCGGAATCCGGCCACCTGCCGCACCGGGGCTACAACTCCATGGCCGACACCCCCGACGAGGCACTTGCCGAGCGGTTCGCCGCCTTCGCCGCGGCCGGGCTGCTCGACGTCCCCGACGCCCGACTCGCGGCCGACCAGTTCATCGCGCTGACCTTCGGCGTCGCGCTGGACAGGCTCGGATCCGCGAATGCCGCGGAGGACACCCGCGTCCGGCCACTCATCGTCGAGGGAGTGCGGACCTTTCTCCGGGCATACCGAACAACCATGTAGGGCTGGGGCAGTACGAAAGAACAGTGCGCCGTCAGCCCACGTTTCCTCCTCCACAGAGCCAAGCCACCGGCCCCGACGCGGGCAAACGAACCAATGGCGAGCGTCGGCCGTTTCCGAGGATGCCGCGCCCATCGGCTTTGCAAGGCAAAACGGGCTTCATCAAATGGATGTCCGACAGAGCCCGCCCAACACAGCGCCCGTCCGTGCATGCGCTCGGCCCACCGGTCTTCGCGCGCCGTGCCCACAGCGTGCCTGTAAGAGCGGACAGCCACGGTCAACAGCGGTGTGATCAGACCCGTGCAACGATGCCGGCCCAATGAATCAGCGCAGGTCAGCAACCATCCGGCCGTGCAAGCGCCGTCGCTTCCCAACGGGGTTGAGGTCGCGTTCCGCGAAGCAGGGCCGATCTGCGTCGGGCGGGTTGTGCTCGGGCGGGCCAGGTGAGGGCCGGTAGTTCGATCGTGTATCCGCCCTGTGGGGTGGGTTCGGCGGTGAGGGTGCCGTCGAGCGGTTCGGCGCGTTCTCTCAGGCCGATCAGGCCGTGCCGGGCGCTGGGCAGGGCGACGGACTGGCGGGTGGGGGCGGTGTTGGTGACGGTGACGCCGAAGTGCTGCGCGTCGTGCCACAGGCGTACCTCGGCGCGGGCGCCGGGGGCGTGCTTGCGTACGTTCGTGACGGCTTCCTGGACCGTGCGGTGGACGGCGCGTTGGGCGGTGGTGCTGATGCCGGGCGGGAGCCTGCTGGTCAGGGTGGCCCAGGTGCCGCTGTTGGCGATCAGCTGCTGGAGGTCGGCGAGGGTGGGCTGGGGCGCGAGTTCGGTTTCCTTGCCGCCGCCGGAGGCGCGCAGCAGGGTGACCATGGGCGGAGTTCGTCGAGGGTGTTCACGCTCAGGTTGCGGATGGTGCGGGCGGCGTCGCGGGCGTCGGGGTCCTTGGCGGCGACTTGCAGGGGGCTCCGGCCTGTACGGCGATGAGGCTGACCTGGTGGGAGACGACGTCGTGCATCGCGGGCCAGTAAGGGACAGGGCAACAACTGAGAGTGCCCTCGCTCCCTTGCAAGGGAGCGAGGGCACTTTTATGTGGTCGCCGTGCGAGCGTGAGCCGTCGGGAGCGGCGGTCGGGTCATTGCACGTCCACGAAGTCGCCGGTGGCCTTGACGGCCGGGGTGGTGGATGTGCCTGCGAAGTTCCAGCGCCAGTAGCCGTCTTCGGACACGGGGATTGTGGTCGTCAGGCTGCCGGTGCTGGAGGTGTACACGGTCTTGATGGTGGTGTAGGTCGCGGTACCGGCCTTGCGGAACTGGAGCTTGACCGGCTGGTTGGCGTAGCCCCGGTAATCGAGCGTGTCCCAGTTGGCGCGGGTGAGCTTGCCGGTGATGGTGAGCGTCTTGCCCTTGGCGATCGGCTCAGGACTCGCGTTGGCGGTCAGCTTGGAGTACCGCTGGAGGCGGGTCGTGGTGTAGGCCCACCGATCGGTGTAGCTGCCGTCGTTGGCCGACACCTGGACTTCGACCTTCCAGGTGCCGGCGTCGGCGTTCGTGAGCCACCAGTCCGGTTCGAAGGTGAAGGTCTTCGAGCAGGTCGACGTCGTACTGCTGGAGGCGACGCAGTCCGCCGGGGTGTTGTTCTCGTTGGGCTCGACGAAGCTGTCGGCGCTGAAGTAGGGGTCGGTGCCGTCCGGGCCCCGCCACAGGTGGAAGTCCGCGTCCCAGATGCCCGACGGGTCGGTGGCGGTCACCGAGACCGTGACCGTCTTGTCGGTCGTGTCGACCACGATGTTCTTACCGCCGTTGACGACGACGCTGTCGACCTGGATGTCGCCCACGTTGTCGTCCGCGTAGGCACCAGGGACGGCGAAGCCTGCCAGTCCGGCGACGGCGGTGAGTACGGCAAGGGCAGCGCGCTTGCGCATGTATCTCCTTCACGGAGCAATGAGAGCGATGAGTGGGAGCCGCCGAACGGAGCGCGGCGGGGCAGTTGATGCCGGTCAGGGGCCGGTGACAGCCTTGATCGTGTACGGGAAGGTCTCCTGCAGCAGATCACCGTGAACTGGGAACTCGGGCGGGCGTCGACCTGGAGCTCCCGGCCGCCCGACGTGAGCGCCTTCGCGGTGCCGAACGCACCGGAGCGGCTGACCAGGCGGGCGCTGGCCTTCGCGTTGCTGTACGGAGGCGTCGCCTTGGCAACGACCGGGTGGAAGACCAGCATGCCGTCGCCGTCGCACCCTCATCCCCCAGTTCACAACGTCATGGCCTCAGGCACAGCGGTCACAGAACTGGCCCGCAGTATCCAGCGCACCTGCATACTCGAACGTCACAGCGCGGTGCGGACAAGCGGTCGCCACGGCCCGCCTCCGCCTGCTCGGTGAGGTCCTTTCGGCGCCTACCGCATCCGCGTCAGGTACTGGGCAATCGGCCGCGGCACGGGCGCGACTCTCGCCCAAGTGCGCACTGAACGGCATCCCCGAAGCGCTCCCGGATCCAGGCACGCCCCCATGTGTGAGCGGTCAGCCGCCCGGCGATACCGCAGAACTCGACGGCGTGCCCCAGGCGTGCCCGTAAGAGCGGACAACCACGGTCAACAGCAGCGCGATCGGGCCCGCACGACGGCGCCTGAGCGACGCATCAGCACAGGTCAGCAGCCATGCGGCCGTGCAAGCGTCGTCGCTTCCCAAGCTGAGAGCGCGAGTTGGGTTCTCGTCACCCGCTCCATGCCAAACCCCCAGGTCAGCGGCCCAGGGGTTCTTTGTTGTCCACCCCGGTGGGCCGGTCGTGCACCGTAACCGCACCATCAGCCCTCGGCAGCCTCGTCACTCTGATGCGCGGGGTCGTCCTTGTGGGACTTCGCACGCTCGGCGCGCACGAGGTCGTCGAGCCCGGCGGCCACTCCCCGTTGCCGCTCTCGTCGGTGTGCTAGTGGATCAGCGCGACCTCCTCGGAGGACTGCCCGGCACGCACCTCCGTCCTGAGGGTGGTACCGGAGCGGGTCGAGAGGGGGCGCCCGGTGTTGCGGAGGTCGTAGAAGCGGAAGCCGTCCGGGAGACCGACGACCGCGCGGACACGGCGCCGCTTCCGACCGAAGGAGGTACGCCGGAAGGGGACGCCCTTCTCGCCGACAGCCCTCACAGCGAGTTTCTGGCCCACGGTTGAGTCTCCTGTGAGGGGAGACAGCAAGCTGGGGGCATGGACAGCGACATGCTCTATTCCATCGGAGAACTATCCCGCCGGACCGGCCTGACGGTGAAGACCATTCGGTACTACTCCGACAAGGGCATCGTCCCGCCTACCGGCCGTAGCCCGGCGGGCTACCGGCTCTACGGCCTCGACGCCGTCGCACGCTTGGACCTGGCCCGCACGCTGCGCGATCTCGGGCTCGACCTGGCGACCGTACGCAAGGTGCTGGACCGGGAGGCCTCCGTACAGGAAGTCGCGGACGCACACGCCGACGCCCTGGACGTACAGATCCAGACGCTCCGCCTGCGCCGGGCAGTACTTCGAGCAGTCGCCAGACGCGGCCCCACCACCATGGAGATGGACCTCATGCATCGACTCGCCACGCTCTCCCAGGCCGAACAACGCCGGCTGGTGGCCGACTTCATCGACGACGCCTTCAAGGGCTTCCACGCCAACCCCGAGTTCGTTGCCCTCATGCGATCCGCAATTCCCGAACTCCCCGACGATCCCACACCCGAACAGGTCGGGGCCTGGGTGGAACTCACCGAACTCTGCCAGAACGCAGAGTTCCGTACCGCAGTACGCCGCATAGCTGAGGACCAGGCGGAAGAGCCGTCCCCACAGGACGTCAGCGGTCTGCACGATGGTCTCAACCAAGCGATGCGTGAACGAATCGACGAAGCCGTATCCACCGGCATCCTCCCGGCCTCCGCCACCACCTCGCCCCTTGCCGAGTTACTGGGCGGGCTCTACGGCCACGCATTCGAGAGTGCCGGCGACGGTGACCTCCGCCGCTGGATCCTCGCCCGCCTGCAGCCGACCGCCGACCCGCAAACCCGGCGTTACTGGCAGCTCCTGGCGACGACCAATGGATGGCCTGCATCACCATCACTCGCTCCCGTCTACACGTGGTTCACCACCGCCTTCCGCGGTGTTTCTGCCACCGCAGCGACGTCTTGAGCTCCGGAGGGCATCACGTGAAGTACGGCGTTCTACAGATCCTCGGTGTGGCTCTCGTTGTCCTTGGGGGGCAGGGAGCTATCCGTCAGCTCGTCGACCACGGCAACGCCGGCCTGCTCGGCTGGCTGCCGGGCGGATTCGCGGCGAGCGTCACCGTCCACGTTGCCGCCGTCGCCATCGGCGCGGTTGTTTCGGGCTGGGCCCGCAGCAAAGCGAAGGCTGTCGGGCGCAGAAGCTGACAGGTCGACTGGAGGAGCACGCGGCAGGCACGCCGAGACAGTGCAAAGCCCTGTGCACGTGTCTGGTCCCAGATGATGTTTGACGTTCTGGTCCCAGCACATGGCGGGGGGATGTCGGTGGTGCACTGGTGCCCCTCCCCCTGAGAGCCCTCAGAGCAGGACGTCTTACCTGGGAGCCATGGGGGAGCCGATTCGCTCCTCGCACCCCCACCTGAGGCCCACCGTCGGCCGGCTCACACATGACTCGGTACTAGGTGGCCGGGTAGGGAAACCGCATACTCGGTGATCGTTGCGGTGCCGTCAGTGCGGTGGCCGCTGCGACCGATTCGGTGGTCGGACAAGGAAGGGCATGGGGGACATGAGTAGTGGCAACCGGCTGATAATGCCGGAGTCGGTGGACAGTCCGGCTCTGCGGACGCCGCCGGCGGGCAAGGCGGCACGGTGGCTGCTGCGTCACCAGGTGCAGCCGGTCGGGCCGGCAGCCGGGGAGAGCCATGCCGAGCCGCATGCCTGGTGGAAGGTGATGTGCCTGACCGGGGTCGACTACTTCTCCAGTCTGGCCTACGTGCCGGCGATCGCCGCGCTGGCCGCCGGGGCCGTCTCTCCGCTGGCGACGCTGCTGATCGTGGCGTTGACGTTGCTGGGGATGCTGCCGATGTACCGGAAGGTGGCCAGGGAGAGCCCGCACGGCGCCGGCTCGGTCGCCATGCTGGAGGATCTGCTGCCCTTCTGGTGGGGCAAGCTGTTCGTTCTGGTCCTGCTCGGGTTCGTGGCCACCTCGTGGATCATCACCATCACCTTGTCCACGGCGGACGCCTCCGTACACGTGGTGGAGAACCCCTTCTTCCCCTCCGTCCTCCACGGACACGAGGTCGCCCTGACCGTAGGACTGCTGCTGATCCTGGGGGGTGTTTTCCTGCTCGGGTTCAGTGAGGCGGTCAGTGTCGCCATCCCGCTGGTCGCCGTCTTCCTGGCGCTCAACGCGGTGGTCATCGGTGTGGGCCTGGTCCATGTGTTCACGACGGACGGTGCGCTGTCGGCCTGGACAGACGCGCTCGTCGACGGCGGAGGCGGCTTCGGTGACCTCGCCGGCCCGGCGCTGCTGGCCTTCCCGCTGCTGGTGCTGGGGCTGTCGGGCTTCGAGACCGGTGTGAGCATGATGCCGCTCGTGGCCGCCGAGGGCGCCGACGCCGAGCAGCGGCTGCGCTCGCGGATCCGCAACGCCCGCCGGCTTCTGACCACGGCCGCTGTGATCATGAGCGTCTACCTGCTGTCCGCCAGCTTCGTGACCACCGTCCTCATTCCGGAGGGGGAGTTCGAGCCCGGCGGTGCGGCCAACGGCCGGGCTCTGGCCTGGCTGGCCCACGAGCATGTCAGTGAGGCGTTCGGCACCGCCTACGACATCAGCACCATCCTCATCCTGTGGTTCGCCGGCGCTTCCGCCATGGCAGGACTGATCAACATCGTTCCCCGCTACCTGCCCGACTACGGCATGGCCCCCGAGTGGGGACGCGCGGTGCGTCCGGTCGTCATCGTGTACACCGCCCTCTGCATCCTGATCACCATCGCCTTCGACGCCGACGTCGACGCCCAGGCCGGTGCCTACGCCACCGGGATCCTGGCGATGATGGTCTCCGGCTCCTTCGCCGTGACCGTCTTCGTGGCGCGCAACCGCCGGCGCGCGAGTACCGTCGGCTTCGCCCTGCTCACCGCGGTCCTGCTCTACGCCCTGGTGGCCAACATCGTCGACAAGCCCGACGGCATCGCCATCTCCGGCTTCTTCATCATGGGCATCATCATCGTGTCGCTGATCTCCCGCGTCTCGCGCACCACCGAACTGCGCGCCGACCGCATCGTCTTCGACGACAACGCCCGCGGGTTCATCGCCGACACTCTCGCCCACGACGAGTCCATCAACATCATCGCCAACCGCCGCGAGGCCGGCGACCTCGCCGAGTACAGCGCCAAGGAACGTGAACAACGCGGCACCAACCCGGTGCCGGGTCCTGCTGACGTGCTCTTCCTGGAGATCGACGTGGTCGACCCGTCCGACTTCAGCGATACGCTCACCGTGCACGGCGTCGAAGTCGACGGCTACCGCGTCCTGCGCGCCGAGGCGCCGGCCGCCCCCAACGCCATCGCCGCCATCCTTCTCGCCCTGCGCGACGCCACCGGCGTGCGGCCGCAGTGCTACTTCGCCTGGGCCGAAGGCAGCCCCCTGGTGCACATGATCCGGTACTTCCTCCTCGGTCGCGGTGACACCGCCCCGGTCACCCGCGAGATCATCCGCAGCAACGAACCCGACCCCGACCGGCGCCCCGGTATCCACGTCGGCGGCTGAGCCCGTCGCCTCCGCCTGGGAGACGCGGCGGACCGTCGACCGAAGGGGAACAGACGTGAGGGCACTTCAACTCGACATCGCGCTCAAGGACCTCGTGGCCCATAGTTGACGAGTTGAAAGAGAGGCACTGACGCATGACCGGGTGCTCGTGGTGGAGGACGACCCTCAGCTCCTACGGGCCTTCGTCATCAGCTTGCAGGCGCGTCACTACGCCGCCCCGAGCGGACGAACCGCCGGAGGCGGTCCGCGCGGTCACTTCGGGTCGCGGTTGAACACCGCCTTGGACCAGCGGTGGCCGAGCGCCGCCAGGCCCAGGCACCAGACGATGGTGATCCACCAGTTGTCGCCGATCTCGGTGCCGAGCAGCAGTCCGCGCAAGGTCTCGATGGCGGGCGTGAACGGCTGGTACCGGGCGATCGGCTGGAACCAGCCCGGCATCGCGTCGACCGGGACGAAGGCGCTGGAGATGAGCGGCAGGAAGACCAGCGGCAGCGCGTTGTTGCTGGCTGCCTCGGCGCTGGGGCTGACCATGCCCATCCCGACCGCGATCCAGGTGAACGCCAGGGCGAACAGAGCGAGCAGCCCGAATGCCGCGATCCACTCCAGGACCGTGGCGTCCGTGGACCGGAAGCCGATGGCCACGCCGACGGCGCCGACGAGAGTCACGCTGATGACCGACTGCACCACGCTGCTGATGACGTGTCCGATGAGCACGGAACCGCGGTGGATCGCCATCGTGCGGAAGCGGGCGATGATGCCCTCGGTCATGTCCATGGAGACGGACACCGCGGTGCCGACCAGGGTGCCGCCGATGGTCATCAGCAGGATGCCCGGAACGAGATAGGCGATGTACTCCGAGCGGTCGGCGCCGCCACCGCCGATGCCCGCGCTCATCACGTCGCCGAAGACGTAGACGAACAACAGCAGCAGGACGATCGGCGTGAGCAGCAGGTTCAAGGTGAGGGACGGGTAGCGTCGCGCGTGCAGGAGGTTGCGGCGCAGCATCGTGGCGGAGTCGCGCAGGGCGAGGGAGAGCCGGGCCGGGCGGGCGGACGCCAGGTGGGTGCTCATCGGACAGCCTCCTTGGGCTGGTCGGTGCCGCCGGTCAGGGCGAAGAACACGTCGTCGAGGTCGGGGGTGTGCATGGTCAGCTCGTCGGCCTCGATGCCGGCGGAGTCCAGCCAGTCGAGGATGGAACGCAGCTCGCGCTGGCTGCCGTCGCTGGGGATCCGCAGCGCCAGCGCCTCGTCGATGGGGGTCCCCCCGCTCGAGCGCAGCCGAGAGTGGGGGAGGGTGACTTCACGCAGCGCGGAGGCGGCTCTCCGGTACGCGGACGGGTCGGTGAAGCGCAGACGGACGTGCCCTCCGGGGATCAGCCGTTTCAGCTCGTCGGCGGTGCCCTCGGCGGCGATCCTGCCGTCGTTCAGCACCGCGATGCGGTCGGCGAGCTCGTCGGCCTCTTCCAGGTACTGGGTGGTGAGGAAGACGGTGACGCCGCCCGTGACGAGTTCGCGGATGATCTGCCACATGTTGTGGCGGGAGCGCGGGTCGAGGCCGGTGGTCGGCTCGTCGAGGAAGATGATCCGCGGCTTGCCGACCAGGGTCATGGCGATGTCCAGGCGGCGTTTCATCCCGCCGGAGTAGGTGGAGGCGGGCTTCTTCGCGGCCTCGGTGAGGTCGAACCGCTCCAGCAGCTCGGCGGCGACCTGCCGCCCCTCGCTCCTGGACAGGTGGTGCAGGTCCGCCATGAGGAGCATGTTCTCCTCGCCGGTGATCAGTCCGTCGACGGCGGAGAACTGCCCGGTGACACCGATCGCGGCGCGCACCCCGTCCGGGGAGGTGGCGACGTCGTGGCCCGCGACCCGGGCCTGTCCGCCGTCGGCGGTGATGAGCGTGGACAGGATCTTCACGACGGTGGTCTTTCCCGCGCCGTTGGGCCCGAGCAGCGCGAACACGGACCCGGCGGGGATATGCAGATCGATGCCGTCCAGGACGGTCTTGTCGCCGTACGACTTGCGCAGACCGACGGTGGAGACGGCGGCCGACGACTGCGAATCCTCACCCCGTCTGGACGTGGGCATGACAGATGAAGGCATGGGCCCTCCGATCGAAGGCTGGTAAGTGAGTGGGAGAAGGGGCCGGTTGACGATGTGGTGCTCAGACCCTGGCGCGGCGGACGTCGATGTTGCCGTACTTGGTGCGGGCGCGGACCCTGACCGTGTCGTCGGTCTGCTCAGGGCTCTCGGACGCGGTCAGCGTGTTGCGTACCTGGCCGGAGTTCGAGCTGATGTCGAGCCAGGCGGCCGTGCCCTCGCGGACGCCGATGTCGATGGCGCCGTAGTTGGTCTCCAACTGGACGGTTCCGCGGGCCACTTCACCCACCCGCAGGGTGCCGTGGGCGGTGGTGGCGGTGACCGAGTCCTCGGCGCGCCGGATCTCGATGTCACCGTTGGCGCCGCTCACCCGCAGTTCGCCGATCGCGGCGTCGACGGTCGTGGTGCCGTGCGAGTTCTTCAGGACGGCGGGGCCGTCGACGAGGCCGACGCGCAGACTGCCGGAGCTGGTGGTGATCTCGGCCCTGCCCTCGACGCGGTCCACGGTGATCGAGCCGTGCGACGCGGTCAGCTGGAGCGGACCCGTCGTGTCGAGACGGACGTCGCCGGACGAGGTCTTCACCCTGACCTCGCCGAGGCGGCCCTCGCCGAGCATCTGGGCCCAGGCGCCGGTCATGTCGACACGCGAGCCCGCGGGCAGTTCGACCGTCACGTCGACCGTGCCGGTGCGGCCGAGCCCGAGCAGATTGCCCTTGGGTGTCCTGATCGTCAGTACGCCGCCCGCGTAGGTGACCTCGGTCTGCTCGGCCGCCCGTACGTCCAGGTCCTTCTTCGGGTCGCGGGGCCGCACATCGACGACCGTGTCGCGGCGGTCGCCCGCGGTGAGCTGGAGGGAACCGGCCTCCACGCGCGCCGTGACCGAGATCGTTTCGGGAGTGTCGAAAGAAGGCATGGCTGTCCCGTCCTCTTGAGTCCTTGAGCCGCCCCTGCTGGTGGGACGTGGTGTGGGTGAGGTGGCGCTGAATGGGGGCGCGGCTAGCGCACCCAGCCCGTGAAGCTCTGTCCGACCGTCTGGGTCTTCTCCGTCGTACGCGGCCGGGGGCCGCCGTCGACCGCGGCCGACACGGCGCGCACCAGCCACGCGTTGACCGACAGGCCCTCGCGGCTCGCGGCCTCCTCGGCGCGGACCTTGAGGTGGGCCGGCAGGCGCAGGTTGACGCGGGCGGTGCCGCCCTCGTCGCCGTCGGCCGGGAGTGGGGTCCTGAGAGGTTCGACGGACCCGGCCGGCTCCGCGGGGGCGCCGCCGTCGGTGGGCGGCGGTGTCACCACGAAGTCCGGCTCGAGCCCGCGCAGCCGTACGTCGACCGAGCCGGGGGCGAGTTCGCGCGTGATCTCGTCCATCGCGGCGGAGAGCACATTGAGCATGGTCAGGCGGGTCACCGACTCCAGGGGCGCGATGAGCCTCTCGGCCAGCTCTCGGGCTTCGTCGCCGCCGGCTTCGGCGGCCACCGCGAGTTCGCGGCGGAGGTTTTCGACATACGGGGTGAGATCCATGACGCCATCATGGCACCGAAATGGCGCCACAAGCAAGGCCGAGTGGTGCCTCATGTGAGGCGGACTTGGGGGTGACCACCCTGAGCTGCGGGAACGTGGGCAGGGCGCCCCGAGTCATTGCGGCGCCATGCACGCTCACGCGCTTCCGGGAGCGCGTATTGGTGCCGGGTGACGCCACCCGGCGCCACCGTGGCCAGCTGGCGCCACGCGGATGCCGCGAGAAGGTGATCCGCCGCCTCTCGGTTCACGGCTGGGCCAATCCAGGCCGGAACTCGGTGACACAGGGGACGGACCCTGAGCCGTCGGTATCAGCCGACGTTGAGCGGGCGGATGCGCTGACCCATGCCGCGACCTCACCACGCCTGCGACGCGCGCCCAAGCCGTGATGAGTCCCTGGCCTGCGCTTTCGCGACCGGCGTCCACTCCGTGGCGCTATTTAGGCTCGATGTGGCGTCATTCATGTGCCATAGTGGCGCCATCAGCAACTCCTCGGCCGCGCAGGGCGAGGGGGCGCGCTTTCGCGGAGTGAGCCATCAAAGGGGCGGATCATGGAGACAGCACAGAGCCAGGTGCAGGCGGCACCCGCCGCCTGCACCTCCTTCGCCCGCTTCGTGCTCTGTGGCGGTGGAGTGGGGATCACCGCCGGCTTCGCCGTGGCGGCCCTCGCCTCCTGGATGCCCTGGGCTCTGGCCAACGCCCTGATCACCGTGGTCTCCACGCTCCTCGCCACCGAGTTGCACGCCCGCTTCACCTTCGGCGCGGGCGGGCGCGCGACCTGGCGCCAGCATGCGCAATCGGCCGGGTCCGCGGCGGCCGCATACGCGGTGACCTGCGCGGCGATGCTTGTCCTGCAGCAGCTGGTGGCGGCGCCCGGTGCGGTGCTTGAGCAGGTCGTCTACCTGTCCGCCTCCGCACTCGCCGGTGTCGCGCGGTTCGCGGTGCTGCGCCTCGTCGTCTTCGCGCGGAACCGCGCACAGGCCGCGCCCGCTGTTCGCACCGCCCGTACCGTGCACGCGACCGTGGCCCCCGCCGCGTCCCCCGCACGCCGCGCGGTGCTCAGCTACGCCGCCTGACCGGTCCACCGGGCGGCGTGCCGCGCGGGCCGTGGCCAGCGCGGCCGAGGACCACTCGACCAGATTCCACACGGGCCCCGGCCGGGTGCCGGACTGTTCCCCGCTCCGTGCGAAACCCCCAGGTCGGAGACCCGGGGGTTCTTTGCGGGTCGGGTCACGCGCGCGGTTCGCGACAGGTGTGTTGGCCGTGGCGGCCGTACGGGCCGCAGCTGAAGACCTCGGTCGGCATCTCCTTCACTGACGGAATGCGGTCGACGCGCAGGAGCGACAGCGGTTTGCCGACGGGCTCGCCCGAGTCCGGGGGATAGACGAGGTGGCCGGTGACCCCGGGCCAGCCGCCGGCCTGGTTCTGCCGGAGGATCTCGGTGTGGACGGCTGCCGGGTCGAGCATCCGTCCCTCCCATCGTTGCGGCCATACACGGACACGTCCGGCCAGCTGCTCCACCGCTTGGGCCAGGAGCATGGTGGCGTCGTAGGCGAGCCCGACGTGCTCCCCCAGCCATTCCTGGGCACCGGGTCCGTGGACACACCTGGCGGAGCGGAGCAGGCCGGGCCTTCCCACAGCGGCCAGGAACTGGCTGGCCACCGCGTCCGAGCCACTGCGACGGCGCAGCGCTTCGCAGGTGGCCAGACCGGACTTCGACACGTACAGCATGGTCAGATTGTCCGGCGCCGCCTCGCGCAGCGTCGGGTTGGCCATGAAGCGGTTGACGGAGTCATCGGCCACGAGATGGCGCGGCCAGTGCTGGTTGCGGCAGTCCTTCGCCAGACCATGCAGGAAGTCTCCGTACTCCGACCACCGACCGGCGAAGAAGAGCATGCCCTGGTAACCGCACTCCCGTGCCATGGGCAGCCCGCTGTGCCAGTCACGGAAGGTGAGGTCATGGGTGCCCTTGAACTCTGACCGAAGGTCCTCCAGGAGTGTGGCGACGTAGAGGTCGTCCTCGCGGCTGGACCCCTCCCCGTAGGTGGCGTAGACATGCAGCCCCTTCCACCCCTTCCGGCGCGCGTAGTCGGCCACGAGACGGGCCTGATCCCGGTTGGGCGGCGCGATCTGGAGGTAGAGGGCCGAGTTCTTGTCGAGGTGGTCGGCGGAGAGGGCCGGCGCGATGGCGGGCAGACCGACCTGGTTGAGCTGACGCAGGGCGGCGGCGCTGGCCCTCCGGCTCTCGACCGGGCCGACGACACCGACCACGGGGGCATCGGACTCCTGGCGCGCCAGCTCGGCGATCATGTCAACAGCGATGTCGGCGTGCTTCATCTGGAAGCCGGCGTTGGCGATGACGATGCGCAGCAACGGAACGGAGAAGTTGTTCACCGGCGCCCGCAGCCCGATGTGCTGGGCGACGGCCATGCCTTCCAGTCCCTCGCGTTCGGCCGCGTACGCTTCCTCACCGCGGCGGGTGGCACGGCCGGTCAGGGTGCCCAGGTACACGATGGTGGCGTACGGGCGGCGACGGCCGCCGCGCTCCCAGAGGTCCTCCGCGTCCCGGTTCTGAGCGAAGATGCGCTGCTGGATGTCGTGCAGTCGCTCCTGCCCGGGCTCGTCGTTGAAGGTGAGCGCGCGTGCGTCGCTGATGCCGATGCACTGTCCGCCCACGTCTCTGACGGTCACCTCACCGGCGAGGGGCCGGTGCGGGCAACCCGGCAGGCCCAGCTGATAGCCGGACCACGCAGCGGTGGGAACGAGCAGCGCCAGGCATGCGGCGAGAATGACGACACGCCGGCTGAACCATGGTGGCACGGGGGCCGTGACAACGACGGAAGCGGGAACTCGTTCCGTCTCCGTGGAGTCGTCCACCCAGAACCGACGCTGCGCACGGACCCGGGCCGGCGGTACGGAGCGTCGCCGGCGCAGACGACTGCTGTAGGAGACGGGGGCCCACTGCGTGTGGCCGATCGCGGGCACGTCCCTCATGTTCAGAGCGTCGGCGGGCGCGGACGGCTCCCGGTCACCGCTGTGTCGGTGGTCGACGTGCACGAGGAGCACGGGGACGGGCCGCCCGGTCTCCTCGCGTACCTGTTCCACGAGTCTGAGCAGTGTGCGACCCGCGTCGGTCGCTCGGGTGCCCTGGACGACCACCACGGGATAGGCCGTGTGCCGCCATCCGCGCCATCGGCAGGGACCGCGCCGAAATGCGCGGCGCAGGTCCTCGAGAAAGGCGTGAACCAGCAACTTGGCCACGTGATCGGCGGGTTCCTCGGCCCGGTAGCCGACGGTCAGCCGCTCGGCCAGGCCGAGGAAGTCTCCCGACAGCTCCGGCCTGAGGTAGGGCTGACGCATGAACCACCAGTAGCCGCGCCCGAGGCCGGGCACCCGCCCGCTCGCCACGACTCGGAACAGCGCGGGCGGAACCAGCAATATCAGCCCGCTCCACAGCAGTTGGAGCAACGGGTGCAGGGCGCCGATGCCGGTACCGATACCGCCGTGGTCGGCGGCAGGGCGGGTTCCGCGCAGGAAGTCGCGCAGTCTTCCGGCGAGTTCGGTGCGATGTCTGTCGTGACGGCCGTCGTTCGCAAGCCGCTCCCCCATGGCCCAGTTCACCAGCGAGAAGTGCCGGAACCGCAGACGCGGCTGTCCGCTTCGCTGCGGTGCGAGGCCGTGGCAGATCTGGGCGAGAAGATCACGCAGCGCGTCGGCGTCCTGATGGCCGACCGCGTGATCGGCCCGGGCGGCTCCGTCGGGCAGGAGCGCCGTACCGGAGCCGGTCCCGGGCTCGCGTGCGTCGCCGGCGGGATCGGGTCGGCTGTGGCCCGGCGCACCGGCCCGGGCGATGCCGCCGTCGGAGTGGTCGTCGTTGGCTTCGCGGTGGTCACCGCTGCCGTCGGGACGGTCATCCGCATCCGGCAGCGGCACCACGCAATGGGGGACGGGCCGGGCAGCCTCGCCCAGTCGGCTCTTGAGCGCGGCCTGGACGGCCCGGGCGCCCGGGCCACCGATCGCGAGGGACGGCAACCACCGTTCACCGCGCCGGGGCCTTTTCACCAGTGACTGCACCAGTCGCAGGAATTCGCCTGTTCCCGGCGGCCCGTCCAGCATGCCGTTGTCGGCTGCCTGTCTGAAGGCATAGTGGTTCTCTGCCACGCACTCCCCCGATGCATCCACTGTTACGCCGCTTGCCCACACCGGTATAGCAGCAGACAGTGAGCACGCGGGTGCGCTTCGCTACGACTGGGGGTGCTGCCGACGCGCCTGCGGGGGCCGCGTCCCCTCCGGCTGCCCGTCCCGGCACGTGTTTCGGCTCTGGGTGATCGCCCGGTTCAGTGCCACGCTTCCGACAGGTGCCGCGTGACGACCGAGCTGAGAATGCGCACGCCGCGCGTCGAGCCGGGATCGATGCCGGTGAGCTCCCGCACCCGGCGGAGGCGGTAGTCCAGGGTGCGGGGGTGGACGTTGAGGGCTGCCGCCGTGGCGCCGCGGTGCATGTCGTGGCGATAGTACGCGTCAAGCGTGACAAAGAGGTCCGGGCCGGGCTGCAGGCTCCGGCCCACGGCGTGCAGCCATTCGTCTATGAACGGCGCGTCCGAGACGGCGAGTTCGACGAACACGTCCGACACGGTGTGCGGCCGCAGCCGAGCGGACGCCCGTCGCAGGGGTGCCGCCCTGCTGATCCGCCGGGCCAGGTCGAGGGCGTCGGCAACCTCGGACAGCGGTGAGGTGGCGGTGCCGGCGGCGCAGGGGCGGCCGAGGGCCTGGGCGAAGTCCCGCACGAGATCGGATACGGGGCCGGGCGGGAGGTCGGGTACGGAGTGCGGCTGTACGGTCTCGGCTGTGCGGGGCCCCGGAGACGCCTGGGGTGTGGGGGGATGCAAGGGGATCAGGGCGATCAGCTCACCGCTCCTGCTTCCACTGCCCGGGCACCAGGTGACGGGCGCGTGGTGGGTTCTCACCAGCGCCTCGATCTCGCTTTCCAGGTCGCGATCGCCGCCGGGGCGGTCCGGCACCCGGATCACCGTCACCGCGCAGCGCTCGGGCAGTTCCATGCCCAGTGCCGAGGCGAGTTCCGCCGATATGGGGTCTGAGTTGAGCAACGACTCGGCCAGCAGGGCGGCCTGCTCGACGTACGGCAGACGGTGACGCAGCGCCGTCACGAATCCCTGGCTGTAGGCACGGATACCGCGCTCTCCCTGCGGGGCGAACCAGCCCATCATCCGCATGAGTTCGTCGACGCCGGCGCCGCGCTGGGCTTCGGTCGCTTCGTTGATCTCGCGCAGCATGAGTGAGGTGTGCAGTCGCAGGACCCGCTGCCGCGCGGAGAGCGACATCCCCGCTGCGGCCCGCAACTCACCGATCGCCGCGATGTAGCCGAGGTCGTCGTCGCTCAGTTCGCCGTTTTCGGGGGACAGTTCGACCGTACGGCGGCGCAGCCATAACGCGTACTCCAGCGTCTCGGCGCGCGCCCGGGAGTTCGTGTCCAGGAACCCGAACTCCGGAATCTCGCGCGCGTACGCCTCGACCTCCCGGCGCGCGTTGGCCGACGCCTGCCGGGCCAACTCGGCGAAGAAGCTCCCCATGGGCCGGAGCATGCCAGTGCGTTCGAAGAAGCCGACAGGGGAGATCCGGACGGCGTTCATCACTCTGCGCACATCGGAGACGACCGCGTCTGGGGCGCTTTGTCACAGTGCGCAAAATCCCTGGATCGGGGCATTCCCATCGACTGCTCCACTTGTGGAGACGCTGTGAACTGGCCTTAATGGGGAGCGCGTACCAGCCCGTGGGGGAACATCACGGCAATCATTCCGGCCACCACTGCGGATGAGCGCGGGAATCGGTACGGGAATCTCTCATCCGCGCGCCGCTCAACGGTGCTTGTTCAAACGGGAGGGAAACACCGATGAAGGCAGGAACAAGAAAGAGAGCCGCGGCGGCGGTCGCGGTCATGGCCGTGTCGACAGCGCTCATGCTGAGCGCGCCGGGCAGTGGCTCGGCCGCTCCCGCCGCCACTCCCAGTCTGCGCGCGTTCGGGATCACAGGTGACGGCACCCAGATGGCCACGTTCACCACCGACCGGCCGAACGTGCTCGACTGGGTCAGGGACGTCGTCGGGCTCACTGGCGACACGGCTCTGATCGGCATCGACTTCCGGGTGCAGAACGGCCTGATGTACGGCGTCGGCAACAAGGGCGGCATCTACACGATCAAGACCCCGCCGGCCACCACCGACGTAGTGATCACCAAAGTGTCCCAGCTCCAGTACTCGCTGCACGGCACGAACTTCGGCGTCGACTTCAACCCGGCCGCCGACCGGCTGCGCGTGATCAGCGACAACGGCCAGAACCTGCGGCACAACCTCAACGACCACACCACGATCCAGGACCTGAACCTCACCACCCCGCCGATCGAGGGCACGACCAAGGGCGTCTCCGCCGCCGCCTACACGAACAACGACCTCAACGGGGCCACCGGGACCACGCTGTTCGACATCAACACGACCAGCGACCAGGTGGTCATCCAGTCCCCGGCCAACAACGGCACGCTGGCACCGACCGGCAGCCTCGGCATCGACGCGCAGGTCAACGCGGGCATGGACATCTTCAGCACCCTGTCGGGCGGCAAGACGGTCGGCAACGCCGCCTTCGCCTCTCTCACCGCCCCCGGCGCCAGCCGGCCCTCCCTCTACAGCATCGACCTCCTCACCGGCGAGGCCACGCCCGTGGCCGATGCCGCCAACGCCAGGTTCCCCCTGAACATCACGGACCTGGCCATCTCCCTCACCGGGAGCTGAGGCCCTCCCGCAGGTCACTTTCTCGCCGCGGAATACAAGTGCAAGGAAGACGGCCCCCGGCGCACGTTGTCCCCCGTCGCCCGGGCCGTCTTCCTCGTCTGTGCCGGCGAGTGGCCTGCGGGGTCAGGCGACGCCGCAGCTGCCCGGGCCGAAGCCCGCCCACTCCCCGGAGCTCGCCTCGCCGTAGCCCGCCCAGACGCAGACGCCCGTGCCCTCGTCGTAGGCCTTGTTGACGTCCTTCGTCGAGCCCCTGCCGCCTGTGTTCCAGATGCTGAAGTCGTAGCCACCGTCGGACCGGTACGGCGCGACGTCGACCTTCATGACGACGTCCCAGCCGTCGGCGCAGGTGTCGGTCAGGTGGAACCACTCGCCCTCGGCCTCGAACACACCCTTCGAGCTGTGCGCACAGTTGGGCCGGGCACTCTCGCCGTACACGGTCGCGTTGGTCTGCGCGAACGCCGGCGAGCCCGCGAAGCCGATCATCGCCGCCGCGGCGACGACTCCCCCGACGCGGAACTTGTTCATGGAAACCCCCCAGGTCGTGAACCTCCGGACCTCGCGGCCCGTGTGAACACGCTAGGCCGCGTTGTCCCCTTCGTACCACGGTGCACGGTGGCCAGTTTCGTCCCTCGAGTGTGCACACTGCTCAGCCGCCACAAGGGCGTGGACGAGGTCGTGGAGGCCGGAGCCGGTGGTCAGCAGGTCGCGGTTGAGCAGGTTCTCGGCGGCCCGGAGGCGGGCGCGGACCGTGTTGCGGCTCAGGGAGAGGGATTCGGCCGTGCGCTGGGCGTCGGTGTTGTGGTCGATCCACGCCTTCACCGTGGTGTGTAGGTCGCCGTCCCGTGTCTCATGAAGCGGGCGGAGGAACGCTGCCGCCCATGCGGTCGCTGGTGTGGTGCTGAGCAGTTCCTGGAAGGCCGGTGGCTGAGGAACGTCGGGCGCGGGACCGGGCGGGAGGTCCGCGAGGGCGAGGGCCAGGTCGAGTTCGGCGCGGGCGCGGACGTCGCCCAGGCCCCAGGACTCGTTCGGCCCGGCGGCAGTGCGCGGCGACCGTCGTGCGGCTGATGCTCAGCAGGCGGGCCACGGCGGCCCGGGGGAAGGTCACGGCCAGGCGGACGATGTCACCGGTGAGTTTCGGCTCGTTGCGCAGGGGTGCGGTGCGGGAAAGGGCCCAGGCGGTGCCGGCCGGCCGGGGCAGGACGCCGGCCAGCGAGGGCCGGCCTTCGTAGACGGCCACGCGTTCCGGGGAGTTGCGGGCGACGGCCAGGGCGTGCAGGGCCTCGCCGTAGGCGGCGCCGAGGTCGGTGAGGGGGTGGGGTCTGCTGACGCCCAGGAAGTATCCGGGGTGGTCGTCGACGAGCCGGCGCAGTTCCTGTCCGCCGCGGAGCCGGTCGCCGGGCGGGTCCGGTGTGTCGGGGATCGGGCAGATGAGGTGGTCCCGGAAGGCCGGACAGTGCACCATCAGGCCGGAGCCGTGGTAGCCAGAGCCGTCCTGGTAGGCCTCGGCCAGGCGGTCGCGGTCGGTCGGGGTGCACTGCAGCAGGTGGACCCGGACGTACTCGGCGTCCAGCAGGGGTGGCACGTCACGGCAGGTGATCCGCCGGGCCAGCGTGAGGTCGCCGCCCATCAGCGCGGTCAGCACGGCGAACCGCACGTCGCGTGCCTTGCACTGGTAGGCGCGGTTGCGGTCGGCGGCGGCCGAGGCGGCGCCCAGCAGCCTCAGCAGTCCGCCCGCCTGCGAGGCGAGGGACGCGGCCTCGCGGGTCAGCGGGTTCGCGCCGACCGTGACCAGCACGGGCCGCCGCGGTGCGCGGGGGCCGAACGCCTCGAGGTGTATCTCCAGCGTGCCGAGCCGGGTCGCGGCCGCCCCGAGCCGGCCGTCGGCCAGGCGTTCGAGGTGCTCCGGCAGTGCGGCCACGACGGTGTCCGGGAACGCCGGTGTGGCCGCGTCGATCCCGCCCCGGGGCCCGATCCAGGCGACATCGGCGCCGATCCGCCGCCCGAGCCACTCCAGTACCGCGCTTTGGCTCCCGTCCCGCTGCACCACCCGCAGCAACTCGTCGAGCCCTTCGGCGCGCGTCCCGTGCGCTGACACCACTCCGACTCCCCCGCGGATCCATGGCCGTTCACCTCGAACGTGCAGCGCACCCTATCGATCGCCGGTTCCCTCCATGTCCACCAGCCGGCCTTCCGGCCGAGTGCCCTCCCCGGCTTACCGCCGCACCGCCGTCTCTCGCGACACCTCCAGGAGCTCGCCGCCACCCGGGACGGTGAGGACACCGAAGCCGCGCGTCCTGGCGCCTCCTTCCCGCCATACCTCGCCGGCGTACCAGGCGCCGTGCTCCAGTTCCTCGGGCCAGTGGCGCCGGCGAAGCGGATTCCGTGCGGACATGAGGCCGGTCAGCTCTTCGCCTTCGCGGTAGCGCAGTTGGACGGGCACGCCCATGACGTCCCTGACGCCGGCGGGCCGGTGCGCCGCGGGGATGGGCTGCCACGGGTGCTGCTCCAGCACGCGCCGGATGCGCTTCAGGGACGCCATGACGTCACGGCGCAGATAGAGAAGAATCAGGTAGAGGAATGACACCAGGACGATGCCTCCAGCGGCCCGCTCCCTGGCGTTATCGCTTGAGAGGTTCCCGAAGAGCACGAAGTACGCCACCCAGGAGAGGGCATACAGGGCGTGCCAGATCCAGCGGCCTCTCTTCGCTTTGCTTCGGGCCTTCTCCCAAGCGGCCCGCGTTTCCGGGTGGTCGAAAGCGCATTTGTGCAGAGGAGCGGGCGCATCAGCAGGTCCCCGATCGGCCTGTGTGCCGGACTTGTCGAGGGGAAGGCCCCCACCGCTCTCTTTCACAACTTCTCCTCGTTTATGGATTCCGGAAGCGCTCGGGACTCGATCGACACACCACTCTACTGACATATAGGCTGCCGCCCAGCCTGGCAGCACAAGGGGAATCCTTCTGCCCGTGTTGCCCTAGATGCCCTTTTTCCGCCGCTACGGGGGTACCAGTGGGGGACCACTTCAAGGTTGATATCGACCAGTTGGACCAGTTCGTCAAATCGCTGCAGCAGGCGACGAAGGACCTCGATGACGCCCGTAAGGCGCTTTCACATGTCCGCAGCGCCGAGATCGGTACAGCGCGACTGGACGAGGCCTGTGACACGTTCCAGGAGCGATGGAAATACGGGTCCGAGCAGTTGAGCGAGATGATCGGCGACATCAGCGAGGGCGTGAAGGCCAACAAGCTGAGTTATGAGGAATTCGAGGAGAATCTGGAAAAGACCCTGAAGCAGATGGCGGAGTCCGCCACTTCGGGTGGCGGGGGGAAGAACTGATGGCTACGAACCCGTACCCGAATCTCGGCTGGAATCCGGTGCCCGGCATCCCCGCCGAGGTTGCCGCGCTGCAGCGAAAGGTGAAGGCCGCGGCGAACGCGCTGGACAGCTCCCACCGCCAGATCGAGAGACTGCTCGGGGAGAGCGCGCACTGGGAGGGGGACGCGGCGGACGCCTTCCGGGACGCGCTGGACGGCGAACTTCCCAACTACATGAAGAACGCGGCGCGTTCGCTCGACAAGGCAGCGGCGTCGCTCGACGCCTGGAACGGCGACCTGTCCTCCCATCGCGAGCTGGCGAAGAAGTACGACGAGGAAGCGGGCGAGAAGAAGTCCGCAGCCGAGAAGGCGAAGCAACGCCACGACGAGGCCGCCAAGCACCCCGATCTCCAACTGGGCGGGAAGGAATATCCCAGCCAGCAGGAGGCCGACGCCGCGACAGCGCGCCTGCGCGCGGCCGAGCGCTCGCTGAACGAGGCGACGACCCAGCTCAACAACGCCAACCAGGCGTACGAGGACGTTCTCACCAAGGCCCGCACCCTGGAAAACGAGAACAAGGAGAAGGCAGAGGGCGTCGCCAAGAAGCTCGACGAGGCGGACGACAAGCTGGCGCCCAAGGAGCCGGGGTGGTTCGGCAAGACTCTTGAGGCCATCGGAACGGCCCTCAAGGAGGTGGGGCAGTTCCTGCTGGACCACGCCGGAACCATCGGGGCCATCGCCGGCCTGCTCGCGCTCTTCCCCACTCCCCTCGCGCCCGCCTTCGCCGCCATCGCGATGGTGGCCAGCGCCGCCGCGCTGAGCAAGAATCTCGCGAGCGAGGACTTCAGGGACTCGCTCATGGGTGAGCACGGGTGGAAAGCGGGCCTGACCGCGTGGGGTTCCGTCGTCGGTGACACCCTGGGCGTCGTACCCGGAGTCGGCATCCTGGCCCGGGCGGGCAGCGAGGTGGGCCTGGCGGCAGCGGTTGCCCGGGAGGGCGGTGAGGCCATGTCGCTGGGTTCGAGGGCGACCACCTTCGCCACCGAAGTGAGGGCCGTCAACTGGGACAGGGCCGTGGACGTGGCCACCGCTCCCAGCAAGCTGCGCGACTGGGCCCTCAACGGGGTCAACGCGACCGCGAACGTGGTCTCCTCGGCGGAGACCGCCGGTCTGCTGCCGGAAGACGGCATCGGGCATGACTCCACCGAGGCCACCAAGGCGGGTGTGGCCCTGTCGGGCGCGACGGGCACGCTCGCGACCTTCGGCACGGACATCGCTGAACTCGCAGGGAGCATCCGGCTGTGAACAACCAACCCGGCGGCACGAAGACGGACACCGGACCGAGGCCGCAGTTCTGGTACGGGCTCCCCCGTGGGTATCTGGAACTGGATCTGAACCCGACGGAGGACGGGGTCGCGGAACTGGCGCGGCAGATCAGCGGACTTCCCGGGGAGGCCCGCGAACGGGCCGACCAGGCATTCCGTCTGTACGCCACGACCGTGCTGCTGCTGCGGAAGCAGCCGGTGGCGGTGTGCGCGCTCGGTATGCACCCCGGCGGCGACGGAGAGGCCTCGACGTCGGTCCTGACCCTTTCCGCGGTCCCGTCCGGTGGTGCGAACCCGACGCGCGTCCTCGCCGGCATGGTGGGCGGCAACGCGAGCGACGGTATGCGGCCCATCGAACTGCCCGTGGGCATCGGGTTCTTGACCGAGCAGGTGCGCAAGACGGTGGCACCCGGCGTCCCGCCCGAAGGTCAGGAGGGGCCCGTGGAGGGGTCGATCTGGCAGGGAACGGTGGCGGTACCGGAGCCCCGCACATCGTCGATCATCGTCGTGCAACTGGTGACCTCGTCGCTCGAACTGGCCGACGACTACCGCTCGGTGCTGCTCGGCACCGCCCGCACGCTGACGTTCACGGATCCGACGGCCGAAGCGGACCGGGGGGCCGGTCCGGTGGTTCCCGGTTCCGCGGCTCAGGCCGTGCGGTCCGACTTCGGGTGAGCACGGAGACGCGGGAGTGATCGTGGTGCAGGAGGTGAGTCGCGCGCCCTACGCGACCGACGGAACTGATTTCCAGGGCGCTTTGAAACATCACCGCACCGCGGCGCTGAAGCGTTTCGCCAAACGTGCGGCGGTCTTCGGGCCCATGTGGTTGCAGATCTTCGTGACGCGTACTGAGTATCTGCTCCCCATCGCGCTGATGGGGTTCTTCGGCGTCCTCGTCTCGCCACTCCTGCTGTTCAGCGCCCTCTGGTGGGGCCGGAGATGCTCACGTGTCTTCCGCACTTACCCGATGGTTTTCCGCGGCCCCGTCCAGCGGATAAGCCTCGAAAGGAACAACGGCTTCGTCATCAGGCTCGGCGGTGGGAGTTCGGGATCGCCCACGATGGCGGGCAGAAACCTGTCGGGCAAAGGATGGCCGGCGAGCGGCAGTGCGGGCGTCTGGTACGCCGGCGACGATCTCTTCGGAGGCGTCGGTCTCGTACCCACCAGCGGCGAGCTGCTGTTCATGCAACCTCACGACTGGCCACTGACGTCCGCGGAGCGAGCGAACGCTCCGGCGGACCGCGTCGCGAAGGCCGAACAGGCCGGCATCAAGGGGTACGTCTCTCTTCGCTCGTAGCACGTAGCACGTGGCTCGGCGGCGGCTGGTTCGGCGACCTGGTCAAGGAACGCCCGAAGCTGACGAAGCAGCTCATGAAGAACCCGGACCTGGATCCCAGCCGGCGTTGACGGCGGCCGGTGAGGTGCTCGCCGGACTGGAGGAGCACCTCACCGAGCAGGACCGGCCGGCCGGTGAGCGGCCCACCGGGGTCTACGGGGGCCCGGGCCCACCGGGGTCTACGGGGGCCCACGGGGGCCTACGGGCCGCTACGGGGCTTTCGCCCGCTCACGCTTTCCCTCGGCGGCACGCCAGCCACACGAGGGCGGCGCCGACGCCCGCCGCCAGCAGCACGGTCCGGTTGTCCCGCGCTGCCCGCGCCCCCTGGGCCGCCTTCTGCCGCACTGGTTCGGGTGCCTTCTCCTGGAGCAGGTGCCCGGCCCGGGAAGTGCCGGCCCTGGCCTGCTCGGCGACGCCGGCCGCCTTTTCCTTCACCGAATCCGGCAGCCTGTCCTGCACCTGGTGCGCGGCTTCGGCCGCCTTGGTCTTCAGCTGCCCGGCCTTCACGGCCGCCTGCTGCCTGACCTCGGCCGCCTTCTCCTGCGCCTTGGCCCTGACATCGGTCTGGGCTGCCAGCGCCTCGACGGTCCTGCCGAGCGACTGGCGGGTCTCCTCGACCTGCTCGTGCAGTTCCTGAGGGCTGGAAGCCGTCTGCTCGTCGTGGGGCGGCTGGGTCATCGCTGTGCACTCTCCTTGATCTCGGCCACGTCGGCCTTCACGCTGTCGATCGTCTGCCCGGGTACCGGCGGTGCACCCTCGCTGATCTGCTTCTTGCCGGTGACGGCCATGAGCGCGGTGATCGCGCCCAGCACGGCGGTGACGATCAGCGCCGCGGCCCACACCGGCAGCGGCACCGCGAGGGCGGCGATGGCCGTGACCACCAGCGCCTCAAGGGTCAGGAAGCCGACGACGCCGGCACCGCCGAACAGCCCGCCGCCCTTGCCGTACCGCTTGCCCTTCTCCTTCATCTCCGCCTGCGCGAGCCTCAGCTCGCCGCGCACCAGCTCCGTCAGCTGCTGCGACGCCCGCTGCACCAGCTCGCTGACCGGCTCCGCGCCGGGGTCCCGCGTCTGTCGGCCGGGGCCGGCAGAGCGCGGCTGTGCAGTCGACACAGTGATCACCTCCCGTTCTTCGTGGCTGCGCCTGGCCGGGCCGTCTCGGAGCCCGTCCGCCTGGTGAAGCCGCGAGTACCCCGAGTTCGGAAACGACACCGGTCCGCCGGGCAGGCCGACGGCGGGCGCCGGTGGCGGCGCCCTCGGTCCGGCTGCCCCTGACGGGTGCCGAGGCGGGCTCAAGCGCCGGACGTCCGCTCCCGGCGCGGCGCCCGGGGCGACTCGGCGGCCTCGGCCTCGGCGTCGCCCACCGCGGCGGCCGGCATCCTTTCCGCCGCAGCGCTCATTCCGGGAAACAATATCTGTAGTGACGACATAAGAAATCGACGCGGCGCACGGCGAGCATTCCTGCCGCCCCGGCGGGCGCAGAATTACTCAGCGCACATACTCGAAGCCGACGTGCTACTGTCGTCACCAGTTGCAGGTGTGGTTGCCAGAAGGTTTTTCCGACGGCCGATCATCACGGCGACACGGGATGCGCACACGGCGCGTTCCTGGCACCGTTTCCGAAGGAGAAACAAAATGGCTACTGGCACCGTGAAGTGGTTCAACGCGGAAAAGGGCTTCGGCTTCATCGAGCAGGACGGCGGCGGCGCCGACGTCTTCGCCCACTACTCGAACATCGCCACCCAGGGCTTCCGCGAGCTGCTGGAAGGCCAGAAGGTGTCGTTCGACATCGCGCAGGGCCAGAAGGGCCCGACGGCCGAGAACATCGTTCCCGCCTGATCCGCGCACTGACGCGTTCTTCGCAGCTGGGGCCCGCACTCTGGGGTGCGGGCCCCGGCTCGTTTTTTCTCAGGGTGAGTCTGCCCTGTCATTTTCGGCCCGTTCTCGCGATTCCCTGCGCCGCTCGTTCTGCTGCGGAAATTCCTTGATACGTGCCCGCATCGAGGAAGGTTCCGAATGAACCGCACACGTTCCCCTCGCGTACGCACCAATCGCACACACGACCGCTTCGGCGGAAGTGCCGCCGCAGTCCGGTCCGGGGGCCCACGCCGCTCCAGCGGCTCCGGAAAGCGGCAGCCCGCGGGTGGCGAGTTCGCGCTTCCGAAGACGGTCACGCCCGCGTTGCCCGCCGTCGGCTCGTTCGCCGACCTCGCCATGCCGGCGCCGCTGCTGACCACGCTCGGCCGCGAAGGTGTGACCGTGCCGTTCCCGATCCAGGCGGCGACCCTGCCGAACTCCCTGGCCGGCCGTGACGTACTCGGCCGCGGCCGCACCGGCTCGGGCAAGACCCTCGCCTTCGGCCTGGCGGCACTGGCGCGCACCGCGGGCCGGCGCGGCGAGCCGCGGCGGCCACTGGCCCTGATCCTCGTCCCCACCCGTGAGCTGGCCCAGCAGGTCACCGACGCGCTCACTCCCTACGCCCGTGCCGTGAGCCTGCGGATCGCCACCGTCGTCGGCGGGATGTCCATCGGCAGGCAGGCCGGTGCGCTGCGCGCCGGCGCCGAGGTGGTCGTCGCGACGCCCGGCCGGCTCAAGGACCTCATCGACCGGGGCGACTGCCGTCTCACCGACGTCGGGGTCACGGTTCTCGACGAGGCCGACCAGATGGCCGACATGGGCTTCATGCCCCAGGTCACCGCCCTGCTCGACCAGGTGCGCCCCGGGGGCCAGCGGATGCTGTTCTCGGCCACCCTGGACCGCAACGTCGACCTGCTGGTCCGCCGCTACCTGACCGACCCGGTGGTTCATTCCGTCGATCCGTCGGCCGGTGCCGTCACCACGATGGAGCACCATGTGCTCCACGTGTACGAGGCGGACAAGCACCGCACCACCACCGAGATCGCGGCCCGGGACGGCAAGGTCATCATGTTCCTGGACACCAAGCACGCCGTCGACCGGCTGACCAAGCACCTGCTGAGCAGCGGTGTCCGCGCCGCGGCCCTGCACGGTGGCCGGTCCCAGCCGCAGCGCACCCGGACCCTGGCGCAGTTCAAGGACGGTCACGTCACCGTCCTGGTGGCCACCAACGTCGCGGCCCGCGGCATCCACATCGACAGCCTCGACCTGGTCGTCAACGTGGATCCGCCCACCGACCACAAGGACTACCTGCACCGGGGCGGCCGTACGGCCCGCGCCGGGGAGTCCGGCAGCGTCGTCACCCTGGTGACTCCCGGTCAGCGCCGGGGCATGACCCGGCTGATGGCGTCGGCCGGCATCACCCCGCACATCACCCCGGTCCGCTCGGGCGAGGCGGAGCTGAGCCGCATCACGGGCGCTCAGGCGCCCTCCGGCGTCCCGGTGGTCGTCACCGTGCCCGCGGTGGAACGCCCCCGCCGTGCCTCTTCGCCGTCCAGGGGCGGCCGGTCACGCACCGGCCACGGCCGGCCCGCCGGCGCGGGGGCGCGCCGCGGGGGACAGCGGCGGCCCGGGAACGACTCGGCCGCTTAGGCCGGCCAATCCCCTCAGGGCATTCCGTAGCGGCTTGCAGCCGCAGCGGTCTCCCGGAGGCGGGGCGCAGTGCTTCCGAGCCGACCATCCCTCCCGAACGGAGACACCCTTGACGCCGGTGCGAACGCAGTACATGCCGGACCCCGCCGCCGTGACCGGCGTCGACGACAACGGGCCCCGGGTGTGTGACGACATGACCGTCGAGGTGGCTCTGGCCGTCATGGCGGGCGCCCGGGTCGATCATCTGACCGTGTGCGACGGGGACGACCGGAGCACGGGGCTGGTCACCCGGGTCCGGCTCGCCGTTCTCCGCGACAGTCCGGCGTACACGGACCGGATCCGTCTGCGGGACCTCCTCCACGGATCGCCGGCGTCGCTCGGTACTCCCTCGGACGGGTCGCCTCGGCACTGCTCGGCGGCCCCGGTCCCGGTGCCGTAAGAAGGACGGGCGGGAAACCGCCTCCAGGAGCCCGGTGGGGGCCCTGCCGACGCGCGTCGGCAGGGCCCCCACCGCTGTGTCGCCGTCCGCTCACAAGCCGCCGGCCGGACGGCGGGGCGGGGGCCGCGTCTCACCGGTCGGAGTAGCTGAGGTCCCCCACGGTCCAGGCGCTGACGTCCTTGATCGCGACTCGGTACATGCCACCGGTCTCCGGGATGCCGAGGCTTCCCTGCAGGATGCGGGCGAGATGGAAGTGCAGATGCGTGGGCGCGTCGCCGCGGCCGGGCCGGTCGCCCCGCGGGGCGCGGGCGAAGACGTCCGAGAACGGGCCGAGCCGGTCCGAGTCCTTCAGGACCTCCGCCACCCGCTCCCTCCACACGGCCTCCGGAGCCAGCCGGCCGGTGATGACGGCGCCGCCGACGACCACGGTCAGAGACATCTGATTGCTTCGCTCGGACTCCACCGCGGCGGAGATGGCGACGAGCAGCTCATCAGGATTCGACATGACAGCAGAGCTTATGCGGACCGCCCGCCCTGAGTCGCCCGTGCGAGTTCTTCCGGAGGCCGAACCGGAAAATCTGCTCTTGCGACGGTAGACTTTCGTTTGCGACGGCAGTACGCTTCCTGTCGTAGGCAAGAAGTGGTTGGTTCTGAGAGGAACGGAGGATCAGACGCCATCAGGATCGCCCGGGCCCGGCTGACAGTCGGTCCGGGTACCGCAAGACCCCGGAATGGATGGTGGTCCCCGGTCAAGCAGCTGCGATCCCCCGCTCCGCCCTGCTGGGCCGGGTAGCGGAAACAGAAGGTCGGCACCGCAGTAGGGCCGACAGATGGTGTTGGATTTCCTTCGGGGCCCTGGTGCCGTACGGCACCAGGGCCCCTCGACGCGTTTGCACAGCGAGGTGACATGACATCGGACAACCATCTGAATGATCGTCTGGACGACGACGACTACCCCGCGTACACCATGGGCAGGGCAGCCGAGATGCTCGGCACCACCCCCGCCTTCCTCCGAGCCATCGGGGAGGCTCGTCTCATCACCCCGCTCCGCTCGGAGGGGGGACACCGCAGGTACTCCCGCTACCAGCTGCGGGTCGCCGCGCGCGCCCGCGAGCTCGTCGACAAGGGGACACCGATCGAGGCCGCGTGCCGCATCGTCATCCTCGAGGACCAGCTCGAGGAAGCGCAGCGCATCAACGCGGAGTACCGCCGTGCCGCCGGCGAGTCGGCCGGCCGCCCCGGCCCCGGCTGAACACGAAGGCGGGGGCCGTGGCCGGGAGGAGAACCGCGATCGATTCTCGCCGCACCGGTCTCCGAAACCGCAGGTCAGTGGCGCGGCACCATGGTCGCCGTCCTGATCTGTGCCGAGCGCCACAACGAGCGTCGGCCACATGGGCGCATACTGAACCATGACAAAGCCTGCGGCACCGAAGCGTCATCTGCCCACCAGCCCCTTCAAGGCCCCGGTCACACCGGTTCCCAAGCACTTCGCACTGGGCGATCAGGTCACCCATGACGTGTACGGCCTCGGCCGGGTCATCGGCATCGAGGACGGAATCGCCGCACTGGTGGATTTCGGATCGTCGCAGATGCGGATCCTCAGCCCGTACGCAAAGATGACCAAGCTGTAGCACCGCTGTGCCCGGTCACGGCACACCAGGCCCCTCAGGGGACCTGTACCGAAAGAGAGCTCTCCCATCGATCTGAAGCCGTTGTTCTCCGCCCCGTACGGGGAACCCCGCCGCTCCCCAGCGGCATCGCCCACTCCGACGACAAGTCCCTTCCAGGCTCCCGACTTCGGGCAGGAGGAGAACTGGCCGCTCGAGGGCGCGCAGGACACCGCCTCGGGCACCCACGCGGCGCCACGCGGGACGGCGTAGACCTCCCGGACCGGCCGAAGGGGATCACGTCTCACCGAGCCGTCGGATCCGGGCGGGGCGTACGCGGTGCGCCGGCCGCCAGTCGCAGCAGTTCGCCGACCGGCCACCGGCCGTGGACGTGCTCGCCGTACTCGGCGGCGAGCACCCGGCCGCCGGACGCGACGAGGAAGTCGGCGGGCAGGCCGAGCCGCCCTTCGTACCGACCGGCCCCGGCAAGTACTCCCGCCCACGGGCGACTTCACGCACGCCGCTCACGACGGCCCGGACGACGGTCCCCAGGCTCGCGGACTGAGCAGCGCGCGGGGTGACCGTTCCACACCGAACTCCGCGTACGGCCGCCTTTCCCACTGGAACATCTCGGGCCGCTGTCCGGTCCGGGGAACGACAGCCCTCTCCGAGCTGCCGCCCGACGAGTTCCCGCTCATGACCGAGACCGCCCGGCGCGCCCGCGGGGTCGGTGCCGACCAGGCGTTCCGGGGAGGGCTCGCCATGCTGCTCGACGGCCTCGGTGCGTGAGGCGGGCGTCCCACAGGGCGTCAGCCGCTCATCCGGCGGATCAGGCCCGGCTCCGGCCGCCGCCGCCGACGGGTTGTGCGCGAACTCCGTCGAGATTGTCCGTGATCGGTAACGGACGCATCCCTCGGCCGCCGCCCCTCGTCCTGCCAAGTGGTCACGAGGTGACCGAGGACCGGCGAGGGACTGCGCGAAAGCGGGGGCGGACATGGCACGACACGGCGGCGGGCGGGGCTGGTACGGCAAGGTGCTCGGAGCGGCGCTCGGGGTGACGCTGCTCGCCACCGGTGCCTCGGTGTGGACCGCGCAGGCCGGTGCCGAGGGCGGCTCGTCGCCGAAGGCGACCGCGTCGGCCACGCCGGGCGGTGGCGTCAAGCCGGTCGCGGTGACCATCGCGCACGCCTCGGACGAGGGAGCGCGCGGCGTCAACATCACCATCGATGACGGCCCGGACCCCGTGTGGACGCCTCCCATGCTCGACGTGCTGCGGGAGCACGGGGTGAAGGCCACGTTCTGCATGGTGGGGACGCAGGCCCGGGCTCACCCCGGCCTCGTGAAGAAGGTGGTCGCGGCCGGGCACCGGCTGTGCAACCACTCGGTGTCGCACGACACCACCATGGACCGGAAGTCCCAGGCCTACCAGGCGCAGCAGATCCTCGACGCCGAACGCATGATCATCGAGGCGTCAGGGGGCGTGCGGCCGGTGTACTACCGGGCGCCGGGCGGGGCCTTCACCCCCTACAGCCGCAAGCTGGCCGCCTCCCGGGGTATGCGCCCGCTGGGCTGGAACGTCGACTCCAAGGACTTCGAGCGGCCGGGTGCGGACGCCATGGTCGCCACCGTCGAGCGGGAGCTGCCGAACGGGCCGACGATCCTCTTCCACGACGCGGGCGGCGACCGTTCCCAGACCGTCGAGGCCCTGCGCCGGATCCTCCCCTGGCTCAAGGAGCGGGGCTACTCGTGCGGCTTCCCGGTGCGCTGAGCTGCCGGCCCGCGGACAAGAGAAGCCCCGTGCAGGCCGGTTGACGCGTGTGGAAGTCATGGACATGCTGTTAGGCTCCCCGCACGCGCGTGGGGGGAGCGGCCGGGGGGCCGGGGGAAATGCCAGGGCGTTGCCGTACGTCCCGCCATGCCTTCTTCTTGCCTTCCAGGAGGAACGGTGGCCCGACTCGGCCGGCACGGACACAGACCGGTTCATGGTTCACGCTCAGTACGCCTCGGCCCGCCGGTGGCACGTACCGCGGCCGTCCTGACGACCGCCCTGACACTCAGCCTCCCGCTCGCCGCGATGCCGTACCCGGCGGCGGCCGCACCGCTGCCGACCACGGCCGGCGAGTTCGTGCTGCCCGCCGCTGCACGTGCCGTCCCCAGGGCCACGCAGATCCTCAACGCGGGGACCAGCGGCTTCCTCTGGGGCCAGGAGGGCGACGACCGGCTGCTGTGGACGGAGTACGCCACCGGCACCACGACCGAGCTGAAGCAGCGGCTGGACGCGCCGGTGGAGTACGACATCGACAGCGGGTACTTCCGTCAGGCCGCGTCCTTCAAGCCCGGCTACTACGGGGACGGTTCCGACACCGTGGCCCTCTACTCGGAGGAGGACCGTCAGGTCACCCTCCTCCAGGGCGCGGGGACGTCGGGCGGCACCGCCGTTGTGCCGGTGCCCGAAGGCCACACCTACCAGGGGACCTTCGGCGCCACCGTCCTCACCAGCACCAGCGGGGCCAACGGCAACCCGAACGCCTACCAGCTGTCCCGCGTCCGGGCCGACGGCCAGGTCGTACGGACCCCCGTGGCCGGGCTGCCGGACGGTGCGTCCGACGTGGTGGTCGAGGACGGCGACGCGCGGTCCCTCATCGTCCGCTACAAGACCGCCGACGGCGAGGAGAGCCAGACCCACTGGGGCATCGTGGAGCTCTCCCTCGGCGTGTTCGGCGAGCTGCCCGACCGGGTCGACCCGGAGGACGACTGGGAGGTGACCGGCTTCCGGCTGGGCACCGACTCGATCCTGCGGCTGCGCAGCGGGCGCGGCAAGGCGGACCTGTACGACCGGGACGACTCGTCCGCCGCGCCCCGCACCTTCGACACGGCCGCCCTGACCTACCAGGCCGCGTACGGCATCATCGGCGACAAGCTGCTCGGCATGGAACCGGTGTCCCCCGGCGACAACAAGTACCGGGGCCAGCCGCTGTACGCCCTCAGCTCCGACGGCACGGACACCGACCTCACCGAGGTGATGAATCCGGCCGCCCACGGACTGGTCCAGGCACCGGACGGCTCGGTCCTCGTGGCGGGCGCCGCGCGGTACGTCGACCAGGGCGACCTCGACTGGGGCGTGTACCGGGTCGCCCGGGCCGGCGACGGCACGGTCACGCGCAAGCGCCTGACAGCCGTGCGGTCGATGCCGGCGCAGGTCCACGGCCTCTCCCTCGGCAGCGGCATCCTCACCACGGCCGGCAACAGCACGCTGTACGAGCCGGGCACGATCATCGGCGCCTATCGCAGCACCTGGTTCACCACGACCGGCACTCCGGGCGTCACCAAGGCGACCGTGGACGGGCTGGTCGGCGGGCGGGAGGGCGACTGCGATCCCGGCTCCACCCACTGCCTGAGGATGTTCGCCGACGGCACCGGCCACCACGGCCGCCACAACGCCACCGAGTCGGGCCTGACCATGCTGCGCGCCAACGGCGCCACGAACTGGGGCCCGACCCTCGACACGGGCGACTCCACCCCGCGGCTCAAGGACCTCTCCGGGCGGTACGCGGTCGTCGACGGCGCTTCCTCCGGCGCCCAGTACCTCGGCGAGTTCGCCGAGGGTCAGGCGGGCAAGGTCCTGCAGAAGCGGGAACGGGTCGCCGCGGCCGTCTGGGGCGACACCCTGTGGAGCGGCGCGGCGACGGGAGGAAAGGTCACGGCGACCCGGCTGCCGTCCGGCACCGCGGTGGAGTCCTTCACCACCCGCAACGGCTGCACTCCGTCCGACCTCCAGGCCGTGGGCCGCTGGGTGTACTGGACCTGCGTGGACAACTGGGGCGACGTGCGGGGCTCCGGCGTGTACGACCGTACGTCCAAGCGGACCGCCACCGCCCCGGCGAGCAGGGTCCTCCTCGGCGACGGCTATCTCGTCGAGCGCGTCGGCGGCTCCCAGTCCGGCAGCGGGCTGAACCTCATCGACCTGCACGACGGGCTTCCGTCCAGCGGCGATCACAAGGAGCTGCCGAGCCGCAAGCTGGCCGACTGGACCGACATCGGCCAGGACAATCTCAGGGCGGGCCTGAACTGGACGGTGGACCGCTTCGGCGGCGGCGTGGCCTACGCCGACCGCGAGCAGCGCGTCCACCTGGTGCCGACCGGCGTTCCGGCGTCCGCGCTGTCGGCCATCGACTCCACGGTCACGTCCGGGGCCGCGAGCTGGTCCGGTACCTGGTGGCTGTCGAAGCCAGCCGCCTCCTGGAAGGTGACCATCCGCCACAAGGCGTCCGGCACCACCGTACGTACGGTGTCCGGCTCCGAGGCCCGCGGTCTGCTGAAGGCCGCCTGGGACGGCAAGGACTCGGCGGGCCACCTGGTCAGCAACGGCACCTACGTCTGGACGCTCACCGCCCAGCCCGCCGACGGCCAGGGCGCCGCCCTCAGCCTCTCCGGCACCGTCGCGGTCACGGCGGGAGCCGCGGCACCGCGTGACCACGCGGGCCAGGACGGGGCGGGCGACGTCCTCACCCTCAACTCCTCGGGCACCCTCACCATCCAGCGCGGCACCGGCACGGGCACGCTGAGCGGCAAGGTCTCCGGCACCGGCTGGCCCACCACCGCGAAGTTCGTGCCGTTCGGCGATCTCAGCGGCGACCGTTGCAACGACGTCCTGGTCCGGCTGAGCAGCGGCGCCCTGCGCGCCCACCGACCGGCCTGCGGCACGGCGGTGACGCCCTCGACGCCGTACACCTCACTCGGCACCTCCGGCTGGACCCAGTACGACGTGCTGACCGCGCCCGGTGACGTGAGCGGGGACGGCCGCCCGGACCTGGTCGCCCGGAACGCCTCGACCGGCACGGTCTACCTGTACAAGGGGACCAGCACGGGCAAGCTGTCGGCGCGCGTGAAGCTGTACGACGACTGGAAGACGTACAAGAAGGTCGTCGGGGCCGGTGACCTCAACGGAGACGGCGTCGGCGACCTGCTCGCGCAGGACACGTCGAACAACCTGTACCGGTACGACGGCACCGGCACGGGCACGTTCAGGGCCCGCGTGAAGGTGTTCTCGAACTGGGGCGCTTCCTACAACGCGGTCGTCGCGGCCGGTGACATCACCGGCGACGGCAGGACGGACCTCGTCTCGCGCGACACCAGCGGCAACCTGTACCGCAACAGCGGTGACGGCAAGGGGTCGTTCGGCGGCCGCACGAAGATCGCGACCGGCTGGCAGGGGTACCGGGCCGTCATGTGAGAAGCACGCGATCGTGCGGGGAGCACCGGCTCCCCACAAAGGCCCAGGTCGAGGACCTGGGCCTTTGTGCTGCCCGTCACTCAGGTCAGGACGGCGTGCCGCGGCACAGGCCCGGGCGGTTCTCGGTCAGCCCCGCGTTGCTCCGCCATGTGTTGGCCGTGCCGGCGGTTCCCGCGCCGACGGTGTCGTCATGGCAGTCGTGCTCGGCGTTGTTCCTGAGCACGTTGCCGGTGATCTGATTGCCCGCGTTGCCGCCCGCGTCGACGCGGATGCCGTCCCTGGGGTTGTTGAAGGCGAGGTTCGACGAGATGAAGGAGCCGGTGAGCGAGTTCGGGCCCACGCTGATGCCGTCGGTGCTGGTGGAGCCGCTGATCACGTTGGAGGTGATTCTGACGTTGCTGCTCGGCCCTCCGCCGAAGTCGATGCTGGTCCGCACGCCACGGCCGCTTCCGGTGATGTTGTTCGAGAGGATCTGCAGTGCGGTGTTGTCGTTGCCCACGAAGATCGCGGAGCCGGTGCCGTTCCTCACGGTGTTCCCCCGCACCCTGGTGTCGGTGGAGTTGAAGACGGCCAGCAGCGAACCGTCCTGCTGGGACGTGTTCGTGTCGATGTCGACGGCGTCCACGGCTCCCGGCGCCCCTCCGGTCAGGACGAGCGCGGAGGAGTCGTTGTCGAAGAAGGCGTTCTGCACGATGTCCGCGTCGCTCAGACCCAGGTCGGAGTAGATTCCGTTACCGGAGGCCGCCCCTGCTTGGTTGTTCTGGCGAATGCAGTTCCGCGTGACCGTGGAATCGGTCGCGCCGTCGGAGTTGAAGTAGACCCCGAGCACATTGTTCTGCACCAGATTCTGCTGAACTCCGTGTCCGGAGAACGAGGCACCGGTGAAGACGCCGGGGCCGAGCGTGTTGTTCTGGACCGTGAAGCGCTGGAAACGGATGCCGTTCTCCACCAGGTTGACGACACCGCCGGCCGCGTTGTCCGCCTGGACGATCGCGTCAGTGGCCGGGTTCGGTGCTCCGGGCTGTGTGCAGTCGGCGGGCGTACGCGGCCCCACCAGCTGCAGGTTCGCCTTGTTCACGGTGACCACTTCGTTGTACGTCCCGGGGCAGACTCTGATCGTCGAGCCTGGTATCGCCGCGTTGACCGCCGCCTGGATCGATGTGAAACCCGCGCCCGGGCACTGCGCCCCGTTGTCATCGACAACGAGCGTGGTCTGCGCCGCGTGGCTGGGCATCGCAGAAAGTGCCGCAGCAAGTGCCGCACACGCCGAGACAATAAGCCGCCTCTTCACGCGTTACTCCTTCGTCGCTGGGGAAACCGGCGATCACAGCCACGCCGAAGGCGCGGCCGCTGAGCCACGGCACACATGGGCATCCGGAAAATTCGGCTCGCCGATCTGTTTTGACTTTCCGGTAGGGGGAACAGGGCGGCAACTCTCCATGAGCCGTCCGGACGCTCCCGCGTCCCCACCCGGTGGTGACTTCTGCTGGACAGGCGCACGCTGAGGTCCATGACGATCGACGTGACGGCCGAGCGCGTCATCCCCCTGCCGCCCGAACGCGTGGCCGCGTACGCCATGGACTGGCGCCACGACGCCGACTGGACCCAGGGCATCCGTACGGCCGAACTGACCGGCGAGGCGCCGGAAGGAGGCTTCGGCCGCGGAGCCGAGGTGACCCGTACGGCGTACTTCCTGGGCCGGCGCATCGACTACGTCCTGCGGGTCGCCTCGTACGAGCCGCCATGGCTGCTGGACATGATCTCCGTGGCCGGTCCCATGCCCATGCACGTCACGTACACCTTCGAGTCCCACCCGCTCGGTACGCGCGCCCGCATCCGCGTGCGGGGCGGCCCGGGAGGCCTCTACCGGCTGGCCGCGCCGCTGCTGGCCCGGCAGGTGCGGGGCAACCTCGTGAAGGACCTGCGCGACCTTCAAGCGCGGCTCGTGGAACAGGAGTGAGGGACGGCGATGGCGTACGACGAGGGGCTGGCGGAGCGGATCCGGGAGCGGCTCGGGGCGGACCCGGCCATCAGCGAGAAGCGCATGTTCGGCGGGGTGGCGTTCCTGTACCGGGGCAACATGGCCGTCGGTGTCACCGGCGACGACCTCATGGTCCGGGTCGGCCCCGAGGCGACCGACGCGGCCCTGGCCCGGCCGGGGGCGCGGGTCTTCGACATGACCGGCCGGCCGATGCGCGGCTGGGTCGTGGTCGACGGCGCGGCGGTCGCGGAGGACGACGCGCTCGGCGCATGGCTCGACGAGGGGCGCGCCTTCGCCGGGAGCCTGCCGGCCAAGTGAGGCCCGGCCGCTGCGGAATGCGCCTGCGCCGAAGGGGGGCGCGTGCTCAGCCGTGCGGCGGTTCCGTCAGCCGTCCCAGCAGTCCCGCGACCAGCGCCGTCTGGGCGGGCACGGTGTCCGGGTAGATACGCGCCGACGCTGCTGTAGGGACCACGCGTCCCGGCCGCGGTCCGGCGCCGACCGGTGATCGACGCCAGGCCGGGCTGGACGCGTCAGCCGCTGTCAGGCTCGGTTCAGCCGAGCGGCGATCCCATGACCGATCAGCAAATACATGACGGCCGGAAGACCGTAATTGAGGATGACTCGTAGACCCTCTGTGTCCATCGTGAAAATGTCCTGAGACCACCAGGCAAGCCAGTCCGCCGCCCCTCTCACGAACTCGACGAACACATTTGCCTGGTTCGCCTCGAGAAGGAAAAGAAGAATCCACAGGCCGAGCAGGGCCGCGGCGATGTCGGCGATCGTGCAGATGGTGAGGGCCGCGCGTCGACCGGTGTGCTGACGCCGTACGGAGCGGTCCGGGCCGGGGCTCTGCGGGGGCTGGTCGTACGGCTGATATCCGGGAGCCGGGTCGATGTTGCTCACAGGAATTCCGATCTGAGGGGGGCCGTTCCGGCGCGCTCACCCCGGATCACAATTGCGCCCCGGATCGTCGCACCGCTTCTCCCTGCTTCTGCGTTGGGCAAGCGTCATCGCGTTACACCGCCGCCCGCGATAACCCGAATTCTCATACGTCAGAACCATTTTCGGGTGTAAAGCAGGAAACGGTTCGGGTTGCTGCTCGCGCCCCGCGGGCCCGGCCCGCCCGGAGTTCGCTGACATGGGAACGCCTCGGAGGGGCATTCGGAAGCAAGCGACTCAACAGTAAGGAGAGTGCGGCCCGTTCGGTCCGTGCAACCGACAACCGGGAGTATCCAATGACGAGTTACGGCAGTTCCCCTGCCGCTTCCTCCGGATCGCGCACCAACGGCCTGGCGATCGCGAGCCTCTGCTGCGGCGTCATCGGGCTGATCTTCCTGAACATCATCCTGGGCCCTGTGGCCATCATCCTCGGTGCCGTCGCGCGCCGTCAGGCAGCGGTCAAGAACGGCGCCGGAATGGCGAAGGCCGGCATCATCCTCGGTGTCGTCGACATCGTCCTGTGGCTGGTGCTCCTGGCCGTCGCCGCCAGCAACGGAGGCTTCAGCTGGTACGTGGGCGGCTAGCGGCCACCGATCCACGGTCCGCCGTCGACCTGGTGGCCGAAAATCACCGGCGACGGCGGCCGTGGCCCTTCGGAAGGCCGGCTCCGGCAAGGGCAGATGTGAAGACACACTGCCCCGCACCCCACCACTCCAGCGCACCGACGGCGCCAAGTGTCACACCCGTCGTCGCGGCAGATCACCCAGCTTGTTTCCGGCGCGCTCACCGGTTTTTCTGTGAGTACACTCGCCGCCCATGCAGGAGCTCGACCCACAGACAAACCGCAAGAAAACGCGCCATCGTCCATCGGGCCTCGACGGTGTCGACCAGCATGTGAAGAGAGCGTGGGGGGTGGCCGAAACCGTCGCCCGCATGGTCAGACCGGTGGCTTCGGATGATGCGTGCGGACCAACAGGGCCCGACTCCGCTGTGATCAATCCCATACCCGGGACGGCTGCGTGAGCGGCACGGCACAACGCCGGCACGCCCGGTCCCGCGACCCCCGCGGACACTGGCGGCTGCTCGCACTGACCCTGCCCGTCATCTTCGTCACCCTGCTCTTCGAAGGCTGGACCATCCACGAGGTGGACGCCGCCAAGACGCGCCATCCGTGCACCAGACCGGTGCCCGAGTCCGTGGACGAGAGCGGCCCCGTGCTGCGCGGTATCGACGGCGACAAGGTGTCGTCCGCCGCGGCACCCGCGCGCACCGTCGCCCTCACCTTCGACGGCGGACCCGACCCCGAGTGGACACCCCGGCTGCTGGACCTGCTGCGCGAGCACCACGCGCACGCCACCTTCTTCGTGTTCGGCACCCAGGCGGCACGCCATCCGGACCTGGTCCGGCGGATCCTCGACGAGGGTCACGAGATCGGCTCGAACACGTACACGGGAGCCGACCTCGGCTCCTCGTCGCGCGTCCGCTTCGGGATGGAACTGGGCCTCACTCAGAAGACCCTCGCGGGCACGGCGGGCATCCGCACCGACCTGCTGCGGATGCCGCTGACCACCGAGGTGGACACCCTGTGCGGCGCCGAGTGGCAAGCGGCCCGCAAGGCCGCCGCGGACGGCTATGTGCTGGTCGCCGCCAACCATCCGACGCGTGACCCGGCGCACGGCCTGATCCGGCAGTTCAGCCAGACGGAACTGGCGTACGACGAGGCGAAGAAGCTGCTCGACGATCCACGCGCCGACCGTTTCACCACCGTGACGGACGCCGTCGGCATGCCACCCGCCGACACCCGGGTGTCCACCGCGGAACGGTGGCAGGGCAAGGTCCTGAACTGGGCCGTGGCAGCCGGAAGTACGTTCACGCACGTCATGAACTGGGTGCTGGTCGTGGCAGGGGCGCTGGGTCTGCTGCGGCTGCTGTCACTGGTCTTCTTCGCCCGCGCCCATGTCCGTCGCCTCACCCGCACCCGCCCCGGCGCGCCCTGGCTGCGGGAGGTCAACGCACCGGTGACGGTGCTCGTCCCCGCCTACAACGAAGAGGCCGGCATCGAGTCCACCGTCCACTCGCTGCTCGCCTCCACGCACCCCTACCTCGAGGTCATCGTGATCGACGACGGCTCGACGGACCGGACGGCGGACCTCGCCACGTGGATCGACGACCCCCGGGTCCGGGTGATCCGGCAGCCCAACTCGGGCAAGGCGGCGGCGCTCAACACCGGCCTGGCCAACGCGTCCCACGACATCGTGGTGATGGTCGACGCCGACACCGTCTTCGAGCCCGACGCCCTGTTCCGGCTCGTGCAGCCGCTCGCGCACCCGGCCGTCGGCGCCGTCAGCGGCAACACCAAGGTCGGCAACCGCCGTGGGCTGCTCGGCAGATGGCAGCACCTGGAGTACGTCTTCGGCTTCAACCTCGACCGTCGCATGTTCGAGGTGCTGGAGTGCATGCCGACGGTTCCCGGTGCCATCGGCGCCTTCCGCCGGGACGCGCTCATGGGCGTCGGCGGGGTCAGCGAGGACACCCTCGCCGAGGACACCGACCTCACGATGGCCCTGTGGCGGGCCGGCTGGCGGGTGGTCTACGAGGAGTCGGCCATCGCGTGGACCGAAGTACCCACATCACTGCGGCAGTTGTGGCGGCAGCGCTACCGGTGGTGCTACGGCACCCTGCAAGCGATGTGGAAGCACCGCGGGGCCGTCGTCGAAGTGGGCGCGGCCGGTCGTTTCGCCCGGCGCGGGCTGAGCTATCTGGCCGTCTTCCAGGTGGTCCTGCCGCTGCTGGCGCCGGTCGTCGACCTCTACGCGGTGTACGGGGCGCTCTTCGCCGACCCCCTGCAGGCGGCGGGCGTGTGGATCGCCTTCCTCGGGGTCCAGCTGATCTGTGCGGCCTACGCCCTGCGACTCGACGGCGAGCGGCTGTGGGCGCTGTGGTCGATGCCGTTCCAGCTCTTCGTCTACCGGCAGCTGATGTACCTGGTCGTCATCCAGTCCGTGTTCGCCCTGCTGCTCGGCACCCGCCTGAAGTGGCATCGCATGCAGCGCTCCGGCACGGCTGCCGCCCAGCAGCTCAGGAACCCGGTCGCCGAACGCCAGTTGTCAACGAGGTGATGAAGGGTGGTCCATCCCATGAGTGACGGGCCGGGCTGGTGGCCCGGAAGCGACCGGCAGAACGAGGAAGGGGAGGCATCAGGGCATCGGGTGATCACGGGGCAGGTGTGGCAGAGCGGCACGTCCCCGCTTCAGACGCCCACCCGGCCGTACGAGGGGTACATCGTCGGGCCGTACCCGTACGGCGGTCCCGACGCCCACCTCGGGCCGTACCCGTACGGCGGTCCCGACGGTGCGGGCCTCGGGCCCTCCGCGCATCAGGGAGCCGCCCAGTACCGGGCACCCGCCCCTTATCAGGCACCCACTCCTCATTCGGCACCCACTCCTCATCCGGCGCCCGCTCCGTATCCGGCGCCCGCTCCGGCTCCCGCGCCCCCTGTGACGGACGACAGCCCCGCCGACGCGCCGGGCCAGGGCCATGGCGCCGGGCGTGGCGGGCACAGCACCAGCGTCCGGACCCCCTGGGAACGCCCCGGCCGGTTCCGCCGGACGGTGCGGCTGCTGGCGGCACTGCTGTGCGTACTGGCCCTCACCGGCGCGGGCACCTTCGCCTGGGCCGAGTTCAGACTCGACAGGTCCGTCGACCTGGGCGGGGTCGCGGACCGTCCGCCGCGGGGGAAGGGAACGAACTACCTCATCGTGGGCTCGGACGGCCGGGACGGCCTGTCCGAGCAGGCCAGGAAGGAACTGCACACCGGCACGGCCGGCGGCAGCCGCACCGACTCGATGATGCTCCTGCACACCGGCGCCCACGGCACCACGATGGTGAGTCTGCCGCGCGACTCGTGGGTGACCATCCCGTCGTACGTCGACCCGGACACCGGCAAGTCTCACCGTGCGGCGAAGAACAAGCTGAACGCGGCCTACTCCCTCGGCGGGCCCGGGATGCTCGTACGGACCGTCGAGCTGAACACGGGCCTGCGTGTCGACCATTACGCGGAGATCGGCTTCGGGGGGTTCGTCGGTGTCGTGGACGCGGTCGGCGGTGTGGACATGTGCGTGGACCGGAACATCAGGGACCCGAAGTCGGGACTGGACCTGAAGAAGGGCTGTCACAACCTGACCGGCACCCAGGCGCTGGCGTTCGTCCGCCAACGGCACCAGGAGGCGGACGGCGACCTGGGGCGCTCCCGCAACCAGCGCAAGTTCCTCTCCGCCCTCGCCCGCAAGACCGCCACGCCGGGCGTCGTGCTCGACCCGTTCCGTGCGTACCCCGCCCTGAGCGCGGGGCTGGACACCCTCGTCGTGGACAAGGACATGGAACTGCCGACTCTCCTGTCGCTGTTCCAGGCGATGCGGAGCGTCTCGGGAGGCACCGGCAGGCAGTTGAACATCCCCGTGGCCGGCGCGGCCGCCCGGAGTGCCCTGAAGTGGGACGACGCGAAGGCGAAGAAGCTCTTCGCCGAGCTGCGCGGCGACCGGCCGGTGAGCCTCGAGGAGGACGGCTGAGCGGCAGGGCAGTGGGGCGGCCGGGCTCCGCGCAGTGGACGGAACCCGGCCGCCCCGTCCCTCTCCGTCCCACTCCCGGGGGGAGTCAGGGGCGGCACGGAGAGAGGTGCGGGGGTCGTTCATCGACACTCACACAGCGCACAGCCCGCGCAGAACGTCACCCGGCAGGGCACGAACGTGTGGGACACCGGTCGCGTTGTGACACTTCTGTGAGAACGCACGCTGATCTCCATGAGGCCGTCGAAGCCGAACGGGGCGCGTCGGCCGTCACGGACTCGCAATGAACCCGGTGCGAACGAGGACGGTCTTGGGTCAGGAACGGCAACCGCGCCACGCGCAGGCCCACGACGCCGACCTGGGCGCGGCCGTCGCGGGAGCGCAGCAGGGCGACGAGGCGGCCTTCGCGGTCGCCTACCGGCTGGTGCAGCCCGGCCTGCTCGGCTATCTGCGCGGGCTCGTCGGAGACGACGCGGAGGACGTGGCGTCCGACGCCTGGCTGCAGATCGCCCGGGACCTCGGGCGGTTCAAGGGCGACGGGGCCGGTTTCCGCGGCTGGACGGCGACCATCGCCCGGCACCGGGCACTGGACCATCTGCGCCGCCAGCGCGCACGGCCCCGGCCGGGAGCCATCGAGCAGGACGTCCTGGACCTGCCCGGCCCGCACAGCACCCAGGAGCAGGCCCTGGAGACCGTCTCCACCGAGCGGGCCCTGGAGCTGGTCCGCGGGCTGCCGCGCGACCAGGCCGAGGCCGTGCTCCTGCGCGTCATCGTCGGCCTGGACGGCCCCGCCGCCGCGCGGGTCCTGGGCAAGCGCCCCGGAGCGGTGCGCACCGCCACCCACCGGGGGCTGAAACGCCTCGCCCGCCAGCTGGGCGTCGGGGCGGAGGCGGCGGACGGTGTGACGGATGGGGCTTCCGGGACGCTGGGAAGTCGGAATGAGTCAGGACGGCGTCAGCGGACGGACAGACCTGCGGCACAGCCCGGTCTTCCGGGCCCAACCACCAGCTCGGGCAGGAACGGACAACGGACATGGGTGATCGGCTGAGCCGCGACGCGGGCACAGGCCTTAGACGCGCGCACCCCGGCGATGCCGAGCCCGGCCCCTGGGACCCGCGGGACGACGCCGCGCTGCAGGCGGCTCTGGCCACCGCCCTGCTCGCGGATGATCCCGGCCCCGAAGCCGAGCAGCGGGCCGTGGCGGCCTTCCGGACCGCCCGCGACGCGGGGACGCACCGGGCACGCACCCGGCACCGGGACGACTGGCGGCCGCCCGCGGTCCGCCGTGGCGGGCGCCCGGTGAAGGCGACGTTCGCCGCCGTGTTCACCAGCATCGCCCTGGGCGGTGTCGCGGTCGCGGCCATCGGATCGGTCGGTTCGTCCGAGAACGGCACCGGAGGGAGGACCGCGCATCCCTCGGCGACCGCGCCCGCCCCGCCGGACGCGGAGGCGTCGCCGTCCTCCTCCGGCAGCCGGGGCCCCGGGGACGATTCGTCCTCCGCCTGGGACACCGAGGCCCACTGCCGCGCTTACGCACGAGTCAAGGACCGCGGGAAGACGCTCGACGCGACGGCATGGCAGCGGCTCGTCGCGGTGGCGGGCGGCGAGGACGAGGTCGACGCGTACTGCGCCGAACGGCTGGTGCGGCCGGCGGCCACACCGAGCGGGCCGGGTGACACGGACGGGTCCGGCGAGGCGGGCAGGGCCGGCGAGGGTGCCGCGGAGGCCGGTGCGGGCGGTGCCGGCGGTGTGGCCGGGAACGCCGGCGACCCCGGTTCGCCGGGCAACGGAAATCCCGGCACGGGCCGGGCGGGCGAGGGCAGGGGCCAGTGACGATTCCGGCACCGGATCCGGTGTGTAAGTAGTGAAGAAACCGAGCGCTGCCGATATCCGAGATGTGAAAGAGACGTGACGAGCGACCCCTCGTGCGGGAAGCACGCGAGGGTCCGCGTGCGGGCAGCGTGCGAACCCGGAGGTTCCGAGTGCGACCGTTCACCCTCAACTACGCCTTCCCCAGGTCGATTCCCACGGTGGTGACGCCCTACCGCTTCGACGAGTCGCTTCAGCTGAACGTGCTTCCCGACGGCCGCCCGGCCATCAGCGACCCGGATCTGCTCCTGGCGGTCGGCACGACGGCGTCCACCGCCGGTTCCAAGACCCACTTCGACGACTGACGATCCGCGACAGAATGACCGTACTGATCCTCACCGCCAAGGACGATGTCACCGCCGACCTGGTGGTGACCAAGCTGCACGACGCGGCGGTCCCCGTCATGCGGCTGGACCCGGCCGATCTGCCGGCCCAGACCGTGCTGTCCGCGCACTACACCCAAGGCGACTTCGAGGGCCTGCTGTCGGCGAACGGGCACGTGGTCAGCATGGGGGGTCTGCGGTCCGTATGGGTGCGCAGACCCGGTGAACCGGCCGCGCACGCGGACGAGCCCTCCGCCTGGCTGACCGCCGAGACCCGCCAGGCACTGTTCGGAATGCTTTACTCCGCCTCTGCGCGGTGGATGAACCACCCATGCGACGCCGACCGGGCCCGTCTGAAGCCCTGGCAGCTGAGGACCGCTCATCTCAGCGGCTTCGCCGTGCCGCCGACCGTCATCACCACCTTGCCGCGCCTGGCACGGCAGTTCGCCGAGGAGTACGGGGAGGTGGTGGTGAAGTCCGCCTCGGGGCCGCCGCCGGGTGAACCGTCGCTGGCCCTGCCCACGACGCTGATCGGGCCCGACTCGGACTTCTCCGCTGTCGCCGCCGGTCCCGCGCTGCTGCAGCGCTACATACCCAAGCGTGCCGACATCCGTCTGACCTGCGTCGGCAGCCGGCTGTTCGCCGCCCGGAAGACCGCCGAGCCGGACCAGGTCGACGGACGCTACGGCGACACCGGGCACACCTGGGAGCCCGTCCCGGTGCCCGACCGGATCCGCAAGTCGGTGCTCGACTACGTCGACATGGCCCGACTGGCGTACGCCGCCTTCGACTTCGCCGAGGACGAGGACGGCTTCTGGTGGTTCCTCGAGTGCAACCAGAGCGGCCAGTTCGGCTTCCTGGAACTGCAGACCGGGCAGCCGGTATCGGAGGCGGTCGCCCGGTGGCTGTCCCGGCCGGCACGGAGTTGACTCTCGCGGCACAGTGAACGCACAGGCGCCGTTGCCCCTCTTGCACAGCGACACCCCCCAATCGAGAGGAACGCGCTGTGCGTCCACCCATACGCAGACGTTCACGCCTGTTTCCGGCCGGGTCGGCCGTCCTGGCGCTGGCCGCGGCCGGATCCGTGCTGGCAGGGGCGGCCGGACCGGCTTCCGCCACCGGGTCGTCCGTCCGTGCCGACCTCCGCGCCGATGTGAACCGCGACGGCCAGGTCGACGTCTCCGGCGGCACCGACAAGACCGGCGAGGACAGCTGGTCCGTCGGGCGCGGGGCCGTTTTCCTGCCCAACATCGACGACGACACGAAGCGGTGCCCCGTCACCGGCCCGGGCGGCAGCCCCCTGTCCGACGCCAAGCTGGCCGCCTGCAACGACGCCACGGACACGAAGGTCAACGGCAGCGCGGACGCCTCCGACCTCGCCCGGGTCCATTCCGTGCCCATGGCCGGCGTCAGCGCGGACGCCAAGGGCAGCCTGGAGATCACCACCGGAGGCAAGCACGCGCGTCTGTTCGTCAAGCGGTCCGGGAAGTGGGTCCTGGTGACGTCCCGGACCAGGCTGTCCGCCGCCGAGCTGCGCTCCGGCGTGGAGCTCGGCGTCGAGGGCACCGACGTCGTCCGGGACAGCGCGAAGCGGGACGGGCGGGCGGTGGTCCGGCTGACGGTGAAGGCCGGGAGCGAGACCACGTCCGACTCCGTGACCCTGCGCGTCGCCCCGCTGCTGACCCAGCATCACCTGCAGGACACCCAGCAGGTGATGGTGACCGAGGTCCAGGGCCAGGGCGCGTACAGCCGCCTCCAGCAGAAGTTCGTCAGGGAACTGGCGAAGGAGGTCGGGAAGGCCGGGGTCACCAAGCCGCTCGTCAAGTTCACGAAGTACGCCGACCCCTGGGCCCAGGACTTCGTCGAACCGGCCTACGTCAGCATGACCGGGCCGGGCGGTGAGCGGCAGGTGATGCGGGTGATGCTGCGTTCCGCCCAGCCGGACCGGGACGCCGGACGTGAGCTGTTCGAGAAGATGCGCGGCCGGGACATGGGCGTGGTGCAGGTGACCGACCGGGCCGAGCCCGACGACTGGTCGCTCAACTCCATGGGGAACCTGGAGACCATCCCGCCGTACGCGCACGGCGGGCGCTCGTTCCCGGCCGGGCGGATCATCATGGGCGAGCGCAAGGACAGCGGGGCACGCCCGTCGAAGGTGATGCGGACGCTGCTGAAGTCGCAGGGTCTTCAGGACCCGCTGCTGCTGGACACCTCCTGGCTGGGCGTCGGGCACGTCGACGAGTTCGTGCAGTTCCTGCCCGCCGACACTCCGCGCGGCTGGCGCATCGGCATCGCCGACCCGAAGGCGGGACTGCGGCTGCTGCGCGACGCCAAGGCCGCGGGGCACGGCAGGACGAAGATGTTCTCCGTGCCGGGCCGCAGCGACAGTCCGGCGCCCAGGGAGACCATCGACCAGGCGCTCGCCGACCGCCATCTGGTGGCCGACAACGAGATGGCGGCGCGGCGCATCGCGGCCAACCTGGAGATCCTCAAGCGGGAGACGGGTGTCACCGACGGCGAGGTCGTCCGGGTGCCCGCGCTGTACACCCGCGACTCGGAGGCGTCGGCCGCCGGCGGGCAGGACGTCCCCGTGCCCCGTCTGACCCGGATGGGTGCGGGCGCCGACCTCGTGGGCGCGCTGAAGGACCGCGGCCAGCAGAAGTGGCTCGCGAAGAACCCGGCCGCCTCGTCCCCGGGGGCCAAGGCCCCGGCGACGGTGACGACCAGCGCCTACGTGCCCGGAGCGGTCAACGGAGTGCTGCTGGGCCGCGACCGCTACCTCGCGCCGCGCCAGTGGGGTCCCGTCATCGACGGCAAGGACATCTTCACGGAGGCGGTCACCGCCGTGTACCGGCGGGTCGGTCTGAAGGTGTCGTACATCGACGACTGGTACACCTACCACCTGGGCATGGGCGAGGTGCACTGCGGCACCAACACCCTGCGGAACGCGTCGAGCGCGTGGTGGCGGCTTCCGGCGACAGCCTGAGCCGGCCCTTTCCTCCCCTCCCCTTGTCTTCGGGGAGGGGAGGGGAGGAAAGGGGGCCTTCAGTCCTTCGCGCCGTCCGCGTCCTCGCGGGGCCAGATGGCGAAGGCGATCAGCACGGCCGCCCACACCCCCAGCGGCGTGACGGGCCAGTAGTACGCCAGCTCTCCCTCCCGGGCGCAGCGCACGCCCCAGATCCCGGACATGATCACCGCCCCGCCGAGCCAGTAGCGCCACTCGGCCAGCCACTCGGCGAGATCCTTGCGGTCCCGTTCCGAGCGGGCCGGCGCGGGTGCGGGCAGGTCCCGTGTCAGTGCCGCCAGTTCGCCGGCGGTACGGGCCCGCAGAGCGCTCCGCGCCCGGTCCTCGTGCTCGGCCGCGTCCAGCCGCCCCTCGGCCAGCGCCGCCGCCAGCACCTCCAGCGCCGCGTCACGTTCCCGGTCCGACACCCGCACGGCGGGCACGTGCTCACCTCGGCCGTCCATCCCTGTCCCCCTTCCCGCACCGTGGAGGCGTTCAGCCTCGACTGCTTTTAGAATACGACCGTATTCCAAAAAAGGGGAGCGTGACCGATGCCCAGGACCGTCGACAGGGAGGAACAGCGCCGGCAGATCGGCGCCGCCCTGCTCCAACTGGTCTCCGAACGCGGCCTCGACGAGGTCAGCGTGCGCACCGTGGCCGCCGCCACCGGGCGCTCCCCCGGCGCCGTGCAGAAGTACTTCCGCACCAAGGACGAGATGCTCGCCTTCGCCGCCGAGCTGGCCGGTGAGCGCGTCGAGCGCCGGATGGCCGGCGTCGACACCGCGCTGCCGCCGCGCCGGGCACTGCGCGAGCTGATCCTGACCACGCTCCCGGTGGACGCGGACCGTCGCGCCGAGGCCACCGCGCAGCTGGCCTTCGCCGTCCACGCGGCCCACCACCCCCGCCTCGCCGCGATCCGGCGCCAGGTCGACCGGGACGTCCGTGAGGCGCTCACCGCCTGGCTGGACTCCGCCGGGCACGGCACCGACGCGGCAGCCGTCGCCGACGCCGTGATCGCACTCTCCGACGGCCTGGCCCTGCGCATGCTGTACGCCCCGCAGGAGCACGAGCAGTTGCTCGTCGCGCTGGAGCGGGCGCTCGACGCGCTGATCCCGGCGAGCGGGTGAGCGACGGCCGTCGCGTCAGACCCGCGCGAGAGACGCCGGCGCGTCCGCCCGGGCGGTCTCCCGCACCACGCGGCGGCGCCGCACCGGCGTCAGGACCGGGTGGGCGACGCCCCAGGCCGCGCCCTTGCAGATCAGTTCCTTGTAGGCGGCGGCGAGCCGCCCGGTCAGGGCCGCCCGGACGGCGCGGTCGTCGGCGGTGACGTACTGGATCAGGCCGTCCCTGCGGCCCAGCGAGATGCACTGGTTGAAGTAGCGCAGCGGCACGGTCGGGATCTTCCCGCCGGTCAGGCGCGCCGCGATGGCGTCGGCGGCCTGCCAGGCGGTGGGGAGGCCCGAGGCGCAGGACATCCGCAGCGGCTTGTCGCCGGGTCCCGTCACCATGGCCGCGTCGCCGATGGCGTACACGTCCGGGTGGGAGACCGAGCGCATGGTCCGGTCGACCACGATCTGGCCGCTGCCGGTCACCTCCAGGGCGGTGGCCCGGGCGATCGGGTGGACGGCGAAGCCCGTCGTCCAGACGGTGACGGCCGCCGGTATGGAGGTGCCGTCGGCGGTGGTGACGCGGTCGGCCTCGACGCCGGTGACCTCCGCGTGCTCGTGCACGGTGATGCCCAGCCGGTCGACGACCTTGCGCAGGTGCGCGCGGCCCCTGCCGGAGAGCCAGTCGCCGAGGCCGCCGCGGGCGGCGAGGGCCACGTCGAGATCCGGGCGGGCCTCGGCGATCTCGGTCGCCGCCTCCAGGCCGGTGAGGCCGCCGCCGACCACGACGACGGGCTGCCCGGCGTCCAGGCGAGCCAGGCGCTCGCGCAGCCGCAGTGCTCCGGGACGGCTCGCGATCTCGTGCGCGTACTCGGCCGTGCCGGGGACGCCCTGGTCGTTCCAGCCGCTGCCGAGGGCGTACACCAGGGTGTCGTACTCCAGTTCCTCGGCGCCGTGCTCGCCGGTGACGGCCACGGTCCGGCGCTCGACGTCGACACCGGTGACCCGGGCGGGCCTCAGCTCCACGCCGGTGCCCGCGAACATGCCGGCGAAGGGCCGGGGCCGGAGCTCCTGACCGGTCGCCAGCTGGTGCATCCGGACGCGCTCGACGAAGTCGGTTTCCGCGTTGACGAGGGTGATGGCGACGTCCTCGCGGTGCAGCCGCCTGGCGAGACGTCCGGCGGCGGTGGCTCCCGTGTATCCGGCTCCGAGGACGATGATGCGGTGCTGCATGGCTTGGCTCTCCTGTCTCGAGCGGGTCTCGCCCCCTGAACCGGGCAGCCCTCGGATTCCTGACAGGAAGGGTGTGTGATACAGGTCACACAAGTCAGAAGGCGTCGCTGAGCAGGGGTTCTCCGTGATCCGCAGCGGTCCACCGCCTGGTCACGCGTTCGAGCTTGTCGGGGTTGACCTGGCTGCGGAACGCGGCGATGCCCTCGGGGGTGACCTCCAGGCACATGACGCCGACGACCCGCCCGTCGACGACCACGACGACGGCGGGACCACCGTTGGCGGTGGTGGCGTAGACCTCGGGCGAACCGCCGAGCAGGGCGCGCTTGGCCTTGCTGGGCTTGAACAGGCCCCGCATGAACTTCGCGACCGCGAGAGCCCCCTCGAAGGCCTTGGCGCGGGCCGGGACCTTCCCGCCGCCGTCGCCGATCGCGATGGCGTCCTGGGTGAGCAGCTTCACGAGCGGCTCGGTCCGGCCGCTGGTGGCGGCCGTGAGGAACTCGTCGATGATCCGCCGGGCGGCGGCCTCGTCGATCTCGGTGCGGACCCTGCCGTCCGCGACGTGCTTCCTGGCCCGGTGGAAGATCTGCTGGCTGGACGCCTCGGAGATGTCCAGGATCTCGGCGATCTCCCGGTGCGGGTAGTCGAAGGCCTCCCGCAGCACGTACACCGCCCGCTCGTTGGGCGACAGCCGCTCCAGCAGGACGAGCACCGCGTACGACACGGACTCGCGCTGCTCGGCGGTGTCGGCCGGGCCCAGCATCGGGTCCCCGGCGAGCAGCGGCTCCGGGAGCCACTGGCCCACGTATGTCTCGCGCCGGGCGCGGGCCGAGGTGAGCTGGTTGAGGCACAGGTTGGTGAGGACCTTCGTCAGCCAGGCCTCGGGGACCTCGATGCGGCCGGGGTCGGCGGCCTGCCAGCGCAGATACGTCTCCTGCACGGCGTCCTCGGCCTCGCTCGCCGAACCGAGCAGCCGGTAGGCGATGGCCTCCAGACGCGGCCTGGAGGCTTCGAACCGGTCCACGTCGTTCATGGTCAGGGCCATGGCAGGGATCCTAGCCCGCGCTCCTCGGCCGGTCTCGTCAACCGTGCAGCTCGCGGTGGGCGGCGACCTCTCCCGGGTACAGAGGGACGACGTGGTCGAGGGCCAGTTCGTACGCGCCCATGACGCCCAGCGCCTGCCGGGCGACCCCGCTGCGCGCCGTTCAGCACCCGGCTGTCACCCTCACGCCGGGCGGGCGGTTCCGTCGCCGGTCAGCGGCGGCGCAGGGCCGGGTCGAGCAGGGCGGGCGGGGTGTCGTGCTTCTCGTGCGGGGCGAGGTCGGTACCGGGGGCGACGACGGTGTCGATCGCGTCGAGCACGTCGGCGGGGAGCACGGTGTCGGCGGCGGCGAGCTGGGCCCGCAGGTGGTCGAGTGTGCGGGGTCCGACGAGCGCGCTGGTCACGGCCGGGTGCGCGGTGACGAAACCGAGGGCCAGCTGAATCAGGGTCAGACCGGCCTGGTCGGCGATTTTGGCGAGCCGCTCGACGGCGTCGAGCCGGGCCCGGTTGGCCGGGATGCCGGTGTCGAAGCGCTCCGGCATGAACGCCGAGCGGTGGGTCGTCACGTCCTGGCCCTCGCGGACAGCGCCCGACAGCCAGCCCGAGGCCAGCGGGCTCCACACCAGTACGCCCATCCCGTACTCCTCGGTGACGGGCAGGACATGGCTCTCGATGCCGCGCTGGAGAATGGAGTAGCTGGGCTGTTCGGTGACGTAGCGGCCCAACCGGTGCTCGCGGGCGGCCCACTGGGCCTGCACGATGCGGTACGCGGGGAAGGTCGAGGAGCCGAAGTAGCGGATCTTTCCCGCGCGTTGCAGATCGGTCAGCGCCGACAGCGTCTCCTCGTCGCCGGTGTCCGGGTCCCAGCGGTGGATCTGGTAGAGGTCGATGTGATCGACACCGAGCCGGCGCAGGCTGTTGTCGAGCGCTGTGACCAGCCAGCGGCGTGAACCGCCGCGATGGTTGCGCTCGTCGCTCATCGGCATGCCCGCCTTCGTGGCCAGCACGATGTCGTCGCGGCGGCCGGCGATGGCCTTGCCGACCATCTCCTCCGACTCACCGCCGCCGTACATGTCGGCGGTGTCGATGAGGTTGATCCCGGCGCCGAGAGCGGCGTCGACGATGGCGGTGGCCTCGTCCTGGGTGGTGCGCCCGATCGCGCCGAAGTTCATCGCGCCGAGCGCGAGGGAGCTGACCTGCACACCGGTGCGGCCCAACGTGCGGTACTGCATGACTGTGTCTCCTGCTCTGGCATCATGATGAAACGGAACCCCGTTCCGGAAAGAACGATACGGAACACGGTTCCGTTTTCGCAAGGCATGATGGAGCACGCACGCGGACGGAGCAGCGCGATGAACGACAGCGGCAACGACAACGACGAGGACGCCGGACGCCCGGCCCCGGACGGCCCCCCGGCCCCCTCCCGGCGGAAGGACGCCCGGCGCAACAAGGCGGCCCTGCTCGACGCGGCCGCCGCGGCCTTCGTCGTCTCCGGCGTCGACGCACCGGTGCGGGACATCGCGGCCAGGGCCGGAGTCGGGGTGGGCACGATCTACCGCCACTTCCCGACCCGGGCGGACCTCATCGTCGCCGTCTACCGGCACCAGGTCGACGCCTGCGCCGAGGCCGGCCCGGCCCTGCTGGCGGACAGCGCGTCCCCGCACACCGCGCTCGGCCGCTGGATCGACCAGTTCGTCGACTTCCTCGCGACCAAGCACGGCCTCGCCGCCGCACTGCACTCCGACGACACCGGCTTCGACACGCTGCACGCCTACTTCATCGATCGGCTCGTCCCCGTCTGCGCGCAACTGCTGGAAGCCGCTGCCGCGGCCGGCGAGATCCGCCCGGACATCGACGCCTACGAGCTGATGCGCGGCGTCGGCAACCTGTGCATCGGGGCGGACACCGACGCCCGCTACGACCCGCGCCGGCTGGTCGGCCTCCTCATCGCGGGGCTACGCCGGACCTGACGCCGTCAGAAGACCTCGACGGTGACCGGCGGTGCTTGCCGGGCTTCTCCCAGACGCGATGACCCCCGCGTCGATCGCGTCGTACCAGGCCGACTGCCAGGAGCCGGACCAGGCCGGAAGTGTCGAGCAGTGCGGCGCGCATCATTGGTCCCATCCACGCGCTACCGTGTCGCGGCGTGGGGGGCATACGCGGGGAGATGCGGGAGTGGTGGGAGCGCGCGCGGGCGCTCGGGGCGGCCAATCCACTGGTGGTCGACATCGGCATCGCGCTCCTGGTCCAAGGCGCGATGACCATGCCGTTCGTCGTGCCGAGAGCGGCCGGGGCACCGCCCGCGACCTGGGGTGCGTACGGGCTGAGCACGCTCACCGTGCTGCCCCTGGTCTGGCGGCGGCGCGCCCCCGTCGCCATGCTGTTCGCGGTGCTGGCCACCAACGCCCTGTACCGGTTCACCCTGGACGGGCCCGGGCAGCCGTTGCCGTACACCGGGCTGGTGGTCGTCTACACGATCGCCGCGCTGTCGTCGGCTCGCAAGCGGCTCGTCACCGGCGGCGTGCTGCTGGTCGCCGTGCCGGTGGGGGTCTGGCTCAACACCCGGTCCGCCCGTGAACTGACCTTTTCACTCTTCGTGTTCGCGGCCGCCTATGTCTTCGGACGGCTCACCGACGCCCGGCAGCGGGCCAACCGCGTCGAGGCCGAGCGGGCCGCCGCGCGTGAACGGGCCCGGATCGCCCGGGAGATGCACGACATCCTCTCCCACGCGGTGAGCCTGATGGTCGTGCAGGCCGAGGCGGGGCCGGTGGCGGTGCGGGCCGCGCCGGAGCGGGCCGAGGCGGCCTTCGACGCCATCTCCGCCGCCGGGCGGGACGCCATGACACAGTTGCGGCGGATGCTGGGGGTGCTGCGCGAGGGCGAGAACGAGGACGAGGGCGGTGGTGCCGCCCCGCGCGGGCCGCAGCCGGGGCTGGCGGAGTTGCCCGAGCTGCTCGAACGGGTGCGGGGCAGTGGGCTCGATGTGGCGTACGGGACGGCCGGGGTCGTCCGGCCGTTGCCGGGGGCGGTCGCGGCGACCGTCTTCCGGGTCGTCCAGGAGGCCCTGACCAATACCGTCAGGCACGCGGACGCCCGTAGCGTGACCGTGCGACTGATCTACGGGGATGGCGACTTGTGTGTGCGGGTGACGGATGACGGGCGGGGGCCGCGATCCGGTTCCGGCGGGGGCGGGCACGGGCTCGTCGGGATCCGGGAGCGGGCGGTGGCGCACGGAGGGAGCGCGGTGATCGGGCGGGGAGCTGACGGGCGGGGGTTCGAGGTGTCGGTGCGTCTGCCCCTACCGGCCGCCGAGGAGATGGCGCGGTGACGATCCGGGTGGTCGTGGCCGACGACCAGGAGCTGGTGCGCAGCGGCTTCGCGCTGATCCTGGACGTCCAGGCGGACATCGAGGTCGTCGCGGAGGCGGGCGACGGGGCCGAGGCCGTGACGGCGGTGCGGCGGCACGCGGCCGACGTGGCGCTGCTCGACGTCCGGATGCCGCGCGTGGACGGGATCGAGGCCTGCCGGGAGATCAGTCGCACCAGCGGCTGCCGCTGCGTGATGCTGACGACGTTCGACTCCGACGAGTACGTCTACGACGCGCTGCACGCGGGCGCGAGCGGTTTCCTGCTCAAGGACGTCCGCCGGGACGATCTCGTGCATGCGGTACGGGTGGTCGCCCGGGGCGACTCGCTGCTCGCTCCGTCGGTGGCCCGGCGTCTGGTGGAGCAGTACACGCGGCCCTCCGCCGCCCGGCCCCGGCGGCCCGATCCCCGGCTCGACGTGCTGACCGGCCGGGAGCGCGAGACGCTGCTGCTGCTCGCCCGTGGCCTGTCGAACGCCGAGATCGCGGCGGAACTGGTGGTCAGCGACCACACCGTCAAGACGCACGTCGGCAACGTGCTGGCCAAGTTGGGGCTGCGGGACCGGATCCAGGCCGTGATCTTCGCGTACGAGACGGGGCTCGTCGCGGCCGGGGATCCCTCGCCCGGGGGAGCGCCCCGGGCCGGCTCATCCCCCTCGTCGGCGAGGAACTGACTCCGCGGGACCGCCCGCGCGGGCGATCCGTCTTCCGCTGCCGCTGAAGAGGATGGATCCGTCGCTGACCTCGGCTCACCTCAACGGAGTTGACCATGTCCCGTACCGCTTCCCTGCTGGCCGCCGCGCTCCTCGTGGGGCTCGTGGCAGGGCCGTCCGCCCACCCGGCCGCCGCGTCCGCCCCGACGGTGCCCGCCGCCGCCCAGGTGTCCGCCCGGCACCAGGATTCCGGTCTGGCCGCCGCCATCGCCGGCCTGCCCGGCGCCGTCGCGACCGCGGCGCTGGTGCGCGTCGGGGGCCGCGAGGGCGTCTGGCGGGGCAGCTCCGGCGTACACGATCTGCGGAGCCATCGGCCGGCCGACCCGGACGCCCGTTTCCGCGCCGGTTCCGTCACCAAGGTCTTCACGGCCGCCGTCGCCCTGCAACTGGCCGCCGAGGGCGAATTGGACCTGGACCGCAGCGCCCGTTCCTACCTGCCGGAGCTGATCCCGGCGTCGTACGGAGGTGTCACCGTCCGGCAGCTCCTCGACCACACGCACGGCATCCCGGCCCCGGACTTCCCCGGCACCACCGTCGAGGAGTGGTACGCGAACCGCTTCCGGGTCCACGACCCCGAGGACATGGTCCGCTCGGCGACCTCGAAGGAGCCCGAGTTCGCGCCGGGTGAGCGGCAGCACTACCTCAACATCGGTTACACGATCGCCGGTCTGCTGATCGAGCGCGTCACCGGTGACTCGTACGAGGAGCAGGTCGCCCGGCGCGTGCTCGAGCCGCTGGGACTGCGCGACACGTACTTCCCGGGGGCGAACCCGCGCATCGCCGGGCCGCACAACCACGGCTACCAGAGGATGCGGCTGGACGACGGGACGACCGGGCTCCGGGACGTGTCCGTGTGGGGGGCGACGGACGCCTGGGCGGCCGGTGACCTCGTGTCCACGACGGCGGACCTGGAGCGGTTCACGCAGGAGCTGTTCGCGGGGCGGGTGGTGCGCGGGCCGTTGTTGAAGGAGATGTTCACGCTGCCGGAGGTGACCGACTTCAGGAGCGGGAAGCCGGCCGCGTACTCGGTCGGCCTGTCGATGAAGGAGCTGGGCGGCCGCGAGGTGTGGGGCAAGACGGGCGGGCGCTGGGGCTACAACGCGGCCATCGCCTCCACGCTCAACGGGTCGCGCACCCTCGTCTACAGCGTCAACTCCACGGACGCCAAGGGCCAGGACATGAACAAGGTGGCGCAGGACATCATGGTCGCGGCGTTCGGCAGGCCGTAGCGCCCCACCGCGTCACGCCGGGGGCGTGGCCCGTACCAGGCCCGTCTGGTAGGCGATGACGACCAGTTGGGCGCGGTCGCGGGCGTTCAGCTTGGTCATGGCCCGGTGGATGTGGGTGCGGACGGTCAGCGGGCTGAGGGTCAGGTCCTCGGCGATCTCGGTGTTGGACCTGCCTTCCGCGGCCAGGGCCATCACCTCGCGTTCGCGGACCGTGAGGTCGGCCAGGCGTTCCGGTGGTGCCAGGTGGGTGTCGGGGGCGGGGGACAGGAGGAAGCGGGTGATGAGGGAGCGGGTGGCGACGGGTGAGAGGAGGGCCTCGCCGGAGGCCACCGTGCGCAGGCCCGCCAGCAGCGTGTCGGCGGTGACGTCCTTGCCGAGGAAGCCGCTGGCACCGGCGCGCAGTGCCTGGGCGACGTAGTCCTCGGTCTCGAAGGTGGTCAGGATGAGGACCCGGGTGGCGGACAGCTCCGGGTCGGCGCAGAGGGTGGCGGTGGCGGTGAGGCCGTCGGTGCCGGGCATGCGGATGTCCATGAGGACGATGTCGGGGCGGTGGACGCGGGTCAGCTCCACCGCCTCCGCCCCGTCGGAGGCCTCGGCGACCACCTCCAGGTCGGCGCAGGAGTCGATGAGGATCCGGAAGGTGGCCCGCAGCAGGGCCTGGTCGTCGGCGAGCAGCACCCTGATGGTCATGGTGTCGTTCCCTCAGCGGGGTGGGTGGCGGGCGAGGGCTGCAGCGGCAGCGCGGTACTGACCTCGAAGCCGCCCTGCGGGCGGGGGCCGGCGCACAGTTCGCCGCCGATGGACAGGGCGCGTTCGCGCATGCCCATGACGCCGAAGCCGCGGCCCCGCGCGGGTTCGGCGGCGGTGGGGCCGTCGTCGGTGGGGCCGTCGTCGGTGGGGCCGTCGTTGGTGACCGTGATCAGCAGGCGGGAGCCGGTGTATTCGAGGCGTACGTGGGCGGCGTCGGCGGCGGCGTGCCTGGTGACGTTGGTGAGTGCCTCCTGGACGATGCGGAAGGCCGTGAGGTCCACGCCCGGTGAGAGCGGCTGCGGCTCCCCTTCGGTGGTGACGGTGACCGCCAGGCCCGCCGACTCGCACGCCGAGACCAGCTCGGGCAGGCGGGCCAGCCCCGGGGACGGTTCCAGTCCCGCGGCGCCGGGGGCGTCGTCGTTCTCGCGCAGCAGGCCGAGCGTCGCCTTCAGCTCACGGAGCGCGGAGGACGTGGTGCCGGTCAGGTCGGTGAGGATCCGCCGGGTCTGTTCGGGGTGGGTGAGGGCGAGGTGCGCGGCCGTGCCGGCCTGGGCGTTGGCGAGGGCCATGTGGTGGGCGACGACGTCGTGCAGCTCCCGGGCGATGCGCATCCGCTCCTCGGTGACGCGCAGCCGGGCCTCCTCCTCCCGGGTGCGCTCGGCGTGCTCGGCGCGGGCCTGCACCGACTGGAGGTAGGCGCGCCGAAGTTGGGTCATCTTGCCGGCGGCGAGGGGCAGCATCAGCCAGAAGACCGGGCCGATCGTCCTGAGCAGCGGCGAGATGTGGTTCATGGAGTCGGAGACCACGGCCGCGAGCGTCACCGCCACCAGCGTGGTGAGGCCGAGGGCGCGGGTGGAGCTGCGGTCGGTGAGCGCGGACAGCCAGTACAGGGCGGCCATGAGCGGGGCCAGCAGCAGCGGCGTGACCAGGTAGCCCTGCGCGATCGCCGTCACCGTGCAGCCCCCGGCCACGACGACGACGGTGCGCGGGTGCAGGCGGTGCTTGAGCAGGGCCAGGCAGGCCACCCCCATGAGGACGGTGGCGGTCCTGTCCTGGTCCGGCGGGGCGGCTCCGGGCATGGTCAGCGAGCCGCCGAGGGTCGCGCAGCCCATCAGCGCCAGGACCATGGCCAGGTCGACGAGGAACGCGTGGCGGGCCGAGAACTTCTCGAGGCGATCCGTGTAGCGCCGCTCCAGACTGATACTCAATGGGTTCTCCGGGGGTGGGGCTGGGACCATCGTGGCCGACTCGGGACGTCGACGCCCGAGGGGCCGCCCGTGTCCTTCGCCACGGGCGGCCCTGGTCGGGAGTGGTCCGGGTCAGGTGCGCGCCGGTTCCAGGTCGGCAGTGGCGTCCGTGGCCGGCGTCTCCGTCTCCGGCCCGCGGCCGAGCGCCTCCCCCTCCACGTCGACCCGCGGCAGCATCCGGTCCAGCCACTTCGGCAGCCACCAGGCCTTGTGGCCGAGCAGGGCGAGGACGGCGGGCACGATCGTCATGCGGACGACGAAGGCGTCGAACAGGACGGCGGAGGCGAGCCCGAAGCCGATCATCTTGATCATGGAGTCGCTCTCGCCGATGAACCCGGTGAACACCGCGATCATGATCAGGGCCGCCGCCACGACGACCCGGGCGCTGTGCCGGAAGCCGGACGTGACCGCCTGGGCAGGCGACTCGCCGTGGACGTACGCCTCCCGCATCCGGGAGACGAGGAACACCTCGTAGTCCATGGCGAGGCCGAAGACGATGCCCACCAGGAAGATCGGCATCAGGCTCATGATCGGGCCGGTCTGCTCCACACCGAACAGTTCCGCGCCGTGGCCCTGCTGGAAGACCACCACGACCGCGCCGAGGGAGGCCAGCACCGACAGCAGGAAGCCGAGGGCCGCCTTGAGCGGCACGAGCAGGGACCGGAACACCACCAGCAGCAGCACGATCGCCAGTCCGACGACCACGACCAGGTACGGGACGAGCGCGGCCTGCACCTTGCCGGCGATGTCGATGTTCATCGCGGTGGTGCCGGTGACCTCGTAGCTCGCGCCCGTGCCGGCCTCGATGCCGGACCGCTCGTCGCGGATGGTCGTCACCAGGTCCTTGGTCTTCTCGTCGGTCGGCGCGGTGGACGGCACGACGGAGAAGACGGCGGTGTCACCGGCGTCGTTGAAGCGGGCCGGGGAGACGGACACGACTCCCTCGGTGGAGCCGATCTCCTGGGCGATGGTGTCCGCGGCGCCCTTGGGGTCGGCGTCGCCCTTGGCGTCCACGACGACGGTCAGCGGACCGTTGAAGCCCGGCCCGAAGCCCTCGGCGAGCGCGTCGTAGGCCCGGCGTTCGGTGCTGGAGGCGGGCTTGGCCTCGTCTCCGGGCATGCCCAGCTGGAGACCGGCCGCGGGCAGGGCGAGGGCGCCGAGGCCGAGGACGCCGAGGAGCAGGACGGGCAGGGGGCGGGCCAGTACGAACCGGGCCCAGCGGGTGCCGCCGTTGGTCTCGCCGCTCGCCTCGATCCGGCCGCTGCGGCGGGCCCGCCGGGTGAGCACGGCGTTCGGCCAGAAGCCGAGGAACGCCGGGACGAGCGTCAGCGCGATCAGCACGGCGACGACGACGGCGCCCGCGGCGGCCAGCCCCATCTTGGTGAGCATGGGGATGCCGACCACGGCGAGCCCGGCCAGCGCGATGACGACGGTGAGCCCGGCGAACACGACCGCCGAACCGGCGGTGCCGACGGCCGTCCCGGTCGCCTCCTGCGGCGTCCGCCCCCTGGCGCGCTCCTCCCGGTAGCGGGAGACGACGAACAGGGCGTAGTCGATGCCGACGGCGAGGCCCAGCATCATGGCCAGGGTGCCGGTGGTCGTGGAGAGCCCGAGCGCGGAGGACAGGGCGAGGATGGTGGACATGCTGACGCCGATGCCGATGACGGCGGTCAGCAGCGGCAGACCGGCGGCGGCCAGGGAGCCGAAGGTGATGAGCAGGACGACGGCGGCGATGGCGACGCCGATCACCTCGGCCGTGCCGCCCGGCCCGCCCTCGTCGGCCAGCGCGGTGCCGCCCGCCTCGACGGTCAGGCCGGACTCGCGGGCCTCGTCGATGGTCCGCTGCAGGTGGGTGCGGCTGGCGTCGGTGAGGTCGTGGGCGCCGACCTTGTAGGTGACGGTCGCGAAAGCGGTGGAGCCGTCCTTGCTGACGGTCTTCGCCCGGAACGGGTCGACGGCGCTCGCGACCTGCGTGCCGTCGCCGAGTCCCGCCACGGTCTTCTCGACGGCCCGCTTGTTCCCGGCGGCGGTGACCTTCTCGCCGTCCGGCGCGATGAACACGACCCGTGCGGTGGCGCTGTCGGCCGTGGCCCCCGGGAACCGCTCCTCCATCAGGTCGAACGCCTTCTGGGACTCGATGCCGGGCATCGAGAACTCCTCTGCGGCGGCCCCCGGCGCCCTGAGCGCGCCCAGCCCCACGGCGGCCAGGACGGCCGCCCAGACCAGGGCGACGTACCAGCGTCGCCGGAAGGCCAGACGGCCCACTCGATACAGGAAAGTAGCCACGGCAGCAGGTCTCCACATCTGGTGTCGATCGTCTGCCAAGGCTCGCCGCGAGGGGGGTGTCCTGTCGTCGTGCGGCTGCCGACAATCCGGCGTACTCGGAACGCAGTACGAGGCGGTGGGAGGATCCGACCCGGGGACTACAGGTGTCCGCGCAGCAGCGGGGATACACGGGACAGCCGCCCTCGACGCCGCCGTCCCCGCACTGGCCGGCTGACGCCCCGAGGCCGGTTCCGGTGATGACCGGGAGCAGCACAAACGGTCACCGCTCCCGCCCCGGCACCCCCGTGCTCTCCCGCACCACCACCCGCGTGGGCACCAGCGTCGTCCCGTGTTCCGCCTCGTCCTCCCCGTCCTGCCGCATCTTGCTCAGGACGCCTTCCACGCACAGCCGCCCCACCTCCGCGAAGTCCTGGTGGATGGTGGTCAGGGGCGGGAGGAAGGACGCCGACTCGGGGATGTCGTCGAAGCCGACGACGCTGATGTCGCCGGGGACGCGCAGGCCGCGTTCGTGCAGCGCCCGGAGCAGGCCCAGGGCCATCTGGTCGTTGGCCGCGAACACCGCCGTGCAGTCCGGCTCGTCGGCCAGCAGCAGACCGGCCCGGTAGCCGGACTCGGCCGACCAGTCGCCCCGGACCAGGGGCGGCGGGATGCGGCCCGCCCGGGTCAGCGTGTCGCGCCAGGCGTTGGCGCGGCGCTGGGCGGCGAAGGAGTCCTCCGGCCCGGCCAGGTGCCACACCGTCTCGTGACCGAGGTCCAGCAGGTGCCGTACGGCGTCCCGCGCGCCGCCCGCCTGGTCGGTGTCGACGACGGTGTAGCGGTCGCCGGCGTCCGAGTCCGCCACCACGACCTGCACGCCGGGCGGGAGGGAGACCGTCGCGGCGTCCAGCAGGTGGATCTCCATGATGACGATGACGGCGTCCACGGCGAGTTCGCCGAGACGGGAGAAGGCGCCGTTGACCTCGTCCTGGGTGGGGACGGCGACGGGCAGCAGCGTGACGGCGTAGCCGTGCTGGGCGGCGGAGGTGGCGATGGCCTCCAGGGTGCGGATGTTGCCCATGGTGGAGAGCGAGAAGGTGATCACGCCGAGGGTGCGGAACTCGCCCCGTCTGAGGGCCCGGGCCGCGCTGTTGGGGCGGTAGCCCAGTTCGCGCATGGCATCCAGGACCTGGCGGCGGGTGTCCTCGGTGACCCCGGCGAAGCCGTTGGAGACGCGGGAGACCGTCTGGGAGGAGACACCGGCGAGGCGGGCGACGTCGGCCATGGAGGCGCCCTGGCGGGGCCGGGCCGCACGTCTTCTCGTCACGCTCGTGCCCCTCGGTTCGCTCACGCCGCCCACTGTGCCCGCCTGCCCCTCGCGCCAACCGGTCCGGAAGAACTCCTTGACCCCTGAGATTCGGACAGTGTAGACATCCCGCCAGCGGATGTTTACGTAAACATTGCCCAGCCGAAACCGCAGTAAAAGGCGTCATAACCGCCCCGTTCGCTCCACGTAGGCCCCGATCTCTGCCCCGCCGGGACGCGCGGCACGCAGAAGAGCTGGAGTACTCGAGATGGCACACCGCACCCGTAAGAGAAGGCTCCTCGGGGCCATCGGCGTCACCGCCGTGGCGACCGGAACCATCCTGGCCACGACGACCCTGCCCGCCGCGCACGCCGAGCCGGCCCGGGCCGCGGCCGCCGGGGTCACCGTCCGGCCCGACCCCTCCTACTCGGGGGAGAGGTTCGAGGGCTGGGGCACCAGCCTGGTCTGGTTCGCCAACGCCACCGGCGACTACCCGCCCGCGATCCGCGAGAAGCTCTACAAGCTCCTGTTCGGCGACGACGGCCTCGCCCTGAACATCGCCCGCTACAACATCGGCGGCGGCAACGCCCCCGACGTCAAGGACTACCTGCGGGCCGGCGGCGCGGTCGAGGGCTGGTGGAAGGCACCGGCGGGCACCACCCGCGAGGACGTCGACTGGTGGGACGCCGACGACCCCGGCGACTGGAACAAGCACGCCGACAAGACGCAGCGCTGGTGGGTCGACCGCATCAAGAAGGACATCACCCACTGGGAGACCTTCAGCAACTCCCCGCCCTGGTTCATGACCGAGAGCGGCTACGTATCCGGCAACTTCGACGCCGGCAAGGACCAGCTCAAGCCCGGGTCGGTCGAGGACTTCGCCAAGTACCTGGTGGGCGCGACCGAGCGGCTGGAGAAGGCGCACGGCATCAAGGTCGACACGCTGGACCCGTTCAACGAGCCGAACACCGACTACTGGGGCACCAAGCTGGGCCCCGACGGCGAGCCCGTCGGCGGCCGCCAGGAGGGCGCCCACATCGGCCCCGAGCTCCAGCAGAAGGTGATCCGCGCGCTCGGCCCGGTGCTGGAGAAGTCCCGCAGCCACGCGGAGATCTCCGCGATGGACGAGACCAACCCGGGCACCTTCGCCACCAACTGGAACTCCTACCCCCAGGACGTGCGCGACCTCGTCGCCCAGATGAACGTCCACACCTACGGCACCGGCCAGCGCACCACCGTCCGCGACCTGGCCAAGGCCGCCGACAAGCCGTTGTGGATGAGCGAGGTCGAGGGCGACTGGGGCGACGGCCAGAGCTTCACGGACATGCGGCCCGGACTGGGCCTGGCCCAGCGCATCGTGGACGACCTGCGCGAACTGGAGCCCAAGGCCTGGGTGTTCTGGCAGCCGGTCGAGGACTACGACAACATGAAGCCGGGCGGCGAGTCCGCGAAGGGCGGCAACTGGGGCGAGATCCAGCTCCCGTTCAGCTGCACCTCGAAGGACACGCTCAAGACCTGCCCCGTCTACACGAACACCAAGTTCGACACGGCCCGTAACTTCACCCACTTCATCAGGCCCGGCGACCGGCTGATCAAGACGAACGACACGTCCAGCACCGCGGCGGTCTCCCGCAAGGGCGACGCGGCGACCGTCGTCCACGTCAACAGCGCCACCGAGGCACGCGAGGTCACCCTCGACCTGTCGAAGTTCGGCCGGGTCTCCTCCCGCGCCACGGTCACCCCGGTGGTGACCAGCCCCGACGGCAAGCTGGAGAAGCAGCGGCCGGTCCGCGTCACCGGCAAGCAGGCCACCCTCACCGTGCCCGCCCAGTCGGTGACGTCCTTCCTCGTCAAGGGCGTCGCGGGCGTCGCGAAGGACGCGGCCGAGCTGCGCGAGGGCCACACCTACCGGCTGACCGGCGCCCAGAGCGGCAAGGACCTCACCATCGCCGGCAACGGCACGGGCCTGGTCATCCGGAGCGCGAACGCGGCCGACCCGGCCGGTCAGCAGTGGCGGGTCGAGCAGGTCCGCGGCAAGGACAACCGCAAGCGGTACGTCCTCACGGAGACCGCCACCGACAAGCGCCTGGCGATCCGGGACGGCGCGCTGGTCGCCGAGCCGGACGAGGGCCGCCGCGACGCCGCCGCCGAGTGGATCACGTCCACGACCGGCGACGGCACCTGGACCCTCGTCAACGCAGCGACCGGGCAGCTCCCGGACGTCTCGGGCCAGTCCACGAACGAGGGCGCGAGTGTGGGCGTGTGGCAGCCGAACTCCGGGGCGAACCAGCGCTGGAAGGTCACGGACGTGACGAACTCCTAGGGGGTCCGCAAAGTCGCGTCGTCCGCCCGGGGGGGGCGTCAGCGGTGACCCAGCACGTTGACCACCCTTCCGCTGGGGTCACGAACGAAGAACCGCCGCACGCCCCACTCCTCGTCCTGCAGGGGGTGAACGATCTCCGCGCCGCTCGCCCGCATGACCGCATAAGCCGCATCCACGTCGTCCACCTCGACACTCATGTCAGGGGCGACCGACGCAGTCTTGTCGCTGGTCATGACACTGATCTGCGCCGCCGGGCTGGACGGGGACGCGAGCGTCATGATCCAGCCGTGGTTCATGACCTCCTCGAAGCCCAGCAGGCCATAGAACTCCCGGCTCTCCTGCGGGGCGGCCTTCGACTGGATGTTGGGCACGACACGGCGAACGGCCATCGGCGACTCCAAACAAGAAGGAAGGTGTCTCTGTCTTCCCAGGAGTACTACGACACGTCAACTGCCGCACACCAGCTGTCGGTGGCGGGAGCACCCGGCAGCCATGGCCGTATTCCGGTGGCGGGCGGAGGCGCGGCTCGTCGATGATCGCTCGCGTGACCTCAACGGTGGAGAACATCGCGATCGACTGTGCGAACGCCTACCGACTGGCGCTCTTCTGGAGCGAGGTGACCGGACAGCCGCCGCACCCCGAGGCTCAGCCCGGTGACCCCGAGACCCAGGTCATGCTGCCCGGTGGCCCGGCCCTGTACTTCAACGAGGTTCCGGAGCCGAAGTCGGTGAAGAACAGGCTGCACCTGTGCCTGCGCCCGGACACCTCACGGGAGGCGGAGGTCGAGCGGCTGCTGGGGCTGGGTGCCACCCTGGTCGACGACCGCCGCGAGCCCGACGGCCGGGGCTGGGTCGTCCTCGCCGACCCGGAGGGCAACGAGTTCTGCGTGCTGCGGGCGGAAGAGGAGCGGGCGACGGTGCCCGGCTGACCCCGGCCGGTCAGCCACCGGCGGCCCTCACAGCCCGAACAACTCCGCCGCGTTGTCGTGGCACACCGCCCGCAGCCACTCCTCCCCGAGCCCCAGCCGCTCCAGGGCGTGCAGTTGATGCACGTACGGATACGGGATGTTGGGGAAGTCCGAGCCGAGCAGGATGCGGTCGCCCGCGTCGGCCAGCCGGGGCAGCGCGCCGGGCGGGAACGGCGCGAGCTTCTCGGCGAAGTCGGTGAACGCCATCGTCGTGTCCAGCCGCACCTGCCCGTACCGCTCGGCGAGGCCGAGGAACTCCTCGTACTCGGGCATCCCCATGTGGGCGACGACCAGCCGCAGCCGTGGGTGCCGGGCCAGCACCCCGGCGATCGGCCCGGGGCCGGTGTGCTCGCCGGGCGCGGGCCCGGAGCCGCAGTGGATCACCACCGGTATCCCGGCCTCGGCCAGCAACCCCCAGGCCGGCCGGAGAAGCTCGTCGGCCGGGTCGTACGCACCCACCTGCACATGCGCCTTGAACACCCGCGCGCCCGCCTCGACGGCCTCCCGGACGTACGCCTCGACGCCCGGCTCGGGGAAGAGGGTGGCGGTGTGCAGACAGTCGGGGGTGCGGCGGGCGAAGCCGGCCGCCCAGCCGTTCAGCCAGCGGGCCATGCCCGGCTTGTGCGGGTAGAGCATCGCCGTGAAGGCCCGCACCCCGAACTCCCGCAGGATGCCCGCCCGTTCCGCCTCCTCCTGCCGATAGGTGATCGGCCACTCCAGCCCGCCGGTCAGCGTACCGAGCGCGTCGAAGTAGCCCCAGACCTTGCGCAGTACGCGCTCGGGCATGAAGTGCGTGTGCACGTCCACCAGCCCGGGAAGCCCCAGCCGGCCCCAGAAGCGGCGGACCTCATCGGCCTCCGCGCTCCTGGGCCCTTCAGCGCCTGCGGGATCGGCGGGTACGGCACGGTGATCACACATGTCGCCCACGATCGGCCCGGGGTGGGCGGCGAGACCACTCCTTCGCGCGAGGGGCTCGTGAGGGATCCGTCACCTGGGCTTGCCGGAGTGGGAGCGAGGTGTCACGACGGCAGCAGTCTCTCCTCACGGGGCTTCAACACACGCAGGCGGTCCGGCCGCCGCGAAGTCCACTGTCCCGGACCGGACTCCGGCCGCAGCACCCAGACCGTGCCGCCACGCACATCGGTGACGACGCCACGCCGGTCGGCGACCTCGTCATGGACCAAGTCGCCCACCCAGGGCTCCCGCCTGCCAGTCATCCGCCTTCCTCCTCGTGCAGCTCCGCCCACACCCGCTTGCCCCACGGCAGCTGATCCGTGCCCCAGCACTTGGCCAGCGCTCCGACGAGCACAAGTCCGCGCCCGCTCTCGTCGCCTTTTCGCGGCACCTGCGGTTCCGGTAACCGCTTGGATCTGTCCACCACGCCGATGCGTACCCGCACCGGCTCCGGCCGGGTGATCGTGACGCGGATGGAACGACATCGCGCGTGCTGGACGGTGTTGGACACCAGCTCGGAAACGATCAGCACGCCGTCGTCAGCCAAGTCGTTCAGGCTCCAGGCGGCCAGCGCGACACGGACCAGGCGCCGGGCCATGCCCACACTCTCGGGCCTGCGCAGAAGGGTCTCGCTGTACCCGGGGCAGCCGGTAGGACGCGCCCGGGTCGTGGATTGCGGCATGTCGGTCTGCTCTTTCAGATCGGCCAGCCCCGGGACCGGTCGCGGTCACCAGGGCGCTGTCCGTCATGTAAGCGGCCTGCCGGGGACGCGGACAGGGGCGCAACGTCCCACTTTCGGCACGCTATGTGCCGATCCCCAGAAACTCCGCCAACGGGCGGAGTCCCACAGGGTGGTTGGGAAGTGCCCACAGGTCGCGCACGATCGCCACGGCCAAGGTGTGGTGCTGCATCCACGTCGGGGCCACTCGGCGCAGGGACTCCAGGGTCTTGACCGCCCCGGCGGCGTCACCGATGTCCGTGTGAGCTCGGGCCACGTCCAGCAGCAGCCACGTCCGCCAGGACGGTGGGGTGTCCTTGCTCAACCGCATGCCCTTGGCCAGCGCCAACGCATCGTGCGGGTGGCCATACTGCACGGCCAGGCGCACGCGTTCGATACGGACAGACGACGGGCTGAACACGCTGACCATACGGTTGTCGCCACCGTCGGGCAGCTTCGAGACCCGGGCCGCTTCCTTCTCCGCCGCCTGCATCATCGCCGCCGCACGCTCGTAGTCGCCGCTCCGCGCGGCCGACGTGGCGGCGCTCATGGTCAGCGCCCCCCATACCTTCAGTCCGTCAGCCACCTCGGTCAGCGCTGCGTCCGCGATGTCGGCTGCGGCACGCAGCGCGATGCTCAGCGCGTCATCCAGGCGGCCCTGCCGCTGGTACGTCCAAGCCGTGGAGTTGACGATCATCGGCACGAGCAGCGGGTCGTCGGACTGCTCCGCGGCGTTTATCGCGCGCTCCAGACTCGTCAGGGCAAGGTCGGTCTTGCCCATCCGCACGGCGACGTGTCCGGCCAGCTGAAGCGCCTTGCCCAGGGCGGCGAAACCGGCCCTGCGGTCGTCGTCGTTCTCCGCGGCCGTGGCGGTTCGCGCATCCGAGATGAGATCCGGCAGGGCCTTCATCACCGCGTCGAACTCGGCCGCGTGGTACTGCGTCCAGCCGTCCGCGATCTGCTCTCGAAGACGCTCCATCGAAAAGCCGGGGCCAGGTGGCTCCGGGTCACGTCCCCAGAGCACGGGCATGATGGCGCGACGCACAGCCACGAAGCGCGGCCCGTCGTTCTCGCCCGTTGACGAGACGGCAGGCGGATCGCCCAGCAGCGTGGTCAGCTCCACACCCAGACCGCTGGCGAGCGCGTGCAGGGTGGGAAGGCGCGCCGAGTGCTTCCGCCCCTGTTCCAGCTGGCGGATCACATCGACCGACACATCGGAGCGTTCGGCCAGTTCTTCCTGCGTCAAGGAGGCCAGACGGCGCAAGCGGCGCAAAGTCCGCCCCAGGTCTTCGTTTGCCACGCCGCCACCGTACGCCGCCGTACCGGCCGGAACAGCGCCAAGACGAGAGCAGAGGGGCGAACCCGGCACGACCTACCACTGGTCCCGGTGCGCAACCGCACGAGTCCACTCCTACCGGTCGACCGGGCCGGGCGCGGGCTTCCGGTCGCGCAGGTGAGCCGCCTCCACGCGGTGCAGGTGGATCAGCACGTCATGACTGCGGGCGAGCGCCACGTCGTGCTCCGGCTCCGGGTACGCGGTGCCGATGCTGCGGGTCGGCCGGGCCTCCCGCAGCCATTTCCGGGCCGGCCCCGGCACGGTCCGCAGGTCGACGACGTAGTCGCGGTGGCGCACCCGGTCGAGTGTCCGTTCGTTGCTGCGGGGTCCCGCCGGGCCGAGGGCGAACCGGCGCACCTGGTCCTCGGGTCCGGTCGCGTTGAACGAACCCCGCGCGAAGGTAAACCCGATGCTGACGTACGCGTCGCCGAGCCGGTCGCGCAGGAACTCGCCCTGCACCTTCGGGTAGTGGGCGGGGTCGACCGGAACATAGGAGACGTGGGCGTTGTGCGCCGACAGCAGGACCTTGTCTCCCGTGTGCTCCGCCCACCAGGCCACGTTGTCGGCCATGACCGAGTCGCGGAAGCGCATGGCGGCCCGGAGCTGCTCCGCGTCCCCGAAGTCGAAGGCGTAGCCGCGCGCGGTCTGGTCGATGGCCGTGGCCTGCCGCACCACCCAGTCGTACGCCTCCGGGTCGGCACCCGGCCCTTGCCGCCTCAGCAGCTCCAGCGCCTCACCGGTCCGCTCCGCCCTCTCCTTGCGTTCGGCGTACGGGCTGTTCAGGTACTGCTCGATGTACGCACCCGCCGCCGTCGTGGGCCGCAACCCCCGGTACAGCGCCGTGAAGCGGGCGAGGAGGCCGGGGTGGGTGCGGGCCACGTAGGCGGTGACCTCGTCGTACAGCTCGGGCCCGGCCCAGGCGAAGTCGTCGCCCATGAACCGGACCGGGTCGTCGGGGTGCCGCTGGTTGTACGCCCGCATCCACTCCACGAGCGCCAGATACTCGGTGTTGTTCCACCACAGGTAGTCCCGCTGGAACTCCTCCCGCATGATGCGCCGCGGGTCCCCCTCGCCACGCAGCACATAGGCGTTGAGGCGCAGGCCGGTGCTCCAGGGGGCTTCCAGGGCGAAGGTACGGAAGCCGCGCTTCTCGACGAGGTGGCGCAAGACGCGGTGTTTGAGGGTGAAGAACTCGTGCGAGCTGTGGGTGGCCTCGCCCAGGCCGACGACCCGGGCGTCACCGATCATGCGGTCGAGGGGGCGCAGGTCGCGGGTGTCCCCACCCGGCTCGACGGTGCGCAGGCGGTGGGAGGTGCGGTCGAGGGCATCGACGACGGTGGAGGCGGGCTCGGTGGTGTGTGCGGTGGCCGGTGTCCCGGCCGCGACGACGCCGAGTGTGACGAGCAGGGTCAGAGCGCTGGCGATCCGATGCCATGTCATGATCCAAGGCTCCCGGCCCACGATCACGGAAACCATGCGGCAGACCACCCGCGTGAAGTGGGGAAGCCTCCACGCGGGCATGGGGGTTTTCCCCCGCACCCGGTTTCGGCCGATGCGGTCACGCACCGGAGGTGGTGACGGCTGGTCGCCGCCCCGGATGACCGCGCTGTGGTCAGGGCACGCGGCGTCGAGACGGCTGCCGCGTCGCGCCGGCCGGCCGGAACCGGTCCGTGGCCGCGACCAGCGCCTCCGTCGTGGCATCCCCCGACAGCCCGTGCCCCTCGGCGCCGATCAGCACCAGCTCCGCGTCCGGCCACACCTGGGCCAGCCGCCACGCGACGTCCGCGGGCCCGCTGATGTCCAGCCGCCCGTGGACCATCACGCCGGGAATGCCGGCGATCTTCCCGGCGCCGCGCAGCAGCGCCCCGTCCTCCAGGAAGCCGGCGTGCCGCCAGTAGTGCGTGACCAGGCGGGCGAAGCGCAGCCGGAAGCGGGGATCCTGGAAGCGGGGGTCGGGCCGGTGCCCGGGGTCGGTGGACACATGCACGTCCTCCCACCGGCACCAGGCCCGCGCGGCGCGCTCCCGCACGGCCGGATCGGGGTCGCCCAGCATCCGGGCGTACGCGTCGGCCAGGCTGCCGTCGCGCTCCGGCTCGGGGACGGTGTCGCGGAACCGGGCCCACTCCTCGGGGAAGATCCGCCCCATGTCCCGGGTGACCCACTCCACCTCGCGGCGCGTCGTGTTGGTGACGCTGAACAGGACCAGCTCGGACACGTGCCCGGGGTGCTGCTGGGCGTAGGCCAGGGCGAGGGTCACGCCCCAGGAGCCGCCGAGGACCAGCCACTTGTCGACGCCGAGGTGCCGCCGCAGCAGCTCGATGTCGGCGATGAGGTGGGTGGTGGTGTTGGCGTCGAGCGAGGTCAGCGGATCGGCGGCGTCCGGTGTGCTCCGGCCGCATCCGCGCTGGTCGAAGAGGACGATGCGGTACGCCTCGGGGTCGAACAGCCGGCGCCAGGACGGTCCGGCGCCGGAACCCGGCCCTCCGTGCAGGACCAGGGCGGGCTTGCCGGCCGGGTTCCCGCAGGTCTCCCAGTACACGCGGTTGCCGTCGCCGACGTCGAGCATGCCGTGTTCGTACGGCTCGATGCCTGCGGGGTAGAGCCCGGCCATGTGAGACGTCCTCCCTGACCTGCCTCGGCTGTCCTCAGTCCGTGCCGTGCACGAGCCCGGCGAGCTCTCCCAGCACCCGGGCCGCCGGTGCCGGATCGACCAGCCACTTCAGGTGGCTGCTCTCCAGGGTGCGGACGTCGTAGGGGTTGTCCGGGGTCAGCCGGTCGCCCTCGCGGATCAGCCGGTCCTGCATGGCGAGCGGCATGCTCGCGTCGCCGGACAGCCGGACGAAGGTCTTCGGGACGCGGCCCCAGGTCGCCGCCCGCGCCCGGTCGTCGGAGGTGCCGGCGTCCAGGTTCTCGTCGGGCTGGAAGGTGCTCAGGAAGGTCAGGAACTCCTCGTCGGTGCCATCGGCGAGGAAGGCCGCCTTGAGCGCCGCGAGGGCGTCCGGGTCGGCGGTGCGGAAGTTGACGCGGAGCAGGCCGAGTTCCGCCGGGTCGCCGACCATCGCCAGGGCCAGTGACGCGGCGTCGACGCCGGCCATCTCCGGCTCGGCGTAGTAGGCGGCGACGTCGAGGTCGACCGGGCACCAGGCGGCGACGTAGACGATCCGGTCGATCAGGTCCGGCCGCGCGTTGGCCGCCACCGTGGCCGTGAGGCCGCCGCGGCTGTGGGCGACGAGGATCACCGGGCCGTTCCGCTTGGCCCGCTCCAGGATTCCGATGAGGTGCGCGGCGTTGTCGGCGAGCGTGACGCCCTTGATCGAACCGGGGGCGGAGGCGAGACCCTCGGCGTCCTGCGGTGCCTGGTAGGCGCGGGTGTACGTCGCCCCGAATCCGTGCCCGGGCAGGTCGACGGCGACCGAACGGTGACCGAGGAGGCCCAGTTCCGCCTGGAGCGGCGCCATGGAGAAGGAGTTGGCGAAGGCGCCGTGGACCAGGACGAAGGTCGGCTGCGGTATCTGTCTGCTCACGCACCGACCCTAGTCCGACGAGCATTCCCAAAGGTCGTTTTCCCCTCAACCGGTGGCTGCGAAAAGGGACTTGAGCGGCGAAGACCTGCTGCTACGGTGGGCCGATGGCATCGGTCAGACAGTTTCAGGTCACCTTCGACTGCGCGGAACCCGAGCGCGTCGCCCGCTTCTGGTGCGAGGTGCTGGGGTATGTCGTCCCGCCGCCTCCGCAGGGGTTCGGCTCCTGGGACGATTTCGACCGCACACTGCCGTCCGAGGACCAGGGCAAGTGGTTCGCCTGCGTCGATCCCTCAGGTGTGGGACCGCGACTGTTCTTCCAGCGCGTCCCCGAAGGCAAGGTCGTCAAGAACCGGGTGCATCTGTGCGTGCGGGCCGGCACCGGACTCGTGGGTGAGGAGCGCCTGGCCACGCTGGAGGCCGAACGCGCACGACTGGAGGCGCTCGGCGCGGCACATGTGCGCACCCTGCTGGCCGACGGCGTCAACGAGTCGTGCATCGTCATGCAGGACATCGAGGGCAACGAGTTCTGCCTCGACTGAGCCGGGACGCAACCGCGAGGCCACCCTCTCCCCTCTTCTCTCCACGAGTGAGCCGCACTCAGCGACCGACCCGTCCGCACCGGCAACGCGCCGCTGCGCACGCGCCCGAGGGGAACCCGACAGTGACCACACCAGAGCACAGACCAGGCCGGTCCGGCGGCAGGGCGGGCAGACGCCTTCCCCGTCTGCGGACCGCCCTCGCCGCCGCCGTCTCCTTCGCCATCGCCGGCACCGCCGCACCCGCGATGGCCACCCAGCCGGACGGGACGACGGGGCAGCCGCCCGTGCCGTCCCTGTCCTGGTCCGACTGCCAGGGCGGGTTCGAGTGCGCCGACGCCCGAGTACCGCTGGACTACCGCGATCCGCAGGGCAGGACCATCACCCTCGCCGTGATCCGCAAAAAGGCCCCGGACCAGGCGAAGAAGAAGGGCACCCTCTTCCTCCAGCCCGGCGGGCCCGGCAACTCCGGTGTGGACTTCGTACGCGGCAACTACGCCGGCCTGCCGGCCGCCATGCGCGACTCCTTCGACGTCTTCGGATACGACGTCCGCGGCGTCGGGCGCAGTTCACAGGTCGAGTGCTGGGACGACCAGACGTACACCCAGGCCATCACCGCCGCCAAGGGCGTCCCCGGCCCGGACGCCTACGAGCCCGCGGTGCGGCAGGCCGCCGCGTTCGCCCAGGCCTGCCAGGACAAGGCGGGCGAACTGCTGCCGTACGTGGGCACCGAGTACGTCGCCCGCGACATCGACCTGCTGCGCCAGGCCCTGGGAGAAGACCAACTCACCTATTACGGCCGTTCGTTCGGCAGCTACATAGGCACCGTCTACGCCGCCCTGTTCCCCGACCGGGTGCGTGCCCTGGTCCTCGACGGCGCGTACGACCCGGAGCTGCACACGAACCGGCCCTACGCCTCCGACCGGTCCCAGTACCTGGCGCTGGACGGCGCGATGAGCCGGTTCCTCGACTGGTGCGCGGCGGACCAGGCCACCTGCGGGTTCGGTGACGGCGACCCCCGGGGCGCGTTCCAGAAGCTCAAGGCCGACCTCGACGCCAGCCCCGTACCGACCGCGAACGGCGGTCAGGCGAACGGCTACACCCTCGTCTACCGCCTGCTGTTCAACATCAACGCCGGCAAGGTCATCTGGCCGTCCCTCGGTGAGGCCCTGCGCAAGGCCCAGCAGCGCGACAACACGTCCTTCCTGCTCCGGCCGCCGTCCGCCGCCAGCTACGACTTCCTCAACCCGAACGTGGTCGTCGAGTGCGTCGACCGGGACTACCCGCGTGACGCGCACCTGCTGAAGTGGAAGGTGACCTCCTTCGCCAAGGCGGCACCGCTGCTCGGACCGGCCCTCGCCTACGGCCCGCCGCTCTACGACCACCAGCACGCCACCACCTGCACCCAGTGGCCGGCCGAGAGGGTCAGCCGCTACGACGGCTCCTTCCGTGCCGAGGGCTCCGCGCCGATCCTCGTCCTCGGCACCACCGGCGACCCGGACACTCCGTACCAGGACGCCGTCGCCCTGTCCCGGCAGCTGGACAACGGCCGGCTGCTCACCTTCCAGGCCGAGGGGCACACCGCGTTCGGGCGCAGCGTCTGCGCCACGGAGGCCGTCACGGGCTACCTCGTGGACCTGAAGGTGCCCGCCCGCGGCACGACCTGCGCGGACGAGACCCAGCCGCCGTCCGTCACGCCGAAGGTGGCCCCGCCCGGCACGACACTCGGCGCACTCCGCCACGGCGTCAGCGACCGGCTCGAACGACTCGGCGACATGCGCTGAGCCACCCGCAGGGGGTGGGGATTCCCCCAGGACTGCCGTCCACCGAGCGGTGGACGGCAGGTTCAACCGAGTGCCTCTGTCCGACAACTGCCCAGCTCAGCGATGCTTTTGGGCATGACTTCATTATCTGTGCGGGTGGCACGCCAGAGCGCGCGGCACCCCTGGCGGGCGATCGCCGGCTGGCTGGTGTTCGTGGTGCTGTGTCTGGGGGCCGGCAGCGCCGTCGGCGTGAACAGTGCGAAGACGGCGGACTACCGGGTCGGTGAGGCGGGCCGTGCCGAGGCCCTCGCGGCCGAGGCGCATCTGGAGCGCAGGTCCGCCGAGCAGGTGCTGATCTCATCCCGTTCGGGCGGTGCCCTGGACCAGGGCACCGCCCGAGCCGCCGCTGAGGAGCTGGCCGAGCGGATGCGGCGACTGCCTGAAGTCGCGGGCGTGGCCGATCCGTTGCTGTCCCGGGACCGACGGGTCCTGATGGTCGAGGTGGCGCTGAAGGGGGAGGAGCGGGACGCCAAGGACAAGGTCGACGCGCTGCTGGCGCAGACCGCCGCGGTGCAGAAGAGCCACCCCGGGTTGCTGCTCGAGGAGACCGGAAGCCCTTCCGTCAGCAAGGGGGTCGACAAGCAGCGCGGCGACGACCTTGCGCTGTCCGAGGCGATCACCCTTCCCGTCACCCTGGTGACGTTGCTGGTGGTGTTCGGGTCGGTGACCATGGCCGCGGTGCCGTTGCTGCTGGCGCTGTCGTCGATCGCCGCCGCGGTCGGGCTGTCGATGGTCGTCTCGCACGTGTCGCCCGACGCCGGGGTCGGTACCAACGTCATCCTGATGATCGGTCTCGCGGTCGGCGTCGACTACACGCTCTTCTACCTCAAGCGCGAGCGGGAGGAACGGGCCCGCTCCGGCGGCCGGCTCTCCTCCGAGGCCCTCGTGGAGCTGGCCGCCGCGACCTCGGGCCGGGCGGTCGTGGTCTCCGGGCTCGCGGTGGTCGCCTCCACGGCGACGCTGTACCTCGCCTCCGACGTGATCTTCTCCTCCCTCGCGACCGGCACCATCGTGGTCGTCCTGGTCGCGGTGGCCAGTTCGCTGACCGCGCTGCCCGCACTGCTGGTGAAGCTGGGGCGGCGGGCGGAACGCCGGGCGCTGCGGCGGGCGGAGCGCGGGAAGCCCGCACGCCGGGTGCGGGGCGAGGGCGGCGGCAGCCGGGTGTGGAGCGCGCTGCTGCGGCCCGCCGCCCGGCATCCCCTGGCCACCCTGTGCGTGTCGGTCGTGGCACTGCTGGCACTGGTCTTCCCGCTGGCCGGACTGAAGATCACCGAGATGAGCCGGGACACGCACTCCCGCGACATCCCCGCGATGAAGGTGTACGACCGGCTCAACGACGCGTTCCCCGGGCAACGGGTGACCCACCAGGTCGTCGTGCGGGCCGACGCCGCACGGTCGGCGGAGGTGACCGCCGCACTGCGGGAGGTGGTCCGGCGGGCGCAGGCCGATCCGCTGTTCACCGGGGCGTCGAGGATCAGGACCTCGGCCGACGACCGCACCAGCACCCTCGAACTGAAGGTGCCCCACCTCGGCAACTCCGACGAGGCGCACGAGTCCCTGGACCGGCTGCGGGACGACTTCCTGCCCGCCACCGTCGGCCTGATCGCCGGTGCCGAGTACGGCGTGAGCGGTGACGTCGCCCGCTACACGGACTATCCCGCCCATCAGAACGCCAAACTGCCGCTGGTGCTCGTGGCCTTGCTGCTGGTGACGTTCGGGATGACGGTGTACGCGTTCCGCTCGGTGGTGCTCGGGCTGCTCGGCGTCGTGCTGAACCTGCTGTCCGCGGCCGCGGCGCTCGGGCTGCTGGTGCTGGTGTTCCAGGGGACCTGGGCCGAAGGCCTGCTGGGCTTCGACTCCACCGGGTCGATCGGTTCGCGGGTGCCGCTGTTCCTCTTCGTGATCCTCTTCGGGCTGTCGATGGACTACCAGGTGTTCGTGGTGAGCCGGATCCGGGAGGCGGTGCTCACGGGAGTGCCCACCCGGCAGGCCGTGCTGGACGGGATCAGGTCCTCGGCGAGCGTGGTGACCAGCGCCGCCGTCGTGATGACGACCGTGTTCGCCGGCTTCGTCTTCCTGCACATCATCGAGATGAAGCAGATCGGCTTCGTCCTGGCGGCGGCCGTGCTGATCGACGCGTTCGTGGTCCGGGTCCTGGTGCTGCCGGCGGCGATGCTGCTGCTGGGCGAGGCGAGTTGGTGGCCCTCGCGAACGCCGCGGCGGACGACGGCTGCCGCTCCCGGGAAAAGGAGCCCCTCCCGCCCGGCGGTCGACGTACGTTGACCGGCATGACCGCTCTCGCCGGGACCACCGCCGACGCCTTCTGGGCCGTCTCGCTGCGCCGCTGGAACGCGGTGTGCTGGCTGCTGTTCGCCGTAATGGCCGTCGGGCTGGTCGCCATCGACCGGCCCGACGGGAGCAAGTACGCGGCGCTGGTTCTGCTGGGCGGCGTGGTGCTGTGCTACGCGGTCCTCGACCGCTTCCCCGCCAACCCCGTCGTACGGCCGCACGTGTACCTGTCGGTGCTGGTGGTCGCGCTGGGCGGGCTGGCGTATCTGCGCGGCAACTACGCGGCCCTGTTCATGGTGACGCTGCCGCACTACTGGATGTTCGGGCGGACGCCGAGGGCCTCGATGGTGTTCCTGGGGCTCGCCACGGCCGCGACCCTGGGCGGGAGCGTGCTGCGGGAGGACGGCTGGACGGTGGAGTTCTTCACCGAGACGCTCGTGTCCACGCTGCTGGTCGTCGCCGTGGGGGCACTGATCGGGCTGTGGGCGCACTCGGTGGTCGCGCAGAGCGCCGAACGGGCCCGGCTGATCAGTGAAGTGGAGGAGACGCAGGCCGAGTTGACCGAGGCGTACCAGCGCCAGGGCGCGGCGGACGAACGGGAGCGGATGGCCCGGGACATCCACGACACCCTCGCGCAGGGCTTCGCCTCGATCGTCGTGCTCGCCGAGGCGGCCCGGGCGGGGCTCGACTCCGACCCGGCCCGCAGTGCGCAGCAGCTGCGGTCGATCGAGTCCACCGCACGGGAGAACCTCGCCGAGGCACGGGAGCTGGTCGGCTCGGCCCGGCCTGCGGGCGGGGCCGCGGCCGGTTCGGTCGCCCGGACCCTCCGCCGCACCCTGGACCGTTTCGCCGAGGACACCGGCCTCACGGTCGACGCCGAGCTGGAGGACCTGGAGTGCGACCAGCAGACCCGGATCGCGCTGTTGCGCTGCACCCAGGAGTCCCTCGCCAACGTCCGCAAACACGCCCGCGCCTCCACGGTCGGTGTGGTCCTGACCCGGCAGCCCTACGGGGTGGAGCTCGAGATCACCGATGACGGGACGGGGTTCCTGGTGGAGGAATCGTCGGGCTTCGGTCTGGACGGCATGCGCAAACGACTGGCGGAGCTGGGCGGGAGGCTCACGGTGACGAGTTCGGTGGGCGACGGGACACGGGTGCTGGCGCTGATACCGCTGGGGGCCACGGCATGACGAACGGGCCGCTGCGCATCGTCGTCGTGGACGACCACACGGTCATGCGGGCCGGAGTGGTGGCTCTCCTGGCCTCCGGGACCGGCATCGAGATCGTCGGCGAGGCCGGTGACGGCCGCGCGGCCCTCGAACTCGTCGAGCGTCACCAGCCCGATGTCGCCCTGGTCGACCTGCGGATGCCGGTACTGGACGGAGTGGCCACGACGACCGAGATCGTCGCGCGGTTCCCCCGCACCCGGGTACTGATCCTCACCACGTACGACACGGACGCGGAGATCGAGCGCGCGGTGGAGGCCGGCGCGATCGGCTACCTCCTGAAGGACACCACCCGTGAACAGCTGGCCGACGCGATCCACGCCGCGGCCCGCGGCGAGACGGTACTGGCACCCCGGGTGGCCGAGCGGCTCGTCGCCCGGATGCGCCAGCCCGACCGGATTCCGCTCACGTCCCGCGAGACGGACGTCCTGAACGCGGTCGCGGACGGCCTCACCAACGCCGAGATCGGCCGCCGCCTCGTCATCGCCGAGGCCACGGTGAAGACCCATCTGCTCCGCCTGTTCGCCAAGCTCGACGTCAACGACCGCACGAGGGCTGTGGTGGTGGCGATGGAACGCGGGCTGTTGCGCAGGTCCGCCGCCACCGAGGACCCCTGAGGACTTTGCCTTCTCTTTACAACCTGCCGGGTGGCCGCCTCGTCTCTCCGCACGAACCTCACACCGCCCGGCCGCCGGCACCGGGCGCCGCACCCCGCCGATCAAGAGGCGGGACCGACCAAGGAGTGCGACCCCATGCGCCGAACCCTCCTCAGCGCCCTGGCCCTCGCGGGCACCGCCGTACTGGTGGGCACGGGCCCCGCGTTCGCGAGCGGCACCACGACCCCGAGCCCTGTCCCGGCGACCGACGCACCCACCGTCCAGCCGACGAAGAGCGCCGCACCGACGGCCGGTGACGAGCCGGACCGTCCGGTGCCGAGTGCCGAACCGACCCGGGCACCGGCCGAGGACCAGGTCGCCGTCCGGCCGAGCGGCGCGCCCGACACCGGCGTGACGGCTCAGTCCGCGGGCTCCGGTGCCGACGGCACGGCGATCGGCGCGGGCGCCGCCGCGGTGCTCGCCCTCGGCGGCGGCACCGTCCTCGTGGTACGCCGCCGCCGGGCGCCCGGGGCATGACCGCGTTCTCCAGGCGCGCGTTCACCGCCGCGGCCCTGACGTCCCTGCTGACGGCCTGCGGCGGTGGCACCGCGACGGAAGGGCACGCCTCCCGGACCCCACCGCCGCCGGTCCCGGCCGGGCGGCGGCGTCCCCCGGCCCGTTCGGTGCCGGTCCGGCTGCTGATCCCGGCGATCGGCGTCGACACCCCGGTCATCCGGCTGGGCCTGGCGCCCGACGGCACGGTGGAGGTACCGCCGGTGACGGCCCATGACCGGGCGGGCTGGTACCGCCACTCGCCGACGCCCGGCCGGACCGGCCCGTCGGTGATCCTCGGCCATGTCACGGTCGGCCCGTACGGCGACGGTGTCTTCCGGCACCTCTCCCGGCTGCGCCGGGGCGACGGGATCGTGGCGCGCCTGGAGAACGGCACGGCGGCGGAGTTCGCCGTCACGGCCGTACGCACGGTCCCGAAGACCGCATTCCCGGCGGACGACGTCTACGGGAACGTGGACCGCCCGGAGCTGCGGCTGATCACGTGCGGCGGGGTGCGGACCGGCGACGGATACGCGGACAACGTGATCGTGTTCGCCGCACAGGGCGGCACCGGGTCCCCCACCCCTTCAGAGCGTTGAAGCGGTCCCGCGAGAAGGCCGCGTCCGAGCTGTTCGCCGCCCTCTACCCGCGCCTCGCCGGCTGGTGCCGCCGTCTCGTCGACGACGACGAGACGGCCCACGAGATCGCCTCGGAGGCGTTCACCCGGCTCTGGGCCCGCTGGACGTCCGTGGCGGAGCCGCGCGGATTCCTCTACGTCACCGCGGCCAACCTCGTGCGCGACCACTGGCGCAAACTGGAGCGCGAACGCCGGGCCATGCACCGCGTCACCTCCGAAGCCGCGGTGCGCCCCCATCCCGAACAGGCCGACCCCTCGGTGCGCCTGCTGGTGCAGTCGCTCCCCGAACGACTCCGCGTGCCGCTGCTCCTGCACTACTACGCCGACATGCCGATCCGGGAGGTGTCGGTACTGACCGGACGCAAGGAAGGAACCGTCAAGGCCGACCTGCACGCGGCCCGGGAACTGCTCCGCGTCCATCTGAGGAGAAGCCTTGACCACACGCCTTGACGACGACGGGCCGGAGTTCGGCCCCGACGACCCGCTCGCCGTGATCCTGCGCCCCTCCTCACCGGACTACCTGAGCGCACCCCCCGGCCACTACGAGGCGATCCGCCGCAGGTCGGCCCGCCGCCGCCTGCTGCGTGCCGCGGCCGGAGCGGGCCTGCTCTGCGCCACGGCCGCCCTCATCGCCCTCCCGGTGCGCCTCACGGCCCCGGAGCGCCCCGCCTCCCCGACGGTCCCGATGGCTCCACCGTCCAGGACCACGGCCCCTCCGCACCCCTCCCCTTCTCTGTCCCCTTCTCCGTACCCCTCCGGGCCCGCGTCCAAGGCTCCGACGCCCACCGCGCAGGACACCGGCGGCGCCACGGCCCCGACGCCCTCCTCCCGCCTCCCGTCGGCCGCCCCCTCCGCGGTCCGTCCGGTTCCCTCGGCCACCCGCCCGGCCACGGACCGGCCGTTCGGCGGCCGGCGGTAGCCTTGCCGTATGGCTATGGCACGCACCGGCATCCCGCACTGCTTCCTGTGACACCGCGGTGAGCACGGTGATGTGAGTCCCCCTCACATCACCCTGCCCGGCCTGCCCGCCACCGGCGGGCGCCGACGACTTCACCGTCCCCCGCACACACGGCCCGGCGCTTCAGCGCGCCGGGCTGCGCTGTCAAGGAGCATCCATGCCTTCGGGTCCTGCCCGACGCCTGCCGTCCGACCGGCTTCTGACCGTCCTGACCTGCCCCCACTGCCAGTTGGGCCTCGTACGGGCCGACGGTGCCCTGCGGTGCGCCGACCGGCACACGTTCGACATCGCCCGCCACGGCCACATCAGTCTGCTGACCGGCCGGCGGCGTGCCGTGAGCGCCGACTCCGCCGACATGGTCCGGTCCCGCGGCTCCTTCCTCCGCGCCGGGCACTACGCCCCGCTCGCCCGCACCCTCATGGAGCTCGCGACGGAACTGGCCCCGCCCGACGCCGTCGTCCTGGACGCCGGCGCGGGCACCGGCCATTACCTCGCGGCGGTCCTCGACGCCCTGCCCGGGGCCCTGGGCCTGGGGCTCGACAGCTCCGTCCACGCCCTGCGCGCCGCCGCCCGCGCGCACGCCCGTGGGGAGGCCGTCGGCTGGGACGTCTGGCAGCCGTGGCCCGTCCGCACCGGCTGCGCCGACCTGGTGCTGAACGTCTTCGCGCCCCGCAACGGGCCGGAGTTCCACCGCGTCCTCCGGCCGGACGGCGCCCTGCTCGTCGTCACACCGACGGGCCGGCACCTGCGGGAACTACGGGAGCCGCTGGGTCTGCCGGCCGTCGACCCCAGGAAGGAGGAACGCCTGAGCCGGACCCTCGCGGCCGGTTTCCGGCACGCGCGCACCGAGTCGATGGAGTACGCCATGAGCCTCACCCCGGAAGACGCCACCAACCTGGTGGCCATGGGTCCGGCCGCGCACCACGTCGTCCCCGCGGAACTGCGGCACCGTATCGGCGAGCTGGGTGCGCCCGTGCGCGTGACCGCCTCGTTCGCCGTGTCGGTGTACCGGCCGACCGGTCGTCAGGGGCAGGGGCTCCGTGCCGTGTCATGACCCACGAGCCGCCGAGCCGTGCTAGGCTGTCAGCGTTGCAGTTGTGGTACCCATGAACTTATGTGCGCCTGACGGGAATGTTCATCCTTCGGGCGCACTATTTGTTTCCGGCATCTCCGGATGGGGCCTCTGCCTACAGAAGGAGAATGTCATGGCACAGGGAACCGTGAAGTGGTTCAACTCTGAAAAGGGCTTCGGGTTCATCGAGCAGGACGGCGGCGGCCCCGACGTCTTCGCCCACTACTCGAACATCGCGACCCAGGGCTTCCGTGAGCTCCAGGAGGGCCAGCGGGTCTCCTTCGACGTCACGCAGGGCCAGAAGGGCCCGCAGGCGGAGAACATCGTCCCCGCCTGACCGCCGGACGCGTATTCCGCTCACCGGGGTCCGCACCGTCATGGTGCGGACCCCGGTTTGTGCTGTTTCCAGGAAGGCAGATAACGGTATGTCCCGCAGGCCCCAGAAGCCGAACCGGCGCGCCTCGTCACCCCCACCGTCCGCGTCGTCGCAGGGCAGGGAATTCCGGCTGCCGGAAGGCACCACACCCGCCCTTCCCGCCGTCGAGGACTTCGCCGGTCTCGACATGCCCGCGGGGCTGCTGAAGACCCTCACCGCGCAGGGCGTGACCACCCCTTTCCCGATCCAGGCCGCCACACTGCCCAACTCGCTCGCGGGCCGGGACCTGCTGGGACGGGGACGCACCGGCTCCGGCAAGACCCTCGCGTTCGGGCTGGCGCTGCTGGGCCGCACGGCCGGACTGCGCGCCGAGCCCAAGGCACCCCTGGCCCTCGTGCTGGTGCCCACCCGTGAACTCGCGCAGCAGGTGACGGACGCGCTGACCCCCTACGCGACGGCGGTGAACCTCCGGCTGGCCACCGTGGTCGGCGGGCTCTCCATCACCAAGCAGGCGGGAACGCTCCGGCGCGGCGCCGAGGTACTGGTGGCGACGCCCGGCAGGCTCAACGACCTCGTGGAACGCGGGGACTGCGAGCTCGGCAGCGTACGGATCACCGTGCTGGACGAAGCCGACCAGATGACCGACATGGGCTTCCTGCCGCAGATCACCAAGCTGATCCAGCAGGTGCGGCCCGACGGGCAGCGCATGCTCTTCTCGGCCACCCTGGACCGCAACATCGACCGCCTGGTGCAGCGGTTCCTCACCGACCCCGTGGTGCACTCCGTGGACCCGTCGGCGGGAGCGGTGACCACCATGGAGCACCACGTGCTGTACGTGGCGGACGAGACCGACAAGAAGGCCGTCACCACGCGCATCGCGGCCCGGGACGGCCGCGTCATCCTCTTCCTCGACACCAAGAGGTCCGCGGACCGGCTCGCCAAGCGGCTCCTGGCCGTCGGTGTCCGTGCGGCGGCCCTGCACGGAGGCCGCTCCCAGCCGCAGCGCAACCGCACCCTGGAACAGTTCAGGAACGGCCAGGTCACCGCCCTGGTGGCGACGAACGTCGCGGCCCGGGGCATCCACGTCGACGACCTCGACCTCGTCGTGAACGTCGATCCCCCCACCGACCACAAGGACTACCTCCACCGGGGCGGCCGCACGGCCCGCGCCGGCGGCTCCGGCAGCGTGGTCACGCTGGTGCTGCCCACCCAGAAGCGGGACGTGACCCGGCTCATGTCGGACGCCGGCATCCGCCCCCGGGCGGCCCGCGTCACGTCGGGCGACACGGAACTGGCCACCATCACCGGGGCCCGCGAGCCTTCCGGTGTGGCCGTCACCATCGAGGTGCCCCAGTCGGCGGCCTCGACGGCGTCCCGCCCGGAGAGGAAGACCGGCGCCAAGCCCGGCGGACGATCGGGCCGCCGCCGCCGGAGCGGCGGCGGATCCGACGCGGCCGTCACCGGTGCCGCGCCCAGGGCCGGGGGGCGGAGCCCCGAGCGTCGGTCCGCGGCCGGCACGACAGCATCCGGTGGCGCCTCGGCGACCGGAGGCCGCGCTTCCGGCCGCGGATCCGGCCGGCGGACGACGGCCGGCGGAGCCAAGGACGGCGCTGCCGGTACCGGCGGCCGCGGTTCCGACCGCCGAGGCGGCCGCCGCGCCTCTGCCACCTAGTGATCCCGCCTGGTGATCCTGTCGCGGTTCGCTATTCCTGCTGGCCAGCGGCGTCCATACGCTGCTGCTGGGCCGCGGTGAGCGTGCGGATCATGACGGCGGCGGCCACGGCCGCCGCCACGATCACCGCGTCGGCGGCCAGCAGGGGGGCCACCTCGGTGTAGGCGCGGGTGATGACCTCGTCCGTGGAGTCCGCGTAGAGGAGTCCCACGCCGCCGGCGAGACCGGCCAGCCACAGGCCCCACCACCAGTTCACGACAGCGGGCAGCCGCCGGTCGGGGAAGACCGACCGGTGGACGTCCGCGACCATGCCCCGGGGTATCCACAGGTTGACGACGGGCACGATCCAGCCCAGGAACAGCCAGGGGTAGCCGTACCGCGGCTTCGAGCCCGAGAGGGCGCGGGCGTTGTCCCGGACGCGGTCCAGCCAGAGCAGGAAGACGACGGCGCAGACCACTGTGACGGCGTCGCCCGCCGAGCTGACCAGGTGGTAGGAGTCCTCCAGCGCGATCGGCGGGCGGTGCACGCCGCCGCCCTGGTGGAGCGGCCCGGAAGCCGGCTCGCCCGCCGCCGCGAGCCGGATGTGCCAGACCGCCCGGACGACCCAGGCGACTCCGGCGAGGGCGAGAGCCGCTATGGCGGCGGAGGCCGCGGTCCGGGTGGTGACGGGGGTTTCCTGATCGCTCACCCGGTCATCCTGTCGTACTGATCAACCCGCCGTGTCACTCAGCCCCGCAGCCCGGCCCTCGTCGTCCCAGCGCACCTCCAGGACGTGGTCCACGGCGTCCCGGTCGAGCGGGCCGAACACGTGCGGGAACAGGACGTCACCGCAGACCCCGGGCGGCGGGGCGGGGGCCGCCGCCTCCCACTCCACCCGCGAGGTCAGACGTGCCTCGTCGAGGGCGAGCACCAGCAGGGGTCCGGGCGCGTCCTGGTAGAAGGCGTTGACGACGGCCAGCGTGGTCGCCTCGTCCGGGGAGCAGTGCACGAAGCCCTCCTCGGCGAGCGATGCGGGCGCGTACGCCTGGCCCGGGGCGGCGTTCCAGACGGTGAGCGGTACGACGTGATAGATCATGCCCCCGTTATAGCCCCGGGTCAGAGCTGGAACTCGGCGGGCGACACCCCCAGCACCCCACAGGCCTCGCGCAGGACCGTCGCCTCGGCCTGGGAGAAGTGACCGTCGGCACCGGCGATCACCATGCCGGTCTGGATCACCGCCCGGGCCTCCGTGGGCTTCTTGGCGGCCTTGGTGATCTCCTGCATCGCCTCGTTCCTGCCGTGCTGGAAGTTCCTGGTCAGCTGGTCGACGTGCTTGTTGAAACGCTGCCGCAGCTGCTCCGGCGGGAAGTTCTGCAGCACCTCGTTGCTGAGGATCATCGACTCGACCTGCTGCCGCTCGGCCGGGTCGACCTGCCCGTCGGCCGCCGCGACCAGCGCGCACATCGCCATGCTGGCGTCCCGGTACGCCCCGCTCTTCAACTCGGTCTTCAGCGAACCGAGCTGCGTCTTCAGAAGACCCACCAGCTGGGCCCGGCTGCCACCGCCGGACCGTGCCCCGCCGCTGTGCCCGCCGTGCCCGCCGGCCGCGCCGTGCCCGCCGTGCCCGCCCTGCGACTGCTGGAAAGCCTTGGCCTGGTCCTTGAGCCGGTCCCACATTGCCATCGACGTCACCTCGGTACTCGTCAGCCTTGCCCAACGCACCCGCTCACGCGCGCACACCCGTCCAACGCCCACCCCCCAGGCAAAGGTTCCGCAAAACACCGGCGGCGCCGGTGGTGAATCAGAGTCGGCCGGGCCTGGGAGACAGCTGGTCGAACGTGAGGCTGTCGGCCAACGGCGAAGAGGCGGGCGCCGGTTCAGGCGTTGCCGGGCGAGCTGGCGCTTGCCGTCAGGGCTGGACAGGGCGGACCCCGGCGCCGAACACGGCGCCGCTGTGGCCCCAGAAGCGGCCGCAGGGCAGGTCCACCGCGTAGATGCCGAGGCCGTAGGCCGGGAGACCGCTCACCGGGACGGTGCGTGTCATCTCGTCGAGGGCGGCCTCGCCGATCGGCTTGCCGCGGAGCAGCGCGCGGTAGAAGCGGTTCAGGTCGTCGGTGGTCGAGACGACCGCGCCCGCCGTCGACGCCCACGACATGTCGTAGACGCTGTAGTCGCGGGGCGGGGTGATCAGGCCGAACCACGACTCGCACATGCGCGAGTGCGGGCCCTTGATGTACGCGGGGATGGAGCCTCAGATTCGAGGGCGGCGCATCCCGGGGCAGGCGGGAAGGCCGGGACGGGCTCCCGAGCGGCACACGCGGGGACGCGACGGCCCGTACCGGCCTTCCACTGTCCGCAATCTGCCACCCGGCACACCGCGCCGCCTCCCGGGAAGCCCGAACGAGGACGGTGGGGCGGCCCTGGGATGATGCGCGCATGTCGACTCTCGCCACCATCGCGGTGCTGGCCCTCGCCGCGCTCCACGCCTACATCCTGGTGCTGGAGATGTTCCTGTGGACCACCCCGCGGGCTCGCGCCGCGTTCGGCACCACAGCCGAGTTCGCGGCCGAGACGAAGGCCCTGGCCGCGAACCAGGGCCTCTACAACGGCTTCCTCGCCGCCGGTCTGCTGTGGGGCGCGGTGGCCTCCGACCCGGTGGGATTCCAGGTGTCGCTGTTCTTCCTGGTGTGCGTCGCGATCGCGGGGCTCTACGGCGCCGCGACCGCCAGCCGGAAGATCCTCTTCGTGCAGACCGTCCCGGCGCTCATCGCCCTGGCCCTGGTCCTGCTCGCCCGCTGACCTGTCCCGCTGACCAATACGGCCGGACATTCCGGGCGCTTTATCGCATGACGTCGGCGATAATCGGGGCATGAAGACGGCAACGTACGAACTGCTGGCGGCGTCGTCGGATCACGCGGTCGCCGTGGCCATCGCCTTCGTCGGCGGCCTGATCGTCGCCTGCGCGCTGATCTGGGGCGTGCGGGTCGGGATGCGCGTCATGGACAAGGACACCCACCACCCCGGTCCCGAGGAGCAGCCGCACCTCCCGGACGGCGGGCCGGTCCGCGAGACGCGGGAGATGCGCGAGCCCGACGACGTGCCGATCATGGCGCCCGACGGCAAGCGGCTCCTGCCCCACGAGCTGCACCGCGCGAGCACCCGGACCGGCAAGGACCAGAAGCCGCGCCGCTGGTCGCCCGGATCCAGCGGGTCCTTCGGCGGCGGCGGCCTCGGACGCACGTGAGCCTCGGAGGCGACATGGCTGCCCGCCACCGGACGCGCCGGGCGACGCTCGGAGCGGCGTTGACGTTCACCCTGGGCGCGGCCGTGCTCACCGGCTGCGGCGGCTACAGTCCCTCGGACTCCGCCCGCGAGGCGGAGTCGGCGGTCGGGTCGATCGCCTCGCAGGCCTCCGAGGCGGTGGAGTCGGCCACGGCGGAGGCCGGACGCCGGCTCGACGACATCAAGGGCGGCATCGACGCCAAGGCCGACGTGAAGGCCGCCGCGCCCACCGTCGGCTCCGACGGCCGGGCCCGGACCGAGGTCACCGTCCACAACACCGGCGACTCGGCCAGGTCCTTCGCCGTCCAGATCGACTTCACCGACGCCGAGGGCGCGCTGACCGACACGGTCATCGTCACCGTGAACAACGTGCAGGCGGGCGATTCCGCCACGGCCACCGCCCGCAGCACCCACGATCTGTCCGGCGAGGTCAGGGCGGAGGTGGCCCGGGCCGTGCGCTACTGACCGGCGCCGGTGTCCCCGACCGAGATGTCGATCTGCTCGCTCTCGGCGCTCATCCCGTTCAGAGTGGCGACGGCCTGGAGCCGGTTCGTCCCGGCCGGGAGGGCCGAGCGCGGGATACAGGACCAGGTGCCGTCGGAGGCCGCGGTCGCCGCGCAGACCGCGTGGTCGTCCTTGTCCCGGACGGTGATCCGCGCGCCCGGATGCGCGGTACCGGAGATCCGCGGCCGGGCCTGAAGCGCGGGGCCGGACTGCGGGTGGCTCAGCGTCGGCCCGGCCATGCCCACGGTCACCGAACAGCGGCCGGCGGCCTGCCGTACGCCCCGCCCGTCGGTGATCCGCAGGGAGCAGCCGCGCAGCCGGGTGCCCGGTACGGCGTCCGCGGGCACCGCCAGCACGAAGGGGAACGTACGGCCCTGCCACGGCCGGCCCGCCCCCTCGCCGGTGACGGTGTACGTCCCGTGGCGTCCGCCGGCGGCGACCCGGCCCCGGTAGCCGGCCGTGTCGAGCGGCGTGGCCGTGACCCGGGCGCCCCGGGGCGCCGTCAGCGTCACGGTCGCGCCCGCGCCGGGCGGCGCTCCCGGCCGGCCCGCGAACTCGACGACGCCCTCCCGGCCGGGTGCGATGGTCGCGGCACCCCACACCCCGCCGTCCCGGGCCGCCGCGGACGCGCCCGGGAACACGAGCATCCCCGCCAGGAGGACCCCCTCGACGGCTGCCGCCTTCCAGGACCTGTTCACCGGGCTCATCAGGTTCATCACGGGCGGGACTCCCTGTGCGGACGCCGACGGCACTCTGCCAGCGATTCTGGCGGGGCGCCCCGCGGGAGGCGCGTGCTGGTGGGCCGTACGGGTGGCCGCATCCGTGGCGGCATCTGTGCGTATTCCGTGCGGAACGCCGGGAAGAGGAGGCATCGCGCCGATCGGAGTGATCCATTCCTGCTGTGATGGAAGTGTGATGACAGAGCAACTGCCTTTGCATCGCCGCAGGTTGACAGGGTGGTGTGGCGCGGTCACGATGGTGGCGCACTGAGGCGCATGTGACCAATGGGCCCGGTGTTTCTACGACCACTTACTCCCGGTGCGGCCCCGGCAGCCGTATGCCGCGCGCTGCCCGCGTGCCGTCGCCCGGGTTTCTGCACACGCCAAGAATGGGATCCGCATGTCCATAGCGAGACGTGTCACCGCCCGACGCCTGCTGGGGACGGGCGCCGCGGCCCTCGCCCTCTGCGCCGCCTCCGCCACCACCGCGTTCGCCTCCGAGGCGCCCGGGGGCGACGGCTGGTCGTCCGGCGGCAGCTACACGCCGGGGACGGGCGCGGGCACGGAGACCGGGACCGACCGCTGCCAGTTCTCGCTCGACGGCACGAACTTCCAGGACTCGGTCAAGGTCGACGACCAGAACCTGAAGCCGACCGAGGACGGCAAGGTGCACATCAAGGTGCGCGCCGCCGGTGACGCGGCGACCTGCACCGCCTCCCTCGCCTCCTACCTCGCGCACGGCGCGACCTTCGCGACCTCCGGGGAGCAGGTGTTCGTCGACTTCGACACGGTGACGGTCAAGCCGGGCGGCACCGAGTCGCTCGACATCGCCATCCCCGACAAGGGCTGCTTCGGGCAGATCGACCTCTACCGGGGCGCGGTGAGGTTCGACGGCGAACTCGACGCGAAGGACGGCTTCGAGCACGGTGAGCTGCCCAAGGGCCCGGACCGCCCGGTCATCAAGGACAAGCTGATCGCGGCCTGGAACGGCGGCACGAAGGACTGCACGGCGACGCCCCCGCCGGCCGAGACCCAGCCCCCGTCCAGCCCGCCCGCGAACCCCTCGGAGCCGCCGGCCGAGCAGACGACGCCCCCGGCCGAGCCCTCGGAGCCCGCCGAGCCCACCGAGCCCGCGTCCCCGCCCGCGACGGACACGGACACGCCCACCCCGTCCGCCTCCGAGTCGACGCCCACCGCCCCCAAGCCGAACGGCGGCGGCGGCGACCTCGCCGAGACCGGCGCGAACAGCAGCACCGGCCCGATCGCCTTCGGTGCCGCCGCGCTCCTCGCGGGCGGCGCGGCCATGCTGGTCGTGACCCGCAGGAAGCGCGCCGCGCGCTCCTGACGCGGTGACGGGCCCGGGGCTGGACAGTCCCGGGCCCTCTTGCTCCGCGGGAGTACGGGCGGCCTACTCCACCGTCTTCAGCCACAGCCGCACGTACCGCTCGGCGTCGACGCCCAGAGCCACGTCCACCAGGGGCTGTTCGCGGGTGCCGTGGTGGATCTCGGACTCGCCGGGCCGGGGGCGGCGGTCGACGATCGTCTGGCCGCGGGCGGGGCCCGGGGCCAGGACGACCTCGACCGGCAGGGGCTCGGTGGTGATGCCCTTCGGGTCGACGACCGCGCAGACCGCGCCCGCGTCGCCGAGGCCGCCCATGGGGGTGGGGTCGCCGGAGGTGGCCGGGTCACGGTGGGCGAGCAGTTCGCCGGCCATCCGCAGGCTCGGTTCCGCACTGGCCCGCAGCCGCTGCACATCGCCGGCGGGCACCAGGACCTTCTTGAACACGTCCAGGCCGTACATCGTGATCGGCACGCCCGCGGTGAGCAGGACCGCGGCGGCCTCCGGGTCGTGCCAGACGTTGAACTCCGCGACCGGCGTGGCGTTCCCGGTCGCCACCGCGCCGCCCATGAACACGATCCGCTCGATGTTGCGGGTCACCTCGGGGTGGGTCCGCAGCAGCAGCGCGATGTTCGTCAGGGGCGCCATGGGGATGATCGTGACCGGCCGCGGTGAGGCGAGAATCTCGCGGCGCAGCAGCGTCACCGCGTCCACGTCGACCGGTACCCGGGTCGGGGCGGGCAGCCCCAGGTCACCCATGCCGTCCTGCCCGTGCACGTGCCGAGCGGTCCGCACGGGCTCGATCAGCGGCCGCTCGGCGCCCCGGGCGACGGGGATGTCACCGGCGCCCGCCTGCTCCAGCACGGTCAGGGTGTTGCGGACCACGCCGTCCACGTCCGTGTTCCCGGCGACGCAGGTGATCGCGCGGACGTCGAGCGCCGGGTGCCGTACGGCGAACAGCAGGGCCAGGGCGTCGTCGACGCCGGTGTCGCAGTCGATGATCACGGGAATGCGCTGACCGTCCGTCACGGCGAGGCTCCTTCCACCGGTCCCACGGGACTCCGTGCCGACGACCCTACGGCCTGCCGCGGGAGCCACACGAGCGGCCTGTTCCGCCCCACGCCTGTCCCGCCCCGCGCCTGTCTCACCCGAACAGCCCGTCGCGCTGGTCTGCCGTCCGGCGCGGTGGTGCCGTGAGAGCACGTACCCGATCTCGGAGTGCCCGCTCCCACCGGGCCCCGCCCCCTCAGGAGGCACCCCGATGCCCTGCCCTCCGGCCACCTCCCGCGCCCTCGTCGCCTCCGCGCTGTCCGTGACCGCCCTGCTGTCCACGGCCTCCTGTTCCCTCCGGGACGAGCCGCGGCCCCGGTGGTTCTCCGCCTCCGCCACCCACACCAGCGCCTCGCCCGCCGGTGAGCGGCCCCCCGGCTCCGGGGCCGGCCTCACCCAGGCCCAGGCCCAGGCGGCGCTGGTCACCGAGGCCGATCTGGGGATGCCGTGGGTACCGACGAGCGGTGCCAAGACCTGGCGGGACGGCGTGCTCAAGGGGCGCACGGAGGACCGTGACTGCCAGCGGCTGCTCGACTCCCTCTACACGGAGGAACTCTTCGGCGTCCCGACCGGCCCGAGCGCGATGACCGCGCTGGACGCCGCCGGTACGGACGCCCAGCTGCGCTACCAGATCGCCGCCCACGCCCCGGCGGACGTCGACCGCACCCTGGCCTGGCTGAAGTCCCTGCCGCGCCGGTGCGGCCAGTTCGCGGCCACGACCACGCGCGGCCACGTCCTGGGCGTCCAGGTCACCGACATGCCGCTGCCTCCCGCGGGGGACGCCCGCCAGGCCCTGCGGGTCACCATGGCGGGCGAGACGGAGGAGAGGGAGCTGACGTACCTCACGGTCGACGTCGCCGCCGTACGCGTCGGCGAGGAGGCGATCACCGTCACCCACGCCGGACTCGACGAGGTGTATCCGGAGATCACTCAGCAGGCGGTGCGGCTCGGGGCGGAGCGCCTGACCGAGATCAGGAAGCAGGGCCGGGCACAGATCTGACCGGCTCCGGCCGCTACTCCCGCTCGAGGCGTCTGTGGTGGGTGATCACGTCGTGCGCCACCTCGAGGACCGTGCACCCGCGCGCGAAGGCGTCTCCCCGCAGCCGCGCCAGCGCGTCGTCGGCGCCGACGCCGAGCTGCGCCATGATCATGCCGACGGCCTGGTGGACCTCGTCGTGGCCGACGGCCAGGCCGCAGAGCCACGCCTGCCCGCCGCGCGACTCCGCCTCGTCACCGCGCGGCAGCGACATCAGCTCCGCCGTCATGGCACCGGCCACCAGGCGGGCCACGCCCAGCTGGCGGTCGGTGAGCGCGCCGGGGCTGTCGCGGTACAGGTCGAGGGTCCCCACGCACACCGCGTCGCTGCCCAGCGGCACCGCGTACACGGCACGCACCCCGGCCGCCGTCGCCTGCTGGGCGAAGACCGGCCAGCGGCCGGCGTCCCGGGGGCTCGTCAGGTCGCAGGCGAGCACGGGTGCCCCCTCCTCCACCGCGCTCCGGCAGGGTCCGTCACCCAGCGTCGCCTGGATCTGTGCCAGGTGCGCGGCACGCTCACTGCTCGCGCTCACCTGGACGGGCATGCCGTCACTGCGCAGCGACACACTCGCGCCGGTCACCGGCAGGAGCTCCACCGCCACCTCGCACAGCCGCCCCGGCACCTCTTCGGGTTCGGCACCGCGTACTCGTGCGGCGATCGCGTCGGCGGCCGCGAACGCGTCGGAGTCCGGCTCACCGTCCCTGGCGCGGCGGGGGTCGGGGCCGTCGCCGCAGGCGCCTGGGGAGTCGTCCCTGGGCCGCACGACCACCGCCTCCTTCCCTCGTCCCGGCCCGCACCGTCGACGAGTCCGCGCCCGGAACGTGGCCCGACTACCCGTCGCCGGTGGGGCGAAACCCGTGCGCGCAAGCCCCGGCCGGTACACGGCGCGCAGCGCTTCTCGCAGGCGCCAAGCCTCCCCCTCGGGGCATCGACGCGGCCCCTCACAGAGGAGGCTGTGCGGGTGCGGGGCCCAGCGTGGTCGTGCCGGGGGCCGTGCGGTGGCCGAGGCCGGTCCGGTAGGCGTCCAGGGCCGCCTCCACCCGCCCGGTGCGGCGCAGCAGGTCACCCAGCAGCCGGCACAGGTCGGCCAGGTCACCGGCCGCGCCCGCCCGCTCCAGCAGGCTCAGCGCGCGCACGTAGTGCTCCTCGGCCTCCTCGGTCCGGCGGGCGTCCTCGGCGATGATGCCGAGCAGCCGGTGCGCGGCGGCGGAGTGGACGGCGCCGCGCTCGGGGGACAGGTCGTCGAGGACCCCGTGCAGCAGGGCCGCCGCCTCGTCCGACTTGCCGCTCCGGTGCAGTACGTCGGCCAGCTCGACGGTGACCTGACTGCTGTAGAGGGCGGCGCGCCTGGCCGACAGCATGCCGAGCGCCTCCCGCAACTCGCTCTCCGCACGCTCCAGTCGACCGTCCTGGGCGTAGACGTAACCGCGCATCCAGTGACAGTTGGCGAGTTCGGTGCGGATCTGCAGGCCGCGGTACAGCTCGGCGGCCTTGGCGAGTGAGGCGTCGGCCTCGGCGTGCCGGCCCTCGGCGACCAGGGTGCGGGCGACCGAACGGTGCATGCGGGCGACCAGGGCCGGGTCGCCGGACCGCGGGGCGAGCGCGAGGGCCAGTTCGGCGGCCTGGGCGGCTCGCGCGTGCGCGCCCATGTCCATGTACGGACCGATGGCGCTGGCGTACAGCAGCAGCAGCGCGTCAGGGTCGTGCAGTCCACCACGGTTCAGCTCGTCGATGCCGGACTCCAGCAGGTAGACGGCGTACCGGAGTTCCCCGGCGAGGTAGTGCGCGACGGCCCGGCCGCGCAGGGCGGGCACCCGGGCGGGCAGCGGCGCGCCGGCCAGGCGTTCCTCGGCCCGTTCGAAGTACTGCCGGCCCGCCACGAGTTCGCCCGTCTCCAGGGCGCACTCGCCGAGTCCCAGCAGCGCGGCGGCCTGTTCCGCCACCAGCCCGTTCGCCTCGGCCTCGGCGAGCAGCGTGCCGTACTGCTCCGCGGCCGCCTCCGCCTCACCCGCCGCGAGGGTCCGCTGCGCCTCGGTCAGCCGCAGCCGCAGCTCGGTCACGAGCCGGGCGGAGCGCCCGGTGGCGAGCTCGTCGAAGGCGACGCCGAGCCGCCCGGCGAGATGCCGCAGGGCGTCGTCGGAGGGCCGCACCCGGCCCGACTCCAGGGTGGAGATGTAGGCGGGGGTGTACACGGGTTCCGCCAGCTGCCGTTGCGTCAGTCCCCGTTCGACACGCAATCGCTGCACCCGGCGCCCGATGGTCCCCGGATCGTCACGCTCCCCCACGCCAACTCCCCTTGTGCCTCTTGCCGTTCGGCTCGGACAGCCCCTAGGTTAAACCGAGGGTTAAGCACGCTTAACCCTCTGCTGTCGAAGTCACCGCCCCAGTTGCGAGGTCGCCGTGCTCCAACGCACACGCACCGCCGAGCGGTACGCCAGAGGTCTCACCGCCGCCGCCGTGGCCATCGCCACGCTGCTGCTGGCGGGGAACGCGGGTCCGGCGAGAGCGGCGGGGCCCCCGGAACCCACCGGTGTCCGGTTCGAGGCCCAGGGAGCCGGGGACACCCCCTAAGGGGCGCCGACCCGGCGGCCGGATCGGGCGGGGAATGCTCGAGGAGGCCGCGGACCGGTGTCCGCGACTTGCCTGGTCAGCGCGAAATCGAGGCGGGATGGCCCGCGCGTACTCAGCCCTGGGCCTGCAACTGCCGCAACTGCCGCTGGACGTGGTTCAGGGCGCCCTCGCGCCGCCCGGGGACCCGCTCCCGCAACTCGACGAGCGCGGCGCCCAGTTCGCGGGCGCGGGCGGTGTCGCGGACCTGGCCCCACTGGTGGTGGGCCCGGTCCACCGCGGCCTCGACGGCGGGCGCGTCGAACGCCTGCCCGGCGTTCAGGCGGGCGTGGGCCACCGTCAGCCAGGTGTGGCAGCTGCGGGCCGCGTCCCCGGCGAACATCGCCAGGTCCGCCCGGACCTCGGCCCAGTGCAGGGCCTCCTCGGAAACGGGCCCGTGCGCGGCGACGGCGGCCTGCTCGTGCCGGGCGGCGAGCGTGTCGGCCTCGGAGTGGCGGCCGGACTGGACGGCGGCGGTGATGGCGGCGTGCGGATCACCCGCCGACGGGCCCGACGTGCTGATCACGATGTCCGTGCCCGCGCTCTCCGGCGCGATACGGGCCAGCGCCTGCTGGTGCAGCTGCTCCACCGGCGGCCGGAACCCGCTGCGCAGGATCGTCGCGACGGCCTTCATGTACGCCGGAGCCGCGACCGTGCGTCTGGACGGCGGTGGCGCGATCCGGCCGTGGACGGCGTTGCCCCGGCCCAGGTCCAGCGGCGTGCCGCGCAGCAGCTCCCAGGTCTCGGCGTCCGCGTGCAGGTCGAGCACGAACGTCGTGGCCCCGGCCGGCCGCAGCCGCAGTTCGTCCCGGAACCAGTGCCAGGGGAACGCCGTGTAGCGGGCGGTGGAGGCGGTGGTGCGGGCCAGTGCGAGATGCGGCAGGTGCTGGCGGCGGTCGAGCACGAGCTGACCCGTGACGAACACCGTGAGCGGGCCCGGGACCGCGGCGGCGGCGCGCAGCCGGGTCAGGACGGCCTGCGGCTCCAGTGGGTCGGCGAGCTCGACGACGTTCGCGGTGTCCGTTCCGGACAGTACGGCCGGTGGGACGGCGGCCAGGACGGGCAGCACGGAGGCGGCGTCCACCAGACGCCCCTTGCCCACCGGCGAGGCCGCCAGCAGCAGCACTGTTCCGGGCATCTCGTCCCCTCCCCCGGTCGATCACGTACCGCAGCACGGTAACCGGTGCGGCTGCAAAGGAGGGCCCTCAGGACCGCAAACGCCCGCCTTCGGGGGTTTTCGCCCGCCGAGTTGCCGGCGGCAGCCGGGCGGTGTGCCCTGGTAGCCAGGGGCAGGGAGAGAGGAGAGCTCTCATGGCTCACGCGGCACCCGCCTCACGCAAGGTGACCAGGGAACTCCCGCAGCGTCCCGCGCAGCGCCGTACACCCGACGTCTTCAGCGCGCGGACCCACGCGGTGGCCAGGGTCGCGGTGCCCGTCGTCCTCGGGCTGATCTACGGCTACTGGGCCGCGGCGAACCGTCGCTACGGAGGTCCCGTCACGGGCTGGAACCTCCTGTTCGGCTTCGTCACCGCGCTGGTGTTCGCCGTGCTGTTCGCCGCCGTGTGGCAGTTCGGCCCGAGGCTGCCCCGCGAACTGCACGCGGCGCTCTGGTTCGCCTTCACGGGCTGTGCGGCAGGCTTCCTCATCAGCCAGTCCGGCCTTTCCGTGCTGTGGTCCATGTGGCTGGGGCTGGCCGTCGGGGCGGGCGTCCTCGCGATCATGTTCTACCGCTACTACACGCACGAGGACGCCGCCGGCCGCCGCATCGGCTGATAGGTGAGCCGTATACGGGGCCGAATGCAGTCACGCCCGCTCGCGGGCCGGACCGGCGGCGCCTTGTCTGGAAGGGTGACCGAGCGCGGCCCGACGCCCGTACCCGAGAGGGCGCCTCCCCGACTGCGGAACGCCCTGTCGGCCGTTCTGCCGGCCCTCGCGTGCCTGCTGCTGCCGTTCGGCGCGCTCGCGTCCTGGGCGCACGGACTGACCGACACCGGCCGCTACGTCCGTGCGACGGCGCCGCTCGCCGCCGACCCGGACGTGCGGCGCGCGGCCGCGGACGCCATCGGGGACGGCATCATGCGCAGGGCCGGGCATGAGCTCGGCAGCGGTCCGCTGCGCGGCGCGGCCGGGCCCTTCGTGCACGACGCGGTGCGCTCGTTCACCCGGACCGAGGCGTTCCGCACGGCCTGGGAGACGGCGAACCGGACCGTCCACACCGCCGTGGTGCACGCCCTGCGCGACGACCGGGCGCACGCGACGGCGGTCACCGTCGACCTCGCTCCGGTCGCCGCCCGGGTCAAACGCCGACTCATCGAAGAACACGCGCCGTTCGCCCAGCACATCCCGGTCACGCACACCCGCGTCCGGGTGCTCCCGGCCGCGGACGTGGACCGACTGCGCAAGGGGTACCGGGTGCTGGACACCGCCGCCTTGTGGCTGCCGCTCACCGCCGCCGTGTTCGCCGTCGCCGGGATCGCCGTCGCCGCGTGCCGTCGCCGCGCGGTCACCGCCCTCGGCCTCGGCACGGCGCTGGGCGGCGGGCTCCTCTTCCTCGCCGTCGCGATCGGCCGCCGCCTCACCCTCGCCGACCTGCCCGACCCGCTCCACCGCCCGGCCGCGGGCGCGGTCTACGACGCCCTTACGGAAACCCTGCGCACGGTGTCCTGGCTGCTCATCGGCCTCGGCCTGACGGTGGCGCTCACCTCCTGGCTCACGGGCCGCTACGGCCCCCGCCGCGCCACGCGCCGACCCGATCCCGCACCCGCGGCGCCCGCTCCGCAGCCGGGACCGGACTGATCCCGACCGGACCCGGCGCCCGCCGCCGCCCCCACTCCGCAGCCGAAGCGCAGCCCCCGGCCGCGCCCGGCGGCGCCCCCGGCACGACTGGCGCTCGCCCCCTTGTCCTCACAGCCCGGCACGGCCCCCGCCCCGCCGCGCGGCGATATGCGCCAGCGTCCGCAGCGCCCGCCGCAGGTCTCGCTCCCCGGCCGAAGCGAGACCCAGCCGGACGGCGTCGGGCGTGTGCCCCGGGGTGACGGCGAAGGCGGGGCCGGGTGTGAGGGCGATGCCGTGCGCGGCGGCGGCAGCCGTGAAGGTGTCCGCGCGCCACGGGGCCGGCAGCTCCCACCAGGCGAAGTAGGCGCGCGGGGCGGACCGGACGGCGAAGCCGTCGAGTTCCTGGGCGAGGATGCGCTGCCTGCGCGTCGCGTCCGCCCGCTTGGCCTCGGTCAGCCGCGCCACGATCCCCTCCCCGGCCCACCGCACGGCCGCCTCCAGCGCGAACCGCCCCGCGCTCCACCCACCCGACCGCACCGCACCGGCCACCGCACCGACCCGGTGCGGCGGCACGACGAGAAAACCGACGGTGAGCCCCGGCGCGACCCGCTTGGAGAGGCCGTCGACGACATGAGTGAGGGCGGGGGCGTGCGCGGCGAGGGGGTCGACCGGGCCGAGGCACTCCCCACGCCCGTGCCGGTCGTCCGGCCCGACCAGGAAGGACCAGATGCGGTCCTCCACGACGGGCAGGTTCAAGTCGTGTGCCAGCTGCGCGAGTTGCAGCAGGCGTGGCCCGCTCGTCCGCAGGGACGTCGGATTGTGCAGCGCCGGCTGCAGGTAGAGAGCGGACAAGGGGGCCGTACGGTGCGCGGCGGCGACGGCCTCCGGGAGCAGCCCGGCCCGGTCACCGGCCAACGGCACCAGCGTGATGGCCAGCCGCGCCGCGATCTCCTTCACCAGCGGATACGTCAGCTGCTCCACGCCGACCCGGCCGCCCGGCCGGACCAGGGAGGCCAGGACGGCGGCGATGGCCTGACGGGCGTTGCCGGTGAACAGCAGCCGATCAGGGTCGGGGCGCCAGCCGGGTGTGGCGAGGAGAGCGGCCGCGGCCTCCCGGGCGGCCGCGGTACCGGTGGCGGCGGCCGGCAGCAGCGCCTCGGCCAGCACGTCGGGACGCAGCAGCGGCGCCAGAACAGGCGCCAGCAGCTCCTCCTGGCCGGGCGCGCTGGGGTAGTTGAGCTGCATGTTGACGGGAGCGTCGGCCGGGCCCGGCTCGGCGAGCGCACGCCCCGCGGACTCCGCCGGCGCGGCCCGCACGAAGGTGCCGCGCCCGACCTCGCCGACGACCAGCCCGCGCCGGACGAGTTCGCCGTAGACCCGCCCGGCCGTGGACGGTGCGATTCCGCGGCGCCGCGCGAACGCCCGCTGCGGCGGCAGCCGTTGGCCGGGCTTGAGCCGCCCCGTGGTGATGTCGTCGGCGATCAGGTCGGCGATGCGCCGGTAGTCCCCCATCGATCGGTCTCCCCCTGGACTGCGCCGCGGACTGTGCCACCCGGATTGCACCGAGAGCAAAGATCTTATTGCACCGAGTAGTTGAGCGGCCTAGGGTCGTCTCCATGGCACCCTTCCTCGCATACGAGGACAAAGACCCCGGCACTCGTCGAGTCCCCCTGGTCCTCGTCCACGGCCACCCCTTCGACCGCACGATGTGGGCCCCGCAGCTGGACACCTTCTCCACGGCCCGCCGCGTCATCGCTCCCGACCTGCGCGGCTACGGCGCCTCCCCCACGATGCCGGCCCTCACGGACTTCTCCGGATTCGCCCGGGACATCGAGGCCCTCCTCGACGAACTGGAGGTGCCGTCCTTCGTCCTGGCGGGCCTGTCGATGGGCGGCCAGATCGTCATGGACTGCTACCGCCTGTTCCCCGGCCGCGTCCGCGGCCTGGTCCTCGCGGACACCTTCCCGGCGGCGGAGACCCCGGAGGGCGTCCGCGCCCGGGACGCCATGGCGGACCGCCTCCTGCGCGACGGCATGCGCGGTTACGCCGACGAGGTCCTGGAACGGATGGTCGCCCCGCACGCCCCCGCCGAGGTCAAGGCCCACGTCCACCGCATGATGACGGCCACCTCCCCCGAGGGCGCCGCCGCCGCGCTGCGCGCCCGCGCCCGGCGCCCCGACTACCAGAGCCTGCTGACCCGGGTACCGGTCCCGGCCCTGGTCGTCGTGGGCGCCGACGACACCTACACCCCCGTCTCCGACGCCCGGGCCATGCACGCGGCCCTCCCGGACTCGGCACTGCGCGTGATCGAGGGCGCCGCCCACATGCCCAACCTGGAACGCCCCGACGAGTTCGACAGGGCACTGCGGGAATTCCTGGCCCGCGTCGACGCGGCTGAACCATCCGGCACCGCGCCCCGTCTCTGAGAGAGGATGCGGGCATCCCACCCCGCGAGCGGAAGGCCGGGCCTTTGGACACAGCGGCTGCCGAGTGGACCGCCACCGACGACATGCCCGAGCACCGTCCGCCCCGGCGGCGGCTCGCCACCTGGTGCGCCGTGCTGCTGCTCGCCGCGGTGAGCGCGGTCCTCGCCTACCGGATCGCCGACAGCGACGGCATGACACCCGTCCCGCAGCTCCTCGCCTTCCTCCCCTGGCTGCTCGCACCCACCGCGCTGGCGCTGCTGCTCTCGCTGCGGTCCCGCTGGTGGCCCGGACTGACCTGGGGCGTGGTGCTGCTCGGCCTGCTGGCCTGGTTCATCGAGCCGTACGGCAAGACCGGCGACCCCGTGGGCCGACCGGTCGCGGAACTGCGCGTGCTGACCTCGAACGTCGAGTTCGGGCAGGCCACCGGCGGCCTGGTCGCCGCCGTCCGCCGCGAGAAACCGGACGTCGTCTTCGTACAGGAATGCGACTACGGGTGCGACGCGAAGCTGAAGGACGACCTCTCGCGGGACTACCCGCACCGCCGAGCCGTCGAGGGCGGCGGCTCCGAGGGCTCCGTCATCCTCAGCCGCTTCCCCCTGCGCCCCACACCCGGCGTCCCCGGCACGATGGGCATGCCCGGGGCGATCGCCGACGTGGACGGGCACGCCGTCCGCCTCCAGCTCGCCCACCCCATGCCCCCGCTGCCCGCCCAGGTCGGCCTCTGGAAGCGCGAGCTGACCGCCCTGCGCGACGCGGCCGCCGCCGACGGCGGCACCCCCCTCGTCCTGGCCGGCGACTTCAACGCCTCCCAGGACCACGCCGTCTTCCGCCGCATCCTCGACACCGGCCTGTACGACGCCGCCCGCCTGAACGACGCCGACCGCACGGCCACCTGGCCGGCCCGGACGGCCCCGACGTTCGGCGCGCAGATCGACCACGTACTGGTGTCGAAGGACTTCGCCGCGGACCGCACCCGCATCCTGAACCTGTCCGCCACGGACCACCGGGCCGTGCTCACGGACCTGACCCTGCACGAGGGCCGTTCCTAGCCGGCCGTACACAGGAGGCCGCGCACAGGCAAAAGCCATGCACAGGGAGGCCGTGCGCAGCGAAAAGGGGGCGCCGCACGGACGCCCCCTTGCTACCGCTGCTACCGCTCCGCTCAGACGCCGATGTCGCGCCCGTCGGCCCGCCACACGGCCACGACCGCGGGCCGGACGTACGTCCCGGGCCCGTCCGGCCAGGTGCTGGCCGGCTTCTCCACGGACGCGCCGTCGATCTCGCCCGGGTGCTGCACGGCGACCAGGACGCGCCGCTCCTGGATGATGGGACCGCAGGTCTCGGCGCCCTTCGGCACGGTCAGGAACTGCTTCAGCTCACCCCGGCGCTCACCCCGGGTGGCCACGCCGAACAGACCGTCGTGCGAGCCGAGCTGGGAGCCGTCGGTGGCAATCCACAGGTTGCCGTACGGGTCGAAGGCGACGTTGTCCGGGCAGGAGATGGGGCTGACCCCGTCCTTCGGGAAGCCGGCGAAGTAGGTCGCCGGGTCCTCCGGGTCACCGGCCACGAGGAACAGCGACCAGGCGAACCGGGTGCTCTCGGGCCGGTTCCACCGCTCGGTCAGCTCCAGCACGTGCCCGTGCTTGTTGGCGTTGCGCGGGTTGGCCTCGTCCGCCTTGGCGTTGGAGCCGACACCCCGGTTGGAGTTGTTGGTGAGGGCGACGTACACCTTGCCGGTCACCGGGTTCGGCTCGATGTCCTCGGGCCGGTCCATCTTCGTCGCGCCCACCTTGTCACCGGCGAGCCGGGTGAAGACGAACACCTCCTCGGCCGTCATCCCGTCCACGTGCGAGACCGCGCCCTTCGCGGTCGCGGTGGCCAGCGGAATCCACTCACCACTTCCGTCGAACTCGCCGTCGGACGGCAGCTTGCCCGTACCGTCGATCTCGATGGCCGGGGAGTCGCCGGTGACCTTGGCGACGTAGAGCGTGCCCTCGTCGAGCAGGGAGAGGTTGTGCTCGCGGACGGCCCGGGAGGTGCCCTGCTTCATCCTCTTGCTGCTGACGAACTTGTAGAAGTAGTCGAAGCGCTCGTCGTCACCGGTGTACACGACGGGCCGGCCGTCCGAGGTGAGCCGGATGTTCGCGGCCTCGTGCTTGAACCGCCCGAGGGCGGTGTGCTTGCGCGGCGTCGACTCCGGGTCGTACGGATCGAACTCGACGACGTACCCGAACCGGTGCACCTCGTTCGGCTCCTGGGCGACGTCGAACCGCTTGTCGAACCTCTCCCACTTCCGCTCGCTGGCCCCGGTCCCGATCCCGTACCGCTTGTCCGTCGCCCGGCTGCTGTTGGCGAAGTACTGGTTGAAGTTCTCCTCGCCGTGCAGGGTCGTGCCCCACGGCGTGACACCGCCCGAGCAGTTGTTGAGGGTGCCGAGCACCTTGGTGCCGGTCGGGTCGGCGGAGGTCCTGACGAGGTCGGACCCCGCGACGGGCCCGGTCAGCCGGAACTCGGTGGTGGCGGTGACGCGCCGGTTGAGCCGGTGCCGCGGAACGGCGGTGAGCCTCCCGCTCTTCCCGTCCCCCTCCACCACCACGGCGGACAGCCCGTGCGCCGCCCAGGCGACCTCGACCTGCTCACGGCTCGGGTTGGCGGGGTCGTACCCGCGGAACATCAGGATCTCGTCGGTGTACTCGTGATTGGCGACGAGCAGCTGCCGTCCGGGCTCCCCCGGCAGTGGCAGCAGCGCGAGGAAGTCACAGTTGTACCCGAACTGCCCGGCCTGCGCCTTGGCGGTCTGCTTCTCCGGGTCGAAGGCCGGCGCCCCGCGCAGGATGGGCTCGCCCCAGCGGATGACGACGTTCTGCCGGTACCCGTCCGGCACGGTCACGGCGTCGGCGGTGTTGGGCGCGACGGGCGCGAAGCGCAGCCCGCGAGCACCCTTGTGCTCGACGCCACCGGCGGCGTCGGTGGCGGCGCCACCGGCCGGGGCGGCGTCCGCGGACGGCGCCTGCCCGACGCCGACAGCGCCCGCACCAGCGGCGGCCACGGTCACCACGGCCGCGGCGCGCATCATCGACCGGCGGCTGAGCGCACCGGCGATCACGTCACCGACGTACTCGTTGGAGCTGGTGTTGGGCACCTCGTGGAAGCAGGCGTCACCACACCGGAAACGACAGGTCATGGCGGACCGGCCGCCGGGATGCGAACCGGACGGCGTTCCGATCAACGGCAGCAGCTTGCGCACTTTGCTCTCCTTGGATGCCCTTGGTTTCAGCGTGACCGTAGGGGCACATATGCGCGAGAGCCGGGCGCCCCGGTGAACACCGGGTGAACCCCCGTCGGCTGTACGGGGGTTGCCGCCGTTCAGCACGGCGACACCCGCACAGGCCGGATGTCGCCCTTGACAGCCCGGGCCGCCCACATCCGCCCCTGCCCAAGATCACCCAGGAGGGCCGCTAACCTTACGTGTCCGTCCTGGCCAGGGATTGACGGCTTCACCTCACGCGAAGGGTTGCGCGCACATGGGCATTCTCACTCGGTTGCGGAACGCGTTCGGACGGTCCCGCAAGTCACAGACCCCCGAGGCGGAGGGTGCGCCGCAGACCACGGCGACGGAACCGACCTCCCAGGAAACACCCTCGGCACCCGCCAGCCCCTCGACGCCCTCGACCTCCCCGAAGGTCCCGTCCCCCTCCCCGGAACCGGAACCGGGGCCGACGGCGAACGTCCCCGAGCCCCGCGACCAACACGACCTCGTGTCGGCCGCCTTCGACCAGGTGACGGTCCCGGGGCCGACACGGTCGACGGAGACGGAGGGGGAGCCGGCGGAGGAGAAGCCGACGGCTGAGGAGAAGGCAGCGGCTGAGGAGAAGCCCGCGGCTGAGGAGAAGCCGGAGGCTGACGAGGAGCCGGAGGCTGACGAGGAGCCGAAGACGGCGGAGAGCCCCGTGGCCGAGGAGCCGGAGCCGAAGACGGCGGAGAGCCCCGTGGCCGAGGAGCCGGAGCCGAAGACGGCGGAGAGCCCGGTGGCCGAGGAGCCGGAGCCGAAGGCAGCGGAGAAGCCGATCGCTGAGAAGCCGATCGCCGAGGCATCGACGGCGCCGGAAGGTGGCCCGGAGACCGAGACGCCGAAGCCCGAGCCCACCGCAGAGACGGAGGGGCAGCCCACCGCCGAGCCCGAGGCCCCGGCGGAAACCCAGCCAGAGCCGACGCCTGCACAGCAGGAGGCGCCGGAGGCGACGAAGCCGGAGTCCGAGCCGACGGCCGACGCGGAGCCCGCCGCCGAAGAAGCAGAGTCCGAGCCCCAGCCGAAGCCGCAGGCCGAAGAAACGCCCAAGCCCGAGCCGACGCCCAAGGCAGAGACGAAGCCCGAAGCCGACGCGAAGCCCGAAGCCGACGCCGACGCCGACGCCGACGCCGACGCGGAAGCGAAGCCCGAAGACAAGCCGAAGGCCAAGGCGGAGCCGAAGGGCGAGGCGAAAGCGGTCCCCGCAGCCGCGGACGCCGACGGCGCCAAGGCCCCACAGGGGCCACCCGCACCCGGCAACGAAAGCCGCACGGGTGGTGCGGGTGGGAACGACACGGCCGAAGCCGAAGGCGAGGCCGAGCCCGCCCTCACCGCCGCCGCCCTCAAGAAGCACGCCCCCGGCCTCGCCACCGCGTACAAGGCCGCCGGCACCGCCCTCAAGAAGCACAACCTCACCGGCACCCGAGCCAAGGTCTACCTCGTCCTCGACCGCTCCGCCTCCATGCGCCCGTACTACAAGGACGGCTCCGCCCAGGCCCTCGCCGAGCAGACCCTCGCCCTCGCGGCCCACCTCGACCCCGAGGCCACCGTCCCGGTCGTCTTCTTCTCCACCGAACTCGACGGCACCGGCGAGATCACCCTCACCGAGCACGAGAACAAGATCGACGATCTCCACGCCGGCCTCGGCCGCATGGGCCGCACCAGCTACCACGCAGCGGTGGAAGCAGTCCTCGCCCACCACAGCAAGGAAGCAACCGGCACCCCCGCCCTGGTGATCTTCCAGACCGACGGCGCCCCCGACGCCAAGACCCCCGCCACCCAGTCCCTCACCGAGGCCGCCAAGACCCACCCCGCCGTCTTCTTCTCCTTCGTCGCCTTCGGCGACCCGGAGAACAAGGCCTTCGACTACCTCCGCAAGCTCAAGACCCCCAACACGTCCCACTTCCTCGCCGGCGAAACCCCCCGCGAGCTCACGGACAAGCAGCTCTACGAGGGCGTACTGGCGAACTGGCGCCCGTAGCCCCCACGACGCCACCCGCGCCGCCCGCGTCCCACCCAGCAAAAGGGGAGGCGGGCGGCGCACCCATGTCAGCTACGATTTCAAGGTTCCGTAGACGACCGAGACCACGAGATCGTCACCCCGCGTAGCGACTTGGGAGCAGCCCGCGATGGCTCGACACCTCATCACCAGCGCCCTTCCGTACATCAACGGGATCAAGCACCTGGGCAACATGGTGGGGTCCATGCTCCCGGCCGACGTCTACTCCCGCTACCTGCGCCAGCGCGGCCACGAGGTCCTCTACATCTGCGCGACGGACGAGCACGGCACCCCCGCCGAGCTCGCGGCGAAGGAGCAGGGCATCCCGGTCGACGAGTTCTGCGCCCAGGCCCACGACCAGCAGAAGGCGATCTACGACGGCTTCAACCTGGCCTTCGACTACTTCGGCCGCAGCTCCTCCCCGCAGAACCACGAGATCACGCAGGAGATCGCGCGTGAGCTCAAGGCCAACGGGTTCATCGAGGAGCGCTCGATCCGCCAGGTGTACTCGAACGCCGACGGCCGCTTCCTGCCCGACCGCTACATCATCGGCACCTGCCCGCACTGCGGCTACGACAAGGCCCGCGGCGACCAGTGCGAGAACTGCACCCGGGTCCTCGACCCGACCGACCTGATCGACGCCCGCTCCGCGATCAGCGGCAGCAGCGACCTGGAGATCCGCGAGACCAAGCACCTCTTCCTCCTCCAGTCGGCGCTGGCCGGCGAGGTCGAGGCCTGGGTCGACGAGCGCGCCGACAACTGGCCGGTGCTGGCCTCCTCCATCGCCCGCAAGTGGCTCACCGAGGGTTTGCACGACCGGGCGATCACCCGCGACCTGGACTGGGGGGTTCCCGTCCCCGCGGACACCTGGCCGGAGCTGGCGGCGGAAGGCAAGGTCTTCTACGTCTGGTTCGACGCCCCGATCGAGTACATCGGCGCGACCAAGGAGTGGGCGGACCAGGACCCGGAGCGCCGCGACTGGCGCTCCTGGTGGTGGGAGTCGGACGCGAACGTCCACTACACGCAGTTCATGGGCAAGGACAACGTCCCCTTCCACAGCGTGATGTTCCCGGCGACCTTGCTGGGCACCCGCGCCCCGTGGAAGAAGGTCGACGTCATCAAGGCCTTCAACTGGCTGAACTACTACGGCGGCAAGTTCTCCACCTCGCAGCGCCGCGGCGTCTTCACCCACGACGCCCTCGACATCCTCCCCGCCGACTACTGGCGCTACTTCATGATGGCGAACGCCCCGGAGTCGGACGACTCGTCCTTCACCTGGGAGCACTTCACCGCCACGGTGAACAAGGACCTGGCCGACACCCTCGGCAACTTCGTCAACCGCGTCCTGTCCTTCTCCCGTAAGCGCTTCGGCGACGAGGTCCCCGCGGGCGCCGAGCCGGGCGAGGCGGAGGCGAAGCTGGGTGCGGAGATCGCCCGTCTGCTCGCGGAGTACGAGTCCCAGATGGAGGCCATCCAGTTCCGCAAGGCGGCGGCCGCGCTGCGCGCCCTGTGGTCGGCGGGCAACTCCTACCTGGAGGAGAAGGCCCCCTGGCTGGAGATCAAGACCAACCCGGAGGGCGCCGCTCTCACCCTCCGCACGGCGATGAACCTCATCCACCTCTACGCCGTGGTCTCCGAGCCGTTCATCCCGACGTCGGCGAAGACGATGCGCCAGGCGTTCTCCCTGGAGAACGACACCGCGACCTGGGTCAACCAGGACGAAGCGAAGTCCCTGGCCGCCGTCCCCGCCGGCACCCCGTTCACCATCCCGCCTGTCCTGTTCGCCAAGCTGACGGACGAGGACCTGGAGTCGTACAAGGAGCGCTTCGGCGGCGAGTCCGCGTAACAACGCCTCGCGGGCCCGCCCGGCCAGGAGCCTCTGTCCGTAGGATGACGGAGGCACCTGGCCAACCACAGGGGGGATCACCATGGCGCTCTTCGGCAACGCCCACACCGTCGACCCGGCGTCGGCCCAGCAGGACTACGCCCGCCTCCTCGGCCACGGCGAACAGGTCCACGCAGCGTTCCTGCTGATCCGCGACACCATCCTCTTCACCGACCGCCGCCTGATCCTCATCGACAAGCAGGGCATCACCGGCAAGAAGACCGAGTACCACTCCGTCCCCTACCGCAGCATCACCCACTTCGCGGTGGAAACGGCCGGCACGTTCGACCTGGACGCCGAACTGAAGATCTGGATCTCCGGCACGCCGACGCCCATCGAGAAGACCTTCACCAAGGGCGTCGACATCTACGAGGTCCAGGCGATCCTGACCCAGTTCGTGGCGAGGTAGCCCCGGAACGCCTTTCCCGCGCTCGAAAGAGTGAACACAGTTCCATTTACTGCATATGCCATGGTCAATGGACCTAGCTTGCGCACATGGTCACATCAACTCATGAGGCCTCACACCGGATCTTCCAGGATCACCCGGAGGTTCTCACCCCAGTCTTCGAGGCGCTGGGCTTACCACCACCCGCGAAGGCGATCATCGAAGCGATCACACCCGACGCCACGGAGATCAAGCCGCTGGAGCGCCGGGTGGACACGGTGCTCAGGGTCGAGCCGTCCGAGGGAGACGGCTTTCTCATCGCGCTCGAGACCCAGACCACTCGGGCCTCTGGCAAGGGGACGAGCTGGTCCTACTACGTGGCATACCTGCACGCCAAGTTCGGCATGCCGGTGCTGCTCGTCACGGTATGCAGGGACCGGCCGACCGCGTCCTGGGCGGCGGGCCCCTTCGAGTGCCGCGTCGGCCCATGGGCGACACAGAGCACCCGCCCTTTCGTACTGAGCCCCGCCAACGTTCCGGAGATCACCGACGAGTCCGCCGTTGCCCGGGAGCCGGCCCTGGCCACGTTCTCGGCGATCGTGCATAGCAACAGCCCGCATGCCCCCGCCATACTGAGCATGGTGGCCCGCGGCATGCGGGCATTGGACGCGGCAACAGCGAAATACTGGTGCGAATGGCTTGAAGTCGGGCTGGAGAACACTCCGGTCCGGGAGACATGGAGAGAGTTGGAGAAGATGGTCGCCACATACTTCCCGGGCAGGGGAACCCTCTTCGAAGAGACGTACCTCGAGGGAAAAGCCGAAGGCAAAGCTGAAGGCAAAGCCGAAGCCATTCTCCAGGTACTGGAAAAGCGCGCCGTACCCGTCCCCGAAGCCACCCGCGACCGCATCACCACCTGCACCGACCTCGACACCCTCACCCTCTGGTTCGACCGCTCCCTGACGGCCACCATGGCGGAGGACCTGTTCGTCGAGGAGTGAGCGGTCCCAAAAGTCCAGGGCTCGCCCGGCGAAGAGGGAACGGGCCCGCGTAGCGTCGGCCCTCGTCAGGCGTCAGCGTCCCGAAACATGGGCATGAAGTCCGCCCACGCGCCGGGCGTGATCGCCAGACGGGGTCCTTCGACGTTCCTGACGAGCGGGCCAGGACCCACCGCCCGCCGGAGAGCGGCGCTCTTCTGTCTCCGACGCGGTCCGGGAACGCATCACCAGCTGCGGCGACCCGGAGATCCTGCGCCACTGGCACCGGCGGGCCGTCACCGCCCCGACGGCCGAGGACGTCTTTGCGGACGAGTAGTCCCGTGGCGAAGAGGCCGACCCGGCACATGGGTCGGCCTCCGGAGGCAGCGCGGTGAAAAGTGAGAGCCGGGTGCCCTGGAGAGGTCACTCCACCGCGAAGAGCTGACCGAGGCGGGCCTGGATCAGCGGCAGGCCGACGACCGGGACGTCGTAGTGGCCCGCACCTTCCAGGACCGAGAGGTTGATGTCGTTGCCGTTGGCGACCATCTTGTTGACGACGTTGTAGGTGACGGAGTTCGGGCTGGTGATGTCGTCCGTTCCGTACAGCCACAGGATGGAGCCCGGCAGGGTGGACCTTTCCAGCTTGCCCTGGTTCTGTTCGAAGAACCGCCTGTTCTCCGGAAGCGCGTTGGGGCTGTCTCCGCGGACACCTGGGTAGGTGTTCAGCCGGTGGGAGGGAGAGGCGCTGAGGTAGCTCACGATGTCCTGCCGGACGGCGTCGTTCAGATCGTCGAGGCAGGTCTGCCAGTCCTGACGGTAGAACCTGAGCATGTTCGGGCCGTAGACCTGTCTCGGGTCGACGTCGTAGCCCGCATAGCGTTGCGTCTTCGTGAAGTAGATGGTTTCCGCGTTGGCGAAGACCAGCTGGTCGATCTGGTGAGCCGTCGGGGGGAGCCCGGACCGGGAGGCGTTGTCGATGTCCTGCCACAGGAGCCGGTTCATGGCGGGAACGTCCGGTACCGGGGCAAGGGTGATGGTGCCCTGGTAGTCGAGGGCGGGCTCCGCCTTCGTGGCCAAGGGGGAGTAATAGGCGGCGGCAAGCGCCGCGAAACCGCCTTCCGACCATCCTCCCGGGGCCCACTGCCCGGACAGTCTGTCGCCGAGGTACCGCTGCGCGGCGACCGCGGCGAAGATCATGGAGTTGCCCTCGCTGGGCAGGTCGTAGTAGCCGTGCCCCGTCGGGACGCCGGCGGACCTCGGTCCCAGTCCCTCGTAGTCGGGCGCGACGACGGCGATGCCCATCTTCAGGACCGCCGCCAGCAAGGCGGCGTTCGGGCCGTCAGCCCATTCGTTCTTTTCCTGCAGTTGGACACTGGGTGCGCAGTGGGGTGCCCATCCGAGGGTTCCGTGCCCCCAGACGAAGAGCGGCCAGCCGCCCGCGGGAGGTGCCTTCCGGGGGAGGAACAGCATGGCCGTCGCATTGACCTGTTCCCCTCGCATACCCGGCATGCGGTAGACGAGGAGTTCGCCGGTGGCCACGCTGGATATCTCCTGCGGCACGTTGCGCAAGGGGGCGGGGTCACCCACTACGTCCCCGTCGTCCTGCGCACGGGAGGAGCCGTCCGGGCCGCCCACGGGGGCGATGAATCCACCGACGAGGAGCGCGGCCAGCAGGACGAACGCGCATGCTCTCCCCTTGTGAAGGAGCACCCTCCGGTTGCCTGAGTGGGTCATAGCCACTGAACGTAGGCAGGCAGGGTGATCTGTGCCTGCTGAGGGCCGGATCGTTGAGCCGTCCGGTTGACACAGGGGCCGATGAAGCCGCCACATGGCCCACGCGAGGGGGCTTCAGCAGGCGCGGCCTCCCCACGCTGCCTACCGTCACCAGAGGAAAACCCCTGATCGGGCCGGGTGCCGGGAAGGCAGGCAGGACATGGTGCTACAAGAACGCCGGACGGGGAGACGGATCCGTCGTACCGTCGGGGCCTGCACGCTCACTGTGGGGTGTGTCGTCGCAAGCTGCGTGCCGTCGGCCGCGGCGAGCTCCCCCAAGGACACGCCCCGCCCGTGCGCGACGACGCCCTACCCTCCGTCGGAAAGCACTCCGCCCCCGATCCTGTCGGGCAGCGACGTGTGGAGTTTCGTCTCCGAGCCGGGCCTGCACCCCATGCGGGTGAACGTGACGGCGAACAAACCCGGGACGGCGCGCGGGAACATCTTCGTCGCCCCGTTCAGCGCGGAGCAGATGGTCGGCCAGACGGGCGCGCTGATCAACGACAACGCCGGCAATCCGGTCTGGTTCCGCCCCCTGCCCTCCACCAACCTCCAGAACGCCGACTTCAAGGTCCAGACGTACTACGACAAGCGCCGGCGCAAGGGGCAGCCGGTGCTGACCTGGTGGCAGGGGAGCCTCGCCCTTCCCCCCGCCTATACGAACCTGCCGGCCGGCGCGCCGGAACCAGGTGGGTGCTACTACATCTACGACACCCACTACCGCCTGCTCAAGACGGTCTTCGCGCATCACGGCTACTACCCGGACGAGCACGAGTTCACCCTGACGCGCAGAGGCACCGCACTGTTCCTCGCGTCCAAGCCGGTGCCCATGGACCTCACGCCCTACGGGGGCCCGGCGGACGGAGCCATCCTGAACAGCGAGGTCCAGGAGGTCGACCTCGCCACGGGGAAGCTCCTCTACTCGTGGAACGCGCTGGACCACATCGACCCCGCGGACTCCGAGGAGCCGGCGTCCAACGCGTCGTCCTCCGACGGGGTGTGGGATGCCTTCCACGTGAACTCGATCGACGAGGGCCCCGACGGCCAACTGCTGATCTCCTTCCGGAACATGTGGGCCATCTACAACGTCTCGAAGCGATCCGGGAAGGTCCGCTGGCAACTCGGGGGGAAGAAGAGCGACTTCACCTTCGGTCCGAACGCGGACTTCTACTGGCAGCACGACGCCCGGTTCCGGCCGGGAAACCGGATCAGCATGTTCGACGACGGCTGCTGCGAACTGCCCGACGGCGAGCCCGAACAGCAGTCACACGGACTGATCCTCAACCTCGATTTCCTCCCCAGCCGCAGGGCGACCGTGGCGAAGACCTACTACCACGAGCCGCCGCTGTACTCGCCGACCCAGGGGAACACCCAGGCCCTCCCCAACGGCAACCAGTTCATCGGGTGGGGTCAGAGCCCGTACTACTCGGAGTACGCGGGTGCGGGCAACACGGAGGGCAACGGCTCACAGAACCTGCTCTACGACGCGGAGCTGCCCGGCAACAACATCTCATACCGGGCATTTCGGAACCAATGGGTCGGCACTCCGTACTACCCACCGCGCGCCGCGGCACGGGCCGACGGCCGGGGCAGCGTCGTCTACGCGTCCTGGAACGGATCGACGCAGACCCGAGCGTGGCAGGTACTCGCCGGACCGAACGCCCACTCCCTGTCAGTGGTCGTGAAACGCGCCAAGCGGTCCGGGTTCGAGACGGCGGTCAGAACAGGCAACCCGGGACCGTACTTCCAGGTGAAGGCGCTGGACGCGGCCGGAAAGGTCCTCAGGGCCTCCCGCGTCGTCAAGCTGGCCGGCTGACGCCTGGCGAGGGCTGCCCTGCACCAACCGCGGCATGGCAGCCCTCATTCAGGACCGTCAGCCCGCAGGGTCGACGCCCATCGTGAGGGTGGCGACGACGCCCCTGGCGATGGCGTTCTTCTTGTACTTGAGCTTGAGCAGCCCGCCCTCGGTGCCGTTGCCCGGGTAGATGGTGTCCTCGTCGAGGGTGGTGCGGGCCGTGGTGTTGGTGGAGTAGGGCTCGACCTCGGCGGAGGCCAGCACGGACTCCTCGTCGAAGAAGAGCTGGCCGGTGTGGCAGGTCGTGCCGCCCTCGTAGCCCGCGTCGGTCCACGTGCCGTTCACGTGCACCTTGGTGTGGATGTGCACGCAACGGCCCTGGTACCAGCCGGGGAAGACCGTGCGGAACTCGACCTCGCCCTTCTTGTCCGTGCGCCACGTGCCGCGCAGGTAGCGCTCGTCGTCGGTGGGCTCCTCGTGGCCCCCACCGCCGCCGCCCGGCGGCGGACCCGACGGGGACCCGGTCGGCGTACCGGAGGGTGGCGTGCCGCCCCCGCCGCCTCCTCCACCGCCCCCACTGCCCATCGCCTCGTACCCGGAGTACACGCCCAGCGCGTTGCAGTGCCAGATGTCCACGGCGGCGTTCGCGAGCGGCTTGCAGCTCCCGGAGTCGATCACCTTGAGGCGCAGGGTGAGCGGGATGCCCTCCTGGTCCTCGGTGACGTCCCTGCGGAGCTTGTCCGCGTCGATGTAGTAGGGGCCCTCAGTGGTCTCGGAGGTCAGCTTGTAGCAGGCCTCGCCCGAGGTTCCGGTGGCTTTCCCCTTGGCGGCGGACTTCGCCTCGGCGGCTGCCGTCTCCTCGCCGGCGAACGCGCCGGCCGCGAACGTACCGCCGACGCCCGCCGCCACCACCGCGCCGGCGCCCGCGGCGACGACCTTGCGGCGTGTCAGGTCCTGCTTGTGTTTCGGCCCTCGGGCCGTTTCCTGTCCCGTCATGGGAAGGGAAGTTAGGGACCGCGTCTGTCAGGAGCCTGGGTGAGAGCTGGGTGGGAGCCCTGCATACGGCAGTGGCTCGGAACCGGGGCCGGTTCCGAGCCACTTCCCGAAAAACGCCTACTTCGGCTGCGGCTTGCGCACCGACAGGTGCAGCTCCTTCAGCCGCGCCTCCTCCAGCTCGGTCGGCGCGCCCATCATCAGGTCCTGGGCGTTGCCGTTGAGCGGGAAGGCGATGGTCTCGCGGATGTTCGGCTCGTCGGCGAGGAGCATGACGATGCGGTCGACGCCGGGGGCGATGCCGCCGTGCGGCGGGGCGCCGAAGCGGAAGGCGCGCAGCATGCCGGCGAACTTCTCCTCGACCGTGTCGCGGTCGTACCCGGCGATCTCGAAGGCCTTGAGCATGATCTCCGGCTCGTGGTTCCGGATCGCGCCGGAGGACAGCTCGACGCCGTTGCAGACGATGTCGTACTGCCAGCCGAGGATGTCCAGCGGGTCCTGGGTCTCCAGCGCCTCGAGACCGCCCTGCGGCATGGAGAAGGGGTTGTGCGAGAAGTCGATCGCGCCGGTCTCCTCGTCCTTCTCGTACATCGGGAAGTCGACGATCCAGCAGAACCGGAAGACGTTCTCCTCGAAGTGCCCGGCACGCTTGGCGGCTTCCACCCGCACCGCGCCCATGATCTTGGAGACCTCGTCGAACTCGCCCGCGCCGAAGAACACGGCGTGGCCGGCCGCGAGCGACAGGCGCTTGGTCAGCTCGGCGACGTTCTCCTCGGTGAGGAACTTCGCGATCGGGCCGGACAGCGAACCGTCCTCGGCGACACGGACCCAGGCGAGGCCCTTGGCGCCCTGCGAGACGGCGTAGTCGCCGAGCTGGTCGAAGAACTTGCGGGGCTGCGCGGAGACGTCCGGCACCGGCAGGGCGCGGACGTGCTTGCCGGCGAACGCCTTGAACTCCGAGCCCTCGAAGATGTCGGTGATGTCGACGAGTTCGAGCTGAGCGCGCAGGTCGGGCTTGTCCGAGCCGTACTTGAGCATCGCCTCGCGGAACGGGATCCGCGGGAACGGCGAGGTGACGTGGCGCCCGTTGCCGAACTCCTCGAACAGCTCGGTCATCAGCTTCTCGACGGGCTGGAAGACGTCCTCCTGCTCGACGAAGCTCATCTCGATGTCGAGCTGGTAGAACTCGCCCGGTGAGCGGTCCGCACGCGCGTCCTCGTCACGGAAGCAGGGCGCGATCTGGAAGTAGCGGTCGAAGCCGGAGATCATCAGCAGCTGCTTGAACTGCTGGGGCGCCTGCGGCAGGGCGTAGAACTTGCCCGGGTGCAGGCGGGAGGGGACGACGAAGTCGCGGGCGCCCTCGGGGGAGGTCGCGGACAGGATCGGCGTCGCCATCTCGTTGAAGCCCAGCGCCGTCATCTTGTGCCGGATCGCCGAGATGACCGCCGTGCGCAGCATGATGTTGCGGTGCATGCGCTCGCGGCGCAGGTCAAGGAAGCGGTACTCCAGGCGCCGTTCCTCGTTGACACCGTCCTCGGCGTTGATCGTGAACGGCAGCGGGGCGGCGGCGCCGAGCAGTTCGACCTCGCCGACCTCGACCTCCACCTCGCCGGTGGGCAGCTCGGGGTTGATGTTCTCGGCGCCCCGGGAGACGACCTTGCCGTCGACGCGGACGGTCGACTCCTTGGACAGCTTGTCCAGGGCCTCGTAGGCGGGGGTGCCGGGACGGGCCACGAGCTGCGTGATGCCGTAGTGATCGCGCAGATCGATGAAGAGGATGCCGCCCAGGTCGCGCCGATTGTGCAGCCAGCCACTCAGCCGGACGTCGGTGCCGACGTCAGAGGCGCGGAGCTCGCCGCAGGTGTGGGACCTGTACCGATGCATCGTCGTTCATCCAGTCTTCGCTGATCGGGGTCTGTGTTTCACGTGAAACTGGTCCCCAGCGTACCGGGCAGGCGAAGATCGACTCTCCTGAGTTCTCCACGGGCGGCGATCGAGCACATCACACCCCCGATCGGGTACGTGTCGCCCTTCGGTGGCAGTGTTCGAGCGCGTCTTCCTAAAGTAGGGCAATGCGCACTGGCGAGCCGTTGCCCGCCGTGGGGGAGGCTCTTGCCGCCCTCGCGACCGGCCTCTGGCATTGGGACACCGCAACAGAGCTGGTCACGGTAGACGCCGAGGCGGCACGGCTGCTCGGGCTGCCCGCCGAGGAGGTCAGCCTCACGGAGGCCCAGGCCCGGGCCCGGCTGCACCCGGTCGACTGGAACGAGATCACCGGCGTGGTCCAGCTCGCCGTCGCCGAGGGGACCCTCGCCGAGGTACGGGTCCGGGTCATGGACGAACAGGGCCGGGTCGTCCGGGTGGTCCGCAGCCGCTCCAAGCCGTCTTTCGACCGGGTCCACAAGGCGTACCGGCTGATCGGCATCATTCAGGAGGTCACCGAGCCGACGCCGGGCACCCCGGCCGGACGCAGGGCGGTCACCGGCGACTGGCGGCGCTCACGGGAGGCGTTCCTGCTGGACGCGGGCCGGGCGCTGGCCGAGGCACGCTCCACCCAGGAGGTCCTCCGGGTCACGGCCAATCTGTCGATGCCCGGCTTCTCGCCGGACGGCCTGGCGGTCTTCGGCGTCTCGGGTGACCGCCTGACGCTCATCGGCCATCACGGACAGCAGCAGAGCGACGAGAGCCCGTTCTCGGACATGCCGCTGGACACCGACTATCCGGCCGCCGAGGTGGTGCGGACCGGCCGGGCGGTGTACCTGTCCTCCCCCGAGCAGTACAAGGCCCGCTACCCGCTGACCTGGCCGCTCGCCGAGCGCTTCGGCCGCCATTCCTGGGCGTTCCTGCCGCTGACGGTGGCGGGCCGCACGATGGGCGCGTGGATGGCCGCGTTCGCCTACCCGGTGGCGTTCACGCCGGACGAGCGGTCCGTGCTGGCGACCGTGGCGCGGATGCTGGCACAGGCCCTGACCCGGGCGGGACTCGCGGAGAGCGAGCGGGCGCTGACCGACGGGCTGCAGCGCACGATGCTGCCGAGGCTCGGACCGCAGCGCATCCCCGGCATGAGCGTCGCCGCCCGCTATGTGCCGACCGGCGGCGGACTCCAGGTCGGCGGCGACTGGTACGACGTGATCCCGCTGCCGGGCGAACGGTTCGCGCTGGTCATCGGTGACGTCCAGGGCCATGACGTACGGGCGGCCGGACTGATGGGTCAGCTTCGCATCGCCCTGCGGGCCTACGCCTCCGAGGGCCACCGCCCCGACGCCGTCCTCTCCCGCGCCTCCCGCTTCCTGCACGGCATCAGCGACGAGGACCCGGCCGACCCACGCTTCGCGACCTGCGTCTACGTCGAGGTCGACCCGGCGAGCGGGGTGCTGGACATCGCCCGTGCCGGGCATCCGGACCCGGCGTTCCGGATGTCCGACGGCACGGTGCTGACGCGGCCGACGTCGGGCGGCCTGCCGCTGGGCATCGACCCGGACGCCGACTACCCCACGACCCGGCTCGCCCTGGAGCCCGGCGAAACCATGCTGATCTGCACGGACGGCCTGATCGAGACCGGCGGGCACGACCTGGACACCGGCTGGCGGCGGCTGCGGGCGATCCTGGAGGACCACAAGGGCGATCTCGAGGAACTCGCCGACACCCTGGTGCAGGCCGTGCACGGTCCGTCCTCGCACCACACCACCGGCCCGCTGACCGACCGCCGCGAGGACGACATCGCCATGCTGCTGCTCTGCCGGGAGGGCGAGGGCTGTGGCTGCGGCGACACCATGACCGTCCGGCCGCCGGTGCGGCGCACGGTGCTGACGGTCGCGCAGGCCGAGTCCGAGCGGATCTCGGTGGCCCGGCACCAACTGCGCGAGCTGCTGCACGACTGGTCCTCGCCGGACCAGTGCGACTCGGCGGTGCTGCTGCTGTCGGAGCTGCTGACGAACGTCCTCGTGCACACCGACTCCGACGCGCTGCTCGTCGCGGAGATCACCGGCGGGGTGGGTGAGCGGCGGCTGCGGATCGAGGTCACCGACGCGGGCGACGACCTGCCCCACAAGCGCCGGCCCGGGGAGCTGGCGTCCTCCGGCCGCGGCCTGCTGCTGATCGAACTGCTCGCGCACGCCTGGGGCGTCGACCCGCGCGGCGTGGGCAAGAGCATCTGGTTCGAGCTCCACGAGTCCATGGACGGCCCCGGCGACGGCTCCTGGACGCCGTAGCGGCGCCGTCACGGACACCATCGTCAACCCACTGACACCAATGCACCCTTTCGTGTGACCGCCGGGTGAGTGACGGCGACGCCCGCCGCACCGCCTGCACGATGAGTGCCCTGGCCGAATCCCGACCGCAGGCAAGGAAGTCGCATGGGCAAGTCCGCATCCCGGGAGGACCGGGGCAAGAGGTCCTCGTTCTCGGTGTCGTACGAAGGCGGCGGCCAACGCGACCCCTCCACCCAGGTCAAACTGGGACGCCTCTCGTACAAGGGTCCCGCCACCGCCATGGTGGCCGTCGCCGCGGTGGCCACGGTCGGCGTGCTCGCCTACCAGTGGCTCGACGGTCAGGGCAACGCCGGCGGCACGGGGACCGGGCCGGGCACGCGGGTCACGTCAGGTGCCGACGCGCCATCGGGCACGAACACCGCGACTGCGGCCCCAGACACGGGAACGGGCGCCACGACGGCACCGGCTCCGGCCACGTCCGGCCCGCCCGCGTCCCCGCCCGGCAGCGCGGCTCCGGCGGCCGCCGGCAACACGGAGCTCACGGAGGCGGCGGTGCGGGAACACCGCAAGGTGGTGCTGCAACGCACGGGCAGCGTGGATCTGGACTTTACCCAGGGAGGCCGCGACATCACCTATTCCCTGGCGTCGAACGGCAACGGCTGGACCATCGCCGGTGACAGAGGCGACCTCGCCACCGTCGATGGCCCGGCGACCGCTGAGAGCTGCGCCGCGGCCACCGACTTCGGCTTCATCATCGATCAGAAGAACATCACCAAGGGGCTCACCGCCTGCGTGCTCACCGACGAGAACCGGGCCGCGGCCATCACCGTCCTCGGCTGGCAGAAGGACGACATCGGCCTGTCCTCCGTCACCATGGACGTCACCACCTGGGAGAAGCCCGAGGCGCAGTGACGCGCGCCTCGAGGGCCTGCATGAGCTCATCCTTGGTGTTCATCACGAACGGGCTGTAGTGGGCCATGGGCTCACGGATCGGCTGCCCGCCGAGCAGGACGACCTCCAGGTCCGGTGTACGCGAGTCCTGCTTCTCGTCCGCGCGGACGCTCCCGCCAGCACGCAGCCCACCAATCTCACTGTTCGCATCCAAGGTGTGACTGTGCGCGGCTACCGTCGATGGAATGACAGGTCGAACGGGGCCCCAGGGCAGGCAGTCCAGCGAGCAGCGCTACGGTGACGAGCTGCGCCGCAGACGGGAGACTGTGGGCCTGACCCAGGGGGAACTGGCCGAGATGGTCGTGTGCTCGCCGTCCCTCATCGCCCACTACGAGGCGGGCCGCCGCACACCCAACCCGGCGGACGCGAAGCGTCTGGACCAGGTGCTCGGCACGGACGGCTTCTTCGAACGCTGGCGGGACACACTGGCCAAGGCCCGTTTCGCGGAACACTTCCAGGAGGCGGCGGAGGCGGAGCGACTTGCCGTGTTCATCGAGGAGTTCGCTGTTTCGCTGGTGCCGGGGCTGTTGCAGACGAAGGCGTACGCGCGAGCCGTGCTCAAGGCAGCCAAGCCCAACAACACGGCGGCCGAGCTTGACGAGAAGGTCGTCAACCGCGTTGAGCGGGCCCACATTCTGGACAACCCGGCGTCCCCGACGGTCTGGATGATCCTGAGCGAGAGCGCGATCCGGACCGTGGTCGGCGACCCGGCCATCATGGCCGAACAGTTGCGGCACATCGTGGGGTTGGCGCGCGCGGGAAGGATCATGGTGCAGGTGGTCCCGTTCAGCGCGGGAGCCCACGCGGCCATGAGCAGCATGATGAAGCTGATGCGCTTTACCGACGCGCCTGACATGGCGTACGTGGAAGCACTGCACACCGGTTCCCTGACCGACGATCCGTCACTGGTCCGGCGGTACCGCGACGCTTACGATCTGGCTAGGGCCGCCGCGCTGCCGCCGGAGGCGTCCCTCGACCTGATCGCATCGGTGGCGAAGGACTACGACAACCATGAGCGCCCACCACATTCCTGACGCGTCGGCCCTCATCGCCTGGCGCAAGTCCAGCCACAGCGGCCCCGACAACGGCGACTGCCTGGAAGTGGCCGACGGCTACCCGGGCCTCACCCCCGTCCGCGACAGCAAGAACCCCACCGGCCCGGCGCTGCTCTTCGGCGCCGCCGCGTGGTCGGCGTTCGTCGAGGACGTGAAGGGCTGACGCGGTCGACAGAATCGATGTTTCTGTCCACCTTCGGGTGAACGTCCTTGCTATCGACGCGAGTTGCACCTCCGTGGGCCTACGTTCCGACGCGGGAGGTGATGCTCGATGAACGAGCAGAACAACACACACAAAGACGCGATCGAGATCAGTGACTTCGTGTTCGCCGCGACAGGCGCACGGGTCCGAAGGCTGACCCTGCCGGACGGGACGTATTGGTTCCCGGCCGTCGACGTGTGTCGGCACCTGGGCTACACACACGTCGGATCGACACTGCGGAACGTCGCCGACACAGCCAACTTTTCCAGTGTTGAGAGTGTGCTTCAGAGGCACGCTCTCGACGTTCCCGCAGGTCGAGAGTGGCGACGAGACATGAATCTCGTGAATCTCCAGGGCCTGATCCGGTTGGTCAACGGCTGCACCAAACCCTCGGCCCAGCCCTTCAAGGCCTGGGTCTCCGAAGTCATCGCCACCATCCAGCGCGACGGCTCCTACTCCCTGGAACCGGCCCCCGTACAACAACCCGCAGCCCCCACCGCCTACGCCGTACCGCCGCAGCTCGCCGACGCCCTCGTCCGGCTCGAAGAGCGCGGCACCCGGACGGACGCGGCGCTACGGCAGATCGACGACAAGCAGAACACGATCGTCGAGATGCTCCGCGACATCACGAGGACGCTGCGCCGCTCCGACGACCGCACGCGCCCCGTCCAGGCCCCGGAGTTGACGCCCCAGCAGCTTCTGGCCAACTGGAAGGCCAGGAACCTCGTCGTCACCGAGGACGTCCACGCGGTGGCCGCCCACTTGGCGCCGGCCCTGCTGCACGGCGGCGCCGGCTACAGCGTGGAGGAGATCTCCGTCTGCACCGGGCTGTCGACAGACCGCGTCCACGACAGCCTTGAACTGCTGTCCGAGCAGGATTGCGTACGTCAGGTGGGACGCGCTCCGAACGGCGCCCCGTTCTACGTGCTGCCTTAACGGCACCGACAAGTCAGGCCCGAAGTCGCAACTGGAATTTGCGGCTTCGGGCCGTGTCGTACCGTACCCGTCTCAGCGGCTCTACAAGCCGCCCTCGGACATTCCATGCACGGCCGGGATGGTTCCCAGCCGTCCCTTCTGGAAGTCATCGAACGCCTGCTGGAGTTCCTCACGGGTGTTCATCACGAACGGGCCGTAGTGGGCCATGGGCTCACGGATCGGCTGCCCGCCGAGCAGGACGACCTCCAGGTCCGGTGTACGCGAATCCTGCCTCTCGTCCGCGCGGACGGTCAGCGACGAGCCCGCGCCGAACACGGCGGTCTGGCCCATGTGGACCGGACGGCGCTCGGCACCGACCGAGCCCTTGCCCGCCAGCACGTACGCCAGGCCGTTGAAGTCCTCGCGCCACGGCAGGGTCAGCTCCGCGCCCGGCGCCAGCGTCGCGTGGATCATCGTGATCGGCGTGTGCGTGATACCGGGACCGGCGTGACCGTCCAGCTCACCCGCGATGACCCGCAGCAGCGCGCCACCGTCGGGCGTGGTGAGCAGCTGGACGTTGCCGCCGCGGATGTCCTGGTAGCGCGGGGCCATCATCTTGTCCTTGGCCGGGAGGTTCACCCACAGCTGGAGCCCGTGGAAGAGCCCTCCGGACATGACCAGATGCTCCGGTGGCGCCTCGATGTGCAGCAGGCCCGAGCCCGCCGTCATCCACTGGGTGTCGCCGTTGGTGATGGTGCCACCGCCACCCTGGCTGTCCTGGTGGTCGAAGATCCCGTCGATGATGTACGTGGTTCCTCCTCGTGTACGCCCAGTTTAGTTGAGCGTTGAACTTTCTGCCACTCCCAACAGTGAAAACCGGGAGGACATTCCCAACGGGTGACGGACCCAACCCCGGAGGCACCGGCACAGCGGAAGGCCGGCACCCCCTTCGGGGTACCGGCCTTCGTACGTGCGTGTCAGGCGACCAGTTCACGCTCCTCGGCCCCGGTCCCGGCCCCGGCCTCGACGGGCTCCGGCTCGCGGTCCCGCATCACCAGCGTGGCGACGACCGCCGCGGCCAGGACACCGATCGCGCTGATCGTGAAGGTCGTCGACATCGAGGCGGTGAAGGCCTCGCGGGCGGCCCGCACCAGGCCCGTGTCACCGCCGGCGACGGCCAGGGCGCCGCCGAGGGACTCCTTGGCCTGCCCGGGGGCGCCGGCCGGCATCTCGTCGGCGTAGCCACTGGAGAGCAGGGAGCCGAGGATCGCTATGCCGAGGGCGGTGCCGGACTGCTGGATGGTGTCGTTGAGGGCGGAGCCGACGCCGGCCTTCTCCTCGGGGATGGTGCCCATCAGCGCGGCCACCGCGGCAGGCATCGCCAGACCGGCGCCCAGACCCAGGATCCCCAGCGCCACGGCCGGGACGGTGAAGCCACTGCCGGCGGTGAGCGTGGTCAGCAGCCCGAACGAGGCGGCCATCAGCAGCATCCCGGCGAGGATGACGAACCGGTTGCCGGCCTTCACGGCGAGCTGCGCCCCCGCCGCGTTGCCCGCCAGCGCGGCCACGGCCAGCGGCAGGAAGGCCAGGCCCGCCTTGACGGCCGACCAGCCGAGCACGAACTGCAGGTACTGGGTCAGGACCAGCAGCAGGCCGGCGTTGCCGATCTGGACGAGGGCCAGGGAGAGCGAGCCGCCGCTGAAGTTGCGGTGCTTGAAGAGGACCAGCGGGACCATCGGGGCGGGGGTGACGTTCTGCCAGATCACGAAGCCGGCCAGGGCGGCCACCGCGACGGCCAGGACGAGGAGGGAGCGGCCTTCGAAGGCGCCGTGCTGCGGGATCTCGATGATCCACCACACCAGGGCCGTCATGCCCACCGCGGACAGCACCGCGCCCAGCGGGTCCGGCTTCTGCCACGGCGCCTTCGACTCCGGCATCAGCAGCACACCGGCGAGCAGCGCGAGACCGACGATCGGCACGTTGATCAGGAAGATCGCCTGCCAGGCGAAGTGGTCGATCAGGACCCCGCCGAGGACCGGGCTGCCGACCAGCCCCAGCATCGAGACCGAGCCCCACGCGGCCATCGCCTTGGGCCGCTCGTCCTCGTCGAAGACCGTGATCAGGATGGACAGCGTGGACGGCATGATCAGCGCGCCGCCGACGCCCATCGCGATCCGCACCGCGATCAGTTCACCCGGAGTGGAGCAGAAGACCGCCCCCAGCGAGGCGGCCCCGAAGAGCAGCAGCCCGATCAGCATCACCCTGCGGCGCCCGAACCGGTCCCCGAGGCTTCCGGAGGTCAGCAGCAGCCCCGCGAAGACCAGGGTGTAGGAGTCGAGGATCCACTGCATGTCCTGGGCGCTCGCCCCGAGGTCCTCGGTCAGCGAGGGCACCGCGACCGTCAGCGCCATGTTGTCGACGACCAGCACGAGTGTGCTCAGGCACAGCACGATCAGGATCCACCAGCGGCGTGGATTGCGAGCGTCCATTCCTCTTCCCCTCCTGCGAACACCGTTCCTTCGATGCGAACACTGTACGCAGAGCGGAACGGTGTACGCAAACCTTGATTTCTGTACGCTGATTGCGCACACCGTTCGCACCGAGGCCTGGAGGGGCGCGCCGATGAGCAGCAGCAGGACGAAGGACAAGAACCCGATCCCGTCGGTGTGGGCCCGTGAGCAGCGCCGCACCGACCAGCCCGCGCTCAGCCGGGACGCGATCGTCCGCGAGGCGATCGCGATGCTCGACGCCGAGGGCATCGAGGCGCTCAGCATGCGCAAGCTCGGCGCCCGCCTGAACGCCGGGGCGACCTCGCTGTACCGGCACGTCGCCACCAAGGACGAGCTGATGGAACTCGCGGTGGACGAGGTCGCCGCCGAGATCCATGTCCCGCCGGCCGACAGCCCCGACTGGCGCGCGGCGGTGACCGAGGCGGCGGAATCCTTCCGTACGACGGCGCTACGGCATCCCTGGCTGACCCTGGTGCTGGGGCAGGCGGGGCTCGCCTACCTGGGGCCCAACTACATGGACTTCTCCGAGCGGCTCGCGGCCCTGTTCACCGCGGCGGGGTTCGCCGAGCCGAGCCGCGCGATCGAGACGGTCTTCTCGTACGTCATGGGCATGAGCAACGCGGAGGCCGCCTGGCTCACCACGGTCGCCCGGTCCGGCGAGACCGAGGCCGACTTCATCGCCCGCCTGATGCCCGCGGCGCAGCGGGCCGCGGCCGACCACTCCCACCTGGCCATTCCGCACTCGGAGGTCGAGGAAGCGACCACCGACCCCGTCGCCCTGCGCGACATGAAGTTCGCCTACGGCCTGGAGGTCGTCCTGGACGGCCTGGCGCTGCGGCTGCCGAAATAAGAGGGGAGGCGGGTCTCAGCCGCCGTACATCCGGCGCATCGCGAACTCGACCATCTGCTCCACGGCCTTCGCGTCGAACACCATCCGGTGTTCGCCCTCCATGTCGAGGACGAAGCCGTAGCCGGTCGGCAGCAGGTCCAGCACCTCGGCGCCGGTGATCACGAAGTACTTGGACTCCTTGCCCGCGTACCGGCGCAGCTCCTTGAGCGTGCTGAACATCGGGATCACCGGCTGCTGGGTGTTGTGCAGGGCCAGGAAGCCGGGGTTGTCGCCGCGCGGGCAGTAGACCTTCGACGTGGCGAAGACCTGCTGGAAGTCCTCGGCGGCCATCTGCCCGGTCGTGAACGCGCGGACCGCGTCGGTGAGGGAGGGCGGGGACGGCTCGGGGTACAGAGGCGGCTGCTGGCCGTATCCGCCGGACATCGGCTGCTGCGGAGGGGCGTACTGCGCTTGCGGGCCCGCTGTCTGGTCGTAGCCGTACATGGGCGCAAGAGTACCGAGCACTGACCGTTCCGGTGTGACCTGTCACAGATCGGGGGATCGGGGTTGCTTCTTATTACCGACGGGTAGCATCATCGGAACCACTTGCTACTTGTTGGTACGTGAACTAGCGCGAGGATCCAGTGCCTCGCCGATCTCTCTACGGAGCCGGGAGCCGTCACCATGGGGCACTACAAGTCGAATCTCCGCGACATCGAGTTCAACCTCTTCGAAGTACTCGGGCGCGACAAGGTGTACGGCACCGGCCCGTTCGAGGAGATGGACGTCGAGACCGCGAAGAGCATCCTGGAGGAGCTGACCCGCCTCTCGGAGAACGAGCTGGCCGAGTCCTTCGCCGACGCCGACCGCAACCCGCCGGTCTTCGACCCGGAGACCAACACGGCGCCGGTCCCCGCGTCCTTCAAGAAGAGCTACCAGGCCTTCATGGACTCCGAGTACTGGCGCCTGGGCCTGCCCGAGGAGATCGGCGGCACCACCTCGCCCCGCTCCCTGATCTGGGCCTACGCCGAGCTGATCCTGGGCGCCAACCCGGCCGTCTGGATGTACTCCTCGGGCCCCGCGTTCGCCGGCATCCTCTTCGAGGAGGGCAACGACGTCCAGAAGCACATAGCCAAGGTCGCCGTGGAGAAGCAGTGGGGCTCCACCATGGTCCTCACCGAGCCCGACGCGGGTTCCGACGTGGGCGCCGGCCGCACCAAGGCCGTGCAGCAGGAGGACGGCTCCTGGCACATCGAGGGCGTGAAGCGCTTCATCACCTCCGGTGAGCACGACATGTCGGAGAACATCCTCCACTACGTCCTGGCCCGCCCCGAGGGCGCCGGCCCCGGCACCAAGGGCCTGTCCCTCTTCCTCGTCCCGAAGTACCTCTTCGACTTCGAGACCGGCGAGCTGGGCGAGCGCAACGGCGTCTACGCCACCAACGTCGAGCACAAGATGGGCCTGAAGGCCTCCAACACCTGCGAGATGACCTTCGGCGACAAGCACCCCGCCAAGGGCTGGCTCATCGGCGACAAGCACGACGGCATCCGCCAGATGTTCCGCATCATCGAGTTCGCCCGCATGATGGTCGGCACGAAGGCGATCTCCACGCTGTCCACGGGCTACCTCAACGCGCTGGAGTACGCCAAGGAGCGCGTCCAGGGCCCGGACCTGGCGAACTTCATGGACAAGACCGCGCCCAAGGTCACCGTCACCCACCACCCCGACGTGCGCCGCTCGCTCATGACGCAGAAGGCGTACGCCGAGGGCATGCGCGCCCTGGTGATGTACACCGCCTCGATCCAGGACGCCATCCAGATCAAGGAGGCCGCCGGCGAGGACGCCTCCGCCGACCACGCGCTGAACGACCTGCTCCTGCCCATCGTCAAGGGCTACGGCTCCGAGAAGGGCTACGAGCAGCTCGCCCAGTCGCTGCAGACCTTCGGCGGCTCCGGCTTCCTGCAGGAGTACCCGATCGAGCAGTACATCCGGGACTCCAAGATCGACACCCTCTACGAGGGCACCACGGCCATCCAGGGCCAGGACTTCTTCTTCCGGAAGATCGTCCGCAACCAGGGCGCCGCGCTGAACTCCCTCGCCGAGGACATCAAGAAGTTCCTCGCCCTCGGCACCGGCGGCGAGGAGCTGGCCGGCGCCCGCGAGCACCTCGCCAAGGCGGCCGTCGAGCTGGAGGCCATCGTCGGCCTGATGCTCACCGACCTCGCCGCCACCGAGCAGGACGTCAAGAACATCTACAAGGTGGGCCTGAACACCACCCGCCTGCTGATGGCCTCCGGTGACGTCGTCGTCGGATACCTGCTGCTCAAGGGCGCCGCGATCGCCGCCGAGAAGCTGGAGACCGCCTCCGCCAAGGACAAGGCCTTCTACACCGGCAAGATCGCCGCCGCGAAGTTCTTCGCCGCCAACGTCCTGCCGGGCGTCACCCTGGCCCGCAAGGTCGCCGAGGGCGTCGAGCTGGACCTGATGGAGCTGGACGAGGCCGCGTTCTAGTCCCCCTCACGTCCTCTGTTCGAGGGCCTGTTCCCTTCTAGGGGAACAGGCCCTCGTCCGTCGTTAAGGTGAATGCATGACCGAACCAGCCCGCTTCGACCGCGGCCACACCGACGACCTGATGACCTTCCTGGCGGCGAGCCCCTCGCCGTACCACGCCGTGGCCAACGCAGCCGAGCGGCTGGAGAAGGCCGGCTTCAGGCAGGTCGCGGAGAAGGACGCCTGGGAGGGGACGAGCGGCGGCAAGTACGTGCTGCGCGGCGGGGCGATCGTCGCCTGGTACGTGCCGGAGGGCGCCGCCCCCCACACGCCCTTCCGGATCGTCGGCGCCCACACCGACTCCCCCAACCTGCGCGTCAAGCCGCTGCCCGACAGCGGGGCGCACGGCTGGCGCCAGGTGGCCGTGGAGATCTACGGCGGACCACTGCTCAACTCGTGGCTGGACCGCGACCTGGGCCTCGCGGGGCGCCTCACCCTGCGCGACGGCTCGACGCGGCTGGTCAACATCGACCGGCCGCTGCTGCGCGTCCCGCAACTCGCCATCCACCTGGACCGCACGGTGACGGCCGACGGCCTCAAGCTCGACAAGCAGCGTCACATGCAGCCGGTCTGGGGCCTCGGCGACGACGTCCAGGGCGGCGACCTGATCGCCTTCCTGGAGGAGGCGGCCGGCCTCCCGGCGGGCGAGGTCACCGGCTGGGACCTGATGACGCACTCCGTGGAACCCCCCGCCTACCTGGGCCGCGACGGTGACCTGCTGGCCGGCCCCCGCATGGACAACCTCCTGTCCGTGCACGCCGGCACGGCGGCCCTGGCAGCCGTCGCCTCCGGCGCGTCCACACCGGCGTCCATCCCGGTCCTGGCCGCCTTCGACCACGAGGAGAACGGCTCCCAGTCGGACACCGGCGCGGACGGACCGCTGCTCGGCAACGTGCTGGAGCGCTCGGTGTTCGCGCGCGGCGGCACGTACGAGGACCGGGCCCGCGCCTTCGCCGGCACGGTCTGCCTGTCCTCCGACACCGGCCACGCCGTCCACCCCAACTACGCGGAGCGGCACGACCCGACGCACCACCCGCGTGTCAACGGCGGCCCGATCCTCAAGGTCAACGTCAACAACCGCTACGCCACGGACGGTGCGGGCCGCGCGGACTTCACGGCGGCCTGCGAGGCGGCCGGCGTGCCCTTCCAGTCCTTCGTCTCCAACAACTCCATGCCCTGCGGCACCACCATCGGCCCGATCACGGCAGCCCGGCACGGCATCAGGACGGTGGACATCGGCGTGGCCATCCTGTCGATGCACAGCGCCCGCGAACTGTGCGGCGCCGACGACCCGTTCCTGCTGGCGGGCGCGTTGGCCGCGTTCCTGGAGCGGTAGAACGGGCCGCCACCGCATGGGTGTTCCCCTCCGGGGTACCCGGAGTGCGGACCGGAACGACCGGACCGTACAGGGAGGCGAACACTCATGGGCCTCGGCGGATGCATCATCCTCATCGCCGTGGGAGCCATCCTCACGTTTGCGACCGACTGGGACATGCAAGGAGTCAACCTCGACCTGGTCGGCATCATCTTCATGATCGTGGGACTGATCGGCGTCACTACGTTCAGCAGCATCTACCGGCGCAGGCGCGTGGTGGTGCCACCGCCGACGGGCGTCGTCGACGACCCGGCGGCGCCCCACCACCGCCGCGACGGCTACAGCGACGGGTACGGGGTCTGACGGGCCGTCCGCTCAGGCGTCCATCCCCGCCAGCACCAGGGGCAGCCGGTCCGTCCCCGTCTCCGTGAGGCGGACGGGGACGCCCCAGTCCTGCTGGTGGACGTGACAGGCGGGGTACTCGTTCTCCGGGTCGTCGTCGCAGGAGGCGGCCATCGCGGAGACGTGCAGGACGCCCTCCGGTACGGACGGGTCGAGTTCGAGGGCGCGGGAGAGGTCCGTCCCCGCGCCCTCGCCGCTGCGCAGCAGCTCCGGCGGGGTGGACGAGACCAGCAGGCGGGTGGAGGGGCCGTAGCGGGTGTCCAGCTTCTGGCCCGCCGGGGCCTGGAAGATCACGTCCAGCCGGAGCCGCCCGGGGGCGACTTCGGTGGCCTCCCGCCGCGTGCGGTGGGCGACCTCGGGCACCTTCACCGCCTCCTCCGGCAACCGCAGCCGGGTCAGCCGGTGCCGGGCGGACTCCACGACCACGATGTCGTCGCCGGCGAGCACCGCGTCACTGGGCTCGCGCAGGTCCGTGGCCAGCGTGGTCACCTCACCGGTCGCCGGGTCGTAGCGGCGCAGGGCGTGGTTGTAGGTGTCGGCGACGGCGACGGATCCGTCCGGCAGCGCGGTGACACCCAACGGGTGCTGCAGCAGCGCCTGCTCGGCGGCCCCGTCCCGGTGACCGAAGTCGAACAGGCCGGTGCCGACGGCGGTGTGCACGGAGCCGTCCGGCTCCACCCAGCGCAGGGCCGACGTCTCGGAGTCCGCGAGCCACAGCCGCCCGGTCGTGGCGGCCAGCCCGGACGGCTGCGCGAACCAGGCCTCGGCCCCCGGCCCGTCCACGAGCCCCTCGTTGGTGGTCCCGGCCGCGACCGCGACCGTCCCGTCCTCCGGGTCGTACGTCCACAGCTGGTGGACACCGGCCATGGCGATCCAGACCTTGCCCTGCCAGTGGGCGACGTCCCAGGGGGAGGACAGGTCGATCTCGCGGGCCGGCCCCGAGGTGGGTGAACCCTGCCACCACTGCCGGCCCGTACCGGCCAGGGTGGTGACCTCTCCGGTGACCGGATCCAGCCGCCGCAGCGCGTGATTGACGGTGTCGGCGACGACCACCGACCCGTCGTCGAGCAGGGCGAGTCCCTGCGGCTCGTTGAAGCCGGCCTCGTCGGCCGACCCGTCGGCGAACGCACGCGCACCGGACCCGATCCGCCGGACGACGCTCTCCCCGTCCTCAGCCAGCTCCACCAGCTGATGCCGGGTCGTGTCACTCACCAGGAAGTTCCCGCCCGGCAGCAACAGCGCCTTGCCCGGGAACCGCAACACCGTCGGCTCCGGCTCCGGCGCCACGTACGGCCCGTCCCCGCGCCGCAGCGTGCCCTTCGCCGCGTGCTCGCCCTCCAGCTCCTCGACCAGCCGCTCGATGGCGTGCACATGCCCCTCACCGGCGTGCTGCGCCACCACGTACCCCTCGGGGTCGATCACGACGAGCGTCGGCCAGGCCCGCACGGCGTACTGCTTCCACGTCGCGAGCTCCGGATCGTCGAGCACCGGGTGCTCCACGCCGTACCGCTCCACGGCGTCGACGACCGCCTGGTGTTCGGCCTCGTGCACGAACTTCGGCGAGTGCACCCCGATGACCACGACCGTGTCCCGGTGCTTCTCCTCCAGCTCGCGCAGCTCGTCGAGGACGTGCAGGCAGTTGATGCAGCAGAACGTCCAGAAGTCGAGGATCACGATGCGTCCCCGCAGGTCGGCGAGGGTGTACTGCTGCCCGCCCGTGTTCAGCCAGCCGCCCTTGCCGGTCAGCTCGGGGGCGCGGACGCGGGCGCGTCGGGGTGCGGAGTGGTTCATGTGTCCAGGGTGTCATCCGGCACCGGCAGTCCGCCCAGCGCATGCCCCGTCGTGGCGTCCACGTGGCCGGGCACCTCGTCGTGGCGGTCGCCGACCGTGAGGGTGCCGGTGGGTTCGAAGAGCAGGATCGCCGTCGGGACGGGGGCGTACGGCTTGTGCTCGGTGCCGCGGGGGACCGTGAAGACGCTGCCCCGGGGCAGGACGACCGTGCGTTCGCCGGCCGGCTCGCGCAGGCCGATGTGCAGTTCGCCGTCGAGGACGAGGAAGAACTCGTCGGTGTGGTCGTGGACGTGCCAGACGTGTTCGCCCTCCACCTTGGCGATGCGGACGTCGTAGTTGTTGACGGCGGTGACGATGCGCGGGCTCCACTGGTCGGAGAAGGAGGCCAGGGCGTGGGCGAGCGAGACGGGTTCCTGAGTCATGAGGCGATCTTCCGGGCTGCCGTACGCCTCGCACGAGTGCTAGGAATCGCACATGCCGCAAGGATCCTCGCACCACCCGCACCGGGTCGCCGTGATCGTCGACGAGGGCACCAACCCCTTCGAGGTCGGTGTCGCCACCGAGTTGTTCGGGCTGCCGCGGCCCGAGCTGGGGCTGCCGGGGCCGTTGTACGAGGTGACGCTGTGCACGCCCGCGCCGGAGATCCGGATGAACCACGGCTTCTTCACGCTCACCGGTGTCCCGGGCCTGGACGCCGTGGACCGGGCGGACACGCTGGTCGTGCCCGGCCGGCCGGACAACGTCGTACCGCGTGCCCCCGCCGTGCTCGACGCCGTCCGGCGGGCGCACGCGCGTGGCGCCCGGATCCTCAGCTTCTGCACCGGCACCTTCGCACTCGCCGAGGCCGGGCTGCTGGACGGGCGGCGTGCGGCGACCCACTGGCGGTGGGCGGACTCCTTCCGCCGGCTGCATCCGAAGGTGCTGCTGGAGCCGGACGTGCTGTTCGTGGACGAGGGCGACATCCTCACCGCCGCGGGCAGTGCGGCCGCGCTCGATCTGGGGCTGTACATCTGGCGGCGCGACCACGGCGCCGAGATCGCCAACCACGTCTCCCGGCGGCTGGTCTTCGCCGCGCACCGGGACGGCGGGCAGCGGCAGTTCGTGGAGCGGCCGGTGCCGGACGTGCGGGACGAGTCCCTGGGTCCCCTTCTGGCGTGGGCGCAGGAGCGGCTGGGCGAGCCGCTGACGGTGGGGGACCTGGCCGCCCGCGCACGGGTCAGCCCCGCGACGCTCCACCGGCGCTTCCGCGCCCAGCTCGGTACGACGCCGCTCGCCTGGCTGACCGGGGAGAGGGTGGCGCTGGCCTGCCGGCTGATCGAGCGGGGCGAGGAGCGGCTGGACGTGGTGGCGGCCAGGAGCGGGCTCGGTACGGCCGCCAACCTGAGGGCGCGGCTGCGGCGGGCGACCGGGCTCAGCCCGTCGGCCTACAGGCGGCGTTTCGGAGCGGGCGGCGGGGAAGCCCTGGTTCCATGAGATTCCTCGTGTACGACCGGCTCCTCGGCATCGGCGACGACTACTGGATCGAGGACGAGCGCGGCACCAAGGTGTTCCTCGTCGACGGCAAGGCCCTGCGGCTGCGGGACACCTGGGAGCTGAAGGACCTCCAGGGGCGCGTCCTCGTCGACATCCACCAGAAGATGCTCGCCCTGCGCGACACGATGGTGCTCCAGCGGGGCGGGGAGCCGCTGGCGACGATCCGCAGGAAGCGGCTGTCCCTGCTGCGCAACCACTACCGGGTGTCGCTGGCCGACGGCAACGAACTCGACGTCAGCGGCAAGATCCTCGACCGGGAGTTCGCCGTCGAGTACGAGGGTGAGCTGCTGGCGGTGATCTCCCGGCGGTGGCTGACCGTCAGGGACACCTACGGCGTGGACGTCGTCCGGGAGGACGCGGATCCGGCGCTGCTGATCGCGGTGGCGGTGTGCGTGATCCACCTGGCGGAGAAGGAGCGGGAGGACTGAGCGCGTCGCCGTCAGGGCCTGAGCGGCGGCTGGAGTCCCAGCATCCGGTCCTTAAGCGCCGGGAACTGCTCCCGTGTCGCCGCGACCTTGTCCGGGTCGAACTCGACCGTCAGGACCTCCTCGCCGGCCCCCGCCTCGGCGAGCACCTCGCCCCACGGGTCGATCACGATCGAGTGACCGGCCTGAGGAACCCCGGCGTGCGTGCCGGCCGTTCCGCACGCGACGACGAACGACTGGTTCTCGACCGCCCGTGCCCGGGCCAGCAGCGTCCAGTGGGCCCGGCGGCGCTCCGGCCAGCCCGCCGACACCACGAGGGTCTCGGCGCCGGCGTCGACGAGACCGCGGAAGAGTTCGGGGAAGCGCAGGTCGTAACAGGTGCTGAGCCCCAGGGTGGTCTGCGGCAGACGAACCGTCACCAGCTCGGCGCCCGCGCCCATCAGCACGGCCTCGCCCTTGTCGAAGCCGAAGCGGTGGATCTTGCGGTAGGCGGCGGCGAGGTCGCCGGACGGGGAGAAGACGAGGGAGGTGTTGTACAGGGGGCCGTCCGGGTCTCGCTCGACAATCGAACCGGCGTGCAGCCACACGCCCGCGTCGCTCGCGGCCTTCGCCATCGCCTCGTACGTGGGCCCTTCGAGCGGCTCGGCCTCCCGGCCGAAGTCGTCATAGGCGAAGGCACCCGTGGTCCACAGTTCCGGGAGGACGACGAGGTCGGCTCCGGCCTGCTCCCGGACGAGCCCGGCCGCCCGCCGACGGCGCGATTCGACCGATTCGCCCTCGTCTACGGAGATCTGGATCACAGAGGCGCGCACACTACCACCGTCCTGGCATTCGGGACCGTCCACAGGGGCTTGCCCACAGGCCTACGATCGTCACACGAAAGCACTGCCGGGGTGCCTCACAGCAGCGTAACTTAGCTCGCAAGACGCCCGCCGACAGCCGCCACCTCCCACTGGCAACGCCGCCACCACCTGCCCGTGCACCGACCGCCGAGGGGTCCCGTTCCGTGAGTCTGCATCCCACCCTCCAGCCCTACGCCGACGCCTGGACCCACTCCATCGAAGCGATATCCCAGCTGGTCCAGCCGCTCGCGGAGGCCGATTGGAACCGGCGGACGCCGTGCCCCGGATGGTCGGTGCGGGACGTGGTCTCCCATGTCATCGGGCTGGACTGCGAGATGCTCGGCGACCCACGGCCCATCCACTCGCTGCCGCGCGACCTGTTCCACGTCACCAACGACCACCAGCGCTACATGGAGATGCAGGTCGACGTCCGCCGCCACCACACGGCGCCGGAGATGACCTCCGAGCTGGAGTACGTGATCATCCGCCGCAACCGCCAGCTGCGCAACGACGCGCGTGACCCGGGCACGAAGGTGCGCGGCCCGCTCGGGGCCGAGCTCACCCTGGAGGAGTCCATGCGCCGCCACGCCTTCGACGTGTGGGTGCACGAACAGGACCTGCGCACGGCTCTGGGCCGGCCCGGCAACCTCGACTCCCCCGGCGCGCACATCGCCCGCGACGTGCTGCTCGCCGAACTGCCCCGCGTGGTCGCCGAGGACGCCCAGGCCCCGCGCAGCTCGGCCGTCGTGTTCGACGTCCACGGCCCCGTCGAGTTCCTGCGCACGATCCGCGTCGACATCCAGGGCCGCGGCACCCTCGAAACGGCCCCCGCGCTCGGCCCCGCCGCGACCCTCACCCTCGACTGGGAGACGTACGTCCGTCTGGCCTGCGGCCGTGTGACACCGGAGACGGTGGCGGACCGTGTGAAGACGGAGGGCGACCCGGAGCTGACGGCGGCCATCCTGAGGAACCTCACGGTGACGAAGTAAGGCACCGCGTCTCAGCTGCGGGCATACGTGCCGCTGGGGCGATGGGGTCCCCCTCGCTCATGGGGGTCCTCCCTGTTCGAGCGAAACCGAGAACTTGGGGGAGGAGCCGAGATCTCGGGGGCGGGTGCGCAGCGGCACCTCGTCGCGCCGAGCTGCGCACCCACCCGGCCCGGGCACCGAAAAGCCCGTGCCGACCGCCCGCCGGCGCCCGTAGCGTTCCTGCCATGACCACATCCGGCACCGGCATACCCCACCGCACCCGGCTCACCTTCCACGGCCCCCTCTCAGAGGCCCGGGCCGACCAGCTCGTGGCTCGCCTCGCCCGCAACACCCCGAAGACCGTCCTGGACATCGGCTGCGGCCGGGGCGAGCTGATGCTGCGCCTCCTGGAAGCCGCCCCGCAGGCGACCGGCCTCGGTGTCGACCTCGACGCCGGCGACCTGGCCCGCGGCCGGGAGAGCGCCGCGTCGCGCGGCCTCACGGAACGGGCCCGTTTCGTCGAGGAGTCCGCCACCGGCACCACCCGCGGCCCCGCCGACCTCGTCCTGTGCGTCGGCGCGAGCCAGGCCCTCGGCGACCGCCTCCCCGAAGCCCTCGCCGGACTCCGCCGCCTCGTCACCGACCGCGGCCGCGTCCTGCTCGGCGAGGGCTTCTGGCAGCGCACCCCGACCGAAGATGAACTGTCCCGCATGTGGCCGGGCGCCGCCGTCACCGACCACCACGACCTCGCCACCCTCACGGACCTGGCGATCGACGCGGGCTTCAGGCCGGAGTGGACGGAGACGGCGAGCCTCGACGAATGGGAGGCGTTCGAGTCGGCGTACCAGGCGGACGCCGAGGTCTGGCTCGCCGAGCACCCCGGCCACCCGCTGGCCGCCGGGACCCGGGAGCGCCTCGACCGTCACCGGGCCGCCTGGCTGACCTACCGGGGCGTCCTCGGACTCGCCTATCTCACCCTCGTGCCGGTGAGGGCGGCCCGATGACCTACGCCGGCACGTGCACCGTCTCCACCCGGCTCGCCACCAACCGCTCGCGCTCCCTGCGCGCCGCCCGCTTGCGCAGTCGCAGGATCTGTGTGACCCCGAGCGCCTGGAGCACGAACACCGCCGAGAAGGCCACGGTGTAGTCGTCGCCGGTGGCGTCCAGCAGCACCCCGACGGCGAACAGGGTCGTCATGGAGGCGATGAAGCCGCCCATGTTGGTGATGCCGGAGGCCGTGCCCTGCCGCTCGGGCGGGTTCGCCGGGCGGGCGAAGTCGAAACCGATCATCGACGCGGGCCCGCAAGCCCCGAGCACCGTGCACAGCACGACCAGCAGCCACATCGGGGCGTGCGCGCCCGGGTAGGCCAGCGTCGCCGCCCACAGGGCCGCCGTGGTGCCGACCGTGCCGAGCGCGAGCGGCAGCCGCGCCTCGTGGTGCCGGGCGACGATCTGGCCGTAGACCAGGCCGACGAGCATGTTGGACAGCACGACGAGGGTGAGGAGTTCACCGGCCGCGGCCCGGGACAGCCCCTGCGCCTCGACCAGGAAGGGCAGGCCCCACAGCAGCAGGAACACCATTGCCGGGAACTGGGTCGTGAAGTGCACCCACAGGCCGAGCCGCGTGCCGGGCTCCCGCCAGGAGGCGGCGATCTGGCGCCGTACGTACGCCGCGCCCTGGTGCGGCAGCGGCTCCGGCTCGTGGCCCTCCGGGTGGTCCTTCAGGAACAGCAGGACCAGCACGAACACCACGGCCCCGGCGGCCGCGCTGCCCGCGAACGCGGGCGTCCAGCCGATGCCGTGCAGCAGCCGTGCCAGGACGAGCGTGGACACCAGGTTGCCCGCCATGCCGGCCAGGCCGGCGAACTGGGCGACGAGCGGCCCGCGCCGGGCCGGGAACCACCGGGTGCCCAGCCGCAGCACGCTGATGAACGTCAGCGCGTCACCGCAGCCGAGCAGCGCCCGGGAGGCGAGCGCCATGCCGTACGTGGGGGAGAACGCGAAGCCCAGTTGCCCGGCCGTGAACAGCACCGCGCCGAGCCCCAGCACCTTCTTGGTGCCGAGCCGGTCGACGAGCAGGCCGACGGGTATCTGCATGCCCGCGTAGACCAGCAGTTGGAGGATGGAGAAGGTGGAGAGGGCGGAGGCGCCCACGTGGAAGCGGTCGGCCGCGTCGAGGCCGGCGACGCCGAGGGACGTGCGGAAGATGACCGCGACGAAGTAGACCGAGACGCCGATGCCCCAGACGGCCAGGGCCCGTCGGCCGCCCGGGGGGTCGCCCGGCAGCGTCGTCGAGCTCATCGGACCTCCCCCCGGGCCAGGTGGGAGAACCAGCCGACGTGCCGCCGGACGAGCGCGACGGCCGCCTCGGCGTCCCCGGCGCGCAGCGCGTGGAGCATCTCCTCGTGCTCGGCGAGGGTCTTGGCGATCCGGTCGGGGTGGGAGTGCATCACGGCGACGCCCATGCGCAGTTGACGGTCCCGCAGCTGGTCGTAGAGGCGGGAGAGGATCTCGTTGCCGCCGCTGCGGACGATCTCGGCGTGGAAGCAGCGGTCGGTGACGGCGGCGGCGGCCAGGTCTCCGGCGGCGGCCTGCCGCTTCTGCCGGGCCAGCAGCTCCTCGAGGCGCTCGATGAGCCCCGCGGGCGCGGGTACGGCCTTGCGGGCCGCGTGTTCCTCGACGAGCAGCCGCGTCTCCACCACGTCGGCGATCTCCTGGGCGGAGACGGGCAGGACCAGGGCGCCCTTCTTCGGGTAGAGCCTGATCAGACCTTCGGCCTCCAGCCGCAGCAGCGCCTCGCGCACCGGCGTGCGCGACACCCCGACGGCCTCGGCGAGTTCACCCTCGGTCAGGAGCGACCCGCCCTCGTAACGCCGCTCCAGCACGCCCTGCTTGACGTGGCTGTAGACGCGGTCGGCGGCGGGGGGCTGCTTCACGGACAGGGTCATGCCGACAGCATAGATACAACAGGTACGCATGCCCCGATCCGTCCACGATCCGGACGTGAATGTCACACATCTGCGGCAAAGTCGGGGCCCTGTCCGACCAAGGCACAACCATCTGTGCTAGTTACGAGACAGACACGTGCGGCCCCTTTCCCCTCGTCCTCAATCCGGCCGCACCGTAGGGGCATTCAAGACAATCGGGGTACTTCCTTTGATAACCGGCATTAAGGGCAACCGTCTCCGCAGAGCTGCGGCCGTCGCCGTGACCACCGGCGCCATGCTCACGACCGGAGCCCTCACCGTCGCGCCGGCGCAGGCCGCGCCCTCGGCGCCCACCATCGCCGCCAAGGGCGGCTATGCGATGAACAACGCGACCGGCACGTCGCTTTACACCAAGGCGGCCGACACGCGCCGCTCGACCGGCTCGACCACCAAGATCATGACCGCTCTGGTGGTGCTGAAGCAGTCGAACCTCAACCTGGACAGCAAGGTCACGGTCCAGAAGGCGTACAGCGACTACATCGTCGAGAACAACTGGGCGTCCAACGCCAAGCTGATCGTCGGCGACAAGGTCACCGTCCGCCAGCTGCTGTACGGGCTGATGCTGCCGTCCGGCTGCGACGCGGCGTACGCCCTCGCCGACAAGTTCGGCGCGGGCTCGACGCGGGCCAAGCGCGTGGAGTCGTTCATCGGCAAGATGAACACCACCGCCAAGGAACTGGGCCTGAAGAACACCCACTTCGACTCGTTCGACGGCATCGGCAAGGGCAGCAACTACTCCACGCCGCGCGACCTGACCAAGCTCGCCAGCGCGGCCATGAAGAACTCCACGTTCCGCACGGTCGTCAAGACGAAGAAGTACACGGCGACGACGACCACGAAGTCCGGCGGCACGCGGACGATGGCCCCGTGGGAGAACACCAACCCGCTGCTCGGCAGCTACAGCGGCGCGATCGGCGTGAAGACCGGTTCCGGCCCGGAGGCCGGGTACTGCCTGGTCTTCGCCGCCACGCGGAACGGCAAGACGGTCATCGGCACGGTTCTCGCCTCGACCGACGGGCCCACGCGCAAGGCGGACGCGACGAAGCTGCTCAACTACGGCTTCGCCAGGTAGGAACGCAGGACAGCACAACGAAAGGGGGGCTCGCCGCAGCCGGCGGCGAGCCCCCCTTCGCCTGTGTCCGCGGGACTGCTCTCGTCGGCCTCGCCCACCTGCGACTCTCGGCGAACGGACGTTCAACGCCGCGCCCGCCGCAACTCACCGACCTTCAGCAGCCGGGCGAGGGCGAGATACGTGAGGGCGAGCGCCAACGTCGCCCCGACCGTGGTGAGCGCGGTGGGCCCAATGCCGTCACCCATGACGGCGGCGCAGGCGCGCGCGACCGTCCAGCCCACCGCGGCGGCGACGCCGGCGGCGCACAGCAGCTTGGCGTAGGTACGGCGCAGGGCTCCGTCGTCGAGCCGGCCGCCGGTCTTCCGGCGCAGCAGCCGTGCGGTCATGACGAGTCCGACGGCGTACGACAAGGTGTAGGCGCCGGCCATGCCGGTCACGGCCCAGCGGGCAGGCAGGAGTAGATGGCAGGCGGTGGCCAAGGCGATGTTCACCGCCCCGATCCACACGGCCATGAAGAACGGTGTCCTGGTGTCCTCGAAGGCGTAGAACCCACGCAGCAACAGGTACTGGGCGGAGAACGGGATCAGCCCGAGCCCGAAGGCCTGCAGCATCTGACCGAGCGGCTGGGCGGAGGCGGCATCGGCGGCCCCATGAGCGAACAGCAGGGCGGAGATCTGCGGGCCGAGGGCGAGGAAGAGGAATCCGGCGGGCACGATGACGACGCCAGTGACGCGCAGGGCGCGGGACAGGTCCGCGCGCAGGTCCGCGACCCGGCCCTCGGCCGCGGCCTTGCTCATACGGGGAAGCAGGGCCGTCACCAGGGAGACGGTGACGACGGACTGCGGCAGCATCCAGATGGTCTGCGCATAGGTGTACGCGGTGTAGCCCGCTCCGGCCTCCGGCAGTTCCTGGTCGGCGGCGTTGGCGTAGTTCGTGACGACCGTCAGGGCGACCTGGTTGGCCAGCACGAACAGCAGCGTCCACTTGGCCGCGTGGACGCCCGCCCCCAGCCCGGCCCCACGCCAGTCGAACCGTGGCCGGAACCGGAAGCCCGCTGCCCGTACAAAGGGGAGGAGCGCCAGGGCCTGAACGGCGATCCCGGCCGTGGTGCCGATCCCGAGCAGCCGCACCTGTGCCGCGGTGATGTCCTCCACCCGCTCGGGCACGGTCATGAGTCCCAGATACAGCCCGAACATGCCGATGAGCACGACGTTGTTGAGCACCGGCGTCCACATCATCGCGCCGAACTTCTCCCGCGCGTTGAGGACTTGACCCAGCATGCCGAAGAGGCCGTAGAAAAAGATCTGCGGTAGCAGGAACCGGGCGAAGACGACGGTCAGCTCGAACGCCTCGTGGCTCTCCGGAGTGTCCCGCATGTACAGCCCGACGATCCCCGGAGCGGCCCACACGGCCAGGGCGGCGCCGATGGCCAGAACGGTGACGACGAGGGTCACCAGCCGCTGCTCGTAGTCCCGCCCGCCGTCGGGCTGCGTAACCCGGGCCCGCACCAGCTGCGGCACCAGCACGGCGTTGAGCGCGCCGCCGATCAGCAGCGTGTACAGACTCGTCGGCACCGTGTTCGCCGTGTTGTACGTACTCGCGAGCAGCCCCGTGCCGAGCGCCGCACCTTGTAACACCTGCCGTATCAGCCCGGTCGCCCGGGACACCATCGTGCCCAGCGCCATGAGCAGCGAGGACCGCCCCACGCCGTCCTTCGTCCCGCCCGCGCCCGCCGGTGCCACGGCTTCCGTCGTGGTCTTCGCCCCCTTGATCATGGGGTCAACCTACGGTGTGACGCCAAGCCCCACCGGGGGAAGGAGGAAACCGCTGGTTCACCCCCAGGGCAGACGCCGACGGCCCCGCCCCGGTCGGATGCTGTTGGCAAATCCGGTCGGGACCACGGCTGTCGTTTGAGTCTCAGCGACACGCTGGGTGTACGGCGTGTCGCTGAGACTGAGCGGACACTTACCGCTCGCTGCACGAATTCGCCAACAGCATACGGGTGGGGCAGGGGGCCGTCGCCGTCACCTCACGCCCAGGTGATCAGCCGCTTCGGCTGTTCCAGGATCGCCGCCACGTCGGCCAGGACCTTCGAGCCCAGTTCGCCGTCGACCAGGCGGTGGTCGAAGGAGAGGGCCAGGGTGGTGACCTGACGGGGCTTCACCTTGCCCTTGTGGACCCATGGCTGCGGCTTGATCGCGCCGACCGCGAGGATCGCGGACTCACCCGGGTTGAGGATCGGGGTGCCCGTGTCGACGCCGAAGACGCCGACGTTGGTGATCGTCACCGTGCCGCCCTGCATGGCCGCCGGGGACGTCTTGCCCTCCCGCGCCGTCGACACCAGCTCGCCCAGCGACTCGGCCAGCTGCGGCAGCGTCTTGGCGTGCGCGTCCTTGATGTTCGGGACGATCAGGCCGCGCGGGGTCGCCGCCGCGATGCCGAGGTTCACGTAGTGCTTGACCACGATCTCCTGGGCCGCCTCGTCCCAGGACGCGTTGATCTCCGGGTTGCGCCTGATCGCGACGAGCAGCGCCTTGGCGATCAGCAGGAGCGGGTTCACGCGCAGGTTCGCGAACTCCTTGTCCTCCTTCAGCTCCTCGACCAGCTTCAGCGTGCGCGTCACGTCGACCGTCACGAACTCCGTGACATGCGGCGCGGTGAACGCCGAGCCGACCATCGCCGCCGCCGTCGCCTTGCGGACACCCTTGACCGGGACCCGGGTCTCGCGCGCCGTGTCGTACGACGCCGGTGCGGGGGCGGCGGAGGCGGGCGCGGGCTCCACCGGCTGCTCCGCGGCCTTCGGCGCGGCGGCGGCCACCGCCGCGTGCACGTCCTCCCGCGTGATGATGCCGTCCGGGCCGCTCGGGACGACCACCGTCAGATCGACGCCCAGGTCCTTGGCCAGCTTGCGGACGGGGGGCTTGGCCAGCGGGCGGTCCGCGCCTGCCGCGGCGGGCGCGGCCGGGGCAGGGGCCGGTGCGGCCGGGGCCGTCGGCGCGTGGCCGTTCAGCTCCGTCTGGAGCGGTGTCGAGGCCTGCTGGACCGGGACCTCCGGGCCCTTGCGGGGGCGACGGCGGGTGGACGAGGCCGCCACGCCGTACCCCACCAGGACCGGCTGGCGGCCGGAGCCCTCGGGCTTGGGCTCCTCGGCGGCCTTCGGGGTCTCGGGCCGCTGCTCGGCGGCGGGCGCGGGTCCGGCCCCTCCGCCCACCTCCACCGCGATGATCGCCGTGCCCACGTCGACCGTGGAGCCCTCCGGGAAGTGCAGCTCCCGGACCACTCCGTCGTACGGGATGGGCAGCTCGACGGCCGCCTTCGCCGTCTCGACCTCGCACACCGCCTGGCCGTCGGTGACCTTGTCACCGGGCTGGACGTACCACTTGAGGATCTCCGCCTCGGTGAGTCCCTCGCCCACGTCGGGCATCTTGAACTCGCGCACGGACGCTTCCGTCATCGTCGTCACGACCCTCTCCTCAGTACGCCAGCGAGCGGTCGACGGCATCCAGTACCCGGTCCAGGTTCGGCAGGTACTCCTCCTCCAGGCGGGCCGGCGGATACGGCGCGTGGTAGCCGCCGACCCGGAGTACCGGGGCCTCCAGGTGGTAGAAGCAGCGCTCCGTGATCCTGGCGGCGATCTCCGCGCCGGAGCCGAAGAACACCGGGGCCTCGTGCACGACGACCAGGCGGCGCGTCTTCTCCACCGACGCCTGGATCGAGTCGAAGTCGATCGGGGAGACCGAGCGCAGGTCCAGGACCTCCAGGCTCTTGCCCTCCTCGGCGGCCGCGTCCGCGACCTCCTGGCAGAGCTTGACCATCGGGCCGTAGGCGGCGAGGGTCAGGTCCGTGCCGGGGCGCACCACGGCCGCCTTGTGCAGCGGGCCCGGGATCGCCTCCGTGTTGACCTCGGCCTTGTCCCAGTAGCGGCGCTTGGGCTCGAAGAAGATCACCGGGTCGTCGCTCTGGATGGCCTGCTGCATCATCCAGTACGCGTCCGACGCGTTCGACGGGCTGACGATCTTCAGGCCCGCCACGTGCGCGAACAGGGACTCGGGGGACTCCGAGTGGTGCTCCACCGCCCCGATGCCACCGCCGTACGGGATGCGGACGACGACCGGCATCTTGACCTTGCCCAGCGAGCGGGCGTGCATCTTCGCGAGCTGCGTGACGATCTGGTCGTAGGCCGGGAAGACGAAGCCGTCGAACTGGATCTCCACCACCGGGCGGTAGCCGCGCAGGGCCAGCCCGATCGCCGTGCCGACGATGCCCGACTCGGCGAGCGGCGTGTCGATGACGCGGCTCTCCCCGAAGTCCTTCTGCAGGCCGTCCGTCACGCGGAAGACACCGCCGAGCTTGCCGACGTCCTCGCCCATGATCAGGACCTTGTCGTCGGACTCCAGGGCGCGGCGCAGCGACTCGTTGATCGCCTTGGCCAAAGCCAGCTTCTCAGCCATTTCAGTTGCCCCCCTCGTCGGCGAACGACGCCTGGTACGCGGCGAACTGGGCGCGCTCCTCGTCGACCAGCGCGTGTCCGTCCGCGTAGACGTTCTCGAAGATGGCGAAGTGGTCCGGGTCCGGCATGGCACGGACCGCCTCGCGCACTCGTTTGCCCAACGCCTCGGACTCGTCCTCCAGTTCCGCGAAGAATCCCTCGTCCGCGTGGTTTGAGTCCTCCAGATAGCGGCGCAGGCGCAGGATCGGGTCCTTGGCCTCCCAGGCCTGGCGCTCCTCGTCGCCCCGGTAGCGGGTGGGATCGTCGGAGGTGGTGTGGGCACCCATGCGGTAGGTGAACGCCTCGACGAGGGTCGGGCCCTCGCCGGCGCGGGCCCGCTCCAGGGCCCAGCGGGTGACCGCGAGGCAGCCGAGCACGTCGTTGCCGTCGACCCGGACGCCCGGGAAGCCGAAGCCCTGGGCACGCTGGTAGATGGGGACGCGGGACTGCTTCTCGGTGGGCTCGGAGATGGCCCACTGGTTGTTCTGGCAGAAGAACACGACCGGGGCGTTGTAGACCGCGGAGAAGGTGAACGACTCGGCCACGTCGCCCTGGCTTGAGGCGCCGTCGCCGAAGTAGGCGATCACCGCGCTGTCCGTGCCGTCCTTGGCGACGCCCATGGCGTAGCCGGTGGCGTGCAGGGTCTGGGAGCCGATGACGATCGTGTACAGGTGGAAGTTGTTGCCATTGGGGTCCCAGCCGCCGTTGTTCACGCCGCGGAACATGCCGAGCAGGTTGGTCGGGTCCACCCCGCGGCACCAGGCGACGCCGTGCTCGCGGTAGGTGGGGAAGACGTAGTCGTCGTCGCGCAGGGCCCGCCCGGAGCCGATCTGGGCGGCCTCCTGACCGAGCAGGGAGGCCCACAGTCCCAGCTCGCCCTGGCGCTGCAGGGAGGTGGCCTCGGCGTCGAAGCGGCGGGTGAGAACCATGTCGCGGTAGAGGCCGCGGAGCTCTTCCGGGGTGACACCGGCGACGTACTTGTCGTACTCGGCGTTCTTGACGCGCTTGCCTTCGGGCGTCAGCAGCTGCACGAGCTGGGGCTCGGTGCCCTTCTGCGTGCCGGCGTCCTTCTTGGCGGTGGTGCGGGTGGTGCGCTTGGTGCCGGTGGTGCCGGCCTTGCTTCCGGCGCTGCGTCGCGGTGTGCGAGCGGCAGTGCTCTCCACGGTCACGTGTGCTCCTCCGTCGGTCCGGCCCCCGGGGTTGCCGGCAGGCCAGTGCGGCTCACCTGTTCTCGGCCACCGGGACACGGGGTGGGTGTCACTCGGCCGGGAACAGGCGTGACAGGTGCCCCGGCGAGCGCCCTGCAAAAAGCACGTTACCCAGTGCGCCACATGTCTGTGAAACCCCACCTGACCTGCGATTTTGCTTGGATTTCCAAGTAAATCGGGAAGGCTGGGAAGGGCCCTGGTCACAGCCTTGCAGGAGGCCGGAGCAACCGCACGTTAACCCGGTGACCCAGGTCACGGGAAGAGTCCACTTTCCGGCGCGCCGAAACGCACGCGCGCGTGGAGCCCGTTTTCCGGGCCCCACGCGCGCGTGGATCGTCCGTTTCCCGCTGCCGCCGGGTCAGCCTTCGCCGTCGCCCGCGCCGCCGACGACGCCGGTCGCGCCGCCCGCGTCGGTGCCGCCCGTGTCGTCCGGCGGCGTCTCCGGGTCCGTGGGCTCCTCACCGGTCGGCTCACCGGTCGGCGCGGCGGAGGTCGGCTGGTCCGTCGGCTGGTCCGGGGGCGTCTCGGGCGCGCTCTGCGACGGCGAGTAGGACGGGGAGTACGTCGGCGGCCACTGCCCGCTGCCGCCGCCCGTGCCGGTGCCCCCGCCGTCGTCCGTGGACGTGTCGGTGGGCCCGCTGGTCTCCTCGCTGCTCGGCGTCTCGCTGGGCTTCTCCTTCTCGGCCGTCTTCGAGGCGGTCGGCGACGGCTTCTTCTCCGGAGTGTCCTTGCCGCCGCCCGTGTTCTGCAGCGCCAGGGCGACACCCGCGGCGACGGCGATCACCGCGAGGACGGCGAGGATCCACAGCTTGCCGCGGCCACTGCCCTTGTTGCCATGGCCCTCGAAGCCGCCCTCGTCCCCGCCGCCGTAGCCGGACGGCAGGATCGGCGAGGGGATCTGCGCGGTGCCGGAGGCGTCCCCTGCGGAGCCCATCACTGCCGTCTGGGCGAAGCCGCCCGACGGGGTCCGCCGGCCGTCGGGCGTGGTGACCGGGCCGGTGTTCCAGGTGCCGGTGTGGCCGCCCTGGTCGTAGAGCATCTGGAGCCCGTACTGGACCAGCCCGCGCATCTCCTCGGCCGTCTGGAAACGGTCGTCGGGCTCCTTGGCGAGGGAGCGCATGACCAGGCCGTCCAGCTCCGGCGGGCAGGCGTCGGAGACCTCGGACGGGGGCGTCGGGATGTCCTGGACGTGCTGGTAGACCACCGACAGCGGCGTCTCACCGGTGAAGGGGGGCCGCAGCGCGAGGAGTTCGTAGAGCAGGCAGCCCGTCGCGTACAGGTCGGAGCGGTGGTCGACGGCCTTGCCGAGCGCCTGCTCGGGGGACAGGTACTGCGGGGTGCCCATGACCATGCCGGTCTGCGTCATCGTGGTGGACGCGCCGTGCAGGGCGCGGGCGATGCCGAAGTCCATCACCTTCACCGCGCCGTTGTGCGTGATGATGACGTTGGCGGGCTTGATGTCGCGGTGCACGATGCCGTGCTGGTGCGAATAGGCCAGCGCCTCAAGGACACCGGAGACGATGATCAGCGCCTGCTCGGGGCCCGGCGCCTCCGCGTTGAGCAGCAGGTCGCGGATGGTGCGGCCCTCGACCAGCTCCATGACGATGTAGGGCACGGACTGGCCGCCGACGAAGTCCTCGCCGGAGTCGTAAACGGCGACGATCGCGTGGTGGTTGAGGCCGGCGACCGACTGCGCCTCACGCGTGAAGCGCGCCTTGGACACCGGGTCCTCGGCGAGGTCGGAACGGAGCAGCTTGACGGCGACGGTGCGCCCGAGACGGACGTCCTCGGCGGCGAACACCTCGGCCATGCCGCCCCGGCCGAGTCTCCCGGTCAGCCGGTACCGGCCGTCCCCGACCAGCCCGCCGTTACCCCAGGACTCCGGCGCCTCCGACATCCCGCCGCCACTCGCCTCGGGGTCGGACGGGCCCTGAGCGCGCTGCTGCTGTGCCATCAGTCCTCGCCGTCGTTTCTGCCCGCGGTGCGCGCGGTGTTGTTACGGTCTCCGTCGGCCACGCTACAGCCTCCGCGCAAGCCTCCGGTCCGAGACGGGATGCCAGGACCGGCACGGGACGGACGCGCCATGAAACCTTTACTCCGTACTCTCGTGCAAATTCTGTGCACCGGCCGCACCTCCCCTGTAACGCTTCCGCAGCGCTTCTTTCGCGTACGGTCACGGAACGGGCACCGCGCTTGACGTGTCACTGCCCTGGGGCAGACTTGGCCGGGAATGGCGGTTTGGATCAACGACGGATCGGCACAAGTCGGCGGCGCCATCAAGGGCTACGGGGGAAACGGGTCATGAGCCAGGACGGCGCACAGGGCCGGTACGCGGGGCGCGCGCTCGCGGGCAACCGCTACCAGCTGCGTGATCTCCTCGGCCAGGGGGGCATGGCCTCGGTGCACCTCGCGTACGACAGCGTGCTCGACCGGCAGGTCGCGATCAAGACACTTCACACCGATCTCGGTCGGGAACAAGCCTTCCGTGAACGGTTCCGCCGTGAGGCCCAGGCCGTGGCCAAGCTCACGCACACCAACATCGTCGCGGTCTTCGACACCGGCGAGGACAGCGTCGACGGCGTGCCGGTCCCCTACATCGTCATGGAGTACGTCGAGGGCAGCCCGCTCGGCTCGGTCCTCGACGAGGACGTGCGGCAGCAGGGCGCGATGCCCGCCGACAAGGCACTGAGGATCACCGCGGACGTACTGGCCGCGCTGGAGATCAGCCACGAAATGGGGCTGGTCCACCGGGACATCAAGCCGGGCAACGTGATGATGACCAAGCGCGGCGTGGTCAAGGTCATGGACTTCGGCATCGCCCGCGCCATGCAGTCCGGTGTGACGTCGATGACGCAGACCGGCATGGTCGTCGGCACCCCGCAGTACCTCTCGCCGGAACAAGCCCTCGGACGCGGTGTGGACGCCCGCTCCGACCTGTACTCGGTCGGCATCATGCTGTTCCAACTGGTCACCGGGAGGCTGCCGTTCGAGGCGGACTCGCCGCTGGCCATCGCGTACGCGCACGTCCAGGAGGAGCCGCCGGCCGCGTCCTCGGTCAACCGCGCGCTGCCCCCGGCCGTGGACGCGCTGATCGCCCGTGCCCTGAAGAAGAATCCGAACGAGCGCTTCCCGAGCGCCGAGGCGATGCGCGAAGAGTGCCTGCGGGTGGCGGCCTCCTTCCACGCCACGCCGCCGAGCATCGTCCCGGGCGCGCGGACCCCGAGCGGCGCGGGCGTCGCCTCGGCCGTGTTCCCGTCGGTCGACCAGGCGGCCCCGCCGCCCGCGGGCCAGGTCCTGACGCCGTACCAGCCGGCCCCGCAGCCCAACCCGTACGGCCCGGCCGCGCCGGCCCCGGCGTACGGCTATCCGCAGCAGGGCGGCTATCCGACGCCGTCCCCGGCCGCGTACGCCCCGCAGACCGGCCCGTCGACTCCGCCGCCGTACACCCTCACGCCCCAGGGCGCGCCCGCCCCCTCCGGGAGCGGCAAGGGCGGCAAAGGGCTGGCCATCGGCTCGGTCGTCGTGTCCGTCGTCGTGGTCGGCGGACTGATCACGGCCCTGCTGGTGACCGGCGGTGGGGGCGAGGACGACCAGGGTGGCGGGGGCAGCGGCCCGGGTCCGACGGCCTCGGCGGCTGCCGAGAAGCCCGGTTACCGCGGCCCTGACACGTCTCGGGTGATCGAAACCGATGAGTGCACGGAGCCGCGGGAGTCGTACAGCGACCCCGAGAAGATCCGGATCCCGGACTTCAGGTTCAAGGACATCACCTCGGTCAAGGCGTGCCTGGAGGCGGCCGGCTGGGAGTCGAAGATCATCGACCTGGACGAGAACACCTACGGCGAGGGCACCGTCATTCAGCAGTCCCCGTCCAAGAGCGCCGACGTCGATCCGGAGGACATGCCCGAGATCGAGCTCAGCGTCTCCACGGGCAACCCGCCGTCCTGACCACCGGTGCGATCGGGAGGACCGGCGGCTTCGGCCGCCGGGCCCCTCGCTCCGGTTCGTGCCTGTGCGGGCGCGTTACAGGTAGGGACCGCCGGAGCGGATGCCCGGCTGGTGGTCCTCGTGGCCGTCGTGGCCGACGCCCGGCGGCAGGGCGCGGCGCATCTGCTCCAGCTGGGCGCGGGCCGCCATCTGCTGGGCGAACAGTGTCGTCTGGATCCCGTGGAAGAGCCCCTCCAGCCAGCCGACCAGCTGGGCCTGCGCGATGCGCAGCTCCGCGTCACTGGGCGTCACCTCGTCCGTGAACGGCAGGGAGAGCCGCTCCAGCTCCTCGACCAGCTCGGGCGCCAGACCGTCCTCCAGCTCCTTCACCGAGCTGGCGTGGATCTCCTTGAGCCGGGCCCGGCTGGCCTCGTCCAGGGGAGCCACCCGCACTTCCTCGAGAAGCTGCTTGATCATGCTGCCGATCCGCATGACCTTGGCGGGCTGCTCCACCTGTTCCGTGACCGGGGTCTCGCGGGAGTCGTCGTCTCCACCGCCGCCGCCGAGTGCCATGCCGTCCTGGCCCACGACCAGGATCTGCGGGTTCTCGGGCGACCGTTCGTTTCTCGGCATCTCCATGCCGCCATTCTCTCGCACGCCTGCACGTCATTTCTGTGGTGCCCCTACGGGAGGCTGATCCACCGTGTTGGAGAAGACGAGTTGGCCGGGCGCCGGGTTCCTCCCGAACGGCTGAACCCTCAGCGGTCCACCCAACGGCCGTACCCGAAATGCCGTACGCGGTCACCGGTGTGAGGCTGATTGCCGTGACATGACCGAACTTGCCGATCTTGCCCTGACGGGCACGGCGGGAGGGGGTCACCCACGTGACTCCATGGCAGCGCGCACTGCGGGCGGCGGGACTGGTGGCCGCCCTGGGGGCGGGTGCGGTCGTCTCACCGTACGGGGCCGGCGTCTCGTCCGGAGCCGTCCCGTCTGTCCGGGCGGTCGAAGCCCCGGGGCCCGTCCCCGCGTATGGCGTCCGTGCCCACGACGCCCTGGCCGGCGATGACGCAGCCCGGGACTTCGCCCTCGCGACCCCGTCCGCCCCCGGCAAGCCCTCGCGCGCGGGGACCCGGGCCGGTGAGGGGCGGGAGCGGCCGGGGCGGCCGGGGCTGCCGGGGCTGCCGGAGGAGGCCGAGCCGGACACCGGTGACGCCACCGCTGTCACCGAGGAACCCGAGGAAGCCGCCCCCGTGCCCTCCGCGCCCGAGGAGCCCGTCCGGGACACCCCCGCGCGTGCCGACCGTCCCGTCGGCCCGGTGCTGCGGATCCTGCCGCTGGGCAGCGGCCTGGTCCTGATCGGCCTCGGCCTGGGGCTCGCGTTCTTCGCGCTGCGGTTGCGGCGGGTCTAGGACGGGCCCCGGATCTGGTGCCCGGGGCGGCCCCGGCTTCTCAGGCCTCCCCCGGGGCGATCAGCAGCACCTTGCCGACGTGGCTGCTCTCCTCCACCACCCGGTGGGCGGCGGCCGCGTCCGGCATGGGGAGCTCGCGGTCGACGACGGGGCGCAGACGGCCACCGGCGAACAGCGGCCAGACGTGCTCGCGCACCGCCGCGACGATGGCCGCCTTCTCCGCCGGCGGACGCCCCCGCAGGGACGTCGCGCTGATGGCGGCGCGCTTGGCGAGCAGGGCGCCGATGTTCAGCTCGCCCTTGACACCGCCCTGCATGCCGATGATCGCCAGCCGGCCGTTGACGGCGAGGGCCCTGACGTTGCGCTCCAGATACTTGGCGCCCATGTTGTCGAGGATGACGTCGGCACCGGCGCCGTCGGTGGCCTTCCTGACCTCCTCGACGAAGTCCTGCTCGCGGTAGTTGATCAGGATGTCGGCGCCCAGTTCGGCGCACCGGTCCAGCTTCTCCTTGGTGCCCGCGGTGACGGCCACCCGGGCCCCCACCGCCTTGCCGAGCTGGATGGCCATGGTGCCGATGCCACTGGAGCCGCCGTGCACCAGCAGGGTCTCGCCGGGGCGCAGGTGGGCGATCATGAACACGTTCGACCAGACGGTGCAGGCCACCTCGGGCAGCGCCGCGGCCTGCCTCAGCTCGACGCCCTTCGGCACGGGCAGCAGCTGCCCGGCCGGGACGGCCACCTTCTCGGCGTAACCGCCGCCGGAGAGCAGCGCGCACACCTCGTCGCCGACACTCCAGCCGGAGACCTTGGGGCCGACCTGGGCGATCCGCCCGGAGCACTCCAGGCCGGGGTAGGGGGAGGTGCCGGGCGGCGGGTCGTAGAAGCCCTGCCGTTGCAGGAGGTCGGCCCGGTTGACGGCACCGGCCGCCACCTCGACCAGGACCTCACCCTCGCCGGGCTCGGGATCCGGGACCTCGTCCCAGACCAGCGCCTCGGGCCCACCGGGTTCGGGAATCGTGATCGCATGCATGAAGGGACCGTACCCCCGGGTCCCCGGACCGAGTCCGCTCCGTCCCGGGGGACCACCGCGCCCGCGTGGTGGTCCGGCCCCCATGCGTGACCCACATGCATGGAAGGCCCCGAAGCATGAGCACGCAGACGTCCGGCCTGGCGATCGAGACCGCGGGGCGGGCGATCGCGTCCTGGCCCGGAAGTTTCACGTGAAACACACCCCGATTCCTGCGGACGCCCAGGGCAGGTCGAGCAGTTCCGCCTCCTGACCCGGGCGGGTACCGCCCGGCGGCACGACGGCCAGCGCGTCGGCCGCCGCGATGCCGCGCAGCATGGCCGGGCCGTTGTAGTGCAGCGGGATGGCCTCGTCGCCCCGCAGGACCACGGGGACGAGCCGGGTGTCGTGCGGGTGCCCCTGTACGGCGTCCCTGAGCGGCCAGGTGTACGGCTCCGGGGCCGGGCGTGCCGCGAGGGTCCGCAGCAGCGGCTCGGCGAGGGTCAGCAGCGCGGAGACGGCGGCGAGCGGGTTGCCCGGCAGACCGACGAGGTGCTGGGTCTCGGTGGTGCGCGCCAGCAGCATGGGGTGGCCGGGGCGCACCTGGACGCCGTCCACGAGGAGCTCGGCGCCGATACGGCTCAGGGTGGGGTGCACGTGGTCGACGGGGCCCGCGGCGGTGCCGCCGGTCGTGACGATGACATCGGCGTCTGACGAGGTGATCGCCCGGCGCAGGACGCCGGCGTCGTCGCGGACGCGTCGTACGGCGATGACCTCGGCGCCGAGCGCCCGCAGCCAGGGCGGCAGCATCGGGCCGAGTGCGTCCCGGATCAGGCCGTCGTGCGGCAGTCCCTCACTGAGCAACTCGTCCCCGAGGACCAGCACCTCGGCCCGGGGGCGCGGGACGGCTTCGACCGTGTCGTATCCGGCGGCCGCGGCGAGCCCCAGGACGGCCGGCGTGACGAGCGTGCCGACCGGGAGCAACTGGTCACCGCTGCGGCATTCCTGGCCGCGCGGGCGGATGTCCTGGCCGGGGGCGATGTCCCTTGTCGCGTACAGGCGGCCCGTGGCGTCGGTGCGGCCGTGCTCGCTGCGCAGGACGGCGGTGGTGTCCGGGGGGATGCGGGCGCCGGTGGCGATCCGGACGGCCCCGCCGTCGGTCAGCGGCGCCGGTGTGGAGTGTCCGGCCAGGACGCCCTCGTCCCGCACGTCCCAGGGGGCGGGGCCGGCGACCGCCCAGCCGTCCATCGCTGAGGTGTCGAAGGAGGGGAGGTCGGTGAGGGCGTCGAGAGGGGTGGCCAGGGTGAGGCCGAGGGCGGCTTCGAGCGGCGCGGAGACGGGGGCGCGGCGGGCGGCCCGGGCGGTGCTCCGGGCGGTGCGCTCCGCGATGGCCCGGGCCTGCGGCCATGCGGTGGCGTGGTGGCGGGGATCCGGCCTGTGGGGTGGGCGGGTGCTGTCCGCCTCGCCTCGTCCGGCGGGTTCGGACGGCTGGTTGCCGTTGCTGTTCCTCACGAGGGCGAGCACCTCCTCGACGTCGAGGTCCTCCTCACCGGCGCGGGCGCCGTGCGGGGTCATCCGGCGTCCGGGCGGGTGTCGGGGGTGGCGTCGGGGGCGACGTCCCCCTGGCCGTCGGAGGCGGTCTCCGCCGCCCAGCGGGTGGCGAGGGCCGCGGCTCTGCGGGAGGCCTCGGCGACCGCCTCGGGGCCGCCACCGGCCCGCGCGGCGGCGTAGCCGACGAGGAAGGTGGTCAGCGGCGCCGCGGGCCTGGCCACCCCGTGGGCGGCGTCGCGGGCGAGGTCGAGCAGGCCGCGGGTGTCGACATCGAGGTCGATCCCCAGTTCGTCCTTGACGGCGGAAATCCATTCATCCAACACGTGCCCATGCTCCCTGATACGTGCCCTGGCGGTGGCGATGTCGCCCCAGGTGTCGCAGTCGAAGGATGCGACGGGGTCGGAGATTCGGGTGAGAGTGAGCTCGGCGACGAGGCGCCGCAGCGGGAGACCGGTGAGAGAGCTGTGGCGGCCGGCGAGGACGGCGAGCGTCGAGCGCAGCCGCGACGCGCTGTACGCGGCGACGAGCGGCTGGTCACGGCCGTCGGGGTCGGTCAGCAGAACCCCGTCAGCGCCGCTGTGCCGCAGGGTGTCCAGCAGCCGGTCGACGGTCCGCTCCTGAAGGAACGGCAGGTCCGCGGAGAGCAGCAGAACGTGTTCGGCCGTGGTGCGCCGGAGGCCGGCGTCGAGCGCGGCGAGGGGGCCGCCGCCGGGCGGGTCCTCGCGGGCCCAGGTCACGGGCCGGGCGGTCGGCCGGGGCGGGGCGACGACGACGGTGGTGC
>NZ_BMWE01000006.1 GCF_014651075.1 Streptomyces djakartensis | reverse complement strand
GGCGCCGCGGTCGGCGCGCGGCGGCCTCCTCGGCGGCCCCAGCGCCCTCCGCGGCATCAGCCGCGACGGGCTCGGAAGCACTCGCCGCCGGTGCCGCCGCCGTCTCGCTCGCCTCCGGCGCAGTCGCGGCGGGCGTGGCCACGCTGCGCGTCGCACGACGCCGGGTACGCCGGGGAGCGGCGTCCTCGGCCACCTCGGCGGGCGCGGGAGCCTCGGTCTGCTCCGGCGCCTCGGGGGCGGCGGGGGCAGCGGCGGTCACCGGTACCACGGTCTCGGCGGCCTCCGCGGACTCCGGGGACCCGGCGGGCGCTGAAGCACGGCGCACCACTCGACGCCGCTTGGGAGCGGCGGGAGCGGCGTCCTCACCGGGCTCGCCGCTCTCGGCGGGCGCGGCGGTCGCCTCCTCGGCAGCGGTCGCGGTCTCCGCAGCGGCTTCCCCGGCTTCTTCCTCGAGGTCCTCGGGATCCGCGACCGGTATGGCCGGCGTGACGGTCTCCACCGGAGCGTCGGAGGAGGCGCCGACGGGCGGACCCGCCGGGCGGGACGCGGCGCGGCGCCGCCGGCGGGGCGGCAGGGTGTCGCTGGGGGTGTTGTTCTGTTCGGAGCCCGTCGAGGACTCTGTGGGTTCGGTCGGTTCGAGCATGCGGGCTTTTCTCCCGTCAGGCTCCCGGGCGCCGCGCCTGGTCCGGCTGTGCCGGTGACGTCCGCGGCTCGCGCTGTGCGCGTCGCCGCCGTCCGGGGCGCGGGCGCCGCACGGGAGCTCTCCGTGTCCTGTCTCGCCGGTTCCGTACACCTATTGCGTACGGCCTGGCGAAAGTCTTCTGGTCGGTGCGCTGCCCGACCCAGGTGGCTCCCGAGTCCGAGGGCGGCGCTACGACGTCCGTCCCTACGCGGGACCTTCCTTACGCCGGCGCCGTCGCGGCGGCAGGCGGTTCGGCCGTTGAGCGGGCCTGTGCTGCCTCGCGGTCGGGCGCGAGCGGGTCGGTCACCGTGCCGGTCTCTTCATCGAACAGCCCCTGCGCCAGCCTGGTCACCGCTGCGGGGACCGGCGGCGCCAGGTCGGCCACGGCGCGGAGACCGGACAGGACGTCGTCGGGTCGTACGGCAGGCGTCACGTGCCGAACAACCAGCCGCAGTATCGCACAGGGCTGGTCGGTCGGCCTATCAGCCTGCGGACTGTGTGTTTCCGCGAGGTCGCGGATCTCCAGGCTCACGACGGCGGAGCGGGCGTCGAAGGTACGGACCCCGTTCTTGGCGAGGCGCTGCACCTCCACGGTCTCGGCCGCGGTGAAGGCGTCCGCCGCACGGCGGGCCTCCTCCTGCGACACGCCGTCCAGCCGCAGCTCCCACACGGAAGCCGTGAGCCGGTCGGCGAGGCCCGAGGTGCGGGCCTCGACCGCCTCGACGATGTCGAGCCCGGTGGGCAGCGACTCGTCGAGAAGGATCCTGAGCTGCTCCGGGTCGCGCGGCGCGGTGAGCGCGATCTCCAGGTACTCCGCCTCACTGCCCGTGCCGGTGGGTGCGGCATTGGCGTACGACACCTTCGGGTGCGGTGTGAAGCCCGCCGAGTAGGCCATCGGCACCTCGGCACGGCGCAACGCACGCTCGAAGGCGCGCTGGAAGTCACGGTGGCTGGTGAACCGGAGGCGGCCGCGCTTGGTGTAGCGCAGTCGGATGCGCTGCACCGCGGGTGCGGGCGGCGGGCCTTCGGGCTGTCGCTTGCCCAGTGTCGTTCAGTCCTTCGTGAGAGCGGTCGTACTGCTACCAAGAGTACGTGCCTCGCGGCCCGAAGGTTCCCTCCGGTCGACCTGCCGCGGCTGCCGCGGCTCCCCGAAGAGCATCCGCCGGAAGTCGGCGCGCGCCTGCCGCACGGAGTCCCGGGCGGCGGCGAGTGCCTGCCGGGTGGCCCGTCCCACACTGCGGGCCGCCTCGGCGGCGGGCCGCAGGACCGCGTCGCGCACCACGTGCCCGACCGGCGTCAGCACCCCGCGGTACACCCACCGCACCGGCTCGACGAAGATCCACCGCAAGAGGGTGCCGAGGAACCGGCCGATGACGAGCGAGACGTGCCCGGCGACGCGCCAGGCGTGGCCCAGGGCGTCCCACACCTCCCGCCCGATGACGGCGAGGACCCTTGCGACCGGGTTGAGCACCCACCGCCAGACGGCGAGCGCGGGCAGCACGAGCAGGATCCGGCCGGTCCGGTGGAGGGCCGTCCCGATGCCGGTGACGATCGCGCTCACCAGCCACAGGAGCCCCTTGGCGCACCAGGCGATCGCGCGGCCGGCGGGCGCGAGCACCCAGGTGTACAGCCACCCGGCCGGCACGACGAGGAGGTACCTGACGAGCCACGCCATGGCCGTGTACACACCGACGCCCAGGGCGGCGAGCAGGGCGCCGAACCCCTTGAGCACCCACATCGCGGCATGCCCGATCGGCGTGAGCACCCACCTGTACCCCCAGCCGAACGCGGCGGCGGCGCCCCCGGCGGCCCACGCGATCGCTTGCCCCAAAGGCGTCAGCACGTAGCGGTGGAGCCACACGACGGGCAAGACGACCAGGACGCCGCCGAGCCACCCCAGCGCCTTGGCCACCGGCACGACCAGGTACCGCCACAGCCCGACGAAGGGCCACACGAACAGCGCCCGCCCCAGCCACAGCGACGCCCGCCCCAGGGGCCTGAGCAGCACGTCGTTCACGAACCGCCCGGCCGCGACGAGCCCGTCCCACGCCAGCCGCACGGGGACGACCAGCACCAGCACGACGATCCGCACCGGAATCCGGATCGCGACGACGAGACACCCCTCGGCCTCCGGCTGCCCGCGCAGATCGCCCCGCGCCTCGGAGCCCTCGCGGGCCGACTTCTCCAGATCCATACCTGCGAAGACGCCTCAACGCCGCGTCCGGATGCGGCGACGCGCGGATCACACCCCGCTCACGCGCCGGCCGGACGCGTCTGGAGCAGCCGGGGCGACTGGCGGATGCCGATGTTCTCCATCACGGCATTGTCCCGTCGGCGGCGCCGTCGGCCTCCCAGCGCAGCAGGTCCCCCGGCTGGCATCCGAGCACCTCGCAGAGGGCGGCGAGGGTCGAGAAACGGACCGCCTTGGCGCGGCCGTTCTTGAGGACCGCGAGGTTGGCGGGGGTGATGCCGACGCGTTCCGCGAGCTCGCCCACGGACATCTTCCGCTTGGCCAGCATGACGTCGATGTCGACGGCGATCGGCATCAGATGACCTCTTCCAGCTCGGCCTGCGTCCGGGCCGCCTGATTGTCCCGTGCGACGGCCTGCGCGATCAGCATCCGCAGCACGAGCACGACCAGCGCGAGGACCAGCGGCGCAGCGGCCACGAATGCGCCGATCACGGTGTGCACGCACCGGAAGGCGGCCGATCGATCCACGATGAAAATCTATCGAAAATCGATAGATGTCACAACGGGTCACATGCCCGAAGGGACAAAGGGGTAACCGAAGGCGGCGACAGGGGCGCGTCCGCCCACCGTTCGCGTGCCGCACCTGACACCGTTGGCGGGGTAGCAAGCAAGAGCCCCCGAGCCGAGGAGGAAGACAGTGGAATGGCGGGCGTTCGCACAGCAGATGGCCTCCATGGCTCGGGACCTGCTGGCTCAGGACTCGGTCGACGCCACCCTCGAGCGCATCACGCACTCGGCCACGGAACTGGTGGCGGGCTGCGACGCGGCCGGCATCCTCCTGCTGCACGGCAATAAGGTGGAGACACTCGCGCCCACCCACCCCCTGGTCACCGAGAGCGACCGCCTCCAGGAACGCCTCCAGGAGGGCCCCTGCTTCGACGCGGCGCGCAGCGACACCGGGGAGCGGGTCTTCCGCATCCACGACTTCACCCACGAGGTGCCACGCTGGCCCGAATACGCCTCCCGGGCCGAGGGACTCGGCGTGGGCAGCATGATGGGCTTCCTGCTCTACACCGATGACGAGGAGTTCGGCGCGCTCAACCTGTACTCCGGCAAGCCCGGAGCCTTCACGGAGGACAGCGAGATGGCCGGCTGGCTGCTGGCCTCGCACGCCGCCATCGCCTTCTCCAGCGCCCGCAGCCACGCCCAGCTCCAGCAGGCCGTCGAGACCCGCCATGTGATCGGCGAGGCCATGGGCATCGTCATGGGCAGCCACGACCTCACCGAGAAGCAGGCGTTCGACGTGCTGCGCCGCTACTCCCAGGACAACAACATCAAACTCCGCGAGGTCGCGCGCCGCGTCTGCGAACACGGCCGCCTTGCCTGACGGCTCCCCCAGCACATCTTCCGAACTGGGGGAACCTGGCCGAGCCGGCCCCCCGGGGGAGCGTCACCGACCCCGCCTGTCCCAACGAGTCCCCCGGAGAACGCACCGCTCACACCTCATCGCGCGTGCGTTCAGTGCCCGTGTCCGCCGGGGGCCGAAGCGGCGTTCTTGACGGTCAGGGGCAGGAGCTTCTTACCCGTGGGGCCGATCTGGATGTGGGTGTCCATCTGCGGACACACCCCGCAGTCGAAGCACGGCGTCCAGCGACAGTCCTCGACCTCCGTCTCGTCGAGAGCGTCCTGCCAGTCCTCCCAGAGCCAGTCCTTGTCGAGGCCGGAGTCCAGGTGGTCCCAGGGGAGGACCTCCTCGTACGTGCGCTCGCGCGTGGTGTACCAGTCGACGTCCACACCGAAGGGGGCAAGCGCCTTGTCGGCGCAGGCCATCCAGCGGTCGTACGAGAAGTGCTCACGCCAGCCGTCGAAGCGGCCGCCGTCGTCGTAGACCGCGCGGATGATCGCGCCGGTGCGGCGGTCGCCCCTGGACAGCAGGCCCTCGACGATGCCGGGCTTGCCGTCGTGGTAGCGGAAGCCGATGGAGCGGCCGTACTTCTTGTCGCCGCGGATCTTGTTCCGCAGCTTCTCCAGGCGGGCGTCCGTCTCCTCCGCCGACAGCTGCGGCGCCCACTGGAACGGCGTGTGGGGCTTGGGGACGAAGCCGCCGATCGAGACGGTGCAGCGGATGTCGTTGGAGCGGGAGACCTCGCGGCCCTTGGCGATGACCTTCGTCGCCATGTCCGCGATCTGCAGGACGTCCTCGTCGGTCTCCGTCGGCAGGCCGCACATGAAGTACAGCTTCACCTGACGCCAGCCGTTGCCGTAGGCGGTGGCGACGGTACGGATCAGGTCGTCCTCCGAGACCATCTTGTTGATGACCTTGCGGATGCGTTCCGAGCCGCCCTCGGGGGCGAACGTGAGACCGGAGCGGCGGCCGTTGCGCGTCAGCTCGTTGGCCAGGTCGATGTTGAAGGCGTCCACGCGGGTGGACGGCAGGGAGAGGCCGATCTTGTCGTCCTCGTAGCGGTCCGCCAGGCCCTTGGCCACGTCGCCGATCTCGCTGTGGTCGGCCGAGGAGAGCGACAGCAGGCCGACCTCCTCGAAGCCCGTCGCCTTCAGGCCCTGCTCGACCATGTCGCCGATGCCCGTGATGGAACGCTCGCGGACCGGGCGCGTGATCATGCCGGCCTGGCAGAAGCGGCAGCCACGGGTGCAGCCGCGGAAGATCTCCACCGACATGCGCTCGTGGACCGTCTCGGCCAGCGGGACCAGGGGCTGCTTGGGGTACGGCCACTCGTCGAGGTCCATGACCGTGTGCTTGGAGACGCGCCACGGGACGCCGCTGCGGTTCGGCACGACCCGGGCGATACGGCCGTCGGGCAGGTACTCGACGTCGTAGAAGCCGGGGACGTACACGCCGCCCGTCCTCGCCAGGCGGAAGAGCAGCTCCTCGCGGCCGCCGGGGCGGCCTTCCGCCTTCCAGGCGCGGATGATCGCCGTGATCTCCAGGACCGCCTGCTCACCGTCGCCGATCACGGCGCAGTCGATGAAGTCCGCGATCGGCTCGGGGTTGAAGGCGGCGTGGCCGCCGGCCATGACGATCGGGTCGTCCAGGCCGCGGTCCTTGGCCTCCAGGGGGATGCCGGAGAGGTCCAGGGCCGCCAGCATGTTGGTGTAGCCCAGCTCCGTGGAGAAGGAGAGGCCGAGCACGTCGAACGCCTTCACCGGGCGGTGGCTGTCCACCGTGAACTGGGGGACGCCGTGCTCGCGCATCAGCTCCTCGAGGTCCGGCCACACGCTGTAGGTGCGCTCGGCGAGGACGCCCTGCTGCTCGTTCAGCACCTCGTAGAGGATCATGACGCCCTGGTTGGGCAGGCCGACCTCGTAGGCGTCCGGGTACATGAGTGCCCAGCGGACGTCGCAGGACTCCCACTCCTTGACCGTGGAGTTGAGTTCTCCGCCGACGTACTGGATCGGCTTCTGCACATGCGGGAGCAGAGCTTCGAGCTGCGGGAACACCGACGCAGCGACTTCGGCAGGCATGTCGCGCACCTTCGTGAGCTGGACTGAACTGACAGGGGTGACCATTCAGCGTAACGCGACGGCGGGGCGCTTCCGTACGCCCCAAGGGTCACAGGCCCGGCGCTGCCCCCTTGATCTCCTTCCACAGGCCGGGCAGCTCAGCCTCCGTGCGCAGGGCCCGCTGCTCCTCGCGCTCGTGGAGCAGGCCGTAGGTGAAGGCGCTCTCCCCCGCCGCGTGGGCGACCGCCGACAGCTCGCGCAGGGTCTGCCGGGCCATCACGCTGTCCTGGTGCTCGCCGAGGAGTTTCTGCAGCGTCTTCATGGACTTGACCATGCTCTTGGCGGGCTTGCCGAGGGCCGGCTGGGCCGCCTCCGCTGCGTAGCGGGCGCGCTTGGCCTTCTTGCGGGCCTCGTGCACGGCGACGTCCCGCTCGGTGCCGGGCTCCAGCTCCAATGCCCGCTCGACCAGCCGGGACACCTTGCGGAAGTCTTTACTGACGGCCTTGGCGAGTGGCTTGCCGGGCTTCTTCCCGGCGGCCTTCAGCAGCGGCGGGGCGGCGATCAGCGTGTCCAGGGTGTCGAGCAGGGCGAGGTAGCGGCGTGAGTCCAGGACCCCGGTGATGCGGCCGTGGGCCGTGTGGTGTTCGGCGCGCGACCAGCCGCGCAAGCGCTCGGCCACGGGGCCGCGGACCAGGCCGTCGGGCACCTCGTCGAGGGCCGCCGTCAGCCGTGCGGACAGCACCTCGCGGTCGCGGTCCAGGCCCAGCTCCCCGGCCAGCCATTTCAGCTCGTCGGCGAGGGGGTCGGTGGCGGCCCGGTCGAGGATGTCCCCGAACGACTTGAAGGTGCTGCGCAGCCGCCGGCTGGCCACCCGCATGCGGTGCACGGAGTCCTCCGTGTCCCGGCGGACGGCCGGGTCGAGTTCGACGATGGCGTCACGCTGGGCGCGCACGTACGCGAGGACATGGTCTCCGGCGGTCACCGGGTCCGCGACGGGGCTGGACGCGCGGTGTCCGGCGGGAGCCGTTTCCGCGAGGGCCCGGGCCAGTTTCGACGCCGACGCCGACGGCCGTACGCCCGCCTTGCGCAGCCGCTTGCCGACCATGTCGAGGAAGGCCGGGTCTCCCCCGTCGGCGAGCTCCACCTCGATCTCGGTCCACCGCGCCGCGCCGCCGTCCGTGAGCCGCTGCGCGTGCACGGTGTCGACGCTGACCTCGGCGAGCGGCTTCCCGTCGGCGTCGACGAGGTGGCGCACGTCGCGGTCGGAACGGAGCCGGACGAGGGGCAGCAGCTCGCGGTCGCGGACCCGGGAGCGGACCAGTGCGGCGAGGACGTCCGGGAGGGTCTCGGACAGTGGGGCGTGGATCTCGTCGCGGACGCCCGGGGCGACCGGGAACTTCAGGTGCCAGCCCGCGTCGGAGCCGCCGGTGCGCCGGCGCAGGGTGACGGACGACGCGGCGAGGCGTTCGTCGGCGGTGTCGTAGTAGGTGGCGTCGAGGTGTGAGACACCCTTGTCGAGGACGGCCGCGACGCCGGTGACACCGGTCAGGTCGGGAAGCCCGCTGTCCTCGGACTCGTACTTCCGCTCGATCTCACGCTTGGTGTCCGCCATACACCGAATCTAGTCGGCGTGCGGGCGGGGCGGCAGAGGGCGGCCCCGCCCGGTGTGTTCACGCCGACATCGGGCGTTGTACCCGGATCGACTGCAGCAGGCCGACCGCTATCCACACGGCGAACATCGACGATCCGCCGTACGACACGAAGGGCAGCGGCAGGCCGGTGACCGGCATGATGCCGAGGGTCATGCCGACGTTCTCGAACGTCTGGAAGGCGAACCAGGCGACGATGCCGGCGGCCACGACCGTGCCGTACAGGTCGGTGGTCTCGCGGGCGATGCGGCAGGCCCGCCACAGCACGACGCCGAGCAGCAGGATGATCAGGCCGCCGCCGAGGAAGCCCAGCTCCTCCCCCGCCACGGTGAAGACGAAGTCCGTCTGCTGTTCGGGCACGAACTGGCCGGTGGTCTGGGAGCCGTGGAAGAGGCCTGAGCCGGTCAGGCCGCCGGAGCCGATGGCGATGCGGGCCTGGTTGGTGTTGTAGCCGACGCCGGCCGGGTCGAGTTCGGGGTTGGCGAAGGCGGCGAAGCGGGCGATCTGGTAGTCGTCGAGCACCCCGAGCTGCCAGACGGTGATCGCGCCGGCCGCGCCCGCGCCGAGCAGGCCGAACACCCATCGGTTGGAGGCTCCGGAGGCGAGCAGTACGCCGAGCACGATGATGACCATGACCATGACGGACCCGAGGTCGGGCATGAGCATCACGATGGCCATGGGCACGGCGGCCAGACCCAGGGCCTGCATGACCGTGCGGTGGTCCGGGTACTGCCTGTCTCCCGCGTCGACGCGCGCCGACAGCAGCATCGCCATGCCCAGGATGATCGTGACCTTCACGAACTCCGAGGGCTGGAGGGAGAAGCCGCCGGGAAGCTTGATCCAGGAGTGCGCGCCGTTGATGGTGGAGCCGAGCGGGGTGAGCACCAGCAGGATGAGCAGGACCGAGAAGCCGTACAGGACCGGCACGGCCGTGCGCAGGCCGCGGTGGCCGAGCCAGATGGTGCCGGCCATCAGGGCGAGGCCGATGCCCGTGTTGAGCAGGTGCCGGACGAGGAAGTAGTACGGGTCGCCCTGGTTGAGCTCCGTGCGGTTGCGGGTGGCCGAGTAGACGAGGAGCGTGCCGAGCAGCGACAGGGCCGTCGCCGACAGCAGGATCGGCCAGTCGAGCCGCCGTGCCACGGAGTCGCGGGCGAGGAGCCGGGTCCAGCCGGAGCGCTCCGGGCCGTAGCCGGATACCTGGAAGCTGTTCACACCGCCGGTCATGTCGGCAACCTCCGGCTTCCCCGCCGGCGCCGGCGCCTTCGGGTGTCACGGTTCTCGGGCGACGGCGGGGCCGACGTCGCCGGCTGGAGCGGGTCGGCCGGGGCGTTCGGGTCCTTCTTCTTCGCCTGCTGGTCCTTGGCGGGGTCCTTGGCGATCTTCGGGGTGGCGATGGTGCCGTCCGTCTTGACCTTCGGCAGGGCCTTCTGCGGGGTGGGCAGCAGGGCCTTCTTCGAGTCGATCTCGCCGTCCTCGGAGACGCCGTACAGCGCGTTGTAGATGTTGCGGACGGCGGGGCCCGAGGCGCCGGAGCCCGTACCGCCCTGGGAGATCGTCATGACGATCGAGTAGTCCTTGGTGTACGTGGCGAACCAGGAGGTGGTCTGCTTGCCGTAGACCTCGGCCGTACCCGTCTTGGCGTGCATCGGGATCTTGTCCTGCGGCCAGCCGCCGAAGCGCCAGGCGGCCGTACCGCGGGTGGCGACTCCCGCGAGGGCTTCGTCTATCTCGTCGCGCGTCTTCCGGGTCATCGGCAGCTTGCCGTGCGCCCGGGGCTTGATCGGTGTGACGGTCTTGCCGTCGGCGCTGATGACGGCCTTGCCGACCGACGGGGTGTACATGGTGCCGCCGTTGGAGATGGCGCCGTAGATGGTGGCCATCTGGATGGGCGTCACGAGCGTGTCGCCCTGGCCGATGGAGTAGTTGACGGAGTCACCGGCGCGCATGCGGTTGCCTTCGAGGCAGTTCTCGTAGGCGATCCTCTCCGCGTAGCTGCCGTCGCGCTTGCCGGTGCGGCACCAGGCGTCCTTGTTGGCCTTCCAGTAGTTCAGCTTCCACTGGCGGTCGGGGACACGGCCGGTGACCTCGTTGGGCAGGTCGATGCCGGTCTCCTTGCCGAGGCCGAACTGGTGGGCCGTCCTGTAGAACCAGTCGTTGGCCTTCTTCTTGGGCTTGGTGCCGCCGTCGCGCTTCCACTCCTCGTGGGAGAGGCGGTAGAAGACGGTGTCGCAGGAGACCTCCAGGGCGCGGCCGAGGCTGATCGGGCCGTATCCCTTGGACTCGAAGTTCTTGAAGACCTGGCCGCCGATCGAGTACGAGCTGGAGCACTCGTAGGGGCCGTCGAAGGGGTAGCCCGCGTTGACCGCGGCGGCCGTCGGGATGACCTTGAAGATCGAGCCGGGTGCCGACTGGCCCTGGATCGCGCGGTTGAGCAGCGGGTAGTTGGAGCTCTTGCCGGTCAGCCGGGCGTAGTCCTTGGCGGAGATGCCGCCGACCCAGGCGTTCGGGTCGTAGTCCGGGTTGGACGCCATGGCGACGACCCGGCCGGTCTTGGCCTCCATCACCACGACGGCACCGGAGTCGGCCTTGTAGTTGGTGCCGGTGTTCCGGTCGTGCTGCTTGCGGGCTTCCTTCATGGCCTCGTTCAGCTGGTACTCGGCGATCCGCTGGACGCGGGCGTCGATGCTGGTGACGAGGTTGTCGCCGGGGTGGGTGGGGTCGGCCTCGGCCTGGCCGATGACGCGGCCGAGGTTGTCGACCTCGTAGCGGGTGACGCCGGCCTTGCCGCGCAGCTGCTTGTCGTACTGGCGCTCCAGGCCCGAGCGGCCGACCTGGTCGGAGCGCAGGAACGGCGAGTCGGTGTCCTGCGCCTCCTTGATCTCCTCGTCGGTGACCGGCGAGAGGTAGCCGAGGACCTGGGCGGCGTTGGCCTTGCCCGGGCTCGGGTAGCGGCGCACGGCCTGCGGCTCGGCGGTGATGCCGGGGAAGTCCTCGGCGCGCTCGCGGATCTGCAGGGCCTGCTTGGCGGTGGCCTCGTCGGTGATGGGGATGGGCTGGTAGGGCGAGCCGTTCCAGCAGGGCTGGGGGGTCTTGGCGTCGCACAGCCGGACCTTCAGCATGACCTCCTTGGGGGTCATGCCCAGCACTCGGGCGAGTTTGGTCAGGACTTCCTTGCCGTCGTCCTTCATCTTCAGCAGGTCGGTGCGGGAGGCGGAGACGACCAGCCGGGTCTCGTTGTCGGCGAGGGCCACGCCGCGTGCGTCCAGGATGGAGCCGCGGACGGCCGGCTGGACGACCTGCTGGACGTGGTTCCCGGAGGCTTCCTTGGCGTATGCCGCGCCCTCACGGATCTGCAGGTACCACAGGCGCCCGCCCAGGGTGAGCAGGAGGGAGAGGACGAGGACCTGGATGACGACGAGACGGATCTGGACCCGCGTGTTGCGGCCGGTCTCGGGAATGTTGGTCACTGCGGCCGCCTCCTCCTCTCCGTGTGTGGACGCCTGTGTGATGACCGGATGGACTGCCCCGCGCTCACAGCCGCTTGACCCCCTTGATGCGCCCGGCGCGGGCCATCCTCGCCCGGGCCGCCCGCAGCCCGTTGCGCTGGCTGCCGATCCTCAGGCCGGTGCCGCCGGAGAGCCAGCCGGAGGAGATGTCGGTGGCCTTGGCGGCGGAGTTGGTCTCGGCGAGCGGGTCGTTCTCGGCGCGCCGGGCCAGCGCCATCACCCCCGGCACGACGAACGGCGCGAGCAGCAGGTCGTACAGGGCGGCCGTGAACAGCAGGCCGCCCAGGCCCACATGGCGGGCGGCGGTGTCACCGACGAGGGCGCCGACCCCGGCGTACAGCAGGGTGGAGCCGAGGGCCGCGGCGACGACCACGACCATGGGGCCGGTCGCGGACTTCAGCCGGCCCGTCTCGGGTTTCGCCAGGCCCGCGAGGTAGCCGATGACGCACAGCACGAGGGCGTACCGCCCGGCCGCGTGGTCGGCGGGCGGCGCCAGGTCGGCGAGCAGGCCCGCGCCGAAGCCGATGAGGGCGCCGCCGACGTGCCCGTAGACCAGGGCGAAACCGAGGACGGTGAGCAGCATCAGGTCGGGCACGGCGCCCGGCAGGTGCAGGCGGGCGAGGACGCTGACCTGGATCACCAGGGAGACGACGACCAGGGCGGAGGAGAGCAGGATCCGGTTGACGCGCATGAGGTGACAGCTCCTACTGCTCTTGCTGGTTCTGGCCGTCCGCGGGTGCCCCGGCGGACGGGGTCACGGTCACCGTCACCGTCGGCCGGGGGGTGGGCTTCGGCTTGGGCGGGAGCACCGTGTCGCGCGGGTCCTTCTTCGGGGCCTCGACGACGACACCGACGATGTCGAGCTTGGTGAAGCCGGCGTACGGGGTGACGTACAGCGTGCGGGTCAGGCCGCCGCCGGAGGGGTCGACGCGGGAGACCACGCCGACGGGCACCCCGGGCACGAACGGCCGGTCGGCCTGCGAGCCGAAGGTGACCAGACGGTCGCCCTTCTTGACCTCCGCCTTGCCGTTGAGGAGTTCCACGCGCAGCGGGCGGTCGCCCTGCCCCGAGGCGAAGCCGAGCTCGTCGCTGTCCTCCATCCGGGTGCCGACCGTGAAGTCGGGGTCGCTGGCGAGCAGGACCGTGGCGGTGTTCGGCCCGACGGTGGTGACCCGGCCGACGAGCCCGTCCCCGTTCAGGACGGTCATGTCGCGCTTGATGCCGTCGTTCGCGCCGACGTCGATGGTGATGGTCCAGGAGAAGCCCTGCGCGGCCCCTATGGCGATGACCTCCGCGCCCTTGATGCCGTACTGGCCCTGGCCGGCGACCTTGAGCATCTTGTCGAGCTGTCTGAGGCGGCTGCGGCTGCGGTCGTCACTGCCGAGCCGGGTCTTCAGGGCGGCGTTCTCCTTTTCCAGCACGGCGAGCCGGTCGTGCCGCTCTCCGGAGTCCCGGATGGCGGAGACCGCGTTGCCGACCGGGTCGACCGCGGCCGAGACTCCGCTCTCGATCGGGCCGAAAACCGTCGCCGCGGCCTGCCGGGCACCGTCGACCGGTGAGTCCTCCCCACCGCGGATGTCCACCGTGATCAACGCGAACGCGATGGCGATCAGCAGCACCAGGAGCAGCCGGCTCTCTCGTGTGTCCCTCACGTGCGGCGGCCGTGCCCTTCCTCATAGGAATTCGGGAAGCCCCAGGGAACCCAAGGGGCTGCATTTGTGGGAGTTATGTCTCTATATCAAGATCCGCCGTACGAGGGGAGATCGTCCCGTACGGCGGAATCGAAGAGTTACGTCATCTGCGCGGCTGGGCGTCGAGCACCTGCTGGAGTGCCTCGAACTCCTCGACGCACTTTCCGGAGCCGAGCGCCACGCTGTCCAGGGGGTCCTCGGCGATGTGGATCGGCATGCCGGTCTCCCGGCGCAGCCGCTCGTCCAGGCCCCGCAGGAGCGCTCCGCCGCCCGTCAGCACGATGCCCCGGTCCATGATGTCGCCGGACAGCTCCGGCGGACACTTGTCGAGGGTCGTCTTGACGGCGTCGACGATCGCGTTGACCGGCTCCTCGATCGCCTTGCGGACTTCGGCCGCCGAGATGACGACGGTCTTCGGCAGCCCGGACACGAGGTCCCGGCCGCGGATTTCGGTGTGCTCGTCGGTGTCGAGGTCGTACGCCGATCCGATCGTGATCTTGATCTGTTCGGCCGTGCGCTCACCCAGCAGGAGGGAGTACTCCTTCTTGATGTGCTGGATGATCGCGTTGTCCAGTTCGTCGCCCGCGACGCGGATGGACTGGGCGGTGACGATGCCGCCGAGGGAGATGACCGCGACCTCCGTCGTGCCGCCGCCGATGTCGACCACCATGTTGCCCGTGGCCTCGTGGACCGGCAGGCCGGAGCCGATGGCCGCGGCCATGGGCTCCTCGATGATGTGCACCTGGCGGGCGCCGGCCTGGGACGACGCCTCGATGACGGCGCGGCGCTCGACGCCGGTGATGCCCGAGGGCACACAGACGACGACCCGCGGCCGAGCCAGATACCGCCGCTTGTGGATCTTCAGGATGAAGTAGCGGAGCATCCGCTCGGTGATCTCGAAGTCGGCGATCACGCCGTCCTTCAGCGGACGGACGGCAACGATGTTGCCGGGCGTGCGCCCGATCATCTTCTTCGCTTCGGCGCCGACCGCGAGGATGCCACCGGTGTTGGTGTTGATCGCGACGACGGACGGCTCGTTGAGTACGATCCCGCGACCCCTGACGTACACCAGCGTGTTGGCGGTCCCGAGGTCGACAGCCATGTCACGGCCGATGAACGACATTGAGTTCCCCATCAGGATTCGTCTGGCCTTCCCACTAGCTTTTGAGGGCTTTTCAGGTAGGCAAAGGTGGGTGCTGTGACGTGAAGGCTTCCATCGTAGACGCGCCTTCGCGAACACTGCGGGAGGGTCTCCGCCAATGTCAGCAGATGCTGTGCGGGTTCGCTTGTGGAGACGGGCGTTCGGGGGCGTTCGTTCCCTCGATCGGCACGCATATGCCAGAAAAGTCTGGGAGCGGCGCCCCCAGACTTCGCTTGTCCTTCGCGTCTCAGGCGCGGCCCGGGAAGAAGATCTTCACTTCTCGCTCGGCGGACTCCTCCGAGTCCGAGGCGTGGATCAGGTTCTCCCGGACGATCACGCCGTAGTCGCCGCGGATGGAGCCGGGGGCCGCGGCGATCGGGTCGGTCGGGCCGGCGAGCGCGCGCAGCCCCTCGATGACCCGCTCACCCTCGACGATCATCGCCACGACCGGACCGGAGGCCATGAACTCCACCAGCGGCTCGTAGAAGGGCTTGCCCTTGTGCTCGCCGTAGTGCTGCTCCAGCGTGTCCTGGTCCAGGGTGCGCAGCTCCAGCGCGGTGATCTTCCAGCCCGCCTTGCGCTCGATGCGGCTGATGATCTCGCCGGTCAGGCCACGACGGACGGCGTCGGGCTTGAGGAGGACGAGGGTGCGCTGGGTCACGACGGGGCTCCTTATGCGTCAAGGCTGTGCGGTTGTGCGGTGAGACGAGGTTACCCGGCGTGTCGGGGCGGCCGTCACGCAGCGTCAGGTGTGGAGGATTCGGCCTGAGCGGCGAATCTCGCCTTGGCCTCGTCGACCTTCCGTCCGTAGTGCACGGACGCCCACCACAAAGCCGCGAAGACCACCCCGAGGAAGAACATCATCGGCACGACGAAGCCCGACGCGACGAGCCCGATCTGCAGCGCCCAGCCGAGCGCGACCCCGCCCGGCCGCGTCACCAGGCCGCACAGCACCAGGCACAGGAACATCGCGACACCGCTGACCGTCCACACGGTCGTCATGGACAGGCCGGGGTCCTTCATGGCGACCAGACCGGCGAAGCCGATGATGAAGAACTCGCCGATCAGGGTCGAGGAACAGAGCGTACGCACGGGATCTCAGCCCCTCCCCAGGAGCAGTCGGGCCTCGCCGACGGTGATGACGGAACCGGTCACGAGCACACCGCCGCCCGAGAACTCGCCCTCCTCCTCGGCCAGCGTGATCGCGGCCTCCAGCGCGTCGGGCAGCCGCGGCTCGACCTGGACCCGCTCCTCGCCGAACACCTCGACGGCGATACCGGCCAGCTCGTCGGCGTCCATCGCGCGGTGGCTGGAGTTCTGCGTGACCACGACCTCGGCGAACACCGGCTCGAAGGCCTCCAGCAGCTCCCGTACGTTCTTGTCGCCGCTCGTGCCGACCACGCCGATGAGCCGGCTGAACTGGAAGGCCTCCCCGATCGCCTCGGCGGCGGCCCGGGCACCCGCCGGGTTGTGGGCGGCGTCGAGCACGACGGTCGGAGACCGCCGCACGACCTCCAGCCGCCCGGGCGAGGCGACGGCCGCGAACGCCTTGCGGACGGCGTCCAGGTCCAGCGGCTCGGCCCGCTGCGCGCCGACGCCGAAGAAGGCCTCCACCGCGGCGAGCGCGACGGCAGCGTTGTGCGCCTGGTGCGCGCCGTGCAGCGGCAGGTACACCTCCGGGTACTCGCCGCCGAGGCCGCGCAGCGTGAGCAGCTGACCGCCGACGGCCACCTGCCGGTCCACGACCCCGAACTCCAGCCCCTCCCGGGCCACGGTCGCGTCCACCTCGACGGCCTTCTTCAGCAGCACCTGCGCCGCCTCGACCGGCTGCTGCGCCAGGATGACGGTGGCGCCCTGCTTGACGATGCCGGCCTTCTCGGTGGCGATCTCGGCGTGCGTGGTGCCGAGCCGGTCGGTGTGGTCGAGGTCTATCGGCGTGACGACGGCGACGTCACCGTCGATCACGTTCGTGGCGTCCCAGGAGCCGCCCATGCCGACCTCCACGACGACGACGTCCGCGGGGGCGTCGGCGAACGCCGCGTACGCCATGCCGGTGAGCACCTCGAAGAAGGACAGCCGGTACTCCTGCGACGCGTCGACCATCTCCACGTACGGCTTGATGTCCTGGTACGTCTCGATGAACCGCTCGGCGGAGATGGGGGCGCCGTCCAGGCTGATGCGCTCGGTGATCGACTGCACGTGCGGCGAGGTGTACCGGCCGGTGCGCAGCTCGAAGGCGCCGAGCAGGGCCTCGATCATGCGGGCGGTGGAGGTCTTGCCGTTGGTGCCCGTGATGTGGATCGACGGGTAGGACCGCTGCGGCTCTCCCAGGAGGTCCATCAGGGCGGCGATGCGGCTGACGGAGGGCTCCAGCTTGGTCTCGCCCCAGCGCGTGGCGAGCTCCGCCTCGACCTCGCGCAAGGCCTTGTCGACCTCGGGGTCGGAGGGGCGGGCCGGGATGTCGGCGTCGGGCGGGCCGCCCTGGGTGCGCAGGGTTCGGCTGCCGGCTTCGATGACCGCGAGGTCGGGGTCGCGGGTGGTTTCCTCCGCGATGATCTCGTCGAAGGAGTCGAGGGGGTCGGGCTGGTCGTCGGCGTTGTGGTCTGGAGGGAGCTCGCTCACGGGGCCAGTCTACGGAGCGGGGGTGACATTGGCGGGGGGTGGTTTGTGTCGTCGTGTGTGTGCGGGTTCGTCGTGGCTTGTCGCGCAGTTCCCCGCGCCCCTGAGTACGTGTGCCTGAGCCACGTCAGAGGCCCCCGGGCCTGACAGCTCCGGGGGCCTCACACCGTACGAACCCTCAGCCCTGCGGCAGCCTCTCCAGCTGGGCCTGGATGCGGGTGATGTCCTCCTCCGCCTTGGCGAGACGAGTGCGGATCTTGTCGACGACGTGGTCGGGGGCCTTCGCCAGGAACGCCTCGTTGCCGAGCTTCGCGTTCGCCTGGGCCTTCTCCTTCTCGGCCGCGGCGAGGTCCTTCGCCAGGCGCTTTCGCTCCGCCGCCACGTCGATCGTGCCGGAGAGGTCGAGGGCGACCTCGGCACCGGCGACCGGGAGCGTCGCCGTCGCCGTGAAGGTGTCGCCCTCCGGCTGGAGGCGCAGCAGCTGGCGGATGGCGGCCTCGTGGGTCGCGAAGGGCGTGCCGTCCAGGGTGAGCCGGGCGGGGACCCGCTGGCCGGGCTGGAGGCCCTGGTCGGCGCGGAAGCGGCGGACCTCGGTGATGACCGACTGCAGGCTCTCGATCTCACGCTCGGCGTCGGCGTCCCGGAAGCCGCTGTCGCTCGGCCAGTCGGCGATGACGACCGACTCGCCGCCGGTGAGCGTGGTCCAGAGCGTCTCGGTGACGAAGGGGACCACCGGGTGCAGCAGCTTCAGCGTGACGTCGAGCACCTCGCCGAGGACGCGCTTGGAGACCTCGGCCGCCTCGCCGCCCGCCTGGAACGTCGTCTTGGACAGCTCGACGTACCAGTCGAAGACCTCGTCCCACGCGAAGTGGAACAGCGAGTCCGACAGCTTCGCGAACTGGAAGTCGTCGTAGTAAGCGTCGACTTCGGCCACGACCGAGTTCAGGCGGGAGAGGATCCAGCGGTCGGTCGAGGACAGCTTCGACGCCTCCGGCAGCGGGCCGTCCACCGTCGCGCCGTTCATCAGCGCGAAGCGGGTCGCGTTCCAGATCTTGTTGGCGAAGTTGCGCGATCCCTGGACCCAGTCCTCGCCGATCGGGACGTCGACGCCCGGGTTGGCGCCGCGGGCGAGGGTGAAGCGCAGGGCGTCGCTGCCGTACTTGTCCATCCAGTCCAGCGGGTTGACCGCGTTGCCGAAGGACTTCGACATCTTCTTGCCGAACTGGTCGCGGACCATGCCGTGCAGGGCGATGGTGTGGAACGGCGGGGTGCCGTCCATCGCGTACAGGCCGAACATCATCATCCGGGCGACCCAGAAGAAGAGGATGTCGTAGCCGGTGACCAGGACCGAGTTCGGGTAGAACTTCGCCAGCGACTCGGTCTGTTCGGGCCAGCCGAGCGTGGAGAACGGCCACAGACCGGAGGAGAACCAGGTGTCGAGGACGTCGGTGTCCTGACGCCAGCCCTCGGCCTCGGTGCCGGGCGGCTGCTCGTCGGGGCCGACGCAGACGACCTCGCCGTTCGGCCCGTACCAGACCGGGATGCGGTGCCCCCACCACAACTGCCGCGAGATGCACCAGTCGTGGAGGTTGTCGACCCAGTCGAAGTAGCGCTTCTCCATCTCCTGCGGGTGGATCTTGACCTTGCCGTCGCGGACGGCGTCACCGGCCGCCTTGGCGAGCGGGCCGACCTTGACCCACCACTGCATGGACAGGCGCGGTTCAATGGTGGTCTTGCAGCGCGAGCAGTGGCCGACGCTGTGGACGTACGGGCGCTTCTCGGCGACGATCCGGCCCTCGGCACGCAGCGCGGCGACGATCGCCGAGCGGGCCTCCAGCCGGTCCAGGCCCTGGAAGGGGCCGTGGGCGGTGATGACCGCGTGCTCGTCCATGATCGTCAGGGCCGGGAGGTCGTGGCGCTGGCCGATCTCGAAGTCGTTCGGGTCGTGCGCCGGCGTCACCTTGACGGCGCCGGTGCCGAACTCGGGGTCGACGTGCTCGTCCGCGACGACCGGGATGGAGCGGTCGGTCAGCGGCAGCTTGACCAGCTTGCCGACCAGGTGCTTGTACCGCTCGTCCTCGGGGTGGACGGCGACGGCCGTGTCACCGAGCATCGTCTCGGCACGCGTGGTGGCGACGACGATGGTGTCGTCACCGTCGCCGTACTTCATGGAGACGAGCTCGCCGTCGTCGTCCTGGTACTCGACCTCGATGTCCGAGATCGCGGTCAGGCACCGGGGGCACCAGTTGATGATGCGCTCGGCGCGGTAGATCAGCTCGTCGTCGTAGAGGCGCTTGAAGATGGTCTGGACGGCCTGCGAGAGGCCCTCGTCCATGGTGAAGCGCTCGCGCGACCAGGCGACGCCGTCGCCGAGGCGGCGCATCTGGCCGCTGATCTGCCCGCCGGACTCGCCCTTCCACTGCCAGACCCGGTCGACGAATGCCTCACGGCCCAGGTCGTGCCGGGACTTGCCCTCCTTGGCGAGTTCCCGCTCGACGACGTTCTGGGTGGCGATGCCGGCGTGGTCCATGCCGGGCTGCCACAGCGTCTCGAAGCCCTGCATCCGCTTGCGGCGGGTCAGGGCGTCGATGAGGGTGTGCTCGAAGGCGTGCCCCAGGTGGAGCGAGCCCGTGACGTTCGGCGGCGGGATGACGATGGTGTACGGCGGCTTGTCGCTCTTCTCGTCCGCCTCGAAGTAACCCCGCTCTACCCAGCGCTCGTACAGCGGCCCCTCTACGTCGGCCGGCGCGTACTGGGTCGGCAGGTCGGTGCTGGGCGCTGGTGGCTGCTGCTGAGCGTTCTCGGTCACGGGGGTCAGTTTAGAGGCGTCACGTCGCTGTCCCGAAACGCCTTTGCTTTGTAACGGCCGGGGCCCCGATGCCATGGACACGACGGGGCTGCGCCAGGATGTCGGAACACACAGACATCTGGAGGGGAAGCCAGAACATGAGTCACAACCAGCCGGGCCCGTACGGCGGGCAGCCTCAGCAGCCCGGACCGTACGGCCAGCCGGGACCGTACGGCCAGCCGCCGCAGGCCCCCCAGCCCGGCTACGGCTACCCCCAGCAGGCCCCTGCTCCGCAGCCGGGTTACGGCTATCCGCAGCAGGCCGCCGCACCCCAGCCGGGCTACGGCCACCCTCAGCAGGCCCCGCAGGGCGCCCCGCCCCAGCCGGGCCCCTACGGCCAGCAGCCCCCGTACGGCCAGCAGCCCCCGTACGGCCAGCAGCCGCAGCCGCCCTACGGCCAGGCGGCCTACGGCGCGCCCCAGCCCCCCGCTCCGGGCAGCGGCAAGAAGAAGACCGGCATCATCATCGGCGCGGTCGCGGTGGTCGCCGCCATCGGTGTCGGGGCGTACTTCGTGATCGGCGCAGGCGGTGGCGGCCTGGAGGACGACGGGCCGCACAAGCTGAAGACGCCGGCGACGGTGCTGAGCGAGTACAAGCGCACCACCAAGGACGGAGCGACCGCCGGCAGCGACTCGACGTCGGAGCTGGAGAAGAGCGGCGTCAAGGACGCCAAGTCCGTGGCGGGCCTCTACAACACGGTCGACCTGAGCGACTACGACCCCGACGACCCGTCGTCCGCGGCGAAGCTGGGGACGGCCAAGACCCTCTCGGTGGCCGGCGCCTACGGCGAGATCTCGGACCCGGAGGCGACGCTGGACCTGTTCTTCGCCAACTTCGCGAAGGCCGCCGAGAAGGAGGCCACCACCGGGTCCGGCAGGCCCGAACTGGTGGGCGAGTCCGAGGCGGCCGACCTCGACGGCGCGGTCATGAAGTGCCAGTCGGTCAAGGGTCAGGACCGGCTGACCAAGAAGGAGAAGACCAACTGGTTCTGCGCCTGGGCCGACTACAGCACCATCGCCATCGTGTCGCCGGGTGACGCGGCGAAGGGCGTCACCAAGGACGTCGCGATCGACCTCACCACCAAGGTCCGCGAGGAAATCCGCGTCGCGGCCTGACCCCGGTCACGACGAAGGCGCCCAGCAGTGCTGGGCGCCTTCGTGTACGAGGGGTGGCTACGCCGTCTTCTGCTCGCCCGGCCCGCGTCCGCGCGCGTCGCGCGGGATCAGCGTCGGGTTGACGTTCGACTCGACGACGTCCGCCGTGATGACGACCCGGGCCACGTCCTTGCGGGACGGGACCTCGTACATCACGCCCTGGAGGACCTCCTCCATGATGGCGCGCAGGCCACGCGCGCCAGTCTGGCGGAGGATGGCCTGGTCGGCGATGGCTTCGAGGGCCTCGCGCTCGAAGTCCAGCTCCACACCGTCGAGTTCGAAGAGGCGCTGGTACTGCTTCACCAGCGCGTTGCGGGGCTCGACGAGGATCTGGAGCAGCGCCTCGCGGTCCAGGTTGTGGACCGAGGTGAGCACGGGCAGGCGGCCGATGAACTCGGGGATCATGCCGAACTTGACCAGGTCCTCCGGCATGACCTCCTGGAACTGGTCCTTGGACTCCATCTCGCGCTTGGAGCGGATCTGCGCGCCGAAGCCGATGCCCTTGGCGCCGGCCCGGGCCTCGATGATCTTCTCGAGACCGGCGAAGGCACCGCCCACGATGAACAGCACGTTCGTCGTGTCGATCTGGATGAACTCCTGGTGGGGGTGCTTGCGGCCGCCCTGCGGCGGGACCGAGGCCGTGGTGCCCTCCAGGATCTTCAGCAGGGCCTGCTGGACGCCCTCACCCGAGACGTCACGCGTGATCGAGGGGTTCTCGCTCTTCCTCGCGACCTTGTCGATCTCGTCGATGTAGATGATCCCGGTCTCGGCCTTCTTCACGTCGTAGTCGGCCGCCTGGATCAGCTTGAGGAGGATGTTCTCGACGTCCTCACCGACGTACCCCGCCTCGGTCAGCGCCGTGGCGTCGGCGATCGCGAAGGGGACGTTCAGCATGCGCGCGAGGGTCTGCGCGAGGAGGGTCTTGCCGGAGCCCGTGGGGCCGAGGAGCAGGATGTTGGACTTCGCCAACTCGATGGCGTCGTCACGGCCGTTCGCCCCGCCGTTCTCGCCGGCCTGGACTCGCTTGTAGTGGTTGTACACCGCCACGGAGAGAGCCTTCTTGGCGGCCTCCTGGCCGACCACGTAGCCCTCGAGGAACTCGTAGATCTCACGGGGCTTCGGGAGTTCCTCCCAGCGGACCTCACTGGTCTCCGCGAGCTCTTCCTCGATGATCTCGTTGCAGAGATCGATGCACTCGTCGCAGATGTAGACACCGGGCCCTGCGATGAGCTTCTTGACCTGCTTCTGGCTCTTGCCGCAGAACGAGCACTTGAGCAGATCGCCGCCGTCACCGATGCGTGCCACGGTGTGCTTCCCCTTCGCCTGGGAGACTCCTGGACGCCGACGTCCAGCGGACTCCTGGTGCTGCCTTATGTCCGACGGTACCTTGCCGGGCCCCCCGTTCGGGCCCCCCTTGGCGCGGTTCGCTTTGACGTGAACCGGGCCAAACCGTGCCAAGGGGCGGCAGACGATACAGACTCTCGCCCTAGCGAAGGCTCGAGTTGTCCATCTTCCGGGTGGTGATGATCTGGTCGATCAGGCCGTAGCTCAGCGCGTCCTCGGCCGTGAGGATCTTGTCGCGCTCGATGTCGTCGCGGATCTTCTCGACCGGCGTGGTGGAGTGCTTGGCCAGCATCTCCTCCAGCTGCGAGCGCATCCGGAGGATCTCGTTGGCGGCGATCTCCAGGTCGGACACCTGGCCGCGGCCGGTCTCGCTGTACGGCTGGTGGATCAGCACGCGCGCGTTCGGCAGGGCCATGCGCTTGCCCGGCGTGCCGGCGGCCAGCAGGACGGCGGCGGCGGAGGCGGCCTGGCCCATGCAGACCGTCTGGATGTCCGGCTTCACGTACTGCATCGTGTCGTAGATCGCGGTGAGCGCCGTGAAGGAGCCGCCGGGGCTGTTGATGTAGACCGAGATGTCACGGTCCGGGTCCATCGACTCCAGGCACAGCAGCTGCGCCATGACGTCGTTGGCGGAGGCGTCGTCGATCTGCACGCCGAGGAAGATCACGCGCTCCTCGAAGAGCTTCGCGTACGGGTCGTACTCGCGGATGCCCTGCGAGGTGCGCTCGACGAAACGCGGGATGACGTAGCGGGACTCGGCCTGCGGTCCGGTGTAGCGGCCCTGCGAGGCGGTCATGTCCTGCACGGTGCTCATACGGTCGTAGAGGCCGCTGCCGGGGAACTGGTTCACGGTTTCTCCTGAAAGGGGCTGAGGCGGTCGGCTGGGGCTGCTGGGGCGTCCCTGGGCCCTGCACTGGGCCAGGAGGGGTCCTACGGGGCTCTGAGAGCCTCGCAGGGCCTCAGGCCCCGGTGCCGCCGCCGCCCGGCATACCGGCGGCCGTGGGAATCACGTCGTCGATGAGGCCGTACTCCTTGGCCTCGAAGGCGTCGAACCAGCGGTCGCGGTCCGAGTCGCGGGTGATCTGCTCGACCGTCTGGCCGGTGTGCTGGGACGTGAGCTCGGCCATGCGCTTCTTGGTGTGCAGCAGCCGCTCGGCGTGGATCTTGATGTCCGAGGCCGAGCCCGCCAGGCCCGCGGAGGGCTGGTGGATCAGGATCTCGGCGTTCGGCAGGGCGAAGCGCTTGCCGGGGGTGCCCGCGCTGAGCAGGAATTGGCCCATCGAGGCCGCGAGGCCCATGGCGATGGTCACCACGTCGTTCTTGATGTACTGCATCGTGTCGTAGATCGCCATGCCGGCCGTGATCGAACCGCCCGGGCTGTTGATGTACATGTAAATGTCCTTGTCCGGGTCGGCGGCAAGGAGCAGCAGCTGTGCGGTGATCTTGTTCGCGATGTCGTCGTCGACCGGCTGGCCGAGGAAGATGATCCGCTCGTTGAGCAGCCGGTTGTAAACATGGTCGCCGAGGCCTCCGCCGATGGAAGGCTCGCCGGCGGCGGAGGGCATCAGATTCGTCACGTATCCACCTGCTCGTCTTACGACGGCGCCGGGCCGTCTCACGTTTCCCTGCGGGGCTGGAGCCGTTCGGGGACTCCACTGCCCTCGTATTCATGGACCCTAACGCGCGGGTCCCTTCGGGGAATCCCGGAGATGGGAGTGTTCGCCGGGGGCGTAGCGCTGCGCGGCTCCGGCGGGGTGGTTCCGCCCATGGGCGGCTGCGGGTGCGTCGTGGTTGCTCGCGCAGCTCCCCGCGCCCCTTGGGGACGCTGCCCGCCGGCAGATGAGGAAGGCCCTGGGGCGTGCCCCAGGGCCTTCTCACGAACTCACCGCGACCGGGACTCAGCCCTCGGTCTTCTCCTCGGCGGAGGCCTCCGTGGCCTCGGCCTCGGCGGACTCGGTCTCGTCCTCTTCGTCGTCGAGGTCGATGATCTCGCCGTTGGTGTCCTTGACCGTGGCCTTCTCGACCACGACGGCCAGGGCCTTGCCGCGGGCGACCTCGCCGACCAGGAGCGGAACCTGGCCGCCCTCGACGACCGCCTGGGCGAACTGGTCGGGGGACATGCCGGAGGAAGCGGCGCGGCGCATGAGGTGCTCGGTGAGCTCCTCCTGGTTCACGTTGAGCTTCTCCTGCTTGACGAGCTCGTCGAGCACGAACTGGGTCTTGATGCCCTTGACCGCGGCCTCACGGGTCTCGGTCTCGAACTCCTCCTCGCTCTTGCCCTGGATCTCCAGGTACTTCGCGAGGTCGAGGCCCATCTGGCCGAGCTGGTGGTGCTCGAGGTTGTGCTTGCGGGTGTTGACCTCGTCCTCGAGCAGCTTCTCGGGAACGGGGACCTCGACCAGCTCGAGCAGCTTCTCCAGGACGCGCTCCTGGGCCTGCGTGGCCTGGTCGTACTGCTTCATGTTCTCCAGGCGCTTGCGGCTGTCGGCGCGCAGCTCCTCGATGGTGTCGAACTCGGAGGCGAGCTGCGCGAACTCGTCGTCCAGCTCGGGCAGTTCACGCTTGGCGACCTGGCTGACCTTGACGGTGACCTCGGCCTCCTTGCCGGCCGCCGAGCCGCCCTTCAGCTCGGAGGTGAAGGTGGCCTCGCCACCGGCCTCCAGGCCCTTCACGGCGTCGTCGATGCCGTCCAGCAGCTCACCGGAGCCGATGGTGTAGGAGACGCCGTTCGCGACGCCGTCCTCGAGGACCTCGCCGTCGACCTTGGCCTCCAGGTCGATCGTCACGACGTCGCCGTCCTCGGCGGCGCGCTCGACCGGGGTGGTGGAGGCGAAGCGCTCGCGCAGCTCCTCCACGGCCTTGTCGACGTCCTCGTCGGTGACCTCGACCGCGTCGACCTCGACCTCGATGCCGGAGAAGTCCGGGATCTCGATGGCCGGGCGGATGTCGACCTCGGCGGTGAAGTTCAGCGTCTCGCCGTCCTTCAGCTCCGTGATGTCGACCTCGGGCTGGCCCAGCGGGTTCAGCTCGGCCTCGTTGACCGCGTCGGTGTAGAACTTCGGAAGCGCGTCGTTGACGGCCTCCTCCAGCACCGCACCGCGGCCGAACCGCTGGTCGATGACCCGGGCCGGGACCTTGCCCTTGCGGAAGCCCTTCACCGTGACCTGCTGGTTGATCTTCTTGTACGCCGCGTCGAGGCTGTCCTTGAGCTCCTCGAAGGGCACCTCGACAGTGAGCCGAACCCGGGTCGGGTTCAGGGTCTCCACGGCGCTCTTCACGGTTCGGTCTCCTTGTGGCTGACTTCTTGGGTTCTGCCGGGGCCAGAGCGGCCCGGCGGATGCTGCCGCCCGGAGGACTTCAGACACTGAGACACACGGGCGTGCAGCTTGCATAGTAACGGCAGCGACTACACCGCCCAAAAGGCGATCACATGAGTGACCCGAGGGTGATCACGCGAGGTGATCCGGTGGCTGGTCGGGGTGGCGGGATTTGAACCCACGGCCTTCCGCTCCCAAAGCGGACGCGCTACCAAGCTGCGCCACACCCCGTCTGGTGCGACACGTAGGGTACATGCCCACGAGCGGCACGGCTGCCGCATTTCGCCCGCGCCACCGCCGCGTCGGCCGAGGCGGGAAGGCGGTGTGCGGCGAAGGGGCCCGACCCGCTACGATGCCTTCTGTGCCGAGGTCACCCGACCTGCGGCGCGTGCTGTGCGGGCGTAGCTCAATGGTAGAGCCCTAGTCTTCCAAACTAGCTACGCGGGTTCGATTCCCGTCGCCCGCTCCATACGGCTCAGGGCCAGGTCAGAGGATCATTCCTCCGCCTGGCCCCGAGTGTTTCCGGGTGCGACCACGCGTTGACCACTACCGCCCCTGGTCACGAGGGTTCGATCCCCGTCGTCCGCTCCTGCCCGAGGTACTTCGGGGTCAGAGGTCGCGCACGTCGACCGAGTAGACCGAGCGGACGCCGTAGGGGACGTAGAGGGCGTCGCCGACGAGGACGGGCGGGGCTCCGGACGTGGCCAGCATGCTGTCGGCACGGCCGCCGTCGTCGCGGCCGGGCCGGGTGGCCTCGACCTTCCCGGTCCTCGCGTTCACAGCGGCCAGGCGGCCACTGGGGGACGCGAAGTACACGTGGTCGGCGGAGGCGGCCGGCGGCCCCTGCTGCTCCACGCTGGAGTTGGTTTCCCACAGCGTCCGGCCGGTGCGCGGTGAGACCGCGCGTACGGCGCCGCTGCTGCGCGTGAAGTAGAGGGTGCCGCGGACCAGGTAGGCCGACGCCGTTTCGGGCCGGGGCTGCGCGAGCCGTCGCACGGTGAGCACGTGGGAGGAGACGTCGATGAGGGTCAGCCCGCGGTCCGCGGTGAAGGCGTCCGCGAGCACCAGGCGTCCGTCGTGCTGGCCGAGCACCTCCAGGGTGCCCTTGGCCTCGACGGTCCACCGGGCCTTTCCGGTGGCCGGATCGATCCGGGAGACGGTGGTGCGGGAGGCTTTGCGGTCGTCCGGCCAGGTCGCGCAGACGAGGTAGGCGCGGCCGGCCGCGGAGCGCAGCATGCAGTCGCCCTCGGTGTCCGGTTTCGGTCGCCGCCAGCGGACCTCACCGTTCCCGGCGTCCAGCAGGGCGTACTCGTCGCCCTGGGCCCCGAAGAAGGTGACGACGCCCTCGGGTACGGCTGTGGCCGCGCCCTGGGAGCTGTCGGGGACGGTCGCCGACACGCCGTCGCCGGTCCTGGTCCGCCAGAGCACCTTGCCGGTGCCGGCGGCCAGCGCCTCCACCGAGTATCTGGTCGGGATGCCGCCGTCCGGGTCCTCCCGCTCGTCGGCCTCGTAGGCGTAGACGCGGCCCTCGACGGTGCCGATGATCGCGCCCTGGTCGCCGGAGGTGCCGTTGGGGGTGGGGTCGACGGGCCGCGACCAGGTGTTGCGTCCGTCGGCGAGACCGAAGCGGGTGGCCATGAGGTCGGCGCCGGCACACACCAGGGAGTCGCCGAGGGCGGCACAGCTCTTGAGGGAGGCGTCGGTTCCGCCCAGCACGCGCTCACTGCCCGGCGGTGCCTTCGCGGAGGTGGCCCAGGGCTTCCAGCCGTCGGGGAGGTCGCCGCGGGCGGGGGTGGCCGCGGGGGCGGGCTCGTCGGGGGTGAGGACGACGGTGGTGGTGACGACCGCGGCGAGCACGGCGGCCACGGCGGCCGAGACGAGCAGCGGTCCGCGGCGGCCGCGCGGGCGCTCGGTCTCGGGCCCCGGCGTTCCGGCCGGAGCAGGTGCCGGTTCGTTCCGCTCGGTGGGGGGCTTGCCGGGCCGGTGGAGCGCTGCGGCCTGCTCGGTGCGCGCCGCCTCGGGCCACGTCGTCACGGTGGGCTCCGTCGGCCGTGCGCCCGGCGTCCGTCGCGGAAAGCGCGGCGAGTCGTTACCGGACACGGGGCGCTTGCCGGGAAGGCCGCCTTCGCGCAGCAGGGTGAACAGTTCGTCCGCGGCCGGGCGGGACTTCTGCTCCTTCTCCAGACAGAGGCGCACCAAGGGGAGCAGTTCGTCCGGTACGCCGGAGACTTCCGGCTCGCCCTCGACGACCCGCAGGGCGGTTTCGTAGGGGCTCGGGCTGTCGAACGGCCCGCGGCGGGTCGCCGCGTAGGTGAGGACCGAGCCGAGGGAGAAGATGTCGGCGGCCGGGCCGACGTCCTGGGGGGAGGCGAACTGTTCCGGCGACATGAAGGGTGGCGTGCCCATCACGCGGCCGGTCTGGGTGAGGGCGTCGGAGGCGGCGAACTCGGCGGCGCGGGAGATGCCGAAGTCGATGACGCGGGGGCCGTCGTCGGCGAGCATCACGTTGGCCGGTTTCAGGTCGCGGTGGACGACTCCGGCATGGTGGATGTCCCGCAGCGCCTCGGCGAGGCCGGCGGCGAGTTCGCGCAGGCGGGGCAGCGGGAGCGGGCCGTGTTCGCGGACGTGGGTGCCGAGGTCGGAGCCGGGGATGTAGAGCGTCGCCATCCAGGGGCGCGGCGCGTCGGCGTCCGCGTCGACGACCGGGGCCGTGAAGGCGCCGCTGACCCGGCGAGCGGCGGCCACCTCGCGGCGGAACCGGGCGCGGAACTCGTCGTCGTCGGCGTACTGGCCGTGCACGACCTTGATCGCGAGGCGGCGGCCGGAGGCCGAACGGGCCAGGTAGACCACGCCCATGCCGCCGGAGCCGAGGCGGTCCTCGATGTGGTACCCGCCCACCTCCGCCGGATCGGACTCACGCAGCGCCATCCCCGTACGTTCCCCCCGTCACGCACCGTCCTGTGGTCGGGGCGAGCGTAGCCGCCCGTGTCCGGGCCTTGGAGGGCGGGGCTCTGGGGGGGCGACGCTCCGGTCAGAAGCTGATGGAGTTGATGGTCTCCGCTATCGAGTTGAGGAACCGCTGGATGTCGTCGGCCATGCCCGTCGAGGCGAGGAAGAAGCCGAAGAGGACCGCCACGATCGCGGGGCCGGCCTTGATGGATCCGCCTCTCAGCAACACCACGAGGATGATCGCCAACAGCAGCACCACGGACAGTGAAATGGCCACAACTGATCACACACCCTCGGTCGGTCCGCTCTCCCGGCCTGGGGACGCGCCCGCGCACCCCCGCCAGAACCATCGTGCCACCAACCCGGCCCCGCTATGCGGCCGGTGACGCATCGACCACCTCACTTCACCCGGGACGGCCTGCGTCGCATCCGGACGGGGAGCGGGCGGCGGTGCGCCAACTACACGGCCTCGTACGGTAATTCGATAGGCCACCCGCACGGGAATTCCCCCCGATCGTTTCCGTGCCCACACAACCTGTTCGCAGCTAATCCGAATTGCCGCCACAGGCGCCTCCACGCCCTTGCGAGCAGGCCTCCCATCGGGCGGAGGCAGACATTCCGCCGGAGTCGCCCCCCGACCCTATGCACCATTTATTCAGGAAGTATGCCGACAAACAGGACCTTTGCCGTCGGCACCACCGCCACCGGGTGATGTGTTGGCCATCACGCCTACGGTGACGTCAACTTCCCGTTATCCGGGGTACCCACAGCAAATAGCCAGGATTCACGTCCGGCGTTTTACGAATAGCCGCAGGGAACGCTAGGGTGCCTCGAATGTTCCACGCTGCCTCGTCCCCCGCACGCGCAGCGAGGTCCCGGATCGTCTCCCCGAGCTCCTGGTGGGAGGGTCTGTGACGAACTCGCTGCGACCGAACGGCGACCGCAGGACGCCACTTCCCCCGGCCCGGACGCCGGCCGACGGAGTGCCGAGCCCGCGCCCGCCGCACAGCCCGCAGAAGAAACAGAACGGCAAGCAGCGCGACGCGTTCTTCGACAACGCCAAGTACCTGGCGATCGCGCTGGTGGCCATGGGCCACGCCTGGGAGCCGCTCAAGGGCGACAGCCGCGTACTCGAGGCCGCGTACCAGGTCGTCTACGCCTTCCACATGCCGGCGTTCATCATCATCTCCGGCTACTTCTCACGCAGTTTCGACATGCGGCCCGACCGGCTGAAGCGCCTGATCACGGGCGTCGCCGTGCCGTACATCATCTTCGAGACGGCCTACCCGCTCTTCAAGCGCTGGATCGACGACGACCCGGGGCAGGACGTCAGCCTCCTCGACCCCTGGTACCTGACCTGGTTCCTGGTCGCGCTGTTCGTCTGGCGGATGACCACCCCCATCTGGAAGATGGCGCGCTGGCCGCTGCCGCTCGCGCTCGGCACCGCCATGCTGGCGTCCATGAGCCCGGAGATCGGGGACGACCTGGACCTCCAGCGCGTCCTGCAGTTCCTTCCGTTCTTCGTGCTGGGCCTGTCGATGAAGCCCGAGCACTTCCACATGGTGCGCCGCCGGTCGGTGCGGATCGCCTCGGTGCCCGTGTTCGCGGCCGCACTGGCCTTCAGCTGGTGGGCGGCGCCGCGTATGAACACCGCGTGGTTCTACCACCGGGACGCCGCCCAGGATCTCGGCGCACCCTGGTGGACCGGCCCGGTCATGGTGCTCGCGATGTTCGGCTGCTCACTGGTGCTGACCGCCTGCTTCTTCGCCTGGGTGCCGCGCCGCCACATGTGGTTCACCGCGCTCGGCGCCGGCACGCTCTACGGCTACCTGCTGCACGGCTTCCTCGTGAAGGCCGGTGACTACCAGGGCTGGTTCGAGGCGGCCTGGCTGCACCAGCCGGCCGGTGAGATCCTCGTGACCCTCCTCGCGGCCGCCGTCGTGACGGTGCTGTGCACCAAGCCGGTCCAGCGGGTCTTCCGGTTCGCGATGGAACCGAAGATGGAGTGGGCCTTCAAACGGGACGCGGCCGAGGTGGCCCGCGAACGCCAGAGCGCCGAGCGGCGCGAACGCGAGCGCGAGAAGGTCAACGCCTGAGCCTCGCGACGGAACTCAGCTGACGAGACCGAGAAGTGCGCGCATCCGCGCGTACTTCTCGGTCAGTCGTTTGCGGGTCGCCTCGTCCAGGACCGCGAGGCGTGCCGGGTCGGCGTTGTGCGCCAGGTCCGCCTCCTTGACCAGCAACGCGCCGGGCGTGGCGAGGATCCGCGCGGCGTACGCCTCGGGCGGCTCCCCCGCCCGCTTGGTGACCGCCAGGACGATGTCCTTGGTACGGCTGCTCAGCGCCGCCTCGCGCAGCCACTGCGCGGAGAGCGCCTGGTCCTCGACGGCGTCGTGCAGCCAGGCCGCCGCGATCTGCTCCTCGTCACCGCCCCTGGCCCGTACGCCCTCCGCGACGGCCCGCAGATGGCCGGCGTACGGCCGTCCCGCCTTGTCGGTCTGGCCGGCGTGCGCGGCGCGGGCGGTGGCCTCGACCTCGGCCAGGGTCATCGGGTGAAGGGGTGTCTCGGTCACCCCTTCAGTGTCGCGCTCGGCGGCGCCGCGTGCGGCCCCGGCCGGACCGCGCCTCAGCGGAAGGCGGCCGTCGGACCCTCTCGGCAGATCAGCAGCAGGGCCCGGTCGTCGTTGACGTCCTTGGCCACGGCCTCGATGAGGTGCCAGGCGGCGCCCTGGAAGCCGCCGGCCACATATCGGTCGGCCTCGCCGGTGAGGCGGTCGATGCCCTCGACGATGTCGCGGTCCGCGGTCTCCACCAGGCCGTCCGTGAACAGCATCAGGACGTCGCCCGGGCGGAGTGAGCCCTTCACGGGGTCGAACTGGGCGCCGTCGTACACCCCGAGGAGCGGACCCTCGGCCGCCTTCTCCTCCCAGCGGCCGCTGCCCGCGCTGAGCTGGAGGCCCGGCGGATGACCCGCGGAGTACAGCTCGTAGTCGCCCGAGTCCAGGTCGAGGACCAGGTGGATGGAGGTCGCGAAGCCCTCGTCCCAGTCCTGGCGCAGCAGATAGCCGTTCGCGGCGGGCAGGAAGGCGTGCGGTGGGAGGGAGCCGAGCAGACCGCCGAACGCGCCGGACAGCAGAAGGGCGCGGGAGCCCGCGTCCATGCCCTTGCCGGAGACGTCGGTCAGGACGACCTCGAGCGTACGGCCGCCGTTGGTGCGCGCCGCCACCACGAAGTCACCCGAGAAGGACTGGCCGCCCGCCGGGCGCAGCGCCATCTCCCGGTGCCAGCCGTCGGGCAGGTCGGGCAACTTGCTCTGCACCCGGATGCGTTCACGCAGGTCGAAGAGCATGGTGCCGCCGCGCCGCCAGGGCACGCCGACCCGGCTGCGGAACTGGGCCAGCAGCAGACCGAAGAAGCCGCAGGCCGCGACCACGAGCACCACACCGGGGGTGACCCTGGACGGCCCCTCCGTGTACGGGCCCAGCCGCACCGACTCCACGATCAGCGCCGTGGCCGCGGCCGCGTACAGACCGAGCAGGCTCGCCGGGCGCAGCAGCAGACCGCCCACGACGACCGGCAGGACGAGCGCGGCCGGTGAGAACCACACCGAGTTGCCCAGCGTCGCCGCCGCTATCAGGGGGACGGTCAGGAGCAGGCCGGCCAGGGCGATCCAGTCCGAGCCGTTGCCGCGGAAGTAGTCCACGGCTGCTCGGCGCACACCGACGCGGGCCCGGTGCCACTGCTTCTTCAACCGGGCCGTGAACGTGCCGGCTTCCGCGCGCCGCTCTCGTCCTGATGCCATTAGTTCGGGACCCTATCCATCGGACCAGCCGCTTGGCACGGGAGGTCCCACTTGTCCCCCGTCCGAGGGCCGACTTCACAGTGAACTCCACCACGCGCCGCCCCGCCGCCGTCCGGGAGAAATTCCCTCGCTCGCCCCGCACCGCCCTGGTAGGCATGGCCCATGGCGACTGAGGCGACCGGGACCGCGGCGGCTCTGCGGGTGCTCCGGCGGGACGACTGGGACAAGTGGTACGACACTCTCATCCGTGCCTTCGGCGGTGTGCCGGAGGCCACCGAGGAGCGGGAGTTGTGGGACTCGCTGACCGAGTTCGACCGTTCACTCGGTGTGTGGGACGGGGGCGAGTGCGTGGGGACGGCGGGGGCGTTCAGTTTCCGGCTCACCGTGCCCGGTGGCGCCTCGGTGCCGGCCGCGGGCGTCACGATGGTCAGCGTGGCCGCCACGCACCGCCGGCGCGGTGTCCTGACCTCGATGATGCGGCGTCAGCTGGACGACGTCCGCGCCTGGGGCGAGCCGCTGGCCGTGCTCACGGCTTCCGAGCCGGAGATCTACGGACGCTTCGGGTACGGCGCCGCCACCTTCCAGTTGAACGCCGAGGTCGACACGAGCCGGGTACGACTGTCGTCGCTGCCCGCGGGCACGGACGACGTAAGCGTGCGGTACGCCGTGCCCGCCGACGTTCTCGGCGTGTGCGAGGCCCTGTACGCGCGGCAGGTGCCGTCGCGGCCGGGGATGCTGGCGCGGCAGCCCGGGTGGGAGCGGCTCGGGGTGCTCGACCCGGAGAGTGAGCGGGACGGGGCGTCGCCGCTGCAGTGCGTCCTCGCCGAGCGGGACGGTGAGACGGTCGGGTACGCGCGGTTCAGCGTCAAGCCGAACTGGGAGACGGCCGGCCCCGAGGGCACGGTGGTCCTCAAGGACTTGGTCGCGCCGGACCCCGCGGCGGACGCCGCGCTGTGGCGGTTCCTGTTCGCGATCGACCTGACGTCGAAGCTGGTGGTGCGGGGGCGGCCGGTCGACGACGCGTGGCAGTACATGGTGTCCGACATACGGCGGTGTCAGCCGCGGTTGCGGGATTCGCTGTACGTCCGGCCGGTCGACGTGGGGGCCGCGTTGGCGGCGCGGACGTACCAGGCGCCGGTGGATGTGGTGTTCGAGGTGGAGGACGCGTTCTGTCCCTGGAACGCCGGACGCTGGCGGCTGAGCGGGGATGCGAAGGGGGCGTGCTGTGAGCGTACGGCGGATGCGGCCGATGTCGCGCTGTCGGTGCGGGAGTTGGGGGCTGCGTATCTCGGCGGGGTGAGCCTCGGGGCGTTGCGGGCCGCGGGACGGGTGCGGGAGTTGCGGCGGGGGGCCGTCGCGGCGGCTTCGGTGGGTTTCGGGGCCGGTGTGGCGGCGCCGTGGTTGCCCCACGGTTTCTGACGGCCGGGCGTTCCGCTCCGGCGTCCGGGGCGGGGGAGGTTCACGGACGCTGGCAGGCCGGGCACCAGAAGAGATTGCGGGCGGCGAGGCCGGCGGTGCGGATCTCGCCGCCGCAGATGTGGCAGGGCTGGTTGGCCCTGCGGTAGACGTACACCTCGCCGCCGTGGTCGTCCACGCGGGGTGGCCGGCCCATCGCCTCCGGGGTGTGCTCCGGGCGGACGGTGTCGATCCGGTTGTCGCGGACGCCTTGGTGCATGAGCTCGACCAGGTCGGTCCAGATCGCGTCCCACTGGTCCGGTGTGATGTCCCGGCCGGCGCGGTACGGGTCGATGCGGTGCCGGAAGAGGACCTCGGCGCGGTAGACGTTTCCCACACCGGCGATGATCTTCTGGTCCATGAGAAGGGCCGCGATCGTCGTACGGCTGCGGCTGATGCGGCGGTACGCGGCGTCCGGGTCGGCGTCGTCGCGGAGGGGATCGGGACCCAGGCGGTCGTGTATCGCCCGCTTTTCCGGGGGCGTGATCAGGGCACAGGCGGTGGGGCCCCGGAGATCGACGTACGTGGTGTCGTGCGCCAGGCGGAGGCGGACGGTGTCCGTGGGCGGGGGTATGGGGGCCGGGCCGAAGGTGACCTTGCCGAAGAGGCCGAGGTGGATGTGGATCCAGTCGGCGCCGCGGAAGCCGAGGAAGAGGTGCTTGCCGTGGGCTTCGGTGTGGGTGAGTTCCGTGCCGGAGAGGAGGGCGGCGGCGTCGGCGAACTTGCCCTGGGGACTGGTCACCCGGGGGATGGTGTGCAGGAAGGCGGTGGCGTAGTCGCGGGCCAGACGGTGGATGGTGTGGCCTTCCGGCACGGCTTCTCCTGTGATCCGGCCGCGCTCGGCACCGCCCGCCCGGCCTCGGTGGCTTGGGCGGGCGTCGGCCTCGCGTGCGCGGGGGAACGCTGCGTTACTGCTGGGGGTGGTGCGGGGGGATCGGCGGCAGGTCACCCGTCGTTTCGTAGGCCTTGAGCATGTCGATCCGGCGGATGTGACGTTCGTCACCGGAGAACGGCGTCGCGAGGAAGACCTCCACGAACTTCGTCGCCTCGTCCTGCGAGTGCATGCGCGCGCCTACGGCGACGACGTTGGCGTTGTTGTGCTGGCGGCCGAGCGCCGCCGCCTCCTCGCTCCAGGCGAGGGCCGCACGGACGCCCTTGACCTTGTTCGCGGCGATCTGCTCACCGTTGCCGGAACCGCCGATGACGACGCCGAGGGCGTCCGGGTCGGCGGCCGTCCGCTCCGCCGCACGGAGACAGAAGGGCGGGTAGTCGTCCTGGGCGTCGTAGACGTGCGGGCCGCAGTCGACGGGGTCGTGGCCCGCCGCCTTCAGCCACTCGACGAGGTGGTTCTTCAGTTCGTAGCCCGCATGGTCCGAGCCGAGGTACACGCGCATGGGACGAGTGTGACACGGGCGTTCCGGGGAAGGTGCGCCGGGTGACGCTCAGGAAAAACTGAGCCGAATGTGAGGCGCATTACGGAAGCTCAGGAAAACCTCAAGTAACAATCTGGATTCGAAGGTTCTCCTAGACGTTCGCCTCCGATTCACTGGACCGGCTCGTGCACCCGCTCGTACGAGCTCCTGTACACCGTCACGCCGCGACACACCCCCTGGTCGTACGGTTCGTGCGGTTCGTACGGAAAACAGCTCCCCCGGCGCAAAGGAAATCCGTTCCATGACCTCGCAGACGCCGAAGACGACTGGAAACGATCGCGAAAGGCCCGGAGAACCCGGGGCGCAGGACTCCGGTCTGCAGGCCGGGCTCAAGAACCGTCATCTGTCGATGATCGCCATCGGTGGTGTCATCGGCGCGGGCCTGTTCGTCGGGTCCAGCTCCGGTATCGCCACCGCCGGACCCGGCATCCTGCTCTCCTACGCCCTCGTCGGCACGCTCGTGGTGCTGGTGATGCGGATGCTGGGTGAGATGTCCGCCGCCAACCCGACCTCCGGCTCCTTCTCCGCGCACGCCGACCGCGCCCTCGGCCCCTGGGCCGGCTTCACCATCGGCTGGCTGTACTGGTTCTTCTGGGTCGTCGTCCTGGCCGTCGAGGCCACCGCCGGCGCGGTGATCCTGGAGGGCTGGATACCGGCCGTGCCGCAGTGGGCCTGGGCCCTGATCGTGATGCTGGTGCTGACCGCCACCAACCTCGTCTCCGTCGGCTCCTACGGCGAGTTCGAGTTCTGGTTCGCCGGCATCAAGGTCGTCGCGATCGCCGCGTTCATCGTCATCGGCGGCCTCGCCGTCTTCGGCCTGCTCCCCGGCGTCGACAGCGACCAGGCCGGACTGAGCAACCTCACCTCACACGGCGGCTTCCTGCCCAACGGCGCCGGCGCCATCCTCACCGGTGTGCTCCTGGTCGTCTTCTCCTTCATGGGCAGCGAGATCGCCACCCTGGCCGCCGGCGAGTCCGAGAACCCCCAGCAGGCCGTCACCAAGGCCACCAACAGCATCATCTGGCGCGTAGCCGTCTTCTACCTCGGCTCGATCCTCGTCGTGGTGTCGCTGCTGCCCTGGGACAGCGAGTCCATCACCAAGGACGGCTCCTACGTCGCCGCGCTGGACTCCCTCGGCATTCCGCACGCCGGGCAGATCATGAACTTCATCGTGCTGACGTCCGTGCTGTCCTGCCTCAACTCCGGCCTCTACACCGCCTCACGCATGGCCTTCTCCCTCGGCCGGCGCGGCGACGCACCCAAGTCCTTCGCCCGCACCACCGGTAGCGGCGTGCCCCGCACCGCCATCCTCGCCTCCGTCGCGTTCGGCTTCGTCGCGGTCTTCTTCAACTACAAGTTCCCGGACTCGGTCTTCCTGTTCCTGGTCAACTCCTCCGGTGCCGTGGCGCTGTTCGTGTGGCTGGTCATCTGCTTCTCCCAGCTGCGGATGCGGAAGATCATCAAGGCCGAGGCGCCCGAGAAGCTCGTCGTGAAGATGTGGCTGTACCCCTACCTGACCTGGGCCACCGCCGCGCTCATCGTGTTCATCCTCGGCTACATGCTCACCGACACCGAGCACGACGGACGCACCACCATCTCCCTGTCCCTGCTCGTCGCCGCCGTCGTCCTCGCCATCGCCTTCGTCAAGGAGAAGACACAGGCCGGGCGGCGGGCCGCCGACTCCGACCAGGCCCGGGACAAGGTCTCGGCGGGCTGACCTCCGGGCACTCAGCCCCTGGCGCGGGGCCTGCGGCGCGTGTCGTGACACACGCACCGCAGGCCCCTTTTTCCTGTCCGCCGGACAGGCCTCAGAGCACGGTGAAGCTGTCCTTGACCTCCTCGTACACGCGCAGCGCCGCCGTTTCGGTCCCCGCCTCGTACCAGGTGCTGACCTGGTACGACGTGCCGCCCACGTCGAAGCCGAGCAGGCGGGCGTGCCAGTGGACGCCCTTCAGCGTGAAGGTGTACTCCCAGACCACCGCGGGGTGGCCGCGGAACGTCGTCTCCTCCAGGCGGAGCTTGCGGTAGTCCTGGCCCTGGCCGGCGTCGCGTTCCGAGGTCTGCCAGGTCCGCAGCAGGTTGCCGCGGGCCAGGGACGACTTGCCGACCAGTTCCTGTGTGCCGTCCGGGGAGGTGTAGTGCACCTCCGCGCCCGTCTTGACGTCCCGGCGCCAGCCGCTCGGTGTCGCCCAGGCGAACCCGCCGGCTTCCCGGTGCGCGCCCGGCGGCAGGGTCCGCGGCCTTGAGGTGCCGTGGACCGTGGGTGTGGGAGTGGGGCCGGTGGCCGGCGGTGGGGAGGCCGAGGATCCCGCGCGGGGCCGCGTGTCCCCCGGTGAGCCGGGCTGCGTCGCCAGCAGGACTCCCACGACGGCACCGGCTGTCGCGACCGTGGCCGCCACGGCGGCGAGGACCGTACGGCGACGGCCCGCGCCGGGGCCGGCGGTGGCCGGGGCGGCGGGGCCCGGGAGTTCGCCCGGGGGCATGGCGGTGGGTGCCGAGGCGGGGCGGGGGCGGTGCTCGGTTGCGGCCTGAGCGCGGGCGAGGGCGACGGGGCCGGGGTGATGGCCGGCCTTGGCCGCGGGTCCGGCGGGGCCTGTCGAAGGGGGCGCGCCCGGCTGTGTTCTCGCGGCGGCTTCCGGGGGTGCGGCGGCCGGCGGACGGCCCGGGTTCCGGTGCGGTGCCGTCTCCCGGCCGGTGACCGGCCGGCGGGGGTCCCGCGGAAGTGGTGGCCGCGGGGCCCGCGGCACCACGACGGGCTCCGACGGCGGTCCGGAGCCCGGCTCACCCTCCCCGACCGGCTCCGGCGCGGGCTCTGCTCCGGGCCCCGCAGCCCGTTCCCCGACCGGCTCCGGCGCGGGCTCTGCTCCGGGCCCCGCAGCCCGTTCCCCGTCCGGCTCCCTCTCCCCACCGCGCACTGGGCGGGACTCCGCCTCAGGGCGCGCCGCCTCGCCCCACCCCACCGGGACCGTGGCCGTCGGCGTCGGAAACGCGACCGGCCCCAGGGCCGCTTCCAGGTGCTCCAGGCCCGGGCGGGCCGCCGGGTCCTTCGCCAGGAGGGACGTCAGGATGCCGCGCAGCGGTCCTGACGCGGCGGGGAGTTCGGGCTCCTCGTACAGCACCGCGTGCAGGGTCGCCAGCGTGGTGGCGCGGGCGAAGGGGGAACGGCCGCCCAGGGCCGCGCAGAGCGTGGCGCCGAGGGACCAGACGTCGGAGGGCGGGCCCTGCGGGTGGCCGGAGATGCGCTCCGGGGCCATGTAGTCGGGGGAGCCGACCAGCATGCCGACCATGGTGAGCGCCTTGGCGTCCTGGATCGCGGCGATGCCGAAGTCCGTGAGGACGACTCGCCGTTCGGTCCGGTGCGGCCCCTGGCCGGGAACCAGGCCTCCCCCACATCCGGATCGGTCCGCCCCGCCCGCGTTCTCCACCAGCACGTTCCCGGGCTTGATGTCCCGGTGCAGCACGCCCCCCGCGTGCACCTGCCGGAGCGCAGCGACCAGGCCCAGTCCGATCCGGGCCGTCTCGTGGGCGCTCAGCGGGCCCTCCTGCGCGAGGATCCGCTCCAGGGAGCGGCCGGTGACCAACTCCATGACGATCCAGATGCGTTCGCCTTCGTCGACCACGTCGTAGACCCGGACGACGTTGGGATGGTCGATCCGCGCCGTGGCCCTGGCCTCGCGCAGGGTGCGCTCGCGACGTGTTCCGCTGTCCTCCGCGTCCCGGCCGTCGATTCGCATTTCCTTCACGGCGACCTGCCGGTCGAGTATTTCGTCGGCGGCTCGCCACACCCGTCCCATTCCCCCCTGGCCGATACTTTCGACCAGCCGATAGCGCCCCGTCACCAATTTCCCTGGAACACCGCCGCTGTTCGCATTCCCCGGCAATCCGCTGCACCCCCTCCACGACGCCGCGACCGACCCTCAGTGAAACACAACGGTCACACTTCGCGCCGTACCAGGATAGTGCGGGGAAATTTTGTGGTACCTCTTTCAGTGCTGCGAATTCAGGCGCAGTCCCGGGGGACACAAGGGGGACGAACATGAGTTCTCGTCGTACGGCCATGGTCGCGGGACCACTGGTCGCGGCATCATTCTCAGCGGTGCTGATCCTTTCCGGCACCGCCGGCGCGGAGGACGAAGGGCCCGCAAGCAGCAAGGGGGGAAAGGCCGTCGACGAGCCACCGGCCGGGGTGAGGCTCACCACCCGGCTGCCCGAGCGGATCTCGGTCGACAACGGTTCGAAGAAGACGGCGATTACCGCCACGGTGAAGAACGAGGGAAGTAAGGACAGCGGAAAGATCAGGCTGCTGGTCGTCGGATTCGACGGACTTGTCGTCAAGAACGTCGAGGGATGTTCCGCGATACCCGAGAAGGGTCTCCCGGAGGGCTCGAACAGCGGTTTCGCCTGCCCGATCGACAATCTCGCCGCCGGCAAGTCGAAGTCGTACGCCGTGGACGCGACATACGACCTGGGAAAGACCGGAAAGATCTGTCTGCCCGTCCAGACCGGCGACGGGAAGAAGACGTTCTGGCAGCAGGGCCCGGTGCCGTTCGGCACGACCAACCCGTCGCCGGACGCCCCGGCCACACCCCTGCTGCTCGGTACGGACAACAAGCCGGCGGGACCGGGCCGCAAGGAGCTGCCGAAGACCGGTCCGGCACGTGATCTGCTGCCGCTGGGCGCGGCCGGAGCGTCGCTGCTCGCGGCGGGCGCGGCCGGGATGTGGTGGTCGCAGCGGCGGCGGACGGGGCGGCAGGCGGGCTGAAAAGGGTCGCCGGCATCCTGCGTACACGCGAGCGGCCCGCCAGGGGGAACCACACCCCGGCGGGCCGCTCAACAACGTCCGTGAGCTCAGCTCTTGTCGGCGAACTTCCAGGCCGTCGGCAGCGCCCCCATCGCCAGCGCCGCCTTCAGCGCGTCGCCGACGAGGAACGGCGTGAGGCCGGCCGCGATCGCGGCGGTGGCGGACATGCCGGTGGCGAAGGCCAGGTAGGGCACGCCGACGGCGTAGATGATCGCCTCGCCCACCAGCATGGTGCCCGCCATGCGCAGCATCGAGCGGTCGGCGCCGCGGCGGGCCAGGGCACCCACGGCGGCCGAGGCGAGGACCATGCCGACGATGTAGCCGAAGGAGGGGGCGACACCGGAGGTGCCACTCGCGAACCACGGCATACCGGCGACGCCCGCCACGGCGTACAGCGCGAGTGCGAGCAGCCCGCGGCCGGCGCCGAGGGAGGTACCGACGAGCAGCGCGGCGAAGGTCTGGCCGGTCACCGGCACCGGGGAGCCCGGGACGGGTACCGAGATCTGGGCGGCGAGGCCGGTGAGCGTGGCGCCGCCGAGCACGAGGGCCGCGTCCCTGACACGGGAGGCGGGGAGCAGGTCGGCGAGGACCTGTCCGGCGCGTACGGGTGTGGCGGCAGCGGTGCTCATGGGGACTCCGCGAGGGTGAGGGTGGTCGGGACATCGTGACGCTATCCCAGCGTGCTCGCCCCGATCACCGTCAGTGGTCGACAAAGGCACGAACCGACGCTTGGTCGGCTCCGAACAAAGGGAGCGGGTTACACCGAGTACGGGGTGACGCCTGTCACGTCGATGGAGTGCTGCGCGACACCTGAACCGGGGCGAAGGGCGTCTGTAGGTTTCCCCCAAAGGCACGGGGGCCATCACGGGGCACCGTCTCGCCCGTCGGTCGCCGTCTGTCCGGGCGCGGACCGTTTTGCTAGCGTCGACGGCATGGTTGCCCAGGCCCGGTACTTCTCGCGGCGTCGCTATGTCGACCTGCGACGCCAGGGCACGGCCACCTGTCGCCGCCCGGCGTGAGGCGGGGCGGAGCGGATCCGGCTCGCCGATCGAGACGGCGCAGTGTCGGACCGGCCCCAGAAAGATTCCCATGCCCCGTACCGCGGCTCCCCTTCTGACGTCCCCCATCCCCCGTGTCGCCGACAGCGACCGGCGCCGTACCAGCGCGAGTGTCGTCCTGCGGTCGGTGCTGGAGCACGGGCCGGTCGCGCGCAGCACCATCGCCCGGCTGACGGGTCTGTCCCCCGCGTCGGTGACCGGCTACTGCGCCCGGTTCGCCGAGTTGGGGCTCATCCGTGAGTCCGCCGAACTCCGGCGTTCCAGGGGCGTGGGCCGACCGCATCTGCCGGTCGACCTGGACGACTCCCGGTTCGTGGTCGGCGGCGTGCACGTGGCGGTGCCGTACACCACGGTCGCGTTGCTGGATCTGCGCGGGCGGGTGGTGGCCCGGCGCGAGGTGAAGCACGAACGCACCGAGCCCGCACAGGTGCTGGCCCGGGCCGCCGACGCGCTGGCGGCGCTGCTCGCCGGAACTCCCGGCAGCAGGCCGCTGAGCGTCGGTTTCGCGGCGGGCGGCTGGGTGGACCGGGACTCGGGCACCGTCGTCGAGCATCCGCTGCTGGGCTGGCGCGAGGTGCCGGTGCGGGAGGTGCTCGGCGCGCACACCGGGCTGCCGGTCCATGTGGACGGACACGCGCGGGCGCTGGTCAACGCGGAGCGTCTGTTCGGCGGGGCCCGGGGCAGCCGCAGCGTGCTGCACCTGTTCGCGGGCAATGTGGTCGACGCGGCGTTCGCCACCAACGACGAGGTGCACCACGGGCCGCGCTCCCAGGCCGGGGCCATCGCCCATCTGCCGGTGCCGGGTGGCACGGAGCCCTGCGACTGCGGCCGGGTCGGCTGCCTCCAGGAAGAGTTGAGCGAGCGGACACTGTGCCGGCGGGCCCGCGAGGCGGGGATCGTCGACGGGGTGAACCCGATGCACGTGGTCGGCGCCGCCGCGGCCGGTGACCCGGTGGCCGCACGGCTGCTGCTGGAGCGGTCGCGCAGGGTCGGGCGGGCGGTGGGGCTGCTGCTCGATGTGCTCAACCCCGAGCGGGTGGTCGTGACGGAGATCGGGATCATGCACCGGGAGGACTGTCTGGCCGCGTTGCGCGAAGAGGTCGAAGCCGGCCGCGCCGCTACCGTGTCACCGACCAGTTTCCCGGATTCCATCCTGGCCGTGGCGGGTGGTTCGGTGGCGCTCGACGTGCTCTATCGCGATCCGCTGGGCGCGTCACCTGAGGTCATTTAATTCAGAAACTCGGAATGTTGACAGGGGTGGTGCATGGCCGGGAACATCCTGTTCATGACCCCGCTCACGAGCTGTCGCACTCTCTGTTGCTGACCCGTTGACGCGCCTAGGCGCCCGTTCACGGAGCGCCTTCTCCTTCCCGTGTGAAATTCACGTGAATTCCCCTGCCCGGCTTTTTCCTGCCCGGAATTCCGCGTGCTGTGCCCTCTTCCATCCTCTTGGAGTCCTCCCATGCCCTCGCCCTCCGTGCCCGGTGTCGACCGGCGCCTGTTCCTGACCTCACTGCTCGGCGTGACGGCCGCTGCGGCCGGACTGAGCGGCTGCGCGGACAACAGCGCCGCGGCCGAAGCGGCGTCCGACGCTCCTCTGGCCTCCAAGGTTCCCGCCGGTACGAGCCTGAAGATCGCCTCGTTCCAGAACGCGCAGCAACTCCAGTTCAAGCTGGCCGGGTTCCGCGACCTGCCGTTCAAGGTGTCCAACTGGCTGAACATCGGCGCGGGCCCCGATGTCATCAACGCCTTCCGCGCGAAGTCGCTGGAGGTCGCCAACAACGCGGGTGTCCCTCCGATCCAGGCGCACTACCAGGGCTTCGACGCGAAGATCGTCGCGATCAACATCACCCGCAAGCCCAACTACCTTTTCGCCACCAAGCCCGGCAGCGACATCCGTGAGGTCGCCGACTTCAAGGGCAGGCGGCTGGCCTTCTCGCAGGGCCAGGCCCAGGGCGTCGTGCTGCTGCGGGCGCTGAAGAAGGCCGGTCTCGCGTACGACGACGTGGAGCTGGTGCCGCTGACCAGCAACCAGTTCCTCACGGCCCTGCAGTCCGGGCAGGTGGACATCGCCCCGCTCGGCAACACGCAGGCGCCCGCGTACCTGGCGCAGAACAAGTCCGCCCGGACCGTCAAGACGGACGTGGTGGATTTGCTCAACCTGCTGTGGGCGCCGGTCTCGGTGCTCAACGACCGGGCGAAGGCCGCCGCGGTCGCCGCGTACATCCCGTACTGGGCGAAGGGCGCGGTGTGGACGTACGAGCACCCCGACGAGTGGAACGAGCAGTTCTACGTCGGGACGCAGAACCTGACCCCGGCCCAGGCGAAGGGGATCAGCGAGCTGGCCAACAAGCCGCTGTTCCCGCCGCGCTGGGACGAGGCGATCGAGTGGGAGCAGGAGACCGCCGATCTGCTCGCAGAGGGCGGCTTCGTGAAGAAGTTCGACGTCTCCGAGCTCTTCGACCACCGATTCGAGTCCCTCGCGGCGAAGGCCGTACCCGCGGAGTACCGGAGGTGACCATCGTGACCACGCACACGACCACGACCACGACCACGCACACGACCGCCGCCGCACCGCTCGCCCCCGTCGAGGAGCCCCGCCAGGTGCGCAGGCGCCGGCGACTGGCCCCGGGCAGGCGGCTGCCCGCCACCCGGCTCATCGGGCCCGCCGTCGTCCTCGCCCTGTGGGTCGTCGCCTCCGCGGCCGGACTGCTCGACCCGGGCGCGATCCCGGCGCCGTGGACGGTGCTGGAGACGGGCAGCCGTCTGTGGGACGCGGGCACGCTGCCGGACGACATCCTGACCTCCCTGCAGCGCGCGGCCACCGGCTTCGCCATCGGTCTGACCGGGGGGATCCTGCTCGCGCTGGCGTCCGGGCTCACCCGGACCGGCGAGGCGCTGATCGACGGCACGGTCAACCTCAACCGGGCGATCCCCACCCTGGGTCTGATCCCGCTGTTCATCCTCTGGCTGGGCATCGGCGAGACCTTCAAGATCGCCATCATCGCGATCGTCGTCTACATCCCGATCTACCTCAACACGCATGCCGCGCTGTCCGGCATCGACAGCCGGTTCGTCGAACTGGCCGAGGTCCAGGGCCTGTCGAAGTACCGGTTCATCCGGCAGGTCGTCGTCCCCGGCGCGCTGCCCGGCTTCTTCGTCGGGCTGCGGCTCGGCGTGACCGGCTCCTGGCTGGGCCTGGTGGTGCTGGAGCAGATCAACGCCACCAGCGGCCTCGGCTACATGATGTTCCAGGCGCAGAACTACGGCCAGACGGACGTCATCCTCGTCGGCCTGGTCGTCTACGGCGTCTTCGGCCTCATCTCCGACAGCGCGGTCCGCATCGTCGAACGGAGGGTGCTGTCATGGCGCCGCACACTGAGCAGCTGACCCGGCCCGCCGTCCAACTGCGCGGCCTGACCCGGTCGTTCGACGGCCGGACGGTCCTCGACGGCATCGATCTCGACCTGCCCGCCGGGCAGCTCACGGCCCTGCTCGGGCACAGCGGCTCCGGCAAGAGCACGCTGCTGCGGGCGATCGCCGGACTCGACCACGGCGTCACCGGCAGCGGGCAGCTCAGCGCCCCGGAACGGGTGTCGGTGGTCTTCCAGGACTCCCGGCTGCTGCCCTGGCGGCGGGTGCTCGCCAACGTCCTGCTCGGACTCGACGGAAAGGACGCCGAGCGGCGCGGCCGTGAGGCCCTGGAAGAGGTGGGGCTGAAGGGTCGCGAACGGGCCTGGCCGGGTGAGCTGTCCGGCGGGGAGGCCCAGCGCGCCGCCCTGGCCCGGTCCCTCGTCCGGGAGCCGGAACTGCTGCTGGCCGACGAGCCGTTCGGGGCGCTGGACGCGCTCACCCGGATCCGGATGCACGGCCTGCTGCGGGAGCTGTGGGAGCGCCACCGGCCCTCGGTGCTGCTGGTCACCCATGACGTGGACGAGGCGATCGTGCTCGCCGACCGGGTGCTCGTCCTCGACCAGGGCCGGATCGGCCTCGACCTCCCCATCGACCGCGCGCACCCCCGGTCGTACCGCGATCCCCTGCTCGGCGAGTACCGGGAGCGGCTGCTGGCCGCGCTCGGTGTCACGGAGGACCATCGATGACCGGCAGACAGCTGCACCTCAACGCCTTCCTGATGAACACCGGCCACCACGAGGCGTCGTGGCGGCTGCCGGAGAGCGACCCGTACGCGCATGTGGACCTGGCGCACTACGTGCGGCTCGCCCGGATCGCCGAGCGCGGCACCTTCGACTCGCTGTTCCTCGCCGACGGCCCGCAGCTGTGGAGCAGTGTGGCCCAGCGGCCCGCCGGAGCATTGGAGCCGATCACGCTGCTGACCGCCCTGGCCACGGCCACCGAGCACATCGGCCTGATCGCCACGGCCTCCACCTCCTACAACTCGCCGTACAACCTGGCCCGCAAGTTCGCCACCCTGGACCATCTCAGCGGCGGCCGGGCGGGCTGGAACATCGTCACCACCGCCGGTGCCGAGGCCGCCCGCAACTTCGGTCTGGACGCCGAGCCGGCGCACGCCGAACGGTACGCGCGGGCCGCCGAGTTCCTCGACGTGGCGCTGAAGCTGTGGGACAGCTGGGAGGACGACGCGATCGTCGCCGACAAGGCGGCGGGCGTGTGGGGCGACGACGCGAAGATCCACCCGCCGCGGCACAAGGGCCGCTACTTCAGCGTCGAGGGGGCGCTCAACGTGCCTCGCACACCCCAGGGTTATCCCCTGCTGGTGCAGGCCGGCTCCTCCGAGGACGGCAAGCGGTTCGCCGCACGGTACGCGGAGGCGGTGTTCACCGCCCAGCAGACCATCGAGGACGCGCGGGCCTTCTACGCCGACCTCAAGGCCCGGACCGTCGCCGCCGGGCGGGGCGCCGACCACATCAAGGTGCTGCCCGGGATCGTGCCGGTGATCGGCTCGACGGAGGCCGAGGCGCGGGCCGGCGAGCGGGTCCTGGAGGACCACATCGTGCACACGCACGGAGTGGCCCACCTTGAGCGGCTGCTGCAACTGGCCCCCGGGACCCTGGATCTGGACGGCCCGCTCCCCTCCGACCTGCCGCCGGAGAGCGCCGTCGAGGGCGCCAAGAGCCGCTACACACTCATCGTCGAGCTGGCCCGGCGTGAGCGGCTCACCGTGCGAAAGCTGATCGGGCGGCTCGGCGGCGGGCGCGGGCACCTCACCTTCGCCGGGACGCCCGAGCAGGTCGCCGACACGATCCAGCTCTGGTTCGAGTCGGGCGCCGCCGACGGCTTCAACATCATGCCCGCGGTGCTGCCGTCCGGGCTGGAGGCCTTCGTCGACCACGTCGTCCCGATCCTGCGCGCCCGCGGCCTGCTCCGCACCGAGTACGGCAGCCCCCGCCGGACCCTGCGGGAGCGGTACGGCCTCCCGCGCCCCGCCAACCAGCACGTCCCCGCCCCCGCTCTCCTCTGATCCCTGCCGTCCGAAAGGAACCCGTCATGGCCATCGAGATCCACAAGGTCACCGCGAACATCGGCGCCCGATTCGAGGGCGTCGACATCACCCGGCCTCTCGGCGAGGAGACGTACACCGCCCTGCGTGAGGCGCTCAACGCCCACAAGGCCCTCGTCTTCGACGCGGAGGGCCTGGACGACGCGGGCCAGCAGGCCTTCGTCCGTCACTTCGGTGACATCACCACCGCCCACCCGACGGTGCCCGCCGTCGACGGCGCCCCGAACGTGCTGCCCGTCGACAGCGAGGGCGGCCGGGCCGCCAACCACTGGCACACCGACGTCACCTTCGTCCTCAACCCGCCGCAGGCCACCAGCCTGCGCAGCATCACGGTCCCGCCGTACGGCGGCGAGACGCTGATCGCCAGCTCGGCCGCCGCCTACCGGAACCTGCCCGAGTCGCTGCGCGCCCTCGCCGACACGCTGTGGGCCGAGCACACCAACGACTACGACTACGCCGTCCCGGAGGAGGCCGTCGACGAGGAGCAGGCCGCCCGGCGGGCCCAGTTCACCTCGATCAAGTACCGAACGGTCCACCCGGTGGTCCGGGTCCATCCGCTGACGGGCGAACGCGGCCTGTTCATCGGCGGCTTCGCCCAGCGGATCGTGGGCCTCTCGCCGGGCGAGTCCCGCAAGATCCTCGACCTGCTCCAGGCGTACGTCACCCGGCCGGAGAACGTCCTGCGCCACCGTTGGTCGCCGGACCAGCTCGTCCTGTTCGACAACCGCATCACCCAGCACTACGCCGTCGACAACTACGACGGCCGGCCGCGCCGTCTGCACCGGGTCACGGTCGCGGGGGACGTCCCCGTCGGGGTCGAGGGCAAGGAGAGCTACGTCATCGAGGGCGACGCCTCGCACTACACGCCGGTGGCCGCCTAGCCACGGAGAGCGACGCGACTGTCCGGATGCTGGGATGCCTCACCGCTTCGGCGGGGAGGCATCCGAGACTGGCGGCGTTTTTGCCCCCCGCACGCCCCTCACGCATTGGACGAGCCACGCCCATGCCCAGCAGCACCACCACGGAGACGCCGGCCGGTACGGACGACGCCTCCCTCTCGCACGGCCTGAAGCAGCGCCACCTGTCGATGATCGCCCTCGGCGGCGTGATCGGTGCCGGTCTGTTCGTCGGCTCCGGTGCCGGCATCGCCGCCGCCGGTCCGTCGATCGTGGTCGCCTACGCCCTCTCCGGCGCCCTCGTGATGCTGGTGATGAGGATGCTCGGCGAGATGTCGGCCGCGTATCCGTCGTCGGGGTCGTTCTCGGCGCACGCCGAGCGGGCGATCGGCCCCTGGGCGGGATTCACGGCCGGCTGGTCGTTCTGGGTGCTGCTCTGCACGGCCGTCGGCCTGGAGGGCATCGGCGCCGCGAAGATCGTCAGCGGCTGGCTGCCGGGCACGCCGGAGTGGGCGTGGGTGGCGCTGTTCATGGTCGTCTTCTGCGGCACGAACCTGGCCGCCGTGAAGAACTTCGGCGAGTTCGAGTTCTGGTTCGCGGCCCTGAAGGTCGGCGCGATCACCCTGTTCCTGGTGCTCGGCGTCCTGGCGATCGCGGGCGTCCTGCCCGGCACGGACTCGCCGGGCGCGAGCCACCTCACCGACTTCCTGCCGAACGGCGGCGAGGGCCTCGTCATCGGCCTGCTCGCCTCGGTCTTCGCCTACGGCGGCCTGGAGACGGTCACCATCGCGGCGGCCGAGTCGGAGAACCCGGTCCAGGGCGTGGCGAGTGCCGTCCGCACCGCGATGTGGCGGATCGCGCTGTTCTACATCGGCTCGATGGCGGTCATCGTCACCCTGGTCCCCTGGGACTCCGAGGAGGTCGTCGAGAAGGGCCCGTACGTCGCCGCCCTCGACCAGCTCGGCATCCCGGGTGCCGGGCAGTTGATGAACGTGGTGGTGCTGGTGGCGCTGCTGTCCGCGATGAACGCCAACATCTACGGCGCCTCCCGCATCGCCTACTCGCTGGTGGCGCGCGGCCAGGGCCCGAAGGGGCTGGGCCGGGTCTCGGGCGGGGTGCCGCGGATCGCCGTCCTGGCGTCCTCGGTGTTCGGGTTCGGGTGCGTGCTGCTGAGCTACTGGCGCCCGAACGACGTCTTCGCCTGGCTGCTGAACATGATCGGCGCGGTGATCCTGGTGGTCTGGATCTTCATCGCCGTCTCGCAGCTGCGCCTGCGCCGCCGTCTGGAGCGCGAGGCACCCGAGAGGCTGGCCGTGCGGATGTGGGCGTTCCCGGTGCTGACCTGGGTCGCGCTGGCCGGCATGGTGACCGTCTTCGTGCTGATGGCCCGGCAGCCGGACACCCGGGTGCAGTTGTACTCGACGGGCGGGATGACGCTGGCCCTGGCGGCCGTCGGCTACGCGTGGCAGAAGGCGCGCGCCCGGCAGTAGGAACCGGACGGTGAGAAGGCCCTCGCGACACACGCGGGGGCCTTTTCGCGTGCCCGGGCCACACGAGCACGCCCTTCTGCTGCTAGCGTGCAGTTGCAAGTTGATTGCAATAAGAGCCCCGGAGGGGAATCCCCATGCCCGTCTACACGCTGCCCGAGCTCCCTTACGACTACTCCGCGCTCGCCCCCGTGATCAGCCCGGAGATCATCGAGCTGCACCACGACAAGCACCACGCTGCCTATGTGAAAGGCGCCAACGACACGCTGGAGCAGCTCGCCGAGGCTCGGGACAAGGAGACCTGGGGGTCCATCAACGGGCTGGAGAAGAACCTGGCCTTCCATCTCTCCGGGCACATCCTGCACAGCATCTACTGGCAGAACATGACCGGCCCGAAGGACGGTGGCGGTGAGCCGCTGGCGCAGGACGGGGTGGGTGAACTCGCGGATGCGATCACCGAGTCGTTCGGGTCCTTCGCGAGGTTCAAGGCGCAGTTGTCCAAGGCCTCGGCGACCACCCAGGGTTCGGGCTGGGGTGTGCTCGCCTACGAGCCGCTGAGCGGGCGGCTGATCGTGGAGCAGGTCTACGACCACCAGGGCAACGTCGGTCAGGGCTCGACGCCGGTCCTGGTCTTCGACGCCTGGGAGCACGCCTTCTACCTGCAGTACCGCAACCAGAAGGCCGACTTCATCGAGGCCATGTGGCAGGTCGTGAACTGGCAGGACGTGGCCCGCCGTCACCAGGCCGCCAAGTCCCGGGCGGATGTGCTGCCGCTGGCTCCCTGAGGGCCGTCGAGCGTCCTGCCTCGTGATCGTCTTCTCACCCTTCACGACGGCGGGCGGAAGGAAGAAGGCCCCCGCGAGGACGTGACTCGCGGGGGTCTTCCGTACCCTGCTACTCCCCCTCCGCCCCGCAGGGCACATTGAGTGAGAGGAGTGCGGCGGAACCGTCGGGGTGCACGCGCAGTTCGCTGATCGCCGCGTTGCGCAGCCGCGGGAGCACTCTGCGGTACTCCCGGGCCGGGATCGACAGCAGGGTGCACAGCACCAGGCGCAGCAGCGTGTTGTGGGCGACGACCAGGACACGTCCGCCGGGGTGGGCGGCGGCGATGTCGCGCAGGGCGCGGACTCCGCGAACCGCTGCCGCCGAAGGATCCTCGGCCCCGGGGAAGGAGTTGGCCACCGGGTCGGCACGGTAGGCGGCGGCCCACTCCGGGTCCTCGGCCTCGAACTCGGCGAGCGTGCGGCCTTCGACCACACCGAAGTCGCACTCCCGCAGGCGGGGGTCGTACTGCGGCGTGAGGCCGAGGGCACGGCAGGCGGGGTCGGCGGTGGCGACGGCCCGGGAGAGCGGCGACGTCCAGATCGCGTCGACGGGATGCGCGGCGGCCCAGCGGCCGAGGGCCTCGGCCTGGGCGCGGCCGGTGTCGGTCAGGCCGATGTCGCTGATCCCCGCGTAGCGGTTCTCGGCGTGCCAGACGCTCTGCCCGTGCCGGGCCAGCAGGAGGGTGGTGGTCAAGGGCCGGTCCGTTCGGGTGCGGTCGGGCTGTGGGTGCGGGGCCGCACCAGGGTCCCGGTCATGAGTCCCCCGTGTCCAGGTGCAGACGGGCCCGGGCGTGTTCCGCGACGCGGGCGGGCAGCCAACCGCGTTCCCGCAGGGCGTCGACGAGGCGGGCGTACGGTTCGGCGAAGGCCGCCGTGCGGTCGGGGCGGGGTTCGAGGACGGCCCGGACCCGGACCATGCGCCCGGCGACGTCCGCCAGAGCCCCGGTCTCCGAGACTCCGAAGGCCGCCAGCGCGGCCATCCCCAGGGCCGGTTCGGTCTGTTCCGGGACGCGGGCCGGGCGGCCCAGGATGTCGGCGCGCAACTGGTTCCAGTACGGGCTGCGCGCGCCGCCGCCGGTGAAGGTGAGGGGCCCGTCCAGGGGCGCGCCGAGGTGGTGCAGGTAGTCCAGGCAGAGGCGTTCCGCGAAGCCGACGCCCTGGAGCAGCGCGGCCCACAGGTCGGCGTCGTCCGACGGTTCCCCGAGGAGGAGCGGCGTCGCCTCCGGTGCCCGGAAGGGGAACCGCTCCCCCGGCGACACCAGCGGGTAGGCGACCGCCCGGGACGGCTCGAAAGCGGCGGCCCGTTCGTCCATCGCCGCGGGGTCGGCGTCCGGGAAGTGCGCGGTGAGGGCTCCGGCGCCCACGCTCGACGCCCCGCCGGGCAGCCAGGTGCCGTCCGGGGCACGGTGGTTGTAGACCACGCCGGTGGGGTCCCGGACGGGGTCGCGGGCGGCTCCCTTCAGCACCAGCGTGGTGCCGAGCACCGAGTTCCAGGATCCGGGGCGCAACGCGCCCGAGGCGATCTGGGCCGCGCAGCCGTCCGTCATTCCGGCGAGCACCGGGGTGCCGGCGGGGATGCCGGTGGCGTCGGCGGCCGCTGCGCACACCTCGCCGAGGCGCGTGCCCGGGCGTACGACGTCGGGCAGGAGGCGGTCGGGGACGCCGAGTTGGGCCAGTGCCGCTTCCGGCCATGCCTCGCCCCACAGGTCGTAGCCGGTCTTGAGGGCGTGGCTGGAGTCGGCCGGGGGCGGTTCGCCGATGAGGCGCGAGATGATCAGGTCGGGCTGGTGGGCGAGGCGCAGGCCGGGGCCGTACTCCCCCGCCAGCCACAGCGCCTTCGGCAGCGCCCAGGTGTCCTGGACCGCGAGCCCCGCCTCGCGGGCCCGGGACGCCTCCGTCGCCGCTCGGGCGTCGTCATACATCAGCGCGGGGCTCACCGGCCGTCCCGAACCGTCCGTCAGCAGCACCGTGCCGGACGTGCCGCACACCGCGAGACCGCCGACCGGAAGGCCGGGGGGCGCGGAGCCGAGGGCCGCCCGGGACGCCGTGCACAGCGCCGCCCACCAGCGCAGTGGGTCCTGCTCGTGCCGTACCCCGGCCCGCCGCCCGGCCAGGGGGGCCGAGCCGCTGCCGAGGACCGTGCCGTCGGCGGTGACGAGCAGCACACGGACGCTCTGCGTGCCCAGGTCGACACCCAGCCAGCCCGCACCCTCGTCCGCACCGTCGTTCACCATCCGGAACCTCCCACACCGTCGCAGCCGGATCTGTGAACTTCTCACTGTGCCCCGATATTTTCCCGTGCGCGAGGGATTGACGCCCAACTTCAGCCGTTCCACCCTCTGTTAGCGAGTCGACTCGACGTGTTACCCAGGCTCCACGCGGAGGTACGGATGGACACGCACGTGCACGACCGCCGGCGCTTCCTCGCGCTCGCCGCCGGGGCTGCCGCGGCGCCGCTGCTCACGGCCTGCGGGGCCGGTTTCGGCGGGGACGACAGCAAGAGCGACGGCTCCGCGGCGGACGACGTCACCGGATCCTTCGACTGGAAACGGGAGAAGGGCACCACCGTCAAGGCGCTGCTCAACAAGCACCCGTACACGGACGCCCTCATCGCCGACCTGAAGTCCTTCACCGAGAAGACCGGCATCGAGGTCGAGTACGACGTCTTCCCCGAGGACAACTACTTCGACAAGCTCACCGTGGACCTGTCCAGCGGGCGTGCCTCCTACGACGTCTTCATGCTCGGCGCGTACATGGTGTGGCAGTACGGGCCCCCGGGCTGGCTGGAGGACCTCGGGCCCTGGATGCGCAACTCCTCGGCGACGGGCGCCGAATGGGACCAGGCGGACTTCTTCCCGAACCTGCTCCAGGCCGACCAGTGGTCGCTGAAGGCCGGCGCGCCGCTGGGCCAGGGCGGGCAGTACGCGCTGCCGTGGGGCTGGGAGACGAACGTCGTCGCCTACAACACCGAAGTGTTCCGCAAGCTCGGCCTGAAACCGGCCGAGAGCTTCGACGAGTTGGCCGAACTGGCAGGGACCATCAAGCGGAAGGCGCCGGGCGCCGGCTTCGACGGGATGTACGGGATCGCCGTACGCGGATCGCGGAGCTGGGCCACCATCCACCCCGGCTTCATGACGATGTACGCCCGCAACGGCCTGAAGGACTTCACGGTCGACGGCGGGAAGCTCACACCCGCCATGAACAGTCCGGAGGCCGTCGCCTTCACCGAGGACTGGGCGCGGATGGTCAAGCGGGGCGGGCCGCCCTCCTGGACGTCGTACACCTGGTACCAGTGCTCCAGCGACCTCGGCGCGAAGAAGGCCGGGATGCTGTTCGACGCCGACACGGCCGCCTACTTCCAGGCGGTGAAGGGCGCCAGCCCCGCCTCCGGGAAGATCGCCTTCCACCCGGGGCCGAAGGGACCGGGCGGCTCCCTGGCCACCAACATGTGGATCTGGTCGCTCGGCATGAACGCCAAGAGCAGGAAGAAGAGCGCCAGTTGGCTGTTCCTGCAGTGGGCGACCGGCAAGGAGCACCTGCGCAAGAGTGCCATCACCCACAACCACATCGACCCGGTGCGCAAGTCGGTGGCGGACGACGCCGCCTACAAGGACAAGATGAGGCACCTGCCGGGCTTCCTGGAGACCTTCGAGACGGTCGTCGGCCAGACGGAGATCCAGTTCACCCCGCAGGCGCAGTTCTTCGACGCGACGACCAGCTGGGCGGCGGCACTTCAGGAGATCTACGGCGGCAAGGGCGCGCGGTCGGTCCTGGACGGGCTGGCCGACGACCTCGCCGGCAAGGTGGGCTAGCCGTGCGGCTCGCGCTGCGCCCGTACCTTCTGATCGTTCCGGCGCTGCTGCTGACCTGCGGGATCCTCTACCCGTTCGGGCTCGGGCTGTACTACACGCTGTTCGACTTCTCGGCGAGCAAACCGCAGCCGGACATGGTGCGGCTGGAGAACTACCGGGCGGTCTTCACGCAGGAGGCGTTCTGGAACTCGGCGTGGGTGACGGTGCTGTACGCGGTCGGGGCGGCGCTCGTGGAGACCGTCCTCGGGGTGGCCGTCGCCCTGCTGCTGCACCGGTCGACGATCATCGGCAGGGTCCTGGAGAAGATCCTCATCCTGCCGCTGATGATCGCCCCGGTGATCGCGGCGATCATCTGGAAGCTGATGCTGCAGCCGTCCGTGGGGGTGGTCAACCACCTGCTCAGACCCTTCGGGCTGGGCGGGGTGCAGTGGACGGACACACCGGCCGGCGCCCTGCTGTCGTCGATCGCCGTGGACGTGTGGGTGTACACGCCGTTCGTGGCGATCCTCGCCCTGGCCGGTCTGCGGTCGCTGCCGGCCTCCCCGTTCGAGGCGGCGGCCGTGGACGGGGCGGGCTGGTGGTACACGTTCCGGCGGCTGACCCTGCCGATGCTGTGGCCGTACGTGCTGGTCGCGGTGATCTTCCGGTTCATGGACTCGCTGAAGGTGTTCGACATCATCTACGCCCTGACGGAGGGCGGGCCGGGCGACTCGACCGTCGTGCTGCAGATCCGGGCGTATCTGGAGGCGATCCGCTTCCAGCGCTACTCCTTCGGGATCAGCTACACCATCGTGCTGTGGGCCGTGGTGTACCTGGCCGCGATGGTGCTGGTGAAACACCTGGGGAGGATTCAGCGCCGGGCGGCGGAGGTGACCACATGAGGAAACGCCTGCTGGGGTGGCTGGCGGACGCCGCCCTGATCCTCTACTTCGTGTTCGCGCTGTTCCCGATCGCCTGGATGGTGATCCTCTCCCTGAAGCCCACCGACCAGCTGTTCAGCACGTACTTCTCCTTCTCCCCCACCCTCGACGGCTACCGCACGGTCCTCGGCGACAGCGAGGGCATCCCGTTCGTGCGGTTCTTCGTCAACAGCCTGGTGGTGTCGGTGGGGGCGGTCGCGCTGTCGCTCGTGGTCGGGCTGCCGGCGGCGTACGCCTCGGCGCGGTGGCGGTTCAGGGGCTCGGAGAACCTGATGTTCACGCTGCTGTCGTTCCGGTTCGCGCCCGAACTCACCGTGATCATCCCGCTGTTCGTGCTGTACCAGAAGCTCGGGCTGTTCGACACCTACGTCGGCATGGTGTGGGTGCTGCAACTCGTCACCCTGCCGCTGATCGTGTGGATCATGCGGTCCTACTTCGCCGACCTCACACCCGAGCTGGAGCAGGCGGCCCTGCTCGACGGCTACACCCGCAAGCAGGCGTTCTTCCGCGTCGCCCTGCCGCTGGTGAAACCGGGGATCGCGGCCGTGTCGCTGCTGGCGTTCATCTTCGCCTGGAACAACTTCGTCTTCCCGCTGATCCTCACCTCCAACGAGGCCCAGACGGTGACGGTGGGCGCGCTGTCCTTCCTCGGCGGCGACCGGCCCAAGTACAACCTGACGGCCGCCGCCGCGCTCGTGTCCGTCGTGCCGCCGCTGCTGCTGGCGCTGACGATCCAGCGGTATCTGGTGCGGGGACTGTCGTTCGGGGCGGTGAAGTCATGATCACCCTGAGCGGCGTCCGGAAGACGTACGGGAGGACCGTCGCGCTCGACGGGCTCGAACTGGAGGTGCGGGAAGGCGAGTTCTTCTGTCTGCTGGGCCCGTCGGGAGCGGGCAAGACGACGACGCTCAAGACCGTCGCCGGGCTCGAACAGCCCGACTCCGGCACGGTCCTGCTCGACGGCGAGGACATGCGGGGCGTGGAGCCGTACGACCGGGGTGTGGCGATGTGCTTCGAGAGCTACGCCCTCTACCCGCACCGCTCCGCCTACGACAACCTCGCCTCACCGCTGCGCTCCCCGAGACACCGTCTCCCGGCCGCCGAGGCCCGGCAGCGGGTCGGCGCGGTCGCCGAACTGCTCGGCATCTCCGGGCTGCTGGACCGGCCCGTGGGCCGGCTGTCCAACGGGCAGCGGCAGCGGGTGGCGCTCGGGCGGGTACTGGTGCGGCCGGCCCGGGCGTTCCTGCTCGACGAGCCGCTCTCCCACCTGGACGCCAAGCTGCGCCAGCAGATGCGGGCGGAGCTGAAGGCGCTCGGCGAGGTGCAGCACACCACCACGCTGTACGTCACGCACGACTCTGTCGAGGCACTGGCCCTCGGCGACCGGATCGGGGTCGTCCGCCAGGGCCGGATCGTGCAGACCGGCACCCGGGAGGAGATCTGGTACCGGCCCTGCGACACGGAGGTCGCGCGGGCCTTCGGGCGGCCCCGGATCAACCTGCTGCCCGGGGTGGTGACGGAGCGCGGGGTGCGGGCCGACGGCGAGGTCGAGCTGCCGGTGCGTGCGGAGGCCGCCCCGGGCACGGACGTCCTCGTCGGCCTCCGCCCCCGGGACATCACCCTGCACGGCGAGGGCCACGAGCTGACCGGGACGGTGTACGTCACCGAGGCACTCGGCCGGTCCGTCGAGGTCACCGTCCGGCTCGGTGCCGGGGAGCAGCGGGTGTCGCTGGTCGCTCCCTGGGCGGACGCGGCACGCCTTCGTGCGGACGATCCGGTACGGCTCACGGTCTGGCCTGAGAACCTGCTGCTGTTCGAGGCCGACCGGCCGGAGCGACCGGGACGACGAATAGAGACACAGGCATGAGCAGCAGCAGTGGTGGACAGCAGGGGCCCGCGGCGCGGCAGGCCGCCATGGCCGAGCAGGTGCTGGCCGACGGTTCGGCGACGGCGGCGGAGCTCGCCGAGCGGTTCGGGGTGAGCCTGATGACCATTCACCGGGACCTCGACGAGCTCGAACGGCAGGGCATCGTACGCAAGTTCCGGGGCGGGGTGACCGCACAGCCGTCCGGGGTCTTCGAGTCGAACGTGCAGTACCGGCTGAAGACGATGCGGGCCGAGAAGGCCGCCGTGGCCGAGCGGGCGCTGCGGATGGTGGAGCCCGGCATGGCCATCCTGCTGGACGACTCCACCTCCACCCTGGAGATAGCCCGGCGGCTGCGCACGGGCGAGGTCACGCCGCTGACGGTCGTCACCAACTTCCTGGAGGCGATCAACCTGCTGGCCGACCAGCGGGGCATCCACCTGATGGCGCTCGGCGGCGACTACGACCCGCTGCACTCCTCGTTCCTCGGGGTGTCGTGCGTGGAGGCGGTCGAGCAGCTGCGCGTGGACGTGTGCTTCGCGTCGACGTCGGCGGTGCACCAGGGCTACGCCTACCACCAGGAGCAGCACATCGTGTCCGTGAAGCGGGCGATGCTCGACTCGGCCGCGCGGAACGTCCTGCTGATCGACCACACCAAGCTCGGCCGGGTCGCCCTGCACCGGGTCGCCCCGCTGTCCCGCTTCGACCTGCTCCTGGTGGACGACGGGGCGTCGCCGGAGGAACTGCGGGACCTGGACGAGCACAAGGTCCGTTACGAGGTTTGCGCGACGAAGGGCGGCGGCCATGACGGGACTGGAGCTACGTGAGCTGCGCAAGACCTACCGGTCGCGGGGGCGGCCCCCGGTCGACGCCGTACGCGGGATCGATCTGAGCCTGCGGTCCGGGGAGCTGCTCGGCCTGCTCGGGCCGTCCGGCTGCGGCAAGTCGACGACACTGCGCATGATCGCCGGTCTTGAGCCGGTGACCGGCGGGGACATCCTGGTCGGCGGGGCGTCGGTGGTGGAACGGCCCGCACAGCAGCGGAACATCGGGGTCGCGTTCGAGAACTACGCGCTGTATCCGCCGCTGTCGGTCGCGGAGAACCTGGCGTTCGGACTGAAGGCCCGGAGGAAGGCGGCACGGGGGGACGTCGACCGGAAGGTGAGGGAGATCGCCGACCGGGTCGGCCTGACCGGGCTCCTCGACGCCCGCCCGGCCGGCCTCTCCAGCGGCCAGAAGCAGCGCGTCTCGCTCGCCCGGGCCCTGATCCGCGAACCGGACGTGCTGCTCCTCGACGAACCCCTCTCCCACCTGGACGCGGCCCAGCGCGACACCACCCGCCGTGAACTCAAGCGCATCCAGAAGGACCTGGGCCACACCACGATCCTGGTCACCCACGACCAGGAGGAGGCCCTCTCCCTCGCCGACCGGATCGCCGTGATGAAGGACGGCGTCATCCAGCAGCTCGGCACCCCCTACGAGATCTACGACAGCCCGGCCAACGTGTTCGTCGCGGACTTCGTCGGCGAGCCCGCGATCACCCTGCTGCCCGGCATCGCCACCGGCGACGCTCACGCCCGCCTCTCCGACTCGGTGCGGATCGCCCTGCCGATGCCGGTGGACCAGGGCAGGGAGGTGGTGGTCGGAATCCGCCCGGAGGACGTCCGGCTCACCGCCGAGGGCGGTCTGCCCGCCCGGGTCGTCGCCCACGAACCCCTGCTCGAGTCGGGCCTGGCGACCCTCGCCCTCGACGGGGTCGAACGGCATCTGGTCGTCCTCACCGACCCCGAGGTACGGCTGGCCCACGACGAGCGTGTCAGGGTCGCCGCCGACCCCCGGCACACCCATGTCTTCGACGCCGAGACGGGAGACGCACTGCGATGACCTCCGAAGAGAACGTACGTGTGGTGGCCGCCGGTGACCACTTCGTGCTGCCGTCGCTGATCAGCCGGGCGGTGACGCACGAGGTGGAGCGGGCCGACGTCAGGGAGGTGAGGCTCGGCTGGCCGCTGGAGCCGTTCGGGCCGGTAGCCGAGGTGCAGGAGGCCAGTGGCGCCGAGGACGAGATGATCGAGGCGCTGGCCGGGGCGCAGGTCCTGGTCACACAGATGGGCCCGGTCACCGAACGGGTCCTCGCCGCCTGCCCGGACCTGAGGCTGGTCGTGGTCTGCCGGGGCGGTCCCGTCAACGTCAACCTGGACGCGGCCAAGCGGCGTGACGTGCGGGTGTGCTTCGCACCGGGCCGCAACGCCGCCGCCACCGCCGAGTTCACCGTCGGCCTGATGCTGTCGGCCCTGCGCCGCATCCCCCAGGCCCACGACCCGCTGGCCCGGCACGGCAGCTGGGAGGGAGCCGCGTACTACACGTACGAGCGGAGCGGGCTGGAGCTGGAGGACCTGCCCGTCGGGCTCGTCGGGTACGGGGCCGTGGGCAGCCGGGTCGCCCGGGTGCTGTGCGCGTTCGGTGCCCGGGTGATGGTGTACGACCCGTATGTGCACGGCGAGATCCACGGCCTGCGCGTGGCCTCGCTGGACGAACTGCTGCGCCGCTCCCAGGTGATCAGCCTGCACGCCCGGCTCACTCCCGAGACCCGGGGGCTGATCGGCGCCCGGGAGCTGGGGCTGCTGCCGGCCGGCGCGGTGGTGGTGAACGTGGCGCGGGGCCCGCTGCTCGACGAGGACGCGCTGTGCGACGCGCTGGCGGACGGCCGGGTGTCGGCGGCGGCGCTCGACACGTACGAGCGGGAGCCGCTGCCGGCCGGCTCCCGGCTGCTGGGGCTCTCCGAACGCGTGGTGCTCACCCCCCATCTGGGCGGTGCCTCCCGCGCGGTCGCGGAGAAGGCGGCCCGGATCGCCGCCGGAGAGGTGGGCCGCTGGGTGCGCGGCGAGCCGCTCGCGCACTGTCTGACCTGAGGACCCGGAGGGGAGCCGCATGTACGTCGGTATCGATGTGGGCACGTCCATGGTCAAGGCGGCGGCCTTTGACTCCACGGGCCGTCAACTGGCCGTGGAGTCCCGGCCGGTGGACCTGTCGCTGCGCGGCGGGGTCGTCGAGCAGGACATGGAGGAGGTGTACGGAGCGGTCGTCGCCGTGCTCGGCGAGATCACGGAACGCGTCCCGGAACCCGTTGAGCTCGCCGGCCTCACGGGGCAGGGCGACGGGGTGTGGCTGGTCGACGGCGAAGGGCGGCCCGTACGTCCGGCGGCCTCCTGGATGGACGGGCGAGCGCACGAACTGGTCGACCGGTGGCTGTCGGACGGCACGTTCGAGACGGTGTTCCGGCGGACCGGGAGCGCGATGTTCCCGGGCTGCCCGGGGCCGCTGCTGGCCTGGCTGGACCGCCATGAACCGCGGACCCTGGACGCCGCGAAAGCCGCCCTGTACTGCAAGGACATGGTGTTCCAGCGGCTGACGGGCGCCGGTTTCGCGACCGACGTGTCGGACGCCTCGATGCCCTTCCTCGATCCGCGGACCAGGACGTACGACGACCAGGTCGTGGAACTGCTGGGCCTCGCACACCGGCGCCATCTGCTCGCCCCGGTCAGCGACCCGCTCGCCACCGCCGAGGCCCGGGGGGAGGGGCTGCCGCCCGGCACCCGGATCGCGAACGGCCCGTACGACCTGCCGGCCTGCGCGCTGGGCGCCGGGGTGACGGCCCCGGGGGACGGACTGCTGATCGTCGGCACCTGCCTGGCCAGCCTGGTCGCCACCTCCGAACTGGACCTGACGGGCGAACCGGCCGGCCTGTACATCTGCACGGACCGGCCCGGTCACTGGCTGCGCGCCATGCCCGCGATGGTGGGCACTGCGGCGCTGGACTGGGTGCTGTCGACGACGGGTGTGCGGCACGACGAGGTCGACGGCCTGCTCTCCGAGACCCCGCCGGGCGCGAACGGCGTCCGCGTGCTGCCGTACTTCGCGCCCTCCGGGGAACGCGCCCCCTTCGTCGAGCCCCGGCTGCGCGCCGAACTCACCGGTGTCTCCCTGGAGTCGACCCGGGGGGACCTGGTCCGCGCCACCTGCGAGGGAATCGGGTACGCGGCCCGGCACTGCCTGGAGGCGGCCGGGCTGACCGGTGCGCTGGCGGTGTGCGGCGGCGGCACCCGCAGCCCCGCATGGATGCGGCTGCTGGCCGATGTGCTCGGCCGGCCGCTGCGGGTCGTCGAGGGCGAGGTGGGCGCCCGGGGCGCGGTCCTGGCGGCGGCCGAGCGGTACGGGATGCCACTGGACGCGGCGGAGTGGACGCGGCCGACGCGGATCGTCGACCCGGCCCCGGACCGGGCGGCCCTCTACACCAACGGCTACGACGAGCACCTGGCCCGGCTGACGCGGGCGCGGGCCCGTACATGAACCAGCGCGACGCATCGCGGTGTCACTCGCGCGTGCTGGGACGTCACCCGACCGGACGGATGTGTGGCGCTGCACCGCTCCTGGCTGCCGGTGGTATCAGCCCTGGAGCCATCAGGCCGGCGGGGGCCGGCTCCCGGAGGACCTGCGGAACCCGGAAGCCGCCCCCGCCGGGTGAGCCCTACAGGTTGGAGAAGTCCGGGCCCTTGGTGCGGGTGCGCTTGATCTCGTAGAAGCCGGGAACCGAGGCCACGGCGAGGGTGCCGTCCCAGAGGCGGGCGGCCTCCTCGCCCTGCGGGGCCGGGGTGACGACCGGGCCGAAGAAGGCGATCTGCTCGCCGTCGGCGCCGGGAACGGCGATGACCGGGGTGCCGACCTCCTGGCCGACCTTGTCGATGCCCTCCTTGTGGGAGGCGCGCAGCTCGGGCTCGTACGGGGTGGAGTCCCAGTGCTCCATGAGCGACTCGGGCAGGCCGACGTCCTTCAGGGCGGCGGCGACCGTCTCCTTGCCGGGGCCCTCGCCCTGGTTGTGGATGCGGGTGCCGAGCGCGGTGTAGAGGTCGCCGAGCACCTCGGCGCCGTGCTCCTGCTGTGCCGCGATGACGACCCGGACCGGGCCCCACGCCTTGGTCTGAAGCAGCTCGCGGTACTCCTCGGGCAGCTCGTCCAGCTTGTCCTCGTTGAGGACGGCGAGGCTCATGAGGTGCCAGCGGACCTCGATGTCCCTGACCTTCTCCACCTCCAGCACCCAACGGGAGGTCATCCACGCCCAGGGGCACAGCGGGTCGAACCAGAAGTCGACGGGGGTCTTGTCCGACATGTCTCTCCTCGTGAGTAAGCCGTTTCTCCGGGAACGCCGCTGCTCACCCCGGTCATTCCCGGCTGCCTCGGGTCAGGGGCGCGTGGCAGGATCGTTGCTGTTCCGCCGTATCCGACGAGGTCCGAGGAGTACTGCCCGTGCCCGGTGAGAATCTGTCCCGTGACGAGGCCCGTGAGCGGGCCGCCCTGATCGGCGTCGACGGGTACGAGGTGTCCCTCGACCTGCGGTCCGCGGTCGGCGCGGACGACACCGGCGGTCCCCGCACGTTCCGGTCCGTCACGACCGTCCGGTTCCGCTGCAACGAGCCCGGCGCGAGCAGCTTCGCCGACCTGATCGCGCCGAGTGTGACGTCCGTCTCACTCAACGGCCGTGATCTGGACCCCGGCGAGGTCTTCGACGGCTCCCGGATCACGCTGGAGGACCTGGCCGCCGAAAACGAGCTGATCGTCGACGCCCAGTGCGCCTACTCGCGCACCGGCGAGGGCCTGCACCGCTTCGTCGACCCCGAGGACGGCGAGGTGTACCTGTACACCCAGTACGAACCGGCCGACTCCCGCCGGGTCTTCGCGAACTTCGAGCAGCCCGACCTCAAGGCGCCCTACCGCTTCGAGGTGCGGGCACCCGAGGGCTGGACGGTGTGGAGCAACGGGGTCGGCGAGAAGGCCGACGGGGTCTGGCGGTTCGCCGAGACCAAGCCGATCTCGACGTACATCACCTGTGTGGTGGCGGGCCCGTACCACTACGTGACGGACTCGTACTCCCGTACGCATCCGGACGGCACGACCCTGGAGATCCCGCTCGGCGCCCTGTGCCGCAAGGCCCTCGCACCCCACTTCGACGCCGAGGACGTCTTCCTCGTCACCAAGCAGGGCCTGGACTTCTTCCACGACCGCTTCGACTTCCCGTATCCGTTCGGGAAGTACGACCAGGCGTTCGTACCCGAGTACAACCTGGGCGCGATGGAGAACCCGGGTCTTGTGACGTTCCGGGAGGAGTTCGTCTTCCGCGGGAAGGTGACGCAGGCGTCCTACGAGGGCCGGGCCAACGTCGTGCTGCACGAGATGGCGCACATGTGGTTCGGCGACCTGGTCACCATGGAGTGGTGGGACGACCTGTGGCTGAAGGAGTCGTTCGCCGACTTCATGGGCGAGTTCGCGCTGGTCGGGGCGACCCGTTTCAAGAACGGCTGGGTCACCTTCGCCAACCGCCGCAAGGCCTGGGCCTACCGGGCCGACCAGCTGCCCTCCACGCACCCGGTCACGGCCGACATCCGCGACCTGCAGGACGCCAAGCTGAACTTCGACGGCATCACGTACGCCAAGGGCGCGTCGGTGCTGAAGCAGCTCGTGGCCTACGTCGGCGAGGAGGCCTTCCTGGAGGGCGCCCGGCGGTACTTCAAGCGGCACGCGTACGGCAACACGCGCCTCGGTGACCTGCTGTCGGTGCTGGCGGAGACCAGCGGCCGGGACATGAGCGGCTGGGCCCGTTCCTGGCTCCAGACGGCCGGGGTGAACTCGCTGACGCCGCAGGTGCTGCTGGGCGCGGACGGCCGGGTCGAGGAGCTGGCGGTGGTGCAGGATGCGGCCGAGTCGCACCCCGAGCTGCGCCCGCACCGTGTCGCGGTCGGCCTGTACCGGGTGACGGACACGGGGACGCTCGCAAGGTACGCGCGCGCCGAGACCGATGTCGACGGGGCGCGCACGGTCGTCGCGGACCTGGCCGGCTCCGACGCCCCCGACCTGGTCCTGGTCAACGACGACGACCTGACGTACTGCAAGATCCGCTTCGACGAGACCTCGCTCGCGACCCTGCGCGAGCACCTCGGGTCGCTCACGGACCCCCTCGCCCGTGCCCTGTGCTGGTCGGCGCTGTGGAACATGACCCGGGACGCGCTGCTCCCGGCCAGGCACTTCGTGGATCTGGTGCTGCGGTTCGCGGGGCGCGAGGCCGAGATCGGCGTGCTCCAGATGCTGCACGCGTGGGCCGAGTCGGCCGTCACGCACTACGCGGCGGCCGGCTGGCGGGAGGCCGGTGGCCGGCTGCTGGCCGAGGGTGCGCGGCGTGAGCTGCGGGAGGCGGAGCCGGGCAGCGAGCAGCAGCTCGCCTGGGCGCGTTTCTTCGCCCGGACGGCCACCGCCGAGGCCGACTTCGAACTGCTGCGGGACCTGCTGGCGGGCACGGCGGCGATCGAGGGCCTCGACCTGGACCAGGAACTGCGCTGGGTGTTCCTGGAGCCGCTGGCCGCGCACGGGGTGGTGGACGAGCAGGACCTGGCCGAGGAGCTGACCAGGGACGACACGGCCTCGGGCAAGCGCCACCAGGTGCGGTGCCTGGCGGCACGCCCGTCGGAGGCGGTCAAGGCCCAGGCGTGGGCGCAGGTCGTGGAGTCGGACGCGCTGTCCAACGCCATGGTCGAGGCGACCATCGCGGGGTTCACCCAGGGCTCGCAGCGGCAGTTGCTCGCCCCGTACGCGGACAAGTACTTCGCGGTGATCGAGCGCGTCTGGTCCGAGCGGTCGATCCAGATCGGGATGCACGTGGTGCGGGGCCTGTTCCCGTCGCTCCAGCAGTCCCAGGGGACACTCGACGCCACCGACGCGTGGCTGGACTCGCACCGCGATGCGGCCCCGGCCCTGCGCCGGCTGGTGCTGGAGGCTCGGGACGATCTGGCCCGTGCGCTGCGGGGGCAGGCCTGCGACGCGGCCGCCGGACAGACCCCAACACCTTTGGCCTGAGATCAGCGGTTCCGTCACCGTTACGGAATTCAGGCAATCACAGCCGTAACCCCTGGCCCGCACCCGAACGGACCAGGGGTTTTCGGCACCCGAACATGCGTCCTTTAGGGCTTGCTTGTCCGCATTTGTCGACGGACCTGTAACAGCGGTTAAGCGGTGGATCGGACGCGGGAAATTCCCCGTCATGAACCACAACACCCCGCTCTCCCCCCGCCCCCTGCACGAGCTGTCCGGCCGCGCCCGGCTCCGGGTGATGACGGTCGCTCAGCTCCGCACGCACGGTGTCCCGACGGCCCGGACGAACGAGCAGTGCCGCCCTGGCGGGCCCTGGCAGCAGCTCCTCCCGGGCGTCGTCCTGCTCCACCCCGGCCCGCCGACCAGCGAGGAGCGGCTGCACGCGGTGCTGATGTACGCGGCGCGGGAACGCGGCAGCGGGGTTCCCACCCAGCCCGGCGCGGGCGGGTCGAACCCCCCGGCCCAGCCCGAGGCGATGATCACGGGCCTGGCCGCCCTGACGCTGCACGGCTTCTCCGCCACTCCCCCGCTGCCGTCCCTGGAGGTCATCGACGTGCTGGTCCCGCGGATGCGCCGACTGCGCTCCACGGGCTGCGCGCGCATCGTCCGGGGCTCCTCGCTGCCCATCCCCGAGCAGGTCACGGGCCTGCCGGTGGCCCCGGTGGCCCGAGCCCTGGCCGACGCGGTGGCCGGACTCGAAGACGCCGTCGTCGTACGCCGGCTGATGACGGAGGCGGTGCGCGGCGCCCACTGCGATGCGGCCACGGTGGTCCGTGAACTGAACCAGGCGCGGCTGCTGAGCCGTCCGCACGTGGTGGACGCGGTCGAGTCCCTGCTGGCCGAGGGCCGGGCGCGCGCGGAGGACCGCCTGTACCGGATGGTGCGCGAGTACGGCCTGCCCGACCCGGTGTGGAACGTGGACCTGCGGCTGCCCGGCGGCCCCTACCTCGGGGGCCTGGACGCGTACTGGCCCGAGCAGGCGGTGGCGCTGGAACTGGACACGCGGGCGCCCCGGCAGGACGACGACACCATGATCTCCGAGTACGCCCGCAAGCGCGAGCATCTGGAGCGGCTCGGCATCACGGTCGTGCACATCACGCCGCGCAAGCTCCGTGACGCACTGGAACAGCAGGCGACGGTGATCCGCACGGCCCTGATGGCGGCGGCCGACCGCGATCCGGCCGCGTACGTCGTGGTCCTGCCCCGGTAGTGAGGATTGGGGACGGAACCAGGAGGGGAGAGGAGGGGCCGCCGGGGTGCCGGCGGCCCCTCCTCGTGTGGAGGCGACCGCTACTCGCCGCAGAACTCCGCCTCGACGATCCCTTCGGTGCTCGTCGACCAGTCACCGTTGAGGTTGACGGCCAGGGAGTGCCGGCCGTCCTCGGTCGTCACCGCGTCCGAAAGGGAGCCGCTGATGCCGCCTTCGTGGCCCCAGACGTGGACACCGCAGCTGAGCTCGCGGTCCACGAGCCCCAGACCGTAGCGGCTGGTCGCACGGCTGGAGGGGACCGTGGTCTTCATCTCCTTCAGCTGCTCCGGCGGGAGCAGCTCGCCCCGGAGCAGGGCCGAGTAGAAGCGGTTCAGGTCGGCCGAGCTGGAGATCATCTGGCCGGAGCCGTAGGCCAGACGCGGGTTCAGTTCCGTGACGTCGTACGTCGGCCCCGTGGCCGTCCTGGCCAGCTTGGAGTGGGCGCGGCCGCTGGGCCGGGGCAGGGTGACCCGGGTGGTGGGCACCGACGTGGAGGTCAGGTGCAGGGGTTCGATGATCCGGCGGTCGATCTCGTCGCCGTAGTCGTCGTTGCCCGTGGCCTTCTCGATCACCCTGGCGGCCAGGAGGTAGTTGGTGTTGGAGTACCTGAACGACTCGCCCGGCGCGAAGTACGGCTTGTTCGCCATGGCGATGGCGAGCAGTTCCTCGGGGGCGGCCTCGTCGAAGCGGTGCTTCATGAAGCCGTCCGCGGTCATGTACTTCCGCTGGAAGCCGGGGTCGTCCAGGTAGTCGAAGATGCCACTGGTGTGGTTCAGGAGCCGGCGCAGCGTGATCTCCCGGCCGTCGTGGCCGTTGCCCCGGACCAGGCCCGGCAACCACTTTTCCACGGTGTCGTCGAGCGAGAGCTCCCCCTCCGCCTCCAGTTGCAGGACGACGGTCGCGACGAACGTCTTCGTGATGCTGGCGACGCGGTAGTGGTCGTGAGCCGAACGCGGCTTGCCCGTCTCGAGGTTGCCCACACCGGCCGTCGCCGCCCAGGTGCCGTGCCCTCGCCGCACCGTCACGGTCACGCCCGGCACGCCCTCGGCGACCGCGGCCCGCACCGCCCGCCGGGTCGCGTCATGATGGTTGCCCCCACCTGCGGGAGCCGCCGCCAGTGCCGGAGCGGCCAGGGCCGCCGACAGCGCCACGGCCGTCGTCACCGCCAGGGCCGCCGTACGTGAGCGTCTCGTCATGTCCCCGTTTCCCCCTGTCACGTCATATCGGGTTGTCTCAGGGGGAGGGACCTCCGCCTCCCGGGGCCGGGTTGATCGGGCCCGGGCCGGTTGAGTGGGTTTCAGCCCTTCTTCAGAACCAGCTCGGTGTTGCGGTCCTCCGGGTCGCCGCCGAGGTTCGGGTTGGCGCCGGGGGCGTTGAGGGAGAGCTCGCGGTAGAGGGCCGCGAGGCCGGTCTGGGAGAGGTCGGAGAAGTCCGTGCGGGACGGGGCCGAGGACTCGACCAGGGTGGTGAACAGGGAGATCGTGCCGTCCTTGTTGTCGGTCAGCTCGATGACCCGGGCCAGCTGGGGGTAGTCGACATGGGAGGCCGTGGAGATCTCCCAGAAGGAGCCGCCGCTCGACGTGGCGTGCGGGGTGATGACGTTCTTGTGGATGTGGCCGTTCACCCAGGCGAGCACGTTGCGGTGGCCGCCGAGCAGGGCGAGGACCTCCTGGCCGGTGTGCCGGCGCTCGTTCGGGCGGGCCGGGTCCCGGCGGGTGTTCGTCATCGTCTTGCTGGTGTGGTGGCTGAAGATCACCGCGTGGGAGTCCTTGTTCTCCCGCAGCGTCCGCTCGAGCCACTTCGACTGGGCGGTGCCGATGGAGCCTTCGTAGTGGCCGCCCGCGTCGGTGGTGTCCAGGCTGATGCCGATGACGTCGTCGGAGATGCGGAAGGCGTAGTACTGGGTGCCCGCGTCGAGGTTGGCGGAGGAGTAGCCGTGGCCGGCGGGGCCCACGCCGCGGTAGGCCGGGTTCAGGTGGGCCTTGATGTACTCGGCGGGAGTGAAGGGGGCACGGGCCTCGTCGGGGGTGACCGAACGCACCTCGCGGGCGTGGGACTTGAGGAAGTCGTGGTAGGTGGCGCCCGCGGGGTCGCCGCCCTTCTTGATGAGGGTCAGGAGCCGCTGCGCATCGGACGCGGAGACGTTCATCAGCTTCTTGCCGCCGACGGCGAGTTCGGTGAGGTAGGAGTCGCCGTGTGAGGCGTAGCAGCCCATCGGCATGGAGTCGTGGTTGCCGACCGTTGAGTACCAGGGCAGGTTGAGGCCGGGGCTGCGGACCTCGCGGATGGCGGCCTTCAGGAAACCGTCGAGGTGCGGGAAGCCGGCCTGCTTGTCGGTGTCGCGGACCGCGGCGTCGGGCTGCCAGTACTGCCTCAGGCCGCTGTTCTGGACGCCCTCGTACCGGCGCGGGTCGCCGGTGTTGGGCGTGATGCGCCCGCCGCTCATGATCTTCAGGAACCACTCCAGCTCGGACTTGGCGTTGTTGTCCGTGTTGTCGCCGGTGGTCATGGCGAAGTGCAGCGGGGAGCCGGTGACCGGGGCGCCGCGCAGGGCGTTGATCCGCTCCACCAGCGCGATGGCGCCCTGCACGGTCAGTGCCTCGTGCGGCCGCCAGGCGTGCACGTCGGCCGAGCGGAGGTACTCCAGGCGCAGCGGGTGCTGGGCGTCGATGATGTGGAGGTCGGTGAGCTGCACGAAGGCGGCCAGGGCGGTACGGCGCCCGGCGCGGCCGGACTTGGGTGCGGCGAGGTCGCTGCGGACGACCCGCTGCCAGCCGGGGCCGTCGCCCAGGCGCCGGTAGCCGGAGCCGGAGCCGGTGCGCGGGGCGGTGACCGACGCCAGGGTCGTGCCCTTGGTGTACGGGGCAAGCGGTGCGGCCGGAGCCTGGCGCGAGGAGGCGGCGACGGCCTCGGTGGCCTCCCCGGCCGTTGTGGCGGCCTGGCTGTCGCTGGGCCGCAGGGCGTAGCCGACGCCCGCGGAGAGGGCTACCGCTCCGGAGGCGGCGAGAACGGAACGACGGTGGATGCCCTGGCCGGAGCCGGCGACTGAGCGTGTGCGCGACATGCGCTTCTCTCCCCGAGTGCGAACGCGTCGGCAGTGGTCGCGGGGCGTTCGTCACGCCAACGCCCCGCTCGCATTCGATCGTTGGCACCGGGAGTGACCTGCGCGTGAACGACGCGGCAACGGGCAGCGCCGATCACCGTACGTGGATCTTGGATGACCCTGCGCGTCGTCGACCGCTCCGGGGACGGCCCGGAGCCGGTCACGCGGTGTTCATCTTCCGGGGTACTGCACGTATTTCCGCGCCTGTCCCCGCAGCTATTCCACGTCCACGGCGTCGGCGAGCCGACCGGTGGCCGGCCGCTCCCGCCACAGCCGCAGGGCGATGTCGACCATCCGTACCCGGACCAGGCCGGGGACCGCGTCCAGGTCCTGCCAGGCGGCGAGATCGGTGGAACCGCCCACCTCGTTGCGGAGTTCGCCGCCGGTGACGCGGCCCTCGTAGACCAACCGCACGCCGTGATGGTCGACCCCACGCCCGAAGCCGTCGCGGAGGGTGTGGCGGGAGGAGTCCACGCCGAGCAGGCCGGTGACCTCGATGCGGTAGCCGGTCTCCTCCTCGACTTCCCGGCGGACGGTGTCGTAGGGGTCCTCACCGTGTTCCATTCCGCCGCCGGGGACGACCCACTCGGGTGTGCCGTCGTCGGCGGGGGAACGGGCGAGCAGGATCTGTCCGTCACGGACGACTATGGCGTAGGCCGCCACCCTCAACTTCTTGCGCACTCGGGGACGTTACCCCGGTGGCGTGGGATTGGCGGGTGAGTAGGCGGGGGCGGACCAGCGCAGCGGCAGGGCGCGCTCGGTGTGCACGGCCTCGGTGACGGCGAAGCGGACCCGGCGCTCGCCGTCGGGCGCGAAGTCCGTGTGGGCCTCTCCGGTGAGCTGGAGGGTCGTCCCGGTCGTCCAGTCGAGGAAGAGGAGCCCTGCCCGGGGGTCCGCGGTGAGGTTGCCGAGGGTGAGGAACATGGCGTTGCCCGGGTAGTCCGGCCAGGTCAGTTCGGCCGGTGAGACGGTGCGGACGAAGCCGGGGTTGCCGCCGCGGTGGCTGACCTCGGCTCCGTCCTTGTGGACGGTGGCGACGAAGAAGGTGTCGGCCGACTCGATGAACGCCCGTTGCGCGTCGGTGAGGCGGCGGGTGTGCCGGGCGGGGCCGGGCACGCGGTCGGTGACCGTTTCCCAGGACTCCCGCTTCTGCAGGTACTTGGGGCAGTTGGAGAAAACCCGGTCCGCCTCGACGGCGAAGCCTCCGGGCGTGGGGCGCGACCGGCCGTTGAGGCGCATGCGGCGGCGGGTGCGCGGGTCCAGGGCGATGGTGCCGACGCGGGTGCCCTCGCTCGCGAGGGCGTGGGCCAGTGGGTCGCCGGGCCGTGGTGTGCCGGCGAGCGACATCTCGCGGGGGCCGGTGGCCCGCACGAAGCCGGGGTCGCCGGTGAGCGGTGTGACCCACACCCTGCCGGTCTCCGGGGCTGCGGCGCCGACCACCAGCAGGGGCTGGAGTTGCAGGAAGGCCGCCGCCACCGGCTTGATGCCCTGCCCGACGGACCGGCCGACGTGGTCGGCGGCGCCCCGGACGCCCACGCGGTCCTGCACGGCGCGCGAGCCGGCGTGGTAGACGCTCGTGGTCGTCGTCATGGTTAGAAGAAGCCGCAGGTCGGGGCGGACTGGCTGGGCGCGGGGGCACCCTCCGCGCCGGTCGGCACGGAGATCTCCAGCCGCGTTCCGTCAGGGTCGTGGAAGAAGATGCCGCCGGATGCCGCCCCCTCGCTGTGGGCGACCACGCCCTCGTGGGCGAAGTCGGTGCCGTGGGCGCGCAGGGCTGTCTCGTACTCCCTGACCCGCTCGATCGAGTCCGCCTCGAAGGCGAGGTGGTGCAGTCCGGCGCGCCCGCCGTCGTACGGCTGCTCGGCCTGCTGCCAGAGCGTGAGGACGAGCCGCTCGCCGTCGCCCAGGAACGCGTAGCGCCTGCCTTCCTCCTTGCCCTCTCCGATCAGCGAGAAGCCGAGGACGTCGCGGTAGAAGGCGAGCGAGCGGTCGAGGTCGGTGACGTTCAGGCCGGTGTGGCCGGGGCGCAGGGTCATGGGTGTCCCTTCGTCGGGCCCGCGCGATCAGCGGGCTAACCGTTGAAATAGACTTTAGAGGTTAGATGAAGTCGCCGTCAACCGGTCACGTACCCTTGAGTGGTTAGCGCCGAAGGGAGCCCTCCATGCCAGACGGGGACCGCGTCGACCCGCGCCCACTCACCGGCGAGCCGCTCGCACTGGACCTGCTCAACACGCGGTGGATGCGGGAGGGAACCGCCCAGGATCTGCTCACGGACACCGAGGGACTCGCGGTGTGGCTCCGCGCCAACGGGCTCGACGACCGGTTCGCCGCCGACACGGCGACCCTGCGGCACGCCCTCCGGGCACGGGACGCCCTGAAGAGGGCCGTGGACGGCGCACCCGGCGAGGGCGCCGAGGCGGTCGACGCCGTGCTCGCGCACGGGCGGATCCGGGCCACGCTCAACGCGGACGGACCGGGCGAGCGGCCCGAGTTCGACGACCCGTCCTGGGGGCCGGCCTGGCTCGCCGCCCGCGACTACCTCCGCCTGCTCGACACCGCACCCGACCGAATCCGCGGCTGCGCCCACGAGGCGTGCGTCCTGCACTTCTTCGACACCTCACGCAACGGCACCCGCCGCTGGTGCTCCATGGCCGCCTGCGGCAACCGGGCCAAGGCGTCCCGGCACTACGCACGCACCAAGGACGCCTGAGCGCCGGACCGGCCGATGACGCCGCCCCCATGGGCGACTTGTCGCCTTCGGGCGCCATCTCCCCAATAGTGCATCGGGGGTTTTCCCCATGCATCTATTGCGATTCGGTCAACCCTCCCCAAAATCCCGCCCCTTGGGTAAAGCTCAGCGATCGTCCGGGGTCTCACTCCGGATCGTCGCGGCCAGAGTCAATCGACTCCGGTCGCTCCACGATCGTTCCTTTACTTACAAGGGATGCCGATGACCCACTCCCCCCAGCGCGAACCGATACCGGGCGCCAGACGCGTGGCGCGCATCGCCGTGGCCGCCGGTCTCGTCGCCGCGCTCTCCGCGGCCGGACCGGTCCCCCTGGCCTTCTCCGCCGACGAACCGGGCGCGTCCGCTCCGGCCGACGCGGACGTCAAGTCCGCGCCCGACAAGCTCGGTTCCAACGACGCGGACCTGCTCGCGGAGGCCAAGGCCGACGGTGACAAGACCGTCACCATGATGATCGCCACCGCGCCCGGGAAGACCGAGCAGGTCGCCGGGCAGCTGGACGCGGTCAAGGGCGGCTCGGTGGGCCGGGCCGACGACAGGCTGGGCTACGTCCGCGCCACCGTCCCCACCTCCCGGGCGGACTCGGCCATCGCCGCCGCCGCCAAGCTCTCCTCCGTGCACGGCATCGACCTGCGCGAGGAGATCCCGCTGGACGACCCGACCCCGAGCGCGGACACCGCCAAGGGCGCGAAGGCCGCCGAGGGGACGTACCCGGCGCCGGGGAGGAAGACCCCCGCCGAGAACCCGTACAACCCGTCCTTCGAGACGGGCGCGGTCGACTCGTCGAGGACCACCCGAAGGCGGACGGCCGCGGCGTCACCATCGGCATCCTCGACTCCGGCGTGGACCTCGGACACCCGGCGCTGCAGAAGACCACGACCGGCGAGCGGAAGATCGTCGACTGGGTGACGGCGACCGACCCGATCGTCGACAACGACCGCACCTGGCGTCCGATGACCGCGTCCGTGTCCGGGCCCACCTTCACCTACGGCGGGAAGACCTGGACGGCCCCTGCGGGCTCCTACAAGGTCAGCGCCTTCCTCGAGTCGTACACCACCGGCGGCGACGCGGCGGGCGACGCGAACCGCGACGGCGACACCACCGACTCGTGGGGCGTCCTCTACGACGCGGCGGCCGGCACGGTCCGGGTCGACCTGAACAACAACAACGACTTCGGTGACGACACCCCGATGAAGCCGTACAAGGACGGCTTCCAGGTCGGGTACTTCGGCACCGACGACCCGAAGACCGACATCGCCGAGCGGCAGCCGTTCGTCGTCGAGATCCGCAAGGACGTCGTCGTCGACGCGGCGGGCACCAAGGCCGACTTCGTCAACATCGGCGTCGTCGAGTCCGAACACGGCACGCACGTCGCCGGCATCACCGCCGCCAACAGCCTGTTCGGCGGGAAGATGGACGGTGCCGCGCCCGGGGCCAAGCTGGTCTCCTCCCGCGCCTGCACCTGGTCCGGCGGCTGCACCAACGTCGCGCTCACCGAGGGCATGATCGACCTCGTCACCAAGCGCGGTGTCGACATCGTCAACATGTCCATCGGCGGCCTGCCGGCGCTGAACGACGGCAACAACGCGCGCGCCGAGCTGTACACCCGTCTCATCGACGAGTACGGCGTCCAGCTGGTGATCGCGGCGGGCAACTCCGGCCCCGGCGCCAACACCATCGGCGACCCCGCCCTGGCCGACAAGGTCATCTCGGTCGGCGCGTCCGTGTCCAAGGAGACCTGGGCCGCCAACTACGGCTCGGTCGTGGAGAAGAAGTACGCGATGATGCCGTTCTCCTCGCGCGGCCCGCGTGAGGACGGCGGCTTCACCCCGACCCTGGTCGCCCCGGGTGCCGCGGTCAACACCATCCAGACCTGGATGCCGGGCGCCCCGGTCGCCGAGGCGGGCTACTCCCTCCCGGCGGGCTACGGCATGCTCCAGGGCACCTCGATGGCCTCCCCGCAGGCCGCCGGTGCCTCCGCGCTGCTGATCTCGGCCGCCAAGCAGAAGAAGATCGAGCTCACCCCGGCGACCCTGCGCACGGCCCTCACCTCGACCGCCGACCACATCAAGGGTGTGCAGGCGTACGAGGAGGGCGCGGGCCTGATGAACATCGAGGACGCCTGGGACGCCATCCGCGACGGCGCCACCTCCCACGCGTACACGGTCAAGGCCCCGGTCGACACCGCGATCGACCAGTTCCTGAAGACCCCGGGCTTCGGCACGGGCCTGTACGACCGTGAGGGCGGCCTGAAGGCCGGCCAGAAGAAGACCTACGAGGTCACCATCACCCGTACGTCCGGCGCCGACAAGGCCATCCGGCACGAGCTGCACTTCGAGAACAACGCGGGCGGCACGTTCCGCGTCGTCGGCTCCGACGAGGTGAGGCTGCCGCTGAACAAGCCGGTCACCGTCAAGGTGCAGGCCGCGCCCAAGTCGGCGGGTCTCAAGAGCGCGATCCTGGAGGTCGACGACCCGAGGACCGAGGGCATCGACAAGCAGATCCTCAACACGGTCGTGGTCTCGGCGCCGCTGAAGTACACCTTCTCGGCGGCGGGTTCGGTGCAGCGCAACAGCACGCGGCACTACTTCGTCACCGTCCCCGAGGGCGCCGAGTCGCTCGAGGTCGCGATGAGCGGGCTGAAGGACAAGAGCCAGACCCGGTTCGTCTCCATCCACCCGTACGGCACCCCCGCCGACCCGACCTCGACGATCAACTGCTACCCGAACTACGCCAACCCGGCCAACACCTGCCGTCCGGACCTGCGCTCCTACGCGGACCCGCAGCCCGGCGTGTGGGAGATCGAGGTCGAGTCGCGCCGCACGTCGCCGCTGCTGGACAACCCGTACAAGCTGGACGTCGCCGTGCTCGGCGCGGCCTTCGACCCGGAGACCGTGACGGTGCCCGAGGCGAAGGTCGGCACCCCGGCCACCGCCTCCTGGAAGGTGACGAACCGCTTCGCCGCACTCGACGGCAAGCTGGTGGGCGGCCCGCTCGGTTCCGCCAAGGCGACCCGCCCCTCGATCAAGCAGGGCGAGACGCAGACCACGACGGTCGAGGTGCCCGCGGGCGCGAAGTCACTGGACGTCGCGATCGGCAAGGTCTCGGACACCGCGGCCGACCTGGACCTGGCGGTCTACGACGCGACCGGCAAGCAGGTCGGCAGCTCCGCCGACGGTGACTCGGAGGAGTCGGTCTCCCTCCCGTCCCCGGCGGCCGGCAAGTACACCGTCGAGGTCGTCGGCTACTCCGTGCCGGCCGGCACGACCGCGTACGACTACCGGGACGTCTTCTTCGCTCCCGCCCTCGGCGGCGTCACGGTCGACGGTGCGGCACCGGTGAAGCTCGGAACGGGCGACTCGGCGACGTTCTCGGGCAGCGTCACCGCCGCGGCGGCCGCTCCCGAGGGCCGTGAGTTCTTCGGCCGGGTGCAGCTGGTCAACGCGCGCGGAACGGTCGCGGGCGTGGGCAGCGTGAAGATCGAGAAGGTCGTGCCGTAACCGGCGACCACAGCAGGTGAGAAGGGCGGGCGTCCGTACGGGCGCCCGCCCTTCTCACCGGTCCCGCGGGCAGGGGATCGTGCGGGCCTGCGGAAGGGCGGCGGTGATCCACGCCCGGTCGCGGGCGATCTCCTTCTCCCCCGTCGTCCACAGGTCCGGCTCGGCCTGCCCGCGTGTGATGCCGACGAGGACGTGGTCGCCGGGACGCGGCCGGGGGCCGGTGTCCTCAGCCAGGGCGAAGACGACCTGGTCCTGCCCCTCGGCGGGCTTGTAGGAGCGGTCCACGTCGAGGGTGACGCGGTCCTGCCCGGTGCCGGCGACCGGCTCGACCCCGGCGACGGTGCCCTCGACGACCAGCCGGGCACAGGCGAGGTAACCGGCGTGGCCCAGCTTGCCGCTCTCGTCGCCGTACTGCGGCTCGGCCGCGCTGTCGGCGGCCGAGCCGCCCCCGTTGTCGTCCATCACGCCCGTACCGCTCTGCGCGACGAGCCAGCCCATCCCCAGGACCGCGGTCGCCGCCGCGGCGGCGGCGAGGCCGCGCAGGGCCATGGTGAGGGGCCGGGGGCGGCCGCGCCGCGCGGACAGCGACGTCACGGCCGAACCGGTACCGGCGCCCGGCCGCGGGGACGGCTCGGCGTCCAGCGCCAGCCGGTCCCCGATCAGCCCCAGTTGTTCCCGCAGCAACGCCACATCGGCCTCGGCCGCGCTGTGGGCCGCCATGAAGTCGGCGTCCCGCCGGGCGTCCTCCGGCAGGGGGTCGCCGGCGAGTACGGCCATCAGCGGGTCCGTGCCGTCGTACACGCCACCGGCGCCACCACGGCCGTCATCGTTCCGGGCGGTCACGTCACACCACCTCGTCCTCGTGCAGGCGGGCGCGCAGGGCCCGTACCGCCGTGTGCAGCCGGCTCTTGACCGTGCCCTCCGGGACGCCGAGCTGCTCGGCGATGGAGCGGACCGGCAGATCGGCGTAGAAGCGCAGGACGACGACCTGGCGCTGGGCGTCGGGCAGCTCGTCCAGACCCTGGGCGACCGCGACGGAGAGCACGCTGGTGTCCTCACCCGAGGGGTGCGCCGGCTGCCGCAGGGCGGCCAGCCGCTCCCCGAGCCGCTCCTGGCGGCGCTTGGCCCGGTGCCAGTCCATGGCGAGGTTGGAGGCGACGACCGCCGCCCACGCCGAGACGTCCCGCGGCGCCTCCCGGCCGCTCGCGGCCCGCTCCAGCAACCGCAGGCGGACCTGCTGTACCCCGTCCAGCAGGTCCGCCTGCGGCACACCGCCCAGCGCCAGCACCGCCCGTACCCGGCGCTCCTGCGCCGCGTCCAGCGGATCGGCCGCGTCCGGAGCACGAACAGCGCTCCGGCCGACCGCGACCGGAGCATCAGCCGCTCTGGGCCCATCGGTCGCCGCCCCCGCCTCAGCCACGCCCAGCGCATCCGCCGATCCCGGCACACCCGCGGATCGCGCACCGGCCGCACTCGGCGCATCAGCCGCGCCCGGCACGCCCGCCGCACTCCCCGGACCAGCCGCGGTCGGCGGGCCGTCGCCGGCACCGGGCCGCGGTGCCTCCCGGGCGCGCCGGGCCCTTCCGCGCAGCAGCACAAGCCACCCCCCTCACCGTGTTTCCCCTACGACGCCGGCACCGCCCGGAACGTTCGGCTCTTTTCCGGCCGGTCTCCCGCGGAGCGACAGAGGTATACGTCACACTCCCGTGTGGCCGAGAACAACCAGGGCAGGCGACCTTGCGGCCCATGCCCCCCGGGGAGCGAATTTCTCCAGCTCAGCGGGGGCGGACACGGACGTCCGCAACCATGGGGCGAGACACGACGTCCCACTCCCCGGGCAGACCGGGGAAAGAAGTGGACAGACGGGCCGTGGTCGGCCGCATGATGGAAAAGCCTCGGCCAAGCAACGAGCACGTGAAGAGACGCACGAGAGGAAGTCACCGTGAGGGTCGGAATCGTCGGAGCCACCGGACAGGTGGGCACGGTCATGCGCAGGATCCTCACGGAACGGAACTTCCCGGTCACCGAGCTGCGCCTGTTCGCCTCGGCCCGCTCCGCGGGCACCGAGCTGGACGGCGTGACGGTGGAGGACGCGGCGACCGCCGACTACACCGGCCTGGACATCGTGCTGTTCTCCGCGGGCGGCGCCACGTCCAAGGCGCTGGCCGAGAAGGTCGCCTCCCAGGGCGCCGTGGTGATCGACAACTCCTCCGCGTGGCGCAAGCACCCGGAGGTTCCGCTGGTCGTCTCCGAGGTGAACCCGCACGCGATCAGGAACCGCCCCAAGGGCATCATCGCCAACCCGAACTGCACGACGATGGCCGCGATGCCGGTGCTCCGTCCGCTGCACGAGGAGGCGGGCCTTCAGGCCCTGGTCGTCGCCACGTACCAGGCGGTGTCCGGCTCCGGCCTCGCGGGCGTGGCCGAGCTGCACGGCCAGACGCAGAAGGTCGTCGCCGACGCCGACAAGCTCACCCATGACGGCGAGGCCGTCGACTTCCCGGAGCCGGGCGTCTACAAGCGCCCCATCGCGTTCAACGTGCTGCCGCTCGCGGGCAGCATCGTCGACGACGGCCTGAACGAGACCGACGAGGAGCAGAAGCTCCGCAACGAGTCCCGCAAGATCCTGGAGATCCCCGAGCTGAAGGTCTCCGGCACCTGCGTGCGCGTCCCGGTCTTCTCCGGCCACTCGCTGCAGGTCAACGCCCGCTTCGCCCGCCCGATCTCCCCCGAGCGCGCGACGGAGCTGCTGGCTGACGCCCCGGGCGTCGTCGTCACCGACATCCCCACCCCCCTCCAGGCCGCCGGCAAGGACCCGTCCTACGTCGGCCGCATCCGCCGCGACGAGACGGTGGACAACGGCCTGGCCCTGTTCCTCTCCAACGACAACCTCCGCAAGGGCGCCGCGCTGAACGCGGTCCAGATCGCGGAGCTCGTGGCGGAGGAGCTGAAGGGCTGACCCCCTGCCCCCTGCGCACCTCGTAGAGGTAACAGCCGTACTCGACGGCCCGGACGTGGACGAGCGCCACGGCCGGGTCGTCGAACGCTTTTGTGAGGGCCGGCCCGAAGGCATCCGGCGTCCTGACAACAGCGCAGGGAGACGTAGGCGACCGGGGCGCGGAATCCGGACGTCACGCTCGCGGGGTCGCCGTGCGCTCGCGGAGGCGCGTTCGCCCGGACCCTCGCCGGGGGCGAGGGGTATCCCTAGGGCTCTCCCAGGTCGTCGCCTGATGCGAGGCTGCCGTGGAAAGATGGCGCAACCCACCCATACCGAGGAGATGACCGCGTGCCTGGCACAAACCTGACCCGCGAAGAGGCGCAGCAGCGGGCGAAGCTGCTCGCCGTTGACTCGTACGAGATCGAACTCGACCTCTCCGGCGCGCAGGAGGGCGGCACCTTCCGGTCCGTGACCACGGTGCGCTTCGACGTGACGGCGGAGAACGGTGCCGAGTCGTTCATCGACCTGGTGGCGCCGGCCGTGCACGAGGTGACGCTGAACGGCGACTCGCTCGACCCCGCCGAAGTCTTCGCGGACTCCCGCATCGCCCTGCCCGGACTGCTCGAGGGCCGCAACATCCTCCGGGTCGTCGCCGACTGCGCGTACACCAACACCGGTGAGGGGCTGCACCGTTTCGTCGACCCGGTCGACGAACAGGCCTACCTCTACACCCAGTTCGAGGTGCCGGACGCACGCAGGGTGTTCGCGAGCTTCGAGCAGCCGGACCTGAAGGCGACCTTCCAGTTCACCGTGAAGGCGCCGGAGGGCTGGACCGTCGTCTCCAACTCGCCCACCCCCGAGCCCCAGGGCAACGTCTGGGTGTTCGAGCCGACGCCGCGCATCTCGACGTACATCACGGCGCTGATCGTCGGCCCCTACCACTCGGTGCACAGCGTGTACGAGAAGGACGGCCAGTCCGTGCCGCTCGGCATCTACTGCCGCCCCTCGCTCGCCGAGTACCTCGACTCGGACGCCATCTTCGAGGTGACCCGGCAGGGCTTCGAGTGGTTCCAGGAGAAGTTCGACTACGCGTACCCGTTCGCGAAGTACGATCAGCTGTTCGTGCCGGAGTTCAACGCGGGCGCGATGGAGAACGCGGGCGCGGTGACCATCCGCGACCAGTACGTGTTCCGCTCGAAGGTGACGGACGCCGCGTACGAGATGCGCGCGGAGACCATCCTGCACGAGCTGGCCCACATGTGGTTCGGCGACCTCGTGACCATGGAGTGGTGGAACGACCTGTGGCTGAACGAGTCGTTCGCCACCTACACCTCCATCGCCTGCCAGGCGCACGCGCCCGGGAGCCGGTGGCCGCACGCGTGGACCACCTTCGCCAACTCCATGAAGACCTGGGCGTACCGGCAGGACCAGCTGCCGTCCACCCATCCGATCATGGCGGAGATCCGGGACCTGGACGACGTCCTGGTCAACTTCGACGGCATCACCTACGCCAAGGGCGCCAGCGTCCTGAAGCAGCTCGTCGCCTACGTCGGCATGGACGAGTTCTTCCGGGGCGTGCAGGCCTACTTCAAGCGTCACGCCTTCGGCAACACGCGCCTGTCCGACCTGCTGGGCGCGCTCGAGGAGACCTCCGGCCGCGATCTGAAGACGTGGTCGGAGAAGTGGCTGCAGACGGCCGGCATCAACGTGCTGCGCCCGGAGATCGAGACCGACGGTGACGGTGCTGACGGCGTCATCACCTCCTTCGCCGTCCGGCAGGAGGCCCCGGCCCTGCCGCCCGGCGCCAAGGGCGAGCCGACCCTGCGCCCGCACCGCATCGCCGTCGGCCTGTACGAGCTCGACGACGCGAGCGGCAAGCTGGTGCGGACCGAGCGCGCAGAGCTGGATGTGGACGGCGCCCTGACCGCCGTACCGCAGCTGGTCGGCAAGCGCCGCCCGGCCGTGGTGCTGCTCAACGACGACGACCTGTCGTACGCGAAGGTCCGCCTGGACGAGCGGTCCCTGGCCTTCGTGACCGAACACCTCGGCGACTTCGAGTGGTCCCTGCCCCGGGCCCTGTGCTGGGCGTCGGCGTGGGACATGACGCGCGACGCGGAGCTCGCGGCCCGCGACTACCTGTCCCTGGTGCTGTCCGGCATCGGCAAGGAGTCCGACATCGGTGTCGTGCAGTCGCTGCAGCGCCAGGTGAAGCTGGCCATCGACCTGTACGCCGACCCGGCCGCCCGCGAGGCGCTGCTGGCCCGCTGGACCGACGCGACGCTGGCCCACCTGCGGTCGGCGGCGCCGGGCAGCGACCACCAGCTGGCGTGGGCGCGGGCGTTCGCCGCGACGGCCCGCACGCCCGAGCAGCTGGACCTGCTGGACGCGCTGCTGGACGGGTCGCAGACCATCGACGGCCTGGTCGTCGACACGGAGCTGCGGTGGGCGTTCGTGCAGCGGCTCGCGGCGGTCGGCCGGTTCGACGAGGCGGAGATCGCGGGCGAGTACGACCGTGACCGCACGGCCGCCGGTGAGCGCCACGCCGCCACGGCCCGCGCGGCGCGCCCGACCCCGGAGGCCAAGGCGGAGGCATGGGCCTCGGTCGTGGACTCCGACAAGCTGCCGAACGCCGTGCAGGAGGCGGTCATCGCCGGCTTCGTTCAGACCGACCAGCGTGAGCTGCTCGCCCCGTACGCGGAGCGCTACTTCGAGGTGGTCAAGGACATCTGGGAGTCCCGCTCCCACGAGATGGCCCAGCAGATCGCCGTCGGCCTCTACCCGGCCGTCCAGGTCTCCCAGGAGACCCTGGACAGGACGGACGACTGGCTGACCGCCGCCGAGCCGAACGCGGCCCTGCGGCGTCTGGTCTCGGAGTCCCGGGCCGGCGTGGAGCGCGCGCTGCGGGCCCAGCGGGCGGACGCGGCGGCGGAGTGACCGGCCGCAGGTGATCGTGGGGCGCCCGGTACCGCCGGGCGCCCCTGTCGTTCAGGTGGTCGGTAACGGCGTTGATCTCAAACACCGAGGGCGCCGCCGCGGTCCCGTTCGTACGGTGACCGCGGCGGCGCCCTCGGCGAGGAGCCCTGGGTCAGGCCTTGGCGTCGGCCTTGGTGGTGATGTTGGAGCTGGTCGGGTCCTTCTTCTTGTGCGACTTGTCGCCGACCAGCACCAGACCGTGGATGACCAGGTACAGCACGATCGGGGCCACGACGAAGAGGCCCAGCGTCTCGATGACGCTCAGGCCCGGACCGGGGTCGTCACCGTCGTCGCGGGTGAGCGCGGAGGCGGGCGACGACATGAGCAGCATCATCAGCGTCGTACCGGCTGCCAGGGCGCCGGCGCGCAGGGCGTTCTTCTTGTCCACGGTGCCAAAAGTATCCAACGCCGGTGGGGGACGCGCGCCCGGGGTGCCGTAAGAGCCCCCGGCGGGGCCCTCAGGCGCCGGACGGGCCGGTCGCCGGACCGCCCGGGGCCTGATCCGGCTCGTTGAGCACGGCCATCAGCGCGTGCAGCCGGGGAGAGGCCGCCAGGTCCTCCAGTGTCACCGGGCGGCCCTGCGCGTCGGCGATCGGCAGGCGCCAGTTCGGGTACTGGTCCCAGGTGCCCGGGAGGTTCTGCGGGCGACGGTCGCCCACCCCGTCCGGGAGCCAGACGCCGACCAGGCGGGCCGGGGTGCGCAGCAGGAAGCGGTGGACGGCCTGGATCTCGGCCTCCTCCGAGAACGTGTCGCCGCCGCCGGTGCCCGGCAGCAGGCCGAGGCTGGTCAGCAGGGCCAGCCACTCCCCCGTGTCGGCGGCGGCCTCGGCGCGCTCCTCCTCCAGCGGGCGGGTGAGCAGACCGAGGCTGTCGCGGAGCTCGACGTGCTCGCCGGTGAGGCGGGCGGCCGTGGAGGGCAGGTCGTGGGTGGTGGCGGTGGCCAGGCAGTCGGAGCGCCAGCTGTCGGGGGGCAGGGGGCGGCCGTCGCCCTCCCAGTCGCGCTCGAACCACAGGACGGACGTGCCGAGCACACCGCGCTCGCGCAGCGTCTCGCGGACACCGGGCTCGACGGTGCCCAGGTCCTCGCCGATCACCAGCGCCCCGGCCCGGGAGGCCTCCAGGACGAGCACGGCGAGCATGGCCTCGGCGTCGTAGCGGACGTAGGTGCCCTCCGTCGGCGGGTGGCCCTGCGGCACCCACCACAGGCGGAACAGGCCCATGACGTGGTCGATGCGCAGGGCCCCGGCGTAGCGGAAGAGGGCCCGGAGCAGTTCGCGGAACGGGGCGTAGCCCGACGCGGCCAGCCGGTCGGGGCGCCAGGGCGGCAGGCCCCAGTCCTGGCCGCGGGCGTTGAAGGCGTCCGGTGGCGCGCCCACCGACATCCCGGCGGCGAAGTACTCCTGCTGCGCCCAGGCGTCGGCGCCGCCGGGGTGCACGCCGACCGCCAGGTCGTGCACGACGCCGACGGGCATGCCCGCCTCGCGTCCGGTGCGCTGCGCCGCGGTGAGCTGGGTGTCGGTGAGCCAGGCGAGCCGGGACCAGAAGCCGACCCGGTCCATGAGGCCGCCGCGGGCGCGGGCCGTGTCGGCCGAGCGGGGGTCGCGCAGGCCGGCCGGCCAGCGGTGCCAGTCCGAGCCGTGCACCTCGGCGAGCGCGCACCAGGTGGCGTGGTCCTCCAGTGCCTGGCCCTGCTCGGCGAGGAAGTCCCGGTAGGCGGCGCGCCTGCCGGGGCCGAGCGGCACGTCGCACAGCAGCTCGAGCGCCTCCCGCTTGAGCTCCCACACGGCGTCCCGGTCGATCAGCGCGCCCCCTTCCAGCACCGCCGCGCGCAGCCGGCCGGACCTCTCCAGCAGGGCGTCGAGGCGCTCGCGGTCCTCGATGTAGGCGTACTCGGGGACGTCCTCGATCCTCAGGTGCACGGGGTCGGGGAATCGGCGTGAGGAGGGACGGTACGGGGAGGGGTCGGTGGGGGCGCCGGGCACGGCCGCGTGCAGCGGGTTGACCTGGACGAAGCCGGCGCCGAGCGACCGTCCGGCCCAGCCGGCCAGTTCCGCGAGGTCGCCGAGGTCGCCCATGCCCCAGGAGCGGCCGGACAGCAGGGAGTAGAGCTGGACGAGGAGCCCGTGCGAGCGGGCGGCGGGGGCGGGCAGGCGGGGCGGGGCGACGACCAGGTGGGCGGTGGCCGTGCGGCCGTCGGGGGCGGTGGCGGTCAGCCGGTGGACGCCCGGCGGGAGCCGCTCCGCCGAGGCGCGGGTCTCGCCCTGCTCGGTGTGGACGCGCAGCCGGGTGCCCTCGGGGAGCGCGGCCAGGGCGGCCGGGGCGTCGCCGCCCCAGCCGACCACCGTGGGCGGCAGCAGCCTGGCACCCAGCTCGCGCTCCCGGGCGGCGAGCGCGGCGCGGACGGCGCCGGGCGTGCTCGCGTCCACCCCGAGGGCGGCGAGGGTGCGGGTGACCGCGGTGGCCGAGGCCGCCACCGTACGGTCCGGGGACGGACTGTAGGAGGTGGCGACGCCGTGCAGGCCGGCGAGGCGCGAAAGGTCCTCGGAAGGCGGGTCGGCCGGCCGCGGTGCGGTCATCTGGGCCCCTTCTGGTGATCCGCGCGGGAGAGGAGCGACTTTCGGTGGGTTCGATCGGCGTGCGCGCGAGCGTGCCGGGCGTCGCGACGCCGCGGAGATCGACCGGAAGGACCCCTAGGACGCCATGTAGTCCGGAACGAGGGTGGAGGGCTCGCTGGTGAGGGGGGCGGATTCGGCGAGGGGCGGTTCGCTGGTGAGGGGCTCAGCGTCGGGCAGCGGGGGCTCGCTGGTCAGCGGGGGCCCGGCGCAGGCGCTCTCGGCGCTGAAGACGCAGTAGTGCGGGTCGTCGTAGCGGGGGTCGTCATAGTGCGGGTCGAGGTCGGCGGACGTGTCCGCCACGGGTTTGGACGGGGCCGGGAGCGGAAGGAAAGTCATCGCAGCCACGGGGGCCTCCTTGTCTGGTTCGTCGTTCGACGGGTTGTGGCAGCCCTACCCAGTCGACGCCATGTCAGACGCCCCAGGCCGAACATCGTGCTCCGGGTCACATTTCGCGCACCTGCACACCTTCCAGCTTCCGGCAATTCGGTCACAATGGCCACTCTCGTTGACACCCGTACGGGGCGGGTGGTGGGCTCGTTCTCCCGGTCGAACACATCAGGGGGGCCTGTGGGACTGAGGCATGGGAAGCGGGCAGTGGCTCTCGCGGTCGCCGTCGTCGCCGGAAGCCTCGGCGTCCCGACCGCCGCGGTGGCGGCTCCGCCCGCCCCGGACACGACCGCGACCCGCGCGCCCGACACCACCGGACCCGGGCTCTCCGTCTGGCCGCGGCCGCAGTCGCTGCGCGGGAACGGCGGCCCGGTCACGGTGCCGGAGGAGGTCGCCCTGATCACCGGGGCGGGAGCGGACCGGTACGCCGTCGAGGCCCTGCGCGAGGTGCTGCGGCAGGCCGGGGCCCGCCGGATCACCGAGTCCGCCGAGCCGCGCCCGGGGGCACTGACCGTGCGTGCCCGGACGGAACCGGCCCGGCCCGGAGACCGCCACGCCCTGCCCACCGGGGGTTACGAGCTCTCGGTCGGCGGGGACGGCATCGTGCTGGCCGGCACCGGCGAGGACGGCCTCTTCCACGCCGTGCAGACGCTGCGGCAGCTCCTGCGCCCCGGCGGCACCATCGCCGCGGCCGTCGTGCGCGACTGGCCCGGCACCGCCGTTCGCGGTATCACCGAGGGCTTCTACGGCACCGCGTGGACGCACCGGCAGCGGCTGGGGCAGCTCGACTTCATGGGGCGCACCAAGCAGAACCGGTACCTGTACGCCCCCGGTGACGACCTCTACCGGCAGGCGCGCTGGCGTGAGCCGTACCCGGCGCCGCAGCGGGCCGCGTTCCGGGAGCTGGCCGAGCGGGCGCGCCGCAACCACGTCGCCCTCGGGTGGGCGGTGGCTCCGGGTCAGGCGATGTGCTTCGCCTCGGACTCCGACGTGCGTGCGCTGACGCGCAAGCTCGACGCGATGTGGGCGCTGGGCTTCCGTGCCTTCCAGCTCCAGTTCCAGGACGTCAGCTACAGCGAGTGGCACTGTGAAGCGGACGCCGACCGGTTCGGTTCCGGCCCGCGGGCCGCGGCGCGGGCCCAGGCCCGGGTGGCGAACGCGGTGACCCGGCACCTCGCGGAGCGGCACCCCGGCGCCCCCGCCCTGTCCGTGATGCCGACCGAGTACTACGAGGACGGCACCACCGACTACCGGCTGGCCCTCGCGGACGCGCTGGACGCGGATGTCGAGGTGGCCTGGACGGGCGTGGGGGTGGTGCCCCGCACCATCACGGGCGGTGAGCTGGCCGAGGCCCGGGAGGCCTTCGGGCACCCGCTGGTCACGATGGACAACTACCCGGTCAACGACTACGAGCCGGGCCGCGTCTTCCTCGGCCCCTACCAGGGCCGCGAACCGGCCGTCGCCACCGGCTCGGCAGCGCTGCTCGCCAACGCGATGCAGCAGCCCGAGGCGTCCCGGATCCCGCTGTTCACCGCCGCCGACTACGCCTGGAACCCCCGCGCCTACCTCCCCGGCGAGTCCTGGCGCGCCGCGATCACCGATCTCGCGGACGGGGACCGGCGCCGCGAGGAGGCCCTGGCGGCGCTGGCCCGGAACGACGCGTCGTCGGTTCTCGGGGGCGAGGAGTCGGCGTATCTGCGGCCGCTGGTGGAGGCGTACTGGCGGTCCCGTGCGACGAGCGGTGAGGGGCCGGGCGGTGACGCCGCGCGGCGGCTGCGGGACGCGTTCGGGGTGCTGCGCGAGCTGCCCCGGCGGCTTTCGGGCACCGGCCTCGCCTCCGAGGTCGCCCCCTGGGCCCAGCAGCTTGCGCGCTACGGCGAGGCGGGCACGGCCGCGCTCGACATGCTGGACGCGCAGCGCGCCGGGGACACGGCGGCGGCCTGGACGGCGTACCGCCGGCTCGGCGCGCTCCGCGCCCGGCTCGAACCGGCCCCCGTCAAGGTCGGCACGGACGTGCTGGACCCCTTCCTGCGGCGGGCACAGAAGGAGTACACGGCCTGGTCGGGCGTCGACCGCGAGCCGCCCCGGAACCCCGGCGATCCGGGCGACGGCCGTACGCTGCGCTTCCCGCACCCCCGGGCCCTGAACGCCGTGACGGTCCTCGCCGACCCCGGCGGGGAGGGCACCGTGGAGCTGCACGTGCCGGGGCAGGGCTGGCGGGCCGCCGGCAGGCTGTCCGCCTCGGGCGCGACCGAGGTGCGCGTACCGGGCGGGGGGCTCGCCGGGCAGCGGGCGGACGCCGTCCGGGTCACCGGACCCGTCTCCTCCCGGGTACACCACCTGGTCCCCTGGTTCACGGACTCCCCCGCCACCTCCCTGACCCTGACGCGCGACCGCCTGGACGCCGAGAACGGCAGGCCGGAGCGGCTGACGGCCGGGCTGGGCTCGCTGCGGCCCGCCGAAGCCCGCGGCAGGCTCACCGTCGACGCGCCCGAGGGCGTCCGGGTGCGGGTGCCCAGGGGCGAGCTGACCGTGGAACGCGGCACGACGCTGGAGGTCCCGGTCGAGGTAACCGTGGAGCCCGGTTCGCCGCGCCGGTCGTACGACATCCGGCTGGGGTTCGCGGGAGCGACCCGCACGCTCACCGTCCGGGCGTTCCCGCCCACCGGCGGCGCCGACCTGGCCCGCGGCGGCACGGCGCGTTCCTCGGGCGACGAGACGCCCGACTTCCCCGCGTCGGCGGCGAACGACGGCGACCCGGACACCCGCTGGTCGTCCCCGGTCGACGACGGCGCCTGGTGGCAGACGGAGCTGCCCCGTCCGGCCCGGCTCGGCCGGGTCGTGCTGCGCTGGCAGGACGCCCACCCCTCGGCGTACCGCGTCCAGGTGTCGCCGGACGGCCGCCGCTGGCGGACGGCGGCGTCGGTGCGGGACGGCCGGGGCGGTGTCGAGAGCGTCCGCATGGACGAGCCCGACGTGCGCTTCGTGCGGGTCCAGGGCGAGAAGCGCGCCACGCCGTACGGGTATTCGCTGTGGTCGGTGGAGGCGTACGCCGTCACCGAGTGAGCTGTCGAGTGAGCCGGTAGCGGCCTTTGAAGGGGATCGTCTCACTCTTCTCCCGCGCCACTATTCACTCAGTACATGTACTCAGTGCATAATGATCGCCATGAGCACCCGCCACATCCTGCTGGGCCTGCTCGCCTCGGGGCCGAGCCATGGCTACGACCTCAAGCGACGCCACGACGAACGCTTCCCCCAGGCCCGCCCGCTGGCCTACGGGCAGGTCTACACGACCCTCCAGCGCCTCGTCCGCGACGGCCTCGCCGAGGTGGACGGCACCGATTCGGACGGCGGCCCGGAGCGGACGATGTACCGCGCGACCGGCGAGGGGACTCACGAGCTGTCCCGATGGGCCGCCGAGATCGCGCCGCCCGCGCCCTTCGTGACGAACGAGATCTTCGCCAAGGTCGTGGTCTCGATCCTCTCGGGCGGCGACCCGGCCGCGTACCTGAGCGCCCAGCGTGCCGCCCACATGGAGCGGATGCGGGAACTCACGGCGGTCAAGGCCGCCAAGGGCGCGGACCTGGCGACCGTGCTCTCGGCGGACTACGCCCTCAACCACCTCGACGCCGATCTCCGCTGGATGAGCACCACGGCGGCCCGGCTGACCACTCTGACCGCGGAGGTCGACGCAGTATGAGCAGACCCGTGCCTCTTCTCTCGGCGAGCGGCCTCACCAAGGCGCACGGCCGGACGCCCGCGCTGCGCGGTGCCTCGGTCGAGCTGCACGAGGGCGAGATCCTCGCGGTGACCGGCGCGAGCGGCAGCGGCAAGTCGACGCTGCTGCACTGTCTGGCCGGGATCGTCCGTCCGGACGAGGGTTCGGTGACGTACGACGGTCAGCGCCTGACGGACCTGCCCGAGAAGCGGCTGAGCGAGCTGCGGCGTACCGAGTTCGGTGTGGTGTTCCAGTTCGGGCAGCTCATCCCCGAGCTGACGGCCCTGGACAACGTCGCCCTGCCGCTGCTGCTGGCCGGCACCGACCGCGCCGGGGCCCGGGCCCGGGCCGGTGAGTGGCTGGAGCGGTTCGGGGTGCGCGGGCAGCAGGATCTGCGGCCGGGTGAGCTGAGCGGCGGCCAGGCCCAGCGGACCGCGCTGGCCCGGGCCCTGGTCACCGGCCCGAAGGTGGTGTTCGCGGACGAGCCGACGGGGGCGCTGGACTCGCTGTCCGGCGAGCAGGTCATGACGGCCCTGGTCCACACGGCCCGCGAGTCGGGCACCTCGGTCCTGCTGATCACCCACGACGCCCAGGTGGCGGCGTACGCGGACCGCGAGGTACAGCTTCGGGACGGCGCCGTGACGCCGCTGGGGGTGACGGCATGAGCTCCCTCCGTTCCGATCTGCGTCTCGCCTGGGAGCTCACCCGAGGTTCCGATCGCGGGGAGTGGTGGCGGGTCGCGCTGACGGCGGCGGGCGCCGCCCTGGCGACGGGGTTCGCGCTGGCCGCCGTCGCTCTGGCCTCGCTCCGGGGCAGTTACCGGGTGCCCGTCGCCGCGGGGTTGCTGGACGAGCCCGGCACGCGGTCCGGCGTGATCGTCGGCCTGCTGCTCCTGCTGGTGCCGGTGCTGGGCTTCCTCGGCCAGTGCGCCCGGATCGGGGCGGTGCACCGGGACCGGCGGCTGGCCGGGCTGCGGCTGGCCGGAGCGACGCCCTGGCAGGTGCGGCGGATCGCGGCGCTGGAGACCGGGCCGGCCTGTCTGCTGGGCTCGGCGGTCGCCACCGGCTTCTCGGTGCTGCTCCTGCTGCGCCAGTGGGACCGGCCGACCGCACTGGCCTGGGTGGGGATCGCGCTGGTGGCCGCCGCCGTACCGGTGCTGGGCGCGGTCGCGGGCGCGCTCGCCCTGCGCCGGGTGGTGGCCTCCCCGCTCGGCTGGGTGCGCCGGGTGGGGCAGCGTAACGGCCGAGGGCCGGGCCTGCTGTTCCTGGCGGGAATCCTGCTCGTCGCCGTGGTGGCGTTGCTGGCCGTGGCCACCACATCCACGCCTGCCGCCAACCGGCCGAACGGCGGGCCGCCGCTGCAACTGATGGGCATGGTCCTCGCGGTCGGCGCGGGCGCCGTGTGGCTCTCCGGGGCCACCGCCAAGGCGACCGGGCGGCTGCTCGCGGTCCGGGCCCGGTCGGCGGCGACGCTGATCGCGGCGGAACGGCTCCGCGACGATCCGTGGTCGGCCGCCCGCACCCACGCCGCGGTGCTCCTGGTGACGGTCGCCGGGACCGGCTTCCTGGGCATCCGGCAGGTGCTGAGCGACGTGGTGCATTCCGGGCGGAACCTCTCCGCGAGCACGTCGTACTACACCACCGGCCTCGACCTCACCGGCGCCGCCATCGCCGTCGCCTTCGCGATCACCCTGTCCGGCCTCGCCGTCGGCACCGCCGAGTCCCTGGCCACCCGCCGCCGGGGCCTGGCCGCGCAGGCCGCCGCCGGGGTGCCGCGCACGGTGCTCGGCCGGGCCCTGCTGCTGGAGACGGCGCTGCCACTCGCCCCCGCCATGCTGCTCTCCGGCCTGGGCGGGACGGCCATCGGCGCCTGGTACGCCCTGCTCGCCGGCCGGCCGGTGCCCTGGGTGATCGCCCTGGCGCCCGTCGCCGTCTACGCCGCCTGCCTGCTGGCCGCGGCCACCTCGCTGCCCCTGCTGCGCCGCTCGGTGCGCCCGGGGGAGCTGCGGTACGCGTAGGCGCCCTCCGCAGGGCGGGCCGGCCCGGGGGAACGGGGGTTCCCCGGGCCGGTCGGCCGACCGCACACGGCAATACGAAGGCCCGGATCCTCGTCAGGCGGAAATGCCGTCGATCCGGGCCATGGCGTCGTCCGCGCCGTACGGCTGCAAGTACGGCAGCCAGCGCGGGTCCCTATGGCCGGTCCCGATGATGCGCCAGGCGAGGCCGGTGGGCGGGGCGGGTTTGTGACGCAGCCGCCAGCCGATCTCGACGAGGTGCCGGTCGGCCTTCACGTGGTTGCAGCGGCGGCAGGACGCCACCACGTTGTCCCAGACGTGCTTGCCCCCGCGGCTGCGCGGGACGACGTGGTCGACGCTGGTTGCGACGCCACCGCAGTACATGCACCGGCCCCCGTCGCGGGCGAACAGCGCCCGGCGGGTCAGAGGAACGGGCCCCCGATAGGGAACCCGGACGAATCGCTTGAGCCGGACCACGCTGGGTGCGGGGACTGTGACGGTCGCGCTGTGCAGATAGGCGCCGGACTCCTCGAGGCATACGGCCTTGTTCTCGAGGACGAGGACGAGCGCGCGGCGGAGCGGTACGACACCTAGCGGCTCGTACGACGCGTTGAGGACCAGGACATGCGGCACGGATGCCTCCTTGGACGCCGGCGGCGCGTGGCTCGCGCCGGGACGATTCGTAGCCAGTCTCCCCTCATGCCTGGTGGAAGCGCCACCATGTCCCCGTAACGGGCTGAGAGTGTTTTCGACCACATCTGATTCATCCCCCGGATGGTGGCCGGTTCAAGCCCAGGTGAGCACGGTCTCTCCTTCACACATCCGGCAAGGGCACACACAATGCCCCGTTAGTGTGGTGGTTCTGCCCCTTCGGTGACCCATCCGTGACCTTGACCCCCGCAGGGCCACCGCACCGGGGCAGACCGCTGCACCTGGAGGTACCCGCCGTGTCCTTGTCCGCCGCCCTGCTCGCCGCCGGCCCGTCGCCGTCGCCGAACCCCTCGGACACAGAGACCCCGAGAGTCCCCTCGCTCCAGGACGCCCACGAGAAGGCGACGAGCGCCGCCGGCTGGGTCGAGCAGAACTGGTCGACGTGGCTCGCGATCGGCCTGCGCGTCCTGCTCATCGTGGTGATAGCGGCCGTGCTGAGGGGCGTCGTCCGGCGGGCGATCACCAAGCTGATAGACCGCATGAACCGGAACGTCCAGTCCGCGGACGGCAGCGCGCTGGGCGGGCTGCTGGTCAACTACGAACGCCGGCGCCAGCGCTCGCAGGCGATCGGCTCGGTGCTGCGGTCGGTGGCGTCCTTCCTGATCATGGGAACGGCCGCGCTGATGGTCCTGGGCACCTTCCAGATCAACCTGGCCCCGCTGCTCGCCTCGGCCGGTGTCGCGGGTGTGGCGATCGGCTTCGGCGCCCGCAACCTCGTCACGGACTTCCTCTCCGGCGTCTTCATGATCCTGGAGGACCAGTACGGCGTCGGAGACACCATCGACGCGGGCGTCGCCTCCGGCGAGGTGATCGAGGTGGGTCTGCGCGTGACCAAGCTGCGCGGCGACAACGGCGAGATCTGGTATGTCCGCAACGGCGAGGTCAAGCGCATCGGCAACCTCTCCCAGGGCTGGGCCACCGCCAACGTCGACGTCACGGTCCACGTCGGCGAGGACCTGGACAAGGTCAAGTCCACGCTCGACGAGGTCGCCGAGAAGATGGGCGCCGAGGAGCCCTGGAACGAACTGCTGTGGGGCCCGATCCAGGTCCTCGGCCTGGACAGCGTGCTGCTGGACTCCATGGTCGTGCGCGTCTCGGCCAAGACGATGCCCGGCAAGTCCCTGACCGTCGAGCGCGAGCTGCGCTGGCGGATCAAGCGGTCCTTCGACGCGGCGGACATCCGGATAGTGGGCGGCGCCACGGCCCCGGTGGAGGAGCAGCCCGCCGACCCGACAGCGGGGATGGCGGCCCCGTCGGCGTACGCGAACGCGACGTCACCGCAGTCGGCGGCGGCGTCCCCGCTCGCTCCGCCCGCGCCGACGAGCACCACGAAGTAGCAGCCGGCTCCACGGAAGAGGGCGGCACCCGGCAGGCCCGGGTGCCGCCCTCTTTCACATCTCCGGATGACGACAGGCCGTCCCCCATTGACGCCCGGCCGGCGCCGGGCTTACTTTCCTCCCCACCGATAGGAAACTTTCCTAACAGTCGATCGGGAGCGGTCGTCCAATGGACTTCCCCGCCTGATCACTGAGAGGCTGAGCAGCCGAAGGGCAGGTGTGGACTCGCATGGCAGGAACGGCCGGCACGCCGGGCACCCCGCGCGTCCTGCGCGCCATGAACGACCGGGCGGCCCTGGACCTGCTGCTGGAACACGGTCAGCTCTCCCGCACCAGGATCGGCAAGCTCACCGGCCTGTCCAAGCCGACCGCCTCGCAGCTCCTGGCCCGTCTGGAGGCGGCGGGTCTCGTCCTGGCCACCGGCACCACCGAGGGCCGGCCGGGTCCGGGCGCCCAGCTGTACGAGGTCAACCCGGCGGCCGGTTACGCCGCCGGACTCGACGTCACCCCCCAGCGGATCCTCGCCGCGGTCGCCGACATCACCGGCCGCACGGTCGGCCGCTTCGAACTGCCCACCCCCGGAAGGCGCACCGGCATCCCGGTCGTCCGGCAGGTCACCGACGCCCTGGACGGCGCGGTGAAGGCGGCGGGCCTCACCCGGGGCGACGTCCACCGCCTCGTCATCGGCACCCCCGGCGCCTTCGACCCCACCACGGGCCGCCTGCGCTACGCCTCCCACCTGCCCGGCTGGCACTCCCCGACCCTGCTGGAGGAGCTCGCCGCCGCCCTGCCGATGCCGTTCGAGTACGAGAACGACGTCAACCTGGTCGCGCTCGCCGAACAACGGCTCGGCGCGGCCCGGGGCCACGCGGACTTCGTGCTGCTGTGGAACCAGGAGGGCCTGGGCGCCGCCCTGGTCCTCGGCGGCCGGCTGCACCGCGGCTGGACCGGCGGCGCCGGCGAGGTCGGCTTCCTGCCGGTCCCTGGCACACCCCTGGTCCGCCAGGTCACCAAGGCCAACAGCGGCGGCTACCAGGAGCTGGCCGGTTCACAGGCCGTGCCGCGCCTGGCCCGGGACCTCGGCATCGAGGACATCCCGACGGGTCCGTACACCGAGGCCGCCGCACAACTGGTGGCCCGGGCCGCCCGGACCGGCGACGAACCGCACCGCGACCTCCTCCGGGCCTACGCGACCCGCCTGGCCACCGGCCTGGCCTCCCTCGTGTCGGTCCTGGACCCCGAGCTGGTCGTCCTGAGCGGCGCGTCCCTCACCTCGGGCGGTGAGCCGCTGCGCGCCCTGGTCCAGGCCGAACTGGAGGAGCTGGCCGCGTCCCGCCCGCGTCTGGTCGTGAGCGACGTCCGCGAAGACCCCGTGCTGCGCGGCGCGCTCGAGAGCGCCCTCGCGACCACGCGTGACGAGGTCTTCGACACCTCCCGCTGACTCCACCCCCTCCCAGCTTTTTCCTTCTTCCTCCGTGCCTCAGGGAGCCCTGCCATGCCCCAAATGCCCAGAATCGCGGCGCTCGCACTCGCCGCGTCCGCCTCCATCGCCCTCCTCGCCACCGCCTGTACCGGCCAGCCGGACGCCGGTCCGGGCGACGACGTCTCCAAGGAGACGACCCTCAACTTCTGGCACGCCTGGAGCGCGCCCTCGGAAGTGAGGGCCGTCAAGGACCTGGTCGCCGGATTCGAGAAGGCGCACCCCACCATCCATGTGAACGTCGTCGGCAACATGACGGACGACAAGATCAACCAGGCTCTGCGCACCGGCGGCGGCAAGGCCCCGGACGTCATCTCGTCGTTCACCACGAACAGCGTCGGGAGGTTCTGTTCCTCGGGTGCGCTCGTCGATCTCGACCCGTTCTTCGAGAAGTCCGGAATCGACCCGCGAAAGACCTTCCCGAAGGCGATGAACGAGTACACCCGGTTCGACGGCGACCGCTGCGCGGTCCCCCTGCTCGGCGACGCGTACGGCCTCTACTACAACAAGACAGCGTTCGAGAAGGCCGGCATCACGAGCCCGCCGAAGACCTGGTCGCAGTTCGAGAGGGACGCCAAGAAGCTGACGATCCCCCAGGGCGGCACCTTCAGGCAGCTCGGCTTCATGCCGAACTACCACGGCTGGGAGACGACCACCGAGCACTACCTCGGCCAGTTCTCCCCCCGGTACTTCGACAAGGACGGCAAGTCGAACGTCGCCGAGGACCCCGCCTTCGAGCAGGCGTTCAAGCTGCAGAAGAGGCTGGTCGACGAACTGGGCGGCTACCGCAAGCTGGAGACCTACCGCTCGAAGCTCGGCGACGAGTGGGGCCCCAAGCACCCCTTCCACACCGGCCAGGTCGCCATGCAGCTCGACGGCGAGTGGCGCCTGGGCATGGCCCTGGACAGCAAGCCGGACTTCGAGATCGGCGTCGCCCCGCTGCCCGTCCCGGACGACCGGGCCGACGAGTACGGCAAGGGCTACATCACCGGCACCATCGCCGGTATCGCCGCGACCAGCAGGAAGCAGAACGCGGCCTGGGAGCTGGTGAAGTACATGACGACGGACACGGACGCGGTGGTGGACTTCTCCAACGCGATCCACAACGTCCCGTCCACGCTCGCGGCCCTGAAGTCCCCGAAGCTGAAGTACGACCCGCGCTTCCGGACGTTCCTGGAGATCGCCGCGAACCCCGACTCCACCACCGCGCCCGCCTCCGTCAACGGCGGCGTCTACCTCACCACGATCCAGGAGTTCGGCTACGACTACGAGAGCGGCCGGGCCACCGACCTGAGGAAGGGCCTGAGGGAAACCGCCCGGCAGATCGACACGGACATCGCGCAGGCGAAGTAGGCCATGAGCACCCACACGTCGCGCGCGAAACACCGCCGCTCGGCCCTGCGCACCCTCGCCTTCCTCTCCCCCTGGCTGATCGGCTTCTCGGTCTTCTTCGCCTACCCCCTGATCTCCACCGTCTACTTCTCCTTCATGCGGTACGACGGCTTCAGGCCGCCGGTCTGGTCGGGCACGAAGAACTGGACGTACGTCTTCGAGCACTACCCGCTCTTCTGGCCCGCCCTGCGCAACACGCTGTGGCTGGTCGTCGTCATGGTCACGCTCCGGGTCGCCTTCGGCCTGGGCGTGGGCCTGCTGATCACCAAGATCAAGACCGGGACGGGCGTTTTCCGCACCCTGTTCTACCTGCCGTACCTCGCCCCGCCCGTGGCGGCCACCATGGCCTTCGCCTTCCTCCTCAACCCCGGCACGGGCCCGGTCGACTCGCTCCTCGACCGGGCCGGCCTGCCCACCCCGGGCTGGTTCAACGACCCCGCCTGGTCGAAGCCGGCCCTCACCCTGCTGGCCCTGTGGGGCATCGGCGACCTGATGGTCGTCTTCATGGCGGCGCTGCTGGACGTGCCGAAGGAGCAGTACGAAGCGGCGGAACTGGACGGCGCGGCCCCCTGGCAGCGCTTCCGCTACGTGACCCTCCCGAACATCTCACCGATCGTCATGTTCGCGGTCGTCACCGGCGTGATCCAGACCATGCAGTACTACACACAGCCCCTCGTCGCCGGAAAGGTGGCGTCGGGCGTGATCCAGGGCGCGGGCACCCAGTTCGAGCCCGGCTACCCGGACAAGTCCACCCTCACCCTCCCCCAACTCGTCTACAACCTGGGCTTCCAGCGCTTCGACTACGGCTCCGCCTGCGTGGTGGCGCTGGTCCTCTTCGCCCTCTCCATGGCCTTCACAGCCCTTCTGATGCGCCGCCGGGGCGGTCTGATCCAGGCAGGTGAGCGATGACGCGGGTACTCGACAGACCGCTGGAGCGGACGGCACCGCCCTCTCCCGCGGAACACACCGCCCGCCGCAGGGCGCTGCTGGAGTGGATCGCGCTCCACTCCCTGGGTGTCGCGGTGGCGCTCTTCTTCGCCCTCCCTTTCGTCTTCGTCGTCCTCACGTCCCTCATGAGCGACAGCCAGGCGCTGAGCCGCGACCTGATCCCGCACCCGTGGGAGTGGGACAACTACCACAGGGTCCTCGACACCCCCGGCTTCCTCACCTGGTGGAAGAACACCCTGCTCTACGCGGGTCTGGGCACGGCGCTCACGGTGATCTCCTCCATCCCGGTGGCCTACGCCCTCGCCAAGTTCCGCTTCCGCGGCCGCAACCTGGCCCTGATGCTGGTCATCTCGATGATGATGCTGCCGCCGCAGGTGATCGTCATCCCGATGTACCTGTTCTGGGCGAAGCAGCTGGATCTGTCCGGCACGCTCTGGCCGCTGCTCATCCCCATGGCGTTCGGCGACGCGTTCTCGGTCTTCCTGCTGCGCCAGTTCCTCACCACGATCCCCGACGAGTACCTGGACGCGGCCCGCGTGGACGGCTGCGGTGACCTGCGCACGCTGCTCAAGGTCGTGCTCCCGATGGCCAGACCGGGCATCGCCGCGGTGGCGCTCTTCCAGTTCTTCTACGCGTGGAACGACTACTTCGGCCCCCAGATCTACGCCTCGGAGAACCCGGGTGCCTGGACGCTCTCCTACGGCCTGGAGTCGTTCAAGGGCGCCCACCACACCGACTGGAACCTCACCATGGCGGCCACCGTCCTGGTGATGGCCCCCGTGATCCTCGTGTTCTTCTTCGCCCAGAAGGCGTTCGTGGAGGGTGTCACGCTCACCGGAGTGAAGGGTTAGTACTGACATGAAACTCACCGTGGTCGGCGCAGGCTCGACCTACACCCCCGAACTCGTGGACGGCTTCGCCCGCCTGAGGGACACCCTGCCCGTCGGGGAACTGGTCCTGATGGACCCCGACCGGCACCGGCTGGAACTGGTCGGCGGCCTCGCCCGCCGCATCCTCACCCGCCAGGGCCATCCCGCCCGGATCACCACCACCTCCGATCTCGACGAGGCGGTGGACGGGGCGGACGCGGTGCTCCTCCAGCTCCGCGTGGGCGGCCAGGCGGCCCGCGAGCAGGACGAGACCTGGCCCCTGGAATGCGGCTGCGTGGGTCAGGAGACCACCGGCGCGGGCGGCCTGGCCAAGGCCCTGCGCACGGTCCCGGTCGTCCTGGACATCGCGGACCGCGTACGCCGCACCAACCCGCACGCCTGGATCATCGACTTCACCAACCCGGTCGGCATCGTCACCCGCGCCCTGCTCCAGGCCGGCCACAAGGCGGTCGGCCTGTGCAACGTGGCGATCGGCCTGCAACGCAAGTTCGCGGCCCTGCTGGGCGTGCGGGCTTGCGAGATCCACCTGGACCACGTGGGCCTCAACCACCTCACCTGGGAGACGGCGGTACGCCTGGGCGGCCCGGAGGGCGAGGACGTCCTGCCGAAGCTGCTGGCCGGCCACGCCGGCACCATCGCGGCCGACCTGCGCCTGCCCCACGCCCTGTTGGACACCCTGGGCGTGGTCCCCTCCTACTACCTGCGCTACTACTACGCGCACGACGAGGTCGTACGAGAGCTCGGCACGAAGCCGTCCCGGGCGGCCGAGGTGGCGGCGATGGAACGGCGGCTGCTGACGATGTACGCCGACCCGGCCCTCGACGAGAAGCCGGAACTGCTCGCACAGCGGGGCGGCGCCTACTACTCGGAGGCGGCGGTGGACCTGGCGGCGGCGCTGCTGGGCGGCGGCGGCACTCCGTACCAGGTGGTGAACACGTACAACCGGGGCACGCTCCCGTTCCTCCCCGACGACGCGGTGATCGAGGTCCAGGCGGCGGTGGGCGCGCAGGGCGCGTCCCCCCTCCCCGTCCAGCCGGTGGACCCGCTCTACGCGGGCCTGATGGCAGGCGTGACGGCATACGAGGAACTGGCCCTGGAGGCCGCCCTGCACGGCGGCCGGAACCGTGTCGCCCGCGCTCTCCTCGCCCACCCCCTCATCGCCCAGTACACGTACGCCGAGGCGCTCACCGACAGGCTGATCGCACACAACCGGGAGTACCTCACGTGGGCCTGACGGCACGTGTCCTCGCCATCGACGCCGGCAACAGCAAGACGGACGTCGCGATCGTGACGGCCGACGGAGAGGTCCTGTCCACGGTGCGCGGAGGCGGCTTCCGGCCGCCGGCCGTGGGCCTGGACACGGCGATGGACACGCTCGCCGCCACGGTGACGCGGGCCCTCACCCGCGCCGGTCTCACCTCCGTCGACCACGTCTCGGCCTGCCTCGCCAACGCCGACTTCCCGGTCGAGGAGGAACAACTGGCGGCCGCGCTGCGGGCCCGCGGGTGGGGTGCGACGGCAACGGTCCGCAACGACACCTTCGCGATCCTGCGCGCGGGTGTCACCGAACCCCGAGGGGTCGCCGTCGTCTGCGGCGCCGGCATCAACTGCGTCGGCATGCGTCCCGACGGCCGCACCGCCCGCTTCCCCGCGCTGGGCCGGGTCTCGGGCGACTGGGGCGGCGGCTGGGGCCTGTCGGAGGAGGCGATGTGGCACGCCTCCCGCGCGGAGGACGGCCGGGGACCCGCCACGGCCCTGGCCGCCACCCTCCCCGCCCACTTCGGCCTGCCCTCCGTGTACGCCCTGGTCGAGGCCCTGCACCTGGGCCACGTGGCACAGTCCCGGCGCCACGAACTGACCCCGGTCCTGTTCGCGACGGCCGCCGACGGCGACCCGGTCGCCCGCACGATCGTGGACCGCCAGGCGGAAGAGGTCGTCTCCATGGCGGTGGTGGCCCTGACCCGCCTGAACCTCCTGGACGAACCGACGGCCGTCCTCCTCGGGGGAGGCGTCCTGGCCGCCCGGCACCCGCAACTGAACAACGGCATCACCGCCTTGCTGGCCGACCGGGCCCCGAAGGCGGTCCCCCAGGTCGTCGCGGCGAGCCCTGTTCTCGGCGCGGCACTGCTGGGACTGGACAGCGTGGGATCGGGTCAGGGGGCGCAGGAGCGGTTGCGGGCGCACTTCGGAGGGTGATGGCTGCCCGCATTGATGCGCTCATCGCATGGACAGATCTCGGTTCGATGCTGGACACCGATCGGCTGATGCTCCGAAACTCTCGCGTAACACCTCGGCCTGCCCGCTTCGCGGGCCCTGCTGACCGGCGCCATCTCCCCGTGCCCGCCGACCGAGACGAGGACCCATGCAAGGCATCAGCAGACGTACGGCCCTCGCCGTGACCGCCGGCGCGGTCGCGGCGCCGGCCCTGCACACAGCACCCGCCACCGCCGCCGGCGCACCCGAAGAACGACGAACAACCGCCGGACCCAACCCGGTTCTGCGAGCGGATCTCATCACGCGGGTGACACCGAGGAACAACTGGCTGGTGACAGCCGTGGCCCTCCAGTACGCGCGCCGCATCGACTTACGCGGCGGTGCGGTCCCGCCCTCGGCCTTCGCGGTGAAGGCCACTGTGGGCGGGCGGACAGCGGCTCGCACGGTGACCCGGGTGTACTCCGGCACCGCCGCCGAAGTGGACGGCCGATCCCACCCCGGACGGCCGGGCAACCGGCTGATCATCGAACTCGACCCGAACGACTCCAACGCGCGGGCGGCCGGCACCGACCCCCTTCCGCTCGACCGCGCCTACTCCGTCACCCAGGTGGCGGACGTGCACACCCCGGACGGTGAACCGGTGCTCAGGGCCGGCCCGTTCGCGGTCCGCAACGACGGTGTCATCACTCCCGTGGCCGACGACTTCACCGCCGGTTCCTTCACCGACTCCACGGGTTTCGAACTGAACTTCCGGCTGTACCGGCCGGCGGGCTTCGTCCGCGCTCCGCATACGCGCACCCGGTACCCGCTCGTCGTCACCCTGCACGGCGGTGGCGAGGTCGCGGACAACAACATGACCCAGCTCACCTCCAACCGGATAGCCGTCACGTTCGCCAAGCCGGAACGCCGGCGCCGCGACCCCGCGTTCGTCCTCGCCCCGCAGATCCCCCTGCCCCGCCCCATGGACGGACCCGACGGCACGGACTGGACCGACGCCAAGGTCCAGGGCGCGCTGACCGAACTCATCGACACCTTCGTACGCGAGCACAGCCGGAACGTGGACACGTCCCGGCTCTATCTGGTCGGCCTGTCCTCGGGGGCACGCGGCATCTACAGCCTGCTGGCGAAACGGCCCGCCCAGTTCGCGGCCGCCCTGCCCACGGCCGGCTGGGGCGACCCGGCCACCATGGACAAGCTCACGCACATCCCGATCTGGGCCGACCACTCCGTCGACGACCCGGTCGTCCCCTACCGGGAGGGCCGGTTCGGCAAGCCCGGCACCTGGACTCTGATGAACGCGCTGGAGACCGCCGGCGCACGGGTCACCCGGGGCGAATGGGCCAATGACCTGCCGAAGGCAGAGTTCGAGGCACGGTCCCGGGCGCTCCTGCGGCAGGCCCGGGCCACGCGCAGCCACACCCTGTTCACGAGTTACACGGCCGGGACGACACCGCTGAACCCACACCTCTCATGGGCCCAGACCTACGAGAACGACGTGGTCATCGACTGGCTCTTCGCACAGTCCCTCTAGTCCGCATTCCTCACGCACGGGCGTAACTCGCTGTCCGGTCACCGCGCTCCCCACCGCCATCCGGAGGTAAAGCAATGCGTCCATCCCGTCGCCCCACCCGCACGACCGCGCCGCCACGGACCCGGCCCCGCCCCCGTGCCGTGACAGCGCTGATCTCACTGGCCACCACCATCGGCCTGGCACTGACGCTGCTGACCGTCGCCGCCCCACCGGCGGCCGCCGCCGACCTGCTGTCCCAAGGCCGTCCGGTGACCGCCTCGTCCACCGAGAACGCGTCCACCCCCGCATCGGCGGCGGTCGACGGCAACACCGGAACCCGCTGGTCGAGCGCGTTCAGCGATCCCCAGTGGCTGACGGTCGACCTGGGCACCACCGCCACCATCAGCAGGGTCGTGCTGCGCTGGGAGACCGCGTACGCCCGCAGGTTCCAGATCCAGACCTCCGACGACGGCACGGCCTGGACCACCATCCACTCGGCCACGGCCGGCACCGGCGGCGTGCAGACCCTCGACGTCACCGGCAGCGGCCGGTACGTACGCGTCCACGGCACCCAGCGTGGCACCGCCTACGGCTACTCCCTGTGGGAGTTCCAGGTGTACGGCACCCGCGGCACCACACCCGGTGAGGGCATCCCGGACCCCTCGACCGCTTCCCTCGAGGCCGCGGCCGGGCCGCTGACCACCGCCACCTACACCGTCCCCGACCCGAGCGGATACGGCTCCGGCACGGTCACCTACCCGACAGCCGGCGGCTCCTACCCGGGCGTCGTACTGATGCCGGGGTACCAGGGCACCCAGCAGAACCTCCAGTGGCTGGCGCCCCGTCTCGCTTCCTGGGGCTTCGTCGTCCTCAACGTCGGAACCAACACGCTCACCGACGACCCCGCCTCCCGCGGGCGGCAGATCACCGCCGCCGGCACCCAGTTGCTCGCCCTCGGCGCCGCCACCGGCAACCCGCTGTCGGGGAAGGTCAACGGCACGCTGGGCGCGGTCGGGCACTCGATGGGCGGGGGCGGCGTCATGGCGGCCCTCCGGGACGACGCGCGCTTCCGGGCGGGCGTGCCCACCGCCCCGTACTACCCGAACGGGAACTTCTCCGGGGTCACCGACCCCACCTTCTTCCTGACCTGCCAGAGCGACCCCGTCGCCCACGGCAACAGCTACGCGCTGCCCTGGTACAACTCCATGTCACAGTCCGAGAAGCTCTACATCGAGGTTCCGGGCGACCACCTGTGCCCGATGACGGGCTCCGGCGACAAGGCCAAGCAGGGCAAGTGGATCGTGTCGTTCCTCAGCCACTGGCTGCGCGCCGACACCCGCTTCACCCCGTTCCTGTGCGGCCCCGCACGTGAGGCCGACAAGAACGACCCGTCCCTGGTCACACGCTGGATGGACACCTGCCCACTCTGACCGGCCGGCTGGGAGCGCCCCGTACGGCCGTACCGGAACACGCTCCACGGACGGCCGGCCGGGGCGCCTCACAGGTGCGACAGGAGGAGGTGACACTCCGGGTGATCCGGCACGGGGCGGTTGATGTCGTAGACCATGAAGGACGAGATTTCGTTGTTCAAGCTGATCGGGTAACCGATCCCGCTCACGATCATGTCGCGCACGTCACTGACCTGCGTGTTCGCGGGGATGTGCACGCAGGTTCCGCCGTAGCCCTTCTCGGTGTACACAAAGAGGTCGACCGGGGATTGCCCTCCGCCGGTGGTGCTCAGCGAAGAAATCCGGTTGTCCCAGTTCCCGCTACAGAACCAGCAGCTCAGCCCCTCCTTGGACAGGTCCGGGATCAACGCGTATCCCTGGCTCCACACATCCTTGTCCAGCTTCCAGCTCTGATACCCCGTGGCGTCCCAGAACTGGGCGCGGGGCGTCCCAGCGGCAGCCGCCGTACCAGGGCTGGTGACTATCGCCACCCAAGCCAACGCGAACGCGGCGAGGGCGGAGAGCAGACGACGCACGATGGTCCTCCTCGGGCCGGCGACAAGGCACGCACCTGAGCAGGTCGCCAACTCCCCCCAGGCTCCGAACCGCAGCATGCCCGCCGAGCAGCAGCCGCACGAGAGCGCGAGGATGCAGGCGAGGCGCAGCGGCGGCGACGGTCACGCCCCCTCGCTCAGGGGCGCGTGAAGGATGACCTCGCCGGACATCTGCCACCGGCAGCGACAGGCGCGTCTCAGCCGCCCACCGCGAGAACCCCAGGTCAGCCGCCCCCGGCCATACTCGTTTCCGCCCAGGGCTGGCGGTACGGCAAGATGGGGTGTATCTGCCCACTGCCAGATTCAAGCTGCCGGACGGTTTCTCTTGGCTGAGTTCATTTACACCATGCGCAAGGCGCGCAAAGCGCACGGCGACAAGGTGATCCTCGACGACGTGACGACCAGCTTCCTGCCGGGGGCGAAGATCGGCGTCGTCGGCCCGAACGGCGCCGGCAAGTCGACGATCCTGAAGATCATGGCCGGTATCGAGCAGCCGTCCAACGGTGACGCCTTCCTCACGCCCGGTTACACGGTCGGCATCCTGCTCCAGGAGCCGCCGCTGAACGAGGACAAGACCGTCCTGGAGAACGTCCAGGAGGGTGTCGCCGGGATCAAGGGCAAGCTCGACCGGTTCAACGAGATCGCCGAGCAGATGGCGACCGACTACACCGACGAGCTCATGGAGGAGATGGGCAAGCTCCAGGAGGACCTCGACCACGCCAACGCGTGGGACCTGGACGCCCAGCTGGAGCAGGCCATGGACGCCCTGGGCTGCCCGCCCGGCGACTGGTCCGTCACCAACCTGTCCGGTGGTGAGCGCCGCCGCGTCGCGCTGTGCAAGCTGCTGCTGGAGCAGCCCGACCTGCTGCTGCTCGACGAGCCCACCAACCACCTCGACGCCGAGTCGGTGAACTGGCTGGAGCAGCACCTGGCCAAGTACCCGGGCACCGTCGTCGCGGTCACCCACGACCGGTACTTCCTCGACAACGTCGCCCAGTGGATCTGCGAGGTCGACCGCGGTCGCCTCTACCCCTACGAGGGCAACTACTCCAAGTACCTGGAGACCAAGGCCGCCCGCCTCAAGGTCGAGGGCCAGAAGGACGCCAAGCGGCAGAAGCGCCTCAAGGAAGAGCTCGACTGGGTTCGCTCCAACGCCAAGGGACGGCAGGCCAAGTCCAAGGCGCGTCTGGCCCGGTACGAGGAGATGGCCGCCGAGGCCGACAAGATGCGGAAGCTGGACTTCGAAGAGATCCAGATCCCGCCGGGCCCGCGTCTGGGCAACGTCGTCGTCGAGGTCAACAACCTGACCAAGGGCTTCGGCGAGAAGCTGCTCATCGACGACCTCAGCTTCACGCTGCCGCGCAACGGCATCGTCGGCATCATCGGCCCGAACGGTGCCGGCAAGACCACCCTGTTCAAGATGATCCAGGGCATCGAAGAGCCCGACTCCGGCTCCATCAAGGTCGGCGAGACCGTCAAGATCTCGTACGTCGACCAGAGCCGCGAGAACATCGACCCGAAGAAGACGCTGTGGGCCGTCGTCTCCGACGAGCTGGACTACATCAACGTGGGCCAGGTCGAGATGCCGAGCCGTGCCTACGTCTCCGCGTTCGGCTTCAAGGGCCCGGACCAGCAGAAGCCGGCCGGGGTGCTCTCCGGTGGTGAGCGCAACCGGCTGAACCTCGCGCTCACCCTCAAGCAGGGCGGCAACCTGCTGCTCCTCGACGAGCCGACCAACGACCTCGACGTCGAGACCCTCTCCAGCCTGGAGAACGCGCTGCTGGAGTTCCCCGGCTGCGCCGTGGTCGTCTCCCACGACCGGTGGTTCCTGGACCGCATCGCCACCCACATCCTCGCCTACGAGGGCGAGTCCAAGTGGTTCTGGTTCGAGGGCAACTTCGAGTCGTACGAGAAGAACAAGGTAGAGCGGCTCGGCCCGGACGCCGCCCGTCCGCACCGCGCCACCTACAAGAAGCTGACCCGGGGCTGATCTTGCGGCACATCTACCGCTGCCCGCTGCGCTGGGCGGACATGGACGCGTACGGCCACGTCAACAACGTGGTGTTCCTGCGCTACCTGGAGGAAGCCCGTATCGACTTCCTGTTCCGCCCGGAGAAGGACTTCCAGCAGGGGTCCGTGGTGGCACGCCATGAGATCGACTACAAGCGGCAGCTGGTCCATCGGCACACCCCCGTGGACATCGAGTTGTGGGTCACGGAGATCAGGGCCGCGTCCTTCACCCTCACGTACGAGGTGAAGGACGACGACCTGGTCTATGTCCGGGCCTCGACGGTGATCGTGCCGTTCGACTTCGAGGCACAGCGGCCACGCCGGATCACCGCGGAGGAGCGGGAGTTCCTCCGCGAGTACATGGACGACGCCGAGGAGGAGGCCGTCGCCGCATGACGGTGCTCCACCTCGCCGACGAGGGGGAGGCCGCGGATCTCGCGGCCTTCCTCTCCCGGCTGCTCCACTACGACCGCGGGGCCGCGGTGCGCCTCCAGGCCGCCGGCACCGCGCTGGCCGTCTTCGGGCGGCCGCCGTCCTTCGAGGTGCTGGCGGTGCGCGCGGTGCGGCTGGGCAAGCCGTACGAGAAGGGCCTCGACGTCACGCTGGACGTGACCGTGTCCGCCGGGGAGTTCCTGGAGTCGGTGGACGAGAAGGCCGGCACGGTCGTCGTTCCGGACGCCGTGACCGGGCCGCCGTGGGCGGGTGTGCTGCCGCCGCGCAGTGGCTGGCGGCCCGAGCCGGGGCTGCCCGCGCCCGATGCCCTCCGATCGCTCGTGGCCGCCGCGGTCGCCGAGTTCCGTTCGCGTACGCGGGACTTGCCCGACGAGCGGCGTACCAGGGCGGAGCTTGACCGGATCGGCGGGGACATCTGGTCTCGGACGGTCGGCGACACCCGGCTCCCGGTACGCGCCGTGCACGCGGCACAGTCCCTGGGCTTCCTGCGGCCCGACGTGCCGTTGGCGCTGTTCTCGTCGGGCGCGTGGCTCAGGCTGCGCACTCCGTACGGGTCCGTCGCCGTGCGGCGGGCGGGGCTCGGGGCGCTGGACGTCAGCGTCCGCTGACGTCCGTCCCGCAAGACGGCGTCAGCCCGGGGTGTTCACCATCGAGGCCGCCGCGTACGTCAGGTAGTTCCACAGCGTGCGCTCGTGCTCCTCGGACAGTCCGAGCTCCTCGACGGCGACCCGCATGTGCTTCAGCCAGGCGTCGTGCGCCGCCCGGTCGACCGTGAAGGGCGCGTGCCGCATCCGCAGGCGCGGGTGGCCGCGGTTGTCGCTGTACGTCGTGGGCCCGCCCCAGTACTGGATGAGGAACAGCGTGAGGCGCTCCTCGGCCGGCCCCAGGTCCTCCTCCGGGTACATGGGCCGCAGCAGCGGGTCCTCGGCGACTCCCTCGTAGAAACGGTGGACGAGCCGACGGAAGGTCTCCTCCCCGCCGACCTGCTCGTAGAAGGTCTGCTCCTGAAGCGTGCCACGCCGAATCTCATTCACGCCCTCCATGGTCTCAGACGCGTGGACATAGGACTCAAGGCCTAGGACCGGCACCGGCTGCCCTTACTGTGGGGTTATGGGCGGGCATGCTCCCGACAGGGAATCGGACGATCTCGCCGCCTCAGCGCGGGCGGGACTGGTGCGCCGGATCGACGCGAGCGGGGCCTGGGCCACCGACCCGGTGTGGCGGGAGGCGTTCGCGGCGGTCCCGCGCCACCTCTTCGTGCCGTACTACTACGTCGGCGTCGCGGGCGGCTACGAACGCCGGTGGGGTGAGAGCCCCGACCCGCGGGCGCGTGAGCGGTGGATACGGGGCGCCTACGAGGACACCCCGCTGGCGACCCGGCTGCGCGACGGCGAACTGCTGTCGTCCAGCAGCCAGCCCTCCCTGATGGCGGACATGCTGGCCGCGCTGCGTGTGGAGGACGGGAACACCGTCCTGGAGATCGGCGCGGGCACGGGCTACAACGCCGCGCTGCTGGCGCACCGGCTGGGCGACGACAAGGTCACCACCGTCGATCTCGACCCGGAGATCACCGAGTCGGCCCGCCGGCACCTGGCCGCCGCCGGGTACCGCCCGGTCGTGGTCACGGGCGACGGCGCCCGGGGCGTGCCCGAGCGCGCGCCGTTCGACCGGATCATCGCCACGTGCGCGCTGAGCACCGTGCCACGGCCGTGGCTCGCCCAGAGCCGCCCCGGGGGCCGGATCCTCCTGCCGCTCGCCACCGGCCTGGTGGTGCTCACGGTGCGCGACGCCGGCCACGCCGAAGGGCGCTTCCTGCACACGCCCGCCTATTTCGTACCGCTGCGCGGCGTGAGCCGGCCCGGGGGCGAGCCGCTCCAGCTGGGCGGTGTGCCGTGCCGGGCCAGGGAGGACGACCTGTTCCGCTTCCTGCTGGCCCTGACCCGCGGCAGTCTCGACCCGCAGGAGGCGCACGCCCTGTGGGAGCAGGAGGGCAGGCCGCAGCGTGAGCGCTACGGCATCACGGTGAGCGGTGACCGGGAGTGGGCCTGGCTGGACGACCCGGAGGGGCCGTACGCCTGGCCCCTCCCGTCCTGATGCCCAAGCCCCTCAGCCGCGACGGATCGTGATCGTCGTCCAGGCGCCGACGTGCACCCGGTCGCCGTCCTGCAGCGGAACGGGGACGAACGGCTGGATCGGTTCGTCCGAGCCGTTGACCGTCGTGCCGTTCGTCGAGTTCTGGTCGACGACCGCCCAGCTGCCGTCGGGCTGCTGGACCAGCACGGCGTGCTGGTGGGAGACGCCCGGGTCCTCCGGCGGCACCGACAGGTCGATGTCGGGGGTGTCGCCGGTGGAGTGCCGGCGGCGGCCGATCGTGAGCTGGTTGCCGGTGAGCCTGCGCTGCTGCTCGGGCGAGTACGCGGGCAGGTTGAGGCCCGCGGCCTCGGGGCCCGAGCGCTGCATCATCGCCATGAAGTACTCGCGGTCCGGGCCGATGGTCGCGGTCCATGTCGCCGGCCCCTGGGGTGCCTGGGGCTGCTGCGGGAAGCCACCGGGTCCGGGGGGTGCCTGGGTCGCGCCGGGCTGCGGGTAGCCGTAGCCGCCGCCCTGACCGCCCTGGCCGCTGGGCGACGGCGGCGGGATCACCCAGTCGTCGTCACCGCCGCCGAAGGACTGTCCGCCCTGGGGCGGCCGCTGGGTCTCCTGCGGGAATCCGGGCGGGGCCGGCGGAGCGGAGGCGGACTGCTGGTAGCCCTGCGGGGCGCCACCGGGTCCACCGGGCGGACCACCCGGACCACCCGGACCACCAGGACCAGGACGACCTGGACCGCCGGGGCCTCCGGGGCCACTCGGCCCGGAAGGGCCTCCGAAACCACCGGGGCCACCCGGGCCACCAGGTCCGGGAGGACCGCCGAAACCACCGGGGCCACCCGGGCCACCAGGGCCACCGGGAGGACCGCTCGGGCCACCCGGACCACCAGGTCCCGAAGGGCCGCCGAAACCGCCGGGGCCACCCGGGCCACCAGGTCCCGAAGGACCGCCGGGGCCACCCGGACCACCGGGGCCACCGGGAGGACCGCTGGGGCCGGGAGGGCCACCGCGTCCGCCCGGGCCGGGATTGCTCGGCGGGTCGCCGAACGGCGGGATCGGCTCGGCCGGGCGGTTCACCTGCGACGGGCGGGAGCTCTGGTACTCGTACGAGTCACCGCCGCCGAAGGGAGGTCCGGACGGACCGGACGGACCCGGCCGGCCCGGCGGCTGGAAGCGTCCGCCCGGGCCGGGGGACGTCGGGGGCGGAGCGGCGGGCGTGTACGAGGTCGCCGTGTTGGTCAGGAAGTTCCACCGGCACTCCTCGCAGAACGGGGCGCCGCCCTCACGCGGCGTACGGCACTGCGGGCAGAGCTCCGGCTCGGCGTTCGGCACGGAGGAGAGGTGCGGAGGTCGTCCACCGGGCTGACCACCAGGGCCGCCCGGGCCACCAGGGCCGCCGGGAGGGCCGCTGGGGCCGCCGGGGGGCGGGAAGCCGTAGCCGCCGCCGGGCGGGGGCGGCGGAGGAGGCGGAGGCACGGCACCCGCCATGCGGTGACCGCAGACCTCGCACCAGTCGTCGGAACCCGACTGGTGTCCGTTCGGGCAGGTCGGCATGTCGGCGCGTCCCTCCTTCGATCTCTTCTAGGTCACTTCTTCACGCGGACAGTCTTGGTGGACCGGGTCTCGAGCGTCATCTCGTCGGCCTCCTCGACCTTCGCCTTCAGTCGCACAGTACCTGTCGCGGCATCGACCACGTCCACCACCTTCGCAAGCAGTTTCGCAGTATCCGCGTTCCCGGAGGCACTCGCGAGCTGAACGGCCCGGCCCAGTTTGGCCGTTGCTCCATCCAAATCTCCCACTTTGCGAAGATCCATCCCTTGCTGGATGGCTTGCGCCAGTTCGGCCTGCCCGGTGTAGTGGGCGACTTGGGGATTGATCGACGTCGAGGCCACCATGTCGTCCGTCCACACCGCCCGCACCAGGCCCTGCGCCCCGAGGTTCTGGAAGCTGCCGTCGGGCTGCGGAATGACCAGCGAGATGCGGGCCGCCAGCATCTCCTGCCCGATGTTCGCGGCCGGGACCTCGACGCAGACGTGATAGTCGCGGGACTCGTCCCCCCAGGAACCAAGGGGGTAGTCGCCGGCCCGGGGGCCCGCCTCGCTGCGCCGGCCGGTCAGATCCTCGACCGTCGGGGCGACCTGCTTGACGAACCTCACAGTGGTGTCGACCGGGGTCCACAGCCGCAGCGAGACGTCCGCGACCTCCTTGCCCATCGCCGTTTCCATCATGTGCGTGAAGTCGGCGGCGAGCCCGGCCGGGTCGGCGACGATGTCGGCGGTGCCGAGCAGGGCGGAAGCGATCCCTGTGACTTCTTTCACTTCCCAGTCCGTGCCCACGCCGCGCGCGTCACAGGTGAAGCGGCCCGCGCACGCGTCGAGCGCGGCCTTCAGGTCCTCGGGCGACTCGTGCTCGTTGCGGCCGTCGGTGAGGAGGATGCCGTGCCGGATGGCGACGTCCGCGGAGGACAGCAGGCGGTCGGCCAGCTTCAGCCAGGTGCCGATGGCCGTGCCGCCGCCCGCGCTGAGCGAGCGCAGCGCCTGCTTGGCCTGGGCGCGGGTGGTGGCGTCGGCGACCGCCAGGCCCCCGCCGCCCGGATAGACCTCCTTGGCCACGTGCGTCCCGCCGATCACCGCGAAGTGCACGCCGTCGCGCAGAGTGTCGACGGCCGCGGCCGTGGCGTCCCGGGCGTTGCGCATCTTGGTCGGCGGGTAGTCCATCGACCCGGAGCAGTCCACCATGATCGCAACGGCCGCGGACGGGCCCTGGCCGGCTGAGTAGAGGTGGGGTGCCGAGACGGCGCTGCCGACCGTGCCGCCGCCGGTCGCCGTCACCGTGACGATCGCGTTGACCTCGCCGGCGCCCTCCGGCAGGTACTCGTTCTGGTACACGTCCACCGAGAACCGGGGCACGTTCGACTTCGAGAAAACGGCCATGCTGCTTCGATCCCCCTCCAAAGCCCCCGCCGGGAGCGGGGTGATGACGGTAGGCGGACCGGTCCCCTCCGGTCCGCCGAGGCGTCCCCGTACGCGGCCTCAGGCCGATCCTGCCCCCTGGGAGACCGCCGGGAACGGCACGAGGGCCACTGTTACGTTGTCGTGGCCCCCGCCGTCCAGGGCATGGCCGACGAGCACCCGGGCACTGTGCAGCGGATGGGTGGCGGCGTCGAACGGGACGACCCGGGCCATCTCCTCGGCCGCCTCCGCGTAGTTCCACAGCCCGTCCGTGCAGACCACGACGACGCCCGGCCGGTCCGGCTTGAACGCGGCGGTGTGCGGTTCCAGTTCGTAGGCGTCGGCGCCCAGCCAGCCGGTGATCGCGTGGGCGCGCTCGTCGGCGTAGGCCTCGGCCTCGCTCATCAGGCCGGCGGCGACCATCTGCGCGGCCCAGGAGTCGTCCTCGGTGAGCCGGGCGGGGGGTGCGCTCCGGTCGGCCGGGACCCAGTAGGCGCGGCTGTCGCCGACCCAGCCGACGACCAGCAGGCCCGACGTCACCACGGCGCCGACGATGGTGCACGCGGGGGCGTTCTGGTGCGGGGCGTGCTCACGGGCCGTGGCGGGTTCCTGAGCGAGCGAGTTGACGGCCTGTGAGGCGGCGACGATCGCTTCGTGCATGGCCTGCTGCGGGTGCGTGCCGCGCGGCAGGGCGGCCAGCAGTGTCTCGCTCGCCGCCTTCGACGCCGCCATCGAGGCGGCGTCGGGGCGGGTCGCCGAGGAGACGCCGTCGCAGACGATCGCCACGGAGACCGGCGAGCCGTCCGGGAGCGTCGTCGTGCCGATGGCGAACGCGTCCTCGTTGCGGTGGTGGCGCAGGCCGCGGTCGCTGACCGCGGCCACCGGGCCGGACTCCTGCTCCATGTGGTCCCGTTCGCGCGGCTGGGCGTGGCCGCAGTTCTCGCAGTAGCCGTCGTCGTCCACGCGGCCGGCCCGGCAGGCGACGCAGACCTTGCCGCCGGCGCCCGCGACCTGCGCCGCGGGGTCGGCGGACACCCGTGGGTCCGGTGCCTGGAGGAGGTACTCGTCGGGCTGCTGTCCAGGGTGGGTCTCCGGCCGGGCGGCATCGCTCCCGGGTGGCGCGGGCTGCCCGTCCGGCCGCCGGTCGAACCGTACGCCGGTGGCCGGGGCGGCCGGCGGAGCGCTCGGGGGCGGTGGCGCCGGCCAGGACGCGCCGGCGGGTGGCGCCGACGGTGGCTCGGGATACTCACCGGCCGGCGCGCCCTGGGCGGGCAGCGAGCCGTTCATGGTGATGGTCGGGTTGTCCTGAGGCCGTGCGGGCACGGCGGACAGGTCATATCCGCACGCGCCGCAGAAACGGTCACCCGTGTCGAGGGGTTCCTCGCAGCTCGGGCAGGCGGACAACTGGTGCATCTGGGACATCAATTACACCCACGTCCGGGGGCGGTAACGGTTGGCACGTTCCACCAGGTCGATCCTCTCCTCGCCGCCCCGCGCCAGCCGGGCCAGCGTGCGGTACGAGCGTTCCAGTCCGAAGCGCAGACCCCGCTCGTCCAGGCCGCTGCCGAGCAGCGTCCGTCCTCCGGCGGCGGGAGGGGCGGAACCCTGGCCCCCGGAGAGTACCCAGTCCAGCGCGCAGCCGAGGACTTCGGCCGACAGCTGCTCACGCCGCGCCGGATCCAGGCCGTACGCCTCCAGCGCCTCGACCTGCGCCGCGGCGGCCGTCAGGTCCTCCAGGAACGGTACGTCGGACAGCGCCGCCGTGCGCCGCCGCAACCGCGCCCGGACGGCCGCCACACGGGCCGCCGTGTAGTGGATGGAGGACTCCGGGACCGACTCCAGCGTCCGTACGGCGCCGCGTCGTTCCCCGGTCGCCAGCTGCACGCGGGCCAGCCCGAACGCGGCGCTCACATGGCTCGGGTCGGTCGACCACACCAGCCGGTAGTACTCGGCGGCGTTGTCCAGCTGGCCGAGCACCTCCGCGCACAGGCCCAGCGCCAGCTTGGGGGCGATCTCGCCGGGGAAGGCGTCGTAGATCGCGTCGAACGCGAGCGCGGCGCCCTCGTCGTCGCCCGTGACCAGAGCGGCCACGCCCCGGTACCAGACCACCCGCCAGTCGTCGGGCCGCTCACCCTCCAGAGTGACCAGCGCCCGCAGTGCGGCGGCCGGATCGCCGGTCTCCAGCCAGGCCCGGATCTGGCGCAGCCGGGTCTCGGTCGACGGAGCCGGGGCTGCGGCGAGGGCACCGAGCAGTTCGGCGGGCGCGGAGGTCATCAGGCCCGCCAGGAAACCGGCGTTGGGGTCGGACGGGTCGACCCGCGGGACGGGCAGCGCGAGGGCCGTGGCGCTGGTGTCGACGGGTTTGACGAGGCTGTCGCCGGTGGGCGGCGCGGCCGCCGACGCAGGCGAGCGCCGTGTCCGGATCACCCGTGCCCCCAGCCGGGACACCTCGCCGTCCAGCTTCGGGAACAGCTCCGTGTCCACGACCCGCAGCTCGGGCCCGAACAACGTGGACAGGGCCGGCCGGGCCCGGCCCGTCTGGAGGGAGACGACCTCCCGCAGGACACCCGTGAGCTGCTCGGCCATCTCCTGCGCGGAGGCGAACCGGCGGGCCGGGTCCGGGTCCGTGGCGCGGACCAGGAGGCGGTAGAACGACTCGTACTGCCGGAAGACCTCGATGTTGTCCGGGTCCGGCAGCGAGTCCGCGTAGACGTTCGTGTAGCCCTGGAAGTCGAAGGTCAGTACGGCGAGGGTGCGGGCGACGGTGTAGAGGTCGCTCGCCACCGACGGGCCGGCCTCGGCGACCTCCGGCGCCTGATAGCCGACCGTGCCGTAGATGGCCGACTCCTCGTCGTCCATCCTGCGCACCGCGCCCATGTCGATCAGCTTGAGCTGGTCCTCGGTCTGGATGGCGTTGTCGACCTTGAAGTCGCAGTACAGCAGGTTGCGGCTGTGCAGATGCCCGAGGGCCTCCAGGGCCTCGATGCCGTAGGCGCAGGCCTGCTCCACCGGCAGCGGGTCGCGTCTGCCGTGCGGTGTGCGGCGGGCGTTGGCGATCTCCTTCAGCGACTTGCCGCCGACGTACTCCATGACGATGTAGCCGTCGAGGGAGCCGGTGCGCTGGTCCAGGTGCTCCACGAAGTTGTAGATCCGCACGATGTTGGCGTGCTCGATCTCCGCGAGGAATCGCCGCTCGGAGATGGCCGCGGCCATCGCGTCCTGGTCTCCGGTGTCCAGCAGGCCCTTGAGGACCACCCAGCGGTCGGACACCGCCCGGTCGACCGCCAGGTAGATCCAGCCCAGGCCGCCGTGCGCGAGGCAGCCGACCACCTCGTACTGGCCGTGCACGACGTCCCCGGCCTTCAGCTTCGGCACGAAGGAGTACGGGTGGCCGCACTTGGTGCAGAAGCCCTCGGTGCGCCCGGGCCGGTCACCGCGCGCCCGGCCCACCGGGGCGCCGCAGTCGGAGCGCGAGCAGAACCGCTTCCGCTCGGGCACCTCCGGGTTGTCCAGGACCATCTCGCGCGGGTCGGGCCGCGGGATCGGTGGTACCTGGACCAGCCCGGCGCCCAGCCGGCCCCGCGTCGAGGCACCGGCGCCGGAACCGGAGCTGCGCACCGACACCGAGCGGCTCGTGGACTTGCCCGACAGGGAACGCGAGAGGCGGCCCGACACCGAGCGGCGGGACTTCGACGAATGGGACGACGTCCGGGAACTGCGGCCGGTGGAGCGGGAGCTGCCGTTGCGCCCCGAGCCGGGGGAGCCGCCACTGCCGCCGGCGGTGATGCCCGTCGGGGGTGAACCGACCATGCCGTTCGGTGCGACGACTGGGGCGAGGCCGCAGGTGTCGCAGTAGAGCTCGCCGCCGCCCACGTCCTCGTAGGTGCCCTCGCAGGTGGGACGCTGGCAGCCGCGCTGGGGCCCGTTCGCCGGTTCGGCCTGTGGTGCGTGCGGTGCCCCACTCATGGACTCCCCCTTGTCGCTCATGCGCCGGGCCCCCTCCGGTCGTCCTCGGGCACGCCCTGGTCCGGCACCCGCGGGCCGCCGAGCAGTTCCGCGGCCGCCTGCTGGTAGCGCAGCACGGCCTGTTCGGCGGCGCGCAGGTCGCAGGGCGCGCTCCACAGCATGCGGCGCGCCTTCTCGTACCGCTCCACGAGCAGCGCGTCCTCCGCGAGGCCGTGCCGGGAGACCTTCGCCTTGTACGCGTCGAGCCGGCCGCGCAGCTCGGCGCGGACCGCCAGGGGCGCGGTGACCTCGGTCAACGACTCGCGGGCACGCAGCAGTTCGTCCTCCGCCTTCTGCTCCAGCGACTCCAGGAGCGGGGAGAGACGGTGCCATTGCGCCTGCCTGCGGTACTCCGCGGCCGTCGCCAGCTGCTCCTGCAACACCGTCGGCGGCCCGCTGACGACCGGCACCTCGGTCGCCGCGATCTTCGCGAGGACCTCGCCGCGGGCGGTGCGCGCCTCGGCGAGCGTGCGGTCCGCCCGGCTGAGGATGTCCCGGAGCCTGACGATCCGCTTCTCGGCGTCCTGACGGACCGTCAGAACGGCGTCGATCTCACGCCGTACGTCCTCCAGGGCCCGCGCCTCACGGTCGTACACCGTGGTGTCGGGCCTGCCGCCGCCCGGAGCCGAACTGCCCTCCGAGGCCTGCCAGAACGCCAGCGGGTCCGAAACCACCTGCTCGCGCAGCTTCGCCAGTATGCGGGTGATGCGCTCCAGGTCGTCGCCCGCCGGATGCTCGCCGGGGCGTACGCCGACCGAGTGCGCGAGCCGGCGCGTGCGCTGGAGTTCGGCCGCCAGCAGGTCGATCCGGGCCGGCAGCGCCGACCAGACCGCGTCTGCGGCGACCACCATGTCCAGGCTCGTCGCGTACAGCTCGTTCATCCGGTCGACGAGGGTGACGAGCGAGTAGCGTTCGCTGAGCCTGTTCCCAGCGCCGTGCGACGTGGGGGCGTTGGCCGTGGCGCTGCCGGCGACGGTGACCGACTCGCCGTTCAGCAGCTCCGTCAGCTCCACCAGGTCCTCATGGCTGGACCAGCGGCGGCGGGAGCGGATCTCCCGGGCGATGCGCAGGGCGTCCGTGTAGGCGTCGAAGTAGGTCCACAGCAGCGTGATCGACGCCTCCGTGGAGGTCCAGCGTTCCCGGGTGACGCCGGTGAGTTCGGCCCCCTCCAGGAGTCTGCGGCCCGCGTGGTCCTGGAGGGCGAGGAGCGAGGTCTCGATCGCCTCGTGCTCCGCGCCGAGCCGCGCCAGCGCACGGTCCACCTCGTCCCGGTCCATCACCGGCCCGGTGGATCCCGTGACGCCCATCGATCACCTCTCGCTGCCGTTGTGCGGTTGGGGGGTCGGTCGCATTGTCAGGTGTGCGGTTCGCCAGGTGCCGCGGTTCGTCAGGTGGTTCGGAGGTACCGGGGTGCCGGTGGTTCCGACTTCCTCGCATCCTTGCCCAGTGTCGCCGACAGCCATTGCTCGTACGACGCCTGCCAGCCGTTCGCGGTGTCCTTGCGGTAGTCCACCAGGATCTGGTTGACCCGGCGTACCAGATCGTCCGCGTCCTTCTTCATCGCCACGCCGTAGTACTCGGCAGTGAAGGCGTCACCCTTGAGCTGGACCGTCGGATCCTGCGCCGCCTGGCTCGCCGCGAGCGCGCCGTCCGTGACCACGGCGTCGGCCTCGCCCAGCTGGAGCCTCACCAGGCAGTCGAGTTGGTTGGGGACCGCCTTGAGGATGTCGGCGTCGGCGGGGATTCTGCCGTCCTCCCTGTCCGCCTTCAGCGTCGAGTAGGCCGTGGAGCCCGCCGCCGTGCAGATCCTGCGGCCCGCGAGGGTGTCGTCGTAGCCCGTGACCGGCGAGGACTTGGGGGCCAGGACCTGCTGTCCCGTCTTGAAGTACGGCGCGGAGAAGGCGACGTCCTTGATGCGCTCGCAGTTGATCGTCATCGTGCGGACGACCATGTCCACGCGGCCGTCCTTGATCGCCGGGATGCGCTGGTCGGTGGGGATGGCCTTGAACTGGACCGCTTCCGCATCGCCGAGGATGTCCTCGGCGATGCGGTGGACCAGGTCGATGTCGAAGCCCTCGAGCTCCGCGCTCTGGCCGCTGTTGGGGTCACGGTAGCCCCAGCGGTAGCTGTTCTGGTCGACACCGACGATCAGCTTGCGCTTCTCGCCCTCCCGGTTCTTGATCGCCCGGATCGTGTCACCGTCCGCGGAGGAGGGGGACAGGGTCTGCTGCTCGGGGGCCTCGCAGTCCTCTTCGGCCCGCACGGTCCTGGTCTGGGCGGCCCGGGTGACGGCCGCGCCGTCCACGAGGTCCGGTCCGGCCACGGGAAGGCACAGGGCGAAGACCGCCGCCAGGGCGCAGACGACCGCCATCGCGGCCACCCCGCCCCAGCCCTTCAGACTGGCCCGCAGACGTCGTGCTCGCATGGTCACGCCCCCCTTCGTCGCTGTCCCGTTCACCGGTACTCCGAGAGCCTGCGGCCGATGCCGAGGACCGCGCCGGCGGCACCGAGCACGGCGAGTACCGCCGCGCCCGAGGACAGGCCCGTCAGGGCGTCCCTGCCGTCACCGGCGGCGTGCCTGAACTCGGTCTCCTCGTGGGCGAGTGCCGTGCGCAGGTTCTCGTCGACGCTGTCGAAACACTCGCCGGTCGCGTCCTTCGGCCCGATCACCATGTCCAGCGCACGCTGGTAGTTGCCGTTCTCGTCCTGCTCGCGGGCCGCCGTGTGGCGTTTGTTCCACTCCGCCATGTTGCCCGCGGCGGCGGTGACGGGCCGCTCGCCCGAGCTGTCGTCGGCGAGCTTCCCGGCGTCCGCCAGGTACGTGCCCAGAGCCTTCATCTCCGCACGGAAGTCGTAGTCGTAGGCATCGTGGGTCTCGCCGCCGGCTTTCCTCGTCTCGGCGCCCCGGGCCACCAGGGTGAGGTTCTCGTTGCCTCGCGCCTTGAGGGACGCGATGCGGGCGTCGTGCAGGACGTTCAGGGAGCGGACGCCGTGGTCGTAGGAGTCGTTCAGGCCCGCGCGGGCGAAGCTGTGGCCGACGACCAGCCAGAGGAGGACCACGGTCACGGTGGCCGTGGCGGCGACCAGGCCGTGGTTCAGGACGCGGTTCGTCCGCCGGTAGTTGCGGTGCTGGGCCCAGGCGAGGGCGGCGAGGGCGGCGACGCCGAGCGCGATGGCCGCCCACGGGTAGGGAGTGGCGTCCGCGTAATCCGCGCGCAGCCGCTGGTTCTCCTTCTTGTACAGGTCCTCCGCGGCCGGGAGCATCCGCTGCTGCATCTTCTCGTTGGCGTAGCGGAGGTAGGCGCCGCCGACCGGGAAACCCTGGCGGTTGTAGGTGCGGGCGCGTTCCACCAGGCCCTTGTACTCCGGGAGGAGCCTGTTCAGCTTGGCGATGGTCGCCGCCGACGGGGAGTCGGGGTCCGAGTTGGCGGCGGCGCCCACGAGTTTCTCGGCGGCCGTGCGGATGTTCCTCTCGTACCGGTCGCGGGAGGTGGCCGTCTCCTGGCCGCCGGCGAGGAAGCCGCTGGAGGCGGCGGTGTTGGCGTCCGCGAGGGAGCGGTAGATGTCGGCCGCGTCCGAGCTGAGGGGCTGGCTGCTGGTCAGGACGTCGTCTGCGGCGGCCGCGCGGTCGGTCATCTGCCAGGCGGTGACGGCGCCGAAGGCGACGACGAGGAGGGCGAGGACCGCGCCGATGATGCGGAGACGGCCGGGTTCGGTCGTGGCGGCGGCCCGGAGTTGGTCGAAGCCCTCGGCGAGGGCGGTACGGCGGGGCTGGGGCTCCGTACGGCCGTGCGGAGCCCGGGGCGTCGGTGCCGGTTGGGCCGGCACGGCCGGGAGTGTGGACAGACCGGGGCGCGGTGGTGGCGCACTGCTCGTCGGCACGTGTGTCACTGTGACCTCCCCCATGGTCATCCTGTCGCCACGAGTATCCCTTTCGGCACTGACATCCGCACCGGGCTTGCCCCGATCTTGATCAGATCGCAGCGTGCGGCACCACCCCCTGCCCAGGAACACGTCCGGGGGGTCGGTTCGGTTCCCGTGAGGCGTGCGCGCCGTCACCCCACGTAGCGGCGGAACCCTTGTGCCAGTGCTTCGAAACCGCACGAGCGGTAGAACATGTGGACATATTCGTCGTCCGCCGCCAGCAGTTGCACCTTGTAGCAGCCGGCCGACTCCCCCAGCCGCACGGCTGCCTCCATGAGCCGACGCCCCACGCCCCGCCGCTGGAAGCGGCCGGCCACCACGACGTTCTCCACGAACAGGATGGCCCGGCCGCCGCGGGTGAGATTCGGCATGACGATGCAGTCCGCAGTCCCGGCCACGATGCCGTCGGCTTCCGCCACCAGCACGGTCCGCCCCTGCTGCCCGGACACGGCCGCCCAGACGGCAGCCGCGGAGGCCCGCGGCAACGGCGCGTCATCGGGGTTGAGTTCTGCGTAGAGGGCCAGCAGGGCCGAGAGGTCCGCCTCGACCGCCGCCCGTATGGTGATCTTCATGAGCCGGCCGGTCAGTCCCCCGCAGGTGCTTCCCTGCGGCGGAGGACGATGAGGGTCGCTCCTCCGATGACGACGAAGCCGATGGCTATGCCGGCGATGAGGGGGGTGACGCCGGAGCCGCCGGTTTCCGCGAGGTTCGTGTCGGAGGCCGTGCCGCCCACCGTCGCCGGGCTCGGCTCGCTCAGGGTCTGGGTGACCGTGCCCGTCTCGCCGCCCCGCGTCCGGCAGTCCAGCATGCCGGTGAAACGCTCGGTGAGGCCGCCGGGGCCGTGGATCGTGAAGTCGTAGGCCTGGTCCTCCTGGAGGGGGACCGTGATCGTCCTGGTCTCGCCCGCGGCAATGGTGTGCTCCAGGCCCGCCAGTTCGAAGGTGAACGGCTCGTCGCCCTTGTTGGAGGCGATGATGTCCACGCCGCCGTCGGCGCAGTTCTTCGCCGCCGACAGCGCCGGGACCGCACCCTTCTTCGCCCAGGTCGCCGCAGCCGTCGCCGACACCGTCGACTCGCTCGACCCGGCCAGGATCTGCGTCTGGCTCCGGCTCTCGGAGGCGAAGGCACGCCCGACCGGCACGGTCGTCGAAGCCTGCACGGTCAGGTCGGCCGTGCCCGCCGCCGCGTCCTCGGGCACATCGAAGAACACCTGCCCGCCGTCGGCCGCGGAAGTGATCGCCCGGCCTTGGCCGTCGACGATCCGCACCCCGCTCGTGGCGGCGTCCGCCGGCGGCGACACCGTCACACTGCTCGCGTTGGTGTGCACCGTGACCGGACCCAGCCGCTCGCCCGGCCGGCCCGAGACCGCGGGCGGGTCGAGGGTGAGCGAGGCCCGCGGCTCAGGCAGGTCGCGGGCGTTCTTCTCCAGATAGTCCGCGAGCTGCTCGGCCTGCGGGTCGAGGGCGTCGACGGCCACGTCGTCCGAGTAGCGCCAGATCGCCACCTGCGTGCCGGACGCCGCGTCCTGCTCGCTCAGCACGCCCCGGACACCGGCCTTCCGGGCGAGCACCGCGAGGTTGTTCACCTGCGGGTAGGAGTTCTGCAGGATCCAGCGGATCCGTCCCGCGTCCCTGTTGGCGCCAAGGGACGTGCCGCTCCACGGCGTCTCGTGGTACCTGGCGTCCCGCTGGGTGGGGTTGTGCAGGTCGACGCAGTACGTCTGGAGCATGCCGCCGCCCTCGACGGACATCTCGAACAGGCCCGCCGAAACCTGCTGGTCCCCGGTGGCGCCGTGGACCACGGCGGAGCCGTACGTCTTGAGCCCGGCTATCGTCGCGGCCGCTCCGCCCTGTCTCTGCGTGGTCTCGTCCGCGGCCGCCCGGCCGGCGCCGGTCATCACGCCCGCGGCGACCAGCCCGGACACCAGCGTCGCCGCGCCGAGGCCGGCCGCCCCTCGCCTGCGTACGGACACCGCAGAGAACGAAGCAAACACCAAATTCCCCTTCGAGCAGGACCCGTCAACGTGGGGGGTACGGTCCCACCAGCAGAATCGAAGCCTCGCAGGCCCCAAGAGCCCCGAAGCTTTCCCGGCATCCTAGGTACGTGACGGACGCCGCTCGCCGGAGAGACGGTCGGACGAGGGATCCGACTCGGAATCGTTATCGCCAAGATCCCTCGTGAGCGGGGGTATCGAAAAATCCACCCCTGACTTTTGGGTGCGCAGTCGCCGATAAGCCGCAGTTCAGGCGAGCGGCACCGTGATTGACATCACGTCAGTACCGCTTCTTCTGACGGCTGTTGAGAGAAAGGGTCGGGCGGGGGCGCTGAACCGTCCGCCGGGGTCTCCCAGTTGGGCTCGGGTTGCGTCGATGCCACCGCCGTCTCCGGCTTGCCTCCGCGCCGGAACGCCGAGGTGCCCCGGGCGAGATCGTGACCGATCGCCACCGCGTCGATGTCCGCCGACGTCCAGCTCTGCCCGTCGCGCACGTCGGTCCGCACCTTGAGCCTCCCCTGCACGATCACGGGCTCCCCCACCGTCAGCGACGCCGCCGTGTTCGTGGCGAGCTGCCGGTTGGCCCACACCGTGAAGAAGTTGGTGTGGCCGTCCGTCCACATGTTCTTCTCCCGGTCCCAGTAGCGCGCCGTCACCGCCAGCCGGAACCTCGCCGACGGGCCGGACGCCACCTCCCGGTACACCGGCTGCGTCGCCACCCTGCCGACCGCGCACACCATCGTCTCGTTCATCGCGAACCCCTCCCTGACCCGGGCCCCGGCCACGGGCTCCACGCGTACGGGCCCGTCCCGTACGGCTGCACTGCCAGACTGCCGCCGTCGGGCCGAGCCCGCTGAGCGCTGTGGACCGCTGCTCGCCTGTGGACAACGCCGCCACCCGAGCGGGTGACACCCCGAGAGCCGCGCGGACGCGACGAAGGGCGGCGCCCGACCTGACGCCGCCCTTCGTCCTGCGCGCCTTCGGTCCGTCACAACCGCCACGCCTGCGGAGCCACGCCCCGGCCCTGCGCGGCGGACCGGCACTCCGTCACCGCCCGGGAAACCGGCCCCGGCGGCCCTCGAGCCACGGACCCACACCACCGTCACGGCCCGGAACCCCGGCCCCCGATCCCCGGACCACGGACCGGCACCGCCGTCACCGCCGTCACCGCCCCGCTCCCACCACCCTCCCGTACTGCTCCCTGACCTCCCGATACCGCAGCAGCTCAGCCGCCACCGGATCCAGCACCCGCGCTCTCCCGCACCCGGCCGCCGCCTCCCGCAACCGGCGTTCCGCCTCCAGGCCGTAACGGCGGGCCGGTCCCCGGGCCGCCATCCGGCAGCCCCACTCGATGAGCGGACCGCCGACGATGCCGATCACCATCAGCAGCACCGGCACGCCCAGGTTCGGCGACATGACCCCGATGATCTGGCCCAGCAGCCACAGACCGCCCAGGAACTGAAGGACCGTCATGGTCGCCTGACACAGCACGGCCACCGGCCACCATCCGGGCCGCGGCGGCCGCCCCGCCGGCACTCCCGCACGCACGCTCAGCTCGTCCAGCGCCTCGGGCAGCCCCTGCGCACCCCGTGCGGCCGCCTCACGCACCGCCTGGGCCCACGGTGCGGGCAACCCTGCCGAGGCCCGGTCGGCCACCGTCCGCACCGCCGTCTCGACCCGCTGCCGGGCCGTGGCCTCCTCGTCGGCCTGCGTACGCGAGGGCAGCCGGCCCGTGGTGGGCTCGCCGAGGTCCTGGTACCAGCGCCACAACCGCAGCCAGGGCGTTCCACAGGCACGGTTGGCGTTACGCAGCCACGCCCGTTCGGCCGCCTCCCCCGCCGCTGTGGCGCCCACCGCGTCGGCGAGCCGGTCGGAGAACTCCTCGCGGGCCTGTTCGCTGAGCCCCGTACGCCGCTGGGTGGCGTAGACCGGCCACAGCCGTGCCGCCGCGACGTCCACGTCGGCCGAGATGCGGCGGGCCGGCGCCGCGCGCTCCGCGACGAACTGGCCGAGCGCCTCACGCAGCTCGCCGACACCGTCCCCGGTGAGCGCCGACAGCGCGAGGACGGTCGCACCCGGCTCACCGTGTTCCCCGAGGGCGATGCCGTCCTCGTCGAGGAGCCGCCGCAGATCGTCGAGGATCTGCTCGGCGGCCTCCCCGGGCAGCCGGTCGATCTGGTTGAGGACGACGAACATCACCTCGGCATGCGCCGCCATCGGCCGCAGATAGCGCTCGTGGAGAACTGCGTCGGCGTACTTCTCCGGGTCGACCACCCAGATGACCGCGTCCACGAGCGCCAGGATGCGGTCGACGTGCTCGCGGTGCTGTACGGCCGCCGAGTCGTGGTCGGGCAGGTCGATCAGGACGAGCCCGCGCAGCCGCGACTCCCCGTCCCCGCTCGGCAGCGGGCGCCGGCGCAGCCTGGGCGGGATGCCGAGCCGTTCGATGAGGCTCGCCGCCCCGTCGCTCCAGCTGCAGGCGATGGGTGCCGCCGTGGTGGGGCGGCGCAGCCCGGTCTCCGAGATGGTCACCCCGGCGAGCGCGTTGAACAGCTGTGACTTGCCGCTGCCCGTGGCACCGGCGATGGCGACGACGGTGTGCTGCCCCGAGAGCCTGCGCCGCGCGGACGCCTCGTCGAGCACCCGGCCCGCCTGCGCCAGCGTCCGGCTGTCGAGCCGGGTCCGGGAGAGCCCCACCAGTTCGCGCAGCGCCTCCAGCCGGGAGCGCAGCGCGGAGTCGTACACCAGGGGGGCCATCGCGGGCGCGGCGGCACGGCTGTCCATGACGGCGTACTGGTGGTCGGCCGCGGCGGCCTCGTTGACCCGTCGCGCGATGAGCCCGTCGTCCCAGGCGTCCGTGGAATCCGCGGAGCCGACGGAGTCCGTGGGGTCCGTGAGGTCCTTGGAGTCCATGGAGTCCCTACGGTTTGTGGCATCCGCCCCGTCCGCGGCCCCCGCACGACCCACGGCACCCGAGCCGTTGCTGACGCCCGATCCGTTCCTGACGCCCGATCCGTTCCTGACGCCCGATCCGTTCCTGGCATCAGTCCGGGAGGCGGAGGAACTGTCCGCGCTTCGGCCGGGAGCGGCGCCCCCCGGGGCCTTCACCGGCGGGTTCTGGCCGGATCCCGCCTTGTCCGCAGCGCCCGCCTTGTCCGCGTCGCCCGGCTGGTCGGCGTGCTCGGTGTGGTCCTGATCAGTGGCGGCGGTCACCGGTCACCTCTCCTTCTGAAGTACGGACAGCGCGGCGATGAGTTCGGCCTGGGGCTCCGGGTTGACGTCGAGCGCGTCGAGCGGGGCGAGCCGGCGCTCGCGTTCGGCGTGCAGGACCCGGTCGACGTGCTCCACGAGCAGCCGTCCGGCCCGGTCGCGCAGCCGCAGCGCGGCGTGGCCGCCGATCCGCTCGGCGAGGGTCTCCCCGGCCGTCCGCCCCCGGCGGCCGCCCAGCAGGGCGGTGCCGACGAGCGCGGCGACCAGCTCGGGGTCGGGGGCGAGGCTCCGGTCGAGCTCGCGCACCTCGTCCTCGGCGTACTCCTCGAGCTCCCGCCGCCAGCGTCGTACGGCGATACCGATCCGCTGCTCGGCGCTCTGCGCGGCCGGTTCACGGTCGGCGAGCCCGGGTGCGGCCGCCGCGGGTTCGCGCCGCCAGGCGTCGTCGATCCGCTCGTCGGCGGCGGTGACGGCGCACAGCAGCAGCGTGGCCAGGCTCTCCACGAGCGCGTCGAGGAGCTCATCCGCGGTGCAGTCCAGCGGGAAGGCTCGCCACCGCTTGAGGGCGTCACCGGCGAGCACCGCCCCGGCCTGCAACCGGCCCCGCACGCGCGTGTGCTCGCTGTCGTACGCCGCTTCGACGACGGCCGTGAGCCGCAGGGCGGCGGCGTACTGCGCGGCGGCGGCACCGGCCAGTTCGGGCATCCGGGATTTGAGGGAGTCGAGGACGCCGCGCGCCGTGCGGGCCATGATCTGCTGGCGGGCCGCGGGGTCCTGGGCCTGGTGGATCAGCCAGGTGCGCAGCTGGGCGACGGCGGTGGCGGGCAGCAGACCGCCGCCCCAGACCGACTCGGGCAGCTCGGGCACGGTGAACCGCGGCACGTGCCCGAGGCCGGCCTTGGTGAGCAGGGCTCCGTACTGCCGCGACACCTCGCCGATCACCTGGTGGGGGACCCGGTCGAGGACGGTGACGAGACTGACGTCGTACTCCTTGGCGGTGCGCAGCATGTGCCAGGGCACGGCGTCGGCGTAGCGGGCGGCCGTGGTGACCATGATCCAGATGTCGGCGGCGCAGATCAGCTCGGCGGCCAGGACGCGATTGTCGGAGACCAGGGAGTCGATGTCGGGGGCGTCGAGGAGGGCGAGGCCGGGCGGCAGGGTCTCAGCGGTCTCGACGCGCAGTACGCGCGCGGGGTTCTCCCCCGGGAGCAGCAGGTCGTCGGTGAAGTCCCGCTGGGGCGCCCACACGCGCGTGAGGTCGGGCAGCACCCTCATTCCGCTGAACCAGTGCTGGTCCTCCGGATGGCAGACCAGTACGGGGGTGCGGGTCGTCGGCCGCAGCACGCCCGCCTCGCTGACGCGCCGCCCCACGAGGGAGTTCACCAGTGTGGACTTGCCGGCTCCGGTGGAGCCTCCGACGACGGCCAGAAGTGGCGCTTCGGGCTCTCTCAGCCGGGGCACCAAGTAGTCGTCGAGCTGCGCGAGCAGTTCGTCGCGGTTGGCACGCGCGCGTGGAGCCCCCGCCAGGGGCAGCGGGAAGCGTGCGGCGGCGACACGGTCGCGCAGGGCGGAGAGTGCGTCGAGCAGCTGAGGCCGTACGTCCAAGGTCACCACATGTGAAGAATGCCCAATTTTAGGGGATTTCTGAAGCATATGAGCATGTCTGCGCGCCGACGGGACACAAGGGACGGAAGGGACTACTGGGACACGGGCACACTCCAGGCATAACGAGTGCACAACACCCGGTGCGCCAGACGCCAAAAGCGGTGCACGATTCGTACCTGCCTGCGATTATCAGGACCGCTTCACCGAACCTCCACATCGAGCCACGGAGGCGAAGCAACAGGGACATGGATGCGGGAGCCCTATCCTTGTCCCCGGCGACGTCACGGATCGACCCACACCAGGGCACCACGACAGAGGCCACCACACCGGCCCCCGTAGCTCAGTGGATAGAGCAGGCGCCTTCTAAGCGCTTGGCCGCAGGTTCGAGTCCTGCCGGGGGCGCCACCTCCTACCAGCAAGAACGCCCCAGAGGGGATCTCCCCTCCAGGGCGTTTCGTGTCTCTGACGGCAACGCTGACGGCAACGACCCCGTCATTCGCCGGACAGCAGGTCTCCCGGCTTGTCCAGAGCGGCCCGCTTCTCCGTCATGTCGGCGTCCGCGTAGATGTTCATGGTCACGTCCAGGGCGCTGTGCCCGACGATGTGCGGCGGGATACCCAAACCCAGCAGCAGGGTCACGCAGGTGTGGCGGAGATCATGGAAGCGGACGTCCAGGCCGAGCCGCTCGCGGATCGGGTAGAAGTGCCGGTTCAGGTTCCGAGGCTCGATCGGAGTCCCCGCCGCGTGGTGAAGACCAGGCCGGTTTCCTGACACTGCTCCCCTGCGGCTTCGCGCTCTTCCGCCTGGCGCTCGTCACCTCACGGCCGGTGTGAGGAGTCGGCGAGAGCGCCGGCATCATCAGGTGATGTGGAAGGCGCCGGGGTCTGATGTGGCGCGGCGGCCGACTGAGCGAAGCCTCGCCAGCCCCGCGCTCGCTGCTGGTACCACCAGCCGGGTGCCGACCCGGGCGCGGCGGCGGCCTGCGTGGCTGCCGGTTCACCGGCTCCCGGATCGTGGTGCGCAGGTGCCGGTGCGTCACCGATTCCCTGGGGCGGGCGGCGAGCGGGCTGGGAAAGCTCACTTCGGTATAGGCGATGCGGTCACGGAGGCTGACACCGATGTCGTCGACGCTGATGTGCAGCACGCCGCCCTCAGTGTCACCCTTGTTGGCGCGGACCATCTTCACCGCGTTGTCCATGATGGTGAGGTCGCGCAGGCCGAGGAAGGGCAGTTCGGCCTGGAGGCTATGTGCGTCGGCGGCAATCCCAACCGACACCAGAAACCCTCACCCACGACCACTGGCTGTCGGCGTACGGGTTCTCTGGAGCGTACGCCTGTCGGCGGTCTCTGACGTCACCACCGTGCCCGAACAGCACACCTCGGGCCTCGTCTTGCCAGCGCACCGCGATCCGGTCGGCACTATGTGGCTCACACCGCCGGAGAAGGTGGCGAGGGATGTCGTTCATTGAGCAATTCCAGAAAGGCAGCCGTTGCTGCGCTGGGTCGCCGTGCCGAGGCTGTGGCGACGGTGAGCTCCCAGCGAAGCTCGTGGTCGGTCACCTGGAGAGTGTCCAGGCCGGTTGAGTCATGGACCAGGAAGTCCGCGAGGAAGCTGATCCCGAGCCCTGAGCGGACGAAGTTGACGGCAGTTCCCACGTCCGCCACCTCAATGGTCACCTCTCGCTCCAGTCGTGCGGCGGCGAAGGCCTGATCCACCATCGTGCGGTTGCCGTAACCCGGCGGGGAGTCGATGAAGGGGAATTTGCTCAGCTGCGCCAGTGATACTTGGCCCTGGCCAGCCAGCGGATGCGAGTCGGCCACATACACGGCGGTGGGCACGCTGGCCAGCAGCCGAGTGTCCAGGTCAGCTGGAGGAGGTCCGGGCAAGGAGAGGAACGAGACGTCGAGTTCGCCGTCGCGCAGCTGCTGGGCCAGGCCAGCAGATCCCGCCATCGCGGTTCGGAGACGGACCAAGACACTGGGGTGTTGCCCGTGCAGGGCGGTCAACACCCCGGGCATGTCGACTAAGTGGATCGAGGTCTGGGTTCCCACGGTGACCGTGCCATGCAAGGTGCCTTGGATCTGATGCACGGCGTCCTTGGCGGCCCGCGCGGCGTCCAGGGTTTCTCGGGCACGAGGTAGGAAGGCGCGCCCGGCCGCTGTCAGAGTTACCGCCTGTGGGGTTCGGGTGAACAGATCCGACCCTAGTTCTCGTTCCAGAGTCTTGACCGTCGCTGACACTCCCGATTGGACGACGTGCAGCGTTTGCGCGGCGCGAGTGAAGCTGCCCGTGTCGGCGACGGCGAGGAAGTGTTCGAGGTGGCGCAGTTCCATGACGCCATCATCACCCTCCATGCTGACCGCGAGCAGTATGAATCGTTGGACCTGTGGCCGCCCCGGGGTGACAGTAAGTGTGTGCAGACGGGCTGACAATGCGAGTCACGCCAGGCCAGCGATCGATTATGTCGGCGCTGTCACCTCGTGCCTCGCCCCGCAGGCGGTGGCGGTCCCACGCCGGTAGAGGTATCCGTTTTGGGTGCGATGCCTGGCGGGCCCATCAACGCATTTTTCAGGGGGGGTATCCAGCGGCATCGGTGCCTTCCTGGTCGGCGCACCTGCCCGTAAACAGCGCTCTATGAACAATCCAAGGGAGAACAAAGTGGTTCAGTATCGACACGATGGTGTCACTTCAAGCGACACAGGCAAGGGAGCCGCCTTGACCTATACCGAACTGCCCGACAGGGCGCTGAAGGCGATCACAGATTTTTTATCCCCTGACGATGTCGTGGCCGAGCGCCTTGCGCGTTTCGCCGACGTCGCACCCCGCCCTGCTGACGAGGACGGGGACACAGAAGAGCTCGACGGGGCCGTCTTTACGCACCGCTTCGTGGACCTTCCCGGCGATCAGGAAACAGTGCGGTGGCACTACGTAGAGGCCGGGAGCGGGGAGCCTGTGGTGTTCATCCACGGCATGCCGGACTCGTGGTTCATGTGGCACCACCAGATGGCCGCACTGTCTGACTCGTATCGCTGCATCGCGATCGACCTCAAGGGCTACGGACAATCGGAGAAGGGGCGAGGCGACTACAGTCAGGCGGGAGCCTCGGAGCAGATGTTCGACCTGCTCGACGCCATCGGGCTGAACCAGTTCACCTTGGTCACACATGACCGGGGCACTGCGCAGGGTGATCACATTGTGGCGGCCCACCCAACGCGGGTCCGCCACTACGTGCGCGGTGAAGGACACCTCTACCACTTCAATCCCCTGCTTGCGCCGCATGACGAACTCATCGCGGAGGCGCCGTGGAGCGGGCTGATGGAAGACCCGAAGCGGTTTGTCATCTGGTCCTACAGCTCGATCGCAGAACGGCCGGTCGCCGACGAGGACATGCGCCGCGTGATCCAGGAGTTCTCATACCCGGGTATAAACCGAGCTGTCCCTCGTTACGCGATGGCGTCCTCGTTCCGCAAGGAATGGCTCGAGAGGCGTCGCGACCTCATCCCGCGATGGAGCTGTCCGGTCACCCTGATGCAAGGCTGGGACTCACGCACCCAGCCCCGCGAGTTCTTCGCCGATCTCGACGAACACCTCCCCAACGTGCCCAGCCTCGACGTCCGTTTCATCAGCGGCGGGCACTTCTGGCCCTTGGAAAGCCCCGATGAGGCGAGTGCCGTTCTGCGCGAGGTGCTGCGACGGCCGACATCCGGCTCCTGATGCCCGGCACATGCAGACACCATGCGAGGCGCTGATGCCCCGCCGACAGGCACCGTTGACCTTTTTTGGACGTCGTTTCAGTTGGTGAGTCGGCGGTAGCCGATGAGGGCTGCGGCTATGCGAGTGAGCCGGGTCCGCCGCTGGACGCGGGACATCCTGCGCGGATCGCCCCTGGCCGACGACGCCGAACTGATCGTGAGCGAGCTGAGCGCGAACGCCGCGGCTTGGGCGTGATCAGCTTCATCGCACACCCGGTCGTGGTCCACGGCAGCAGCGGTGGCTACACCGTCACCGCCGGCTCTGCAACGGCCGCATCGAGACGAGGACAGCCCTCCTGCGCTCCGAGCCCTGCTCGGTGACAGTCAACCAGGCCGGCACTTGCATCACGTGGAGAATCCGACCTGTGCTCTTCGTGCCGCTCGCTCATCGCCAGGGAACGGAACTTCCTGCCTGCTCGCTCGACTTCACGACTGAGGCCCGGGCAACCTGGGTTGAAGTGGAGCAAATTACGGCCGTCTGCGAGGCCGGTCAGCGGCAGAGCTCCATGATGGTGTCATCGAAGTCCGGGAACTCCCGTGTGGCTTGCTCGACAACGGCAGCCGGCGACTGCTTACAGTCGGTCGCGAATCTTTCGGCTACAGCCGCCAGTTCCTGGTTGTGGCGCGGGGTCCAGTCGGGCTCGTATGAGGTGGCCGCTTCCCAGGGGCCGTATCCGCCGGCCAGCAGCCACAAGAAGGCGCCCAGGTCACGCGCCACGACACCGGTTTCACCCTCGGAGCCGAGAAAGACCACAGGCTGGTGGACGAGCGGGTGGTTCGGGCGGATGAGCCAGAACGCCGCATATCCGCCCGAGCCATCCTGGCCGAACACACGGAAGTTGTCGCCATCCAGCTCCGTGTTGCCTGTCCAGGACTGAAACCAGTCGGTGGTCTCTTCGGCAGACAGGAAGGCCGGAAAGGGCTCGAAGTCGACGCCGTCACCGTCGTTGTAGTCGAACGGGAGCGCCAAAGCGGCAGCGAGGGCGGCAGGGAACTGCCGGTCGTCGGTAGGGATCACGAGGCCAGGTTAGCGATCACCACTGTCACTGGGGCTGCGCATGGGACGTCTTGCCTGTTCAACTACCCACCACTTGCAACTGACCTTTCGGGGCAGCCTGTTGACCATCAGCTGGACCCGAAGTGTCAAGCATCTCCCGGGACCGGACAGCCCCAGCCGACCGACTGAGTTACAACCCTCCTTACTGGTTCAAGTGCCCGCGCGAGCGCAGGCTGGCCCTTGGGCTTTGGCCCCGCGGACCCGAGTGGAGAACGGTAACCACGCTGCCGGGCCGGTTGGCTCCGGGACAGCTGCGCTGGTCAACGCATGCTGAGGTCACGGACTCACGCATCACAAAGTAGGGGAAGTTGGCCCCTATGCACCTGACTGTGATCACCGATCGGCCGAGTTGGGAGCCCTATACGACGTCAGACCGGCCCATCACACCCTGCCCGCATCTTCTAAGCGCTTGGCCGCAGGTTCGAGTCCTGCCGGGGGCGCAAGTCTCCGCCCTCCCTTTGGGGAGGGCTTTTTGCTGGTCAGGATGGGTGCTGCGTGACGGGGCGAAGCCCCGGACGCCCCTTGGTGATCGAGGCCGGGCTCCGCCCTCACTCGTGGCCGGGCGGGCTCCTGGGCGACCACCTGGAGGCGGCCGGGCCCCATCCTCCACGCTGCCGGCCCGAGAGCCCACGGTGGTGTGGGTCTCGACCACGGCCTCCAGCCGCTAGACCCGCATGGCGTGCACCTGCCCGGCCGCCGCATCCTCTGCGGTGCAGGGGCCGGGGTCGGCGGTAACACGGCTGCCTCGCCAGGTTTGCCGACCGTCCATGGGTCTGGCTTGCTGAAGGAAATCGCTGTCCCTGACCGATGAGAGAACGGTGCCGTGATGCTCACGTACGAGGAGGCGCTGCAGTTGATCGCCGACAGGCCGGAAGGTACCAGGACCTATCCGGTGGCACCCGGTGTCCTGGGGAGACTTCCGCTCGACACCTCACCGCGTCTGAGGTCCATGGACGCGAGCGAGACGCAGGAGCTGGCCGAGCACCTCGAGGTGTCTGCGGATGCCATCGGGGGACCGCTGAAAGTGGTCGATGCTCAGTGCTCGTACTGCGAGCGCGTCATCACCTTTCTCGACTTCGTCAAGACAGCGGTCGATGACGGGCAGCACGACCTCGCCCGGCTCCGCAAGGTGCTCACCGGCCGTGACGGTGCCTGGATCACCATTCGAGGCCGCGACGGCGGCCGCCCCGTCCGCTGTGCGCGCTGTGATCGTGTCGTGGGCCTCACGAGAGGCAAGGGCGGTGGAGAGTATTCGGAGTACTCGTCCGCCTCCTACGCCTACGTCTGAGGGAGGGGTGCGGTGGGCGCCCCCTCACGGTCGGCCTCCTTGTGGGTGTTCGCGGGGCATGGGGCGCGACAGCCGCTCGGCCCGGCCGGTCCTCTGAGGACCCGAGAACCATCGGCCCCGCCGGTAGACGCGACGCGAGCGGGTGCCTCCAGCGGCGAGACGGGATCCTCCCGGTACTCGCCCGATGTGCAGCCGGCTCTTCTGTCCGCCGCCCACAGGCTGTCCCAGGCGTGCCACGAGCGAGGGGCCGGGCCGGGAGGCGTCCTCGGGCACAGCTTCGGTGAGTTTGCCGCGCTCGTTGCGGGCGGGTCGCTCACCTTCGACGACGCTTTCGCCCTGGCCGCCGCCCGAGGACGGGCCATGGCTCGCCTGGCCGACGGGTCGGGCTCCATGCTTGCCGTCATCGGACTGCCGGCCTCGTCGGTGTCCGGTGTCTGCGCCGAGCTGGCGGCAAGCGGTTGGTCGGTCTATGTCGCGGCCTGGAACAGCCCGACGCAAACCGTGCTGAGCGGGGACTCGGATGCGCTGCCTGAGGCGGCGTCACGCTGTCGCTCACTGGGTGCGCGACGTACGCGCACCCTGCCGGTGCCTTTCGCGGCCCATTCGCCGTTCATGGCTCCGGTCAGGGAAGAGCTGGTGGACCTGTTGCAATCGGTGCCTATCGCGGCACCGCACGTGCCCTTCTACTCCACGGTGACGGGCGAGCCCACGGTCGATCCGGCGGAGATCCGCGGACTCCTGCTGCGATCAGTTACGCATCCCGTCCGTTTCCGGCAGGCGATCGCGACGGCTCTGCGCCGCAATTACCGGGAAATTCTGGAAATCGGGTCGGCATGGCCGCCCACGCTGCTCGGTTTCGTCCGTGACATCTGCCGGGAGGACCTTCCGGGACGCCGACCACCGCTTCTGTCCGCGGTGACGTCGGTCGACGATGCCCCGAATGGCCGACGTTTCACTTCGCCAAGTGTCGTCCAGGACGCTCGTGGCAGACCCTGATCGCATAACGCTGGCATCGGACCGAAATGAGGTTCACCATGACTGACGTCACCTACGAGGCCGTCATGCGGCAGGTGGTGGACGCACTCGCCGACGACATGAAGATTCCACGAGAGAAAATCGTGGCGGACTCCCATGTCTTCAACGACCTCGGTATGGATTCGGTGGATCTCTTGAGCGTCGTCACCCTCTTGGAGGACAGGTTCGACGTCACCATTCTCGACGAGGAGACCCAGCACATGTTCATAGTCAAGGACATCGTCGAGATCATTCACAACCGACTGGCCCGATCGTGAGGCGTATCGCGGTGACGGGCATAGGACCGGTCACGCCGGTCGGCGTCGGGCGGGAACAGTTCTGGACATCACTGGTGGCCGGCCGGTCGGGGATCGGTCACCTCACCCGGTTCGACGCGTCGGGACTGGATGCGCGCATTGCCGGGCAGGTCGAGGACTTCGAGTGCTCCGCCTTCCTGGACCCGCAGCGGGCCCGCCGAGCGGAGCTCTTCACTCATTTCGCCTTCGCGGCCTCCCGACTGGCCCTCGACGACGCGAAACTGCGCATCGACGACGTAGAGCCGGGGCGGGCCGGTGTCGTCATGGGCTGCGCCTACGGGGGGATCTCCCGTATCGAGACAGAGGTCGCAAGGCTGCTCGCCAAGGGGCCACGGGCCGTGATGCCAGAGATCAGCCTCACCTGCAGCACCACCGCAGCGGCTGCTTTCCTCTCGATGGAGTTCGGCTTGACGGGGCCGACCGAATGCATGGCTTCCGGCTGCGCCTCCGGAGCACACGCCGTGAGTCGTGGTGCGGACCTGATCAGATCCGGACAGGCCGACGTCGTGCTGGCCGGCGGTACCGACGCCCCGCTGACCCCGTTGTGCATGGCGGCCTTCTGCTCCGCCCGAGCACTGTCCACACGCAATGACGTCCCCGCGGCCGCCTCGCGTCCCTTCGACCGGAACCGTGACGGCTTCGTGTTCAGCGAGGGCGCGGTCGTCCTGGTCCTGGAAAGACTGGACTGCGCCCTCGCGCGTGGGGCACCGGTACTGGCCGAACTCCTCGGCCATGGTCACTCCGCGGACGCCCACAACTGGGGCGCTCCTCACCCGGAAGGGCACGGCGCCGCGCAGGCGATGGCCTCCGCTCTGAGAGCGGCGGACGTGACGCCCGCCGACATCGGATATGTCAACGCGCACGCGGCGTCGACCCCCCTCGGAGACCTTGCCGAAGCCAGAGCGATCGAGAAGGTGTTCCGGCGGGCACTGCCCCCCGTGTCGTCAACCAAGTCCATGACGGGGCACCTGCTGGGTGCTGCGGGGGCGCTGGAAGCGGCAGCCACGGTTCTCGCCGTCCATACGGAAGAGCTGCCGCCGACGATCAACGTCGAGTCGCTCGATCCCGAATGCGGACTGGACGTGATCGCCCGTCAACGTCGGCGGGAGAAGGTGGATGCTGCCCTGTCCAACTCCTTCGGTGTCGGCGGCATCAACGCGTCACTCGTGGTGGGTCGGTACTGACGAGCCGACCTGCTGCCGCCTCACGGGGACGGCACCGCCGCCGCGAGCACTTTGAGGCCGAGGTCGTCGAAGACTGCCCGGATGTGGTGTCCTACGCCGTCGTTGCCCGCTCCGCCCCAATGGAGTCCTACCGCCCGGTGCCCGCCTCCGTTGGCCGCTGGGTCTGCTTCCAGGTAAAGGGCTCCGGAATCGCCGCTGTCGGAGAAGTCACCATCGTCGCCGTCGATCCACAAGTCGGCGTGTGATCCGCTGTGTTGCGAGTCGTAGTCGATCAGATCCACGACTCCAAAGGTACGGCCGGTCGTGCGCCCGGTCTTCTGTACGCGCATGCCGATGGTGGCGTCGGCCGTCCCGAAGACCGCGGGGCCTGCCCCGATGACAGAGGCACTGACGACGGCGGGGTCGACAGGGGCGGCGACTGCGGCATCGAGAAAGCCTATGCGCAACACTGAACCGATCTGGTCGGCGGGCAGTTGCCCCCCGTCGTCTCTCGACGGCTGCGAGACAGCCTTGCCGACGACGGAACCGAACACATGACGGTTGGACAACGCCACCACCTGGTTGGTCACGGTGTCCCACACCCAGCCGCCGAGAGTGCCCGACGTACCGGCGCTCATACCCCCGGGCACGGGCCGCTCCCTCCCGCCAAGGCCGACACCCCCGTGTGCGGCGACGTTCTCGGGGACGGGCTGGGCCCGTTCCTGCACGTCGACCCGCGCGACGACTTCCTGGCCGTCCGGCACGACCAGCCGCAACTCCTGCGGCAGACGGCGGCCTTCAGGCACACGGTCCAGGGGCAGTTTCCGTTCGACGTGCACCACGACCGCGTACTCGTCGACCTTTCGACCTGCTCGGCGCCGACGCCCGACACCGATGCCATGCACATCCGGGTTGGCCAACAGTTCGTCGGCGAACCGCTCCTTGGCGACGCGGGCTACCTGCAGGGCGTCTTCTGTCAGGCCATGCTCCGTCATGGGAGTGCACGCTCTCTCGTCTACTGCGGGCGGCCCCCGTCGGCGCCCCCGTCACCGCCGCCACTGGGGCTCACCGGCCCGTGCCCCGGTCCGGGCGACCCCCCGCAGCCGCACTCCTCGATCACCAGGGCATGGATGCGTTCCTGCCGGCTGAGGCGATCGGTCGGCATCACCTGGGCGGTGATCATCTGCCGGATCTCGCGCACAGGTGCCGCACTGACGCGAAGGTCGGTGATTCCGGCTTTCCTCAGCGCTTCCTTGGTCTCGTCCCAGAGGTCGTTCTTCGCGAGGAACCTCAGAAACTCCACGGCGTTGTCTATGTCGGACTCGGCGAAGTCCTCAGCAGTCGATGTACCCATCCCCGGCTCCTTCCACCATGCTTCCATGCTCCGGCGGAGCCGGAACCAGAGCAACTCGACCAGACTCGCGTACGCAACGGGCAGCGGCGTGAGGGGAGGCCCTGACCGCGACCGCCCATACCCCCGGGCCCCACGCCGAGCCGGGGAGCCCTTCCTCCCGCCCGGCCGATCCCCGATCATGGTCCTGGACCGATGGCGGGCCGGGGAAGGGGTGTGACGTGCGGCTGCGCTGTGCTGTGCTGGACGACTTTCAGAGGGTGGCGACCGAGGTCGCGGACTGGTCGCCGCTCGCGGACGACGTGGAGGTCGTCCCCTTCGACACCCACCTGGACGGCGAGGACGCCCTGGCCGCGGCCCTGGACGGCTTCGACATCGTGGTGACCCTGCGCGAGCGCGTGCCCTTCCCCGGGTCGCTGATCGCCCGCCTGCCCCGGCTGAAACTGATCGTCGCCTCCGGCATGCGCAACTCGGTCATCGACTACGCGGCCGCCGAGGAGCACGGTGTCACCGTCTGCGGCACCGCGAGTTCCTCCGCCCCGCCCGTCGAACTGACCTGGGCCCTGCTGCTCGGTCTGGCCCGCGGCGTCGTGACGGAGAGCAACTCCCTGCGCTCCGGCGGCCCCTGGCAGTCCACCGTGGGCGCCGACCTGCACGGCCGCCGCCTCGGGCTCCTCGGCCTCGGGAAGATCGGCAGCCGCGTGGCGCGGGTCGGCCTCGCCTTCGGCATGCGGGTCAGCGCGTGGAGCCAGAACCTCACCAAGGGACGCGCCGACGAGGTCGGCGCGGAACTCGCCCCGTCCCTGGAGGAGCTCCTCGCGAGCAGCGACTTCGTCTCGGTCCACCTCGCGCTGAGCGACCGCACCCGCGGTCTGCTCGGCCCCGCCGAACTCGCCCTCCTCAAGCCGACCGCGTATCTGGTCAACACCTCGCGTGCGGCCATCGTCGACCAGGCGGCGCTGCTCGCCGCCCTGCACGAGGGCCGGATCGCCGGCGCCGGCGTCGACGTCTTCGACATCGAGCCGCTGCCCGCCGACCATCCGATGCGCACCGCCCCCCGCCTCCTGGCCACCCCGCACCTGGGATACGTCTCGCAGGCCAACTACACGACGTACTACGGCCAGGCGGTCGAGAACATCCGTGCCTTCCTCGCGGGCGCACCCGTACGGCGGTTGCCCTGAGGCCCCGTGCCACTACCGGGGAACGACCAGAGGTCCGTCGAGGACCTGGCAGGCCCGGGCGGTGCCGTTCTCGGCTGCCAGAGCATGGCCGAGCCGACGTGCGGCCTCGGCATAGGGAGGGTGTCGGGTGAGCTCGTGCAGGCGCTGTGCGAGGGCGGGGACGGTGAGATCGCGGGCCGGCAACGGTGCGGGGCCCGCGCCGAGTTCACGTACCCGCGCGGCCCAGTAGGGCTGGTCGCCGAAGAACGGGCAGACCAGTGAGGGTCTGCCGGCGCGCAGCGCTGAGGCGGTCGTGCCCGCGCCTCCGTGGTGGACGACGGCGGCCGTCCTGGGGAACAGCCAGTCGTGCGGGGTGTCGCCGACCACGAGGATGTCGCTGTCGCTGGTGGCGGGATCACCGCTCAGCACTCCGCGCAGTCCCGCGCGTCTCAGCGCCCTCCGGACGAGGGTGCCGGTCGCTTCCGGATCGCGGGTCTTCATGCTGCCGAATCCGACGTAGACGGGCGGCGGCCCGTCGGCCAGGAAGTCGAGCAGGCGCCTCGGGGGTTCCCACTCCGGCCGGTCGCGGTGCCAGAAGCCGGTCATGTGGACGTTCGGTCCCCAGTCGGGCGGCCGTGGCACCACCGCAGGACTGAACGCGCACAGCACGGGTGCGCGGCGGACGTGCCGGAAAGGCGCCCGCAGCGACAGCTCGGGCAGCCTCAGGCTGTCCCGGCGCCAGGTGTTGACGAACCTCCGGCACAGCGTCCAGGACCCGAGGTCGACCGCGCTGAAGCTGAGCCGGTTCCCCACGGCCCCCAGCATGGCGGCGGCCGGGGCGAGGGGGTGCGGAAAGGCCTTGGTGGGCTGGCTCGGCTGGAAGTGGATGACGGCGTGCGGGACGCGGAGGTACTGGCTCAGGTGGACGCCGAGGAAACCGAAGGTGGGCGCCAGAACGAGGTCGGCGCCCTCCGCTCCGGCCCGGGTCTCCTCCAGCATCGGCATGATGTGGGGTCGCAGGACCCGGTCCATCCGGCGGACGAACGCCACCGGGTTGCGTGAGCCGGCGAGGAGTTCCTGCCCCTCGGCGGACTCGATGATCTCCACGGGGTCGGCCGGGAGGGGGTGGAAGTCCAGTTCCTCCTCGGCGATCAGCTGCCGGTAGCGCCGACTGGCCAGGACTCTCACCGTGTCGCCCCGCCGGGAAAGTGCCCGGCCCAGTGCCAGGCAGGGCTGGACGTCGCCCCGGGAGCCCGCGGCGAAGATCACCACTGTTCGCCCCACGCCGTTCCCCTCTCCTGCTATTTCGACTCCCGGTGTGCGACCCCCGGTGTGCCATGTCCTGCGGGTCGTTACCCGATTGGCAGACCATAGGCATATCGGGCGGTACGTTCCCGGACACATCGGGCGAAGATGAGGAAAAGACCCCTTCTGGCGGGACGGAAACTGATGCCAAGGAACATGGCCCGGCTCACCTCGGCAGCGCTCGGCACGGGATTCGCCCTCAACGCGGTACGGCTCCGTCGCCGGCTGTCCGGGCTGCGTCTCCTCGAGCCCTCTGCGGATCCGCCCTCCCCGGACTTCCGGTTCTTGCTGGCCTCCGGGGTGCGGCTGGACGACGAGACCCGCCGCGCCGCCTGCGCCTTCGCCGCCCGGGAGGGGCTGAAGGTACTCGATCTGCTGCCGGGCGACCTGCCGACGGCGGAGCTGCTCGACTTCGCCCGCCTGGTGAACACCCGCACCTTCCGGCGCGACAGGCTGGCCTTCGGACGGAGCGCCCAGCATGCCGTCGTCGTGGAGGCTGCCGTCCTGGAGCGACTCGGCACCCCGCTGCCCGCCGGCACGGATCTCGCGGGGCTCCCGGCCGCCGAACTCACCGGTCTCCTGGAGCGGCTGAAGAAGTGCGCGCCGGCCGCGACCGGATTCGCGCTCGCGCCCGGGCTTCGCAGTGTGCGCCGCGGCGCCCTCGAACGCGTCGCCGCCCGGCCGGGCAACACCTTCGTCCCGCTGTCGGCCATCCTGGCGGGACGCCTGGCCGCCGGCACGCTCACCGTCGCCTGCCTCGCGGCGGCCCCGGCCTGGGGAGCGGCCGCGCTGGCCGGCTACGCACTGCAGCCGGCGCTGGTGCGCGGTAGCCGGTTCGCTCCCGCCGACCGCCGCCGCGCCACCTGGCTCAGGCCCGTGCTGGGGCCGGGTGACTGGCTGCGCACCGCGCGGGCGGCGCACGCTCTGCGCGGCCCGGCCGACCCGCACCCCGGCCTCCGCGCGGAATACCGGGCCGAGATCGCCCGGGGTGTCGAGCGGTTCTTCGAGCCGCGTCGCGCTACCTGTCCGTGGTGCGGGTCGTCCGACCTGAGACACCGCGTGACGGCACGGGACATGTACCAGGGAAAACCGGGCCGGTTCACCCTGGAGGAGTGCGCGGACTGCGGCCACACCTTCCAGAATCCGCGGCTGAACCCGGCCGGCCTCGACTTCTACTACCGCGACTGCTACGACGGCGTCGGTGAACGGCAGATGGAGAAGGTGTTCGCCCTCCAGGGCTCCGCCTACCGCGATCGCGCCCGCCTCCTGCACCCGCACGCCGCGCCCCGGACGTGGCTGGACGTGGGGGCCGGACACGGCCACTTCTGCCTCGTCGCCCAGGACGTCTGGCCGCGGACCGTCTTTCACGGCCTGGACCGCAGCGAGGCCGTGGAGCGGGCCGAGAAGTATGGCTGGGTGCACCGCGGTCACCGGGGCGACTTCCCCGAACTGGCCGCGTCCCTGGACGGCGCCTACGACGTGGTGAGCATGTTCCACTACCTCGAACACACCCTGGACCCACGAGCCGAGCTGGAGGCGGCACGGGGCGTCCTCAAGCCGGGCGGTCACCTGGTGATCGAGGTCCCCGACCCGCAGAGTTCGCTCAGCCGGCTGCTGGGCCGCCACTGGATTCCCTGGATGCAGCCGCAGCACGTGCACCTGATGCCCTTCACCAATCTCCGGCAGGCGCTGCTGGACCGGGGCTTCACCATGGTGGTGGAGCAACGCGTCACCGGACGCCCGGGCGGGGACTTCTGCGGCGCCGTCGTGGAGCGCTTCCGCTCCTGGACGCCGAGCCCCCGGTATCCCTGGTCCCGGACACCTCCGACCCGCACCCGGGCCCTGGCCCACGCGGCCATCTGGACGTGCTCCGTCCCGCTGATCGCCGCGGCGGCCGCGGCCGACCTCGCGATCGCCCCCTTCCTGGGGGCGGTGCGGGGCGGGCAGGCCTACCGGATCCTAGCCCGCAAGGAAGCCTGACGCCCGTCCCGGGAACCCGTGTCCGGCAGCCCGAGCACTTCCATCACCGTGGGCCAGATGCGGTGGAGTTCCTGCCGCCAGTACGGCCAGGAGTGCGTCCCCGGCTCATACTGATGCGTCGTGACCTGGACTCCTTCCGCGCGCAGCGCGGAGGCGAACTTCCTGATCTGCTCCGGAAGCGCCGCCTCGCCCAGCATGCTGACGAGGATGACGTCGGGAGAACGCCCCATGTCCAGCGGTCCGGGCAAGCTGGTGCCGACGGACAGATGGACGCGCGTTCCGCGGAAGGACCCCGGCATGGCGGCGGGGTTGTGGGACTGCCAGACATCGGCGTTGCGCACCGGGTCCCCCCACACCTTGTTCATGTCGACACCGGCCGCGAAGGAGCCGAGTCCGATGACCAGGCGCACGATCGGGTCGTTGAGGTCCACGTAGGAACTCATCGCCGCCACGTACCGGAACAGTCCCTGATGGCGTGCCGCGTACTTGAGTGCGCCGAAACCGCCCATGGACAGTCCCACGACCGCGCGCGGCGAGCCGGCCCGGTACTCCTTCTCCATGAGCCGCACCAGTTCGACGGTGTGAAAGGTCTCCCAGCGGGGCGATCCGGCGAACCAGTCGCTGTAGTAGCCGTCCATTCCGGCGTCGGGCATCACGATGAGCACATCGGCCTTCCGCGACAGCTCTTCCACCTCCGTCTCACGCGTCCAGGCCGTGTAGTCGTCGGCGCCGCCGTGCAGCATGTAGAGAACCGGAAAGGTGGCTTCCGGCCGCTGGCTCCAGCTCGCCGGAAGGATGACCCGGACCGGGATGGACCTGCCCATGGCCGGTGAACTCACGGTGAGGTCGCGCGTCCGGTCGTCGATCGTTCGCACGGCGGTGACACGAGCCTCCGCACCGGGAGGCCCGGGCGCGCCTGCCGGGCTCCGTCCGGCCGCATGCGCCTCGGTCGAGACGAGGGCGGCGACGAGCCCCAGGCACACCAGGTACGTTCTCGAATACTTCAGAAAATATGCCCACACGGTTCGGAGCATGACGAAAACCACCGTCCGCCACCGGCAGACACTCCGGTCGGCCAAGGGCAGTCGCCCGTACAGCAGAGCAGCGGTTGCGGGGCGTCGGATCAGCGGTTCTCTTGGGAAACAGTCGTGAGACGTGATCAAGATTGGAGCCGACATGACTTCGTCCCTGTCCGAAGCGGTCATCGCAGGTGCGGACGCGGCGGCCCTCGAGTCGCTCCCTCTCCCGGACCACTTCCCGGCGGCCTGTGTGCGCGCCGCCGACGTCGGCATGTTCGAGGGCGTCGAGGACAAGGACGTACGCAAGTCCCTCAGCGTGGGGGACGTCCCCATGCCGGAACTCGCTCCGGACGAGGCTCTGATCGCCGTGATGGCGAGCGCGATCAACTACAACACGGTCTGGACGGCCATGTTCGAGCCGTTGCCCACCTTCCAGTTCCTCAAGGCGATGGGGAAGGCCGGAGGATGGGAGGCGCGCCACGACCTTCCGTACCACATCGTGGGGTCCGACGCTTCGGGCGTGATCGTCCGTACCGGATCGTCCGTGCGCAGGTGGAAGGTCGGTGACCACGTCTCGATCTCGCCGGCCTATGTCGACGAGCAGGACCCCGACACCCACCACGACGGCATGCTCGGGCTCGGGCAGAAGGCGTGGGGGTTCGAGACGAACTTCGGCGGTCTGGCGCACTACGCCGTCGTCCGGGCGAGCCAGCTGATGCCGAAGCCTCCAGCTCTGACCTGGGAGGAAGCGGCCGTCAACCCGCTGTGCGCGAGTACCGCCTACCGGATGCTGGTCAGTGACCGCGGGGCGCGGATGAAGCAGGGTGACATCGTGCTGGTCTGGGGTGCGACCGGCGGGCTCGGGTCCTACGCCGTGCAGCTGGTGCGCAACGGAGGCGGTATCCCGGTGGGCGTGGTGAACTCCGACGACAAGGCCCGTCTGCTCCGGTCACTGGGATGCGACGCGGTCATCAACCGCCGGGAGATCCTGGACGGGGACGACACCCTCCTGCGGCGCCCCGAAGGGTGGAAGAGGATGGGGAGGGCGATCCGCGACGCGGTCGGCGAGGACCCGCACATCGTGTTCGAGCACGTCGGCAAGGAGACCTTCGCAGCCTCCGTGTTCCTGGCCAGACGCGGCGGAACGGTCGTCACCTGCGGATCCAGCACGGGTTACGAGCACACCTACGACAACCGGTATCTGTGGATGCGGCTGAAGCGGATCATCGGCAGTCACGGCGCCAACCTTCACGAGCAGTGCGAGGTCAACCGGCTCATCACCCTGGGCAGCCTGGTTCCCGCCCTGTCGACGACGTACCCGCTGTCGGAGGTGGGGGCGGCCACCCGGGCCGTCCAGACCAACCAGCACATCGGCAAGGTCGGTGTGCTGTGTCTGGCTCCCCGCCCCGGCCTCGGCGTCACCGACCCCGAGGCCCGGGCCCGGATGGGTGAGGAGCGGTTGCGTCTGTTCCGCGGGTGACCCCCACGGAACAGACGCCGGCTCAACGTTGGCCGGGCAGCGCCCCGATGGCCCGGACCAGGTGCCGGGCGATGGTCTCGACATGGGGTGGGTCGATGAGGGACAGGTGGTCGCCCTCGACGGGGACGATCTCCAGGGACCGGCACAGGGGCGCCCAGCCCAGGTCCGCCTCCTGCCGGAGGTAGCGCGGGTCCAGGGCGGTGGTGAGCTGCTGCGGCCGCTGGGCGCGGTAGAGCACCACGTGGCCGTCGTGGGGGCGGGGCACGTACCGTTCGCCGACACGGGCGTCGACGTACGAGGTCCGCTGGTGCTCCATGACCCCGGGGCTCATGTCGAGGCCGGCGTCGGCGACGAGCCGCATGATCACGTCGATCTGCCGCTCGTCCGGCGTCGCCGCCAGCTCCTCGTAGGGCAGTTCCAGGCGTTGGCCGTACGTCTTCTCGATGTACTCGGCGAATCGGCCGAAGCGCTCCAGCAGGAACTCCGGTGAATCCTGCTGCGGCAGAGCGGCGGGCAGGATGGTGTCGATCAGCCCGAGGAACCCGATGTCCTGTCCCAGTTCGTTCAGTTGGCGGGCCACCTCGTATGCGAGGCAGCCTCCGAAGGACCAGCCGAGCAGGTGGTAGGGCCCTTCCGGCTGGATGTCACGCAGGAGCGCGCGGTAGTGGGCTGCCTTGTCCTCCACGGTGTTCAGTTCTTCGACGCGTTCCAGCCCGAACACCGGCTGGTCGGCCGGCAGCAGCCCTGTCAGGGGCAGGTAGACCGAGGTCGGTCCGCCGGCCGGGTGGAAGGTGAACAGCGGGGGCCGCGGCGAGCCGGGGGCAGCGGGGCGCAGCGTGGTGAGTGCCGACGGGCCGGTTCGGTTGACCACCGGCCTGATCAGTTCGGCGACGGCCGCGACGGTCCGGTGGGCGAGCACGTCGTCGCCGGTCAGGCTCAGCTCCGTGTCGTCGCCCAGGCGCCGGCGGATGACGTCCACCAGGGCCTCGGCGGCGTGCCGGTCCCCTCCGGCGGCGGTGAAGTCCTCGTGCACGTCCCGGGGCCCGCGGCGCAGGACCTCGGACCAGGCGCTCGCGACCAGCCGCTCGGCCGGGTCCCGGGCACTGAGGGAACCGGGCAGCGAGGGCGCCGGCGGCTGTGTCCGCCGGACGCCGCCGGGCTCCGCCGGTGGGGAGGCGGCCGTCGGTACCTCGGAGCCGAGGCCGAGTTGTTCCAGCACCGCGCCGCCGAGTTCGCGCAGGGAGGCACCCCGCAGCAGGCGGGGGCCGGGCAGGTCGACGCCGAAGTCCTGGCGCAGGGCGTTGCGGATCCGCACCGCCATCAGGGAGTCCAGACCGAGTTCGGTCAGCGCGGTCGCCTCGTCCAGTTCACGGGCGCCGAACCCCATGATGGCCGCCGTTCTCTTGACCAGGCGCGCGTACACCGTCTCCGGGGCGGAACCGCCGAGGGCCGCGATGCCGGAGGGGCCCACCCAGTCGTCGGCGCCGAGCGCGCTGTCCTCCAGAACGTCGCTGAAGAAGGGGATCGCTGACAGGCCGGGGAACGCCGCGAGGACACGGCCGGCGTCGAGGTGCACGACGCCGACGTGCGTGCGGTCGAGAGTGACCAGCGCCTGCAGGGCGTCCATGCCCTCGTTCAGGTGGATGGGCTCCAGGACCAGCGCCGGGTTCGCGGCCGCCGCGCCGACGTTCTCCCAGGGGCCCCAGGCGATGGCGGTCGCCGGCCGGCCGGCGGCTCTGCGGTGGTGGGCCATGGCGTCGAGCCAGGCGTTGGCGGCCGCGTACGCGGCCTGTCCCGGCGAGCCGATCAGTGCCGCGGCGGAGCTGTAGATCACCCACCAGTCCAGGTCGTGGCCAGCGAGGGCCGCCTCCAGGTTCCGGGCCCCGACGGTCTTCGGCCGCAGCACGTGGTCGAGGTCGGCCGGTTCGAGGTCCGTGATCAGGCGGTCGTGCAGCACACCCGCGCAGTGTGCGACGCCTCGCAGGGTGTGGCCCTCCTCGACGGCGGCACGCACCAGGCCGGTGGCGACATCCGGTTCCGCGATGTCGCCCCGGACCACGGCGACGGAGACTCCCCGCTCCCGCAGTCCGTCCAGGACGGACCGGGCTTCGGGCCCGGGGGCACGACGTCCGTTCAGGACGACACGGCCGGCGCCCTGCTCGGCGAGCCGTGCCGCGGTGGCCAGGCCGAGGCCGGTCAGCCCGCCGGTGATGATGTAGGCGCCGTCAGGACGTGTGAACGCCACGTCGTGGTTGCCCTGAGGGGTGAGGTCGGCACGGGTGAGGCGGGCGGTGAGGCGGGTGCCGGCCCTCCAGGCGATCTCATCGGCGGCGCCGTCGGCCAGGAGCTCCTGGACGAGGTCACCGACCGCGCCGGGTTGTCTGTCGATGTCCACCAGCGAGGTGCGCAGATGGGGGTGTTCGAGTGTCATGACCCGGACGAGCCCGCGCAGGCAGGCGAGATGCGGCGCCCCGGGCTCCCCCGGTCCTGTGGCCTGTGCCAGCACGGTGGTCATCCACAGGCGTGGCGGCCGCCGGTGTGTTCCGCCGGCGAGGCGGCGGGCCACCCGTGCGGCCGTGCGCAGTGGCCGCATGTCGTCGTCGCGTTCGGACGGGGGGAAGAGCAGGACGACGGCGCTCGGGCCGTCGTCGTGCGGGGTTCGCAGCCAGGCGTCGAGTGCGGCGTCGCAGGCGTCGTCCCGTGCCTGGGTGACGTCGACGCCCCGGGCCTGCAGGGTCGACGCGAGCGAGGCGCTGATGCCCTCCGGGGTGTCCGGCGCGTCGCTGAGGAGGAGGGCCCGCCGCAGGTCCAGCGGCAAGGGGACGGCGGACTTCTGCCACTGGATGTCGTAGGTCCACGTCTCCAGGGGCCGGGGCACCTCCTGACGCTCGAGGGGGCGCAGCTGCACGAACCGGGCGGTCAGCTCGCTCTCGGCGCCCTGGGCGGTGACGTGCCACTGGTCGACGTCGGTGTCCGCGGAGCCGGCGACGGCGCGTGTGCGGCGGATGTCGTATCCGCTGTCGAGGAGGCCCGGCCCCTTGATGTGCAAGGTCCGTACCGCGACGGGGACGGCGTGCGCGGTGGCCCCCGCCGCACTCGGCGCTTCCAGCATGGTCGTCAGCAGCTGCGCGTAGAACGGCCCGTGCGGGTGCGGCAGGTCCTCGGAGGTGAGGGACTGGACGAAGTCCGGGGCCTGTTGCGCGGGCCGGTGCTCGCGCGGGGGCTCGGGATCGCGGGTGATACGGGCCGAGGCGTGGCAGCACCAGGCGGTTCCGGCGCCGCGGGCGTGCAGGGTGACGGTCCCGTGGGTGCCGGAGGCGGGTTCCCACACCGTGGTCAGCGGGGTGCTGCCGGAGAGGGCGAGCCACTGGTGGATCCGCAGGTCCTCGATGCCGAGGTGGGTGAGGCCCTCCCGGCCCCAGAGTTCCAGGCCGGCTTCGATCACCAGCTCCGCGGCCTCGGCGAGGGTCAGCACCGCCTGGTCGTGGACCGTGCTGCCGGGGCGGTGCCGGCGGGTGCCGACATCGCCCTGCCACAGCACGACGCCGGTCCGCGGGTCGTCGGCGCGTACGCCCAGCAGGGGGTGGCCGCCGACGGAGGTCGAGGTGGTGGGGCGGGGGAACCAGAACCGCCGGTGACGCCAGGCCGGAGTGGGCAGCGCGGTGCGGGCGCCGGTGGGCCACAGGCCGGTGCCCAGGGCGACGCCCGCGAAGTGCAGTCTGGCCAGCGCGGCGCGTACGGCGACGGTGTCGTCCGCGTTCTTGTGCAGGGTCGGGACGACCAGGGCCCGGTCGGCGACCGGGGTGGCGTCGAGCGTCTCGGTGAGCGGGACGACGGCGATGGGGTGGGGCGAGATCTCCAGGAAGAGGGTGTGGCCGTCTTCGGTGGCCGCGGTCACCGCCTGTTGCAGACGCACCGGGCGACGGACGTTGGCGCACCAGTAGCCCGCGTCCGCAGCCGGGACGGCGCGGGGGTCCTCCAGGACCGTGCTGTACCAGGGCGTCGTGGGTGCGCTCGGGCGCAGCGCGGCGAGGTCGTCGCGCAGTGGCGGCAGAATGGGATCGACCGCGGCCGAGTGTCCGGCTCCGCCGACGTCCAGCAGCCGGGCCAGGTGCCCCTGCTCGGACAACTCGTCCACCAGGTCGCGCACCGCGTGTGCCGGCCCGGCCACCGTGCAGCGTTGCGGTGAGGAGTGGACGGCGACGTCCACACCGGGAAAGCGGCTGAGGAGGTCCGTCCGGGACGGTGCGGGCAGCTCGATCGCGGCCATGGCGCCGGCCTGCTCGGCGTCGATGCCGGCGAGGCGCGCCGACCGGCGGGCGATGACGCGCAGCCCGTCGGCGGCGTCGAGAGCACCGGCCACCACGGCGGCCGTGACCTCGCCCATCGAATGGCCGATGACGGCCGCGGGTTCCACGCCGTAGGCCCGCATGGTCTGTGCCAGGGCCAGCTGGATGCCGAAGAGCAGCGGCTGGGTCCGGTCCACCGTGCGCTCGGAATCGGCCGCGAGCAGGTCGGTCAGTGCCGAGCCGGTCTCCGCGCGGAACACCGGGTCGAGCGCGGCCACCTGGGCGGCGAAGCGGGAGTCGCCGGTCAGCAGCCGCCGCCCCATGCCCTTCCACTGTGAGCCGTAGCCGGAGAAGACGAAGACCGGTCGGCGCGCCACGCCCGACCGGGCCGCTCCCGCGTCGGTGCACGCGGCGACCACGCCCGGAACCGTCTCGCCCCGGGCCAGCGCGGCGAGTCTGGCGGCCGCCTCGGGGCGGGTCCGCGCGACGACGGCGGCGCAGGACGGGCCACGGCGATGCGATGCGAGGGTGTGGGCGATGTCGCCGAGCGCGGGCGCGTCGTCGGCGGCCACCCACCGCGACAGGCTCGCGGCCACGTCGGCGAGCCGGTCCGGGGAACGGGCGGACACCACAAGAACGTAGGGATGGTCGCCTTCCTCGTCCTCGGTCTCCGAAGTCCGGGCGGGCCCCGGAAGGGTTGGCGGCGCCTGTTCGAGGACGGCGTGGGCGTTCGTGCCGCCGAACCCGAAGGCGGACACGCCGGCCCGCCCCGGACGGCTCCCCGGGCCGGGCCAGACGGTCGGTTCGGTGACCACGCGCAGACCCAGCTCGGAGAAGTCGATGTGGGGATTGGGGCTGCGGAAGTGGAGGGTGGACGGGATACGGCCGTGATGCAGGGCCAGCGCGGTCTTGATCAGGCCGATGATGCCGGCCGCGCCTTCGAGGTGGCCCAGGTTGCTCTTGACCGATCCGATGAGCAGGGGCCGGCCGGGCGGTCTGCCCCGGCCGACGACCGCTCCGAGGGCGGCTGCTTCGATGGGGTCCCCCAGCAGGGTGCCCGTACCGTGCGCTTCGACATAGTCGATGTCGGCGGCGTCGGTCCGCGCGTCCCGCAGGGCGTCGCGCAGCAGCTCCTCCTGCGCCGCCGGGTTGGGTGCCATGAGGCCGGCCGACCGGCCGTCCTGGTTCACGGCGGTTCCCCTGACGACGGCGAGCACGCGGTCGCCGTCGCGCCGGGCGTCGGCGAGACGCTTGAGCACGACGACGCCGCAGCCCTCACCGCGGGTGATTCCGTCGGCCGCGGCGTCGAAGGGTTTGCACCTGCCGTCCGCGGCCAGCGCACCGGCTTGTTCGAACGACGCCGTGACGGACGGGGACAGCAGCACGTTGACCCCCGCGGCCAGGGCCGTGTCGCACTCCCCGTCGCGCAGACTGCGGCAGGCCAGGTGCACGGCCACGAGCGACGACGAGCAGGCCGAGTCGGTGGTGATGCTGGGCCCGCGGAGGTCGAGCAGGTAGGACACGCGGTTGGCGACGATGCTGCCGGCCGCTCCGGTGCTGGTCCACGGTGTCAGGCGCGCGGGGTCGGAGGTGGTCAGCTGCCCGTACTCGAGGGCACTGAGGCCGACGAAGACGCCGGTGCGGCTGGACCGGAGGGCGTGGGCGGGAACCCCCGCATGGTCCAGCGCCTCGCAGCTGACTTCGAGCACCAGCCGTTGCTGGGGGTCCATGACCTCGGCCTCGCGGGGCGTGATGCCGAAGAAGTCCGCGTCGAAGCCCTCGATGTCGTCGAGGAAGGCGCCCCACTGTGTGGTGGACTCCATCAGGGCGGTGACGTCGGGCGCCGTGCCGCTGAAGTTCCGCCAGCGTCCGGCGGGCACCTGGCCGACCGCGTCCGTTCCCGCCAGGAGTTGCTCCCAGAGCGCGTCCGGCCCCCGCACGTTCGGGGGCAGGCGGCAGCCGATGCCGATGATGGCGATGGCGTGGTCGTCTGTGCCGGCCGTGACGGCCGTGGCCGCTTCGCCGTACGTGTCGGACCGCTCGTCGGTCTCCGCGGTGTCGGCGTTGTCGGCGTTGTCAGCGGTGCCAGCGATCGTCAGAGCACTGACCAGTTGTCCGATGGTGGGGTGTTCCCACAGCAGCGTGGCGGGCAGTGACCGGTCCAGTATCTTCTCCAGCTCGCCGGTCAGTCCGACGGCGTCGCGGGAGGTGAGGCCGTACTCCGCCAAGGGGCGGGCGTCGTCGAGCTGGTCCGGAGAGATGCCGCTGATGTCCGAGACCATCCGCACCAGCGCGTTCCGCAGTGCGGTGACGTCCGGTCGGGATCGGCCGACCGGGACGGGCTTCTGGTGTCCGCCTGGCTGGTTCATGCGGTGACTCCCGCTTTCTGTCCTCGCGGGTCCGGGCTCCAGGCCCCTTGCAGGTAGCGCTCGCGGCATGCTCCGCGGGCGACCTTGCCGCTGGTGGTTTGGGGTACGGTGCCGGGCTCGGCCAGGACGAAGTCATGGACGGCGACGGCGTGACCGGCGGACACCGCCGCGCGGACAGCACGAGTCACCTCTTCCAGGACCCCCTCGGGGGCCGCGAGGTCACGGGCGTGCTCGGCGACGACGACGAGACGCTCTCCGTCATCGGTGAGGACGGAGAACGCCGCGGTGTGGTGGCGGCGGACGGCCGGGTGGGCGCTCTCGACGGTCTGCTCGATGTCCTGCGGATAGTGATTGGTGCCGTCGATGATCACCAGGTCCTTGATGCGGCCGGTGATGTAGAGCTGCTTGTCGTGCCGCAGTGCGAGATCGCCGGTCCGCAGCCAGTGCTGCTGCTCGCGGTCGCCGTGGAGGGTGGCGCGGAAGGTGGCTTCACTCTCTTCCGCGCGTCCCCAGTAGCCCCGTCCGACGTTGGGCCCGCGCAGCCAGATCTCGCCGACGTTCCCGTCCTCGAGACGGACGCGGGTGACCGGGTCGACGATGGCGGCTTCCTGACCGGTCGGCAGTCCGCAACCGACCAGGCGGGTCACGGCCCGTGTCTCGGTGGCCTCGACGACACGCGCGGCGCCGTCCGCCAGCGCCTCACGGTCGAAGCAGGTGACGCTCGGTGCCGTCCCGGCCGGTGAGGCGGAGACGAACACGGTCGCCTCGGCCAGCCCGTAGGACGGGCGCATGACCGCGCGGGCCATGCCGACGGGTGCGAAGGCCTCCTGGAACCGACGCAGCGTCTGCTCGGCGACGGGCTCACTGCCGTTCACCATGGCGGCCACCGACCCCAGGGACAGCTCGCCCCGCTCCTCGTCGGTGACGCGGCGCACGCAGTAGTCGTAGGCGAAGTTGGGAGCGGCGGTGAGGGCTCCCGGGTACTGGGTGAGCAGACGCAGCCACCTGACGGGCTGCTGCACGAAGGCCAACGGGTCCATGAGGACCGAGGGGACGTGGCCGACGACGGGCATCGCGATCGCCAGCACCAGCCCCATGTCGTGATACAGCGGAAGCCAGCCGACGGTGCAGTTGCGCCCGGTGCGGATGTCGTACGCCTCCAATGCCTGGCGTGCGTTGGCGCAGACGTTGGCGTGGGTGATCTCCACCCCGGTCGGCACGCGGGTGGAGCCGGAGGTGTACTGCAGATAGGCGCAGTCCCCGGGGCGCGGATGAAACGTCTCCTCACCCTCCGGTACGCCCCCGGGTGCCGGTTCTGAGACCAGTTCACGCTCGGTGACCACGCGCAGGCGCAGGCCGTTCTGGTTGGCGCAGAACTTCTCTGTGGCCTGGAGCGAGCCCGGGCTGGTGAGGGCGAGCACCGGGTCGGCGTCGGCGAGCGCGGCGGCGAGTTTCTCCGCGTGACCCGGCAGGGCCGGGGGGAAGAGGGGAACGGCGATCGCGCCGGCGCACGTGGCTGCGAGAAAGCCGACCACGTAGTCCAGGTTCTGCGGTGCCACGAGGGCCACGCGCTCGCCGGCCGCCCCGGTATGACGCAGTGCCGTAGCGAGGGTACGGACCCGCTTCTCCAGTTGGCGCCACGTCAGAGTGGAGGGGGTTCCGTCACGGTCGGTGCTGAAGTCCACGAAAGTGAACGCTGTCTCTTCGGGCGTTCGTGCCGCGGCCCGGGCGAGATGGTGGCTGATGGTGTCACTCACGATTTCCAGCACTGAGTCACCGAACCTTAGTTCCGAAGCGGCTACACCGCCTGGTGCAACACATTCGGGGATGGCCGGGACGCTTCAGCTCCCGGCCACCCCCGTATGTACGAGTGGGCTTGCGCGACTGGTGCCGACGACGAAGGCGCCTCGGCCGTCTCGGTCTGACGTCAGGACTTCTTGTCGGGGACGGAGAAGCTGCTGACGCAGGCGATCTGGCCACCCGAGGCAGGACAGCTCTGCGTCGAGTCGTTGACGACGGTGATGTTTCCGCGCTTGTCGCTGGTGACCTGGTACTCCCTCACCTGCGAACAGCGCGTGTAGCCGTTGCCGTTGTCGACGCACCCGCCGGCGCTGTCATCAGCGAAGGCCTGCACAGCTCCGGCACCGATCAGAGCGAAGCTCCCCAGTACACCCACTGCCGCCGCGATCTTCTTCGAATTGAACATCTGCCTTTTCCTTTTACCGTCGGCCCCCGTGACTGGACTGCGGTGGCGTTCCCGACACTTGGACCGGGAACGCCGAGAAGCGACTACCTGCCGGCGGGAACGGCCTGAGTGCACTCCACCGACTTGCGCTCGCTCTGGTCGACGAACTGGAGCCCGAGGGCGTTGACCACGACATTCACGTCGCCGACGTTGATGATCGAGAAGTTCGTCTCGTCCGCGGAGCACTTCTGGTTCTGCTGGTTCTGCTGGGGGTTGTCGGCCTTGGCCTTGGAGTCCCCGCCCGCGGCGTGGCCGACGCCGGCGCCCAGGAAGCTGACGCTGCCGAGCATGGCCACGGCGACTGCCGCCTTCTGGTACTTGCGCATTACTTCTCCGTTCTCGTTTCGTCGCAGTCAGTAACCGACTGACCGCGCACAGTTGTCAACTGTAGGGGATGTTTCAGGGTGTTGATGAGCGAAACACGCGTGATGCGTACTTCCCCAAAAGATCCATAATCTGTCATTTATACGGGCATACGAGTGACGACCCGAGCGTCCGCACCAAACAGGAACCCCGGGGCTCGAACACCTGGTTCGAGCCCCGGGGTGTGCCTTGGATCAGCTGCCAGTGATTACCGGCCGACGGTGAAGACCTGCGCGCACTCCACCGAGGTGCGCTCGCTCTGGTCGACAACCTGGAGGCCGAGGGTGTTGACCGGGGCGAAGCCTTCGAGCGTCTCGCTGCCCGTGATGTTGACCTCGTCCGCCGAGCACTTCTGGCTCTGCTTGTTGTCGAGCTTGACCTTCGGGTCCCCGTCAGCGTGACCGACGCCGGCACCCAGGAAGCTGACACTGCCGAGCATGGCCACGACGACCGCGGCCTTCTGGTACTTGCGCATTACGTCTCCGTTTCTCGTGTCGACACAGTCCGTTACGGCCTGGTCACCGACAGCACTCACTTTAGTGGGCGGTTTTCTGCTCTTTGCCGAGCGAAACGCCCATTGCTCTCTCATTTGGATAAATTCGGCACCGGGCGACACTCCGCGTGTGCGTCGCCGCGCCACACAACGGACAGACCCCGGGGCTCGAACACTCGGCTCGAACCCCGGGGCCTGGTTGGATCAGCTGCCAGTGATTACCGGCCGATGGTGAAGAGCTGCGCGCACTCCACCGACGTGCGCTCGCTCTGGTCGACAACCTGGAGACCGGCACCGTTGACCGGGGCGAAGACGGCGCCCGTCTCGCTGCCCGTGATGTTGACCTCGTCCGCCGAGCACTCCTGGCTCTGCTTGTTGTCGAGCTTGACCTTCGGGTCCCCGTCAGCGTGGCCGACACCGGCACCCAGGAAGCTGACACTGCCGAGCATGGCCACGACAACCGCAGCCTTCTGGTACTTGCGCATTACGTCTCCGTTTCTCGCGTCGACACAGTCCGTAATGGACCGGTCACCGACAGTCCTCACTGTAGGCGATGACTGCGGCTCCCGGGCGCACGAAACGCCCGTACGTGAAAAAACGCAATCCGTAATGAACCGGGACATATCTATGTCACCAAGCAGCAGGCCTCGGAGCTCGGGCAGCCGACTCGAGCCCCGGGGCCCACTTGGATCACCTGGTGGGTGATCAGCCGCCGAGCCCGAAGATCTGGGCGCAGTTCACCGTGTTGCGGTCGCTCAGGTCGTTGAACTGGAGGCCGGCGCCGTTGACCGGGGCGAAGACGGCGCCCGTCTCACTGCCCGTGATGTTGATCTCGTCCGCCGAGCACAGCTGAGTCTGGTCGCTCTCGAGCAGCTTGCGACCGTCGTCGCCGGCGTGGCTGACGCCGGCACCCAGGAAGCTGACGCTGCCGAGCATGGCCGCGACGACCGCGGCCTTCTGGTACTTGCGCATTACCTCTCCGTTTCATGAGTAGGCGCAGCCCGTAATGAGCTGAGCGCTGACGGTCATGAACATACGGTGCCGTTTGTCGGTTTTGATGATGAAACGCTCGAATGTCTAGATTTTTCGAGAGGTCGCAGGTCAGGGCACTGCGATCTGTCCCCCGGGTGGTCGAACCGGGTGGCCGGGTCCGGCGGCGCACGCATCTCGGGCAAAGAGGGTGATCCGGAGGTAGCTGCCGTGACCGGTGCGAAGCCGACGCGTTGAAGGGGAAGTGCGATCGCTCATTCCGCTACCGCACTCACCGAGTCAACAAGGAGAACGTCTCTATGTCTCGCATCGCGAAGGTCGGCACTCTCGCTCTTGGCGCGGGCGCCGTGGTGCTCAGCATGCCCGGTGTCGCCGCTGCGGACGCCGACGCCAAGGCCGCCGCCTTCAACTCGTCCGGCACCCTGTCCGGCAACGTGATCCAGGTACCGATCCACGCGCCGATCAACGTGTGCGGAAACACCGTCACCCTCGTCGGCGGTCTCAACCGGGCCGCCGGCACCGTCTGCGAGAACAACGACGGCGAGAAGAAGCACGAGTCGCGCGCCAAGAAGCAGCACAAGGCGGTCGACAAGCACGACAAGAAGAGCGTCAAGGCGCACGACGAGAAGCAGCACAAGGCGCACGACAAGAAGGACCTCGCGAAGGACCTCAAGAAGGACGTGCACAAGGACGTCAAGAAGGACGTGCACAAGGACGTTCACAAGGACGTCAAGAAGGACGACAAGGCGGGCGACAAGAAGGACGTCAAGGCGCACGACAAGAAGGACGACGGCAAGAGCGCCAAGAAGAGCGACAAGAAGCACGCCGAGAAGGCGCACCAGGGGTACGGCCACTGACGTCTGTCGTCGTCACCAGAGAGCCCCGGCGTCCTCGAACGCCGGGGCTCTCCTCTTGGACGTGCTCACTCACCCGTACCGGTAGATCCGGCCGACGTCCTCGAGCTCGTCCGGCGACACGTCCCACGGCGGCAGCCTCTGGTGCCGGGCCACGATCCGGGCGTGCTGCTCGTCGCCGGGGCCGGGTGGTGTGGCGGGGAGGTAGCGGGCTCCGCGGTGACGCCGTTGCCAGCGGTACCACTGCAGGTCGACGTAGGCGTGGTGCAGCCAGAAGACAGGGTCGTTGACGGAGGCGGCACCGAGCATGGCCCCGCCGACCCAGCGGTGCACTCGGTTGTGATTGCGCCAGGAGGTCTTGCCCCGGCCGGTGCCCCAGCCCTCCAGTCTGTTACGGAATCCTCGTGTGACCGTCGAGTCCCAGGGCGCCACGTCGTAGGCGGGTTCCTTCAGCGCCCACTCCAGTTCCCTCTTCGTGGGCAGGTCGACCGGGGCTCGCGGGTTGCCGAGGTCCCGGGTGAGGAACTTCTCGTCGGTCACGCTCACCCTGATGGGCCAGTTTCCCTGCCGATAGGCGAACGGGCCTGTCATCACCTGGCGGTCGGACCGGCGCCCGTTGCCGCCGAGAAGGTCCGCCGTCCAAGGGACGGAGGTGGTCGTGCGGTCGCGTGTCCAGTCCCAGTACGGCAGGGTCACCGACGGGTCCACTCGGCGCAGCGCGCGCTCCATCTCGAGCAGGAACTGGCGGTGCCAGGGCAGGAAGGAAGGCGCCATGTGCGCGGTGCGCAGTCCGCGTTCGCCGTCGGAAGCGAAGTGCGCGATGTGCATCCGCACGAACTCGTCGTACTCGCCGCGCCGTTTGAGTTCCAGCAGCGCGTTGACGAACCGGCGCTTCTCGGCCCTGGTCAGCGTGGAGGCGTCTTTACGCACGTACGCCATGCTGATGATCCCTGTTCTGGTTCCCACCGTCCACCGGTCGCCGGCCGGGACCGAGTTCATCGACGGCGGCGCGGGCCGCATCGAGCGGTGTCGGGTACGAACAGTAGTGGTCCACCATGCTCAGCCAGGTGCCGTCGGCACGGCGCATCAGATGCAGGGGGCGGCCGTCCACGGTGACATGCCACCGGCCGGCCTCGGCCGTGCCGCATCCGGGGAACCACCGACCGCTGATGCGGCGGCCGCGGTAGGCGACGTCGAAGGCCGTGTCCCCCGGGGCGGTCCCGGGCCGGGGGGTCCGAGGCCGGGGGGCCGCGGACGCCGAGGTCAGGGCGGCGAGGAGTGCGCACGAGTACAGTCCGCGCGCCAGTTCCCGCCGTGTTCCGCCCACGGCCGCGGGCCGTGCCGGGTCCGGTGCCCCGTCCTCGGCACCCACCGGCACTCCGCCGGCGCTGACGCTGACGACCATGGCTCGCTCCTCGTCCGGTTCGGTTGATCCGTAGCCGTAACCGCCGAACGCCCCACGCGGTCACCCCCGCGCGGCAACTGCCGTACACAAAGATGTCGGCCCTCGGACTTGCCGAGGGCCGACTCCGTACGCGGGGGGCGTAGCCCTACATCCACAGATTGCCGCGCAGCGGCTTGGCCTCGTTCACCGCGGCCGCGGTCTCCTTCACCGTGGGGAGCAGCGACTTGCTGCCCGTGGCGCTCGCCTCGAGGGGGAGCTTGGTCTTCACGCCGCCGTTGAGGTCCGTGGCCGCCAGGTCGGGGGCGGTCTGCGGAGCCGGGGCCGCAGCCGGAGCACTCTCGGCGGCAGGGGCCTGGGCGGGAGCCGGGGCGCTCTGCGGGGCGGGAGCCGGGGCCGGGGCGCTCTGCGGGGCCGGGGCGGCGGCCGGGGCGGGAGCGCTCTGCGGGGCGGGGGCCGGAGCCGGGGCGCTCTGCGGAGCCGGAGCCGGAGCCGAAACCGGAGCCGGAGCGGCCTGGGCGGCGGGCGCCGCAGCCGGGGCGCTCTGCGGAGCCGGAGCCGAAACCGGAGCCGAAACCGGAGCCGGAGCGGCCTGGGTGGCGGGCGCCGCGTCAGGGGCGCTCTGTCCCGGGGCGGCCAGGGTGGGAGCGGTGTTGTGGGCGAACGCCGGCGTGGCGGCCGTGGCGGCGATCAAGGACCCGGCAAGGACGGCGGCAGCCTTCAGGGACTTCATCGTGTTCCTTTCTTCGGCAACGCGTGTCACCGGAGGGGGATTCGTTCGCCGTGCCTAACGAGCCGCCGGCGAGGCGGAAACCGGAGACGCCGAAGATCGCGAGTTCTCATATCAAATCCCGGAACGCGACGCAGGAACGAGAACAGTCGTGGTGCCACCCTGATGGGCGGCACCACGACTGAACGGGCGGGAGCCGTGTCGCACGGCGGTTACGAGTCCAGTAGCGCCGACGTGATCGCGGGGAGCGTGACGGGCGACAGCGAAGGCGGCGACGTCAGTGGCCACAGGCTGGGCAGCGTCGTCGGTTCGGGCTTGGCCTGCTCTGCCGGGTCTCTGTCGATCAGCGCGTCGATGAGGTCGTCCACCTCGCTCAGCAGGTCGTCGACCGAGGGCGGTGACGCGGTGTCGGATTCGGACGTCTCGTCAGGGGCGCCGAGCGCCGACAGGAGGTCGTCGACGGCCTGCTCCACCTCGTCCAGCGCGCTCTCCAGGGTGTCCGACGCGTCGCTCGGTGATTCGGTGGCGGCCGCGACGGGAGCCGACGGCAGTGCGACAGGGGCCGACGGCAGTGTGACGGGATCCGACGGCAGGACGTCCGTCGCCGGGGCCGACGTGCTCGGAGTGGCTGCCTCCATCCGGATCTTGGCGGCCATCTCGGCCAGAGCCGCCTTCGCGGCCTCGGCCACCTTTCTGGCCTCGGCGGCGGTCAGTTGGCCGTTGTTCGCTTTGAGCGCGGCGACCAGGAGGTCGACCACCGGGGCGAATTCGTCCCCGTAGAGCTTTCTGAGCTGTTCGAGTCGCGCATCCGTGTCAGTGGGCCGCGCACCGGGCGATGACGCCGCATGGCGATGCTCGGGGGCCGGTTCGGCCGCCATGGCGGCGGGGCCGGCGATCCCGACCAGGAGAGTGGCGCACAGTGCGCTGGAGGCGATGCGCCATGCGGGCAGAGCGCACATGGGGGATTCCTTTCGACGGTTTGGATCTTGAGCCCACCGTGAAAGCAACCGTGGCTTCCCGCAACCGCTCACGCTCCGTCGGGTTAACACCCTGTCAGTACGATTCCGACACACGTGCCAGATATCTTCGAATTTCATAGCCTATGTCCGATTGTTGTCTAGAGTTGCGAACCGCCCGACGCACTCCTCAGCGCGGACACCTCGCACTCGTGGCGCTGCCGCCACGGCCACCTGTTCCGAAAGGGCATTGACCGGTCATGCGCCATAGCCTGGGCCCGCTGTTCCGTCGTGCGACCGTGGGCGTTCTCAGCCTTGCCGCCGTGTGGGCGGCCAGTAGCTCCCCGATCGCCGCTCCGGCCGCGCCACCCGCGCCGGAGTCGGACAGCATCGCCTTCACCGAGCGGTACCGCGCGCTGCAACACGGCGGCATCGCACGCGCGGCCAACTCGTCGATCACCTGCCGCGCCGCCGAGACGTCCTCCTGCACGGACGTGCGGGGAGGCAAGCACGGAGTGAACGGCGACTTCGACATGTTCTACATCGACGTCGACCGCGACCCGAACACGTACAACGCCTCCCGCGGGGAGGTCCGCCTGCCCACCGGCTCCCGGGTGACGTACGCGCGCCTGTACTGGGGCGGCAACCTGCGCGTGGGCGAACAGAAGCCACCGGAGGACAACGGGCGGGTACTGATCGCCGAACCCGGCGGGGAGTACAAGGAGGTCCTCGCGGACACGGTTGTCGGCCACCGCGTGACGGACAGCGCCGACGCCTTCCAGGCCTCGGCGGACGTGACGCAGCTGGTGCGCGAGAGCGGGCCGGGCCTGTACACCGTGGCGCAGGTCAACGTGGCCATGGGCCAGTCGCCGGCCGGGGCGTGGGGCGGCTGGACGCTGGTGGTCGCGTACGAGAACCCGTCGGAGCCGCTGCGGCACCTCTCGCTCTGGGACGGTTTCGTACCGCTGTCCGGCCCGGCGCCGGAGGTCCGGTTGCGTGATGTCGGCTTCGCCGCCGACGCGTGGGGGCGTGCGGGTCTGGTGGCGTACGACGGCGACCGTGGCGCGACCGGCGACTCGCTCACCCTGACGGCCGGCGAGTCCGGGTCCGCCATCGCCCTCGGCAACGGCGCCAACCCCGAGGACGACGTCCTGAACTCGACCATCAGCGAGCCCGGCGACGACGCGGCGCGTGTGCCCGCGTACGCCAACACCCTCGGCTACGACTCCGATGTGTTCGACCTCGCGAAGAGCCTGCGGAACGCCGGTGACCAGATGACCTTCCGGCTCCGTACGCAGCGGGACGCCGCGTGGGCCGGCGTGCTCTTCGCCGCCGTCGACGCACGACGGTGAGTTCGTTGCCGGTCTCCGAGACCATCACCGCGAACGAGGAATCCGAGCGCATGCACCCGTCGCCCACCGCCCCTCCCCCGAGAGTCCTGCACCTCACCCAGCCGGTGGACGGCGGCGTCGCACGCGTCGTGGCGGACCTGGTCCGGGCGCAGTTGTCGGAGGGCCTGGACGTCACGGTGGCCTGCCCCGACAGCGTTCTCACCACGAGACTGCGGACCTTGGGCGCGCGGGTGCGGCACTGGCACGCGACACGGTCGCCGGGCGCGTCGCTCGTCCGGGAGGTACGGCACCTGGCACGGGTGATCGACGAGGTACGGCCCGACCTGGTGCACGCGCACAGCGCGAAGGCCGGCCTCGCCGGACGGCTCGCGGTACGCGGGCGGATCCCGACGGTCTTCCAGCCGCACGCCTGGTCGTTCGAGGCGGTCGGCGGAGGCACCGCCGCCCTGGCGCTCAGGTGGGAACGCTGGGGAGCGCGTTGGGCCTCACGTGTGCTGTGTGTGAGTGAGGCCGAGCGGGCGACCGGCGTGGACGCCGGGATCACCGGCCGGTGGACCGTCGTCCCCAACGGCATCGACCCCGACCGCTTCCACCCGGCCGCCGCCGGCACCGCGCGGGCCCGGCTCGCGCCGCTCGCCGGTGTCCACCCGGCGGCTCCGCTCGCCGTGTGCGTGGGGCGGCTGTGCCGGCAGAAGGGACAGGACGTCCTGCTGCGGGCCTGGGAAGCCGTCGTGCAGAGGGTGCCCGAGGCCCGTCTCGTCCTGGTCGGCGACGGCCCGGACCGCGACCGGCTCCGCGAAGAGGCCCCGGAATCCGTGGTGTTCGTGGGAGCGGTCCCCGACGCCTCCCCCTGGTACCAGGCCGCCGATCTCGTCGTCCTGCCGTCCCGCTGGGAGGGCATGGCCCTGGCGCCGCTGGAGGCGATGGCCTGCGGGCGCCCCGTGGTGGTCACGGACGTCGACGGCGCCCGCGAGAGCCTGCCGCCCTCCTTCGCGGCCCGGTGCCTTGTTCCGCCGGAGGACCCGGCGGCGCTGGCCGGGGCCGTCACCGAGCTGCTGGCGGCCCCGCTGCTGCGCGAGACGCTCGGCGACCAGGGCCGCCGGCACGTGCTGTCCACCCACGACGTGCGGCACACCGCTGAGGCCGTCTCGGACGTCTATCGCGACCTGCTCGGCCCGTGGACCGCGGCCGCCCCCGGTGCCGAGCACCGGGCGACGCAGCGCGTCGAGCCCATCGAGTACAGGGAGTCCATCCACTCGTGACCGCCGAACGTACCCTGCCCTCCCCCGGTGTACCGCCGCGGGGCCACGGATCCTCACCAGTCTCGGTCATGCCGCCGCGCGGTACCGCCGTCGGCTTCCGGCTGTCCGCCCCACGGCGCCCGGCACGGCCGCCCTCGCCCGTGCCACTGCTCCTCGCGGACGGCGCCGCCGCTCTGGCGGGGGTGCCGGCGCTCGCCGGTGCGCGTCCCCTGCCACTGCTCGTCGTCTCGCTGGTCGTCTTCTCCCTGCTGCTGCGCCGGCACGACGGACGGCCGCCGGTACCGGGGCTGCTGGAGGAACTGCCCGCCGTGTGCGGCCGGGTCGCGGTGGCCTGGCTGGCGCTCGGGGCGCTCCTGGCGGCGTACCGGCCGGAACAGGCGCTGTCCCCCGGTGCCGTGCTGACGGGTCTCGCCTCGCAGGTGGCGGCCGCCTGTGTGCTGCGCGGGGCCGTGCACGCGCGACGGCGCGCCGCACTGGTGCGCCATCCGCGCGCCGCTCTCGTCCTCGGCCCGGCGGCGACCGCGCAGCGCGTGGCCGCCGCCGTACTGCGTCACCCGCGGTGCGGGGTGAGGCCGGTGGGGATCGTCGCCGAGCAGCCGGACGGGAGCGAGAGCCTTCCGGTGCTGACGACGGCCGAGGAGGTCGAGCGTGCGGTCATCCAGAACGGGGTGCGGGCGGTGCTGGCCGTTCACCCCTCCGTCCGGGCCGAGCAGGAGCCGCTGCTGCGGGCGCTGGCGGAGTCCGGCTGCGCGGTGTGGGAGGTCGACGCCGGCTCCCCGTCGTACGCGGCGCGGGAGCGGCTGGCCGGTTTCCCCTGCCGGCGTCTGGACATGTCCCCGGTCCGGCGCGGCAGCGCGGGCAAGCGGGCGCTCGACATCCTCGTGTCGGGGTCGCTGCTGCTGCTGGTCAGCCCGGTGCTGCTGGCCTTCGCCGTGACGCTGCGCATCATGGACGGGCCGGGCGTGGTGTTCCGGCAGGAGCGCATCGGCAAGAACGGCGAGGCGTTCACGCTGCTGAAGTTCCGCACCCACCGCCCGGTCGACGAGCACGAGTCGGCGACCCGGTGGAGCGTGGCGAACGAGAACGAGATGCGCTGGTTCTGCCGGATGCTGCGGCGCACCTCGCTCGACGAACTGCTGCAGCTGTGGAACGTGCTCCGGGGTGACATGAGCCTGGTCGGGCCGCGGCCCGAACGCCCCTACTTCGTCGCGCAGTTCGGCCAGGCCTACCCCGGTTACGCGCTCCGCCACCGGATGCGGACCGGCATCACCGGCCTCGCCCAGATCCACGGGCTGCGCGGCGACACCTCGATCGAGGACCGCTGCCGGTTCGACAACGCGTACATCGACGACTGGTCCCTGTGGCAGGACGTCTGCATCCTGCTGCGCACCGCGGCCACGGTGGTACGGCCGACGGGGAGCTGAGCCTGTTGAGCCTCGCCCTTGCACCGCTCCCCCACCGGGTCGCCGCGTCGGCGCCGGCCCTGGCCGTGATGGCCGTACCCGCCGTGCTGGCCCTGCCGCTGACCCCGGACGGCGCGGGGCCCGCCGACGTGCTCTCCGGGCTGGTCGTCGTGTACTGCGTGATCCGTCTGCTGCGTGAAAGGCGGCGCCCGCTGACGCCCACCGCGGCCCTGGTGCTGGGCCTGCCGGTGGTGGGGCTCGCGCTCGCCGCCATGGGGGCGTTCTCGTCCCAGGCCGGGCTCACCGGCCTCGGACGCTATCTGCAGACCTTCGTGCTCGTTCCGGCGGCCGTGCTGCTGCTGCTCCGCGACCGGGCCGGCTTCCGGATGGTGGCCTGGTCCTTCGTGGGGCTCGGTCTGTGTCAGGGGGCCGTGGGCGTGCACCAGTTCGTCACCCGGACCGGCGCCTCCTACCAGGGCGAGAACATCCGGGCGGTGGGCACCTTCGGGCCGCACGACGTGATGGGGATGGCGACGACTGTCTCGCTGGGCCTGGTGTGCGCGGTCGGGATCGCGCTGGGCCGGGTGCCGGTACGGCAGCGGATCCTGGCCGCCGGGTGCGCGTCGGTCCTGCTGCTGCCGCTGGCGCTCTCCTTCAGCCGGGGCGCCTGGATCGCTACCGTCCTGACGTGCACCGTGCAGCTGGTGCTGGCCGGGTTGCGGCGCGCCCTCAAGGTCGCCGGGGCCGCGGTCGCCGCGGGCGTGATCCTGGTGGGCGGGTTCGGCGTGGGCTCGGCGCTGCTGCAGCAGCGGATCGACAGCATCGCCCAGGTCACCGAGGCCCCCGACCAGTCCGTCGTCGACCGGTACACCCTGTGGGCGGCCGCCACGGACATCTGGCGTCTGCACCCGCTGACCGGTGTCGGGCTGAAGGGCTTCCCCGAGTACCGGGACGGGCACGCCACGCTGGCGCTGTCGTCGGGCAGCGAGACCGACGGGGCGGGCGTGGCGTACCAGCGGCAGCCGCTGTTGTCTCCGCACAACATGTACCTGCTGGTGCTGAGCGAGCAGGGCCTGATCGGGCTGCTCGCGCTCGCCGGGGGCTGGCTGGCGCTGCTGGTGTGCGGGGTGCGGCGGCTGCTGCGCGTCCGCGACCGCGGACCGGGGCTCGACTGCGGGCTCGTCGCCTGCGGACTGCTGCTCTGGCTGCTGACCGACTTCGTGTACGGGGACATCGGCGGTCCCGCGACCGTGCTGATCGCCGTGGCCATGGGGCTCGTGGCGTGGTGGGCGCTGGCCGGTCACGGCGAGGCGCCCGCCGATGTGCCCCGGGGCGGGGTGCGGGAGCCCGCCGAGGAGGCCCTGGCCCGATGACCGTGGTGCCCTCGAAGTCCCCCCGGTCCGAAACGGACGGCGCGGTGACCGTGCCCCAGGCGCGTGCCGCCTCCAAGGCCGGGGAGGGTTCCGACCCGGCCTCGGCTCCCGTCTCCGGCAGCTTCCTGGCCAGGGCCGCGCTGGTCACGGCGTCGCTGTCCATCGCCGGTTCGCTGCTGGGCCTGGTGCGCGACCAGTCGCTGGCGCGGCTGTTCGGCGCCGGCAGTGACACGGACGCCTTTCTGGTCGCGTGGACCGTTCCGGAGTTCGCCGCCACGCTGCTCATCGAGGACGGGCTGGCGATCGCGCTGATCCCGGCGTTCAGCATGGCGCTGGCCCGCCGGGCCCGGGGCGCCCCGGGTGACCCGGTCCGTGCCCTGGTCGGCGCCACCCTGCCCCGGCTGTGCCTGGCCCTCGCCGTGGTGGCCGCCCTGGTCGCCGGCACCGCCCCCCATCTGGTCAAGGCCCTCGCACCGGGTCTGCCCGACCCGCCGCTCGCCGCCGACTGCACCCGGATCACGGCGGTCTGCGTGCTGGCCTTCGGGCTCGCCGGGTACTGCAGTGCCGCCCTGCGCGCCCACCGTTGCTTCCTCGCGCCGGCCGCCATCTACGTCGTCTACAACACCGGCATCATCGCCGCGATGTTCCTGCTCGGCGAAGGCTGGGGCGTGCGCTCCGCCGCGGTCGGGGTGGCGGCGGGCGGCTGTCTGATGGTGGTGGTGCAACTGCCGTCGCTGTGGCGCCGGCTGGCGTCGCGTACGTCGCCCCCGGCCGGTACCGGGAGCGACGTGGAGGAGCGGCCGATGCAGCTCGCCCTGGTCGCCGCGGTGCTCCTGTTCGCCCTGTGCCGCCAGTCGCAGGTCCTCGCCGAACGCTTCCTCGCCTCCGGCCTGCCCTCCGGCGCCATCTCGCACCTGAACTACGCGCAGAAGGTCGCCCAGATCCCGATGACGCTGTCGCTGATGGTGTGCACCGTCACCTTCCCGGTGGTGGCGCGGGCGCTCGCGGACGGCGACACGGCGCGGGCGCGCAGCCGCGTGGAACGGGATCTGGCGCTCGCCGCCTGTGTGGTGCTGCTGGGCGGGTGCGCGGTGATCGCCTGCGCCCCCCAGATCATCGAACTGCTCTTCGAGCGGGGGGCGTTCACCGCGAGCGACACCGAGGCGACGGCGGACGTCATGCGTGTGTACGCCCTCGGACTGCTGAGCCAGACCCTGGTGGGCGCCCTCGTGCGCTCGTACTTCTCGGCGGGCCGGGCCAGCTGGTACCCCCTCGGCGCGATGACGGCGGGCATCGCCGTGACGTCCTTGTTCGGCGCCGTGACCGTACGCCCCTGGGGGGTGGCGGGGATCGCCGCCGCCAACGCCCTCGGCATCACCGTCACGGCGGCCCTGCTGCTCGCCGGGCTGCGCGCGGGGCGGCCGGACAGCCCCCACAGCGTCTCGGTCCGGGTCCGGCAGGTCCTGGCCGAGCTGAGCAGACTGGTGTGCGCCGCGGTCGCCGCCACCGCCGCGGGGGCGTTCGCCGCGAGCCGCCCGCCGTCCCCGGCGGTGGGTCTGGCGGCCGGCCTGCTGACCGTGACTCTCGTCTTCGTTCCGCTCGCCTGGGCCCTCGGTGCCCAGGGCTCCGCGTCCGCTCTGCGCTCCCTACGCGCCGTCACACGAAGGCTCCCACATGGCCGCTTCCGTTGATTCCCTCGACGCCGTCAGACCCCCGGCCCCGTCCAAGGGCACGGTCCCCTGGGTGGCGATGTACCACTCGGTGGGCGACTGCTCGGACGACCCGTACCGCATCACGGTCACGCCGGAGCGGCTCGACCGGCAGCTGGCCTGGCTGCGCCGGCGCGGGCTGCGGGGCGTGTCCATGACGGAGCTGCTGACCGCCCGCGCCCGGGGCGAGGGCGGGAACCTGGTCGGGCTGACCTTCGACGACGGATACGCCGACTTCGCCACCGAGGCCCTGCCGCTGCTGCGCCGCCGGGACTGCGGAGCCACCCTCTTCGTGCTGCCCGGGCAGCTCGGCGGCGACAACGCCTGGGACCCGCTCGGCCCGCGCAAGCCGCTGCTGACCGCTGACGGCATCCGGCGGGTGGCCGCCGAGGGCGTGGAGATCGGCTCGCACGGGCTGACCCACCTCGATCTCACCAAGGCCGACGACGCCACCCTCAAGGCCGAGGTCGCCGACAGCCGCGCCCGGCTGGAGGAGCTGACCGGCACCCGGGTCGACGGCTTCTGCTACCCGTACGGGGCGGTCGACGCCCGTGCTGTCGCGGCCGTGCGGGAAGCGGGGTACGCCTACGCCTGCGCCATCGACCCCGGCCCGCTGAGCGGCCCGCACGCCCTGCCGCGCGTGTACGTCGGCCAGCACGACACGGCCTGGCGGCTGCGCCTCAAGCACGGGCTGCACCGGCTGCGCCGCCGCCCGGTGGAGGGCCTGTGAGATGAGAGCCCTGCACATCATCACCGGGCTCGGCGTCGGCGGGGCCGAGCAGCAGCTGCGTCTGCTGCTGCGGCACCTCCCCCTCGACTGCGACGTCGTGACACTCACCAACCCCGGTGCGGTCGCCGAGGGCCTCGCCGCGGACGGCGTCCGAGTCACGCATCTCGGCATGGGCGGCAACCGTGACCTGGCCGCGCTGCCGCGCCTGGTCCGGCTGATCCGCGCCGGCCGCTACGACCTGGTGCACACCCACCTGTACCGGGCCTGCGTCTACGGCCGGCTCGCCGCACGCGTCGCCGGGGTCCGGGCGATCGTCGCCACCGAGCACTCCCTGGGCGACTCGCAGATGGAGGGCCGCAGGCTGACGGCAGGGGTGCGCGGGCTGTACCTGGCGACCGAGCGGCTCGGCTCGGCGACGGTCGCCGTCTCCTCGACGGTGGCCGACCGTCTGCGGCGCTGGGGGGTGCCCGCGCCCCGCATCGAGGTCGTCCCCAACGGCATCGACCTGGACCGCTTCGTCTTCGATCCGCAGCGGCGCGAGCACACCCGCCGGCAGCTCGGCCTGCCCGAGGGCGCGTGGGTGGTCGGCGGCGTCGGCCGGCTCACGCCGGGGAAACGCTTCGACGTCCTCGTCCACGCGCTCAGCCGGCTCCCCGACGACCACTGGCTGCTGCTGGTGGGCGGCGGCCCCGAGGAGCACGCGCTGCGCCGCACGGCCCACGAGGCCGGGGTGTCCGACCGCGTCGTGTTCACCGGCGAACGCCCCTATCTGCCCGACGGATCACCCGGCCCCGACCTGCCCTCGCTCACCTCGGCGATGGACCTGTTCGCGTCCCCGTCCACGGAGGAGGCCTTCGGCCTGGCGGCCGTGGAGGCGCTGGCCTCCGGTCTGCCCGTGCTCTACGCCTCCTGCCCGGCGATCGAGGATGTGCGGCCCTCCGCCGCCGGTGTCCGGCGGGTGCGCGGCGGGCCCGAGGCGTACGCCCGCGCGATCGCCGAGGTCCGCGCGGCCGGCGCCGGGCCGCGCACGGCCTCGGAGGTCGCGCGCCACTACAGCATCACCCACTGCGCCGCCCGTCTGACGGACGTGTACGCGGCAGCGGTCTCCAGTCCGCCGTCCCCCTCACCTCTGGGAGCCACCCCCTCATGACCGACACTCCGACCCGTCAGCGCCGTCTCTCCCTCGCTCGTCTCAAGGGACTTCCCCTGTGGTCCGTGCTCGCGGCGGGCACCCTCGCCGGGGGGCTGCTCGGCGGTTCGTACGGCGTGCTCACCCCGGCGACGTACACGGCCACCAGCTACGTCATCGCCGTGCCGAACGACAAGTCCTCCCCGGACGCCGCCCTCGGTTTCGCGCAGGCCTACGGCCGGGTCGCCACGCAGCTCGCGGTGCTCGGGGACGCGCAGGTGTGGGCGGGTGTGCCGGTGCGCACCCTGCAGCGCAGTGTGCGCACGTCGACGTCGCCGGACGCGCCGATGGTCGCCGTCTCGGCCACCTCCTCGAGCCCCGGCCTCGCCGTCGACATGGCCAACGCGGTCACCCGGGCGCTGACCCGGCACGCGGACGCCGGCCGGGGCAACACCCGCGTGCGGCTCGTGCAGTTCTCGCGCGCCGTGGAGCCCAGTGAGCCCACGTCCGCGTCAACGGCCGTGACCGGGCTGGTGGGTGCCAGCGCGGGCGGTCTGCTGTGCGGCCTGGCCCTGCTGGCGCGGCCGAGGAGGTCGGGCCAGGACGACGATGCCGCACCGGCCCCCTCGGTGCCCGGCCCGGCCGCCGCCGCCGATGTGCGCGGACAACGGTGACGACGGCGGGCCCGGCCGGACTTCTACCACCACTCGAAGCGGAGGCAGAGCCTGCCTCCGAGCCACTCCTCCACCCAGCTGCCCAGGTCCAGCGGCGTACAGTCCGCCGGGGGCGGCGGTGTGCCGGGGTCGGTCGGTTTCGGCGTGGGCGTCAGAGGCTGGGACGCCCCGTCGGTACGGCCGTAGAGGGTGGAACGGTAGACGTGGGCCGACTTCGGGTTGGCCCTGCACTGCCACACACCGTGCGGGCAGTAGTCGGTGATCGTGTTGTAGAGCGGCCTGTGCTTCTCGATCCAGTCGAGCATCCTCCGCATGTACTCGGGATTGTCACCGTTCCGGAAGAGCCCCCATTCCGGGTAGGAAACCGGTTTTCCGTGAGCCTTCGCGAAATCCACGTGGGCCTGCAACCCGTATGGCTCACGCACCTGCTGATCGAACGACATTCCGGTCGGCTGGTCATAGGAATCCATCCCGATGATGTCGACCGTGTCGTCCCCCGGATAGCACCTCGTCCAGGGAACGGCGTCGTGGCCACGGCTCGGCGTGAAATCGAACCGGAACTTCTGGCCGGGCACGGAACGCATGGTGGTGACGATCCTGTTCCAGTACTTCTTCCAGGACTCCGGGTCCGGCCCACAGCGATGGGTGTACGTGGTGCCGTTCATCTCCCAGCCGAGCACGATGACGGTGTCCGGCACCTTCAGCTCCACCAGGCGCTCGGCGAGGACCCGGAAGTGGTGATCGAACTCCCCCGCCGCGCCCTGCCGCAGCAGCTGCCGGACCTCGCTGTCCGGAACGCCCTCCTCGTTGCGCTCCTGCATGGGGACGTTGAGGACGAGCATCCGGTTGGGCTTCTTGTTGCGCCAGTCCGCCCACACGGGCAGGAAGTCGGCGGAACCCTCGATGTCGCGCCAGCGGTGGCCCGGCAGATAGGTGTGGCCGGCGCGCAGTTCAGCACCGCCCAGCCAGTGGCTGAACAGGGGCAGCCGGGCCACGCCACGGGCGTCGGACTTGAGGAAGACACCGTAGGCCGGGGCTTCCCCGCCCGGCACCGGTGTGGTGGCCGGCGCGGCCTGCGTCGAAGGGACGGGGGCGGCCGGCGGGGTGAGGGCCGAGGGCGAGGCCGCGGGCGCCGGCGGGGTCGGTGCCGGGGCCCGCGGATCGGCGGCCCGCGCCACCCCCACCCCCACCCCCGTCGCGAGGCCGGCCGCCAGGGCGGCCGTCGTGGCGACCGCTGCCACGCCCAGGGCCAGCCGGCGGATTCCGGCCCGCTTCTGCTGTGGGGCCATGCCTGCTCCTTTCTTCGCTCTCGTCCGGAGTGCTGCCGCGATTTTCGCTATTGACGGGCAATCATATGAAAGCCAGTCACGGAAAGACCTACGGCGCCACTGCCGTTGCGGCTTTCGAGTGCTGGTCTCGCCCGTGCGGGTGAGCCGATCGAAGAGAAAGAGAGAATTCGTGTCGCTGCTCGACACCCGTGTCCCCGCTGTTGTGCTGCGGATCGACCGGAACCCCTTTCACCACGGAACGCTGGGGGCCGCGCGTTCCCTCGGCAGGGCGGGAGTGGAGGTACATGTCGTCGCGGATTCCGTGGGAAGTCCCGTCGGGGCGTCACGTTATGTACGCCACATGCATTCCCCACCGCCCCCCGGAGCATCCCCAGCGGACATCCTGGCCGTGCTGCGTCAGGTGGCCGAGCGGATCGGCCGCCCCGCCGTCCTGGTGCCGATGGACGACGCCGGCGCGATCGCGGCGGGCCGGATGCGGGACGAACTCGCGCCCTCCTACCTGCTGCCGGCGATGCCGGGCGGACTGGCCGAACGCGTCGCCGACAAGGCGGAACTGGCCGCCGTGTGCGCGGCCACCGGGGTCCCGCACCCGACGACGCTGACCCCGGACAGTCCGGCGGAGGTCGCCGACGCCATGCGGCAGCTCGGGCTGCCGGTGGTGGCGAAGTGGAGCCGGCCCTGGCTGCTGCCCGCCGGCGGCGCTCTGCGCAGCACGACGCTGGTGCGGTCCGTGCGGCAGGCCCGTGACCTGCTGCTGCGCACCGACGAGGCGGGCAGCCGGCTGCTGCTCCAGGCGTACCTGCCACCGGGACCGGACCGGGACTGGTTCTTCCACGGCTACGCCGACCACTCGGGCACCGTGCGCGCGGGCGGGCCGGGCCGCAAGCAACTGTCCTGGCCGCGTGGGGCGGGCCTGACCGCGGTCGGCTGCTGGACACCCAACGCGGAGGTCCAGGCGCTGGCCGAGCGGCTGACCGGCGAACTGGGCTACCGGGGCATCTTCGACCTCGACTTCCGCCGCTGCGGCACGACGGGCCGCTACCACCTGCTCGACTTCAACCCGCGCACCGGCGCCCAGTTCCGGCTCTTCGCGGACAGCGCGGGGCTGGACGTCGTACGGGCCCTCCACCTGGACCTGACGGGCCGTCCGCTGCCGGACGGCGCCCCGGCGAACGGGCGGACGTTCGTGGTGGAGAACTACGCGCCGCTGGCCGCGCTGCGCGCTGCGCCGGGCGGGCGCGAACTGGCCTGGTACGCCGCGGACGACCGCTCCCCCGGACGGGCCATGTGGGCCCTGTGGTGCCGGCATGTGTCCCGCCGGCTCCGCGAGCGGCTGGGCCCGCCCGCGGCGGCGCCGGTGACGGCGAGGGCGTCGCGGCTGATCCCCCGGGCGGCCTCGCCGGCCTCGCCGGCCTCGCCCTCCCTGACCGACGACAACGAGAAAGCGAGCAGTTGATGGTGTACGACCTTCTGGTGGTGGGAGCGGGCCCGTACGGCCTGTCGATCGCGTCCCACGCCGCGGCCGCCGGGCTGAATCTGCGCGTCTTCGGCCGGCCCATGGCGTCGTGGCGGGACAACATGCCCCGCGGCATGTTCCTCAAGTCGGAACCCTGGGCGTCCAACCTCTCCGACCCGGACGGGCGGTGGCGTCTGGACGTCTACTGCGCGGAACAGGGACTGACGGCACGTCACGCGAAGCCGATCCCCGTCGAGGCGTTCGCACAGTACGGCCTGTGGTTCGCGCGCCATGCCGTGCCGGAGGTCGACGAGCGCACCGTGACCCGGGTGGCGGCCGGGCCCGGGGGCTTCACGGCGGTCACCGAGGACGGCGAGGAGGTGCACGCGCGGACGGTGGCCCTCGCGGTCGGTGTGATGCCGTTCGTCGAGGTGCCGCAGACGCTGCGCGCACTGCACCCCGCGCTGGTGACGCACAGCAGCCACCACAGCGACCTCGACCGCTTCCGCGACAAGGACGTCACGGTCATCGGCGGTGGCCAGGCCGCCCTGGAGACGGCGGCGCTGCTCGCCGAGCAGGGCACCCGGGTACGGGTGCTGGCGCGGGCGGACCGGCTGGTCTGGAACGACGTGCCGCCGCCCTGGGAGCGCCCCTGGTGGCAGTCGGTACGCTCCCCGCACAGCGGCCTCGGCCCCGGGTGGAAGAACTGGTTCTACTCCGAGCGCCCGGGCCTGTTCCGCCGTCTGCCGGAGCCGACCCGGGCACGCATCGCGACCACGGCGCTGGGACCGGCGGGCGCCTGGTGGGTCCGGGACCGGGTGGAGGGTGTCGTGGAACTGCTGCCGGGCCACGAGGTCACGGCCGCCCGCGCGGTACCGGGCGGGGTGCGGCTGGACACCACGAACCGTGCGGGTGCCTCGCGCAGCCTGGAGACCGAACACGTCATCGCCGCGACGGGGTTCCGGGCGCGCTGCGACCGGCTGGGGCTGCTCTCCGCCGAGTTGCGCGGAACGCTGGCCGCGCTGCCCGACGGTTCTCCCGCGGTCGGGCACGGCTTCGAGTCCTCGTACCCCGGCCTGTTCCTCGCGGGTCTGGTGACGGCCTCGGGCTTCGGCCCGGCCATGCGTTTCGTCCAGGGCGCGTCCTTCACGGCGTCGACCCTCGTCCGGGGAGTGCGCCGCCGGCTCGGGGCGAAGCCGGCGAGCGGCACCGTCCCCGCGCCGGTGAGCGGCAGCCGGATCGAGTCGGCGTCGCCGGTACGCCCCTGACGGTCGGCGCGCGGTGGACCAGGGGCCGCCGGCGGCGACGGAGCCGTCGGCGGCCCGCGCTGGTGCCGGGAACGGCGCTCGGGAGGTGAGGTGCCGGGACGGCAGACACCCCCCGGAGCATGGTCGACGGGGGGTGCGGAAGAGGTTGTCCGGGAGGCCGGGGGCCCGCACCGGGGCGATGGGCGAGCGCCCGGGGCGGCGCCGGTGTGGTCCCCGGACCGGCTGGGACTGCCTCGGGTGGCGGCAGGCGCCGGTCCGGGGCGGGGCGCGGATGCCGGACGGGTCGCGTCCGGCACCCGGGAACGGCTACCGGGACCAGGTGGTGCGGCCGCGGCGGTACAGCAGCACCCCGCCGGCCAGCAGGGCGGCGCTGGCGGCCGAGGCGGCCAGCGCGGTCTCACTGCCCGTTTCGGCCATCTGAGGGGGCTGCTTGCCGGGCTCCTCCCCGGGCGGAGTGGAGGACGGCGTCTCGCCCTTCTCCCCGGGCGAACGCGGGGTTTCGGGCGTCTTCCCGTCGTGCGGGGCGGGAGGGTTCTTGGCCGGGGGCTTGCGGTCCTCACCCGGCTTCGAGGAGTCGTCCTCGTCCTCGCCGTAGCCGCCGTCGCCGTCGTGGCCGCCGTACGAGCCGTTGTGGCAGGAGTTCTTGGCCGCCTCGTTGCCCACCGCGAGGCCCTCGACGCCGTTGCCGCACGCGTTCAGCGGCACCTCGATCGGCACCTGCACGACGTTCCCGGACCCGATGCCGTAGGCGCCCTTCGAGACCGCGGACGCCTCCGCGCCGTAACCCTTCGACTTGTGCGAGGTGTTCCGGCAGGCGTTGCCGAACGACTCGCTGAGCGCCGCGAACACCTCGACGGTGTTGCCGCACAGGTTGATGGGCACATCGATCGGCACCTGCACGCTGTTCCCGGACAGCGTGCCACCGGAGTCCTTCGTCACTCCCGACGCCTCGGAGTCAGCGAGGGCGGGGCTGCCGTACAGGGACAGAATCCCCGTGGCGGCGGCCGCCGCGAACGCTCCCTTGCTCAGGGTTTGTCGCATTGCAGTTGTCCTCCTGCTTGAAGAATCGGGGCTGCCCCATCAACCCGGCGCAGAAGAAATGGGTTGCGCATATTCACCCGGTTGGCCCGCGCCGCACGGCGAGCCGGACCACGCGGCGCGGGGAACCCGGCCGTGATCGGTCCCGGCGGCGGTCCGCCTGGGCGTCGGCGAAGCAGGCGGCCACGGCGGTGACCTGGAAGCGGCTCGGGGCGGCGCGCAGGGTGCTGTGGAGGTGACCTACGAGACGACGTCCTTGCGGGCGAAACCGCGGAAGGCCAGGGCGAACAGCACCAGCGCGTACGTTACGGAAATCGACGTGCCCTGGATCATGTCCACCCACTCCAGCCGGGGCCGGACGGCGCCGAGCCAGGCGTACTGCCAGTGCGCGGGCAAAAAGTGGCGCCAGTCGCCGAGGGCCGTCACCTCGTCGAGGACGCTGCCGATGATGGTGAGGAACACCGCGCCGCCGACCGCGCCGAGCGGGGCGTCGGTGCGGGTCGACAGCCAGAACGCCAGTGCCGCGGTGACCAGTTGGGACACCATGATGTACGCGACGACGATCAGCAGGCGCTGGGCCGCCGTGCCGGTGGGCAGGGTGCCGCCGGTGGGCAGCTGGAGCGGGCCCCAGCCGTAGGCGGCCGTGCCGACGACGAGGGCGACGACCGGCAGCAGGACCATGGCGGCCAGGCTGAGCGTGAGGCCCACCGCGAGCTTGGACTGAAGCAGCCGGGCCCGGGGCACGGGGGCCGCGAGCAGGTAGCGCAGGGAGGACCAGCTCGCCTCCGAGGCGACCGTGTCACCGCAGAACAGGGCGACGGGGATGACGAGCAGGAAACCGGCGCCGGAGAAGAGGTTGACCGCGGCGAAGTTGGCTCCGGACGCGGTCGCCGTGTCCATGAGGTTGACGCGGTTGTTGTTGCCGCCCGGGTCGCCGCCGACCTGGAAGGCGATGAGCAGGATGACCGGCAGGGCGGCCAGGACGCCGCCCATGACCATCGTGCGGCGCCGCTTCAGCTGCCGGACCAGCTCCACGCGGAACGGCAGGGTACGGCCCGCGCGCTAGCCGTCGGCGACCTCGGCGGGCGGCTCGGCGAGCGTGCTCATGCTTCGGCTCCGATCAGGGTGAGGAAGGCGTCCTCCAGGCGGCGGTGCGGGCCGACGGACGTGACCGCCACGTCCAGTCGTACGAGGTCGGCGACCAGGCGCTGCGGGGTGCCGTCGGCGTCGAGCCGGACCAGCAGGCCCTCGTCGGCGCGCACGGCCGAGGCGACGCCCGGCAGGGCCGTGACCTTCTCCAGCACCGGCTCGTCCACGGGCGTCGCCGTACCCACGAGGAGCGTGTCGCCCGAGCCGACGATGTCCTCGACCGGACCAGCCTGGACGAGCTGCCCGTGGTCCATGACGACCAGGTGGGTGCAGGTCTGCTCGACCTCCGCGAGGAGATGGCTGGAGACGATCACCGTGCGGCCGGCGGCGGCGTAGCGGATCATCACCTCGCGCATCTCGCGGATCTGGGGCGGGTCGAGGCCGTTGGTCGGTTCGTCGAGGATGAGCAGGTCCGGCAGGCCGAGCATGGCCTGGGCGATGGCGAGGCGCTGGCGCATGCCCTGGGAGTAGGTGCGCACGGCGCGGGCGAGGGCGTCGCCCAGGCCCGCGATCTCCAGGGCCTCCTCCAGGTGCGCGTCCTCGGCGGGGCGGCCGGTGGCGCGCCAGTACAGCTCCAGGTTCTCGCGGCCGGACAGGTGGGGCAGGAAGCCCGCGCCCTCCACGAAGGCGCCGACCCGGGACAGGACCGGGGCGCCGGGGCCGATGGCGTGCCCGAAGACGCGGATCTCGCCGCCGTCGGGCTTGATGAGGCCCATCAGCATGCGCAGGGTGGTGGTCTTGCCCGCGCCGTTGGGGCCGAGGAGGCCGAGGACCTGGCCCTTGTCCACACGGAAGGAGAGGTCCTTGACGGCGTACCGGTCCGACGCCTTGGCGTAGCGCTTGGTCAGGTCGGTGATCTGGAGTGGGACTTCGGCGAGCGCGGGGTCGGGCGGGGCGGGGGCGGCCGTGCGGCGGCGGCCCGTGAGGACCAGCGCCAGGGCGATGCCCGCGCCGGCGAGCGGCAGCCACCACACCCAGGCGGGCAGCCCGGCCTGGTCGTCCCGCTGGCCGAGGGCCGAGGGGACCGACAGGTCGCCCTTGAGGGAGACGGTGTACTTCGCCGGGGCGGTCGGGGAGGCGTAGCCCAGGTCCGTGGAGGCGAGGACCAGGCGCAGCCGGTGGCCGTCTTCGATCTCGTGGTCGATCGCCGGGAGGGTGATGCGGACGTCCTTGCCGGACTTGGCGCCCTCCACACGGATGGGGGTGACGAGCTGGGAGGGCAGCACCTGCTGGGTGCCGCCGCCGGGGCCGACGTCGTAGAGCTTCGCGAAGAGCACGGCGTCGTCGCTGGTGGACCTCACGTGCACGGTGGCGGTGGGCGAGCCGGTGATCTGCAGGTCCTCGCGCTGCGGCGCGGACTCGAACGCGGCGAACTGGCCGGGGAAGTCGAAGGAGACGCCGGCGCCGAGGGTGGAGAGCTGACTCAGGCCGCCGGCGCCGCCGAGGCCGGGCAGGGCGGAGACGCCGGGCGGGCTGGCGCCGGGCGGGTTGTCGAAGCTCTGCTCGCGGCCGGCCAGTGCGACGGAGCGCCGCTTGCCCTCCAGGCCCGGGTAGCGGTCCGAGGTGACGCCGGTCAGGCGGGGTTCGCCGTCGCCGGAGCCGGTGCCGAGGGTGCGGGTGACGCGGAAGGCGGGTCCGGTGTCGACGCCCTTGTCCTGCTTCAGGTAGCGGTCGAACCAGGACTTCACGCGCCCCTGGACACGGCCGCTCTCCCTGTCGCCGCCGTCGTGTCCGCCCGCGATCCAGTCGACGCCGACGGGGGCGCCGGTCGCGCGGATGGCCTTCGCGGCCTGGTCGGCCTGGCCGAGCGGGAACAGGGAGTCGGACTGGCCCTGCGTCAGCAGGGTCGGCACCTTGATGTTCTCGCCGACCGCGGACGGCGAACGCTCCTGGAGCAGCTCGCGCGCCTCGGCGTCGGGCGTGCCCGACTCGGCGACCCGCTCGAACATCCGGCACAGCGCGGGCTCGAACCTCTCGCAGCCGCCGCCGGAGTTGACGAACATGCCGGCCCACAGCTTCTTGAACACGCCGTTCGGGAACAGCGCGTCGGCGAGGTTCCAGTAGGTGATCGCCGGGGCGATGGCGTCGACGCGGGGGTCGTGTCCCGCCGTGAGCAGGGCGATGGCGCCGCCGTAGGAGCCGCCGGCCATGCCGACGCGGGGGTCGCCGGGCTTGTCGAGCTCGACCTGGGGCTGCTTCGCCAGCCAGTCGAGGAGCTTCGAGACGTCGGCGACCTCGCCCTTCGGGTCGTTCAGCCCGATCTTCCCGGTCGACCTGCCGAAGCTGCGGGCCGACCAGGTGAGGACCGCGTAGCCGTCCCGGGCGAGGTTCTCGGCCTGCTGCCGTACGTCGTTCTTGCTGCCGCCGAAGCCGTGCCCGAGCAGGACGGCGGGGCGGCGGCCGGCTCCGCCGGAGGTGAAGTACGAGGTGTCGACGCGCACGCCGTCCGCTGTGCCGAGGAGCCGGTCGGTGCGGCGGACCGGGGCGGTCTCGTCGCCGGCGACGGCCGTCCACGTCCCCGCGCCCGCGAGCACGACGACGGCGGCCCCGGCGGCGAGGAGCCGCCGGGGCCGCCGCAGCAGCCCGTGCAGTCCGGGCAGTCGAAGATCCATGCGTCAACGGTACGGGGTGAACCTGTCGAACAGTTGTCGACCGGAGACCGAAGTGGGGGCCCTTCCAGGGGTGTACACGGGGTTTCGGCGTACTGCGGGTGGTGTACGGAATCGAGCTCGGTTCGGCCTCTGCGTTGCCGGGCGCGGGTACATCGTGGTTGTTCGCGCAGTTCCCCGCGCCCCTTGGGTCAGTGGTTGCGCGGGAAGCCCAGGTCCACGCCTGCCGGGGCGTCGGCCGGGTCCGGCCAGCGGGTGGTGACGACCTTGCCGCGGGTGTAGAAGTGCGTGCCGTCGTTGCCGTAGATGTGGTGGTCGCCGAAGAGCGAGTCCTTCCAGCCGCCGAAGGAGTGGTAGCCCACGGGGACCGGGATGGGGACGTTCACGCCGACCATGCCGGCCTCGACCTCCAGCTGGAAGCGGCGGGCCGCGCCGCCGTCCCGGGTGAAGATCGCGGTGCCGTTGCCGAACGGCGAGGCGTTGACGATGTCCAGGGCCTCCTCGTAGGTCTCGGTGCGCAGCACGCACAGGACCGGGCCGAAGATCTCGTCCTGGTAGGCCTTGGCGGTGGTGGGCACCTTGTCGAGGAGGGAGATGCCGATCCAGTGGCCGTCCTCGAAGCCGTCGACCGTGTAGCCGGTGCCGTCCAGGACGACCTCGCAGCCCTCGGCCGCCGCGCCCTCGACGTAGGAGGCGACCTTGTCGCGGTGGACCTTGGTGATGAGCGGGCCCATCTCGGAGGCCGGGTCGTTGCCGGGCCCGATCTTGATCTTCTCGGCGCGCTCGCGGATCTTCTCCACGAGTGCGTCGCCGATCGCGCCGACCGCGACGACCGCCGAGATGGCCATGCAGCGCTCGCCCGCGGAGCCGTAGGCGGCCGACACGGCGGCGTCGGCGGCCGCGTCGAGGTCGGCGTCGGGGAGGACCAGCATGTGGTTCTTGGCGCCGCCGAGCGCCTGGACGCGCTTGCCGTTCGCGGAGGCGGTGGTGTGGATGTAGCGGGCGATCGGGGTCGAGCCGACGAAGGAGACGGCCTTGACGTCCGGGTGCTCCAGGAGGCGGTCGACGGCCACCTTGTCGCCGTGGACGACGTTGAAGACGCCGCCGGGCAGGCCGGCCTCGGCGAGCAGCTCGGCGATCCTGATGGACGCCGACGGGTCCTTCTCGGACGGCTTCAGCACGAAGGTGTTGCCGCAGGCGATGGCGATGGGGAACATCCACATCGGCACCATCGCCGGGAAGTTGAACGGGGTGATGCCCGCCACGACGCCGAGCGGCTGCCGGATGGACGACACGTCGACGCGGCTCGCCACCTGCGTGGACAGCTCGCCCTTCAGCTGGACGCTGATGCCGCAGGCCAGGTCGACGATCTCCAGGCCGCGGGCCACCTCGCCGAGGGCGTCGGAGTGGACCTTGCCGTGCTCGGCGGTGATCAGCTCGGCGATCTCGTCGCGGTGCGCGTCGAGCAGTGCCCGGAACGTGAAGAGGATCGAGGTGCGCTGGGCCAGCGAGGACTGGCCCCAGGTGGCGAAGGCCTCCTTGGCCGCGGCGACGGCGGCGTCCACCTCGTCGACCGAGGCGAACGCGACCTTCGTCGTCACCGCTCCGGTCGCCGGATCGGTCACCGGCCCGTGCGTGCCCGAGGCGCCTTCGACGGTCTTGCCGCCGATCCAGTGGTTGACGATCTTCGTCATGGCCGGGAACTCCTTCACAGATGGCGGCGTCGGGTGGAGACGTGCCGTTCGTACAGCTCACGTGCCTTGACCGCGGACGGCCGTGTCGCGGTCTCGGCCACGGGTACATCCCACCAGGCCTGCGCGGGAGGCGCGCCCGACACTGTGTCTGCCGTTTGGGTCTCCACGTAGACACATGTGGGAGTGTCGGCGGCCCGGGCCTCGGCGAGGGCCTCGCGCAGGTCCCGTACGGTCTTCGCGCGCAGCACCCGCATGCCGAGGCTGGCCGCGTTGGCGGCGAGGTCCACGGGCAGCGGCGGGCCGGTGTGGGTGCCGTCCTCGGACCGGTAGCGGTAGGCGGTGCCGAACCGCTCGCCGCCCACCGACTCGGACAGGCCGCCGATGGAGGCGTAGCCGTGGTTCTGGATGATCAGGAGCTTGATCGCGACGCCTTCCTGGACGGCCGTCACGATCTCGGTGGGCATCATCAGGTACGTGCCGTCGCCGACCAGCGCCCACACCGGCCGGTCCGGGGCGGCCGTCTTCACGCCGATGGCGGCCGGGATCTCGTAGCCCATGCAGGAGTAGCCGTACTCCAGGTGGTACTGGTCGCGGGACCGGGTCCGCCAGAGTTTGTGCAGGTCGCCCGGGAGGGAGCCGGCCGCGTTGATGATGATGTCCGACTCGTCGACGAGGGCGTCCAGGACGCCGAGGACCTGCGGCTGGGTGGGACGGGTGTCCGGTTCGTCCACCTCGTAGCAGGCGTCGACGCGCTGCTCCCAGCGCTCCTTGTCCTCGGTGTACTCGGTGGCGTACGACGGCGCGACCCGGTGGCCGTGCATCCGCAGCCTCTCGGTCAGTTCCTCCAGGCCGCTGCGGGCGTCCGCGACGAGTGGCCGGCCGGCGAGCTTGTGCCCGTCGAACGGGGCGATGTTGAGGTTGAGGAACCGCACGTCCGGGTTGCCGAACAGGGTGCCCGAGGCGGTGGTGAAGTCGGTGTAGCGGGTTCCGACGCCGATCACCAGGTCGGCGGTGCGGGCCAGTTCGTCCGCCGTGGCCGTGCCGGTGTGGCCGACGCCGCCGACGTCCTGGGGGTGGTCGTGGCGCAGGGAGCCCTTGCCGGCCTGGGTGGAGGCGACCGGGATGCCGGTGGTCTCGGCGAACTCGGCGAGCGCCTCCTCGGCCCGGCTGTGGTGGACGCCGCCGCCCGCGATGACCAGGGGACGCTTCGCAGCCCGGATCATGTGCACCGCGCCGGCGAGTTCCTCCGGGTCGGCGCCGGGGCGCCGCACGGTCCAGGTGCGCTCGGCGAAGAGCTCCTCGGGCCAGTCGTACGCCTCCGCCTGCACGTCCTGCGGCAGGGCGAGGGTGACGGCGCCGGTCTCGACGGGGTCGGTGAGCACGCGCATCGCGTTCAGCGCCGAGGGGATCAGGGCCTCGGGGCGGGTGATCCGGTCGAAGTACTTCGACACCGGGCGCAGGCAGTCGTTGACCGACACGTCGCCCGCGTACGGGACTTCGAGCTGCTGCAGGACCGGGTCGGCGGGGCGGGTGGCGAAGACGTCGCCGGGCAGGAGCAGCACCGGCAGGTGGTTGATGGTGGCGAGGGCGGCGCCGGTGACGAGGTTGGTGGCTCCCGGGCCGATGGAGGTCGTCACCGCGTGCGTGGACAGGCGGCCCGACTGCCGGGCGTAGCCGACCGCCGCGTGCACCATGGCCTGTTCGTTGCGGCCCTGGTGGTAGGGCATCTCGTCGGTGTGCTCCAGGAGCGCCTGGCCGAGGCCGGCGACGTTGCCGTGGCCGAAGATGCCCCAGGTGGCCTGGATGAGCCGCTGCCGTACGCCGTCGCGTTCGGTGTACTGGGCCGACAGGAAGCGCACGAGCGCCTGTGCGACCGTCAGCCTCGTCGTCGAGGTCATCGGTGTCCCTCCCTCTGGGTGGTCACGGGTACGCGACGGCCACGGCGAGCGTTCACCCGGCGAGGCCGCGTGCTCCTCGTGTGGGGGACCTCCGGCGCGGGGCCGTAGCGGGCGGGGAGTTGTCGCTCGCACTTCGCTCCTGCCAAAGCAAAGCGGCTTCCCGCGCCGGAGGCGATCTGGGGGTGGAACTCCTGGTCCTCGGTGCGCACACTGGTCATGAGGCGGCCCTCACAGCAGTCCTACGGCGGTGTCCACGGCGGCGGCCACGTCACCGTCCGCCGGGTACAGCAGCGAACGCCCGACCACCAGCCCGCGCACGGTGGGCAGGTGAAGGGCGCCGCGCCACTTCTCGTACGCCCCGGCCTGCTCCTCGGCGGAACCCCCGACCTCCCCGCCGAGGAGCACGGCGGGCAGGGTGGAGGTCGCCATGACCTCGGCCATGTCGTCGGGGTTGTCGGTGACCGGGACCTTCAGCCAGGTGTACGCGGACGTGCCGCCGAGGCCCGAGGCGATGGCGATGGACTTGGTGACGGCCTCGGCGGAGAGGTCGTTGCGGAGCCGGCCCTGTGCGTCACGGCGGCTGATGAACGGCTCGACGAAGACGGGGAGCCGGCGCGCTGCCATGGCGTCGATGGCGCGGGCGGTGGACTCCATGGTGGTGAGGGAGCCCGGGTCGTCGTAGTCGATGCGCAGGAGCAGTTTGCCCGCGTCGAAGCCGAGGCGCTCGATGTCCTCGGGGCGGTGCCCGGTGAAGCGGTCGTCCAGTTCGAAGCCGGCGCCCTGGAGGCCGCCGCGGTTCATCGAGCCCAGGACGACCTTGCCGTCGAGGGCGCCGAGCAGCAGCAGGTCGTCGAGGATGTCGGCGGTGGCGAGGACGCCGTCCACGCCCGGGCGGGACAGGGCCAGGCAGAGGCGTTCGAGGAGGTCGGCGCGGTTGGCCATGGCCATGCTGCGGCCGCCGGCACTGAGCGCGCCGCGGGCCGGGTGGTCGGCGGCGACGATCATCAGGCGGCCGTTCGGGTTCAGCAGCGGCCGGCGGGTGCGGCGGGCGGCCGCCTCGGCGATCGCCTCCGGGCGGTGGCTGCGGATGCGGACGAGTTCGCAGACGTCGACGGTCACTTGACGGCCCCCGCGGTGACGGCCGCCTCGATCTCGTCCTGTGTGGGCATCGCGGACGAGCACTCCAGGCGGGAGGCGACGATCGCCCCGGCGGCGCCCGCGTGCCGCATGGTCTTCTCCAGGTCCCAGCCAGCCAGCAGCCCGTGGACGAGGCAGCCGCCGAAGGCGTCTCCGGCGCCGAGTCCGTTGAGGACGTCGACGGGGAGCGGCGGGACCTCGGCGGCCTCGCCTTCCCGGTTGACGGCCAGGACTCCCTTGGGGCCCTGTTTGACGACGGCGAGTTCGACGCCGGCGTCCAGGAGGGCTCGGGCGGCGGCGTGCGGTTCGCGGACGCCGGTGGCGACCTCCACCTCGTCGAGGTTTCCGACGGCCACGGTGGTGTGGCGCAGGGCCTCCGCGTAGAAGGGGCGGGCCGCGTCCGGGTCGGTCCAGAACATCGGTCGCCAGTCGAGGTCGAAGACCGTCGTGCCGGACTTGGCGCGGTGGGCGAGGGCCGCGAGGGTCGCCGTACGGCTCGGCTCCTCGCTCAGGCCGGTGCCCGTGACCCAGAAGACGCGGGCGTCCCGGATGGCGTCGAGGTCGAGGTCGTGGGCGTCGATCTCCAGGTCGGGGGCCTTGGGCTGCCGGTAGAAGTACAGCGGGAAGTCGTCCGGCGGGAAGACCTCGCAGAAGGTGACCGGCGTGGGCAGGCCGGGGACCGGGGTGACCCAGCGGTCGTCGACGCCGAAGTCCCGCAGGGCCTCGCGCAGGTACGTGCCGAAGGGGTCGTCGCCGGTGCGCGTGATCACCGCGGTCCGGTGTCCCAGGCGGGCCGCCGCGACCGCGACGTTCGTCGCCGAGCCGCCGAGGAACTTCCCGAAGGACGTGACCTGCGGCAGCGGGACGCCGGTCTGGAGCGGATACAGGTCCACCCCGATCCGCCCGATCGTGATCAGGTCGTACGCCATCGGCTTCCCCTCGGTGTCGGCTCTCCCCGGCTTTCTAGCCCCCTTCACGAAGCCCTGTCAATGTTTTGTCCGGACATTCGGACCAGATTATGACAGCGCTTTCCGTGCGGCCTGGTCGGAGCCCCGTTCCGGCGGGGCCGTCCTCTTCCGAGTCTTCGGCCCCGCACCCGGGACCGCCTCTCCAGGGCGCCGCGTCAAGCCGCCACGCCGACGCCCCCGCGCGCGCCTTTGCGGCGGCCGTGTCACAAACACCCGCTTCATGTCACACGTGTCCCCGGCGAGCGGAGCTTCCGTCACACCTGGCGCACAGGCCCTGCCCTGTGTCACCGAGCGTCGTTCACCGGTCACAGGCTTGTTGATCGCCAGCGCAGCGCCCGGCTCCCCCGGACGGCCGTCCCCCGGCCCCGCCGTGGTGCGCGCGGGGAGGTGCACGTCATGACCGACCGAAGGCTGTGGTCCTACAAGGACATCGCGGCACACATCCGGGTGCAGCCGGACACCGTGCGGTCCTACCGCAAGCACGGGCTGCTGCCCCCGCCCGACCACGTCGAGGGCGGCAAGCCCTACTGGTACGCCGACACGGTCCGGGCGTGGGTGGCCTCCAGGCCCGGCAACCGCAACCGACGCGACGAATGACCTTCGCCTTCGGCCTCTCGCGGTGTCAGCTCCACGGCTCGATGACGGTCACGCCCGCGCCCGGCGCCGTGCCCATCGCCGCCAGTGCGGCCGGGGCCTCGTCGAGCGGGATCGTGGACGTCACCAGCAGGTCGGGGCGCAGTACGCCGCCACGGACCAGCTCGAGCATCGGCGGGTACGTGTGTGCGGCCATGCCGTGGCTGCCGAGGAGTTCGAGCTCCAGGGCGATCGCGCGGGCCATCGGCACGGGGGTCGTGCCGGACGGCGAGGGCAGCAGGCCCACCTGGACGTGCCGGCCGCGGCGGCGCAGGCCGTTCACGGAGGCGGCACAGGTGGCGGGTGAGCCGAGGGCGTCGAGGGAGAGGTGGGCGCCGCCGCCGGTGAGGTCACGGACCGCCGCCGCGGTGTCCGGCACGGACGTCGCGTCCAGGCACTGCGCCGCCCCGAAGGCCCGCGCCAGGTCCAGGGCCTGGGCCGACACGTCGACGGCCACGACCCGCGCGCCCGACGCCGCCGCGATCATCACCGCCGAGAGGCCGACCCCGCCGCACCCGTGCACCGCGACCCACTCCCCCGCCGCGACCCGGCCCTGTTGCACCACCGCCCGGTACGCCGTGGCGAACCGGCAGCCGAGGGAGGCCGCCGTCGCGAAGGACAGTTCGCCGGGGAGCGCGACGAGGTTCACGTCGGCGTGGTCCAGTGCCACGTACTGGGCGAAGGAACCCCAGTGCATGAAGCCGGGCTGGGTCTGGCGCTCGCACACCTGGTGGTCGCCGGCCGCGCAGGACGGGCAGGTGCCGCAGGCGCAGATGAACGGCACGGTGACCCGGTCGCCGGGCCGCCAGCCGGTCACCCGCGAGCCCACCTCCTCGACGGCACCGGCGAATTCGTGCCCCGGCACGTGCGGCAGCGTGATGTCCTGGTCGTGACCCTGCCAGCCGTGCCAGTCGCTCCGGCACAGCCCCGTGGCCTCGACCCGGACGACCACGCCGTGCTCCGCGGGTTCGGGCACCGGGACGTCCCGGACCTCGGCCGGCTCCCCGTACCGCTCGATCACCACGGCCCGCATGCCGTACCCGCCTTCCGTTCTTCGTGTCCCGGTCGCCGGGTGGCCTGGCGACCGGCGGAGCGCCTCGGGGAACGCCAGTGCCGCCGGCGCTTCAGCGTGAGGCTCCCACCTTCTCCCGGGCCCGTTCCGTCTCGCCCGTCGTTTCCTGGTCGGTCTCGCTCAGGCCGAAGCGTTCGTGGAAGCGGCGCAGGGGGCCCGGTGCCCACCAGGTGGCGCGGCCCGTGAGGCGCATGACGGCGGGAACCAGGAGGCTGCGGACGATCATCGCGTCCATCAGCACCGCCAGGGCGATGCCCAGGCCCAGCATCTTGGTGTTGGTGACGCGGGAGGTGCCTATCGCGACCATGACCACGGCCAGGATGACCGCCGCCGCCGTGATCAGCCCGCCGGTGCGCGCCAGGCCGTGGCGGACGGCCTGGTCGTGGTCGCCGGTGTGGTCGTACTCCTCCTTGATGCGGGAGAGGAGGAACACGCCGTAGTCCATGGACAGGCCGAAGGCCACGCAGAACATCAGGACCGGGAGGGTCGTCTCGATGGAGCCGGGGCTGGTGAAACCCAGCAGGCCGGAGAGGTGGCCGTCCTGGAAGACCCAGACGACCGCGCCGAACATGGCCGTCAGGCTGAGCGCGTTGAGCACGACGGCCTGGATCGGGATCAGCACACTGCCCGTGAGGAGGAAGACCAGGAGCAGCGTGACGATCGTGATGAAGACGGCCGCGAGCGGCAGGCGTTCCCCGATGGCGTCCTTGGAGTCGACGAGGACGGCCGCCATGCCGGTCACCTTGGTGTCGAAGGGTGCTTCGGCCCGGCGCAGTTCCCCGACGAGGCGCTGGGCCGGGTCGTCGACCGCCTCGCCCTCGGGCAGCACCGTGAAGTAGGCCGAGTCGCCCTTCACCAGCGGCCCGTCGACCCGCTGCACATCGGGCAGTGCGGCGATGCGCTCCTTGTAGGCGCCGTACTGCGCCTCGGTCGCCCTTCCCTCGGCGAGCACCTCGAGGCCGTCGCCGGGGCTGCCCGGGAAGCCCTCCCTGATGTGCTGCTGCACGACATGGGACTCGGCGGTGGACGGCAGCTGACGGTCGTCGGCGGTACCGAACCTCACGCCCAGGAAGGGAAGCCCGAGCAGGACGAGCACGGCTGTCGTGCCGAGGGCGAAGAACGGGGCCCTGCGCATGACGAGCCTCGCCGTGCGCGCCCAGGTCCTGCCCTCCTCCCTGGCGGTCCCGGGTCGCCGCCCGCGCCGGAACAGGCGGCGCAGATCGAGGGAGTTGACCCGGTGCCCCAGCAGGGTCAGCGCCGCCGGGAGCAGGATCAGCGCCGCCGCCGCGGCCAGCAGGACGACGGCTATCCCGGCGTAGGCGAAGGACCGCAGGAAGTACTGCGGGAAGACCATCATCGCCGCGAGGGACACGGCGACCGTGAGGGCGGAGAACAGCACGGTGCGGCCCGCGGTGCGCAGGGTCGTGCCGATCGCGGTCAAGGTCGCGGCGCCGGTGGAGAGTTCCTCGCGGAAGCGGCGGACGATGAACAGCGCGTAGTCGATGGCGAGGCCGAGGCCGAGGGCCGTGGTGAGGTTGATGGCGAACACCGACACGTCGGTGAGTTCCGTGAGGCCGCGCAGGATGGCGTTCGTCCCGAGGATCGCGACGATGCCGATGCCGAGCGGCAGCAGGGCCGCGACGGCGCTGCCGAAGACCATCACCAGCAGCACCAGCGTCACCGGCAGGGCGATGAGCTCCGCCCGGGTCAGGTCCTCCTGGATGATCGTCTGCATCTCGTGCCGTACGGCGACCGGGCCGCCGACCGTGACCTCCACCGGGCCGTGCGTGCCGCGGTAGTGGGGCGCGAGGCGCTGCAGGGTCTCCCCCGCGGTCTTCTCCTCACCCGTGATGCGGGCGGCTATCAGCGCCTCCCGGCCGTCCTCGGCTCGCAGGGCCGGGGTGCCGGACTGCCAGTAGGAGCCGACGCCGGTGACGCCCTGCTCGCCGGCCAGCCGCTGGGCGAGGCGCCTGGCCTCGGCGGCGACGGCCGGATCGTCGACCGAGGCGTCGCCCGCGTCGACCAGGAGCAGCAGGTTGGGCTGGGAGCCGGGGAACTCGCGCTCCAGGGCCTTCGTCGCGTAGGTGGACTCGGCTGCGGGGTCCTCCCAGCCGCCGGCGCCGAGCCGGTCGGCGACGCCGCTGCCGGCCAGCACCGCGAGCGCGGTGAGAATCAGCGCCGCCAGCAGCGACAGCCTGGGCCGGGCGGTGACGAAACGGGTCCAGCCTCCGACGGGCGGAGGTGTGTTGACTTCGGTCATCGTGCGGTGTCCCCTTCACCGTGGCCCGTGTCCAGGCGCAGCCTGGCAGCACGGGGCTGCCATAGACTGGCAAACACGAGAGATCGCTCGCATTCCTGCGACTCCAGAATGCGAGCGGCCGCTCGTGTTTGTCAATCGCGATCCGAGACCTGGGGATGACGGGTGCCCGAGAAGTCCGAAAAGCCAGCCGAGGCGACGACGGAGGAGGAGCGGCCGCGCCGCCGCCAGGCACGCGGTGAGCGCCGCATCGCCCAGCTGCTCGAAGCCGCCGCCACGGTCTTCTCCACGACCGGCTACACGGCCGCGAGCACCAACGCCATCGCCCGTGAGGCGGGCGTGTCCCCGGGGACGCTGTACCAGTTCTTCCCGAACAAGGAAGCGATCGCGATCGAGCTGGGCAGTCGGCTGATGCACGAGATGCGGCAGTCGTACGACGAGGTGCTCGCGCCGATCGACCCCGCGGTGACGCCGCTCGAGGAGGCGATCGCCGGGACCGTGGACCGCTTCATCGAGTTCAACTGCCGCCACCCGGCCTTCTTCGTGCTGATGCACGGCCCCGACATCCCCGGGCGGATCGCCGAGGATCACGACGCGCTGCACTCCACGCTGGTGGCCAGGGTCGAGGCGCTCCTCGCCCCGTTCGCACCCGACGCCCCGGCCGCGACGGTCACTCGCACCGCCCAGATGTGCGTCGGCATCTACAAGGCGGGCCTGGAGCTGATCCTGGCCCATGAGGAAGCCGAGCGGGAGCCGTACATCGAGGAGTTGAAGGCCGCCCTCTCGCGGTACCTGAGACCGCTGGCCGAGGACATCGTGGATTGATACCCCCTGGGGGTACAGTGGGAGTGTATGGACCCCCAGGGGTCCCCACAGCCCCACATGTCTCCCCGAGGAGTAACGACATGACCGCCCAGACCGACACCACGGGCCCCGTCACCACCGTCTACAAGGTGAGCGGGATGAGCTGCGGACACTGCGAGGGCGCCGTCTCCGGCGAGATCTCCCAGATCCCCGGCGTCAGTTCGGTGACGGCCGTCGCCTCCACCGGCGAGGTCACCGTCGTCTCCGCGAGCCCGCTCGACGACGAGGCCGTCCGTGCGGCCGTCGACGAGGCCGGCTTCGAGCTGGCCGGCCGGGCCTGAGCACGGCCCGACCGCGCGACCCGCGGGCCTGAGCACGGTCCGACCGCACGACCCGCGGGCCTGAGCACGGCCCGACCGCACGACCCGCGCCTGAGACGCCTCAGACCCGGCACTCGTACCGACGTACGGGCCGTACGCCGCCGCCCCGGCCCGTACGGCCCGTTCGCTTCCGGGCGCCCCGCATCCCCCTGGAGTCACCGACATGACCAGCACCACCGCCAAGGCACCGGCCGGCTCCGAGCCCGCCCACGCCGAGGTCGAGCTGCTCATCGGCGGGATGACCTGCGCGTCCTGCGCGGCCCGCGTCGAGAAGAAGCTCAACCGCATGGACGGCGTCACCGCCACGGTGAACTACGCGACGGAGAAGGCCCGGGTCACCTATCCCGAGGGCACCGAGGTCGCCGACCTGATCGCGACCGTGGTGAAGACCGGGTACACCGCCCAGGAGCCCGAGCCGCCGCGCGAGGAGACGCCTGCCACCGGGAGCGAGGACGAGGACCCCGAGCTGTCGGCCGTCCGCCGCCGTCTCGTCGTCTCGGCCGCCCTCGCCCTGCCCGTCGTCCTGCTGGCGATGGTCCCGGCCCTGCAGTTCGACAACTGGCAGTGGCTCTCACTCACGCTCGCCGCACCCGTCGTCGTCTGGGGCGGGCTGCCGTTCCACCGGGCTGCCTGGACAAACGCGCGGCACGGCGCCGCCACCATGGACACCCTGGTCTCCCTCGGCACGCTGGCGGCGTTCGGCTGGTCCCTGTGGGCGCTGTTCCTCGGTGACGCGGGCATGCCGGGCATGCGGCACCCGTTCGAGCTCACGGTCTCGCGCGGCGACGGCGCCTCGTCGATCTACCTGGAGGTCGCCTCCGGCGTCACCGCCTTCATCCTGCTGGGCCGCTACCTGGAGGCCCGTTCCAAGCGCCGCGCCGGAGCGGCCCTCAGGGCGCTGATGGAACTGGGCGCCAAGGACGTGGCCGTACTGCGGGACGGCCGCGAGGTGCGGATCCCCGCGCGGCGACTGGCGGTCGGCGACCGGTTCGTCGTGCGGCCCGGCGAGAAGATCGCCACCGACGGCATGGTCGTCGAGGGACTCTCCGCGGTGGACGCCTCGATGCTGACCGGCGAGTCGGTGCCGGTGGACGTGACGGCGGGGGACGCGGTCACGGGCGCCACGGTCAACGTCGGCGGCCGGATCGTCGTCGAGGCCACCCGGGTCGGCGCCGGCACGCAGCTCGCGCGGATGGCGAGGCTGGTGGAGGAGGCGCAGAACGGCAAGGCCGAGGTGCAGCGGCTGGCCGACCGGATCTCCGGGGTCTTCGTGCCGGTGGTCCTGCTGGTCGCCGTCGCCACGGCCGGGGCGTGGCTCGGTCTGACCGGCGACGCCGTCGCCGCGTTCACCGCCGGTGTCGCGGTCCTGATCATCGCCTGCCCCTGCGCGCTGGGCCTGGCCACTCCGACCGCCCTGATGGTCGGCACGGGCCGCGGCGCCCAGCTCGGCATCCTCATCAAGGGCCCCGAGGTGCTCGAGTCGACGCGCAGGATCGACACCGTCGTCCTGGACAAGACGGGCACGGTCACCACGGGCCGGATGGCCCTGCAGGAGGTGTACGTCACCGAGGGCGCCGACGAGAAGCAGGTGCTGCGGCTCGCGGGCGCCGTCGAGCACGCCTCCGAGCACCCGGTGGCCCGTGCGATCGCGCTGGGCGCCGAGGAGAGGGCCGGGAGCCTTCCGGACGTCGAAGGGTTCGAGAACGTCCCCGGGCGGGGCGTGCGCGGGCGGGTGGAGGGCCGTGAGGTCGCCGTGGGGCGGCTCTTCGACGACGTACCGCCGGAGCTGGCCCGGAAGCGGGACGAGGCCGAGCGGGCCGGACGGACGGCCGTCCTGGCCGGCTGGGACGGGACCGCGCTGGCCGTCCTGGCGGTGGCGGACGCGGTCAAGGAGACCAGCGCCGAGGCGGTGCGCCGGCTGCGCGCGCTGGGGCTCACGCCGGTGCTGCTGACCGGGGACAACCGGGCGGTGGCCGAGGCGGTGGCGGAGGCCGTGGGGATCGGCCGGGTGGTGGCGGAGGTCCTGCCCGAGGACAAGGTGGAGGCCGTACGGCGGCTGCAGGCCGAGGGGCGGGTCGTCGCCATGGTGGGCGACGGTGTCAACGACGCGGCCGCGCTCGCCACCGCCGACCTGGGTCTGGCCATGGGCACCGGTACGGACGCGGCGATCGAGGCGGGCGACCTGACGCTGGTCCGCGGCGACCTGCGGGTGGCCGCGGACGCGATCCGGCTGTCCCGCCGGACGCTGGCCACCATCAAGGGCAATCTCGTGTGGGCCTTCGGCTACAACGTGGCCGCGCTGCCACTGGCCGCCGCGGGACTGCTGAACCCGATGATCGCCGGGGCGGCGATGGCCTTTTCGTCGGTCTTCGTGGTCACGAACAGTCTGCGATTGCGGACATTCCGGTGAAGTCCCCCGAATCCGCCCTGAGTTCAGGCCGCACGCGACATGAGCCCCTCTGGAGTCCGGAGCCCGGCTCACATAAGCTCTTCACAAGGCTCGCGCATCATCCTTACGCTTGAGCCCCGGATGACATATCCGGGCTCTTGTGTATCTAACGGACAGAAGCACGAGACGCAGATCACAGTGATGTGAACGTAACCATCGAAGGGGTTCGAAGGTCTAAGTTGACGATGTCAGGCAGCGTCTTGGGGGGCGCCACCTGGCATCTGGGGATGTCTTGGGGGACTTCTCCAGGTGGAGGTACCTCCCTGCTCGAACGCAGTTGAGAGCTCGGGGGGGCGTTGCCGGGGCACGTACACCGGGAAGCTTTGAGCGGCCTTCTCGATCGTGCGCTGTCCCGGCAGACCGCACACAACCGAAGTACGGCGAGTTTTGCTCGTTGTGCTCACAGCGATTCAGGCGCTGTCCTCACAGACGCCCGGCCGGATCCCGTGGGGGGAATCCGTACCGGGACTGGGAAGGCGCCCTGGTCGTCGGCCCGTGGGGGGACCGGCGCCGGGGCGCCTTCCGTATGTCACGCGCATGAACGCACACGTACCCGCGCACCCGAACCCGCACCAGGGCGAGCACGCGAAAGCCCCCGCGTCCGGCGAGCCGGGTGCGGGGGCTTGGCGGTACCGCGACTGAGCGGCCCCGGTCGGGGATCAGCGCTCCTCGACGGGAACGAAGTCGCGCTCGACGACGCCCGTGTAGATCTGGCGCGGGCGGCCGATACGGGAGCCCGGCTCCTTGATCATCTCGTGCCACTGGGCGATCCAGCCCGGCAGCCGGCCGAGGGCGAACAGGACCGTGAACATCTCGGTCGGGAAGCCCATGGCCCGGTAGATCAGGCCCGTGTAGAAGTCGACGTTCGGGTAGAGGCTGCGCGAGACGAAGTAGTCGTCGGAGAGCGCGTGCTCCTCCAGCTTCAGCGCGATGTCCAGCAGCTCGTCGGACTTGCCGAGGGCGGACAGCACGTCGTGCGCGGCGGCCTTGATGATCTTGGCGCGCGGGTCGAAGTTCTTGTAGACCCGGTGGCCGAAGCCCATCAGGCGGACGCCGTCCTCCTTGTTCTTCACCTTGCGGATGAAGGTGTCGACGTCGCCGCCGGAGTCGCGGATGCCCTCCAGCATCTCGAGCACGGACTGGTTGGCGCCGCCGTGCAGCGGGCCCCACAGCGCGTTGATGCCGGCGGAGATCGACGCGAACATGTTCGCCTGCGAGGAACCGACCAGGCGGACCGTGGAGGTCGAGCAGTTCTGCTCGTGGTCCGCGTGCAGGATCAGCAGCTTGTCGAGCGCCGAGACCACGACCGGGTCGAGCTCGTACTCCTGCGCGGGGACCGAGAAGGTCATGCGGAGGAAGTTCTCGACGTAACCGAGGTCGTTGCGCGGGTAGACGAACGGGTGGCCGATCGACTTCTTGTACGCGTACGCCGCGATCGTCGGGAGCTTGGCGAGCAGGCGGATCGTGGAGAGGTTGCGCTGGCGCTCGTCGAAGGGGTTGTGGCTGTCCTGGTAGAAGGTGGACAGCGCCGAGACGACCGAGGACAGCATGGCCATCGGGTGGGCGTCGCGCGGGAAGCCCTTGTAGAAGTTCTTGACGTCCTCGTGCAGCAGGGTGTGCTGCGTGATGTCGTTCTTGAACGACGAGAGCTCATCGACGGTCGGCAGCTCGCCGTTGATCAGCAGGTAGGCGACCTCCAGGAAGGTGGAGCGCTCGGCCAGCTGCTCGATCGGGTAGCCGCGGTACCGGAGGATGCCGGCCTCGCCGTCGAGATAGGTGATCGCGGATTTATAGGCGGCGGTGTTGCCGTATCCGCTGTCCAGCGTCACCAGACCGGTCTGGGCGCGGAGCTTCCCGATGTCGAAGCCCTTGTCACCGACGGTGCTGTCGATCACCGGGTAGGTGTACTCGTTGCCGTCGTACCGCAGTACTACAGAGTTGTCGCTCACGTCTTCCCTCACCGACGTTGTGCCTCATCTTCGAGGTGCCCTGACTGTCTCTACCATCCCCCACTCGGCTCAGGAGAGTGCACTCGGGGTCGACCATCGGGCCTATGGACGGCACTGAGTGCCGCCAACTTGCTCATCCTGCCCCCTGCGTCCCCCTTCTGGAAGAGCCTTGTGACCTTCACGACGAATTTGATCGATCATTTTTCGTTGAACCGAGCCGGAAGTCGAGTGCCGTGCAACGCCGGCCCGCCGAAACCGTGCGCACCGCCTGGCCGATGGCCTTGCGCGAACCGACGAGGACGACCAGCTGCTTGGCCCTGGTGACCGCCGTGTACAGCAGGTTCCGCTGGAGCATCATCCAGGCGCCCGTGGTGACCGGGATGACGACCGCCGGGTACTCGCTGCCCTGGGAGCGGTGGATCGTCACGGCGTACGCGTGGGCCAGCTCGTCGAGCTCGTCGAACTCGTACGGAACCTCCTCGTCCTCGTCCGTCAGCACCGTCAGACGCTGGTCGACCGGGTCGAGCGAGGTCACCACGCCCACGGTGCCGTTGAAGACACCGTTCTCGCCCTTCTCGTAGTTGTTGCGAATCTGGGTGACCTTGTCGCCGACCCGGAAAACCCGTCCGCCGAATCTCTTTTCGGCGAGGTCCGGGCGGCCGGGCGTGACCGCCTGCTGAAGCAGGCCGTTGAGGGTGCCCGCGCCCGCCGGCCCCCGGTGCATGGGGGCGAGGACCTGCACGTCCCGGCGTGGGTCGAGTCCGAACTTGGCCGGGATGCGACGGGCCGCCACATCCACGGTGAGCCGCCCGGCGGCCTCCGTGTCGTCCTCGACGAACAGGAAGAAGTCCTTCATGCCGTCGGTGAGCGGGTGCTGCCCGGCGTTGATCCGGTGCGCGTTCGTCACCACGCCCGACTGCTGGGCCTGCCGGAAGACCCGGGTGAGGCGGACCGCGGGGATCGGGCTCCCGTCGGCCAGGAGATCTCTGAGGACCTCTCCGGCGCCCACGCTGGGCAACTGGTCGACGTCCCCGACGAAGAGCAGATGCGCACCCGGCGGCACCGCCTTGACCAGCTTGTTGGCCAGCAGCAGGTCCAGCATGGAGGCCTCGTCGACCACCACCAGGTCGGCGTCCAGCGGGTGGTCGCGGTCGTACGCCGCGTCGCCGCCGGGCTTCAGCTCCAGCAGGCGGTGCACGGTGGAGGCCTCGGCGCCGGTGAGCTCGGACAGCCGCTTGGCGGCCCGGCCGGTCGGGGCCGCGAGCACGACCTTCGCCCTCTTGGCGCGGGCCAGCTCCACGATCGAGCGGACGGTGAAGGACTTGCCGCAGCCGGGACCGCCGGTGAGGACGGCGACCTTCTCGGTCAGCGCGAGCCGGACGGCTGCCTGCTGCTCGGGGGCGAGGTCGGCACCCGTCCGTCCCTTCAGCCAGCCGAGGGCCTTGTCCCAGGCCACCTCACGGAAGCCCGGCATCCGGTCCTCCTCGGTACCCAGGAGGCGCAGCAGCTGCGCGGCGAGGGAGAGTTCGGCGCGGTGGAAGGGGACGAGGTAGATCGCGGTGACGGGCTCCCCGCCGTCCGGCCCCGGAACCTTCTCGCGTACGACGCCGGGGTCCCCGCCGTCCTCAGGGGGCTCGGCCAGCTCCGCGAGGCACTCGATGACAAGCCCCGTGTCGACCTGGAGGAGCTTCACCGCGTCCTTGATCAGCTGCTCCTCGGGCAGGAAGCAGTGCCCCTGGTCGGTGGACTGCGACAGCGCGTACTGCAGGCCCGCCTTGACGCGCTCCGGGCTGTCGTGCGGGATGCCCACGCTCTGGGCGATCTTGTCGGCGGTGAGGAAGCCGATGCCCCAGACGTCGGCGGCGAGCCGGTAGGGCTGGTTCTTCACGACCGAGATCGACGCGTCGCCGTACTTCTTGTAAATGCGCACGGCGATGGACGTGGACACCTCGACCGTCTGCAGGAAGAGCATGACCTCCTTGATGGCCTTCTGCTCCTCCCAGGCGTCCGCGATCTTCTTCGTCCGCTTGGGGCCGAGGCCGGGAACCTCGATGAGCCGCTTGGGCTCCTCCTCGATGATCCGCAGTGTGTCCAGGCCGAAGTGCTGCGTGATGCGATCGGCGAAGACCGGGCCGATCCCCTTGACCAGGCCGGAGCCGAGGTAGCGGCGGATGCCCTGGACGGTGGCCGGCAGCACGGTCGTGTAATTCTCCACGTGGAACTGCTTGCCGTACTGGGGATGCGACCCCCACCGGCCCTCCATGCGCAGCGACTCCCCCACCTGGGCACCGAGCAGCGCACCGACGACCGTGAGCAGATCACCGGCGCCTCTGCCGGTGTCGACCCGGGCGACCGTGTAGCCGTTCTCCTCGTTGGCGTACGTGATCCGCTCGAGGACTCCTTCGAGGACGGCGAGCCGCCGCGGCTCTTCGGCGGTGGGGTTCCCCGTGTGGTTGGGCATGATCCGACGGTACCGGCGGAGTCTGACAGCGGCGTCAGCCCTTGATGCGGCCTTCCTTCACGGCGGTCAGGAACGCGGTCCAGCCTCCGGCCGAGAAGAGCAGGGCCGGGCCGTCGGTGGTCTTGCTGTCGCGGACGGGGACGGTGGTGGGGCCGGGGGCGACTTCGAGGCACTCAGCTTGACTACCGCCGCTGTAGCTGGACTTGAACCACCCGGTGTGCTCACTGCTGATCATGCGTGTGATCCTCTGCTGCCGACCTGACGAGCGCCAGTGACTCCTGCTGCGACAACGCATCGCTCAGAGCCAGAGCGTAGGCCGCCTGGCAGGACCTCACCAGCGCCGGATCTTCCATCAGAATCCGACGGACCGGCGAGGTGTGACAGCGGCGTCAGCCCTTGATGCGGCCTTCCTTCACGGCGGTCAGGAACGCGGTCCAGCCTCCGGCCGAGAAGAGCAGGGCCGGGCCGTCGGTGGTCTTGCTGTCGCGGACGGGGACGGTGGTGGGGCCGGGGGCGACTTCGAGGCACTCCCCTTGGTCGCCGCCGCTGTAGCTGGACTTGTACCAGCCGGTGATGCCGCTTTCAGTGGTGACCATGTGTGTGTTCCTCCGCTGCCGCCCTGACGAGGGCGAGTGACTCCTGCTGCGCCAACGCGTCGCTCAGGGCCAGAGAGTAAGCGGTCTGACAGGCGCTCACCAGGGCCGGATCATCCATCAGGTTCCCGGTCTGGAAGCCCTCGACGTAGGCCACGGGGGCGGAGTCCTCGAACGTCATGAGCGTGAGCAGACTCTGCATGAGCGCGTGCGCCCCCACTCCGTACGGGACGACGTGCAACCGCAGTCGTCCCGCCTCGGCCATGTCGGCGATCTTGTGCAGCTGCTGAGCCATGACCTGCGGCCCACCCACACAACGCCGGAGGACCGCCTCGTCGAGAAGAGTCCAGACCACGGGCTGCGCCGGTCCGTCGAGGATTCGTCGGCGCTTTGTTCGGATGACAACGAGCTCGTCAAGTTCCTCGGACGTGTGGTTCGGTCGGTACGCACGAAAGAGCGCACGTGCGTAGTCCTCGGTCTGGAGCACTCCGGGTACCAGCGAGAGCGCGAACTGCTGGATCAGTACGGCCAGTTGCTCCAGCTCGGCAACGGCCGCGAAGTGGTCGGTGTACTTCGACTCCAGGTCCTCCAGCCACCGCGAGAAGAACCCGTCCGTCCCCAGCGCCCGGTCGATCCGCTGGGCGTCATCGGGTTTCGGCAGCCGCCTGCCCGCCTCGAAGTGGCTGATCAGCGTGGAGGAGCACACGACCTGATCGCCCAGTTCCTCCTGGGTGAGGCGCGCCCCGTTCCGCCGTAGCCTCAGCTCCTCCCCGTACTTCTCCCGCAGCGTTCGAGGCGTACGACGTTCGTCCATGCGGCCAACTCCTCTTCTTGACAAGCGCGATGTCAAGCTCACCCCCCTGGCAGCGTAGCCACCGCCGACCCCACTCTGTGAGTGATTCACCACAGAACGCAGTCACCCCAGGTCGGAAGGCAGAGCAGACATGACGGACCTCATCGCCAGAGCCCTCGAACCGCTCCTCCGCGTCCTGTTCCCGCCACGCGGACGGCGACGGCGATCCCCGGCGCCGCCCCCGCCCCCGTGCCCGTACTGCCGCGACGGGGTCAACGGCGCGGTGGCCAGCCGCCCGGAGGAGCGCCCGCTGCGCGGCGAGGACAACCGGCTGGTCCGGCCGTATCTGTCGGCGGGGGCGAGCGCATGACCGACAGACGGGCAGGGCGTCTGCTGCCGTGGACCAGCCCGGAGGGCAAGCCCTGCTACCTCGTCGGCGACGGGACGGGGTACGTCTCGCGGCTCGCCGACGAGATCGAGGACGTGCACCTCGCCATGGCGGACGACCTCCTCGCCCACGCCGCCGGACTCCTCGCCGAGCGCCGGGTGACGAGCGCGGAACTGCACTACCTGGCCCTGCGGCTCACGGAGTGCCTGCGGGACGTCAAGCGGGTCGCGGAGAGCAGAGGGGCGCGCCTTCCCTGCGAAAGGGAGTTAACGGGTGAAGAAGTCGGCGATGTGGCGGCTCACTTCGGGCGGGGCGGCGTGCGGCAGGGCGTGGTGGGACACGTGCGGCAGCGTGGTGGTCGTGACGTGCGGTAGGAGCGCCTCGGCTCCGGCGGCCACCTTGGCGGGATCGTGGGTCCTGCTGTCTCCCGCGAGGAGCACCAGGACGGGCGGCTTCAGGCCACGCAGAGCGACCGGCTGCGGGCGCGGTCCGGTCACCGGGCGCAGAGTCGGGAATCCGGCTGCCGCCTCCTGGAGGGCGAGCCAGTCGGCGTCGAGGGAGGCGCCCCCGGTCTCCCACTCCAGGAAGCTGCGGACCCGTCGGGGTGAGGGCCGCAGCAGCATCGGCAGCGCGTGCAGCGCGTAGGCCGGTTTGAACCCGGCGAAGCACTGGGTCGGGTCCAGGAGGACCAGGTGGCGTACCCGGTGGGGTGCGCGCAGGGTGTAGTGCAGCGCGATCCAGGCCCCGTACGAGTGCCCGCCCAAGTCGGTCCCCGCGAGACCGAGGCCTTCGAGGAGGGCGTCCATCCAGGCCACCAGGTCGGTGACCGTGCGGGGCCGGCGACCGGCGGCGGGTGTGCTTCGGCCCGGGGCGCCGATGAGGTCGACGGCGTAGAGCCGGTGGGCGTGGGAGAGTTCGGCGGCCTGCCGGTACCAGGACGCGGAGGTCGCGCTTCCGCCGCCCGGCAGCAGGAGGAGCGGAGGGGCGTCGGCCGGGCCGCACATGTTCACGTGCGTCGCGCCGAAGGGCGTGGGCACGGTCGCGGCCTCACGCGAGGTCGGCCACTTGGCCATGACCTTGTCGTAGGCGGCGAGGAAGCCGTCCATGTCGTACGTACTGCGAGCGTTCATGCGGCAGACCCCCTATTATCTCGACCAGCGAGATACTTGTTGAGCGAGATGATAGGGGAGGCGGTCCGTGTCGGACCAGGAGGACGAGGGCACAGGGGGGCAGGGGCCCGAGATGGAGATCGTCCATCTGCTGCGCGCGGTGGTCGTCGACCTGGGTCGGCACAGCGCCCGGTTCGCCCAGCGCAACGGCATGCATCCCACCGACGTGCGTGCGCTGATCGCCCTGATGGACGCCTCCCGGGCGGGCGAGGAGACCACGGCGGGACGGCTCGGTGCCGCGCTCGGGCTGAACTCGGCGGGCACCACGGCGCTGGTCGACCGGCTGGAGCGGGCCGGGCATGTGCGGCGGGTGCGTGGCGAGCGGGACCGCCGCAAGGTCACGATCGAGCTGGAGGAGCGCGCGGTCGCGCTCGGCTGGTCCCACTTCGGACCGCTGATCGACCGGGCGGTGGGCCTGTTGCAGGGGTACGACGAGCGGGAACTGGCCGCGATCAAGGGCTTCCTGACCGGGATGCGGGAGGCGGCGGCCCAAGAGGGCGACTAGCACGAGGAGAGGCTTGAAACGCTGAGTGGAGCGATCGGGCGCTCGCCGCCCGCGACAGCCCAGGCGAGCAGAGTCCGCGGTGGCCCGAGCGCTCCAGATGCAGCCGGAGTGGGGGATTCTCCCGCCGACGGCAGGCCGGCTGGTACCGCTACGGCCCCGCGCCAGGCACGTGGGTCGAATCCGCCGTCCTCATTGGCCGTCGTGGCTGGTCGTCCAGTCTTCGAGGTCGGTCTGTCGGCAGGAGGTGAGGGTCAGGTCCGAGGAGGAACCGACCGGGAACCGACCGGGACACCGGTGTTGATGTCAGAAGTCGGCACCATGCCAGGAGTCCGGGAGACACGGAAGTCAGGGCAGCCCAGAATGCGCAAGAACTTGGTGGGGTCCAGCGGGTAGGGGACGGTCTCTCCGAGGTCATGGAACCCGATGCGTCGGTAAAAGGCCATGGCGCGATGATTGTCCTCGCGTACCCCCAGGGTGAGCCGGGCGCAATCGGTGTGCTCGCGTGCGAAGTCGACTGCCGCTTCCATCAGCGCCCGCGCCGGACCGTCCGGACCGCGGTGCGCCGGGGTGACATAGACGGCGTGCACATGTGCGGTGTCGGGGATGCCGTCCAGGGGTGCGGCCCCGGCGGTGCCGACCCAGGAGCCGGTCTCGTCGATGGCTACGAAAAGCCCTTCGTCGGCCGCGGTCGCGGCCCTCTCCGCCTGCTCCCGCCACGTGCGGTCGGAGAGCTCGACAGCGTCGGCGTGACGGACACCGAAGGCGTCGGGCGAGTCCAGCAGGGACTCAAGGCGTATCGCGCGCAGCTCGCGCCATTCCTCGGCCGTGATCCGGCGTATGACGTACTTCATGGTCCTCACTCTGTTCGGGGCGGTCAGGGGCGGCTTGCGGGCACGGTGTCCTTCGTCAGCAGCGTGTTGCCGGACCAGCAGAGCCGGTAGAGGTCGACTTGGTTCAACAGATCGCTGCCGGAACGGTAGAACTCGAAACGGGCGCCGGGGGGCCGGGATGCGGAACGGGCGTGGTCGGACGGGTAAGGGTAGGCGCGAGCCGGCAGCAGAGGGGCGAGTTCGGCGCGCGGCCGGCCGATGGTCAACTCGTCGAACCGGGAGGGCGGCAGCACGCTCGACGTCAGTTGCCAGGCCAGGTAGAAGGCGGATGGCAGGAAGAAGACGGCTGCGACGACGGGTGCCACGAAGGCTCGGTGTGATCATGCTGACGACCTTCGGGCAGGACGAGTACATCACCCGCGCCCTGGAAGGGGGGCGCCGACGGCTTCCTGCCGAAGGCGGACGACCCGAGGGAACTCCTCAAAAGGGGTGCAGGCGGTAGGAGGCGGCGGGGCCTATCTGTCCCCGCGGGTCGCCGGCCGGGTCATCGCCGCGATGCGCGCGCACCGGGCGGCACACCCCCACCGCTCACTGGAGCGGCTCACGGAACGGGAGCGCGAGGTGCTGGCCGGACTCGGGGCGGGGCTGTCCAACGCGGAGATCGCGAGTCGGCTGCACCTCGTCGAGGGCACGGTGAAGGCGCACGTCAGCGCGATGCTGGCGAAGCTGGGCGTACGCGACCGGGTGGAGGCGGCCATCTCCGCGTACGAGGCGGGCCTGGTCCCGCCGGGCCCCCGCTGACCCGGGGTCGGCTTCCCCGATACAGGGTGATCATGTCCCATCAACGACGTCGGCCTGTCAGCGATGGCGCACAGGCGCCGGTAGCGGGGTGGCGGTTTCGCCAGATGAGGCGGCGGGGGGCCATCCCCCCGCCCGGGCCTCATGGTCGGCAAGACGTTCCCCAGTGCCGAGTCACTTCCTCCAGAACAAGTGATGCGTCACCCCGCTCGGGCTCGGCACGACATCGCAGTGGAAGCGGTCGAGAAGCTCTTCGGGCGACTCCCAGAGGCGGGAACCGGAGCCGAGTTTCACACCCGGCGAGACGGCCACGTGCAGGGTGTCGACCAGGTCGGCGTCCAGGAACTCCCGGATGACCGTGGCGCCGCCGCCGAGGCGGACGTCCTTGCCCTGCGCGGCCTGGCGCGCCTGCTCCAGCACCTCCGCCGGGTCGCCGCCGACGAAGTGGAACGTGGTGTCGGAGAGGGTGAACGAGGGACGGTCGTAGTGGGTCATGACGAACACCGGGGTGTGGAAGGGGGGTTCCTCGCCCCACCACCCCTTCCACTCGTGGTCCTGCCAGGGGCCGCGGTGGGGGCTGAACTTGTTGCGGCCCATGATCTCGGCGCCGATGTTGTTCCGGAAATCGCGGGTCAGGTAGTCGTCGAGGCCGCGGCTCCCGCCCGGGTCGGTGCGGTTGGGCCAGCTCGCCGTGGCGCCGGCCCAGGCGAACATCGTGCCGGGGTCGGCGTGGCCGAACGGCCGCTCCAGGCTCTGGCCCTCACCGGCACCGAAACCGTCGCTCGAGACGTTGAAGTTCTGCACTCGCAGTAGCTGGGGCATGGCACTCCTCCTGTGGCCGTGACGAGGATTGGACCGCTCGGGGCGGCGAAACTCATCGGTGGTCGGTGTGCGCGTCGCCGCGACATCACGATCCGGTCAAGAGATACCCCAGGGGTCTTGCCCTACCGCCGTGTAATCGATTCCATCCCTCCGTCGATGTAATCGATTCCACGAGCATCCCGAGCCAAGGTGCTCACCCGACTGATCCACAAGGAGGTGGAGCGGCGGTGGCCAGCATCAAGGACGTCGCTGCGGAGGCCGGCGTGTCCGTCGCCACGGTCTCGCGCGTCCTGAACGACCACCCGTCGGTCAGCGCCGACGCGCGCACCCGCGTGCTGGCCGCCGTCGAGACCCTGGGCTACCGCCCGAACGCCGTCGCCCGCTCGCTGCGCACCGACCAGACCCGCACCCTCGGCCTGGTCATCAGCGACGTGATGAACCCCTACTTCACCGAGCTGGCCCGCTCCGTCGAGGAGGAGGCCCGCGCGCTCGGCTACAGCGTCATCATCGGCAACGCCGACGAGCGGCCGGACCTTCAGGACCACCACGTGCGCACCCTGCTGGACCGGCGGATCGACGGGCTGCTCCTCTCCCCGACGGACGGCGGCTCGCCGCTGATGCTGGACGCCGCGCGGGCCGGGACGCCCATGGTCTTCGTCGACCGGTGGATCCCCGGCGTGGAGGTGCCGGTGGTGAGGGCGGACGGGCAGGCGGCCGTGCGGGATCTCGTGGCGCACCTGTACGGGCTCGGGCACCGGCGCCTCGCCATCATCGCGGGACCGGCGGCGACCACGACCGGCCGGGAGCGCGTGGAGGCGTTCCGGGAGGCGCTGGCCGCGTACGGGCTCGAACTGCCCGACGCCTACACAGGCCAGGGCGACTTCCAGGCCGAGAGCGGACGGCGGGTCACCGAGGGCTTCCTCGACCTGGCCGAGCCGCCGGAGGTCGTGTTCGCGGCCGACAACCTGATGGCGCTCGGCGCGCTGGACGCCGTGCGCGCGCGTGGCCTGCGCGTGCCGGACGACATCGCGCTGGCCGCGTTCGACGACATCCCGTGGTTCGTGCACACCGACCCGCCGGTCACCGCGATCGCCCAGCCGACGGGTGAGCTGGGGCGGGCCGCCGTGCGCGCCCTGGTCGACCGCATCGAGGGACGGCCGGGCGAGTCCGTCACGCTTCCCGCCCGGCTCGTCGTACGCCGCTCCTGCGGCGAGACCCCCACCCCAGTGCAAAGGAGCACGACGTGAGCGACGCGGACGAGTTGCTGCGCATCGAGGGCATACGCAAGACCTTCCCGGGCGTGGTCGCGCTGGACGGCGTCGACTTCGATCTGCGCCGGGGCGAGGTGCATGTGCTGCTCGGTGAGAACGGCGCGGGCAAGAGCACGCTGATCAAGATGCTCTCCGGCGCCTATACCCCCGACGCCGGGCGGATCCTGGTCGGCGGCGAGGAGACGCGCATCCAGGGCGCGCAGGACTCCGAACGGCTCGGGATCGCGACCATCTACCAGGAGTTCAACCTGGTGCCCGATCTGACGGTCGCCGAGAACATCTTCCTGGGGCGGCAGCCGCGCCGGTTCGGGATGATCGACCGGAAGCGGATGGAGGCCGACGCCGAGGTCCTGCTCGGGCGGGTCGGCGTGAACGTGTCGCCCCGCGCGCGGGTGCGGGAACTCGGCATCGCCCGCCTGCAGATGGTCGAGATCGCCAAGGCGCTCAGCCTGGACGCGCGTGTGCTGATCATGGACGAGCCGACCGCCGTGCTCACCTCCGAGGAGGTCGAGAAGCTCTTCGCGATCGTGCGGAAGCTGCGCGAGGACGGCGTCGGGATCGTGTTCATCACCCACCACCTGGAGGAGATCGCCGCCCTCGGCGACCGGGTGACCGTCATACGGGACGGGAGGAGTGTCGGGCAGGTGCCCGCCTCCACGCCTGAGGACGAGCTCGTCCGGCTGATGGTGGGGCGGTCGATCGAGCAGCAGTACCCGCGCGCGCGGCCCGACCGGGGCGCCGCGTTGCTCACCGTCGAGGGGCTCACGCGTGACGGGGTCTTCCACGACGTCAGCTTCGAGGTGCACGCCGGTGAGGTCGTCGGCGTGGCGGGGCTGGTCGGCGCGGGGCGCACGGAGGTCGTGCGGGCCGTGTTCGGGGCGGATCCGTACGACGAGGGGGCCGTGAAGGTCGCCGGTTCCGCCGTCCCGAAGTCCGACGTCAACGCGGCGATGACCGCGGGCATCGGGCTCATCCCCGAGGACCGCAAGGGGCAGGGCCTGGTGCTGGACGCGTCGGTCGAGGAGAACCTCGGGCTGGTGACGCTGCGGTCGGCCACGCGCGCCGGGCTCGTCGATCTCAAGGGGCAGCGCGAGGCCGCCGAGCGGATCGCGCAGCAGCTCGGCGTGCGCATGGCGGGCCTCGGCCAGCGCGTGCGCACCCTGTCCGGCGGCAACCAGCAGAAGGTCGTCATCGGCAAGTGGCTGCTCGCCGACACCAAGGTGCTGATCCTCGACGAGCCGACGCGGGGGATCGACGTCGGCGCCAAGGTCGAGATCTACCAGCTCGTGAACGAACTCACCGCCGCCGGCGCGGCCGTCCTGATGATCTCCAGCGATCTTCCCGAGGTGCTCGGCATGAGCGACCGGGTGCTGGTGATGGCCCAGGGGCGGATCGCCGGTGAACTCTCCGCCGACGAGGCGACCCAGGACGCCGTGATGGCCCTCGCCGTAAGCAACCCCAGCACCGACAAGGAGGCCTCCCGTGGCCACTGACACGCTCAAGAGCACGACGGGCGCGCAGGGCGCCTCGGGCGGCCTGCGCCGCCTGCTGCTCGACAACGGGGCGCTCACCGCGCTCATCGTCCTCGTCATCGCGATGTCGGCGCTGTCCGGTGCCTTCCTGACGACGGACAACCTCCTCAACGTCGGCGTGCAGGCGGCCGTCACCGCCGTCCTCGCCTTCGGCGTCACCTTCGTGATCGTCTCGGCGGGCATCGACCTGTCGGTCGGCTCGGTCGCCGCGCTGTCGGCCACGGTCCTGGCGTGGAGCGCCACCTCGGCGGGTGTCCCGGTGTTCGCCGCCGTGCTCCTCGCCCTGGCGACGGGCATCGTCTGCGGCCTGGTCAACGGCATCCTGATCTCCTACGGCAAGCTGCCGCCGTTCATCGCGACGCTGGCCATGCTGTCCGTGGCGCGCGGTCTGTCCCTCGTGATCTCCGAGGGCTCACCGATCGCGTTCCCCGACTCGGTCTCCCACCTCGGCGACACGCTCGGCGGCTGGCTGCCGGTGCCGGTCCTGGTGATGGCCGTGATGGGTCTGATCACCGCCTTCGTCCTCGGCCGGACCTACATCGGCCGCTCGATGTACGCGATCGGCGGCAACGAGGAGGCCGCGCGGCTGTCCGGTCTGCGCGTGAAGAAGCAGAAGCTCGCCGTCTACGCCTTCTCCGGCGTCTTCGCCGCCGTCGCCGGTGTGGTGCTCGCCGCCCGGCTCTCCTCCGCGCAGCCCCAGGCCGCCGACGGCTACGAGCTCGACGCGATCGCCGCCGTCGTCATCGGCGGCGCGTCCCTCGCGGGCGGCACGGGCAAGGCGTCCGGCACGCTGGTCGGCGCGCTGATCCTGGCGGTGCTGCGCAACGGGCTGAACCTGCTGAACGTCTCCGCGTTCTGGCAGCAGGTCGTCATCGGCGTCGTCATCGCGCTGGCGGTGCTGTTCGACACGCTGCGGCGCAAGGCGGGGGCGACGCCGGTGGCGGCCGGCACCGGCGGGCCGAAGGGCAGGCAGGCGGCGACGTACGGGCTGGCGGCCGTGGTCACCGTCGCGATCGTCGGCGCCACGTCCTTCCTGCACAACGGCTCCTCCGCCGCGAGCACCCCGAAGATGGGCCTGTCGCTGTCCACCCTCAACAACCCGTTCTTCGTGCAGATCCGGGCGGGTGCCCAGGCCGAGGCGAAGCGGCTGGGCGTGGACCTGACCGTCACGGACGCCCAGAACGACGTCTCCCAGCAGGCCAACCAGCTGCAGAACTTCACCAGTTCCGGACTCGGCGCGATCATCGTCAACCCGGTGGACTCGGACGCGGCGAGCAACTCGGTGAAGGCCGCCGGCAAGGCGAGGATCCCGGTCGTCGCCGTCGACCGCGTCGTCAACGACGCCAGGACGGCCACGCTGGTCGCCTCCGACAACGTGGCCGGCGGCGAGCTGGCCGCCAAGGCAATCGCCGACAAGTTGGGCGGCAAGGGCAAGATCGTGATTCTGCAGGGCCAGGCGGGCACGTCCGCGGCCCGGGAGCGCGCCGAGGGCTTCGCCAACGGGCTGAAGGCCTACCCGGGCATCCGGGTCGTGGCCCAGCAGCCCGCCGACTTCGACCGCACCAAGGGCCTCGACGTGATGTCGAACCTGCTGCAGGCCCACCCGGACGTCCAGGGGGTCATCGCCGCCAACGACGAGATGGCGCTGGGCGCGATCAAGGCGCTGGGTTCCAAGGCCGGCACGTCGGTCTCCGTGGTCGGCTTCGACGGCACGCCTGACGGACTGAAGGCGGTCGAGGGCGGCACGCTGTACGCGTCCGTGGCGCAGCAGCCGTCCCAGCTCGGGAAGATCGCGGTGGACAACGCGCTGCGGGCGCTTCAGGGCAAGAAGGTCGAGGAGACGGTGAAGGTACCGGTGAAGGTGGTCACGAAGGAGAACGTGGCCGGCTTCAGCGGCTGACATCGGGGAACGGCGGGCGGTCGTCCACAGCGTGTGGAAACCGCCCGCCCATGTCACTCACGTGGGGAGACGACTCATGTACGACTACGACCTCCTGGTCGTGGGGTCGGCCAACGCCGACCTGGTGGTCGGTGTCGAGCGCCGGCCCGGAGCCGGCGAGACCGTGCTCGGCTCCGACCTGGCCGTCCATCCGGGCGGCAAGGGCGCGAACCAGGCGGTCGCGGCCGCCCGGCTCGGTGCCCGCACGGCTCTGCTGGCCCGGGTCGGCGACGACGCGTACGGCAGGCTGCTGCTGGACTCGCAGCGGGAGGCCGGTGTCGACACGGTCGGTGTCCTGGTGGGGGGCGCGCCGACCGGGGTCGCGCTGATCACGGTCGACCCGTCCGGGGACAACAGCATCGTCGTCTCACCGGGCGCGAACGGCCGGCTGTCCCCGCAGGACGTGCGCGCCGCCGGGTGCCTGTTCCAGAGCTCCAAGGTGGTCTCGACGCAGTTGGAGATCCCGCTGGAGACGGTGGTGGAGGTGGTCCGGAACCTGGCGCCGGACAGCCGCTTCGTCCTGAACCCCTCCCCGCCGCGCCCCCTGCCGCGGGAGCTGCTGGCGGCGTGCGACCCGCTGATCGTCAACGAGCACGAGGCGAAGGTGATCCTGGGTGAGTCCGCCGTCGGGGACACCCCTGAGGACTGGGCGCGGATCCTGCTCGCGAAGGGCCCGCGGTCGGTGGTGGTGACGCTGGGCGCGGAAGGCGCGCTGGTGGCCTCGGCGGAGGGCGTACTTCGGATCCCGTCCGTGAAGGTGAGCGCCGTGGACACGACCGGCGCGGGCGACGCGTTCACCGCGGCGCTGGCCGTGCGGCTGGGGGCAGGCGAGTCCCTGGCTCAGGCGGCGGCGTACGCGGCCCGGGTCGGGGCGTTGACCGTGACGAAGGAGGGCGCGCAGGTGTCGTTCCCGTCGGCGGCGGAGGTCGCCGCGCGATGAAGAGGGCCGGGATACTGAACCGCCACCTCGCCGGGGCGCTCGCCGAACTGGGCCACGGGGACGGGGTGCTGGTGTGCGACGCGGGCATGCCCATCCCCGACGGGCCCCGGGTGGTGGACCTGGCCTTCCGGGCCGGGGTGCCGGCGTTCGCGGAGGTGCTGGAGGGGCTGCTGGAGGAGCTGGTGGTCGAGGGGGCCACGGCGGCGGACGAGGTACGGGAAGCGAACCGGGACGCTTCGGCGCTCCTGGAGGGGCGCTTCCCCTCGCTGGTCCTCGTCCCGCACGAGCGGCTCAAGGAACTGTCGGCCGGGGCCCGTCTCGTGGTCCGCACGGGCGAGGCACGGCCGTACGCGAACGTGCTGCTGAGGTGTGGTGTCTTCTTCTGACGCCCCGAACGGCTGACACCCCGAACGGTTTCGAGGGGGCCCGGTCCGTCGACCGGGCCCCCTCGGCTTTTCCCCTCCCGTCAGGAGCCCCCGCGATCCCCCCGGATCCCCCTCCAGAAGTCCTGACACCAAGTACGACACCGCGGGGGCGGAAAGGGTTGCACGGCAACGTAAGAAATTCTTTCCCGACCGGCTGTCCGCAGCGGCGTACGCTGAGCCCTATGGTGCTTTATCAGGCCAAGAGGGGGCGTACCGGGCGGGAAGCGCGGGGAACGTCGAGCGGTCCGAGCCTCCCCGTGTTCGTCGACTCCTCCGGTCGCCGTGCACGGAACCTGCGGCGCGTCGGCTACGCGCTGGCCGGCTGTGTGATCACCTACCTGACGGTGCTCGGACTGAGCCTGATGGGAGCAACACCCTTCGCGCCGGGGACGATTCTGCCCGGCGACCTGGCCGCTCCCGCCGCGCCGGAACCCCGCGCCCCGGACGGTACGCCCCTGGCGCCCGGCGAGCCGCCGACGCGGGACGGCCCGGGTCCCGGCGGCCGTCCGGACACCGGGCCGAGCGGCCTGCTCGTTCCGCAGTTCACCGCGCCCGGCCCGCCCATCGCCCCGCCCCTGGTGCCCGGCCTCCCACCGGCCGGCGAACCGGCACCCGACGGGAGCCCGCCGCCCGGCGGACCGGCGCTTCCCGGCACGCCGGAACCGCCGGCGCCGACGACCCAGGCGCCACCCCCACCGGCGCAGCCCACGCCCCCCGACCCCCCTGCGGCCCCCACCCCCGCACCGGGCACGGGCACCACCCCCGCACCGGCTCCGCCCGCACCGGCTCCGCCGACCACCGCCCCCGCCGTCCCGCCGGCGCCTGAGCCCCCGGCACAAACGCCGCCATCCGCCCCCCAGTCCACAGGGCCGGCGACCGGCACCTCGGCACCCTCCGGCACCACGGCCGTGCCCCCGGCCTCCGCCCCCTCGGTGGTCGAGGCCCCCTGATGCGGCGGCACCCGCACCGGCCATCCGGCCTCTCACCACCGGAGCCACCCGGCCGCTCACCGGAAGCGCCCGGACCGCGGCGCGGGCGGCCGCCGCTGTCACCGCGGCACCGCTTCCGCATCGTCGTCCCCCTCGTCCTGCTGGCCTTCCTCGCCTCGGTGCTCCTGGTCGAGGGGTACACCACCAGGGGCTTCACCGGTGACCAGGAGGGGCGCGGCGGACGAGGGACCACCGGCGTCCCCCGCAGCGTCACCGACGGCGGGCCGGTCCTCGACACCACCGGTGATCATCTGCGGAGCTACCGCACACCCGACAGGACCGTCGCCCTGACCTTCGACGACGGTCCCGACCCCACCTGGACGCCCCGCATCCGGGCCGTACTCGACCACTACGGCACTCCCGGCACCTTCTTCGTCACCGGGCAGCAGACCACCCGGCACCCGGGAGTCCTGCGCGGTCTGGTCCGCTCCGGTCACGAGATCGGGGTGCACACCTTCTCCCATCCGGACCTGACCACCCAGTCCGCGAGCGCCGTCGACCGCGAGCTGGCGCTGACCCAACTCGCCCTCGCCGGGGCCGCGGGCATCAACACCTCGCTGATGCGGATGCCCTACTCATCCACCCCTTCCGCCCTCGACGCCCCCGCCTGGTCGGTGGCCCGGCGCCTGGGCGAGAAGGGCTACGTCCTGGCCTTCATCGACCAGGACACCAACGACTGGCGGCGGCCGGGCGCCCGGGCGATCGCCGACGCGGCCACCCCAAGCCCACCCGGCAGGGGTGCGGTCGTCCTCCTGCACGACGCGGGAGGGGACCGATCCCAGACGGTCGAGGCACTCCGGGTCCTGATCCCCCGGCTGAAGGCACAGGGCTATCGCTTCACCACCCTCTCCGATCTCGTCGGAACGCAGCGTCTCAGCAGTCCCGTCGACACGGTGGACCTGTGGAGTGGCCGCGTCTTCGTGACCGCCGTGACCGTCTCGGGGGCGGTGGTGTCGGCCGTCACCGTGCTGCTGCTGGCGGTCGGCTCGCTCGTCCTCGCCCGGTGTGCGGTCCTGCTCGTCCTCGCCCGTCACCACGCCCGCCGCCCCCGTACCGGAGCCCCGCGGCCCGTCACCCGGCCCGTCAGCGTCGTCGTCCCCGCCTACAACGAGGAGGTGTGTGTCCCCAACACCCTGCGCTCCCTAGCCGCGAGCGACCACCCGGTCGAGATCATCCTCGTGGACGACGGTTCCCGCGACGGCACCGCCGACATAGCGGACTCCCTCGCCCTCGAGAACCTCACCGTCATCCGCCGGCCCAACGGCGGCAAACCCTCCGCCCTCAACACCGGCGTCCTGCGGGCCTCCCACGACATCGTCGTGATGCTGGACGCCGACACCGTCTTCGCCCCCTCGACCGTCGGCCGGCTCGTCCAGCCGTTCGCCGACCCCCGCGTCGGCGCGGTCGCGGGCAACGCCAAGGTCGGCAACCGGCGGCGCCTGCTCGGCCGGTGGCAGCACATCGAATACGTCATGGGCTTCAACCTCGACCGCCGCATGTACGACCTCCTGCACTGCCTGCCCACCATCCCCGGCGCGGTGGGGGCGTTTCGCGCCGAGGCCCTGCGGGACGCCGGGATGATGAGCGCGGACACCCTCGCCGAGGACACCGACATCACCATGGCCCTGCACCGGGCCGGCTGGGAGATCCGGTACGCGCCGGACGCACTCGCCTGGACCGAGGCCCCGACAACCCTTCGGCAACTGTGGCGTCAGCGCTACCGGTGGAGCTACGGCACGATGCAGGCGGCGTGGAAACACCGTCACGCCCTGCTCGAGCGCGGCCCCGCGGGCCGCTTCGGCCGCCTCGGGCTGCCTCTGCTGGCCGTCTTCCAGATCCTCACGCCCCTGCTCGCCCCACTGATCGACATCCTGGCCCTCTACGGCCTGGTGTTCGGCAGCCCGCTCACCACCGTGCTGGCCTGGGGCGCTGTGCTGGCCGTGCAGGCCGTCTGCGCCGCGTACGCCTTCCACCTCGACGGCGAGAGCCTCCGGCCCCTGTGGGCGCTTCCCCTCCAGCAGATCGTCTACCGCCAGGTGATGTACCTGGTCCTGGTCCAGGCGTGCCTGACGGCGATCAACGGTTACCGGCTGCCCTGGCAGCGGCTGAAGCGCAGTGGAGATGTGGTGCTGCCTCCCCAGCCGTCGCCCCGTCGCCCGTGAACGACCCGCTCCCCGTGGCCCCGTTCGTCCCCGGCGCATCGTACGAACGGGTTGAGTTGCCCGGTTGAAGGCCCGACTGCCTTCGTGCCGGGCGCTTTTCGACCCAAGGTGTGCTCATGAAGACTCCACGTTTGCACTGTTCGCACCGATCCCTCGCGCACTCGGCCGGATCGGCCCTCATCGTCCTCGCCGCCGTCCTGACCACCGCGGCCCCCGTCGCGGCAGACACCGACCCGCGGTCCGGCGAGGGCGTGAGCCAGACCAGTCAGTGCCGCACGATCCACATTCAGCGGGGGCGCGGCGTCGAGGGTGCCGTCTGGACCGTCCTGAGCGGACCCGCAGGCACATCGACGACGGTGGACTCCCGGTGCACAAGAGGCACGGAAGACCCAGCGGGCACGAAGGATTCAAAGGGCTCAAAGGCCCCAGAGGCCCCGGAGAGCGCAGAGGCGGAATAGCAGGGGCGAGGCGGCCAGGACACCGGATCCCGGTGCCCTGGCCTTCGTTCAGGGCTGCCGGGGAGCACTAGACGTTCCTCGGCGGCGGCACCAGCTACCAGACCCCGCTGCCGGCGGCCGGCGAACTGCTGGCGGAGGAGTTCGACGTGGCCGCCCGTGGGCGCGGTGACATCGTGGTGATCACCGACGACGACTGCGGTGTCACGGAGGCCGAGTGATCTGACCGGGGCGGCGGTACGCTCCGGTCCACCACCCGCTCACGCCGACTCGTTCAGCAACCGGCTCAGGTGCTCCCGTCCCGCCTCCAGCAGCCCGGGCAGTTCCGCCGCCGACTCGTACCACCGCTTCTCGTACTCCCAGCACAGCCAGCCGTCCCAGCCGTGCCGGGACAGGACCTCCACGCACTCGGCCAGGGGCAGGACCCCCGCGCCGAGCGGGAGCGGGGTGGTGTCCTCGGCGGAGGCGATGTCCTTGACCTGGACGTAGCCGAGGTGGGGGGAGAGCGCCGCGTACGACTCGGAGGGCTGTTCGCCGCCCAGCCAGGTGTGCATCACGTCCCACAGGGCGCCCACCTGGCGGTGGCCGACCAGCCCGAGGACGCGCATGGCGTCGGCGGCGGTGCGGTGCGAGTCGTGGGTCTCCAGGAGGATGCGGACGCCGAGGTCGTTCGCGTACTCGGCGGCCGTGCCGAGCCGCCGGGCGGCCGTCGCGTCGGCCTCCTCGGGGGTCTGGACGTCCAGGTCGCCGCCGGGGAAGACGCGGATGTACGGGGCTCCGAGGTCGCGGGCCAGGTCGATGAGGTCGCGGATCTCGGCCAGGACGGGTTCGTCGTCGCCCGGCGCGGCGACCCGCGCGTATCCCGCGAGGCCCAGGACCTCTACGCCCGAGCCCTTGAACTCGGCCGCCACGTCCGCCCGTTCAGCGGCCCCGAGGCCGGGGTGGACCGGTTCCTCGGGGTGGGCGCGCAGTTCCACGCCGTGGTAGCCGTGCGCGGTCGCGAGCCGCAGCACGTCGGGCAGGGGCAGGCCGGGGACACCGAGGGTGGAGAACGCCAGCTTCATACAAACGGACACTACCCGGCACCCCCGCCGACGATTCCCCATTGGTCACTCGGGTGTCGCGCGAAGCCACGCCGCCAGCCCCTGGCCGACCAACTCCTGACCGAAGGACCGGCGCGGTTCCTCCCCCTGCCTGTTCGCGTGCGCGGCCGCGTGATTCTCCCCCTGCCTGTTCGCGTGCGCGGCCGCGCGATTCGTCCCCCTGCGTGTTCGCGTGCGCGGCCGCCCCTTGGCTCGCCCGGCGCACGCAACGACGACGCGCATCAGCCACCCACCAGCCTCACCCGGCGCACGCAACGACGCCGCGGATCAGCCACCTCCAGCCCCACCCTGCTTACGCAACGACGCCGCGGATCAGCCACCACAGCCCCACCCGGCTTACGCAACGACGCCGCGGATCAGCCACCACAGCCCCACCCGGCTTACGCAACGACGCCGCGGATCAGCCACACCCAGCCCACTCGGCGCCCGCAACGACAAAGCCGACCACCTCCCCCAGCCCCACCCGGCTTACGCAATGACGACGCCGACCAGCCACCCCCCAGCCCCGCCCGCCGCACGCAACGCCGGACGACCAGCCACCCCCCAGCCCGTCCGGCGTTTGAGGACGAGGCCGTTCAGGCCGAAGCGGGGGCCTGGGGGCGGCAGCCCCCAGCAGCCCCGGCCCGCGACAACCAGGAGCTAGGAATCCCGCGGCACCGCGGAGGACCCCCGCACCATCAACTCCCCCCGCACCGAGGCGATACCGCCGGGCGGCGCCTCCTCCCGCCCCATGGCGATGCGCCCGGCCCGCGCCCCGGCCTCCGCCAGCGGCAGCCGCACCGTCGTGAGCGACGGGACCGCGTCGATGCTGAACGGCAGGTCGTCGAAGCCGGCCACCGACACGTCGTCCGGAATCCGCAGCCCGGAGTCCCGCAGCGCGGCGCACGCCCCCAGCGCGACGGAGTCGTTCGCCGCGACGACCGCCGTCAGCGACGGATCACGCCGCAGCAGTTCCAGCGTCGCCTCGTAGCCGGACCGCCGGTCGTAGCGTCCGTGCACCGTCCACCGGGGGTCCTCCTCGATGCCGTGCGCGGCCAGCGCGGCCCGGTGGCCCTCCAGCCGGTGCCGGGTCGTGGTCCGTTCCTCCGGTCCCGCGATGTAGCCGAGCCGCCGGTGCCCGAGCCCGATCAGGTGCTCGGTCAGCTCCTGGCCGCCCCCGCGGTTGTCGAAGGTCAGCGCGATCGCGCCGGTCTCCGGTGCGGGCGGGCGTCCGCACAGCACCACCCGGGTCCCGGCCTCGGCCAGTTTGCGCACCTTCGCGTCCATGGCCGCCTGGTGCGCCGCGTCCTCGATCGCCCCGCCGGTCAGCACCACGGCCGCCGCCCGCTGCCGCTGCAGCAACGTGAGGTACGTCAGCTCACGTTCGGGGGTACCGCCCGTGTTGCAGACCACCGCGAGTCTCTCCCCGCCCGCGCGGCCGCCCGGCCCGCCGATCTCGGACTGGATCGCGCTCGCCATGATCCCGAAGAACGGGTCGGCGATGTCGTTCACCAGGATCCCGACCAGGTCGGAGGTGGCGGCGGCCAGGGCGCTCGCCGGCCCGTTGAGCACGTAGTCCAGCTCGTCCACGGCCTTCAGCACGCGCTCGCGGGTGGAGGCCGCCACGGGGTAGTTCCCGTTCAGCACGCGCGACACCGTCGCGGGCGAGACCTGCGCGCGGGCCGCCACGTCCGCCAGGGTCACCGTCATCTCGTCGTCCTCCGGTCGCGCATCTCGTCGTCCGCCCTCGTACACACTCAGACCTGCGGCCTCGGTTCCCATGGACCCGAGGTCCTCTTCCCTACGGACCCATGGCCGTGGTTCCCATGGACCTACGGCCGTGGCCCCCATGACCTATGGCCATGGCTCCGAGCAGACCTTAAGCCCCCGACCCCCTGTTGTTCGCCCCCTCGAACAACTCGTCTTGGTAGTGGTCTTGTCCAGACCACGGTTCAGAGGCTAGCTTCTTTCCATATAGAAAGCGCTTGCTGTAACGCTCACCAGTCGGGCGTGCGCGGCGCGACGACCGCGTACGAAGGGAACGACGTGTCACGCAAGACGGTGCGTATCGCCATGAACGGCGTGACCGGGCGCATGGGCTACCGCCAGCACCTGGTCCGCTCCATCCTCGCCCTCCGTGAGCAGGGCGGCCTCGACCTGGGCGACGGCACCGTGCTGTGGCCCGAGCCGATCCTGATCGGGCGCCGTGAGCACGCGCTGAAGGCGCTGGCCGAGCGGCACGGCCTGGAGCACGTCTCGACCGACCTGGACGCGGTCCTCGCCGACGGGACGGTCGACATCTACTTCGACGCCCAGGTCACCTCGGCACGCGAGGAGGCCATCAGGAAGGCCGTCGCGGCCGGCAAGCACATCTACACCGAGAAGCCGACGGCGACCGGCCTGGACGGCGCCCTGGAACTCGCACGGCTGGCGAACGAGGCCGGCGTCAAGCACGGCGTCGTCCAGGACAAGCTGTTCCTGCCGGGCCTGCTGAAGCTGAAGCGCCTGATCGACGGCGGTTTCTTCGGCCGCGTCCTGTCCGTGCGCGGCGAGTTCGGCTACTGGGTCTTCGAGGGCGACTGGCAGGCCGCCCAGCGCCCGTCCTGGAACTACCGGGCCGAGGACGGCGGCGGCATCGTCGTCGACATGTTCCCGCACTGGGAGTACGTGCTGCACGAGCTGTTCGGGCGGGTGAAGTCGGTCCAGGCCATCGCCACCACGCACATCCCGCAGCGCTGGGACGAGAACGGCAAGCCCTACGACGCCACGGCCGACGACGCCGCCTACGGCATCTTCGAGCTCGAGGGCGGCGCGATCGCCCAGATCAACTCCTCCTGGGCGGTCCGCGTCAACCGCGACGAGCTGGTGGAGTTCCAGGTGGACGGCACGGAGGGCTCCGCGGTCGCGGGTCTGCGCAACTGCCGCGCCCAGCACCGCTCGGCCACGCCCAAGCCGGTGTGGAACCCGGACATCCCCGTCACCGAGGTCTTCCGCGACCAGTGGCAGGAGGTCCCGGACAACTCCGAGTTCGACAACGGCTTCAAGGCGCAGTGGGAGCTGTTCCTCAAGCACGTCTACGCCGACGCCCCCTACCACTGGGACCTGCTGGCCGGCGCCCGCGGTGTCCAGCTCGCCGAGCTGGGCCTGCAGTCCTCGGCCGAGGGCCGCCGCATCGACGTTCCGGAGATCTCGCTGTGACCATCCGACTCCCGGGCAGCGACGGGACGTCGCGGACGTACGAGCCGCGCGCCGAGCCCCTCGCCGTGTCCCCCGGCACGCCCTTCACCTCCCGTACGGTCTTCTCGGCCGCGCACGTCGTCGCCGACCCGTACGCGGACGTCTCCCCGGACTCGCCGGCGGCCGTCGACTGGGACGCCACCCTCGCCTTCCGCCGCCATCTGTGGTCGCACGGTCTTGGCGTCGCCGAGGCGATGGACACCGCGCAGCGCGGGATGGGCCTGGACTGGGCCGGCGCGGCGGAGCTGATCCGCCGGTCGGCGGCGGAGGCCAGGTCGGTCGGCGGCCTGATCGCCTGCGGCGTGGGCACGGACCAGCTCGCCGCCGGGTCGCTCGCCGAGGTCCGCGCGGCCTACGAGGAGCAGCTCGCGGTCGTGGAGGAGTCCGGGGCGCAGGCCATCCTGATGGCGTCCCGGGCGCTGGCGGCAGCCGCCTCCGGCCCCGAGGACTACCTGGAGGTCTACTCCCATCTGCTCCGCCAGGCGGCCGAGCCGGTGATCCTGCACTGGCTCGGCCCGATGTTCGACCCGGCGCTGGAGGGCTACTGGGGCTCCTCCGACCTGGACGTGGCGACGGACACGTTCCTGGACGTCATCGCCGCGCACCCCGACAAGGTCGACGGCATCAAGGTCTCCCTGCTGGACGCGCGGCGCGAGATCGACATCCGCCGCCGGCTGCCGCAGGGCGTCCGCTGCTACACGGGTGACGACTTCAACTACCCCGAGCTGATCGCGGGCGACGAGCGGGGCTTCAGCCACGCCCTGCTGGGCATCTTCGACCCGCTGGGCCCGCTGGCGGCGCAGGCGGTGCGAGTGCTCGACACGGGGGACGTGAAGGGCTTCCGGGCACTGCTGGACCCGACGGTGGGGCTGTCCCGGCACCTCTTCCAGACCCCCACCCGCTTCTACAAGACGGGCGTGGTGTTCCTGGCCTGGCTGGCCGGGCACCAGTCCCACTTCACGATGGTCGGCGGCCTGCAGTCGGCCCGCTCGCTGCCGCACTTCGCGAAGGCGTACGAACTGGCCGACGGACTGGGTCTGTTCCCCGATCCGAAGCTGGCGGAGGAGCGGATGAAGAGCCTGCTGAGCGTGTACGGAGTCGACAGTTGAGCACCGCGGGTCTTGAGCGCTTCTCCATCAACCAGATGACGGTGAAGCAGCTGTCGATGCCGGAACTCGTCGAGGCGTGCGGCGAGTCGGGGGTCCGCGGTGTCGGTCTGTGGCGCGAGCCGGTCCAGTCGTACGGCCTGGAGGCCACGGCGAAGCTGGTGCGGGACGCGGGGCTGACGGTGACCACGTTGTGCCGGGGCGGCTTCCTCACGGCGATCGAGCCGCGGGAGCGGGCCGAGGCCGTGGCCGACAACCGCCGGGCGATCGACGAGGCGGCGACGCTCGGTACGGACACCCTGGTCCTGGTCTCGGGCGGCCTCTCGGCGGGCTCCAAGGACCTGCGCGGCGCCCGGGAGCGCATCGCGGACGCGCTGGCGGAACTGGGCCCCTACGCCGAGCGGCACGGCGTCCGCCTGGCCATCGAGCCGCTGCACCCGATGTACGCCTCCGACCGCTGCGTGGTCTCGACGCTGGCCCAGGCGCTTGACCTGGCGGAACGCTTCCCCGCCCACCAGGTCGGCGTCACCGTCGACACCTACCACATCTGGTGGGACGACACCGCCCCCGCGCAGATCGCCCGGGCCGGGGCGGGCGGGCGTATCCACTCCTTCCAGCTCGCCGACTGGACGACGCCGCTCCCCCAAGGCGTGCTGACCGGCCGCGGCCAGATCGGCGACGGCTCGATCGACATGCGGGAGTGGAAGGCGTACGTGGAGGCGGCCGGTTACACCGGCGCCATCGAGGTCGAGCTGTTCAACGACGGGCTGTGGGCACGGGACGGGCGGGAGGTGCTGGCCGAGACGGCGGCCAGGTTCGTCGAGCACACCCGCTGACTGCCCCTGAGTCGCTCTCACCGCCCCGCCCCGCCGATCCGGGCGGGGCGGTGGCCGTACCAGGGCCTTTCGGGGCCGTGGACGTGGCCGTAGCGGGGCCGGGACCGGGTCGGGGCCGTGCACGTGGCCGTAGCGGGGCCGACGACGGAACGGGGCCTTAGCCGTGGCGGTATCGGGGTCGTGGCCTTGGCAGTGGGACCGGAACCGGGGCCGTGGCCCGATCGGGCCGTTGCCGGATCGGGCCGAGGCTTGCTTGCGCCCCCGTCGCCCGCCTTGGTCGGCACCCGGTACCACTGCCCGCTGTGCCGTCCAGCACCCAGACCCCCCGGGCCCCCGGTGGAAGCCCCGGAAACCGTCGCGATGCGTGGCCCCGTCAGCCCCGTCTACCCCCTGGTTCATCCCTCGTACCGAGTTGCGGAAATTCGGCCGGCGGCGGGAACCCGGACCGGACTCCCGTCGTCCAACTCGCAAGCCGCCGGAGAGTCACCACGGTGCGGTGTCGGCCCTCGCTGCTGGCTGCGATCGCTGACCACCCTCTCCGCCGTACCGCGGCCGGCGGCACCGCCGCCATCGGCGCGCCCCCTCCAACCGCGCCGGTGGCGGCCCTGTGCGATCAGCGCGCGTTCCCTTGACCGGCAGAAACTTCCCGGTTATTGGTGACCTTCTGGAAGTTTCCTTCAGCGGATCCCAGCGGACCCTCTCCGGAAGGAGCGCACGTGCACGACACCGGCACGGGAAGCACGGGAAGCACCGCACAGCCCTCCAGACGCACCGTCCTCGCCGCCACGGCCGGTGTCACCACCGCCCTCGCGGCCGCCTGGCCCGCCCGCGCCGCGGCCGTGGCCCCGGACGACGGGGAACTCCGCCGCGTCGTCGCCCGTATGACGCTGGAGGAGAAGGTCGGCCAGCTCTTCGTGACGCGGGTCTACGGCCACTCCGCCACCGCCCCCGACCAGGCCGACATCGACGCCAACCTCAAGGAGATCGGGGTCCGTACGGCCGCCGAGCTGGTGGCGAGGTACCGGGTCGGCGGCATCATCTACTTCGCCTGGGCGCACAACACCCGGGAGCCGCATCAGATCGCCGGGCTGTCCAACGGCATCCAGAAGGCCTCCCTGGAGCTGCCGCGCGGGCTGCCCGTGCTCATCACCACCGACCAGGAGCACGGGATCGTGGCGCGGGTGGGCAGGCCCGCGACGCTGTTCCCGGGCGCCATGGCCGTCGGCGCGGGCGGCTCGCGGTCCGACGCCCGTGCGCTCGGCCGGATCGCGGGGGCGGAACTGCGGGCGATGGGGATCCGGCAGAACTACTCCCCCGTGGCCGACGTGAACGTCAACCCGGCCAACCCCGTCATCGGCGTACGGTCCTTCGGTGCCGACCCGCGCGCGGTGGCAGCCCTGGTGGCCGCCGAGGTCGCCGGGTACCAGGGATCCGGGGTCGCCGCGACCGCCAAGCACTTCCCCGGGCACGGGGACACCGACGTCGACAGCCACACCGGCTTCCCCACCATCAGGCACAGCAGGGAGCAGTGGGAACGGCTGGACCTCCCGCCGTTCCGGGCGGCGATCGCCGCGGGCATCGACTCGATCATGACCGCGCACCTGATGGTCCCGGCCCTCGACGACTCCGGCGACCCGGCCACCCTCTCCCGCCCCATCCTCACCGGCATCCTGCGCGAACGGCTCGGCTACGACGGAGTCGTGGTCACCGACTCCCTGGGCATGGAGGGGGTGCGCACCAAGTACGGCGACGACCGGGTGCCGGTGCTCGCGCTGAAGGCGGGCGTGGACCAGCTGCTCAACCCGCCCGACCTGGACCTCGCCTGGAACGCCGTGCTGACGGCCGTACGCGACGGCGAACTCACCGAGGCACGGCTCGATGAATCGATCCTGCGGATCCTGCGGCTGAAGACGAGACTCGGCTTGTTCCGCGCCCCGTACGTGAGCCCGGGCGGGGTCGACCGGACCGTCGGCGTCCGGGCACATCTGAAGGCGGCCGACCGGATCGCCGACCGGACCACCACCCTGCTCGTCAACGAAGGGCGGTTGCTGCCGCTGTCGCGGCTCCGGCATCCCAGGCTGCTGGTGGCGGGGGCCGATCCGGCCTCGCCGTCGGGGACGACCGGGCCCCCGACCGGCGTGCTCGCCTCCGCGCTGACCGGGTTCGGCTTCACCGCCACCGCCATGCCGACCGGTACCGCCCCCTCCGCCGCGACCGTCGCGCGGGCCGTCGCGGCGGCCCGGGACGCGGACGCGGTGGTCGTCCTCACGTACAACGTCACGGCGGGCAGCGGCCAGAAGACGCTGGTCGAGCAGCTGGTGGCGACCGGGCGGCCGGTCGTCGCCGTGGCGGTCCGCAACCCGTACGACGTGGCCCACCTGCCGTCCGTCCCGGCCTGCCTGGCCACGTACTCCTGGACCGACGTCGAACTGCGGGCCGTCGCACGGGTGATCGCGGGACGGGTGAAGCCGCGCGGGAAGCTGCCGGTCGCGGTGCGGCGGGCGGATGATCCGGAACAGGTGCTGTACCCGATCGGGTACGGGCTGACGTACTAGGCGTACGCCACGGACCGGGCGCACCACCCCCAACGTGCGCAAACCACCCCAGGTGCCTGGCGTGCGCCCGCTGCCGCGGGTCACGCTGGGCGGGCACATTCGGGGGGTCGGCGATGCGTAAGGGAATTTCCGTGGGGGTGATCTGCGGGCTGCTGGCGCTGCTCGGCGCGCTGGTGACCGGGTGTCAGAGCCCGTCGGGAGGAATCGCGGGGGGCGGCCGGCCTGGCGAACCGGCGTCGGGGAGCACGACCGCCGCCGTCCCGCCTGCGGCGACCCGGCCGTCCGGGTACGGGGCGGTGTTCCTCGGGGTCGGCGAGTGCAGTTCGTTCGGCACGACGAGCTTCACCGAGGTGAGTTGCGACGGCGAGCGGGCCGCGGCCCGGGTATCGGCGCGGCACGACGGCACGGTACGGGGCGGGCCGCGCTGCCCGGACACCACCGACTTCGTCCTGCACATCAGCGAGCAGCGGCCCGCGTCCGACGAGGACGGCGACGGGACGGTGCCGCAGGGCTACGCCTGCATGCGCAACCTGCAGCCGCCGCACCCGGGGGACCCGGGCGGCGGGGGCGGCCCGCGCACCATCGCCGGCGACTGCGTCTACGACTCCGGCGACAGACAGGTCCGCGAGACCGCGTGCGACGGCACGGGCGATCGGGAACCTGAGTACAAGGTGACCCGGGCCGTCGCCGAGCGCGCCGGCTGCCCCGCCCCGACCGCCCTGTACGTCAGGCTCGGCGGCGACCGGCCCGTGGGGTGCGCCCGGCCGCTGTGAGCGGCGGCCGGGCGCCGCGGGCGTTACGGACGCAGCGTCATCTCACGCCGCACGTCCCGCTTGTCGAGCTTGGCGTCGAACTTGGCCAGCGGCTTCGCCGCCTGCGGGTCGGCCTGGACCGCGCCGGAGGCGACGCCGGCCCAGTCGAGGATGCGGGCGGTGGCGAGTGCCTTCTGCTCGGGGACGAGACCGGCGACGTTGGCGCCGTGGTTCATGCCGGGAGCGGTGAAGACGTAGGAGTCCTTCGCGCCCTTGCCGACGCGGAACGGCTCCGCGCCCCACGGGTCGTTCTGGCCGTAGACGAAGAGCATCCGGCGGGCGTTGTGCCGCACCCAGGTGTCCACGTCCCGCATCGCCTGCGGCTGGAACGTCATGGGGATGTCGCGCGGGACGAAGTTCCGGGGCGGCTGGTAGCCGTAGCGGATGTACTGCTTCTCGATGTGCGGGAAGTGGATCGTGGGCGCGCCGAGCTGCGTGCCGGCCTGGTAGTAGTACGGCGTGTAGGTCGTCAGGCCCTGGTCGGCGTAGGCGGAGAAGCCGGAGATCGTGTCGACGGACTCCCAGATCTGGTCGTCGGTGGCGTTCGCGGCGTCGGCCGGGATCTGGTCGCAGCCGGAGAGCAGGCCGTACTGCCAGAAGCCCCACACGTAGTCGAGGACGGTCGCCTCGTAGGCCTTGTCCAGGCTGCCGATGGTGGTGAAGGTGAGGCCGTTCTCCTCGGCGAAGGCCGCGTACTTCTTCTCCAGTGGCTCGCGGCGCACCAGCGCCTCGCGCTGCACGGCGTTCAGCCGGTCGCGGCACTCCTCGGTGCCGACGGTGGCGAAGAAGCGGTCGTAGGCCGAGTCCTCCTTGTTGACCACGTCGTTGGGGGCGACGTAGGCGACGACGCCGTCCATGTCGCGGGGGTAGAACCGCTCGTAGTAGGTGGCGGTCATGCCGCCCTTCGAGCCGCCCGTGGAGATCCACTTCTTGCCGTAGACGCCCTTCAGCGCCGTGAAGACGCGGTGCTGGTCGCTGGCGGCCTGCCAGATGTCCAGCTTGGTCCAGTCGGTCGGCGAGGGGCGGGAGGGGGTGAAGAAACGGTACTCCAGGGAGACCTGGTTGCCGTCCACGATCTGGGTCGGCTCGCTGCGGCGGGGCGTGGTGGAGACGTTGTAGCCGCTGGTGTAGAAGACCGTCGGGCGCGAGACGTCCTTGTGCAGCACGGTGATGCGCTGCTGGAACGTGCCCTCGGAGGGCCTGCGGTGGTCGACCGGCTGGGTGTAGTTCAGGACGAAGAAGCGGTAGCCGGTGTACGGCTTCTCCTCGACCAGGCTCATGCCCGGTATGGAGAGCAGCCTCTCCTTGATGTCAGCGGTGCCGGCGTCCGGCACGGCGGCGGTGGCCGCCCCGGCCGTGCTCAACGTGCCGATGAGCACCGTGAGCGCCAGCAGCCATCTGAGCGCCTTGCGCATGCGCACTCCCCTGTGAGACAGATGTCCGCCGGAAGCTAGCGGACCAACTCACCGGAGCACCAGGGGACATGGGGAAAACCCTGTACGCGGGCGCGGCTTCAGCACAGGATCCAGCCGGAGCTGAACGACCCCCGGCCCACCGTGCCCTTCAGCCAGACGCAGCGGCGCCCGGCGTGCACGGTCACCGGACCCGCGTGGTAGGCGAACTTGCCCGCGTCGACCACCGGGCGGTTGCCGCGCGCCTGCACGCTCACCGACATCCGCTGCCGCACGCCGGGCTTCTTGGTGAGGGTGACGGCGCAGACGTAGCCGCCGCGCTTGAAGACGAGCACCGTGCCGGTGGAAAACGGCAGGATGCGGGCCTTGCGGCCGGGACAGAAGGCGGCGGCCTGCGCCTCGGCCGGAGCCGCGACGGCGAGCAGCCCGGAGGCGGTCAGCACGGCCAGGCCGAGCGCGAGGCGCCTGCGTATCGGTCCACTGCCCACTGTCGTCCTCCCGTACCGCGTCGTCCGCGTCCATCGGCGTACTGCTGTACGGACGCATGACGTATGTCGGACGGTTGCACGAGCGTAACGGAAACGCTGTTCGCGGCTCTCAGCGGGCCGCGCCGACCGGCTCCTCCGGCTCCGCGGCGCCGATGAAGGTCCGCCACAGCTCGGCGTAGCGGCCGCCGCGCGCGAGCAGTTCCTCGTGCGTGCCGTCCTCGGCGACCCGGCCGTGGTCCATGACGACGACCCGGTCGGCGCGGGCGGCCGTGCTCAGCCGGTGCGCCACGACGAGCGTGGTGCGGCGGCCCGCGACGCGGTCGGTGGCCTGGTTGACCTGGGCCTCCGTGGCCAGGTCGAGGGCGGCCGTCGCCTCGTCGAGCAGCAGGACGTCCGGGTCGACCAGTTCTGCACGGGCCAGGGCGATCAGCTGCCGTTGCCCGGCGGACAGGTTGCGGCCGCGCTCGGCGACCTCGTGGAGGTAGCCGCCCTCCAGGGTGGCGATCATCTCGTGCGCGCCGACCGCCCGGGCCGCCGCCTCGACCTCGGCGTCGGTGGCGTCGGGCCGGCCGTAGGCGATGGCGTCCCGGACGGTGCCCTGGAAGAGGTACGCCTCCTGCGGGACGACGCCCAGACGGTGCCGGTAGGCCGTGAGGTCCAGGGCCCTGAGGTCGGTGCCGTCGACGGTGACCCGGCCGCTGGTCGGGTCGTAGAAGCGGGCCACCAGCTTGACGAGGGTCGACTTTCCGGCGCCGGTCTCGCCGACGAACGCGACGGTCTGCCCGGCCGGGATGCGCAAGTCCACCCCGCTCAGGGCCTCTTCGTCGTCGCCGTACGCGAAGTGGACGTCCTCGAAGGCGATCTCCCCGCGCAGGGACGGCACGTCGAGGGGCGCGTCGGCGGACTTCGTGGAGGTCGGCTCCTGGAGGAGCTCCTGGATGCGGCCCAGGGACACCGACGCCTGCTGGTATCCGTCGAAGACCTGGGACAGCTGCTGCACGGGGGCGAAGAACAGGTCGATGTAGAGCAGGTACGCCACCAGCGAGCCGATCGCGAGTGTCCCGTCGTCGACCCGGGCACCGCCCACGACCAGTACGGCCGCCGCCGCCACCGACGACAGGAACTGCACGAAGGGGAAGTACACGGAGATCAGCCACTGGCCGCGGATGCGCGCCCGGCGGTAGCTGTCGCTGCGCTCGGTGAACCGCAGCCCGCCGTCCCGCTCGCGCCGGAAGGCCTGCACGATCCGCAGCCCCGACACCGACTCCTGGAGGTCGGCGTTGACCGCCGACACGCGTTCGCGGGCCAGTTCGTACGCCTTCACGCTCGCCCGGCGGAAGAAGAAGGTGGCGATGATCAGCGGCGGCAGCGTCGCGAAGACGACCAGCGCGAGCTGTACGTCGATCACCACCAGGGCGACCATGATGCCGAAGAACGTGACGACCGAGACGAAGGCCGTGACCAGGCCGGTCTGCAGGAACGTCGACAGCGCGTCGACGTCGGTCGTCATCCGGGTCATGATCCGGCCGGTCAGCTCGCGCTCGTAGTAGTCGAGCCCGAGGCGCTGGAGCTGGGCGAAGATCTTCAGCCGGAGCGAGTACAGGACCCGCTCCCCGGTGCGTCCCGTCATGCGGGTCTCACCGATCTGGGCCGCCCACTGCACGACCACCGTGAGCAGCCCCAGCAGGGAGGCCGCCCAGACGGCGCCGAGCGCGACCTGTGTGACGCCCGAGTCGATGCCGTGCCGGATCAGCACGGGCAGCAGCAGGCCCATGCCCGCGTCGACGGCGACCAGCAGGAGACTGACCAGCAGCGGCAGCCCGAAGCCGCGCAGCAGCCGCCGCAGGCCGTACGACTCCTCCGGCCGGACCGCCCGGGACTCGTCCACGTCGGGCACGTCGGTCGCCGGGGGCAGCGCCTCGACCTGGGCGAGGAGCTCGGGGGTGGCGGGGCTCTCGGCGAGGGCGGTGTCCTCGCGCTCGCGGTCACCGGTCCACAGCCGGGGCGTGACCCCGCGCTCGGCGTCGAACTCCGCGTCCAGCTCGTCCCGGACGGAGGTGTCCTCCTGCGGGCAGGCCGGCTGGGTGTGGCCCGGGGAGACGGCGCCCAGCTCGTCGGGGTCGGTGAGCAGGCGCCGGTAGAGGGCGGAGCGCTCCTGGAGCTCGTCGTGGGTGCCGATGTCGGCGAGGCGGCCGCCGTCCAGGACGGCGATCCGGTCGGCGAGGTTCAGGGTGGAGCGGCGGTGCGCGATCAGCAGGGTAGTGCGGCCCCGCATGACGCCCTTCAGGGCCTCGTGGATCTCGTGCTCGACCCGGGCGTCCACGGCGGAGGTGGCGTCGTCCAGGACCAGCAGGCGCGGGTCGCTGAGGATGGCGCGGGCGAGGGCGACGCGCTGGCGCTGACCGCCGGAGAGGGTGAGGCCGTGCTCGCCGACGGTGGTGTCGTAACCGTCGGGGAGCTCCTGGATGAAACGGTCCGCCTGGGCGGCGCGAGCGGCCTCCTCGATCTCCTCCTGGGTGGCGTCCGGGCGGCCGTAGGCGATGTTGTTGCGGACCGTGTCGGAGAAGAGGAAGGAGTCCTCCGGGACCAGGCCGATCGCCGCGCGCAGCGACTCCAGGGACAGCTCGCGCACGTCGTGGCCGCCGACGAGCACGGCACCCCGGGTGACGTCGTAGAAGCGCGGCAGGAGGAGGGAGACCGTGGACTTGCCGGAGCCGGAGGAGCCGACCACGGCGAGGGTCTCGCCCGGGCGGATCTCGAAGGACAGCCCGTCGAGGACCGGGTGGTCGGTGTCGTAGCCGAAGGAGACGTCGTCGAACTCGACGGTGGCGGGGGCGTCGGCGGGCAGTTCCTTGGTGCCGTCCTGGAGGGAGGGCTCGGTGTCGATCAGTTCCAGGACGCGCTCGGTGCCGGCGCGGGCCTGCTGGCCGACGGTGAGCACCATGGCGAGCATGCGGACCGGCCCGACCAGCTGGGCGAGGTAGGTGGAGAAGGCGACGAAGGTGCCGAGCGTGATGTGCCCGCGCACCGCCAGCCAGCCGCCGAGGGCCAGCATCGCGACCTGGCCGAGCGCCGGGACGGCCTGGAGGGCCGGGGTGTAGACCGAGTTCAGGCGGATGGTGCGCAGCCGGCCGGCGAAGAGCCTGCGGCTGACGTCCCGGAGCTTGCCGGTCTCCTGCTCCTCCTGCCCGAAGCCCTTCACGACGCGTACGCCGCTGACGGCGCCGTCGACGACTCCGGCGACGGCGGCGGCCTGGGCCTGCGCGTACCAGGTGGAGGGGTGCAGGCGGGTGCGGCTGCGCTTGGCGATCCACCAGATGGCGGGGGCCACCGCCAGGGCGACGAGGGTGAGGGGCCACGACAGCGACGCCATGATCACCAGGGAGATCGCGAACAGCAGGAAGTTCCCGATGGTCATCGGGAGCATGAAGAGCAGGCCCTGGATCAGCTGGAGGTCGCTGGTGGCCCGGCCGACGACCTGGCCGGTGGACAGCTCGTCCTGGCGTCGGCCGTCGAGGCGGGTGATCGTGCCGTACATCGCCGTCCGCAGGTCGTGCTGGACGGCGAGGGCGAGGCGGCCGCCGTAGTAGCGGCGGATGTAGGTGAGGACGTAGACGACCAGGGCGGCGGCGATCAGCAGACCGGCCCAGGTGGTCATGTCCCGGGTGTGGTCGCTGATGACGTCGTCGATGATCACCTTGGTGATCAGGGGGACGAGGGCCATGACGGCCATGCCGGCGAGGGAGGAGCCGAGGGCGAGTACGACGTCCTTCGGGTGGTGCCACGCGTAGGCCCACAGTCGTCGTGCCCATCCCCGTTTCGGTGTCACGCCGGTGCCCTTCCGTCGTCCTGGTCTGCCGGAAGACACCAACGCGGGTGGGAGCGGATTTCATCCCGCCGCAACAATTTCTGTTCGTCCTCCGGTGCCGCGCCGTGGGGGTCGATCGCGCCCACGCGGCGGAGCCGCATGTCGATACCGCCCGCGCCCCCAGGGTGTCTGTGCGTGCTCGAAACGAGTGAGCAGGGGTCCTCTGAGCTGGTGAAGATCAGCTCGCCGCCAGGTCCCGGTGGATGGTCCTGGCCACGGCCTGGATGGTGGCGATGCCGTAGTTCATGGTGCTGTTTCCGTGGGTGAGCACCGTCATCACGTAGTCGTGGCCGCCGCCCTTGAACGCGCCGACGCTGTGCACGCGCCAGCCGTAGGTGGAGCGCTGCAGCCAGCCGTTCTTCACGGCCACGGTGACGCCGGAGGGCGCTCCGTACGGCGTGCCCCAGCGCTGGGACGAGACGACCTGGCCCATCAGCTTGAGGACGTAGGCGCGGGAGTTGTCGCTGAGGACCGCGTTCCTGGCCGTGAGGAGCTTCAGCAGCTTCTGCTCGTCGGTGACGGTGATCTGCGTCAGGCCCCAGTAGCCGTTCGCGCCGGGCTTGGTCTGGGTCATGCCGGCGGCGGTGAGGAAGCCGTTGATCTTCGTCAGGCCGAGCTGCCTCCACAGGGTGGAGGTGGCGGCGTTGTCCGACGTGGTGATCATGGCTTTGGCGAGGGTGGTCTCACGGTCGGTGAGATACCGGTTGCTCTTCTTCGCGTCCCAGAGCAGGGCGGCGAGGACGGTGACCTTCACGACGCTGGCCGAGTCGTAGGCGGAGCTCGCGCGCAGCGTGCAGGTGGTGGCGGTGCTGCGGTCGTACAGACCCAGCGCGACGGTGCCCTGGCGGCCCGCGAGCGCGGCGGTGATGTCCTGCTGCAGCTTGGCGGCGAGCCCGGCCTTGGCGGACGTGCAGGTCACGGCCGCGGGGGCTGCGGCGGCGGGCGTGGCGGCGGCGACGAGCGGCACGAGCACGCCCGTACCCAAGGCCGCCGCGAGTACTCTCGCGCGGCGGGATATTCCAGGATTCATGCAGCCTTCGACTCACGGGCCAGGAGGAATGGTTGTAGGCGTTGACGAAGGCTTGTGCGAGTCGTTACCGAGGGCCGTGTCCTGCCGGGACTCTTGACGCCCTCTCTCCCGTCGGGATACTTGCGGTCGGCAGCGCCCCAACTGCCGCACCGGGCAGCAGAGTTCGCCACTCGTTCGCCCGAGATCCCGAACGCCGTGCGAAGTTTCGCCCCCACGCGTCACGGCCACCCCACCGGAGGATCCCCCGTGAACCCACGCAAGGCGGTCATAGCCACTCTGACGGCCGCGCTCCTGACCGGCCCCGGCGTCGCCCAGGCCGCCACCCCGCGGACGGCGCCCGCACCGGCCCGGGACCGCGCCGCGGCGGCCACCATCACCTGGTCCCTCGTCCGCGCGAGCAACCCCACCGAGGACCAGCGCACCGCCTACGACGCCATCACCCGGGCCATGAACGCGGCGGTGGCGCGCTACAACAACCTCAGCGACCTGGGCAAGACCATCACCGTCCGCTACGAGCCGGGCGTCCCCACCGCCGACGGCAACATCAACGGCACGATCCGCTTCGGCGGCAACCGGAGCTACATGAACGAGCGGACGGCCCTGCACGAGATCTCCCACACCATCGGCGTGGGCACCAGCTCCGGCTGGCCGCGCCTCGGCGGCAGCGGCACCTGGACCGGCGGGCAGGCCACCGCTCTGGTCAAGCAGTACGACGGCTCGGGCGCCAAGATCTCAACCGGCGGCGGGCACTTCTGGCCCTACGGCCTCAACTACGACAACGAGTGGTCGAACGCGGCGGCCGACCGCCACGTCCGCATCGTCGCCGCGATGGTCCGCGACGGCCTCTGACGGCCGGCCGGGGCGCTCAGCCCAGGTGCGTGGGCGCGAACATCCGCAGCACGGCCGGGAGCAGGACCACCGAGGGGCCCGGCGCCGCGAGTTGCTCCGCGAGGTCCCGCTCCAGGTTCTCCGGGGTCGTCCGGACCCCGGGGACGCCGAAGGACTCCGCCAGTGCCACGTAGTCCGGCCGGGTCAGTTCCGTCGCGGTCGCCTCGCCGAACGCGTCGTTCATGTACTCGCGCAGGATGCCGTAGCCGCCGTCGTCGACGATCAGCCAGGTGACGTCGAGGCCGTACTGGCGGGCCGTCGCAAGCTCGGCGATCGAGTACAGGGCCCCGCCGTCGCCGGAGACCGCGAGGACCGGCCGGGTCGGGTCGGCGGCCGCCGCGCCGAGTGCCGCCGGGAAGGCGTAGCCGAGGCCGCCCGCGCCCTGGGCGGAGTGCAGGTGGTTGGGGCCCTTGGCGTCGAAGGCCGACCAGGCCCAGTACGCGAGGATGGTCATGTCCCAGAAGGACGGGGAGTCGGCGGGAAGCGCCCGGCGGACGGCCGCCAGCACGTCCTGTTCCAGGGTGAGTCCCTGTCCGGCGATGCGGTCGGCGACCTTCGCGAGCAGGTCCCGGACCCGGTCGGCCGCGGTCGCGTCCTCGCGTGGCGACGCCGTCTCCAGCAGCGCCTGCAGCGCGAGGCGGGCGTCCGCGTGGATGCCCAGCGCCGGGTGGTTGGACTCCAGCTTGCCGAGGTCGGCCTCGATCTGGATGACCCGGCCCCGGGGCTTGAACGTGTGGTAGTTGGAGGACAGTTCCCCCAGTCCGGAGCCGACGACGAGCAGGACGTCCGCGTCTTCCAGGAAGTCGGTGGTGTGCCGGTCCTCGATCCAGGACTGGAGGGACAGCGGGTGCTTCCAGGGGAACGCGCCCTTGCCGCCGGGGGTCGTGACGACGGGCGCCCGGAGCAGCTCGGCCAGCTGCCTGAGCTTGCCCGAGGCGTCCGCGCGCACCACTCCACCGCCCGCGATGATCGCCGGACGGGCCGCGTTGGACAGCAGGTCGGCGGCCACGGCGGTCAGTTCGGGCCGCGGCGGCAGCTCCTCGGGGAAGGCGTCGCCGCCGGTCACCTGGGGGATCGACGTCTCGGCGAGCAGCACGTCCTGCGGGATCTCCACCCACACCGGGCCGTGCGGGGCGGTCAGCGCCGACTTCCAGGCCGCCTCGAGGGCGGACGGGATCTGGGACTGGGCGCGGACGGTGTGGACCGACTTCACCACGCCCCGGAACGAGGCCGCCTGGTCGGGCAGTTCGTGGAGGTAACCGTGCCGGCCCCCACCGAGCCCCGCCGTCGGGACCTGGCTGCTGATCGCGAGGACGGGTGCGGAGGCGGCAGCGGCCTCCTGGAGGGCGGCGAGGGAGGTCAGGGCGCCCGGCCCCGTCGACAGCAGCAGCGGCGCGGCCTCGCCGGTGATCCGGCCGTAGGCGTCGGCCGCGAACCCGGCGTTGTTCTCGACCCGCAGGCCGATGTACCTCAGGTCGGAGCGGCGCAGCGCGTCGAACATGCCGAGCGCGTGCTGGCCGGGCAGACCGAACACGGTCGTCGCGCCCAGCCCGGCCAGCGTCTCCACGACCAGGTCTCCGCCGGTGCGGCCGGGCGGGGGGTTCAGTGCCGCCTCCGTCTGGGCGGGCGTGGGGCGGAGCACCAGGTCGTGGTCGTGCGTCACTTCGCTTCCGAGTCCTTCCGGGCCGCGGCGATCTGGCGGGACATGATCGTGGTCAGTTCGTACGCCGTGTGGGACGCGGCCACCGACGTGATCTCGGCGTGATCGTACGCGGGGGCCACCTCGACGACGTCCGCGGAGACCAGGTTGCAGGACGCCAGCCCGCGAAGGATCTCCAGCAGCTCGCGCGAGGTCATGCCGCCGGCCTCGGGAGTGCCGGTGCCGGGCGCGTGGGCCGGGTCCAGGCAGTCGATGTCGATGGAGATGTACAGCGGCCGGTCGCCGATGCGCTGGCGCAGCTGGTCGGCGACCTCGTCGGCGCCGCGCCGGTAGACGTCCGCCGAGGTGACGATGCCGAAGCCCATCTTCTCGTCGTCGGTGAGGTCCTGCTTGCCGTAGAGCGGGCCGCGGGTGCCGACGTGGGAGAGCGCCGAGGTGTCGAGGATGCCCTCCTCGACGGCGCGGCGGAAGGGGGTGCCGTGCGTGTACTCGGCGCCGAAGTAGGTGTCCCAGGTGTCGAGGTGGGCGTCGAAGTGCAGCAGGGCCACCGGGCCGTGCTTCTTCGCCACCGAGCGCAGCAGGGGCAGCGCGATGGTGTGGTCGCCGCCGAGCGTCATCAGACGGGCGCCGGAGCCGAGGAGGTCGTCCGCGGCGGCCTCCACGGTCTCGACGGCCTCGTTGATGTTGAACGGGTTGACGGCGATGTCACCGCCGTCCGCGACCTGGGCCAGGGCGAAGGGCGAGGCGTCCTGCGCCGGGTTGTACGGGCGCAGCAGCCGGGACGCCTCGCGGATGGCGTTGCCGCCGAAGCGGGCACCCGGCCGGTACGAGACACCCGAGTCGAACGGCACGCCGACCACGGCCACATCGGCCCGTCCGCCGACCTCGTCGAGCCGGGGCAGCCGGGCGAAGGTCGCGGGGCCGGCGTACCGCGGGACGCGGGAGGAGTCGACGGGCCCGCGGGGAGTCTCGTTGCTGCTCATCAGGAAATGCCTTCTCTCTTACGCTTCATCGCGTATGCACTGCTATGTACTGCTTGGTGTATGACTCTACCGGGGAGTCGTGACCGGTTCGGACGGGAGTTCGGGGGTGCGCCCGGTGAGCCGCTCGCGCCAGGCGGCGAGGACGGCCGGGTCGGTGGCGGGGGTGGCCAGGGAGACGGACAGATAGGCGGCGAGGGAGGCGAGCAGTCCGTAGTAGACGGGCTCGTTGGCGAGGATGCCGTGCGTCGCCATCAGCGCGATGACCGCCAGCCCGCCGACCACGACGGAGGCGAGGGCGCCGTACACCGTGCCCCGCTTCCACACCAGCCCGCCGAGGATCGGCACGAGCAGTCCGCCGACGAGGAGGTTGTAGGCGACGGTCAGCGCCTCCACGACGTTGTCGATCGCGATGGCCGTGCCGATGACCGCGAGGCCCATGAGCAGGATGAAGGCCCGGTTGCCCTTCACCTCGTCGCGCTCGGCCCCCGACGAGGTGACGACGCCCCGCAGTCGGGACCAGATGTCGTTGTTGGCGACGGTGGCGCAGGCGATCAGCGCGCCGGACGACGTCGACATCACGGCGGCCAGGGCGGCGGCCAGCACCAACCCCCTGACTCCGACGGGCAGTTCCTCCTTCACGATGGTCGCGAAGGCGTCGTCCGCGCTGCCGAGCTTCGGGTACAGCACCTTGGCCGCCGTGCCGATGACCGCGCCGGCGAGGGCGTACGCGAGGCAGTAGGTACCGGCGACGGTCCCGCCCCACTTGGCGGTCCGGTCACTGCGGGCGGTGAAGACGCGCTGCCAGATGTCCTGTCCGATGAGCATGCCGAAGGTGTAGATCAGCACGTAGGTGAAGATCGTCTCGCCGCCGATGCCCAGCGGGTCGAAGTACTCGGTGGGCAGCCGGTCCCTCATCTCGCCGAAGCCGCCGGCCTTGACGACGGCGATCGGCAGCAGCAGGAGCAGCACGCCGATGGTCTTCACGACGAACTGCACCATGTCCGTGAGGGTGATCGACCACATCCCGCCGAGCGTCGAGTAGGCGACGACGATGGAGCCGCCGAGGACGATCGCGAGCGTGCGGTTCATGTCGAACAGGACGTCGAAGATCGTGGCGTACGCGATGGTCGAGGTCACCGCGAGCATGAGGGTGTACGCCCACATGACGACACCGGAGATCACGCCCGCCCGGCCCCCGTAGCGCAGGTCGAGCATCTCGGAGACGGTGTACACCTTCAGCCGGGCGACGCGGGCGGAGAAGAAGACGGACAGGGCGAGCAGGCCCAGGCCGATGGTGAAGACCATCCAGGCGCCGGACAGGCCGTACTGGTAGCCCAGTCCCACACCGCCGATGGTGGAGGCGCCGCCGAGGACGATCGCCGCCATGGTGCCGGAGTACATGGCGGGGCCGAGGCGCCGGCCGGCCACCAGGAACTCGCTCTTGGACCGGGCGCGGCGCATGCCCCACCAGCCCATGGCCAGCATCCCGGCCAGGTAGGCGACGATCACGAGATAGTCGACGGCCATGAGGACCTCCTTCGCGCACGCTTCAGCGGCGGGGGACGAGGTGGACGAGCACTGACCCTAGGTGGCCGGAAAGCGACTGCGAAGTGTACGTTTCATCCACTTGAGTGGCGCCTGTATGGAGGGAACGCACACCATGCCCGATCCGGCGGTGCCCCCGACGCCCCCCGTTCTCCTCGCGTCCCTGCTGGCCCGTGAGGATCTGGCCCTGCGCCGGATCGCCGGCCCGGACGACCCCACGGCCGTCGTGCACTGGGTGCACACCTCGGAGATGGCGGACCCGTACCCGTACCTGCTGGGCGGGGAACTGCTGCTCACGGCGGGCGTGCACATCCCGGAGGCGGCGGGCTCAGGGACGTACTTCGACGACTACGTGTCCCGGATCGTGGCCGCGGGCGGCGCGGCCCTGGGCTTCGGGGTGGCGCCGGTGCACGACACGGTGCCGAGGGCGCTGGTCGAGGCCTGCGAGAGGCACGGTCTGCCGCTGCTGGAGGTGCCGCCGCAGACCACCTTCTCGGGCGTGGCCCGCGCGGTCTGGCAGCTGATGGCCCGGGCCCGCCTGGCCGAGCTCCGCCGCGTCACCGAGGCCCAGCAGAGCCTCACCGCCGCCGCCTCCCGTCCCGACCCGGTCCCGTCGGTCCTCCGGCAGCTCGCCCAGCGACTGGGTGGCTGGGCGGTGCTGTACGGGCCGGAGGGGGCACAGATCGCGGGGGCGGGACGGCAGCCCGGGAAGGAGGCGGCCTCGGCACTGGCGGGGCTGGCGGAGGTGGTACGGCCGGCGGACGGGGGGTCCGGTGGGCCCGGGGTGTCCGCGGGGCCGCCCCACCCCGCCTCCGCCACCGACACCGCCTTCGGCACGCACCTGGCCGCCTACGCCCTCGGCGCCGGGCACGGCTTCGTGCTCGGGGTCGCCGTGCCGGAGCGCGCGCCGGGGGACCACACCGTCGCGTCCGTCGCGGCCGTGCTGCTGTCACTCCTCACCGGTGAGCAGCAGAGCGGCACCGGTGCCGCCCGTTCCTCGGCGCTGGTGCGGCTGCTGCTGGGAGCCGCGCCCGAGGAGGTCGCTCCGCTGCTCGGCGGGCGGCGCTGGGTCGTCGTGCACGCCCGGCCGGACGGTCAGGGCGTCCCGGACCAGATCGCGGCCTCAGCGCTGGGCGCGGCGCTCGGCTCCGCCCTGGTCGACCCGGTGGGCGACGTCGTACGGGTCCTGGTCCCGGCCGACCGGCCACCGGCCCCGCTGCCCGGCTGGACCCTGGGCGTCAGCGCCTGCGTCGCCCCTCAGGACTGGCCCGCCGCCGACACCCAGGCGGCCCGCGCCCTGGCCCGGGCCCGCGCCACCCGCACCCCGCTGCTGAGGCACGGTCCGCGCCCCGCTCTGGCCGACCTGATCCCGCCGGACGAGGCGGTGGCCCACGCACGTACGCTCCTCGCCCCCGTCACGGCCCGGCCCGCGCTCACCGAGACGCTGCGCACCTGGCTGTCCCTGCACGGCAGTTGGGACCGCACCGCCGTCGCCCTTTCGGTGCACCGCAACACCGTGCGGCAGCGCATCGCCCGGTGCGCCGCCCTGCTGGAGACGGACCTGGACGACCCGGACGTACGCATGGAACTCTGGTTCGCGCTGCGGCGGATCTGAGTACCGCGGCCCACGTCGGCCCGCGTCCCACTGAGTACGTGACGCACATCGCAGGGTGCGATACGCCAGGGACGCCCCCAGGGGGCTGCCTCACAATGGGAGGCATGCCGATACCCGGGACACCCAGCCGCGCCGAACTCGTCGACCACCTCGTCAGGACGCGCATCGCGGGCGATGTCGCCACCCCGCGCGAGAACAACCTCTCCCACTACCGCAAGCTGGCCAACGGCGACCGCCACTACTGGCTCGGCCTGGAACTCGGCGACCGCTGGGGCGACGAGCAGGACGTCCTCGCGGTGATGGCGGAGCGCGTCGGCGTGCACGACGACCCCGAGCACCGGTACGGCCAGGACACCATCGACCCCGAGCTGACCGTGGCGGCCCTGGACCGTCTCGCCGGCCGGCTGCGCAAGGCGGCCGACGACCGGCAGCGGGTCCTGTTCGCCACCGGCCACCCCGGCGGCCTGCTCGACGTCCACCGCGCGACCGCGTCCGCCCTGCGCGCGGCCGGGTGCGAGATCGTCGTCATCCCGGACGGCCTGACGACCGACGAGGGCTACGTGATGCAGTTCGCGGACGTCGCGGTGCTGGAGCACGGCGCCACCCTGTGGCACACCCACTCGGGCGAGCCGATGAAGGCCATCCTGACCGCTCTGGAGCGCGCCGGCCGCCCGCTGCCCGACCTGGTCGTCGCCGACCACGGCTGGGCGGGATACGCGGGACAGCACGGCGTCGACTCCGTCGGCTACGCCGACTGCAACGACCCGGCCCTGTTCATCGCCGAGGCCGAGGGCACCGTGCAGGTGACGGTGCCCCTCGACGACCACGTCGTCAGCCCGCGCCACTACGACCCGATGACGGCGTACCTGCTGGCGGAGGCGGGCCTCAGCTAGCGCCCGTGCCCGGCTCGCGCGGGACGCGGACCACGCCCTCCTGGATCACCGAGATGGCCAGCCGCCCGTCCTGCGTGTAGATCCGGGCCTGCCCCAGTCCCCGGCCGCCGTGCGCGGACGGGGATTCCTGGTCGTAGAGCAGCCACTCGTCGGCGCGGAACGGCCGGTGGAACCACATCGCGTGGTCCAGCGAGGCCCCGACGACGTCCCCGACGGCCCAGCCGCCACGCCCGTGCGCGAGCAGCACGGAGTCGAGCAGCGTCATGTCGGAGACGTAGGTGGCGAGGACGACGTGCAGCAGCGGATCGTCGGCCAGTTTGCCGTTGGTGCGGAACCACACCTGCGAGTGCGGCTCGCGCGGCTCGCCGAACTTCCCGTACGGCGGTTCGTCGACGTACCGCAGATCGACGGCGGCCCGCGCCTCGAGGAACTTCTCCACGATCACGGGGTCGAGATGGCCGTACCCGCGCAGCCGTTCCTCCCCGGTGGGCAGCGTGACGGGGTCGGGCGCGACCGGCATCGGGTCCTGGTGGTCCAGCCCGTCCTCGTACACCTGGAACGACGCCGACAGGTGGAAGATCGGCTTGCCGTGCTGGACGGCGACCACCCGGCGGGTGGTGAAGGACCGGCCGTCGCGGATGCGGTCGACGGTGTAGACGATGGGCGCGCCGGGGTCCCCCGGACGCAGGAAGTACGCGTGGAGGGAATGGGCGAGCCGGTCCCCGGGGACCGTCCGTCCGGCGGCGACGAGCGCCTGCGCGGCGACCTGCCCGCCGAAGACCCGGGGGACGACGGCGGACCGGGACCGGCCGCGGAATATGTCCTCCTCGATCTGCTCGAGGTCGAGCAGATCGAGGAGGTCTTGAAGTGCCTGACTCATGAGGACTGTTGTACCGGCCAATGACTACGGCCGTCTTACAGCCCCATGTCCTTCGCGATGATCGACTTCATGATCTCGCTGGTGCCGCCGTAGATGCGGTTGACGCGGTTGTCCGCGTACAGGCGGGCGATCGGGTACTCGTTCATGAACCCGTAGCCGCCGTGCAGCTGGAGGCAGCGGTCGATGACGCGGTGGGCGACCTCGGTGCAGAACAGCTTCGCGGAGGCGGCCTCGGCGGGGGTGAGCTCACCGGCGTCCAGGGCCTCGGTGGCGCGGTCGACGACGGCCTCGGCGGCGTCCACCTCGGCCTGGCAGGCGGCCAGCTCGAACTTGGTGTTCTGGAAGGACGCGACCGGCTTGCCGAAGACGGTGCGGTCCTGGACGTACTGCTTGGCGAACCGCACGGCGGCCTTGGCCTGGGCGTAGGCGCCGAAGGCGATGCCCCAGCGCTCGGAGGCCAGGTTGTGGCCGAGGTAGTAGAAGCCCTTGTTCTCCTCGCCGAGGAGGTCCTCGACGGGGACCTTGACGTCGACGAACGCCAGCTCGGCGGTGTCGGAGGTCTTCAGGCCGAGCTTGTCGAGCTTGCGGCCGACGGAGTAGCCCTCGGACTTGGTGTCCACGGCGAACAGGGAGATGCCGTGGCGGCGGTCCTCGGCGGTCGGGGCGGAGGTGCGGGCGCAGACGATCATGCGGTCGGCGTGGACGCCGCCGGTGATGAAGGTCTTGGCGCCGTTGAGGACGTAGTGGGTGCCGTCCTCGCTCAGCTTGGCGGTGGACTTCATGCCCGCGAGGTCGGAACCGGTGCCCGGCTCCGTCATCGCGATGGCCCACATCTCCTCGCCGGAGACGAACTTCGGCAGGTAGCGCTTCTTCTGCTCGTCGGTGGCGAGCATCTTGATGTAGGGCAGGGCGAGCAGCACGTGCACACCGGAGCCGCCGAAGGCGACGCCCGCGCGAGCGGTCTCCTCGTAGAGGACGGCCTCGAACTTGTGGCTCTCCAGACCCGCGCCGCCGAACTCCTCCGGCACGTTGATGCCAAAGATCCCCAGCTCGCCGAGCTTGTAGTAGAAGTCGCGGGGCGCCTGGCCCGCCGCGAACCACTCGTCGTACACCGGCACGACCTCGGCCTCGATGAAGGCGCGCAGGGTCTCCCGGAACGCCTCGTGATCCTCGTTGAACACCGTACGGCGCACGCCGCCACCTCCACGGACCTCAGCTGTCTAAGCGCTTGCTCACCCTAAGATACCGGCGAGTATCAACGACCGTCCAGGGTGGTGGCGGGGTAACGCTCGTCACGCGGGACCCTCCCGTGCCGCCGGCACGACGCCCGGCGCATGTCCGGCCACCGCGGCGGGCAGAGCTGACTCATGGCTGACACGAGCGGCGACGCCGCCCCCGGGGTGCAGGTGTGCTCGCTGAAGGTCGACACGCCTCAGCCGATCGCACCCGGGAGCGGCTACAAGGTGGTCCGGTTCCCCTTCGGCGCGGCCGAGTCCAGCGACCGGTTCGAGATGCACCAGGCCGCGCAGCCCGACGGCTATGTGGTGAGCGACTGGGCTACGGACGACCGCAGCGGTCTGATCTGGCCGGCGAAGACGGGCTGGGGCCAGCTGTACGCGATGATCCACTGGGAGGCCCCGAGCGGGACGGGCGGTTACACCGAACTGCGCGACCAGTTCGTGCGCGACCCGCTGGGCCTGACCCCCGACCCGGGCGACACCACGGCCACGGAGCACCGGGCGCCGTCCCCGGGCGGCCAGTACTTCACCAAGAGCCACGGCATCTTCGTCGCCCCGGGCACTCCGCTCGCACTGCGCGTCACACACAACGACGCCAACGCGAGGCTGCTGACCCTCGCCGAGTTCAAGCTCGTCATTCATCACGCCGCTTAGGGACACGGCGCACGGCCCGGCGGCAGCCGGACAGCCGATCCGGCGGCCGTCGGGCGAGCAGCCCCTGGATGCGGCCGGTGAGCCGGGACCGGCCGGCGGGCCCTCCCTAACCACCCGCCGCCGCGAACGCCCCCCGCGCCATCCGGTGCAGCAACTCCGCCGTGGCCCCCCGTCCGGGCAACGACCCGCCCCTGCCCAGGTGAGGCGTCGAGTTCAGCAACCCGAACACCGAGTGCACGGCGGACCGGGCCGCCGGCTCCCCGAGCTCCGGGTGCGCCTCCCGGACGACCCCCACCCAGAGCTCCACGTACTGCCGCTGCAGCTGCCGCACCATCTTCCGGTCACTGTCCCGGAGGCGATCCAGCTCCCGGTCGTGCAGGGTGATCAGAGGCCGGTCGTCGAGCGCGAAGTCGATGTGCCCCTCGATCAGCGAGTCGAGGACCGCCTCCGGCCCGCCCCCGTCCGCCTCCGCCAGCCTCCGCTTCGCCCCGGTCAGCAGCTGCCCGCTGATCCCCACCAGCAGCTCCGCGAGCATCGCGTCCTTGCCGGCGAAGTGCCGGTACAGCCCGGGCCCGCTGATCCCGACCGCGGCACCTATCTCGTCGACCCCTACCCCGTGGAAGCCCCGCTCGGCGAACAGCCGCGCGGCCTCCTTGAGGATCTGCTCGCGGCGGGTCGGGGCGTCGCTTCTGGTGGTCATGAAATCAATTCTAGACAGCGAGGTTAGCGGTCGTTAACCTGAAGGAAATGCGTTAACGCTCATTAACCAGTGAGGGGACCCGCAGGATGCACGAGGCACCGGAGCTCACGAGCGCGGCAGACCCCGCGTCGGAGGCCTTTCGGGCCAACGAGGAGGCGCACCGCACCCTCGTGGAGGAGCTGCGCGGCAAGCTGGCCGCGGCCGCACAGGGCGGCGGCGAGAAGGCCCGCGCCCGCCACACCGCGCGCGGCAAGCTGCTCCCCCGCGACCGCGTCGACACGCTCCTCGATCCGGGATCGCCGTTCCTGGAGCTGGCCCCGCTCGCGGCCGACGGGATGTACGAGGACCAGGCCCCGGCGGCCGGCGTCATCGCCGGCATCGGCCGGGTCAGCGGCCGCGAGTGCGTGATCGTGGCCAACGACGCCACCGTCAAGGGCGGCACGTACTACCCGATGACGGTCAAGAAGCACCTCCGCGCCCAGGAGGTCGCCCTCGACAACCGCCTCCCCTGCGTCTACCTCGTGGACTCCGGCGGCGCCTTCCTCCCCATGCAGGACGAGGTCTTCCCGGACCGCGACCACTTCGGCCGCATCTTCTACAACCAGGCCCGCATGTCCGGCGCCGGCATCCCCCAGATCGCCGCGGTCCTCGGCTCCTGCACGGCCGGCGGGGCGTACGTCCCGGCGATGAGCGACGAGGCGGTGATCGTCCGCGACCAGGGCACGATCTTCCTGGGCGGGCCGCCCCTGGTGAAGGCGGCCACCGGCGAGGTCGTCACGGCGGAGGAGCTGGGCGGCGGCGAGGTCCACTCCAGGACCTCGGGCGTCACGGACCACCTCGCGGAGAACGACGCGCACGCGCTGCGCATCGTCCGCACCATCGTCTCCACGCTCCCCGCGCGCGGGGCACCGCCCTGGCAGGTCACGGAGGCGACCGAGCCCAAGGTCGACCCGCACGGTCTCTACGGCGCGGTCCCGGTCGACTCCCGCACCCCGTACGACGTGCGCGAGATCATCGCCCGGGTCGTCGACGGCTCCCGTTTCGCCGAGTTCAAGTCGGAGTTCGGCCAGACGCTGGTCACCGGTTTCGCCCGGATCCACGGCCACCCGGTGGGCATCGTCGCCAACAACGGCATCCTGTTCTCCGAGTCCGCCCAGAAGGGCGCCCACTTCATCGAGCTGTGCGACCAGCGCGGTATCCCGCTGGTGTTCCTGCAGAACATCTCCGGGTTCATGGTCGGCAAGGACTACGAGGCGGGCGGCATCGCCAAGCATGGCGCCAAGATGGTCACGGCGGTCGCCTGCACACGCGTGCCGAAGCTGACGGTCGTGGTCGGCGGCTCGTACGGGGCGGGCAACTACTCCATGTGCGGCAGGGCGTACTCCCCCCGCTTCCTGTGGATGTGGCCGAACGCCAAGATCTCGGTCATGGGCGGCGAGCAAGCGGCCTCGGTCCTCGCGACCGTCAAGCGCGACCAGATGGAGGCGCGCGGCGAGTCCTGGCCGGCCGAGGACGAGGACGCCTTCAAGGCCCCGATCCGCGCCCAGTACGAGCGCCAGGGCAACGCCTACTACGCGACGGCCCGCCTGTGGGACGACGGCGTGATCGACCCGATGGACACCCGCCAGGTCCTGGGCCTGGCCCTGACCGCGTGCGCCAACGCGCCCCTGGGTGACCCCCAGTTCGGCGTCTTCCGGATGTGAGGGGACGGACGACGATGTTCGAGACAGTACTGGTGGCCAACCGCGGCGAGATCGCCGTACGGGTGATCCGTACGCTGCGGTCGATGGGCGTGCGCTCGGTGGCCGTCTTCTCCGACGCGGACGCCGACGCCCGGCACGTCCGCGAGGCGGACACCGCGGTCCGGATCGGCCCGGCCCCGGCGTCGGAGAGCTACCTGTCGGTGGAGCGCCTGCTGCGGGCCGCCGCCCGCACGGGCGCGCAGGCCGTCCACCCGGGCTACGGCTTCCTCGCCGAGAACGCCGCCTTCGCGCGCGCCTGCGCCGAGGCGGGACTGGTCTTCATCGGTCCTCCGGCGGACGCGATCGCCCTCATGGGCGACAAGATCCGCGCCAAGGAGACGGTCCGCGAGGCCGGTGTGCCGGTGGTCCCCGGCGGCCGCGACCCGGAGCTGGCTCAGGCGGCCCGCGAGCTGGGCGCGCCGGTGCTGCTGAAGCCGAGCGCGGGCGGCGGCGGCAAGGGCATGCGCCTGGTGCGGGACCTCACCCGGCTGGAGGAGGAGATCGCCTCGGCCCGCCGCGAGGCCCGCGCCTCCTTCGGCGACGACACGCTCCTCGTGGAGCGCTGGATCGACCGCCCCCGCCACATCGAGATCCAGGTCCTGGCGGACGGCCACGGGAACGTGGTCCACCTCGGGGAGCGCGAGTGCTCCCTCCAGCGCCGCCACCAGAAGATCATCGAGGAGGCCCCGAGCGTGCTCCTCGACGAGGAGACGCGCGCCGCGATGGGTGAGGCGGCGGTCCAGGCGGCCCGCTCCTGCGGCTACCGGGGCGCGGGCACGGTGGAGTTCATCGTCCCGGGCGACGACCCGTCGTCGTACTACTTCATGGAGATGAACACCCGCCTCCAGGTGGAGCACCCGGTCACGGAGCTGATCACGGGCCTGGACCTGGTCGAGTGGCAGCTGCGGGTGGCGGCCGGGGAGCCCCTCGGCTTCAAGCAGCGAGACGTCCGGCTGACGGGCCACGCCGTGGAGGCCCGCATCTGCGCCGAGGACCCGGCCCGCGGGTTCCTCCCCTCCGGCGGCACGGTGCTGAAGCTGCGCGAGCCGCAGGGCGACGGCGTCCGCACCGACTCCGGCCTCACCGAGGGCACGGAGGTCGGCAGCCTCTACGACCCGATGCTCTCCAAGGTCATCGCGTACGGCCCGGACCGCGCGACGGCCCTGCGCAAGCTCCGCTCGGCCCTGGCCGAGACGGTCACGCTCGGCGTGCAGACCAACGCCGGCTTCCTGCGCCGCCTGCTCGCCCACCCGGCGGTGGTCGCCGGCGACCTGGACACGGGTCTGGTCGAGCGGGAGGTCGACGGGCTCGTCCGCGCGGACGTACCGGAGGAGGTGTACGAGGCGGCGGCGGCCGTGCGTCTGGACGCGCTGACGCCCGGGGCAGGCGGGGGCTGGACGGACCCCTTCTCGGTCCCCAGCGGCTGGCGACTCGGCGGGGCCCGGAAGCCCCCCGTCTTCCACCTGCGGGTGCGGGAGCCCCTGGAGTACACCCCGCGCGGCACCGCCACCGTCAGCGACGACCGGGTCGTGGTCGCCCTGGACGGCGTCCGCCACACCTTCCACCGCGCCGAGGACTGGCTGGGCCGCGACGGCGACGCCTGGCACGTACACGACCACGACCCGGTGGCCGCGTCCCTCACCCGGGCGGCCCACGCGGGCGCCGACTCGCTGACCGCGCCGATGCCGGGCACGGTGACAGTGGTGAAGGTCGCCGTCGGCGACGAGGTGAGCGCGGGCCAGAGCCTGCTGGTGGTGGAGGCGATGAAGATGGAGCACGTCGTCTCCGCCCCGCACGCGGGCAAGGTCACCGAACTGGACGTGTCGCCCGGCACCACGGTCGCCATGGACCAGGTGCTGGCGGTCATCGCACCGCACGAGGAGGCTGCGGAATGACAGTCCCAGGACTCCCGATGGCCGTACCGGCCAGGGATCTTCCCAGCCGCGTCCGCATCCACGAGGTGGGCGCGCGCGACGGCCTGCAGAACGAGAAGAAGACGGTCCCCACGGAGGTCAAGGCGGAGTTCATCCGCCGCCTCGCCGACGCGGGCCTGACGACGATCGAGGCGACCAGCTTCGTCCACCCCGAGTGGGTCCCGCAGCTGGCGGACGCGGAGCGGCTGTTCCCGATGGTCGGCGACCTCCCGGTGGCCCTCCCGGTCCTCGTCCCGAACGAACGCGGACTGGACCGCGCCCTGGCGCTGGGCGCCCGGCGGGTCGCTGTCTTCGCCAGCGCCACGGAGTCCTTCGCCAAGGCCAACCTCAACCGCACGGTGGACGAGGCGCTGGCGATGTTCGACCCGGTGGTGAGCCGCGCGAAGGCCGCGGACGTCCATGTGCGCGGCTACCTCTCCATGTGCTTCGGCGACCCCTGGGAGGGCGCGGTCCCGGTCCCCCAGGTGGTGAAGGTCTGCCGGGCCCTGCTGGACATGGGCTGCGACGAGCTGAGTCTCGGCGACACGATCGGGGTCGCGACCCCGGGCCATGTGGTCGCGCTCCTCGCGGCCCTCGACGAGGCAGACGTCCCGCCGTCCGTCCTCGGCGTCCACTTCCACGACACCTACGGCCAGGCCCTCGCCAACACCCTCACGGCGCTCCGGCAGGGCGTCACCACGGTGGACGCCTCGGCGGGCGGCCTGGGCGGCTGCCCGTACGCGAAGTCGGCGACGGGCAACCTGGCCACCGAAGACCTCGTGTGGATGCTGCGGGGCCTCGGTATCGACACCGGCATCGACCTCGGCCGCCTCGTCGCCACAAGCGCGTGGATGGCCACCCACCTGGGCCGGCCCAGCCCGTCCCGCACCGTCCGAGCCCTGTCCCACGAGGACACCGAGGAGCAGTGACCACCATGGACTACCGTCTCTCCCCCGAGCTGGAAGAACTCCGCCGCACCGTCGAGGAGTTCGCGCACGAGGTCGTGGCACCCAAGATCGGCGACTTCTACGAGCGGCACGAGTTCCCGTACGAGGTCGTCCGGGAGATGGGCCGCATGGGCCTGTTCGGCCTGCCGTTCCCCGAGGAGTACGGCGGCATGGGCGGCGACTACCTGGCGCTGGGCGTGGCCCTGGAGGAACTCGCCCGAGTCGACTCCTCGGTCGCCATCACACTCGAAGCCGGCGTCTCCCTCGGCGCGATGCCCCTCTACCGCTACGGCACCGAGGCCCAGAAACAGGAGTGGCTCCCCCGCCTCTGCGCGGGCGAACTCCTCGGCGCGTTCGGCCTGACGGAGCCGGACGGCGGCAGCGACGCGAGCGCGACCCGCACGACGGCCCGCCTGGACGAGTCGACGAACGAGTGGGTCATCAACGGCACGAAGTGCTTCATCACCAACTCGGGCACGGACATCACGGGCCTGGTGACCGTCACCGCGGTCACCGGCCGCGCCCCGGACGGCAAGCCCCTGATCTCCTCGATCATCGTCCCCTCCGGCACCCCCGGCTTCACCATCGCGGCCCCGTACTCGAAGGTCGGCTGGAACGCCTCGGACACCCGCGAACTGTCCTTCACGGACGTCCGCGTCCCGGCGGCGAACCTCCTGGGCGAAGAGGGCCGGGGCTACGCCCAGTTCCTGCGCATCCTCGACGAGGGCCGCATCGCGATCGCGGCGCTGGCGACGGGCCTGGCGCAGGGCTGCGTCGACGAATCCGTCAAGTACGCCAAGGAACGCCACGCCTTCGGCAAGCCGATCGCCGCCAACCAGGCCATCCAGTTCAAGATCGCCGAAATGGAGATGAAGGCCCACACGGCCCGCCTGGCCTGGCGCGACGCGGCGGCCCGCCTGGTCTCCGGCGCCCCCTTCAAGAAGGAAGCCGCCCTCGCGAAGCTCCACTCCTCCACGGTCGCGGTCGACAACGCCCGCGAGGCCACCCAGATCCACGGCGGCTACGGCTTCATGAACGAGTACCCGGTCGCCCGCATGTGGCGCGACTCCAAGATCCTGGAGATCGGCGAGGGCACGAGCGAGGTGCAGCGGATGCTGATCGCCCGGGAACTGGGGCTGGCGGGCTGACCGACCGGCCCCGGGGGCCCGCGCCGGCCAGAAAGCGGGCTCCCGCCCCCTTCCCCGCGTAGGCGCACTCGCCGAGCAGCTCGGAGCATTCGCCGAGCACCTGGAAGGGTCCTGGAGCGTCGAGATGGCCCGTCGGGCGCGATACTGGCCATGGAGTGCCCCTCGAAGCGCCACGAGGGCACGGTCCGCCGCATCTGCAAGCATCTGGACGAGCAGCTCCTCGGCACTCATCCCGGCTGCATCTGCGCGAACGGTCCCGAGATCGAGCACCCGGCGATGGGCCGCATGCGCCGCCCCGACGCCGTCGTCATCCCCGAGTCCGCACTCGACGAGGAAGGCCTCGCCGTCGACGCGACGCAGGTCCTGGCGGTCGTCGAAATCGTCTCACCGTCGAACCCGAACAACGACTATGGCGAGAAACTGACCGAATATCCCGCCATGGGCATCCCGCACTACCTGATCGTCGACCCCCGCACCGGCACCATCGAGGTCCACTCCGACCCCTGCAGGAACCGCTACAGCCGCAAGGACCCCTACATCTTCGGGGACTCGGTGCCGTTCGGCCCCTGGACCGTGGAGACCTCGGCGTTCCGGCGCTACCGTCAGTCCTGACGGATCCCTGGCCGAAAAGCCCCCCCCCCGAGCTGACGCTTCACAAGATAGCCACTCAGTGCGCACATAAACGTCATGGTAAGTTCCCTGCAACTATGGCACTTCCCCCTGCGCGCGAGCTGACCACCGCCGCATTCTGACGAGCCGTCGGAAGGGGCGTGCCTCGTTTCACTGGGGGAGCTTCAGAATGACCGGCCCTGCCGTTTCGGTGATTATCGCTGCCTATAACGCGATGCCTTATCTCACGCGTTGCGTCACCTCCGTCGCCGAGCAGAGCATCGGCCAGGAGGCATTGGAAATTCTCGCCGTCGACGACGGCTCGACCGACGGGACGGGCGAGGAACTCGACCGGCTCGCGAGCGAATACCCGACCCTGTTACGGGTCTTTCACCAGGCGAATTCCGGTGGGCCATCAGCACCAAGAAACAAGGGACTCGACCACGCCCGAGGCGAGTTCGTCTTCTTCCTGGACGCCGACGACTACCTGGCCCCCGAGGCACTGGAACGCATGGTGACCATGGCCGAGGAGAACGGCACCGACGTCGTACTCGGCAAGATGGTCGGGGTCGGCGGGCGCGGGGCGCCCACGTCGATGTTCCGTGGCAACCAGCCGAGGACCGACGTGTTCTCGTCGCGCGTCTACTGGACGCTCAACCCCATGAAGCTGTTCCGCCGGAGCCTGCTGGAGCGGCTGGAGCTGCGGTTCCCGACGGATCTGAGAATCGGCGAGGACCAGCTCTTCGTCGGCCCCGCCTATCTCCACGCGGACGGCATCTCCGTACTCGCCGACTACGACTGCCTGTTCTGGGTCGAGCGCGAGGACAGCGGCAACATCACACTGCGCACCGGCGGCTCGGAACCCCGCCTGCGTTTCCTGCCTCGCGTCGTCGACCTGCTCCTGGAAGAGGTACCGCCCGGTCCCCGACGTGACCACTTGGCCCACCGCCACCTGACGGTGGAGGTGCGGCAGCTCCTCGACCACCTCGTGCACGAGCCCCGCCCCGAGCAGGAGAAGACCCTGGCCCGGCTCGCCGAGGTCATCGCGCCACTCTGGCACGAGGGGATGAACGACCGGCTGTCGGCGATGGCCCGCCTGCGTCTGCATCTCGTCAGGCACACCATGCTGGACGAACTCCTCGAACTGGTCCGGTTCGAGCGGGAGCTGGCCCGGAGCGGTGTCGCGACCCCCGTCCTCGTCGACGGCGGCCGCGCCTACGCCCGTTACCCCTACCTCCGCGACCGGTCCCGAGGCATCCCCGACACCTGCTACGACGTGACCAGCCAGCTCGGCGTGCGCCACCACGTCAGCCGCGCCGAACCGCGTGGCACGGTGCTGCACCTGGCCGGACACGGATACCTGCACCGCGTCGCCACCGAGGACGTGTCCACCGAGCTCGTCCTGCGGGAGCGGGACAGTGGGACGGAGTACCGGCTTCCGGTCACGCACACGGCGACCCCCCGGCTCGGCGAGGACGAGGACGAGGGGAGCTATCGCTACGGCAACGCCGGTTTCGAGGCCGCCGTCGACATCACCACCGCCGGGGACGGCCTACCGCTCGCCGACGGCCTCTGGGACATCTCCCTCGCGATCGGCGCCCAGGGCATCTCCCGCGAGGTCCGGATCGGCAGCAGGCGGGACCGCGGTGTCTCAGGCGCGCCGGCGACGCACCTCGTGAACACCGGCGACGGGATCCGTGCCGTGACGCTGTACACCACCAGACCGTACGGCAACTTCACGCTCGACATCGGTGAGCGGAAGCACGAAGTGCTGCCGCAGCTGAGCGTCCCGACGGTGCGTTGGGCTCCCGGCGCGCCCACGGAACTGGAGTTCGCCGGGCGGTGCGCGCTCGCCGCCTTCCCGGACGGCGCCCTCGCCGTTCACCTGAAGGACGGCCGGGGTGGCAGCGCCGTGTTCCCCGCCCGCCCGGCCTCCCGGGCCGGCGGGGATTTCCTGGTTCGGGTGCCCGTCACCGAGCTGCCTCCCGGAGTGTGGAAGGGCCAACTGCGGATCGGGTCCTGGGCCTTGCCGCTGCCGCACACGTCGGCGGACCTCGCTGCCGCCAAGTGGCGCCGTCGCGGCCTGCCCTGGTACGCGAAACCGGCGTCCGAGGGCGGGGAGTTCGCGCTCCGGGTCGCCCGGACCGACCTGGTCCGGGCCCTTGCGAGCCGCCTCACGTCATAGGCGGGGCTCGCCGGGACGTCCCGGCGCTCCCGTGATTCGGATCACTGCTTCGGCGGGCATCCCGGCTCTCTCCCACGGGCACGGATATCAGGGCTCCACTGGACAAGATCTGAGGTTAGGCTAACCTAAGCCTGACCCAGCCAAGCGGCTGTCAGCCGTGCCCGAAGTAGCTCCGTACGCACGAAAGCAGACCCAGCAATGTCGAACGCCAGAACCGCCCGCCTCTCCCGCCGCGGCATCCTCGCCGCCGGTGGTGCCCTCGGACTCGGCGCCCTCGTGACCGCGTGCGGCAGTGAAGACTCCAAGGACGGCGGATCGGGCTCGACGGGCGCCGCCAAGTCCGGCCCCTGGTCCTTCAAGGACGACCGCGGCAAGAACGTCGAGCTCGACAAGGTGCCCGCGAACATAGTCGCCTTCACCGGCGTCGCCGCCGCCCTGTACGACTACGGGGTCTCCGTCAAGGGCGTCTTCGGCCCGACCAAGACGCAGGACGGCAAGCCCGACGTCCAGGCCGGCGACATGGACATCAGCAAGGTGACCGTCCTCGGCAACGCCTGGGACCAGTTCAACGTCGAGAAGTACGCCGCCCTCGCACCGGACGTGCTGATCAGCACGATGTTCGACGACGCCGGCACCCTCTGGTACGTCCCCGAGGACTCCAAGGACAAGATCGCCAAGGTGGCGCCGAGCGTCGGCATCTCCGTCTACGACCGGCAGCTCACCGCCCCGCTGCAGCGCATGTGGGAGCTGGCCGAGTCCCTCGGCGGCGACATGAAGGCCGCGAAGGCCACCGACGCGAAGAAGCGGTTCGAGGAGGCCTCGGAGCGGCTGCGCAAGGCCGCCAAGGCGCACCCCGACATCAAGGTGATGGCCGGCTCCGCGAGCCAGGAGCTGTTCTACGTCTCCGGCACCAACCTCTCCGTCGACCTGGAGTACTTCAAGGCCCTCGGCGTGAACTTCGTCGAGCCGCCGGAGAAGGCCAAGGCCGAGGGCGGCGGCTGGTTCGAGAGCCTGAGCTGGGAGAACGTCGACAAGTACAAGGCCGACGTCATCATGATGGACGACCGCTCCTCGGCGATTCAGCCGGCGGACATCACCGAGGCGACATGGAAGAAGCTGCCGGCGGTGAAGGCCGGGCAGGTCGTCGCGCGTTCGGCTGAGCCGATCCTGTCGTACGACAAGTGCGTGCCGCTGGTGGAGAACCTGGCGAAGGCCATCGAGACCGCGAAGAAGGTCAGCTGAGCGCTCAGCGCCGTGAGGGCTGCCCAGCATATGCGACTGCGGGTCCGCTGTGGCTGGTCGCGCAGTTCCCCGCGCCCCTGAAGGGCGCGTCCCCGCCGCCTGACGTCAACTCAGGAGCCATAGATGACCACCGCCGTAGCCGCCCCGTTCCGTTTCTTCTCACTGCAGGTCGTACGGACGAGGCGGCTCGGTCCGTCCCTGATCCGTGTCACCTTCGGCGGCCCGGATCTGCACGCCTTCCATTCCGGCGGGCGCGACCAGTCACTGTCGTTGTTCCTGCCCCATCCCGGACAGCCCGAGCCGGTCGTTCCGCTCGAGCTCGGTGACGGATGGTGGCAGGGGTGGCGTGAACTGCCGGACGACGTGCGGGCCGTGATGCGCTCGTACACCCTGCGCGCACTGCGGCGCGAGCCGGACGAGATCGACATCGACTTCGCCCTGCACGGCATCGAGCCGGGCGGCTCCGTCCAGGCGGGCCCCGCCTCCCGCTGGGCCGCCCGGGCCACCGCCGGAGACCGGGTCCTGCTTCTGGGTCCGGCCATCGCGGACAACCGGGCGATCCGCTTCCGGCCGCCGGAGGACACCGGCCTGGTGATCCTCTGGGGCGACGAGACCGCCGTACCGGCCGCCTCGGCCATCGTCGAGTCGCTCCCGGCCGGCACCCGCGCGCGGGTCTGGCTGGAGGTGCCGCACGCCGGGGACGTGCAGGACCTGGCGACCGAGGCGGACGCCGAGATCACCTGGCTGGTGCGGGAGGAGACGGGGAGCGCCAAGGAATCGCCCATGGCCCTCGACCTCCTCCGCGACACCCCCGTCACGGCCGCGGACCGCCCCTACGTCTGGATCGCCGGCGAGTCCACCGGCGTGAAGCGACTGCGGCGGCACTTCGTGCACGAGCGCGGGATCGACCGCCGCCGGGTCACGTTCGTCGGCTACTGGCGCCACGGCGTGAGCGAGGAGCAGCTGCGGGACGAGAGTTGACCGCTCGTCAGATTCCGAAGACCTGAGTGACCACGGTCACGGCAGGGGACTGCCCCTCACCCCACAGATTAGGTTAGGCTTACCTAAGTTGAACCGGCGGTTCAACCACCCTGTCCCGCACCGGACTGTCCCCACCGGAGGACCCCTACATGCGCTCGCACCTGCTCAACGACACCACCGCGGAGCAGTACCGCCGCTCCGTGACCGAAGGAGTCGAGCGGGTGGCCGCCAAACTCGCCGCCACCGACAGGCCGTTCACCGGCGTCAGCGTCGACGCCCTCGCCCCCCGGGTCGACGAGATCGACCTCGACCAGCCGCTGCACGACACCGCCGCGGTGCTCGACGAACTGGAGGAGGTCTACCTCCGGGACGCGATCTACTTCCACCACCCCCGCTACCTGGCCCACCTCAACTGCCCGGTCGTCATCCCGGCCGTGCTCGGCGAGGCCGTCCTGTCCGCCGTGAACTCCTCGCTGGACACCTGGGACCAGTCGGCCGGCGGCACGCTCATCGAGCGGAAACTGATCGACTGGACGAACGAGCGCATCGGCCTCGGGTCGGCCGCGGACGGCGTGTTCACCTCCGGGGGCACCCAGTCCAACCTCCAGGCACTGCTGCTGGCCCGCGAGGAGGCGAAGGGCGGCAGCCTTGCCGAACTGCGCGTCTTCGCCTCCGAGGTCAGCCACTTCAGCGTGCAGAAGTCCGCGAAACTGCTCGGACTCGGCCAGGACGCCGTCGTCTCGATCCCCGTCGACCACGACAAGCGCATGCAGACCGTCGCCCTCGCCCGCGAGCTGGAGCGCTGCCGGGAGGACGGCCTCGTCCCCATGGCCGTCGTCGCCACCGCCGGCACCACCGACTTCGGCTCCATCGACCCGCTGCCCGAGATCGCCGAGCTGTGCGAGCAGTTCGGCACCTGGATGCATGTCGACGCCGCCTACGGGTGCGGCCTGCTCGCCTCCCTGAAGCACCGGGACCGCCTGACCGGCATCGAGCGCGCCGACTCGGTCACCGTCGACTACCACAAGTCCTTCTTCCAGCCGGTGAGTTCCTCCGCCGTGCTGGTCCGTGACGCGGCCACGCTGCGGCACGCGACCTACCACGCCGAGTACCTGAACCCGCGCCGCATGGCGCAGGAACGGATCCCCAACCAGGTGGACAAGTCCCTGCAGACCACCCGCCGTTTCGACGCCCTGAAGCTGTGGATGACCCTGCGGACCATGGGTGCCGACGGCATCGGGCAGCTCTTCGACGAGGTGTGCGAACTGGCCCGCGAGGGCTGGCGGCTGCTCGCCGCCGACCCGCGCTTCGACGTCGTGGTCGAGCCGAGCCTGTCCACCCTGGTGTTCCGCTACATCCCGGCGGACGTGACCGACCCCGCCGAGATCGACCGCGCCAACCTCTACGCCCGCAAGGCCCTGTTCGCCTCCGGTGACGCCATCGTCGCGGGCACCAAGGTCGCCGGCCGCCACTACCTGAAGTTCACCCTCCTCAACCCCGAGACGCAGGCGTCCGACATCGCCGCCGTCCTCGATCTGATCGCCGGCCACGCCGAGCAGTACCTGGGAGAGTCCCTTGACCGCGCGTCCTGACAACCCGGCCCCCCTTCCCGCGACTCATGACTTCGTGGGCATCGGGCTCGGCCCCTTCAACCTCGGCCTGGCCTGCCTGACCGAACCCATCGCCGAACTCGACGGCGTCTTCCTGGAGTCGAAGCCCGACTTCGAGTGGCACGCGGGGATGTTCCTCGACGGCGCCCACCTCCAGACCCCGTTCATGTCGGACCTGGTCACGCTCGCCGACCCCACGTCGCCGTACTCCTTCCTGAACTACCTGAAGGAGAAGGGCCGGCTGTACTCGTTCTACATCCGGGAGAACTTCTACCCGCTGCGCGTCGAGTACGACGACTACTGCCGCTGGGCCGCGAACAAGCTGAGCAACATCCGCTTCGGCACGACGGTGACGGAAGTCCGCCACGAGGACGACGTGTATGTCGTGCACACCGAGGCCGGTGACGTGTTCCGCGCCCGCCACCTGGTCCTCGGCACCGGCACCCCGCCCCACATCCCCGAGGCCTGCCGGGGCCTGGGCGGCGACTTCATCCACAACTCCCGTTATCTGCGGCACAAGGCCGAGCTGCAGAAGAAGGACTCGATCACTCTGGTCGGCTCGGGCCAGTCCGCCGCCGAGATCTACTACGACCTGCTCAGCGAGATCGACGTCCACGGCTACCGGCTGAACTGGGTCACCCGCTCCCCCCGCTTCTTCCCGCTGGAGTACACCAAGCTCACGCTGGAGATGACGTCCCCGGAGTACGTCGACTACTTCCGCGAGCTGCCGGAGGCCACCCGCTACCGCCTCACGGGCGAGCAGAAGGGCCTGTTCAAGGGCATCGACGGCGACCTGATCAACGAGATCTTCGACCTGCTCTACCAGAAGAGCCTCGGCGGTCCCGTGCCCACGCGGCTGCTCACCAACTCCTCACTGAACAGCGCGGTGTACGACAACGGCACGTACACGCTCGGCTTCCGCCAGGAGGAGCAGGAGAAGGACTTCGAGCTGACCTCCGAGGGCCTCATCCTGGCCACGGGCTACCGCTACGCCGAGCCCGAGTTCCTGAAGCCGGTCCGCGACCGCCTGGTCTACGACTCGCAGGGCAACTTCGACGTGGCCCGCAACTACGCCATCGACATCACCGGCCGCGGGGTCTTCCTCCAGAACGCCGGCGTCCACACCCACAGCATCACCAGCCCCGACCTGGGCATGGGCCCGTACCGGAACGCGTACATCATCCGCGAGCTGCTCGGCACCGAGTACTACCCGGTCGAGAAGACGATCGCGTTCCAGGAGTTCAGCGTATGAGCATCGGATCCCTCACCCTCCGCCCCCTCGACCCGCTGAAGGACGCCGAGCTGCTGCACTCCTGGGTCACCCACCCCAAGGCGGCCTACTGGATGATGCAGGACGCGGCACTCCAGGACGTCGAGCGCGAGTACCTGCGCATCGCGGCGCACGAGCACCACGACGCGTACCTCGGCCTCCACGACGGCGTGCCTGCCTTCCTCATGGAGAAGTACGACCCCCGGTACGTGGAGCTGGCCGGGCTGTACGACCCGGAGCCCGGCGACGTCGGCATGCACTTCCTGGTCGCCCCGACGGACCGTCCCATCCACGGCTTCACCCGGGCCGTGATCACCGCCGTGATGGAGGAGCTGTTCGCCGACCCGCGCACCCGGCGGGTCGTCGTGGAGCCCGATGTGAGCAACAAGGCCGTGCACGCGCTGAACGAGGCCGTCGGCTTCGTGCCCGTACGTGAGATCGACAAGCCGGAGAAGCGCGCGCTGCTGAGCTTCTGCACCCGCGCGCAGTTCTCGGCCGCCCGAGGAGTAGCCGTATGACCCTGTCCGACGCCGTGGCGCATCTGTCCCCCCACCGCTGGGCGCGGGCCAACCGCCTGCTGATCCGCAAGGCGCTCGCCGAGTTCGCGCATGAGCGGCTCATCACGCCGGAGGCCACCGGTGACGGCGAGTACGTCGTCCGCAGCGACGACGGTCAGACCCGGTACACCTTCAGGGCCACCCGCCGCGCCCTCGACCACTGGCAGGTCGACGCGGAGTCGATCACCCGCCACCGCGACGGCGCCGAGCAGCCGCTGGCGGCCCTGGACTTCTTCATCGAACTGCGGAAGTCCCTGGGCCTGAGCGACGCCATCCTGCCCGTCTACCTGGAGGAGATCTCCTCCACCCTCTCCGGCACCTGCTACAAGCTCACCAAGCCCCAGCTCACCGCGGCCGAGCTGGCGCGCGGCGACTTCCAGACCATCGAGACCGGCATGACCGAGGGCCACCCCTGCTTCGTGGCCAACAACGGGCGGCTCGGCTTCGGCATCCACGAGTACCTGTCGTACGCCCCCGAGACGGCGAGCCCCATCCGGCTGGTCTGGCTCGCGGCACACCGCTCACGTGCCGCGTTCACGGCCGGGGTCGGCATCGAGTACGAGTCGTTCCTGCGCGAGGAGCTGGGCGCGGAGACCGTCGAGCGCTTCCACGGCGTGCTGCGCGAGCAGGACCTCGACCCGGCCGACTACCTCCTGATCCCCGTCCACCCCTGGCAGTGGTGGAACAAGCTCACCGTCACCTTCGCGGCCGAGGTCGCCCGCAAACACCTGGTGTGTCTGGGCGAGGGCGACGACGAGTACCTGGCCCAGCAGTCCATCCGCACCTTCTTCAACACGACCAGCCCCCAGAAGCACTACGTGAAGACGGCCCTGTCCGTCATCAACATGGGCTTCATGCGCGGCCTGTCGGCCGCCTACATGGAGGCCACGCCGGCGATCAACGACTGGCTGGCCCAGCTCATCGAGGGCGACCCGGTGCTGAAGTCCACCGGCCTGTCGATCATCCGGGAGCGGGCCGCGGTCGGCTACCGGCACCTGGAGTACGAGAGGGCCACGGACCGCTACTCGCCGTACCGCAAGATGCTCGCCGCCCTGTGGCGGGAGAGCCCGGTGCCGTCGCTCCAGGAGGGCGAGTCGCTGGCCACCATGGCGTCCCTGGTCCATGTCGACCATGAGGGTGCGTCGGTGGCGGGCGCGCTGATCGAACAGTCGGGTCTCGCCCCGACGGAGTGGCTGCGCCGCTACCTCCAGGCGTACTTCACGCCCCTCCTGCACAGCTTCTACGCCTACGACCTGGTCTTCATGCCGCACGGGGAGAACGTCATCCTCGTGCTGAAGGACGGGGCCGTGCAGCGCGCGATCTACAAGGACATCGCCGAGGAGATCGCCGTCATGGACCCGGAGGCGGTGCTGCCGCCGACGGTGGAGCGGCTGCGGGTGGAGGTGCCGGAGGAGACGAAACTCCTGTCGATCTTCACGGATGTCTTCGACTGCTTCTTCCGCTTCCTCGCGGCGAACCTCGCCACCGAGGGGATCCTGGAGGAGGACGACTTCTGGCGCACGGTCGCGGAGGTCACCCGCGCCTACCAGGAGGCGACACCCGAACTGGCCGACAAGTTCGAGCAGTACGACATGTTCGCCCCCGAGTTCGCGCTGTCCTGCCTCAACCGCCTCCAGCTGCGCAACAACCAGCAGATGGTGGACCTCGCGGACCCGTCCGGCGCACTCCAGCTGGTCGGCGAACTGAAGAACCCGATCGCGAAGTTCTGACCCGCAGGCAGACGAGCACCCCCGGTGTACGGTCCACCGGGGGTGCTCGTCTCTCAGGGGCGCGTGCGGCTCAGAAGGCCGGTGCAGCCGCCTGCACGGCGGCCTGACTCTGGCGCCGCGCGCTGAGCACGGCGTCCCGCAGTCGTTCCTGAGCGATCGCCAGGCAGGCGTAGACCGCTCCCTGTGCCGTCGACAGACCGATCTGATGCGGACCCGTCCTGATGTCCGGCACGGCCGGAAGGTTCTGGTCGAGCCGCTCGCGCACCTGCGGAAGGACGACGTCGACGAGCGGACGCAGCCGGCCCACGAAGTAGACCGACTCCGGGTCGAGCGTCACCGCGACGACACTGACGGCGGTCACGACCGCCGTGGTGAACGCCTGCAGCACCTCGGCGTACGGCGCCTTTGTGTGCGGTCGCTGCCAGAGGTCCTCGATGCGCTCCAGGTCGAGCCCCCGCTTGCGGGCGAACCGGAGGAGACCCCGGGTGCTGAGCAGCTCGTCGAGGTTCTCGTCGCCGGTCCCCGAGGAGAGCACGCCGATGTCGCCGAAGGTGGGTGTGCTTCCCCGGACGAGCTCGTGATCTGTGCAGCCGGCGAAGTTCAGTATGGTGCTGACGCTGAAGAGCGCGGCGTTCTTGACGGTCGCGTCGTCGGTGAGGATGCCCAGCAGGGCCGCGTTGGCGTCACTGTCGAGGAGCACGGGGGCCTCGACCAGGTCCTCGACGGCTCGGTGCAGGTCAGAGCCGGCGAAGATCCTCATCGACTCCGCGGGGCCGAAGATCTCCGTGCCGCCCCGGACCCGGCCGGGCACCGCGACGACGATCTGACGCAGCGGCCCCCGCGCGGACCGGGCGGCCCGCGCGACGAGGTCGACCAGCCATCCCGCGGCGTCCTCGACCTCCTGGTGATCGACGGTGGGCACCGTCACGTGGTGGATCTCCCGCCCCCTCAGGTCGGTCACCAGAACACCGGTGGTCTGGACACCGAAGCTGACTCCGGCGACGTGCCCGGTCGTGCCGGGCAGGTCCAGATAGGTGGAGCGGCGGCCGCGGCCGGTGATCTCGTCGACCCCGCCGTCGATGACGAAGCCGTCGGCACGGAGCTCCTCCACGGCTCTGGACACGGTGGCCTTGCTCAGGCCCGTCAGCTCGATCAGCTGGTTCCGCGTCAAGGGCGCGTGGGAGAGGACCACGTCGAGGACCGATGCCTTGTTGTAGTCGCGAGAGGTCGGGTTGGTCACGTGATGACCATAGCGAGCGCGGTACGCCGGTCGGCAGGGAGTTTCTAGTTTCAGTTTGGAACTGGAAGAAATGCTGCTATGGTTCCGGCCAACGCAACGAGCAATCCCGGACGAGACTGAAGGTGTGCCTGATGACCTCGACACTGAGTCGGGCGATCGCCCACTACCCCAACCGGTTCGACCCCGGGGTACTGAGCGAGCTCCCCGAGCACCTCCAAGCGACCATCCAGCGCCGGAACAAGGTGCTGGGTCCCGGTTACACACTGATCTACAGGGAGCCGGTCGAGTTCGTCTCCGGTCACGGGGCCCACCTGATCGACCGTGACGGCAACGACTACCTGGACGCGTACAACAACGTCCCGTGCGTCGGGCACGCCCACCCCCACGTGGCCGAGGCCGTCGCCCGCCAGATGGCGGTGGTCAACACCAACACGCGCTACGTCCAGGAGGCACTGGTCGACTACGCGGAGCGGCTTCTTTCGACGTTCCCCGAGGAGCTGTCCAGGCTGAGCATCGCGTGCAGCGGATCGGAGGCGAACGACCTGGCGGTACGGGTGGCGCGATTCCACACGGGCGGCGAGGGCGTCATCGTCACCCGCTGGGCCTACCACGGCCTCACCCGTGAGGTGGCGAGCTTCTCACCGACCCTCGGCGCGGGCTCGCCGCTGGGCCCGAACGTCCGGCTCATCGACGCTCCTGACCCGCGCCTGGTCGCGCCCGGATCCACGCTCGCCGAGCACATGCGGCGGCAGGTACGCGGGGCGATCGGCGACCTGGAGCGCCACGGCTACCGGCTCGCGGCCCTGATCACCGACTGCGCCCACAGCAGCGACGGCATCTTCACGGACCCGCCCGGCTACCTGCGGGCCGTGGTGGAGGAGGTGCACGCGGCCGGCGGTGTCTACATCGCGGACGAGGTCCAGTCCGGGTTCGCCCGGCTCGGGGAGTCGATGTGGGGCTTCAGCCGCCACGGTGTGGTGCCGGACATCGTCACCATGGGCAAGCCGATGGGCAACGGCCTGCCGATCTCCGGCGTGGTCTTCCGCCCCGAGGTCTGCGAGGAGTTCGGACGCAACGTCCGCTACTTCAACACCTTCGGCGGCAGCTCCATCCCCGTGGCCGCCGGCGCCGCGGTGCTGGACGTCTTCGAGAAGGAGAACGTGCGGCAGCGCGTCCTGGAGAACGGCAACGCTCTGCGGGCGGGACTGCGGGAGATCACCGAGGATTCGCCCTACGTCGCCGAAGTGCGCGGCGCCGGTCTCTACGTCGGCGTGGAGATCGTCAAGGACCGGGAGACCCTCGAGCCCGACCGCGCACTCGCCGAAGACGTCATCAACGACATGCGCGATCGCCGCGTCCTGATCAGCGGCACGGGCACGTCGGCGAACACCCTGAAGATCCGTCCTCCACTGGCCTTCGACTCCGCCGATGTGACGCGATTCCTGGAGACCTTCGCCGAGGTCGCGAAGAACCGCCTGTGACAGGCCGGCCGAAGGGGGCTGACCGTGAACACCTCACCAGCTACGGATTTCGCCCAGCGGCTCTTCCGGGAGAGCGGCCTGACGTCGTCCCATGAGCCCATCGACGTGTCGCTGGTGAGCGATCTCCTTGAGGAGCACTACCGCCTCACCGGGGGCCTGGGGCGACTGGCGACCGAGAAGGACGACACGTTCAGGCTCGGTACCGACTCGGGCGACTACCTCGTGAAGGTCTCACCACCCGACGAGGCGGAGGCGGTCGTCGCCCTCCAGACCGCCGCGATGCGCCACCTCGAAACCACCGCGCCGCACCTGCCCGTCCAGCGGGTGAAGCTGACCGCCGACGCCGACGACCACGTCCAGATCAGGCTGAGCGGCGGCAGGACCCGCATCCTGCGGGTGTTCCACTTCGTCGAAGGCCCGGTCCTGGCCGATGTGAACCCGGACGCGGAGCGGCTCTCCGAGGCGGGCGGGATGCTGGGGCTGATCGACGTGGCACTCAGGCCGTTCACGCACCCGGCGGACCGGCGAGGCCTGGCATGGGACCTCCGGCATTTCCACCGGCTGACCGAACTGGTCGAGCACACACCGAACCCCGAGCACCGCCAGTTGGCCCGGTCGGTCTTCCGGCTCTTCGGCGAGCACGTCGTCCCGAGGCTGAGCGATCTCGAAACGCAGGTGATCCACGGGGACTTCAGCCCCTACAACATCGTGGTGGAGCCACAGAGCGATCACTTCGTCACCGGTGTCATCGACTTCGGCGACACGGTGCGCAGTGCGGTGATCTTCGACCCCGCCGTTCCGATGGCGAACCTGCTCGGCCGGACGCCGGACGAGCCCTGGCAGGACGCCTGCGCCTTCGCCGCCGGCTACCAGCGGGAGCGGCCGATCCAGGCCCCGGAACTCCCGCTGCTCCCCGTCGCCGCGTTGGCACGGCTCACACTGCGTGCGCTGATCACCAACTGGCGGGCGGAGCGCGCACCCGAACGGCGCGACTACCTCCTCGGTCACGCCAAGGACGACTGGATCAATATCGAGCGTTCCTTGACGGTGAGCCTGGACCACGTCGTCGCGCACCTGAGGGAAGCCCGCCACGGGCGTCCCTGAGAAGCCAGTCCCGGACAAGTGCGGTTTTCCCCAGAAACGACAGGAGCGTCCTCATGGCCATTCCCTCGCTGCAGTTCCGGCCGAAGTACGTCTCGTTCGACTGCTACGGCACGCTGATCGAGTACCCGATCACCCCCATCACGCGTGAACTCGTCGGCGACCGGATCCCCGCGGAGCAGTGGGACCAGTTCGTCAAGGAGTTCCGCGGCTACCGCTACGACCAGGTACGCGGCGAGTACTACCCCTACGAGCGGGTGCTCCAGGACTCCTTCGAGCGGGTCTGCCGCAAGTGGGGTGTGAAAGCCGCCCCCGACGCGGGCAAACGCTTCGCCGAGGGCGTCCGCGGCTGGGGGCCCCACCCGGACGTGGTGGAGCCGCTGAAGAAGATGGCCGAGCACTACAAGCTGGTCATCCTCTCCAACGCCGACGACTCCTTCCTCGCGGAGAGCGTGCCGAAGCTCGGGGCGGACTTCCACGCCGTCTTCACCGCGGAGCAGGCCGGCTACTACAAGCCCCGCTACGCCGCCTTCGAGTACATGCTCGACCAGCTCGACGCCTCCCCCGAGGACTTCGTGCACGTCGCCTCGCACACCCGTTACGACCACATGTCGATGCACGACATGGGCTTCCGCAATCTGGTCCTGCTGGACCGGGGCTACGACCCGGTGACCCACGGCTACGACTACGTGACGGTGAAGTCCCTGGACGACCTCAACACCATGCTCGGCATCTGACCCGAAGGAAGGGTGTCCTCGGAACGCGCACGGCACCTGCCGCGGCGGCGGTCCGGGCCGGGGTTCCGCACCCGTCCCGGGCAGTCGCGGCGGATGCGGCCCGCGGGCCCTGCTCGGCCCGGCGCGCCACCGTGAAGTGGTCGATCCGCTCACCGGTCCCGGCGATGCCCCGCACCTTCAAGGTGGTGTGGCGGCCCTTCGGCGCGGGGGTGACGTCCACGCGCAGGAACGAGTGGTCCAACCTCGCGCTCGTGCCCCTCGTAGGAGTCCGGCGCGCTGAACACGTAGACACGCGTATGCCCGAAATCGGGCAGGATTCTTGCGAAAGACGCGCCGGTGGCTCAGGATCTACCGGGTGCACGACGAACTCGTTGATCATCTGACGCGGTCCAGCCCCCTCAGCCGGGGCGAGGCGCTGCGCGTGATCCAGGACGTGCTCGCCTACTTCGACGAGACGACCGAGGAGTACGTCCGTCGCCGCCACCGCGAGCTCCAGGCCCAGGGCCTGGTCAACGCGGCGATCTTCGAACGGATCGAGGCGGATCTCAAATACCGCGCGGTGGCCCCGCCGGAGCTCTCGCTCCGGCAGCTGCGGCGCATCGTCTACGGCTAGGAACGTATCTATGTGCGGAATCGTCGGTTACATCGGGAAGCGTGACGTCGCGCCCCTGCTCCTTGAGGGCCTGCAGCGCCTGGAGTACCGCGGCTACGACTCCGCGGGCATCGTCGTCACGTCCCCGAAGACGTCCGGCCTGAAGATGGTCAAGGCCAAGGGCCGCGTCCGCGACCTGGAGGCCAAGGTCCCGGCCCGCTTCAAGGGCACGACGGGCATCGCCCACACCCGCTGGGCCACCCACGGCGCCCCCTCCGACGTCAACGCCCACCCGCACCTGGACGCCGAGGGCAAGGTCGCCGTCGTCCACAACGGCATCATCGACAACGCCTCCGAGCTGCGCCGCAAGCTGGAGGCGGACGGCGTCGAGTTCCTCTCCGAGACCGACACCGAGGTCCTGACCCACCTCATCGCCCGCTCGCAGGCGACCAAGCTGGAGGACAAGGTCCGCGAGACCCTCCGGCTGATCGAGGGCACGTACGGCATCGCCGTCATGCACGCCGACTTCCCCGACCGCATCGTCGTCGCCCGCAACGGCTCCCCGGTCGTCCTCGGCATCGGCGAGAAGGAGATGTTCGTCGCCTCGGACATCGCCGCCCTGGTCGCCCACACCCGCCAGGTCGTCACCCTCGACGACGGCGAGATGGCCACCATCAAGGCCGACGACTTCCGCACGTACACCACCGAGGGCACCCGCACCACCGCCGAGCCCACCACCGTCGAGTGGGAGGCCGCCTCCTACGACATGGGCGGCCACGACACCTACATGCACAAGGAGATCCACGAGCAGGCCGACGCCGTGGACCGCGTGCTGCGCGGCCGCATCGACGACCGCTTCTCCACCGTGCACCTGGGCGGCCTCAACCTCGACGCCCGTGAGGCCCGGCGCATCCGCCGCGTGAAGATCCTCGGCTGCGGCACCTCGTACCACGCGGGCATGATCGGCGCCCAGATGATCGAGGAGCTGGCCCGCATCCCCGCCGACGCCGAGCCCGCCTCCGAGTTCCGCTACCGCAACGCGGTCGTCGACCCCGACACCCTCTACGTCGCGGTCTCCCAGTCCGGCGAGACCTACGACGTGCTGGCCGCCGTTCAGGAGCTCAAGCGCAAGGGCGCCCGCGTCCTGGGCGTGGTGAACGTGGTCGGCTCGGCGATCGCCCGTGAGGCGGACGGCGGCATCTACGTGCACGCCGGCCCCGAGGTCTGCGTCGTCTCCACCAAGTGCTTCACCAACACCACGGTCGCCTTCGCCCTGCTCGCCCTCCACCTGGGCCGCACCCGCGACCTGTCGGTCCGCGACGGCAAGCGCATCATCGAGGGCCTGCGCAAACTGCCCGCCCAGATCGCCGAGATCATGGAGCAGGAGGAGGACGTCAAGAAGCTGGCCCTGCGGTACGCCGAGGCCCGCTCGATGCTCTTCATCGGCCGGGTACGGGGCTACCCGGTGGCCCGCGAGGCATCCCTGAAGCTCAAGGAGGTCTCCTACATCCACGCCGAGGCCTACCCCGCCTCCGAGCTCAAGCACGGCCCCCTGGCCCTGATCGAGCCGGCCCTCCCCACGGTGGCGATCGTCCCCGACGACGACCTGCTGGAGAAGAACCGCGCGGCGATGGAGGAGATCAAGGCCCGCAGCGGCAAGATCCTCGCGGTGGCCCACCAGTACGAGGAGAAGGCCGACGAGACGATCGTCGTGCCCAAGAACGAGGACGAGCTGGACCCGATCCTGATGGGCATCCCGCTCCAACTCCTGGCGTACCACACCGCTCTGGCCCTCGGCCGGGACATCGACAAGCCCCGCAACCTGGCCAAGTCGGTGACGGTCGAGTAACTGACCTTCCCTCAGGGGCGCGGGGCCGTGGCGATCTGCGGCTCCGCCGCGTGGGCGCGACAGGCCCCCACCCGCCCGCACGGGCCGAACAAAGAAGACGGACCCCCACGTGCTGCCGCAGGCAAGGGGGGTCCGTGTTCATCGCCGGGAAGTCACCGCTCAGCGAACGTCAGGGAACCCGGAGAACGTCAGGGAATGACCACGACGGGCCGCTGCGCCCGCTTGGCGAGCCGCCCGGCGACCGAGCCGAAGATCCGGCCCACGATGCCGTTGGTCGACCCGACGACGATCGCGTCGGCCTCGTACTCCCGGCCGACCTCCTCGAGTTCGTGGCAGATGTCCCCACCGCGCTCGACCAGGATCCAGGGCACCTCGGTGAGGTAGTCCGCACACGCCAGCTCCAGCCCGAGCACCTCGGTCCGGTGGTCCGGCACGTCCACGAAGACGGGCGGCTCACAGCCCGCCCACACCGTGGTCGGCAGCCGGTTGGCGACGTGGACGATGATCAGGCCCGACCCGGCGCGATGGGCCATGCCGATCGCGTACGCCAGGGCCCGCTCGCTGGAGGTGGAGCCGTCGAAGCCGACCACGACCCCGTGCTTGAAGGCGGGATCGCAGGAATGGCGAGGCTCTTCCGCCGCCAGGGGCTCGGCCGCCGTGGGATCGGCGACGGGCCGCTTGCGGTCCGCGGGTTCGAAGAATTCGTGACCGGCCATGGCTGTCTCGGCGTTGTGATCCTTTATGGGTGGCTCGCGAGCGGTGCTCGCTGACGAGTGCGGCAGCGTGCGGCGGAGCTGTGTCCGGGAATGGTCTTCCCAACCCCATACCCCCAAGGGTACGGCGGCACGCCTCCCTCGCCCAGACACCGCCCGCCGTGCGTGCGGGTTCCAGGGAGCATGCACGAGGCGACGCCCGTAACGCAATGGTTGCTGCGCTGTACAGGCGGTTTGCACAGGATTCACTTACCCGTGACGGTGATCGGGCCGGACAGTGACCTGTCCCGCGGCCGGGCGTTGAACCCGGTGAGCCACGCCACAGGGAGCACGCATGCCCGGACCTCGCCCCTCCTCCGAGGCGCACGACGTGACCCCGCCGCCGCGGGACACCGCGGGGGACGTGGTCCGCTGGGCCGCCTTCAGCTGCCTGCTCGTCCCGGTCGTACTCCTGGCGTACGGCACCTCCCCGGGCGGCGCCGCCGGCACGGCCCTCGCACTGGCGGCGGTCACGGGCGCCTGCCGGGTGCTGCTGCGCCAGTCGGAGCGGGGCGCGGCCCGGATGGCGGCCGAGGACCGGGCGCCCCACCGGGGCAGGCACCACCGCACCGGAACGGGCTCGCACCGTGGCGGGCGGCACACTGGGGGAGATACACCGGTCAGCTGACCGGTTTCCGTGCACGTGCACGTTGGTTTTCAGCCAACTTCTCACACCCGTGCATCACCCGGCCGGAACACCCCTCAACCCCCGTTCGACCTGCACGGAAAGGGCCTTCGGGGCCCTGCGCACCCTACGTGGATTGGCCACCGCGACGAGGCGCACTTCCCTGCACGCCCCACGAGTGCAACCCTTCGTGATCGAATGCTTCACGCCAAGTTGCCAAGTCGACAATCTGCCGAGTGCCGAACCGGCCAACTCGGCGTGACGGGACACAGTAGATTCGATCTTGACTGTCTACGGCGGGGGACTCGTGCAGGACCGAGGGGAAACGTGCAGGAGCGACACAACCGAGGAGCCGCGACCACCGAGGGGGGCTTAGCAGTTATGAGCCACGACTCCACTGCCGCGCCGGAAGCCGCGGCCCGGAAGCTTTCCGGGCGACGCCGCAAGGAGATCGTCGCGGTGCTGCTGTTCAGCGGCGGTCCCATCTTCGAGAGTTCCATACCGCTGTCGGTGTTCGGGATTGACCGCCAGGACGCCGGCGTACCGCGCTACCGACTGCTGGTGTGCGGCGGTGAGGACGGCCCACTGCGGACCACAGGGGGCCTCGAACTCAGCGCACCGCATGGCCTGGAAGCGATCTCGCGCGCGGGTACGGTCGTCGTACCGGCCTGGCGTTCGATCACTTCTCCGCCACCGGAGGAGGCGCTCGACGCGCTGCGCCGGGCGCATGAGGAGGGCGCCCGCATCGTCGGACTGTGCACCGGCGCCTTCGTCCTCGCGGCGGCCGGCCTGCTGGACGGCCGTCCGGCGACGACCCACTGGATGTACGCGCCGACGCTGGCGAAACGCTATCCGTCGGTGCACGTGGATCCGCGGGAGCTGTTCGTCGACGACGGCGACGTGCTGACGTCGGCCGGCACGGCCGCGGGCATCGACCTCTGCCTGCACATCGTGCGCACCGACCACGGCAACGAGGCGGCCGGCGCCCTGGCCAGGCGACTCGTCGTGCCCCCGCGCAGAAGCGGTGGCCAGGAGCGCTACCTCGACAGGTCTTTACCCGAGGAGATCGGCGCCGACCCGCTCGCCGAGGTCGTCGCCTGGGCGCTGGAGCACCTCCACGAACAGTTCGACGTGGAGACGCTGGCGGCCCGCGCGTACATGAGCCGCCGGACGTTCGACCGCCGCTTCCGCTCACTGACCGGCAGTGCTCCGCTGCAGTGGCTGATCACCCAGCGGGTGCTCCAGGCGCAGCGCCTGCTGGAGACGTCGGACTACTCGGTGGACGAGGTGGCGGGGCGCTGCGGCTTCCGGTCGCCGGTCGCCCTGCGCGGGCACTTCCGCCGCCAGCTGGGCTCGTCCCCGGCCGCGTACCGGGCGGCGTACCGTGCCCGCCGCCCGCAGGGCGAGCGGCACCAGGACACCGAGAGCAACCAGGGCGGACCAGGCGCCGGCATGCCGGTCGGCCACCCGGGACACCCCGGCCAGCCGCCCGTCTCCGGCCACCCGGAGCAGCACCCCGTCCCGCCCCAGTCCCGCCGTACGGCGGCGGCCGGCACGGTCGGGTCGCCCCAGGCCCTGTCCGCGTCGGCCGCGGCCGACCACGGGCGGGAAGCGTACATACCCAGCCGGGCGAGTCTGCCCGGGCAGCGCAGCGCGACATGAGCGGGTGACCGGGTCCGCGGGGAGAGACCCCCGCGGACCCGGCTCCGTTTCCGGGGCGGTGAGGCCGTGGCCACGAGGTCACCGCACGGTCGGGCTCAGTGCCGGGCGGCTCGCCGTAAGGTGAGACGCATGAACGATCGCATGGTGTGGATCGACTGCGAGATGACCGGCCTCTCGCTGTCGGACGACGCGCTCATCGAGGTGGCCGCCCTCGTCACCGACTCCGAGCTGAACGTGCTCGGCGAAGGCGTGGACATCGTCATCCGGCCGCCGGACCGGGCGCTGGAGACGATGCCGGAGGTGGTGCGTCAGATGCACACCGCGTCCGGGCTGCTCGCCGAGCTGCCGGACGGCACGACGCTGAAGGACGCCGAAGAACAGGTCCTGACGTACGTGAGGGAGTTCGTCAAGGAGCCGGGCAAGGCACCGCTGTGCGGCAACTCCGTCGGTACCGACCGCGGCTTCCTGCTGCGCGACATGCCGACGCTGGAGGACTACCTCCACTACCGGATCGTCGATGTGTCGTCGATCAAGGAGCTGGCCCGCCGCTGGTACCCGCGGGCGTACTTCAACAGCCCGCCGAAGAACGGCAACCACCGCGCGCTCGCCGACATCCGCGAGTCCATCGCGGAGCTGCGCTACTACCGCGAGGCCGTGTTCGTCCCGCAGCCCGGGCCCGACTCGGACACCGCCCGGACGATCGCCGCGAAGCACGTTCTGCCTGGCCAGTAGCAACGACAGGGGCCCGTCGGGGGCGCCGGGAAAGGCTGGCGCGAGCACCCCTTCGGACCCTGTACACTTTTTCTCGGCCGGTCGGAGACAGCACTGATCTCCAAGCCGGTCATGGTGGGTGTAGCTCAGCTGGTAGAGCACCTGGTTGTGGTCCAGGATGCCGCGGGTTCGAGTCCCGTCACTCACCCTGAGAGATCAGCCGGTGGCTTCGAGAACGAAGCCACCGGCTGAAGCTTTTTGTGCGCGGGCGAGGGCCTGACCGCCGACGTGCGACCGTGAGGCCATGACCGAACTGGTGGAGCGGGTCGACGAAGAGGACCGGGTGCTCGGGGTGGTCGACCGGGACGAGGCGATCCGGCAGGGCTGGCCGCACCGGGTCGCGACGACCGTGTGCCGTGATCCGCGGGGGCGGGTGCTGGTGCACCGGAGACCGGAGCACGTGTCCCGGTTCCCAGGCCACTACGACTGGCTGATCGGCGGGGGCGTCGCGGCCGGAGAGACGTACCAGGAGGCGGCGGCCCGGGAGCTGGAAGAGGAGCTGGGCGTCCGGGCACCCGTGCGGTTCCTCTTCAAGTTCCTGTGCCGCGGGGCGATCAGCCCGTACTGGCTCGGTGTGCACCGGGCCGTGCTGACCGAGGCCGTCACCCCCGATCCGTCAGAGGTCGCCTGGCACGGGTGGCTCACCGAGCGCGAGCTGCGGGAGGCTCTTCGGCGGTGGTTGTTCGTCCCCGACGGTGTGGAGGCCCTGCGGCGCCGCCCGGACCTCGGCGCACCGCCCGCCGCCATCCCGTCGCCCGCTCCCCCGCGGTCGTGAAGCGTCCGCCCGCGCCGGAGGCGCTCCGTCACGACGACGACCGCGCCACCAGCTCCGTGGTCAGGACGACCTGGCGCCGGTCCAGCCCCCGGGACGCCGACGGGCGACGGTCGGCGACCTCCGTGAGGAGGAGGTCTATCATCCGGCGGCCCATCTCCTCGATGGGCTGGCGGACACTGGTCAGGGGCGGGTCCAGGTGGCGGGCGATGGCGGAGTCGTCGTAGCCGACGAGCGCCACGTCGTCGGGGATGCGGCGCCCGGCCTCGCGCAGCGCCTGGCGGGCGCCGGCCGCGGTGACGTCGGAGCCGGCGAAGACGGCGTCCAGGCCGGGGTGGCGCTCCAGCAGCGCCCGCATGGCACGGTGTCCGCCCTCCTCCGTGAAGTCGCCTTCCTCGATCAGCGCCTCGTCCACCCCGTGGCCCGCGTCGCTCAGAGCGTCTCGGTAGCCGTCGACGCGGCGCTGGGCGCCGTAGACGTCGAGGCGGCCGGTGATGTGGGCGATCCGGCGGCGACCGCGGGACAGCAGGTGCTCGACGGCCTGCCGGGCGCCGCCGTAGTTGTCCGAGTCGACCGACGGCAGTGTCTCCGCCGATGATCGCGGGCCGCTGATCACCGCCGGGATCTCCAGCTGCGCCAGCAGGTCGGGCAGCGGGTCGTCCGCGTGGACCGAGACCAGCAGTACGCCGTCCACCCGGTGGGCGGCCAGGTACTGGGCGAGCCGCTGCCGCTCCCGGTCACTGCCCGCGAAGATCAGCAGCAGCTGCATCTCCGTGTCGGAGATCTCGGCGCCGACGCCCTTGAGCATGTCCGAGAAGTACGGTTCCGCGAAGAACCTGGTCTCCGGCTCGGGCACCACCAGCGCGATCGCGTCCGTGCGATTGGCGGCCAGGGCGCGGGCCGCCGTGTTGGGGACGTAGCCGAGTTCCGCGACGGCGGCCTCCACCGCCGCCCGGGTGGCGTCACTGACTCTCGGAGAACCGTTGATCACCCGGGAGACGGTGCCGCGGCCCACACCGGCGCGCGCCGCCACCTCTTCGAGGGTGGGCCGGCCACCGCTTCGGCCCCGCGCTCCCTGGCTTGCCATGGGCTCCGCCTTCCCGTCCACACCCGCACTCTGCGGCTGGCCTGGAATTTAACAGGCCCGTCGGTGGAAGTGACCGCCGCCGAGGGCTGTCCCCCCCGGCCTTCCGCTTCCACCGGCCGAGCCGGACCGACCGGCTGGATGCCGTCACCCTGGACACAAGCGGTCCCGGCCGAGGGCCAGTTAACAGCCCGATAACTGAACGCACATCTCGTCGTCCGGTCCCTTGACACCCCCGCCCCTACCCGCGACCCTTCAACACATCACTGATGGGAGCGCTCCCACACTACCTGACATATACACAACCCGCACGTTCCCCGCCCGCGCCGCAGCGAGTAAAAACGGGTCCAACATGCAGTTGGCCGGGGGGTCGGCACGTCAGGGCAACAGGAGGACGACATGCGAGCACGCATCCGAACCGCCCGCAAGGCGATGGTCCTCGCGGCCGTCGCGTCGCTGGGCGCCGGGCTGCTGGCCGGCTGTGCCGACGACGGCAAGGGCGACGGTTCCGACTCCCCGTCGGGCGACAGCGGCGGCAAGACGAAGATCTCCGTGGGGCTCTTCGGCACCATGGGTTTCAAGGAGGCCGGCCTCTACGCCGAGTACGAGAAGCTCAACCCGAAGATCAAGATCGAACAGAACGTCGTCGAACGGAACGAGAACTACTACCCGGCGCTGCTGAACCACCTCACCACCAACAGCGGTCTACTGGACGTGCAGGCCGTCGAAGTCGCCAACATCGCCGAGGTCACGGCCACCCAGGCCGACAAGCTCGAGGACATGTCCAAGGTCTCGGGCGTGGACAAGAGCAAGTGGCTGGACTGGAAGTGGCAGCAGGCCACGACCAAGGACGGCAAGACGATCGGCCTCGGCACCGACGTCGGCCCGATGGCCATCTGCTACCGCACGGACCTCTTCAAGAAGGCCGGTCTGCCCACCGACCCGGCCGAGGTGGGCAAGCTGTGGGCCGGTGACTGGGCCAAGCTCGTCGACGTCGGCGAGCGGTACAAGTCGAAGGCCCCCGAGGGCACCTTCTTCATGGACTCCCCCGGCGGTCTGATCCAGGCGATCCTGGGCAGTGAGAAGGAGAAGTTCTACGACGCCTCCGGCGAGGTCATCTACAAGTCGAACCCGGCCGTCAAGGCCGCGTTCGAACTGACCGCGAAGGCCGCCGAGAAGGGCCTCGTCCAGTCGCAGACGCAGTTCCAGCCGTCCTGGAACTCCACCATTGCCAACAACAAGTTCGCCGCGATCGCCTGCCCGCCGTGGATGCTGGGCACGATCAAGGGCAACTCCAAGCCGGACGCGGCCGGCAAGTGGGCCGTGGCCGAGGCTCCCAAGGGCGGCAACTGGGGCGGCACCTTCCTCACCGTGCCGAAGAGCGGCAAGAACGTGAAGGAGGCCCAGAAGTTCGTGGCCTGGCTGACCGCTCCGGAGCAGCAGGCGAAGCTGTTCAAGGTGCAGGCCAGCTTCCCGAGCGCTCCGGCCGCCTACACCATGCCCGAAGTGACCGGCGCGACGAACGAGATGACCGGTGACCAGAAGATCGGCCCGGTCTTCGCGGAGGCCGCCAAGGCCGCCCCGGAACAGGTGATCGGGCCGAAGGACCAGATCATCATGCAGGGCCTGACGGACAACGGCGTGATCCTGGTGACGAAGGGCAAGTCGGCCAAGGAGGCCTGGGACTCCGCGATCAAGACCATCGACAACAAGCTGGACCAGTGACCCGGATGGCCACCCGTCACGACACCGCCGCGCCCCCTGTCGAGGGGGGCGCGGCCCCGGGCCGCCCGCCCGGGGACACCGCCGCCGTGGAGAAGGAGCGGCGGCGCCGGGACCGGCTCTCCCGGCGCTGGCAGCGGGACATCCGCTGGAGCCCGTACGCCTTCGTCTCGCCGTTCTTCCTGCTGTTCGTCGCGTTCGGCCTGTTCCCGCTGATCTACACGGGCTGGGCCTCGCTGCACCAGGTGGAGCTGACCGCGCCGACCGACATGAACTGGGTCGGGCTGCGCAACTACACCAGGATCTTCGACGACGAGTTCTTCTGGAACGCGGCGAGGAACACCCTGACCATCGGCATCATCTCCACGGTTCCGCAGCTGCTGATGGCGATGGGCATCGCCCACATCCTCAACTACAAGCTGCGGGCCTCGACCTTCTTCCGGGTCGCCATGCTCGCGCCGTACGCGACGTCGATCGCCGCGGCCTCGCTGGTGTTCGTGCTGCTCTTCGGCCGTGACTACGGCATGATCAACTGGGTGCTCGACACGGTCGGTATCAACCCGGTCGACTGGCAGAACGACAAGTGGCCCTCGCAGATCGCCGTCTCGTCGATCATCATCTGGCGCTGGACCGGCTACAACGCGCTGATCTACCTGGCCGCGATGCAGGCGATCCCGCAGGACCTGTACGAGTCGGCGGCCCTGGACGGGGCCAACCGCTGGCAGCAGTTCGTCCATGTGACGCTGCCGGCGCTGCGCCCGACGATTCTGTTCACCGCCGTCGTCTCGACGATCGGAGCCTCGCAGGTCTTCGGTGAGCCCCTGCTGTTCGACGTCAACAAGGGAGCGTCCGGCGGCGCGGAGCACCAGTTCCAGACGCTCGGCCTGTATCTGTACGAGCAGGGCTGGGTCGCCCAGCACCTGGGCCGTGCCTCGGCGATCGCCTGGACGATGTTCCTGATCCTGATCGTGATCGGCATCGTCAACTACGTCATCTCGCGCCGGCTGCGCGCCAGTAGTTAAGGAGTCCCGGCCGTGACGACGACCATGAGCCCTCCCGACGCCGAGCCCGCCCGGCCCACCGAGAAGTCCAAACGCCCCCGCCTGCCGAAGTCCGCACGGGCGGGCGGGACGCTGCACGGCGGTCCGATCGCGTACGCGATCCTCATCGTGTTCACGATCGTCTCGCTGTTCCCGCTGGTGTGGACGGCGATCGCCGCCTCGCGTGACAATCAGCGGCTCGCGCAGACACCGCCGCCGTTCTGGTTCGGCTCCGGACTGTTCGACAAGCTGGAGATCGCCTGGAAGGACGCCAACCTGGGCGAGGCGTTCGTCAACACCACGATCGTGGCGGGGGTTTCGGCGCTGACCGTCGTCATCCTGTCGACGATCGCCGGTTTCGCCTTCGCCAAACTGCGGTTCCGGGGCCGGAGCGCCCTGATGCTGGTCGTGATCGGCACGATGATGGTGCCGCCGCAGCTCAGCGTGATCCCGCTGTACATGATGGTCGCCAAGCTCGACTGGACGGATCAGCTGCAGGCGGTGATCTTCCCGTCGCTGGTGAGCGCGTTCGGTGTGTTCTTCATGCGGCAGTACCTGATACAGGCGCTGCCGGACGAGATCATCGAGGCCGCCCGGGTCGACGGCGCGAGCAGCTGGCGCGTGGTGTGGCACGTGGTGTTCCCCGCGGCGCGGCCGGCGATGGCCGTGCTCGGGATGCTGACCTTCGTGCAGACCTGGAACGACTTCCTGTGGCCGTTCCTGGTGCTGACCCAGATGGGCAACCCGACCGTGCAGGTCGCGGTGGCGGGTCTGGGCCGCGGCTACACCCCCGACCAGTCCCTGATCATGGCGGGCGCGTTGCTGGGCACGCTGCCGCTGCTGCTGGTGTTCGCGATCTTCGGCAAGCAGATCGTGGGCGGCATCATGCAGGGCGCCGTCAAGGGCTGACGCCCGCGTCCCTTCCCCCACGGGGCCGGGTCACCGCCGCCTCGGCCCCTCGCTTCTCTTCCCTCCACCGTGCCTCTCCACGACTCCGATGGGAGCGCTTTCATGCCTGACTCCGAAAAGCCGGCCACCCCGGTGACCTTTCCCCCCGCCTTCCTCTGGGGCGCGGCGACCTCCGCGTACCAGATCGAGGGCGCGGTACGGGAGGACGGACGTACCCCATCGATCTGGGACACGTTCAGCCATACGCCGGGCAAGACCGAGGGCGGCGACACCGGTGACATCGCTGTCGACCACTACCACCGGTACCGGGACGACGTGGCGATGATGGCGGAGCTGGGCCTGGGGGCCTACCGCTTCTCCGTCTCCTGGTCGCGGGTGCAGCCGACAGGGCGCGGCCCGGCCATCCAGAAGGGTCTGGACTTCTACCGCCGGCTGGTCGACGAGCTGCTGTCCCGGGGCATCAAGCCGGCCGTCACCCTCTACCACTGGGACCTCCCGCAGGAGCTGGAGGACGCGGGTGGCTGGCCGGAGCGCGACACGGCCCACCGCTTCGCCGAGTACGCGCAGATCGTCGGTGAGGCGCTCGGGGACCGCGTGGAGCACTGGATGACGCTCAACGAGCCCTGGTGCAGCGCGTTCCTCGGATACGCCTCGGGTGTGCACGCTCCGGGCCGCACGGACCCGGCGGCCTCGTTGCGTGCCGCGCACCATCTGAATCTGGCGCACGGGCTGGGCGCGTCCGCGCTGCGGTCGGTGATGCCGGCCCGGAACCAGGTGGCGATCGCCCTCAACTCGGCGGTGGTGCGGCCGCTTTCGCAGGACCCGGCGGACCTGGCCGCGGCCCGGAAGATCGACGACCTGGCCAACGGGGTGTTCCACGACCCGATCCTGCGTGGCGCCTACCCGGAGTCGCTGTACCTGGCGACGGCCGGCGTCACCGACTGGGACTACGTCCTGGACGGCGATCTGGCGCTGATCAACCAGCCGTTGGACGCTCTCGGCCTCAACTACTACACGCCGTCGCTGGTGTCGGCGGCGGACTCGAACGCGAAGGGGCCGCGTGCGGACGGGCACGGGGCGAGCGAACACTCGCCGTGGCCGGGCGTGGACGACGTGGCGTTCCACCAGACTCCTGGCGAGCGCACCGAGATGGGCTGGACGGTCGACCCGACCGGCCTGCACGAGCTGATCATGCGCTACACCCGCGAGGCCCCGGGCCTACCGCTGTACATCACGGAGAACGGCGCGGCCTACGACGACAAGATCGACTCCGACGGCCGGGTGCACGACCCGGAGCGCGTCGCCTACCTCCACGGCCACCTGTCGGCGGTCCGGCGCGCGATCGCCGACGGCGCGGACGTCCGGGGCTACTTCCTGTGGTCCCTGATGGACAACTTCGAGTGGGGGTACGGCTACGGCAAGCGCTTCGGCGCGGTGTACGTGGACTACGCGTCCCTCGAACGCACCCCGAAGACGAGCGCCCGCTGGTACGGAAGGGCGGCGCGGACGGGGACGTTGCCGGAGGTGGGGGCGGTCTGACCGACGGGGGCCGGGGGGAACGGGGCGCGGCACGCTCAGGGGGAGTGCCGCGCCCCCGCACGTCGGCTCCGACCGAATGTGCGTCCCTTCCCTCCCATCGGCCGGTCAGAGCATCGCCCTCAGACGGCGACGAGACGGACCCTGTGCCCGCAGAGCTTGGACATGTCGTCGATGTCGGAAGTGAGCATGACCACCGGACGACGCTGCCGCAGCGCCATTTCCGCCACGGCGGCGTCAATCGCGTACTTGTGACCGTGCAGCCCCGCGTTGATCAGCATGGCCGAGGCGGCCTTCGCCTCCTCGTCGCCGATCGGCACGATCCGCAGGCCCGACAGGACCCAGGCAAGTCGAGCCCTGTCCGTCCGGCGGTGAACTGCCTCGATGAGGGTGAGCGCGCTGACGACCACTTCCATACCCCGTGTGCGCGCCTCGGCGACCAGGGCGACGACTGGCTCGTGGTCACCGACGAATTGGGACAGCCCCTCGCAGTCGAGGACCAGAGTGCCTTCGTGGCTCAGCTTGCGGCGGGCCACTGCCCCTCCTCGGCAAACGCCTCGTCGAAGACCTGGCGTGCCCGTTCCTGGTTCTCTTCGGAGATCGGCCCGTGGCGGCGTTCGTAGTCGGCGAGGTACTCGTCCAGGATCTGGCCGCGCAGTTCGCGCTCGACCGCCTCCGTGATGAACGCCGAGAACTCACGCTTTCCCACGCGCCGCCGGATCGCCTCCGCTGTCCCTTCCGGGAGCGAGAGGCTGACCCTGGTGGCGGGCCCTTCACCGACACCGTACGGAATCTCACTCATGGGTCCGAGATTATCAAACAAGTAGGAAATCTTCGTCGCAATTGCCTCGGGCTGCCCCGAAGGGCGTATCGACGGTCAGCCCTTGTTGGCCCCCAGCGTCAGGCCGCTGACGAACTGGCGCTGCAGCACGAAGTAGACGATCAAGGTGGGGACCGCGGTGAGCAGGGCGCCGGCGGCGACGAGGTTGGGGTCGGTGAAGTACTGGCCGGAGAGGTTGCTCAGCGCGGAGGTGATCGGCATGTTCTCGCCGGTGGAGATCAGGACGATGGCCCAGAAGAAGTCGTTGTAGATCCAGATGGAGAGGAGGGTGGCGAGGGCGGCCATCGCGGGCTTGCACAGGGGCAGCACGATCTGCCAGTAGAGCCGCCAGACGGAGGCGCCGTCGACGAGGGCGGCCTCGGTCAGCTCGTGCGGCAGGGAGCGCATGTAGTTGCTGAGCACGAAGGCGCAGAAGCCGGACTGGAACGCCACGTGGATCAGGACCAGGCCGAGGGCGGAGTCGTACAGCTTGCCGCTCATGGTGATGCCGGGCAGGTCGATCAGCAGGTACAGCCGGTACAGCGGGGTGATGATGACCTGCTGGGGCAGCAGGTTGCCGGCCGTGAAGACCAGCAGCAGCGCCAGGTTGAGCCGGAAGTCGAAGCGGCTGACGTAGAAGGCGACCATCGAGGACAGCAGCAGCGTCAGCAGCACGGCCGGCACCGCGACGATCAGCGTGGTGCCGAAGTAGTGCAGCATGTCCGACTGCTGGAAGGCGTCGGTGAAGTTGTCCAGGCTCAGCTTGTCGGGCCAGGAGACGTAGCCCTTCTCGCTGGTCTCCGAGTACGGCCGCATGGCCGCGAGCAGCGCCCACAGCAGCGGGGCGAGCCAGGCCAGGGCCGTGACGACGAGGAAGGCGTGCAGCAGGATCCGGGCGGGGCGGACCGGGGGACGCCGCCTGCTCACCAAGGCGTGGCTCATGCGCGCCGCTCCTTACGGAAGGTGGCGATCAGATACGGGATGATCACCGCGAGCGAGATCACCAGCAGCACGACGGCGATCGCGGAGCCGTATCCGATGCGGCTGGACTCGCCGATGATGTTGTTGGTCACCAGGATCGAGAGCAGTTCGGTGCCCTGGGCGCCCTTGTTGAAGACGAAGACCAGGTCGAAGGCGCGCAGCGCCTCGATGATCGTGACGACCAGGACGACGGTGTTGGTCGGGCGCAGGGCGGGGAAGACGACGTTCCTGAACGTCTGCCACTCGCCCGCGCCGTCCAGCGCGGAGGCCTCGCGCAGGGACGGGTCGACGCTCTTCAGGCCGGCCAGGTAGAGGATCATCATGTAGCCGGCGTGCCGCCAGGAGGCGGCGACCAGGATGGCCCACAGGTTGAGGTCCGGGTCGCCGATCCAGTCGATGTAGTGGCCGGGCTCGTTGGCGCCGATGATGCTGTTGATCAGGCCGGTGTCGGGGTTGTAGACCAGCTGCCAGACGAAGCCCACGACGGCCAGCGACATCACGACCGGCAGGAAGAAAGCGGTCTGGTAGACGCGGCTGTACCGGATCCGCTTGTCCAGCTGCACGGCCAGGAACAGGCCGAAGGGCGTGGGCAGCACGATGAGTACGGCGAACCAGATGAGGTTGTGCTCGACGGCGGGCCAGAACTGCGGGTTGCTGGTGAACAGTTCCCTGAAGTTCCGCAGGCCGACCCACTCGATGGAGTCGAAGCCGATGCCGTCCCAGGTGGTGAAGGCCAGCGCGATGGAGGCGAGGGCCGTCAGCCAGACCAGGGCGACGTGCAGGAGGGTCGGCACGCCCGCCATCAGGCCGAGCGTGAGGCGGTCACGGCGGGTCAGCAGGCGGGCATGGCCGTGTGCGGGGCGCCTGCCGACGGGTGCCGTGCCGGTGGTCGGCACGGCGGGCGCCGCTTTCGGGGGCTTCGTGGTGTCGGTGCTCATGCGGACGCGAAGATCGTCTTCTTCTGGCGCTCGATCGACGCGAGGATGCCGTCGACGTTCTTGGGGTTGCGGATGAAGTTCTGCAGCGCGGGCTGCATCACCGTGGCGGTGAAGTCCGGGCGGGAGTCGCGGTCCATGAACTGGGTCAGGCTCTTGGCGCCCGAGATCATTTCGAAGGACTTCTTCTGGAGCGCGGTGTAGGAGGAGGTGTCGGCCTTGGTGGAGGCGGCCACCACGCTCGAGTCGGCCTTGAGGTAGATCTGCTCGGCCTCGGGGGTGCCGAGGTACTCCAGGAGCTTGGTGGCGCCCTCGCGGTTCTTCGGGGCCTTGGAGAGCATGAATCCGTCGGTCGGCGCCTCGACGGTGTCCTGGCCGAACTGCGGGTCTATCTCCGGGAAGGCGAAGAAGTCCAGGTCGTCGAGGTCGGCCTTGTCGGTGAACTGCTGGCCGACGAAGGTGCCCAGCAGGTACATGCCGGCCTTCTTCGCCACCAGGGCCTGCGCCGCGTCCTGCCAGGTGCGGCCCACCGCACCCTCCTGGTGGTAGGGCAGGATCTCCGTCCAGTGGTCGAAGACCTTGCGCACCTTGGGGTCGGTCCAGGAAGCCTTGCCCGCCATCAGCTCGACGTGGAAGTCATAGCCGTTGGTGCGGAAGTTGATCTGGTCGAAGGTGCCCATGGCGGGCCAGGCGTCCTTGTCGCCGAAGGCGATCGGGACCAGCCCGTCCTTGCGCATCCGCTTGCACAGGGCGACGAAGGCGTCCCAGGTGGTGGGGACCTGGTAGCCGTGCTGGGCGAAGACGCTTCTGCGGTAGAAGACCGCCCACGGGTACGAGTACAGCGGCACGAAGTAGTACTTGCCGTCCTCGCCCTTGCTGAGCTTCTTCATCGCCTCGGGGAAGTTCCCGCCGATCTTCTGCCACACGTCGTCGATCGGGGTGGCGAGCTTCTTCGACGCGAAGAACTGCATGCGGTATCCGGCGAACCAGGTGAACACGTCGTCCGGCGTGCCCTGCAGGTAGGAGTTGATCTGCTCCTGGAACGTGTTGTGGTCCTTGGTGTTCACGTCGACCTTGATGCCGGACTTCTTCGTGAAGGCGGCGTAGATCTCGGCGAACGCTTTCTTCGGCACCGCGTCCGAGGAGTTGGAGCCGAGGCTGACCGTCTTCGGGTCGGCGGCCGCGCCGCTGCCGCCGCAGGCGCTCAGCAGGGGTATGCCGGCGCCGAGGAGGGTCGCGCCGCCCACGCCGCGCAGGAGGGTGCGGCGGCTGGGGGCGGGGAGGGACGATCCGGAGGGGGAGAGGTCGTGCATGAACGGCTCCTGAGGCAGGGTTCGGCCACGAGGATGTGGCGCGAAGTCTGGCCTTAATCGACCAGAAATCAACTTGACCGAACACGGTGGCGCAATAACAACCCCATGTCGCTCATGCGTCAAGAGCCGTCGCGCGCATTTGTCGAAACGTGACCGGCCCGAGAGCGCACCAGCCTGCGGGGCCGTCTGCGCCGCAGCTGCCGGTGTCCCCTGACCTCCGGCGCCCGCCCGTCCAGCTGGATCCAGATCCGCACCTCGGTGCCGCCGAGCACCGAGGAGCCGATCCGTACGTCCCCGCCGGTCGACTCCGCGAGCCGGCGCACGATGTCCAGGCCGAGCCCGGTCGATCCGTCGCTCCCCGAGCCGCGGCCCCGCGCCATCGCGGCCTCCGGGTCGGGTATGCCCGGGCCCGCGTCCGACACGAGGACGATCACCGCGTCCTCGCCGTTGTGCACGTCGACCGCGAAGGCCGTGCCCTCCGGGGTGTGCCGGAAGACGTTGCCGAGCAGCGCGTCGAGGGCGGCGGCCAGGTCGGCGCGGGCCACGGGTATGCGCACCGGCCGGTCGGCCCCGGCCACCCGCCACTTGCGACCCTCGTCCTCCGCGAGCGCCGACCAGAACGCCATCCGTTCCCGGACCACCTCGGCAGCGTCGCACCCGGCTCCCGGACCGGCCGCGGCCGTCTGCGGCCGGGACTCCCGGGCCGTGCGGATGATGGTGTCGACCTCTCGCTCCAGCTGCTCGACCGCGGTCCGGGTCTGGTCGGCGGCCGGTCCCACGCCGAGCGAGGCGGTGTTGAGCCGCAGCACGGTCAGGGGTGTGCGCAGCCGGTGGGACAGGTCCGCGGCCAGCTCCCGCTCGTTGGCCAGCAACTGGACGACCTGGTCGGCCATCGAGTTGAACGCGACCGCCGCGAGCCGCAGTTCGGTCGGCCCCTCCTCGCGCACCCGGGCACCGAGCCTGCCCTCCCCCAGTTCGCGCGCCCCCTCCACCAGGCGCCTGGCGGGCCGGACCATCCGCACGCCCAGCCGGTCGGCGACGGCGACCGAGCCGAGGACCAGCGCGGCACCGACCCCGGCGAGCACCGCCCAGGCCGTCCCCACACCGTTGGTGACCTCGGCCTCCGGCACGTACACCTCGACCACCGCGATCTCGCCGGTGCTGAGCGCGACCGGCTGGAGCAGGGTCGAGCCGCCCGTGACGCCGGTGGTGGAGGCGCGGCCCAGTTTCCGCACGGCCGCGATGTCCTCGTCCGTGGCGCGCTGCCGCCCGAGTTCGAGGGACTCCTGGCCGCCCCCCGCCGGTACGTGCACGGCCATCCCCGCGTCGGACCCCGCGGAGGCGACGACCCGTTCGAGCTGGTCGCGGTCCGTGGTGATGGAAAGGGCCGGGGCGACGGCCGCCGCCTCCCGCTCGGCGCCCGAGAAGGCCCGGTCCCGGGCCAGCTCCCGGATGACGAGTCCGAGCGGCACCGCGAAGGCGAGCACGACCATGGTGGTCACCGCCAGCGACACCTTGACCAGGGCCCACCTCATCGCGGCACTTCCTCCCCCGGCGGTTCAAGCTTCACCCCGACGCCCCGAAGGGTGTGCAGATAGCGCGGGTTGGCGGCGTTCTCGCCCAGTTTCCTGCGCAGCCAGGACAGATGGACGTCGATGGTCTGGTCGTCGCCGTAGGACTGCTGCCACACCTCGGCGAGCAACTCCCTGCGCGGGACGACGACTCCGGGCCGGGCGGCCAGGAAGGCGAGCAGGTCGAACTCGCGGCGGGTGAGGTCGAGCCGCGCGCCGTCCAGCTCGGCCTGGCGGCGCAGCGGGTCGACGGTCAGCCCACCGACCCGGATCACCGGGGACGGCTCCCCCTCCGCCGCGCCGGAGCGGGCGCGGCGCAGCACGGCCGCCATACGGGCCGACAGGTGCTCGACCGAGAACGGCTTGGTCAGGTAGTCGTCCGCGCCCGCGTTCAACAGCCGTACGATCTCCGCCTCATCGTCCCGGGCCGTGGCGACGATGACGGGCACGTCCGTGATGCCGCGCAGCATCTTCAGGGCCTCGGACCCGTCGAGATCGGGCAGTCCGAGATCCAGGATCACCACGTCGAAGCGGAAGTGGGCGACCTCGCGCAGCGCCTCCAGCGCCGTCCCGACACTGCGCACGGTGTGCGAGGCGTCGGTCAGGTGCCGGATGAGCGCCGAGCGTACGAACTGGTCGTCCTCGACCACGAGCACACTTGCCATGCGCCGCACCGTACGCCATCTCGAACAACCGGGTGGGGGCCTGTGGACAACTCTCGCTTGTGGACAACTCGTGGGAGCCGTGGGGCAGTATGGCCAGCGATGCGCAGAGGACTCGTACACGTACTGGCCTGGCTGCTCGCCACGGGCGCGGCGGTCACGCTGTCGTGGTGGGGTGTCCACACGGTGATGACGGGCACGGCCTACGACCCGCCGCGCGCCCTGCCCGTCAAGGCCGCCGAGGCGGCCAGGCAGGAGTCGAAGGCACCAAAGGCCCCGACGCGACAGGCGAGTCCGGCGCCGCGCGGGCCGGGCACGCCGCCGCCCACGCCCCGCGAGCCGAGCCGCGCCCCCTCGCCGCCGGCCGGGCCCAGCCCCTCCCCCACCGGTCACGTCAAGAGCTACGACACCGACGGCGGCCGGGTGGTCTTCGACCTCGGGCCGTCCTCCGCCTCCCTCGTCTCGGCGACGCCCGGCGCGGACTGGTCGATGCAGGTGTGGAAGACGGAGTCGTGGATTCGCGTGGAGTTCGCCTCGGGCGCGGACCGGGTGTCGGTCTTCTGCACCTGGCACGACGGGCCGCCGCGCGTGGACATCGGCACCTACTGAGTGCCGTACGGGCCGCTGGGGATCGTTACGGCCTATCGGAACACCGACGCGGGCGGCGCCGGGGACGCCACCGCCGCGGTGTCCGTGACGGGCACCGCCCCGCCGGTGAAGTCGGTGAGCGCCCTGCCGTGTTCGACCCTGCCGGGATGCGGGTCGGAGGCGGCGCGACGGGTCAGTTCACCGACGGGCAGCGGCTGGCCGGACCCGACCAGGACGGCGTTCCCGAAGCGCTTGCCGCGCAGTACCGTCGGGTCGGCGACCAGCGCGAGCTCCTCGAAACGCGCGGCGGCGGTGGCGATCTGGCCGCGCAGGTGGGCGAGCGGCGGCCCGTCGGCGAGGTTGGCGGCGTAGACGCCGCCGGGCTTCAGCGCCCTGCGGACGTCGTCGAGGAACTCGGTCGAGGTCAGGTGGGCCGGTGTCCGGGCCCCGCTGAAGACGTCGGTGATGACGAGGTCGGCCCAGCCGTCCGGCACCTTGGCGAGCCCTTCGCGGGCGTCGACGGACCGCACCCGGACCCGCGCGTTCGGATCCAGCGGCAGCTCGCGGCGGACCAGTTGCACGAGGGCGGCGTCCCGTTCGACGACCTGCTGGGTGGAGCGGGGGCGGGTGGCGGCGACGTACCGCGCGAGGGTGAGCGCACCGCCTCCGAGGTGCACGGCGTGCACCGGCCTGCCCGGCGGGGCGACGAGGTCGATGACGTGCCCGAGCCGGCGCTGGTACTCGAAGGACAGGTGGGCCGGGTCGTCCAGGTCGACGTGCGACTGCGGGGCTCCGTCGATCAGCAGGGTCCAGGCCCGGGCCCGGTCACGGTCGGGGACCAGCTCGGCGAGGCCTCCGTCGACGTTCTCGACGACGGATTGCGCACCGGCCTGCCTGCGCCGGCCGCCCCTGGACTTTCCCATGGGGCCATTATCAGGGGCGGCCGTGCGCGGTGGCTCAGCGGCAGCTGTCCGCCGCCTTGATCGTCCGGGCCGCCTTCCCCAGAGCCTCGCGCAGTACCGCGGGATCCGTCGCGAGGTCCGCCTCGCCGGGCGGCAGCAGCCAGTCCGAGCCCTCCACCGGCGGTTCGGGGGCCAGGGTCAGTCCGCGTCCGTCGGTCCCGGTGCACGTGCTCCCCGGCACGTCCCACGCGGCGGCCGTCCCCGGTGGCACCAGGAAGCCGAGGGTGCCGCCGCCGTCGTCGTGCAGCACGAGCCCGACCGCCTCCCCGGTCCCGCGCCGCAGGATGTCGACCGCCTCCAGCCCCTGCCGGGCCGGCACCGTCACCACGTCGCAGTCGCCCGGCGGCGAACCCGGCGAACCCGGTGTACGCGGCGGCGTACGAGGATCGTTGATCCGGCTGGTCTCCATCCCGGCCTCCACCACGGAACCCCTGTCTGGACGAGCGGTCGGGAGTCGGGGGCCTCCCGGTCCGCAGGGTTCAACGCGGCGGAGCGTCAACGGCTACGGCGGAAGTCAGCCGTCAAGGATGGCACTTCATGGCAGATCACGGATGAGATATCCCGTTTGTAGCCAAACCGAGCGTGGTGGCTCCGGCACAGCAGGTACGTTCTTGCTCGCCGGAGACGGGGTAGAGATGCGGACAACACGTACAACTCACCCCGAACCCGGCATGGTTCGACGGTTCGCACGAGAGGACCCGGCCATGGCGTCGTCAACGGTGACCTCGTCTCATCCCAACCGGCCGCAGCGGCCGAACCTCGCCTTCCGGCAGCTGCGCGGACAGCGTTCGCCGGCCGAGTTCGCCGCGGTGATCCGCCGGGCGGGCCTCGAGATCGGCGAGCAGGTCAGCTGTGACGCGCGGTACATCGGCCGGGTCGAGGCGGGTGAGATCCGCTGTCCCAACTACGCCTATGAACGGGTGTTCCTGCACATGTTCCCGGGCCGCACGCTCACCGACCTGGGGTTCGCGCCCCGCTCGTCGGTACGCGGGCGCCGGGCGCGCGATACCCAGGACGAGCCTGTGACGCCCACCGCGAACCCCTCAAACGCCACGAGTGAGACCAGCGGGGCGTGCGAGCCGTATGAAACGCAAGACCCGTACGACCCGTACCACCCGCACGACAATTACGAGGAGAGCGACGTGCTGCGTCGCGCATTCATGACAGGCGGGGGCGCCACGGTGGCCGCCGCCTCGCTGGGGCCCGTCGGCCTCGCCCTCGACGGCACGGCGGCACAGCGCCCCGTGCGCCGCGCCGGGGCGAGCGAGGCGGGTGCCCTGGAGGAAGCCGTCCGCCGCATCCGGCTGCTGGACGACCGGCACGGCGCCGACGGCCTGTACCGCCGTGCGGCGGCCCCGCTGCGTGCCGCCTACGCGCTGCTGGACGCCGGCGCGACCCGGCGGACGACGGCGGACCGGCTGTACTCGGGCGCGGGCGAACTGGCCATCTCCGTGGGCTGGCTGGCCCACGACTCGGGGCGCTTCGACGACGCCCGTTCCCATTACGCGGAGGCACTGGCGACCGCCCGGATGACCGGCGACCCGGGCCTGGAGGCGCACGCCTTCTGCAACACGGCGTTCCTGGCGCGGGACACGGGCCGGCCGCGCGAGGCGGTCCGCGCCGCCCAGGCCGCCCAGCGGGTCGGCCGGTCCGTGGGCTCGGCCCGGCTGATGTCGCTGCTCGCGCTGCGCGAGGCGGGCGGCTGGGCGGGCCTCGCCGACCGGGCCGGCTGCGAGCAGGCACTGGCCCGGGCCCAGGCCCTCTTCGACCGGGGCCCCTCGGACGCCGACCCCGAGTGGATGTCCTTCTACGGGGAGGCCGAACTGGAGGGTCTGGAGGCGCAGTGCTGGTCCGCGCTCGGCGACTGGCCCCGGGCGGCACGGCACGCGCGGCGGGCGGCGGAGCTGCAGGATCCGCACTTCACGCGGAACATCGCGCTGTACACGGCGGAACTGGCGGACGACCTCGCGCGGGGCGGGCGGCCGGACGAGGCGGCGGTGGCGGGGATGCGGGTGCTGGATCTGCTGGAGCAGGTCCAGTCGTCCCGGGTCCAGACCATGCTGGCCGCCACGGCCCGGGTGCTGCTGCCGCATCGCCGGGCTTCGGGGGTGTCGGCGTTTCTGCGGAGGCATGCGTCGTTGCCGCGGGTGACGTGACCTCAGGCGGGAGGTCGCGCACCCCGGCGCTGCGGGGTGCCGCCGCGCCCACCCTCCCCCAAGCTCTCGGCTCCGCTCGAGCAGGGGGGACCCCCATCGCCCCAGCGGCACGACTGCCCGCAGCTGGGGTCTGTCGTTCGGCTCACGCCGCGGACGCGGGGCTCACCGGCGTTGACAAGCGCTGTCGATTCCCTGCGCCGTGATCCGAACGACAGACCCTAGGCCGCCAGGTGCCCCAGGTCGTTCCAGCTCTCGATCGCCGGCTCCCCGTACGCCCACCCCAGCACCGACAACGACGTCGGGTTCAGCCGTATCCGTGCCGCGAAGTCGATCGGCAGGCCGAGCCACCGCGCCCCGATCGACCGCAGGATGTGCCCATGGGCGAAGACCAGGACGTCACGGTCCTCGGACCGCGCCCAGGACACCACCTCGTCCGCCCGGGCCGTGACCTCGGCGAGCGACTCCCCGTCCGGGACACCGTCGCGCCAGATGAGCCAGCCGGGCCGGACGGCCTGGATGTCCGCCGGGGTCATGCCCTCGTACGCGCCGTAGTCCCACTCCAGCAGCGCGTCCCAGGTACGCGCGCGGTCACCGAAGCCGGCCAGTTCGCAGGTCTCACGCGCGCGTAGCAACGGGCTGGTCCGCACCTCGACGCCGGGCAGGCCGTCGTACGGGCCCCGGTGCAGGCGCTCGCCCAGCAGCTTGGCTCCGCGCTTGCCCTCTTCCAGGAGGGGTACGTCGGTCCTGCCGGTGTGCTTGCCGGACAGCGACCACTCGGTCTGTCCGTGACGGGCCAGCAGGATGCGCGAAGCCATGGGGGACCTTTCCGGGAGAAGGACACAAACGGAACTCCTCCATCATCGCGCACGCTGGTCGCGGGCAACCCGGGGGGCGATCTCCGCGTCTTTCAGGGCCGGAGGGCGCCCCCGGGGCGCGCACGCACGCCGTAAGGTGGCACGACCGGCCGGGCGGGAGCCGGTGGAGACGAAGGGGGAGGGCGATCGGATGCCGCGCACCGACATACCAGGCACCGAGGCGGCCTCTGGCATACCTGCCACCCGTGCCGCCGCCGCGCCCCGGCTGCGCTGGTGGACCGAGCTGCCGCTGATCCTGCTGGTGTACGGCTTCTACACGGCGGGCCGGCTCCTCGCACGGGGCGACGTCTCCGGTGCGGTCGACCACGGTCTGGCGATCCTGCGCATCGAGAAGGCGCTCCACCTCAACGCCGAACACCCCCTCAACCGCCTCTTCACCCGCGAGCCCTGGATCGGCGTACCGGCGGACTTCTGGTACGCGTCGCTGCACTACCTGGTCACGCCGGTCGTCCTCGTCTGGCTCTTCCGCTCGCACGCGGTGCGCTACCGCGCCGCGCGCACCTGGCTGATGACGTCCACCCTCATCGGCCTGATCGGCTTCACGCTGCTGCCGACCTGCCCGCCCCGACTGCTCGACGCGAGCCACGGCTTCGTGGACACGATGGCCCAGTACAGCTCGTACGGCTGGTGGGGCGGAGCGGCGAGCGCACCGCGCGGCATGGGGGGAATGACCAACCAGTACGCGGCCATGCCGAGTCTGCACGTGGGCTGGGCCCTGTGGTGCGGAGTGATCCTGTGGCGACACGGGGGTACGCGTCTGGCGAAGGCGGCCGGTGTCGCCTATCCGCTGATCACGACGATCGTGGTCATGGGCACCGCCAACCACTACTTCCTCGACGCGGTCGCAGGGGCGGCCGTCATGGGCGCCGGACTGCTGCTGGCGCCGCTCGTGATGCGGACCGCGGACCGTGTGCGGGTGCGTTTCGTACCCGCCGTCACGCCGGTCCCGGCGGACGCTTCCGCCGCGGGTTCCTCGATTGTCAGTGCCGGATGCCAGACTTCCGCGGGTGAGCGAATTCCACGGCAGCGCGAGTCGCGGCTCGGAGCGGGAGCCGAGCCGAGTGCCTCCCCCAAGGACGCGGGGGACGGCGCTCCGGCACCGGCTCGCTGAGCTGCGCGGCCCCGACGTACCGGCCAAGGCACTGGACGCACGCGCCCTGGCGGCGCTGGCCGCCAACCCTGGTTGTGCGCGGCGCGCGATCCTGGACGGTGCCGGAGTGAACAAGGCGGCGCTGGCGAGTGCGCTGGGCGCGCCGTCGGCCTTCGGGCAGTCGCAGTTCGCGCTCACGCGGGGCAACGCGTTCGAGGCGAAGGTCAAGGCCGACGGCGGCGCCGAGCTGCTGCGGCTGGTGCACGAGAAGCTGGACCGGAGCGCCGAACCGCCCACCGGGGCGCGCGTGCCCGACCTGACCGCGACCGGCCCCCAGGGGCGTACGGCCCGCACCGCGCTGGAGCTGCGGGAGGCGGGCGCGCATCCGGGCGCGTGGACGCTGCTCGACCATCCGATGCTCGCGCTGGACGTCGCGGGCTCCCTCGCGTTCCTGGAGCCGGACGCGGTCGTGGTGCACCCGGACGGCAGCTGGACGGTCGTCGAGATCAAGTCCTTCCCGCTGCTGGACGGTTCGGCGGACCCGGCGAAGGTCGGAGCGGCGGCCCGGCAGGCGGCGGTGTACGTGCTGGCGCTGGAGGAGCTCGCCGCGCGTCTGCGTCCGGCCCCGCGGGTGCGGCACCGGATCCTGCTGGTCTGCCCCAGGGACTTCTCCAACCTGCCGGCCGCGTCCGCCGTCGACATCCGCAAGCAGCGCGCGGTGACGGCCCGCCAGCTCAACCGGCTCACCCGCATCGAGGAGATCGCCGAGAAGCTCCCCGAGGGCACGTGCTTCTCCCCCGAGCTGCCCGCCGACGAGCTGACGGCGGCGGTGGAGTCGGTCCCGGCGACGTACGCGCCGGAGTGCCTGTCCACGTGCGAGCTGGCCTTCCACTGCCGGACCCGCTCCCGCGAGGAGGGCGCGGTGACCTCGCTCGGCCGCCCGGCGCGGGCGGAGCTCGGCGGCCTGTCGACCGTGGCGGAGGTCCTCGCCGCCGCCCGGGGCGAGACGGGAGATCCCGCCGACCCGGCCGTGGCGGCCCTGCGCCGGGCGGCGGCGCTGCGCGCGGAGGCACTGGAGGCCGCGGCATGTCGCTGATCTCCACCCTGGCCCGGCTCGAAGCCGTCAGCACCGGCCGCGCCCAGCCTGCCGCCACGGTCCGGCACCGGCATCTGTCCGACCGCCCGCTGGTGTTCGTGCCGCTCACCACCGCCGGTGAGGCCGGCGCCCCGCTCGGCGCGCTGGTCGGCACCGACCGGGACGCGCCGCGCCTGCTGGCCGTCCCGCAGCCCCGCGACCGCGACCTCAGGTTCGCGTTCCTGGCCGAACTGGCCGACGTGGTCCTGCCGTACGTCGACGGCTGCGCCGAGGCCGTGGAGGCCGCCGAACGCACCGAGACCGACCCGGAGACCGGCAAGCGGATCAAGGTCGAGGTCGACCTGTGCGCGGACGCCCCGCAGCTGATCGTGCCGAGCCGGGCGGGCATCGACCTGGTGCGGCTGCTGGGGCGGTCGACGCGGTTCCGGCGTACCGCGGAGCAGGACCCTCAGGCCCCGTATCCGGCGCCGCCGCGGGTGCCGTTGCTCGGGCGGTGGCTGACGCACTTCGGGGAGCGGGCCCGGGTGCCCGGCTCCTCGCTGCTGCTGGCCATGACCGACGTCCTGGGCCGGCACTGGGCGACCGGGCAGTCCACCCTGGAGGACCAGCACCTCGGAGCGCTGCTCGCCTGGATCGACCCGCCGGAGGGCGAGACCGGAGCGCAGGCGGCGCTGCGGGCCGAGCTGGAGCGGGACGAGCGGGGTCAGCTGAGGTGTCCCCCGGCCGGTCCCGCCACCGACCCGGCGTTCGACAACAAGCTGCTCGCCCCGGCCATCGAGCGTTACGACCGGGCCCGCACGGCCCTCGCCGCCGCCGAGGACGGTCTGCAGGCCGACGACCGGCTCGGTGCGCTGACCGCCGCCGAGCGGGAGATCCGCGACCTGGTGCTCAGCCGTACCCGGCCCACCTGGGACGCCGTCTGGCGGGGCCTGGACCGCTTGCGGGAACTGCCCGAGGGAGCGCACGTCGAGGAGCGGTGGACCCGCGACCGCTGGTCGTTCACCGGCCACCGCGACCGGGTCCTGGCCGGCGAGCCTCCGCAGCCGCGCCGCGACGACGCGGTCACCGCCGCGAACAAGCTCGCCACGCGCGAGCGCGAGCAGGCCCGGCTGGAGGCGCAGGAGGCCCTCGACGACCCGCTGGTGATGGCGGGGCGGCGGCTGTCCGGGGAGGCGTTCGCCGGTGAGGTCACCGATGTCGTGATGGCGTACAGCGAGAGCAAGCGGCCGAGCCCCCGCCCCCTGGTCACGGTCCGCACGGACGACCGGCCGCATCTCGGGGAGCGGACGAAGGTGTACCGGTCGCTGGGCGGGAAGCCGCAGTCGGCCGAGTTCGTCACGGCCGAGGAGGACGGCGCGTACGTGGTGTTGCGGATCCTCGACAAGATGGGCCGCGGCAAGGAGCCCGAGCCGGGGTCGGTGCCGGAGAAGGGCGACCGCGTCTGCTTCACGCTCTTCGAGCACGAGCAGCGGGGTGGCGCGAAGCTGCCCGACCCGGAGGAGACGCCGTGGACGCACGGCGGGCCGCCCGGTGAGCCGGCCCTGGAGGCGGCCGACCCGGTGACCGAGGAGGATGTGCTGTGACCACGGTGTTCGACCCTTCGGCCGCCGCGGGCCAGGCCACCGACGCGATCCTCCATGACACGCTGCACGGCACCGCGCGCGGCGTCGTGGTCGACTCCCCGCCCGGCGCCGGCAAGTCCACGCTCGTGGTCCGCGCGGCGCTGGAGCTGGCCGAGGCGGGTCATCCGCTGATGGTGGTCGCGCAGACCAACGCGCAGGTCGACGACCTCGTCCTGCGGCTCGCCGAGAAGAACCCCGAGCTGCCGGTGGGCCGGCTGCACAGCAGTGACACCGACCCGTACGACAAGGCGCTCGACGATCTGGAGAACGTCCGCAAGTCGGCGAAGGCGGCGGATCTCGCCGGCCTGGCCGTGGTGCTCTCGACCGCGGCGAAGTGGGCACACGTCAAGGTCGACGAGCCGTGGCGGCACGCGATCGTCGACGAGGCGTACCAGATGCGCTCGGACGCGCTGCTCGCGGTGGCCGGGCTGTTCGAGCGGGCGCTGTTCGTGGGCGACCCGGGGCAGCTGGACCCCTTCGCGATCGTGGGCAGTGAGCAGTGGGCGGGCCTCGCCTACGACCCGTCGGCCTCGGCGGTGACGACCCTGCTCGCGCACAACCCGGACCTGCCGCAGCACCGGCTTCCGGTCTCCTGGCGGCTCCCGGCCTCGGCGGCGCCCCTGGTCTCGGACGCCTTCTACCCGTACACGCCGTTCCGCAGCGGCACCGGCCCGGGCGACCGCGGTCTGTCCTTCGCGGTGCCGTCGGACGGCTCGGGCCCCGACCGGGTGATCGACGAGGCGGCGGCGTCGGGCTGGGGGCTGCTGGAACTGCCCGCCCGGCACACTCCGCGCACGGACCCGGAGGCGGTACGGGCGGTGGCGGCGGTGGTACGGCGCCTGCTGGACCGGGGCGGCGCGGCGACCTCGGAGCGCTCGTCGTCCCCCTCGCCCCTCACCGCCGACCGCGTCGCCGTCGGCACGGCGCACCGGGACCAGGCGGCGGCGGTGCGGGCCGCCCTGTCCGCCCTCGGCGTCACCGACGTGGTCGTGGACACGGCGAACCGGCTGCAGGGCCGCGAGTACGACGTCACCGTGGTCCTGCACCCCCTGTCCGGCCGCCCCGACGCCACCGCCTTCCATCTGGAGACGGGCCGCCTCTGCGTCCTCGCCTCCCGGCACCGGCACGCCTGCATCGTGGTCTGCCGGGCGGGCGTCAGCGACCTCCTGGACGACTATCCGTCGACGGAGCCGGTCCAGCTGGGGACGGTGGTGAAGTTCCCGGACGGGTGGGAGGCGAATCACGCGGTGCTGGCGCACCTGGCCGAACACCGGATCAGCTGGCGCCCCTGACCACGGCCCGGACGGGTGGGAGGCGAATCACAGGATGCTCGCGCACCTGGCCGAACATCGCGGGTCCCCGCGGCCGTGACGAACAACGAGGGGTGTCGCGGCCGTACCCACTACCGCGATGCCCCCTTGCGCGCCCGCGAGACAATGGACGGTGGCCCACTCCACCCGGAGGTGCCCCCGCTCGCGGGGAGAGTCCGCGCGATGTACCAGGAGGAGAAGACATGGCGGAGCCCACGCCGCGTCGGAACGAACCGCGGCTACGCCCCGCGCCCCTGCTCTTCGAGCCCGCGGAGGCGGCCTCGGACCCTGAGCACTTCTTCGACCTCGAGTCGATCGACGATCCACGCGCGCTGCTGGCCCGCGCGACGGAGCTGACGCTGGCGTTCCGGGCCGCGGCGGACCGGGCGGTGGAGTACCAGGCGATGGCGGCGGCGCAGCTGGCCGATCCACGGCGCTTCGACCGGCTGACGGCGGCGGACATCGCCGAGCGGGCCGAGTGGACCGAGGACTACGCCAAGAAGATGGTCGAGTTCGGCCGCGGTCTGATCCGCGGCGACGACGGCCGGGGCAACGCCGACCCCATGTGAGACCGTAAGGATCCGGCCTCCTCACCGATCTGCCTGGCATATGCCAGGCGGGCAAGATACCCCCTCCCACCCCCTCCTGTCCCGATTTCGCGCAACTCTGGGGAATCGCGCGTTCACGGCCGGTAGACGTGGACGTCATGAGCAGCGCATGGAACGCCTCCCGTGTCACCCCGGACGGAGCCGCCTGGCTCGCCTCGGCAGGAACGTATCCCCGGAGCACGCTCGCGCTCTGGGAGGAGCGGCCGGACGCGCCGATCGTGCTGCCGTGCGGCTCGGTCTTCGACGTGGTCAGCGCACCCTCGATGTTCGGACGGCGGATGCTCGACCGGCTGTGGGACGACGGACCCGGCTCGGGCCCGGTCGCGGAGTTCCGGGGGCGGATGCTGCTGTTCACCGCGCCGGGCACGGCCCAGCGGTTGCCGGTGCTGCTGGAGTGGGAGGAGTGGGGCACGCAGGACAGGGACGCCCGGGAGCCCGGCCGCACGGTCGTGGTGCCGCCGCTGCTGTGCCACGGCACGGGCGACGCGGTGACCGTCCCGGCACCCTCGCAGAGCACGCCTCCCGCCACCGGGCCTGCCTGCGCGGAGACCTCCCCCGCCCGCTGCGACACCCGCTGGCTCGTCGCCCCCGACACCCGTCAGCCCTGGCTTCCCGGCCCCGAGGTACTGCTGTGGGCGGCTGTGCGGGCGGCCCGCTCGGCCGTGCGGATATCGATTTTTCCTCCCGCCGACCAGGATGCTAAGGTCTACGACGTCAGCAGGCGCCGCTAGCTCAGTTGGTTAGAGCAGCTGACTCTTAATCAGCGGGTCCGGGGTTCGAGTCCCTGGCGGCGCACAGACAGCAGAGGCCCCTCGCGAGAGCGGGGGGCCTTTGGCATGGCCGCGACGCGCTCAGCGCCCGACCGTGATCTTCACCGTCCACGCCCCCGAAGCCGTGCGCCCCTCCACCTCCACCCGCACGTCCTCCCCCGGCACCGTGAAGCTCTCCCCGGCCCCGATCGGCGCGTCCGCGAGGGGCGGATAGACGGAGTCCTCCCAGCAGGCCTCCGTGTGCGGATGGGCGTCGATCACCTCGATGGGCCCGCCGCCGGACTGCGCCTCGCCCCGCACCCGGTACACCAGCACCCCCTGCCGGCAGGCCCGCTCGTCGTTGCCCACCGGCCCGCGCGCCTCGAAGGCCAGCACGCTGTCGCGGCCCGTGCGCACCACCGCGAGCTTGGTGCCCCGCCCCAGGCCGAAGGCCGGCGCCCCGGCGGCGCCGGCCAGGGCCACCCCGGGACCCGCCGCCAGCGGCTCCAGGGTCAGCCGGGCGGGCCCGGCGTCCTGCACGCACCGCACCTGCCGCCGGGCCAGCCAGCCCAGCTTCCACTTGTGCCAGCCGAACAGTTCGGGCGCCAGTCCGAACTGGCTGCCCATCAGGTCCCAGTCACCGACGTGCGTGTCCCAGTCACCCTTGCCGTCGACGGGCCGGTGGTACAGGTCGGGCAGGTCGAAGACGTGTCCGGTCTCGTGGGCCAGGACGAGCCGGTCCGGCGGATGCTGTTCGAACACGGTGACGACCCGGCGCAGGTCGGCGCCGTCGGCGCGCAGCGGTGCCGTCAGGTTGACCACCTTGGTCGCGTCGGAGTCCACACCGGGCGCGTCCGGGTCGGCGACGAAGTACACGACGTCGTAGCGCGAGAAGTCGACCCGCGGGTCGACCACGGTGAGCGCGTCCCGCAGGTACGCCGCTCGGTGGGCGGCGCTCCAGTCGCGCCGTATGGCGTACGCCGTGGACGGCCGTGGCATCTGGATCCAGTGGCGCAGCGGGTGCGGGCGCAGGGTGAAGCGGCCGTAGGAGGCGCGTTCGAAGAAGCGGGTGGTGGCCGGGAAGTGGTCGGCGGTCAGCTCCTGCGGCGTGGCCAGCGGGCGGGCGTCCGGAAAGGACAGGAAGACCATGACCGCGTCCAGGGCCCGGGCCGGGCGCGGGTAGGCGGCGTTCCAGGTGTCCAGGCCCTCCGAGTGGTGGGCGTCGGTGCGGGCCAGGGCGCAGGGCTCGGCCGAGTCGGGATCGGCGGCCGAGAAGCCGGTGCCGAGGGAGGTCGCGGCGAGCGCCGACATGGTGGTGAACACGGCCGCGGTGGTGCGCAGTCGGGCGCGCGGGAACTGACGCGGCACGGAAACCTCCGGGTACGGTTCGCGGGACACCGCACCCAGCCTCTGGCGATTTGTCATACTGCGCCCTGTTTGCCTGCACCAGTCGGGTGAAGGAGCCGAAAGAACACAGAAGCCCACACGCCAGAACCACTCACGGAACGTCACAACTGGTCGGAGGCTTGAAGAACCCGTCCAGGCGTGAGCAGAAACGATCTGGCAGAAGTGTGGACCGGCCGGGGACACTGGACACCGGCTGGAAGGCCTTGGGGCCAGCCTCTATGATCGGCACACTTTCCTGACCTTTCCTGCACGGACAGAGATCGAATACATGCGGGAGCGAGCGGTGAGCGGAACCTTCGAAGGGCCGGCGCCCCCGGCAGACCTCGACCGGCCGGTCGTCACAGAGAGTGAGATCGACACGTCTCCCCGTACCGAGCCCCCGTCGCGCCCGCCGTACCGCTCCGTCTTCACGGCCGCTCCGCTCGCCATGGCCGTCGTCGACCGCGAGGGGGCGGTCGTCAGCGCCAACGACGCGCTCGCCGCGCTGCTCGGCACCTCCCCCGAGCAACTCGCCGGGGCCGTCGCCGCCGACCTGGTCGACCTCACCTCCGACGCCCGCACCTGGCACGCCTACGGCGAGGTGCTGCGCGGACGGGAGTCACGGCTGCGCTGCACGCGCCGCCTCAAACACCCCGACGGGCACTCTCTGTGGGTGCAGGTGACGGTCGCCCCGTTGCCCGCCGAGGACCGGGGCGTACTGCTGTCGGTCACCGACATCAGCGGCCGCCGCGAACTGCAGGCCCGGCTGCGGCACATGCAGATGCACGACCCGGTGACCCGGCTGCCCAACCGCACGCTGTTCTTCGAACGTCTGTCGGCCGCGCTGGAGGCGGAGTCGTACGAGCAGAGCGGCACCGGCCGGATCGGGCTGTGCTACCTGGACCTGGACGGCTTCAAGGCCATCAACGACACCCTCGGGCACCGGGTGGGCGACCGGCTGCTGGCCGCCGTCGCCGAACGCCTCACGCGCTGCGCGGAGCAGTCCGGTTGCTCCCGCACCAGCACCCCGCTGGTGGCCCGGCTCGGCGGGGACGAGTTCGCGCTGCTCGTCGAGGACTCCACGGGCACCGAACAGCTGGCCGAACTGGCCGAGTCGGTGCTGGCGGCGATCCAGGACCCGTTCGACATCGCCGGCCAGCGGCTGTCGGTCTCCGCGTCGATCGGCGTCGTCGAACGGCACGCGGCCGGCACCACCCCCACCGCCCTGATGCAGGCGGCGGACACGACGCTCTACTGGGCGAAGGCCGACGGCAAGTCCCGCTGGACGCTGTTCGACCCGGAACGCAACGCGCACCGCATGACCCGCCAGGCCCTCGCCTCCGCGCTCCGCCCGGCCATCGACCGGGGCGAGTTCCAGCTGGAGTACCAGCCGCTGGTCGGCATGGAGGACGACCGGCTGCACGGGGTCGAGGCACTCGTCCGCTGGGATCATCCCCAGTTCGGCGTACTGACGCCGAACCGGTTCATCGGACTGGCAGAAGAGGACGGTTCGATCGTTCCGCTGGGGCGCTGGGTGCTGCGCACGGCCTGCCGGCAGGCCCGCCGCTGGCAGCTCGACCACCCGGACGAGCCGCCGATCTTCGTCAGCGTGAACGTGGCGGTCCGGCAGGTGTGGGACTCCGACCTGGTGGCGGACGTGGCTCAGACGCTGGCCGAGACGGGCCTCGAGCCGCACCTGCTCCAGCTGGAGCTCACCGAGTCGGCGGTGATGGGCTCGGCGGGCCGGCCGCTGCAGACCCTGAAGGCGCTCAGCGACATGGGCGTACGCATCGCCATCGACGACTTCGGCACGGGCTACTCGAACCTGGCCTACCTGAGCCGCCTGCCGGTGTCCGTCCTGAAGCTGGACGGTTCCTTCGTGCGGGGCTTCCAGTACGACGACCGGGACGCGACCGCCCGGCCCAATCCCGCCGACGAGGTCGTGGTCGAGGCGATGATCCAGCTCGCCCACCGGCTCGGGCTGACCGTCACGGCCGAGTGCGTGGAGACCTCGGCGCAGGCAAGCCGGCTGCGGCGCATCGGCTGCGACACCGGACAGGGCTGGCTCTACTCCCGTCCGGTGCCGCCGGACCGTATCTCCGAGCTGCTGGGCGCGCCGGACGTTCAGGCCGAGGCGGGTGTCGGCAACCCGTAGGCGTCGGCGATGAGTTCGTAGGACCGGACGCGCACGTCACCGCCGTGCGCGTTGGCCGTGATCATCAGCTCGTCGGCGCCGGTGCGCTTGGCGAGGTCGTCCAGGCCGGAGCGGACCTCGTCCGGGGTGCCGTGGATGACGTTGGCGTTCCAGGAGTCGACGAATTCGCGCTCCATGGGGCTGAACTCGTAGGCCTCCGCCTCCTGCGGGCTGGGCACGAGGCCGGGACGGCCGGTGCGCAGCCGGACCATGCCGAGGGCGGCGGCCAGCACCTGCCGGCGCGCCTCCTGCTCCTCGTCGGCGGCGAGGGCGGAGACACCGATGAGGGCGTACGGCTCGTCGAGCACGGCGGACGGCTGGAAGGACTCCCGGTACAGGTCCAGGGCCGGGACGGTGTTCCGCGCCGAGAAGTGGTGGGCGAAGGCGAAGGGCAGACCCAGGGCGCCGGCCAGCCGGGCGCTGAAGCCGGAGGAGCCGAGCAGCCAGACCGGCGGGCGGTGCGGGGACTGCACACCGCCGGGGCCAGCGGCCTGCACCGGGCCGGGTACGGCGTGGATACGGCGGTAGGGGTGCCCGTCGGGGAAGTCGTCGTCGAGGAACCGGGTCAGCTCGGCGAGCTGCTGGGGGAAGTCGTCGGCGCCCTCGTTCAGCCGGTCGGTGCGGCGCAGCGCGGCGGCGGTGGCACCGTCCGTGCCGGGGGCACGCCCGAGGCCGAGGTCGACCCGGCCCGGGGCCATGGCCTCGAGCGTCCCGAACTGCTCGGCGATCACCAGTGGGGCGTGGTTGGGCAGCATCACGCCGCCCGAGCCGAGGCGGATGCGGTCGGTGTGGGCGGCGAGGTGGGCCAGGATCACGGCCGGGGAGGAGGAGGCCACGCCCGGCATGGAGTGGTGCTCGGCGACCCAGTAGCGGTGGAAGCCCCGCCTCTCCGCGAGACGGACCAGTTCCACGCTGGTACGCAGCGCGTCGGAGGCGGTGCGGCCGGCCCCTACGGTGACCAGGTCCAGTACGGACAGGGGGACGGGGGCGCCGCCCTGTGCTGCGCCGCGTATCTCGTCTGCCGCCACGGTGGGGTGCCTCCTGCTGTGGGCCGTGTGCTGTCGTCCGGGCCTCAACAGGGGACTGTCTCCGCTTATTCCCGGGCAAGGCCCGGCCACGTCGCCCGCCGCAGCCGCGGGGGACGGCGCGTACCGGGCCCTGGGCCTCAGACCTGGACGATCGGCTCCCTCGTGAACAGGGCACCCAGCTCCGGCGCGTTCACCCGCCGGTCCGCCAGCCGGAGGGCCTCCCAGACCGTGACCTGGTTGGCGGTGAGGACCGGCTTGCCGAGTTGCTTCTCCAGGGCCGGGATGTGGGCCGCCGTGTGCAGGGCGGTGTCGGGGAGGAGCAGGGCGTCGGCGTCGGGGTGGTCGGAGTTCTGGGCCAGGGCCAGGAGTTCCGCCTCGCCCCAGGTGCCGACCTCCGCGGCCGTGATGATGCCGGAGCTGTTGACGGAGACGACCTCGATGCCGTCCGAGCGCAGGAACTCCGCGAAGAGCCGCGCCACGTCCTCCGGGTAGGTCGCGCCGATCGCGACCCGTCGCGCCTCCACCTCCCGTACCGCGTGGAGGAACGCGAAGGATGTCGAGGAGGCGGGCATGCCGGCCGTCTGCGCCAGGGCGCGGACCTGCTCCTGCGCGCCGTCCCGGCCGTAGACGAAGCTGCCGCTGGTGCAGGCCCACACCACGGCGTCCGCGCCGGCGTGCCGCAGTTCCTGGACGCCCGCCGCCAGCCGGCCGGCGGAGCCCATCTCGAGCAGCGCGTCCACCCGGTGCGCGTCCTCACCGATGTCGGTGTGCACCAGGTCCACCCGGATGTCGCTGCCGAGCAACTGCTCGATGCGCGGATAGTCGTCCTCGGCCGAGTGGCCCGGGTAGAGAAATCCCAGTGCTGTCATGTCCAGCCTTCCTGCTGCTGCTCTTCTTCGGGCACGACGGGACCGGGGTCCGCCCCCGGCGGTACGAGACCGGCCCTCGCGTCCGGGTTGATCAGCGCTTGGTACGGTCCCACCGCACGGGTACCCAGTCGGCGCAGCGCCGCCCACATCGTCACTTGGTTGGCCGAGATCACCGGTATCCGCAGCTCGGCCTCCAGCTGCGGTATGACGTCGTAGGTGGGCAGATTGGTGCAGCTGATGAACAGCGCGTCGGCGTCACCGCGCACGGCCTGCCGCGCCATGTCCACCACGTCCCGGTAGGGGACCTTCCAGATGTGCCGCGTCAGGCCCATGAAGGCGCACCCGGAGATCGTGACGCCGGCCTGGGCGACGTACGCCTGAAGCGACCGCGTGACCGAGACCGTGTACGGCGTCACCAGCGCCACGCGGCGGACGTCCAGCTCGACCAGGGCTTCCAGCAGCGCGCCCGAGGTGGTGATCGCCGGTATCGCCCCGGCCCTGCTCATCGCCTCGCACATCGCGCGCTCGCCCATGACGCCACCGACGAAGCTGCCCGACGTACAGGCGTAGGCCACGATCTCGGGTGCGATCGCGTTCAGCGTGCGGACCGCCTCGCCCAGCGTCTCGTGCTCGCTGACCAGCCGTGCCAGGTCGAGACTGACCTCGACCGGCACGAAGGGTGTTCGTGTGATGTGCAGGGAGACCTCGTCCGGCACCCAGCGCCACAGCTCTCGGTCGAGTGCGAAGTCGAAGGGCGCGACGACGCCGACGCCGCGCTGCGGGCTCGGCCCGCCGAGAAAAGAGACGTCCATGCAGGGGCACCGGCCTCACGCTGGGCAACTGGGGTGCAACGGATCGTGGAAACGCCCGTGTTGACGACGGTAGGTTCGGGTGCGAGCGTGGTCAATCCACCCGGATCACTCATAGGTCAACACCTGGTTAACTCGTCGTCCCCGGGCCGGCGCCCTCCAGGGCCTTCCCACGGACCCTCGAGCCCGGCCGCCCCGCCGTACGGCTGGAGAAACGGCTGCTCATGCCCACTCCCACCCTCCTCGTCCTGGACGCCGAACCGCTGCCCCGCCTCGGCCGGCTCACCGGCCGCGCCCGCGTCGAGCACACCGACGCGGCGGGCCTCGCCGAGCGCCTCCCGCGTGCGGATGTACTGCTGGTGTGGGACTTCACCTCGCGCGCCGTGCGCGACGCCTGGCCGGGCGAGGGGCCGCGGCCACGCTGGGTGCACACGGCGAGCGCCGGTGTGGATCATCTGATGTGTCCTGAACTGGCTGCTTCCGACACGGTCGTGACCAACGCGCGCGGCATCTTCGACCAGCCGATCGCCGAGTACGTCGCCGCGCTGGTGCTGGCCATGGCCAAGGATCTGCCGCGGACGCTGGAGCTGCAGCGGGAGCGGACCTGGCGGCACCGCGAGTCGCAGAAGGTCGCCGGGGGCCGGGCCGTCGTGGTGGGCTCCGGGCCGATCGGCCGGGCGATCGCCCGGATGCTGGAGGCGCTCGACATCACGACCGCGCTGGTGGGCCGTACCCCGCGCGCCGGCGTGCACGGCCCGGAGGACCTCGACCGGCTGCTGGCGCGCGCGGACTGGGTGGTCGCGGCGGCACCGCTCACCGAGCAGACGCACGGCATGTTCGACGCCCGCCGCTTCGGCCTGATGCAACCGTCCGCCCGGTTCGTCAACATCGGGCGCGGCCAGCTGGTCGTGGAGGACGCCCTCGCCGAGGCCCTGGCCCGGCACGGGATCGCCGGTGCCGCGCTGGACGTCTTCGAAACCGAGCCCCTGACCCCGGACAGCCCGTTGTGGCAGGTGCCGGGCCTGATCGTGTCCCCGCACATGAGCGGCGACATCGTCGGCTGGCGCGACGAACTCGGGGCGCAGTTCGTGGAGCTGTACGACCGGTGGGAGGCCGGCGAGCCGCTGGCGAACGTGGTCGACAAACAGCGTGGGTATGTACCCGGACACTGACGTTCCTTGGAGGCTGGATGTCCGAGCTCACCGACCTGACCGCCGTACGGCTCCTCGACGGCTACCGCAAGGGCGAGTGGAGTCCCGTGGAGGCGACCCGGGCGGCGCTGCGGCGGGCCGAGGCGATCCAGCCGGAGGTGAACGCCTTCGTGCGGCTGACGGCCGAGGACGCGCTGGCCCGGGCCGGGGAGTCGGAGGAGCGATGGCGGCGCGGTGAGCCGCGGGGGCTGCTGGACGGGGTGCCGGTCACCGTCAAGGACATCCTGCTGCTGCGCGGGGCGCCGACCCTGCGCGGCTCGAAGGCCGTCAACCCGGCGGGGCGCTGGGACGAGGACGCGCCGTCCGTGGCCCGGCTGCGGGAGCACGGGGCGGTCTTCATCGGCAAGACGACCACCCCCGAGTACGGCTGGAAGGGGGTGACGGACTCGCCGCTCAGCGGCGTGACCCGCAACCCCTGGGACACCGCGCGCACCGCGGGCGGGTCCAGCGGCGGCAGCGCGGCGGCCGTGGCGCTCGGCGCGGGTCCGCTGTCACTGGGCACGGACGGCGGCGGCAGTGTCCGGATCCCGGCGTCGTTCTGCGGGATCTTCGCGCTGAAACCGACGTACGGCCGGGTGCCTCTGTACCCGGCGAGCGCGTTCGGCACGCTGGCGCACGTGGGGCCGATGACCCGGGACGCGGCGGACGCCGCGCTGCTGATGGACGTGATCGGCCACCCGGACTCGCGCGACTGGTCGGCGCTCGCCCCGCCGCCCGGCACGTACACGGACGGTCTGGCGGGCGGGGTGCGCGGGCTGCGGGTGGCCTACTCGCCGTCGCTGGGCGGGCAGGTGGCGGTGCGGCCGGAGGTCGCGAGGGCGGTGCGGCGGGCGGTGGAGCGGCTGGCGGAGCTCGGCGCGTACGTCACGGAGGCCGACCCGGACCTGACCGACCCCGTGGAGGCCTTCCACACCCTGTGGTTCAGCGGGGCGGCCCGGGTGACCCAGCACCTGGGGCCGCACCAGCGGGAGCTGCTGGACCCGGGGCTGCGGGAGATCTGCGCGCAGGGCGCCCGCTACTCGGCGCTGGACTACCTGGCCGCGGTGGACGTGCGGATGGACCTGGGCCGCCGGATGGGCCGCTTCCACGACGCGTACGACCTGCTCGTCACGCCGACCATGCCGATCACGGCGTTCGAGGCGGGCGTCGAGGTACCGAAAGGATCCGGCCACCGGCGCTGGACGGGCTGGACGCCGTTCACCTATCCGTTCAACATGACGCAGCAGCCCGCGGCGAGCGTGCCGGTCGGCGCCGACGGGAACGGCCTGCCGATCGGGCTGCAGCTGGTGGCCGCCCGGCACCGGGACGATCTGGTGCTGCGGGCGGCGCACGCGCTGTACGAGGCCGGGGTGACGTCCGGCGGCCGGGCTAGGCCCGCCTGAAGCTGAGCGTCTCCCCCGCCGCTCCCGACCGCCACAGGTCGTTGCACGCTTCGGCCATGGCGTCCAGGCCGTCGACGACCTGGCCCCAGACGATGCCGGGGATCCAGCCCACGTCGCCGTTCAGCAGCAGGTTGTTGCGCTCGTAGAACAGGGCCAGGTCGACGAGCGTGGTCCCGGCGCGGACCTCGCGGTCGTAGCCGTAGGACTTGGTCCCCAACTCCGTCCCCGCGAAGGCGAAATAGCACAGATCACCCGGGATGGGGGTGACCGTCGGATTCTCCAGGGGTGGCTCGGTTTCGGCGAACGGCGGGAAAAGGGCGTAGATCTCGTTGCGTGCGTACTTCGCATGGTAGACGTCACCGGACAGCGGGAGGGCGTCCCAGACGGTCGCGCAGGTGATCGGAGCACGGTCGTCGAGCAGCCTTGCCGTGCAGGTCACGTCGCGCTTGACCAGCGAGACTTCGATGTAGCGATCGGCCATCCCTCCATGGGAGTGCCCGCCGCCCCCGAGGTCAAGAGCGCACGGGATACGTGGGGGGCTTGAAAAGGTCGGCATAACTCCCAGGGCGTCGGGTAGCCGCGCGCCCATGGCTCCACCACAGAGAAGCCCATTGCAAAGCGTACTCAGAAGCCCGCGGAGAAATCCGGACCCTACGCCCCAGGTCATGGCCCCGGGCGCATCCGCTCCCACACGCCGGTCGCTGCTCGCGGGGGTCGCGGCGCTCGGCGCGCTGGGCGCCACCGGATGCAGCCGGGTGGCCACCGCGTCGAGGACGGAGGGCGGCGATCTGCTCGACCGGCTCCGGGCCGCGGGAGTCGTCCGCCTCGGTATCGCCGGCGAGATCCCGTTCGGCTTCATCGACAAGAACGGCGAGCTCACCGGTGAGGCACCGGAACTGGCCAAGGTGATCTTCAAGCGCCTCGGCGTCGACCGGGTCCAGCCCGTGCCGACCGAGTTCGGCTCGCTCATCCCGGGCCTGAACTCCCAGCAGTTCGACGTCGTCGCCGCCGGCATGTACGTCAACCCGGAGCGCTGCGAACAGGTCATCTTCTCCGACCCCGACTACCAGATGCTCGATGCGTTCATCGTGCGCAAGGGGAACCCGAAAGGGTTGCGCAGTTACAAGGACGTCGTGGCGAAGAAGGCGAAGTTCGCCACCGGGACCGGCTACGCCGAGATCCAGTACGCCGTCGAGGCGGGCTACGAGGAGAGCGACATCCTCATCGTCCCGGACCAGGTGGCGGGGCTGAACGCGGTCGAGGCGGGACGCGTGGACGTGTTCGCCGGCACGGCGCTCACCGTGCGCGAGGTGGTGAAGAAGTCCGCCAAGGCGGAGGCCACCGAGCCGTTCAAGCCGATCGTGGGCGGCAAGCCGCACGTCGACGGAGGCGCCTTCGCGTTCCGGCCGACCGAGGCCAACCTGCGCGACGCCTTCAACGAGGAGCTGCGCAGGCTCAAGAAGAGCGGCGAGCTGTTCCGCATCCTCAAGCCCTTCGGTTTCACGGAGGCCGAGATGACGGATCTGACCGCGAAGGAGCTCTGCGGCGGATGACCTCGGGACTCTGGGAACTCGTACTCAAGGGCGTCTGGGTCACGATCCAGCTGCTCGTCTGCAGCGCGCTGCTGGCGGCCGCGGTGTCCTTCGTGGCCGGCGTCGCGCGCACCCACCGGCTGTGGATCGTCCGCTTCCTGGCGGGCTTCTACACCGAGGTGTTCCGCGGGACCTCGGCCCTGGTGATGATCTTCTGGGTGTTCTTCGTGCTGCCCCCGGCCTTCGGCTGGCAGCTGGTGCCGCTGTGGGCGGGCACGCTCGCGCTCGGCCTGACCTACGGGGCGTACGGCTCGGAGATCGTGCGCGGCGCGCTGAACGCGGTCGACCCGGCGCAGAAGGAGGGCGGGATCGCGCTCAGCTTCACGCCCTGGCAGCGGATGCGGCTGATCCTGCTGCCGCAGGCGGTGCCGGAGATGATCCCGCCGTTCTCCAACCTGCTCGTCGAACTGCTCAAGGGCACCGCCCTGGTGTCGATCATGGGCATGGGCGACCTGGCGTTCAGCGGCAATCTGGTCCGCCTCGCGCTCCAGGAGAGCGCGGAGATCTACACGTACATCCTGCTGATCTACTTCCTGATCGCCTTCCTCCTCACCCGGGTGATGCGCGGGCTGGAGAAGAAGCTCAAGACCGGGGCCGGAAAGCCGGTCGGGCGTACGCCCGACCAGGAGCTGAGCCGTCCACAGACCACTGGTGTCGGAGGTGCCGCCTCGTGAACTGGGACTGGAGCGCGGTCTCCGACTTCATGCCGGACTTCTGGGAAGGCCTGCTGGTCACCCTGCAGATCCTGGTGCTCGGCTCGCTGATCTCCTTCGTGCTGGGCCTGGTGTGGGCGCTGCTGATGCGGGTGCCCTCGCGGTGGGTGACCTGGCCCGTCGGGGCGGTCACGGAGTTCGTCCGCAACACCCCGCTGCTGGTGCAGCTGTTCTTCCTGTTCTACGTGCTGCCCGAATGGGGCCTGACCTTCTCGGCGCTGACCACCGGTGTCTTCGCGATCGGGCTGCACTACTCGACCTACACCATGCAGGTCTACCGCGCCGGTATCGAGGCCGTGCCGGTCGGCCAGTGGGAGGCGGCGACGGCACTGAACCTGCCGCTGCGCCGGACGTGGACCGCGGTGATCCTGCCGCAGGCGGTGCGCCGGGTGGTGCCCGCGCTCGGCAACTACGTCATCGCGATGCTCAAGGACACGCCGATGCTGATGGCGATCACCGTCCTGGAGATGCTCGGCCACGCGCGCCTGTTCTCGCAGGAGCACTTCCAGTTCACCGAGCCGCTCACGGTGATCGGAGTGGCCTTCATCGTCATTTCCTACCTTGCCTCCCTTGCCCTGCGAGTTCTGGAGCGACGCCTTGTCCACTGACACTCTCCCCGACCCCGAGAAGAACCCGGCCAGGAGCGGCGGCGAGCTGATCCGGCTGGAGCAGGTCACCAAGCGGTTCGGCGCCAACACCGTCCTGGACCACCTGGACTTCTCCGTCGACGCCGGCAAGCACGTCACCCTGATCGGGCCGTCCGGCTCCGGCAAGACCACGATCCTGCGGCTGCTGATGACCCTGCTCAAGCCCGACGAGGGCACGATCACGGTCGACGGGCAGATGCTGTTCCCGGCCTCCGACAAGGAGGTCCGCGAGGTCCGCAAGAAGATCGGGATGGTGTTCCAGCAGTTCAACCTGTTCCCGAACATGACGGTGCTGCGGAACATCACCGAGGCGCCGGTCACCGTCCTCGGCATGCCGAAGGACGAGGCGGTGGAGCGGGCCAAGGGCCTGCTGGACATGGTGGGCCTGGCCGAGAAAGCCGACGCCCATCCGGCGCAGCTCTCCGGCGGTCAGCAGCAGCGGGTGGCGATCGCCCGGGCGCTGGCGATGCGGCCGCAGGTGCTGCTGCTGGACGAGGTGACCTCCGCGCTCGACCCGGAGCTGGTCGCGGGCGTGCTGGACGTGCTGCGGGACATCGCCCGCTCCACCGACATCACGATGCTCTGCGTGACCCACGAGATGAACTTCGCCCGGGACATCTCCGACCAGGTACTGATGTTCGACTCCGGCCGGATCATCGAGGCGGGCCCGCCGGAGAAGATCTTCAGCGAGCCGGAGAAGGACCGGACGCGGGAGTTTCTCAGCGCAGTGCTCTGACTACCGCCCGTGAACAGGCACAACGCGGGGTTCGCGGACTGGGGCATGCTCCTGGCATATGCCGGAGGGCCAATACCCCAGTCCGGAGCCCCGTGAATCTTGTCAACCCCCGCTCTGCATCGTCCCGTTGCCCGCTATCGTGGAGGGGATTCGCTGCCAGGATCACGGCCCTAACAGCAAGCGCAGGGGGAGACCACCGTGGCGCTGACGCACGAGCCGACCACCCCGTACCACTCGACCCAGGAAGCTCTGCGCGTCCTGGAGACGGTGGCGCGCAACAGTTCCGGCACCACCGACACCGAACTCGCGCGGCACACCGGCATCGGACCGGAGCGGCTGACCACGCTCCTGCGGATGCTGCGCCGCGAGGGGTACGTCGAGCAGATATCCGACGGCGCGTACGTCGCGGGCGAGACACTGGCCCGCCTCGGTTCCGCCCACCACCGCGAGCAGGCCCTGCGGGACAAGCTCCAGCGCACACTCGACCGGCTGCGCGACTCGGTCGGCGCCGCCGTCTACATGAGCCGGTACGTCGACGGCGAGATCAGCGTCACCCAGTACGCCGACAGCCCGGCCATGCCCAAGGTCAACGAGTGGGTCGACTTCCGCTCCTCGGCCCACGCCACCGCGATCGGCAAGAGCCTTCTCACCCAGCTCGACCACGCCGGCCGCCGCGACCACCTGGCCCGGCACAAGATGGCCCGCCTCACCTCGCGCACGATCACCAGCGACCGGCTGCTGCTGTCCCGGCTGGAGGCCCAGCCGCCCACCGTGCCCGTCCTGGACCTCCAGGAGTACGCGGTCGGCACGGTCTGCGCGGCCGTCCCCATCACGGCCGGCTCCTCCGTCGGCTGCCTCGCCCTGTCCCTCCCGGTCGAGCACGCCCACCGGCTGCGCCAGGCCGCGGAAGCCCTCAACCGCAACGCGGCACCGGTCCTGCTGTCCATGGCGATCTAGGCGTCCGGACCTGCTGCCACCGGGTGGTCAGAAGCACCCCTCGGGACCGGGTAGTATTTTCCCGTCGCCCACCGCGGAACACGTTTTCGCAGGTCGGCGGGAGTCATGCGCCGCTAGCTCAGTTGGTTAGAGCAGCTGACTCTTAATCAGCGGGTCCGGGGTTCGAGTCCCTGGCGGCGCACCGGTGAAGGGCCTCTCGTGGGAGCGGGAGGCCCTTCGGCGTGTTCGGGGGCCGGGCTGCTACGGCCGCAGGAATTCGCCCGCGGTGGAGAACATCGCGTACGCCACCGCCATGAAGCCGAGGGCGAAGAGGACGAACGTGCCGAGGAAGGCGAGCAGACATCCCGTGCCCGCCAGGAGCCTCCCGCGCGCCGGGGGTCTGGCCGTGGCGTGCTCCGGGCGGTCCGCCGGGTAGTGCACGGTGACGATGTCGCCCTCGAGGGTCGTCCCCGGGCCGCCCCGCTCCTCGAACCGGACACCGCGGCCGTCGCGCGTGGTGAACTCGTAGACGTGGTGCAGCGTCGTGCTCACCGAGCTGTCGCCGCCGCCTCCGCTCGTCGTGGTGTAGGTCCGCAGACAGCGCGCCTCGGCGGTCAGGCCGCTGTTCCAGGCGCGGCTGACCCGCACCGATCGGCGGATCACCGCGACACCGGCGAAGGAGACGACCGCGATCACGAGCGTGGGCACGATGTAGAACAGGACTTCCATGAGCTCCCCCGAGGACCCGGCGCGGCCTTCGGCCGGCCGGCGTGGAAGGGAACCTACCCACGCCGGCCGCACCGGTGACTCAAGGGAACCTCAGAGGTTCAGAACGTGACGTCCGAGCACGCGTAGAACGCGTTGCCCGTGTCGGCGATGGTCCACACCCCGAGGATGACGTGACGGCCGCTGAGCCCGGTCGGCAGCCTGCCGCTGTGGGAGAGCGTGGAGGGCGGTCGCTGGCCGTTGTACGGCACCGTGAGGAACGGTGTGAGGTTGAGGTCGGACCGGGACAGGTTGTGGTTCTGGTTCCAGCCCGGTTTGGTGACGTAGTACTTGAAGTCGGTGGTGGCGTGCATGGCGGTGAACTGCCAGCGGAACGTGTAGTTCTGGCCGCCCGTCACCCTGGTGGTGGGCCAGGCTCCGCCGGACGGCGTCCGCGGGGCGCTGAGCTGGCTGAACTGGCCGAGGCCCGCGTTGCAAATCTGCCCGTCGGCCGGGCCGGAGGCCGGGAAGCCCTTCGGCCCCTCGACGCTCTGCGGCTCCCACTGGATGGGGCCGCAGTTGGTCACGGTGCCGTTCTGGCAGAGCTTCTGCCGGCTGATGGGGAGGTCGGTGTAGCCGTGGCCGCTGGCGCCGCCGGAGGAGAGGACGAGGGCTCCGGTCGTGGCCAGTCCCACCGCGACTGCGGACAACTTGGTCCTTGTACGCATGCTGCCGCTCCTGGAGAACGTGGGGAGGTTCAGTGAGCCGTGCAGGTAGGTCTAGACCAAGTCTGAGATTATGGGCGTTGGTTGAACATGTCCATACCAATCATGGGCCCGTTTCTCCCCGCCCCGCGCAGAACGCCACCGTCAGGTCCTTCACCAGCACCTTCCGCTCGTAGTCGTCGAGTTCGACCAGTCCCCGGGTGGTCAGCCGGGTCACCGTGTCCTCCACCGAGTCGACGACCGAGGTGAGCACGCTCGCCCGGTGCTGGGCGTCCAGCGCGGCGATCCGGCGCCGGTGCATCACGGCGGCGACCTCGGGGGCGTACTCCGCCCTCAGCGGCTGCACCGAGAACACCTCCAGTCCGACCGGGGCCGCGTCCGACGCCACCAGCCGGGTCAGCGCCTCGGCCGTCGCGTCCGTGGCGCCCTTCGTCCCGCCGGGCATCTCCACCGGCACCCGGGCGAGCGCCGCCTCGACGCACTCACGCAGATACCTCTCGTGGTCCTCGACGCCCAGCGTGGCCCGCGCGGTGTCCCGCACCCGCCACACCACCAGCACGACCACCCGCAGCGCGACCCCGCCCGCGTCGACGGCCGGCATGGGCTCGCTGCGCCAGTGCCGCAGCCGTACGTCCACCCGGCGGCGCAGCCACAGCGGGTTGACCCACAGCAGGCCGGAGCGCCGGACGGTCCCCCGGTAGCGACCGAACAGGCCGAGCACCCAGGCCCGTCCCGTCCGGCCCCGGGCCAGCCCGCCGAACCCGAAGAGACCGAGCGCCCCGGCTCCCGCGTAGGCCGCCCACTGCGCGGGCCCGAGCCCGGCCCCGGCGTGCTCGGGCAGCCGCAGCACCGCCGGCACCAGCGGCGGCAGGACCCCGGCCCACCACGAGGTGGCCGCGCAGCCGGCCGCCCCGCACGCCCCGGCCAGCACACCCACCACGCCGGGCAGGACCCGGGCGGGGCGCTCCACCAGGCCGGGGTCGACCCGCGGCACCGGGCGCGGCGTCACGGCCGCCGGGTGCCCGAGGCGCGGCTGCTCCCCCGTACCCCGTCCGCGGCTCACGACCGCGTGCTTCAGCGGTACCGGCGCAGGGCTGGAATCGTCGCGGAACAGCAGGTGGACGGGGATCTCGGTGGTGGACTCGTTCTGAATGAGCCGAGCGGACCTGGCCGGCCCCTCGGCCGGTCCGTCGGGTTCGGACGTGTGGGAAGTGGTCGTACTCATGCCGTGCCTCCAGCCTCCGCGCCAGATGCGTCACAACGGTGCACCCCGGTACCGGGGTCCGGGGCCCCCGCGGAACGGGCCGCCAGGCGCCTACGAGAAGAGCCGCCGCCAGGTCTCCGGCCCGGGGTAGCCGTTCGCCGCGCCGCCCCGCCAGCCCTGGCTGCGCTGGAAGGCCTCGACGGCACGCCGGTCCCCCTCACCCCACTGCGGCCCCGGCCCGGCCGGGTAGAACCGGCCGAACCCCCTGCGCACCAGCTCCGTGCCCAGCTGACTGATGTACTCGTTGACCGCACCGGGCCGGAACCACGCCCGCCCCGGGTAGCCGGGAACTCCATGGGAGGAGGGCACGGAACCGGCCGCCCCGGGCCGGACGTCCTCGCCCTTCCCGGTGACCAGCAGCTCCCAGGTGCGCGGGCCGGGCAGCCCGTCCGCCTCGGCACCCTCCCAGCCCTGGGCCAGCTGGAAGGCCCGGGTCGCCTCCCGGGTGGCATCCGTCCAGCGCGGTCCCGGGTCCGAGGCGAAGACGGCGCCGGCGCCGCGAGCCACCAGCATGCGGCCGAGCAGCTCGACGTACTCGTTGTCCGCGCCGGGGCCGAAATACGCCGCTCCCGGGTACGGCGTGGATGTGGCGGTGCCCGGCGTCTCCCGCTCCGCGCCCGGATTCGGCTCCACGCCCGCAATCGGCTCAGGGCCCGGGTTCGGCTCAGGGGCGGTGACGCCCTTGTAGCGGTAGGGGACATACCGGCGGGCGTCGCTCTTGTAGGGGTACCGCATGGACCGCCGGCGCGTGTGCGGGTGGATCTGCTCGTAGGCGGTGTAGGAGGTGCGCGCGGAATTCTTCCAGCCGCCGAAAATGACGACGTGCGAGCCGCTGGTGGGTGCGGCCGGATTGTGGAACAGCAGAATGTCGCCCGGCTGGAGCTCATCCTTGGAAATCCGCTCACCGTAACGGGCGAGACTGCCCGTCCATTCGTTTCCGGGCAGCTTCCAGGCCATCGAGACATAACCCGAACAGTCCTGCCGGTATCCGTCGGACCAGTAGGCGTTCATGCTGTAGGGCACCTTGGCGGAGACCCAGGTCCTGGCCCGCTTGATGATCTCCGAGCGGGTGATCGCGGGGAGCTTGGGAGCGGCGGAGGACCCAGCCTCGGGGCCGTCGGGGCCATGCAGCGGGGCCGTGTCCCCCTGGGGGGTGTCGGGCTCGTCACGTGCGGGAACGCCGACCCGGTGGGACGGGTGGGGGGCGGCCGCGGCCGGTGCGGTGTGGCTCGCGCCGAGTGCGGCGGACGCCACCGCGGCCAGGGCCAGGACCATGGGGGTCCCCGCCGCCCGGGCAGGACCGGAAGCCTGTGGCCGGGCGGCCGGGTGGGCGGTGGTGCGGCCGGCCGGGGAATGCGGCAGAACGCGGCGCCAGTGGACGCAGCCGGGGCAGTCACAGTCGCTCCCGGGGTCGAATTGCTCGAATACCGGAGACTCCATGCGATTCCCCTCACACTTACGGTGGAAAATGGCAGCGTCAATGAACGTCCGGGCGGGACGCCGTAAGTTTCTCAACTGACTTCCGGACGCGCATGCTGACGGTCCGAATGATGTAACGGCGCACCCCGGTGCCGGGCCGCTCCGGGCCGGGCCGGTGGTCAGGAGCACCCCCGGGCGTCCTGTAGAGTTACGACGTCAGCAGGCGCCGCTAGCTCAGTTGGTTAGAGCAGCTGACTCTTAATCAGCGGGTCCGGGGTTCGAGTCCCTGGCGGCGCACAGACAGGGAAAGGCCCTCGCGGAAGCGGGGGCCTTCTCGCGTTCCCCTGCCCCTCACCTCTTCCCCCCTCCGGGCCTCCCCCTTCCTGTCCGGAACCCGATGCACGGCACGAATGGCCGGATACCCTCTCGCCATGGCAGCACGAGACCTCCAGGAACGGATCAGGAAGCTCACCGCCGACCGCCGGCCGGCCTCCGGGTCCCCGCTGCGACCGAGCCCGAGCCGACCTCGTTGAACTGGACGCGCCGGTCGACCGTATGGAAGAGCAGGCCTGCCGGCAGCACCGGGAGATCCTCGACTCGGTCCGGTCCGGCGACTCGACGCGGACGGAGGAGGCCATAAGGGAGCACTTGGGGAACATCCGTGCCCGCCTGTCCATACCGGCTCCACAGGTCCCCCACACCGTCACAATGAACGCGTATGACCGGTAAACACCGCGTTTCGCACCTTGCGATCATGATGGACGCCATAGAACCCTGGCTTTCTCGTTTTTCAAGTTGCCGCGGATGCGCGGCACTTGGGGGGCAACAGAAACCGGTTGCCGGCGGGGCGGGGAGAGGGGCCCCGCTCATGAGGCGATGCCGAGGGGGGCATCATGCAACCGGAACGTCGCGCTGCCATGTCTATAAGGTGTGGAAGACGTGGTGACCGCGACCCACCACTGATACGTCTGCGCAGGTCGAGGGGGACCGGCGGCAGGCGGAAGCAAGCGATACGAAACACGCGGCTGTCCGCGTGTGGGGGGATGAACATGACGTCGAGGCCGACGGGTGCCCGGCAAAACCACGACCCGTCCCAGACCACGCAGCTCAGGGTGCCGGAGCACCGGATGAGCACCACGGGGACCTTCCGGCGGATCAAGAAGACGCTGCCGAGATACGACTACGAGCACTACAGCCGGCTCGCGGGTCCCCTCACCCAGCCCGATCCGAACAAGCCGTACAGAGTGCAGTACCGGTCGCTGATCTCGCAGGAGCCGCACCGGATCAGGGTCGCCCTGATGCTGGCCGCGGCGCCGGTGCTGTCGCTGGTCCTGCTGTTCTGGCTGCTCCAGCCCGAGCACTGGACCGAGCGCGACTACCCGGCCTTCGACTGGCTGCCCGCGCTCGACATGGTCATGCTCGTCTCGATCGGCCTGATCGAGTTCTTCCGCTGCATGAACGTGCTGTCCAACGCACACGCCACGCTGGTCGCCCGCGACCCGGTTCCGGTGGTGCCCGAGACCGGCACCAGAGTCGCCTTCCTCACCTCCTTCGTGCCCGGCAAGGAGCCGCTGGAGATGGTGACGAAGACCCTGGAGGCGGCCGTGAAGATCCGCCACCGGGGCCTGATGCACGTCTGGCTGCTCGACGAGGGCGACGACCCCGAGGTGAAGGCGGTCTGCGAGCGCCTCGGCGTGCACCACTTCTCCCGCAAGGGCGTCGCGAAGTGGAACCAGGACAAGGGCCCGCACCGCGCCAAGACCAAGCACGGCAACTACAACGCCTGGCTGGAGGCGCACGGCGACGAGTACGACTTCTTCGCCTCGGTCGACACCGACCACGTGCCGCTGCCCAACTACCTGGAGCGGATGCTCGGCTTCTTCCGCGACCCGGACGTCGGCTTCGTCATCGGCCCGCAGGTCTACGGCAACTACGACTCGTTCGTCACCAAGGCCGCCGAGTCGCAGCAGTTCCTCTTCCACGCGCTGATCCAGCGCGCGGGCAACCGCTACGGCTCCCCCATGTTCGTCGGCACCTCCAACGCGGTGCGCATCAAGGCGCTCAAGCAGATCGGCGGTCTGTACGACTCGATCACCGAGGACATGGCGACCGGCTTCGAGATGCACCGCCACAAGAACCCGGCGACGGGCAACAAGTGGCGCTCGGTCTACACCCCGGACGTGCTCGCGGTCGGAGAGGGCCCCAGCGCCTGGACGGACTTCTTCACCCAGCAGATGCGCTGGTCGCGGGGCACGTACGAGACGATCCTCAAGCAGTACTGGAAGGGCTGGTACTCGCTGCCGCCGAGCAAGCTCTTCAACTACACGATGATGATCATCTTCTACCCGATGTCGGCCCTGAACTGGATCCTGGCGGCGCTCAGCTGTGCGCTGTTCCTGGGCCTGGGCGCCTCGGGTGTGAACATCGACCCGGCCGTGTGGCTGATGCTCTACGGCAACGCCTCCGCCCTGCAGATCGGCCTGTACGTCTGGAACCGCCGGCACAACGTCTCGCCGCACGAGCCGGAGGGCTCCGGCGGTGTGGCCGGCATGGTGATGTCCGCGCTGTCGGCGCCGCTGTACGCCAAGGCGCTGATCGACTCCGTGCTGCGGCGCAAGAGCAAGTTCGTGGTCACGCCCAAGGGCGACTCGGCGAGCCCCGACCGCTGGTTCGGGACGTTCCGCTACCACTGGTACTTCATCCTGATCTTCGGCGGGTCGATCGCGGCCGGTCTCGTCTACGGCCACTCCCACCCCGCGATGATCATCTGGGCGACGTTCGCCATGCTGGTCACGGCCACGCCGATCTTCGCGTGGCGCTGGCAGATGAGGCAGGACGCGAAGAAGAAGCCCGCCGCCCCGGGCGGAGGCGAGCCACAGGACTCCGCGGGCCCGCACTCGGCGCAGCCGCCGCAGATCCCGCAGCAGCAGGCGCCGCACGCCCCGCAGCACAAGCCCGGTTGGGCCGCCACCCCTGGCGGCTACGGGGAGGTCGGGGGATCCGACCAGACCATGCACATCGCCCTTGGTGGACTTGGGGGACGTAAGGAATGAACGACCGTGCAGGCCGCCGCCGGGCCCGTCGACTCGCGATCGGCACGGCGGTGGTACTCGCGCTGGCCGGGATGAACGGGCCGTGGCTCTACCGCTTCGGGACCGAGAAATACCACCAGTACACAATCAACAAGCCCGAGTACAAGGCCGCGAACGGCAAGTGGGAGATCATCGAGTTTCCCGAGGAGTACCGGCAGAACACGATCCACGCGGCGCTGCTGCGCACCGGCAAGGTGCTGCTCGTCGCGGGCTCGGGCAACAACCAGGACAACTTCGACGCGAAGAGGTTCGACACCCGGGTCTGGGACCCGGTCAAGGGCACCATCAAGAAGGTCCCCACGCCGAAGGACCTGTTCTGCACCGGCCACACCCAGCTCGCCAACGGCAACCTGCTGATCGCGGGCGGCACCAAGCGGTACGAGAAGCTCAAGGGTGACGTCACCAAGGCCGGCGGCCTGATGATCGTCCACAACGAGAATCCGGACAAGCCGATCACCCTGCCCGCGGGCACCAGGTTCACGGGCAAGGAGAACGGCAAGACCTTCGTCTCGAAGGACCCGGTGCTGGTGCCGCGCGCGAAGAAGGTCTTCGACAAGGCCACGGGCAGGTTCCTGCGCAACGACCCCGGCCTCGGCCGGATCTACGTCGAGGCGCAGAAGCGCGGGGCGAAGTACGAGACGGGTACGCAGGACAACTACCGCGTGCACGGCCTGAAGGGCGCCGACGCCAAGAACACCTACGGCATCGCGCAGAAACTCGCCCTCGACAAGAAGGACTTCCAGGGCATCCGGGACGCCTTCGAGTTCGATCCCGTGGCCGAGAAGTACATCAAGGTCGACCCGATGAAGGAGGCTCGCTGGTACCCGACGCTCACCACCCTGAGCGACGGGAGGATCCTCAGCGTCTCCGGCCTCGACGACATCGGCCAGCTGGTCCCGGGCAAGAACGAGATCTTCGATCCGAAGACCAGGAAGTGGACCTACACCGACGAGGTCCGGCAGTTCCCGACCTACCCGGCGCTGTTCCTCATGCAGAACGGGAAGGTCTTCTACTCGGGTTCCAACGCGGGCTACGGGCCGGACGACGTGGGCCGTGACCCGGGCGTGTGGGACGTGGACACCAACAAGTTCACGAAGATCCCCGGACTCAGCGACCCGAAGCTGATGGAGACGTCCGGCACGGTGCTGCTGCCGCCCGCGCAGGACGAGAAGTACATGGTGATCGGCGGCGGTGGCGTCGGCGAGTCCAAGCGGTCCAGCGAGAAGACCCGGCTCGTCGACCTGTCGGACGACGATCCGCGCTTCGTGGACGGCCCGTCACTGGACAAGGGCACGCGCTACCCGAACGCCTCGATCCTGCCCGACGACAGCGTGCTGATATCCGGCGGTTCGCAGGACTACCGCGGCCGCGGCGACTCCAACATCCTCGAGGCGCGGCTGTACGACACGGAGAAGAACCGGCTCCGCCGGGTCGCCGACCCGCTGGTGGGACGCAACTACCACTCCGGGTCGATCCTGCTGCCCGACGGCCGGGTGATGTTCTTCGGCTCCGACTCGCTCTACGGCGACGCGGCCAACACCAAGCCGGGCGAGTTCGAGCAGCGCATCGAGATCTACACGCCGCCGTACCTCTACGGCGACGGGGACCAGCCCTCGCTGTCGGGCGGGCCGCAGACCATCGAGCGGGGCGAGCAGGGCACGTTCACCTCGTCCGACGCGAACCGGATAAAGAAGGTCCGGCTGATCCGGCCGAGCGCCGCCACCCATGTCACGGACGTCGACCAGCGCTCCATCGCGCTGGACTTCAAGGCGGACGGCGACAAGCTGACCGTGACCGTGCCGGAGAACCGCAACCTGGTCCAGGCCGGCTGGTACATGCTGTTCGTGACGGACGCCAACGGCACGCCGAGCAAGGCGCAGTGGGTCAAGGTGCCGTAGACACCGGCTGCTCGACCGGCTGGTCGGGGCGCTCTCCGGCAGGGAGGGCGCCCCTTCCGCATGTCGGGGCTCCCTGGAGCCCCCGGCGCTTCCCGGGGTGTCTAGGAGCTCGCCTTCGCCAGCTTCAGCGCGTATTCGGCCCACCACTGCCCCGCCTTGGGCCCGCCCTTGCACTCGCCGTCCGACTCGCCCGGCCGCTTGACCCACAGGTAGGCGTCGACCAGCGGGTCCGCGGTCTTCGTCGTCGGCGTCTCGCCCAGCGCGCGGCCGGGCGGGTTGCACCAGCGCTCGTCGGGGTTGCCGCCGGTGTAGGGGCCCTTGCCGTTGCGGCTGGTGTCGACGACGAAGTGCTTGCCGCCGACCTTGGCGGAGAGCTGCTTGCCGTAGGCGATGGAGTCCTCGGTGGAGTAGAAGTTGGAGACGTTGACGGAGAAGCCGTCGGCCCGGGCGATGCCCGCGCGCTTCAGGGGCTCGAAGATCTGATCCGGGTCCTGCCAGCCGGCGTTGCCCGCGTCGAGGTAGACCTTGGTGTTCTTCAGGGACTTCAGCTTGGTGACGGCGCCCTTGAGGAGGTGGTAGCGCTCCTCGTGGAACTGCTGCGGAGTGCAGCCGTCGACGAGGTGGAGCAGCGCGTCCGGTTCCAGGATGACCGTGGCCGAACGGTCGCCGATGCCCGCCGCCACGCCGTCGAGCCACTCGCGGTAGGCGTTGCCGTCGGCGGCGCCGCCCTGCGAGTACTGGCCGCAGTCCCGATGCGGGATGTTGTACAGGACGAGCAGTGCCGTACGGCCGGCCTTGCCGGCGGCTTCGGTGAGGCCCCGGGTCTGCTCCTGCGGATTGTCCGGGCCGATCCACTCGGCGACCGGCTGCTCGGCTATCTTGCGGATCTGCTCGGCGTCCTGCTCCTTGCCGGACTTCTCCAGGTTCGCTAGCTGCTGGGCCGCGGTGCCTTCGGGGTTGACCCAGAACGGAGCGGTGTTCTTGGGCCGCTGCGTGATCCCGGGGCCCGCCTCTCCGCCCTCGTCCGATCCGCCCCCTCCGCCGGACGAACACCCCGAGACCAGCAGTGCCGCCCCCAGCACCACCGTGGACACCCGCCTCGCGGCGGACGCCCCGACCCCCCTGCTGCCGTACATCCAACTCCCCCTTGGGTGCACCGTTCCAAGTCTCAATCCTGACATAGGTGGCGCCGCCCACGAGGCCGCCGGCCATCCGGGGCCCGGAGGCGTCCCGGATTGTTCGGCCGGCGCACATCTTCGACTGATCCGGTGCCCCGTCGGCCGCCTCCCCGGTCTCTCAGGGCCTGCACCTGGGGCGTGCTCCGCTCCGCCGTTCGCTCCTCGGGCCACTCAGGGCCGCGCCGCCCGGGCCGGCAGCCGCTCGTCTCGGTCAAACGTCAAGCACGGCAGCCGGATCCACAACCCGTCAGATACGCCGACACCACCACGTTCGCCGTGTAGCTGCGGGTCGTACGGTCGTAGCTTCCGCCGCAGGTGACCAGGCGCAGCTCGGCCCGGCCCGGCTCGCGGGGGCCGTAGGCCTGGTGGGCGTCGAAGCGGTCGCGGGTGAGGATCTGGACGGACTCGACGGTGAACTCGGCGATCCTGGCGTCGGCCCGGACCACCCGAATCGTCTGGCCGGGCCGCATGGCACTGACCTTGAAGAAGACGGCGGGCCGGGACCGGGTGTCGACGTGACCGACCATCAGCGCGGTCCCCGGCGCGCCGGGCGCCACCCCGTCCGCGTACCAGCCGACCACGCCCGGCTGGTCGTACGGCGGCGGGTCGAGCGCCCCGCGTTCGTCCAGGCCGCGCGCCACGACGGGTGCCTGGACGCCCAGGCCGGGGATGTCGACGCGCTGCGGAAGCGCGTCGCCGAGCGGTCGGTACGCGGGCGGCAGTTTCACGTCCGGGGGCCGTCCGGCCGCGGCCATGTCGCCGGTGGTGGGCGCGGAGATGCCGTGCCGTACGTCGGTCACCTCGCGGCCCCAGAGCCACAGTCCGAGCAGCAGTACCACCCAGACCACGCCGGCCAGCAGGCGGCCGGTGCCCGGGGAACGTCCCGTGATCTGATCCTGGTGAGGCATGGTCAGTCCGTTCCACGGCTCCGGCGGGCACCGCCCAGCGCGACGGCCACGACGGCGACCCCCGCGAGCAGCAGGCCGGTCACCTCCTGGGCCGTGCCAGGGCCGGCCCCGCGGTCCGCTGCCGTGACGAGGTCCGCCGCGCCACCGCCGCCGGCCTCGACCGGGGCGACGGGAGATGCGGGCGCGCCCGGCCGCCTGGCAGCGGACGACCGCCCGTCCTGTTCTTCCCCGCCGAAAGGCGCCTGCGACCGCGGGTCGTCCTCGGGCCCAGGTGACTGTCCGCCCGCCCCGGGCGCGGGTGCCGGCTGCTGCCCCGCTGTCCCGGGCGCGGGGGACGACCGACCGGCCGACCCGGGCGCGGGCGGCTGTCCCGGGGTCCCGGAGACGGCCCTGGCCGGGGGCGACTGCCCGTCAGCTGGCCGGACGGTGAACGTGCCCGTCCGTTCGGTGGCCCCGCAGGTGACCGTCACCGTGTACGTCCCCGGCTCGAGCGTGGAGCGTACGCGGCTGTCGCCGGCGAGTCCCCGGCCGGTGACGGTCAGCCGCGCGTCCGTGACGAACGCCGCCGAGGCTGCGACGGCGGTTCTCTCCGCACAGCCGGTCACGCGGAGCGTGACGTCACTGCCGGGTGCGGGGGCCACCGGGAACACCGAGACGCCTCCCGTGTCCCCCGCGTACGCCGCCGGGGCGAGTGTGACCGCCACCCCTGCGGCTGCGGCCAGCGCGACCGAACAGACAGTGACTCTCAGGGAACCCATCGTGAACCTCCAGACACCTGGAGCCTCCCCCGCACGGTGGGCCGTCGCATCCTCGGGGACGCGGCGCCTGCTCCGTTCGGGTGGCGACGGGTTTGGCCGCGGGCGGGCCGCTTCGCGGGCTCAGACCCGGTCGACGAGGTCCGCGATCGAGTCCACGACCTGCGACGGCCGGTACGGGAAGCCCTCCACCTGCTCGGGCCGGGTCAGGCCGGTGAGCACCAGGAACGTCTGCATCCCGGCCTCCATGCCGGCCAGCACGTCGGTGTCCATCCGGTCACCGATCATGGCGCTGGTCTCGGAGTGCGCCCCGATGGCGTTCAGCCCGGTGCGCATCATCAGCGGGTTCGGCTTGCCGGCGAAGTACGGCTTCCTGCCGGTCGCCTGGGTGATCAGCGCGGCCACCGCGCCGGTCGCGGGCAGCGGGCCCTCGGTGGACGGGCCGGTCTCGTCGGGGTTGGTGCAGATGAAGCGGGCGCCGCCGAGGATCAGCCGGACCGCCTTCGTCATGGCCTCGAAGGAGTAGGTGCGGGTCTCGCCGAGGACGACGTAGTCCGGCTCGTGGTCGGTCAGGACGTAGCCGATGTCGTGCAGCGCGGTGGTGAGGCCCGCCTCGCCGATGACGTACGCCGACCCGCCCGGCCGCTGGTCGTCCAGGAACTGGGCGGTGGCCAGGGCCGAGGTCCAGATGCTCTCGATCGGCACCTCCAGGCCCATGCGCTTCAGCCGGGCGTGCAGGTCGCGCGGGGTGTACATCGAGTTGTTGGTGAGGACCAGGAAGGGCTTCCCGGACTCGCGCAGCTTCTTGATGAAGGCGTCGGCGCCGGGGATCGGCACGCCCTCGTGGATGAGCACCCCGTCCATGTCGGTGAGCCACGACTCGATGGGCTTGCGGTCTGCCATGTGCGGGATCTCCTGCCGTACGCGGTCCAGCCGGCCTCAAGCCTAAACAGTGGCCGGATCTTGCGGAACGGTCGGATCCCGGCGTCCCGAGGGGCGGGACGGCCGTGTCAGCGCCGGCGGCGCGTGAGAAGCAGGACTCCGCCTCCGGAGAGCAGCATGGCGGCGGCCACCGCGGCGACCCTGGCCCCGGCTCCGGTGCGGGCGAGTTCCTCGGCGAACGGGAACCGGTCCTCGCGGGGCGGGACGGTGGCCCCGGACTCCGGCGCGGTGGACCCGGACTCCGGCGCCGTGGCCCCGGACTCCGGCGCGGTGGCATCGGGCCGCGGCACGGTCGCTCCGGGCTCCTTCCCCGAGGCCTCGGGGTCCGGCTGGGAGTCGGTGCCGTCGTCACCCGTCTCGCCACCGTCGACCGGCTCACCGCCGTCGATGCCGAACCGGTAGTCGTTGGACTGCCCGACCCAGTCGCCGTCGTCGTCGTGACGCTGTACGACGGCCGCGTTGGCGGTGACCTCGTTGGGCACGGCGTCCGAGGTGACCGCGAGCCGCACCTTGACGGTGACGGTCTTCCCCGGCCCGACGGTGAACCCGGCGAACCCGCCCGCGTCGTCGGCCAGCGCCCCGACGAGCTCGTCCTCACCGGTCTTCTCGAAGCGCACGGCGTGGGACCGCGTCCCCTCGAAGAACTCCAGCCGCGGCTGGGACGGCTCCAGCGCCCGCTTGTCGTCGACGAGCACCACGACGGGGTGGATGCCGGCGCAGGGCCGGTCGGTCGTGTTGGTCAGATCGACGTACCAGGTTCCGAATCCGCCCCCGGCCGTGTAGGAGTCCGGCCCGCCGTGGATGCGGGTGGTGAGCGGGAACGTGTGGTCGTCGGGCGCGGCGCAGGCGGGCGCCGGATCGTCCGCGTACGCCGGGTGGCCACCGGTGAACAGGGCGGCGGCTGCCGCCGCCAGGAAGAGGGGAGCGCGCGTGCAGAGTCGCATGGGATTGTGACCTTGCCCGATACGGGCGCCGGCTAGCCGACCCGCCCGGAACGGCCCCCGAACGGCGGCGCGGATCCGCCCGTTCGGCAGACCCCCGTACCGCGCGAGGCCCCCGGGGCCCCGCGCGCCGGTGGTCCGAGCCGGTGAGCAGGCGGACACCGGCGCCACACCCCTCACCCGGTCCCTCAGCCGTCCCCCCGCCCGAACACCGGCCCCAGCACCAGCTGCGCCGCCCCCACCGCCACGGCTCGTCCTCCGCCCGGGGCGAGGCGCACCGGCACGGCGTCCTGCCCCGTCCGCCGGGCTCTCGCCTCCAGCACCGCCCCGACCCCGTGCACGAACGGATCCGGATCGGCGGCCACCGTGCGGCCGCCCAGCAGCACGACGTCGATGTCGAGCAGCCCCACCAGGTTCGCCGCCCCGGCACCCAGTACCCGGGCCGCCTCATCCAGGTCACCGCGCGCCACCGCGCCGAGACACAGCGCCTCGACGCAGCCGCGCTCGCCGCAGGTGCACGGCGGGCCGTCCAGCAGGATCACCTGGTGGCCGAACTCCCCCGCCCCGGTCCGGGCGCCCCGGTGCACGCCGCCGCCGATCACCAGACCGGCCCCCAGTCCCGTACCCAGGTGCAGATAGGCGAAGGAGTCGCCCTCGCCTCCGGCGGCCAGACCCAGCGCCGCCGCGTTGGTGTCCTTGTCGACCACCACCGGCACCCCGAGCCGCTCGGCCAACGCCTCCCGCAGCGGAAAACCGTCCCACTCGGGGAAGCCGGTGACCCGGTGCAGCACGCCCCGGGCGTGGTCGAGCGGCCCGGGCAGCGCGACGCCCACACCTAGCGGGGAACCAGCCCTTGCGAACGGTCCGACGGCCGGGGAAGCGGCCCGGGCGGGCGGCCCGACGGACGGGGAGCCGTCCGGGGGGAGCGGCTCCCCGAGCGGGGAACCGTCGCGGGCGGGCGGCTCCCCGGCAGGGGAACCGTCCCGGGCGACCGGCCCCGCGGGCGGCGAACCGTCCCGGGCGGGCGACCCCGCAGACGGCGAACCGTCCCGCCCGAAGGGCCCCAAGGCCGGGGAACCGTCCCGGGCGACCGGTCCCAGAGACGGCGAACCACCCCGCCCGGAGGGCCCCACGGCCGGGGAACCGTCCCGGGCGACCGGCCCCGCGGGCGGCACCTCGGCAAGCGTCGGCCAAGCGGGCAGCACCTCGGCCACCGTCTCCCGCACCGCTTCCGTCACCGCCGCCAGCACGGCGGGCGCCCCCGCCCCCAGGTCCAGCGGCGCCCGCCGCTCTCCCACCACGGTTCCGCGCAGATCCACCAGCACGACCCGCACCTCGTCCCGGTCCAGGTGAACCCCGACCGCGTGCCCCGCCTCGGGTACCAGCCGCAGCACCGTGCGCGGCTTTCCCCCGGTCGACGCCCGGCGCCCCGCCTCCGCCGCGAGCCCGTCCGCCCGCAGCCTGGCAGTGATCTTGCTGACCGCCTGCGGGGTGAGCCCGGTCCGCTCCGCGAGTTCGAGCCGGCTGACGCCCTCGGGCCCGGCGATCCGCAACAGGTCGAGCACCAGCGCGGCGTTGTGGCTGCGCAGCGCGAGCAGGTTCGCCCCGCCCCCGGGTCCTCCAGGCCCGCCAGGCCCGCCAGGCCCGCCAGGCCCACCAGGCCCACCAGGCCCTCCAGCCACTCCGGTCCCGCGCATGCCTGCGACCCCACCCGTACGCTCGTCCGCCCTGTTCACGCCCCCATTGTCCCCGGCGCTTGCACTTTGGCAACAGCGTTGCGAAAGTGGGGCCATGACTGGCACACCCCTCGGCACATCCGGCACGCCCCGCTCGCCCCTTCGCGTCGGCCTCGTCGGCTACGGCCTCGCCGGCTCCGTCTTCCACGCCCCGCTGATCGCCGCCACCGAGGGCCTGACCCTCGACACGGTGGTCACCTCGAACCCCGGACGGCAGCAGCAGGCCCGCTCCGAGTTCCCGGACGTACGCCTGGCCGCCGCCCCGGACGAGTTGTTCGACCGGGCCGCCGAGCTGGACCTGATCGTCGTCGCGTCCCCGAACAAGACGCACGTGCCGCTCGCGGCCACCGCCCTCGAGGCCGGTCTGCCGGTCGTGGTCGACAAGCCCGTCGCCGGCACGGCGGCCGAGGCCCGTGAGCTCGCCGCCCTGGCCGAGGAGCGCGGCCTGCTCCTCTCCGTCTTCCAGAACCGTCGCTGGGACAACGACTTCCTCACCCTGCGCAAGCTGCTGTCCGAGGGCGAGCTGGGCGACGTCTGGCGCTTCGAATCCCGCTTCGAGCGCTGGCGCCCGCAACTGAAGGGCGGCTGGCGGGAGTCCGGCGACCCCGCAGAGATCGGAGGTCTGCTCTACGACCTCGGCAGCCATGTCGTCGACCAGGCGCTGGTCCTCTTCGGCCCTGCGGCCACCGTGTACGCCGAGTCGGACGTCCGCCGCCCGGGCGCCGAGGCGGACGACGACACCTTCATCGCGGTCACCCACACCAGCGGTGTCCGCTCCCACCTCTACGTCTCCGCCACCACCGCCCAGCTCGGCCCCCGCTTCCGGGTCCTCGGCTCCTCCGCCGGCTACGTCAAGCACGGCCTGGACCCCCAGGAGGCGGCCCTGCGCGAAGGCAGGCGCCCCGGGCCCGGCTGGGGCGTGGAGCCCGAGTCGCTGTGGGGCCGGGTGGGCTCCGGCGAGTCCCCGGTGACCGGCGGCGGCCGACCCGAACCGACCCTGCCCGGGGACTACCCCGCTTACTATGCGGCCGTGGCGAAGGCCCTGCTGGAGGGCGCCCCGAACCCGGTGACCGCGCTGGAGGCGGCCGCCGCCCTGGACGTACTGGAGGCCGCCCGTCGTTCGGCCCGCGAGAAGGTGACGGTGACGCTGTGACCCACAAGAGCAACCCCTCACACCACCAGGAGCTCGGCCCGAAGTTCCACCCGGAGCTCACCCCGAGCCTGGAGGAGCTGGAGAAGGAGGAACGCCGCCTGGTGTTCCGCCAGTTCACCCACGACGACGCCTGGGCGCTCGGCTCGCTCCTCGTCGAGCTCGCCCGGCAGCGGCAGGCCCCGCTCGCCATCGACATCCACCGGGCCGGCCAGCAGCTCTTCCACGCGGCGCTGCCCGGTTCCACGCCCGACAACGACGCCTGGATCGCCCGCAAGCGCCGGGTGGTCGAGCGCTACGGCTCCGCGTCCTACCTGGTCGGCGCCCGCTTCCGCGCCAAGGGCACCACGTTCGAGGAGTCCTCGCGCCTCGACCCCGACACGTACGCGGCGCACGGCGGGTCCTTCCCGATCACCGTCGAGGGCGTGGGCGTGGTCGGCGCGGTGACGGTGTCCGGGCTGCCGCAGCTCCAGGACCACCGGTTCGTGGTGGAGGCGCTGGAGGAATTCCTCGGCCGGGGAAGGTAGTTCGGCTCGAACGGCAGGAATGCCGCAGCGGACGGAATGCCGGAATGACTGAGCGGTCCCCCCGGTTGGCACCTGCTGTACGCATGATCGACCGAACACGGCGCCCAACCGGAGGGATCGCGAGCCATGACCACCGCCCTGAGGGAAACAGTCGGCCGGTACGGCATCTGGAGCGTGGGTCTGCGCTCCGAGGACCCGGACCGGCGCGGCGAACTCGCCGAGACAGCCGCCGAACTGGAGGAACTCGGCTACGGCGCCGTGTGGCTGGGCGGCAACACCTCCGCCGCCCACGCCGCCCCGCTGATCGAGGCGACCTCGCGGCTCACCGTCGGCACCAGCATCCAGAGCATCTGGGACCACGAGCCGGACGCCACCGCCGCGGCCTTCGCCGAGCTGGAGGCCGCCCACCCGGGCCGTTTCCTGCTGGGCCTCGGCGTCAGCCACGCCAAGCGTGCCGAGCAGTACCGCCGCCCGTACTCGTCCCTCGTCACCTACCTGGACGGCCTGGACGCAGCCGGGCTCCCCGCGGACCGCCGGGTCCTGGCCGCCCTCGGCCCGAAGAGCCTCCAGCTCACGCGCGACCGCTCCGCGGGGGCCATCCCCTACCTGGTCACCCCGGAGCACACCGCCCATGCCCGCGAACTCCTCGGCGAGGGACCCCTGCTCGCCCCCGAGCTGGCGGTCGTCCCGGAGACGGACCCGGCCCGGGCCCGCGCCCTGGCCCGCGAGTTCCTCGGCATCTACCTCCCCCTGCCGAACTACACCAACAACTTCCTGCGGCACGGCTTCACCGAGGACGACCTGACGGACGGCGGCAGCGACCGCCTGGTCGACGCCCTGTTCGCCTGGGGCGACGAGACGGCCATCCGCGCCAAGATCGACAGCTTCTTCGAGGCGGGCGCGGACCACGTGGCCCTCCAGGTGGTGGACGACCAGCCCCGGGACGCCCTCCCCCGCAAGACCTGGCGCGACCTGGCCGCTCTGCTCGGCTGACCTTGGTTTTCAGGGGCGCGGGGAACTGCGCGAACAACCACGACGAACCCGCAGTCGCCAACGATCCGCAGCTCCCCCGCTCACCCAGCGGAGCGCCTACGCGTCCTTGAACTCCTGCCGCTGCCGCCCGAGCCCCTCGATCTCCAGCTCCACCACATCCCCGGCCCGCAGGAACGGCTTCGGCTCAGGCGCCCCGAGCGCCACCCCCGCCGGCGTCCCGGTGTTGATCACATCTCCGGGATACAGCGTCATGAACTGACTGAGGTACCGCACGACCTCCCCCACCGGGAAGATCTGCTCAGCCGTCGTCCCGTCCTGCTTCAACTCCCCGTTGACCCAGAGCTTCAGGGCGAGATCCTGCGGATCGGCCACCTCGTCCGCCGTCACCAGCCACGGCCCCAGCGGATTGAACGTCTCGCAGTTCTTCCCCTTGTCCCACGTCCCGCCCCGCTCGATCTGGAACTCCCGCTCGGACACGTCGTGCGCCACCGCGTACCCCGCGACATGCGCGAGACCGTCCTCCACGGACTCCAGATATCTGGCCGTACGCCCGATGACGACGGCCAGCTCGACCTCCCAGTCGGTCTTGCGGGACGCCCGCGGCACGAGCACGGTGTCGTTCGGCCCGACCACCGTGTCCGGCGCCTTCATGAACATCACGGGCTCGGAGGGCGGTTCGGCCCCCGTCTCACGCGCGTGGTCGTGGTAGTTCAGCCCGATGCAGACGATCTTGCCGATCCGCCCCAGCGGCGGCCCGATGCGCAGCCCCGTGGCGTCCAGCAGGGGCAGGTCACCGGCGTCGGCGGCGGCACGGACGCGCTCGAGCGCCGCGTCGTCCGCGAGCAGCGCCCCGTCGATGTCCGGCACGACGCCCGACAGGTCCCGCAGGGCCCCGTCGGCGTCGAGCAGGGCGGGCCGCTCCGACCCCTCCGTACCGACTCGCAGCAGCTTCATGATCACGTCTCCCTCGATCGCGGGCACCCACCGGATGTCTGCGGCCCGAGTGCGGCGGGGCAGTCATCGGACGTCTGGCCGATCCTCCAAGCTGGGAGCGCACTCCGCAATACCCGGTTCACGTACTGGACCCTCGGCCCGTCAAGTGATCAGGAGTGCTCGTGGGGGTGGATGAGGTCGGCCAGTTCGCCCGCTCCGGCCAGTCCGGGATCGAGCCGGGCGAGGGTCCGGAGCCGGATCGCGTACGCGCGGCGCTGGGTGTCGTTGCCGTGCTCGGCGATGACCGCGGCGAGCTTGCGGGCCCGCTCGGTGTCGCCGACTGCCAGGACGGAGACGGTGGCGAAGAACGCCCCGGTCACGCCGGTGACGAGGTCCGGGCGGGCGGCCAGGACGCGGTGCAGGAGCGGGATGTCTGCCTGGTCGACGGCGGTGAAGGCGGAGTCGGTTGCGACGTCCGGGTCCCTGAGGATCTCGTAGGCCTGGTCGTGGGAGAGGGTTGCCGCGAGTTGGAGGAGGGCGAGGTGCCGGCGCGCCTCGGGGTCGTCTGCTTCGGCGAGCAGTTCCTGGACTTCCGGTGCAGTCAGTGTGCTGCGGTGTTCCTCGAAGAAGTCCCTGGACTCCGTCCAGGTGGGAGTCGCGATCCACTCAAGCAACCTCTGACGAACCTCGTGAGCGTGCCTTCCACGGTCCACGATGCTGTCAAGGCCGTCGGTATCGACTTGGCCGAGGACGTCGGTGAGATTGTCGATGACCGGGTCCTCGGGGAAAAGAGCCGCTGCCAGTTCCAGGTGATGGCGGAAGTCCGGTTGCTGGAGCAGGTCGGCATGCGCGCGCAGGAATGCTTCCGTGGTGGGCCAGTCGGTGTTTTTGGCCCATTGGCCGAGAATCTCCAGAACGCTGCCGGGGAGAGGGTCTACAGCCCAGTCCGGAAGTCGCGGATCCTGGATGCCTAGGCTCGTTGCGACACCCCGTACCTGTTGTCTGGCCCGGCGCAGGGGTGATCGGTCGCCGACAGCGCACGCCTGTGCTGCCTGGATCAGTTCTTCGACGGCGAGGCCGGGGTCAGTGTGTGTCGCCAGGTACGCGGCGTGGTGGGCTCGGAGTTCCGCTTGAGCAAGTGGATCGAGCCCCAGGTCGCTGATGACTTCCTCCCATGTAGAAGAGGCGGCACCTGTTTCGCTCTGCAGGATGGAGAAGTTGTTCAGGAACCTGACGAGGTCGGGCAGGTGGGCGGCCGGATTGCCCCGGGCGAGGCCGCGATGGATCTCGATGGCCTCAGAGATGGAGAGGAGCGCCGCCTGCCGGTCCCCCGTCTCACTCTGCCGGTTGGAGAGATTGTTCAGGCAGCCGGCGAGGTTGGGCAGGTGGGCGGCAGGGCTGGCCTGGGCAAGTGCTCGGTGGATCTCGACAGCTTCGGAGACGGAGAGGAGCGCCGCCTGCCGATCCCCCGCCACCCCCTGCTGGACGGAGAGATTGTTCAGCGAACTGGCGAGGTCGGGCAGGTAGGCGGCCGGGCTGGCCTGGGCAAGACCGCGGCGGATCTCGACAGCTTCAGAGACGGAGAGGAGCGCCGCCTGCCAGTCCCCTGTCTCACTCTGCCGGTTGGAGAGATTGTTCAGCGAGCTGGCCAGGTCAGGAAGGTAAGCAGCTGGATTGGCCTGGGCAAGACCGCGGCGGATCTCAACAGCTTCAGAGACGGAGACGAGTGCCGCCTGGCTGTCCCCCGCCACCCCCTGCTGGACGGAGAGATTGTTCAAAGACATGGCGAGGTCAGGAAGGTAGGCAGCCGGATTGGCCTGGGCAAGATCGCGGCGGATCTCGACAGCTTCGGAGATGGAGAGGAGTGCCGCCTGCCGGTCCCCCGTTCTGCTCTGGCAACCGGAGAGATTGTTCAGCGACATGGCGAGGTCAGGAAGGTACGCAGCCGGATTGGCCTGGGCAAGGGCGCGGTGGATCTCGACAGCTTCAGAGACGGAGACGAGTGCCGCCTGCCAGTCCCCCACCCCACCTTGTCGGCTGGAGAGATTGTTCAAGTAGCCGGCCAGGTCGGGCAGATGGGCGGCCGGATTGGCCTGGGTAAGTGTTCGGTGGATCTCGACGGCTTCGGAGATGGAGAGGAGTGCCGCCCGCCGGTCCCCCGTCTCACTCTGCCGGTTGGAGAGATTGTTCAAGGACATGGCGAGGCCAGGGAGGTAGGCGGCGGGATTGGCCTTGGCGAGGGTGCGGTGATGGCCGACAGCTTCGGAGATGGAGACGAGTGCCGCCTGCCGGTCCCCCGTCACACTCTGACAACCGGAGAGATTGTTCAGAAAGCCTGCTAGGCCGGGCAGGTACAAAGCGGGACTGGCCTCGGCGAGGGTGCGGTAGAGCTCGACGGCTTCAGTGATCGAGGCCAGTGCCGCCCGCAGGTCCCCCGTCCCACCCTGCTGGACGGAGAGGTTGTTCAGGGCACCGGCGAGGCCTGGCCGGTATACAGCAGGGCTGGCCTCGGCGAGGGTGCGGTAGAGCTCGACGGCTTCAGTGATCGAGGCCAGTGCCGCCCGCCGGTCCCCCGTCCCACTCTGACAGCTGCAAAGGTTGGTCAGGGAAGCGGCCAGATCGGGCAAGTAGACGGCGGGGTTGGCCTGCGCGAGGGTGCGGTAGAGCTCCACGGCTTCAGTGATCGAGGCCAGTGCCACTTGGTGGTCCCCCGTCTCGCTTTGACATCTGGAGAGGTTGTTGAGGGAGCCAGCCAGGTTGGGCAGGTGGACGGCGGGGTCGGCTTGGGCGAGGGTGCGGTGGAGCTCGACGGCTTCAGTGGCCGAGGCCAGTGCCGCCTGCCGGCCCCCTGTCTCGTGCTGACAGCTGGAAAGATTACTCAGGGAGCCAGCCAGACCGGGCAGGTAGACCTCCGGATCGGCCTGGACGAGGGCGCGGTAATGGTCGACAGCTTCAGTGATCGAGGCCAGTGCCGCCCACCGGTCCCCCGTCTCACCTTGTCGGCTGGAAAGATTGCTCAGGGAGACGGCCAGACCGGGCAGGTAGACCTCCGGATCGGCCCGGACGAGGGCCCGGTAATGGTCGACAGCTTCGGAGATGGATGCGAGTGCCGCCTGCCAACACCCCGTCTCACTCAGCTGGATGGAGATGTCGTTCAGAGAACCGGCGAGACCAGGCAGGTGGACGGCGGGGTCGGCCTGCGCAAGGGTGCGGCAGATCTCGACGGCTTCGGAGATGGTGGCAAGTGCCGCCTCCCGGTCCCCGACAGCGGCTTGGCGATGGCTGGCGCGCTGGAGCTGTCCCGCAAGGGCGGCGGGCTGGGTCGCGCCATCGGCCCGCAGGATCGACAGGCGCCGAAGGTCAGCCCGCAGACCGAGTTCCGGCAGGCCGATCGTCGTGAAGGGAATGGCGCTGGCGAGATCGTCAAGCCAAGGCACCGCAGGCTCGTCATCGACAAGCTGGTGAAGAGCGGCCAGCGCGGTACCGCCCTGTTCCGCGGCAACGCGGAGGACGGGTCTCCACCGCTCCGCCCCACCACCGACCCAGCCCTTCACCATGCGTGTGGCACTGTCGGGCGCAGCCATGGCGGCCCGGTTCAGCTGCCGCAGGGCGGCCACGAGACGGTCGTCGTCGAGGCCGTCCAGGATGCCGGGGAGCAGGTCTTCGTCGTCCTGGAGCTGGTGGAGGGTGAGGTGGTCGGCGATGGGGTCCGGCCGCAGGACGAGAGGTTCGTCGGGGCCGGGCCGCAGGCAGGTGGTCAGGGTGGTGCGGACGGTCTCTCGCCACTGCGGATCCGAGAGTTCCTCCACGGCGCTCAACGCGGCGTTGATCTCTTTGCGCGTGGTCGGCGCACGCAGCGTCAGGCTGGCGACGGCCCGGTTGAGGACGTCGAGGGGCGCGTCGGCGTCCCGGCCCAGGCTCGCGTTCTTGCGGTAGGTCTGGGCCCAGTAGGCGCGTTCATGGGTGAGGACTTCCTCGTACAGGTCCTCACGGGTGGTGGGCAGCCGGCCGGGGCTGCGGGCGGCGAGCAGGGCCAGCAGGACGTAGTCGAGGGTGGTCCAGTCGGTGGGGGCGGCCCGGTCGGCGGCCTCGAGGTCGAGGTCCTGATCGGGGCCGTGGTGGAAGGCGCGGGCGGCTCGCCGGAACAGGGCGGCACCGGCGGGGTGTTCGGGCGGCAGGTGCAGCGGGGCGCTCTCGCGGACGAGGTGACCGTCGCGGTTCCACGCCTTCTGCAGGGCGGTGAGCCACTGGCCGTCGACGGCCCGGGCGGTCATGACGACGATGGCCGGTGCTGCGCCGCGCTCGATGCGGCGTTTGAGGATGGTCAGGAGGTGTTCGGCGTCGGCGGTGCGGGCGTCGGCGTAGTCGAGGACGATGAGGGTGGGGGAGACGACGGTGCCCAGCCAGTCCCGCCCGGTCTGATGTTCGCGCAGGTAGCCGGTGTACCAGCCGTGTCGGGTGGCCAGTTGGTGGGCGAGCTCCAGGGCGAGCCGGGTCTTGCCCGCGCCGCCGGCGCCATGGACGACGGTGACGCCGGTGTAGGGACCCGTGGCCACCGTGTGGCACCAGTCGGTGAGGATGGTCAGCTCGTCCCGGGCCTGGAAGGGCACGACCGCGTGCTCGGCCCGCAGCACCTGCAGGGGCCGGTGGATCTGTGGGTCCAGGGACACGTACGGCGGGCGCAGCGGCTGGTCGTCGGGCCGGTCGGCCGGGGTGTGGGTGTCACGTTCGCGCCAGGCGCGGCGGATGTCGACGGCCAGGCGCCAGGTCCAGTCACGGGCGTAGCGGGCCCCGGCGGCGGCGGCCTCGGCGAACGTCGCACTGGTGCCGAGGATGGGTGACGAGGGCAGGGCGTGCGCGACACCGACGGGGTCGAGCAGCAGCAGCGGCCTCGACGGTCCTTTCGGGTCGGCCTGGACGAGCTCGTCGAAGCCGTCGGGGCGGGCGGCCCAGACGTCGGTATCCGGCAGCACGATGTCGTCAGGGTCGTCAGTGTCGTCGGGTTCGTCGATCCACACGCCGAGCAGGGCGTGGGCGGCGCGTCCGGGCTGGGGTGGGTCGAGGATGAGGACGAGCGGGTGCAGGCCGGAGTGGAGGCATGCGCCCGCCAGGGTCAGGGCGAGGTCCAGGCAGGTGGCGTGCCTGGGACACCACAGCACCTCGCCGGGCTGGCGGATGACCTGGCGGCCGGGATCGTCGGAGGGCGCCTCGTGGGAGTACGTGATTCCGGCACCGGCCAGTGCCTCGTACACAGCCCGGGCCTGCCCGAGCCGGCTGTCGGCCGGGGGCCCGGGCAGGTGGATCAGGGCGGCGACCTCGTCGGGCAGCACGTACTTGGCCAGCGCGGCCGGTTCCCCGTCGAGGGACCAGCGGGGCCACGAACCGGCGGTCTTCACGGGGCCACCACCGCGACGGTGTCGCTGGCGGACAGGTCACCGACGCCGGGCACGTCCCGCACACTCACCCGCACGTCATACAGGCCGGGCTCAGGGCCGGGCAGTTCGGTGACGTAGCCGCCCCGGTCGCGGTCCCAGTCCAGCCGCCTTTCCGCGATCACGGCCCGAGGCCCGTGCGCCGGGCGCAGAGCGGCCCAGACCGCGAGCCCGCCCGGGTCGGTGGTGGTTTCCGGCGGCAGGTTGTCCCCGCGCAACCGCACCTGGAGCGGGATCGCCGATCCCTGCGCGTGGAGTTCGTCCAGGTCCAGGCCGAGGGCGGCCTCGCGTTCCTCGCCGCGAGCCGCGGACAGCCTCTGCCGTTCCTCGTAGGCCTGGACCAGGCCGGGTATCCAGCCGGCGGAGACCATCGGGCTGTGGCGGTCGCGGGCCCGCCAGCCGGAGGTGTCGTGGCCGTCCATCTCCACCGGGACGGCGGAGATCGCCGGTACGGTGCCGTCGCCGTGGTCCTCCTCCCAGCCCGCCAGGTCCAGCCAGTCCGGCGGCTCCTTGCCGACCTTGAGTGTGCGGCCGTCCCACACCGCCGAGCCCGCCGTGCGGTGGCTCCAGCCCAGCCGGGGCACCACCTGCGGCTCGGCGCCGCTGCGCGGCATCTCCTGCCACGCCCGCTCGATCTCCTCATGCAGCGCAAACCCCTGTTTGGCCAGGGAGCGCAGGCTGTCCAGGGGCACGTCGTGGGGGTAGAGGGGAGCGGCGGAGGCCGTGTCCCAGACCATCGGGTAGCGGGGCAGCAGTTCGCCGACGGACGGCCACTGGCCCAGCAGGTCGCTCACCGGGCCCAGCCGGATCCCCGCCACCCGTACGCCGTTCGCCAGCAGTTGCATGGCCTTCGGGGCGCCGCGGTGAGGGGTGCCCAGGGTGATCAGGGCCCGGCACAGCGGCCAGCCCCCCAGGGGGCCCAGCCAGTACCGGGCGACCAGACCGCCCATCGAGTGGGCGACCACCACGACCCGGCCCGCCCGCTCGGACGGGGTGAGATCCTTCAACCGCTCGCGGACGTCGGCCGCGAGCAGCTCCGCGGCGTGCCGGACTCCGAGCCGGAAGTCGTACGGGAACAGCACCACGTTCGCGGCCGGGTTCCGCCGGTCCGGATGCCCGGTGTCGACGACCGCGCCGGGCAGGGCCTGGAGGTTCGCCGTCAGCCGCTCGTAGCCGGGGACGACGGTCCAGCCCGGCAGCAGCCGCTTGGAGCCGATCAGCCCCACCGCGCGCAGCGGCTCGTCCACCGCCAGTCGGCGCGGCCGCGACAGCAGTCCGGCGATGTCACCGAACCCCGCGTCCCACACCACCCGCGGCTCCCCGGACCCGCCCCCGGGCCGTTCCAGCACGCTGCCACCGATCCCGGGCAGCACGTACACCAGATGCCTGCGTCCCATTTCCCCCGCCTCCACCCGGGCCGTGTTGCACGACCCGCGCCCTGCGGCTTCTTCTACCAGCAACAGGGAGGGCCACGGGGGAAGTTCCGGGAATATCATCCTTTCGAAGCACCCGGGGCTTGCCTGATCGCCCAGCCGCCGACCCGGCCGCTACCGATACAGCGCAGCCCGCTCGACCACACTCCACGTCGTACTGGTCACCACGTACAGCGCGGCGGCCAGCGGCACCACCGCCACGGTGACCAGCGTGAAGAAGGACATGAACGGCATCACCTTGGTCACCGCGCCCAGGCCCGGCACCTGCTCCCCGCCACCGACCCGCACGGCCGCATTGGCGGCCATCATGCGCTTGCTCAGCCGGTAACCGAACACGGCGACGCACCCGACGACGACGAACAGCCCGGCGTACACGAGCCCCGCACCACCGAAGGCACCGCCCTCCCCGAGCGAGTCCACCCAGCGCCCACCGAGCGGCGCGGCGAACAACCGATGCCCCAGCAGCTCGTTGGCCCGCCCGCCGATCGTGTCGCTGGAGAACAGGTGGTACAGCAGGAAGAAGGCCGGCACCTGGAGCAGCCCGGGCAGACAGCCGGCCAGCGGCGACACCTTCTCCTCCGCGTGCAGTTCCAGCACTGCCCGCTGCAGCTTCTCGGGGTTCTTCCCGTGCTTCCTCCGCAGCTCGGCGATCTTCGGCTGGAGCGCCGTACGGGCCTTCTGACCACGCGCGGCGGCCCGGGACAAGGGGTGGACGAGGAGTCGTACGAGCGCGGTGAACAGGACGATCGCGGCGGCGGCCGCCGAGGCGCCGAACAACGGCTGGAGAAGGTCGGCGAGGTGCTCGACCAGGTTGGCGAAGACGGACATGCGTGAGCCCTCCGGGGGTCTCGTCGTGCCGGGAGTGGGTCATGGCGGCATGACGACCCGCGCGGGGCCGGACTACGTGGAGATGCCCCTACGCGAAGGTCGCCCAGAGGGCGTGACCGGGTGCCCGGGGCCGGGTGCGCCCCCGGGCGTCGGGGTCGCGTTGCGGCAGGAAGGCCGTACGGAGATCACGGTCGCGGATGGCCGTACGCACCCGGGTGCGCGGCACGGCGGGCGCGCAGCGGGAGGCGACGAGTGCACAGACCGCGAGCGCGGCCGAGGCCGCGGCGGTCGCGGCGAGGGCGACGGTGGCGGAGAGGCTGCCGGTGTCGAGCAGGGCCACTTCCACGACCAGGAAGAGCAGCACGAGAGCGGGACGCAGAGTGGACCAGCCGCGGCTCATCGACTTCCTCCCCTCGCGCCTGTGTATATGCCCTGCTGCCGTTATACAGGATCAGCTCCCGGGACAGGCACGAGACTTTGTACACGGCTTTGAGGAAGGTTCGTCACAACTCTCGACAACGCACCTGCCGCACCCGATGCTTCTCGATGCCACGAACGGGCAACCCCGCGACGCCGGACCGGGTGCTTCCCGAACACCCCGACGCCTGCCCCGAATTCCCCTACGGAGGAGCCGTGATACGACGCAGATCCCTGCTGGCCGCAGCAGGCGGTACGTTCCTCGGCAGCGCCCTGGCGACCGGCACCGCACACGCGGACGCCACGATCGCCATCAACCCGTCGACCACGTACGGCACGTGGGAAGGCTGGGGCACCTCCCTCGCCTGGTGGGCCAACGTCTTCGGCGCCCGGGACGACTTCGCGGACCTCTTCTTCACCACCAAGTCGGTTGCGTACAACGGCCGTTCCCTCCCCGGCCTGGGCCTCAGCATCGCCCGCTACAACCTCGGCGCGTGCAGCTGGAACAGCGTGGGCGGCGAGACGATGGTGAAGTCGCCCAACATCCCCGGCTTCAAGCAGATCGAGGGCTTCTGGCAGGACTGGAACAACGAGGACCCCGCCTCCTCGGCCTGGAAGTGGTCGGCGGACGCCAACCAGCGCGCGATGCTGGTGAAGGCGACACAGCGCGGCGCGACCACCGAGCTCTTCGCCAACTCCCCCATGTGGTGGATGTGCGCCAACCACAACCCCTCCGGAGCGGCGAACGGCGGCAACAACCTCCAGACCTGGAACTACCGCCAGCACGCCGCCCACCTGGCCGCGACGGCCCGCTACGCCCGCGACAACTGGGGCGTGAACTTCGCGACGGTCGACCCCTTCAACGAGCCGGCCTCCACGTGGTGGACCGCGACCGGCACCCAGGAGGGCTGCCACATGGACCCGGCGGTCCAGGCGGCCGTACTCCCCTACATGCGCAGCGAGCTGGACAAGCGCGGCCTGACGAACATCCGCATCGCCGCCTCCGACGAGACGAACTACGACACCGCCCGCTCCACCTGGGCCTCCTTCGACTCCTCAACCAAGGCCCTGGTCTCCCAGGTCAACGTGCACGGCTACCAGGGCTCGGGCGGCCGCCGCGACCTCCTCTACACGGACGTGGTGACGACGTCCCGCAAGAAGCTGTGGAACTCCGAGACGGGCGACAGCGACGGCACCGGCCTCACCATGGCCTCCAACCTCTGCTACGACTTCCGCTGGCTGCACCCCACCGCCTGGTGCTACTGGCAGGTCATGGACCCGTCTACAGGCTGGGCGATGATCGCCTACGACCCGAACACGCTCCAGCCGACCACCGTCCAGACCAAGCACTACGTGCTGGCCCAGTTCAGCCGCCACATCCGCCCCGGCATGACGATCCTGGACACGGGCGTGAGCTACGCGGTCGCCGCGTACGACGCGACGTCCCGCCGCCTGGTGATCGTCGCGGTGAACACGGCGACGTCGGCCCAGACCCTCACCTTCGACCTCTCCCGCTTCTCGACCGTGACCGGCGGCTCCGCGGGCCTGGTCCCCCGCTGGAACACGGTGACGACGGGCGGCGGCGACCTCTACACCCCGCGCTCGGACATCCGCCTGAACGGAAAGTCGGTCAGCGTCCCCTTCGCCGCGAAGTCGGTCCAGACGCTCCAGATAGACGGCGTAACCCTGTAGCCCGCGTAGAGCCGGAGTGGCGGGCATGGGGAACTTGCGCAGGCCGGAGGCCTGGCCTGCGTCCCCCTCACGCTCGCCACCTCCCGGCAGTACGGTGTCCCCCATGCGCCCCGACACGCCTGCCGAAACCGTCGACCACACCGCCGAGGCGGCACGCCTGGAGCGGACCGCCGGCCTGTATCCGGAGGACGCCGAGGCCCTGCTGCTGCGGGCGGCGGCCCACCTGGAACTCTCCGGCGACCGCCCCGCGGCCACCGCCCTCTACGACCGCCTGCTGTCCACGTCGGACGGCCTGGACAACCCCCACCTGGTCCGCGCCCTGAAGGCCTCGAACCTCTGGGAGTACGGCCACGAGGCCGAGGCCCGAGCGATCATCGACGGCGTCCGGGCCGCGGCCCCGAAGGACGCGGCCCCCTGGGTGATCGTCGCGGAGGCCCTGGAGTCCCACGACGAGCTGGAAGCGGCGCACGACACGTTCACCGAGGCCGTACGCCACCTTCTGACCGGCGTACCGCAGCCCCCGCAGCCGACCCACCCCCTCCTCTTCGGCCGCCACAGAGTCCGCCGCATGCTGGGCGTGTCCCACGACGAGTGGGACGCCCTGGCCGACTCGGTCCACTCCCTCCCCGTCTCCCTGGACGAACTCCACGACCCGAAGCGCGTCTGGTCCCTGGGCTCGGAGAACCCGGCGGAGCTGGAGGCGGAGATCCTCCGCCTCCGAGCCGAACTGGGCGCCTACCGGGAGGCCCTCTCCCGCCCCTTCCCGGTGGCGATCCTCCACTGGCCGGCGTCGGAACTCACCGAGCTCCTGGAGGCGTACCCGACGCTGACCTCGGAATACCCCTCCCACGAGGAACACCTGGCCTCGATAGAGCAGTCCCTGCGCGAACTCTCCGCCTCCGGCACCCCGAACCTGGGCATCGTCACCGGCACGGTCCCCTCCTACGAGGCCTTCGCGGCATCGGAGCTCTCCTCCCCGTCCGACCCCACCCTGCTCCCCCAGTACGCGACGACCCTGGCGGCCCGGGGGCGTGCGGTGGCCTGGCCGCCACAGCAGGCATCGGCCTGCTGGTGCGGCTCCGGCCGGCCCTACGGCCACTGCCACGGCGGCCCGACCGCGGCCTGACCGGGCCCGGCGGCCACGGCCCCCGAGATGCGCCGTCCAGCCACACGGCAAAACTGGACCTATGAGCACCAAAGCACTCCTGGACGGCGGACCGGACGACCTGGCAGGCAAGGTCGTCCCGGTCACCCCGCCCGGCCAAGAACTCAAGATCCCCCACCGGGGCGGCTACGAGCACTACAAGGTCACCACCCGCCACGAGGACACCGAGCAGGGCTCGGCGACGGTGTACCGGTGGTGGGAACGGACGGAGGTGGCGGAGTAGCGGGGGCCGCGCACCGGAACGGCACACTCGGCGAATCCGATCGGCGACCGCAACTGTCGTTTGAGTCTCAGCGGCACGCCGGGCGTGCGGCGTGCCGCTGCGACTGAGTGGACACTTGGCTCCAGCTGCCCGGATTCGCCAACATCATCCGGACGAGAGCCGGGCCTCGTCGGCCACGCCCGCCGCCCAGACCCGGCCGACAGCTAGCTCCGAGACGCCCCAAGCCAGCACGAAATCTCTGGTCGTCACCGGGTGCGAGCAACAGCCGCCCGTATAGGCCGCTCTCGGTCCGCGACAGCGGACGGGGCGAGCTGGCCCGCAAGCCTTGCCGGAACGGCAACTCCGATCGCGCCGAGCGGCCGCCGCGCCGCATGATCGATGGGCACCGCCGGGCTGCCCGCGAACCGAGGAGAAGCCGCCCATGCGATCCGAGCCGACCGCCGTACTCCGCCACCGCATCGTCGAGGCCCCGCCGGGCGCCTGCACCTGGCCGAGCAGGGCTGCGGCCCGCTGATCCTGCTCGTGCACGGCTTCCCCGAGTCCTGGTACTCCTGGCGCCGCCAGCTCCCGGCCCTCGCCGCGGCCGGGTACCGTGCGGCGGCGATCGACTTACGCGGTTACGGCCGCTCCTCCAAGCCAGCCGCGACAGACGCCTACCGAATGCTCGACCTCGTGGCGGACAACATCGCCGTCGTGCGCGCCCTCAGCGAGGAAAGCGCAGTGGTCGTCGGCCACGACTGGGGCTCCAGCATCGCCGCCGCCTCCACCTTGCTCCACCCCGAGGTCTTCAACGCCGTCGGCTTACTGAGCGTCCCCTACGCGCCGCCCGGCGGCCCCCGCCCCACCGACATCTTCGGCCAGATCGGCGGCCCCGAGCAGGAGTTCTACGTCTCCTACTTCCAGCAGCCCGGCCGCGCCGAGACGGAGATCGAGCCCGATGTCCGGGGCTGGCTCGCAGGCTTCTACGCGGCCCTGTCCGCCGACACCATGCCGGCCGAGAGCGAGCCCGACCCGCACTTCCTCACCCCAGGCTGTCAGATGCGCGATCGCTTTCCCACCGGCCCGCTCCCGGCCTGGTTGAGCGAGGAGGACCTCGACGTCTACGCCGGGGAGTTCGAGCGCACCGGCCTGACCGGCGCCCTCAACCGCTACCGCAACATGGACCGCGACTGGGAAGACCTCGCCCCCTACCACGGAGCTCCGATCACACAGCCCGCCCTGTTCATCGGCGGCGCGCTGGACGCCTCCACCACCTGGATGGCCGACGCCATCAACGCCCACCCCACCACCCTCCCCGCCCTGTCCGCCTCCCACCTCCTGGACGGCTGCGGCCACTGGATCCAGCAGGAGCGCCCCGAGGAGGTCAACAGCCTGCTGACCGACTGGCTCGCAACCATCCGGGACTGAATCAGGTGCGATACCGGGCAGCTTGGCGTGCTTTCCGGGGGGGACGTGTCGGGGTAACGCATGGCGGTCTGACCGGTGATGCCGAAGGGAGCCACCGCACTTACTCCGCCTACGCCAGTGACAACAAGCCTGCCTCTGTGACAGCTAACGTGCCCCCGCTCACAACACTGACCCTACCGAAGATCAAAAGCGGATATGTGCGAACCATCCTTGGCCAAAGCTACTGAACAATAAGGGACGTATCGACCCCGTTCAGCGTTCAACTCCCTCTATGTCCAACCTTTGCAGTACGGTCACACTCTCCGTCTGTTGGATGTATGGGGCTGCTACTTGGTGGTGCATGCCCTGACCTGTGCATTTGAGGAAGCATGCCCTACGAGCCCGGCGCTGACTGGCAATACGACGTCCCTACGACCGGCAGCACGCACTTGCCACCAGATGCGGGATACGGCAGGGCTCTGACCAATCAGGGCTACGGTTTCGAGGTCGCCGTCGCTGACCTCATCGACAACTCCATCGACGCGGAAGCAGACAAGATCGTCGTGCACTTCCTGCGTGACGCCGACCGCATCCTCACGCTGTTGATCATCGATAACGGCAAAGGCATGGACGACGCCGGGCTGGATGCCGCGATGACTGTGGGGCGCCGACGTGACTATGGCAAGGGTGCCCTCGGCATGTACGGCACAGGCCTGAAGGCCGCTTCTCTCTCCCATGCTTCTTCGCTCACCGTGGTCAGCCGCACCAAGCGAAGCCGAGCTGCCGGGCGGCGTGTTACCGCAGAGGGCATCGAAGACAGCTTCCGGTGCGACACCGTCGACCCGCGGTACGCCCAGGACCTCGTAGACCGGTACGACGGGGTCATCGAGTGGCAGGGAACCGTCGTGCGCTGGGACGGCGTCCGGGCCTTCGAGACAGTCGCGCGCGGCCAGAGCGACCAGTTCCTCTCCAAGGCAATCTCCCGCCTTGAGACTCACCTTGGCCTCTATCTGCACCGGTATCTGCAGCGCGGCCTGCAGCTCGACATCGCTGTGTGGGACGTAAGCAGCGGGGAGCGTGGCCTTGGCGAGGAAGTGGACCACATCGCCGTGGAAGCCCTGGACCCGTTCGGCTACAAGGTGCCGGGCAAGCCGGGCTACCCCCGCGAGTTCACGGCACCGGTGGAAGGCCTGGGAGACCTGTGCCTGACCGCTCACATCTGGCCTGCCAAGTCCAAGCAGGCGGGCTTCCGGCAGATCGGTTCACTCACGGAAAGGCAAGGCTTCTACTTCTATCGGAACGACCGCCTCGTGCAGGCGGGGGGATGGAACGGCTGGCGAAACCCTGAAGGACATCATGTCCTCGCCCGGGTCGCCGTCGACCTTCCGTCTCGTGAGAACAACGTCCTGAGCCTCGATGTGAAGAAGGAGAACGTTACCGTCACCCCGGCCTTCACGGACGGCCTCGATAAGGCAGTGGACTCCACGGGGCACACATTCCGGGGTTACCTGCTGGACGCCGAGAATGCCTACAGAGACGGTTCGAGGCGAAACGAGATCGTCCGCAAGCCGGTCACATCGCCGGGCAAGGGCCTAGATCCCAGGGTCAAGCGAGTCATCAAGGAAGAACTGCCTGAGAAGCCGGGCGAGGAACCGATCAGCTTCACGTGGGGTGTGCTCCCGCCCAACCAGTTCTTCGACCTCGACCGTGAGCGCAGCGCAATCATCCTCAACAAGACCTACCGGGAGGACTTTAACGACGGCAGGCGCGGCGGCGCGAACGATGCCCCGGTCACCAAGACGCTGTTGTATCTGCTCCTGGAGGATTGCTTCGGGCTGGGGCGCTGGGAGCGGAGCCGCCAAGACCGCTTGGACTACTGGAACACCATCCTCCTAGCCTCGGTGGACGCACAGCGCACACGGCGTGCACAGCAGCTCTCCTGACGCCAACGGTCAGCAATCACTCCTTTTCCACACCTCTGAGCGGACTGAGGACCTCGCACATGCGTAACACCCCAGCCAGCGTGCTACTTGAGATTCACACGCACGTGCTGGCCGGCATGCTGAATGTTCCAAGCCACTTCGCGCGTTGGGCCGCTGTCGCAGCCGACGACGACCATCCGGACGCCGACCTGAGCGAAGAACTGTTTCACGCTTACCTCGTCAACGGCGACGAGCCACTCAGAGCCCTGTGGAGCCGTCACCTAACAGCCTGGGACTTCGCCGAAGATGCTCAGTGGGCACCAGGAACTCCCGCCCGCACCGATGCACGGCGTGCAGCCGTGTATGAGCGGCTGCGTTTTGGAAGTGACCTGCGGAAGGCGCTGGATGACGCAGTACCGGTGGCGAAAGTCCCGGGCCCCACGGTGATCACACGTGATTTCACCCCTTGGTACACCCCTGAGCGGGCTGCCGCCCGTTCCTTCTATTGGACGTCGTATGAGCAGAAGCTCCGTGCCAAGGGGTGGTCCGATGCTGCGATCGCAAGCCTCGATGAGGCAAGCCGGGCAGTCGTGGAACGCCTCACCGATCCAGAGCAGCCGACAGCCCGACAGGCGAAGGGCCTGGTCGTCGGATACGTGCAGTCAGGCAAGACAGCCAACTTCACTGGCGTTACCGCCAAGGCGATCGACGCCGGCTACCGCCTCGTCATTGTGCTGGGAGGCACGCTCAACCTGCTGCGTGCGCAGACCCAGCGCCGTCTCGACATGGAGCTGGTCGGGCAGGAGAACATCCTGCGAGGGGCCGATATCGCGGATTTGGACTCCCTCGTAGGCATGGACTACGTAGGCGACGACGAGGACTGGGACGACTTCGTCCAGCACGGGGCACTCCCGTCTGTACTCGGTGCGTTTGACATCGAGCGCCTGACAACTCGCGACAAGGACTACATCAGCCTCGCTCAAGGCATTCGGGCGCTTCAGTTTGAGAAGCGCGAACCGACCCGCCCGCTACATGACCCGGCAAACCTCCACCATGCAGCGGCCCGCATCCTGGTGGTGAAAAAGAACAAGTCTGTTCTGACCAAGCTCGTCAAGGACCTCAAGCAGATTCACGGACTACTCGGTGAACTGCCCGCCCTGATCATCGATGACGAGTCCGACCAGGCATCCGTGAACACCCTGGACCCCAAGAAGTGGGAGCAAGGAAGCACTGAACGGACGGCCATCAACGGGCTGCTCTCCCATCTGCTGAAACTACTACCGCGCGCGCAGTACGTCGGCTACACGGCGACCCCCTTCGCCAACGTCTTTGTTGATCCCGGAGACGACGAGGACATCTTCCCCAGCGACTTCCTGATCTCACTGCCTCGCCCCTCTGGATACATGGGCGCCCAGGACTTCCACGACTTGGACCTGGCGATACCTCGGGACGAGCGGTCGTTCGCAAACTCCCAGGAGAAGGCGCACATCCGGGACATCTACGAATCCACTGGCGATCGCCTTCAAGAGGCCATGGACGCCTTCGTCCTGTCGGGTGCGTTGAAGCTGTACCGAGCCGACCACGGCGTCGATGACGGCCCGTTCCGGCACCATACGATGCTCGTGCACCAGTCTGTACGGAAGGATGATCACGCGGAGCTCGCGCTGCGCATCAATTCCATGTGGCATCAGGCGGGATACAGCTCGGCCGTCGGCCACGAGCGCCTTGCCGGGCTCTGGACTTCCGACTTCTCAGCAGTCAGTGAGGCCCGGGCGTCAGACCTACCCGCTCCAACCTCCTATGAGGACCTGCGCCCCTACGTCAATGCCGCACGTCAGCGCATCGGCTCAGGAGGACAGCCAGTCGTTGTCGTGAACGGTGACTCCGATCGCTACTTCGACCAGCTGGACCTCGACTTCGACCGGACACCACACGTCTGGAAGATCCTGGTAGGCGGAACGAAACTGTCTCGCGGCTTCACCGTGGAAGGCTTGACCATCACCTACTACCGGCGCACGACCCAACAGGGGGACACTCTGATGCAGATGGGACGCTGGTTTGGGTTCCGGCCCGGCTACCGGGACTTGGTGCGGCTCTACATCGGGCGGGAGGAGCCCTTCGGCCGCAACAGATACGCCGACCTGTACGAGGCGTACGAAGCGATCTGCCGTGACGAAGAGACGTTCCGGGAGCAGCTAGCCCAGTACGCTGCAGTTGTCGATGGTCAGCCTCAGATAACGCCCATGCAAGTGCCGCCCCTTGTGGCACAGCACTTGCCCTGGATCAGGCCTTCCGCTCGCAACAAGATGTTCAACGCAGAGCTGGTGGAGATCCGGTCGCCTGGCCGCCCCATTGAGCCCGCGTCATACCCACTCAGCAACGCGGCGTTGAAGAGGAACACCGAGCGCTGGCGCCCCTTGCTGGACTCGCTCAGCGCAGTCCCCGCTTCCTTCAGCAATCCGCCAGATCATTCCAGCTCGCTCACGCGGACCTTCGAAGCGCTGACGGGAACCGTCCCTCACAGCGACCTTCTCAGCGTGCTGGCTCAGCTCGAATGGGAACGACCAGGGCATTTCGACCCCCATCTGACCTACCTCAGCCAGCTCGATGGCACGCTCGCCAAGGTGGACGACTGGCTGCTCCTGTCCCCCCGCCTGGCCACCACCACGCGCACAGAGGCACGCGTGCTCGGTTCGCTGCCACTGTCTCTTGTTCGCCGAAATCGGCAGGACGGCAAGGCCTCCTTCGGTCGCATCGCCAGCGTCGAACACCGTATGGCGGCACAGCGCCTGATCGATGCGGCGCACTCGCCGGCTGAGACGCGACCGGACGGAAGTGCCGGTATCGGTCCTACGACAGGGGTAGCGCTGCTGTACGCAGTTGCGGTGGGACGCAGCCATACCGATGTGCAAGCGGTCGTGCGGAATGGCTCAGCGGACCCGGCAAAGATCGTGATGGCCTTCACCTTGATCCCGCCGACCTCAGCGGTTAGCGCCGACCGGCGCCTGGTGCGTTTCCGTGCCAAGGATTCACGACACATGCACGACGCTACTATCCCAGTCAGTTCGCCTTGAGGGGACCCCAGTTGCTGCCTTTCGATATCAGCGCCGCACAGAACATTGCCCTGACCGAGGAGCTGAAGCAGGACGCAGAACTTCAAACAGTACGTAAGGAGCTGATGGCTATCGACCCCACAGGGGAGCGATTTGCAGCGGTACTGCGTGACACAATCGATCAGTTACTACAAGGGGAGGTTACAGGGCGCTACGACTGGGCAACTCTAAGCAAGACCGAGCGGACCCACGCAGGGACGCTGGTCGAAATCAATCTCCAACGCGAATTCAAATTCGCAGACGGCCACGCGATGGACTATCGGATAGCCGATATTGACGTGGACTGCAAGTACTCTCAGAACTTCGGTGGATGGATGATCCCGCCAGAGGCCAGGGGGCATCTCTGCCTGCTCGTGTGGGCCAACGACTATGAGAGCCGCTGGAGCGCCGGCCTCTTCCGGGTGCGGGAGGAGTGGCTTAACAGGGGCAGCAATCGCGATGCGAAGCTCACTGTAAAGGCAATACACCGAGACAAGATCGTCTGGCTGTGGCACGACTCAGAGCTGCCGGAGAATGTGCTCCTCCACATGAACCCCTCTGACCGCGAGGCAGTCTTCGCATCGAATTCCGGACAGCAGCGTCTAAACGAGCTGTTCCGGCGTGTACAGAAACGGCGCATAGGCCGCAACGTGATTCGCACAGTCGCCCAGCAAAAGGACTACATGAAGCGCGTCCGCGGCAATGGAGGGTCGCGTTCAGCCCTCAGGAGCGACGGCATCCTCATCATGGGGGATTACGAGAGCCATCGTGCCGTAGCTGAAAAACTCGGCCTCCAGCCTCCACGCGATGGAGAATTTGTAAGCGCGCGCGTTGCTATGCAACGTCCACACCACGGGGATGCACCCCACGTGATTTTGAACGGGCAGCCCTGGGTGATCGCCACCCCAGATGACGCTCCAGAAATAGCCCCGCTACTCCCCTCCCACACGAAGTAGAAAAAAATAGACATGAGCGCACCCTTCGCGACCCAGCTTCTCGGCTGGAAAAAGCTGAAGGCAACAGGGGAACCGGTTCCTAACAGCGCCGACAGCAACAGCACGACATCGAAGGCACTGGCAGAGAGAATCCTTGAATACTTGGGTGTCACGTCAGAGGTAATCTTGCCGGGCACGCCGAAGAGCCTTGGGACCGCATTGGAGCGGCTGGTGCAAGAGGACCTAGAAAAATCCCTGCCGATAACCGACAGTTCCCGCACCTGGCACGTAGACCACAAAAAGGTCATTGCAGACTTCCTGCAGTATGCCCACCTGGGGAACCTCAAGAAGGTCGTTGCTAAGAACCCTGTCCTGAGTGCCGACCTTGGGCTCGACTACCTGATCAAGCCCGACGTCACTGTCGGCCTCAAGCAGGACCTCTCTCCCCCGATGCTCGCCCATTTCTGCACGCCGCCATCTCCTGCAAGTGGACAATCCGGTCCGACCGGGTACAGAACATCCGGCACGAGTTTCTACAGATGATCAGGCACAGGCGTGGTCGGCTTCCGCATCTTGTTACTGTGACTGCCGAACCAATGCCTAGCAGGATCGCTGCTATCGCCCGAGGCACCGGTGAGGTCGACGCCGTCTACCACATCGCCCTCGACGCCTTGCAGGCGGCTGTGCGGGAAGTCGGAAGCAGTCAGCAGAAGGATGACCTGTCGGAGTGCATCCGCCAGGGACGTCTCCGGCCGTACGAAGAACTCGCCACCACGTTGACCACCTGGTAAGTCAGAACGACTATGAGTAAGACATCAGGCTCCCCGGCCCAGCCGGACGGTGAATGGTTCCCTCCGTCGGGCTCATGGGCCTCCTCCGCGGCTCGCCGCCGGAACATGCAGGCCATCCGCAATAGGGACACCAAGCCAGAGTGGCTTATCCGTCGGCTCGTTCACGCCAAGGGCCTGCGTTACCGGGTGGCGGCCAAGCCACTTCCGGGCCTTCGCCGGACCGCCGACATGGTCTTCGGTCCAGCGAAGGTCGCAGTCTTCATCGACGGCTGCTACTGGCACGGCTGCCCGGAACACTACGTGCCCCCGAAGACCAATCCGGGTTACTGGTCAGACAAGGTAGCCCGGAACGTCGCACGTGACCGGGACACCGACCAGCGCCTAGCGGAGGCCGGCTGGGCTGTGCTCCGGTTCTGGGAACACGAACCGGCCTCAGAGTGTGCAGCCCAAATCGCTGCGGAAGTCTCAAAGCGCCGCCCTCAATCGCGCCCGGCCGACAGCCGATAGCGGCGGCTCAAGCCTTCTCGCTGTCCCGCTCCCTCGCAGCTCTCAGGACATCAGCGATCGACTCACCGACCGCCTTGGCCACGGGCGGCGGGAAGGCATTGCCGACCTGCCGGTACTGCGCGGTCTTACCACCCGCGAACTGCCACTCGGGCGGGAACCCCTGGATAATAGCCGCCTGCTGCACGGTGAGCATCGGTCCGTTCGGCCCGAACAGGTCACGATCCTCAGTACCCTTCTGCCTGCAGGTCTCGGGATCGTTAGCCACACCCAAGGCATTGATGCCGAGCTGCTTCCAGGCAGCTTTCGCCCGGCTAGGACCAAGGTCGGCCCCCCCGTGCTTCTTCGATCCGCCGACTAGCGTGGGGGCGATACCACTACCGCCTTTTTCCAAGAGGGCTTGGTGACGCTTACGTGCATTGTCGAGCCAAAGCTCGTATGCCGCATGGGCCTGCTCAGCACGAGCGCCTTGGAAATACGGCTCGAACCGGGCACGCATGGACTCCTCTAGCGCTTCCGCAACGCTGACATGGTCATGAGTCCCAGCAGGCCACTCGTACTTAACGTCCTTCAGGACATCGCTTCGGAAAGCAACGAGGATGGCACGAGGACGAAGCTGCGGGACACCGAAGTCACTGGCCTCCAGAACACCCCATTCACATACCTTGTAGCCGAGACCGTCTTCCCAGACCCTCTGCCCGTCGTCACCGCGGTACCAGCCACCTTGGAGCCGCGCCTTGATCCAGTCCCGGTAGTCTTCGAACTTCGGATCCATAATCCCGCGGACATTTTCGATCATGACGGCGCGGGGGTTCAACTCCTGGATGAGGTCCAGCATCGCCGGGAAAAGGTCGCGCTCGTCGGCCTTGCCGAGTTGCTTGCCGGCATGGGAGAACGGCGGGCAAGGAACTCCACCAGCCAGCAGGTCCAATCCGCGCCGCCGGAGTTCCTCCGCACTCTTCTGCAGATGCTTTGTCGACTCGAAGTCATTGACGTCCGTGGGCGGCAGAACGTCACAGTTCCTTCTCTCCCAGGCCCACTCAGGGTGAGATTCGACGTTCGCCTGCAGCGTCCTCGCCGCATACTGATCAATCTCTACGAGGGCGAGGTGACCGAATCCAGCCTGACGGAGGCCAAGGGCTTGCCCGCCCGCTCCAGCGCAGATCTCGATCGAGGTGAACTCGGGCTCCTCGACCTCGCCGTCGGAGCGCTGCTGTTCGTTCGTGTGGGTCATGCCCCCTCCTTATAGCTGTACAGCGGCAGACACAGTTTGCAATCCACCATCACTGAGGGTGACAGACCCCACTGACAACGAGACCTCACCAAGTGTGCAGCACGCCCCGAGGCGCACTGAACGCACCCTCCGTTACGCCGAACACTCATACGATATTGCCCATGCGCATACCTACGTGGACCGAAGACGAGCTTGTGCTGGCCGGAGCACTGGTTGTGAGGAACGGCTGGCGCGAGCTGCGCACCACGGACCGCGCGGTACACGAGCTCTCGGAGCTGCTGCGGTCGCTGCCGCTCCACAGGCCCGAGGCTCGGGCGCTGCCCAGCTTCCGTTCTCCGGACAGCGTCAGCCGCAAGACGACAGACTTCATGACGAATCACAGCTCGTACTCCGGCAAGAAGACACGATGCGGGAAGCCCACGCTGTTCATGATTGAGGCCTTCACGACACGTGAAGCTGAGATGCTTCAAGCAGCGAGGGCGATCGAGGAGGGCATCGCTTCTGGCGACCTGCACGCCATCCCGCCGCAACCTGACGAGGTCGACGAGGAGGGCGTGACAGCCATCGAAGGTCGCCTGCTCGTCCGCCGCGCACTCGCCCGGGAGCGAGACCCTAAGCTCCGGTCGTTGAAGATCGAGCAAGTACGGCGACGTGGCAGCACGCTGCAGTGCGAGGTCTGCGAATTCGACTTCGCCCGTATCTTCGGAGATCTGGGGGAGGGCTACATCGAAGTGCATCACCTCACTCCCCTCCATGCTTCCGGACCACGAGAAACCAGTCTTGACGACCTCGCATGCCTGTGTGCCAACTGCCATCGCATGTGCCACAGAAGCCGTCCCGGGGAATCCTGGCGCACACCGACCGTTCTCCGGGAGCTGATACGCAAGTCCGTTCAGTCGCCGACTCACTAGGCCGCGTCCGCTTCAGCCTCGTAGTGCATCTGAGCGCGGTCGAGGATGTCGTCCGGATCATGGCCTCGGGCAGTGGTCCAGTGGAGGAGCCGGCGATCAGCTCGCCTGCCGATTCCAGAAGGCGCACGTCTCTCCCCCGGCCATTCGGGGGTAGCCCGCCATCATCGCTCTCGTAGTTTTCAAGTCAGTCCGAACCATCCCTGACGGGATTCTGCAGGCCCTCGGTCTGTGCCACGCTGTGGCCAGACCGGGGGCGTCCCGCTTAGTTCGACTCGTCACAGGAGACTGCGGTGAACCGCATCGAATGGCAGAATCTCCCCTCTGCGGCTCGGATCGCCGTCGAGCGGCACACCGGCCCGGCCCAGGCGGCCGAGGCCCCGCCGCACGGCGTCATGTCCCGGCTCGCCTGCACCGTCAGCACATCGACGGGGCGAGCGTTCGTCAAGGGCACCCGCCGTGACGACCCGCAGGCATGGGTGTATCGCCACGAAGCGAACGTCACGCGCATCGCCCCGTGCGCCCCCAAAGTGCTGTGGGAAGCCGACGCTGGCGGCTGGCTGCTCTACGGCTACGAATACGTCCATGGCCGCCACCCGGACCTGACTCCGGGCTCCCGCGACCTCGTCCAGCTCGTGCGCACCCTCTCCGTACTGACCGAGGCGCCGTGGCCCGAGACCCTGCACAAGAAGCCGCTCCACTCACGCTGGACCGAGTTTCTGTCCGAGGACGTGCCGTCCGGACTGCAAGGCAGAGGACTCGCCCACACGGACACGTCTCCGCACAACATGCTGATCACCCCAGCGGGCGAACTGCTGCTGCTGATCGTCCCATTCCAATCGGTGGCAACCAGGCCCCTCACGTGATCTCCCCCCCCCCCCGCAGCACGGGCAAGAAGCGAGGGGTGGATACGTATAAGCAAGCAGGGCGTGCTGGGGCGGGGCGTGCGGGTCGGTCTGCTGATGGCTTGCGTACCGGGCATCCCCTGGGGTGCTGATGGGCTTGATCCCCGGCGGAGGACGGGCTCTCGCGTCTCGCGCCATCACCCGTGCGTGGGGACTTGCCCTCGTAGGAACACTGCTCGCAGTGCTGGTCTTCCCGGCCGAGTTCGTGGTCGTCGCGATCGGCACGGGTGGGGCTTACGCGCAGCTTGGGACGACTCTGCCGGCTTGGCCGGTGATGACGGTGGTGGCGGCCGTGCACAGCGCCGACATCGCAGGCGTAAGCCGCAGCCGTACATGGCTCTGGGCTCCAGGACTGACGCGGCGGATGAGGCGGGGCGAGCGGAAACCAGCTTAAGTCCCGCCTCTCAGCTCCCGGACCGCGTCGAGCACGCTGTCCGCCACCTCGGTCACCGGCTTGGATGCCGCATCGATGACGGTCGCGCCGAGGCTTTCGTAGATCGCTCGCATCCGAGGGTTCCACTTCAGGGCCGCTGCGAGTTCTTCGGGATGTTGACCGAATGGGTTCGTCGTCCGGGTCGCGAGCCGGTGGCGGAGGGTGTCCTCGTCGATGACCAGGCACACGGTGAGGTCGAAGAGATCGCGGACGTCTGCCTCGTTCTCCGCCGAACCACACAGGAACGCGATGCGGGAACATGATTCCTCGGCGAGGGTCTCGACGCGCTCGCGGCTGATCACCCAGCCGTATCGATCTAGCCAGCCCCTGGGAACCGGATACGGAGGGTCCGTCACGAGGTCGCCGTTGGCTCGATCGATCCAGCGGCTGAAGCCGTCCTCGTCGGCGTCGAGCGCGACGTAGCCGCGCTCTCGCAACACCCCGCAGACCGCGGACTTACCAGTACCTGAATTACCTGTCAGCCACACCAACGTCACGCCGCGAGCCTACGCACGCCGTCGCGGCCCGTCACCGATGACGACTTACAGCTGATCCCCATGCCGGCGGGTTCCGGAGGGTCCGGCCCGCCATCGTAGCCGTAGCCGTAGCTTCAAGTCTTGCGTACCTCTTCGGCCTCGTCGCGGGCGCGGGCCGCGGCTGCGTGGTCGCCGGACAGGGCGTGTGCCTCGGCGAGGGTGTCCAGGCCGACGGCCAGCCACCTGCTGGAACCGATCTGTCTCCAGAGTCGGACGGCGGCTTCGGCGCGTCTGCGGGCCGGTGCCGGACGGCCCACCGCGAGTTGTGCCTCGGCCAGCGCGTACAGGGTCGCCGCTTCGCCCCAGAGGTTGCCGAATTCCCGGTACGTCCACAGGCTCCGGGCCAGCAGGCGGCGTCCTTCCCGGTGTTCGCCCTGCCGGATCAGGACGTCTCCGAGCCAGCTCGTGGCGTGGGTGGCGCTGAGGCGGTCGCCGAGGTCCTCGCTGATCGCGACGGCTTGCCGGTAGGCGTCGGCGGCGGCTGGGTAGGCGCCGAGTGCGCGATGGCTCTGGCCCAGACAGCGCAGGGCCCGGGCCTCCCCCGGGCGGTAGCCCGCGACCCGGCTGACCCGCAGGCACTCCGTGAACCGCGCGATGGCGGCCTCGACACGGCCCTGTTCGAGATCGATGACGCCGAGGCCGTTGATCGCGTAGGCGAGACAGTTGACGTTGCCCGCCGATTCGGCGAGTTCGGCGGCCTCTTCGAAGTGGAGCACGGCGGAGGCGTACTGGCCGAGGAGCCGGTGCACATAGGCCAGCCCGGCCGTGGCGCTGGCCCGGTACGTGGGCCCCTCGCCCTCGGCGAGCAGCAGGGCCTGCTCGAAGTGGTCGAGTGCTTCCGGGTAGCGGTCGAGGATGGTGGTGAGTTCGCCGAGGCAGCGGTGGATTTTCGCGGCGCTGTGCCGGTCGCCGCTGCTGAGGGCGGCCTTGAGCGCCCGGTTCTGGAGCCTCTCCCAGTCGTCGAAGTGGCTGCCGACCTGGAAGAGGGTCGTGAGGGCGGTGGCCAGTCCGGCGGCGGGAACGACATCCTCCCCTCCGTCCAGGGCCTGTTCCGCCACGGCGATGAGGAACTGGCGTTCGTCGTTGAACCAGGCGAGCGGGTCGGCGAGCAGTTGATCGGCTTCGGCGGGGGTCAGCCGCCAGGGGGCCAGGTCGAGCTGTGAGATGCCCTGGAAGTCGACGCTGAGGGTGTCCGCGGCGAGGTCGGCGAGGTGCAGGCTCGCCCCGAGTAATCGGGTGAGGGCGGCCGTGCGCTCCCGCTCGGGGAGGTCCTGCTCCGCACGCTCTCTGGCGAACAGCCGCACCAGGTCGTGCAGTTGGTAGCGGATTCCGGTCGCGTCCACCGAACCGGTCTGCACCAGGTGCACCTCGACCAGGTCGTCGAGGACGGCCTCCGCCTCGGGCAGGCCTGTGTCCAGCAGCGCGGCCAGGGCCCAGGCGGCGAAGTTCGGTCCGGGCAGCTGGGCGATCAAGCGCAGGGCGTGCTGGGTCGCCGCGGACATCTGCTGGTAGGTCAGTTCGAGGCTTGCCCGTACGGCGATGTGGCCGACGGCCAACTCGTCGAGTTTGCGCTGCTCGTCGGCGAGGGCGCGCGCCACCTTGGCCAGGGGCCAGTGCGGCCGGGCGGCCAGCCGCGCCCCGGCGACCCACACCGCGAGGGGGAGTCCGCCGCAGGTTTCCACGATGGAGCGGGCGGAACCGGAGTCGGCGTCGGTCCGGTCCCGGCCCAGCATCTCGCGCAGCAGGTCGAGTCCCGTGGTGGGGTCCAGTACGTCCAGGGGGAGCCGGCGGCCGTTCAGTTCCGCCATGGTCGTCCGGCTGGTGATGATGGTGGCGCAGCGCACGCCGCTGGGCAGGAGGTCGCTCACCTGCTGGGCACTGGCGGCGTTGTCCAGGACGACGAGCATCTGCCGTCCTGCCAGGAGGGTGCGGTAGAGGTGGACGCGGCCGGTCAGCTCGGCGGGGACGGTGCCGCCGGGGATGCCGAGCGCGCGGAGGAAGGTGCCGAGGACCGTGAACGGCTCGGCCGGATCGTCGCCGAAGCCGCGCAGGTCCGCGTGGAGCTGGCCGTCGGGGAAGCGGGAGGCGAGCAGGTGCCCCGTACGCACGGCGAAGGCGGTCTTGCCCACTCCGGCGGGGCCGGTGACCAGCAGCGTCACCGGGCCGGGCCGTTCCTCGCCGAGCAGTTGGCGGGCCTCGTCCGTCTCGTCCTCCCGGCCGACGAAGAGTGACAGGTCCGCTGGGAGGAGCCGGGGAGCGAGCTGGCGTGCCATGGGCGGGCCCGCGTTCACGCCCCCACCCGTTCCGCTCTTGGCGGGCGGTTTCGCGGTGGCGGACGGTTTCGTGGTGGCGGACGGTTTCGTGGTGGCGGGCGCTCTTGTGACGGTGGCCGGTTGCGTGACGGTTGCCGGTTGCGTGACGGTGGCCGGTTGTGCGGCGGTGGCCGGTCCGGTGGTGCCCGCCGGTTTGGTGGGGGCGGGTGGTGCGGTGGAGCGGGGCGCGGCGAGCTGCGGGTCGGCGGTGAGGATTCGTTCGTACAGCCGCCGCAGCGCCGTGCCGGGGTCGACGCCCAGTTCGTCGGCGAGTCGTCGTCGAGCGCGCTCGTACACCTCCAGCGCTTCGGCCTGCCGTTCACACCGGTACAGGGCCAGGATCAGTTGCCCGATCACCCGTTCGTCGAGCGGATACGCCTCGGCCCGGGCGGTCAACTCGCTCACCATCGCGTGGTGTTGCGCCAGGCGCAGCCGCACGTCGGCCAGCTCCAGCTCGGCGGCCAGCCGCTCGCCGTCGAGGAGGTGGCGCTGCGCGTTGAACCACGGGGTGTCCACGCCCGCGAACGCGCTGCCCCGCCACAGCGCCAGGGCTTCCCGCCACAGGGCCTCCGCCTGCTCGTCGCCGTTGGCCTGCCGGGCCCGGGCCGACAGTTCGCGGAAGCGGTGTGCGTCCACCGCCGAGGGCTCGACCGCCAGGCGGTAGCCGCCGCCCCGCTCCCGTGTGATGGCGGTGCCGTCGGCAGCGAGTACGTGCCGCAGCCGGGAGAGGTATCCGTACAGCGTCCGGCGGCCGTTCGCCGACTCGGTGTCCCCCCACACCCGGTCCACCAGCGCGTCGGCCGACACCGGCCGGTCCGCGTCGACGAGCAGCGCGGCGAGCACCCGGCGCTGCATCGCGTGTCCTACGTCGACCGGGGCCCCGTCCCGCCGTACCTCTATGGTCCCCAGGATCCCGAAGCGCGTGGCCATCACACCCCCTGCGACACCCGGCCAGCCCTACGCCACACACTCTGGGCGCCACCGACCTGGGGTTCCAGGCGGATTCCAGCTTTTCCGAAGGTTTGCCGACACCCGCCCTTGCACTGTGAGTGGCACGTCCCCGGCCGTACAGCGGCCACAGGGGAACAAGGGCATCAACTCATTCGACCTCGAGGAGAAGCATGCGTAATCGACTCGCGCTTGCCGGCGCCGCCGTGGTGGGAGCCGTCATGCTGACCGGTGGTACCACCGCCGCCGCGCAGGCCGCCCCCGCGCCCGTCGACAGGGGCACGACGACCACGAACACCATCCAGCGTGAGATCATCGTCGGCTACTACCCGACCTTGGCAAGGTGTGAGGCGGATGGAGAGAACTCCGCCTACTCCTACTGGCGTTGCGCCTGGAAGAGCGGCAAGCGGGCCTGGGCGCTCATCGTGGACGACGAGTCCTGAACACGTGACGGCCGGGGCCTCCCGGCCGGGCTGATGTGATGGGCGGAACGCGTGCCGAGGCAACCTGCGCGTCGGCCACCCCTCGTCCTCACCAGGGGTGGCCGACGTACACGCCTCAGTGCTTACGACGCCGGGCTCAGATCCGCCCGTCCGAACAGCAGGGCGTAACCGGGCGGGAGTTGGGTCAGGATGCGGGTGATCAGGTCGTCGCCGACCAGGGGTGGCAGCACGCTGAGGACGGAGCTGACATCCCAGCGAGCCGTGGCGGGGGTGGCTCCCTCGATGCGGGCGGCGACGGAGTCGACGAACTCCGCCGCGGTCAGCGGGCGGGTGGCCGGGATCTGGGAGGCGACCAGCCGGGCGGCCTCCTCGGGCAGGGCGCGGGCGAGGTCGACCCGTTCGTCGCCGATGACGTGGCCGCCGAGTGCGGACAGGACGATGCGGGTGACGCTCTCCGCCTCGGGCCTGGTGACGTACTGGCCTGACTCCCGCACGGCCTCGATGAGCCGGGTCCAGCCGTTGTCGTCGCTCGCGGGGCGGTGGGTGTGCGACGGGGCGGGGATCACGGTGGCCGGGGCCGTGCGCCCCGTTGTCGCGCTGGGCACCGTAGTCAGGCTCATGGGTGGGTCTTCCTCCGTGTCCGGTGTCGCGTCGCGTCGGCGGCTTCGCGCGTGGCGGCGCGGGGTGTGCTGGGGGGATGGGCCGGTCCTGCGGTGGGGTGCCGCGGGACCGGCCCGGTGGGTGCGTGGGTGCGGTCAGCCGCTGATCTGCTTGCGGCTGTCGCCACCCGTGATCTGGATGCGGCGCGGCTTGGCCTGCTCGGCCACCGGGATGCGCAGGGTCAGGACACCGGCCTCGTAGGAGGCGTCGATGCGCTCCGTGTCCAGCGTGTCGCCGAGGAACAGCTGGCGGGTGAAGGAGCCGGTGGGGCGTTCGGCGACCAGCATCTCCGCGCCCTCGGGGGCGGGGGACCTGCGTTCGGCTCGTACGTTCAGGACGTTGCGTTCGACGTCCAGCTCGATCGTCTCCGGGTCGATGCCGGGGAGGTCGAAGTGGACGAGGAAGTCGTCCCCGGAGCGGTAGGCGTCCATCGCCATCGCCGACGGGCGTGCGGCGGGGCCGAGAACCTGCTGAGTGAGCCGGTCGAGTTCACGGAAGGGGTCCGTGCGCATGAGCATCACTGGTCACTCCTCTCTTCAGGCGCTGTCTCTGCGATGCCCTACGTTCTTCGCCTTCTTATATAGCTCGGTAAAGAAAAGTTGACAACCCTGGGCTCAGGTTCGGGGTGGGCGTGTTCCGCGCCCTGAAGCATGTGCCCCTCACCGCGGGAGTTAGCCTCAAGATCTCAAGCAGTTTCCGGAGGCAGAACGCAGGAGGCAGAGATGGCGAAGGTTCCCAGCGCGGTGGTCGCCGCGAGCGGTCTGGTCGGCGGGTACGGCGTGGCTCGCTGGACCAGGCAGCGGCCGCTGGGCGGGGCCGTGCTCGCCGTCGCGGGGGTGGCGGCCGCCCGGCAGTGGCGGGAGTCGGCCGGCGGGGTGGCCGCGGGGGCGTTGTCGGCCGCGTATGTCGCCGCCTTCGCGGGGTCGCATCCGCTGGCGAGGAAGGTGGGGGCCTGGCCTGCCGTGTTCGCGGTGGCGGGGGCCGTGGGGCTGGCCTCGTGGGCGGTGGCGGATCGGCGCGGCTGACTCGGGTCCGGGGGCCTTGGCGCACCGGCCGGCCCCCGGCACACGAAGAACCCGGCGGCAGAGGAAGAACCCGGCGCCGCACGAAGAACCCCGCGGCCGAGGAAGAACCCGGCGCCGCACGAAGAACCCCGCGGCCGAGGAAGAACCCGGCGCCGCACGAAGAACCCCGCGGCAGAGGAAGAATCCGGCGACAGACGACGAAGCCCGCGGCAAACGAAGAACCCGGCCCTGAATCAGAGGGCCGGGTTCTTGATCTGGAGCGCCGGGCAGGCCTTGCACCTGCATCTCCCCGCAGGAAGCGGGACGTCTTTCCTTGGACCACCAACGCACTGTCCGTCAGCCGGAGTTCCGGCGGCTGGACACAGATCAACTATAGCGCACGCCGGGTGGGCGCCGTTACGCCGTGGCCGGGTTCGAACCCCGCGCATCCGGCTCACGGCCCTGGGACTTGCCGCCGCCCTCGCGGGCCGCGGGCTCGGCTTCGCCCGGCGCCGCCGTCAGCGGTGTGGCGATGTCCTCCAGGGAGCGGCGTTCCGCGCGGACCGCGAGGACCGCCGCCACCAGGCCGGCCAGGCACATGAGTCCGGCGCCGATCTGGAAGGCGAGCGCGGTGTCGCCGACCTTGCCCGTGCCGGTGAGGTCCGCGAAGAGCAGCGGGCCGCTGATGCCGCCGGCGGCGGTGCCGATGGCGTAGAAGAAGGCGATGGACATCGCGCGGGTCTCCATGGGGAAGACCTCGGAGACCGTGAGGTAGGCGCTGGAGGCGCCCGCCGAGGCGAAGAACAGCACCACGCACCAGCAGGCCGTCAGCGTGGTCGCGGTCAGGGAGCCCTGGCCGAAGAGCCAGGCCGTGCCGAACAGGAGCAGGCCGGACAGGAGGTAGGTGCCGGAGATCATGATGCGGCGGCCGACCGTGTCGAAGAGCTTGCCCAGCAGCAGCGGTCCGAAGAAGTTGCCGAGTGCGATGACCGCGAAGTAGTAGCCGGTGTTGCCGCTCGGGACGTCGAAGAACGTCGTCAGGATCGCGCCGAAGCCGAAGGTGATGGCGTTGTAGAGGAAGGCCTGGCCGATGAAGAGGGAGAAGCCGAGGACGGCGCGGCGGCGGTAGTCGGAGAAGACGGTGCGGCCGATCTCCAGGAAGGAGACGCTGCGGCGCTGGTGGATGGTGATCTCGCCCTCGGCGCGCGGCAGCGGCTCGCCGCTTTCCCGTTCGATCTCCCGCTCGATCCCGGAGACGATGCGTTCCGCCTCGTCGTCACGGCCGTGGATCAGCAGCCAGCGCGGGCTTTCCGGGACGTGCCGCCGGACGAGGAGGATCACCAGGGCCAGGACCGCGCCGAGCGCGAAGGTGAGCCGCCAGCCGACGTCGGCGGCGAAGATGTCGGTGTCCAGCGCGACGATCGACAGCAGCGAGCCGAAGACCGCGCCCAGCCAGAAGCTGCCGTTGATCATCAGGTCGACGCGGCCGCGGTACTCCTTGGGGATCAGCTCGTCGATCGCGGAGTTGATGGCCGCGTACTCGCCGCCGATGCCGAAGCCGGTGAGGAAGCGGAAGAGGAAGAACCACCAGGTGTCGAAGGCGACCGCGGTGAGGGCGGTGGCGGCGAGGTAGACCGCCAGGGTGATCATGAAGAGTTTCTTGCGGCCCCACTTGTCGGTGAGGCGGCCCCAGAACAGGGCGCCCGAGCAGGCCCCGGCCACGTACAGGGCGGCCGCCAGGCCGGTGACCTCGCCGGAGGTGATGGGCAGGCCGCTGCCGGGCTCCGACAGCCGGCTGGCGATGTTGCCCACGACGGTGACTTCGAGGCCGTCGAGGATCCACACGGTGCCGAGACCGATGACGATCGTCCAGTGCCAGCGCGACCACGGGAGGCGGTCCAGGCGGGCGGGTATGTCGGTTGTCACGGTTCGGCCGGTCCCGGCCTGTGCGGTGGTCATGGGCTCCCTCCCCATCGAGCGGAATTCCGAGCGAGCGGAATTCCGAGCGAGTGCCCTGACCGGGTTCTCTTACGCCCTGAGCGGTTTCTCAGGCCCCGATGGCGTGCGTCACGGTGTAGATCAGCAGCCCGGCCAGCGAACCGACCACCGTGCCGTTGATGCGGATGAACTGCAGGTCGCGGCCGATGTTCGCCTCGATCTTCTTCGTGGTGTGCTCGGCGTCCCAGCTCGCGACCGTGTCCGTGATCAGGGAGGTGATCTCCTTGCGGTAGGTGGTGACGACGTAGACGGCCGCGTCCTCCACCCACTGGTCGACCTTGTCCTGCACCTTGCGCTCGGCCGCCATCCGGGAACCCAGGGACAGCAGGGACGCCCGCACGCGCAGCCGCAGCTCGCTGCGCTCGTCCTCCGCCGCGGCGACGATCATGGACCGTACGGCCGTCCAGGCGCTGGCGATGAGGTCCTGGACCTCGCCGCGGCCCAGCACCTCGCCCTTGAGCCGCTCGACGCGGGCGCGGGTGTCGGTGTCGGACTGCAGGTCGGAGGCGAAGTCGGTGAGGAAGCGGTCGAGGGCGCCGCGGGCGGGGTGGGCGGGCATGTCGCGCATCTCGGTGGTGAAGCGCAGCAGCTCCTTGTAGACGCGCTCGCCGACCTTCTTGTCGACGAACTTCGGCGTCCAGCCGGGGGCGCCGCCCTCCACGGCGCCCATCACCTCCTCGCGGTGCAGCACCAGCCAGTCGTGCGCACGACTGACGACGAGGTCGACGACCCGTTTGTGACCACCGTCCGCGACGACCTTCTCCAGCATCTTGCCGATGCCGGGGCCGATCTCCTGGGCGTTGGCGCGGCGGGTGATCGCCTCGCCGACGACGGCCTGGACGTCGGAGTCGCGCAGGACCGTCAGGGCGCCGCGCAGGGCGGTGGACAGCTCGGCGGTGACCCGGCCGGCGTGTTCGGGGACCGCGAGCCAGGCGCCGAGGCGGCTGCCGATGCCGACGGCGCGCAGCCGCTGCCGTACGACGTCCTCGGAGAGGAAGTTCTCGCCGACGAACTCGCCCAGGGAGACGCCCAGCTGGTCCTTCTTGGTGGGGATGATCGCGGTGTGCGGGATGGGGATGCCGAGGGGGTGGCGGAACAGGGCGGTGACGGCGAACCAGTCGGCGAGCGCGCCGACCATGCCCGCCTCGGAGGCGGCGGCGACATAGCCGGCCCAGGGGCCCGCGCCGGAGTTCTGGGCCCACTTGGCGAGGACGTAGACCAGGGCGACGAACAGCAGGAGCCCGGTCGCAGTGAGCTTCATGCGGCGCACGCCGCGCTGCTTCTCCTCGTCCGCCGGACTGAAGGTCGTCATCGCGCGGTTGACGGCGGCGCCGGGGCGGGCATGCTGCCCTCGGACGCTGACCTTTTCTTCCACTTTTGTCTGTTCCATCCGCTCCACCCGCCTGGTGATCTCGCACACATTGTCCCTTCCTGACCGACTCCTGGAACGGAACAGGAGTTCCCGGCGTCTGTCGGGAGGGGTTCTGCCACGGGGTCCGTGTGCACTTTCCCCGGCCCATGCCGCATCATGGGCACATCAGATCGGAGCCTGAGGCTCCCATCGCCTGAGGAGAACTGAAGAGCATGACCCGAGGACGGGCCGGGGGTGTGGAGCCCGCTGCGCAGCAGCAGGTTTCCACCGCTCCCACCAAGTACCGCGCCCTCTTGGCCGTAGTCGTCGCAACGATCATGGCCCTTTCCACCGCCATATACGTCGGAGTGGCGTCCGACCGCGGTACGCAGGCCCAGAGAGCCCTCGCCGACGGCCGCCTCCCGAACAACGCCGCCCCCGCATCCACCGGCACCTGGGTCGGCACCTGGTCCACTTCCCCGGCCGCCGCCGAGCCCGGCACGGAGACGACCGGTATGGCGGACCGCTCGGTACGCAACGTCGTCCACACCAGCGTCGGCGGTACGGGTGCCCGCGTGACGCTGTCCAATCTCTACGGCCAGTCGCCGCTGAGCATCACCCGCGCCTCGATCGCCGTGGCCGCCGGAAGCGGCACGGCCGCCGCGCTCCCGGACACCCTGCGGCAGCTGACCTTCAACGGCGGCCCCACGGTCGTCGTCCCGCCCGGCCGGCAGGTGATGAGCGACGCCGTGCGCGTCGTCATCCCGCACGACGCGGACGTCCTGATCACGACGTACACGCCGAACAGCTCCGGGCCGGTGACGTACCACCGGCACGCCCGGCAGATCTCCTACCTCGCGCGGGGCGACCACGCGGCCGACACGACGGGTGCGCCGTACACCGAGCAGACCAGCTCGTGGCGTTACCTGACCGCGCTGGACGTACTGAGCAACGAGGCCGACGGGACGGTCGTCGTCCTCGGTGACTCGATCACCGACGGGATCACCTCCACCATGGGGGCCAACAACCGGTGGACCGACGTCCTGTACGACCGGCTACGCGCGGAGATCGCGGCCGGGCGGCGGGACCTGCCTCGCTACAGCGTGGTCAACCAGGGCATCAGCGGGAACCGGGTCCTCACGGACGGGCTGGGCCGGCCGGCGGACAACCCCAGCGGGCTGAACCGCTTCGGGCGGGACGTGCTGGAGCGGACGAACGTCAAGGTCGTCGTCATCGACCTCGGGGTCAACGACATCCTGCGCAACCCGCGGCTCGCCGATCCGAACGCGGTCCTCGGGGGGCTGCGGACGATGGTGGGGCAGGCTCACGCGCGGGGGCTGAGGGTCGTGGGGGCGACGCTGATGCCGTTCTACGGGCACCGGGGGTACACCGATGCTCGGGAGGCCGTGCGGCAGACCATCAACGCGGAGATCCGTGCGGGGCGGGTGTTCGACGCGGTGGCCGACTTCGACCAGGCACTGCGGGATCCTTATGACCCTCGGCGGCTGAAGGCCGAGTACGACTCGGGGGATCATCTGCATCCCAGTGATGCGGGGTTCACGCGGATGGCCGGCGCGTTTGACCTGGGCAGTCTGAAGGGGTCGGCTCCGGCGGAGCTGTAGGAGTGCGTGCCTGCTGTTGGGTACCGGCGTGGGTGCTGGGGCGGGGGGCGTGCGCAACCCGGCGCCGCGGGGTGCCGCCTGCGCCCACCCGTGCCGCCCCAGCGGCACGACTGCCCGCAGACGGCGGGCGCCGCAGGCACCCAGGACGGCTGGCCCCAGGCGCCGGGCCCCAGGCGACTGGCCGCAGGCGGCACGCGCGAGGTAGCGGGCGGCAGGCGCCGGGCCACAGGCCCCAGGGCGGCTGGCGGCGGGCCGCAGGCCTCAGGCAGCTGCCGGCGGGCGCAGGCCTCAGGCGGCGGGCCGCAGGCCCCAAGACGGCAGGCCCCATGACGGCAGGCCGCACGGGCCAGGTAGCAGGCGCCGGGTCACAGGCCCCAGGCGGCTGGCGGTGGGCCGCAGGCCCCAAGACGGCAGGCCCCATGACGGCAGGCCGCAGGCCGCAGGCCGCACGGGCCAGGTAGCAGGCGCCGGGTCACAGGCCCCAGGCGGCAGGCCGCAGGCCGCAGGCCGCAGGCCGCAGGCCGCAGGCCGCAGGCCGCAGGCCGCAGGCCGCAGGCCGCAGGCCGCAGGCCGCACGGGCCAGGTAGCAGGCGGGCAAGCGCCGGGCGGCAGGCCCCAGGCGGCTGGCGGCACGCGCAGGTAGCAGGCGCCGGGCGCCGGGCCGCAGGCCCCAGGGCGGCGGGCCGCAGGCCGCAGGGTGTTAGCCGTCCAGTTGGCGGCGGGGGCGGTGGTCCAGATTGTGTCGGCGGCGTTCCTCGCGGATGCGTTGTTTCTCGGCGCGCGTCTGCTTTCGCTGGACTCCGACGCCGCCCCAGAACGCGAACCCGGTCACGATCACACGCGGTGCGCCGGGATCACCGGGTACGCCCTCCTCCTGGTGGTCGAAGCCGCCCATGACGCCGATGCCTCGGACGACGACCTCGACGCCGGGCGGGACGATGATGTCCACGCCGCCCATGATCGCGATCGCGTTGATCTCGACCTCGCGGTCGGCGAAGTCGGCCTCGCGCAGGTCGATCTCCCCGCCGCCCCAGAAGGCGAAGCAGGTGAACCGGCGGGGCATCGTCCAGCGGCCCTTGCGCTGGAAGCCGGACATCACGGCGACGGCCCACGTCGAGGAGCCCTCACCGCCGACGATCCGCCCGGCCCAGCCCGGTCCCCCGGCGGGCTCCTTGCTCAGTGACACGGAGGGCGCCGTGACGCCCGTGGCCGGCAGGTCCCGGGTGATCGGAGCCAGTTCCCCGTAGGTCCGCGCCTTGTACGTCGCGTCCAGCCGCTCCTCGAACTCCGCCATGTCGAGACGGCCCTCCGCGACGGCGTCCCGCAGGATGCCGGCGACCCGCTCGCGGTCGGCGTCGGAGGCGCGGAGGTCCGGGACTGCGTCGTCGGTCATACACAGCAGCCTACGAGTTCACCCGCACGGCGGCTACGACGCCGCGCGCTCCGCCTGCTCCGCGTACATCTTGGCGATCACCGCCTCGATGTCGGGCTCGCGCACCGACAGGTCCACCAATGGGTACTCCGCCGCGATCCGCGCCACCAGCGGCGCCGCCGACTGAGCCGCCGGGAACGCCAGCCACTGCCGCGGGCCGTCCACCCGGACGACCCGCGCGGGCTCCGGTGCCTCGATGGGCGGCAGTTCCCGCTCCAGGTCCACCACCAGTGTCCGCTCGCTCTCCCCCGCCTCGTGCAGACCGGCGAGCGGACCGTCGTACATCAGGCGGCCGTGGTCGATGACCATCACCCGCTTGCACAACTGCTCGATGTCCTGAAGGTCGTGCGTGGTCAGCAGCACCGTCGTACCGCGCTCGGCGTTCAGCTCCCGCAGGAACTCCCGCACCTTCGCCTTGGAGACGACGTCGAGGCCGATCGTCGGCTCGTCGAGGTACAGCACCTCCGGGTCGTGCAGCAGCGCCGCCGCGATGTCGCCGCGCATCCGCTGGCCGAGGGAGAGTTGGCGGACCGGCACGTCCAGCAGGTCGCCCAGGTCGAGGAGTTCGACCAGGCGGCCGAGGTTCTCGCGGTAACGGGCGTCCGGGATGCGGTACATGCGGTGCATCAGCCGGTACGAGTCGACCAGCGGCAGGTCCCACCACAGGGTCGTGCGCTGCCCGAACACCACGCCGATGCGGTGCGCGAGCCGGATGCGTTCGCGGGAAGGGTCGATGCCGGCCACCCGGAGGCGGCCCGCGCTGGGCGTGAGGATGCCGGTGAGCATCTTGATGGTGGTCGACTTGCCGGCGCCGTTCGGGCCGATGTAGCCGACCATCTCGCCGCGCTCCACGCGGAAGGAGATCGAGTCGACGGCCCGCACCTGCCGCAGCTCCCGCCTCATGAAGCCGGTCTTCCGGCGCACGTCGAAGACCTTCTCGACGCCGTCCAGTTCGATGAATCCGCTGTCCATTCCGGTCACCCGGTCAACTCCCTGTACTCCGGTAGGAACGAAGCCCGGTCCGCCACGCCAGACCGGCCAGCGCGACGCACACCACCGCCACCAGCGGCGAGGCGAAGGCCGCCCAGTGCGGCAGACCCACCGGGTACGGCCGTCCCAGCACGTAGGCGGCGGGCACCCAGTTGACGAAGGCGAGCGGCAGCACGAAGGTCACCCCGCGCACCAGGTCCCGCCCGAACACGGCCGGCGGATACTGCAGCAGCGTGGTCCCGCCGTAGGTGAACGCGTTCTGCACCTCGGCCGCGTCCTGCGCGAAGATCTGGAAGGCCGCGCCCGCCACGAACACCGCCGAGAAGATCGCCGCGCCGCTGCCCACCATCACCGGCACCAGCAGCGCCTTCGGCACGCTCCAGTCGACGTCCACCGAGACCAGTGCCCAGCCCAGCACCACCGCCCCCTGGGTGATCCGGCCCAGGCGGCGCAGCGCGAAGCGGTCCGCGCCGACCTGGGCGAGCACCGGCGCGGGACGCACCAGCAGCGTGTCGAACGAGCCGTCGCGCATCCGGGCGCCCAGGACGTCCATCGAGCCGAGCGCCAGGTCGGCGATGCCGAAGGCCGTCACCGACAGCCCGTAGAGGAAGGCGACCTCCGGCAGTGACCAGCCGCCCAGCGAGTCGACCTGCGAGAACATCAGCAGAATGCCCACGAAGTCCATGCCGGTCATCGTGAGGTTGCCGAACGCCGTGACGACGAACGAGGTGCGGTAGGTCATGCTGGACCGCACCCACATCCCGGCGATCAGCCGGTAGGCCCGCAGCCCCTCGAACAGGGCACTGTGCTCAGCCACCCTGCACCACCACCCGGCGCGTCGCGGCCGACTGCAGCAGCCGCCCCGCCGCCAGCAGCGCCACCGCCCACGCCGCCTGGAACGCGAACGCCCTGAGCGGTCCGGTCTCCCCCATCAGCACGTCCGCCGGCATCTGGATCTGCGCCGCCCACGGCAGCACCCGCACCACCTCGCCGAACGCGCCCGGGAACGCGTTCAGCGGCAGCACCATGCCCGAGAAGAAGACGCCCGCGACCATCAGGGCCTGGCTGACGCCCATGCCGTCCATCAGCCAGAACACGCTCAGCGCCGCCAGGTAGCGGATCGCGAAGCTGACGACCGTCGCCAGCAGGAGGGTGACCGCGAAGGCCGCCCACGGGGCGACCGACGTCGGCAGCGCCATGGGGAAGAAGACCGCGCCGAACGCGAACGGGATCACGCCCCGCCCCAGCATCTGGAACAGCGCCCGCCCCACGTCACCGGCCAGCCACCACAGTTGCAGATCGGCCGGCCGGTACAGGTCGACGGCGATCTCACCGGTGCGGATACGCTCCATCAGGTCCTTCTCGGCACCGCCGCCCTGGATGGCGAGGGTCGCGTAGAGGCACTGACCCAGCCACACATAGGTCACGGCCTGCGCCTGGTCGTACCCCCCGAGGTGCGGCTTCTCGTCCCACAGCGCCATGTAGGTGTAGACGAGGATGACGCCGAAGACCGTGTTGGTGAACACCCCGGCCAGCGTGGCCGCCCGATACGTGGCGTACCGCCTGAAACCCCCCGCTGCGACGGCGGCGTACAACCGTCCCGAGCCCACCGAGCCCACATCCACAGCCCTCCTCGCCGCCCCGGCACCGAAGCGCAGGAGCCTAGTGGGCCGGGGATCGGGCGTGCCACGGATTTTCCCCCTCCGGTCGGTGCCGCCCGGGTCGTCGTGGGGTGTGACGTTCAAGTCGGCGCCGGTCCAGACGGTACGATCCAGACCGTCCGCGTGGGTCGAGGCGCCCGTGGCCAGGGCGAGCAGAGTGGCGGCGGTGCCGGCCAGGGCGAAGCGCGCGAGCGGTCGCGTCTTCGGCGTGTCTCCCTGCGCTCTCCCGTATCTCGCCCGCGCGCACACCCGTCTCGCCACACGGCTCGCGACCGGCCCTCGGTCAGGGAACTGACCGCCGGATGGGACAGTCTTCATCACAGGGGCGCAAGAGCGAGCAGAGACGTACGGGAACGACGTACGACGCGAAACAGGAGTCCGTGCACGACATGAGTGACGAGCCTCAGCCGAAGCAGCCGGAACCGGGCCGGGCACCGAGAGAGCCGCAGTCGGACGGCACCCCCGGCAGGCCACCGGCCAAGGCGGGCGACGCCGCGGGCAAGCCGCCGGCCGAAGCGGACACCGGTCCCGGCAAACCACGGGCCGAGGCGGACACCGACGCCGGCAAGCCACCGGCCGAAGCGGACACCAGTCCCGGCAAGCCACCGGCCGAAGCGGACACCAGTCCCGGCAAGCCACCGGCCGAGGCAGACACCGACCCCGGCACCATGCAGATGCGCAAGGTCGCCGACCCGGGCAGAGCACGGACGCAGGCGGACACCGACCCCGGCACGGTACAGATCCGGAAGATCCCCGCCCCGGCCGCGGCGCAGGCGCAGACACCGGCGCAGGCGGACACCGACCCCGGCACCGTGCAGATGCGGAAGATCCCCGCCCCGGCCACGGCACGGACACAGGCGGACACCGACCCGGCCGCCGCGCAGACGCAGACGCTCGGCGCCCAGGGCGCGGCAGCGCAGACGCAGGCCCCCGGTGATCCGGGCGCGGCGCAGGGGAAGCCGGCCGGGAAGCCGAAGCGGACGGGCTGGCGCCGGGTGATCCCGACCTGGCGCATGACCCTCGGCGCCTTCCTCGTCGCCGCCCTGCTGCTGGTCGGCGGCTTCTTCCTCGGCTACTCGCTGGTGCAGATCCCGCCGGCCAACGCGTTCGCCACCAAGCAGGCCAACGTCTACCTGTACTCCGACGGCTCCGTCATCGCCCGCGACGGCGAGGTCAACCGGGAGAACGTCACACTCGCGCAGGTCTCCAAGGACGCCCAGCACGCGATCCTGGCCGCCGAGGACCGCGACTTCTACACCGAGTCCGCCGTCGACCCCAAGGCCATGGTCCGCGCCGCCTGGAACACGGCCCTCGGCAAGGGCAAGCAGTCCGGCTCCACGATCACGCAGCAGTACGTCAAGAACTACTACCTGCGCCAGGAGCAGACCGTCACCCGCAAGGCCAAGGAGTTCTTCATCTCGATCAAGCTGGACCGCGAGGTGAGCAAGGACCACATCCTCGAGGGCTACCTCAACACCAGCTACTTCGGCCGCAACGCCTACGGCATCCAGGCCGCCGCCCAGGCCTACTACGGCATGAACGCCACGGACCTCGACCCGGCCCGCGCCGCCTACCTCGCCGCGCTGGTCAACGCGCCCAGCCAGTTCGACGTGGTCGCCCACCCCGAGAACCGCAGGGCCGCCGAGTCCCGCTGGAACTACGTCCTGGACGGCATGGTCAAGAAGGGCTGGCTCAGCCAGTCGGAGCGGACCGGCATGAAGTTCCCCATGCCGAAGGAGTCCACCCTCTCCACCGGCATGTCCGGACAGCGCGGCTACATCGTCCGGACCGTCAAGGACTACCTCACCCAGAACGACATCATCGACGAGGACAAGCTCGACTCCGGCGGCTACCGCATCACCACCACCCTGCAGAAGCCCAAGCAGGACGCCTTCGTGAAGGCCGTCAACGACAAGCTGATGTCCAGGCTGGACAAGAAGAACAAGGTCGACTCCTACGTCCGCGCGGGCGGCGCCTCCGTCGACCCCAAGACCGGCAAGGTCGTCGCGATGTACAACGGCGTCGACTACGTCAAGCAGTACACCCCGAACGCCACCCGCCGGGACTTCCAGGTCGGCTCCACCTTCAAGCCGTTCGTGTTCACCGCGGCCGTCGAGAACCAGTCACAGACCCAGGACGGCCGCGTGATCACCCCCAACACGATCTACGACGGCACCAACAAGCGCACCGTCGAGGGCTGGGCCGGCGACCCCTACGCCCCCGAGAACGAGGACCAGCACTCCTACGGCCCCATCACCGTCACCGAGGCCACCGACCGCTCCGTGAACTCCGTGTACGCGCAGATGGCCGCCGACGTCGGCCCGCAGAAGGTCAAGCAGACCGCCATCGACCTCGGCGTCCCCGAGAACACCCCCGACCTCGCCGACGGCCCCGCCATCGCGCTCGGCACCGCCACCGCCAGCGTCCTGGACATGGCGCAGGCCTACGCCACGCTCGCCAACCACGGCCGGCACGGCACCTACACCATGGTCGAGAAGGTCACCAGGGAAGGCACCCCGATCGACCTGCCCGGCCGTGAGACCCGGCAGGCCGTGAGCCGCGAGGCCGCCGACACCACCACCTCCATGCTGCGCAGCGTCGTCCAGAACGGCACGGCCTCCGCCGCACAGGCCGCCGGCCGCCCCGTCGCCGGCAAGACCGGCACCGCCGAGGAGGACACGGCGGCCTGGTTCGCGGGCTACACCCCCGAACTCGCCACCGTCGTCTCCGTCATGGGCCAGGACCCGGTGACCGCCGCCCACAAGTCGCTCTACGGGGCGATGGGCCTGCCGCGCATCAACGGCGGTGGCGCGCCCACCGAGATCTGGACGCAGTACACCCAGGACGCCCTCGAGGGCAGGCCGGTGAGGGACTTCGAGCTCAGCATCCAGCCGGGCTCCGACGTCCCGCAGCCCCCGGTCGACGAGGCCCCGGTCGATCCGACGACCGACGACACCGCCGACGGCGACAGCGCCACCACCGGCGGCCAGGACACCGGCACCGAGACGCCCGGCGAGACCCCGAGCACGCCCGAGGGACAGACCGAGGGCCAGACCGACGGCGGCACCACCGACGGCGGCGCCTCGGGCGAGTCCCCGACGGGCGGCGGCACCGCGGACGGCGGCACCGGCGACGGCGGGACCGCCACCGACGGCGGCACCACCGACGGCGGCACGACGGAGGGCGGCGACACGTCCGACGGCGGCGCGACCGGCGGCCCGAGCGGCCCCGACTGGGCCGTGGCCCCCCAGGGCGCGCGCCGCGAATGACCCGGTGACCGTGACACGCTGACAAGGCGAACGGGAGAAGGGGCCGGTGACGATGGTCACCGGCCCCTTCTCCCGCTGTCCCGTTCTCCCGCTTCGCGGCTACAGGTACAGCCCCGTCGAGTCCTCCGAGCCCTCGAACCGGTCCGCGGCCACCGCGTGCAGGTCACGCTCACGCATCAGCACGTAGCCGACCCCGCGCACCTCGACCTCGGCACGGTCCTCCGGGTCGAACAGAACCCGGTCGCCCGGCTCCACCGTCCGGACGTTCTGCCCCACCGCGACGACCTCGGCCCAGGCCAGCCGCCGGCCGACGGCGGCCGTGGCGGGGATCAGGATGCCGCCGCCGGAACGCCGCTCGCCCTCGCTGGTGTCCTGCCGCACGAGTACGCGGTCGTGCAGCATCCGGATGGGCAGCTTGTCGGGATGGGTGCTGTGCTCGTTTCTCTTGGCGCTCACGCCCTGAAACCTACCTGTCCTCCCGGCGAACGTGGGCAGTCGGGTCAGCCCTTGCGCCGCCGCGTGCTGACGGCGAGCAGCCCGACCAGGCCCACGACGACCAGGGCGACGGGCACGACCCGCTCCAGGCGCGGCGCCCCGTCCTCGTCCACGAACCGCGCCCGCACATCGGTGACGGCCCGGTTGACCTCCACGTAGGCCCGCCCGAGGGTGTGATCAATATTGGACACGACCTTGGCCTTGGCATCCCCGACGACGGTCTTCGGGTGCACTCGCACGCCGATCTCGTCGAGGGTCTCGGCCAGGGTCTCGCGACGGCGCCTGATGTCCGCCTCGATCTGCGCCGGGGTCCTGGTGTCCGCCGTGTCCGCCACCGTGTCGCCTCCGAAGTCGGTGTGAAGCCTGCACGGACAGTCTGTCAGCTCCACGGCCCATCGCACCGCCCCGACCCCCGGTTAGGCTGGCCCGATGAGCGAGCGACTCCAGCCGGGGGACGTGGCCCCCGCCTTCACCCTTCCCGACGCCGACGGCAACCAGGTGTCCCTCTCGGACCACGAGGGCCGCAAGGTCATCGTCTACTTCTACCCGGCCGCCCTCACCCCCGGCTGCACCAAGCAGGCCTGCGACTTCACGGACAACCTGGAGCTGCTGGCCGGCGCGGGCTACGAGGTCATCGGCATCTCCCCCGACAAGCCGGAGAAGCTGGCCAGCTTCCGCGACAAGGAGTCCCTGAAGGTCACCCTCCTCGCCGACCCGGACAAGAAGGTCCTGGAGTCCTACGGCGCCTTCGGCGAGAAGAAGCTGTACGGCAAGACGGTCGTCGGCGTCATCCGCTCCACGATCGTCGTGGACGAGGCGGGCAAGGTCGAACGCGCCCTGTACAACGTCAAGGCCACGGGCCATGTCGCCAAGATCATCAAGGATCTGGGGATCTGAAGCCCCCTGATCACCCCGCGAGCGGCTCGCACCGGAGAGGCCCGGTACGAGCCGCTTCGCTTTTCGGGCGTGACTGTCCGATAAGCGGTTCGTTACTCCGTGCGAGATCGCGAACGAGTGGTCGATGACGGAGGAGATCGATGGGGGCCAGTGCGTACACCAGGGAGCGGCTGGAGGAAGCAGCTCTGGGGGCGCGGACGTTGTCGGAGGCGCTGGGAAGGCTGGGGGTGGACCCGCGGAGTTCGACGCGTCGGTATGTGTTCGGGCGGATGAAGAAGCTCGGAGTGGACGTGTCGCACTTCGAACGGGAGGGCGTGAAGTGGACGAGGGATGTCCTTGAACGTGCGGTCGCGGTGTCAACGAACATGAGCGAGGTGCTGCGGCATCTCGGGCTCGAGGTGGTGGGCGGGCATCACACGCACATCAGCCGCCGCATCAAGGCATACGGAATCGACACATCACATTTCCGGGTACCGACGCGGCGGGGGAAGCCTTGGCGTCCACGAACCCCGGAGGCGTTCCTCGTCGAGCAACCAGCCGATCGCGCACGACGTGTGCCGAGCGACCGCCTCAAGTGGGCCATGACGTCCTCGGGCGTGGCGGAGCGGTGCGCCTTGTGCGGCTCAGAGGCTGTGTGGCGGGGCCGTCCGCTCCCTCTGGAAGTGGATCACATCGACGGCGACTGGAAGAACAACCGTATCGGGAACCTTCGGCTTCTCTGCCCCAACTGCCATTCGACCACGGACAGTTACCGAGGGCGCGGCAAGAGGCGTGCCTCATGAGGAGCCGTCGGGCCCGGCCCACTCCTGAGGAACTCTGCGCCGCGGTCTCCGAGTCCGTCTCCTTCTCCGAGGTGCTGCGCCGCCTGGGGCGCCCGGACACCGGCACTCAGCGCGCGCATCTGCGCCGGTGGATCGCCGAGGACCAGCTCACCACGGAGCACTTTCTGGGCCAGGCCCACCAGCGAGGGAAGCGCCGCCCGACCTCGGCCAGACGCCCGGAGGACATCCTGGTCAAGCAGGACAGTGGGAGCCGAATTCGGACCGTTGTTCTGCGCCGGGCACTGCACGAGATGGGCGTACCCGAGGAGTGCGCCGACTGCGGGATCGGCCCCGAGTGGCTCGGAAAGCCCATGACGTTGGAGGTGGACCATGTCAACGGGGACTGGAGTGACAACCGCCTCGAGAACCTGCGGTTGCTGTGTCCCAACTGCCATGCGGTAACGAGCACCTGGTGCCGAGGCGGCAGCAGACGTTTCTCGCAGCCGCACAGCACCTGACCGGTACGATGACGTGGATGCGGCCGTGGCGGAATTGGCCTACGCGCAACACTTAGGATGTTGTGGGAGAAATCCCTTGAGGGTTCGAGTCCCTCCGGCCGCACGCCTTTGAATCGATGGCCCGCCCGGTGTACGGGTGGGCCATCGTCGTCAGCCCAACAGCTCCCGAACCACCGGCACCAGCGCCCGGAACGCCTTCCCCCGGTGGCTGATCGCGTTCTTCTCCTCTGGAGTCAGCTCGGCGCAGGTCCGGGTCTCGCCGTCCGGCTGGAGGATCGGGTCGTAGCCGAAGCCGCCCGAGCCGGCCGGCTTGTGGCGCAGGACGCCCCTCAGCTGTCCCTCGACCACGCGTTCCGTGCCGTCCGGGAGGGCCAGGGCCGCCGCGCAGGCGAAGTGGGCGCCTCGGTGTTCGTCGGCGATGTCGGAGAGCTGGGCGAGGAGGAGGTCGAGGTTGGCCTTGTCGTCGCCGTGGCGGCCGGACCAGCGGGCGGAGAAGATGCCGGGGGCGCCGTTCAGGACGTCCACGCAGAGGCCGGAGTCGTCGGCGACGGCCGGCAGGCCCGTCGCCCGGGCCAGGGCGTGGGCCTTCAGCAGCGCGTTCTCGGCGAAGGTGACGCCGGTTTCCTTGACGTCGGGGATGTCCGGGTAGGCGTCGGCGCCGACGAGGTCATGGGGCAGTCCGGCTTCGGCGAGGATCGAGTGGAGCTCGGTGATCTTTCCGGCGTTGCGGGTGGCGAGGATCAGGCGGGTCATGGCCTCCAGTATGGCCGCCGGGCGCGCCCTGTCAGGGGTGCGGGGAACTGCGCGATCAGCCACGCCGAACCCGCACCCGGCCGCCACCCCGCAGCGCTACGGCGTGCAGACCTTGGTGAGTTCTCCCGCCGCGGCCGTGACCGCGCTGATGTCGGGCGTCTCGTCGCCGTTCTCGACGGCCCCTTGAACCTCGGTCAGAGCCTTGCGCATGTCCTGGGTCGCCTTGTCCAGGTCGGCGTTGTCCGTCTTGTCGCCGATCTTGTCGAGGTTGTCGCCGATGGACTGGATGGACTCGTCGAGCTGCGTCGGGTCGTTGGCCGCGTTGTCGACGGCCTGCTGGAGTTCGGTGACGCTGTCGGCGATGGCGTCGGCGGTCTGGACGCAGTCCAGTGCCTTGTCGACGGCGGCGCAGCCGGTGGTGAGTCCGGCGGTGAGCGCGACGGCCGCCAGGGTGGCGGCGACGGCTGCGGTGCGGCGTCGGCGGCTCGCGGCCATGGAGCGGTCCCTCTCGTTCGGGCGGGCCGGTCGGGCCCGTGTGACTGGCCGGGCGCACAGGATTGAGCCGTGCGCCCGTACTCCTTCAGACGCGCGTGTGCTCGGCGCGGTTGCCCGTGCCGAGCACCAGTTCTTGGCGCGCCCTTTACTTTTCGAGGACGGTGTCGAGCGCGGTGCGCTGGTGGGCGGCGAGTTCGGCGCAGCCGGCGACGGCGAGGTCGAGCAGGGCGTTGAGTTCCTCGCGGGCGAAGGGTTCGGCTTCGGCGGTGCCCTGGACCTCGACGAAGCGGCCGTCGCCGGTGCAGACGACGTTCATGTCGGTGTCGGCCTTGACGTCCTCCTCGTAGCAGAGGTCGAGGAGGGGGACGCCGCCGACGATGCCGACGGAGACGGCCGAGACCGTGCCGGTGAGGGGCTGGCGGCCGGCCTTGATGAGCTTCTTGCGCTGGGCCCAGGCGACGGCGTCGGCGAGGGCGACGTAGGCGCCGGTGATCGCGGCGGTGCGGGTGCCGCCGTCGGCCTGGAGGACGTCGCAGTCGAGGACGATGGTGTTCTCGCCGAGGGCCTTGTAGTCGATGACGGCTCGCAGGGAGCGGCCGATGAGTCGGCTGATCTCGTGGGTGCGGCCGCCGATCTTGCCGCGGACGGATTCGCGGTCGCCGCGGGTGTTGGTGGCGCGGGGCAGCATGGAGTACTCGGCGGTGACCCAGCCTTCGCCGCTGCCCTTGCGCCAGCGGGGGACGCCTTCGGTGACGGAGGCGGTGCAGAAGACCTTGGTGTCGCCGAAGGAGACGAGGACGGAGCCTTCGGCGTGCTTGCTCCAGCCGCGCTCGATGGTGATGGGGCGGAGCTGCTGGGGGGTGCGGCCGTCGATTCGAGACATGGCGCCGAGCCTATCCGTACCGGCGGAAGGGGCCCCTCCCGCGGTGGGGAGAGGCCCGTTTCAGGGTGTGAAGCCGGGGACGACGCCCGCGCTCACATGAGGTCTTCGATCTCCGCCGCGATGGGGTCGGCGTCGGTGCCGATGACGACCTGGATCGCGGTGCCCATCTTGACGACGCCGTGGGCGCCGGCGGCCTTCAGGGCGGCCTCGTCGACCTTGGCGGGGTCGACGACCTCGGTGCGCAGGCGGGTGATGCAGCCTTCGACCTCTTCGATGTTGTCGATGCCGCCGAGCCCGGCAACGATCTTCTCAGCCTTGCTGGCCATGTCGTTCTCCCTGATCCGAACCGCTGGGTCGCAGTTAACCGTGTCCGACTGGTCTACACCACGAATCCGCCTCCCGACAAAGCACCGGGGGCGTGATCGTCGGTGTGGGCGGAATTGGCGGGTTCCACTCGTTCGGCCTACCGTGCTACAACTGGTCTACACCACTCACCGGTGGAGGTCGCGCGGTGGTTACCGCGTTCCCCTTTCTTTGAGACGCCGCCGTCCCCCGTCGCATTCTCCCTGGGCGGCGCCGTGCCCCCTGGAGGAAGCCCATGTCCACAGCCACTGACGCGCCCGCGAGCCCGAAGCGAGGGCCTGCGGTGATGGCGGTCCTGCAGCGTATCGGCCGCAGCCTGATGCTGCCCGTTGCCGTGCTGCCGGCCGCCGCCCTGCTGGTCCGCCTCGGTAACACCGACATGCTGGGGCGGGAGTCGTTCCCCGCCTTCATCACCAAGATCGCGGGCTTCATGGCGGCCGGCGGCAACGCGATCCTCGACAACATGGCGCTGCTGTTCGCCGTGGGTATCGCGATCGGCTTCGCCAAGAAGTCGGACGGCTCGACCGCTCTGGCGGCCGTGGTCGGCTACCTCGTCTTCAAGAACGTGCTCGCCACGTTCACCGACAAGAACCTGCCGCAGGTGGCGCAGGTCGTCGACGGCAAGGTCGTCATGGTGGACGCGCCGGTGGACGCCAAGGTGCTCGGCGGTGTGGTGATGGGCCTCGTCGTCGCCCTGCTCTACCAGCGCTTCTACCGCACCAAGCTGCCCGACTGGGCGGGCTTCTTCGGCGGCCGTCGCCTGGTGCCGATCCTGTCCGCCTTCGCGGGCCTGGTCATCGGCATCGTCTGCGGCTACATCTGGCCGGTCCTCGGCACGGCCCTGCACAACGTCGGCGAGTGGCTGGTCGGCTCGGGAGCGGCCGGCGCGGGCATCTTCGGTGTCGCCAACCGTGCGCTGATCCCGATCGGCATGCACCACCTGCTGAACTCCTTCCCCTGGCTCCAGGCCGGAACCTACGAGGGCAAGAGCGGCGACATCGCCCGGTTCCTGGCGGGCGACCCGACCGCCGGCCAGTTCATGACCGGCTTCTTCCCGATCATGATGTTCGCCCTGCCGGCCGCCTGCCTCGCGATCGTGCACTGCGCCCGGCCCGAGCGCCGCAAGGTCGTCGGCGGCATGATGTTCTCCCTCGCGCTGACCTCGTTCGTCACGGGAGTCACCGAGCCGATCGAGTTCACCTTCATGTTCATCGCCCCGGTGCTGTACGCGATCCACGCCGTGCTCACCGGTGTCTCGATGGCGCTGACCTGGGCCCTGGGGATGAAGGACGGTTTCGGCTTCTCGGCCGGCGCGGTGGACTTCTTCCTGAACCTGGGCATCGCGACCAACCCGTGGGGCCTGGCCCTGGTCGGCCTGTGCTTCGCGGCGGTCTACTACGTGGTCTTCCGCTTCGCGATCACCAGGTTCAACCTGCCCACGCCGGGCCGCGAGTCCGACGAGGAGCTCGCCGAGCTGCAGAAGGCGGAGGCGAAGTAGCCCTCGCACGGTGAAGGCCCCGGAACCTCTTGGCGGGTTCCGGGGCCTTGGCGCGCGTAGATGCTCAGATGTCGTACGTCTGCCTGGGCACGGCCAGGTCCACCGGCCCGTCGTACACCGCGCGGGCGTCGGCCAGGTTGGCCTGGGGGTCCGTCCACGGCGGGATGTGGGTGAGGACCAGGCGGCGGGCACCGGCCCGGGCGGCGGTCTCGCCCGCCTCGCGGCCGTTGAGATGCAGGTCGGGGATGTCCTCCTTGCCGTGCGTGAACGCCGCCTCGCACAGGAACAGGTCGGCGTCCCTGGCGAGTTCGTCGAGGGCGGGGCTCACGCCGGTGTCGCCGGAGTACGTCAGGACCTTGCCGTCGTGTTCGATGCGGATGCCGTACGCCTCCACGGGATGGGCCACGCGCTCGGTGTGCACCGTGAAGGGGCCGATCTCGAAGGTGGACGGCTTGACCGTGTGGAAGTCGAAGACCTCGCTCATGGAGGAGGCGGTGGGGGTGTCCGCGTAGGCGGTGGTCAGCCGGTGCTCGGTGCCTTCGGGGCCGAAGACGGGGAGCGGGTCGCAGCGGCCGCCGTCGTGGCGGTAGTAGCGCGCGACGAAGTACGCGCACATGTCGATGCAGTGGTCGGCGTGCAGGTGGCTGAGGAAGATCGCGTCGAGGTCGTAGAGACCGCAGTGGCGCTGCAGCTCGCCCAGGGCACCGTTGCCCATGTCGAGAAGCAGCCGGAAGCCGTCGGCCTCGACGAGGTAGCTCGAGCAGGCCGATTCCGCGGACGGGAACGACCCCGAGCAGCCGACGACGGTGAGCTTCATGAAGCAGAAACCTCCGCTGGCGGGAATGTCTTTGAGGGGCGTCGGGGGTCGTGCGGTTCGTCGAGCGTAAGGCGCGAAACCTCCGGTAGCTCCTCCGCCAAGGCCTGTTGTGGGCGAACTCACCTGTGGTGTCACCGGTTCGGGGGGAAGGGCCGGGTGTGATCCTTGCGAGGAGGGGCGCGTGGGAGGGATGGCGCCGGTAACGTCTCAGTATGGACACGTCCTGGTGGCTGGCGCTCGCCGCGGTGGTACTGCTCGCGCTCGTCGCCACGCTCGTCGACGGCTGGGGGCGGCGGTCGCCGGCGCGGCGCTCCCACTCGGGGGCACCGGCCGCCGTGCTCGCCGGCCGGCCGCAGCCCGCGGAGATCTGGTGGGCGGAGGTCCCCTACGAGGACGAGGCCGGCAGCAAGGACCGGCCGTGCCTGGTGCTGTCGGTGCGGGGAGAGCGCGCGACCGTCGCCAAGATCACCACCCGGTTCCGTCAGGAGAGCTCCGGAGTGATCCCGCTTCCCCCGGGGTCGGTCGGGGACACCCAGGGCCGCGCGAGTTTCCTGGAGACCGACGAGCTGCGCGAGGTCCCGGTGTGGGGCTTCCGGCGGCGGATCGGGGTGGTGGATGCGGCGTTGTGGGACCAGGTGCGGTATCTGTCGGGGTGACCCGGCGGGAAGAAGGGCTGGAGGAGCGCCTCCAGCCCTTCGGTGTGTCTACGGCCCGCTACGCCCAGAGCTGGCCCTGGAGGGTGTCGATGGCCTCCTCCGTCGTGGCCGCCGTGTAGACGCCCGTCGACAGGTACTTCCAGCCGCCGTCGGCGACGACGAAGACGATGTCGGCCGGCTCACCGGCCTTCACGGCCTTCTTGCCCACGCCGATCGCGGCGTGCAGCGCGGCGCCCGTGGACACCCCGGCGAAGATGCCCTCCTGCTGGAGCAGCTCGCGGGTGCGGGTGACCGCGTCCGCGGAGCCGACCGAGAAGCGGCTGGTGAGCACGGAGGCGTCGTACAGCTCGGGGACGAAGCCCTCGTCGAGGTTGCGCAGGCCGTAGACCAGGTCGTCGTAGCGCGGTTCGGCCGCGACGATCTGGACGTCCGGCTTGTGCTCGCGCAGGTAGCGGCCGACGCCCATGAGCGTGCCGGTGGTGCCGAGGCCCGCCACGAAGTGGGTGACGGACGGCAGGTCGGCGAGGATCTCGGGGCCCGTGGTCGCGTAGTGGGCGCCCGCGTTGTCCGGGTTGCCGTACTGGTACAGCATCACCCAGTCCGGGTGCTCGGCCGAGAGCTCCTTGGCGACGCGCACGGCGGTGTTGGAGCCGCCCGCTGCCGGGGAGGAGATGATCTCCGCTCCCCACATGCCCAGCAGGTCCCGGCGTTCCTGCGAGGTGTTCTCCGGCATCACGCACACGATGCGGTAGCCCTTGAGCTTCGCCGCCATGGCCAGGGAGATACCGGTGTTGCCCGACGTCGGCTCCAGGATGGTGCAGCCCGGGGTCAGGCGGCCGTCCTTCTCCGCCTGCTCGATCATGTGCAGGGCGGGCCGGTCCTTGACGGACCCCGTCGGGTTGCGGTCCTCCAGCTTCGCCCAGATGCGGACGTCGGCGGACGGCGACAGCCGCGGCAGGCGCACCAGGGGGGTGTTGCCGACCGCCGCCAGGGGGGAGTCGTAGCGCATCGCCGATCAGACCATGCCGCCGGCCACCGCCGGCAGGATCGTGACGTTGTCGCCGTCCGACAGCTTGGTGTTGATGCCGTCGAGGAAACGCACGTCCTCGTCGTTCAGGTACACGTTGACGAAGCGGCGCAGCTGGTCGCCGTCGACGATGCGGGCCTTGATGCCGGGGTGCCGGGTCTCGAGGTCGTCGAAGAGCTCGGCGAGGGTGTCGCCCTTGCCCTCCACCGCCTTCTGACCGTCGGTGTACGTGCGGAGGATGGTCGGGATGCGGACCTCGATGGCCATGGCTTCAGGGCTCCTGTCGGGAGTAGTCAGTCGGGGCGCGCGGCAGCGCAGGAACAGCGGGGTGGTGCGTGTGTGCAACGCCGCGGCTCACGGCCGTACGGCGGCAGGGTCGCGTCAACAGATGGCGCTGGCGAGCCTGCACAGGTCGACGTGCAGCCGCGCCACGAGCATCTCGCCCGGCGTCTTGTCGCTCACGTCGTGGAAAACCATGGGCACATCGTATCGATTCCCGGTCCGGGTTCTGGAATGTGATCCCACATCGCGGACGGTTTCGGGCCGGGGAATGAGACCGCACTGCTCAGGGCGGCTCAGTACGCCTCGACGACGGCGATCTCTTCCTCCGTGACTTCGCCCTCCACGATCCGGAACGAGCGGAACTGGAACTCGCCGGCCCCGTCTGTGTCGGCGGTGGAGACGAGGACGTAGTGCGCGCCCGGCTCGTTGGCGTAGGAGATGTCGGTGCGGGAGGGGTAGGCCTCGGTGGCCGTGTGGGAGTGGTAGATGACCACCGGCTCCTCGTCGCGGTCGTCCATCTCGCGGTAGAGCTTGAGCAGGTCGCCGGAGTCGAACTCGTAGAACGTTGGCGACATGGCCGCGTTCAGCATGGGGATGAAGCGCTCGGGGCGGTCCGAGCCCGCCGGGCCGGCGATGACGCCGCACGCCTCGTCGGGGTGGTCCTTGCGCGCGTGGGCGACGATCTGGTCGACGAGGGCCTGGGTGATGGTCAGCATGCCCGTCAGGATAAACAGATGGGCCGTTCCGTACCGATGGCTGGTACGGAACGGCCCATATGCCGGACGCCCTGAGCGGCGGCCGCAGGGAGTGCCACGAGTACTCCCTGCGGCTGGGGCCTCCTGGTGGGTTGGTCAGTCGACCTTCTGGAGTTCCGCGTCGCGGCGCTCGGCGATCTGCGGGTTGCGGCTCTTGAGGACCGCCCAGCCGACACCGAGGGCGACGGCCCAGCCGGCCGCGACGTACAGGCAGACCCGCGCGTCCTTGTCGTACGCGATCATGCAGGTCACGCCGATGAGGAAGAGCAGCGCGACCCAGCTGAAGAGCGCACCGCCGGGAGCGGGGAAGGCGGAGGCGCGCAGCCGGCCCGCGTCGACCGCGGCGCGGTAGCGGATGTGGCTGACGAGGATCATCATCCAGGTCCAGATGCCGGCCGCGGTGGCGACGGAGGTGACGTAGAGGAACGCCTTCTCCGGGACGACGTAGTTCAGGACGACGCCGATGCCCATGAGCGCGACGGAGACGGTGATGCCGACGGCGGGCGTCTTGCGGGTGTTGAGCTTGCCGAAGGCCTGCGGCGCCTCGCTGTTGGCGGCCAGGTCGCGCAGCATCCGGCCGGTGGAGTACATGCCCGAGTTGCAGGACGACAGGGCCGCGGTGAGCACGACGAAGTTGACGATGCCCGCGGCGAGCGGGATGCCGATCTTGCCGAAGGCGTGCACGAAGGGGCTCTCGCCGGCGGAGAACTCGGTCCACTTGACGACGGAGAGGATCACCAGCAGGGCGCCGACGTAGAAGACGATGATGCGCCAGGGCAGGGTGTTGATGGCCTTGGGCAGGGTCTTCTCGGGGTTCTCGGACTCGCCCGCGGTGACGCCGACGAGCTCGACGGCGAGGTAGGCGAACATGACGCCCTGGAGGGTCATCAGGCTGGAGCCGATGCCGTTCGGGAAGAAGCCGTCGTGCGCCCAGAGGTTGGAGACGGTGGCGGTGTCACCGGCGTCGGAGAAGCCGAGGGTGAGCACGCCGAGGCCGATGACGATCATGCCGATGATGGCGGTGACCTTGATCATCGAGAACCAGAACTCGACCTCGCCGAAGATCTTGACGGAGATCAGGTTGACGCCGAAGAGCACCACCAGGAAGACCAGGGCGCTGACCCACTGAGGGATCTCGGGGAACCAGAAGTTGATGTAGATCGCGGCGGCCGTGAGTTCGGCCATGCCGGTGACCACCCACATGAGCCAGTACGTCCAGCCCGTGACGAACCCGAAGAACGGGCCGAGGAACTCGCGGGCGTACTCGGCGAAGGAGCCGGAGACCGGGCGGTAGAGCAGCAGCTCCCCCAGGGCTCGCATGATGAAGAAGATGATCACGCCCGCGAGGGCGTACATGAGGATGATGCTGGGCCCGGCCTTGGCGATGTTCGCCCCGGCGCCCATGAAGAGGCCGACGCCGATGGCGCCGCCGATCGCGATCATCTGGACCTGACGGCTGCCGAGTCCGCGCTCGTAGCCCTCTTCAGGTGCTTTCTCCGTGTCGACCTGCGCAGAGGTCATGTGTGGTGCGCCTTTCTCCATGCCGACCCGGACCTGTCGTCGGTCTCGGATCGGGTCTCGATCCCCCCGGATGATGGAGTCGAGCGGGCCGCGCGGGCCCGCTCCTGCCTGTCCGACGATCCGCCGGACACATGGCGCACCCGGCCGAACATTCGGGTGGTGTTCGCCGGGCGGTCGTGAAGATTTATCACGGCCACAACAATGATCACAGGGGCCGCGTGTGACGCACTGCACAAGGAGAACCGGACAAAGCGCGCCCGAAGAACCCATAGAAGGCGGGTGTGGTGACGCGATCGTTATCCGGATTTGAGTGTCCTCTGAGCGAACACCGATCGGTCACCCGGCGGTCACACGACCTGCACGGATCAGGGCATAAGGGTTCCGACCAGCGTCTCCTGGAGTCCGCCCAGCCACAGGTAGGCCATCACCATGGGCTTGCGCGGGTCCTCGTCCGGGAGGCGGTACAGGAGGTCGGTGTCGTCCTCGTCGGTGATCTCCAGCCGGGAGCCGATCGCCAGCCGCAGATCGTTCAGGGCGCCCAGCCACTGCTGGGACTCCGCCACCGACAGCTTGAGCACCGCGCCGCCCTCGCCGGCCGAGGCGGAGGCGAGCGCGTCCAGGGAGCGGATCACCGCGAGGGCGTTGTCCCGCTTGCCGGCTCGCAGGTCGTTCTCGGTGTAGCGGCGGAACTCGGCGGAGTACGCCCGCCGCTCCTCCGCGTCCCGGGGTGTGGCGTGCTGCTCCGGGTCGCTGTAGGCGTCTGGGAAGAGACGCTTGAGAACCGGGTCGGAGGGCGGCTCGCTGGGGCCCTCCGCGAACAGCTCGGCGAGCGGGTCGTCGGGGGCGTCCTCGGCCGGGCCGGGGCCGATGAGTTCCAGGAGCTGGACGGCCAGCGACCGGATGATGGAGATCTCGACGTCGTCGAGGGCGACGGCGGCGCCGCCGCCGGGAAGCGGTTCGAAGGTTCCGGGCATGAATGCCTTTTCGCTGCTGGGCGGGGTGCTGGCTGCTACTTGCGGTCCTGCTGGAGGGTGGCCCACAGGCCGTAGCCGTGCATGGCCTGCACGTCGCGCTCCATCTCCTCGCGGCTGCCGCTGGAGACGACCGCCCGCCCCTTGTGGTGGACGTCGAGCATGAGCTTGGTGGCCTTGTCCTTGGAGTAGCCGAAGTACGTCTGGAAGACGTACGTCACATAGCTCATGAGGTTGACCGGGTCGTTGTGGACGATGGTGACCCAGGGGACGTCCGGTTCGGGTACGGCGAAGGCCTCCTCCGCCGACTCGGTGCGTTCGATCTCCAGGGGTGCGGGTGACGTCACAGTGCCCATGCTGCCACCCGAGGGGGGTAGTCGCACAAACAGGCCTGGCCGTAAGGCGATCGCGTCCCCCGGGACCGCTATCGTCAGATTGACGAAATGGGGGTACGATCCTCGCCATGAACACAGCGGACCTTGGACTGCCGGTGGCCGTCCCCTCGACGGCGCTCTTCACGGACCAGTACGAGCTGACCATGCTGCAGGGCGCGCTGAAGGCGGGCACGGCCGAGCGGCGGAGCGTGTTCGAGGTCTTCACCCGGCGGCTGCCGAACGGGCGGCGCTACGGCGTCGTGGCGGGCACCGGGCGGGTGCTGGACGCGGTGGAGAACTTCCGCTTCGACGCCGGTGTCCTCACCTTCCTGCGGGAACGGGAGATCGTCGACGAGGAGACCCTGGGGTGGCTGGCCGGCTACCGCTTCAGCGGGGACATCTGGGGTTATCCCGAAGGCGAGGTGTACTTCCCGGGCTCGCCGATCATGCGGGTGGAGGGCACCTTCGCCGAGTGCGTGCTGCTGGAGACCGTGATCCTGTCGATCCTCAACCACGACTCGGCGATCGCGGCGGCCGCCTCGCGGATGTCGGCGGCGGCGGGTGACCGGCCGCTGATCGAGATGGGCGCCCGGCGCACCCACGAGCTGGCGGCGGTGGCGGCGTCCCGCGCCGCGTACGTCGGCGGCTTCGCGACCACGTCCGACCTGGCCGCCGGGTTCCGCTACGGCATCCCGACCGTCGGCACCTCCGCGCACGCCTTCACCCTGCTGCACGACAGCGAGCGGGACGCCTTCCAGGCCCAGGTGGACACCCTGGGGCGGGGCACCACGCTGCTGGTGGACACGTACGACGTCGCCGAGGCGGTCCGCACGGCCGTCGAGGTCGCCGGGACCGGGCTGGGCGCGGTCCGGATCGACTCCGGTGACCTGCTGCTGGTGGCGCACCGGGTGCGGCAGCAGCTGGACGAGCTGGGCGCGACCGACACGAAGATCGTCGTGACCTCGGACCTGGACGAGTACGCGATCGCCTCCCTGGCGGCGGCGCCGGTGGACGCGTACGGCGTCGGCACCCAGCTGGTGACCGGTTCCGGGCACCCCACCTCCTCGATGGTCTACAAACTGGTCGCGCGGGCCGAGTCCACCGATCCCAGGGCGCCGCTGGTGCCGGTGGCGAAGAAGTCCACCGGCGGAAAGACGTCCGTGGGCGGGCGCAAGTGGGCCGCGCGGCGGCTGGACAGGTACGGGGTCGCCGAGGCGGAGGTGGTGGGCACGGGGCCGGTGCCGGCCGAGCTCGCCGACCGGCAGTTGCCGGTGGAGCTGGTCAAGGGCGGTGAGGTGGTCGCCCGTGAGCCGCTGGACGCGGCGCGCGAGCGGCACGCGGCGGCCCGTGCGGGGCTCCCGATGTCGGCCACGCAGCTCTCGCGCGGTGAGCCCGTCATCCCGACGGAGTACGCGCACGGCGCCTCGGGTAGCTAATCGCCGTGTGCCGTGACGCGCCGACCCGTGCCCCCTCCCGACCCCCCAACCAAGGCAATAGGCTCGGAAGTTCACCGGCCGGGCTCACCGACCTCATAGCCGAAGGACACCGACCATGCGCCGCGCCTTGATCGTCGTCGACGTGCAGAACGACTTCTGCGAGGGGGGCAGCCTCGCGGTGTCCGGCGGTGCCGACGTGGCCGCCGCCATCACCGAGCTGATCGGACAGGCCGCCGGGTCGGGCTACCAGCACGTGGTGGCCTCGCGCGACCACCACATCGCCCCCGGCGGCCACTTCTCCACCAACCCCGACTACGTCCGCTCCTGGCCCGCGCACTGCGTCGCCGGCACGGAGGGCGTCGGCTTCCATCCGAACTTCGCGCCCGCGGTCGCCTCCGGCGCGATCGACGCCGTGTTCGACAAGGGTGCTTACTCGGCCGCGTACAGCGGCTTCGAAGGCACCGACGAGAACGGGACGAAACTGGCCGAATGGCTCCGCAGCCGCGAGGTCACGGAGGTCGACGTCGTCGGCATCGCGACGGACCACTGCGTACGCGCCACGGCCCTGGACGCCGCGAAGGAGGGCTTCCGTACGCAGGTCCTGCTGGACCTCACGGCGGGCGTCTCCCAGCACGCCACGGAGCGGGCGATCGAGGAGCTGCGCGAGGCGGGCGTGGAACTCTCCGGGAAGCCGGTCGTGCAGTAGGCGGAGCCGGCGGGGCAGGTGTGCCGGAGGCCGGCACGGCAGGCCTGACCGGGCGCACGCTCGACGACGTCCGTGGCCGCACGCGGCCCGGCGCCGGGTCCCTGCCGCCGACGGCCTGAGGAGTGCGCGGGCGGTCCTGCCAGTGGGCCTCGGCCACGCCCGCGGATGGTTCCGTGGGGCCGGTCGGACGTCAGGCGGTCCGGGGCGGGTCAGGTCCCGGGCTTCGGGCCGGGCGGGGGGCGCTTCCTGGCTGTGGCCCCTGGCCGAGGCCGGTCGCTTCCGGTCGGCGGACCCGGCAGGGCCGGGCGGCCGCGTCCCGGGGGGGCGGGCCGGAATACGCGGGTCGGCGCAGCCTCCGGCGTGCCGGGGCAGGGGCCCTCGGTCAGGTCTGAGTCGTCGGGCGTCTCAGGAGGGACCTGATCGGGCGCCACAGCTCCGTCGTGAGGTCCGGGGACAGGACACCGTTGTCAGGGGCCGTGCGCCATATCAGGCCGTCGGGGTGGTGCAGGACGGCCGTGACCTCGTCGGGGGTCGGCGGGGCGGTGTTGCCTCGCAGGTAGACCGATCGCAGGCCCAGGTTGCGCAGCCTGGTCAGGGCGCGTGCCCGGTTCTGGGCGTGTACGAGCACCCGGACGCCACCCGGCCCGTCGGCGGCGGGGCTGGGCAGGTTCAGTGCCACCACCACCGTGCCGTTCGGCAGCTTGCAGAAACCTCCTGCGGCCATGTGGTCATACCCCCGTGTCGGTCGGTGTGTCGGTCGGTGTCAATAAGCGAGCCACAGGACGCACCTAAACACGGATCGGCGGCGACCCGCCAGTGGGTCGCCGCCGATCACACTCTGACCTGCAAGGACGCGGATTACCTAGCCGCGGGGCCGACCTCCAGCTCGATCGTCGAGCCGTCCTTGGCCTCCTTGAGGATCTTGATCTTCGTGTTGGTGTCAGTGATCTTGACACCCGCCGTCGGGTTCGACTCGTCGTAGTAGTCGTTCTTCCGGTCGTTGAAGACCGAGACGCCCTTCGAGCCCGGGATGTACTTCGCCACGTCCGCCTTGTGCAGCGTCATGCCGTCCGTGCGGTACAGGCTGAACGGCGCGTCGTAGCTCTGGATGCGGTTGCGCATCAGCGTGCCGTCGGACCACTTCAGCTGGGTCGGGTGGGAGTCGATCGGCAGGACCAGACCGGTGCCCTTGTGCTGGCTGGTGTTGTTGTCCGCCTGGGAGGTGTCCCACTTCCAGATCAGCAGGCCGTTCTGGTACGCGTAGTGCTCGACCCAGTCCGGGCGCTCCGTGAAGCCGAAGTTGTACGGGCCGGTCTTCAGCGTCCTGTCGTACGAGACGTACTGCCGGTTCTCCGCGATGTAGTACTGCGCGTAGTCGTTGGTGAAGGACGCGCCCATGCGGGAGAAGCCGTTCGCCGTCCAGGCCGCGTCCGCGGACTCGGCGTCGTCGGAGAAGACGGTGGCACCGTCGGCGGTCACGGCGATCCGGTCGGCCGCGAAGCCCTTCATCGCCAGGCCGCCGTCGGTCTGGTAGCGGAAGCGCAGGTCGAACTTCTTGCCCGCGTAGGCGTCCAGGGAGTACGCCAGCTTCTTGTAGCCGTCGACCGTGCCGCTCAGGGCCGGCTTGTCGCTGCCGTCACGCGCGATCGGCTTGCCGTCCACGGTGCCGTCCAGGGCGGTCCAGTTGGCGCCGCCGTCGGTCGAGACCTCGGCGTAGAGGAAGTCGTAGTTGGCCTCGATCTCGTACCAGCCGTCGAGGGTCAGCGACGCCGACTTCTTCCCGGTCAGGTCGACGGAACGGGTCAGCGTGTTCTTCAGGTTGTTGCCGCTGCCGCTCCACCACTGGCTCTCGCCCTGGGCCGGGGTGACGAGCTCGGTGGTGACGGCCTTCTTCGGCAGCTCCACCACGAGGGCCTGCTTGTGCTTGGTGTTGTACGCGGCGAGGCCCAGCTTGTGCCAGGAGTTGACGCCGGCCTTGGCCTTGTCGTAGTTCAGCCAGCCGAGCTGCATCTTGTCCCAGGCGGTCATGTCGCCGGGCAGGTCGCCGATCTCGTCCTTGCCCTTGCCGAGCCAGGAGCCGGAGGACATCAGAGTCCAGAACCCGGTGGAGTTCTCGCCGCCGGAGGTGTCGTAGTGGTCCGGCAGGCCGAGGTCGTGGCCGTACTCGTGGGCGTAGACGCCGAGTCCGCCGTTCTCCGGCTGGACGGTGTAGTCGCCGACCCAGATGCCGGTGTTGCCGATCTTCGCGCCGCCGAGCTTGTTGTCCGCGGGACCGGTGGCACCGGCGTCGCTGCCGAAGGCGTACCAGCGGTGGGCCCAGATCGCGTCCGTGCCCTGGGCGCCGCCGCCCGCCGACTCGTCCTCACCGGCGTGCACGACCTGGAAGTGGTCGATGTAGCCGTCGGACTCGTTGAAGTCGCCGTCGCCGTCGAAGTCGTAGCGGTCCCACTGGTCGTACTGCTTGACGTCCGCCTTGATCTGGGCGTCGGTCTTCCCGGCCTTCTTCTGCTGGGCGACCCAGGCGTTGAGACCGTCCTTGACGACGTTCCACACACTCGGGCAGTTGGTGTCGCCGCAGGCGTTGTTGCCGTAGCGGGCCTCGTTGTAGGGGACCTTGACCCAGTCGGAGACCTTGCCCTCGACCGAGTAGCGGCCGGAGGACTGCTTCTCGTAGTACGTCTTGACCGAGTCGACGCCCTTGCCGGCGCCGAAGTAGAGGTCCTGGAAGTACTTCTGGTCGTAGTCCGCGCGCCAGGCCGTGGAGTTGTCCTTCTTGCGGTTCGGCTTGGCTATCTGGTTGTGCAGCGGGCCGGGCGTGCCGCCGAACTCGCTGATCTGGTCGCCGAACTCGACCAGGATGGTGAAGATCTTGTCGGTCTTCTCCCGGCCGAGCTCGACGTACTTGCTGTCGCCCTTCTTGCTCTTGAGCTGGACGACCTTCGATCCCTCGCGGTTCTTGACCTTGGTCTTGCCGGATATGACCTGCTTCAGGGCCTCTTCGCGCTGGGCCTCCTGGGTCTTGCTCAGCGGGCCTTCGAGGTTGTGCTCGTCCTTGTGCCGGTCCGCCGGGTCGTGCCGGTCCACGGTGGTGGGCCTGGGGGCAGAGGTGTTGTCGTCGGCCTGCGCCACACCGTATGCCGAGAGGGACGCGGTGGCCGCCGCGAGCGCCACGCCGATGGCTGCCGCCCTGAACGTCCAGGGTCTACTGGTCACTTGAGTTCCTCCCCCGCGTTCGCTGCGCGCGGAGGGAAGGATCCTGGTCAGGTGAGGTTCCGCGCGCGCGTGATCAACGCGTGTAGTCAAGTGACGACATTTGACTAGAGGTTCGCCAGAAAAGACAGACCTTGACTTGCACAAGTCAAGTGCACTATGCGGAGCCGATGTTCGTTTTACGGACAACCAACGGGATGCCCATCCGGCAGTGGGCGCGTGCATATGTCCACCAGGTGGACGCGATGACTCCGTGCGCCCCCTGTGCTCCGGCCCTGTCGGTCAGGTCACGCTTACCGTTCGTTCCGGTCGGGCAGCCTGCCCGTGAGAATGTCGCTTGGCGCAACGCCGGAAGCCTGCGGAAAGCCAGGCCGACACCCCCGTGGACCCCACTTCCGAGGACATGATGGCCATGCCCCGTCCGACCGCCGCACAGCTCGCCTACGGTTCGTGCACCGTGATCCTGTCGACCCTCGCCATGCTGCTGCTGTCACAGACGAGTTCGGGCGCGGGGATCGCGCTGATCGCCCTCGCGGCGCTCACCCTCGGACTGCTGGTCGCCATGACGGTGCCGCTGCCCGGGCGGCGCGGGGCCGCCGGGGGACGGACCGCGCCCCGGGAGTCCGCGCGGCCCGCGGTCACCGCGCCGGCCTCTGAGCCGGTGCGTGAGCGGGCCGTCTCCTGACCGCCCGCTGATCTCTGTTATCTCTTCTATCTCTTTTTGGTCTCAGTCGATCCCGGCGCGCCTCAATCGGTGCTGACCACGACCGTTTTGGCCGCCTTGTCGTGCAAGCCCTGCTTGTAAGGCCGGTCGAAGAAGCTCCAGCCTCCCGAGATCGCGGTCCACACGCAGGCGCAGCAGAAGGCGAACGGGAGCCACAGCACCGCCGCGCGCGTCAGCGCGGTCTGCACGGAGGGCGTGGCGCCGTTGTCCAGGTTGGCCACGCGCAGGTGCAGCAGCTTCTTGCCGAGGGTCTGACCGGTCCTGGCGGTCAGGACGGTGTCGTAGGCGATGTAGAGGACCGCGGCGACCGCCGCCTGCCAGAGGGACTTGTCGACCTGGATGCGGTCACTGTCCACGTCGTACTCGCTGACACCGACGCCCCAGGTGAGCAGCCAGACCACGACGCCCACCAGGATCATGTCGAGGATGCGGGCGAGCGTGCGCTTGCCGCTGTCGGCGAGCGGGGGCATCCCGGCGAGGGGGTCGGTGGGGTAGGAGCCACCACCGTACGGGGAACCCCCGTACGGGCCACCGCCCTGTCCGCCGCCCTGTCCGCCGCCCGGAGGGCCGTCGTAGGGGCCGCCGCCCGGGCCGCCCCCTTGGCTGCCGCCCTCTCTGCCTGCGCCGCCCTGGCCGCCACCCGGGTACGGCGGGGGTTCGCTGCCGTAGGGCGAGCCCGCACCCTCTCCTGGCGGCTCGTTCGGGGGCCGCTTCCTGAACGGGTCGTCTTCCGGGGGCTGCTGACCGGAGCCGGTGGGCGGTTCACTGCTCATGGCCCGAGTCGACCGCGAAGACCCCGGCTCCGCATCCGGCAGACGGCCGTCCGAGGTACGGACCGCCGGGGCCGCTCAGCCCGCCACGAAGGTGTGCGCCGCCTTGTCGTGCCAGCACTGGCGCCACGGCTTGTCGAAGAGGCACCAGAACACGCCGACGATCCCCACGCCGAGGAGACCGGGCACGCTGTAGACCAGCCAGCGGCGCAGCGCAGCACCGAACTCCGGGGCGTCGTGGGCCTCGATGTCCCGCACTTCCAGACCCATCAGCTTCTTGCCGAGGGTGCGGCCCCACTTGGCGGTGGGCAGGACCTCGGCGACGACGCCGACGAGCAGCAGCACCGCCAGGACGATACCGAGGTACACCGACGTGGTGCCGTCGAGCAGCCAGACGGTGACGGTCTCGCCGGAGAGCCGGGCCGCCTCGATCTTCGCGTTGACGTGGTCGACGGCCTTGATGCCGAGCGGTACGGCGGCCACGGCGGTGACGCCGGCGACGACGACGGTGTCCAGCAGCCGGGCGGCCAGCCGTTTGCCGAGCCCCGCGGGGCGGGCCGCCGCCTGCCGCCGGGCCGCCGCCAGGAACACGTCCTCGACCGGCGGCTTCCACGGCGCGACGGGCTGCTCGCCACCGTCCCCGGCGAGCCGGTGCACCTGCTGCGCCCAGGAGGACTGGCCACCACCGGGGCCGGTGCTGAGAGGCGTGGCGGAGGAGGCCGCGGCACCGGGCTGAGGTCCGACGGCCGCGCCGGCCTGCGGGGGCACGGCGGCGGCCGACTGGGGGCCGGACAGCGCTGACGGCGCGGCCGCGGCGGCCTGGGCGGTC
>NZ_BMWE01000005.1 GCF_014651075.1 Streptomyces djakartensis | reverse complement strand
GGGCGCATCGCGCGGTCCCGGGCCCGAGGGGCAGCCGGCCCCGGGCCGGGCACCGGCCACCGGTCACGGCCCCGCTTCGGCCTCCGCTGCGGCGCGGCCGCACGCGGTGTGGCGCGTCGTCGCCGGTGACCGCGTGCTGTACGCCGACGCGGTCGTGCTCGCCGTTCCCGCCCCCGCCGCCGCCCGCCTGCTGCAGACCGAGAGCCCCGAGGCCGCCGCCGGGCTCAGCGGCGTCGAGTACGCCTCCATGGCCCTGGTCACGCTCGCGTACCGCCGCGCCGAGGCGGCCCTCCCCGACGGCAGCGGTTTCCTCGTGCCGCCGGTGGACGGACGCACCATCAAGGCCTCCACCTTCGCCTCGCGGAAATGGGGCTGGATCGCCGATGACAACCCCGGCCTCGTCGTCCTGCGCACCTCCGTGGGACGGTACGGCGAGACGGAGATCCTCCAGCGTGACGACAGCGAGCTGGTCGAGGTCTCCCGGCACGACCTGAAGGCGGCGACGGGCCTGGACGCCACCCCCGTCGCCACCCGTGTCACCCGCTGGGACGACGGCCTGCCCCAGTACCCCGTCGGCCACCACGCCCGTGTGGCCCGCGTCCGCGAGCACGTCGCGAAGCTCCCGGGGCTCGCCGTGTGCGGTGCCCCGTACGACGGCGTCGGCATCCCGGCCTGCATCGCGAGCGCGTACGCCGCCGTCGACCAGATCCAGGGCGACCCGCGGGGTGTGCAGGAGCTCACCGCCCACCCGGTGCAGAGCCTGCACGGCGGAGCGGGAGAATGAGGAGCATGAGTGACGACGCCTCCACCACGGCCGCCAGCACCGCGCCCGACCGGATCCCGAACAAGGGCAAGCTGGCCAAGGACCTCAACGAGGTCATCCGCTACACCCTCTGGTCCGTCTTCCGGCTGAAGGACGTCCTGCCCGAGGACCGCACGGGGTACGCCGACGAGGTCCAGGAGCTGTTCGACCAGCTCGCCGCCAAGGACGTCACGATCCGCGGCACGTACGACGTCTCGGGCCTGCGCGCCGACGCCGACCTCATGATCTGGTGGCACGCGGAGACCAGCGACGCGCTGCAGGAGGCGTACAACCTCTTCCGCCGCACGAAGCTGGGCCGCGCCCTGGAGCCCGTCTGGTCGAACATGGCGCTGCACCGCCCCGCCGAGTTCAACCGCTCGCACATCCCGGCGTTCCTCGCCGACGAGACGCCCCGCGACTACGTGAGCGTCTACCCGTTCGTGCGCTCCTACGACTGGTACCTGCTGCCCGACGAGGACCGCCGCCGCATGCTCGCCGACCACGGCAAGATGGCCCGCGGCTACCCGGACGTCCGCGCGAACACCGTCGCCTCGTTCTCCCTCGGCGACTACGAGTGGATCCTCGCCTTCGAGGCCGACGAGCTGTACCGCATCGTCGACCTCATGCGTCACCTGCGCGCCTCGGAGGCCCGCAGGCACGTCCGCGAGGAGGTGCCGTTCTTCACCGGCCGCCGCAAGGACATCGCCGACCTGGTCGCGGGCCTCGCCTGATCAGCGAGGCAGCCGTCCGGCCCCGGACCCGCCCGGGGCCGCGCGGTGCGACGCGTGCGGTTCCGGCTCGGCGTGCGGGGCGCAGTCCGTACGCCGGCCCGGGAGGCGGCCCCGGAGCAGATACGCCTCCAGGTGGCCGCCCACGCAGGCGTTCGGCCCGCCCGCGAGGCCGTGCGCGCCGGCGTCCCGCTCGGTGACCAGGCGCGAGCCCGCCAGGCGGCGGTGGAGTTCGAGGGCTCCGTCGTAGGGTGTGGCGGCGTCCCGTTCGGCGGCCAGGATCAGCGTCGGCGGCAACTCGCCCGGCCCGGCGCCGACGTCGACGGGGCGCTGCCGTGGCCCCCGCCAGTAGGCGCACGGCAGGTTCGTCCACACGTTCTCCCAGGTCTCGAAGGGTGCCACCCGCGCGAGCCGGGTGTTGTCCCGGTCCCACACCGTCCAGTCCGTCGGCCAGGGCGCGTCGTTGCACTCCACGGCCACGTACACCGCGCGGGTGTTCTCCGCCTCGGCCGCCGCTTCCGGCCGCGGCGCCGCCTGCTCGATCAGCGGCCCGGGGTCCCCGCCGAGGTACGCCGCCAGGGCGTGCGCGTGCCGCGGCCACTGGTCGTCGTAGTACCCGGCCTGCAGGAACGCCCCCTGCAGCTGCCCCGGCCCGACCTTCCCGCCGGCCGGCTTCACCGCCAGTCGCGCGCTCGCCCGCTCGTAGCTGCGCCGTACCTCCCGCGCGGTGCCGCCCAGCCCGTACACGTCGTGGTGGCGGGCGATCCACCTGCGGAAGTCCGCCCAGCGGCCCTCGAACGCCGCCGACTGGTCGAGGTTGTTGCGGTACCAGATCTTCCCGGGGTCCGGGTCGACCACCGAGTCGAACACCATGCGCCGCACGTGCGCGGGGAACAGCGTCGCGTAGACGGCCCCGAGGTAGGTGCCGTACGACGAGCCCAGGAAGGTCAGCCGTTCCTCGCCGAGCGCCGCGCGCAGCACGTCGAGGTCGCGTGCGTTGTTCAGCGAGTGGTAGTGGCGCAGCGCGCCGCCGGCCCGGTCGGCGCAGCCGCGCGCGTACGCCTTTGCCCGGGCGATGCGCTGCTTCTTGTACGACTCGGAGGGATGCGCCGGCGCCTGCGTGGGCCCTGCGAGGAACCGCTTCGGGTCCTCGCAGGACAGCGGCGCGGAACGGCCCACCCCGCGCGGGTCGTAGCCGACGAGGTCGTACGCGGCCGCGATGCGCCGCCACTCGGGACGCAGACCCATGAGCGGGAAGTACAGGCCGGAGGCACCCGGCCCGCCCGGGTTGTAGACCAGGGCACCCTGGCGGGGGACCCTGCGCTTGCTGTTGTACGGGTCCCTGTGCGTGGCCCGTACCCGGCTGACGGTGAGCCGGATCTGCCTGCCGTTCGGCCGGGCGTAGTCCAGCGGGACGGCCACCGTCGCGCACCGCACGCTGTCCGGCAGGTCCCGTGCGCCGGGGCACGGGCCGAAGTCGGCACCGGCCGCCCTGGCACGCGCGGCGGCCACCGCGGTGCCGCGCGCCTCGGCCGTCCCCCGCTCCCCGACGGCCGGTGCCGCGGTGACGGTGCCCAACAGCAAGGACCCCGCGGCCGAGTAGAGAAGAGCGGCTCTCATCACGAATCCCTTCGGTGCACGGAGGCGACACAAGGGATGTTTGGTTCGGCGCCGGGGGAAGGCAAGCACCGTCCGCCGGTGTCGGGCCCCATGGCCCCTGTGCGCCGCGGTCCGTCAGTCGTGTGCCTCTCGGTGCCCGAAGGCGGCGCGCAGGCCGGGTTCGCCGATCGCGTGGACGCCGCGCACGGCCACCGACGTCAGGAACGTCCGGTCGTCCGCGGTGCCGTCCGCGTTCCGGGTCAGCGCGCCGAGCAGCCGCTCACCGGCCGGGGAGGCCCAGCGCGAGTACGGGTGGATCTCGACACGGGCGATGGCCAGGCAGCTCAGGGTCAGGGCCAGCGGCAGCGCGAACCACAGGGCGACCAGGTGGCGCGGCATGACCGGCGGAACGGGCGTCAGCAGCGCGGCGACCCCAAGACAGAGGACGACGGCGGCCGCCACGCGTACCTGACGGACCGCCGCCGCCACCGTCGTGCGGGCGCTGTCCGGCACCGCGAGCCCCGCGCGCACCAGCCGGTCGGCGATACCGCGCACCGCGTCCGCCGTGGCGGCGGTGGCCCGTACCGGTGCGATCCGGCACTGCCCGCCGGGGCCGATGGCCCCTATGACCGACCGCTCCATCTCGTCCCGCCCGAACGGATCGACGACCGTCGCCCAGCCGGTGTGCGCCAGCAGCAGACGGCGCTGGCGCGCCATGGCGACGAGGGTCAGGTCAGCGACCCGCCGGGGGCCACCGGAGAGGAACGCCGCCTCGTACAAGGTGAGTTCATGGACCCGGCCGGTGTCCGCGGCGCCGGCCGCGGCGCGTACGGCGGCCAGGCACAGGCGGGTGCACGCCGCGCCCGCCACGGCCCAGGCCGCCAGCAGGAAAAGAACCCAGAGCATATGTTGTTTGTATGTGACACGGGCCGCGGAACACCATGGCTTGTTCACAGTTCGGACGGAGCGTTGTGGGTATGTGACGTTCCGTTTCGCCGTCGAGGTGTTGACCCGCCCGCCCTGCCGCGTGATCCACGTCAACCGCCCTGCCGATTGGTGCCGGGGCAGGCGACCAGGTGTGCTGTCCCGGGACGTTGGTGACAGGCGACACGCCTTGAGTGGTCCTTGGACGAGGCGAGGGCCTCTGGGTTTCACCGCCCGGCGCCGCCAACCTGGCGCTGGGCTTCGGCGCGAGAGTCGGCGCCGCCCTGACCCTCCGCCCCGAGGACAGGCGCCGATCGTGCTGCGGCCGCCCTCAACGCCGCAGCAGCACCCTGCGCGTCGCGCGGACGAGCCGGTGGGCCGGGCGCGCGGAGAGCGGTGCCGGGCCCGACCGCTCCAGCCACCACGCCCGCAACTCCCGCCGCGCCCCGGCGTTCTCGGGCCGTCCGGCGTGCAGCAGGTGCTCCGCGAAGTCGAGGGCGTCCCGGCGGTAGCCGCCGGTCATCGGCTGCGTCTGGGCGTAGGACAGGAAGGCCGGGCGGTAACCGGAGCCCAGGATCACGGGCAGTTCGGGCGCGACCTTGGCCACGACATCGGCGCGCTTCGCCGCCAGCGCCCGAGCCTGCACACCGACCCGTGCCCGGTCGAACCCCTCGGGCACGGGCGTACCGGCGACCAGCGCTGACAGCAGTGCGGCCTGCGCGAGCCCGAGCCGCTGCCGAGCGGCTGCGCCGTCACCGGGCCGGGGCAGGCCGCAGGCGCCCCGTGTCGCCCCGGCCTCCCCGCCCGGCCGTCCGGCACCGGCGCCCGCGAGGGGCCCACCCCCGATGCCGTGGGTCTCGTCGTGCCGCCCGCCGGTGCCCCGCGTGCCTGGCCCGTCGCCCTTCGTGGGCTCGCCGGGCGTCGCCCTCTCCCACCGCCCGGCCGGGGGTCCGGCCTTGTGCGCGTCCCGGTGCCGAGGGCGGGCCGCCGTGGTGTGCCGCTCGGCCGGGGCTTCGGCTCCGGGGGTGCCGGGGTATTGCAGGCGGGCCGCCGCGGTGCGCGGTTCGGCCGGGGTCTCCGCCTCGCGTGCGGCGCGCTGCCGAGGGCCGGCCGTCCCCGCCCGTCGGGCCGCATCCCCTGCCGCGGGCAGCTCACCGGCGGCGTCCCGCTCCTGGCGCCGTCCGGCGCCCGCCGCGGCTCGCCGCGCGGCCGTACAGCCCGCCGCCCGCACCTCGCTCTTCACGCGCTCCACGGCCCCCGCCTCCAGGGCCCGCCGGATCGCGCCCAGTTCCCCCTCCAGCTCCGACGGCGCCGGGAAGTTCTCGTCCCGTTCCAGCAGAACCCCCGGCGGCGACACCCGGGACGCGAGGTCCGTCAGGATGTCGAGGACCGGGCGCGGGACCGGGTGGGCGTGGCTGTCGTGCCAGACGCCGTCGCGTTCGAAGCCGCCCGCGACATGGACGTAGGCGATGGCCTCCAGGGGCAGCTCGGCGAGGGCCTTGGCCGGGTCCTCACCCCGGTTGACGTGGTTGGTGTGCAGGTTGGCCACGTCGATGAGGAGCCGCACGCCCGTGCGGTCCGCCAGCTCGTACAGGAACTGGCCCTCCGTCATCTCCTCGCCAGGCCAGGAGATCAGCGCGGCGATGTTCTCGACGGCCAGCGGCACCGGCAGCGCCTCCTGCGCGATGCGCACGTTCTCGCACAGCACCTCGAGCGCGTCCCGGGTCCGGGGGACGGGCAGCAGATGGCCCGCCTCCAGATGAGGGGAGGCCGTCAGCGCGCCGCCCGCCCGTACGAACGCGATGTGCTCGGTGACCAGCGGCGAACCCAGTGCCTCCACCCGCTCGGCCAGCGCGGCCAGCCGCCCGTCGTCGGGCCGGTCCGCACCCCCGAGGCCGAGCGAGACGCCGTGCGGCACGACGGTGACGCCGCGCTCGCGCAGCCTGAGCAGCGACTCGGGCAGGTGCCCGGGGCAGACGTTCTCCGCCACGGTCTCGACCCAGTCGATGCCCGGCATGCGCTCCACGGCGTCCGCGATCTCCGGCCGCCACCCGATGCCCGTCCCCAGTCGCTCCATCGTCCCCCTCCTCCGCACGGCCCGGTCCCCGAACGTGAGGGGGGTATGGCCCAGCCGCCCGGCCCCGAACCGCGCAGGGCCATGCTTCAGAGGAACATTTGAGGTTCGGCGGCGCTACACCGTACGGGAGGAGCGGTAGTTGAACACCGACCACAGGACGAACAGGCCGGTCACGATCATGATGATCGACCAGAACGGCTGGTACGGCAGCCAGATGAAGTTCGCGATCAGCGCCAGCCCGACCACGATCGCGGCCACGACCCGCGCCCAGGGCTCAGCGGTGAACAGACCGAACCCGGCCGCGACCACGAGCACGCCGACGACCAGGTGGATCCAGCCCCACGCCGTCAGGTCGAACGTGAAGACGTAGTCGCCGAAGCTCGTGTACACCTCGTCGTTCGCGATCGCCGCGATGCCCTGGAACACCGCGAAGAGGCCGTAGACGACCATCAGGGTGCCGCTCAGAGCGAGATCTCCGGCCGTCGAGGAATCTTCGGTACCGCCGGAGCCGGAACCGCCGGGCGTCCGGTCGTCGGCGGAGGGAGAGGGTGCGGCGCTGGTCATGGCTGCCTCCTGAATGAGGGTTGTCCGGTAACCCCACTGGAGCATCCGTCCGCGTCCGGCGCGCCCGCGGCTACTGCGAACGAGTGGCCGCCGGAGCGCCTACGACAGGTCCCGGCGGCCCCGGCGCAGCGCAGGGTGGTCCGCGACGACCGTGCACGAGCCGGGCGCGATCTCCGTGAACCCCGCGTCGCGGACCAACGGCAGTCCGCTGCCCGTCAGCCCGGGCCAGAAGGCCGCCCCGGCGGTCCGTACGGCGAGCGGGAAGCCCGCGTCGTGCCACGCGGCACGCTCCTCGCCGGACAGCTCCCACCAGGCGAGCTGCGCGGCGTGCCCCGCCTGGGCCATCGCCTTGCCGGCCGACATGCCGAGCCCGGGGTTCAGCCACAGCACCGGGGCGGTCGCGTCCGCCTCCACCGGCGGTTCCGGGTCGTCCAGGTCGGTGCCGGAGACCTGGAGCCGGGCCAGGTCCTTGGGCCAGCCGTCCAGCGGGACCGGCGGGAAGACCCGCACCTGGGCCGACTTGCCGGTGACCGTGATGCCGGGCAGCGCCTCGGCCCGCCGCCACTCGGCGCCGCGAGCCCGCCGCACCACCTTGCGGATCCTGGCGTCCTGCCAGTCGCGCATGGCCTGGGCCCACTCGCCGTCTCCGGCCGACCGCTCGTCACCGAGGATGGTCAGCACCGCCCGCGCGGCCGTCTCCAGGGCGTCCGTACGCGCCGGAGGGTCCGTACGCTCGATCCGCACGACCAGCGGCAGCACGAACTGCGGTGCCGTGTCGCGCGCCGAGGGTTCGGACCGGAAGGGGCTGTCACTCACGGGCGTGGGGTCTTCGCTCACGAATCCCAGTGTGCCAGCCGGGAGATCGTGCAGGATGGCCGCATGCGACCCGACCTGTGCCTTCACCACGCGGGCCGCCGCTACGGTCTGCGCGGCCCCTGGGTGTTACGCGGCGTCGACCTGACGGTCGCCCCGGGCCGGCTCGTGCGCGTCGAGGGCGCGAACGGCAGCGGCAAGTCCACCCTCCTGCGGCTGCTCGCCGGCATCGACTCCCCCAGCGAGGGCCGGATCACCGGCCGCCCGCGCACGGCCTACGTCCCCGAGCGTTTCCCGGCGGCGCTGCCGTTCACCGCCCTCGGCTACCTCACCCACCTCGGCACCGTGCACGGCCTGACCCGCGCGGCGGCCGCCCGTGCCGCGGGCGAGTGGCTGGAACGCCTCGGCGCCGCCGCGTACGCCGGGACGCCGATGGCCCGGCTGTCCAAGGGCGGCAGCCAGAAGGTCGCCGTCGCCCAGGCTTTGCTGGGGGAGCCGGAGCTGCTGGTGCTGGACGAGGCCTGGACCGGCCTGGACGCCGATGCCCGCGCCGAGTTCGAACGGGCCGTCGCGGAGCGCACGGCGGCCGGCGGCTCCGCGGTGTTCGTCGACCACGACCCGCGCCGCCTCGCCGGGCTGCCCGACGCGACCTACGCCGTGCGCGACGGACGCCTCGCCCCGCGGGCGGCCCGGGAGACGGTTCCGTCCGGCCCGCACATGACCGTCGAGACGCAGGGCCCACCGCAGGGACAGCTCCCCGAGGACGTACGCCGGACGGCCACTTCGGCCGAGGAGACCGGGCCGGGCCGCTACCGCCTCACCGTCCCCGCTCCGCACTCCGACGTCCTGCTCCGCACCCTCCTCACGGCCCGCCCGCCCTGGCATGTGGTGAGCGTGTCCCAGCCGGACGACACCTCCGGGGGCCTTCGATGACCGCCCTGCTGCGCTACCACGCCGCCCTCCTGCTGCGATCGCAGCGCTGGCTTCCGCCGTTCCTGCTGTACGCCGCCTTCCTCGCGGTCAGTGTCCGGGCCGGCCAGCCGGTGCTCGACTCGCTCGGCTACGCCGCCGCCGCACTGCTGCCGGTCGCCGCCTGGCTGACGCGGATCTGCGTCACAGCCGAGCCGGACGCCGCGCGCGGCTGCGTGGCGGCGGCCGCCGGGCCCGCCCGAGCCCACGTGGCGTGTCTGCTGGTGGCACCGGCCGCCTCGGCGGCGCTCGGCGCGGTCACGACCCTGCTGGTGACGCTGGTCAGCGCCCCCGTCGCCTCCGACCACCGCACCCCGGTGCCGCTCGTCCCCGCCTGCGGGGCCGGACTCCTCGCCGCCCTGTCGTGCGCCCTGCTCGGCACGGCCGTCGGCGCGCTCACCAGCCGCCCGCTGCTGCGGTCGCGGGGCCGTGCCGTCCTGGCGCTGCTGCCGGCGACGCTGCTGTCCCTGGTGGCCACCGGTTCTCCGGCGCAGGCGGCGGTACAGGGCCTGGTGACCGGCTCACGGTCGGGTACCGTCCCGCTCCCGCTGCTGCCCCTGGCCGCGGCAGCCCTGGTCACGGCCGCCGCGCTGGCCCTGGCCGGTGCGCTGGCGGCCCGCAGATCACCCTGAGCAGGTGGTGCGCTCCGCTTCCCGCCACTCGCGGACCCCCACCGCGTCATACGTCCAGCGTAGGACGGTCAGCGCCGTCCACCCACGGTCCCGATCAGCTCGGAGACCTTCACGAACCTGAAGCCCCTGCCGCGCAGCGCGGGCACGATCGCGCGCACCGCCCGTTCGGTCGCCGGAGCGGCACTGCGCGTGCAGTGCAGCACGACCACCGACCCCGGCCGCACCCCGTCGAGCACCTGCCGCACCACCACGTCCGCGTCGGTCTCGAACGCGTCGCCGCCGACCACGTCCCACTGCACGGCGGTCACACCGGTCGGGGTCAGCGCCCGGAGCGCCCGCCGGTCGTAACAGCCGCCGGGGAAGCGGAAGTACGGCATCGGGGCCCGCACGCCGGCCTTCCGGAAGGCGGCGTAGGCCCGCTCCACGTCCGACCGCATGAGTTTGCGGGGCACGGTCGGCAGGCCGTAGCAGTCCCGGGTGTACGCGTAGTGGCTGTAGGAGTGGTTCGCGACCTCGAAGCGCGGGTCCCGGCCGATGGAGCGGGCCTGGTCCGGATACTCCTCCGCCCACCGCCCGGTCATGAACACGGTGGCCGGCACCCTCAGCGCGCGCAGTGTCGAGATCAGCTGCGGATGGTCGAACCGTTCACCCGCCGCCGCTCGCGCCCCCTGCCCGGCGGTCATGTCGGCGTCGAAGGTGAGTGCGACGGTCCTGCCGCGCGAGCGGGGACCGTGTTCGAAGACGGGGGTCAGACCGGCCGGGCCGGGCGCGAGGGTGGGGGGCGCGGGCGGTGGCGCGGACACCGGCGCGGGGGGCGTCCTCCGCTGGGGCTGGGCGGTCCCGCAGGCGGCGAGGGCGGCGCCGAGGGCGCACACCAGGCCGGCGCGACGGAGAAGTGCGATCACCGTATGAAGATATGAGCCGGATCGCCCGGGTATTCCTGTCCCGTGCGGCTGTCACCCGAGCGTCAGATGTCCCGGCGCTCCAGCGGCTTGGTCGCCGGTCCCTGGATCACCTTGCCGTCCGTGTCGAAACGGGAGCCGTGGCAGGGGCACTCCCAGGCGCGCTCGGCGCCGTTGAAGGAGACCAGGCAGCCCAGGTGGGTGCAGCGGGCGGAGACGGCGTGCAGGGCCCCGTCGTCGTCCCGGTAGACCGCGACGCGGTGGCCGTCGGCACGGACCACGGCGCCCTCGCCGGGCGGCAGGGACTCCACCGGCGGCGACGGCCGCAACCGGTCGCCCACGAAGTGCCCGGCGACCTTGGCCTGCGTCTTCAGGAACGACGGTGCCTCCCGCACGGCGGGCCTCACCCGGCGCGGGTCGTACAGCCCGCTCCACGCGCACTCCTCGCCGGTGATCTGCGCGGTGAGCAGACGGCCCGCCATGATGCCGCCGGTCATGCCCCAGCCGGCGAAGCCGGTGGCCACATAGGCGTGCCTTGCACCCGGGTGCAACGGGCCCACCATCGGCACGGTGTCCGTCGGGTCGTTGTCCTGGGTGGCCCAGCGGTGGGTGACGTCGAGGTCCGGGAAGTGGTCGACCGCCCAGGCGGTGAGGTTCTCAAAACTGGCCCTCGGGTCGCCCGTGCCGGGCGTGAAGTGCTCGCCGGTGACCACGAGCAGGCGCCGGTCGCCCTCGAAGGGCGCGGTGCGCACCGAGCGGGTGCCTTCGTCGGGCGTGATGAACATGCCGCCCGGGTCCTGGTCCGCGGGGATCGTGCCGGCGACCACCAGTTCGCGGCGCGGGGACAGCCGGGTGAACAGCATGGCCCGGTCGAAGATCGGGTAGTGCGTCGCGACGACGACGTCCCGGGCCCGGACCGTCGCCCCGGCCGCCGTCGACAGCCGGCACGGTTCGCCTTCGTCCAGGCCGAGGACAGTGGTGTCCTCGTAGATGTGCCCGCCGCGTTCCACCAGGTCGGCGGCGAGGGCCAGCAGGTACTTGCGCGGGTGGAACTGGGCCTGCCCGGTGACTTGGACCGCGCCCGCCACCGGGAAGGGCAGACCGGTCTCCGTCACAAACGAGGCGGGCAGCCCGGCCTCGGCCGCCGCCCGCGCCTCGGCACGCAGTTCCTCGACCCGGCCCGCGTCACAGGCGTAGGTGTAGGCGCTCCTGGTCTCCCACTCGCAGTCGATGCCCAGTTCCGCGACGACCCCGGCCGCGTGCTCGAGCGCCTCGGACTGGGAGCGGGCGTACAGCCGCGCGCCCTCGGGGCCGCGGGTGCGGCGCAGTTTGTCGTAGACGAGCGAGTGCAGGACGGTGACCTTGGCGGTGGTGTGCCCGGTGACCGACGCCGCGACCCGCCCGGCCTCCAGTACCGCGACGCTCCGCCCGGCCCGCGCGAGCTCCCACGCCGTACTCAGCCCGGCGATCCCGGCCCCGATCACCGCCACGTCGACGTCCACGTCCTCCGTCAGCGCCGGGAACCGGCCGCCCGGTGCCGTGTCGAGCCAGTAGGAGCTGCTGACCTGCTGCTTCTCGCTCATACGTCGCCGAGTACCCCCGTCCGCCCGCTTCAGTGGGGCGCTTCGCGAGGAGGGAAAGAGAACTATGCCCGCCCGGGTCGCGTGGTCCGGGCGGGCATAGTGAAAGGACCCCTAACGGCGCCAGGGGCCCGTCACCGCGAACGTGGTGCCGGGGTTGTAGCAGTTGACGTACATCGTGTCCCCGTCGGGGGAGAAGGTCACGCCGGCGAACTCACCCCACTCGGGCGCTTCCGGGGTGCCGATGTTCTGCCGGTTGCGGGCCATCGCGTAGACCTTGCCGCGCCGGGTCACCCCGTAGACGTGCTGGGCGCCCTCGCCGTCCTCGCAGACCATCAGGCCGCCGCTGGGCGCCAGGCAGATGTTGTCCGGCGACTCGCCCGGGAGCTGCAGGTCGGTGTCCGGGCCGAAGACGATCACCAGGGTCAGCCTGCGGCACTCCGGGTCGTAGCGCCAGACCTGCCCGTAGTGGTCGGCGGCCGAACCGTCCGACCGGCGCGCGAACGACGACACGAAGTACACCGAACGCCCGCCCCAGTAGCAGCCCTCCAGCTTCTGCGCGTGTGTGATGCCTCCGCGGCCGAAGTCCTGGAACCGGATGGGCGTCTGAGCCGCCTGCGGGTCGGGGACGTCCACCCACTCGATGCCGTCGAACTCGGCGCCGATGTCCTGGATGGTGGACAGGTCGGGTACCCCCGGCACGCGCATGGCCTGGAGCCTGCCGCCCGCGCGCAGCGAACCCCGGCCGCCCAGGGGCTTCTCCGGCAGGAAGCGGTAGAAGAGGCCGAAGGGCTTCTCGAAGGCGTCCTCCGTCTCGTACACCACCCCCCGCCTGGGGTCGACGGCGATCGCCTCGTGCTGGAAGCGGCCCATCGCGGTCAGCGGCACGGCTCCGGTGCGGCGCGGGTCGGCCGGGTCGACCTCGAAGATGAAGCCGTGGTCCTTGGTGTAGCCGTTGGTGCCGGCCTTGTCCTCGGTCTCCTCACAGGTCAGCCAGGTGCCCCACGGCGTGGGGCCGCCCGCGCAGTTCACGGCCGTACCGGCGATCGCGACGCGCTCGGACAGCACGCGGCCCCGCGCGTCCAGCGTCAGCGCCGTACAGCCGCCCTTGCCGGCCGGATCATAGGTGAGGCCCTCGACGGCCGGGACCGGGATCTTTCCGCCTGCGCGGTTCTCGTGGTTGCGGACCAGGTGGACACGGCCGGCTCCGCCGGCGAAGGCCGACATGCCGTCGTGGTTGGAGGGGACCTTGCCCTCACCCGAACGGAGCTCGTCCCCCTGCCGGGAGAGGACCCGGTAGCTGAAGCCCTCCGGCAGATCCAGCAGCCCCTCGGGGTCGGGGACGAGCGGGCCGTAGCCGTCGCGGCCGAGCGGCTGCGCGGCGGCGGTGCCGGCGAAGAGTTCTGACAGGGCGCCGGAGAACGCGATCCCGAGGCCCGCGGCGCCCGCCCCGGCGAGCACCTGACGTCGTGTGGCGGAACGACCGGATTCGGTCATGGGGAAACCTTCCTGCTGGCGGACAGGAACAGTGATCCCGCTGTGTCTATCACCTGGGGCGGGTCGCGGGAACCACGCGCGTAGCGCGCGTCACTGCTCGACCGCGCGCCGCAGCTCCTCCATGGCCCGTTCCGTCTTGTCGGCGTCGGCGTCGGCGTCGGCGTCGGTGTCGGCGTGGGCGTCGGTGTCGGCGTGGGCGTCGGCGTCCGCCGGCCGGCCTTCCTCACGTCCCCTTTCCAGGAACCGCAGGAGCTCCACCGGGATGGGCAGCACCAGGGTCGAGTTCTTCTCCGCCGCCACGGCCATCACGGTCTGCAGCAGCCGGAGCTGGAGCGCCGAGGGGGTGTCCGCCATCTGGTGGGCGGCCTGGGCCAGTTTCTTCGAGGCCTGGTACTCGGCGTCGGCGTTGATCAGGCGGGCACGGCGCTCGCGGTCGGCCTCGGCCTGACGGGCCATGGAGCGCTTCATCGTGTCGGGCAGGGACACGTCCTTGATCTCGACGCGGTCGATGGTCACACCCCATTCCACGGCCGGGCTGTCGATCATCAGCTCCAGGCCCTGGTTGAGCTTCTCCCGGTTGGACAGGAGATCGTCCAGCTCGCTCTTGCCGATGATCGAGCGCAGCGAGGTCTGTGCCATCTGGGACACCGCGAAGCGGTAGTCCTCCACGTTGACGACCGCGGCGCCGGGGTCCACGACCTTGAAGTACACCACCGCGTCGACCCGCACGGTCACGTTGTCGCGGGTGATGCCCTCCTGGGCGGGCACCGGCATGGTCACGATCTGCATGTTGACCTTGCGCATGCGGTCCACCGCCGGAACGATCATGGTGAACCCGGGCCGGCGTACGTCGCCGTGCAGCCGGCCGAGCCGGAATACGACCCCGCGCTCGTACTGCTTCACGACCCGGGCCGCCGCGGCCAGATAGACCACGCCGGCGGCACCGGCGGCCAGAATCGCCGCGACCAGCTCTTCGAGCATGGTGACCTCCCCGTCCAGAGGTCCGGTTTTTTCTGCTTCTGCAACGATATGCCCGGTTCGGGTCGCGGGGCCACGCCCGGGGGCCGGGCGCAGCCGCACACACGGCGGCCCGGGGCGCGCGTGGGGTGCGCGCCCCGGACCGGGGGAGACCGGGTGGTACGGCCGGCTTGCTAGACCGCCGCCACCTTCTCGCTCTGAGGCGACTCCTCCGGCTCCATGACCTTCACCGGCTCGGTGCCCGTCGCGCTGTGGCGTTCGGCCCAGCTCTCCAGGGCCGTGCGGCAGGCGTGGTCGAGGTGGTGCAGACCCTTCAGGTCCAGCTCGACCGGGCGGTCCTGCGGCAGGTTCTCCAGGCTGTCCAGGATCTTCGGCAGCCGCAGGAACGTCGCGTTGCCCGACAGGTACGCCTGGATGGGACCGGCGCCCTTGTCGATGACGTCGAGCCTGACGTGCGACGCCTCCCAGGCGGTCTTCACGACCGACAGGGCCAGACCGATGAGCACACCCTCGAACATGTTCACCGCGACGATGGACACGGCGGTGACCACCAGGATCAGCGCCTCACCCTTGTGGGCCCGCCACAGCGCCGTGATCTGGCGGAACGGGATCAGCTTCCAGCCGGCGTGCACCAGGATGCCCGCGAGAGCGGGGATCGGTATCAGGGCCAGGGCCCACGGCATCGCGGCGGCGAACAGCAGCAGCCACACGCCGTGCAGCACCCGGGACGCCTTGGTCCTGGCGCCCGCGGCGACGTTGGCGGAGCTGCGCACGATGACCGCGGTCATCGGCAGCGCGCCGAGCAGACCGCACAGGGTGTTGCCCGCGCCCTGGGCGATCATCTCCTTGTTGTACTCGGTGCGCGGGCCGTTGTGCAGCCGGTCCACGGCCGCCGCGCTGAACAGGCTCTCCGCGGAGGCGATCAGCGCGAAGGCGATGATGGTGCCCCAGATGGCCGGGCTCGCCAGCTCGCCGAAGGCCTCGGCCCCGGGCGGCTGGATGACGCCGAGCAGGCCCTCCACCTGGACGGTGGCGACCGGAAGGGAGAAGGCGAGCGTGGCGGCCGTGGCCAGGACGACCGCCGCGAGGGCGCCGGGCACGGTCTGGACCGCCTTCGGCAGCTTCTTCCACAGCACGATGACGGCGATGGTGCCCGCGCCGATCGCGAGGGACATCAGGGCCCGGGTGCTGCCGAGCGTGTCGGCGAACATCCCGGGCAGGCCGGCGATCTTGTCGAGTCCGGACTCGGGTGCCTTCAGGCCCGCCGCCGCGTAGACCTGACCGGCGATGATCACCAGTCCGATGCCGCACAGCATGCCCTCGACGACCGAGACGGAGATCGCCCGGAACCAGCGGCCTATCCCGAGGAAGCCCATGGCGAGCTGGAGCAGCCCGGCGATCAGCACGATCACGCCGAGCGTGGCCACTCCGAACTCGCTGACGGCCTCGAAGACCAGCACGGTGAGGCCGGCGGCGGGCCCGGAGACCTGAAGGCTGCTGCCGCGCATCAGCCCGGTGACGAGGCCGCCGACGATGCCGGTGATGAGACCCAGCTCGGCGGGGACGCCGGAGGCGACCGCCACGCCGACGCACAACGGCACCGCGACAAGGAAGACGACGATCGAGGCGAGGAAGTCCTGCCTCAGGTAAGGGAACTTCGACAGCATGGTCACCGGCCCCCTCAGAGCGTCTCGAACGTGTCGGACTGCGCGCGGTGTTCCCGCACGACGCCGGTGTGGACCTCGTAGTACCAGCCGTGCAGCTGGAGTTCACCCGCCTCGAGGCGCTGCTCGATGCAGGGGTAGGAACGCAGCCGCAGCAGCTGCGTCAGCACGTGGTTCTGCACCGCCTCGGCGACCGTCGGGTCGCCGGGGTCGGAGCACTTGGGCTCGTCCGCCGCGTGGGCGAGCCAGTCCCGCACGGCGGGTACGGCGGCGAGATCGTCGTGGCGCACCACCGCGCCGACGGCGCCGCAGTGGGAGTGGCCGCACACCACGATGTGCTGGACGCCGAGCACCTGGACGGCGTACTCGATGGTGGCCGCCTCGCCGGTGGGGGTGGCGGAGGCGTACGGCGGGACGACGTTGCCCGCTGTGCGCAGCTCGAAGAGCTCGCCGGGCCGGGCGCCCGTGATCAGGGCCGGTACGACCCTGGAGTCGGAGCAGGTGATGAACAGGACGTCGGGGGACTGGCCCTCGGCGAGGCGGGCGAACTCCTCAGGGCGCTGTCCGAACATGCGGGCGTTGTCGATGAGGGGCTGCATGAGTGTGGTGACTCCTCCTGGCGCGCGTGGGGGCGCGTCGGACGGACATGACAGAGGTGGGGGTGAACGGCTCTGATCCTCAGCAGCGGAAGATCTGAAGCGCTGCCGGAGTGTGCGACGCCGAGGATCTCGACGTGCGTTGGTGCGCGGCGCCGGGGGTGACCGGTTCCTCCGCCGTCGGCTGGATGTGCCTGAGCGGCGGCCGCTCGGGTGCCGGGGGCGCGGAGTCGGCTGCGTGGGTGCGGAGACGGGTCCGCAGGGGACCGGTCGGGTCCCCGTGGTGTCCGGCGCGGCACGAGGCGATCTCGTCGCGCAGTGCCTTCCCGGTGAACTCGGTCCCGGGACGCGAGGACTTGCCGGAGGGTGTGGTTCCGGTCTGGGGCTTGGCCTCGACTTGACTGGGGGAGTGCGCGGTTGCGAAGGACGCTGCCGGAGCGAAGAACTGGAGGGCGAGCAGGACGGCGGAGAGCAGCGAAACCACGGTCCGTGCCGTCGTACCTCGGTACATGCGCCCCCCTCCGGATGCTCAACACGTCTAGCGCTGACCAACAGTTGGTCAATCACTGGTCAAGAAACACGTTAACCCTGCAAAGCCGTTTGCAGGGTTAACTTAGTGTTTCAAGCTGAAGAGAGCCTGAAAACCGTGGCTGGGCTGGCTTGAAAAAGCCCTTACTTCACGGTAGTTGGCGCGGTATTGGGATTGTGGTCACCGGGGGTCGGCGAGCCGGCCCGCGTCGCGGGCCAGGGCCGTGAGCCGGGAGATGGCCCGGAAGTACTTCTTGCGGTAGCCGCCGTTCAGCATCTCCTCGCTGAACAGCTGGTCGAAGGGCAGACCCGAGGCCATCACGGGCACCTCACGGTCGTAGAGCCGGTCCGCGAGGACGACGAGCCTGAGGGCCGTCGACTGGTCGGGAACCGGCCGCACCCCGGTGAGGCACACGGCCTCGATTCCGTCCGTCAGAGCGCCGTAGCGACTGGGGTGGACCCGGGCGAGGTGCTCCAGGAGGGGCGAGAACGCGTCGAGCGAGGCCCCCTCGGTGGCGTGCGCCGCCTTGGTCACCTGCTCGTCGGAGTAGGGCGGCGGAGCCTTGGGCAGGCCGCGGTGACGGTAGTCCTCGCCGTCGATGCGCAGGGGGCGGAAATGCGCCGACAGGCCCTGGATCTCGCGCAGGAAGTCGGCCGCGGCGAACCGGCCCTCACCGAGCTTGCCGGGCAGGGTGTTCGAGGTGGCGGCGAGCGCCACGCCCGCGTCGACGAGCTTGCCGAGCAGGGTGGAGACCAGGACGGTGTCACCGGGGTCGTCGAGCTCGAACTCGTCGATGCACAGCAGACGGTGGCCGGACAGCGTCTGGACGGTCTTCTGGAACCCGAGGGCGCCGACCAGGTTGGTCAGCTCCACGAAGGTGCCGAAGGCCTTGAGCTCCGGCTCGGCCGGGGTGGCGTGCCACAGGGACGCCAGCAGGTGGGTCTTGCCGACGCCGTAGCCGCCGTCGAGGTAGACGCCGCGCGGGCCGGCCGGAGCCTGCTTCGCCGCCTTGCCGAATCCGAACAGCCGCCGCTTGCCGGATCCGCCCGCGCCCGGGCCGAGACCCGCCGCGAAGCTCTCCAGGACCTGGACGGCCTCCGTCTGGCTGGGCTGGTTCGGGTCCGGGATGTACGTGCTGAAGCGCACCGAGTCGAACCGGGGCGGCGGCACCATTTCGGCGACCAGCCGGTCCGCGGGAACGTGCGGCTCGCGGGCGCACAGGGAAAGCGGGGCCGCGTCGGTTGTCGGGCCGGTACCGGAGGGGGCGGGGGAAGAGGACACGGTTCACCATGCTACGGCGCGTGGAACACTGCACGGCATGCGACGTCTGTTCCCTGTGACCGATGAAACAGCAGCTCCGGGCCCCGGCGAGGGGGTGGCGGACCGTGCCGGACGGGAGTGGAGCCTGGACGAGCTGGCCGCGGCTTACGCCTATCCCGAGCCGGGCCCCGAGGGGCCGGCGCCGTGGCTGCGCGCCAACATGGTGTCCACCCTGGACGGGGCAGCCCAGCACGACGGCCGTTCGCAGCCCATCTCCAGCGCCGCCGACATGCGGATCTTCGGCACGCTGCGGGCCCTGGCGGACGTGGTGGTCGTCGGCGCGGAAACAGTGCGCCGGGAGGGGTACCGCCCGGCCCGCGCGCGTGCCGAGTTCGCGGCGACGCGCGAGGCGGCCGGGCAGACCCCCGCACCCGCGATCGCGGTGATCACCGCCAGCCTGGATCTGGACTTCTCGCTCCCCCTGTTCACCTCGCCCCTGGTACCCACCCTGATCCTCACGGGAGCCTCGGCCGCCCCGGACCGCCTCGCCGCCGCGGAGCGGGCGGGCGCGCGGGTGCTGGCCGCCGGGGACGGCGTCGGCGTGGATCCGGCCCGTGCCGTTCAGGCCCTCGCCGGCCTCGGCCACACCCGGCTGCTGACCGAGGGCGGCCCGCGGCTGCTCGGGCAGCTGGTGGCGGCCGGTGTGCTCGACGAGCTCTGCCTGACCGTCTCCCCGATGCTCACCGCGGGCGGGGCGCAGCGCATCGCCGGGGGCCCCGCAGTCCCGGTGCCGCAGCGCTTCGGGCTGGTGTCGATGCTGGAGGAGGACGGCTTCCTGTTCACCAGGTACGCACGGGCCTGACGTACTGAATCCCGCGGCACGGGGTAACGGCTCCTCGGTACAGATGCCGCCGGTCGGGTCATCGGCGGCGAACACGGGGCAGGATGGTTTCCGCAGGGTCCGGCACACGGCCCACGGCATGGGGCCACAGGCCCCCCGGAGCAGAAGGGCGCCTGGTGTGTTCACAAGCGTACTGATGATCGAAAAGGCCCTGACGTCCGCCGACGTGGAGTTCGTCACCACCTTGCACGGGGAGGAGGAGGTCGCCTTCCGGGTGCTGCTCCAGCCGCGCGGCGAGCAGGCGGACCGGCTGCTGCGGGCCATCGACGACGTCGCGCTCGGCGAGCTCGACGAGGCCGTGCGCGAGGGGGAGACACCGGAGGGGCAGGAGGCGCTGAGCGTGGGGCAGCGGGCCCTGGAGGTCTCCCTCACGGCGCTGCGGGCCTCCGGGAGCCCGGCCGAAGGGCGGTTGATCGAGGATCATCCGCTGGACGCGCTGAAGTCCCTGGTCGAGGAGGCCGACGCGGACGAGGTCATCGTGCTGACCGACCCCCACTACGTGGAGGAGTTCTTCCACCGCGACTGGGCGTCCCGCGCCCGGCACAAGGTGGGGGTGCCGGTGCTGAAGCTGTTCTCGCACAGCAAGGCGTAGGGGCGTCCGGGCCCCGCGCAGGCAATAGGCTGGGGGCGCTAACCGTCCCGGAACGCTCTTGGAGATCTGCATGGCACCCGGCCTTCCCCCCGCCATGGAACGACCGCACTTCATCGGTATCGGTGGGGCCGGGATGTCGGGGATCGCGAAGATCCTCGCGCAGCGCGGGGCCGTCGTGGCGGGCAGTGACGCCAAGGAGTCGGCGACGGCCGAGGCACTGCGGGCGCTGGGTGTGACGGTGCGCGTCGGGCACGCGGCGGACCACCTGGCCGACGACGCCAGCTGCGTGGTCGTGTCGTCGGCGATCCGGCAGGACAACCCCGAGCTGGCCCGCGCGGCCGAGCTCGGCATCCCCGTCGTGCACCGCTCCGACGCGCTCGCCGCCCTGATGGACGGCCTGCGCCCGATCGCGGTCGCCGGTACGCACGGCAAGACGACCACGACCTCGATGCTGGCGGTGTCGCTGAGCGAGCTGGGCCTGAAGCCGTCCTACGCCATCGGCGGCGACCTGGACGCGCCCGGCTCCAACGCGCTGCACGGCGAGGGCGAGATCTTCGTCGCCGAGGCGGACGAATCGGACCGCAGCTTCCACAAGTACACCCCCGAGGTCGCGATCGTCCTCAACGTCGAGCTCGACCACCACGCGAACTACGCCTCGATGGACGAGATCTACGAGTCGTTCGAGACGTTCGTCGACCGCGTCACCGAGGGCGGCACCCTGGTGATCACCGCCGACCACGAGGGCGCCCGGGAGCTGACCCGCCGGATCGCGGGGCGCGCCGTGCGGGTGGTGACGTACGGCGAGTCCGAGGACGCCGGCGTGCGCATCCTGTCGGTCGTGCCGCAGGGGCTGAAGAGCGAGGTCACGGTGGTGCTGGAGGGTGAGGAGCTGACCTTCACGGTCTCCGTCCCCGGCCGCCACTACGCGCACAACGCGGTGGCCGCGCTGGCGGCCGGTGTGGCGCTCGGCATCCCCGCCGGGGAGCTGGCCCGGGCGCTGGCGGCGTACACGGGCGTGAAACGGCGGCTCCAGCTGAAGGGCGAGGCCGCCGGCGTGCAGGTGATCGACTCCTACGCCCACCACCCCACGGAGATGACGGCCGACCTGGAGGCGATGCGCTCGGCGGCGGGCGACTCCCGCATCCTGGTCGTCTTCCAGCCGCACCTGTTCTCGAGGACGCAGGAGCTTGGCAAGGAGATGGGGCAGTCCCTGGCCCTCGCGGACGCCTCCGTGGTGCTGGACATCTACCCGGCACGAGAGGACCCGATCCCCGGCGTGACCAGCGAGCTGATCATCGAGGCGGCCCGGGCCGCGGGCGCCGACGTGACGCCGGTCCACGACAAGGCGGACGTGCCGTCGGTGATCGCGGGAATGGCGAAGCCGGGGGATCTCGTTCTCACCATGGGAGCGGGCGATGTCACCGACCTCGGCCCGCGCATCCTGGACCGTCTGTCGAACTGAGGGGCTGGAGGCTCATGCCGTACGACGTCGAGAAGCCGGACGAGCAGTGGCGCGCGGAGCTGAGCCCGGGCGAGTACGCGGTGCTGCGCCAGGCGGCCACGGAGCCCGCCTTCACCGGTGAGTACACGGACACCAAGACCCGGGGCGTCTACTCCTGCCGCGCCTGCGGGGCGGACCTGTTCACCTCGGACACCAAGTTCGAGTCCCACTGCGGCTGGCCGTCCTTCTTCGACCCGAGGGACACCGACGCGGTGGAGCTGATCGAGGACCGTTCGCACGGCATGGTGCGGACCGAGGTGCGCTGCGCGCGCTGCGGCTCGCACCTCGGGCACGTCTTCGAAGGCGAGGGCTACCCCACGCCCACGGACCAGCGGTACTGCATCAACAGCATCGCGCTGCGGCTGACACCCGACGAGGGCTGAGGCAGCGCTCAGCGAAGGGCGCACTCCTTCCTCGTGAGGCGTTTGGTGTTCCCCGCTTCGCGGCTGCACACCACGCGGAGTGTGGAGGTGCCGTCCTCGGCGCGGCTGACCTCCTTGAGGACGATGCTGTGACCGGCGCGGTCGCCGTACAGCGGGGCGCCGGTGAAGTCGATGGTGCCGGTGGCCATGCCCTCGATCTTGACGTTGCGCAGGTTCACCCAGGTCGAGGCGCGGCTCTGGGGCCGGTCGTCCCGGGTGGCCGCCCAGTACAGGGCGCGGGTGGCGTCGTGCGCCAGGGCGGTCTGGCCGCTGTCCAGGGCGGGGCTGTCGTAGCGCAGGCGGTGGCCCCGCAGCCCCGGCAGGTACGCGGCGGCGTCCAGGTAGAAGGTCGTCCTCTCGGCGGCCTTCTTCAGCTCGGCCAGGGCCGCGTGGTACAGCGTGACCTTCGGAGCGACGGGTGGCCCGCCGGCGCTGAAGCGGGCCTTGGACAGGTCGTCGCCGGTGAGGATGGCCAGGGGCGTCCCGGCGCAGCCCGGCTCGGTGCCGAGGTGGGTCATCAGGGAATCGATGTCCTCGACCCGGCCGGCGAAGTAGATCACCGACGGGACCCGGCCGCCCCGGCAGATCTCCTGGGCGTGCGAGCGGAGTTCCGGCTTGCCGCCGCTGAGCGTGTAACGGCGCTGATCGAGCAGGGTGAAGCCGTGCCGGCGCAGCATGAGCTGGCCGTACCGGGCCTGTTCGTCGGTGTACAGGTCGTCGGTCCTCGCCGTGTCGCGGGCGAGGACGAGGGCGTACTGCCGCCGCTTCGGCGTGCGCAACTGGGCCGCGATCAGGCCGAGTTGTTCGGTCTGCCACTGGTCCGTGGCGGCCAGGCTGAACCAGTTGGCGAACTCGCGGGGCAGATAGGTGGCGGAGTTCGTGCCGGAGACGATCGGCAGGCCGGCCTCCATCAGCGTGCGGGTCGTCGCCCTGCTCGACTTCAGGTCGCGGCCGGTGCCGACGACCCCCACCACGGTCGGGTCCTCGGCGGCGTACGCGGCGACCGCCTCGGCCATCTCCTCCTGGTGGCCCAGGTCCACGCCGCCGTTGGCGAGCAGCACCCGCAGCTTGACGCTGGAGTTCTTGTTGATGACGGCCTGCGCCAGATACACCCCCGCCAGCTCCTCGGCGCCCTTCACGAGGGAGGAGCCGTCCGAGGAGTCGGCGCTGAGCGGCCCGGCGTAGACGACGGTGACGTACTTGCCGGAGTGGTGGTCGAGGACGTCGTCGTTCTGCCCGGCGATGAGGTCCTCCAGGTCGTCGACCGTCCAGGGCGTTCCCTCGTCGGCCGTCAGGGCACTGACCTCGTCGGCGGGCCCGGGCACGGGCAGCCAGTCGGCGAAGCGGACGCCGTCCGTCGCGATGCCGATGCACTCCGTGCCGCCGCCGGGCGTCCGCTCGCGCCGGGTGTCCCGGTTGGCGGTCAGTACGGAAGCCGAGCAGTACCGGTCGTGCAGGGCGTCGGCCCGCATGACGGTTCCGGCGGTCAGCAGGACGATCACCAGGACCAGAGTGTGCAGGGCCCACACCAGCCGGGCGGGCGTGGGCCGTGTGGAGGCCCGCAGATGGCGGCTGCGTTCCTGGACGGGAGCGAGCTGGTCGTGCGGCAGCGGGATCTTCATCACCCAGGGCAGGACGGACCGCTCCCGGCTGGGCGACTGCTCGGCGCGCAGGTTGCGCCCCCACTCGCGGTACCAGGTGCGCAACCGGTCGCTGAACCTGGACGGAATCGCCTCCGGCTCGGCTGCCGCCGGAATGACGCTGCGCTCCAGGCGCGACACGTCCTGGGCGCGCACCCCGGCGACCACGAGCAGGGGATCGAGCTCGCTGCGCCGGCTGCGGACGTCGCTGATGGCCCGGATCAGCTCGATGCCGCCGTTGCGGGTGTCCGCGTTCGGCAGGAACAGCATCGGCGGGCGCGTCCGTTTGAAGCCGCGCAGGTCCCAGCTCCAGCGGCGGTGGTTGTCCCGCAAATCCTCCCGCAGCGCGAGCACGCACAGCTGGAGGTGGAAGTCGCCGCCCGCGGTGAGCGCCTCGGCCACGTCGTACGCCCGGGCCGCGATCGCCTTCCAGGACTGGACCGGCCGGAGCAGCGAGACCTCGGTGGGATCCTCCTGGTCCGGTGCCCTGAGGAAGGTCGTCGTCATGAACCAGCGGCTCTCCCGGCGCAGCCACAGGAAGATCGGCGCCCGTCCCGGCAGGACGTAGTTGAGGACCGTCAGCAGCAGCAGGAAGACCAGACCGGCGCCCACCGCCACGTACCACTCGCTGCGGGCGAGTAGCGCGGCGAGGACGGTCACGAGGCTCGCCGGGAGGATGTGCGCCATGTCGAACAGCGGCAGCCCCGAGTGCCAGCGCGCGGTGTTCCTCGGCCGCCAGCGCTGCTGGGCCAGCTGGTTCAGCAGCCGCTGCCGCTGGTCCTGACCGGCCTCGGGACTGCCCGGGGCGGGCGCGGGCCAGGTGTCGCCCAGCGCCGCCACCGCGTCGTCGATGGCGTGCACCAGCCGCAGCCGCGGAAAGGCGTAGCGCCGGTAGACCGCCTTCGGGCCGCCCCACCTCTTCGGATCGCTCAGCGCCCGCACCATGGCCGCGGCCCGGCGCACCTCGGTGGCACCCTCGTAGGTGTCCTGCGCCACCGCGCAGCGCGTGCGGTGCGCCTCCTGGCCCGCGTGCAGCTGCCGGACCAGTCCGGTCACCGCGTCGTCGTCCGCGCCGTCCTGGGCGTGCACGACGAACACCGGCATCGGCGGCTCGGCGCTGGTGCGGAAGTCCTGGATGAGGATCTCGAGCTGGTCCTGGAGGTGGAGCCCGGCGCCACTCTCCGGCATGCCGTCATGTCCCCCAGGGCAGTCCGGTGGCGTGCGTTCGACGTTCACCATGGGCAACCCCCCGTTCACCTTCGGTGGCTTACGAGGCTAGCGGGTGCGGCTGGGGTGGGAGTGGGTGACGACAGAACCGTTGAGTTCAGACGCGTTCCAGCGGTCGGTGCGGTTCAGCCGGGAGACGCACCTCGACGGTGTCGCCCGGCCGCACCACGCCGCCCGCCCGCACCACGCTCATGACGCCTGCCTTGAGCACCACCCGGCCGGTCTCGTCGCGGCCGACGACCTGCTTCAGCAGTCCCTCCTGGAAGGCGTCGATCTGGACGCAGGGATTGCGCAGGCCGGTCACCTCCAGCACCGCGTCCGCGCCGATCCGCAGCAGCGTGCCGGCCGGCAGGCCGAGCAGGTCGATGCCGCGCGTGGTGATGTTCTCGCCGAGCTGACCGGGCGCCACCGTGAAGCCGGAGGCGGCGACCTCGGCGAACAACTCCTCGTGGATGAGGTGCACTTGACGCAGGTTCGGCTGGGTGGGGTCCTGCGCGACGCGCGAACGGTGCTTGACCGTCACGCCCGCGTGGACGTCGCCCTCCACACCGAGCCCTTCGAGCAGCGTGATGCTGTCCCGGTTCGGCTTGGTGAACGAGTACACCCCGTTGCTGCTGACCGCCGTCACCGTGGCGTTCATGCCGCCGGCCCCCTTCCGTTCGGCAGTGATCCGTCCGGAGCTTAACCCGCCGCGGCCACGGCTGCCCCTTCCCGGGCCACCGGGAAGCCCGCCGGCGCAGCACAGAACGCGGAGGGGTTCCGGCCGCCCCCGGGCCGGAAACGACCGCCGTCTAGACTCGACCGGCACCAGCCGTACGACCATGGCCGACAGTCTCCGCCAACCCGAAGGGCCCCGGCGTCTTGATACGGATCGAATCAGTCACCAAGCGGTATCCGGACGGCACGGTGGCGGTCGACCGGCTCTCGCTGGAGATACCCGACCGCTCGATCACCGTCCTCGTCGGACCGTCGGGCTGCGGGAAGACGACCACCCTGCGAATGATCAACAGGATGGTCGAACCGAGCGAGGGAACGATCCTCCTCGACGGCCAGGACATCCAGCGGCAGCCCGTCACCACCCTGCGGCGGTCCATGGGTTACGTCATCCAGAACGCCGGCCTCTTCCAGCACCGCACGATCGTCGACAACATCGCGACCGTGCCCCGCATGCTCGGCTGGGGCAGACAGAAGGCCCGGGCCCGCGCCGCCGAGCTGATGGAACGCGTGGGTCTCGACGCCGCGCTCGCCAAGCGGTACCCGTACCAGCTGTCCGGCGGCCAGCAGCAGCGCGTCGGGGTGGCCCGGGCGCTCGCCGCCGACCCGCCGGTGCTGCTCATGGACGAGCCGTTCTCGGCGGTCGACCCCGTCGTGCGCAAGGGACTCCAGGACGAACTGCTGCGCATCCAGGACGAGCTGGGCAAGACCATCGTCTTCGTCACCCACGACATCGACGAGGCGATCAAACTCGGCACCATGGTCGCCGTGCTGCGCACCGGCGGCCACCTCGCCCAGTACGCACCGCCCGCCGAGCTGCTGGCCGGCCCCGCCGACGCCTTCGTCGAGGACTTCCTCGGCGGCGACCGCGGCATCCGGCGGCTGTCCTTCTTCCCCTCCGGTGCGCTGGAGCTGACGGCAGGCCCGGTGATCCCGCTCGACGCGACCGCCGAGCAGATCGCCGCCCCCGACGCCCCCTTCCTCCTGGTCACCGACGCGGACGGCAGGCCGCTCGGCTGGAGCGAACCGGGCGACCTGGCGGCCGGGGACATCAGGCCCGACCGGCTCCTGTCCCACGGGCGGCCGTTCGTGCCCGGCACCGACTCGCTGCGCGTCGCCCTCGACTGCGCGGTGCTCTCCCCGACCGGCTGGGCCGTCGCCGTGGACACCGACGGCAAGGTGACCGGAGTCGTCTCGCAGCAGACCATCGGCGAGGCGATCCGCAGCGCCCACGCGGCCGGGCGCGCCCACGACGAGGTCGCCGGATGAGCGACTACCTCCACGACTTCTTCGACATCCCCAGCGACCTCCAGCACAGCTGGCTCGGACTGATCGGGCTGCACCTGAGGGAAGCCCTGCTGCCGGTCGCCGCCGGGCTGCTCCTCGCGCTGCCCATCGCCCAGCTGTGCGTACGCTTCCGCTGGCTGTACCCGCCCGTCCTCGGCGTCACGACCGTGCTCTACGCCATCCCGTCGCTGGCCTTCTTCGTCGTCCTCATCGACTACACCGGGCAGAGCGAACTCACCGTGATGATCCCGCTGGCCGTGTACAGCCTGGTGGTGCTCGTCCCGGCGATCGTCGACGGGGTGCGGTCGGTGTCCGAGGAGACCCTGGCCGCCGCCACCGCCATGGGCTTCGGTCCCGTACGGCGTTACTTCCAGGTGCAGTTGCCGATCGCGGTACCGGCCATCATCGCCGGTCTGCGGGTGGCGACCGTGTCGAGCGTCTCCCTCGTCAGCGTCGGCATGCTCATCGGCAACCAGGGCGCCCTCGGCAACCTGCTGCACGACGCGCAGATCTACAACCGGCCCGAACTGACCTGGAACTCCGTGATCACCACGGCCCTCCTGGCGATCGTCCTCGACGCCCTGCTGGTCCTCGTCCGCGTGCTGCTGACGCCCTGGATGCCGAACCGCCCGACGCGCCGCAGGCCGGCGCCCGCTCTGGAGGACGCCGCCCGGTGAACGTCCTCCACTTCGCGGGCGCCTTCTTCAGCGACAGCGCCCACTGGCACGGCTACGACGGCATCCCCGCCCGCCTCGGCGAACACGCGCGCTACACCCTGCAGGCGCTGCTCCTCGCCACCGCCATCGGACTGCCGGTCGGCCTGGTCACCGGCCACTACGGCAGGGGCGGGAACGCCCTGTCCCTGGTCGCCACCGCCGGACGGGCCCTGCCCAGTTTCGGGCTGCTGGTGCTGATGACCACCCTGCTGGGGTTCGGGATGCTGCCCGTGATGATCCCGCTGGTCGTCCTCGCCGTCCCGCCGATCCTGGTCACCACCTACGAGGCGATGCGCTCCGTCGACCCCGCGCCGGTGGACGCCGCCCGCGGCATGGGCATGCACGAGTCGCGCATCCTCTTCCAGGTGGAACTGCCGGCCGCGCTGCCGCTGGTCCTGAGCGGGCTGCGCTCGGCGGCCATCCAGATCGTCTCGACGGCGACCATCGCCGCGTACGTCAGCCTGGGCGGCCTCGGACGGTACATCGTCGACGGGCTCTACCAGCGCGACTACGAGAAGGTGGTGGGTGGCGCGACGCTGGTGGCCGTCCTGGCGCTGGTCACCCTCGCGCTGTTCTGGGCGGTGGCGCGGATCTCGGTCTCGCCCGGGGTGCGCAGGAGATGAGCGGCGGGGGTCGCAATCCGGCCCGAATCGACGCCGATTGGTAACCAGGCCGCTCTTGACTGAGCGAATATCCGCTGGCTTGGATCAGTGGGTGATTATTACGGCGAAGAGCAGCACCCGGTCCATCCCGAGGCACCCCGGCCCGGCAGCGGTAGCGCTGGCCGCCACGGCGGCGCTCCTCGCGGGCTGTTCCTCCGGCGGCACGTCCGAGGACCCGCTGAAGGGCGGCGACGCGAAGGGCGGCACCGTCGTCGTCGGCTCCAACAACTTCGCCGAGAGCATCCTGCTCGCCGACATCTACGGCGAAGCCCTCAAGTCCAAGGGCGTCAAGGTCACCTACAAGCCGAACATCGGCAGTCGCGAGACCACGTACGGCCTGATGAAGAACGGCGGCATCACCGTGCTGCCGGAGTACAACGGCTCCCTGCTGGCGTACCTCGACGCCAAGGCCAAGCCGAAGACGGTCGAGGAGACCACGACCGCCATCAACGGCAAGCTGGACTCCGGGCTGGAGCTGCTGAAGCCCTCGGCCGCGCAGAACAAGGACTCGGTGACGCTGAACTCCGAGACCGCGAAGAAGTACAAGCTGACCTCGGACTCCTCCATAGCGGACCTCAAGGACGTGGCCAAGGACCTGGTGTTCGGCGGCTCGCCGGAGTTCCAGACCCGGCACCAGGGCCTGGTGGGCCTGAAGTCCGTGTACGGGCTTCAGTTCAAGACCTTCAAGTCCCTCGACGCGGGCGGGCCGCTGACTCAGGCGGCGCTGAAGAAGAACACCGTGCAGGCCGCGGACGTCTTCACGACCGACCCGACCATCGCCCGGGAGAAGTTCGTCGTCCTGAAGGACCCGCAGAACCTCTTCGGCTTCCAGAACGTGCAGCCGCTGGTCCGCAAGGGCGAGCTGTCCGAGGAGGGCGCCGAGGCCCTGAACGCGGTCTCGGCCAAGCTGGACACGAAGGCACTCCTCGAGCTGGACGCGCAGGTGCAGTTGGAGAAGAAGGACCCGCTGGACGTGGCCAGGGCCTGGCTGAAGTCGGCGGGCCTGGACTGACTAGGACTGGACCGCCGACGCGATCAGCTGGTCGATCAGGGCGATCAGCACGTCACGGCAGGACTCACGGTCCCGGGCGTCGCACAGCAGCACCTTGACGTCCTCGGGCAGCGCGAGCGAGTCGTGGATGTCCTCGGCCGGGTAGGGGTGTTCGCCGTGGAAGCCGTTGACCCCCACGACGAACGGGATGCCCCGGCGTTCGAAGAAGTCGATCGCGGCGAAGCTGGACTCGGGTCTGCGCACGTCCACCAGGACCACGGCGCCGAGCGCGCCGAGGGCCAGGTCGTTCCACATGAACCAGAAGCGCTGCTGCCCTGGCGTGCCGAACAGGTACAGCACCAGCTCCCGGCTGATGGTGATCCGGCCGAAGTCCAGGGCCACGGTGGTGGCCCGCTTCTCCTCGATGCCGTCCAGGTCGTCGACGCCCAGACCGGCCATGGTCAGGGGTTCCTCGGTGCGCAGCGGGACGATCTCGCTGACCGACCCGACCATGGTGGTCTTGCCGACGCCGAAGCCACCGGCGATGAGGATCTTGACGGTGTCGGGTGCCGGGGGTGCGTCGGTGGTGGAGTCAGAGCCGGCCAAGGCCGTCCCTCACTTTCTGCAGCAGGTCCAGGTCCGGAGTGGTGCGGGAGACGAGACGCGGCGGGCGGACGCTGATCCGGCCCGCCTCGAGCAGGTCGCAGAGCAGGATCACGACCACGCTCACCGGAAGGTCGAGCAGGGCGGCCAGTTCGGCCACGGCGACCGGCTCGGCGCACAGCCGGAGGATCCGGTTGTGCTCGGGCTGGCAGCGGGCCGCCGTGGCGGGCTGCGGATCGACCGCGGTCACCGTAGAGATGAGCGTGAAGTCGGCACGGCTGGGCCGGGTCCGGCCACCGGTCAGAGTGAACGGCCGGACGAGCCGGCCCGCCGAGTCGCCTCCGCCCACCTCACACGCCGGGGTCGACGACGGGCACGGCCATGCCCCGCGGTGCCGCGCTGAGGTGCTCGCCGATCTTCTTCACCAGCATGTTCATCTGGTAGGCCACCACGCCGACGTCCGCGCCGGGCCCGGTGAGCACGACCAGGTGAGCGCCGGGACCGGCGGAGGTCAGGATCAGATAGCTGTTGGCCATCTCGATGAGCGCCTGGCGCACCGGACCGCCCCGGAAGTCCATGCTGACGCCCTTGCTGAGGCTCATCAGACCGGACGCGGTGGCCGCGAGCCGCTCGGCGTCGTCGCGCAGGAATCCGGTGGACTTGCTCACCACCAGGCCGTCCTCGGAGAGCACCACGGCCTGGTTCACGTCGGCGACCCGCTCCACGAGTCCGGTCAGCAGCTGGTCGAGCTGGGTGTGAGTGGCGGGGATGGGGCGTGTCATCGCGGTGTCCTTCTTCAGCGGTCGGCGGTCAGCGGTCGGCGGGCGGAGTCGGGGAGAACGGGGCGGCGGCCTGCCGGGGTGCGGCCGGCTCCTCGCCGTACGGAGGCTCGGCGTCGCTGCCGCGGGCCCGGAGCGTGCCGCGCTGGAAGCCGGCCAGAGAGGAGGCGGCGGCTTCCGCCGTGAACTCGTCGAAGGAGCCGTCGTCTTCGGGCGTGGGCTCCTCGCGCAGCTCCTCCACCAGGCTGGTCTGCGGCACCCGGCGGGGGAGCGGGGCGAGGCCGTCCCGGTGGGGGACGACCTCGCGGGCGGCGACGGTGGTGGCGGCGGCCGTGCGCGCCGTGGCGACGGGACGGGCCTCATGGGAGGATCCGGCGGTGCGGCCGGCTCCCCGCGGGGCATCGCCTCCTCGCGGCGCCCCGGAGTGGGCCTTTGCCGGCTCGGCGTCCGTCGCATCCCGCCCGGCCGCCGGGACCCGCCCGTCCTCCGGAGCGTCGCCGTTGTCCGTGCCGCCGTCCCCGGCTTTCGGGCCGGCCGGGGCCACCACGCCGTTCACGCCGGTTCCGCCGCCGGCGTCCCTCGCCCCGCCGCCCGGGATCTCCCGCACCACGATCTCGTGCGGGAGCAGCACGATCGCCGTGGTCCCGCCGTACGGCGACGAGCGCAGGGTGACGGCGATGCCGTGCCGGTGGGCCAGCCGGCCGACCACGAACATGCCGAGCCGCAGGTCGTCGGCGAGCGCCACCACGTCGAACTGCGGAGGCACCGCGAGCTGTTCGTTGAAGGACGTGTAGTCCTCCTCCGGCATGCCGAGGCCGCGGTCCTCGACCTCGACGGCCAGGCCCTTGGCCACCATCTGGGCCCGTACCGTCACGGGGCTCGGGGCGGGTGAGTACGCCGTCGCGTTGTCGATGAGCTCGGCCAGCAGATGGATCACGTCGGCCACCGCGGGCGGGGCGACGAACACCTCCTCCTCGGTCTGCACCTCCACCCGCTGGTACTCGGCGACCTCGCCGACCGCGCTGCGCAGGATGTCGATCAGCGCCACCGGCTCGGACCAGCTGCGGCCGGGCCGTTCGCCGCTGACGATGACGAGGTTCTCCTCGTAGCGGCGCAACTGGCTGGCCGTGGAGTCCAGTTCGTACAGGCCCTTGAGGATGCCCGGGTCGGTGTGCTCGCGTTCCAGCGCGTCGAGTTTGCTGAGCTGGAGGTTGACCAGGTTCTGGCTCTGCCGGGCGATGCCCAGGATGATCTTCTGGAAACCGCGCCGGGTGTCGGCGAGTTCGACCGCGGTGTGCACGGCCGTGCGCTGGGCGGTGTTGAACGCCCGGGCCACCTGGCCGAGTTCGTCGTGACCGTAGTCCAGCGGTTGCGCCGCCGACTCCGGGTCGACCTTCTCGCCCCGTTCCAGCCGCGCCACCACGTCGGGCAGCCGCTCCTGCGCGAGGCTGACGGCGGCCCGGCGCAGTCCGCGCAGCCGCCGGGACAGCGAGCGGGTGATCCGCCAGGACATGCCGACGCACACCAGCAGCGCCAGCAGCCCGCCGGCGCTCAGCGACGCCGCCTTGAACAGCAGCCCGTCCGCGTTGTCGGCGCTGCGCTCGAGCAGTTCCGTGGTCTGCTGCCGGATCAGGGCCGCGTAGTGGCCGGACAGCTTGTCCATGGCGGCGTTCCACCGCTTCCGGGCGTCCGGCAGCGCGATCCGGTCCGCTTCGGCGCCGGCGTTCCGGGATGCCAGCACCTGGTCCTCGACCGACTGGAGCGTCTTCCACTCCGGGCTCGCCAGGATCTGCTCCGTCCGCGCCTTGGCGGTGCCCGTCAGCTGGGGCACGACCTGGTCCTGGACCAGCCAGCGGCGGGTGTTCACCAGCTCCGTGAACCGCACCCAGTCCCGGTCGGTCAGGTGCCCGGTCGGCCAGGCCAGGGTCAGCTGCGCGTCCTCCCGGGAGACCAGCTCCGCCGCGTGCTCCAGTCCGACCAGCGGTCCGGCCTGCGAGGTGAGGTCGCCGTCGTCGACCTGGGAGAGCTCCTGGAAGGCGTGGATCTGGTCGTCGATGATCGAGGAGTACTGGTCGAGTGCCTGCTGCGCGGTGATGTCGGTGGGGTTGTCGACCTGGTCCCGGTAGTACTCCAGGCTGGCCACCGACCCCAGCACCGAGTACAGCCGGTCCGATATGCGGGCGGGCGCCTTCTCGATCGCGTCCGCCTGCCCGACCAGCTTCGCGACCGCCTTGTCGGTCTCCTCGCGCTGCGCGTCGAGGGTGGCCCGGGAACCGTGCGGCGAGGCCAGCCAGGCCGCCGACAGGCTCCGCTCCCGCTGCAGCGCGAGCGTCGCGTCGGTTCCCATGGCACCGGTCGACCGGCTCAGCTGCGTCTGGTCACGCAGCCGGAGCCCCTCCGAGAACATCTGGATCGTCGTCACGCCCCACATGGCGGCCAGGGTGACGCTGGGCACCAGGGCCAGAAGCACCAGGGAGAGGCGTATGGAACCGAGACGGCGCCGGGAACCTGTCCGTCGAGACATCGTCGTCCTAGGGCGATCAGCGGGGAGCGGGGAGCGGGGAGGCGGAACGGTGGGGGAGGAAGGGGGACGGGCGCGGGAGTGGGGGCGTGCCGCGCACGCCACATGGGATGGGCTGGATGTTATCCGTACAAGTGACCGTACGAACCGGACCTGACCGAATCTTTGGCGACACCGTCACAGGAAGTGTCCGTCACCGGGTTCCGGCGGCGGCGAGCCGGGCCACCGTGGACACGTTCGACCTGGTCACGAAGGCCGGGCCGGTGAGCACCGGGGCCGTCCCGCCGCCGCTGACGTTGCCGTTGGTCCGGTACAGCCACAGGGCGTCCACCGCCAGGTAGCCCTGGAGGTACGGCTGCTGGTCCACGGCGAACTGCACCTCGCCGCCCCGGACCGCCTCGACCAGGTCCTTGTTGAGGTCGAAGGTGGCGACCCCGGCTCTGCTGCCGGCCTGTCGCACGGCCTCGACCGCGGCCATCGCGAACTGGGCGCCGTTGGTGACGACCTCGTCGATGCTCGAGTCCTGCCGCAGCCGGGAGGCGATCGTGGCGGTCACCGCGCCGGTGTCGGTGCCGTCCACGTACAGGTTGTCGGTGTCGCCGCGGAACGTCTTCCTCACCCCGGCGCAGCGGGCCTCCAGCGCGACGTTGCCCCGCTCGTGCACGACGCACAGGGCGTGCTTGGCCTTGAGAGCGTCCAGTTTGTCGCCGACGGCCCGGCCCGCGACGGAGTCGTCCATGCCGAAGTACTGCAGCAGGCCGGAAGGCCGCCAGGCGCCGATGCCGGAGTTGAGCCCGACGACGGGGATGCCGGCCGCTCTGGCCCGGGCGATCGGCCCGCGCATGGCCGCCGGCTTGGCCAGCGTCACGGCGATGCCGTCGACCTTGTCGCGGACCGCGGTGCGCACCAGGTCGGCTTGGGCGGCCGGGTCGGCGTCGCTGGCGTAGGTCAGTTCGACGCCGTCCTTGGCGGCGGCCGTCTCGGCCCCCCTGCGCACCAGGTCCCAGAACGCGTCGCCCTTGCCGCCGTGCGTGACCAGGGCGACCTTCATCCCGGTACCCGGTCCGCCCGCCGCGTTCGTGTCCGTCCCGTCCTCGGCCGCGCGGAGGACGGAGCAGCCGGCCACCAGCAGACACAGGGCGGACGCCAGGGCCGCGGCACGGATGGCTCGTCTCGCTGCGGTGTGCGGTGGGGGAGGAGTGTTCATGGGGGGCGGACCTCGCTGTGCGGCCGAGCAGGGGGAGAGCGGGGCCGTGAACGTGCACGGCCCGATGACTCTCGCTGGCCACGGAGCCAACCGTGTGTGACCGCCGGCCGTCAAGTGAGCGGCCACATTCTGTGAGTTGATGCCGCCGCATCGTGATGATCCGTTCGACCAGTCGAACGATGGACGGCCCTTTGTCCTGGTCAGTCATGGCCTGCGCCTCACCGGTCCGTGCGTCGCGATCTTCTTCTCCTCGATCGTGCGGGAGTTCGGTCGGCTCGGCTTTCCGTACCGTCCGTGCGGTTCGGGGGCCTGTGCGCGCCGGTGTGCGCGGCTCGCGGGCCACCGGACCGCCGGTCAGCCGGTCAGCCGGTCAGAACCGGCAACGACCGGTGACCGTGGGAGATGAACGAGTCCACCGGGCGCAGTTCGTCCGACGGCACGGCGAGGGTGAGGCCGGGGAACCGCTCGAACAGGGCCGGCAGGGCGACCCGTGCCTCCAGCCGGCCGAGCGGGGCGCCCAGGCAGTGATGGACGCCGTACCCGAAGGCCAGATGGTCCTTCGCGGCGCGGGTGACGTCGAAAGCGGCGGCGTCCGGGCCGTGCTGCTCGGGGTCACGCCCGGCGGCGGCGTAGGCGGCGAGGATCGCCTCCCCCTTGTGGATCACCGCGCCGTGCGGCCCGCCCAGTTCGCCGAGCGGGATGTCCTCGACCGCGTACCGCAGCGGCAGGCTGGCCACCGGCGCCTCGGCCCGCAGGGTCTCCTCGATCACGTCGTCCCAGGAGGCGCGCCCGCCGCGCACGTGCGCGAGCTGGCCGGGGTGGGTGAGCAGCGCGTGGACGGCGTTGTCGAGCAGGTTGACCGTCGTCTCATGGCCCGCGCTGATCACCAGCATCAGGGTGTCGAGCAGTTCCTGCTCGCTGAGCCTCGTGCCGCCCTCCTCCTCGCGCGCCGCGATCAGCGCGGAGGTCAGATCGTCGCCGGGCGACGCCCGTTTGGCCGCGACGAGTTCAGCGAGGACGGCGTAGAACCGGGCGTAGACGTCGACGACTTCGGCCGGGTCGGCCGAGGTGTGGAAGACCCCGTCCACCACGGCCCTCAGTTCGGTTCCCAGCTCCTCGGGCAGTCCGAGCAGTTCGCCGATGACCTGGATGGGCAGCGGATAGCAGAACTCCTCCCGCAGATCGACCGGATGGCCGTCGGCGCCACCGCCGGCCCCGGCCTTGGCGACCCGGTCGAGCAGCGTCGCGGTGATCTCCTCGATCCGCGGCCGCAACGCGGCGGTGCGGCGGGCGGTGAACGCCGTGGAGACGAGGCTGCGCAGCCGCTTGTGCTCGGTTCCGTAGGCCGTGAACATGCTCTGCACCGCGACCCAGGTGTAGAGCGGCCAGTCCGGTGAGACCTGGCCGTCGATCCAGCGCTGCCAGTGCCGGCGCGGGTCCTTCGACACCCGCGGGTCGGTGAGCAGCCGCTTCAGCAACGGGGCGCTGCTGACCGCCCAGGCCGGGACACCCTGGGGGAGCTCGACGGGGGTGACGGGTCCGCGCTCGCGGATGCGGGTGGCCTCGCCGTGGATGTCGCGGCCGGTCGGGTCGATCACTGTCGGGCGGGTGAATTCCATCGGTCTCTCCCTGGGCTGACGACTGATGGTGCGGGCGCGCGTTCGCCTGGTGAGCGAGTACGCGCGACACGTCCAGCCAAGTCGCCGCGGCGGGGTGGCGCCAGGGGGCAGAGGAGCACTGACTTGTTTCAGGCGGTCTGGCCGGCTTCCCGCTCCAGGGGCTGCGCCACCGCCTTCGCGGCCCGCGCCTCCTTCCTGCGCTGCCGTCGGCTGACGCGCGGTTCCTGGTCCGGGAGCCACCCGAAGGTGCAGCAGCTGCCGGCGACGCCCAGGAGCAGACCCACGAAGAAGCCGCCCAGGTTCGAGGTCACCCAGCTGCCCAGGGAGACCAGGACCCCGATGACCGAGTAGAACAGGCGCTGGGAGGGGCTGAAGAGGATCAGCAGGCCGCACAGCAGCATCACGACCGGGAGCAGATAGCCGGCCAGGCCCTGCATGCCGACGTGCAGGACGACGTCGAGCGACGCTTTCAGGGTGAGCAGGATCTCCGCCCCGCCCAGGGTGAGCAGCAGCCCGCCCCAGAACGGACGGCCGGCCCGCCACCCGCGGAAGGCGGGCCGGAACTTCCCGCGCGGCACGCCGGACATCAGCAACCCGACTCGCTGAAGCCCAGCTTCAGCCCGGGCAGCCTGAACACGGCGGCCGTCGTGGCGTAGTTGGTCTGGCGCAGTTCGGTGATGCGCACGGTGTCGGACTGCTGGCTGAACACGCCCTTCGGGCCCTTGCCCTGGGGGCCGGCCTTGTTGAGCTCGCTGGCGTCGTTGCCGATCTCGATGTTGGTGAAGCGGGCGTTGCCGGACAGCTCCGTCGAGTCGGTGGTCAGGTCGCTGGCGCGGACCTTGTTCTTTCCGCCACCCGCCTTGATGACCAGGTTCGTGCCGCCCAGGTTCACGCTCTGGCAGAGCTTGGTGAGCGTCGCCTTCTTGATCACGGACGTGACGACGACCACCTGGCCGCCGGTGTCACCCGCGTTCGGGCTGCCCTCGGCCATCTCGCGCATACCGCCGAACTGCGCGAAGCCGTCGCCCTTCAGTTCGGTGGCGGTGACCGTGAACGGCATGCCGGAGATGGCGAACTGCACGCCCAGCGCCCCCTCGGCGGTGAGCACCGCGAGTCCTGCGGCGACCAGGGTGGCGGGCACCGCCATCACCGCGGCCCGGCGTGCCCGGACCCGCCCGCGTCGTGCGGGGACATCACCGGCGTCCGGCGCGGTGGCGCCGTCCGGTCTTTCGGAGGGGTGCTCAGCGGAGAGTGCCATGTCTGCTCCAGGTGCATGTCGGTGCGGATCGGACGTCGGTGGCACGTTGTCCTGGCGCGGACCCCGACCGCGTGCGCACGTCTCCCCGCAACTCCCGGCCGTTGCAAGGGCTTTCTCGTTACGCCGCAGTAGCCGACTCGGAAGTTACCGGGGGTTACATGAAGGGTCAAGGGAAGTGTGAACAAAGAGTGTGGAATGTGCGCCGCAGGTGAGCCGCCATTCTCGGATGGGCCTCAGCATGCGCACAACTACCCCGCCCGGCCTTGACGTTGACTGACGAGTAGGTCTACAACTCTCCTGGTCTCACCGGATCCGTGGCGCCGGATCCGCCGCGTGGCGCCCGTCCACGTGCCCCGCACCGTCCGTCCCGTACGGGCATCTCACCGCCCGGTGCGTCCGCACGGGCTTTCTGTTCGCCCGTGCCCGACCCGCCACGGCCTCGGTACGGCCCTTCCTTCGACAGCCGTGCCACCAGCCACCCCCCACCCGGCCCGGCCGGTACCGCGTCCCCTCACTCGGTCCAGCCGGTGACCGGCCTGACGTCGCCGGCCCGTCACGTACGGAGAAGGTGTGACGGGCCGGCGACGGCGGACGCCGACCCGCGTCCCCCACCCCACCCCCCGTTTCAGAGAAGAGGTACACCCGCATGCGTACGCGCACCCTCCTCACCCTCACCGCCGCCGTCGCCGCCCTCGGTCTCGCCGCCCCCGCCTCCGCGGCCGACACCCCGGTCCTGACCACCACCGACGGTGCGGCCGTCGCGGTCGGCGACGTCCTCGACGCGTCCTTGGCGAGCGGCACCACCGCGACCTTCTACTCCAGCGCGACCGGCACCAGCGGCATCTCGTGCACCACCTCGGCGTTCTCGGTCAAGGTCACCGACAACCCGGCCGCTCCCGGCACCGCCACCGAGTCCCTCACCTCGCACACCTTCGACACCAGCGGCTGCACCACCAACGTCGTCGGTGTGCTCGGCGTCAGCGGCATCACCGTGGACAACCTGCCGTACACCACCAGCGTGTCCTCCGACGGCAAGGTCTCCGTGACTCCGGCCCCGGGCTCCACCGTCCGGTCCACGGTCAAGCTGCGCACCCTGCTCGGCAACGTCACCTGCGTCTACCAGGCGCCCGGCCTGACCGGCACGGCGAGCAACGCCGACCACAGCATCACCTTCGCCAACCAGCAGTTCAAGAAGGTCTCCGGCTCGTCACTCTGCTTCGCCGACGCCTTCTTCACCGCCAAGTACGCCCCGGTGGCCAAGGGAGGCGTCCCCGTCAACGTCAACTGAGGCCCGGGCGGCGTCGGTTCAGCGCCGACGCAGCCGTACCATCAGGGCGGCGCCAGCGGTGAGCACCAGCACCGCGGCGGCGCCGCCCGCCAGCACGGGCGTGGACGGGCCCGAGGAGGAGCCGGAGGCGGAGGCCGCCGCGGTGCGTTCACTCTGCGGCCGGAGCCGCGGAGCCGGGACTTCCGGTTCAGTGGTGCTCTCCTCCCCTTCCTTCTCTTCCTCCTCCTTGGTTTCCTCCTTCGCCTCCTCCGTCTTCTCCGCCGTCTTCTCCGCCGTCTGCTTCTGCTTCTGCTCCGGGAACACCACGTCCGAGCACGAGTAGTACGTGTCCGGCGTGCTGCTGTTCTGCCAGACGGTGTACAGCACGTGCCGCCCGGTCCGGTCGGACGGCAGCGTCGCCTCGAGGCGGTACGCGCCGTCCGTCAGCACCGGGTCCGTCACCTCGGCGAACGGTTCACCGGGCAGGTCGGACCAGGACAGCGGGCCGGCCGGGTCGTAGCCGGGCTTCGTCAGGTACATCCGGAACGTGCCGGTGTGCGGGATTGTCGACACATAGCGCATGGTCAGCTTCGCGCCCGGCGCGACCCGGGTCGCCGGCCAGTCCGCGCGGGCGAGGTCCAGACCCCGGTAGGCGGGCAGGCCGCCGCTGCACAGCTTCCCGTCGGGGACGACCTCGCGGTCCCGGCCGTTCACGTTCGCCACCCGCAGGTTGTCCCACGCCGTGAAGGGAGCGCCGTTCGCGCCGACAGCCGCCCGGCACGCCGCCGAGCCCGCGTCGTCGCCGCCCTCGGGGGAGCAGGCCACCACTCGGCTCACCGGGTCCGTCGGCGCACCGTGCGCCGACGCCGGACCCGCCGCCCACAGCGGCAGCAGCAGCGGAGTCACCAGGGCGGCCGCGAGTGCGGCACGGGGTGCGGTCACAGGAGGCATCCGTCTGCGTCTCCTCGGCAGGGGCGGGGGCGGTCTCAAGTGCAGTACGGCGCGGCGGCCCCGCGCGTTCATCCGCCGCGACCGGATCGAAAACGGGCCATTCACATCCAACTGCCCAGCACACAGGGTGGGTTTCCGGCCGGATCGAGGGTTTCCCCCGTATCCCGATGACCTTCTGTTTGCCTATCGTTCGACCACAGCCGACCCACAGGTAACCCCGAACGGGTCCGCTCCCCACACGCCTGGCCGGCCATCGCGTCGCTTGTCGAACCACCCCCCTCCGCTTCGACGACGAAGCGCGTCCGCCGCTCCGCGCGCAGCCCGGAGTCCGGTAACGAAAGGCAACGACAGTGCGTATCTCCCCAGAGCTCAGACGGAAGCTGATATCCGTCGCCGCCGTCTCCGCCGCCCTGCTGACCGCCGCCCCCGCCTCGGTCGCCGTCGCCCAGGAGTCCGCCCCCACCCCTGCCGCCGTCCCGGCCGCCCGGACCGAGGCCGCTCCCGGCACCGCGGCCGAGCGCCTCATCGTCGGCTACAAGTCCGGTGCCGAGGAGGCCAAGTCGAACAAGGCCGCGGCCGCCGACGCCAAGGCCAAGGCCGAGAAGACCGGCGAGGACGTCGACTTCCAGCGCCGCCTCGGTACCGGTGCCGCCCTCGTCGAGCTGGGCACCGACCCCACCCGCGAGGACGTCGCCGATGTCGTCGCCCAGTACCAGGCCGACCCGCAGGTCGCGTACGTCGTGCCGGACCGCCTGAACAAGCCGGCGGCCGTCACGCCGAACGACACCGAGTACAGCAAGCAGTGGGACCTGTTCGAGCCGACCGCGGGCATGAACGTCCCGGCCGCCTGGGACACCACGACCGGCACCGGCGTCACCGTCGCCGTGATCGACACCGGCTACGTCACCCACTCCGACCTGGCCGCGAACATCGTCGGCGGCTACGACTTCATCTCCGACACCGCCGTGTCCGTCGACGGCAACGGCCGCGACAGCAACCCGGCCGACCCGGGCGACTGGTACAACGCGGGCGAGTGCGGCGCGGGCATCCCGGCCTCCAACTCCTCCTGGCACGGCACCCACGTGGCCGGCACCATCGCCGCCGCCACCGGCAACGGCAAGGGTGTCGCAGGTGTCGCCCACGGCGCCAAGATCTCGCCGGTGCGCGTCCTCGGCAAGTGCGGCGGCTACGACTCCGACATCATCGACGCCATCACCTGGGCGTCCGGCGGCACCGTCTCCGGTGTCCCCGCCAACACCAACGTCGCCAAGGTCATCAACATGAGCCTCGGCGGGAGCGGCGCCTGCTCCACCGCCACCCAGAGCGCCATCAACGGCGCCGTGAACCGCGGCACCGCGGTCGTCGTCGCGGCCGGCAACGAGAACCAGAACGTGTCGGGCGCCTCGCCGGCGAACTGCAACAACGTCATCTCGGTCGCCGCGACCAACCGAGCGGGCAGCCGCGCCTCGTACTCCAACTACGGCACGCTCGTCGACATCGCGGCCCCCGGCGGCGAGACCCGCACCTCCACGGCGAACGGCATCCTCTCCACGCTGAACTCCGGCACCAAGACGCCGTCGGGCGAGAACTACGCGTACTACCAGGGCACCAGCATGGCCACGCCGCACGTCGCCGGCCTCGCCGCCCTGATGAAGTCGGCCAACTCCGCCCTCACCCCGGCGCAGATCGAGTCGGCCATCAAGGCCAACGCCCGCGCGCTGCCCGGTACCTGCTCCGGCGGCTGCGGCGCCGGCCTCGCGGACGCCGCCAAGACGGTCCAGGCGGTCAAGGGCGGTTCGTCCACCGGCACGGTCTTCTCCAGCACCACCGCCGTCGCCATCCCGGACAACGGCGCCGCGATCGAGTCGCCGATCAGCGTCACCGGCCGCAGCGGCAACGCCCCCTCGGCCCTCCAGGTCGGTGTCGACATCACCCACACCTACCGCGGCGACCTCGTCATCGACCTCGTCGCGCCGGACGGTTCGGCGTACCGCCTGAAGTCCGCCGCCTCGGACTCCGCCGACGACGTGAAGACCACCTACACGGTGAACGCCTCCGGCGAGAGCGCCAACGGAACCTGGAAGCTGCGCGTCCAGGACACCGCGGCGCAGGACACCGGGACGCTCAACGGATGGACGCTGACCTTCTGATACTGCCACGGGAACGGTGAACGGGACCGGGCCACGAGCGGGCGGGCCGGCCGGTGCGGATGGGGCACCGGCCGGCCCGCCTTTACGTCCGGCCGCACAACCTCCACGGTTAGATACCGAACGCGCCGTTTTCTTTCACCAGTTGAGATTGTTTTGCCGGATGTGCACCCGCACTCCGGCCCACTGGTGTGGTGGACGTCCCCTCAGGGTGAGTTATCGTGTACGCGGGGTAAAAACAAACGGCATGACCCGTACATTTTCTTCCCGGGAGAGTTCAGCCGATGGCGAGGCAGTTGCGAGCCGAGCAGACCCGCTCGACGATCATCACGGCCGCCGCTGACCTGTTCGACCGTCGCGGCTACGAATCGACCAGTCTCAGCGACATCGTGGAGCACGCTCAGGTCACCAAGGGTGCCCTGTACTTCCACTTCGCCGCAAAGGAGGATCTCGCCCACGCGATCCTCGAACTCCAGTCCCACACCGCCCGCCGGCTGGCCGACGAGACCGACCACCGCGGCCACACCTCCCTCGAGGCGCTGATGCGCCTGACGTTCGGCATCACCCGCATGTCCGTCGAGGATCCGGTCCTGCGGGTGGGGCTGCGGCTCGCCACCGGAGGAATCCGGCCCCGACCGCCGCTGAGCCATCCCTTCACGGAGTGGCTGGACATCGTCACGGCCCGGCTCGTCGCCGCGGTCAAGGAGGCCGACGTCCACCCGGACATCGACATCGACGTCGTGGCCCACTCCCTCGTCTGCTTCTTCGTCGGCACCCGGGTCGTGGGCCGCTCCCGCGAGCCCGTCGACCGGCAGCCACGCCGGACGGCGGAGATGTGGAACATACTCATCCGCAGCCTGGTCCCGGTGACGCGACGCGCTCGCTACCTGAGTCTGGCGGCCCGTCTGGAGCGGGAACTCGCACCCGTCTGACAGAGCGGCCGCCCCCATGGGCCCCGCGCGCTACGGTGATCCGCATGCCCGACACCGCATCCGCGCCCGTGCTCCTCGGCAACCAGCCGGGCTCCTTCCCCCACAGCGTGCTGGCCGAGCGGCACCCCGCGATCATCCGCCAGGTGCGCGAGGCCTTCCCCTACGAGCCCCGTCAGCACCGCGCACTCGACGAACTGCTGGTGAACTGCACCAAGGGCGAGATCGAACCCCTCCCCGCCGACGCGCACGACCGGGACCTCTGGGAGGCCTGGGGAGTGCGCGAGTACGCCGGCCGGTCGTGGTTCGACGTGCCGTGGCTCTGGTCCGAGAGCTGGTTCTACCGCCGGCTGCTCCAGGCTGTCGGCTACTTCGGCCCCGGCCCCTGGCAGGGCATCGACCCCTTCCGGCCGTTCAAACTGGCCGAACTCGACTCCCAGGAGACCGACGAGGAACTGGCCGCCCTCGACGACCTCGCGGACCGGTCCGCCGAGGAACAGGACCGGGCCCTGCTGCACGGTTCGCTCTGGGGAAACCGGGCCGACCTCGGCTTCCGGCTCTCCGCCGAGGGCGCGCGGACCGCGGCCGCCGCGCCCGGCCTGGTGGCCGACGACAGCGACCGGCTGTGGGGCCTGCTCTCCGGCGCGGGCGAGGCGACGCTCTGCCTGGTCGCCGACAACGCGGGCCGCGAACTCGTCCCCGATCTCCTCCTCATCGCCCACCTGCTGGCCACCGGCCGCATCGGACGGGCCGTCCTGCACGTCAAGCCGTACCCCTACTACGTCTCCGACGCCACCACCGCGGACGTCGTCGACGCGCTGCGCCGCCTCGCCGGCGGCCGGGGCGCGGCGGCCGCACACGGACGGCAGCTGTGGTCCGCCCTGGCCGACGGCCGGCTCGTCCTGCGCGCCCACCCCTTCTCCAGCGCCCCGCTGCCGTACCACGAGATGCCGGGGGACCTGCGCGCCGAGTTCGCCTCCGCCACGCTCACGATCGTCAAGGGAGACCTCAACTACCGCCGTCTGGTGGGCGACCGGCTATGGCCCCCGACGACTGACTTCACGGACGTCACCGCGTACTTCCCCGGCCCGGTCGCCGCCCTGCGCACCCTGAAGTCCGACGTGATCACCGGACTCGACAGCCGTATGGAGGCCGAGCTGGTCGCCGCGGAGGACCAGCGCTGGCGCACCAGCGGCACGCACGCCCTGATCCAGGTGCACAGCCCCGGGTAGGCCGGCCCCCACCCGTTCGACGGGAACTCCCGTACATCCAGCCGCGATTCACGCGATGGTGTGATCATGTCCCGCCCCGCGGATGCCGCCGCGGGGCGCCGGGTAGGGCCCGGCCATGACGCAGCCGTTCGAACTCCCGCCCTTCTACATGCCGCACCCCGCGCGGCTGAACCCCCATGTCGACGAGGCCCGGACCCACTCGACGCGGTGGGCGCGCGAGATGGGCATGCTGGAGGGGTCCGGCGTCTGGGAGCAGGCCGACCTCGACGCGCACGACTACGGCCTGCTGTGCGCCTACACCCATCCCGACTGCGACAGTGCGGCCCTCTCCCTCATCACCGACTGGTACGTGTGGGTCTTCTTCTTCGACGACCACTTCCTGGAGAGGTACAAGCGCAGCCAGGACCGCGTCGCCGGCAAGGCCCATCTGGACCGGCTGCCCCTGTTCATGCCGCTGGACCTGTCGGCTGCCCTGCCGGAACCGGAGAACCCGGTGGAGGCGGGCCTCGCCGATCTGTGGGCGCGTACGGTGCCGAAGATGTCCCAGGACTGGCGCCGCCGCTTCGCCGTCGCGACCGAGCACCTGCTCAACGAGTCCCTGTGGGAGCTCTCCAACATCAACGAGGGGCGGATCGCCAACCCCGTCGAGTACATCGAGATGCGCCGCAAGGTGGGTGGCGCGCCCTGGTCCGCCGGGCTCGTGGAGTACGCGACCGCCGAAGTGCCCGCGTCGGTCGCCGAGTCCAGGCCGCTGAGGGTGCTGATGGAGACGTTCTCCGACGCCGTGCACCTGCGCAACGACCTCTTCTCCTACCAGCGGGAGGTCGAGGACGAGGGCGAGAACAGCAACGGCGTGCTCGTCCTGGAGACCTTCTTCGGCTGCACCACGCAGGAGGCCGCGGACACCGTCAACGACGTCCTCACCTCCCGGCTCCACCAGTTCGAGCACACGGCGTTCACCGAAGTGCCCGCGGTGGCCCTGGAGCAGGGGCTCACCCCGGACGAGATCGCGGCAGTCGCCGCGTACACCAAGGGGCTGCAGGACTGGCAGTCCGGCGGCCACGAGTGGCACCTGCGCTCCAGCCGCTACATGAACCGGAACGCGACGCGCGGCGGCGGCCCGTGGCCGGGCTGCAGCGGCCCGGGCACCTCCGCCGCCGACGTACGCGCCCTGCTCGCCTCGGCCGGCGCCGAGCGTGTGCGCGCCTACACGCACGTGCCGTACCAGAGGGTCGGACCGGCGCGGATCCCCGACATCCGCATGCCGTTCCCGCTGACGCTCAGCCCGCACCTCGACGCCGCCCGCCGCAGCCTGAAGGAGTGGGTGACCCGGATGGGCATCCTCGCCGAGGGCGTCTGGGACGAGGACAAGCTCCGCGCCTACGACCTCCCCCTGTGCTCGGCGGGCCTCGACCCGGACGCCACGCCCGAGGCCCTCGACCTCAGCGCGCAGTGGCTCGCCTGGGGCACCTACGGCGACGACTACTACCCGCTCGTCTACGGCCACCGCCGCGACCTGGCCGCCGCCCGCCTGACCACGGCACGCCTGTCGGACTGCATGCCGGTCGCCGGGGAGGAGCCCCTGCTCCCGGCCAACGCCATGGAGCGCGGCCTGGTGGACCTGTGGCGGCGCACCACCGCCGGTATGACGCCCGCGTCGCGGCAGACCCTCAAGGACGCGATCGACGCCATGACCGAGAGCTGGGTGTGGGAGCTGTCCAACCAGCTCCAGAACCGTGTCCCCGACCCGGTCGACTACCTGGAGATGCGCCGCGCCACCTTCGGCTCCGACCTCACCCTGAGCCTGTGCCGGATGGGCCACGGCCCGGCCGTCCCGCCCGAGGTCTACCGCAGCGGACCGGTCCGCTCCCTGGAGAACGCGGCGATGGACTTCGCGTGCCTGCTCAACGACGTCTTCTCGTACCAGAAGGAGATCGAGTACGAGGGCGAGATCCACAACGCGATCCTCGTCGTGCAGTCCTTCTTCGGCTGCGACTACCCGGCCGCCCTCGGCGTCGTGCACGACCTGATGAGCCAGCGCATGCGGCAGTTCGAGCATGTGGTCGAGCATGAACTGCCCGTCCTCTACGACGACTTCCAGCTGACCGACCAGGCGCGTGCCGCCATGGGGGACCATGTGACGGACCTGCGGAACTGGATGGCGGGCATCCTGAACTGGCACCGCGAGGTGGACCGCTACAAGGCCGAGTGGCTGGCCCGGCGTGCCCACGGCTTCCTACCGGGCCGGCCGCCCGCCAGGCCCGTGCCGGCTCTCGGCTGAGACGGCGCGGCGCACCGGTCGCATCCGGCGCCGGTCAGTCTCACTCGTTCGTGGCTCGTCGTGCGCCGATGTCCCGGGTAGGGCTCCCACCGTGATCGTTCCGCATCAGCCGGCGGCGATCCGCACCATCCGGAGGGGAGCCATGGAACAGACCGCGCTGCGACCCAAGCCGATGCCGGGTCAGGAGCCCGACGGGGCGGCGCCGGCCGCCGGGGCCGGACAGCCTGTCCGCCTGCGGCCGCACGGGCGCCGCCGGGCGGGACGGCGACTGCTCAACGTGCTGTTCGCCGGGTTTCTCGGCGCGGCCCTGGTCCTGTCCGGGGTCGGCCTCGGCGCGATGGGCGTCACGCTGATCGGCAAGGGCGGAGTCATCGAGCCGCGATGGCGCTCCACGCCGTCGCGTTCCGGCCCCTCGCCGTCCGCCGCCGCGGTGGTGCCCGCCACCGCGACGCTGGGCGTGCAGGTCATGGACGCGAGGAAGCCGGGAGCCCGGGTGGTCGGCGTCCATGTTCCCGGACCGGGGCACTCGGCGGGCCTGGTACGGGGCGACATCCTGCTCGCCTTCGGCACGACCCGCATCGACACGGCCGCCGACCTGGCCCGGGCCGTCGCCCGCGCCCGGCCCGGCTCGGAGGTCAGGCTGACGGTCCGGCACCGCGGCGGTGGCTATCAGCAGCTGACGGTCGTACCGGCCGTGGTCGCGTGACCCCGGGAACCACCTCGTCAGGTGACCCCCTCGTCCCGCGTCGTCCAGCACATGGAAGGCGAGCCCGGGCGGCGCCTCCCGGTCGGCGGCCGGCTCGCCCTCCCAGGGCAGGAGCAGCGGCCGGTACACGTCAGGCAGCGGGTGGCGCAGTGCCGACGGCGGGTGGTGGAAGGCGAGCAGGGCCGGGAGGCCGTCGTCCGCGATGTCACCGGTCACCAGCAGCGCGCCCACCCGCTCCGGCAGCTCCCACAGCCGGTCGCGCACCCGCTCGGCGCGCTCCGTCGCCCGCGGGCTCCCGTCCAGACGCAGATCGCTGATGTGCGCCAGTACGAGCACGGTCGTACGCCCCCTCACACCTAATGGCTAATGGATGTCATGCGTGTAGGCGTTAGCCGGCTGCCTGAGTGATCCTCCGCTCCCGGGAGCCGGGCCCGGGCCGAGTTCGCAGATGGCTCGCGCCGCCCCCTCCGGCGGGGCAGGATGCTGCCCGTAGCCCCTTCGTCCGCCCTGGGAGGCCCGGATGACCGGAAGCACGGCCGCGTCCTTCACCGCCGACGACTACCGGGCCCGCATGGAGCGCGCCGCGCGGGAGGCCGCCGAGGCCGGTCTCGCGGGTCTGCTGGTGGCCCCGGGACCGGACCTGGTGTGGCTCACCGGCTACACACCCCCGGCCGTCACCGAACGGCTCACCCTGCTGGTTCTCACCGCGGGCCATGACCCCGTCCTCGTCGTCCCGGCCCTGGAGGCCCCGGACGCCCGGAGGGCGGCCGGTGCGCCCGCCCTGACCCTGTGCGACTGGGCCGACGGCAAGGACCCCTACACCGCCGCCGCCACCCTGCTGGACGCCTCCGGCCGGTTCGGCATCAGCGACAACGCCTGGGCCCTGCACCTGCTGGCGCTCGGGAAGGCGATGCCCGGCAGCTCCTACACCTCGCTCACCGAGGCCCTGCCGATGCTGCGCGCCGTCAAGGACGCGGCCGAACTGGACCTCATGACGGCCGCGGGAGCCGCCGCCGACGCGACGTTCGAAGAGATCCGGAAGGTCCGCTTCGCCGGGCGCCGGGAGGCCGAGGTGGCCGCGGATCTCGACCGGCGCTTGCGCAGCCACGGGCACCAGACGGTCGATTTCACGATCGTCGCCTCCGGCCCCAACGGCGCCGACCCCCACCACGAGGCGGGCGACCGTGTCATCGAACGCGGCGACATGGTCGTCCTCGACTTCGGCGGTCTCAAGGACGGCTACGGCTCCGACACCTCCCGCACCGTCCACGTCGGCGAACCCACCGAGGAGGAACGCCGCGTCCACGACGTCGTGCGCGCGGCGCAGGAAGCGGGCTTCAGCGCCGTGCGGCCGGGCGCCGCCTGCCAGGACGTCGACCGGGCCGCCCGGGCGGTCATCGCCGACGCCGGTTACGGCGAGTACTTCATCCACCGCACCGGACACGGCATCGGCGTCACCACCCACGAGCCGCCCTACATGATCGAAGGCGAGGAGCAGTCCCTCGTGCCCGGCATGTGCTTCTCCGTGGAACCCGGCATCTACCTGCCCGGCCGGTTCGGCGTGCGCATCGAGGACATCGTGACCGTCACCGAGGACGGCGGACGGCGCCTGAACACCACCTCCCGCGAGCTGGTCATAGTGGAGTGACGCCACCGATGTCCCCCACACGCCTCCCCGACGACAACGGCGCGACCATGACCCAGGCACCGACCCCCAGCGCGGACACCGTCCGCGCACTCGTCCGTTCCCTGCTCGACGACGGCAAGGGCGGCAAGGAGACCCGGCAGGGCGGCGGCCCCGAGGTCCGGCCCGCCACCGCCGGCGCCGAACCCGCCACCTGGTGGGTCGGCACCCGCCATGTGCTGCGCCTCGCCCCCGACCGCGAGGCCACCCTGCGCCAGCGCCGCGAACTGCGCCTGCGCGACCTCGTCCGCCCGCACGTCCCGGTGACGGTTCCGGCCAGCGTGGCGCACGGCGAATGGGCGCCCGGGCTGACCTACACGCTGGACACCAAGGTGCCGGGCGGCTCGGGGGAGGAGCACGACGTGTCCGCCGTCGGTGAGACCGACCTGGCCGGACTGCTGGCGGGACTGCGTGAGGTGCCGCTGCGGCAGGCCGAGGGCATCGGCGTGCCACGGACCGCCCCGCGCTCCCTGGAGGCGCTGCGCCGGTCCGCAGCGCGCACCGCGGAAGGACTCGCGGCGGCCGACGAGTTCGACGCCGCCCGCCTGAACCAGCTCACCGCGGCCGCCGCCGCACAGCTCGCCGCCCAGCCCGGCTCGATGGTCCTCACCCACCACGCCCTCACGGGCGGGCACCTCGTGGTCAGCGCCGACGGACGGGTGCGCGGCGTCCTCGGCTGGGCCGATGCGGCCGTCGGCGACCCGGCCGAGGACATCGCGGGCCTCGCCCTCGCCGTCGGCTCGCCCGCCGCGGTCCGCGCCGCCACCCTCGCCGGCTACGGCGCCCGGCCCTGCCTGCGCGGCCTGTGGCTCGCCCGCTGCGACAGCGTCGCCCGTCTCGCCGAGGCCCTCACCGGCCGGGACACCGCCCGGCTCACCCCCGCGAGGACGCAGCTGCGCCACGCCTGGGAGCCGATCCTGCTGGAACGCGTGTCGGACCTGCGGGACACGGACGACGCCCTGTAGCGGGCTCCGGCGGCAGGGCCTGGGCGTGGTCGCCGCGGGCGGGGCGTCGCGTCATTCCTGCAACAGCACCACACCCGACTCCCCGGGCACGTGCACCACCCCGTCCGCCCCGGGGGCCGCCACCGGCTCCCAGGCGGCCAGGACGCGCGCGTGCGGGACGCCGAGTGCCAGTGCCGCCGGTTCCCGCGCGAGGTTCACCGCAACGAGGACGTCCCCGCGCCGGAAGGCGATCCAGCGGCGCTCCTCGTCGTAGGCCACCTTGGTGTCGGCGAGATCCGGATCGGTGAGGTCGGGCTGCTCGTGGCGCAGGGCGAGGAGCTGCCGGTACCAGGCCAGCACGCGCGCGTGGGGCTCGCGCTCCGGCTCGGACCAGTCGAGGCAGGAGCGGTCCCGGGTCGCCGGGTCCTGCGGGTCGGGGACGTCCTCCTCCTTCCAGCCGTGCGCAGCGAACTCCCGCCGCCTGCCGCGCCGTACCGCGTCCGCGAGCTCCGGGTCGGTGTGGTCGGTGAAGAACTGCCAGGGCGTGCCCGCCGCCCACTCCTCGCCCATGAAGAGCATCGGAGTGAACGGCGCCGTAAGGATCAGCGTGGCGGCGCAGGCCGCCAGCCCGGGGGAGAGCAGGGCCGAAAGCCGGTCCCCCTGGGCGCGGTTGCCGACCTGGTCGTGGGTCTGGCCATAGCCGAGCAGCCGGTGTCCGGCCACCCGCGTACGGTCCAGGGGGCGTCCGTGGTGCCGCTCGCGGAAGCTCGAGTACGTACCGTCGTGGAACCAGCCGCCTGTCAGGGTCTTGGCGAGGCCGCCGAGGCCGGCCCGCGCGAAGTCGGCGTAGTAGCCCTGCGACTCGCCGGTCAGAGTGGTGTGCAGGGCGTGATGGAAGTCGTCGTTCCACTGCGCGTGCACACCGAGGCCGCCCTCGGCGCGGGAGGTGATGAGCCGCGGGTCGTTCAGGTCCGACTCGGCGACCAGGAACAGCGGCCGGTCCACCTCGGCGGCCAGGGCGTCCACGGCCGTCGACAGCTCCTCCAGGAAGTGCAGCGCGCGCGTGTCCACCAGCGCGTGCACCGCGTCCAGGCGCAGCCCGTCGAGCCGATAGTCGCGCAGCCACGCCAGCGCGCTGCCGACGAGGTACGCGCGCACCTCGTCCGAGCCGGGCGCGTCAAGGTTGACCGCGGCGCCCCAAGGTGTGTGGTGGGTGTCCGTCAGGTACGGCCCGAAGACGGGGAGGTAGTTGCCCGACGGGCCGAAGTGGTTGTGCACCACGTCCAGCACCACGCCCAGCCCGAGCTCATGGGCCCGGTCGACGAAGCGTTTCAGCGCCTCGGGCCCGCCGTACGGCTCGTGCACCGCCCACAGCGAGACGCCCTCGTAGCCCCAGCCGTGCGTGCCCGGGAAGGGGCACAGCGGCATCAGTTCCACGTGGGTCACGCCCAGTTCGGCGAGATGCCCGAGCCGCTCGGCCGCCGCGTCCAGAGTGCCCTCGGGCGTGTACGTCCCCACATGCAGCTCGTAGAGCACCGCCCCCGGCAGCGGACGCCCCCGCCACGGCGCACGCCACGCGTACCGCTCGTGGTCGACGACCGCGCTCAGTCCGTCCGGCCCGTCCGGTTGCCGCCGCGAACGCGGATCGGGCAGCACCGGACCGTCGTCCAGCGCGAAGCCGTACCGGGACCCGTCCCGCGCGTCCGCCTCACCCCACCACCACCCGGGCCGCTCCGGATCGCGCTCCAACGCCCGTGTGACGCCGTCGCACTGGAGCGTCACACGGCCGGCCTGCGGTGCCCACACCTCGAACTGCACGGACGGTTCCCCTTCGTCTGCTCACCGTGACGTAGCCCGTCCATGGTGCGTCAATCGAGATCAATCCGCCGGTGCATCCGCCCATTTGCGGCGGGTGTCGCCCGGTACGAGCCCGTGGCGGCCGTTCTCCCGGTTCCTGGACAGCCCGGCCGCCCTGCCCGACAATCACCGGGTGACGTCGTCCTTCGAGTTCAACACGTACCCCGCGCGGCTCTCCGACGCGGAGCGCGACAGGGCGCTGAAGGTGCTCCGCGACGGCGCCGCCATGGGCCGCCTGTCCCACGACACGTTCGTCCGCCGCATGGAACTGGCGCTCGCCGCCCGCCGCCCGGACGAACTCGCCGTGCTCACCGCCGACCTGCCCACCGAGAGCCGGTTCTCGCGCGTCGTGTTCGGCACCGTCGAGGCGATCTCCGGGTTCACCGTACGGCTGCGCGGTGCCTGGCGGGCCGAGCGGCTGCCCAAGCTGCTGCTGCCCCACCCGGCGCACGGCCATCCGCTGCGCATAGGCCGCGACCCCGCCAGCGGACTGCGCCTCAACCACGAGACGGTCTCCCGGGTGCACGCCGAACTCCGCCATCAGGGCGGCATGTGGGTGCTGCGCGATCTCGGTTCCACCAACGGCACCACGGTGAACGGCCGGCGCGTCGTCGGCGCGGCGGTGGTCCGCGAGGGCGACCAGGTGGGCTTCGGACGGATGCTGTTCCGGCTGTCGGCCGGCTGACCGAAACGAAGCCCCACCCAAGCTCTGGCCTGGGCATTACCAACCGTCGCCATCATGGGGATGGCCGAAAAAGCTTTGCGGCACACCGTGTTGACGTACCCCTGAAGTCGTGACTGACTGTGCGTACACCATGCACAGGTGGTGAAGCGACGGCACCGCAACGGGGAGGTGTGCCCTGCCGCCACTCCCGCGCTACCCGACCGTCGACGAACTGGCCGCCCGGGCCGCCGCCCTCGTCGCCCGCCACCCGCGAAACGCCCGGCTGCGCCGCATCGGCACCTCCCGCGCGGGCACACCCATGTGGCTGCTCTCCGTCGGCCACGGCAGCCGCCAGGCCCTCGTCGTCGCAGGCCCCCACGCCAACGAACCGGTCGGCGGCGCCACCGTGCTGCGCCTGGCCGAGCGGGCGCTGGCCGACCCGGGGCTCACCGAGGACGCCGACGCCACCTGGAACCTGCTGCTGTGCCTCGACCCGGACGGACTGCGCCGCAACGAGGGCTGGCTGACCGGCCCGTACACCCTGGGCCGGCACTTCCGGAACTTCTTCCGGCCCGGCTTCCTGGAGCAACCCGAGTGGCTGCCCGACGGCGCGGCCGGCGCCACCCTGCCCGAGACCCGCGCGCTCCTCGACATCCAGGACGAACTGCGCCCGTTCCTCCAGTGCTCCCTGCACGGCGTCGACGTCGGCGGCGGCTTCGTGGAACTCACCCACGACCTGCCCGGCCTCGCCCAGCGCCTCGCCCGCACCGCCGCCCGGCTCGGCATCCCCCGCGAACTCGGCGCCTACGACGCCCTGTACTGGCCCGGCCTCGGAGCGGCCGTGTACCGGATCCCGCCGCCGCGCCGGGCCGGGCTGGCCGCGGCCATCACGGAGGCCGCCGTCGAGTCGACGTGGTACCACCCGCACCGGCACGGCACCGTCACCGCGGTGGTCGAGGCGCCCATGTGGGGCGTGACGGCCGTGGCGGACGGCTCCCCGCCCGCGGACCGGGACGCCGTACTGCGTTCCGTGAGCCGCACCCTGCGCCACGACACGGCGACCCTGCGGGGCCTGCTGGCCCGGCTCCGGCCGCACCTCGCCGCCGTGCCCGACGCGGCGCGGCTGCTCGCCCCGGTCGACGACTACGCACTGGTCTGCCCCGGCCTCGCCGACGCCTGGGACCCGGACACCGGCGACGGCGCGGCCCACCACCTCCCGGCCCTGACCACCGCTCACCTGGCCGCCCTGCGCATCTCCGGGCGGCGGCTGGCGCTGCGCACCGCCGGGCTGCTGCACCAGCTCGTGCGGGCCACCGGGCACGACCCGGTGGGAGCACTGCCGGAGCTGGACCTGCTGATCGACGAGTGGTGCGCCGACTACCGCGACGGCTGGGGGGCGCGCTGGATCCCGGTGGCCCGCCAGGCGGAGTACCAGGCACGCGTGGTGCTCTCCGCCTTCGAACTGGCTCTGCGGCACCCTCCCGCGCGCACACCCGCCGGCGAGCCGGAGCGGGGTTCGGGAGCAGCCGTGCCGTAGCTGGCCCGGGGCGGTCGCCTACTGCGTCTCCTCGCGTGCGTGCAGCGCCGCCGTCACCACCGTGCGGGACTGGTGCTCGACCTGGTTCTCCAAGGGCACCCAGCGGGCGCGGAAACGCTCCGCGAAGGCATCGCTCCAGGTCGCGACGAGCTCCTCGAGCTGCTTCGCCGCCCGGTCGTCGGTACCCCGCAGCACCCGCAGCAGCATGGCCGCCGCCCGCAACGGCACCCGGCGCGCGAACGCGTCGACGCTGCCGACGTACGCCCTGGTGCGGTCCGCCGGCGGCGTGTGGACCAGGTCGTCGGCCAGCCCCGGCACCAGCTCCAGACCCCACCGGGCGGCCCGCAGCAACGGCCCGTCCAGGCCGTCGAGCCGGGGCAGCGCGCCGTCGAGCACCCGCGTCACCTCCCGCGCGTCCCGCCGAAGCCGGTGCGCGAGCCGCCCGATCGCCGCCGCCGGAGCCGGATGCGGAGCCGGGTCGTCCACCAGGTCGCTCGCCCACATCGGGACCTCGACCACCGCCGTCAGACCGCCGTACCGGTGGGCGTGGAACCAGGTGCTGTGCCGTGCGTCGTCCGGCAGGCTCGGGTACGCCGGTCCGACGCCCGGCGCGGGCATCACGTGCACCCCCGGACCCGAGGCGGGCCAGCCCGCGGCGTCCGAGGCGCCCGTCTCGACGGGGATGTGCAGCTCCGCCGCCGACTTGGCGAACGGCTCGGCGAGGCCCGGCACGTCCTTCGTCAGCTGTACCCAGCTGCCGCCCAGGTCCGTGCCGTGCAGGGTCACCTGGAGGTAGGGGCGCAGCTCGTCGATGACGCCGGTCAGGGCCCGGGTCTCGGGCGGCAGCCGGTCGGGCGGCAGCAAGGACGGCGCCCACTCCGGCTGCTCCGGGCCCGCGGGACGGAAGAAGCCGAGGTGGTAGTCGAACAGGCTGCGGGGAGCCGGTGTCACGTGCAGGCTCGCCCCGTCGGGGTCCGCGCACAGCAGGAAGTGCCAGGAGATGCCGTCACGCAACTCCCGCTGCTCCAGCACCCGCCGGGCGACCGCGAGCAGCGTGCAGGAACCCGTCGGCTCGTTGGCGTGGGCGCCGGCGACCACCAGCACGGCGCGGCGGGCACGGCCCACCGACAGCAGGTGCAGGGGCCGGCCCGCACGCGAGGTACCCACTTGCCGCAAGGCGCAGACGCCGGGCCGCTGTGCCGTCAACCCCCGGGCGGCACGGACCAGTTCGGTCACCGTCGGATAGCGCAGCTCCGGCAGGACACTCACCGTTCCCAAGATCTGAGCGGGAGTGAGTCCTGCTGCCAGGGCTCATGCTCAGCCGGACACCCCGAACGGTGTCGGGTGGGGCGGGGTTCCTCACGCCCCGGGGCCACCGAGCCGGCCTGGGCGGTCCGATGCCCTTGCTCATCACTCCGCTGGGCAGGGGGCGGTGCCGTCCGTCGCCGGATCGGGTGTCCCAGGCCGCGCCGGCCGATCGCCACGGCCGCCGCGTCGTGGCGGGTGGTGGTGCGGTTGGGGGTGGCCGACCCGGTCCACCGCGAGGACGACTCCACCGTCAGAGCCCGCTCACGCCCGGCCCACAGCTCACTGTCGTGCTCCAGCCCGGCCGCACACCGTGCCTTCACGTCCCGGGAAGCGAACGAGCCCAGACGGTCACCGATCAGGCACAGCACGCGTTCGTCCTCGGTGGTCAAGTGCTTGAGCCGGTCACGGACCGCAACCCCGCAAGGGCCAGGCACCACGAACGGCGCCCCGGTCTCCTTCAGCCCACCCAATCCCCTCACCCCCGCTCAGCGCCAGCCGACCAATCCCTCAGCACGTCTCAACGACCCCGATAGGTAAAGGCCCGCCAGCAGTTCGAACCCCTGTCGGATCCGCCCGAGTTCGCAGTCGCAGTACCCCACGGCCGTGGTGCGGTGTCAAGGGCACAGCGGGGGAGGCTCCAGGGGGCGCCCGGAAGCATGGCGCGCACTGGGCGGCAGACCCGCGGGCACGGTGAAAGGCACCCCCTTACGCCTACTGCTGGTGCAGCCCGCGTCCCGCTAGGGTCAGGAACGCCTCGCCGACCGCCTCCGACAGGGTCGGGTGCGGGTGGATGTGCCGGGCCACGTCGGACGGCTCCGCGTCCCAGCCGACGACCAGCTGGCCCTCGGCGATCATCTCCGACACGTGCGGGCCCACCAGGTGCACGCCCAGCACGCGACCGCCGGTCTCGGTGACGACCTTCACCATGCCGCCCCGCCCGTGCACCATGCCCTTCGCCACGGCGGTCAGCGGCATGCTGTTGGCCGTCACCTCGTGCCCGCGCGCGCGTGCCTCCGCCTCGCTCAGACCCACGGCCGCGGTCTGCGGCGACGAGTAGGTGACCCTGGGCACGGCCGCGTAGTCCACGGGGGCGGACGGCACACCCGCCAGCGTCTCGGCCACCAGCAGCCCTTCCGCGAACGACGCGTGGGCCAGCCCCGGCGACGGCGGCGGCAGCAGGTCGCCGACGACGTGGACGCCGGGCACGGCCGTCTCCAGCCGGTCCCAGTCGGCCGGCACGACGAAGCCGCGCTCGTCCGTGGTGAGACCCGCGGCCGCCACGTCCAGTCCCTCGGTGACCGGGGCCCGCCCGACGGCCACCAGCAGCCGCTCGGCCTCGACGGCGAGGGTCTCGCCCCGGGCGGTGCGCACACGGGCGCGTACCCCGTCGCCGAGGAGCTCGGCGTCCAGCAGTCGCGCGCCGGCCCGGACGTCGATGCCGCGCTTCTTCAGACCCCGGGTCAGATGACGGCTCACATCGGCGTCCTCGAGCGGTACGATCCGGTCGGCGGCCTCCACGAGGGTGACCTCGGCGCCCAGGGAGCGGTGGAACGAGGCGTACTCCACGCCGATCGCGCCGCCTCCGAGCACCAGCACGGACGCCGGGAGCCCGGGCGCGAAGAGGGCGTCGTCGCTGGTCACCACGCGCCGCCCGTCGGGCACGAGTCCGGGGAGCGTGCGCGGCCGGGAACCGGTCGCGAGCACCAGACCGCGGCGGGCGGTGAACTCGGCGCCCTGCTCGTCCACCCGTATCGACCGTGGTCCCGTCAGCCGGGCGCTGCCTCTCACCACCCGCACACCGGCGTGCGCGAGATGGGCCTCCACGCCCCGGTGGTTGCGGGCCACGATGTCGTCGCGCGTGGCCACCAGGGCCGGCCAGTCGACGGTCTCCAGCGTCGCCTTCACACCCCAGCGCTCACGTGCCTCGGCGATGCCGTCGACGAGTTCGGCCGCGTGCAGCATCGCCTTGCTCGGGATGCAGCCGCGGTGCAGACAGGTCCCGCCGACCTTGTCCCGCTCGACGAGCACGACCTCCAGACCGAGGGCCGCGGCGCGCAGGGCGGTGCTGTAGCCGCCGGTGCCGCCGCCGATGACGATCACGTCCGTTGCGTTCCTGCCGTCTGCGTTCCTGCCGTCTGCGTTCCTGCCGTCTGCGTTTCTGCCGTCTGCGTTCATGGCCTCAGACTCCGCCCGGGCCTTGCCATGAGTCCAAGGCAATGTTCTTGTGGAATCGATGCAGGGCGTTTATGGGTTCGGGGGAGGGCCGTGAGCCTGCGGCAGATGGAGTACTTCCTGACGGTCGTCGAGGCGGCGTCGTTCACGCGCGCGGCCGAGCTCCTGCACGTCTCGCAGCCCGCGCTCTCCCACCAGATCAAGGCCCTGGAACGCTCGGTGGGCGGCGCGCTGCTGGAGCGCATGCCGCGTGGCGTGCGTCTGACGCCGATGGGACGCGCCTTCAGGCCGCACGCCGAACTCGCCGTGCGCAGTGCGGCCCAGGCCCGTCGCGCGGCCCGCGCCGCGGCCGGTGCCGAGGGCGGCGAACTGCACGTCGCCGCCGTCCATTCCGTCGCGGTCGGTGTCCTCCCGGACGTCTTCGCCCGCTGGCGCGCCGTCCACCCGCGTGTGCTGCTGCACCTCCACGAGTACGCGACCTCCGAGGCCCTGGAGGAGCAGGTCGAGCGGGGCGCCGCCGACCTCGCCGTGGGCCCGGCGCCCGCCGGCTGGCCGGGCACCGTGGCAGCGGTCGGAGAGGAGGAGATCGTTCTCGCGGTGCCCTTCGACGACCGTTTCGCCGGCCGGACGACGGTGACTCTGCCGGAGCTCGCCGACCGGCCCTGGGTGCGCTGCGCCATGGAACCCGTCGTCGACGGTGAACGCTTCCTCGACCGGGCGTGCGCCCGGGCCGGTTTCACCCCGCGCACCGCCGTCTTCACCGAGCACACCTCGACGGCGGTACGGATGGCCGCCGCCGGTGTCGGCGTCTGCGCCGCCCCCGCCCACCTCGTCCGTGACGCCGTCGGTGAGGACTGTGTCGTCCTCACCCCGGACCCGCCCTGGAAGCGCACGCTCACCGCCTTCTCGCGCCTCCCGCCGACGGGCGCGGCGGAGGCCTTCGTGGACCTGCTGCGGTCAGCGTGGCCGCACCCGCACACGGCCTCCGAGCCGCCCCTGCGGGCGTACCAGGACTGTCCGGAGGACGCCACGGCGGTGGCGTAGGGCGTGGGGCGGGGCACCGACGGTCGCGTGGGCGGGCCGGTGGGGACGGTCATGCGTGCACGTGTGTTCGGCCGTCATCGCGTGTGCGTGGTCCGCTGGCGTCCGGGTGGGCCTGCGCTGCTGACGGTCGCGTTCCGGGTGCGGCAGTGTCCGGTGGTCGATCCGCGGTCGCGTGGGCGGGCTGGTGGGGATGGTCATGGGTGCAGGCGTGTTCGGCCGTCATCGCGTGTGCGTGTCCCGCTGGCGTCCGGGTGGGCGTGCGCTGCTGACGGTCGCGTTCCGGGTGCGGCAGTGTCCGGTGGCCGATCCGCGGTCGCGCGGGCGGGCACGGTGGGAACGGTCATGCGAGCACGCGTGCTGCCGTCATCGCGTGTCCACGGCGCTCCCCGGCCCGCTGCCGTACGGACGGGCGGTGCCGTTGGGCGATCGCCCTCGCGTGCGGCGGCGCCCGGGTCGACCGGGGCTCACTCGCCCACCCGCTCCAGCAGAGCCACCGGCAACCGTACGAACAGCTCCGCCACGGGCACGTGGCCGGTGAACTCCTGTCCCGGCTCCACGGCGTCCACCCAGCGGCCCGGCGGCAGCGGCAGCCGGGTGTCGCGCCAGCCGCCCGTCTCCGCGAGCCGGAGTGACAGGCGCGTCACGGCGGTCAGGGCCTCACCGGAGCGGACGAATGCCAGGCAGTGGCCCGCAGCCGGTCCCTCGGCCGTCAGCGGCGCGTACGTCGCCGCGTCGCCGAAGACCTCCGGACGCCGGGCCCGCAGCCCCAGCGCCGCGCGTGTCACGACGAGTTTCTCCGCGGACGTCCCGCCGGGCTCGCCGGGTTCCCCGGGCTCGCCGGGTTCCCCGGGCTCGCCGGGCGGGAAGTCCACCGTCCGCCGGTTGTCCGGGTCGACCAGTGCCCGGTATTCGGCCTCCGTGCCCTGGTAGACGTCCGGGACGCCCGGCATCGTCAGCTGCACCAGGGCCGTGCCCAGCACGTTGGCCCGGATGTGCGGTGCCAGCCAGTCCCGGAACGCGGCGACCCGCTCGCCCGGCACCCCGCACGGCCCGGCCGTCACGAACCGGGCCACCGCCTCCTCGTACGGCGGCTCCTGCTCGGTCCAGCTGGTGTACAGACCGGCCTCGCGCACGTGCTTCAGCAGCGCCCCCCGCACCCGCTCCTCGTCCGCCGGGCCGAGCCCGAACACCGTCTGCCAGGCCGCCCACGCCAGTTGCGCGTCCGGCACGCCGCCCTCGACGCCGGGCGTCACCTCGGCCAGGAGGTCCGCCCAGCGGTCCGGGCACTCGGTGAGCACGTTCAGCGCCGCCCGGACGTCGGCACTGCGCTTGGTGTCGTGCGTCGAGGCGACCGTCCCGGTCACCGGCCAGTCGCGCTGCACACGCGCGCAGTACGTGTGGAACTCCTCCGGCGTCAGCGCCGGACCGCCCGGGTTCCCGCCCACCTCGGTCGCCGACAGCAGCGGCACGTAGCGGTAGAACGCCGTGTCCTCGACGGACTTCGCCCGCAGCGCCGACGAGGTCTGCGCGAAGCGCGTCCGGAACTCGGTGTGGGCGGGCCCGTCGCCGTACCGCCCCAGCACCAGGTCGCGTACGACGTCCACCGCACCGGCCTCCTCGGGCACGGCGAAGGCGAGCCGGGCCTCGGCGGCGGCCTCCTCGGTGACCACGGAAGCGGCGTCGACCGATTCGTACGGCCGGTAGACCTCCATCCGGACCAGCAGCTCCTGAAGCGCGGTGCGCAGTGCCCAGGGCGCGCGGTCGCGCAGGGCCGGCTCCGGCGAGGTGGCGCACAGCCGGGCCGCCACCCGGGTCAGCCGGTCCGTCTCGGTGGCCAGCTCGTGCGTGAGGACCTTGTACGCCGCCCGCCGCACGGTCGCCGCCCACTGGCCGCCCCGGTCCGTCTGCGGGGCCGCGAACCGCCGGTACCGCCCCAGCAGGTCCCCGAACCCGGCCGGGTCCGTGAAGAGCCCGTCCACGTGCCGCAGGGCGTCGTAGCCGGTGGTGCCCGCGACGGGCCAGGAGGCCGGCAGGCGCTCGCCGTCGGCCAGGATCTTCTCCACGACCGTCCAGCGGCCGCCCGTCGCCTCGTGCAGCCGCCGGAGGTAGCCGTCGGGGTCGGCGAGGCCGTCCGGGTGGTCGACGCGCAGCCCGTCGACGACGCCCTCGTGGAGCAGCTGGAAGATCTTGCCGTGGGTGGCCTCGAACACCTCGGGGTCCTCCACCCGCACCCCGATCAGCTCGGAGATGCTGAAGAACCGCCGGTAGTTGAGCTCGGTCCGGGCCAGCCGCCACCACACGGGGCGGTACCACTGAGCGTCCAGCAGGTGCGGCAGCGGCAGATCCTCGGTGCCCTCGCGCAGCGGGAACACGTGGTCGTGGTAGCGCAGGACGTCACCGTCGACGCGCAGCTCCCCGAGGACCTCGCCCAGCGGGCCGCCGAGGACCGGCAGCAGGACCTGGCCGTCCTGCGCCTCCCAGTCGATGTCAAACCAGCGCGCGTACGCCGACTTCGGGCCCTCCCGGAGCACCTCCCACAGGGCGCGGTTGTGGCGCGGCGCCATGGCCATGTGGTTGGGGACGATGTCGGCCACCAGGCCGAGCCCGTGCTCCCGCGCGGTGCGCGCCAGGGCCCGCAGCCCCTCCTCGCCGCCCAGCTCCTCGCGGACCCGCCCGTGGTCGACGACGTCGTAGCCGTGCCCGGAACCCGGCACGGCCTCCAGGACGGGGGACAGATGCAGGTGCGAGACGCCGAGCGAGGCCAGGTACGGCACCACGGCCGCCGCGGCCCCGAAGGGGAAGTCGGGCTGCAGCTGCAACCGGTACGTGGCCGTGGGCACCACCGGGTCAGGTCGCTCAGGTGTCATGGAAACCTACGTACCCGCCCCGTCGCCGTTCGTGCCATCCCCGGCGCCGGCTGCGCCGCGCGTCGCCCGGACGGGTGGCTTCCGGACGACGCGCACGCCGACGGTCCCCGGAAGGGTCCTAGACGGGTCGTTGCAACACCGTCAGGCTCCGGTCCGCGAGGGTCAGCCGGTCCCCGGCCTGCACCTTCGGGCCGGTGTCCGGGGGCACCCCTTCCGCGCGGGCCGTGTCGACCACGACCTGCCACTGCCGCCCGTGGTCGACCGGTACCAGGAACTCCAGCGGCTTCGGCGAGGCGTTGAACATCAGCAGGAACGAGTCGTCGGTGATGCGCTCCCCGCGTGCGCCCGGCTCCGAGATCGCGTTGCCGTTGAGGAACACCGTCAGCGCCGAGGCCTGCGCCGAGTCCCAGTCCCGCTGGGTCATCTCCCGGCCTTCCGGGGTGAACCAGGCGATGTCGGACAGGTCATCGTGCGTGCCCTCCACGGGCCGGCCGTGGAAGAAGCGCCTTCTGCGGAAGACCGGGTGGTCCCTGCGCAGCCACACCATGGCGCGCGTGAAGGCCAGCAGTTCCCGCTGGAGTCCCCCCTCCTCCTCCTCGTCGCCCTCCGGCCACTGGACCCAGGCCAGCTCGTTGTCCTGGCAGTAGGCGTTGTTGTTGCCGCGCTGGGTGCGGGCGAACTCGTCACCGTGACTGATCATGGGCACGCCCTGGGACAGCATCAGCGTCGCGATGAAGTTGCGCATCTGCCGGGCCCGCAGCCGCAGCACGTCCGGGTCGTCGGTCTCACCCTCGGCACCGCAGTTCCACGACCGGTTGTGGCTCTCGCCGTCCCGGTTGTCCTCGCCGTTGGCCTCGTTGTGCTTGTCGTTGTAGGCCACCAGGTCGTGCAGCGTGAAGCCGTCGTGGCAGGTCACGAAGTTGATCGAGGCCAGCGGGCGCCGCCCGTCGTCCTGGTAGAGGTCGGAGGAGCCGGTCAGCCGCGAGGCGAACTCGGCGAGCGTGCGCTGCTCGCCCCGCCACAGGTCCCGCACGGTGTCCCGGTACTTGCCGTTCCACTCGGTCCACAGCGGCGGGAAGTTGCCCACCTGGTAGCCGCCCTCGCCCACGTCCCACGGCTCGGCGATCAGCTTGACCTGCGAGACCACCGGATCCTGCTGCACCAGGTCGAAGAACGACGACAGCCGGTCCACCTCGTGGAACTGCCGGGCCAGCGTCGCCGCCAGGTCGAAACGGAACCCGTCGACGTGCATGTCCGTGACCCAGTACCGCAGCGAGTCCATGATCAGCTGGAGCACGTGCGGGGACCGCATGAGCAGGGAGTTTCCGGTCCCTGTCGTGTCCATGTAGTAGCGGGGGTCGTCCGTCAGCCGGTAGTAGCGCGAGTTGTCGAGGCCCTTGAAGGACAGGGTCGGACCGAGGTGGTTGCCCTCGGCGGTGTGGTTGTAGACGACGTCGAGGATCACCTCGATCCCCGCCTCGTGCAGCGCCTTCACCGCCGACTTGAACTCCAGCACCTGCTGACCCCGGTCGCCCCAGGACGCGTAGGCGTTGTGCGGGGCGAAGAAACCGATCGTGTTGTAGCCCCAGTAGTTGTTCAGCCCCATGTCGACCAGCCGGTGATCGTTCACGAACTGGTGTACGGGCATCAGCTCCAGCGCCGTGACCCCGAGCTCCGTGAGGTGCTCGATGATCGCCGGGTGCGCGAGCGCCGCGTAGGTGCCGCGCAGCTCCTCCGGCAGCCCCGGATGCCGCATGGTGAGGCCCTTGACGTGGGCCTCGTAGATCACCGTGTGGTGGTACTCGGTGCGGGGTCGCCGGTCGTCACCCCAGTCGAAGTAGGGGTTGACGACCACCGACGTCATGGTGTGCGGCGCCGAGTCCAGGTCGTTGCGCCGGTCGGGATCGTCGAAGTGGTAGCCGTAGACCTCCTCGCCCCAGCAGATCGACCCGCTGATCGCACGCGCGTACGGGTCGAGCAGCAGCTTCGCCGAGTTGCAGCGCAGTCCGTGCTCCGGCGCGTACGGACCGTGCACGCGGAACCCGTACCGCTGCCCCGGCATGATGCCCGGCACGTACGCGTGCCGCACGAACGCGTCGCTCTCCCGGAGCTCGATCGCGGTCTCCGAGCCGTCGTCGTGCAGCAGACACAGCTCTACTCGGTCCGCGGCCTCCGTGAAGACCGCGAAGTTGGTTCCGGCGCCGTCGTACGTGGCACCGAGTGGATACGCCTCTCCAGGCCAGACCTGCATGGATTCGACTCTTTCAGGTGTGTGGCGCCGGTGGGGACGCCTTGGCCCCGAGTCTCCCCGAAAGTAAGGGAACCTCCTATGTCTTGTCTCCCTCTTACCGAGTGACCAGTGCGTACGCGGTATGCACAAACCTTTGGGGCGAACAAATACTCCCGGGGCCCTGCGGGAGTGAGGGGAAGATGTGCGCAACATGGTGCACCACCACCTGGGCGAGGTGGTGTCGGGTGCGGCCGTCTCGATGGCGGGACGGCCGTGATGACGGGGATCACCCGGACCGGGGCGGGGGCGGACGGCACGGGGACCCGTACGGGGCGGCCCGGGGCAGCAGGCCGGACGGGCGCGGGCCGGCGCGCCGGGGGTGAGGGAGCGGGCACCGGCCCAGGGTCGCCGGCACCGAAGATCACGAACGGGACGCGGCGCGACCCCGGTCCCCGGTGATCGGCCTGAGCGCCCGCACGGTGGGCCTCACCCCGGCGGTGCCGTCCACCGCCCTGCCACAGGGTGCGCCGGCACCACCTCGGGGATGCGACGGCGCCGCGACGGCAACGCCGGCCTCGTCCTGGAGAACCTCTCCTGCCGGCCGAGCCGGACCCGGCCGGATCCACGTCCCGCACGACGGCCTGACCTGCTTCGGCTGCGCCTCGGGTCGGCTCCACGAAGAACACCGCCATTCCGACGTCATCGCGACGCACCGCTCACTCCGGCCGGGCTCGGTCGGCGGAACGGGCACCGGCGGCCGCGTCGTTGAGAGCGATGCTGCCCATCGGGCTGCACCGCCGACCGCTCCCGGAGTACCCTTCCTTGATCGTTGGCGAGGAAGGTGCTCGGGGGAGCGGAAGGCGGTGCGCGGGTGGGCTCGGGAGGGCTGGAGCTGCCCCCTGGTGACGAGGGTCACGAGGGGAACTCCACAGACGTCCCGGCCGGAGCCGTGTCCCTGGCACGGCCGATGGACGCGTCGGGCTCGATCGGTCCGGAGCTGGACTGGGGCCCCGACGCCTGGCGCGAGGTACGCACCCGGGCCCAGCGGGCGGGGCGGGCCTACATCTGGCTGAACCTCGTCGAGCAGCGGCTGCGCGCGGTCGTGGCCGCCGTCCTGCGACCCGTGTACGAGCCCGTCCACGGCGAGGACTGGGTGGTGGCCGCCGCCGGACCCGCCGGGCAGGAGTGGGTGCAGCGGGCCGTCGCCGTCCGCGAGGTCAGCCGCCGCAAGGGCTACCTCCTCGACCCGGCCGACGACAACGTCCTCTCCTTCCTCACGCTGCCCCAGCTGCGCGAGCTGATGGTGCAGCACTGGCCCTGCTTCGAGCCCTACTTCGACGACCGCCGCGACGTCGAACTGGCCCTGGACGAGCTGGAGGTCACCCGGAACGTCGTCTCCCGCAACCGGGCCCTGTCCGAGGCCGTCCTGAACCAGGCCGAGCGCGCCTCGGCCCGGCTGCTGGAGATGCTCGGCGCGGGCGGTGACGTGCCCTCCGCGCGCCGGATGCCCGTCGACGCCGTCGAGGACCTGGTCGGCGACCGGTACGCCGACGTGGTCGCCGTCCACCCGGACCGGGTGCGGCTGATGCGCCAGTTCCCGGCCGAGGACATCTTCGGCGGCGCCCGTCGCCTCGACGCCATCGGCATCGGACTCAACCTGCTCGTGCAGAACTTCTCCGGCCGGCGTCTGGTGCGGCTCGCCGAGTCCGGCTGCCGGGTGCGGCTGCTGTTCCTCAACCCGGCCTCCAGCGCGGTCAAGCGGCGCGAACGCGAACTGGGCATCAAGCGCGGCGAGCTCAGCCGGGCCGTCGAGATGAACATCCTGCACATGCGCCGCGTCCGCGCCCGGCTGCGCGACCCGGGCGCCTTCGAGATCCAGGTCTTCGACGAGACGCCCCGCTTCACGGCGTACCTGGTGGACGGCGACGGCGCCGACGGCATCGCGGTCGTGCAGAACTACCTGCGCCGGACCCGTGGCATGGAGGCTCCGGTGTTCGTGCTGCGGGGCGGCGGCAAGGTGGTCAGGTCGGGTGAGATCGACGAAGGCGGCCTCTTTCCCACCTATCGCGAGGAGTTCGAGGTGATGTGGGCGGATTCGCGGCCGGTGTCGTGAAGTGTGCCCCGGTACGGGGTGGTTGCCGGGGCCACCGAGGCCGCTGCCGGGCGTGAGCGGAACGCGATCCTCTGATTGTCAGTGGTGCGTGCGAAGGTGGGGACCACTGGGGGAACGCACCACAAGGAGGGGGACCGCCCATGGGCTGGCACCGGGAGCTGCTGATCGGCTTCGACCTGGAGACGACGGGCACGGATCCGCGCGAGGCGCGCATCGTCACGGGGGCCGTGATCGAGGTCAGGGGCGGGGAGCCGATGGGGCGCCGGGAGTGGCTGGCCGACCCCGGGGTGCCGATCCCCGAGGACGCGGTGGCGGTGCACGGCATCAGCAGCGAACGGGCGGCGGCCGAGGGCAGACCCGCCGACCAGGTGGCGGACGCCCTGGCCGGCGTCCTCGCCTCGTACTGGAAGACGGGCGTACCGGTCGTCGCGTACAACGCGGCCTTCGACCTGACGCTGCTCTCCGCCGAGTTGCGGCGGTACGGCCTGCCGTCCCTGAGCGACCGCCTGGGCGGCGTGGCCCCGGCCCCGGTCATCGACCCGTACACGATCGACCGCTGGGTCGACCGTTACCGCCGCGGAAAACGCAACCTCGAAGCGGTCTGCGCCGAGTACGGCGTGGTTCTCGACTCGGCCCACGACGCCATGGCCGACGCCCTCGCGGCGGCCCGCCTCGCCTGCGCGATAGCCGACCGCCACCCCAAGATCGCCTCCCTCGGCACAGCGGTCCTGCATCACCGCCAGATCGAGTGGTACGCGCAGTGGGCGGCGGACTTCCAGAGTTTCCTGCGCAAGAAGGGCGACGTGACGGCGGTGGTCGACGGGGCGTGGCCGCTGCGGGAGTTGACCGACGAGCCGGTCTGAGCCGGCCTGCCTCAGAACGGATACCACCGAACCGTCTCGTCCCCGTCCCGCAGCGACGCCACCCGCCGCCTGAACTCGGCCAGGGCCTTGGGATTGCTCGGCGCGTGCTGGGCCACCCAGGCGCAGCTGGCCGTCTCCCGGGCGCCGCGCAGCACCGAGCATCCCTGCCACGCCCGTACGTCCCATCCGTATGTCTCGGTGAAGGAGGCGTACGCGTCGTCCGGGAGTCCGTACCGGTCGTGGGAGAGCGCCATCACCACCAGATCGTGCTCCCGCAGATCCGCGGACACCGTCTCCAGGTCCACCAGCACCGGCCCGTCCGGCCCGACATGCACATTGCGCGGCAACGCGTCGCCGTGGATCGGCCCCGGCCGCAGATGCGGCGTCAACGCGGCGGCCTCCGCGGCGAACCCGTCCCGCCGCTCCCGCAGATACGCCGCGTCCGCAGGATCGATCGCGTCACCCGCGAGCCGCAGCCACCGTTCCACCCCGCCCAGCAGATCCCGCGCCGGCAGCTCGAAAGGAGGAAGAGGCGTCGCATGCACCACCCGTAGCAGTTCGGCCAGGTCCCGCGGCTCTGCGGGCCGCACGGCATCCGGCAGCCGCTGCCACACCGTCACCGGATGCCCGTCCACCAGCAGTGCCTTCGGCTCGGCCGCCCGCACCGCCGGCACCCCCGTCTTCGCGAGCCACCCGGCGATGTCCAGTTCGCGCCGCGCCCGGTCGAGGAGTTCGGCGTCGCGCCCCACTTTGACGACCAGGTCACCGGCGGCGAACACCGCGTTCTCGCCCAGGGAGAGCAGTCGTGCCTCGCGGACCCCGTACACCCCGGTGCGGGGCAGTACCCCCGCCGCGGTCAGTACGTCCCGTGCCCGCGCCTCGTCCATCGTCCGCCTCCGTTGTCCGCGTTCCCGCGTGGTCCGCCGTCCGGTTCCTGCCATCCGCCGGTCAGTGTCGCATCGGCACAGGTCGCACGCGGTGGGAAACGGTGGCGTGAGACGTATCGGCTCGTTTGCCGTCGGGCCCATGACGAAGGTCCATCGGGACATTCCGAGCTCCTCGTCTGTGTGGATCCTGGGCAGAAGGTTGTGCCCCGCGGTGACCGGTGAGTAATTTACGGGGCCGGGCACTGCCCGGCCGGCCGTCGTGCCCACCCCCACGGGGCACGACGGCCGACCTATCGTGGCCTGATGACGACGATGTATGCGGCACTGCTGCGCGGGATCAACGTGGGCGGCGGCAGAAAGGTCCCGATGGCCGAACTGCGCACCCTGCTGACGGGACTCGGTCACGGGGACGTGGGCACCTACCTCCAGAGCGGCCAGGCCGTGTTCTCCTCCGCCCACGGGGACGAAGGATCGCTGGCCGCGGAGATCGCGCGAGCCGTCGAAGAACACTTCGGCTTCGGCGTCGACGTGATCGTGCGCGACCACGCCTATCTGAAGGCGATCGCCGAAGCCTGCCCCTACCCGGCCGCCGATCTGGAGCCCAGGCAACTCCACGTCACCTACTACTCCGCGCCGGTGAGCCCCGAGCGCTTCACCGAGATCGACCGGGCCGCCTACCTCCCCGAGGAGTTCAGCCTCGGCGACCGCGCCCTGTACCTGTACGCCCCGAACGGACTGGGCCGCTCCAAGCTGGCCGAGCACCTGTCGAAGCCCCGCATCAACAAGGGGATCGTCGCCACCACCCGCAACTGGAACACGGTCGTCAAACTGGTGGAGCTGACAGGTGCCTGAGCACGGCCCGGCCGTCACGGCCGCCATCGCCGGCGAGCTGACGCTGCTCGACCCGGAAGTGCGCCGCTCGCCCGAGCGGGTCGCGGCGCTGCTGCACCCCGACTTCCACGAGTTCGGCGCCTCCGGGCGGCACTGGGGACGGGCCGCCATCATCGCCTCCCTGGCCGAGAACACCGACCTCGAGTCGCCTCCCGTCGTCGCCTCCCGGATGCGTGGCGTGGAGCTCGCCCCCGGCCTCGTCCACCTCACCTTCGACACCGAGTGCGACGGAAGACGTGCACACCGCAGTTCGCTGTGGCGGCGGACGGAGGCCGGGTGGCTGCTCTACTTCCACCAGGCGACGCCGTTCGGCGAGCGGCCTGCCTAGTGCCGCATGGGCGGGAGGCCGGGCCTACTGGAGCATGCCCCAGATGAGTTCGGTGTCGGCGTCGGTCACACCGGTCGTGGTGACGCCGGACGACGTGCCGGGGAAGCGCAGCGAGCCGTTGATGGCGCCGACGTAGAGGTCGGCCTTGCCGTCGCGGTTGGTGTCGCGGAGGCGGACCGGCTCGCCGAAGCAGTCGTTCCATGCGACGTCGCCGGGGACGCCGGCGGTGTTGCGGGCGAGCCACAGGGAGTTGGTGCCGGTGATCCCGCTCGCGCCGCCGCGCAGGACGTGGACGCCGCCCTCGGTCGTCTCCTGGCTGATCTTCTCTCCGAAGACGCCGATCGCGAGGTCCTTGTAGCCGTCGCCGTTGATGTCGGCGGCCGAGACGGAGGAGCCGAACAGGTCGCCGGACTCCGGGGTGCCGGCGACGTTGGTGGTGGCCTGCGTGATACGGACGGCGGTGGCGGGGCCGGTGGAGGAGCCGTACCAGAGGGACACCCGGCCCTGGTTGTTGTTGTACATCTGACTGCCCGCCGCGAGGTCCCCGTAGCCGTCCTTGTCGAAGTCGGCGATCACCGCCTCGCTGGGGTCGCCGTAGTTCGTGACGAGGCGCAGGGTCTTGCCCGCGCTGAGCGGGGAGCCGCCCTTGATGAACCACGCGTCCGTGCCGAAGTCGGGCTCCTCGGTGATTCCGATGATCACCAGATCGGTCCTGGAGTCCCCGTTCATGTTGCCCGAGACCAGGGACGTGGGCGCGAATCTCGTCGTCTTGTCGTGGCTGGTGACCGAGCCTGCCACACCGGTGCGCGTGATGCTGCGGTAGACGTAGGCCTTGCTCCCGCTGATCGCGGCCAGGTCCTTCTTGCCGTCCCCGTTGAAGTCCCCGGCGGCGAGGTCGCGGCCGAAGCGGGCGTTCGACACCTTGGCGCCGGCGTTGGGGATCGCGGTGCCACCCGAGAGGCCGCTCGCGCTTCCCCACAGGATGACGACGCCGCCCTCGTCCGTGCGTCCGTCGACGTCCTCGCGCGACACCGACACGGCGAGGTCCCCGTATCCGTCGGCGTTGAAGTCTGCGGGCACCCGGACGTCGCCGAACTGGTCCTCCGTCTCGTCGGCGCCGGGGACACCGGGGCTGTCCTGGGTGATCAACTGGGTCTGGGTGCCGGGTCCGGAGGCGGTACCGAAGGTGATCCGGACGCCGCCGCCCTTGCTGTACTGCTCGTAGGTGTAGCTGGCGTAGTCGCGGTAGCCGTCGCCGTTGAAGTCGTCCGCGTACCTGGCCGCCGCCGCACCGGCGGGAGGTGCCGTGAGGATGGGGGCGAGGGACGCCACGAGGAGTGCCGCGCAGGCTGCGGGGCGGATGCGCATGAAGTGTCTCCTGATGGTTCTGTGCGACCGCTCCTGTGCCGGTTGATCTCTCAGGGACCACGGAGACAGGAGCGGTTGATGATCAGGAGACAGCCGGACGGGGGAAAAGGTTGCAGGCGGATGGCATCAGAACACTCCCGAGTGCCGGCGGTGAGTGGAGCCACCGGGCGCGTCCGGACTGCCCCGTCCCAGGCCGGCAGAGGCCGGGGTGGCCGAAGCGCTCCACCCGCCGGCGGCAACCGGGCCGAGGGCCGCTGAACGCCCCCGCCGTCACCCCCGTACCAGAGGGCGGCACGAGAACGGAGTCTCGCGAGAGGAATCGCACCGTGACGGTCGACCTCGTCTACGCCTACGCGGTCCTGCGCCGCACCCCCGAGGCCGCCGCGGCGGTCGCGCCCCTGCGCGGGGTCGCCGGAGAGCGCGTCCACTTGGTGGAACCCGCCACGTCCGCACCTCCGCTCGCCTTCGCCGTCGGCCACGTCCCGGCCGCCGACTACGACGAGGCCCCCCTCCAGGCCCGCCTCGACGACCGCCTGGACTGGCTGGAGTCCACGGTCCGTTCCCACCACGCCGTGGTGACCGCACTGGCCGCCTCCGGCGCCGCCGTCCTCCCCCTGCGCCACGCCACCGTCTACCCTGACGAGGACACCGCCCGCCAGGCCCTCGACACCCGCCGCGCGTACTTCCTCTCCCTGCTGGACCGCCTCACCGGCCACGTGGAACTCGGCGTCAAGATCTACGCCGGCCCGGACGTCACCCCGCCCGAAGCCGGCGCCGAGAGCGCACCGGACCCGGTCACAGGCCTGCGGGCCGGCCGCGCCTACCTGGCGCTCCGCCGCCGCAGACAACGCAGGAACGAGCAGGCCTGGCGTACGGTCGCACAAGCCGCGGCCCGCCTCACCGCAACAGCGGCCGCCCTCTCCGCCGACCGCGTCACCCACACTCCCGAGCGCGGCGGCCCGGGCGGCTCGGCCCTCGGCACCAACGTGGGCAACGACGCCTACCTCGTCCCCAGGGACCGCGTCCAGGCCTTCCGCACGGGCATACTCGCGGCCGCCGAGGGCATCCCCGGTCTCCGGGTGGAGGTCAGCGGCCCCTGGGCTCCGTACTCCTTCGCTCTCCAGCCGGAACCCGCGCCGTGACCGTCACCGCCACCGGGCCGCCGAGGTGTCAGGCGCTCACCGCCGCCAACGCCGGTACTCCGGCCGCCCCGTACCGCTCCAGCACCACCCGCGCCACCTCCGGCGCCGGGCCCAGCACGTCGGCCAGGACGTCCGCCTCCGCAGCACCGCGGGCGATGCGGTCCGGGAGGAAACCAGGGGCCAGGACGTAGGGGGCGACGGCGACCCGGGAGCAGCCGAGCGCGCGGAGTTCGCGTACGGCGTCCTCTGTGCGGGGGAACCCCGCGGGAGAACCAGCGGAGGCGAACGCAGGCCGCACGGCGCACCAACCGGTGTGCCGCCACTCCCGCGCGATTTCTGCGATCACTGCGATCGCCTCCGGGTCGGTGGACCCCGCCGAGGCCAGCACGACCCCGGTCGAGGACTTGTCGGCGGGAGTCAGGCCCGCCTCGTACAGGCGCCGTTCCAGAGCCTCGAGCAGGAGGGGCGAGGGGCCCAGGACCTCCGCCTGGCGGATGCGGAGCTGCGGGGGTGCGTCCGCGAGGACCGCCGGGATGTCCGCCTTGGCGTGGAACGCGCGGGTGAGGAGCAGGGGGAGGGCCACGACGTCGCGGACACCCTGCGTCGCCAGGGACTCCAGGACGCCCCGCACGGAAGGCACGTTGAAGTCGAGGAAGCCCGTCTCCACCCGTACGCCGGGGCGCAGCGAGCGCACCCGGCGCACCAGGGCGTGCACCGTCGCGGCGTGTCGCGGGTCGCGGCTGCCGTGGGCGATGACGAGCAGAACGGGCTGGTTCGTCATGGGACTCAGCTCTTCACCAGCAGTCCGCGGTTGCGCAGCACCCACCGCTCCAGCGGGCTGAAGATCAGCAGGTCGATGGCGATGCCGACGATCAGGATGAGCAGGATGGCTTCGAAGACCATGGCCATGTCGCTGGCGTTGCGGCCGTTCTCCAGCAGCTGGCCGAGACCGACGCCGAGGTCGGGGAAGGACGCGATGATCTCCGCGGCCATCAGGGAGCGCCAGGAGAACGCCCAGCCCTGCTTCAGGCCGGCCACATAGCCGGGCAGGGCGGCGGGCAGGACGATGTGCCAGGTGCCCTTCAGCCCCGTGGCACCGAGCGTGCGGCCCGCGCGGAGGAACAGCGGGGGCACCTGGTCGACGCCGGACACCAGGCCGTTGGCGATGGACGGGACCGCGCCGAGCAGGATCACCGCGTACATCATCGAGTTGTTCAGGCCCAGCCAGATCACCGCCGGCGGGACCCAGGCGACCGAGGGCAGGGACTGCAGGCCGGAGAGGATCGGGCCGATGGCCGCGCGCACGAACTTCACCCGCGCCACCAGCAGGCCCAGCGGCGTGCCGATCAGCAGGGCGAAGCAGAAGCCGAGCAGGCCGCGCGAGACGCTGGTCCAGATGTAGCCGAGCAGCTCACCCTGGAGCCAGGCGGTGTGCACGACGTCCCAGACAGCTGACGGCGCGGGCAGCTTCGTCGGGTCGTCGACGACCTTGAAGGAGACGAGGGCCTGCCAGACCGCCAGCACCAGCGCGACGGCGAGGACCGGCGGCAGGATCTTCTGGGTGAAGGTCTGCCGGAACGGTGTGCGGCTCGTCTGCCGCGTCTCCAGCGCGTCGAGGCCCGCCTCAAGACCGGCGAGATCGTTGCCGTCCTTGTCTACGGTGTTCGTCGAGTCAGTGCTGGCCATGACGGCGGATCTCCCCACGCAGTTCTTCGGTGATCTCGACGGACAGCTCCGCCACGGCGGTGTCCTCGATCCGGCGCGGCTGCGGGATGTCCACCCGCCACTCGCGCGCGATACGCCCCGGGCGGGAGGACAGCAGAACCACGCGCTCCGCGAGCCGGACCGCCTCACGCACGTTGTGCGTGACGAACAGGACGGACAGCTGCGTCTCGCGCCAGATGCGGGTCAGCTCGTCGTGCAGCACGTCCCGCGTGATGGCGTCCAGCGCCGCGAACGGCTCGTCCATCAGCAGCAGCTTGCTCTCCTGGGCGAGCGCCCGGGCGAGCGCGACACGCTGCCGCATACCGCCGGACAGCTCGTGCACCCGCTTGCCGTACGCGCCCTTCAGACGCACCAGTTCGAGCAGCTCCTCGGTCTTGGCGCGCCGCTCGGGCTTCGGAACGCCCCGCAGTTTCAGGGCGAGTTCGATGTTCTTGCCCGCGGTCAGCCACGGGAACAGCGCGTGCTCCTGGAACATCAGCGCCGGACGGCCGCCCGTGCTGATCTCGCCGGCGGAGGGCCGGTCGAGGCCCGCCACCAGGTTCAGCAGCGTGGACTTGCCACAGCCCGAGGCCCCCAGCAGGGTGACGAACTCGCCGGGCGCGACATCGAGGGTGATGTCGTCCAGGACGAGCTGCTGCCCGGCGGGGCCCGGGAACGACTTCGAGACGTGTTCGATCCGGGCGGCGTGCGTGGCCGTCTCGGTGCCGTCGGCGGCCCTGGCGAGGGTCGTGGCCATGGTCGTCACCTCCTGGGAACTCTTCACAATGCGGCTTCGGGTTGCGGGCTTACTTCGCGCCGAGACCGGCGTCGTCGACCGCGGGCTCACCCTCGGCCTTGAGGACCTTGTTCAGCGGCGCGAGGTCGTAGATGCCCTTCAGGTCCGGCTTCTCGAGCAGCCCCGCCTTCACGGCGTGCTCGGCCTCGGTGTTGAGGGTGGAGGCCAGCGGGTCGTCGGTGAACCGGATCGACTTCCACGCCGGGTCCAGCACATCGGCGGGCAGCGCCTTGCCGGTCTCCCGCTCCAGCTGCTTGTTCGCCGCTTCCTTGGCCGCGTCCGGGTTGGCGTTGATCCACTTGTTGGTGTCGACCGAGCCCTTCAGTACGGCCTCGACGACCTTCGGGTGCTCCTCGAGGAAGTCCTGGCGCACGATGATGTTCGTGATCACGAACTTCTTGTCCGGCCACAGATCGGCCTCGTCCAGCAGCACCTTGCCGCCCTCGGCGACCAGCTTCGAAGCGGTCGGCTCCGGCACCCAGCCGCCGTCGACGGACCCGGACTTGTAGGCGTCCGGGGTGACCTTGTTGTCGCTGCGGACGACCGTGACGTCGCCCTTGCCGCTCTGCGGGTCGACCTTCCAGCCCTGCTCGGCCGCCCAGTTGAGGAACGCCACGTCCTGCGTGTTGCCGAGCTGCGGGGTGGCGATCCGCTTGCCCTTGACGTCCTTCAGCGACTTGATCTTGTCAGGGTTCACCACGAGCTTCACACCGCCGGACGCCGAACCGCCGATGATGCGCAGGTTCTTGCCGGCCGACTTGGTGTAGCCGTTGATGGCGGGGGAGGGGCCGATCCAGCCGATGTCGATGGACTTGGAGTTGAGCGCCTCGATCTCGGACGGACCGGCGTTGAAGATCGCGGGTTCGGCCTTGGTGGCGCCCAGGGCCTTCTGGAAGAAGCCCTTCTCCATACCCACCAGGGCGGTGCCGTGGGTGAGGTTGCCGAAGTAGCCGATCTTGACGGTGTCGAGGCCGTCGATCTTCTTGGCTCCGTCGGCGACCTTGGCGGTGCCGTCGTCCTTGGCCTGGGAGCCGTAGCCGCAGGCGGCCAGGGTGAGCAGGGGAAGCGCGGCGATGACCGCGAAACCGCGGCGAAGAGCGGATGGGGCAGGCACGGGAGGTTGTCCTCTCACCAGGCCCGGCGGTCACGGCCTTTCAGGTCGTGGCCGGGAGGTCGGCAGGTTTTCGTCTACGGCGGTGGGGGGTGAGGGCGCGCAGGCGGTGCGCGTACGTCAGCGCGCACATCGGGCCACTCCGCCCTGCCCGCTGCCGAGAGCACCGCTGCCGACGCGGCCGCCCTCCTTCGCGAACATCGAGTAGAAGTCGGGGGAGCTCATGTCAGAAGTCCCACCCCTCGTCCTCGGCCTCGTCCTTGACGGGCTCCGGGGAGGCGAAGGACTCGCCGACCATGCCCGCGGTGAGGGTCTGGCCGTCGTTCGGGTCGATCAGGATGAACGAGCCGGTGCGCCGCGAGTCGGAGTAGGAGTCGACCGGAAGCGGCTCCGCGGTCCGGATCTTCACCCGGCCGATGTCGTTGGCGACGAGCTGTCCCGGGTGCGGGTGCAGGGACAGGTCGTCGAGCGTGAGCCGGGACGGGATGTCCTTGACGATCGCCTTGACCGTGCGGGTGCCGTGCTTGAGCAGCACCCGGTGGTTGACGGTCAGCGGCGCGTCCGCGACATGGCAGACGGTCGCCTCGATGTCCTGGGTGGTCGCGGGCGCGTCCTTGCTCGGCACGATCAGGTCGCCGCGCGAGATGTCGATGTCGTCCTCCAGCAGGACGGTCACCGACTGCGTCGTCCAGGCGACGTCGACGGACTCGCCCAGCAGGTCGATGCCGGAGATCCTCGAGGTGCGGCCCGACGGCAGCACGGTGACGGCCTCGCCGACGCGGAACGAACCGGCGGCGATCTGACCGGCGTAACCCCGGTAGTCCGGGTGGTCCGCGCTCTGCGGGCGGATCACGTACTGCACGGGCAGCCGGGCGTGGCAGTGGCTCAGGTCGTGACTGACCGGCACGGTCTCCAGGTGCTCCAGCACCGTCGGGCCGCCGTACCAGTCCATGTTCGCGGACGGCTCCACGACGTTGTCGCCGACGAGCGCCGAGATCGGGATGGCGGTGACCTCGGGGACGCCCAGCTCGGTCGCGTACGCCGTGAACTCCTCGGCGATGGCGGCGAAGACCTGCTCCTCGTAGCCGACCAGGTCCATCTTGTTGACCGCGAGGACCACGTGCGGGACGCGCAGCAGGGCGGCGATGGCGGCGTGCCGGCGGGTCTGCTCGACGACGCCGTTGCGGGCGTCGACCAGGATGACCGTGAGCTCGGCCGTCGAGGCACCGGTGACCATGTTCCGCGTGTACTGCACGTGGCCGGGCGTGTCGGCGAGGATGAACCGCCGCAGGGGAGTGGCGAAGTAGCGGTACGCCACGTCGATGGTGATGCCCTGCTCCCGCTCGGCCCGCAGGCCGTCCGTCAGCAGTGCGAGGTCCGGCACCTCCTGGCCCCGGCTGGCGGAGGCGCGTTCCACGGCCTCCAGCTGGTCCACCAGGACCGACTTGGAGTCGTGCAGCAGCCGGCCCACCAGGGTGGACTTGCCGTCGTCGACGGAACCGGCGGTGGCGAACCGCAGCAGGGTGGTGGCCGAGAGCTCCTCGGTCGTGGTCGTGCTCATCTCTAGAAGTACCCCTCGCGCTTGCGGTCTTCCATCGCGGCCTCGGACATCTTGTCGTCGGCGCGAGTGGCGCCGCGCTCGGTGAGCCGGGAGGCGGCGATCTCGACGATCACCTTCTCGATCGTGTCGGCGTCGGAGTCCACCGCGCCGGTGCAGGACATGTCACCCACGGTCCGGTAGCGCACGAGCCGCTTCTCCACGGTCTCGCCCTCCTTCGGCCCGCCCCACTCACCGGCGGTCAGCCACATGCCGCCGCGGGAGAACACCTCGCGCTCGTGCGCGTAGTAGATCTCCGGCAGCTCGATGCCCTCGCGGGCGATGTACTGCCACACGTCCAGTTCGGTCCAGTTGGACAGCGGGAACACCCGGACGTGCTCGCCGGGGGCGTGCCGGCCGTTGTAGAGGTTCCACAGCTCCGGGCGCTGGCGGCGCGGGTCCCACTGGGAGAACTCGTCCCGCAGGGAGAACACCCGCTCCTTCGCCCGGGCCTTCTCCTCGTCGCGGCGCCCGCCGCCGAACACGGCGTCGAAACGCTCCTGCTGGATCTTCTCGGTCAGCGGCAGCGTCTGCAGCGGGTTGCGGGTGCCGTCCGGGCGCTCCTTGAGCACACCCCGGTCGATGTAGTCCTGCACGGAGGCGACGTGCAGCCGCAGCCCGTGCCTGGCGACCGTGCGGTCCCGGTAGTCGAGGACCTCGGGGAAGTTGTGCCCGGTGTCCACGTGCAGCAGCGAGAACGGAACCGCCGCCGGCCGGAAGGCCTTCAGCGCCAGGTGCAGCATGACGATGGAGTCCTTGCCGCCGGAGAAGAGGATCACCGGCCGCTCGAACTCGCCCGCCACCTCGCGGAAGATGTGGACCGCCTCGGACTCGAGGGCGTCGAGGTGGGAGAGCGCGTACGGGCTGCCGGTCTCCCCGGCAACATTGGCGACGGTCGTCGTCATGCCAGTCCCCTTTCGCTGAGCAGGGCGTACACCGACGCCGCGGACTCCTGCACGGTCTGGTTCTGCGACTCGATGCGCAGGTCGGGCGACTCGGGCGCCTCGTACGGGTCGTCGACGCCGGTGAGCCCGGTGAGCTCGCCCGCGGCCTGCTTGGCGTACAGGCCCTTCACGTCCCGCTCGCTGCACACCTCGACCGGGGTCGCCACGTGGATCTCCAGGTACGCGGTGCCGTTCGCCTGGTGCCGCTTGCGCACCGCCTCACGGCTGTCCTGGTAGGGCGCGATGACCGGGACGAGGGCGAGCACGCCGTTGCGGGCGAGCAGTTCGGCGACGAAGCCGATGCGCTGCACGTTGGTGTGCCGGTCCTCGCGGCTGAAGCCGAGGCCCGCCGAGATGAACTCGCGGATCTCGTCGCCGTCGAGCACCTCGACGCGGTGGCCCTCGGCGCGCAGCCGCCCGGCCAGCTCGTGGGCGATGGTGGTCTTGCCGGCACTCGGCAGACCCGTGAGCCAGACGGTGGCTCCGGTCGTCACGTCGGTCTCCTGAAGTGTCTGAGTCGTCGTCGTCATCCGTGCAGCCCGCACTCGGTCTTGCTGCGGCCCGCCCAGCGGCCGGCGCGCGCGTCCTCACCCTGGAGGACCCGGCGGGTGCAGGGCGCGCAGCCGACGGAGGCGTAGCCGTCCATCAGCAGCGGGTTCGTCAGCACGCCGTGTTCGGCGACGTAGGCGTCCACGTCGTCCTGCGTCCAGCGGGCGATGGGGGAGATCTTCACCTTCTGCCGCTTCTCGTCCCAGCCGACCACCGGGGTGTCCGCCCGGGTCGGGGACTCGTCGCGGCGCAGTCCGGTCGCCCAGGCCTGGTAGGCCTTCAGGCCCTCTTCCAGCGGCCGGACCTTGCGCAGCTTGCAGCACAGGTCGGGGTTGCGGTCGTGCAGCCTCGGGCCGTACTCGGCGTCCTGCTCGGCGACCGTCTGGCGCGGGGTGAGCGTGATGACGTTGACGTCCATCACGGCGTCGACCGCGTCGCGGGTGCCGATGGTCTCCTCGAAGTGGTAGCCGGTGTCCAGGAAGACGACGTCGACGCCGGGCATCGCGCGGGAGGCGAGGTGGGCGACGACCGCGTCCTCCATGGAGGAGGTCACGCAGAAGCGCTTGCCGAACGTCTCTGCGGCCCACTGGAGAATCTCCAGCGCGGAGGCGTCCTCCAGGTCGCGGCCCGCCTGCTCGGCGAGCGCCTTCAGGTCCTCGGTGGCGCGCTCGTCCTGAGTGGTCGTCATATCTGTGCCCCTGAGGAGTCGGATCGCTTCAGTCCCTGGGTCAGCAGCCCGAGGAACTTCAGAGAGAAGGCCCGGCTGCACGCCGCGCATTCCCACGCGCCGTGAGCCTCGGCGCTCGGACGCAGGTCCTCGTCACCGCAGTACGGGCAGTAGAAGGGGGCGGCGCGCTCGCTCACGACAGCGCCTCCTCGCCGGCCCGTGCCGCCCAGCTGGCGAACCGCTCGCCGTCCTCGCGCTCGGCCTGGAACCGCTTCAGGACCCGCTCGATGTAGTCGGGCAGCTCGTCGGAGGTGACCTTCAGGCCGCGCACCTTGCGGCCGAAACCCGCCTCCAGGCCGAGCGCGCCGCCCAGGTGCACCTGGTAGCCCTCGACCTGCTCGCCCTCGCTGTTGACGACGAGCTGGCCCTTGAGGCCGATGTCCGCGACCTGGATGCGGGCGCAGGCGTTCGGGCAGCCGTTGAGGTTGATGGTGAGCGGCTCGTCGAAGTCCGGCAGGCGCCGCTCCAGTTCGTCGATGAGCTGCGCGCCGCGCTGCTTGGTCTCGACGATGGCGAGCTTGCAGAACTCGATGCCGGTGCAGGCCATGGTGCCGCGCCGGAACGAGGACGGCCGGGCGGTCAGGTCCAGCGCCTGAAGGCCCTCGACCAGCGACTCGACCTTGTCCTCCTCGACATCGAGGACGATCATCTTCTGCTCGACGGTGGTGCGCACCCGGCCCGAGCCGTGAGCCTCGGCGAGGTCGGCGATCTTCGTGAGCGTGGCGCCGTCGACACGTCCCACGCGCGGGGCGAAGCCGACGTAGAAGCGGCCGTCCTTCTGGCGGTGCACACCGATGTGGTCGCGCCACTGCTGGGTCGGCTGCTCGGGTGCCGGACCGTCGGTCAGCTTGCGCTTCAGGTACTCGTCCTCCAGCACCTGGCGGAACTTCTCCGCGCCCCAGTCGGCGACGAGGAACTTCAGGCGGGCGCGGTTGCGCAGCCGGCGGTAGCCGTAGTCGCGGAAGATCGAGATGACGCCCTCGTAGACGTCCGGGACGTCGTCGATCGGCACCCAGGCGCCGAGGCGCACGCCCAGCTTGGGGTTGGTGGACAGGCCGCCGCCGACCCACACGTCGAAGCCGGGGCCGTGCTCGGGGTGCTCGACGCCGACGAACGCGACGTCGTTGATCTCGTGCACCACGTCCAGCAGGGGCGAGCCCGAGATGGCCGTCTTGAACTTCCGGGGGAGGTTCGAGTACGCCGGGTTGTTCAGAACGCGGCGCTTCATCTCCTCCAGCGCCGGCGTGGCGTCGATGATCTCGTCCTCGGCGATGCCCGCCACCGGGGAGCCGATCATCACGCGCGGGGTGTCGCCACAGGCGGTGACCGTCGACAGGCCCACGCCCTCTAGCCGGTTCCAGATCTCGGGTACGTCCTCGATCCGGATCCAGTGGTACTGGACGTTCTGCCGGTCGGTGATGTCGGCGGTGCCGCGCGCGAACTCCTGGGAGACCTCACCGATGACCCGGAGCTGCCGGGTGGTCAGCGCGCCGCCGTCGATGCGGACACGGAGCATGAAGTACTCGTCGTCCAGCTCCTCCGGCTCCAGGATCGCCGTCTTGCCGCCGTCGATCCCGGGGCGGCGCTGGGTGTACAGGCCCCACCAGCGCATCCGGCCGCGCAGGTCGTTCGGGTCGATCGAGTCGAAGCCGCGCTTGGAGTAGATCGTCTCAATGCGTGTCCGCACATTGAGACCGTCGTCGTCCTTCTTGAACTGCTCGTTGCCGTTGAGCGGGGTGAAGTGCCCCGCGGCCCACTGACCCTCGCCGCGGTGACGGCTCACCTTGCGGCGGGGAGTCGCGGCGGCAGGGTTCTGCGGGGTGGCGGCCATGGTTGATACGTCCTTCGGACAGGCGGGAATGCGGCTCTGCGGCTCTGACCTGCGCGTGCGCGCACGGGCATACGTGCGCGTCATTGCGCGGGAGGTGAGGCGAGGAGGGGGGATGTCGGGCGCGTGCTGAGTGCTCTCAGTGCGCCGGACAGATGGCGCTGGACATGCGGCCGAGGTCGACGTGCCGTCGACTCACCAAGGCGATTCCAGTTCCAGACATGACGGAAGCGTGGCATGGCGATCTGGACACAGTCCAGCTTCGTCCATGATGCGGACACTCACGTCCCGGAATCCGAGACGCGGGTGTCCTTGGTCACATTCGGGCACCCAGGGGTGTCCGTCCAGGTCAGGCGGGGAACGCCCCAGGCCACGGTCCCGGAGCGGCGGCCTCCGCCTCCTCCTCGACCTTGGTGTCGAACAGCTTGAAGCCCCGCCGCCGGTAGTTGTCCATCGCGTGCTCGCCGTCCTTGCTGCAGGTGTGCAGCCAGACCCGCTTGGTCGGGGTCAGTCCCGCCCAGCGGTCCGCGAGGTCCCAGGCGCGGGCCGTGCCGTACGACAGCAGGTGCCCGCCGATGCGCCGTCCCCGGAAGGCGGGGAGCAGCCCGAAGTACACGATCTCCACGACCGCGTCGTCCTGGGCCTCCAGCTCCACGTATCCCGCGGGAGTGCCCCGGTCGTACGCCACCCAGGTCTCGACACCCGGGCGCTCCAGGTGCTCCAGCCACCGCGCGTACGACCAGCCGAGCCGGTCCGTCCAGAGGATGTCGCCCCCGACCGAGGCGTACAGGAACCGGCTGAACTCGGGCGAGGGCACCTCGGAGCGGACGATCCGGACGTCCCCCTCCGGCGCGGCGGCCGGCAGCAGGTCGGTCGGCGCGGTCTGCTCCAGGGACCAGGTGGTCACGGCGATGGTGGGCATGGAGCTCAGGAAATCATCCGCCCGGGTGCCATGTCGATGGACGCCGGGGTTCCGCCCTTCAGCCCAGCGCCCTGTCCACCGACGTCAGCGGCAGCGCGAACAGCACGCGCCCCGACTGGGACCAGACCTCGCCGGTCTCCTCCCAGTAGGAGAGGGAGCCCGACCGGCCGCTCCAGCAGTGGCGGGACTCGTCGGTCGCGCATTCCGTCGCCCGCGCGCCGTCGAGGTCCTGGCGCCACAGCGTTCCGTGCCCCTGAGGGGTGCCTGCGGCGCGGTTCAGGTACCAGCCCGAGCGGTACGACAGCACACCGCGCACATCGGTCGTCTTCGTCTCGTACGCGTCCACCGGATCCGCCCGCCCGGAGGGGCCGGTGGCGAGCAGGCCGGACCGGGCCGGGTCCCGGCTCAGGGCGTAGCGCCACAGCCGGGTGTGCCGGTCACCGTCCGCCGGCACCCACTCGTTCGCGACCAGACTGTCGGGGGCGGTACTGCGGTCGAGGGAGACGGAGGCCGGGCGCGGCGCGTCGGCACCGCCCGGCAGGGCGTACGAGGCGACGGCGGGCAGCACGTACCGGGACCCGTGCGCCGCCCAGCCGCCCCGTACCCGGCCGACCGCGTCGGAGTCGACGGTGGCGCGCTGGATGCGGTCCATGTCGTACACGTACAGCGCGCTCCGGTCGCCCTCGCGGGTCGTCACCAGCAGCTTGTCCTGGTACCAGACCATGCCGGACAGCGGGGAGACCAGTCCCCGGTAGTCCCGCCCGCCGTCCACCGGGACGGCCAGCAGTGCCCAGGTGTACCGGAGCCGGCCGAGATCGTTCGCGTCCACGAGGGCGATCTTGGCCAGGCCCCGCTCCGGTGCCGGACCGTCCATGGAGCCGCCCTCGCCGCCGCCGCGCGTCCAGCCGGAGAGGACCACGCGGTCGGCGCCCCAGCGGCCGTCGTCGTCCGCGTCACCCGAGGTGGTGACCGCCCCGGGCCGCCAGCCGCGGGTGTCCGCGCCGCCGAAGCAGTACGCGCGGGTGGCCGCCGGTTCGATCGGCAGGGTGTGCTTCTCGGCGGTCGAGCAGTCGGCCGCCGTCCGCAGGGCGTGGTCGGCGTCGCTCAGCACCGTGCCGACACCGACGGGCCGGCCCATTGCGGAGGCGAGCCGGTCGAGCCACCGCTTGGGGACCCGCCGCTCGGTCAGGGACAGTCGCCCGTCCTCTCCGGATGCGGCGATCGGCTTCAGGGCCCCCGGGGCGTCCGCGACCGTGGCCTGAGAGGCGCTGATCATGGTGGCTGCGGCGGTGAGCGCGAGTGCCGTACCGGCCAGGGTCGCACGCAGCGCCCTGCCCCGTCTGCGCCGCCGGTGTCTGCCGCGATGCTTCATACCCGTCCTCCCGAGGCGGACCAACTGCGCCTCCTGAACCGTACGTTGACGGAGGAGCAGGTGGGGTTGGCCCGTAGGGGATGCTACGGCAGGTGGGCGGGGCAGCGGACGAAGACTTCGCAAATATGCGAAAGACGCACCCTTCGGAGCCGCCGGACGGCACCTCCGCGTGAAATTCAGGGCAGGGCCGGGGACGTGCGCAGGCCGCGCACCGCCGGTGCCGTCGAGTGCGGCAGCACACCGCGCGGGTCGTCCGGGAGCAGAACCTCGACCTCGGTGTCGTCGGCGAAGCGGTAGGGCCGGTGCTCCAGGAACGCGCCGAGATAGCGCCGCACCCGGGACATCTCGGCGCGCACCGTCACCGTCCGCGCCGGGTCGCCGAACAGGTCCCCGGCCAGGGCGGACGCGGTGCGGCCGGTGCGGTGGACGGTGAGGAGGTAGAGCAACTCGGCATGCCGGGGGCTCAGTTCACGGGTCCAGGAGCCCGCGCCGCCGGAGACCTCCACCGACCATCTGCGGGCCTGTCTCAGATCCAGTACGACCCTGGCCGCGCCGCGCGCCGCTGACTCGTCGCCGGCCGCCCGCAGCAGCCAGCCCCCGGCCAGCGGCTCCACCGCGCACCGGCCGAGCCCCGGCACCCATACCGGGCCCGGTGCCGGCGACTTCGGCGGCGTCACCCGCCGCAGGTACCCCGTCCCGCTCACGGCGGCGGTCCAGCCGTCTGCGTCGACCACCAGGGCGCGCCCGCCGAGCCGGGCCAGCACGGGCGCCGCCACCGCGCGCAGCCGCTCCAGCGACTCCAGGTGCATCTCCCGCAGCCGGGCCTCGGCGAGCCTGGCCACCGAATGGACCCAGGCGAGCGTGGCCGGGTGCATCGTCTCCAGCGGCCCGCTGACGTCCACCACACCGATCAGCCGGCCGTTCCGGGGATCCGTCAGCGGGGCGCCGGCGCAGGTCCAGCCGGCCTGGGACCGTACGAAGTGCTCGGAGGCGAAGACCTGCACGGGCCGGCGCACCACCACCGGTGTGCCCACACCGTTCGTGCCCACGACGTCCTCACGCCAGTCCGCGCCGAGTTCCAAGCCGAGCCCGTCGGCCTTGCGCAGCACCGGCGCGCTCCCCTCGCGCCACAGCACCCGGCCCTCCTCGTCGGCGACCACCATGATGTGGTGGGCGACGTCCGCGACCGCCAGCAGCCCCTCCCGCAGCACCGGCAGCACATGGCGCAAAGCCGACGCCTCGCGCCGCCGCCGCACCTCCTCGCGGGACAGCGGATCCGCCCGGACGTCGTGGTCCGGGTCGACCCCGTTGCGCAGCATGCGCTCCCAGGACTGCTCGATCACCCGGCGCGGTGCCACCGGAGCGGGCCGCCCGGACAGCCGGGCCGAGCGGACCTCGCTGAGCACCCGAGCCGCACGCGCGCTGTCCACGGCGGCGAGCTGCGTGACGTCCATAGGCGTGCGCCCCCCGGGCCCGGTCCGACTGTCCGTCTCATAGTGCCGTCCGCCCCCGGGCGGACGGGCACACTCCGCGCACAGTCAGCAGCAACTTGCAACCCCCTGCAACCCTGGTGGACAGCCCGGCCGTGGCCGAAACTTGAGCAGCGACGTCCCGAGCGGCGTTCGATGGCTCGAACGGGCCGGTGCCGCGGGGGTGGTGCCGTGTCGGCGCAGCACCACCCCCGCTTTCCCGCGTACGCGAAGACGCGACCGCGGTTCAGGACACCGGCCGGGCCCGCTCCACCACCGACGCCAGGTCGAGCGTGTGCGGCAGCGTCCCGAACACCGCGCCCCCGTCACCGCCCAGCCGTGCCGCACAGAACGCGTCGGCGACCTCCGGCGGCGCGAACCGCACGAGCAGCGACCCCTGGAGCACCAGCGCCAGCCGCTCCGCCAGCCGCCGCGCCCGCCCCTCCACGCCTTCCAGGTCGGCGAGTTCGGTCAGCAGGTTCTTGATGGCCCCGTCGAGCCGGTGGTCGGCGCCGCGCGCCTGCCCGACCTCCCGCAGATACGCGTCGAGCACCCCCGGCTCCCGCCGCAACGCCCGCAGCATGTCCAGCGCCTGGACGTTGCCCGCGCCCTCCCAGATCGAGTTGAGCGGCGACTCCCGCACCAGCCGGGGCAGTCCGGACTCCTCGACGTACCCGTTGCCGCCCAGGCACTCCGCCGCCTCGACCGCCACCGCCGGGCAGCGCTTGGTCACCCAGTACTTGGCCGTCGGCACCGCGATCCGCAGCAGCGCCCGCTCCTGCTCGCCACCGTCGTCGTACGCCGCCGCGAGCCGCAGCGCCAGGGTGGTCGCCGCCTCCGACTCGATCGCGAGGTCGGCCAGGACGTTGCGCATCAGCGGCTTGTCGACGAGCTTCCCGCCGAACGCCGCACGGTGGGCGCAGTGGTGCACGGCCTGCGCGACGGCCTGCCGCATCAGGCCCGCCGAGCCCAGCACGCAGTCGAGCCGGGTCGCCGCCACCATCTCGATGATGGTGGGCACCCCGCGCCCCTCCTCGCCGACCCGGCGGGCCCACGTCCCGTCGAACTCGACCTCGGCGGAGGCGTTCGACCGGTTGCCCAGCTTGTCCTTGAGCCGCTGGACGAGGAACACGTTGCGGGTGCCGTCCTCGAGCACCCGCGGCACCAGGAAGCAGGTCAGCCCGCCGGGAGCCTGCGCCAGCACCAGGAAGCCGTCGGACATCGGCGCCGAGCAGAACCACTTGTGCCCGGTCAGCTCGTACGTCCCGTCCTCGGCGAGCGGTCGCGCGGACGTGGTGTTCGCCCGGACGTCGCTGCCACCCTGCTTCTCCGTCATGCCCATCCCGAACAGCGCCCCGGCCTTCAGGTGCGCGGGCCGCAGGTCACGGTCGTAGACCTGGGAGGTCAGCTGTGGCTCCCACTCGGCGGCCAGCTCCGGGTCGGTGCGCAGGACCGGCACCGCCGCGTGCGTCATCGACAGCGGGCAGCCGTTGCCGGCCTCGACCTGCGTCCACACCAGGAAGGCGGCGGCCCGCCGGACGTGCCCGCCCGGCCGGGTCCAGGCCGCCGTCAGACCGGCCGAGACACCCTTGCCGAGCAGCCGGTGCCAGGACGGATGGAACTCGACCTCGTCGATCCGGTTGCCGTACCGGTCGTGCGTGCGCAGCCGCGGCGGGTTCTCGTTGGCCTGCGCCCCCCACTCCTGCACCTGGGCCGAGCCGGAGGTCCGCCCGAGCCCCGACAGCTCGCTGAGCGCCTCGTCGAGCAGATCCGGGTCCAGGTGCCGTTCCACCGCCGCCGTGAGGGCCCGGTCGGCCGCGAAGACGTCGTAGCCGACCAGCGGCGGGACCTGGTTGCTCACGGTGTGAGTGCTGCCAGTCATGGTGCGAAAGTACCCCGCGGCACCCCCTTGGTCACCAGCGAACGGGGCCCGGACGCACAAGAGCAACCTGTGGGTGAGTGGGACCAGGCACGACGGATACCGTTAGGGGGTGCAGCCAGCAAGTGAACCCCCCGCCACGCCCACCGGCCGCCTTCACCGGGCGCGGGCTCTCTACCGGAACGTCTCCAAACGCAGGACCGCCTGGCTGTTGCTCAAGGACACCGTCAACTCCTGCATCGAGTACCGCATCCTGGGACTGGCGGCCGAGGCGGCGTTCTTCACGCTGCTGTCGGTGCCGCCGCTGCTGCTGAGCATGATCGGACTGCTCGGTTACGTCGACGCCTGGACCGGCGCGGACACCATCGAGAGCCTGCAGGCCAACATCCTGGAGGCCTCCCGCACGGTTCTCTCCGACCAGGGCGTCCGGGAGATCGCGGAGCCGATCCTGCACGACGTGATGAAGGGCGGCCGGCCCGACGTCATCTCCATCGGCTTCCTGTTCGCCCTGTGGTCCGGCTCCCGCGCGGTGAACGTCTTCATCGACACCATCACCGTGATGTACGGCCTCGACGGCGTCCGGGGCATCGTCAAGACCCGCCTGCTCGCCTTCGCCCTGTTCATCGTGGCCCTGCTGATCGGCTCCGTCGCGCTGCCGCTGATGGTGGCCGGGCCGGACGCGGTGGTAAGGATCGTGCCGTGGTCGACGACGGTCGTGCAGGTTCTCTACTGGCCGGTCGTCATACTCCTGTCGATCGCCTTCCTGACCACCCTCTACCACGTGTCCGTCCCGGTCCGCTCCCCGTGGATCGAGGACGTGCCCGGCGCGCTCGTCGCCCTCGGCATGTGGGTCCTCGGCAGTTTCCTGCTGCGGATCTACCTGACCAGCACCGTCGAGGGCCCGACGATCTACGGCTCGCTGGCCGCGCCCGTCGCCGTGCTGCTGTGGATCGGTGTGTCCGCGTTCGCCGTGCTCGTGGGGGCCGCGGTGAACGCCGCCATCGACCGGGTCTGGCCGGCCGCCGCGACGGCCGCGGCCCGCGAGGCCAACGAGCGGCTCCGGCAGGCGCAGGTCGCCGAGTACGTGGCCCGCGCCGCCGCCCAGGGCGAGGCCGATCCCGACATGCCCTCCGAGTTCCCGGAACGCTGGTCACGCTTCCTGCCCCCGGAGGACGTCACGTCGCGCCTGCGCACGCATGCGAGGAGCACCCACCCGCCGCACAAGCCGGAGGATTCCTAGCCTCGCGAGGGCCGGACATGGCCGAAAGTAATCGAACTCCGGACCGAATCGCGCGTTCCGTGAGGATCATTCGGTTGCCATGATGAGCGCGTCCCCGAGGGGAGGGGGGCGCGGGGGCGCGTGCTGACCACACGCGACAACGGGGACATCTGTACCGGGGGCTTCTTCTTTCCGCACATCTTCGGCTTTCCGTACATCTCTGCCTTTTTCTGCGCCGTGTCGTGCCGTAACCGTGCTTTCCCCTCGTGGACGGACTGACCATCCACAGAGAGGCATCGGCGTGCGCACAGCACGAAGAGAACCCCGAAGAGGGCCACGAAGAGAGGCCTTCCGCGGCGGCCTGGCGGCCACCGCACTCGCCACCGCGGCGGCCGTGCTCGGCGGGCTCGTCACCGCGGCCCCCGCCCTCGCGGACGAACCGGGGGACAACCCCGCCAACCCCTATGAACGCACCCTGCGCATCAGCCTGGGCGCGCAGGCCCGCAAGGACCGCTGCCAGGCCGGCGAGGCCGTGCACTACGGCGGACCCGAGCTGAAGTCGGTCACGGCGGCGAAGCTCAGCGGGACGGACGCCGGGCTGCGCGAGTTCGTACGGCCGGACGCCATCGGCGGCGAGTGGAGCCAGGCCGACGGCCGCGACCGGGACGCGGGTATCGCCGCCCTGCGCGCCTTCGAGGCTCGGCAGACGAAGCTGAACGAAAGCAACGAACCCTACCGGGCGGTGAACAATTCCGGCGGCCGCGACTTCTGGGCTCCCGAGTTCGGCGAGGACATCGTCACCTTCACCCTCCGCCGCCGCGAGCAGATGCCCCACAAGTGGGAGGAGCCGACCCCGCGTCCCGGCAAGGCCGCCCTGGACAAGGCGCGGCAGGTCTTCGACGCGTTCAGCACCGGCGACGACGCCTGGGCGGGCGCGTACAAGGACGTCGCGGGACGCGCGTTGTTCGGCACGGACTCCTGGGAACGGGCCTCCGCCAACGACATCGCGACCTTCCTGCGCTTCGGTGGCTTCGCTACCCAGGCTCCCGAGCCGGACTCACTGGAGTTCCGTACCGAGGTCGAGGCCCTGAAGCAGGCCTGGGCGGCCTGTGACAGCGACAACCCGATCGACCACTACCGGGTCCTGACGGGGCCCGTCCTGCAGGCGTACACGGAGTGGGAGACCGAGTACACCGGTCAGGCCGAACAGCGCAAGCAGATCCTCGCCGCCGAGGCCTCCGCGTCCAAGGAGACGCGGACCGCCACCGAGGCGATGATCGAGGCGGTGCGTCAGGCGTGGCTCGCGGACCAGATCCTCTACTGGCAGAAGTACTGGGCAGCCAACAAGGACGCCCTCGACTACCCCGGCAAGGCCACCTTCACCAAGGCGACGGCCGACCTGAACGCGGCGAAGACGGCGGCTGCCAAGCAGGTGGCCCTGGCGGACGCCGCCGCGGCGCGGGCCAAGACCGCCGCCGGCAGCGCGACCGCGGCACAGCAGAAGGCGTGGGAGACCGCCGACGCGGCGAAGCAGCCGCGCGGCCGTGGCCTGCTCTACGCGCAGCAGTCCGTCCAGGTCGCCAAGGCGTCCGCCGCGGCCGCGCAGGCGGCGGCGAAGGCCACGCTGACCGCGTCGAACGCGGCGAAGGCCACCGTGGCCGACTCCAAGACACTGCTGGCGCTGGCCAAGACGCAGACGCACGCGCTGAACACCGAGTTCCGCAAGGCGGCCGCGCTGGAGGCCAAGGCACAGGCGAAGGCGGCCGCCGAGTCCGCCGCCATGCAGGCCGAGGAGGCCGCCGCCAACGCCGCCACGGCCAAGCGGGCCCGCGCCACCGCCGAGAAGGCCGAGCAGGACGCCAAGGCGGGCGCGGCCGAGGCCAAGCGGCAGCGGGGCATCGCGGAGGCCGAGAAGGCCAACGCCGAGCGGGAGCGGGACAACGCGGCCCGCGAGCGGCAGAAGGCGAAGGACGCGGAGGCCCGGGCGCGGAGCGAGCAGGACAAGGCGGCTCAGGCCCGCTCGGCTGCCAGTACGGCGGGGTCGACGGCGGCAGACAAGGCGGCCGCGGCCGAGGAGGCCGAGCGGCGCGCCTACGAGCTGCGTGACGACGCGGTCAAGGCCGAACGCGATCGGGATGCCACCGCCTCAAGGGCCGCTGCCCTTGAGGCGGCTGCCGTGGCGGCCGAGGGCACTGCGGCGGCCGGTGAGACCCGGGCGGCGGCCACGGAGGCGCGGAGCGCCGCCAACGCCGCGGCGGGGGCCGCGACGCGAGCCAGGTCTGCGGCGAACGAGGCGTCGACGGCCGCGGTGAACGCACGCGCGGCCGCCACCCGCGCCGAGGGCGCGGCCAAGCGCTCCCGGTCCGCTGCCGACGCGGCCTGGTCGGCGTACCAGAAGACCAGCGCCGCGGCGGCCACCGCCCACGCGGCGGCCGCCGAGGCGATCGACGCGGCGGCTGCCGCGAAGGCCAACGCCACGAAGGCCGACGCCGACGCGAAGAAGGCCCAGACCGCCGCGATCAACGCGCGCAAGCAGGCCACCGCAGCGGTTGCCGAGGCGGCCAGGACGGCAGCCTGGGCGGCGAAGACCGCCGGGTTCGCCGCCGCCACGGCCCAGTACGCGCAGGCCGCGCGGGACGCGGCCACCGCCACCACGAAGGCGGCCGACAAGGCGATCAGCCTCGGCTCCCCCTACCGGGAGACGGACTCCGCGGCCGCGTTCGCGGTGCTGATCGGCCAGACCTCCAAGACCCTCGCCGAGCAGCAGGCCGCCGCGGCCAAGGCCAAGTCGGACGAGGCGAAGAAGGCGGCGGCCCAGGCCAAGGCGCTGGCCGACAAGGCGGCCGGTGACGCCAAGATCGCCCTCCAGGCGGCGGCCGATGCGGCGATGTACGCGGAGAAGGCACAGGACTCCGCGGACGCGGCCCGTGCCTCGGCCGCCGCGGCGGCCGTCGACGCGAAGGCGGCGAAGAGGGCCGACGCGAACGCCCAGAAGTACGACGAGCAGGCGGGTGTGGACGCGGTCCACGCCGGTTTCGCCGCGAACGACGCCGAGTCGGCGGCCGCCCAGGCCGACCGCGACGCCACCGACGCCGAGCGCGACGCCGCGAGCGCCCGCTCCGCCGCGTCCTCCGCCGAGTCCGACGCCGCCGCGGCGGACCTGATCGCCACCCACGCGGAGTCGGACGCGACCAGGGCTGAGAAGTCCGCGGCCAACGCCGAAGGCGCGGCCAAGGACGCCGACGCGGCTGCCACCCGCGCCGAGGAGGCCCAGCGCAAGGAACTCGAGGAACTCCGCAAGCAGCGTGCGGAGAAAGCCCCCGATCTCGGCGCCGACCTCTCCGGCGACGAGGAAGCGGCCCTGCTGCGCATGTGCGGCCAGGAGTGCGTGGACCAGTACCGGGCCGCGCGCGCCCTGGCGGGCCAGAGCCTGCTGGACTGGGTGAAGGCCAACGGCGGCCAGATCCTGCTCGACGAGATCGGTTGGACCGACGTCAAGAACTGCCTGACCAAGGGCGACGTCGAGAGCTGCCTGTGGACCCTGGTCACGGCGGTCGGCATGGCCATCCCGGTCACCAAGATCCCAGCACTGGGCAAGGCGATCATCAAGATCGCCACGGGCGTCGTCGGCTTCTTCGAGAAGTCGGCCAAGGCGAAGCGGACGCTCGACAAGCTCCGGAAGCTCGCCGAGAAGGCGAAGAAGGAACCGGACCTGCCGCCCTGCGCGAAGAAGAAGTCCGTGAAGACGGCGGCGTTCTCGAGCCGTGCGTCCTCGAGCCCGGCGTCCTTCACCAAGGCGTCCGCGGCTGCGGCCTCGGGCGACGACGAGCCGGACGTGTGCGGCCTGGACCCGCAGAAGAACCTGCCCTACGAGATCCTGGACAAGATCGACGAGAAGTACGGGCCCGACGTGGCGGACGGCGTCGAGTACCAGTGGCAGCGGATGATGGGGAACAGCAAGGAAGCCGGCGACCACAACATCCCGGGTGTCGGCCGCGACCTGACGGCCATGGCCGACTACTTCAAGAAGTGGCGCGGAAAGGCGACCCACAAGGACTCGGACACGGGCAACGGTGTCGCCTACGACGAGGACAAGGGCGTGATCGTCATCATCACGGCCCGGTTCATCCACGGATACAAGATGTCCGAGGCCGACTTCCTGAAGGCGGGCAAGTATGTGCCGAAAAAGTAGCGGAACGGGAGGAGGGACAGTCATGCGAACGGAGTTCGAGCTGACCCGCGACGGGGATGACTTCGTCGCGCGGCTCGACCCGTCCCAGGTGAGTGCCCTTGAGGAGGCGCTGAGCTACGCGCGCCGCGGCGACGCCTCCGACGCGTACCTGAGAGTGCTGCTCGGGGTCGGCCGGGACGTGGTCGACGGCCTGGTGCACCGACTGCGCGGTCCTCACACCGAGCCGCTCGACATACGGCTGCGGCCGGAGGAACTGCATGCGGCGCTGAGTGCGTTGACGAATGCCGCGGCGCATTTCGTCTCGGCCGACGGCCGGTTCTCCCAGGAGCCCTTCCTGATCCGGCTGGGTTTCTACCGGGAGAACTTCGACGCCTTGGCGCTGGCCATCGTCAACGCCGCCTACCGGGCGTACGAGGTTCGAACCGACGAGGTGACCGAGTGAGACTGCGCATCCGCCTCACCCGTGAGGGAGAGGAGTTCATCGCCCGGCTCCGGCCGTACCACGCCGATGTCCTCCACCGGGCACTGACCTGCCTGCGGGCCGGCCAGCACGGGGTTACGGCCCTGGCAGTACAGGTCGGCGCGGGTCCGGAAGCCGTGGACGCCCTCGCCGCACGTCTGGCGGGCGACCACCCGGGGTCATTCGAACTGCGGCTGTCCGCAGCCGAGGTGCATCTTCTCCACAGTGCGCTGACCGCCGTGCCGCTGATGTTCCTGGACGGCGAGGACCGTCTGTTCTCGGAAGAGCGGTTCCACAAGGAGACGGGCTCCTTCAGAGAGCACTTCGACTCCCTGGCGCGCAGCCTCGTGGAAGAAGTCTCCGAGGCCTGACCTCGACGAGGGCCCGGAGCCTGTGCTCCGGGCCCTCGTCCCGTCGGGCTACGGCGTGGTCCCGACACGATCTACGGCTCGCCGTCCGCTCCCGTCGCCGTGCCGCTGTGAATGGGTGGCCCGTGCCGCCGCCAGGGCGAGGCCGACCCCGACATGCCCTCGGAGTTCCCGGAACGCTGATCCCGCTTCCTGGCCCCGGAGGAAGTCACGTCGCGGTCCACGTGACCTGAGATGATCAGAACGGCCGTACGAAAACGCAGAGGTGGGGGACATGGTCGTTCTGGGGCTGCTCGGTGTCTTGGCGCTCGTGATCGGCGGGTGCGTGTGTGTGGTGTGGGCCGAGCGCGGTGGTCCTCGCTGGGTCCGTGTCGTGGCGGCCGTGACGCGTGGCGCGGGCGAGCTGCTGCACAGCGCGGGGAGGGGCAGCCGGGGGAGCGGCAGCCGGACCAGTAGCGATGACGGCGACTAGGACTTGTCCGGGCGATCATGTCCGGAGCCAGATGGTGAGAGCTGCTGCGGTTACGGTTCCGAGGAAGACATAGCCGCGCTTGTCGTAGCGAGTCGCCACAGCCCGGTGCTGCTTCAGTCGGTTGATGGCCCGTTCCACGGTGTTGCGTTTCTTGTACCGCTCTTCGTCGAAGCCGGGTGGCCGTCCGCCGCGTGAGCCTTTGCGTTGGCGGGCAGCCTGGCTGTCGGTCTTCTCCGGGATGGTGTGCCGGACGCCCCGACGCCGCAGGTACTCACGACAGGGCCGATTGCTATAGGCCTTGTCGGCGGCGACGCTGTCGGGCCTTTTGCGGGGCCTGCCCGGCCCGGGTTTCGGGACTCGGATCTTCTCCAGCACCGGTTTGAACTGGGTGCAGTCAGCCCGCTGACCGGGGGTGACAATCAGGGACAGTGGGCGGCATAAGCCATCCGCGCTCAGGTGGAGCTTGGTGGTGAACCCGCCGCGCGATCGACCCAGGCCCTCACCTCCAGCACCACCTCCACCAGGCGGGCGACGAGGCTCTGCCACGGCGTTTCGCCCTGGTGTTCGTTGAGTTCGGCCCCTTTGGAGGCGAGAGCTGGTGGCGGTTCAGTGCGGGCGCCGGCCGCGTGCTGGTGGGCGCGGACGATGGTGGAATCGACTGAGACATCCCAGTCGATCTCGCCTGTGGCGTCGGCCGCGGCCTGGATCTGCTGGAGCAGACGCTCCCAGGTTCCGTCGGCCGACCACAGCCGGTGGCGTTCATAGACGGTTTTCCAGGGCCCGAACCGTTCAGGCAGGTCACGCCACTGTACGCCGGTCCGCACCCGGTGCAGAATCCCGTCGATCACCTGCCGATGGTCCCGCCACCTGCCACAACGCCTGTTACTGACGGGCGGGAACGGCCGCAGCCGTTCCCACTCCGCATCACTGAGATCACCCCGCCCCATGACAGGAAGAACGACCGGGACACCCACCGGTCACAAGATCACACGAACACTGGCCCCTACTCCGTGACGAACGGTGCATATCCAACCGGGACCTCGCTCACCTGAAGGTCGGAGAAGAGCAAGGTCAGGTTGTGCGCATTGGTCTCGATGCGTACCTCGTGGAAGTCGATGCCGAGGGCGTTCGACCAACGTCGCGTGGCCTCCGACTCGGGGAGAAGCTTGGCTCCCGGGTAAAGGCAGTGCCATTTCACGCCCCAGACGTACCCGTCGAGGTCGGCACCAGTTTCGTGGTCGATGAGCCGGAAGCACTACTAGCCGTCGCTGTACGCCTGAGCGAGAACCCAGGGCTCCAAGGTGCGGTCCCCGGCGTCCGTCCCCCGTGCGAGCTACGCGGAAGTCCCCCTGCAGGGGGACGAGCCAGAGCCGCCACATCCGTAGCTTGGGTTCGATGCACCCTCACACGCATTCATGATCACGACTGCCGCGCCCGTACCAGCGCGCCGCCCCACGAGCCGCCGGCCAACATGGAGACCGGAATACAGCTGTTGTGACAGTACGACAGCGTCCCGGCCGTGGGTGATCGCGTTTTCGGTATGCGTGCCGCTCAGAAGGAGGAAGATCAGTGCGCAGCACCCTGTGTCGAGTGATTTTGACGAGAAGGAGATCTTCATGTGGTGCGTTCCTCCTGGTGTTAGTTCTCTCGATGGCGCTGATACTCGCCGGGTCCGCGCTGCCCGGCGTCACTCAGGAAGCCGCCGCGGCGGAGCCCGGAGGGTGCTCGGCCCATGCCACGTCCTTCGCCACCGCGCCGGTGGAGGAGGGCACAGCCGCCCTGCGGCTCGGTTGCGCCCGGGACGCCGGCGGCCTCCGCTCGTTGGCGAGTGGTGACGACGACCTGGTGGCGGCTCTTGACTTCAATCCCGGGGCCCAGCCGGATCTGCTGCACCAGCAGATGCGGGACATGGTCGGCGCCATCCGCGAGGACCAGGCCGACGGGCTGTCGCTCAGCAGAGCCCTCACGCTGAACGCCGACAGGAACAGCGTGGGTTACTACCAGGAGCAGGATGACGGTGTCAGTTACGACGGCAGCGTCCATGTCGTCGGTAACAGCCTGGTGATGGTGGTGCCGGCCGGCGACGTCAGCGCTGCAGGCTTCTGGGACGGCTTCTGGAAGAAGTTCGTCACGGGCCTGGTCGCCACCGCCACCGCTGTCGCGGCCACCGCACTGTGCCTGGCCGCCTTCGCTCCGGGCGCTGCTGCCGCCGCACCGGTCTGCGGTGCCGTGGCGGGAGCCCTGTCGGGGGGCGTCAGCGAGTTGTTGAGCGCCGCCCTGGACGGCAAGCCGATCGACGGGGAGGCATGGGGCGCCGCGCTGGGCACCGCCATGTGGTCTGCGCTCGCCGGCGCCTTCCTCGGTGCGTTCGTCTCGTTCGCCTCGGAAAGTGCCGCCTCCCTGATCACCAACGCGCAGAAGACGTTGCGCGGTTGGGCGGTGAAGCTCGGGAACTGGGCGAACCCGCTCGGCTATGTGGCCGACATACTCAACGGCAACGTCGTCAACCGTCTGCTCGAAACCATCCAGCGGCTGAATCGCGGGGTGGGGGCCTCCGACATACACCTGCGCATCATGCCGCTGGGTGACTCGATCACGTACGGCACGGGCAGTTCGAGCGGAGCCGGCTACCGGTCGACGCTGTACGTCCACCTGAACCAGCAGGACAGGAAGGTGGAATACGTCGGCTCGCAGCGCTCGGGACCGGCCCTTTCGCCCATCGCGAACGAGGGCCATCCCGGCTGGCTGATCAAGGACATCGCCGGCATCGCGGACTCCGTCCTGACGACGTACCGGCCCAACGTGGTGCTGTTGCACATCGGCACCAACGACATGAGCAACAATGTCGATCCGAGTGGCGCGCCAGCCAGACTCGGCAGCCTGATCGACCAGATTCTGCGGTACGACCCCGGGGTCACACTGCTGGTCTCGACCATCGTGCCGTCCTCGTTCCCGGGGACCGCGGAACGGATCGCCACGTACAACGCGGCGATCCCGGGTGTCGTGGAGGCCCGGCGGGCGGCCGGCAAGAACGTCTGGCTGGTCGACATGGACGCGGTCACCACCGCCGATCTGGCCGACGGTCTGCATCCCAACGACCGCGGCTACCAGAAGATGGCGGGAGCGTTCTACGACGGACTCGTGAGCGCGGGTCAGGCCGGCCGGATCGAGGGGCCCGACGACGGTGGTGCTCCGGGTGGAGGCCCCGTCAAGGGCTGGATCCCGCAGGAGACCATCGCGTCCGGAACGTTCAGCGGAGGCACAAGTACCGTTGTGTACGCCGACCTCGATGGTGACGGCAGGGCCGACCACTTGAAGGTCAACCCCGACAGCTCGGTGCAGGCATGGATCAACGGCGGACCCAACCCCAAAGAACCGACCGGCGGCGGCGACTGGCTCTGGTACCCCCAACAAACCATCGCCAGCGGCGTCGGCACAGCGGGCAACACCATCCGCTTCGCCGACCTCAACGGTGACGGCAGAGCCGACTACCTGAAAGTCAACCCCGACAGCTCGGTGCAGGCATGGATCAACGGCGGACCCAACCCCAAAGAACCGACCGGCGGCGGCGACTGGCTCTGGTACCCCCAACAAACCATCGCCAGCGGCGTCCTCGTCGACGGAGCGCGTATCCAGTTCGCCGACCTCAACAACGACGGCCGGGCCGACTACCTTGACGTCAATCCTCAGAACGGTGCCACCCGGGCCTGGATCAACTACGGCTGAAGACGCCGTGGCCCTCGAAGCCGCTCTCCGTTTCCGTAGCCGAAGGCTCTGATCCGCCGGGGCGGGCAGCGGTGTCCTCCCCCCGCCGCCTGCCCCCGATGGTTCACGGTCCCGCCACGCGTACGCTTCGTCTACCGGCCCACTCTGGCGTCCTGGGCGCCGGCCAGCCGCTGTGACATCGTCGGCGCCATCGCCTCCGCCGCTGCGGTCATCGGCCCCCTGGTCCTGGCGCTCGGGGGGCAACAAGTCCACCGCGGAAAGACGAGAGAGACCGACTCCGAGCCACAGCCCTTGCGTCGTGGACCGAGACCGCCTCGGAACCGGACGACGAGATCTCGCTGGACAACGCGGTGGATTGACGCGCCGCGGTGCTGATCGGCCGGACAGACTCTAGTGCCGGGGCGAACGTTCCCTGCCACGGCACCAGGCTCCGGCACGGCTCGAACCCGTCGTGGCCGGCCCCCCTTTGGTGGCCGGCCACGACGGTCGCTCGACTGAGGCCGGCTACGGGATGAAGCCGTAGTCCAACTGGCCGGCGAGCCTCGTCCGGTCGCCCTTCAGGGACAGCATGAGCGTGCGTGCGAGGGTGCCGCCGAAGCGGGTGCCCCCCTCTGCGGTCGGGACGGTGTCGATGAAGCTCTCCACCAGCCCGTTGGGCATCACGTAGTGCGAGTACTGCTGTGTCGGGGCCTCCTCCGGGTTGCCCAGGATCAGCGCACTGCCGTTGAGCGGCCGGTAGTCGCTGCGCAGCGCCGGTCCGACGAATCCGTAGAGGCCGTCCCATCCGCTCAGCCCCGGCGCGAACGTGAACTTGTGGCTGATCGTGAACAGGTAGTACTTGCCGCCGCGGATGACCAGGTGCGGCCGTTCGGTCTGCTGGTTCACGCAGTTGGCCGAGAGCAGCGGGGGCTGGAGCTTCCAGTTCTCCATGCTGTCGCCGTCGGCCGTGGCCAGCCCGATGTTGCCCGTGTAGTACTTCGCGTCCTCCGGCACCTCGTGGCCGGCCGGGACGTCCCCTATGTCACGTCTGGTGCACTGGTACGTGCCCGCGGTACCGCCCGTGTTGCCCTCGAAGAGCAGGTGGATCTTGCGGTCGCGCGGGTCGCGGAAGACGAACGGGTCACGGAAGGCGTAGATGATCGGGCCTTGCTGCGACTGTTCGAGGGTCTGGTACAGCTTGCCGTCGGCCTCGGCGATGATGCGGTGGTCCCGGAAGCCGGTGAACCACACGCGGTTCTGGTCCGCGTGGATCTTGCCGGTCGCCTGCGCCAGGCGTTGCAGGGCGTCGTTGGGGTCGACCCCGCCGTTGTCGCGCCCGGAGGCGGTGTAGAAGGAGTGCACCCTGTCGCCGATGAGCGCCGCCGAGCCGGCCCACTCACGTGAGCCGAACGAGGTGCCGGGCTGGAACAGGTCGCCGCCGTACTTCCAGCTCTTGGCGTCACGCGAGTAGAAGTAGCCGATCTTCGCGTACCAGTGCCGGTCGCCGAAGGGGACCGTGCGCGGAGCCGTCAGCGAGAAGATGACGTGCCAGCCCTTGTAGGTGGCGGTCTTCGTGTCGAGCCTGGTGAGCGGCCAGGTGTCCCACACCCACACCTTGTCGCTCATCACCGGGAAGTCGGGCGACACACGTGGTGCGGTGTTCGTCTTGTCCTGCCGGAGCTTCAACGCGTCGGCGCGGGACCAGACAGCCGTGTGGTCGTCGTCCGCGCTGTACTGCCGTGTGCCCGCCCGGGGTTGGTCCGGCGTGGCGGCGGAGGCCGGAGTCACGGTGCTGCCCAGCGCCGCAAGGGCGATTAAGCCCGTGGCCAGCCGGAGCAGTGCCTTTCGTGCTCTGTGCATGCGTCACCCTTCGAGGGAGCGGAGCGAGTGGGAGGCCTGGAACCGATGGAAGGATTGGAACCGGTTCCGCGTGACCGTATCGCGACGCACAGAAGTGACGTCAGTAGCAGCAAGTGAAGTTCTGAGGCTGAAAATGCAAAGATGAGCCTCGACGGACGCTGACTTGGAAGGGCCATGGAAACGGTTCCAGAACCCGGCGTGCCGGTGGATCAGGCCCCGGCGACGGTGGTGGTACGCCGAGGCACGACCTCCAGCTCCAGCACCTTCCTCACGGGGTCGCCGAGAGTTTGGCCGACGCGTTCCAGCAGCAGGCGTGCGGCGGTCTCGCCGCTGGCGTGCAGGGGCTGGCGCACGGTGGTGAGCCCCACATAGGCCGCCACGTCGAGGTCGTCGAACCCCACGACGGACAGATCCTGCGGAATCCGCACGCCGGACGAGCTCGCTGCTTCGAGTACCCCCAAGGCCTGAGTGTCGGACGAGGTGACGATCGCGCTGGGGCGCTCGGGAAGAGCCAGGAGCTCGTCGGTGAGGCGATGGGTCGCCGCGCGACCGCGGGGTCCGACCCGGACGTAGGGCGCTTCCAGCGCCAGGCCGTATGCCTCCAGCGCCAGCTCGCAGCCTTCGCGCCGACGGGCGCTCGCGGTGAAACGGAAACGCTCGTCGGCGTCCTCACCCATGAACGCGATCCGCCGGTGGCCCAGTTGCAGCAGATGGCGCGTCGCCAGCATGCCGCCACGGACGTCGTCGATCACCACGCGCGGCAGGTCCGGATGGTCGCAGTCCAGCAGCACCGTGGGCAGACCGGCACGTGCCAGGCGTTTCACGTCGTCGTCAGTGGGAGTGAGTGAGATCGCCAGCAGCGCGTCGAAGCGATCGCCGGCGGCCACCGCCCGGTACTGCCGATCACGCTGGTCCGCCGTGGCCACATCGAGCAGTGTGAGGTCGTAGTCGCTGCCTTGCAGGACCCGCGAGATACCGCGCAGCCGCTCGACGACCGACGGTTCGGTGGCGAAGGGCGCCATGACGGCGACGTTCTGGGTGCGTCCGGTGGACAAGGCGCGAGCACGCCGGTTGGGCCGGTAGTCCAGATCGCACATCGTCCGCAGCACCCGCTCACGGGTGTCCTCGCTGACATTCCGGCTGCCGTTGAGGACGCGCGAAACCGTGCCCACGCCCACTCCGGCTCGTGCGGCGACATCGCCGATGGTCGCCCGTTGTCTCACGGCCATACACAGTATCCGACGCCGCAGCTCAACCCTGCCGGCGCGAGGAGCGCCACGGGCTCATGGGCGACCAGGCGTAGCCTCTTCCACGTGTACGCGGAGCGGGTGTCCCGGCTGGCCGGTGCCGTGGTGTGGACGAACACCCCGGACGGCGGCGGTGCGGCACGCGTCCTGCCCGACGGGTGCATGGATCTGCTCTGGAACGACGGGCGGCTGCTGGTCGCGGGCCCCGACACGCGGGCGTACGTCATCGAGGGCGAGCCCAGCAGCTGGGCGGGGGTCCGCTTGCCCCCGGGGACCGCGCCCGCCCTCCTCGGCGTACCTGCGCACGAGCTGCGCGACCGGCGGGTCGCCCTCTCCGACCTGTGGCCCGCCTCGAAGGTGCGGCGCCTCACGGCCGGGGTGAACGGGGCCGCGGACCCGGCGAGCGGTCTGGAGGCGATGGCCCTGACGTGTGCGGCTGACGCCGAACCCCCTGACCCACTGCTCCGGCAGGTCGTCGTGGCCCTGGCCGCGGGCCGCCCGGTCGCCGCGACCGCCGACGAAGTCGGCCTCGGCGCCCGGCAGCTGCACCGCCGCTCGCTGGCCGCCTTCGGCTACGGCCCCAAGACGCTGGCCCGGGTGCTGCGGATGCGCCGCGCCCTCGCACTGGCCCGGGACGGCGTGCCCCTCGCGGAGACGGCCGCCCGGGCCGGGTTCGCGGACCAGGCCCACCTGGCCCGGGACGTCAAGGAGCTGGCCGGTGTGCCGGTGCGTGCCCTACTGGGCGGCCGGTAGCGGGGCGAACAGGTCGACACCGTTGCCGTCCGGGTCGTGCACCACCGCGTACCGCTGTCCCCAGAACGCGTCCCAGGGCTTGAGCTCGCCGTGGTGGCCGGCGCCCACCAGCTCCTCGTACAGCGTGTCCACCTCTCCGGGACCGTCGCACAGGAAGGCCAGCGACGACCGGCCCCCGCCGGTGGGCGGCCGCCACCCGGGGTGGAACGAGCGGACCGTCTCCTCCGTGTCGAGCAACAGCCGCAGCCCGCCGGGCAGTTCCGCCTCAGCGTGCGGCTGCTCCTCGGAGCCCGCCGGGAAGGCGACACCGAGGCGACGGTAGAAGGTCACGGACGCGGCCATGTCGGAGACGACCAGGCCGATGGCGTTGAATCGTGCGGTCATGAGGCCACCGTAGGCAGAGGGTGGCGGGCCGGTCTTGAAGGAATCGGACAGGGCTCACTCGTAGGTGATCGAGCCGTCCTCGTCCATCCGCGGATGGATCTTCATGGGTCCGTACTCGTCGACGTCCGAGGGGCGCGGCGGCTCCGGGCCGTCGGGGCCCATCCGGAGCACGCGCTCGACGCGGCAGATCCGGAAGAGCCGGTCGTCGACACGGAACTCGTCGGCACCGCCGAGCGCCCGGTACTCCTCGGCCGCCTCCGCGTACCGGGCCTTCTTGGCGTCGTCGTACCGGTGCAGCAGCGCCCAGATCTCCGCCAGGCCGTTGTAGAGCATGCGCCGGGCGTCGTGCGGTGTGGTCATGAGCGCGCCGCACGGCTCCCAGCCGGCCTCGTCCCGCTCCACCACGCTGTAGGTGGTCGGCAGCAGCACGGTCTCCGGGTGGGTGGTGACCGCCCGCTGTGAGTCCGCGCGCACGCGGGAGGGGAAACGCGCGCCCGAGTACGCGAAGTCCCGCAGCCCCAGCTTCAGCGCGCCCGCGAGGGGGCCGTCCGAGCGGGCCGGGTCGAGGACGAAGCCGGTGTCGGGGGACGGGGCGTCCTTCGCCCGTTTCCCCCACGACCGTTCCCTCGGCTCGGGGTCCGTGGGCCGGGGCGGCTCGAGCCCGTCCTCGTTCATCCGCGCGAACTCGTCCCCGCGCACCACCCGGTAGCGCACCCCGCACGCCTCCACCTCGTTCACCGGCTCCCGCTCCAGCACCGCGACGGCCGCCAGCAGTCCACGCCGTACGGCCGGATCGTCGGTGCCGTCCTTGGCGGTGAACCACAGATGCGAGTTCAACCCGTCCCGGGCCATCTGCGGCATGCCGTCCACCACCGGCTTCAGCAGCCGCCACTCGGGCCCGGCCGCCGGATCCAGCGCGGCGATCCCGAAGACCGGCCCGCGCATCGCGAGGTGCGGATACCGCCGGGAGGCGTCCACCGCGTCGGCCTCCCGCACCCAGGCGGCGGGGTCGTCGCGGCGGATCAACTCCTCGTGGAGCGCGTCGATCTGTTGCTGCCAGTCATCGGTCATGCACGCATTGTCGCCGGAGGTGGGGGCGCGGTGCAGGCCGAACGACTCAACAGACGGTGTGGTTGGGCAGCTTCAGGAAGGCGGTCCAGGTGGACGGGGTGACGGTGAGGTGGGGGGCGGTGGGGGTCTTCGAGTCGCGGATGTGGATGGCGGTGGGATGGGTGGCGACCTCCAGGCATGCGCCGCCTTCACTGCCGCTGTAGCTGGACTTGCGCCACGTGCAGGCGACTTCGATGCATGCGCCGCCCTCTTCGTTGCTGTAGCTGGACTTGAACCACTCAAGTGCCGTGCCGCTCATCTCTCTCCCAGAAGACGGTCCAGCAGGTCCCTCGTGTCCTCGGTGGTGAGGGCCTGTGTCCGCAGCATTGCATACTTCTGATTGAGGATCGCCACCTCGTTCGGGTCGGCGATGAGCTGGCTTCCACGCTGTGTCTCCAAGTAGGCGAGTCGCTGGTGTTCGGGGGTTTCCAGGAGGATGAACGGGCCTTTGAGCCCGGCGTGGGAGGTCCGGCCGAGCGGCAGGATCTGGAGTGCCAATCCGGGAAGGTCGGCGTACTCCCGTAGGTGTCGCAACTGCTCGCAGTACACCTCGTCTCCGCCCAGACGGTCCCGCAGTGCCGCCTCCCAGACCACGAAGCTCATCATCGGCGGGACCTTGCGGTGGAGGATTTCCCGCCGTTCGATGCGGGCTGCCACCAACTGCTCGATCTCGTCCTCGTCGTAGACCGGCACGCGGTTACGAAAGACCGCCCGCGCGTAAGCCGCTGTCTGGAGCAGGCCGGGGACCAGCAGGCTCTCGTACCACGACACGGCGATCGTCTCCCGCTCCCGGTCCAGATACTCCTCGGCCCACAGCGGCACCAGATCCACCTCCGGCATGTGCTCCAGCGCGGCGACCAACGCCCCCTTCGTCTCCAGGAGTTTGTCGAGCTGCTCGGCGAGGTCCGGTTTCAGTGGCCGTCTGCCCTGTTCGATCGAGGCGATCTGCTGCTCGCCCACGACGAACCGCTCGCCCAGCGATTTCTGCGTGTAACCGGCGGCCTCGCGGAAAACGGCGAGCAACGCGCCCACCATCTTCATCGCCGAGGCGTTCCTGCGTGCCCGTCGAGTCGTGCTCATGCGGTCCAACTCCCCACCCGCGCACGTACGTTCCCCGTCGTGCGCCCGTACAGAGGAGCTGTACGGGCGCACGCACTGTTCCATGATGGCCACGGAGAGTGACCCTGGTGGTGTGAACGAGGAAATCCCCCACCTGTCCCCGCGTGAACGCTTCTACCGTCGCGAACGCCAGTCCGTCCCCGCCGCCCGCGCCTTCACGCGTGAGGCGCTCGCGCAATGGGGCGCGGTGGAACGGTCGTGCGACATCGTGCTGTGCGTCAGTGAACTCGCCACCAACGCCCTGGTGCACGGCGTCCCGCCGGGCCGCGGCTTCCTGCTGCGGCTGCTGCCGCTGTCGCTGCCTTACGACGGCGGCGTGCGCGTCGAGCTGCACGACAGCGGGGCCGGCGTACCGGCCGTACCGCAGACGGAGGGCGGGGAACCGCGCGAGGGCGGGCGCGGGTTGCTGCTGGTGTCGGAGCTGGCGGACAAGTGGGGCGTGGGGGAGCGGGACCCCGGGAAGATCGTGTGGTGCGAGTTCACCGGGCGGTGACGCCTGCCCCCGTGTCGGGTGTTGCCCGGGTGGCGTCGGCCTGCAAGTCGGTCATGGGGTACACACCCCGGGATCGAAGCGAGTCACGCTCACACATCGATGGCCCTGCGAGCATGGCTCACGAATTGCTCCCGCTTGTTCGACGCATGGTTGAGGAAACGCCGGATGCGGTGTGACTCGTTCGCTTCAAGTGCGTCATTGCTGTCTCGGCCCAGGAGTCGCGCATGAATCGCTGCGGCGCAGGCCGACAGTGACTTGGTCAACTCGCCGGCCATGCGGGCCAGCGCCTCTGGACCTTCGAGCTCGACGGCGGTCTGAACATCGACCAGATCCCCTCGAAGCAGCCTGCGGGTCTCGTCAAGAGCGCTGCGCAGCCCGTCGAGATCATGACCGGGTCTGGCCAACTCGACTTCGACACCGCGTAGTGCCTCATAGGCCTCATCAGCTTTCACCGTGAAGGCGGCATACGCGTCACGGCGCAGCTGGCGACGCCAGTGACGATGCTCAGCGCGAACCTGGCGCTGCCCCGCTACCCCGGCAATGATCGCCGCAAGGGTTGTTCCCACTACACCTACTCCGGCACCCAGTACCGCCGCAGTCCCCGCATCCACAGCGCCAGGGTGCCAGTAAGAGCCTGTGGGTTACAGAGCGAGGCCTGCGCGGCCACTCGGGGCGGGCCACCGACCTGGAATGGTCTACGGCACGGGCACGTTGGGGCGTTCGAGTGGACGGGCCCGTCAGCGCAGGCGCACGGCGACCGCCTGCCGCTCGCTGGAGCCGTTCTCGCCCTGGAGGTCGAGCCGCTCCCCGTCGAAGGCCACGACACGGCCCCGGGCGTCGATGCCCGGATGGGCGGCGGGCCGCTGATTCAGCGAGCCGTCGGGGCGCGCGCTGAGCAACTCCACCCGACCGCTGCGCAGATCACGCCAGTAGACGACCTGAAGCGGAGGCTGACCGACCTCCGACTTGGTCGCGGCGAAGGCGATCCGGCGGGCGTCCGCGCTCGGCCGGGCGCTGTGAGTTCCGAACTTCGGGTCCCGGGCCGGCACGGGCCACAGCGTGCCGCGCCGGACGTCCCGTACGAAGGTGCCTCGGGTGTCGCCGGTGCCATCCGAGGGCAGGGTCCGGCAATTCCGTTTGAACACGACATGGCGGCCGTCGGCGCTGATCCGGGGCTCATTCACCCCGCTCTCCGTAGGGTCTCCCGGGCAGTCGGCGTCCGCGCGGATCCGCTCACCCGTCCGCCGGTCAAGCACGTAGACGCCCTCGCGACTCTCGCCGGGCTCGGTTCCCGCTTCCCCCACCTCGTAGGCGAGGCGGCTGCCGTCGTGGCTCAGCGTGGGGGAGCCGAGGCTCTGTTTGCCGCTGGGCAGCGGATGGTCGATCCAGGAACCGGTGTCGCGCAGGAGGTCGCGTACGTAGATCCGGGACGGGGTGCCGGCCCCGCCCGGCCGGCCGGTGAAGGTCACGTACCGTCCGTTTCCGCTGAGGAGTGGTGTCCACACGTGGCGGAGGGCGGGGTCGGTCGTCTCGTCGATTCGTTCCGTGTGGCTCGTCCGGGTGTCATGGACGTAGGCCGGGCGCGCCACGTCCCGGGGCGGCCAGGTGTCGGGACCCAGCGAGGCGAACGCCACCCGGGTGCCGTCCGCGCTGATCGAGGGCGGCCCGAAGTCCACCCCCTCGCCCCCGCCGCCGGGGACGTCACTGACCCAGCGGAGCTTTCTGGTCCGCAAATCCTTCACGTAGACATCGGCGGTACGGTCGGTGTCGCCGGGCGCCAGGTTCGTGGCCTCGGACAGGAACGCCACATACCTGCCGTCGGCACTGACCACGGGGTCCGACGACGCGCCGTTCCCCATCACGCCGTCGGCCGTGACGTTGACGAACTCCAGCTCCGGTCTCGACTCGGACGCCTCAGCGGGCATGGCCGGCGCCACCGCGCACATCGATGCCACGGCGGCGACGGCCGCGCGTAACGCAGAACCCATACTTCCCCCCGGTCGACACGTCCCCCTGCCCCTGCGGCAAGGGGCCCACCCTCAGGCAACGGCCCCATCGGCCCCAGGTCAATGCGTCCATTTCCGTACAACCCGAACGCGCGGTCGGCCGTCCGCGCCCGCGAGGGAGACGCCGCCCTACACCCTCGGCGCCGCCGTACTCGCCCGCTCCACCAACTTCGTCGACAGCTCCGTCCGCGTGCTCTCCGGACGGTGGCCGTCCATCATGCGCAGCAGCGAGCGCAGCGCCGTCGCCGCCATCTCCGACAGCGGCTGGCGGACCGTGGTGAGGGCGGGGGAGGCCCAACGGGCCTCGGGGAGGTCGTCGAAGCCGACCACGCTGACATCGTCCGGGACCTTCAACTTCCGCTCGGACAGGGCCTCGTACACCCCGAGTGCCATCCGGTCCGAGCAGACGAACACGGCCGTCGGCGGCTCCGGCAGGTCGAGGAGTTCCCGCATACGGCGGCGGGCCTGGTTCTCGTCGAAGCCGGCGTGCCGGACGTACTCGGCGCGGTGCCGGACACCGGCCGACGCGAGCGCCGAGCGGTAACCGGCGACCCGGGCGCTGCTGCACATCGTGCGCCGGTTTCCCGCGATGACGGCGATGCGCTCGTGTCCCAGGGACAGCAGGTGCTCAGTGGCCGTCAGACCGCCCTGCCAGTTCGCCGCGCCCACCGACGCCACACCCTCCGGCGGCTCCTGGACCGGGTCGATCATCACGAACGGGATGCGGTGCTGCTCCAGCCAGGCGTACTGGGAGTCGCTCAGCTCGGCGAGGTTGAACAGGACGCCGGACGAGCCCCGGGCGACCAGCTTGTCCAGCCAGCCGCGCTCCGGGCGGCCGGCCCGGGTGCGGGTCAGGGCCGCCGACACCACGACTTCCAGGCCCGCGTGGTGCGCCGCCTCCTCCACCCCGTGCAGCACCGCACCCGACCAGGAGCTCTCCAGCGAGTGCACGACCAGATCGACCAGCCGGGGCGCTCTGCTCGCGTCGAACCGGGGTCTGCGCACATAGCCGAGCCGGTCGAGTGCCTCGGTGACCCGGCGGCGGGTCTCGGGCGCCACGTCCTCGCGCCCGTTGACCACCTTGGACGCGGTCGGCACCGACACCCCCGCCTCGCGGGCCACGACCGCCAGCGTCGGACCGGCAGCCGCGCTCGCGCTCGCCGTACGAACCATCGAAGAACCCGCCTCTCCGGCCCGCCCGAGGGCCGTGGAAAGTTTCGACCGGCGTTGCTCACGGCGGTCCGGAGCCCGGCCGGGCAGAAAGCGCTTCCTAATGTAAGTGCGGCGCAGGACGGCGGGAAGGGAAGTGAATTCGCCGGTTCGCATCGCTCAAAACTTTCGAAACCCCGAACGCCGGGCTCTGGCGAGCGTCCGGCTCGGCCGGCACCGGGCGGTGCAATGGTGGCATGTTCCAGTCAAAACCGGCCGGAAAGAGCCGTGTTCGTGATCAGATGATGACATAGCGTGATCGCGCTCGGTACGCCGATACTTCGTGACCGAAGGGAAGTTTCCCCATGCGCACGAGAACAAGGTTCAGCGTCATCCTGGCTGCGGGTGTCATGGCCACACTTGGCCTGGCAGGGCCGACCTCCGCGTCGACCGAACTCCAGAGCACGATCGCGGCTCAGGCGGAGAAGGCAGGCCTGAGCGAGAGCGAGGTCTCCAAGCTCCAGGGGCAGATCGACAAGCAGATGGCCATCACCCCTGGCGGGAAGCAGATCGGCGTCAATCAGATCTCATGGCGTGACGGCAAGGCCGTCATGACCTTCCCGCTGCCGGGCGAGAAGAAGGCCCGAGCCGTCAACGAGCCCCGCGGCGCGTTCGGAACGCCGAACTGCAACTACCTCTGGACGTGCCTCTACGAGCACTCCAACTTCGACGGTCGCCGCCTGACTTGGTCGGACTGCAACTTCGAGAACCTCGCGAACTGGGGCTTCAACGACCAGACCACGTCCTGGCACAACAACCAGAGCCGGGGAACCCAGACCCACGTGTACAACTGGACGGGCAGTTCCTGGGCCTTGCTCTGGACGTCCACCGCCCCCTCGTCCAGCTCCAACGTCGGTGCCGCCAACAACGACAAGGCCGACGGCCTGTGGGTGTGCTGAGGTTCGCCCAGCACGGTATCGGCAGGCCGGTGTCCGCGAAGTGACCGTGCACAGGCAGTGACCGACTACCCGAACAGCCCTCTCACCCGCTCGTGCGCCGGAATACCGGGCGACAATGAGTTGCTCTGATCTTCACGGTGCACGAGCGCGGTGAGGAGGCTGGTGGGACGTATGACAGCAGTCCAGGCAGATCCCGTGGTGAGCACGCCCTACGGCGCCGTGCGGGGCCGCTGCGAGCGCGGTGTCGCGGTCTTCCGTGGCATCCCCTACGCGGCACCCCCCGTCGGCCCCCGCCGCTTCCGGCCGCCCGTCCCCCAGGAGCCCTGGGAGGGCGTCCGCGACGCCGCCGCCTTCGGCCCCACCCCTCCGAAGCCCCCGTACTCCGACGCCTTCGCGCACTACCTCTCGGACCCGGTCGTGCCGGGCGACGACTGCCTGAACCTCAACGTCTGGACCCCGCAGCCGGGCCGCGGGGCCCGCCTCCCCGTCCTCGTCTGGCTGCACGGCGGCGCCTTGACCAGGGGATCCTCCGCCGTCCCGGTCTACGACGGCCACGCCTTCGCACGCGACGGCGTGGTCTGTGTCTCGGTCAACTACCGGCTGGGCGTGGAAGGCTACGGACTGTTCCCGGACGCGCCCCCGAACCCCGGCCTACGCGACCAGATCGCCGCGCTGACCTGGGTGCACGAGGCGATCGAGGCCTTCGGCGGCGACCCCGGCCGCATCACCCTCGCCGGCCAGTCCGCCGGGGCGATCAGCGTCGGGGCGCTCATCGCCGCCCCCCAGACCCAGGGGCTGGTGCGCCGGGCGGTCCTGCAGAGCGGGCCGCCCGAGGCGTCCGAGCGGGCCAAGGTACGGCGGATGGTGCGCCGGATGGCCACCCGGCTGAAGATCCCGGCCACCGCCGCGGCCTTCGCCGCCGTCGACCGCGACCTGCTGCTGCGTACCCAGGCCGAGGTGGGCCGGCTGAGCAGCCCGGTCGTCGGCGGCCCCGCCTTCGGCATCGTGATCGACGGTGACGTCGTTCCGCGCGACCCCCTGGAGGCCCTCACCGAGGGCGGCGCCGCCCCCGGAGTCGAGCTGCTGATGGGCTGGACCCGCGACGAGTACCGGCTGTGGCTGGTACCCGGCGGCCTCCTGGAGCGCGTCGACCGCCTCGGAGCCGTAGCCCTCGCGGGGGCCATGGCCCGCTGCCGCTGCGGCAGCGAGGTCCCGCGCGGCTACCGGGCCCTGCACCCCGAGGCCGGCACCGTGGAGACCGTCGGCCAGCTCGTCACCGACCATCTGCTCCGCGGCCCCCTGCACCGCCTGGCCGACGCCCGCACGGAGCCGTCGTACGTCTACGAGTTCGCCTGGCCCTCCAACCTCCCCGGCCTCGGCGCGTGCCACGCGCTGGAACTCGGCTTCGTCTTCGACACCGGGGAGGCCCCCGAATCGCGGAAACTGGCCGGGGAGGGGGCCCCGCAGGAACTGGCCGACGCGATGCACGCCGCCTGGGTGCGGTTCGCCACGGACGGTGACCCGGGCTGGGAACGCTGGGACCCGACCCACCCGGTACGGATCTTCGGAGACCGCGCCCCGGACGCCGAGAACGGCCTGGCCTACACGGCGTACGGCCCCCGCGACCGAGAACTCGCCCTCTGGACGAGGGACGCGGCCCCGCCGCCCCCTGAGGAACTCACACCGGCGACACGATCAGCCCTGCGACGGCTCCGTCGGCACTGAGGAAAGGAAGGCGGTCTCCTCGAGGCAGTTGCCGCCCTCGTCGCCGCTGTAGCCGGACTTCGGCGGCGAACTCCCCACCCGGGCACGTACGTTCACCGTCGCGCCCCCGTGCGAAGCAGCTGACGGGTGCGCGTTCTGTTACACGAGGCATTCGGGTGACGCCACGCCAATTCCCTCGGGGGATCCCGCCGGAACCATGTCCCCCTGAGTCTCGTCGAAGGTGATCTCGGCCGCCCGTCGAGAGGCCGCCTTCCCGTGTCGGAGGCCGGCAGCGGAGGGAGGAACGGAGGAGGGCTGCGCGAGGGCCGGGGTGGGGCTCCCGCCTACGCCGCCCCCAGCGTCCCCGCGATCCCCGAGATCGCCTCCGGGCCCACCCGGCAGCAACCGCCGATCATCCGCGCCCCCGCCCGCTGCCAGCCCTTCACCTGGTCGGCGGTGAAGGTGGCGCGGCCGGTCCAGGCGCGCGCCTCGGCGTTCCAGGTCTCGCCGCTGTTGGGATAGACGACGACCGGCTTGCCGGTGACCCGGGCCGCGATCGCCGCGGCGGTGTCCGCGTCCTCCGGCGCGCAGCAGTTGACGCCCACCGCGATCACCTCGTCCACGTCGGCGGCCAGGGTGAAGGCCTCCTCCAGCGGCTGCCCGGCGCGGGTGCTGTCGCCGGCGACGGAGTACGTCAGCCAGGCCGGCACTCCGAGCCCGCGCACGGCCCGCAGCAGGGCCGCGGCCTCATCGGCGTCCGGGACCGTCTCCAGTGCGAGGACGTCCGGGCGGGCCGCGGCCAGCACCTCCAGACGCGGGCGGTGGAAACGCTCCAGCTCGTCCACCGACAGCCCGTAACGGCCCCGGTACTCCGAGCCGTCCGCGAGCATCGCCCCGTAGGGGCCGACCGAGGCCGCCACCCACAGGGGGCGGGAGAGGCGCGCCCGCCTGGCGGCATCCCGGGCCAACTCCACACTCAGCGCCATGAGTCCGGCCGCCCGGTCGTGGCTGATGCCGCGCCCCGCGAAGCCTTCGAACGTGGCCTGGTAGCTGGCCGTGATCGCCACGTCCGCGCCCGCCCGGAAGTAGGCCAGGTGTGCCTCGGTGATCGCCTCCGGCTGTTCGGCGAGCAGCCGGGCCGACCACAGTTCGTCGCTCAGGTCGTGCCCGGCGGACTCGAGCTGGTTGGACATGCCGCCGTCGAGGACGACGGTCCCGGCGGCGAGGGCTTCGGCGAGGGTGATGGTGCTGGTCATGGGACGACGGTAGTCGAGTCCCGGCGGCCGGCCCCAGCCCATTGTGTCCATCACATGAACAGGTCGCCCAGTATGTGGGACAGCGGGTTACGATCACGGCCTCCCCCCTCCGCCTGCACCAGGAACGCCCATGACCGTCCCCACCCCCACCGAGGCCGCCGAACCCGCCGAGCCGGCCCCGGCCCCCGCTCCCCGCCGCACCTTCGGCCTGGCCGCCGCCACGGCCCTCGTCATGGGCAACATCATCGGCGGCGGCATCTTCGCCCTCCCCGCCACCGTCGCCCCCTACGGCACGGTCAGCCTGCTCGCCTTCGTCGTGCTGTCGGTCGGAGCGGTCGGGCTCGCGCTGCTCTTCGGCAGGCTCGCCCGGCGCAGCCCGGTCACCGGCGGCCTGTACGTCTACCCGCGCGACGCCTTCGGCGAGTTCGCCGGGTTCCTGTCCGCCTGGTCGTACTGGACGATGTGCTGGGTCAGCATCGCCGCCCTGGCCGTCGCGGTCGTCGGCTACGTCGAGGTCCTGATACCCCTGCACGGTGACCACGTCCTCCAGGCCGCCGTCGCCCTGGCCGCGCTGTGGCTGCCCGCCGCGGCGAACTTCGCGGGCACGCGGTGGGTGGGCGCGGTGCAGGTCGTCTCGACGATCCTGAAGTTCGTCCCGCTGCTCCTGCTCGCCACCGTCGGCCTGTTCTTCGTCGACACCGACAACTTCGGCCCGTTCAACGCCTCCGGCCAGAGCGTCTCCGGCGCGCTGGCCGCCTCCGCCGCGCTGCTGCTGTACAGCTTCCTCGGGGTCGAGTCGGCCGCGGTCAGCGCGGGCGAGGTCCGTGACCCGGAGCGCACGGTCGGCCGGGCGAGCGTCCTCGGCACGCTGGCCTCGGCCCTGGTCTACGTCCTCGGCACGGTCGCCGTGTTCGGCCTGGTCCCGCACGACCGGCTGGTCGACTCGGGCGCGCCCTTCGCCGACGCCGTGAACTCGATCACCGGCGGCGGCTGGGGCGGCACCGCCATCGCCCTGGTCGCCGTCGCCTCGATCACCGGCTGCCTCAACGGCTGGATCCTCATGGCCGCGCAGATGCCGTACGCCGCCGCCCGCGACGGCCTCTTCCCCGCCCCGTTCGCCCGAGTCGGAAAGGGCGGCGTCCCCGGCTTCGGCGTATGGGCCTGCGTCGTACTCGGCACGCTGCTCATCGCCCTCAACTACACCGCGGGCCCGGACACCACGTTCCGCGTCCTCGTCCTGATCACCACCTTCACCGGCTGCGTGCCGTACCTGCTGTCGGCCGCCGCCCAGCTCTACTGGCTGGTCCGCGGCACCCGCGCCCGCGTCCGCCCGGCGGGCCTCGCCCGCGACCTGACCGTCGCGGTCCTCTCCTTCGCCTTCTCGTTCTGGCTGATCGCGGGCGCCGGGTACGCGGCCGTGTACCAGGGCGTGTTGTTCCTCTTCGCCGGCATCCCGGTGTACGTGTGGCTGCGGGGACGCAAGGACAGCGCGGAGGCGTGGGACTGAAAAGTGAGGGCTGAGCCGGTGTGGGTGCTGACGTTCACCGGGCTGCGGATGGGGCGGTCCGAGAATCTGCCGGGGGTGGTGCGGGAGCGGGACGGAAACGGTACCGGGGGTGGTTGGCCGTGCGGTCTTCCGCCGGCCGAGCCGCCCTCGCGGCACGTTCCGCGGTGGTGAGCACGCCCAGTTGGGCCCTTGCCTCGTGCGACAGGTGGTCAAGGGCCAAGCGGCGGCCGACGTAGTCGATGACGGAGCCGGCCTGCCGTATCTCCGGATCGTCGGTCAGGCCCGAGGGTTCGAAACGTGTCCCGACGTAGTCGGCGACAAGCACCTCGAGCGGAACTCCGTGCTGGAGGCTCCTGGTGACGGTCGAGGAGAAGGCGTCCATCATGCCCGCGAGCGTGGATCCCTGCTTGGCCATGCGGACCGTCACCTCGGCGACCCGCCCCGCAGGGGTGCGCGCGACCGTGAGGTAGCCCTTGCCCTCGCCGACGGTGAACGACCGGGTCATCGAGTTCATGCGCTTCAAGGGGCTCGGCAGGGCGGGCTGCGGAGCCTGCTCCTTGCCGGTCGCTCGTGTCGCCTTGCCCTCGAACCACTCGGTCATGACCGTCCTCGTCCGTCGTCGCGAAATCGGGCAGAGCGCACCCATCTGCACAACTTGTGGGCGTCACACTGCGAATGGCCACCAGATGTTGTGGTCCAACATAGAGTTGGAAGCCCTTGACGGCCAAGCACCGCACGCGGGGAAGGCCTTCCTCCGCCAGCTGGTGCACCAACTGTGAAGGAGGCGCGGCCCGTTCACCGACACCGCAGGCCAACTGTTAACGTCTGCCCCGCCGTTGAGGAGATCCAGGCGTCAAAGCCTCTCTCGAGAAAGTTCGATCGCGATGCAGAGCACCGCCGGAGACCCACAGGACGAGTCGGCCCGCCCGAGATCGCTGCTGGCCCGTAACCGTCCCTTCCTTCTCCTGTGGTCCGGGGAATCGATCAGCCTGCTGGGCAGCGAGATCAGTGTCGTGGCGCTGCCCTCCTTGGCGGTCCTCGTCTTCGGTTCGGGTGCCGTCGGGGTCGGCATGCTCGTGGCGCTGCAATGGTTGCCTTTCGTGCTGCTCGCACCGGTCATGGGAGTCGTCACCGACCGGCTGCGGCGCCGCCCGCTGATGCTGGTCGCCAACATGGCACGCTTCGTCATCCTCGGCTCCCTGCCCCTGGCCGCGGTCCTCGATCGCCTCACGGTGCCCCACCTCTATCTCGCCGCGTTGCTCAAGGGCGTCTTCGACGTGGTGTTCCAGGTCGCGTACCAGGCATACATGCCGCAACTGCTCGATCGAGCCGACCTCGTCGACGGCAACGTCAAAACTCAGTTGAGCCGGTCGTTCGCGCTGGTGGCGGGCCGGTCCATCGGTGGCGCTCTGGTCGGACTCATCGGCGCCGCGCGTGCGGTCGCGGCCGACGCGGCATCGTACGTCGTGGCCGCGGCCACGCTCCTGTTCATCCGTCAGCCCGAGTCGCCTCCGACGCCCTCGCAGCGCGGTGTGTCCGCGGCGCTCAAGGACATCCGGGACAGCATGCCGATGGCTCTCGGCAACCGCGTGGTGCGCCACCTCATGCTGATGGCGACGTTCGGGAACATGGGGGGTTCGCTGGCCTTGGCCATGGTCATCGTCTACGCCTACGAGGATCTGCACCTCTCCTCGGGGCAGCTCGGCCTCGCGCTGAGCCTGGGCGGCGCCGCGGTCCTGCTCGGCGCCGCGATGTCCCAACGGATCAACGAGCGGTTGGGGATGGGACGTTCCCTCGTGCTGACCCACGCCATGCTCGCTCTGGCGTTCTTGCTGCTGCCGACGGCCGTGTTGGGCGGCACGACTTTCGGGTTCGCGATCATCGTGGTCTCCCAAGCCATCTCGAACTTCACCATGCCCGTGACGAACGTGGCCGTCATGACGCTCATCCAGAAGGCGACGCCGTCGGACATGCTGGGGCGGGTCACCGGCGTCGCGCTGCCGTTCGTGTGGGGTGCCAACGCGTTGGGCCCCGTCGTAGGCACCGCCGTCGCCGCGGCCACGGGCAACACCGCCGCGTTCCTCCTCTCGTCGCTGCTCGCCGGTACAGCCGTGCTGTGGATCCTGGTCGGGGGCCTCCACCGGCTGACCGACGAGGTGCCGGAGCAGCTCCGGGTCAGCGCGTAGAGCACGTACGCGGATGTCTGAAGGGCGCGCGGAAGGCCGGGGGGGGGGTGACGTGTCTGGGTGACGGCTGAGCTTGCTGTTTGACCCCGCCATGGCGAGGTTGCGTCAGTTGCTGAAACTCTTCTCGTGCCTGCCGCCACGGCCGGCCACCACCGTGGGCCGTTTCCGCCCCGCTCCCGCACTGCCCGCGGCAGCTCCCACTCCTCCTGGACGGAATCGCCGCTCAAGCGCTGCAGCGTCGCAGGCCGATCCCGGGAATTCCGCTGTCTCCATGCGCGCCTTCGCCCGGCATCTCGCGACGCCAGAGTGTTCGACATTACGAACCAGAGTGACGGTTCTCGTTCCGGAGCGGCGGCCATGCTGATGCAAACGTGGCTGTCGATCAAGGGCTGCAAGCAGCCAGATCAGAAGTCATTCGGAAGCGGATGGCGCCGGAGGGGCAGGCAACGGTCCTGTGGCGAGCCGGAATGCCGCATGGACGTTCTGACCTGGGACGTTGTGCGGATTGTCAACCGGTTGGCTGGGTGGCGGAAACAGCTCACGTCACTCCGAACACTTCTGACCACTCTGGCCGAAACGTTTCCTTGTGTCACTCAGATAGCGCTTGCTAGCATGGCGTGAAGATCAAGTCTACCGCGATTATTCGCCCACATGTACGGCGCAGCGTTCAAACCGCAAACATTGCTCGAAGGAGAGATGCGGGTGGGTGTGGCGACTTGTTTCGTGATCATCAGTCATACCGTCGATGACGCTTTCGAGGATCTCGTACTCGGTCTCCGCGCTTTCTGTCCGGGCGCTGATGTCGCCTGGTACAACTCGGGGCCACCGATGGAAACCCCTTTCGATCTTCGCCTGGTCACCCCCGCTCGGCCGTTGAAGTACATGAAGATCACTCCGGCCTTCTTCGATATCTTCGAGTGGGCGCTGAACGAGGGTTACGACCGAATCGTCAATGTCGAGACGGACCTCGCTTTCATCAGGCCAGGGTTCCTGGATTTCCTTGACTCCTACATGCAGGAAGCCGACTACCTGGCACCGGGATTGAGGCGCAACATCCCGTCGGTTTCGCTGTGGCCGGCCTACCGCACTCTGGCCGGTGAACGGGAGAAGCTAGCCTCCATTCTGGGGACGAGTCACGTCCATCGCGGCTTCAGCCCTGCCCAGGTGTTCAGTCGCGGATACATCTCGGCGGTGCTGTCGAGTGACAGCTATGCCCGGCTTCGGGCGTTCGTCGAACAGAATCAGCAGCCTGAACGGTCCTTGACACTGCAGGAATTGATCCTACCGTCCCTCGCGGACAGCGTCGGCGTGCCGTCCCGCTCGTATCCCGCCCACCTGGGCCGGTTCAACCGCTTCCGCCCCTACCAGGCGCCGATCGATCTGAAGCATGCCCTCAACGCTCCGGACGCCTTCTTCATCCACCCGGTCCGTCGCGACAGCGAGGACCCCGTCCGAAGCTTCGTCAGAGGCCTTGTCCGCGATACGCCGCAGCAGCCCGGTGCGTCCGACGCGACCGGCGGGAGAACGTGGACGAAAGCCGGCGCGATCCAGGCGATACGAGACGGCCAGGCGCTCAAGGGTGCAGATCTCAGCGGCCTGGACCTCAGCGAAGCGGACTTCGCCGGGGCCATGCTGCGCGGCGCGAGCCTGGCCGAGGCGACACTCATCGGCACCAGTGTGCGGGGCGCGAACCTGTCCGGAGCCTTCCTGGGGGGTGCGGACCTGCGCGCGGCCGACTTGAGCGGTGCCTTTCTGGGGGGTGCCTTCCTGGGATGGGTCCTGCTCGGCGAAGCGAATCTGAGCGGCGCCTATCTCAGAGGAACAGACCTCCATGAGGCCGATCTGAGCTGCGCCCACCTCAATGGTGCCGACCTGTCGGGTGCGTATCTGGGCGACGCCGTCCTGGAGAGGGCCGACCTGCGGCAGGCGAACCTGGAAGGCGCCGACCTGCGCGAGGCTGATCTGAGCGGCGCCCTTCTCGAGGGCGCGAGTCTGCGAGGCGCGTTACTGGCGGAGGCCAGGTGGACCCCGGAAACACGCTGGCCGACCGGAGAGTTTGACGCAGTACGAAATATGTCCCGGGAGGAGAGTCCCGGGAAGTTCGTGGTCAACACCGACGAGTCCCTGCAAGTCCGTGTTCATGTTCAGCATCCGTCGTCCTGATCCCCGGCAGGCACTGGAGGGACATTGGGAAAGAACTCCGAGCTGTTTCCGGAACACAAAACAGCTGAAGACATCCAGGAAATAGTGCGGGCCAGCTGGGAGGCCGTCTTCGAAACCTCGGAGATCGACCTCGACGCCTATTTCTTCGACCTTGGCGGCACCTCTCTCCAGGCGCTGCAGGTGGTGGATCGACTGGAACACGAGCTGGGCATCCTGGTGCCGACCACCATGCTGTTCGAATCTCCTACCATGCGCCTTCTCACGGCATCGCTCGCCCAACTCCTGGCGGACGCCCGGAAACCGGAAAGTGCTTGACCGGCCCTTGTCGCGAAAGGGAAATGCATGTCCTTGCTCATGACTGGCGCGCGACCGACCGGCGGGCTGCACATCGGTCAGTATCTCGCCGCGTTCAAACCCTTCGTCCAGCGGCAACGGGAGTTCGATCAGGCGGTCTTCATCGTATCGGACCTCCACATGCTGACCACCGGCTTCTCCCCGGAGCGGACCAAGTACCTGGCCGCAGCGACCCGCCGACTCGTGGCGGAAGCCGTAGGATTCGGCGTCGATCCCGACGTCAGCACCTTCTATCTGCAGTCGTCCGTCGGTTGGCATGCCAGGATCTATGCCGTCCTGCAAAGTCTTGCGGATATATCGCGGCTGGAACAGCACGGCAGCTTCGCCGAGATGGCACGTCATTCGGCGGATGCCCGTCCGCCGTCCCTCGGACTTCTGGGCTACCCGGTGCTCGAGAGCAGTGATGTCCTCTCCATCGGCCCCACCCATGTGTGCATCGGCGAAAGCAACGTCAGTCATTTCGAGCATCTGGCTGAGATCGTCGAACTGCTCCATGACGGATGGGGAGTCAACTTCACCGTTCCCGAAATGATCACCGGCCGGAAGAACCTGGTCGGCCTCGACGGTTCCAACAAGATGAGTAAGTCGCTGGGAAACGCGGTGTTCTTCGCGGACGGGCCCGACGCCCTTGTCCGCAAGGTGCACGGCATGTCCGTCCGCTCGACCGACGGGAAGATCGTCGCAGTCGAATACCTGGAGGCTCTTGAGGCCCCGGCTGACCTGTGCCGGGAGCTGGAGGAGGACATCGAGAACGCCGGCAGGGTGACCGAGCGCGCCGCGAAGGAGCTCGCGGACCGGCTGATCGCCTTCATCCAGCCCGTGGACAGGGCCGCGCGCGAACTCCTCGCCAGTGGTGCTGTCGACGATCTGCTGCAGCGTGGGCGTGACCTCGCGGAAGACCGGGGCGCACGCGCGTACCACGAGCTCGCGGCGAAGGTCGGACTGCTGCGCCTGTCATGACCGGGCAACGAAGGGAAAAAGTGAAGCATACAAGAGTCCTCGTTGTCGGCGCCGGTCTCATCGGCACGGATGTGGCGAGAGCCCTGTCGGCCGACCACGAGGTGATCCTGCACGGCCGCCGCCGCGCATCGGTGGAACAAGCCGCACAGGAAGTCGGTGTGCCGCCCGACCGGGCGTGGTACGGAGATCTCGTGGCCATGGACGGCGGCCTGACCAATCTGGACGGCAAGTGTGTCCAGGACGACGCCGAAGCTCAAGGTGCCTGGGCGCTGGGAGCCCTCGTCCGGTCCATCGGCCCCACCGTCGTGGTGGACGCCACCAACATCGCCACCTCGTCAGCCGATCATCTGATCTTCGGGCCTGCAGCGGGGCAGAGCGCGGTGGATGGCGACCTGGGGCTGGAAAATGCGGCCAAGGCCGTGCGCGGTCGAGCGATGGAACTGCACCGGTTGCTGCGCTCCGGTTCCTTGATCCGGTACCTGCGGATATCGACAACGGGGCTGGGGGCCAGGGGGCTTGAAGTACCGTTCACCCACGGCGACGCCGGTTCCTGGATGTCGCCGGCTCTGTGGCACAAGGTGCTGTTCGCGGGCATGGAGCACCAGGTGCTGTGGGCTCTGGCCCGCAGCTACCCCGGCCGGGTCAATCTGGTGATTCCCGCTGCCTTCGTCGGTTTCGAACAGATGGCTCCCTTGGTGGAGGGCATCACCGCGGGCGAGTCGGCCGAGGTCGACCTCCTCGCGGCGGGCGAGGACAGGTCATACACGGCTGAGGAGTTGGCGGTCCTCAGTTCGCCCTTCCAGATGGGAGCCGTGACGCGAGAAGACGTCACCGAGGCGGTGCTGGCCGTACTCACCGGAAGCGACACTTCTCGGGATGTCACGAGAGCCATGACCGAGGCGGCGTTGGGCCCCACCGTCGAAGGCTATGTTGCGAGGAATCACATCATCCGCTGGCTGCGCTCCCCACGTGACGGACGAGCACCCTTGCTCACCAGCGGCGCGCTGGGTCGCAGAGTCAGCCGGGGGCTGATCCTGCTGGCCGCGCTCAAGGCGAGCTGGGAGGGACCCCTCTGGGGCCACCTCATGGCACCGTCCGAGACGAACGTGGCGGCACAGGCTGTACTGCCGAAGGATCTTCTCGCCACCGCGGAGCAGCAGGGTCTGTCGGTGGGAACCACCCACGAGCAGCCGGCTTCCGGGGACATCTGTCTGTGCCCGACGTGCTTCGAGAGCCTGGGCTCCGCGGTGCTGAGCAGACTCCGGGAGTGGTACGACCACGCCTCGGCGGCTGACCGGCTTCAGTTCCGCGAACTCGCGGGAACGGCCGACTGGCCGGAAGGCGACGTGCTGGCCATTCTGTGGCAAGGCGCGGGAAGCGAGGCCATGCCCTTCTGACCAGGCCCGCGACCGTATGCGGCCCAGGACGCCCGGGACCCACCCCATTGAGAGGGCAACTGTGAACCAATCGCCGACACTGCATTCTCTCCTCAACGACCCCGTCCACGGGGAAGGCATCTTGCGCCTGCACCTCAACGAGAATCCGTACGGTCCACCAGCCGGTGCCCTGGAGGCGGCCGCCGACGAGCTGAGGCGTTGGGGTACGGCGTATCCGGACAGCGACTGCGCGGGGCCGAGGAAAGCGGTCGCCGACCACTTCGGTCTCACCCCCGAGATGGTGGCCGTCGGCAACGGCTCGGACGAACTCGTGCTCCTCATCGCCCTGGCCTTCCTGCGCCCCGGCGACACGGTACTGCTGACCGAGGGCACCTACCTCGGCTACGCCATGGCAGCCGCAGCCGCCCGTGCCGAGGTGCGCACGGAACCGCTGAAACGATTCGGCGTACCCGCGCGGGCTCTGGCCTCAGCCTTGGGTGAGGGTGCGCGACTGTGCTACGTCTGCAATCCGCACAACCCGACAGGGACGGTACTTGACCCCTCCGATGTGGAGAGGATCATCGCCGCGGCAGAGAACACCGGAGCCGTCCCCGTCTTCGACGAGGCGTACATGGAGTTCGCCGATCCCGCTTACGACTACGCCTTGGACGCCGTTCGCAAGGGCCGTCGCCTGCTGGTTCTGCGGACGTTCTCCAAAGCATGGGGACTGGCCTCCTTGCGCTGCGGGTACGCGCTGGGACCGGCGGACCTGATCGACCAGGTCTGGCGCGTCCGGCAGGCGTTGCCCTTCAGCGCGAACCGTCTCGCTCAGCGGGCAGCCATGGCGGCACTCGGCGATCGTGGTCACCTCGCCGAGATCCGACGCCTTACCGGCGAGGCCCGGCAGAGAATGTGCGACCGGCTGGACCGAGCCGGCGTGCCCCATGTGCCATCGGTGACGAACTTCGTGATGCTCCGCCCCCCGGGGGACAGCGCACTCGTCGCGGCCCGGCTGGCGGAAGAGCATCGGATACTGGTCCGTGACGTCACGATGCTCGGCCTGCCGGGCCACCTTCGGGTCTCGGTCGGTACGCCCGAGCAGGTCGACGTGTTCTGCAGCGCCCTGGAGGACGTACTCGGGTCTGAAGTCGCGACCGCTTCCAGGCCGTCGGCGAACTCGGCCGTCCCCGTCGTTCCGCCACAAGCTCCCACCCTCGCTCCGCTCGACCCGGCGACCCTGTTCAACGGATACGTGGGCGCCGGTGTTATCCACGCCCTGGGCGAACTCGGCGTGTGGGACCTCCTCCTCGACGGTGCGGCGACACCGACTGCCCTTGCGAAGCGGACCGGAGCCGACCCTGATGGACTGCTCGTCCTGCTGAAGACCATGGCGCTGCTCGGGCATGTGACGATGACGGCGGACTCCGCTGTCGCACTCACCTCTGCGGGACGTGAACTGGTGCGAAACCGCGGTTATTTCACCTGGTGCGTCGGTGGTTACGGTGAAGTGCTCCACAATCTGGCCGATCTGACCACGGGACGGCGTTCGCTCGGCCGTGACGTGATCAGACACGGCGACAAGATTGCCGCCGGCTCGGGCATCACGGGCCGCAACCTGATGCTGCCCGTGGAGCGGGAAGTCGTGTCCGGCCTCGAGTTCGACCTGGTCGCCGACCTCGGCTGCGGGGACGCCGCACGCTTGATCCGCTGGTGCGCCAAGGACACCGGCCGACGTGGGATCGGCTTCGAGGCCGACGAGGAAGCCCACAGATCGGCGGTGGAACACGTCCGAGAGGCCGGACTGGAGGACCGGCTGGAGATCGTGCACGGAGACGTGCTGAGCCAAGTGGGGCAACGCACCTACCCGGGCGTGGATCTGGTCAGCAGCTTCCTGATGATGCACGACCTGTTCAACGCGACGGGCGACCCCGTGAAGGCGATCCGGCTGCTCCACCACGTGTTCCCGGACGCGCGAAAGTTCCTCGTCGCCGACAGCGTCAGCCAGGACTGGCACAGCCACGAGGGTCCGCTGCCGATCTTCTCCCTCGGTTTCGAGCTGGTGCATGCGTTCATGGACACCCACATCGCCGAGCGAGACGTCTACGAGGACGCGTTCACCAGAGCGGGTCTGCGCATCGATCGGCGCACGCCATTCGGTACTCCCGCTACCTACCTCTGGCTTCTCACCTCCTGAGGCGGACACGAGACCGCCGACCCGCGCCCTGAGCGACGTCAGGGCGCGAAGCCGCGGCTGGCCTCGGCCGGCGTGAACCGACCTCTCGCGTCGGTCTGCCCCAGGCCGATGCCACGCGGAGCCGCAGTCGTGCCATTCCCGAATCGACACTCCAGGAGCGAGCCATGCCCAGTTCGTCCCCGCTGTCCGACCCCGCCATCATCCCCGACCCTTACCCCGTCTACGCCGAGCTGTCCGAACGTGAACCCGTCCACTGGTGCGAGGGCCTGAACGCGTGGGCGGTCCTGCGTCATGCCGACTGCGCCGAAGCGCTCAAGGATCCTCGCCTGAAGGCCGAACGCATGGAGGAAGTCCTCGGCGCGAAGTTCGACGGCCGGGTGCTGCCGCCTGACAGCATTTACCACCGGTTCACCAAGAACGTCATGATGTACACCGATCCGCCGCTCCACGACGACCTGCGCCGTGCCACCCACGCCGGCTTCACGCGTGCCGCGCACGAGCACTACAGCGACGTCATCAAGAAGGTCGCCGCCGACCTGGTCGCCGAAGTCCCGGACGGTGTACAGGAGATCGACGCGGTGTCCGCGCTCGCCGCCAAGCTGCCGGTCAACGCAGCGGTACGGGCCTTCGGAGTGCCGGAGAGCGACCTGGAGTTCGTGGTGCCGCGCGTGGACACCGTCATGACCTTCTGGTCAGGACCGCAGGATCAGCCGATCGGACTCGACACTCTGCTCGAACAGCTCACCGAGTTGCACGTGTACGCACTCGAACTCCTCGAGGGCAAACGGGGCGAGGTCCTCCCGGACACCGTGATAGCTCGCCTCGCGGCGGCTCAGCAACGGCCCACCGAGGACGAGTTGCGGCAGACCGTGCACCAGCTCGTGCTGCTGCTCATCGCCCTGTTCGCGCCCACCACTCCCGGTTCGGTGAGCAGCGGCATGCTCAGCTTCGCGCAAAACCCCCGGCAGATCGAGCGGTTCCGATCCGATCAGGGGTGCGTGGACAACACCGCCAACGAGGTCGTGCGGTACAACGCGTCGAACCAGTTCACCTGGCGTGCCGCAACCACCGAACTGGAGATCGGAAACGTGCGAATCAAGCAGGGCCAGAACCTCGCCCTCTTCCTCGGCGCGGCCAACCGCGACCAACGTGTCTTCGCGCAGCCGGACGTGTTCGACCTGGACCGGCCCAACAGTGGCAAGCACCTGTCCTTCGGTCTCGGTCTGCACTCCTGCCTCGGGCGGCAGATCGCCGCCCTTGAAATCAAGTGGTTCTTTGTCGCGCTGTTCGCCCGCTACCCGCGGATCCGTATCGCCGGCGAACCCGAATGGAACACCAACCTCGAGTTCCGCTCCTTGCGCCTGCTGCCCCTCGCGGTCGGATGACCGGTCACGCCGACTAGCCCGGCCCACCAGGGCCAGGGCGACGCCTGCGCCACACCGGCGACCTCACCACACTCGCGCTCCGCACCGTTCACCGTGTTCGCGACGGTCGACGGTGCGGTCGCCCCTTCCCCACATCCCCCCGGTACCCGCGAGGACGGCCGTGAAATCCGAGAGCCTCCGGCGTCGCAGCGCCTTCCCTCCCTCCCACGCCCGCCGCCTCTCGTCCGGCACGGACGCCGTTGCCGACCCGGACGAGGCGGAGGAGTTTCTGCGGCTGTTCCACGGCGAGAACCCTGACCAGCCCGTCTCCCTCCTCGAACGACTGCACCGAGTCCGCACCGACATCGACACCACGGGCACCTACCGCCATACCCATGAGGAGCTCACCTTCGGAGCCCGCGTCGCCTGGCGCAACGCCAGCCGATGCATCGGCCGTCTGTACTGGAACAGCCTGCGCGTCCTGGACCGCCGTGCCGACCACACTCCCGCGCAGATCCACCAGAGCCTGTGTGAGCATCTGCGCCTGGCGACCAACTCGGGCCGGGTCCGTCCCGTCATCTCCGTTTTCGCTCCGGACGCACCAGGCCACCCCGCCCCCCGAGTCTGGAATGACCAGCTCATCCGCTACGCCGGTTACCGCCGGGACGACGGTACGGTTCTCGGTGACCCCGCCTACGTGGGATTCACCGACCTGGTGCGCCGCATGGGCTGGCAGGCGCCCGAAGGACCCTTCGACGTGCTGCCACTGCTGATCGACACCGGGCAGGACAAGCCCCAGCTCTTCGATCTGCCCAGGGATCTGGTGCTGGAGGTCCCGATCGTGCACCCGCATCACCGGAAGATCAGCGATCTCGGCCTGCGCTGGCATGCCGTGCCTGCCATCTCGAACATGCGGCTGCGCATCGGCGGCATCGACTACCCGCTCGCCCCCTTCAACGGCTGGTACATGGGCACCGAGATCGGCGCCCGCAACCTGGTCGACACCGACCGCTACGACCTGCTGCCGCTGATCGCCGACCTGCTCGGGCTGGAAACCAGCGGAGAGCACACCCTGTGGCGGGACCGCGCACTGGTGGAACTCAATGTCGCGGTCCTGCACTCCTTCCGGGCAGCCGGGGTCCGCATCAGCGACCACCACACGGAATCACGCCACTTCCTCACCCACCTCGCCAGGGAGGAACGCCAGGGCCGCCTCGTTCCCACCGACTGGAGCTGGATCGTGCCCCCGGTCTCCGGCGGCATCACCCCCGTCTTCCACCGCTACTACGACGAGGCCGACCAACGCCCCAACTTCTACCTCGACGAACAGGCCCGGGCCAGGGCCAGAGGATGCCCCCACCCTCACTGATCCCACCGGTCGGTTCAGTGGCTGCCCTTCTTCAGCAGGTGCGCGGCGTGCCGCCCGGCCCTGGCGGACAGGGCCATGATGGTCAGGGTCGGGTTCTGCCATCCGCCGGACGGGAAGCAGGCGCCGCCGGTCACATAGACGTTCGGGCAGTCCCAGCAGCGGTTGTGCGAGTCCACCACGGAGGAGTCAGCGCTGGCTCCCATGCGGGCGGTGCCGAGGTCGTGGGCGTTGAGCCCTGGCGCGGTCAGCTCTTCCGAGAGAGCCGTGATGCGCAGGCCCGCGAGGGCGGCGGCCTGCTCGATGCCGCGCCGCATCGCGGTGTAGAGACGCTCCTCGTGAGGGCCGTACGCGCACTCGATGACGGGCAGCGGCATGCCCCACTGGTCGCGCGCGTCGCTCAGCCTGATGCGGTTCTTCCGGTAGGGGAGCATCTCGCCCTGGGCGTCGATGCTGCCCAACGCCCGCCCCTGCGAGCTGAGTCGCTGGAGGGTCACCCACATTCCGAATGGACGCACGTCGCTCTTGCCTCCGGGCTGCGGCGGTACCAGTAGGCCTCGCTGGCGAGCCGACCACTCGTAGCCCGCCACGTGCGGATAGTCGTCGAGAACGCCCGCGGCGGTCACGAGCGGGTGGTCCATGAGCCCGCGGCCCAGCCATCCGCTCGAATTGCCGAGCCCGGCCGGGTGACGCGGATTGTGCGAGTTCAGCATGAGCCGTGTGGTCTCGATGGTCCCGCCGCACAGGAAGACCACTCGGCCCTGTGCGCGGTGCCGGGACCCGTCTCGCACATCGACGTAACGGACACCAGTCGCCAGGCCGGTCTCCGGAGCGACGGTAACCTCGGTGACCAGGGCATGGGGCCGCAGCACCAGCCGCCCCGTGCTCTCGGCGGCGGCGAGCGCGGTGGCCTGCATCGTGTATCCCGGCCACCCGTGGTGTTCTCTCTCGGACGGGATGAACCGGACGGGGACCGGGTGCGTGTTCGGTCGCCTGTACGCCTCCTGGAAGTCCTTCTCCGCCGGCGTCAGCGCGAACGGTTCGTTCCGGTAGACGCTGTCGGGGAGCTGCTCCAGGCCCTCCGTGCTGCCGTGCAGGCCCGTGAACTCCTCGACGAGGGTGTATGCGTCGGCCAGTTCCTCGGATCGCACCGGCCAGGACAGTGCGCAGTCGTCAAGCTCGGGTGCCTCGAGTTCGTAGCGCGACAACCGCATCGCCGAGCCGCCCCAGGTCAGCGAGCGGCCACCGACCTGCATCCCCCGGATCCAGAAGAACGGCTTGTCCCGCGGAGTCTGGTACGGATGCTGTGCGTCGTCGACGAACAGGTGGGGTCCACGGGATGCGAAGGCGGGATGCCTGGCCTGGACATGCCGGCTCATCTGCAATCGCCCGTTCTCGCTCCCGGGGTCGTCCACGCAGTGAGCGAAGGTGTCGTCACCGTGCCGTGCGCGGAAGGCGCTGTCCTGGCGTGCGTGCCGCCCGGACTCCTGCCCCTGGTCCTGAACGAAACGGTCGGGCACTTCATCAGCGGATCGGGGCGGGCCGGCTTCGAGGACGAGCACGTGCAGCCCTGACTCGGTCAGTTCCTTGGCCGCCCATGATCCGGCGAAGCCGGAGCCGACGACAACGGCGTCGTAGGCATGGGGGGTGTCGTCCTCCGTCACGTTGCACCTCCGTGGTGTTTCCGAAGTCGGGTTCGTGACTGGCCGATTCGGCGGGAATCAGCGAGAGTCGGCAAACTCGGCGCCGGCCGATTCGATGTCGCTGAGGCTCGCGGCCTCGCGTTGGAGCTTCTCGATCGCCGAAGGGAGGGCCTCGAAGGCGTCGTTCGGTGCGAGCAGCACTGAGTGGTGGAGCGTCAGAACCTCCCGATGCGCACGCTCTGTCTCCGGCAGACCACCGGCAGGACCGGTCAGACGGCCCGGATCGAGGCCTTCGATCAGGAACCGCCGTTTGGTGAGGGGCCGGTAGAGAGGGTGCCGGTACAGCGGGTCGTACGGAGGCTGGAAGGGCATACCGGTCTCGGCCGCGAGCGCCCGAGCCACCGTCGCGGCCGAGACGCCGCCGAAGACCTCCCGGTCGATCCGTGCCGTGTACTGGTAGAAGGTCCGCTCGGTCACGAACGGCGACGCCGCCACAGGCGTGACACCGGGCAGGTTCGCGAGGAGCCTGTCGAGGACGGCCGCGTTCTCGGCGCGGTGCCGGTTCTGCTCCGGAAGGTCGGCGAGCTGGGCTTCCAGCACCGCGGCACACAGTTCGGACATGCAGTAGTTGGCACCGATGACCGAGCCGTCGAAGGTGAGCTCCGACCCGCCCAGGACAGGCCGGGCCTCCGGCCGACGACCGTCCGAGCGGAGTTGGAAGAGGCGGTCGTGGAGATCGTCGCTGCGGCAGACGACGGCACCGCCTTCACCCGCGGTCAGAAGTTTCCTCTCCTGCATGCTGAACACGCCCACGGCGCCCCACGTGCCGACCCTGCGCCCCTTCCAGGACGCACCGTGTGCGTGGGAGCAGTCCTCGACCACGGGGATCCCGTACCGCTCACCGATCGCCAGGATCGCGTCGAGGTCCGCGACCGAACTGTAGACATGAACCACCACGATTGCCCTGGTGCGCTCGGTCACCGCCGCCTCGACCGCGGCTGGGGACATGCACAGAGTCGTGGGATCCAGGTCCGCCATGATCGGGGTCGCGTTCACCGCGAGGACGGTCGAGGCGTTCGCCACCCACGTCAGTCCCGGAACGATGACCTCGTCGCCGGCGCCGACGCCGAGCGCCTCCAGCGCGATGACCAGTGCCGACGAGCCGTTCATGGTGGGCACGCAGTGGGGCGCGCCGAGGAAGTCGGCGAAGCGGTCCGCGAACCGGCCCTCGGCGGACGGACCACCCTGCCAGTTCCCCGCCACGGACCAGCGGCCCGATTCGAGGACCGCCTGCACGTTGCTCAGAGCGTTCTCGGCGGCGCGGGGCCAGGAGGGGACGGTGAAGCTCCCCACCGGCGGTCCGCCTTGCAGGGCCAGTTTCGCCATCACGACGTCCTTTCCGAAAGGGGGCCCGCGGAAGGAAGCCGCCGTATACGTTCCTCGATCCTGGTCAGCGCCCAGATGATCTCGTCATCCTCCAGGACGTTCGATTCCAGTTTCACCGACAGGCCGGCGCAGCCCGGGTTCGGATCGATCGCGAACTCCAGGTGAGGGGAGTTGGATACGGCGACGCTGTCGACGAGTGTCACCGACGTGTCGGAGTACTCGGTCCGGTCCGCGCTGCCCAAGAGTTGCCCGCCCACCCCATCGGCGATTGGCCGTCTGTCATTGAATCCCATGAGGAAGTGAGGTCCCGACCGGCGAAGGATCGTTTCGGCTTCTCCTGGCGGAAGCTGTGCGTGCTGATGGGCGACCAGTAAGGACTTCCAGACGCGGTTCGCTGAGTTCTCGAAGGAGTCGGTGCCCCTCTCGTACGGCATCAGCGACATGCTTTTCAAGCGGGTCACGGAGTCACGCAGTGCCGGACGGAACCTGTTGCCGCAGTGCAGGTTGAATATCAGCCGGTCGCGCTGGAGCACTTCCGATGCGGCGTCTGCGCACAAGGCCAGGAGCGCCGCTGAGCTACTCATGGACATCGCCTGCGAGGCACGTGCCAGGGCGAGGGCGGGACCGGCGTCGAGTGACAGACCGCCGCGACGCATGGGCCGCAAGGGCCTGGACGGTGCCCCGGCCGCCTTCGCGTTCGTCCCGCTGTGCTCCAGAAGTTGCCTGCGATAGGAAAGAGCCGCGTCCGCGCGCATGACGCCGTGCTTCGAACGCTCCCACTCCCACTGGTCGAGTTGATGAAACGTCGGCACTGCCGGACCGTCGCTCCCGGGGTCCGACAAGAGGCGGTGCAGATCCTGCAGCAGGTTTTCCAGGCCCCACCCGTCGACCACCATGTGTGAAATCACCACGACGATGCGGCGCACCCGCTCGGATTCGATGACGAGTCCGAAGCGGACAGGGAACTCGGATGTGACATCGATCGGTTCCGCCGTGAGCGTCTCCTGAAGATGTGCGGTTGCCCGCTCCTGCTGGTCCGCCGCAGCCCGGCAGGTGACCACAGGCATCGTCCCCTCGCCACAGACATGCTGCGAGAGGAACTCGCCCTCGCCTTGTTCAAACGTTGTCCGAAGGGCCTCCTGGCGGGTCACCAGTTCCCGGAGCACGTCTTGGCAGGCTTCCGGTGTCAGGCTGCCGGGGAACTTCAACACGTCCTGCAAATCCGGCTTTTCCTGCGCGGTTTGGGACTCGCTGCCGTAGATGAATCCGTAAATGTCCTGTTGGGCCCACGTGATCCCGCCGAATCGGTCGCTACAGCCGTCAAAACGGACTTCCAGGAAACTCACGTTTCTCCGCTCTCCAAACCCTGGGACATGGTCGGCGGCCGAGGTGGAGCCGGTGCCTCCAGTCGCATCTCGTCGGTGCCGATTGTTTACATGGGAACGCTGACAGTTCCAGAGAGATCGTCCACATCAAGATTCCCTCCGCTGTACGTAAGTGTCAACGGTGAGTGGGAAGTTGGGCTATGAAAATGTGATGGTTCACCCAAGGCTCTGCAGGGGTATGGAGCGGGGCGAGATGCTCCTGATCTGCTGAGATGGCCAGGACGTCGCACTCGAGCCCGGCGTTGTGACATTCCTTGTGCAGCTATGGCAGGTTCCGCTACTGTGACTGTGGAGAGCGCTTACTCCTGAGGTTCTGCGGTGCGCGGGACGCAATTCTGCACACCGTGTCCCTGTCGTTTCGTCGCCCGCCGTGCAGGTGTTTTTCGAGTAGTGCCGTCATTCAGGAACGAGTTCACCAAGGTCGGGTCGACGGTCACCCGGCAGTGGTAGTCCAGTTGCGGGATGGCGGGCGGGCGCCAGGGCGCTCCCAGGCCTTCCGGCGCACGTCAACGGCGCCTGCTCGGCACTGATGCCGGACGGGCCGTTTTCGGCTTGCTGGCGGTATCGCGCGACACGGCTCCGGCTGCCCGCCGATCGTGAAGCGTGGCCGCGCGCCGTCCACGACCGCGTACGCCAGGACCGTCATCGGTGCCCCTTCTGACGCCCGGCTGCCTTCGTCCCGTCAGACCCGTTGACCTGCTCGTGTCACCCCCTTACCTTTCCAGCGTTCGTAATGCCAGATGGCGTTCGAAATATCAGACGACGCATCAGACGGCAACACCGTGTGTCACCCCAGTGAGAGGCAGGCCCCACCGCATGAGCCGCGACCGCGACCACGCTCTGCCCCAACCCCCCACCCGTAGAACGCTGCTGACGGCCGCCGCAGCCGCAGGCGCCCTGGCCGCCGTCCCCGCCCTCCCCGGCACCGCCGTGGCTGCCGCCCCCGCCGGGCGCCCGCAGCCGGCCCCCTTCGTGAACCCGCTCGTGCGCAACCGGGCCGACCCGCACATCCACCGGCACACGGACGGCTTCTACTACTTCACCGCCACCGCCCCCGAGTACGACCGCATCATCCTGCGTCGCTCCCGCACCCTGAAGGGCCTCGGCACGGCGGCCGAGTCGGTCATCTGGCGCGCCCACTCCACGGGGAACATGGGCGCGCACATCTGGGCGCCCGAACTGCACCGCATCGGCGGCAAGTGGTACATCTACTTCGCCTCCGCGCCCGCCGAGGACGTCTGGGCGATCCGCATCTGGGTGCTGGAGAACGCCCACCCCAACCCCTTCCAGGGCACCTGGGTGGAGCGGGGCCAGGTCAAGACGGCCTGGGAGACCTTCTCCCTGGACGCAACGACCTTCACCCACCGGGGCAAGCGCTACCTCGCCTGGGCGCAGCACGAGCCCGGCATGGACAACAACACCGGCATCTTCCTGTCCGAGATGGCGAACCCGTGGACACTGAAGGGCCCTCAGGTACGGCTCTCCACCCCGGAGTACGACTGGGAGTGCATCGGCTTCAAGGTCAACGAGGGCCCGTACGTCCTCAAGCGCAACGGCCGCCTGTTCATGACGTACTCGGCCAGCGCCACCGACTTCAACTACTGCATGGGCCTGCTGACCGCCGACGCCGACAGCCACCTCCTGGACCCCATGAGCTGGTCCAAGTCCCCGACGCCGGTCTTCACCAGCAACGACACCACCAAGCAGTACGGCCCGGGCCACAACTGCTTCACGGTCGCCGAGGACGGCCGCACCGACGTCCTCGTCTACCATGCCCGCCAGTACAAGGAGATCAACGGCGACCCGCTGAACGACCCCAACCGCCACACCCGCGTCCAGAAGCTCGGCTGGAAGGCGGACGGCACCCCGGACTTCGGCATTCCGGTCGCCGACACCGCTCCGGCAGGTGACTGACGTGAGACGTGCGTACACCATCCTCCTCGCCCTGTGCCTGGGCCTGTTCGGCGCGCTCGCCACCGCCGGCGCCGCCCAGGCCGCACCCCAGACGATCACCAACGGCACCCAGTTCAGGGACACCTCGGGCAACCCCGTCCACGCCCACGGCGGCGGGGTCCTCAAGGTCGGCTCGTACTACTACTGGTTCGGCGAGCACCGCAACGCCGACAACACCTTCCGGTACGTCGACGCCTACCGCTCGGCCGACCTGAAGAACTGGGAGTTCCGCAACCACGTACTCACCGAGGCGAGCGCCCCCGAGCTCGCCACCGCCAACATCGAACGGCCGAAGGTGATGTACAACGCGGCCACCGGCAAGTTCGTGATGTGGATGCACAAGGAGAACGGCACCGACTACAGCGAGGCCCGGGCCGCCGTGGCCGTCTCCGACACCGTCGACGGCGACTACACCTGGAAGGGCAGTTTCCGCCCGCTCGGCCAGCACATGTCCCGCGACATCACCGTCTTCGTCGACACCGACGGCGCCGGTTACATGATCTCCGCGGCCCGCGAGAACTACGACCTCCAGATCTACCGCCTCACCGCCGACTACACCGCTGTCGCGAGCCTGGTCGCCAACCCCTGGCCGGGCGGCCACCGCGAGGCCCCGGCCCTGTTCAAGCGGGGCGGCGTGTACTTCATGCTGACCTCCGGCGCCACCGGCTGGAACCCCAACCAGCAGCAGTACGCCACCGCCACGAACCTCGCCGGGCCCTGGTCCGCCATGAAGAACATCGGCGACTCGACGGCGTACGGCTCGCAGACCGCGTTCGTCCTGCCCGTGCAGGGCGGTTCGGGCACCTCGTACCTGTACTTGGGTGACCGCTGGGGCAACTCCTTCGCAGGCACCGTCAACGACTCGCGGTACGTGTGGCTCCCGCTGACTTTCCCGGGCTCGGCCACGATGTCCATGTCCTGGTCGCCGGAGGTCACCGTCGACACGGCCGCCGGGACCGTCTCCGGCACGACTGCCACCTACAACACGCTGATCGCCCGCCACTCCTCCAGGTGCGCGGATGTCACGAGCCAGTCGCTCTGGCCGGGCGCCCAGCTCAGGCAGTACGACTGCAACGGCGGCACCAACCAGAAGTACTGGTTCAAGCCCGTCGGAAGCGGTTACTACCAGCTGATGGTCCGCAACAGCTCCCTGTGCGTGCGGGAGAACGCGAGCACGGTCACCCAGGAGAACTGCGACGCCTCCGCGACGAGCCAGCAGTGGTCGCTGACCACCACCGGCTCGTACGTGAACGTCAGGTCGCGCGCCACCGGGGAGTGCCTGGACGTGAACGGCGCGTCCACCGCCAACGCCGCCGCGGTCATCACCTACACCTGCAACGGCGGAACCAACCAGCAGTGGACACGCGGCACATGACTCAGGGACCCCTCAGGCCAGGAGGTCGATCGCGTCGATCGCGGTTCCGGCGCTGAGGAAACCGGTTGCCCCCGACCCGCTCACCACGTCGATCCTGAGCACGTTGTACTGACCGGCGTCCGTCTTCCAGGCGGACGCCGGGACGCTGTACGTGAAGGTGTGGTTGTTGCCCCGGTACGAGCCGTTGGTCAGCGACCGGGTGTTCGGCTGGGTGGGAGGGGAGGGGATGGCCGAGGTCCAGGTGTCGTTGACGGTGACCCGGGGGCGGCCGTTCGCGTACGCGGTCGTCACTCCGATGCGCAGGGTGTGCGCGGCGGCCGCCTGGGCCGCCGTCAGCTTGAAGTAGACCAGGATCCCGCTGTTGACGTCCTTCCAGAGGTAGCAGGGGAAGGCCGCGGTCTGCCCGTCGCCGATCACCACGTTCCCGGTCCAGGGCGCGGCCCGCGTGTCGGACGGATGCGCGTACGTCATCAGCTCCGCGTTCTTGAATCCGGCCGGCGTGCCGTTCCAGTCCCCGATCCGCCAGATCGCGCTCGCGTTGGACGGGTCGTTGGAGGCCGGGACGGCGATCGTGTTCAGGGTGGTCGTCCCGCCCGCCGACACGCTCACCGACGTGGTGTACACGGCCAGTTCGCCCTTGAAGACGGTCAGCGTGTACGTCCCCGGCAGCACACCCGTGATGGAGAACCAGCCGTCCGAGGCCCGCGCCGAAGCCCAGTACTGCGCCGACGGGTTGGCCAGCCCGACCGTGTACGGATACGCGGTGTTCCGGCCGGAGATCCCGACGCCCGCCACCCTGCCCCGCCCCCTCGCCGGCACGTACCCCGGGATGCCGAGCGAGTCGGCCCACGGCGTGGTCAGCGTGCCCGGGTACAGCGCCGGGGAAGGCGCGCCGCCGTCCGTGAAGGCGATGACGTACGGGCCCTGCAGGCCAAAGCGCTGTGCCTCCGTCTGGTTCTGACCGTAGTAGAGGATCTCGTACAGTCCGCCGCCGTCCGCGCTCTGGTGCCGCAGCAGGGAACGGTAGAAGGGGCCGCCGGAGGCCTTCTCGTGGTTGCTGCGCACGACCCAGAGGCCGACGCCCCCGGCGGACCAGCCGATGTAGTCGTAGTCCATGACGCGCCGCCGGGAGTAGTGCTTGGAGCGGGTCTGCCCGTCGGGCTTCCGGAACACGTCCGAGGCCTCGATGGCGGTCGGCGCGTAGGTGTACGAGTCGGGCTCGTCGTTGAGGAAGGCGCCCTTCTTCACGCGCACGATGTACCGGGTCGCCGAGACGGACGCGTCGGCCTTGTCGGTCCACAAGTAGACGTTGTTCTCGCCGCTGCGGGCGGCGTAGTAGTGCTTGAGCGTGCCGTGCGCGACGGAGACGAGGATCGTCGAACCGGACTGCCTGATGCCGACGGTGGAGGCGCCGAGGCCGGACTCGATGTGCGAGTTCTTGCCTCCGTAGCCCTGGTATTCCGTGCCCCGGTAGACCAGGGAGGTCAGGTCGCCGGTGGACTTGCTGACCCTGAAGACCAGTTGGGCGCCGGTGTCGACGACGTAATTCGAGCCGTCGTCGGTCCAGCCGAAGCCCGCGGCGTGTGCCGTGCCGGTGAGGGCGGTGCCCGCGGCGGCGGTGGCGCCGAGGACGAAGGTGCGGCGGCCGACCGGTCTGTTCGCGGATCCGGACATGTGGGGGTGCCTCCTCCGGGAGCGTGGGGGAACTGCGGGTGGGAGCGAGAGTGACAGTTGAATCGATTTCGCGAAAGGGCTTTCACTCGCATCTGGCTGGAGATCTCGGCAAAGCCGCTCGAAGTCTAGAAAGCGCTTGTTGGGAGCGGTACGGTCCACCTCCAGGTCTTGTCGTCCGCTGGGAGGAGCCGCGAGTGAGACGTTTCAGCATCGCCGTCGTGGCGGCGATGACCCTGGGCACCGGGTTGTCGTCCGTACCGGCCCAGGCTCACCCGGACTCGGGCCTGGCGCACTGCACCGACGGCACCTGCCACTTCGACGTCCCGCCGGGCACCTACGACGTGCGGGTCACCCTCGGCGGAAACGCCGCCTCCAGTACGAGCGTCAGCGGGGAGACCCGCCGCTCCCTGCTCCCCGAGACGGCCGTACCGGCGGGCGAGCGCGTCACCCGCAGCTTCACCGTGAACGTCCGCACTCCCGAGGGCGAGCCCACCGGCCCCGACGGAGCCCCCGGCCTCGACCTGCGCGTCGGCGGCACCGCCCCCGCGCTCGCCGGTCTCAGGGTCACCCCGGCCCGGCACCCGCGACAGATCCTCCTGGTCGGGGACTCCACCGTCTGCGACCAGCCCGGCGACCCCTATTCCGGCTGGGGCCAGCAACTGCCCCAGTACCTCGACAGGGGCGTCTCCGTCGCCAACTACGCCGATTCCGGGGAGAGTACGGTCTCGTATCTGGGGAACCCGAGGCTCTGGGCCACCGTGCGGCCCCAGATCCGCCCCGGCGACCTGGTCCTCGTCCAGCTCGCCCACAACGACAAGACGACGGACGAGGCCACCTACCGGGCCAACCTCGAGACCCTGGTGGCGGGAGTCCGGGAGCGGGGCGGACAGCCGGTCCTTGTCACTCCCATCGTGCGGCGCTGGTTCAACCCCGACGGCACGCTGAACAACGGAACCGCGCTCCTGGTCAACGGGCTGGGCGTCGACCACCCGGCGGTCACGCGCGCCGTCGCAGCCGCGCGGGGCGTCCCGCTGATCGACCTGACGGCGAAGACGAAGGAACTCGTCGAGTCGCTGGGGGTGGAAGGCTCGAAGGCGGTGTACCTCTACAACGAGGCGCGGGACAACACGCACACCTCCGTGCGCGGCGCCACGCTCTACGCGGGCCTGGTCCGCGACGAACTCGTCACCCGGCATCTATTGCCGAAGGGCAAGGTGCGGGTGGAATGAACCCCTGGGGCGCCCCGACCGGAACCGGGGCGCCCCAGGTTCCAGCTGTTGCCAGATCCCCGGCGCCTTTGAACACGAGCGTGTGAGCACAAGCCCGTCAGCACGAGAGAGAACCGATGCAGCTGCCTCCCGCCGACCGTACGACGTCCCCGTTCACCGGCTTCACCCGCGCCCACTGGGAGGTGGCGGCCGACGCCCTGCTCGCCGCGGTCGAGCCGTACGCGAGCCCGGACCGCGCGCTGTACCACCTGCCCGGCGAACGCACCAGCTGGTCGGGCCGCCTCTCCGACGGACTGGAGGGCTACGCCCGCACCCTGCTGCTGGCCGCCTTCCGCCGCGACGAGAAGGCCCTGGAACGCTATGCCGACGGCCTCGCCGCCGGGGTCTCCGGCATCTGGCCCCGCATCGAGGACCGCAGCCAGCCGCTGGTGGAGGCGGCGTCGATCGCCTTGGCCCTGCGCCTGACCAGGGACCAGCTCTGGGACCGGCTGGACGACGGTGTGCGCCAGCGGGCGGCCGCCTGGCTCGGTGACGCCCTCACCGCCGAACCCTGGCCGTGCAACTGGGAGTTGTTCCCGGTCACGGTGGGCGGCTTCCTCGCCGAGATCGGCCACGAGCCGGACGCGTCCCGCACAGCGATCGACCGGGGCCTGGAGCGCATCGAGCAGTGGTACGCGGGCGACGGCTGGTACACCGACGGCGACGGCCGCAAGTTCGACTACTACAACGGCTGGGCGATGCACCTGTATCCCGTGCTGCACGCCTGGCTGGAGCGGGACGAGCGGTTGCTGGAGTTGTACGGCGACCGCCTGTCGCGTCACCTCTCCGACTACGCCCGCCTGTTCGGCGGCGACGGCGCGCCCATGCACCAGGGGCGCTCCCTCACCTACCGCTTCGCGACGACGGCCCCACTGTGGCTGGGCGCGCTGACCGGCCGTACCCCCCTGACGCCGGGCGAGACCCGGCGCCTCGCCTCCGGAGCCCTGAGCTACTTCCTGGACCGGGGCGCTGTGGACGACCGGGGACTGCTCACCCGGGGCTGGCACGGGCCCGACGAGTCCGTCCTCCAGGGCTACTCGGGCCCGGCCTCCCCGTACTGGGCGAGCAAAGGCTTCCTCGGTCTGCTCCTGCCGGCCGACCACGAGGTGTGGACGGCGCGGGAGCGGCCCGGCCCGGCCGAGCGCACGGACGCCGTCACCCCCGTCGGCCCGCCCAACTGGCTGCTCCAGTCCACCCGTTCCGACGGCGTGGTCCGCCTGCACAACCACGGCAGCGAGGACGTCCGCTACGACCCGTACTACACGCGCCTGGCCTACTCGACCGTGACGGCACCGTCCCCGTCGTACGACAACAGCGTCCTGGTCGGCGACGATCCCAGCCGTACGGACATCGAACCGCTGGGCGCAGGCGACGGCTGGGTGGCCTCGCGGCACACGGCGGGTGGGGGAGCGCGGGTGACGAGCGTGGTGCTGGCACGCGGGGCGGCCGAGGTCCGGGCGCATCTGGTCGCGGGGGCCGCCCCGGGTACGCCGGTGCGGGTGACCGGATGGCCGGCCACGGAGGGTGTCCAGGCCGAACTCCTGCCCGTGTTCGGCCTGGACGACGCGCTCACCGGTGTCACCGGCGAGGACGCCACCCTCTTCGTCGCCCTGGCCCGGCTGACGGCGGACGCGGATCCCGTTCCGCTGGCGGAGCTGGTTTCCGTACGGGCGGACGAGCACGGCGCAGTGGAGGTCCGCTGGAGCGACGGTGAGACGCTGCTGGTCCGGCTGGGGGCCCAGGCCGTGGAGGTCACCTGAGGCCGCACCGTACTTCGGTCCGCGCCGAAGTGACCCGCGCCTAGCGTGGTGTCATGACCGCACACCCGAAGCAGACGCCGCCCGCGGAGGCCGTGAGCGCCTTCGCCGCTCTTCATCACGCCGAGGAGCCCCTCCTGCTGCCCAACGCCTGGGACCACGCGTCGGCCCGATTCCTCGCCGGGCAGGGGTTCCAGGCGATCGGGACGACGAGTCTCGGTGTCGCCGCGGCCGCGGGCCTGCCCGATGGCGGGGCGGCGACCCGGGAGGAAACGCTGCGGCTGGCCGTCGCCTTGGGGTCCGAGGCCTTCCTGCTGTCGGTCGACGCGGAGGGCGGCTTCGGTGACGACCCTGACGAGGTGGCCGAGTTCTCCCGGGAGCTGCACGCCGCCGGCGCGGTCGGCATCAACCTGGAGGACGGCCTGGGGCCTGTCGACCGGCACGCGGCGAAGATCGCGGCGGTCAAACAGGCCGCACCCGGGCTCTTCGTCAACGCCCGCACCGACACCCACTGGAGGAGCGACGGCGACGGCACCCTGGCGCGCCTCGACGCCTACCGACAGGCGGGCGCCGACGGCGTGTTCGTCCCCGGCCTCACCGACCTGCGCCGGATCGCCACCCTGGTGCGCCACCTGGACGTCCCCCTCAACGTCCTCTACTCGCCCGGCGGCCCGACCGTCGCCCACCTCGCCGACGCCGGTGCACGCCGCATCAGCCTCGGCTCCCTGCTGTACCGGCGGGCACTGGGCGCGGCCCTGGAGGCGGTGGCGGATGTCCGGGCCGGGCGGACACCCCAGGGCGTGACACCGTCGTACGACGACGTGGCCGGGCTGACGAAACACCCCTAAGTACCGAGCGCGGCGACCAGCAGCGAGACGGCGGCCGGGCCGGGCGCTCCGCGCAGCCAGGTGACGGCCTGCCTGCCCGCGAACTCGCGTTGTGCGGCGGTCACGGATGGATCGACGGCGGTCTCGGCCTGTACGTGGATGTAGTTCAGCTCCGTGGCGAAGAGCATCGAGAACGACTCCGGGCCCGTGACGACGGCCCGGCCTCCAGCGTCGCGGTAGGCCCTGGCCAGGCGCCGGGCGGCCTCGGTGTTCACCTCATTGCCGCCCGACCAGACGAACAAGGCCCGCGCGAACTCTCGTTCCGCCGAGACCGGCCCGGCGTTGTCCCAGTCGAGGAGGACCGGACCGTCCGGGCCGACCAGGACGTTCTGGGGCTGAAGATCGAGGTGCGAGGTCACGAGGCCGTCCGGGGCCGAGGGTGTCACCCAGTGAGCCAGCTGCGGCGCGGACGTGGCGACGAAGCGGCCGAGCTCCTCCGCCCACGGCAGGCCGGCGTCCCGCACCTTCTTGAGCACCTCCTCCCAGTCGGTGTCGTCAGGGCACCGCTCGTACCAGTCGCCCGGCGTCTCGACGGTGCCGTCACCGGCCTGGTGGAGCAGCGCCATGGTCCGGCCGAACCAGTCCAGAACGTCCAGGTCGGAGGCGTCCGCCGGGGTGCCGTCGACCCAGTCGTACAGCTTCACGTACGACCCGCCCGAGGAGCCGGGACGGCAAACGTGCGCGCCGTGCCGGTCGGTGTGGATCCGGGGCGAGGCGATGCCCAGCTCCGCCGCGGCGTCCCGCAGCGCGGCCTCGCGGCCGACCTGTGCCTCGTCACAGCCGAAGAGGAGCTCCTTCACGGCCCATGCGTGCCCGTTCCCGGAGAGCTTCCACACCTGGCCCAGTGCGCCCCGGGTGACCGGCGTCATCGCCCAGGGGCCGGAGCCGAGAGCGTAGGTCTCCGCTATGGAGCCGGCTGCGTCATACATCGGTTGTCGTCCCCTCGCCGGGCCAGTTGAGAAGCAGTACGTGCAGGGCGTCGATCGCCCTGTCCCAGGACGCCTGTACGTCACGGGGCGCGCCGAAGGCGCCGGTCGACTCCAGGGCGCAGTAGCCGTGGAAGGCGCTGCGCAGCAGACGTACGGCGTCGGTGAGGTCGGGTTCCTCCAGGCCGTAGGCGCGGAGCATGCCGTAGGTGACGTCGGCGGTACGGCGCATCGCGGGGGAGTCGGTGACGAGGGACTGGTCGACGGGGATCTGGGTCGCGGCGTAGCGGCCGGGGTGTTCCAGGGCGTAGGCCCGGTAGGCGCCGGCGAAGGCGCCGAGGGTGTCCCGGCCGGGTTCCCTTCCCTCGACCGCCGCCGCGATCCTGTCGATCATCTCGCCGCCCGCGAGGAGGGCGATGCGGGTGCGCAGGTCCTGCAGGTTCCTGACGTGCGAGTAGAGACTCGCGTCCTTCACGCCGAAGCGGCGTGCCAGGGCGGACAGGGTGACGCGCTCGAAGCCGGCCTCGTCGGCGAGGTCGGCCGCGGCGGCGACGAGGCGGTCGGGGGTGAGGCCGGCTCTGGGCATGGGGGCTGGGGGCTACCTCTCGAGCAGTGCCGGATCGTTGGCGCAGAGAGGAAGAGAGCCTAGTACGGGCCTCAGCGGATCGGCGCGTAAATCACCCCCAGCTTGTCGACCTCGTCGCCCGCGCGTCCCGTGAACCCGGCGATCTGCCGGCCGGCGGGGGCCGTGAAGGTCTTCGCGTCGGATGTGGCCGTACCGGCGGACACGGTCCGTCCCGCGTCGGTCGTGAAAGCCGCCGAGAACAGGCGGGTACGGCCGTTCTTCTGGCCCTGCGTCAGTTTGACCGAGGTCAGGTGCTCTCCCGGCGCCAGCGTCAGGGACGCCGCCGTGCCGCCCGTGCCGCCGTGGGTGAGGGTCGTACCGCCGTCGTGGGTGAGGGACACCGCGTCCAGGCGGGCGCCGCCGCGCAGCGTGAGGGTGCGGGGAGCGGGGGCCGCCGGCAGGTCGTCCGCGTCGTTGAAGGCCGTGCCGTGCGGGCCGCCGAAGAAGTCGCTCGCCCGCAGGGCGGAGTTGAGCGTGTACGAGAAGTCGACCGTGTGCGGGAAGTGGTCGGAGAGGTTGTTGCCGGCCGGGTCCAGGAAGGACGCCCAGTCGTTGTGGTAGCGCGTCGCGTTCAGGCTCAGCAGCCCGCTGCCCCGGTAGAGGACCTTGTCCACGACCTCGCAGTCCTGGGCGGGGGCCGTGGTGGTGCAGACGAGCGGGTCACTGCCCTGGGCCGGGGGCTTCCCGCCCTTCACCCGCTGGACCCACGCGTCGGTCAGGCCGTTCTCGGTCAGAAGCGTGCGGATGTTGTCGCCCGCGCGGGTGTACCTCGTGTTCGTGTCACCCATGACGATCACGGCGTTGCCCGCGGAGTTCGCCTGGATGAAGTCGGAGAGCTGCTCGATGTTGGCCCGGCGGGCGGCGAGCGCGTCGTCCGTCGAGTCCGCGTTCGTGTGCACGTTGTAGAGGTCCACGAAGACACCCTCGGCGAGCCGTACCCGTGCCAGCGAGAAGCCCTTGGGGGTGAGGCAGTTGGTGCCGGTGCACTTGTTCCACTTCACCCGCTGGAAGTCCTCGAAGGGGTGGTCCGAGAGGGTGTTGAGGCCGTCCCCGAAGGGGACTCCGCCGCTGGTCGCGGTGCGGTGGGCGTGGTCGTCACCCGCGTACAGGGCCGCGTGGTAGTTGAAGTCCTCCTGAACGTTGACGATGTCGTACGCCCCGAGGCGCGGGGAGATCAGCGGCGTGTTCTTCGCCGGACTGCCGGAGCTCAGGCCCTCGGGGAGACCCGCGACGTTGTAGGTGAGCACGTTGAAGGAGCCGGAGTCCGTGGCGGCGGCGGGCGTCGCTGCGGCGGGCGTCGCGGAGGCGGTGGCGAGGCCCGTGACGGCCAGAGCGGTGGCCATGAGGGTGCCGATCAGTCTCTTCATGGGGGGTGTCTCCGGTCGGGGGAGCGAGCGGGGGAAAGGTGAACGGTGCTCAGGTTCGGGGCCAACAGCCTTACGACGCAAGGGGCTTCGGGAAAACAGGGGGCAACCCCTCGGCGTCAGGCGTGGAGCAGCCTGTGCGGCCGGACGCGGCGGTGCGGGGCGAAGAGCAGCTCCAGGGCGTACGGGACGGACTCGGCCGCGTCCAGGTGACCCACGGCGGGGCGGCCGTCGCGGTGGCACTTCGGAGAGCGGTAGGCCTGGTTGACGTAGGCGTCGAGCCAGCCGTCGACGGCGGCCCGAGTGGACGGTCGGCATGCCCTCGTGGACGCGGGAGCCGCTGAGGAGCAGCCCGGCGACGCCGGGGGTCCGCTGCCGCCCGTGCGGTGAAGGCCGCCAGGGGCTCCTCAGGGGTGTTGCCCAGGGCGAAGTGCATCATGAACTCTCCCAGCGGAACGTCACGGAGATCACCTCACGGCACGAACGCCATCCCCTCCGCCCGCCCCCTCGGTAGCGGTTATTCGCTGGGCCGCCCCAGCGGGCACCTCGTAAGGTTGCCGGGGAACCGGGACACGGGGGAGGCGCCATGACGGATCGTCGGGCCGCACGGAACTTACCGACCACGCGGCTCGTACCGATCGCGCGAACGGCGCTGACCGCACGCGCGGCATGACGCATGAGACGGCGCGGCGCGAGGACGAGTCCGGCAGCGGCACCCCCGCGGGCGTCTGTGACGACGGTCCGGCCGGCACCCGTCCGCTGTGGCGGCAGCGAGACTTCACCATCTTCTGGGTCGCGCAGACCCTCTCCGTGCTCGGCGACTCCTTCGCGCTCATCGCCCTGCCCCTGCTGGTCCTGGAGGCGACCGGTTCGGTCGCGCGGATGGGGCTGCTGACCGCGGTCGGCGGGGCGGCGGCGGTCGTGGCGGCGGTGTTCGCCGGGGCGGTGGTGGACCGGGTGGACCGGCGCCGTCTGCTCATCGGCTGCGACCTGGTGCGCATGGGCCTGTACGGGGTGATCCCCCTGGTGTGGCTGTTCGGCCCGCAGCTCTGGCTGCTGTACGGGGTGCTGCCGCTGTGCGAGGCCGTCGGCATGCTGTTCGCGGTCGGCTACGTCACCGTCGTGCGCGCTCTGGTGGGCACCGAGCTGCTCACCGAGGCCAACGGCCGGCTCAACGCCACCGCTGCCGCGGCGGGCGTCCTCGGACCGCTGTGCGCGGGGCTGGTCGCCGCCTGGTCCGGGCCGGCCGCGGCGGTGGGCGTGGACGCGGCCAGCTTCGGGGTGTCGGCGGCGTGCCTGTTCTTCGTACGGCTCCGGACGAGCACGGCCGACGACGAGCGGACGGGCGAGCGCCAGGGACTGTGGCGGGACCTGCGCGCCGGCATCACCTTCCTCCACGGCCATCCGGTGCTGCGCTCGCTCACCGCCCTGCTGTTCGGTTTCAGCTTTCTCACTCTCGGCCTGAACGACCTGGTCATCTACCACCTCAAGCACGACCTCGGTCACGACGACGGCACGGTCGGCACCGTCATGGCACTCGGCGCCCTCGGCACCATCACCGGCGCCCTGCTGGTGGCCCGGGTCCGCCGCCGTCTCGGCTTCGGGCCGGCCTGGACGGGCTCGGTCGCGGTGTGCGGAGCGGCCTTCGCGGGCCTCGGCTGGGCCCGTGACGTGCCTGTCGTCGCGGCCCTGAGCGCCGCCTTCCTCGCCTGCGCGGGCATGGCGGGCACCTGCTCTATGTCGCTGCGTCAGGAGGTCACCCCGGAACATCTCCTGGGCCGGGTCACCTCCGCCTTCTGGACCTTGCAGTACGCGGCGGCCCCCGTCGGCGCGGTCATCCTCACCTGGGCCGCGGAGGTACAGGGCACGACACCGGTCGCCCTGGCCGCCGGAGCGGCCTGCGTCCTGCTGGCCGCGGCGGCCCTGCTCACCCCGATCCGAGGGACGGGCAGCGGCCGGGGCGGCCCGTGAAGCAGGGCCCTCACGCACCAGGACCGATCGGCGCCGGTCAACCGGCGCCTCGTGCCGCGGCACCGCCATGGGGCCGGTCGGTTCCGGCACGGGACCTATGGCCCCTCCACCGGGGCGGCCGGTCGAGGCCATGCTCGAACCGTCAGCCCTCGCTCCGGAGGTGGAGAGGATGCCCCGTACGAGCACCGGCCGCCGTCGTCCCGCGCCGGCTGCCCAGCCAGGACGATGACGCATGGACCGGCCGCTTGTCGTCGGCGTGGACGGCTCCGAGCCGAGCCTGCGGGCCGTGGACTGGGCGGCCGACGAGGCGGCGCTGCGCGGGGTCCCGCTGCGCGTGGTGTACGCGTCGCTGTGGGAGCGCTACGAACGGGCCGTCTTCGCCTCGGGGCCGGAATCGTCGGAGCAGGTGGTCACCGACGTCCTGGCGGTGACCGCCGCGAGACGTGCCCGGCGGCGGGCGCCCGGTTTGAAGGTCACCTCCGAGGTCGTGCCCGAGGGGCCGGTACCGGTGCTCCGGCGGGCGTCGCGCGAGGCGTCCGCGCTGGTCGTGGGGTACCGCGGCCGCGGGGGCGCCGCCGAGTTGCTCCTGGGCTCGGTCAGCCTGGCCGTGGCCGGGCACGCCGACGGCCCGGTGATCGTGGTGCGCGGCGACCACGACGACCAGGCCGGGACAGGGCGGCGGGGCCGCCGCGTCGTCGTCGGAGTCCCCGCCGATCCGGCCGACTCGGAGGCGGTGCGGTTCGCCTTCCGGGAGGCGAGCCGGCGCGGTGTTCCGCTGGAAGCCGTGCGCGCCTGGCACCGGCCCGCGCACGACAGCACCGATCAGCCGCCGTTCACCGGCGACCCGGCCTCCGTGCAGCGGCGGCACGCCGACGAGGCCCTGGAGAGCGGGCTGCGCGCGCCGGCCGGGGAATGCCCGTCCGTCGAGGTGCGCAGACGTCTCGTCGAGGGCCACGCCCGCACGGTGCTGCTCGACGCCTCGGCCGATGCCGCCCTTCTGGTGGTCGGCGCCAGGCGGCCCAGCGGACACTTCGGCCTCCACATCGGCCGCGTCACCCACGCCGTGCTGCACCACGCTGCCTGTCCCGTCGCGGTCGTCCCGGAGCGGGGCTGACCAGGCGGCGGGCCGGTCCCGCCGTGCCGGCACCCGCCTTCCGCGCTCCCCGCCGCGCAGGCGCTCCGGGGCGGTGGCGGCGCACACTGGAAGCACGCCCGTGAGGGGGTGAACGCGATGGCGGTGACACGACACGGAAGTGCGGACAGGGTGCGGCTGTGGCGGTGGCGGAGCAATCCGCTCCGGCGCCGCAGCGACCGCGTCGAGGCCTGGATCGTGCTCCTCACCTGGGTCCTCGTGGTGCTGGGCGGAGCCATCGCCGGCCTGGTGGCGGCCGGAGCGGCGGACCGGGCCCTCGCCGCGCAGCGCGCGAAGGCGCACGCGGTGTCCGCCGTGCTGACCGAACGGGCGCCGAAGTCCTCGCAGGCGACGACGGACGGCTCGCGCAGCGACACGGTGCTGGCCAGGGTGCGCTGGACCGCCCCGGGCGGCTCGACGCACACCGGACGGACCGAGGCCGAGCCCGGCGCCGCGGCGGGAACCAGGGTCACGGTGTGGACGGACCGCACCGGTGAACTGGTCGACGCGCCGCTCAACCCGGCGGAGGCGACGATCCAGGCGGCCGCCACCGGTGTCCTGGCCGGAACCGGCACCGGAGCCGCGGTGTGGACCGTCGGACGACTCGCACGTGTGCGGCTGGACCGGCGGCGTCTCGCCGAGTGGGACATGGAGTGGGAGCGGGTCGGGCCGCAGTGGCGCAAGCGCATGACCGGCTGACCGGGAGGCGGGCGGGGCCGGGTGTGGGCCCCAGGCCCCCCGCTGCCGTGGGCGGCATACCGGCCGTGCGGGTCGGGTCAGGCCCGCGCCGAGGTGCGCGGCGGAGGACTTTGTCGCGGTGCGTGGAGCAGAGAGAGCAGAGGCCTGCGATCAGCGGCGGCCAGGATCCGCGCGCGACGGAGCCGCGCTCCGCCGTGGCGCGGCTGTGACCGGGCACGGGACGCGTGCAGCCGCCGGCCCCCTCCCGGCCGCTCCCTCCCGGTCGTCCCGGGCCGCGATGGCGACTCCGCACCCGGGACCCGCGGCTTCGCAACCTGCGGCTCCCTGGCACCCCGGAGCAGCACGGGCCGTAAGGCCCCCCGCGGTGGCCCGGTCGCCCCTCGCGCCCGCCCGCCGGAGGTGGGACGGTGGGAGTGGATCTGCGGGCTGCCCGAGCGCGAGGCGGTGGGAACGATGACCATGGAACTTCCCCTGGTCGTGGGCGTCGACGGATCGGACGGCAGCCTCCTGGCGGTCGACTGGGCGGTGGACGAGGCCGCCCGGCACGGTCTTCCGCTGCGGCTGGTCCACGGCTCACTCTGGGAGCGGTACGAGGGCCTCACCCCGTCGGCCGGTCCGGGCCGCCCCACGGGCCAGGTGATGGCCGACCACATCGTCGCCTCCGCGGCGGAGCGCGCCGGGCGGCGCAACCCCGACGTGAAGGTGTCCACCGACGTCCTCCCCGACGACGGGGCGGACGCCCTCCTGCACGCGGGCAACAACGCCACCGCCGTGATCACGGGGGCACAGGGCCGAAGTGAACTGCAGGGACTGCTGCTCGGCTCCGTGGGACTGGCCGTCGCCGCCCGCGCGCACTGCCCGGTGATCGTGGTGCGTGGGGACCAGGCCGGCCTGGCCGGTTCACACGAGCGGATCCTCCTCGGCGCGGGAGACTCCGACACCAGTGAGGAGGCGGCGCGATTCGCCTTGCGTGAGGCGGAAGCACGCGGGTGCCGTCTGGAGGTCATCCGGGCCTGGCGCAGCCCCGCGCACGAAACCGCCGGCACGGCCGCGCTCGCCGGGGAACCCGGCCGCGAACGGGAGGAGCAGGCCCGCGCCGAGCTCGACGCACTGCTCCGCGAGGCCGTGGCCGAGCACCCCGGCGTACGGGTGCGCCGCACGACGGTCGAGGGCCCGGCCCGCAAGGTGCTGGTGCACCGTTCGGCCGCGGCCGACCTGGTGATCCTCGGAGCCCGGCGTCGGCAGGGCCACTTCGGGCTCCAGCTCGGCAGGGTGGCCCACACGCTGCTGCACCACGCCGGCTGCCCGGTGGCCGTCGTGCCGCAGCGCGTCTAGAGGAGACAGCCCCGTGACGGACCGGACACTGGAGTACGAGGGATACGATCCCGCGGACGAACGGCTGCGCGAGTCGCTGTGCACCCTGGGCAACGGCTACTTCGCCACCCGCGGGGCGCTTCCCGAGTGCGCGGCCGACGACGTGCACTACCCGGGCACCTACGTGGCCGGCTGCTACAACCGCCTGGTCTCCGAGGTCGCGGGACGCCGGGTGGAGAACGAGGACCTGGTCAACCTCCCCGACTGGCTGCCGCTGCGCTACCGCCTCGCGGGCGGGGAATGGCTCACGCCGGACACGGCGACCGTCCTGGACCACCGGCAGACCCTTCACCTGGACCCGGGTCTGCTGGAGCGCCGTACCCGGTACGCCCTCGGCGAGGGGCGGACGCTGACCGTGCGGCAGCTGCGGCTGGTGCACATGGCGGATCCGCACATCGCCGCGCTGCGCACCGAGTTCACCGTCGACGGCGGTGCCGGTGAGCTGGAGGTCGAGGCGGCGATCGACGGGTCGGTCACCAATGCCGGAGTGCCGCGCTACCGGGACCTGGACGGCCGCCACCTGACCGATGTGCGGACCGGTACCGCCACGCCCGGCACGGTGTGGCTGCGCTGCCGCACCCGCACCTCCGACATCCGTGTCGCCCTGGCCGCCCGGCTGACCGCACCGGCACCCATCACCGACGAGCCGGGGCCCACGCGGGCCGTTCAGCGGCTCGCACTGCCGCTCACACCCGGTCGCGCCGCCACCGTCGACAAGACCGTCGCGCTCCACACCTCACGCGACCTGGCGATCAGCGACCCGCTGCAGGCGGCGGTGGAACGGGTGGGCGCGGCACCGGCCTTCGACGATCTGCCGGCCTCCCACCGGACCGTCTGGAGCCAGCTGTGGCGCCGGGCCGGCCTCGACGTCCCGGGGGAGGCGGGAAGCATCCTGCGCCTGCACCTCTTCCACGTGCTGCAGACCCTCTCCCCGCACACCGCCGACCTGGACGTGGGCGTGCCGGCCCGGGGACTGCACGGCGAGGCCTACCGCGGGCACGTCTTCTGGGACGAGCTGTTCGTCCTGCCGTATCTGAACCTGCACTTCCCCGAGGTGTCCCGCGCCCTGCTCCACTACCGTCACCGGCGCCTGGACCGGGCCCGCGCCGCGGCTCGGACCATCGGCCGGCGCGGGGCGCTGTACCCGTGGCAGAGCGGCAGCGACGGACGTGAGGAGAGCCAGCAGCTGCACCTCAACCCCCGCTCGGGCCGCTGGCTGCCGGACCACACCCACCTTCAGCACCACGTCGGTTCGGCGATCGCCTACAACGTGTGGCAGTACTGCGAGGCCGGCGGCGACGCCGAGTTCCTCCACACCAAGGGCGCGGAGATGCTGCTCCAGATCGCGCGCTTCTGGGCCGACTCGGCCACCTGGGACGAGTCCCTGGGGCGGCACCGCATCCGGGGCGTGGTCGGCCCCGACGAGTACCACGAGGCCTACCCGGACTCGGTGCGGCCCGGCCTGGACGACAACGCCTACACCAACGTCATGGCGGCCTGGGTGCTCACCCGCACCGTGGAAGTGCTGCGCGCCCTGCCCGCGCCCCGCCGCCGCGAACTCGTCGAACGCACCGACCTGGACGACGGCGAACCGGAGCGCTGGGAGGAGGTGTCCCGCACCCTCCACGTCCCCTTCCACGACGGGATCATCAGCCAGTTCGAGGGCTACGGCGAGCTCGCGGAACTCGACTGGAACGCCTACCTCGAGCGCTACGGCGACATCCGTCGCCTGGACCGGATCCTGGAGGCCGAGGGCGACAGCGTCAACCGCTACAAGGCCTCCAAACAGGCCGACGTGCTGATGCTCGGATACCTCTTCTCACCGGCCGAACTGCAGGGACTCTTCGACCGGTTGGGTTACCCGCTGGACGAGGAGACCTGGCAGCGCACCGTCGACTACTACCTCGCCCGCACCAGCCACGGCTCCACCCTCAGCGGCCTGGTCCACGGCTGGGTCCTGGCCCGGTGCCGGCGCTCCGAGGCGTGGAAGTTCTGCCAGGAGGCCCTGCGCGGCGACATCGCCGACCTGCAGGGCGGCACCACCGGCGAGGGCATCCACCTGGGTGCCATGGCCGGCACCCTCGACCTGGTCCAGCGGGGACTGACCGGGCTGGAGACCCGCGCCGGGGCTCTGTGGCTGGACCCCGTGCCCCTGCCGGAGCTGTCGTCGTACGGGTTCTCCATCGCCTACCAGGGCCACTGGGGCATCCGGCTGCGTCTGACCAGCGGACGGCTGGAGATCGCCGTGCCGCCGTCCGACCTTCCGCCGATCGACGTCGAACTGCCCGACCGCTCGGTCGGCGTCGAGCCCGGGGAGACCGCCACGCTGGTGGTTCCCGACTGACCGGGACCGGCCGGGACCGGCCGGGGCGGCCGTCACCCGTTGATCCCGCTGTAGTGCCGCAGCCCCCACCGCCACACCAGTCGCGCGCCCAGATACGCGAGCAGCCCGAGCAGGGGCGAGGCGGCCGCCAGCCAGTAGGGCACGCCGGTGGTGTGGCCGTGGCCGGTCAGGACCGCCGCCGGGAAGTACGCGACGAACGCGAGGGGAAGCCCGAAGGTGAGGAAGCCGCCCACCGCCTTGGGAAGCACGTTCAGCGGATAGCTGCCGAACGTGCCCAGCAGTTCCTCCAGCCAGCGGCCCCAGTAGTCGGCGGCCGGGAAGCGCAGTGCCGCGCTGGCCACGAGGGTGAACAGGGCGGCCTCCAGCAGCATGCCGCCGAGCACGGCCGCGATCAGGTAGGTGACGCGGCCGGCGGTCCAGTCCAGGTCGCTGCGGGACAACGCGCCCGCCATCAGGCCCACCGCGACCGTCAGGTCCCCGATGGCGTTGGTGGGGAAGAACGCCAGCTGGATCTGGCGGTGGACCGGCATGGGCCGCATCAGGTAGATGTCGACCCGGCCCTCCTGGATCTGCCTGCCGGCCCAGTGCATCCGGCCGAGGAACAGCACGAACAGCCCGTGCGCGAGCATCCGGGTCGCCGGGATCAGCAGCACGTCGGAGCTGTCCCAGCCGCCCATCCCCGTGAACCGGGTCAGCAGCACCGTGGCGAACACGATCACCGACACCTGCCAGATCGCCCCGATCGCGATCATCAGCAGGAACTCGGTGCGGTACTCCATCTGCGCGCGGAAGTTGAGCGCGGTGACGCGCCACACGATCCGCAGAGCCCTCAGCGACATCTCAGCCTCCCTGCGAGATCACGCGCCGGGCGGCCCGCCGCCACAGCAACCGGGTGAACAGCGCCAGCACCACGACCCAGACGGCCTGCACGGAGAGCTGGAACGCCGCGTCGGACAGCGGGATGCGCCCCACGTACAGCGACAGCGGCACGCTCAGCGTGGCCTGGAAGGGCAGGAAGGCGCTCATCGTCACGAACCAGTCCGGGAAGAACCACAACGGCGCGTACACCCCGGACAGCAGGTTCTGCGCGAACAGCAGGATGAGCATCGCCGCGGTGTTGCGGATCGTCCAGAAGCACAACTGGTCCAGCACGAGCATGACGTAGTACAGGACCCACTGGCCCAGCAGCATGCTCAGCAGGAAGACACCGGCCACCGACGCCGAGCGGGGCGGTCCGACGACCCCAGCGGTCAGGCAGATCACGTACCCGGTCAGCGCCCACGCCAGCCCGTACAGCTGCTCGCCGGCGGCCCGCAGGGCGTAGTAGCGCTGCGGGGGCAGCGGACGCAGGTACCAGTAGACGATCGTGCCGAAGTGCATGTGCTGGAGCACCGTGTCCCGGCCCGCGTACTGGTCCAGTTCCCTCAGGCGGGAGGCCAGCACGGCCAGCACGGCGTACGTGACGGCCTGGTCCCGGCTCAGCCCCGCGGTGGTGCCGGTGTGCGCGTACAGGCCGCGCCACAGCGACCAGACCAGCACCACCTGCACGGCCAGCCGGAGGGCGACGGCGGTCATCCGGGGCGGGGCGTTGAGCTCGCCGAGCGGGGTGACGCGGGCGGCGCGCCAGGCGTACGGCGCGGTCACCTCAGACCTCCTCGACGTGCACGTACGCGGCCCGCATCACGTCTTCCAGGTCGGCCTCGTCGAGGGCGATGTCCGTCACCTCGTACCGCTCGATCACGGCCTTCAGCGCCTGGTGGACGGTGGGTGCCCCGGGCCCGTCGGGGCCGAAGACGACCTGTGCGCCCTCGTGCCGCAGCAGCGTCGTCCCCGGCGGCGGCACGACCTCGGCGTGCGCGTCGGCGAGCGTGGCCCGCACCTGCCAGGTCGAGCCGAACTTCCGGCGGATCTCGTCCAGGGTCCCGTCCAGCACCAGCCGGCCGTGGTTGACCAGCACCACCCGCTCGGCGAGCCGCTCGACCTCCGTCATGTCGTGGGTGGTCAGCAGCACCGTGCGGCCGCGCCGCTCCACCTGGTGGCGCAGGAACTCCCGCACCTGCTCCTTGACCACCACGTCCATGCCGATGGTCGGCTCGTCGAGGAACACCACCGGCGGGTCGTGCAGCAGCGCGGCGGCCAGGTCGCTGCGCACCCGCTGGCCGAGGGAGAGATGGCGGACCCGGGTGTCCCAGAAGGACGACAGGTCCAGGATGTCGTCGAACTCCTCCAGGCGGGCGGCGTGTTCGGCCTTCGGCACCTCGTAGATGTCCCGCAGGATCGCGAACGACTCGCGCACCGGCAGGTCCCACCACAGCTGGGTACGCTGCCCGAACACCGCCCCGACGTTCCGGGCGTTGCGCTCCCGCTCCCGGTACGGCACCACGCCCGCGACCCGGGCCTCGCCGGAGGTGGGGGTGAGGATGCCGGTCAGCATCTTGATGGTGGTGGACTTGCCGGCGCCGTTCGGGCCGAGCAGGGCGAGCAGCTCGCCCTGGGCCACGTCGAAGGAGATGCCGGCGACGGCGTGCTTGGCCACCCGCTCGGGGTTCACCAGTGATCTGACGGCGCCCAGGAAGCCGGGGCGGCGGACGGTGGTGTGGAAGGTCCGGGACAGTCCGCGGACTTCGATGGCGACATCCAATCGACTCACCAACTCCCTTGCGGTGAACGCGGACGCGGCCGGTCGGCTGGAGGGCCGACCGGCCGCGGACGGTGTCCCGACACTGTCAAAATGTCGATCAATAGGTCAATCGATTAATCGAGCTTTTACTGTGCGGATCACTTCACGGCCGAGAACACGAACGAGAACTCCGCCGGCTCCGCCTTCAGGAAGTACCGCGGCAGCGGGCCCGGGCCGCAGGACTGCGAGCCGATGCCGTGCTGTCCGTGGTCGAGGTTGACCCACACCGTGTCGCCGGGCGTCAGGTCGGTGCGGTGCCTCGCGGCGTCCAGCTGCTCGGTGGTCCAGCGCCGCGCGGTGAACCAGAACTCCGGGTCGCCCTCGATCCGCAGCCCGCCGAGCTCCACCCAGCGGACGTCGGCACGGGCGCCGTTCTCCTGCGGACGCAGGTACGGCGTCTGCAGCCCGTCGACCGTGGACTGCCAGCGGCCCACCATGGAAGCCGTCCGGGTGTCCGGGTACGCCTCACCGGGACCGCCGCCGAACCACTCCACCCGGTCGGCGCGCGACAGCCCCAGCCGGACACCGAGCCGGGGCAGCGGCACCGACCAGTCGCCCTCGGGCGTCACGGACACGGTCAGCCGCAGCCGCTCGCCGTCGGACGTCCAGCGGTACACCGTGTCCAGGCCCACCTCGCGGGCGGCGGGCGCCACCCGGGTGCGGACCGTCAGCGCGTCCTCACCGGCCTCCACGGAGGCCAGCCGGTGCCGCATCCGGTGCAGGCCGAGGGTGCGCCACAGCAACCCGTAGCGGGTGTCGGTCTGCCACTCCGCGCCGTCGTCGTTGTCGGTCGGCGCCCGCCACACGTCCAGCCGCGGCGAACCCACCTCGATCCCGCCGATCGAGCGCAGCGCACCGGTGCGCGCGTCGAACTCGGCCGGGCCGAGCGTGATCCGGTCCTCGCCGCGCACCGGCCGGTCGGTCGCCGGGACCACCGGCAGCGGCCGGGCCGCCACGGCGAACTGGCCCCACGCCACGACGTGGTCCTTCGCGGCCCAGGCCGTGTCGTCCGCGAGCAGCGCCCGCACCGTCCACTGCCGCTCGCCGCCCCGGCCGTCCGCGGGCGGCTCCGGCAGCTTCACCTCGGCGCTCTCGCCCGGCGCCAGCGCCGGCACCGCGAGCGCACCCGACTCGACGGTCTCGCCGTCCACCTGGCAGGACCACTCGAAGGCCAGGGCGGACAGGTCGGCGAAGTCGTGCTTGTTGGTGATCCGCACCGTGCCGCCGGCGGCGTCGCCCTCGATCCGGACCGGCTCGATGACCTTCTTGTACTCGATCAGGCCCGGCGACGGCGTCCGGTCCGGGAAGACCAGCCCGTCGCAGACGAAGTTGCCGTCGTGCAGCTCCTCGCCGAAGTCACCGCCGTAGGCGTAGCCCAGCTCGGCGTGCTCGACGCCGTGGTCGATCCACTCCCAGATGAAGCCGCCCTGGAGCCGCTCGTACTTCTCGAACAGTTCCTGGTAGTCGGCGAGACCGCCCGGGCCGTTGCCCATCGCGTGCCCGTACTCGCACTGGATGAACGGCAGTTCCCGGCGCTTGTGCGTGCCGCCGTCGAGCCGCTGCCCGATCTTGTCGACCTCGTCGTGGAAGGCGTACATCCGCGAGTACACGTCGGTGTCGCGGCAGTTCCAGTCGCCCTCGTAGTGCACCAGCCGCTCGGGGTCCCGCTCGTGGATCCACTCGGCCATGGCGGTGAGCCCGCGCCCGGTACCGGCCTCGTTGCCCAGCGACCAGAACACGACCGACGGGTGGTTCTTGTCCCGCTCGACCATCCGCGCCGCCCGGTCCAGCAGGGCCGGGGTCCAGCGGTCGTCGTCGACCGGATTGTCCCGCCAGTCCTGCTCGACGAAGCCGTGGGTCTCCAGGTCGCACTCGTCGATGACCCACAGGCCGTACTCGTCGCACAGGTCGAGGAAGGCCGGGTGCGGCGGGTAGTGGGAGGTGCGCACGGCGTTGAGGTTGTGCCGCTTCATCAGCAGCACGTCCTCACGCATGGTCTCCAGGTCGAGGGCGCGGCCCTTCTCCGGGTGCCACTCGTGCCGGTTGACGCCCCTGAAGAGGACGGCCCTGCCGTTGACCTTGATGAGCCCGTCCTCGAGGACGACGGTCCGGAAACCGATCCGCAGCGGCACCCGCTCGCCCGCGGTGGCCAGCACACCGTCGTACAGCTTCGGCGTCTCGGCGGTCCACGGCTCGACGGCGACCGTCACCGGCTCACCGGTGGCGACGTCGATGCCCAGGGCCGGGACGGTCACCCGCCCGTCGACGTCGGAGTCCACGCGCAGGGTGCCCTCGCCGGTGGTGTGGTCGTAGGAGGCGTGCACGAAGAAGTCGCCCACGCTGCCCGCCGGGCGGTGCAGCAGGGTGACGTCACGGAAGATGCCCGGCAGCCACCACTGGTCCTGGTCCTCCAGGTACGAGCCCGCCGACCACTGGTGCACGCGCACGGCCAGCACGTTGCCGCCCGGCTTCAGCAGGTGCCCGACCGCGAACTCGTGCGGCAGCCGGGAGCCCTTGAACTCGCCGAGCTCCGTGCCGTTCAGCCAGACCCGGGCGCAGGACTCCACCCCGTCGAACCGCAGCACCGCCGAGCCGTCCGCCGGCCAGTCGTCCGGCAGGTCGAAGACGCGCAGGTGGTCACCGGTCGGGTTCTCGGTCGGAACGTGCGGCGGGTCCACCGGGAAGGGGTAGAGGTGGTTGGTGTAGATCGGGGACCCGAACGCCCCGTCGCCCTGGAGGACCCAGTGCCCGGGGACCGTGACCTCGGCCCAGTTCCCGGCGTCGTAGCCCTCCTCGGCGAACGAGTCGTCCTCGGCGTCGATCGTCGCCGACAGCCGGAAGCGCCAGCTGCCGTTCAGCGACATCGACCGCGCGTCCGAGGCCGCGTACCAGGCGCGGGGCGGCAGGGCCCCGCTGCCCGGGGAGACGTCCTCGACGTAGTCGACGGTAGTGCGGTCAGACATCGGACTCCTAGCTCAGCCCTTGATACCGGTCTGGGCGATCCCCTGCACCAGCCAGCGCTGGAGGAAGAGGAAGACGAACACCAGGGGGAGGATGGAAATGGCCGTGGCCATGAAGATCAGGTGGTAGTTGACGGTCTGGTTCGTCATGTACGACGACAGCGCCACCTGGACGGTCCAGGCACTCGGATCCTGCCCGATGACCAGGGGCCACAGGAAGGAGTTCCAGCCGGCGATGAACGTGATGGTGGCCATCGCGGCGAAGAAGTTCAGCGAGTTGGGTACGACGATGCGCCAGTACGCGCCCCAGTAGCCGAGCCCGTCCACGCGCGCCGCCTCCTCCAGCTCCTTGGGGAAGCCCAGGAAGTACTGCCGGAAGAGGAAGCAGGTGAAACCACTGAACAGGCCCGGGATGATGAGACCCCGGTAGCTGTCCACCCAGCCGAGGGACGACACGAGCACGAAGCTCGGCACGAAGGTGACGGCGGTCGGGACCATCAGGGTCGCCAGGACGGCGTAGAAGACCTTGTTGGCGTGCTTGTACGGGATGCGGGCGAGGCCGTATCCGGCGAGCGAGCAGATCAGCAGGATGCCCGCGGTGTGCAGGACGGCGACGACGACGGAGTTCCACAGGGACCGGGCGAAGTCGACGGTGACGTCGTCGAAGGGCTCGGTGAAGTTGCTCCACTGGATGGAGGTGGGGAACCACTTCCATTCCTCGCCCGTGATCTCCGGGTCCGTCATCAGCGCGTTGCGGACGATCAGGTAGAAGGGCACCAGGAAGAGGACTGCGGCGATACCGGTCGCGAGGTAGAGGCCGGTGTTGCCGATGACGCCGCCCCGCTTGCCCGTGACCGGCTCCGTGACCTTGTCGAGGTCGGGTGCTGTGATGGTCACTTGGACTCCTCACCCCTTCCGAAGCCCATGAGCTTGCCCTGGAACAACGTGACGACACAGATGAGCAGGGTGAGGACGACCGCGCCCGCGCTGCCCACGCCGTAGTTCTGGTTCTCGCCCAGCGCCATCTTGTACAGCTCGACCAGCGGCGGCTGGCCCCAGGTGGCCTTGGGCAGCAGGTTCCAGAACTCGTCGAACGCCTGGTAGGCGGCGACGAGCAGGAGCAGGATCACCGCGGTCGAGGTCGCCCGCAGCTGGGGCAGCGTGATGTACCGGAAGGTCTGCCAGCCCGGCTTGGCGCCGTCGATCGCCGCGGCCTCGTACAGCTCCCGCGGGATGTTCTGCAGCGCCGCGATGAAGAGGATCATGTAGAAGCCCGACTGGAGCCAGAGGCGGACGGTCACGATGACCAGCCAGTACCAGGGCGGATCGGGATTGGCCAGCCAGGCCACGTTGTCGATGCCGACCCAGCCGAGCACGGTGTTGGCCAGGCCGAAGCGGACGCCGTTGAAGATGGACATCTTCCAGATCAGCGCGGCGGCGACATAGCTGACCGCGGTGGGCAGGAAGAACACCGACCGGAAGAACGCCCGCATGAAGGTCAGCCGGTTCACCAGCAGGGCGAGCCCCAGCGACATCGCCCAGGTGGCGGGCACGATGAACGCGGCGAACACGGTGAACGTGACGAGCGAGCTCAGGAAGTCGTCGTTCGTCAGGATCGACACGTAGTTCTCGAAGCCCACGAACTCGCTCGGCGTGACCGTGAAGCGGGCCTCGAAGAAGCTGAGCCAGACGCTCCAGCCGATGGGTACGAAGACGAAGATCACCAGGCCGATGAGGAAGGGCCCGGTGAAGAGCCAGAAGTTGAAGGTGCTGCTCGCCCTGAGGCCCCGCCGCGGCCGGTCCCCGGAGACCTCGGCCGGGGCGGGGGAGGCGACCTGGCGTGTGGTGGTGGTCGACATGTCGAGATCCGTCCGGTGGCCTATCCGAAGAGCTTCTTGAGCTCGGCGTCGACCTTCTTCTCGGCGGCGGCCAGCTGGGCCTTGGGGTCGCCGTTCTTGCGGATGGTGTTGGCGATCACGTCCCAGAACGCGGCGATCATGGACTGCGTCCAGCCGATGTTGTCGAAGTGGCCGAACTCGTTGAAGAGCTTGACTCCCTCGGCCGGCAGACCGGACTTCAGCTTGTCCGCGGACTGGGCGAGCGAGGTGCGCGGCGGGATGTGGAAGCCGTAGGAGGTGGCGAAGTCCTCCTGGTACTGCTTCTGGTCGATCCACAGCCACTTGACGTATTCCTTGGCCGCGTCGACGTTCTTGCCCTTGGCGTTGACGAACATCGACCAACCGCCGTTGTAGACCGACTGCTTGCCGGCCGAGCCGACCTTCGGGAACGGGAAGATGCCGATGTCGTCGCCGAGCGCCTTCTGCATGGCCGGCATGGCCCACATGCCGCACCACTGGATCGCGGTGAGGCCCTGGATGAAGGCCGACGGGTCCCAGGAGTCGGCGGGGGCGTCGAGGAGCAGATTGCCGCTGGTGAAGAGGCCGCGCAGCTGCTTGAGGCCGTCGGCGACGGCGTCGGTGTTGAAGGCGGGCTTGTTGTCCGCGGTGAGCGTGTCGGCGCCGGCCGACCAGATCAGCGGGCGGTCGATCGAGGTCAGGTCGTTGCCGAGGAAGATGCCCTTGACCTTGCTGGTGGTCAGCTTGTCGGCGGCCTCGATCAGCTCCTCCAGCGTGGTCGGAACCTCGATCTTCGCCTTCTCGAACAGCGAGGGCCGGTAGAAGAGGAACTGCGGGTCGTCGATCATCCGGACGCCGTATATCTTGCCGTCGACCGTGTGCGACTTGATGTCGGCCGGGTTGAAGTCGTCCTTGACCGGCTCGATGATGTCGGTCAGATCCGCCACCTGACCGCTCTTGACCATCTGGATCTGCGGGTGGAACTCGAAGACGTCCGGCGCGTTCTTGGTGAGCAGCGCGGCGAACAGCTTCTGCTCGAAGTTGTTGCCGGTGATCCACTGCGTGGTCACGTTGGCGCCCTTGTAGGCCTTCGCGTAGCGCTTCACGGCCTGCTCCACGCCGGGTTCGCCGTACGCGTGGAAGTACTGAACCAGGCCCTCGCCCGACCCGGCCCCGCCGCCCCGGCCGGTGTTGCTGCCGCACGCTGCCAGTCCGCCGGCGGCGGCCAGGCCCATCGCGGCCCGCAGTACGTTACGGCGGTCCCAGTTCATGTTGCTCGATGCCGACATGCTGACGTCCTTGTCTCGAGTGCGGCTGCGGCTCTTCGGCTCACTGCCGGATGGCGCTCGGCCCGGTGGCTTGCGCCGGATGGCTCAAAGAAGAGGTGCGGTGCGGGACGCTAGAGCTTCGACTAAGGCTTCGGCAAGGGGTTGGACGAAGTCTGTTCGAAGCGTTGCGTTCGGTTCGCGATTTCGAACGCGGGGGCGTGGAGGAGGAGTTGGTTCCGCTCCTACGAGGGTGGCGCGGCGGCGCGGCTCCTCGGTGGCGCGGTGCGTTTGCCGTTCTTCTGCCCGACGACCTGGAGTGCGCCTTCGAGGGCGAACGTCGCCGCGCCCAGGCACACGGGGTCGGTGGGGATCGGGGAGAGGACGATCTCCGTCGCGGCCAGCGGCCGTGGCAGCGCGTGCCGGTTCACGGCCTCGCGCACCTCGTGCAGCAGCGGTTCGCCCAGGGTGCGGGCGACCCAGCTGCTCAGCACGACGATCTCGGGGTTGAACAGGTTCACCAGGTCCGCGACGCCCGCGCCCAGATAGCGGGCGGTCTCATGCACGGCCCGGCGTGCCACCGGGTCACCCGTGGCGAGCCCGCGGGCCAGCGCGTCGATGGTCGCCGTCTGGTCGTCGGGGTGCAGCAGGGGGCTGTCGGGTCCGACCTCGCGCAGGTTCAGCATGATGCCGCGCGCTCCGACGTACGTCTCCACGCAGCCGTGGTTGCCGCAGCGGCACAGCCGCCCGTCCAGCACCATCGTGGTGTGGCCCCACTCGCCGGCGCTGTTGCTCACGCCGCGGTGCAGCGCGCCGCCCAGCACGAGTCCGGCGCCCACGCCGGTCCCGAGGTTGACGACCACGGCGTTCCCCCGCCCCCGCGCCGCCCCGAACCACAGCTCGGCGACCGCGCTGGCGCGCAGCGGGTTGTCCAGGTGCAGCGGGTAGGCGATGTGCTCGGTGAGCAGGTCGAGCAGGGGGACGTCGTGCCAGTCCCAGTTGGGCGCGTACTCCGAGGTGCCGGTGGCGCGGTCGACCTGCCCCGGCACGCTCACGCCGACGCCGAGCACCCGGGCGCCCTCGATGCCCGCCTGGGTGACCACCGACCCGACGGCGGTGGCCACGTGGCCGACGACCTGCTCGGGCAGGCTCTCGCTCGCGCGGACGTCCTCCTCGGCCCGGGCCAGGACGTTCAGCCCCAGGTCGAACAGCTCGACATGGACGTACGTCTCGGCGATGTCGACGCCGATGAGCGCGCCCCCCGAGCTGTTGACCGCGACCAGGCCCCGGGGGCGGCCGCCGGCCGAGTCCTCGAAGCCGACCTCCGTGATCATGCGGAGTTCGAGCAGCTCACCGACGAGCGTGGCCACCGTGGCGAGGCTGAGCCCGGTGGCGGCCGCCAGTTCCTGCCGGGAGGTGGGCGACTCGGCGATGATCTGGCGCAGCACCTCGTAGCGGTTGGCGGTGCGGATGTCACGTGATGTGCGCTTCACCGGGGTGCCCCATTCCTTCCCAGACCGGCCCTGGCCGGGTCGACGTCGGCACCGGCGCGGCGCAAGGCTATGGGCTGCCGGGACTTTCGACAAGGGGTTCGGAAAGGGGCTTTATAAAGTGTGCCGCAGCCACGGCCGGGTGCGGCCCGCCGTGGCCTGACCATGATGCCTCAGGGTGGGCAGTCCAGGCTCGCGGCCGCCGCCGTCAGTTGCCGCCGCACCTGTTCGGGCAGCGTGCCGCCCTGCGCGGTGCCCACCAGGTCGCCGGCCAGGTCGTGCAGCTTGGTGTCGGTGTTCTGGGAGGTCCTGACCAGGACGCTCCAGGCCGCCTCGGGGGTCAGCCCGAAGGAGGCCATCAGGATGCCGCGGGCCAGATCGATGGTCGGCCGGGTCTGCAGGGTCCGGCGCAGCCGGCCGACCTCGGCGTGGAGGCCGTCGCCTGCGCCCTCCGTGTCCCGGCCCTCCGTGCGTACGCTCTCCGGGGCGACGCCCTCCGTGAACAGCTCGCGCGTGCCGGTCAGGTCGAGGAGCCGGCCGACCGCGCGGCCGCTGGAGCGGACGGTGACCGTCTTGCCCTGGCCGAGGGCGTGCGAGCGCAGGTCGAGCAGCACGTTGACGCCCGAGCAGTCGCAGAACCCGACCGTGTCGAGACGCAGGTCGATGCCGCTGTCCGACAGCGTGAGGATGTCGTGCAGGTCCGGCAGGAGCCTGCGGCTCCCCAGGTCGAGTTCACCCCACAGGGTCACGGTCATCCGGTCCTGGTCCGGGGTGACGTCCATGGTCGCCGTGCAGGGCGGGATCGCCGCCGGCGCATTGGCGCTCACCGCGGGTGCGGCGCTCTCCCGGGTATGAGACCGCGCGGTGTACGCAGGCTCCGGCATGGCCCTGTTCTCCCTTGTCTGTCGCCCTGCCACCGCTTTCCAGCGTTGCCTCTGTACCCCATATACGTCAACCGATACATGAAATGCAGTACGTGTTTTTGGGTGCGTGAACGCCAGGTCGCTATTGTTGGAGCATGGATGGAGTGCCTGAGCCACACACCGGATGGACGTTCCTCACCAACCACGCCCGGGTGCTGGCAGCCATCGCCGACAACCACACTGCCCGTATCCGGGACATAGCGGCCCACTGCCGGCTCACCGAACGCGCGGTCCAGAAGATCATCGCCGACCTGGAGCAGGACGGTTACCTCTCCCACACCAGGGAGGGTCGCGGCAACACATACGAGATCGACCCCGGCAAGGTGCTGCGTCATCCGGCCGAGGCCGGTCTGACCGTCGCGTCGCTGCTCTCCCTCCTCGTCGAGGACGAGGCCGGCCGCGCGACCACCCCCGGCCGGCCGCACGCCACGGCCTGACCGTGCCGCGCTCCGCACAGGACGGCCTCCGCCGCTCCTATGCCAGCACGTCCCGCACAAAGGCGTTGGCGAACTTACCGACGGGGTCCAGCTCCCGCGCCAGCTCCCGGAAGTCACCCAGTCGCGGGTACAGACCGCGCAGAGCGGAGGCGGGCACGGTGAACACCTTCCCCCAGTGCGGCCGCGCCCCGAACGGCGCCAGCGCCTCCTCGACCCGCCGCACCACCGGCAGCACCGCCTCCGTGTCCTCGACCCAGGTGAAGTGGGCCGCCACGGTGTCCCGGCCGTAGGACGGGCTCAGCCACTGGTCGTCACCGGCGACCGTGCGCACCTCGCAGATCCGCAGGACGGGGGCGATCGTCTCCCGGATCGCGTCCAGCGCGTGCAGCATCTCGACGGCGTGCCCGCGCGGCAGCAGGTACTCCGACTGCAGCTCCGCCCCGCTGCTCGGGACGAATTCGGCCCGGAAGTGCGGCAACCGCTCGTGCCAGGGCCCCGGCACACCGAACTGCTCGGTGCAGTTGACCGCCGGCATGCCCGGCACGGGGTGCATCTTCTCGGTGGCGGGAGCGGCCCAGGGGAAGGCGGGCAGCGGTTGGTCGGTGCGCCGCTTGAGCCACACCTGACGAAAGCCCGGCTCCCGCCAGTCGGTGAACAGACTCACGCTGTACGCCGTCGCCATGACCGTCTCGAACGTCCCCGAGTCCAGCCCTTCCAGAGGCATCTCGGTGAACACGTGCTGCTCGGCCTCGAAGGCCGGCTCCAGGTCGAGGGTGAGCGCGGTGACGACGCCGAGCGCGCCGAGCGCGGTGACGGCCCCGCCGAACCGCTCCTCGTCCCGCCCTATGCTCACCGTCGAGCCGTCCGCCGTGACCAGCTCCACCTCGCGCACGACCGTCGAGAGCGGGCCGTTGAGCACTCCCGAGCCGTGGGTGCCGGTCGCGACCGACCCGGCCACCGAGATGTGCGGCAGGGAGGCCATGTTGTGCAGCGCCAGACCCTGCCCGTGCACCCGCCGGGCCAGCTCCGCGTACCGTACGCCGCCGCCGACCCGGACCGTACGGGCCGCCGTGTCGACATCCACCTCCGGCGGCAGGCCGGCCAGTGACAGCAGCACGCCCCCGGCACCCGGCTCGGCGATCTCGTTGAACGAGTGCCCGCTGCCCAGCACCCGCACCCGGTCGCTGTCCCTGACGAGCGCGTGCAGGGCGGTGAGCGAACCCGGACGGTGCACTTCCCCGGCCGCGTAGGTGATGTTCCCCGCCCAGTTGGTCACGGTCCCGCGCATCACGTCGTCCTTCCCCTAGGCAGCGGGGCCGGCGGACCCCCGCCGCGAACCTACCCGGCGTCCGTTGCTCACACCGCCCGCCTCGGCCTACCGTTGGGGCACCGTAGAGAGCGTTTTCTATCCCGTCTGTCGCCAGTCTTTCGTCCGTCTGCTTGCCCGTCTGCCCGCCCCTCTGTTCTCCCGTCCGCCGTCGAGCCGGAAGGTCACTCCCCTTGAGCCAGCGCCCCCAGGCACTGTTCGCCATGGCCCCCGAGAACGTGCCGCAGGTCTTCCCGCCCGAGGTGCTGGCACGACTGCGCGGGTCCGTGGACATCGATCCGGCCCTCGTCGCATGGGACTTCACCGACCCGGGCGTGCGCGACGCCCTGGCCCGGGCCGAGTTCCTGATCACCGGGTGGGGCTGCCCCCGGATCGACGAGGCGGTCCTCGACGCGGCCCCCCGGCTGCGCGCCGTCCTGCACTCGGCCGGGTCGGTGAAGTCCTTCGCCACCCACGCGATCTGGCAGCGCGGCATCGCCGTCTCCACGGCCGCCGCGGCCAACGCGCTGCCGGTCGCCGAGTACACCCTGGCCATGATCCTGCTCGCCGGGAAGGACGTCCTCGCCGCCCGCGACCGGTTGCGCGCCACCCGCACCTCCTCCGGCTGGGGCGTCGTCCCCGGCATCGGCAACTACGGCCGCCGCGTCGGGGTCGTCGGCGCCTCCCGCATCGGCCGCCGCGTCCTGGAACTGCTGCGCCCCTTCGATCTGCGCCCCGCCCTCACCGACCCGTACGTCGGCGCGGAGGAGGCCGCCGCGCTCGGCGTCCCCCTGCTGCCGCTGGACGACCTGCTGCGCACCAGCGACATCGTCACCGTGCACGCCCCCGAGACGCCCGAGACCCACCACCTGATCGGCCGCCGTGAGCTGGCCCTGATGCCCGACGGGGCGGTGCTCGTCAACACCGCCCGTGGCGCCCTGGTCGACCACGACGCCCTCGTGGCGGAACTGCGCACCGGGCGCCTGACCGCCATCCTCGACGTCACCGACCCCGAACCGCTCCCCGCCGACTCGCCCCTCTACGACCTGCCGGGGGCCTTCGTCACCCCGCACCTCGCCGGCTCCCAGGGCAACGAGCTGGCCCGGCTCGGCCTGACGGTCGCCGAGGAGGCGGAACGGCTGCTGACCGGAGGGGAACTGGCGTACGCGGTCGAACTGGCGGTACTGGGGCGCACGGCCTGAGAGACGTGCGGGGCAGCCGTCGACAGGCGGGATCAAGCCCTGATGAACCCACTGGCAACAGCCGCCCCAAGCGCCGGCGTTTCGGCCAACCTCGGCCACGCCGGAAGCCCTGCGGCACGGCCACCGTGCGTTCGACGGCCCCGATTTCCGGGCCCCACCGGCGACCGGAATCGAGCGTGTTCGATTCGATCCCCTCTCGTTGAGCCGGGCACTGCCGGACCGTCCAGGCCTGGCGCCGACCTCAAGGAGGGACGCAGGTGCCCCTGACCGCCACCTCTGCCGACAGCTCCGAAACACCTCCTCCCCCACCTCCGGCCACCATCGTCTACGAGGGCAAGTTCGGGAAGAACCCGCTGGAGGAAGCCGACTTCCGCACCATGTGCGCCCGTCTGCCGTCCGTCCTGGGCGACACAGCACGTATGGCGTGGGCCGTCGACCGACGCGGAGTCGTCCTGCTCCTCGCGTGCCAGCTCCTCACCGGAACCGCGGCCGCCGTCGTCCTCGGATTCACCGCGAAGGCCATGACCCACCTCCTCGGCGCCGGCACCGTGACCGAACGCCTGCACGCCGCCCTCCCCGCCCTCGTCGTCGTCACGGCCGCCGCGGCGATCGGCCGGATCAGCAGCGCTCTCGCCTCGTACGCCGACGGCAGGATCACCCCACGCCTGGTCACCGAGGCCGATGTCGCCCTCGTCTCCGCGGTCTGCCGGGTGGAAGCGGCCGCCTACGGGAAGGACGGCTTCGCCGACCGGCAGGAAGCCGCCGAGGTCGGTGTCACCCGCACCACCATGATGGTCGAGGACGCGCAGCGGTTCATGTCCGCGCTCATCCGCATGATCGCCGCGGCCGGCGTGATCACAGCGCTGCACTGGCTGATGCTCCCGCTGCTGCTCCTCGCCGTGCTCCCGGCCGGCGCCGGGGCCGTGCTGTCCGCCCGCGTCGACTACGAGACGCATTACGCCAACGTCGGCGACCGCAACGTCCGCGGCATGATGCGCTGGTGGGCCACCTACCCCCGCTACGGTGACGAGGTCCGCGCCAACGGCATGACCGGCTACCTCGCCTACTGGTACCGCGCCCTGTCCGAACGCATCGACCAGCGCACCCTGACCGCGGCGCCGCGCATGCTCCGCATCGCCCTGTGGGCCTCCGCCTTCAGTGGCCTGTTCCTCCTGCTCACCTGGACGGCGCTCGCCTGGCTCGCTGCCACCGGCCGAGTCGGCCTGCCGGTCGCCGCCACCGCCGTGGTCGGCGTCCAGACCGCACTCGCCGCACTCTCCCAGGTCGTCATCCACGGGGCCGCCCTGTTCCACACCTCCCTCTACCTCGCCGACATGCGGTCCTTCCTCGACACCGCCACCGAGCAAGCCCCCAAACGCGGAGGTCTGACCATCCCTGAACAGGTGGACGAAATCCGTCTCGACGAGGTCGTCTACCAGTACCCCGGCAAGGACCAACCCGCCGTGGGCGGCGTCTCCCTCACCCTGCGCCGCGGCGAAATCCTGGCCATCGTCGGCGAGAACGGCTCCGGCAAGTCCACACTCACCAAGCTCCTCACCGGCATCCTGCTCGCCGACAAGGGCCACGTCCTGTGGGACGGCACCGACCTCGCCGAGGCCGACCCCGAGTCGGTGTGGAAGCGCACCGCGCTGGTCCCGCAGAACTTCGCCTGCTGGCCCCTGCGCACCCGGGAGAACATCACCCTCGGCCAGCCCAGGACCTTCGACGACGGACCCGTGTGGGACGCCGTGGACGCCGTCGGCATGCGGGAGGCCATCGAGGAACTGCCCCACCGGCTCGACACACTTCTGGCACGCGAACTCTTCGGTGGCGCGGAGCTGTCCGGCGGTCAGTGGCAGCGCCTGGCCTGCGCACGCGCGCTGTACCGGCGTACGCCGCTGCTCATCCTGGACGAGCCGACCTCTCAGATGGACCCCCGGGGCGAGCACCAGATCTTCCTGGAGATCAAGCGGATCGCGGCCGAGCGGATGACCATCGTGGTCACCCATCAGCTGGAGAACACCCGTCTCGCGGACCGGATCGTGGTCATGCGGCACGGCCGGATCATCGAGCAGGGCCGGTACGTAGACCTCGTCAACGCCGGGGGTCTCTTCGCCGAGCTCGTGGCTCTCGCCCAGGACCGCTGACCGGTGCCTTCCCCGCACCGGTGCCCTCACAGAATCGAGCCGCACGTGGAAAACACCTGGACGACCATCGCCCGTCTCGTCAGCCGCTTGGAGGAGCATTCCACGCTTCCCCGCGAACAGAGGATCCTCCTGCAGTTGCTCAAGATCCAGGAGGAGGCCGGTGAGGTCGCCGAAGCCGTGATCGGAGCGATGGGACAGAACCCTCGCAAGGGCTACTCCCACACGTGGGACGAGGTCGAGGCGGAGGTCTGCGACGTCATCGTGACCGGCATGGTGGCCTTGGCGCGCATGAACGCGGATGCCCCCGGGGTGTTCGCCCGGCACCTGGAACGCATCCGTCGGCGAGACCTGGGCGAGGCCGCCCCCATCGCGTCCCAGTAGTCGAGGACGGGGCGCCCGTCAGAGGCTTTCGAACTCGTGTCGGCCAGGACCACCGCCTGGCCGACCTCGGGAGGCATGGCGGGCGCGGCCGCGCCGGAAGCACCCGATCGGCCCGGCTCGGTAGCATGCGAAGCGTGGCCATCAAGCTGGAGAACGTCGCCATCGCCGTTCGAGACCTCGAAGCGGCGGTTTCCTTCTTCACCGACCTCGGCCTCACGGTCGTCGGCCGTGACACGGTCAGTGGTGAGTGGGCCGACACCGCCGTCGGCCTCGACGGCAATCACGCCGACATCGCGATGCTCCAGACGCCGGACGGTCAGGGTCGCCTTGAGCTCTTCGAGTACATCCACCCAGAAGCGATCGAGTCGGAGCCCACTCGTCCCAACGAGATCGGCATGCATCGCGTCGCCTTCTCGGTCGACGACATCGACCAGGCCCTCGAGACAGCCGCACGGCACGGATGCCTTCCGCTCCGCGGGGTGGCGACCTATGAGGATCTCTACAAGCTCACGTACGTCCGTGGTCCCAGCGGCATCCTCGTGATGCTCGCCGAGGAGCTGAAGAAGCACTGACGGCCGATCGGGTCAGGACCACGCCCCCAGCGCGTGGCCCGCGACGACGGCGCAGAGTGTCAGCTGGACCGCCCCCGTGTACAGGTGCCCCGACCGCAGCAGCAGGACGCCCGTCACTCCCACGGCCAGGGCCAGCGCGCCGAAGGACACCGGCGGTACCCAGTCCGTGGGTGGGGGGCCGGCCGCGGTCTGCCCGGACGGGGGCTCCATCCGGCCCAGCGCCCGTACCGAGAGCAGGATGAGGACCAGTAATCCGGCCACCACGTCCGCCAGCAGCACGAGTAGCAGCAGACATCCCGCGGTGAGCGGGTCCGTACCGGGGGAGGGCTGTTCGTCAGCGCGTTCGGTCATGTCCGCAGCGTCGTGCGGAACTCACCCTTCCATCCGGTCCGTCGCAGACTTGCAACCCAGGCGTACTCCATTCTCCACGAGCCGCGCATACGCCCGGGTCAAGGGGACCCGGTACCCGCCCCGCACACGCATGGGCATACCGTGAGGACTCGTACGTCCGAACCGGGAGGAGAGACGGGATGGGCAGCGGCAGCCGTACCGCGCTGGTCGAGGATCTGATGGAGCGATTCCCGCACGTCCCGCGGGAGGCCGTCTTCAAGGAGGACCTGCTCCGCGGCGGCGTGGCCTTCGACGCCTCCGCGCTCAGCGACAATGAGGGCGGTGAGGTCAAGCCGAAGTCGTACTTCATCTTCTCCTTCGACCACGGCACCCTGCCCGAGCTCGGCGAGGCCGCGCTGCGCCGCCCGCCGGAGGAGATCATCCTCACCGGCGGCCCGTACGACCTGCGCCGGACCGTCGTCTCGGTGCGGGTGAACCCCTCCTCGCCGTACCGCGTCGCCGCGAACGAGGACGGCGTGCTCGGCCTCTACCTCGACGGCAAGCGGATCTCCGACGTCGGCGTACCGCCGATGCCCGAGTACTACCGGCACACCCTCGCGAGCGGGAAGTCGGTCATGGAGGTCGCCCCGACCATCCAGTGGGGCTACCTGATCTACCTGACCGTCTTCCGGGTCTGCCAGTACTTCGGCGCCAAGGAGGAGTGCCAGTACTGCGACATCAACCACAACTGGCGCCAGCACAAGGCCGCCGGGCGGCCCTACACCGGGGTCAAGGACGTCGAGGAGGTCCTGGAGGCCCTGGAGATCATCGACCGCTACGACACGGCGAAGGCGTCCACCGCCTACACCCTCACCGGCGGCGCCATCACCAAGACGGTCGCGGGCCGCGACGAGGCCGACTTCTACGGCCACTACGCCAAGGCCATCGAGGAGCGCTTCCCCGGCCGCTGGATCGGCAAGGTGGTGGCCCAGGCGCTGCCCCGCGACGACGTCCAGCGCTTCAAGGACTACGGCGTGCAGATCTACCACCCCAACTACGAGGTGTGGGACGAGTACCTGTTCAAGATGTACTGCCCCGGCAAGGAGCGGTACGTCGGCCGCGACGAGTGGCACAGGCGGATCCTCGACTCGGCCGAGGTCTTCGGCGCGCGCAACGTCATCCCCAACTTCGTGGCGGGCGTGGAGATGGCCGAGCCGTTCGGCTTCACCTCGGTCGACGAGGCCATCGAATCGACCACCGAGGGCCTGCGCTTCTTCATGTCGCACGGCATCACGCCGCGCTTCACCACCTGGTGCCCGGAGCCCACGACCCCGCTCGGCAAGGCCAACCCGCAGGGCGCGCCGCTCGAGTACCACATCCGGCTGCTCCAGGCCTACCGGCAGACCATGGAGGACTTCGGTCTCTCCTCGCCCCCCGGCTACGGCCCGCCCGGCGCCGGCAACGCGGTCTTCTCGGTCAGCTCCTTCATGGACAGCCTGCCGGCGGACGCGGACACGCCCGTTTGATAACGCTTCGATGACGTCGTCGATATTCGGCGTGCGGCGTTGAGCGCGGGGCGGACCGGGCCCGTATGCCATCCGAGAGTGGAGCCGAGGGGCACGTCCGTCCTGTGCTGACATCTGATCAGGGCGCTTGTCAGTTGTGTGAGTGACGTGAAAAGCTCTTGCCCTGCCGCGAGGGTCCCCGCAACTCCATTACCTATGTGGTGAGTTGACCTCGCTTGTGGATGCAGGAGACTCATGCCCGACCTGCCGACCCCTCAGGACGCCGCCGAGGCCGCGTTGTTCTCCGAGTGCTGGGACGCGGTTCTCGCGTACGCCGATCTGTGCACGTCCGGCTCCGCGGCCGCCGCGCAGCTCGGCCGCGAGGCGTTCGCGTACGGCACGCGGGAGGCCCGCGCGGCCGAAACCGGCTCAGCCCGGGGCAGCGGCCGCCGTCCCGCCCGGCTGCCCCGCATACCCCTGCTGCTGACCGCCGTCCGCACCACGGCCGCGGCCTGGGAGGAGGAGGGACAGGGCCACAAGCTCGACCCCGACCTGCGTCTGTGGCTCAACTCGGACAACGCCGCCCGCTACAGCGGACCGCCCCTGCAGCGCCCACTCGCGCTGCGTGGCCTGCGCGACCTCCAGCAGGCGGACGCGGAACTGCTGTGGCTGGCCGAGGTGGAGGCGCTGCCGCTGCCCGTGGTCGCCCGCCGCCTGGGCCTCGACCCCGCCACCGTCGCCGAGGAACTCCAGCAGGTGCGCACCCTGTTCCGGGACCGCTGCCACCGCAACCACCTCGACACCCCGATGGATGCCCGGTGCCGCAGCTACGCCCGGCTGCTGGACGCCGTCACCCGCTCCTCCGCCGCCGACGCCCCGGGCGACCTCTCCCGGCACCTCGCCACCTGCGTGCAGTGCGCCGAGGCCGCGGCCTGCCTGCGCCTGCACGGCGGCGGACTCCCCGGGGCACTGGCCGGCGGAGTGATCGGCTGGGGCGGACTCGCCTACCTTGAGCGCCGCCGCCGCGCCGCCGAGGTGCGGCTCGGCGCCGGCCGGCCCGGCCCGGAGGGCAAGGCTGCCGCCGAGCAGGAGGAGGGCGAGCAGAAGGCGCGCGTCGCCCGGAACGGACTCCTCGTCGCCGCCGTCCTGGTCTCCGCGCTCGCGCTGGGCGTCTCGATGATGCCCTTCGGCGGCGGCAACGACATCGGTGCGCGCGGCGATGTCCGCCGTGAGCCGGTGGCCGATCCCAACCCCTCCCTGCCGTCCCCGCCCGCGCTGCCCCCCGCGACCTCGAAGCCGGCCGCCACCGCCACCGGGGACAAGGGGCACACCGGCAAGCCGGACGAGCCGAGCAAGTCGGACAGGCCGCAGGGCGGCAACGACAACCGCCGGACCGAACCCCAGGGCACCTCCTCTCCCACCGGCCGGGCCGAACCGGAGGAGAGCGAGGAACCCACCTGCCGGGTCGAGTACGACCTGGTCAACCAGTGGCCCGACGGTTTCCAGGCCACCGTCACCGTCACCAGCGGCGAGGCCCTCGACTCCTGGCGCGTGTCCTGGTCCTTCCGGGACGGCCAGCGGGTCGGCCAGATGTGGGACGCCTCCGTCTCCCAGGACGGCTCCCGCGTCACCGCCACCGCCGCCGACTACAACAAGGCCGTCTCCGCCGGCTCCGACCTGACCTTCGGCTTCATCGCCTCCTGGCGCGGCAAGAACTCGCCGCCGTACGACTTCGAGCTGAACGGCCACGCCTGCGCGAAAAGCAGTTGACGCGACGCCGCCGTGACGGGATAGCGTTACGGCGGTTCAGAGAACCCTTCCGCGAAGAGTTCTCCAACGAGTCGAGGAACGAGGAGGTGTCGACCGATGGCTGTCATTGCGACGAGTGCTGCCCGCATCCAGTTCATCAAGTCCACCTCCGTGGCCGCCGGCTGATCCGACCGACTTCTCGGGGCCGGGGGCCGACCTTGGGAAGGGTCACCCTTGACTTCCAGCTCTGCCGCATCCGTTTCCTCCGCGCTCGCCCCCTACGGCTGGGACGACGCATGGGCGAAGGAGTTCGCCCCCCACTCATCCGAAGGACTGCTGCCCGGACGCGTGATCCGGGTCGACCGCGGGCAGTGCGACGTCGTCACCGCCGACGGCGTGCTGCGGGCCGACACCGCGTTCGTCACCCCGCACGACCCCCTGCGGGTCGTCTGCACCGGTGACTGGGTCGCCGTCGAACCCGGCGGCAACCCGCGCTACGTCCGCACCTGCCTGCCGCGCCGCACCGCCTTCGTCCGCTCCACCTCCTCCAAGCGGTCCGAGGGGCAGATCCTCGCCGCCAACGTCGACCACGCCATCGTCGCCGTGTCCCTCGCCGTCGAGCTCGACCTCGGCCGCATCGAGCGGTTCCTCGCGCTCGCCTGGGAGTCCGGAGCGCAGCCCGTCGTCGTCCTCAGCAAGGCCGACCTCGTCCCCGACGCCGTGACCCGCTCCCACCTCGTCCAGGACGTGGAGACCAGCGCGCCCGGCGTGCCGGTGGTGCCCGTGAGCGCCCTCGGCGGAGAGGGGCTCGACGTGGTCGCCGCGATCGTCGCCGGCGGGACGTCCGTGCTGCTGGGGCAGTCCGGCGCGGGCAAGTCGACCCTCGCCAACGCGCTGCTCGGCGAGGACGTCATGACGGTCCAGGCCACCCGGGACGTCGACGGCAAGGGTCGCCACACCACCACCACCCGCAACCTGCTCGCCCTGCCCGGCGGTGGCGTCCTGATCGACACCCCTGGGCTGCGGGGGGTCGGGCTCTGGGACGCCGGGACCGGCGTCGGGCAGGTGTTCTCCGAGATCGAGGAACTGGCCGAGCGGTGCCGCTTCCACGACTGCGCCCACGAGGCCGAACCGGGCTGTGCCGTACTGGCCGCCATCGACTCCGGCGAGCTGCCTGAACGACGACTGGCCAGCTACCGCAAGCTCCTGCGGGAGAACCAGCGCATCGTCGCCAAGACGGACGCGCGGCTGCGGGCCGAGATCCGCAAGGACTGGAAGAGGAAGGGGGCGATCGGACGGGCCGCGATGGAGGCGAAGCGCGGTCCGCGCCGGCGCTCGTAGCCGGGCTCTCTCGCGGCGGCCGGCCGGGCAGACCGGGGACGAGTCCGTCGACGTCATGTCCGATTTCCGCCAGCGGCATCCCGGCCGACGGCGGAGACTGGGCCCTGTGAGGGACGAAGCCACCACGGAAGACCCCAGGTACGAAGCCGTACGCAGCCGGGACGGGCGTTTCGACGGCGCCTTCTTCTTCGCCGTCGAGACGACCGGCATCTACTGCCGGCCCAGCTGCCCCGCGGTCACCCCGAAGCGGGCCAACGTACGGTTCTTCGCCACGGCCGCCGCCGCGCAGGGCTCCGGATTCCGGGCCTGCCGGCGGTGCCGCCCGGACGCCGTGCCCGGCTCCGCCGAGTGGAACGTCCGCGCGGACGTGGTGGGCCGGGCCATGCGGCTCATCGCCGACGGCGTGGTGGACCGGGAGGGCGTCGCCGGTCTCGCCGGACGGCTCGGCTACAGCGCACGGCAGGTGCAGCGGCAGCTCACCGCCGAGCTCGGCGCCGGGCCGGTCGCCCTCGCCCGTGCCCAGCGGGCCCACACCGCGCGCGTCCTGGTGCAGACGACCGAGCTGCCGATCACCGAGATCGCGTTCGCGTCCGGCTTCGCCAGCGTGCGGCAGTTCAACGACACGATCCGCGCCGTGTACGCGTCGACACCGAGCGAGCTGCGCGCCGCCGCCGCGCGGGGCAGCGGCCGGGGCCGGCGTACCGCCACCCCGGACGCCGGCATCCCGCTACGGCTCGCCCACCGCGGCCCGTACCAGGCGGGCCCCGTCTTCGACCTGCTGGAACACGAGGCCGTGCCCGGCATCGAGGACATGAGCGGCCCGCCCGGCGCGCGCACCTACCGGCGCACGCTCCGCCTCCCGTACGGCACCGGCATCGTCGCCGTCGACGAGCGGCCCGGCGCCGCGCGGACCGGGCTCGGCGCCCGCCCGGGCGGCTGGCTCGACGCCCGGCTGCACCTCACCGACCCCCGCGACCTCACCACCGCCGTACAACGGCTGCGCCGGCTGTTCGACCTCGACGCCGACCCCTACGCCGTCGACGAGCGCCTCGCCGCCGACCCGGGACTGGCCCCCCTGGTCGCCGCCCGGCCGGGCCTGCGCTCGCCCGGCGCCGCCGACCCGGAGGAACTCGCGATCCGCGCGCTGACCGGCCGGGCGGAGGCGGAACGGCTGGTGCGGCGCCACGGCAAGGCCCTCGACGCACCCTGCGGCAGCCTCACCCACCTCTTCCCCGAGCCCGCCGCCCTCGCCGGGAGCCAGCCCGGCGGCACCCTCGGCGCGCTCGCCACCGCCCTGGCCGACCACGCCGTACGCCTGGACCCGGGCGCCGACCGGGACGACGCGCAGGAAGCCCTGCGTGCCGTGCCCGGCCTGGACGCCCGCACGATCGCCGAGATCCGCACCCGCGCCCTCGGCGACCCCGACGTGGCTCCCCCCGGAGCCGACGCCCCCGACAGCTGGCGCCCCTGGCGCTCGTACGCCCTGAACCACCTGCGTGCCGCAGGGAAGTGGGAGTTGTGATGACCTCGACGTACTGGACGAGCGTGGCCTCCCCGCTCGGGCCGCTCCTCCTCACCGCCGCCCCGGACGGCGAGCTGACCTCGCTGTCCGTGCCCGGGCAGAAGGGCGGGCGGGTGCCCGGGAACGACTGGCGGCGGGACCGCGGGCCCTTCCGCGAGGCCGAGGAACAGCTCACCGCCTACTTCGCCGGGGAACTGAAGGAGTTCCGGCTGGGCTGGCGCACCGAGGGCACCGCCTTCCGGGAGAAGGTCTGGGCCGCGCTGGACGACATCCCGTACGGCTCCACCGTGACCTACGGGGAGATCGCGGCGCGCGTCGGAGCGCCCAGGGCGGCGGTTCGGGCCGTCGGCGGGGCGATCGGCGCCAATCCGCTGCTGGTCGTCCGGCCGTGTCATCGGGTGATCGGCGCGGACGGCACGCTGACGGGCTACGCGGGCGGCCTGGAGCGGAAGGTGCTGCTGCTGACGCACGAGGGCGTGCTGTAGGCACCGTGTGTCATGCACACCGGTGTGATTCATCCCGTGTCATTCATCCCGAGAACACGGCGCCGACCCACGCGGCCGCGATCAGCTGGCAGGTGAACAGTTCGGCCAGGACGCTGGAGCCGCCTGAGCGCATCGCGGTGCGCAGGGCGGTGACCGCCTCGGCGTGGCCGCCGAGGCGGAGGCGTTCGCAGAGGTAGATGCCGGCCAGGAAGCCGGGGATCGCACCGAGCACGGGGAGCAGCACGAAGCCGAGCGAGGATCCGGCTCCGGCGTAGGCCAGCATCCGCCGGTTGGCTCGGCTCGCCCGCAACCGCCGCGGCGGCAGGGCCCAGCGGACGCCCTGGGAGACCAGCATCAGGGCGGTGGCCCCCACCAGGACCCACCAGGCGACGGGCTGGGGATCCTTCAGCGCCCACCACATGACCGCGGCCCACACCAGCAGCGACCCGGGCACCGCGGGCAGCAGCACTCCGCACAGCCCGAGCAGGATGACCAGCCCGACCAGCAGGAGGTCCCACACTCCCATCTGACCAGACTGCCGGAAACGGAGAGAAGGCGCAGGTCAGGGGCTTGGCAGGAGTCGGGATCCGCAGGTCAGCCGGTCGCGGCCGCCGACGCCCGGTCTCGTACGGGAGTTCTGCTACTCACTCGGCGCGCGGTTCGCCGTGCCGGAAGGGGCCGGTTTTTCCACAAGCCCCCTGTTCATCCCGCCCCTGCGGTGGACAATCAGGGTCATGAGCCAGCAGGGGGGAAGGCCCACCGGTCACGGTCACGAGGACGACTGGTGGAGGCAGTTGTACGACGGCTCCACCGGCGACACGGGCCCGGCGTCCGCGCCCGATTCCCTCGACGACCGCTTCGCCTCGGCGGCGGGGGCGGTGGGGGAGCGGGGCGTTTCCGGGGGCCGGGAGGACGCGAGGGCCCGCTCCGAGCCAGTGGTTCCGGCGCCTCGGGCCGAAGACCTCGCGGACACCCCAGCGGTCCCGGGCGCGGCCCAGCAGCGCGCGCCCTGGGAACCGCCGCCGGCGCGGCCTGCGGGCCCGGTGACCTTTCCGACCGCGGCGCGACGGCAGGGAGGAGAGCAGACACCCGGAGGCGGGGCGGGCGGGCGGACACCCGCGGGCGGTGCGGACGGGCCCGGCAGCCCCTCGGACGGTCCGGGGGAGACCTGCGCGACGAGGAGCCCCACCTCGCGGACGCCCCCCGCCCCGCCGACGGTCCCGCCGCCACCCCCGGCCCCTCCCTTCCAGCCGAGCTCCGAGGCGACCGGTTACACGATGGCGGGAGCCCCGCCCGGGGTCCCCACCACCCCACCGGCCGAGCCCCGGCCCGGCGGGCCGGCGTCCCGCGCCCCAGCCGACCCGCCGCGCGTACCACCCCGTCCCGCCGGCCCTCCGCCCACGCCGTCCCCGTCCGCCGGCGCCTCGCCCGGTCAACGCGGCTTCGAGCGCCCCGCGTCCTCCCCCCGGCCCCGCGGGCACGTCGGCTCGCGGCCGCCCACCTACGACGCCGAGCCCACCGCCCTTCCGCTCGCCGACCCCGATGAGCTGGACGACCTCGTCGCGGACACCGTGCTCGACGGCGCCCGGTACGGGGTCTGCACGGTGCGGGCCGTGTCCGTGCGGGGGGACTCGGCGCGGTACCGGGGGGAGCCGCGCCGGGACTCGCTGCTGACCGCACGGTTCGGCACCGGCGAACAGGCGCTGCTGCTGGTGGCCATGGCGACCGGGGTCCGGACCACGCCGGGGGCGCACCGCGCCGCCGCAGAGGCGTGTCACTGGATCGGGCGGGCCGTCGGACGCAGTCACGCGCGGCTCGTGGAGGACATCAGGGCCGGGCGGCGCGCCGACCTGAAGTCCGGACTGCACCGCCTCACCGACCGCAGCCTCGGCAGGCTCCGCGCGAGCGCCGCCGAGCGGGGCGTGAACCCGCAGGAGTACACGGCCGGCCTGCGCTGTCTGCTGCTGCCCGCCGACCCCCAGTGCCGTACGCGCGTCTTCTTCGGCGTCGGGCCCGGCGGGCTGTTCCGGTTACGGGACGGCGAGTGGCGGGACATCGAACCGCAGGTCGCCGAGCTCAAGGGCGAACCGGTCGTGGGGTTCGGATCGCCCCCCACCGAGACGCCCGACGGCGACCGGCTCACCATGGACCTGGGCATCCCGACCCCGCCCAGCCCCTACGAACCGGCCCCCGAACCACCTCGCGAACCCTTCCGTTTCCGTGCTTCCGTCGCCCGCCCGGGCGACACGCTCCTCGTGTGCAGCGGCGGCCTCGCCGACCCGCTGCGCGGCGAACCCGAACTGGGTGAGTACCTGGCCGAGCGGTGGTCCCGCGACGAGCCGCCCGGCCTCGCCGCGTTCCTCGCGGACACCCAGGTACGGGTCAAGGGTTATGCGGACGACCGTACGGCGGTGGCGGTTTGGGAGGGGTGAGGGTGCCCGGACCGTCGTAGTTCGGCCAACTTCACCGGACCGCCGCGCAGGGGGACCGACCGCGTCGACCCTCCGCCGGGTACGGAAGGAAAGGCAGTCGGCCATGGGCAGTTCGTCCGATCTTTGGCGCTCAGACGCCACCGCAGGGCCTGTAGCGGCTACCCTCTTGTCCCCCTGCCCCTCGCCGCCGTACCGCTCACGACCGCTCCGGCCGGCCCGTCGGCCGTGTCCGCGTGGCCGAACATCCGGTCGTTGACGACGGGACATGACTGCCGCGTGCCCGATGGGGCATGGATCCCCGTGAACGTGTTCGAGCAGGAGGGGAACCGACATCGGCGCGCGGGCGGGGGTCATGGAGAGGCAGGCACGACGAGGCGGTCCCATAGCGATCGGGGCCTTCTCGGCGAAGACGGCGGAGGACAAGACCGAAGACGTCATGGAGCAGGCGCGGGCGCCACAGCTGAGGCGCAGACTCGGGCGGGCGGATTTGCGGGCCGTGCCGGAGGCCCGCAAGGCACTGCGTGAACTGCTCGGACAGTGGGGGAAGAACGGACAGTCGGACGTAGCGGAACTGCTCACCAGCGAACTCGTCACCAACGCGATCGTCCACACCGACCACGACGCGGTCCTGACAGCCACCGTCGGACCTCGTGGACTGCGCGTGGAGGTAAGGGACTTCGTGGCCCGCAGACCCCGGCTGCGCGTACCGGTCGCCGACGACGGTACGAACGGCAGGGGTCTGTTCCTGGTGGAGTCCCTCGCGGACGACTGGGGGGTCAGGGCACACGGTGTGGGCAAGGCCGTCTGGTTCGAACTCGGCGCCGAGGCGGCGTGAGTGGCAGGGTCTGAGTCGTGGGGCTGAGCGGCGGGGCCTGAGCGGACGGGCCTGGGCGGCGGGGCCTGAGCGGCGGGCCTGAGCGTAAAAGGGGACGCGGCCCGTGGGCCGCGTCCCCTTCCGTTCTGTGTGCCGTCCGGTCAGCCGAACTGCTGCTCCAGGTCCTTGAGCTTGCGCTCCAGCGAGTCGAGGCGCGGCAGCGCCATGGTGTCGTCCTCCGCGGTGAGGTCGACGGTCACCTGGTCAGCCCCTGTGCGGACCGGCTGAAGGGAGGGACGCGAGCGGACGGGCAGGGGCTCCGGCCCGGATATGGCAGGCTCCGCGGAGACCTGCGAGGAGCCGCGCTCCACCTGCACCTCCAGCTGCCGGCCGCCGCCGCGGCCGAGATGGCCACGATGGCCGCGGCTGATCGCCTTCAGCTGGGCCCGCTCCACGCGCTGCTGGTCGCGGCGCCGCTGCCGGGCCTCGTCCTTCTTGCGCTTGTCGTCGCGCGCCTCGTCGACCGCCTCGTCGAGGCTGCGCACGCCCTCCAGGAGCATCAGCGACCACGCCCGGTACGTCTCCCGGGGGGCCCGCAGCCATCGCACGATACGGATCTGCGGCAGCGGGCGCGGCACCAGGCCCTGCTCCCGCAGGGCGGCCCGGCGGGTCTGCTTCAGCGCGCGGTCGAAGAGCACCGCCGCCGACAGGGACATGCCCGCGAAGAAATGAGGCGCCCCCGCGTGGCCGATGCCCCGGGGCGCGTGCACCCAGTTGAACCAGGCCGCGGCGAACGCGAACGCCCAGACCAGTATGCGGGAGCCGAGCGCGGCGTCACCGTGGCTGGCCTCGCGCACCGCGAGCACGGAGCAGAACATCGCCGCGCCGTCCAGGCCGAACGGGACGAGGTACTGCCAGCCGCCCGTCAGGCCGAGGTTCTGCTCGCCGAAGCCGACCAGGCCGTGAAAGGAGAGTGCGGCGGCCACGGCCGCGCAGCAGAAGAGAAGGACGTAGGAAACGGTGCCGTAGACGGCTTCCTTGCGTCTGCGGCGCTCCTCGTTGCGCTCCCAGGAATCGTCCGCGCTCGTGTCCTTGACCGAGGAGCGCTTGCCGCGCGCGAGCACCGCCACCGCCGCCAGCATGCCCAGGAGAAGCACGGCGCCCGGAAGCAGCCAGTTCAGCGATATGTCGGTCAGTCTCATGGGGGTGGTCCCTCGCATTGGGATAGGGCGTAACGCCCGCCATAGTGGCCCAATCCCGTTGGCCCTCAGGGGGTTTCGGGGCAAGAGGCCGCCAAGGAAGTGCGAGGGAATGCCGAGGGCGGCGTTCTGCTCGAACGCCCGCTTGAAGGAGGGGGGTCAGTTCGAATGGAACTGCCCGTGCGGGTGGGTCCTGAGGGGGCTCCGTGACCTGTGAGGGCGGTGCGACCTCAACTGGCGGTGGCCAGCAGCTTGGTGACCCGGTCCGCGTCACAGGTGCGCGGACAGGTGGCGCAGGTGTCCTCGGGACGCAGGGTGTAGAACATGCAGCAGCTCGCCCGGTCCCGGGTGCGCAGGGGCTCGCCGCCGGGGCCGGTCAGTTCGCGGAAGGCGGCCGTGCCCACGTACGGCTTCGTGGCGCCCGGCAGGAGCAGCTCCAGCTCGCGCATCGCGCGCCGCTCCTCGATCTCGCCGAACAGCTGGGCGACGTACCAGAGCCCCTCGACGATCTCGTCCGTGGCCATGCCCCACAGGGCTCGTCCGCGCCGCCGCATCCGCGGGCCGAAGCCGGTCAGGACCGGCTCCATGTGCTCGGCGACCGCCGAGCGGACCTCGGCCCGCAGGGCCTCTTCGTCTGCGACGACCCGGGCGCCGGGCAGCGTGGCGGCCTCGTCGCCGGGCAGGCAGGCGAAGCCGGCCGGGCGGACGGCCAGGTGGCCGAGGGCGTGGCCCGGCGCTGTGCGGTCGTACGAGACGTGCGTCACGGGGTAGCGGGGGACGCGGCGGTGCAGGAACCAGGGGACGGTGATCAGGAGGCACGCGGGCCAGGCGTACCGGTGCAGGCCGAAGCTGGCGATGACGTCCGGGCGGGCCTGCTGCTCGTAGTCCCGGCGGATCTGGCTGTCGTCCCAGGCCAGGTACGTCTCGAGGTCGGGGCCGGCGGCGGCGAGGGTGGCGGCGCTGATCCAGCCGCCGCCCTGCGGGGCGGGGTCGTCCGGGGTGAGTTCGGTGACGGCGAGCCCCGGGAGGACCTCGGCCAGGCGGGTGTAGGCGCCGGAGACGGCCGAACGGGGCACGGGCATGTGATCACCGATCCACGCTGTCGAACGGATGAGTTGGAAGGTAAGCCTTACCTTAACGGAGATCGCTGGGATTTGAACTGGCGGCCGGTGCGCTTATGGTGCTTGACGGGCGAGTAACAACCCGCCGTAATGACCCCAAGTACCGATACGTCCGGAGGAGGACCCGTGAGGCAGGTCGCGCAGGGGTCCGCCCGGACGGGGGAGCCGCAGGCGCGTGCCGGGGAGGCGGGGGAGGGCGGGGAGGCCGGGCAGGCCCGGGTGCCCCGGCAGGACGGGGCGGCGCGCGGTGAGCACACGCACGGTGAGCCCGCGCCTGCGCGGCACCGGTCCGTCGTGCGGCGGGCCTCGGTGCGCGGGCAGATCGTGGACGCGCTGCGGGCCGCGCTGGTGGCGGGGGAGCTCAGACCCGGTGAGGTGTACTCGGCTCCTGCGCTCGGCGAGCGGTTCGGGGTGTCGGCTACGCCGGTGCGGGAGGCCATGCAGCAGCTGGCCCTCGAGGGGGCTGTCGAGGTTGTGCCGAACCGGGGGTTCCGGGTGGTCGAGCGGGGGGCGCGGCAACTGGCGGAGCTGGCCGAGGTGCGGGCGTTGATCGAGGTGCCGGTGATGCTGCGGCTGGCCCGTACGGTGCCGGCCGAGCGGTGGGCCGAACTCCGTCCCTTCGCCGAGGCGACGGTTCGCGCGGCGTCCTCCGGCTGCCGTGCCACCTACGCGGACGCGGACCGGGTGTTCCACCGGGCCGTGCTGTCCCTGTCCGGCAACGAGCAGTTGGTGCAGATCGCGGAGGACCTGCACCGGCGGGCCCAGTGGCCGCTGGTCGGGGGCGGGCCGGGGGTGCGGGGGTGTGCGGACCTGGTGGCGGACGCGCACGAGCACACGGCGTTGCTGGACGCGTTGATCGCCCGGGACCTGGAGGTGGTGCGGGAGTTGGTGGGGGAGCACTTCGCGGGGGCTTGTGGCGCGTGACGCCTGCTGCTGGGTGGGGGGTCGGGGCCGCGCCGGGGGGTGTCCGTCCTCGGAACGGCGCGATGGAGTCGGATATCGAGTGACTGTCCGTTGACGCGCCAACCGCTGCGGGCGGACACCCCCCGACACGTCCCCTTCCGTGCGTACGCGGCTGCGGGCCGTCCTAGCTGCGGGCAGTCGTGCCGCTGGGGCGGCACGGGTGGGCGCAGCGGCACCTCGTCGCGCCGAGTTGCGCAACGCCCCGCCCCCAGCACCAACGCCCGGCACCTCGCAACGCCGAGCTCCGCGGCCGCTGGGCCTCAGGCCGTCGCCCCCGCGGCCGGAGGCAACGGGGTCAGCACTCGCGCCAGCCACGTCGGGACACCCCCGAGCAACCGGAACAGCCGCCGCGCCTCCTCCCGCAGCCGGGACGCCTCCGGCTCGGTCTCCGTGTCGGCCAGGGACACCAGCGCCGGGGCCGTGCCGACGAGGTAGCCCAGTTCCTCGCGGATCCGCAGGGACTCGGCGAAACCGTGCCTGGCCTCCGCCAACTCCCCCTCCCGCAGGGCGAGTCCGGCCAGGTGGCGCCAGGTGAAGGACAGCAGCAGCGGGTCGGAGTGCGCCGTCGCGCCCGCGTGTGCTCGGCGATACGCCGCCCGCGCCGCCTGCGGGGACCGTGTCAGGTTCTCCGCGAGCAACCCGCGCCGGAAGTCGAGCAGGGCCCGCCGCTCGGCCCCCGGAGGGATCAGCGCCGCCGCCCTGCCCAGCGCCGCGCGCGCCTCGTCGGCGCGGTCGCGGACCGCGAGCACCGTCGCCGCGTAGGCCAAGTACCCGCGTTCACAAGCGGCCGCGCCCCGCTCGTCGTCGCTGTGCGCCAGCGCCTCGGCGACGCGCAGGGCGTCCTCGGCCTCCTGCCAGCCCTGCTCCGTGTACAGACACCGCTCCACCAGCAGCGAGGCGCGTTGCAGCGCCGCCGCGGGGGTGTCCGGCGGCAGCAGGGCGGCGGCGTCGGCCCAGCACGCGCGTGAGCGCAGCCGCCATACCGCGGTCTGGAGGGGATCGTCACCGGCGGTCGTTCCGTTACCAGACATGGCGGTATGCGCCACGTTGCCCTCCCCGAGCACGCCATCGAGCTGTTGAGTGGTGGCGGCATCTCAGCACGAATCGCGGCGCCGGGCCAAGAGGGTGGGTGAAGGATTTCACAAAGTCGTGGGACACCGGCCTCCTTGAAGTTCGGGCCGGGACGCGTCCGCGTCTCAGCTCATGCGCAGTGCCAGGAAGAAGTCCAGCTTGTCCTCGAGACGTGAGAGGTCCCGGCCCGTCAACTGCTCGATGCGGCCCACTCGGTAGCGCAACGTGTTGACGTGCAGGTGCAGGCGGGAGGCGCAGCGGGTCCAGGAGCCGTCGCAGTCCAGGAAGGCCTCCAGCGTGGGGATCAGTTCGGCTCGGTGGCGGCGGTCGTAGTCGCGGAGCGGGTCCAGGAGGCGGGCCGTGAACGCGCGCCGGACGTCGTCCGGGACGAAGGGCAGGAGCAGGACGTGGGAGGCCAGCTCCTGGTGGCCCGCCGCGCAGACCCGGCCGGGGCGTGCCGCCGCCACGCGGCGGGCGTGCCGGGCCTCCTCCAGTGCGCCCCGCAGTCCCTCCGCCGAGTGGACCGTCGCGCTGACACCGAGGGTGAGGCGCCCGTCGTCGTCGAGACCCGCCGTGAGGGGGTCCCGTACGGACTCCAGCAGGGCGTCCGCGACGATGCCGGTCTCCGAGCCGTCGGGCTCCGTCGGGACGGCGGGCAGCGGGACGAGGGCGACGGCCTCCTCGCCCGTGTGGGCCACGGCGATGCGGTCGGAGTGATCCGGGCCCGCCGGCAGCGGGTCGACCAGGATCTCCTCCAGCAGGGCCTGGGCCATCGGGCCGCTCTCGGTCTCCCCGCCGTCCCAGTCGACGCGGGCCACGACCACCTGCCAGTGCGGCGCCGCGCCGAGGCCGGGCAGCAGCACCGGTGCGGCCACGCGCAGACGGGCGGCGATCTCGGCGGGGGCCGCGCCCGTCTGGACCAGTTCCAGGACCTCCTGGGCGAGGCGGCGGCGGACCGTGCGGGCGGCGTCCCGGCGGTCGCGCTCGACCGCGATCAGCTGGGTGACGCCGTGCAGCAGGTCCAGGCGCTCCTCGGCCCAGTCCCCGGCGTCCGCCTCGACGGCCAGCAGCCAGTCGGACAGCACGGTCTCGCGGACGTCGCGGGCGGTCTGCGGTGAGCGGCCCGTCGAGCGGACCGGGAACAGGGAGTAGGTGGAGCCGCCCAGGAGGACGCGGTGCGGGGCGCGGCGGCCCGAGCGGGTGGCCGTGAGGTGTTCCGCCGCCAGCCGTCCGCAGGCCTCGGCGGGCAGGGCCGGTGCGCCGGCCTTGGGGCCCGCGATCAGCCGGCCGGTGGGGGAGAGGACCCAGGCCCGCAGGTCCAGGTCCGAGCCGAGCAGGTCGAGGACCACGTCCGGGCCGCCGCCGGCCGGGCCCGAGGTCATCATCCGGCGGTGCCGGTCGACGACCGCCGCGAGGTCTCCGGCGCGCTCGCCGGAGACCTGCCGCACGACGTGCTCGGTGATGGTCGCGAAGGCCACCGACTCGTGGACCGCGAAGAGCGGGAGGCGGTGCCGTGCGCAGGCGACGACCAGGTCCTCCGGCACGTCGCCCAGCTCGGCCTCGCCGGCCGCCAGGGCGGCCACGCCCTCCTGCACCAGGAGCCGGACGAACGGCTCCGAGTCCGCGGCGCCCCGGCGCCAGGCGAGGCCGGTGAGCACCAGTTCGCCGCCCGACAGGTAGCGGCTGGGATCCCTGAGGTCGGTGGTCATCACGCCGCGCACGGTGCGGTCCAGCTCGTCCTCGCCGCTCAGCAGCTTCAGGCCCAGCGCGTCCGTCTCCAGCAGTGCGCGCAGCCGCATGCTCGTCGCCGCCGTTCTTTGTCTCGATCACGTTTCCACAGGAAGACGAGGACGTTCCTGAGGGCCTTTGTTCATACGAATCTACAAGATGCCCGCCCTGGCCAGCCAACTCCTTCATGGTTTCCGTGACTGACCCGTCGGAGTGCCGCGCTGTGTACTGGGTCCATCACGCGTCGACAGCACATGACGAGCCGGGACCGCCGCACACGGATTGGCTCAATCTGATCGCCCCACGAGATGACGGAGAAGAGAGCCGGTCATGGACTTCCTTCGCCCCGCCAGCTGGGAGGAGGCGCTCGCCGCGAAAGCCGAGCACCCCACCGCTGTGCCGATTGCGGGTGGCACCGACGTGATGGTCGAGATCAACTTCGACCACCGCCGGCCCGAGTACCTCATGGACCTGAACCGTGTCGGTGACCTCTTCGAGTGGGAGGTCGGGGCGGAGAGCGTCCGGCTCGGCGCCTCCGTGCCCTACACCCGGATCATGGAGAACCTGCGCGCCGAGCTGCCGGGGCTGGCCCTCGCCTCGCACACGGTCGCCTCCCCGCAGATCCGCAACCGCGGCGGCGTCGGCGGCAACCTCGGCACCGCCTCCCCGGCGGGCGACGCCCACCCCGCGCTGCTCGCCGCGGGCGCCGAGGTGGAGGTCGAGTCGGTGCGCGGGTCGCGGCGCATCCCGATCGACGAGTTCTACACCGGCGTGAAGCGCAACGCGCTCGCGGCTGATGAGCTGATCCGGGCCGTGCACGTGAGGAAGGCCGACGGGCCGCAGCAGTTCTCCAAGGTGGGGACCCGGAACGCCATGGTCATCGCCGTGTGCGCCTTCGGGCTGGCGCTGCACCCGCAGACGCGGACCGTGCGGACCGGGATCGGTTCGGCCGCCCCGACACCCGTTCGGGCCAAGGTCGCCGAGGAGTTTCTGAACGCCGCTCTGGAGGAGGGTGGTTTCTGGGACAACGGGAAGATCGTCACCCCGTCGGTCGCCCAGCGGTTCGCGGACCTGTGCTCGGCCGCCTGCAACCCGATCGACGACGTCCGGGGCACCGCGAGCTACCGCCGCCACGCGGTCGGCGTCATGGCCCGCCGCACGCTGACCTGGACCTGGGAGTCCTACCGCGGCGCCCGCCGCATCACCGAGGGAGCCGCGTAATGCGTGTCAACTTCACGGTCAACGGCCGTCCGCAGGAGGCCGACGACGTGTGGGAGGGCGAGTCCCTGCTGTACGTGCTGAGGGAGCGGCTGGGCCTGCCGGGGTCGAAGAACGCCTGTGAACAGGGCGAGTGCGGGTCGTGCACCGTCCGGCTCGACGGTGTGCCGGTGTGTTCGTGTCTGGTGGCGGCCGGGCAGGTGGAGGGCCGTGAGGTCGTCACCGTCGAGGGCCTCGCCGACTACGCCGGGCAGCGGTCCTGCGGGACCGGCGACCGTACGTCCCCGAGTGGTACCGCGCGGGACACCGACTCGCAGACCGGCGAGGGCACCCGGCTCGCCCCGATCCAGCAGGCGTTCATCGACGCCGGCGCGGTCCAGTGCGGCTTCTGCACGCCCGGTCTGCTGGTCGCCGCCGACGAGATGCTGGAGCGCAACCCCGACCCGACCGACGCGGACATCCGCGAGGCCCTGTCGGGCAACCTGTGCCGCTGCACCGGCTACGAGAAGATCATGGACGCGGTCCGCCTCGCGGCCGCCCGCCAGTCCGAGGGGGCCTGACCATGGCAGCCAACGGCGCACCCACCAAGATCACCCAGGGGTCGCAGACCAAGGGCGGCATCGGTGAGTCCACCCTCCGTCCGGACGGCACCCTCAAGGTCACCGGCGAGTTCGCCTACTCGTCCGACATGTGGCACGAGGACATGCTCTGGGGGCAGATCCTCCGGTCGACGGTCGCGCACGCGCAGATCGTGTCCATCGACACGAGTGAGGCCCTCGCCCTGCCGGGCGTCCACGCCGTCCTGACGTACGACGACCTGCCCACGGACGTGAAGCACTACGGGCTGGAGATCCGGGACACCCCGGTCCTCGCCCACGGCAAGGTCCGCCACCACGGCGAGCCGGTCGCGATCGTCGCCGCCGACCACCCGGAGACCGCCCGCCGCGCCGCCGCCAAGATCAAGGTCGACTACCGCGAACTCCCCGTCATCACCGACGAGGCCTCCGCGACCGCCCCGGACGCCGTCCTCGTCCACGAGAACCGTGAAGACCACCACGCCGGCCACGTCCCGCACCCCAACATCCTCCACCGCCAGCCGATCGTCCGCGGCGACGTGGCGCGGGCCCGTGCGCGCGCCGACGTGATCGTCGAGGGCGAGTACACCTTCGGCATGCAGGACCAGGCCTTCCTCGGCCCCGAGTCCGGCCTCGCGGTGCCGGAGGAGGACGGCGGCGTCCACCTCTACATCGCCACCCAGTGGCTGCACAGCGACCTGCGGCAGATCGCGCCCGTGCTCGGGCTGCCCGAGGACAAGGTGCGGATGACGCTGTCCGGCGTCGGCGGCGCGTTCGGCGGCCGCGAGGACCTGTCGATGCAGATCCACGCCTGCCTGCTGGCGCTCCGCACGGGCAAGCCCGTCAAGATCGTCTACAACCGGTTCGAGTCCTTCTTCGGCCATGTCCACCGCCACCCGGCCAAGCTCCACTACGAGCACGGAGCCACCCGCGACGGCAAGCTGACCCACATGAAGTGCCGGATCGTCCTGGACGGCGGGGCCTACGCCTCGGCCTCCCCGGCGGTCGTCGGCAACGCCTCCTCGCTGTCCGTCGGCCCGTACGTGATCGACGACGTGGACATCGAGGCCCTCGCCCTCTACACCAACAACCCGCCCTGCGGCGCCATGCGCGGCTTCGGCGCGGTCCAGGCGTGCTTCGCCTACGAGGCGCAGATGGACAAGCTCGCCGCCCGGCTCGGCATGGACCCGGTGGAGTTCCGGCAGCTCAACGCCATGGAGCAGGGCACCGTCATGCCCACCGGGCAGCCGGTCGACTCCCCGGCGCCGGTCGCCGAACTCCTGCGCCGGGTCAAGGCGATGCCCATGCCGCCGGAGCGCCAATGGGAGTCCAGCGAGGGCGCCGACGTGCGGCAGCTGCCCGGCGGACTGTCGAACACCACGCACGGGGAGGGCGTCGTCCGCGGGGTCGGCTACGCGGTCGGCATCAAGAACGTGGGCTTCTCGGAGGGTTTCGACGACTACTCGACCGCCAGGGTCCGGATGGAGGTCGTGGGCGGCGAGCCCGTCGTCACCGTCCACACCGCCATGGCCGAGGTCGGCCAGGGCGGTGTCACCGTCCACGCGCAGATCGCCCGCACCGAGCTGGGCGTCACCCAGGTCACCATCAACCCGGCCGACACCCGGGTGGGCAGCGCCGGTTCGACCTCCGCCTCCCGGCAGACGTACGTCACCGGCGGGGCGATCAGACACGCCTGCGAGCTGGTGCGCGAGAAGGTGCTGGAGATCGGGCGTCGCAAGTTCGGCTCCCACCACCCGGCCTGGGCGACAGCCGAGCTGCTGCTGGAGGGCGGCAAGGTCGTCACGGACGGCGGCGAGGCCCTCGCCGACCTGGCCGACGTCCTGGAGGGCGAGAGCGTCGAGGTCGAGGAGGAGTGGCGGCACCGGCCGACCGAGCCCTTCCACCCGCGCACCGGCCAGGGCAACGGGCACGTCCAGTACTCCTTCGCCGCGCACCGCGCCGTCGTCGAGGTCGACACCGAACTCGGCCTGGTGAAGGTCATCGAGCTGGCCTGCGCCCAGGACGTCGGCAAGGCACTCAACCCGCTGTCCGTGCTCGGCCAGATCCAGGGCGGCACGACGCAGGGCCTGGGCATGGCGGTCATGGAGGAGATCGTCGTCGATCCGAAGACGGCGAAGGTCAAGAACCCGTCCTTCACCGATTACCTGATCCCGACGATCCTCGACACGCCGACCATCCCGGTCGACGTGCTGGAACTCGCCGACGAGCACGCCCCGTACGGGCTGCGCGGCGTCGGCGAGGCACCCACCCTGTCGTCCACCCCGGCGGTCCTCGCGGCGATCCGCGACGCGACCGGCCTGGAGCTGAACAGGACGCCGGTCCGACCCGAGCACCTGACCGGCACGCGACGCTCCGAGGGCTGAGCCACAGCGTCCCGCCGGGGAACTCGTCCCCCGGGATTCCACAGCTCGCCGCCTCGCCGACCCAAGGAGACCGAGACAGATGCTGGACATCGCCGAGGAGCTGAACCGGTGGGTCGAGCAGGGACGTGACTTCGCCGTGGCCACCGTGGTGGCCGTCGGCGGCAGCGCACCCCGCGGGCCCGGTGCCGCGCTCGCCGTGGACGCCGAGGGCACGGCCATCGGCTCGGTCTCCGGCGGCTGTGTGGAGGGCGCGGTCCACGAGCTGTGCGAACAGGCGCTGCGGGACGGCGAGACCGTCCTGGAGCGCTTCGGCTACAGCGACGACGACGCCTTCGCCGTGGGTCTGACCTGCGGCGGCGTCATCGACGTCCTGGTCACCCCGGTACGGGCCGCCGATCCGGTCCGGCCGGTGGTCGCGTCCGCGATCGGCGCCGCCGCTCGAGGGGAGGCGGCGGCGGTGGCACGCATCGTGTCGGGGCCGCGCGAGCTGACCGGCCGGGCCCTGCTCGTCCGCCCCGACGGCTCCCGTGAGGGCGGCTTCGGCGCGCGCCCGGAACTGGACCGCACGGTCGCCGCCGAGGCCCGCGCCCTCCTGGACGCGGGCCGCACTGGCACCGTGGAGATCGGAGAGCAGGGCTCACGCTGCGGAGCGCCGCTCACCGTTCTGGTCGAGTCCTCGGTCCCGCCGCCCCGCATGATCGTGTTCGGCGCTGTCGACTTCGCCTCCGCCCTGGTCCGGGTCGGCAAGTTCCTCGGCCACCACGTCACGGTGTGCGACGCGCGGCCCGTCTTCGCGACCCCCGCGCGTTTCCCGGAGGCCGACGAGGTCGTCGTGGAGTGGCCCCACCGCTACCTCGAGCGCACGGACGTCGACGCCCGCACGGTCCTGTGCGTCCTGACCCACGACGCCAAGTTCGACGTGCCCCTGCTGAAGCTGGCATTGCGCCTGCCGGTGGCGTACGTCGGTGCCATGGGCTCCCGGCGCACCCACCTGGACCGCGCCGCACGCCTGCGCGAAGCCGGCCTCACCGAGCCGGAGCTGAGCCGGCTGCGCTCCCCGATCGGCCTGGACCTCGGGGCCCGCACGCCCGAGGAGACGGCACTGTCGATCGCGTCCGAGATCGTCGCCGAGCGGCGAGGCGGCAGCGGGGTCTCGCTGACCGGGGCGCACACGCCGATCCACCACGAGCCGGAGGTGAAGGCGGTACGGCGGATCGGGTCGGTCGCCTGACCGGGCCGGGGGCCGTCAGGCGCGGCACGGGGCCGGCCGTCACGGCGACCTGAGCAGGCGGTTCAGCGCCCGCCCGAACACATACCGGGAAGAGCGCCGCACCACGCCGTCGAGGAGCGGCGGCAGCAGCCGGATCCGGATCTCCTCCCGCCAGAGCACGCGGGTACGGCCTCCGGGGCCCGGCCGGACCTCCAGCTCCGCCCAGCCGAGAACCACCCGGCCCCGCTTCTCCAGGCGGCACAGCCCCGGTGCCCCGCCCTCGGGCGGCTGCCACACCGTGACCTCCATCGGGTCGTCGAAGGACAGCGGGCCGACGCCCGAGCGGGCCACGACGACGGTTCCCCGACGGGTCGGCTCGGGCGGGTCGACTCTGACCACGGTCAGCGGCACCGCCTCACCGTGCCGCCGCCACCGGGTGATCCGCCGCCACGCCTCGTCGAGGGGGAGCGGGGCCGTTCGTTCGAGCAGGATGTTCGCCACGTCCCGATCGTAGGAAATCCGCGCTGCTCAAGGCCTGTTCTGTGCATGTCTCACCCGCTTGGCCCAAGGATTCGGGTCCTACCGGTAGACCTCCCCGGGCTCCGCCGTGCCCGGTGCCAGCAACTGCGGCACCGTCACGAACACGTACCTTCGTTCCTTCAGGGCGTCGATGATGCCCGGCACGGCCGGCACGGTGCCGTCGTAGATGTCGTGCAGCAGGATGATCCCGTCCCGGGACGCCTGGGCGAGGACCCGGCGGGTGATCAGGTCCGAGTCGGTCGTCCGGTAGTCCTTCGCGGTCACGCTCCAGAGCACCTCGGCGAGGCCCAGCTCGCGGCAGATCTCGTGCACGGTCTCGTTCGTGCGGCCCTGCGGCGGGCGCATCAGGGCCGGGCGCCGTCCGGTGAGGCGTTCTATCTCCTGGTTGGGGCGTTCCAGCTCCTTGCGTATCTCCTCGGGGCGCAGCCGGGTCAGGATCTTGTGGTCCCAGGTGTGGCTGGCCACCTCGTGGCCCTCGTCGGCCATCCGCCGCACCGGCTCCGGGTACTTCTCGATGTGCCGCTCACCGAGGAGGAAGAAGGGTCACCGGGACCTGTTTCACCTTCAGGATGTCCAGTCGCCCGGCGGCAGTCGGCCGTACCGAACCCGGCCGCTTGGACGTCCACCGCCGCCTGTGCCCGGACGGTGGCGGGAGCGGTGGTCTCGCGCCCCGCGCACCCGCCCAGGGCCAGGGTGAGCGCGGCGGCCGCCGCGAGCGTCGCGGCCGTGCGGAACGCGGTCCCCGTTTCCTTCATCTTCTTGGTCAGAGAAGGCATGCCGGGACTATACATGTGGTGTATACGTCAGGTGTATAGAGTTTCCCGGGCTGTGAGTGGTTACCCGCCGCCGGAACGCGACCCGGCGGAGGGAGAGTCTCGTGAACGGACATGTCTGGCGCCGGGCTCTGGTGACCGGTGGTGCCGGGTTCCTCGGGTCGCATCTGTGCGCACGGCTGCTCGACGCCGGCGCGGACGTCGTGTGCCTGGACAACCTGGCCACCGGCTCCCGGGCCAACGTGGCCGACCTGGAGCCCCGCCCGGGCTTCCGCTTCGTGCGCGGTGACGCCACCGATCCGGAGGCGTTCGCCGGTCTGCCCGGCCGGTTCGGCCTCGTCCTGCACTTCGCGTGCCCGGCCTCGCCCGCCGACTACCTGCGACTGCCCCTGGAGACCCTGGACGTCGGCAGCACCGGCACCCGTCTGGCGCTGGACCGCGCCCGCGCCGACGGCGCCCGGTTCGTCCTCGCCTCCACCTCCGAGGTCTACGGCGACCCGCTGGAACACCCGCAGCGCGAGGGCTACTGGGGCAACGTCAACCCCGTCGGCCCGCGCAGCGTCTACGACGAGTCCAAGCGCTTCGCGGAGGCCCTGGTCACCGCCCATCGCGGCGTGCACGGCACCGACGCCGCCATCGTGCGCATCTTCAACACCTACGGGCCCCGGATGCGCACCGGCGACGGCCGAGCCGTCCCCACCTTCATCGCGCAGGCCCTGGACGGCATGCCCCTGACCGTCGCCGGGGACGGCGGGCAGACCCGCTCGCTGACCTACGTCGACGACACCGTGGACGGCGTGCTCGCCCTGGCCGCCTCCGCCGAGACCGGACCGGTCAACATCGGCGGCGGTGACGAGATCACCATGCTGGAGCTGGCCCGCCGGATCGTCGAGCTCACCGGCTCGTCCTCCCGCATCCGGTTCGTGGACCGCCCCGTGGACGACCCAGGCCGGCGCCGCCCCGACACCCGGCTGGCCCGGGAGCGGCTCGGCTGGCGGCCCCGCGTCGGCTGGCCGGAAGGGCTGGAGAGGACCGTTGACTGGTTCTCGCGGTCCGTGGCGGCTGAGCCGGTCACCAGGACCTCACTTCTGGGATACAGAGCGTGACAAAACTGGCGATTTCTTGGCAGTTGGCTCCAATTGTTTGAGACAGCCGCACCGCGGCACTCGCCAGAACCGTAGTCCCCCATCGACCACGGGACGGAGCACAGCCCCCATGCGCATCCTCGGTATCAACGCCCTGTTCCATGACCCCGCCGCCGCCCTGGTGGTCGACGGCAGGACGGTGGCGGCCGCCGAGGAGGAGCGCTTCAGCCGACGCAAGCACGGCAAACGACCGCTGCCGTTCTCCGCGTGGGAGCTGCCCGAGCTGTCCGCCCGCTGGTGCCTTGACCAGGCGGGGCTGCGGCCCGAGGAACTGGACGCCGTCACCTACTCCTTCGACCCCAAGCTCGCCCGGCCCGCCCGCGACCTGGGCCTGAACGACCCCTGGGACCCGCTGCGCCTGGAGTACGCGCGCCGCGCCCCCGAGTTCCTCGCCGAGGCCCTGCCCGGACTCGACCCCGAGCGGGTCGTCTTCGTCCCCCACCACGTCGCCCACGCCGCCTCCGCCGGGCCCGCCTCCCCGCACCCCGACAGCGCCGTCCTCGTCCTCGACGGCCGCGGCGAGGCCGCCTCCCACCTGGCCGGCCGCTACCGCGACGGCAAACTCGACACCCTCGCCACCCAGGCCCTGCCCGACTCCCTCGGCCTCGTCTACGAGGAGCTCACCGAGCACCTCGGCTTCCTGCGCAGCAGCGACGAGTACAAGGTCATGGCCCTCGCCTCCTACGGCACCCCCCGCTTCCTGCCCCGGCTACGGCAGTACGTGCACCCCACCGGCCACGGCGGCTTCCGCGCCCACGGCGTCGACTGGGCCTCCTTCGCCCCGCCCCGGGCCAAGGGCGAACCCTGGAGCCAGGACCACGCCGACCTCGCCGCCAGCACCCAGGCCGCACTCGAGGAGGTCCTGCTGGAGCTCGTCGACTGGCTGCACCGCGAGGCGGGCGGCGAGGCGCTCACCATGGCCGGGGGCGTCGCCCTCAACTGCGTCGCCAACTCCAGGATCGCGGCGAAGGGCCCGTACCGGGACGTCTGGGTGCAGCCCGCCGCCGGAGACGCCGGCACCGCCCTCGGCGGGGCGCTGCACCTCGCCGAACGGCCCGCCCCCATGCCCGGCGCCGATCTCGGCCGCGGCTGGAGCGACGAGGAACTGCGCACCTGGCTGGACACCGCCGCGATCCCCTACGAGGAGCCCGACGACATCGCCGAGGCCGTCGCCGGGGAACTGGCCCGGGACGGCGTCGTCGCCTGGTTCCAGGGCCGCAGCGAGTTCGGGCCGCGCGCCCTCGGGCACCGCTCCCTGCTCGCGCACCCCGGCCGCGCCGAGAACCTGGAACGCCTCAACAGCGTCAAGGGCCGCGAGGAGTTCCGGCCCGTCGCCCCCATGGTCCTCGCCGACCGCGCCGCCGAGCTGTTCTCCGGCGGCCCCCTGCCCAGCCCGTACATGCTGTTCGTGCACGACGTCGCCCAGCAGTGGCGGGACCGCATCCCCGCCGTCGTGCACGTCGACGGCACCGCCCGCATCCAGACCGTCGAGGAGCGGCGGGAACCGCTGGTGGCGCGGATGCTGCACGCCTTCGAGCGGCGCACCGGACTGCCCGTGGTCGTCAACACCAGCCTCAACACCGCCGGCCGGCCCATGGTCGACGACCCGCGCGACGCCCTGGAGTGCTTCGGCTCCGCGCCCGTCGACCTGCTGGCCATCGGGCCGTACGCGGTCCGCCGGGAGCGGGCGTTCGCCGCCGGAGCCGGAGGGAGGACCGCCGCATGACCTCGTACGCCGTCGTGATCCCGACCCTCGTGCGGGACACCCTCGCCGACTGCCTCGCGTCGCTGGCCGCCGCGACCGGGCCGCGCCCCGAGCAGATCATCCTCGTCGACGACCGGCCCGACCCCGAACCGGACAGGCTGGAACACCCGCTGAGCGTCCTCGGCGACCTGCGGGAACGCACCACCGTGCTGGGCGGCGGCGGTCGTGGGCCCGCCGCCGCCCGCAACACCGGGCTGCGTGCCGTCACCGCACCGTGGACCGTGTTCCTCGACGACGACGTCCAGGTCGGACCCCACTGGGGTGAGCAACTCGCCGAGGACCTCGCCGAAGCGGCCCCCGACATCGCCGGAGTCCAGGGCGTCATCGCCGTACCCCTGCCCGGCGAACGCCGCCCCACCGACTGGGAGCGCGGCACCGCCGGGCTCGCCCGCGCCCACTGGATCACCGCCGACATGGCCTACCGCACGGAGGCGCTCAAACAGGTCGGCGGCTTCGACGAACGCTTCCGGCGCGCCTTCCGCGAGGACGCCGACCTCGCGCTGCGCGTCCTCGACGCGGGCTGGCGCATCCGGCAGGGCCGCCGCACCACCCGCCACCCCGTGCGCCCCGCCTCCCGCTGGGTGTCCGTACGGCAGCAGCGCGGCAACGCCGACGACGCCCTCATGCGGCGGCTGCACGGACCCGACTGGTGGGACAAGGCGGTCGCGCCACGCGGCCGGATCCGCACCCACGCGGCGATCACCACCGCGGGCGTCGCGGCCTGCGCACTCGCCGCCACCGGGCACGGCCGGGCCGCCGCGGCCTGCGCCCTCGGCTGGGCGGCCGGCACCGCCGAGTTCGCCCGGGCCCGCATCGCCCCCGGACCCCGCACCCGCCACGAGGTGACCACCATGCTCGCGACCAGCGTGCTCATCCCGCCCGCCGCGACCTGGCACCGGCTGACCGGCGCCCTGCGCCACCGCCGCGCCCCCTCCTGGCCGGAGGTGACCCGATGAGCCCGGTCAAGGCCGTGCTGTTCGACCGCGACGGCACACTCGTCGAGGACGTCCCCTACAACGCCGACCCCGACCGCGTCCGCCCCGTGGAGGGCGCCCGGGAGGCGCTCGCCATGCTGCGCGCCCGCGGCATCGCCACCGGCGTCGTCACCAACCAGTCCGGTGTCGCACGCGGACTGCTCACCGAGGCCGACGTCCGCCGCGTCAACCACCGCGTCGACGAACTCCTCGGCCCGTTCGGCGTGTTCGCCGTCTGCCCGCACGGCCCCGACGACGGCTGCCACTGCCGCAAACCCCAGCCCGGCATGGTGCTGTGGGCGGCCGGGCGGATCTGCACCCACCCCGCCGAGCTCGTCGTCATCGGCGACATCGGCGCCGACGTGGAGGCCGCCCGCCGGGCCGGTGCCCACGGCATCCTCGTCCCCACCGCGCAGACCCGCCCCGAGGAGACCGCGGCCGCCGACCACGTCGCCCCCGACCTGCTGACCGCCGTCCGCGCGGTACTTCACGGGCCGCCGCGGGGCCGCGTCGTCGCCGACGAACGCCCCATCCAGGAGGCCTACGCGACCGGCCCGGGCCAGGGGAGGGGCGCGTGAAGGCACTCGTCACCCGCCTCGACAGCTTCGGGGACGTCCTGCTCGCCGGGCCCGCCGTCCGCGCGGTCGCCGCCCGCGCCGACACCGTCACCCTGCTGTGCGGACCGCGCGGCGCGCCCGCCGCCGCGCTGCTGCCGGGCGTCGACGAGATCCTCGTGTGGGACGCGCCCTGGGTGGGCTTCACACCCCCGCCCGTCGGCCGCGGAGAGGTCGAGCAGCTCATCGACACCATCGACGCCGACACCGCGCTGATCCTCACCTCCTTCCACCAGTCGCCGCTGCCCGCCGCCCTGCTGCTGCGCCTCGCCGGGGTCGGCTTCATCGCCGCCGACAGCGAGGACTACCCCGGCTCCCTCCTCGACGTACGCCACCACCGCGCCCCGCACGCCCACGAGGCCGAGGCGGCACTGGACCTGGCGGAGGCCGCCGGGTTCCCACCGGCCGACGACGGCCGGCCGCGGGTGCTCCCGCCGCCCGCCACCGCCGGACTCACCGGCCCGGGCCCGTACGTCGTCCTGCACCCCGGCGCCAGTGTCCCGGCCCGCGCCTGGAGCCCCGGGCGCTGCGCCGAGGCGGTACGCGAACTGGCCGCCGCCGGCCACCGGGTGGTGGTGACCGGAGGCGCGGGGGAGAGAGACCTCACCGCGTACGTCGCCGGCTCGCACGCCCTCGACCTAGGCGGCCGCACCGGGGCCGCCGAACTGAGCGGCGTCCTCGCGGGCGCCGCCGTCGTCGTCACCGGCAACACCGGACCCGCCCACCTCGCCGCCGCCGTCGGCACCCCCGTCGTCTCCCTGTTCGCGCCGGTCGTCCCGGCCGAGCGCTGGCGGCCGTACGGCGTCCCGTACGTGCTGCTCGGCGACCAGGACGCGCCGTGCGCGGGCAGCAGGGCCAGGGAGTGTCCGGTGCCCGGCCACCCCTGTCTGGACACCGTCACCCCGCACGACGTGGTGACCGCCGTCGAGAAGCTGATGGGGGAGACATGAGGATCCTCATCTGGCACGTGCACGGATCGTGGACCACGGCCTTCGTACAGGGCCCGCACACCTACGTCGTCCCCGTGACACCCGACCGCGGCCCCGACGGACTCGGCCGCGCCCGCACCTGGGACTGGCCCGACTCCGTCGTCGAGGTGCCGCCGGAGCGGCTGCGCGACGAGGACATCGACGTCGTCGTCCTGCAGCGCCCGCACGAACTCGCCCTGGTCGACGAGTGGCTGGGCCGCCGCCCCCCGCTGGTGTACCTGGAGCACAACGCCCCGCACGGTGACGTGCCCGACACCCGGCACCCCGCGGCGGACATCCCCGGCGCCACCCTCGTCCACGTCACCCACTTCAACCGGCTGATGTGGGACGCCGGTACCGTGCCGAGCACCGTCATCGAGCACGGCATCGTCGACCCCGGGCCGCTGTGGACCGGGGAGCTGGCACGCGCGGCGGTCGCCGTCAACGAGCCGCTGCGGCGCGGCCGCACCACCGGCACCGACCTGCTGCCGGCCTTCGCCGAGGCGGCCCCGCTGGACGTCTTCGGCATGGGCACCGAGGGGCTCGCGGACCGGCTCGGCATCCCCGCCGACCGCTGCCGCTCCCACGAACTCACCCAGTCCGCACTCCACACGGCGATGGCACGCCGCCGCGTCTACGTCCACCCGGTGCGCTGGACCTCCCTCGGCCTGTCCCTGCTGGAGGCGATGCACCTGGGCATGCCCGTCGTGGCGCTCGCCACCACCGAGGTCACCGAGGCCGTACCGCCCGGAGCCGGAGTGGTCTCCAACCGGATCGAAGAACTCACGGACGCCGTACGGGACTTCACGGCCGACCCGCTGCACGCGCGGATGGTCGGCGAAGGAGCACGGGCGGCGGCGCTCGCCCGCTACGGGCTCTCCCGCTTCCTGGACGACTGGGAGCGGCTGCTGAAGGAGGTGGCCCGATGAGGATCGCCATGGTCTCCGAGCACGCGAGCCCGCTCGCCGCGCTCGGCGGCGTCGACGCCGGCGGCCAGAACGTGTACGTGGCCCGCCTGAGCGAGGAACTGGCGCGGCGCGGCCACGACGTGACCGTCTACACCCGCCGTGACGCGGCCGGCCTGCCCGACCGGGTACCGCTGCCGGGCGGCGCCGTGGTCGAGCACGTCCCGGCCGGACCGGCCCAGGCCGTCCCCAAGGACGAACTGTTTCCGTACATGCCCGCGTTCGGCGCCTGGCTGGAACGCGCCTGGGCGCGGGAACGGCCCGACGTGGCACACGCCCACTTCTGGATGTCCGGCATGGCCTCCCGGATCGGCGCCCAGCCGCACGGCGTGCCCGTCGTGCAGACCTTCCACGCCCTCGGCACCGTCAAGCGCCGCCACCAGGGCCGGCTCGACACCAGCCCGCCCGAACGCGTCGGCATCGAGCGGCAGATCGGCCGCGGCTGCGCCCGGGTCCTGGCCACCTGCACCGACGAGGTGCGGGAGCTGGCCGAGCTGGGCGTGCCGGCCCGGCAGGTGTCCGTGGTGCCCTGTGGGGTGGACGCGGAGCAGTTCCGGCCCGGCGTACCGCAGGGCGGCGTCCCGGCACGCCGGGAGCGGCACCGGCTGCTCGCCTGCGGCCGGCTCGTCCCGCGCAAGGGCTACGACCAGGCCATCCAGGCCCTCGCCGGCATCCCGGACGCCGAACTGCTCATCGCGGGCGGACCGGACGCCGGACTGCTCGCCGACGACCCCGAGGCGCGGCGGCTGCGGCGCCTGGCCCGGCGCATCGGCGTGGGCGACCGGGTCCGGATGCTCGGCGCGGTCGACCCGGCCCGCATGCCCGCCCTGATCGGCAGCGCGGACCTGGTGCTGTGCACGCCCGTCTACGAGCCGTTCGGGATCGTGCCGCTGGAGGCGATGGCCTGCGGTGTCCCCGTCGTCGCCAGCGATGTCGGCGGCCACCGGGACAGCGTCGCCGACGGCGTCACGGGCCGGCTCGTCCGTCCGCAGGACCCCGGGTCGGTCGCCGCCGCGGTACGCGAGCTCCTCGACCACGACGCACTGCGCCGCCGTCACGGCACGGCCGGGCGGGAACGCGTCCTCGCCCACTACACCTGGCGGCGCGTCGCCGACGGCGTGGAGCGGGTCCACCGCCAGGTCCTCGCCGGACCCGCACAGCAGAAGGAGGTGGCGTGATGACCGTGCACCCGCCCGTCACCGGGCACTGCGACGAACTCCAGGACGCCCTGACCCTGTTCCGTGCCTCGGCGCACATCACCGAGCGGTGGGGCGAGCGTCTGGCTGACGTGCTCACCGGCGGCGGCCGGCTGCTGGCCGCGGGCAACGGCGGCAGCGCAGCCCAGGCCCAGCACCTGACCGCCGAACTCGTCGGCCGCTACCGCGACGACCGGCCACCGTTCTCCGCGCTCGCCCTGCACGCCGACACCTCCAGCACCACGGCCATCGCCAACGACTACGGCGTGGACGAGGTGTTCGCCCGCCAGGTCCGCGCGCACGGCCGTCCCGGGGACGTGCTGATGCTGCTGTCCACGTCGGGCGCCAGCGCCAACCTGCTGTCCGCGGCGCACGCGGCCCGGGCGGCCGGGGTGCGCGTGTGGGCCCTCACCGGCTGCGCACCCAACCCGTTGATGGCGGGCAGCGACGAATACCTGTGCGTCGAGGCGCCGACGGCGGCGACCGTGCAGGAACTGCACCTGGTGGCCGTGCACATGGTGTGCGCGGCGTTCGACGCCGCGGTGGAACGCGGCGGCCGGCGCGACGACGAGGGCGGGAGGTGACATGAACGGCAAGGCACCGCTGGTCGTGGTCGGCGACGCGCTGCTGGACCGGGACCTGACGGGCCGGGCCGAACGGCTCGCGCCCGACGCGCCCGTGCCCGTCGTCGACGACTGCGGCGAACGCACCCGGCCCGGTGGCGCCGCGCTCGCCGCGTACCTCGCGGCCCGCGACGGCCGGGACGTCACGCTGGTGGCCGGGGTGGGCGACGACCCGGCCAGCCAGACCCTGCGCCGCCTCCTGGAACCCTGGCTCACGCTCGTTCCGCTGCCCCTGACCGGCTCCCTGTCCGAGAAGACGCGGATCCTCGCGCAGGACCGCCCGGTGGTCCGTCTGGACCGGGGCGCCGGACGCACCAGCGAGGCCACGGACACCGCCCGCGAGGCCGTGCGCACCGCGCCCGCGGTGCTGGTCTCCGACTACGGCCGCGGCACGGTCGACGCGCTGCGTGACGTACTCGCGGCCCGGCCCCCGCTGGTCTGGGACCCGCACCCGCGCGGCGGAACCCCGGTGCCGGGCACCCGGCTGGTGACCCCCGCCGAGAAGGAGGCCCACGGGCTCGCACCGCGCGACGGCACCCCACGCCGTGACCTGCACGCCGCCGCCCACAGCGCCGCCGCCCTGGTGGAGCGCTGGCGGGTGGCCGCCGTAGCGGTGACCCTCGGCGCCCGCGGCGCCCTGCTGTCCTACGGCGAGCACCCGCTCCTCGTCCCCGCGCCCGCCGCACACCACGGCGACAGCTGCGGGGCCGGGGACCGGTTCGCCGCCACGGCCGCCGGGCTGCTCGCCGACGGCGTCCTGGTCGCCGAGGCCGTCGAGGGCGCCGTCGCCTCGGCGACCGGATTCGTCGCGGCGGGCGGCGCCGCCGCCGTCCCGGACGCGGACGGCGAACCGGCGCCGCCGCCCGACGACGACCCCGGCGCCCTGACCGCACGGGTCCGGGCCGCCCACGGCACGATCGTCGCCGCCGGCGGCTGCTTCGACCTGCTGCACGCCGGCCATGTCGGCCTGCTCCAGGCCGCGCGGCGGCTCGGCGACTGCCTGGTCGTCTGCGTCAACTCGGACGCCTCGGTACGGCGCCGCAAGGGTGAGGGCCGGCCCGTCACCCCGCTCGCCGACCGCATCCGGGTCCTGCGCGCCCTGTCCTGCGTCGACGCGGTCGCCGTCTTCGACGAGGACACCCCCGAACGCCTCCTGGCCGACCTGCGCCCCGACGTCTGGGTCAAGGGCGGCGACTACGCGGCAGCGGACCTCCCGGAAGCCGCCCTCCTCCAGCGGTGGGGAGGCCAGGCGGTCCTGCTGCCCTACCTCGACGGCCGCTCCTCGACGGCCCTGATGGAACGGGCGGCGGAAGGAGCACGATGACACGCCCGACAAGGTGGGGCGCGGGGACGGACCCGGAGGACACAGGGCGCTCTGCCGGCACGACACCGGACGGCACATCGGGCACGGCCGGGCGCGCGGAGGGGAGCACGCCTTCGGGTGAGAGGCCGGGCACGGCGCCCGACGCCTCCCGGGGATCGGCTCTGCGCCCGGGGCAGCCTCGGCCCGGCCTGCTCGTCCTGCGTGCAGCCGGGCGCGCGGAGGCGAGCACGCCTCCGGGTGCGGCGCCCGACGTCTCTGGGGGCGCGGCTCTGCGCCCGGGGCAGCCTCGGCCCGGCCTGTTCGTCCCGCGTTCAGTCGGGCGCGCGGAGGCGAGCACGCCTTCGGGTGGGACGCCGGGTGCGGCGCCCGACGTCTCCGGGGGCGCGGCTCCGCGCCCGGGGCAGCCTCGGCCCGGCCTGTTCGTCCTGCGTGCAGCCGGGCGCGCGGAGGCGAGCACGCCTTCGGGTGGGACGCCGGGCGCGGCGCCCGAGGCCCCTCGGGGCACGGCTCTGCGCCCGGGGCAGCCTCGGCCCGGCCTGTTCGTCCTGCGTGCAGCCGGGCGCGCGGAGGCGAGCACGCCTCCGGGTGAGAGGCCGGGCGCGGCGCCCGACGCCTCCCGGGGATCGGCTCTGCGCCCGGGGCAGCCTCGGCCCGGCCTGCTCGTCCTGCGTGCAGCCGGGCGCGCGGAGGCGAGCACGCCTTCGGGTGGGACGCCGGGCGCGGCGCCCGACGCCTCCCGGGGATCGGCTCTGCGCCCGGGGCAGCCTCGGCCCGGCCTGCTCGTCCTGCGTGCAGCCGGGCGCGCGGAGGCGAGCACGCCTTCGGGTGAGAGGCCGGGCGCGGCGCCCGACGCCTCCCGGGGATCGGCTCTGCGCCCGGGGCAGCCTCGGCCCGGCCTGCTCGTCCCGCGTGCAGCCGGGCGCGCGGAGGCGAGCACGCCTCCGGGTGGGACGCCGGGCGCGGCGCCCGAGGCCCCCCGGGGCACGGCTCCGCGCCCGGGGCAGCCCCGGCCCCGTCTGCTCGTCCTGCGTGCCCTGGGACTCGGAGACCTCCTCGCCGGCGTCCCCGCGCTGCGCGGCCTGCGGCGGGCCTACCCCGGGCACGAGATCGTGCTGGCCGCGCCCGCCGAGCTCGAGCCGGTCGCGGCGGCGACGGGGGCCGTGGACCGGTTGCTGCCCACCTCCGCACCGGGCCGGGAGGTGCCCGCCTCACTCGACTGGAGCGGGCCGCCTCCGGACATCGCCGTCGACCTGCACGGCAACGGGCCGCCGAGCCACCGGCTGCTCACACGCCTGCGCCCGCCGACGCTGTTCGCCTTCGCCCACCCCGGCACGCCCGAGATCGACGGCCCGCCCTGGTACCCCGAGGAACACGAACGCGACCGCTGGTGCCGGCTGCTCCGGTCGTACGGCATCGACGCCGACCCGGGGGACGTACTCCTGCCCAGGCCGCGCGCCGCCTCCCCGGCGCCCGGTGCGGCCGTACTGCACCCCGGCGCCGGGTCGCCCGCCCGCTGCTGGCCCGTCGAGCGCTACGCGGCCGTCGCGGCCGGACTGCGGGCCCGGGGCCTGCGGGTCGTCGTTACCGGCGGGGCGGACGAGGGCGACCTCGTGGCCCGGCTCGCCAAGCAGGCGGGGCTGCCCGACACCGATGTCTTCGGCGGCGGCCTGCCCTTCGGCCGGCTGGCCGCTCTCGTCGCCGACGCGCACTGCGTGATCAGCGGCGACACCGGCGTCGCCCACCTCGCGGTCGCCCACGCCACGCGCTCCGTCACCCTCTTCGGCCCGGTCGCGCCGAGCCGCTGGGGCCCGCCGGACAGTCCACGCCACCGCGCGCTCTGGTACGGCCCCGAGGGCGACCCGCACGGCCGCCACCCCGACCCGGCGCTGCTGCGCATCACCCCCGAGGACGTCCTGCGCGCCGTCGACGAACTGCCCGGCACCCGAAACCCGTAAGGGGGCGCCCCGCGCCATGACCAGCCCGCACCCGAAGACCAGCCCCGTCGGCATCGTCATCGCCACCCGCAACCGGTCGGCCGCCCTCGCCGAGGCCCTGCGCCACCTCACGACCCTCCCCGAACGGCCCGAGATCATCGTCGCGGACAACGCCTCCACCGACGACACGCGCGCCATGCTCGCCCACGGCTTCCCCCAGGTCCGCGTCCTGGCGCTGCCGCTCAACCACGGCGCCCTGGCGCGGACCTACGGCGCCCGCGCCCTGGACACCCCGTACGTGGCGTTCAGCGACGACGACTCCTGGTGGTCGCCCGGCGCCCTCACCACGGCGGTCCGCCTGTTCGAGGACCACCCGCGGCTCGGCCTCATCGCCGCCCGCACCCTCGTGGGCCGCACCGCCGACCCCGACCCGCTCAACGAGGTGCTCGCCGACTCTCCCCTCGGCCGGGTCCGCGACCTCCCCGGGACCCAGGTCCTGGGCTTCCTCGCCTGCGCCTCCGTGGTCCGCCGGAGGGCCTACCTCGACGCGGGCGGCTTCCACCGGCTGCTGTTCTTCGGCGGGGAGGAGACCCTCCTCGCCTACGACCTGGCCGCCCGCGGCTGGGGCGTCACCCACTGCCCGGACGTCGTCGCCCACCACCACCCGGCGCCCGCGCCTCGCACCGGCCGCCCGGTCGTGCAGCGCCGCAACGAGCTGCTCACCGCCTGGCTGCGCCGCCCGGTGCCGTACGCGCTCGCCCGCACCCGCGACCTCGCCTCCGAGGCCCGGCACGACGACGACGCACGGCAGGCCCTGCGCGGGACGCTGGCCCGCCTGCCCGCCGCGCTCCGGGACCGCAGGCCCCTGCCGCCGCACGTGGAGCGGGCCGCGCGCCTGCTGGAGCATGCCGCATGACCGACCGCCGCACGACCGTGGTCGTCATCACCCACAACCGGTGCGCGGAGCTGCTGCGCACCCTGGACCACCTCGCCGTGCTGCCGGAGAACCCACCGGTGATCGTCACCGACAACGGTTCCACGGACGGCACCGCCGACGCCGTCGCCCGCCACCACCCCTGGGTCCGGCTGCTGCGGTCCGGCCGCAACCTCGGCGCTGTCGGCCGCAACCTGGCGATCCGGCAGGTCGACACGCCCTACGTCGCCTTCTGCGACGACGACTCCTGGTGGGCGCCCGGCTCGCTGACGGGCGCCGCCGACCTGCTCGACCGGTACCCGGGGCTGGGATCCGTCACGGCCCGGATCGTCGTCGAACCGGACGGCACCGACGACCCCATCGTGGAGGAGCTGCGCGACTCGCCGGTTCCGGGGCCCGCCTGGCTGCCCGGGCCGGCCCTCGGCTCGTTCCTGGCCGCCGCGACCGTGCTGCGCACCGGCGCCTTCCGGGCGGCGGGCGGTTTCCATCCGCGTCTGTGGCTGGGCGGCGAGGAGGAGCTGCTCGCCGCGGACCTGGCGGCCGACGGCTGGTGGCTGACGTACGCCGACCACCTCGCGGTGCACCACCACCCGTCCGTGGCGCGGGACGCCACCCTGCGCCGCACCCACGGCATCCGCAACACCCTGTGGTTCACCTGGCTGCGCCGCCCGGCCGGTTTCGCACTGCGCCGCACCGTCGACCTGGCCCGTACGGTCCCGCGGGACACCGCGTCCCTGCGCGCCTTCGCCGAGGCGGCCGCGGCACTGCCGTGGGTCCTGCGGGAACGCCGTGTCCTTCCCCACGAGGTCGAGTCCCGTCTGCGCACGCTGGAACCGGCCCAACGCGCCTCCAAGGCACGCCGCTACACGGGCTGAACCCGCACCCGGGGCGGACGCTCAGCCTCCGGACCACCGGCACAGCAGGCGGAACGCGGCGAACAGGGCCACCGGCCACAGGGCCGCGAACGCCCAGATCACGCCGGGCGCGGAGGTGACGATGCCGGCCACCATCAGGCCGGTCGACACCGCGAGCAGGACCGCCACGGTCCAGACCCGGGGGCGGTAGGCCGACAGGCGGACGAGGAGGCGGGCGGGGTCGGGGAGGCGGCTCAGCCGCAGGGTGCGCATTCGGCGGTCGAGGCGGCGGTCGCGGCGCAGGGCGCGTTCCATCTCGTCGAGGATGCGCTGCTCGTGATCGGGAAGTCGGCCGATGGACACGCGGTTCTCCTTCCGGGCGGCCGGACCGTCTCTCCTCCCGGGGGGACGTGCGACGGGGCAGGAAGCGGGGACTGACACAGCGGGTGCCCCGTGAGGCGCCGGAGCTAACCGGGCACGGACGGTGGGGGAGTGCGGGCCGACGCCGTGGGGCAGGTGTCGCCCGGGCAGGTTCCGGCCGGTGTCCTGGCGGGCCGGTCGCCGGCGGCCGGGCGGGGTGCTGTTTCCCCGGTCGGGTTGTGCCGCTCCGGCATGGCCGGTTGCTCGTTGCCGGGGACGAGCCGTCCGGGCACGGGCCGGGCCGGAACGCCCGCGCCGGCCCCGGGCCCGAGTGTCCGGTGTCCGGCGGGGGGGCTAACCGGGCACCGGGCGTGCCAGGGCCTCGACCAGCCGGTCCGCGCTGTCCGGCACGGTGCCCTCGCGGAACCCGTCGCGGATCTGCCGGGCGGTCACCCGTCCGCCGGTCAGGCACCAGTCCCACCAGCGGTCCAACTGCCGCACGTCCAGGCGTTCCGCGGGTACCAGCGCAGGCCAGCCGCAGGCGCGGGCCTGCGCGGTGACCTTCGCGCCGCCCGTGACCGGGTCCACGGCCAGCACGGGCGTGCCGACCCGCAGCGCTATGACCAGTCCGTGCAGCCGGTCGGTGACGACCAGGTCCAACCGGGCCAGCACGGACTGGAGCTGCGCGGGCGTGGCGCTCAGATGCCAGTCGTGGGTGTCGAGCCGCGTCTCCAGCTCCAGCCGTCCGCAGTCCTTCCCGGCCAGCCAGCGCGTCACCTCCTCGGCGACCTGCCCGTGCCGGCGCTGCTGCCCGTACTCGTGCTGTCCGTGTGTGAGGATCACCCCGACGACCGGCCGGGCCGGCACATCCGGGGCGCGGGCCGCCAGGTCCTCCACCGGCTCGGTGTCCGGCGCGTCCCGCGGCAGCACCCGGTGGAAGCCCGTCACGGCCGCGCTGCCGGGGTCGATCACCGAGGTGCCGACTGCGATCCGGACACAGTGCGCGAACCGCCGGTGCAGCTCCTCGATCTGCGGCCCGTGCAGCGGGCCGCACACGAACACCAGGTGGGAGTAGTCCTCGGGCCAGAGCCGGTCCAGATGCAGGGCCTCCGGGCGGAAACCGGGACTCCAGGCGACGTCGTAGGGGATGCCCGTGCCGAGCAGTACGTCCTCGACCCGGCGCAGGGCCAGCACGTCCCCGGCGGTCGCCTCCCCGTCCCGGAAGCTGAACCACCCGGCCAGCAGGACCCTGCGCGGGCGCATGCCGTCTTGTGAGTGCACATGCCCTGAGTGCCCGCCCACCGGGAGAACAATCAGAACAATAAGGGCGTTTGCTGCGGCGGCGCCCGCACCGAGCCGTCGGCCCGACAAGCGGGCCCTGCCGGTCGGGACGCGCACGTCGAGGTCGTCCACCGCGTGCGCGGTGCCGGTGGCCGGCCCCAGACCGAGTCCGGCGACAGCGCGGCGTCGAACCGCCGCCGCACCACCCGTGCCTCGCTTCAGCCCAGGTCCTCGAGCCAGGCCGCGAGGGTGCCGGCGGTGTCGATCCGGGCCGGCTGCCCCAGCCCAAACCTCAGAAACCCCATCACGCCACGGGCCGGGAAGCCACCGCCATACTCGGCAGTAGGTTCACTCGGCAACCCCCCGTTCGTGTGAGGCAGGACTCTCCATCCGTGTGAAGACGACCGCCCGCGGATCCCGTATCGACAGTGCAAGATTCGGGCACCGAAGGATGGACGGGCACTCGACGACGGCAGCCGGCGAGCGAGAGACGAGGAGAGAGGCACACGATGGTCCCAGCGGAACCTGAACCCCAGCGGATCGGCGTACCGGCCGAGTCCACTGCGGGCGAGACCAGGGTGGCGGCCACGCCGGCCACCGTGGGGAGACTCGTCGCGCTCGGATACGACGTGGTGGTCGAACCGGGGGCGGGAGCCTCGTCCCGCTTCTCCGACGCGGCCTACCAGGAGGCGGGCGCCCGACTCGGCGACCCGTGGGCCGCCGATGTCGTTCTGAAGGTCAACGGCCCCTCGACCGAGGAGATCGGACGGCTGCGGGACGGAGCGACGCTGGTCGCGCTCATCAGCCCCGCGCTCAACCCGGAGCTGGTCGACGAACTGGCCCGGCGGCCGATCACCGTGCTCGCCATGGACGCCGTCCCGCGCATCTCGCGCGCCCAGTCCCTGGACGTGCTCAGCTCGATGGCGAACATCGCCGGTTACCGGGCCGTGGTCGAGGCCGCGCACGCCTTCGGCCGCTTCTTCACCGGGCAGGTGACCGCCGCCGGCAAGGTACCGCCCGCCAAGGTTCTGGTGGCCGGTGCCGGTGTCGCCGGGCTCGCGGCCATCGGCGCCGCCCGCAGCCTCGGCGCCGTGGTCCGCGCCACCGACCCCCGGCCCGAGGTCGCCGAGCAGGTGCGCTCGCTGGGCGGGGAGTTCCTGACGGTGACCGCCGAGCAGGAGGTGAGCAGCGACGGATACGCCAAGGCCACCTCGGACGACTACAACCGGCTGGCCGCGCAGCTGTACGCCGAGCAGGCCGCCGACGTCGACATCATCATCACCACCGCGCTGATCCCCGGCCGGCCCGCGCCGCGCCTGATCACCGCCGAGGACGTCGCGCGCATGAAGCCCGGCAGCGTGATCGTCGACATGGCCGCCGCCCAGGGCGGCAACGTCGAGGGCACGGTCGCCGGCAAGGCGGTCGTCACCGACAACGACGTGACGATCATCGGCTACACCGACCTGCCCGGCCGGCTCCCCGCCCAGGCCTCGCAGCTGTACGGCACCAACCTCGTCAACCTGATGAAGCTGCTCACCCCGGGCAAGGACGGCCGGCTCGTCCTCGACTTCGACGACGTGGTGCAGCGGTCGATGACCGTGGTCCGTGACGGGGAGAAGACCTGGCCCCCGCCCCCGGTCCAGGTGTCCGCCGCGCCCGCCCCCGGCGGAGCCCCGGAACCCGCGGCCGCGCCCGCCTCCGAGGCGCCGGCCAAGCCCGCACGGCCCGCGTGGTCCTCGTACGCGCTCGTCGGCGCCGGAGCGCTCGCGCTGTTCCTGGTGACCGCCTTCTCACCGAGCGAACTGATCGGCCACTTCACGGTCTTCGTCCTGGCGATCGTCATCGGGTTCTACGTCATCGGCAACGTGCACCACGCGCTGCACACGCCGCTGATGTCGGTCACCAACGCCATCTCCGGCATCGTCGTGGTCGGCGCGCTGCTGCAGATCGGGCACGGGAACACCGCCGTCACCGTGCTGTCGTTCGCCGCGATCCTGCTGGCGAGCATCAACGTCTTCGGCGGATTCGCCGTCACCCGCCGCATGCTCGGCATGTTCTCGAAGGGCTGATCAGGATGAGCACAGTCACGGCCACACAGGCCGCCTACGTCGTCGCGGCGCTGCTGTTCATCCTCAGCCTCGCCGGGCTCTCGCAGCACCGGACCTCCCGATCGGGAGTCGTCTGGGGCATCGCGGGCATGGTCATCGCCCTGGCCGCCACCATCGGGCTCGCGTCGAAGAGCATCACCGCCACCGGTCTCGTGCTGATCGTCGTCGCGACGGCCGTCGGCGCGGGCATCGGACTGTGGCGGGCCCGGGTCGTCGAGATGACCGGCATGCCGGAGCTGATCGCCATCATGCACAGCCTGGTCGGTCTGGCGGCGACGTTCGTCGGCTGGAACGGCTACCTCGACGTCGACGCCGAGCTCAGCGGGTCGCTGCTGGGCATCCACCACGCCGAGGTGTTCATCGGGGTGTTCATCGGCGCCGTCACCTTCACGGGGTCCGTCATCGCCTACCTGAAGCTCTCGGCGCGCATCGCCTCCCGCCCGCTCACGCTGCCCGGCAAGCACGTCCTCAACATCGGCGCCCTGGTCGCCTTCGCCGGGCTCACCGTCGCCTTCGTGGCCCGCCCGAACATGGGGCTGCTCATCGCCGTCACCGTGATCGCGCTCGCCCTGGGCGCGCACCTGGTGGCCTCCATCGGCGGCGGTGACATGCCGGTGGTGGTCTCCATGCTCAACAGCTACTCCGGCTGGGCGGCGGCGGCCTCGGGCTTCCTGCTCTCCAACAACCTGCTCATCGTCACGGGCGCGCTCGTCGGCTCCTCCGGTGCCTACCTGTCGTACATCATGTGCAAGGCGATGAACCGCTCCTTCATCTCGGTGATCGCCGGCGGATTCGGCACCCCGGCCGCGGCGGCCGACGAGGGCGAGCAGGGCGAGCACCGGGAGATCAGCGCCGAGGAGACCGCCGAGCTCCTCCGCGACGCCTCCTCGGTGATCATCACGCCGGGCTACGGCATGGCGGTCGCGCAGGCCCAGTACCCGGTCGCCGAACTGGCGCGCAAGCTGCGCGAGCGGGGCGTCGAGGTGCGCTTCGGCATCCACCCGGTCGCCGGCCGGCTGCCCGGGCACATGAACGTGCTGCTCGCCGAGGCCAACGTGCCGTACGACATCGTCCTCGAAATGGACGAGATCAACGACGACTTCGCCGCCACCTCGGTCGTGCTCGTCATCGGCGCCAACGACACCGTCAACCCGGCCGCCACGGAGAACCCGGCCAGCCCCATCGCCGGTATGCCCGTGCTGCACGTGTGGGAGGCGGCCGACGTGGTCGTCTTCAAGCGGTCCATGGCCGCCGGGTACGCGGGTGTGCAGAATCCGCTGTTCTTCCGGGAGAACAGCCAGATGCTCTTCGGCGACGCCAAGCAGCGCGTCGAGGACATCCTGCGCGCTCTGGACAGCCTCGACGCACCGGTCCGGGAGATGGCCGGCAGCTCGCGCTGAACCCCAGGAAAGCTGAAAGGCCGGCTCGGCACTGCCGAGCCGGCCTTCGCCGTGCTGTGCCCTTCGCGAGGCACGGCCACCGGTCAGTCCGTGCCGGACTCCATCGCCGCGCGGTCCAGCCACGCGTCCTCCTCCGAGACCTCACCGCGGGAGGCGATGACCTCGGCGCCGCCCTGCGGCAGCTCCGGCATGGTGCCGATCAGCCCGGTCGCGGCGGCCTGGGAGGCGCCGATGGTGGGGCTGCCGGTGCCGATCAGGCCGATGCCGGCGTACTGCTCCAGCTTGGCGCGGGAGTCGGCGATGTCGAGGTTGCGCATGGTGAGCTGTCCGATCCGGTCCACCGGGCCGAACGCGGAGTCCTCGGTGCGCTCCATGGACAGCTTGTCCGGGTGGTAGCTGAACGCCGGGCCCGTGGTGTCGAGGATCGAGTAGTCCTCACCGCGCCGCAGGCGCAGGGTCACCTCTCCGGTGACGGCGGCGCCGACCCAGCGCTGCAGCGACTCGCGGATCATCAGCGCCTGCGGGTCCAGCCAGCGGCCCTCGTACATCAGCCGCCCGAGGCGACGGCCCTCGGTGTGGTACTGGGCGAGGGTGTCCTCGTTGTGGATCGCGTTGACCAGCCGCTCGTACGCGGCGTGCAGCAGGGCCATGCCCGGGGCCTCGTAGATGCCGCGGCTCTTGGCCTCGATGATCCGGTTCTCGATCTGGTCCGACATGCCCAGGCCGTGCCGCCCGCCGATGGCGTTGGCCTCCATGACCAGGTCGACGGCGGACGGGAACTCCTTGCCGTTGATCGACACCGGGCGGCCCTGTTCGAAGCCGATCGTCACGTCCTCGGTGGCGATCTCGACCTCGGGGTCCCAGAACCGCACGCCCATGATCGGCTCGACGGTCTCGATGCCGGTGTCCAGGTGCTCCAGCGTCTTCGCCTCGTGCGTGGCGCCCCAGATGTTGGCGTCGGTGGAGTACGCCTTCTCCGTGCTGTCGCGGTAGGGCAGCCCGTGCGCGAGCAGCCACTCGGACATCTCCTTGCGGCCGCCGAGCTCGGTGACGAACGCCGCGTCCAGCCAGGGCTTGTAGATCCTGAGGTGCGGGTTGGCGAGCAGGCCGTAGCGGTAGAACCGCTCGATGTCGTTGCCCTTGAAGGTCGAGCCGTCGCCCCAGATCTGGACGTCGTCCTCGAGCATCGCCCGGACCAGCAGCGTGCCCGTGACGGCCCGGCCGAGCGGCGTGGTGTTGAAGTACGCCCGTCCGCCCGAGCGGATGTGGAACGCGCCGCAGGTCAGCGCGGCCAGGCCCTCCTCGACCAGGGCCGCGCGGCAGTCGACCAGACGCGCGATCTCGGCGCCGTAGGTCTTCGCACGGCCGGGCACCGAGGCGATGTCGGGCTCGTCGTACTGGCCGATGTCGGCGGTGTAGGTGCACGGGACGGCGCCCTTGTCGCGCATCCACGCGACCGCGACGGACGTGTCGAGACCGCCCGAGAAGGCGATGCCGACGCGCTCGCCGGCCGGCAGGGAGGTGAGGACCTTGGACATAGGAAGAGTATGTATCGACACGCATAATCATGCAAGTCGCTGCGCGTGAATCCACCGGGTCCGGTGAACAGCGCCGTGCTCAGGAACCGTCCGGCCCGGGACCCCCGAGAGCCCCGAGGATCCGCTCGGCGGCCAGTGTCGGAGTCAACTCGCCTTCTCTGACCCGCTGTTCCAGCTCAGGCGCGAGCGCCCGTACCGCCGGATCGGCGTGCAGGCGGCCGAGGAGTTCCTCGCGGACCATGGTCCAGGTCCAGTCGACCTGCTGGTCGCGGCGCTTGGCGGTGAGCCGGCCGGTCGAGTCCAGCAGTGTGCGGTGCTGTTCGAGGCGCTCCCACACGGTGTCCAGGCCGCTCGACTCGCGGGCGCTGCAGCTGAGCACGGGCGGCGTCCAGACCGCGTCCTTGCCGTGCATCAGCCGCAGCGCGCCCGCCAGTTCACGCGCGGCGGCCCGGGCGTCGCGCTCGTGCGGACCGTCCGCCTTGTTGACGGCGATCACGTCCGCCAGTTCCAGGACGCCCTTCTTGATGCCCTGCAGCTGGTCGCCGGTACGGGCGAGGGTGAGCAGCAGGAAGGAGTCGACCATGTTCGCGACCGCGGTCTCGGACTGGCCGACACCCACCGTCTCCACCAGGATCACGTCGTAGCCGGCCGCCTCCATCACCACGATCGACTCGCGTGTCGCCTTGGCCACCCCGCCCAGCGTTCCGGCCGTGGGGGAGGGGCGGACGAAGGCCGCCGGGTCGACGGCCAGCCGTTCCATACGGGTCTTGTCGCCCAGGATGGAACCGCCGGTACGGCTGGAGGACGGGTCGACGGCCAGCACGGCCACCCGGTGCCCGAGCCCCGTCAGCATCGAGCCGAACGCGTCGATGAACGTCGACTTGCCCACGCCCGGCACTCCGCTGACGCCGATCCGCCGCGCCCGCCCGCTGTGCGGCAGCAGCTCGGTCAGCAACCGCTGCGCCAGCTCCCGGTGCTGGGGGCGGGTGGACTCGACGAGCGTGATGGCGCGGGCGACGATCGCCCGCTTCCCGTCGAGTACGCCCTTCACATACGCGTCGACGTCGATCACAGGTCGTGCCCGAGGCCGTCCGACAGTCGCTTCACCAGGTCGTGGGCCGCGTCCGGGATCACCGTCCCGGGCGGGAAGACCGCGGCCGCGCCCATCTTGAGCAGCGTCGGCACGTCCTGCGGCGGGATCACCCCGCCCACCACGATCATGATGTCCTCGCGCCCCTCCTCGGCGAGCTGTTCCCGCAGCGCCGGCACGAGGGTGAGGTGGCCGGCCGCCAGCGACGACACCCCGACGATGTGCACGTCCGCCTCGACGGCCTGCCGGGCCACCTCCGCGGGGGTCTGGAACAGCGGGCCGACGTCCACGTCGAAGCCGAGGTCGGCGAAGGCGGTGGCGATCACCTTCTGGCCGCGGTCGTGGCCGTCCTGGCCCATCTTGGCGACCAGGATGCGCGGGCGGCGGCCCTCGGCCTCCTCGAAGTCGGAGACCAGCGCTCGGGTGCGGTCCACGGACGGGGACTCCCCTGCTTCGTTGCGGTACACGCCGGAAATCGTACGGATCTGGCTCGCGTGCCGGCCGTACACCTTCTCCAGGGCGTCGGAGATCTCCCCGACGGTCGCCTTGGCACGGGCCGCGTTCACCGCCAGCTCCAGCAGGTTGCCGTCGCCGCCGGCGGCCCGGGTCAGCGCGTCCAGCGCGTCCTGGCAGGCCCGCTCGTCCCGCTCCGCCCGCAGCCGCCGCAGCTTCTCGATCTGCTGAGCCCGCACGGAGGAGTTGTCGACCTTCAGGACCTCGATCTGCTCGTCGCTGTCCACCCGGTACTTGTTGACGCCGATCACCGGCTGGCGACCGGAGTCGATCCGGGCCTGGGTGCGGGCCGCGGCCTCCTCGATGCGCAGCTTGGGGATGCCCGCGTCGATGGCCTTGGCCATGCCGCCCGCCTGCTCGACCTCCTGGATGTGCTGCCAGGCCCGCCGGGCCAGGTCGTACGTCAGCCTCTCGACGTACGCGCTGCCGCCCCACGGGTCGATCACCCGGGTCGTGCCGGACTCCTGCTGGAGCAGCAGCTGCGTGTTGCGGGCGATGCGGGCCGAGAAGTCGGTGGGCAGCGCCAGCGCCTCGTCGAGGGCGTTGGTGTGCAGCGACTGCGTGTGGCCCTGCGTCGCCGCCATGGCCTCGACGCAGGTGCGCGTCACGTTGTTGAAGACGTCCTGCGCGGTCAGCGACCACCCCGAGGTCTGCGAATGGGTGCGCAGCGACAACGACTTGGCGTTCTTCGGGAAGAACTGCCGCACCAGCTTCGCCCACAGCAGGCGCGCCGCCCGCAGCTTGGCGACCTCCATGAAGAAGTTCATGCCGATCGCCCAGAAGAACGACAGCCGCGGCGCGAACGCGTCCACGTCCAGTCCGGCCTCACGCCCCGCGCGGATGTACTCGACACCGTCCGCGAGGGTGTACGCCAGCTCCAGGTCGGCCGTCGCACCCGCCTCCTGGATGTGGTAGCCGGAGATGGAGATGGAGTTGTAGCGCGGCATCCGCTGCGAGGTGTAGGCGAAGATGTCGGAGATGATCCGCATCGACGGCTTCGGCGGATAGATGTAGGTGTTGCGGACCATGAACTCCTTGAGGATGTCGTTCTGGATGGTCCCGGCCAGCTTCTCGGGCGGTACGCCCTGCTCCTCCGCCGCCACGATGTACAGCGCCAGCACCGGCAGCACGGCGCCGTTCATCGTCATCGACACGGTCATCCTGTCGAGGGGGATCCCGTCGAACAGCTGGCGCATGTCGTAGATCGAGTCGATGGCCACGCCCGCCATGCCGACGTCGCCGGTCACCCGCGGGTGGTCGCTGTCGTAACCCCGGTGGGTGGGCAGGTCGAAGGCGACCGACAGGCCCTTCTGCCCGGCCGCGAGGTTGCGCCGGTAGAAGGCGTTCGACTCCTCGGCCGTGGAGAAACCGGCGTACTGGCGGATGGTCCACGGCTGGTTGACGTACATGGTCGGGTACGGGCCGCGCAGATAGGGCGCCGCGCCCGGGTACGTGTCCAGGAAGTCCAGGCCCTCCAGGTCACGGCCGGTGTACAGCGGCTTGACCGTGATGCCCTCCGGGGTCTCCCACAGCAGGTCGTCGCCGCCGGAGGCGTTCTTGACCGCCGTACGCCACTCGTCCGGGCCGCCGTCGGCCGCCGGGGTCCCCAGCTCGATCCCGGTGAAGTCGGGGATTCCCATCAGGACACTCCCATGCGGTCGAGGGTGGCGGACAGCACGGCGACGGCGTCGCAGCCCGCGAAGACGTATGAGTCGACACCGGGGTGGTTCCCGGGCCGCCCGGCGAGGAACACATGCGCGGCACCGGCGGCCTTCAGCTGTGCGGTCACCGCCTCCGCCCGCTCCTCGTACAGGGCGTCGCTGGAGCACAGGCAGGCCTCGGTGGCGCCGCTCTCCTCGAAGGTGCCCTCCGTGACGGGCTCGACGCCGCCCGCCTGGAAGAGGTTGGAGGCGAAGGTGAGGCGTGCGGTGTGGGCGGCGGCCGGGCCGAGCGCGGCGAGGAAGATCCGCGGCCGGGAGCCGGTCGCGGCCAGGTGGGCGTCGGAGCGGGCGCGCAGCGCCTCGAACGCCTCGTCGCGACGCACCCGCGGCAGCCCGCCGGACGGCGGCTCCGGCGCGCTGTCCCGGACGACCGGTTTCTCCGCGAGGTACGGGAACTCGCTGACTCCGGTGACGGGTTCGCGCCGCTTGGCCAGCTTCGCGCTGCGGGCCTGCCAGGTGCCGGCCAGGTCCTGCGCGAGGTCTCCCGAACGCAGGGCCGCCGCCTGGCCGCCGAGCCGCTCGATCCGCTGGAAGAACTGCCAGCCGGCGTGGGCGAGTTCGTCGGTCAGCCGCTCCACGTACCAGGAGCCGCCCGCCGGGTCGATCACCCGGGCCAGGTGCGACTCCTCGATGAGGATGGTGGAGGTGTTGCGGGCGATCCGCCGCGCGAACGCGTCCGGCAGGCCGAGCGCGTGGTCGAAGGGCAGCACGGTGACCGCGTCGGCCCCGCCCGCCCCGGCGGCCAGCGTGGCGATCGTCGCGCGCAGCATGTTCACCCACGGGTCGCGACGCGTCATCATCACCGGCGAGGTCACGACGTGCTGGAGCTGCGCCCCGGCGCGCGGTGCCCCGCACGCCTCGGCCACGCGCGCCCACAGCCGGCGCGCGGCCCGCAGCTTGGCGATCGTCAGGAACTGGTCGGCCGTCGCCGCGTACCGGAACTCCAGCTGCGAACAGGCCTGTTCGATGCTCAGCCCCGCTCCGGCCAGCTCCCGCAGATACGCCACCGCCGTGGCCAGCGAGCAGCCCAGCTCCTGGGCGGCGGAGCCACCGGCCTCGTGGTACGGCAGCGCGTCCACGGTCAGCGCCCGCAGCCCCGGGTACTGCCCGGCGCACAACCGAGCGAGCTCCGCCGCCGGAGCGAACTCGCCCCGCTGGCCGCTTCGGGCCTCCAGGCCCAGCGGATCGGCGCCCAGATTGCCCCGCGCCGCGTCCCGGGCGACACCACGCTCCTCGTACAGCCGCAGCAACTCCCGCGCGGCGGGCTCTGTGTCGGCCCCGGCGTCGAGGACGACGGGCGCGAGGTCGAGATAGACACCGTCGAGAACCCGGCCGAGCTCCGGCACGGGGATGCCGGAGCCACCGACGCCCAGCCACAGCGAGGCCGCGCCGTTCTCCAGGTCCGCGAGCACCGCGCCGGGGTCGGCCACCGTGTGCCGCTGCCGTACGTCCCAGCCGCCGAGCGTGTTCCCCTCGGGGCGGCCGCCGCGCACAAAGGGCGCGAACCCGGGCAGACCCGGCTCGGGCGCGGCGTCGCGGGCGGTGTACAGAGGCCGGGTGCGCAGCCCGTCCTCGAGCGCGGTGGACAGGGCTTCCTCGGCCTCGGCGCCCTCCACGTCCTTGCCCGACTTGCGCAGCACGCCCGCCACCAGGCGCTGCCACTGCTCGTGGGGCACATCAGGGAACTCGCCGGCCAGCTCAAGCCCGTCGTCAGGCAGGACCGTCATGCTCGGATGCTAGGTCATCGACTCGAAGGAGCAGCAGTGGGCGAGGCTGTGACCTTTCCCTCCCGGGCGCTGTGGCCCTGATCTCCACCGCGCCCCCTTGAATCAGGGCTGGTCACGCCCTATTGGAGCGAGGTCAAGCGGGCGGCGTCACCCGAGCGCCCCGTCCGGCCGGGATCGTCGCCCATGCCGGTGCCGGGCGTCAATCGCCCGCCGTCACCGGGTCGTTGCCCATGGCGACGGGCCGGGCGTTGCCTTACGTTCTCGCTCATTGCAATGCAGTGTTGCGTTCACTTCAGCTTCATTGCATCAATTTTGGGTCTGTGACCTGCTAATACGCCTTAATCTGCATTGACGAAGATATGAACGCAACGTAGCTTTCTTCCTGCGTGAAGCAGCACGCCATGTCGCGAGATGAGGAATGGCCATGAATGAGTCCCTCCACACCGTCACCGCGTTACCGGCAGCGCGTCCGGCAGACCGCCCCTTCGACCCCCCGGCCGAGCTGCTCGACGCCCGCCGGCACGGACCCATCAGCCGCTACACCCACCCGGGCGGCAGACCGGGCTGGCTGATCACCGGATACGACCTGGTCCGCTCGGTCCTGGCCGACCCGCGGTTCAGCTCGCGCAGAGAACTCATGAACGTGGTCGACTTCGAGCTCCCGCCGGCGCCGCCGGGTGAGTTCCTCCTCATGGACGACCCGCAGCACCGCCGCTACCGCAAGCCGCTGGCGGGCAGGTTCACGGTGCGGCGGATGCGCCTGCTCGCCGAGCGCATCGAGCAGATCACCGCCGAGTGCCTGGACGCCATGGAGCAGACAGGGCCGCCGGCAGACCTGGTGACCGCTTTCGCCAAGCCGATCCCCACCATCGTCATCTGCGAGCTGCTGGGCGTGCCGTACGAGGACCGGGGCTCCTTCCAGGAGCAGATCGACACGTTCATGGGAGGGGAGACGAGCGAGGAGGAGCTCATGGCCGCCTACACCGCGACGCAGGAGTACCTCGCCGAGCTGGTGGCCGCCAAGCGGGCGAACCCCACCGACGACGTGCTCAGCGAACTCACCGGCACCGACCTGACCGACGAGGAGCTGAAGGGGATCAGCCTGATCCTGCTGGCCGCAGGATTCGACACCACGGCGAACATGCTGTCACTCGGCACCTTCGCGCTCCTGCGGAACCCGGAGCAAATGGCCGCGCTGCGCGCCGACCCCGCGCTCACCGACGGGGCCGTGGAGGAACTGCTGCGGTATCTGAGCGTCGCCAAGACGTTCATGAGGACGGCGCTGGAGGACGTCGAACTGGGCGGCCGGACCATCGAGGCCGGCACGACGGTCGTCCTGTCGTACCACACCGCCAACCGCGACCCCGAACGCTTCGCCGACCCCGACGTGCTCGACCTGCGGCGGCAGGACGCGGGCGGGCACCTGGCCTTCAGCCACGGCATCCACCAGTGCCTGGGGCAGCAGCTGGCCCGCGTCGAGATGCGGGTCGCGTTCCGCGCCCTGGTCGACCGGTTCCCCACGCTGCGCCTGGCCGTACCGGCGGAAGAGGTCCGCCTGCGCCCGGAGACCGCGGACATCTACGGCGTCAAGAGCCTCCCGGTCACCTGGGACAAGGGGGAGTCATGAGGACGACACCCCTGCGTGCCGACCGTGAACGCTGCATCGGCGCCGGGATGTGCGCCCTGACCGCCCCCGAGGTCTTCGACCAGGACCCCGACGACGGCCGCGTCCTCCTGCTGCGCGCCGATCCGCCCGCCGCCCATCGCGCGGCCGCACAGACGGCCGTCGGCGTCTGCCCCTCCGGGGCGATCACCTTCCAGGAGCCGGAACCCAGCGGCTCCTGATGCCGCTGCGGCCGCACCCGCGCCGAGAGCCTCCCGCCGCGCACCCATGAACGGGGGCGGGCGGAGAGCGCCGCCGCAGTCGCGGCCAGAACCTGTCCGCAAGCCCGGCTACCGTGCCTCACATGACGAACACCAAGCGGAGCGTCACCGGCACGGAGCCTCGGCTCGGCACCCGTGCCCTCAACCGCGCCACCCTCGACCGGCAGTTGCTCCTGCGCCCGGCCCGGCTCTCCGCCGCAGCGGCCGTCGAGCATCTGGTGGGTCTCCAGGCGCAGAACGTCAAGCCGCCGTACTACGCGCTCGCCGCCCGCCTCGACGGGTTCGCCCCCGAGGAGCTGTCCCGGCTGATGGCCGGCCGCGAGGCCGTACGGATCGTCACGATGCGCTCCACCATCCACACCCACACCGCGGACGACTGCCTCACCCTGCGGCCGCTGGTGCAGCCCGCCCGCGACCGGGAGCTCGTCACCTTCCGCAAGGGACTCGCCGGGGTGGACCTGGAACGGCTCGCCGCGCTCGCCCGCGACCTCGTCGAGACCGAGCCCCGCACCATGACGCAGCTCCGCGAGGCCCTGCTCCGGGAGTGGCCCGACGCCGATCCCCAGGCCCTGGCCGTCGCCGCCCGCTGCCGCCTCCCGCTCGTGCAGGTGACGCCCCGCGGGCTGTGGGGGCGCAGCGGACAGGTCCGTCTCACCACCGCCGAGCACTGGCTTGGCCGGCCCGCGCAACCGGCGCCCGCGCCCGACGCGGTCGTCCTGCGCTACCTCGCCGCCTTCGGTCCGGCCTCGGTGAAGGACATGCAGGCCTGGGCCGGCCTGACCCGGCTGCGCGACGCCTTCGAACGCCTCCGCCCACGGCTCATGACCTTCCGGGACGACAGCGGCGTCGAACTCTTCGACCTCCCCGACGCCCCCCGCCCCGACCCGGACACCCCGGCACCGCCGCGTTTCCTGCCCGAGTTCGACAACCTGCTGCTCTCGCACGCCGAGCGCGGCCGCGTCGTCCCGCCCGAGTACCGGGGCCGCTCGTGGAAGGGCAACATGGCCCACCGCACGCTCCTCGTCGACGGCTTCCTCGCGGGGCTGTGGCGGCTGGAGGAGGACGCGCTCGTGATCGAGCCCTTCGGCCGTCTCACCCGCGCGCAGCGGGACGAGGTCACCGCCGAGGGGGAGCGGATGCTGCACGTCATGCACCCGGGCTCGGCGTACGACATCCGGTTCGGCGTCGTACGGACCTGACGCGCCTCGCGACATGGAGAGGGGGCGTTGCGGGCCGCTCGTGGAGGCCCGCAACGCCCCCTGGTCTTTCACCTGAGGGGTGCTCAGGAACTGGTGACGGTCAGGAGTTGACCTGTGTCGTGACCAGGTCGGAGAAGGTGGTCAGCCGGGTGTAGACACCCGGGTAACCGGCCTGGGCGCAGCCTTCGCCCCAGGAGGTGATGCCTGCCAGGACGCCCCCGATGAGCAGGGGACCGCCGCTGTCGCCCTGGCAGGTGTCCACGCCGCCGGAGGTCTTCCCGGCGCACACCATGTCGCTCTGCACGAAGTCGGAGCCGTAGGAGCTCGCGCAGCCGGCGTCGGACACGGTCGGTACGGTCGCGGTGCGCAGCTGGTTGGAGGAGCTGCCGCCCGAGGAGGTGGTGCCCCAGCCGAGGATGCGGGCGGTGGTGCCGGCCGCGTACACCGAGGTCTGGGAGGAGGAGACGTACTTCGCCGGGGTGTACGGCATCGACGTCGACAGGGTCAGCACCGCCACGTCGTCGCCCTTGGTGGTGCCGGTGTAGCCGGGGTGGATCCAGATCCTGCTGACGCGGCCGACCGTGCCGTTGGTGCCGTTGAGGTAGGTGCGGCCACCGACCACGCGCACACTGCCGGTGGTCTCGCCGACCATGCAGTGGGCGGCGGTGACGACCTTGGTGGGCGAGACCAGCGTGCCGCCGCAGAACTGCTTCTGCGAGGCGTCCGTGATCTGCATGACGAACGGGTACGCGGTCGTCGTGGTCGTGGTGCCGCCGACGATCGGCTGGGGCGCGGCGACGGCGGCGGGAGCGGTCAGCAGCGCGGTCGCGGCGGCGGCAGCGGTCGCCGCGGCGACGGCGGCGGCCTTCTTGGCACGGTCGAGCCCGGACATGGGTCTCCTCGGGGAGTTGCCGGTGGGGGGTCGCGCGGGTGGGTGGTGCACGGGGACCCTGACGCCGTTGACCGGATCTCCGTGTGCCCGGCGAGCGGCACGCGACAAAGCTAGAGCCCGGCACGGAAGGGCCCCAAGAGGGGAACTCCCTAAGGGAGTTGGGTCAGGGAAAACCCTCGGTCGGGTTCCGGGAACCCAGGCCGGTCAGCTCGTTCGGCGGCCCGCCGCCAGCCGCACGATGTCCACCCGCGAGCGGATCCCCAGCTTCCGGTAGACCCGGGTGAGGGTCGCCTCGACGGTCTTCACGCTGATGAACAGGCGGGCCGCGATCTCCCGGTTGGTCGCGCCCTCCATCACCAGTGAGGCGACCTGACGCTCCATCGAGGCGAGGCCCTCCAGCGCGTCCAGCGCGACCGGCGGCGCCACGGAAGCCGACTCCACCGCCGTGGGACCGGCCGCGGCGGCCGCGTCGACCTGCCGCAGCCAGGGCAGTGCCCGGCAGCGCCGGAACAGCCGGGCGGCCTCGTCGTAGGACGCCGGGCCCGGCAGCGGAGTCCCGCCGGTGCGGGGGAAGGCGGCGGTCCGGCCGCGCAGGCGGGCCAGCGCGAAGGCCGCGCGGGCCTCCTCCAGGCCGTAGCCGAGCCTGCCGAGCCGGTCCTGCACGGACGTCAGCCGGACCAGGGCGGCGTCGTGTTCACCGCGTGCCGCCCGCACCAGCGCCTCGGCCCGGTCCAGCACGGCCAGCACGCTCTGCCGGCCCAGCCGCAGCGCGTGCACCCGCGCCGTGTCGATCACGTCCTGGGCTTCGTCCGGCTCACCGACCCGGACCAGGGCCTCGGCGAGGTCGCCGTGCCAGCGGCCGCGCGCCGGGTCGTTGATGCCGAGGCCGTGCTCGAGCTCCCGCACCCGGCGCAGCGAACGGACCGTGCCCGTCGGGTCCCCGGCCACCAGCTGGGCGTAGCCCAGGGCCGCCAGCGCCCGGGACAGGTACATCTGGTCGCCGTCGACCTCGGCGTGGTCGGCCGCCTCACGGGCGAGGGCCAGCGCCCGGTCGACATCCCCGGCCGAGGCCTCCGCGAGGGAGGTGAGCATCGCCGAGGCGCCCTCCCCGATCCCCGAGTCCCGGGCCAGCCGCAGACTCTCACGGGCCAGGTCCAGGGCCCGGCCGCAGTGCCCGCTGCGCAGTTCCGTCTCGGCGAGGAAGCGCAGGAAGTGCACCTCGCTCTCCACCATGCCGCGCCTGCGCACCTCGCGGAGCAGCGCGGTGATGGTGGTCCGCGCCTCGGGCAGCTGGTCGCTCATGATGAGCCAGCGGAACCGGGCCGAGCCGGCACCGTTGTGGTGGCAGGCCACATACGGGTCCTGGGGTTCCTTCAGCGCCCGTTTGACGGTGGCGGGGGCGTCCGGATGGCCCATCAGGGTCTCGGTGGAGGCCTGGAAGGACAGCGCCATCAGCTCGGTGCGGCGGTCCCCGCCCCGGGCGGCCAGCTCCGCCGCGTGCGCGGCCTCCTGCCGGGCCTCGGCGAAGTCGCCCTCGACGACCAGTCCCCGCCAGGCCAGCTGGTAGTGGACCAGGGCGAGCAGCCCGGGGTCGTCCCCCGCGTCGGCCAGCACCTGCGGGAACAGGGCGTCGACGTCGCCCAGCGCCTGCCCGGCGGCCTCGATGACCACCATCCAGGCGCGTACGCGCTCCGCGGGCACGGTGGCACGCTTCAGTACGTCGCGGGCGATGTCCCGGGCGAGATCGGCCTCGCCCGCGGTGATCGCGTCCTCGGCGGCCTGCAGACGGCGCTCGTCCGGGCCGGGCGTACTGTCCGCAGGGGTGTGCCGGGCCGCGAGCAGCCCGAGCGAGGCGGCCACGGACGGTGCCCCGCGGTCCCGGGCCAGCGCACCGGCCTCGGCGAGCCGGGCCGCCACCTCCGGGTCGGTGCCGGTCGTCGCCAGAGCCAGGTGCCGGGCCCGCTCGATCGGGTCGGAGGCGGCCGTGGACAGCGCGGCGTGCACGGCCCGCCGCTCCCGCGCCGGGGCCTCCGCGTACAGCGCGGCCGAGATCAGCGGATGCGCGAACCGCACGGCCGGGCCCTCCGCCTCGGTCGCGAGCAGCCCGAGCGCCGCCGCCTGGGCCGTCTCGGCCTCGGCGTGCTCCCGGCCGGCCGCGTGCAGCAGCGCCAGCGTGGGACGGGCGCCGGCGCTGGCCACGAGGAGGGTGCGGCGCGCCTCGTCCGACAGCATCTCCAGCCGGCTCAGCACCAGGGCCCGCAGCGAGGTGGGCACGGGCAGCGGCTCGCCGGGCCGGGGCCGGGCCGGGCTCTCGGCCAGGGCGCGGCCCAGCTCCAGGGCGAAGAGCGGGTTGCCGCCGCTGGTGCGGTGGATGTCGCGGACCGTGGAGCGGGACAGCGCCGTGTAGCCGCGGTGGTCGAGCAGTGCCGAGACCTGCGCACGGGACAGCGGGCCCAGCCGGACGGCGACCGTGTCGGGCGGGGACGCGCGTAGATGGCGGTCGTACTCCTCGCCTTCGGTCCGCACCGCGCACAGCATCTGCACGGGTGTGTCGCCCAGCCGGCGGGCGGCGAAGCCGAGCAGCTCGGCACTGGCCGCGTCCAGCCACTGGAGGTCGTCGGCGACGACGAGCACCGGGCCCTTGGCGGCCAGCGCCCGCAGCGCCGACAGCACCGCCAGACGCAACGCGAGCCCGTCCCGCTGGAGGGTGGACTCGCCGCGGCCGGTGAGCGCCGACTCCAGCGCGGTGTGCTGGGCCGCGGGCAGCCGGCCGGAGATCTCGTCCAGTACCAGGCCGAACAGGTCGGCCAGCGCCAGGAAGGGCAGGTGGGATTCGGACTCGGTGGCGGAGCAGCGCAACACGGTCCGGGTGCCACCGCTGTATTCCGCGGCCAGCGCCCGCAGGACGGTCGACTTACCAATTCCGGCCGGACCGTGGAGCAGCACACTGCCGCCCCGGCCGAGCTGCTCACGCGCCGACGTGAACGCGTCGTCCCGGCCGATGACCAGGTCAGGGCGGCTCCTGGGAGGCTCCTGGAAGTCCCGTCGCACGGTCACGGAATCCCCTCCCTGTGTCGTGTCCTGGCCAATATTAGGCATCAGCGCTTTGAATTTCGGAGGGACGGCGTGGTGAGGGAAATAACAACCGGCGTCGGCAGACGAATTCCACCGCCCTCCCGAATGCGGCGGAACACGACGGCGGCGCCCGGCCGGGGACCCCTCGGCACGGGGAACGCGCGGACGTCATGGAAACCACCCCAAACCTACGGCAACCATCCCGCCCGGCGCGCGGCGACCACAGCCTCACCACGGGTCCGGGCACCCAGCTTCCGCATGGCCGACCGCAGATACCCCTTGACGGTCTCCGGGGTCACGCCCAGCCGCTCCGCCACGACCGCGTTCGTCGCCCCGGTGGCGACCCAGGTCAGCACGTCCACCTCGCGCGGCGCCGGCCGGACCCGGGACGGCGGCTGGCCCCCCGCGGTCAGCAACGCACACACGTCGAGCAACTCGGCGCGCAACCGCGCGTCCGCGATCCTCGCCGCCAGCGCCCGCAGGGCCGCGTGCGCCTCCCGCACCTGCTCCCGGCCCCCACCCGCCGCCCCGGCCTCGGCGGCGAGCGTAAGGGCCTCGTCCCGCACCACCAGGGCCCGCTCCACGTCCCGGGCCGCCTCCACGGCTGCGTCCAGGGTGCGCCCGCCCAGCGGCCCGGCCGCGCGCCGCGCCCCGTACAGCACTCCGCGCACCCGGTGCCGCACCACCACCGGCACGGCGAGCACCGAGCGCAGCCCCTCCACGGCGCCCGGGGCGTCGTACTCGTGACTGATCCGCCGCGACGCCGAGTAGTCCGTCACCACGCACGGCCGGGCGAGCGCCACGGTCTTCCCGCCCAGACCGTTCCCGGACGTCACCACGAGCGACCGCAACGCGTGCGTCGCCGTGCCGGTGAGTTCGCTGATGCGCATCTGCTGCCCGGCCTCCACGAGACCGCCGAAGGCGACCGGAAGGCCGGTGGTGCGGCGCAGGCGCAGCAGCGCGTTCCGTATGTCGACGGCGTCGGACGCCTCCGCTGTCACCTGTTCGCCCCTTCGCTGCGGCCGCTGTGCGGGCCCACCCCCGTACGGGGGTAGTGAGACCTGCGTCACGGATTACACGATGGCTGAGAGCCGCCCGGCAATGGTCCGGCACCCAGGAGGACAGATGACATCGGCGACGGAGCTGTTCCGCGACGCGCGGGACTTCCTGCTGGAACACCGCGAGGACTACGCGACGGCCTGCGAGGGCTTCCGCTGGCCCCGCCCCGAGTACTTCAACTGGGCGCTCGACTGGTTCGACGAGATCGCGGACGGCAACACCCGCACCGCGCTGCACATCGTCGAGGAGGACGGCCGCGAGACACGGCTGTCCTTCGGCGAGATGTCCGTACGGTCGTCGCAGTGCGCGAACTGGCTGCGCGCCCGGGGCGTGCGCGCCGAGGACCGGATCCTCGTCATGCTGGGCAACCAGGCCGAACTGTGGATCACCGCGCTCGCGGCGATGAAACTGCGCGCCGTGGTCATCCCGGCCACCCCGCTGCTCGGACCCGCCGACCTGCGCGACCGAGTCGACCGCGGGCGCGTCCGGCACGTCATCGTGCGCGCGGAGGACACCGGCAAGTTCGCCGAGGTGCCCGGCGACTACACGCGCATCGCGACGGGCGCCGCCACGGACGGCTGGCTGCCGCTGGAGGACGCCCAAGGCGCCCCGGCCGGCTTCACCCCCGACGGCCCCACCCGCGCCGACGACCCGCTGATGCTGTACTTCACCTCGGGCACCACCGCCCGGCCCAAACTCGTCGAGCACACCCACACGTCGTACCCCGTCGGGCATCTGGCGACCATGTACTGGATCGGCCTGAAACCGGGTGACGTGCACCTGAACATCTCCTCACCGGGCTGGGCCAAGCACGCCTGGTCCAACCTCTTCGCCCCCTGGAACGCCGAGGCGACCGTTTTTATTTACAACTACACGCGCTTCGACGCCGCCCGTCTGATGGCCGAGATGGACCGCGCGGGTGTCACCACCTTCTGCGCCCCGCCCACCGTCTGGCGCATGCTCATCCAGGCCGATCTGACCCAGCTGCGCACCCCGCCGCGCGAGGTCGTCGCCGCCGGCGAGCCGCTCAACCCGGAGGTCATCGAGCAGGTCCGCCGGGCCTGGGGCATCACCGTCCGGGACGGCTTCGGCCAGACCGAGACGGCCGTGCAGGTCGCCAACAGCCCCGGCCAGCCGCTCAAGACCGGCTCGATGGGCCGGCCCAGCCCCGGCTACCGCGTGGAGCTGCTTGACCCCGTCTCGGGCGCGCCGGGCGCGGCCGAGGGAGAGATCGCGCTCGACCTGTCGGCCCGCCCCGTCGGCCTGATGACCGGCTACCACGGCGACGCGGACCGCACGGCGGAGGCGATGGCCGGGGGCTACTACCGGACGGGAGACGTCGCCTCCAGAGACGAAGACGGCTATCTGACGTACATCGGCCGAAGCGACGACGTCTTCAAGGCCTCGGACTACAAGATCTCGCCCTTCGAGCTGGAGAGCGCGCTGCTGGAGCACGAGGCGGTGGCCGAGGCGGCCGTCGTGCCCGCGCCGGACGAACTGCGCCTCGCGGTCCCCAAGGCCTACGTCGTCCTGGCGGAAGGCTGGGCCCCGGGCCCGGACACCGCGAAGGTGCTGTTCGAGCACTCCCGTGAGGTCCTGGCCCCCTACAAGCGCATCCGGCGCCTGGAGTTCGGCACCCTGCCCAAGACCGTCTCCGGCAAGATCCGCCGCATCGAGCTGCGCGAGGCCACGGCGGCCGGGTCGGACGCCGAGTACCGCGAGGAGGACTTCCGGTGAACTCCTACAGCCACGGCACCAGCCAGACGGCCCTGCTCGGCGAGACCATCGGGGCGAACCTGGACCGTACGGTGGCCACCTGGCCGGACCGCGAGGCGCTGGTCGACGTGCCGTCCGGACGTCGCTGGACGTACCGCCGGTTCGGCGCGGCCGTCGACGAACTGGCGTCCGCCCTGCTCGCCTCCGGGATCACCAAGGGCGACCGGGTGGGCATCTGGGCGGTCAACTGTCCCGAGTGGGTGCTGGTCCAGTACGCCACGGCCCGCATCGGCGCGATCATGGTCAACATCAACCCGGCCTACCGCACCCACGAGGTCGAGTACGTCCTCAACCAGTCCGGCGTCTCCCTGCTGTTCGCCTCCCTCAGCCACAAGACGAGCGACTACCGGGCGATGGTGGAACGAGTGCGGCCCAGGTGCGGTGGGTTGCGCGAGGTCGTGTACTTCGGCGACCCCAGCTGGGAGGCGATGCTCCAGAGGGCGGCTCCCGGCGCCACGCTGGAGGACGGCCTGTCCTGCGACGACCCGATCAACATCCAGTACACGTCGGGCACGACGGGCTTTCCCAAGGGAGCCACCCTCTCCCACCACAACATCCTCAACAACGGCTACTTCGTGGGCGAGATGATCGCCTACAGCGAGCAGGACCGGGTGTGCGTCCCCGTGCCCTTCTACCACTGCTTCGGCATGGTCATGGGCAATCTGGCCGCCACGTCCCACGGCGCCTGCGTGGTGATCCCGGCCCCGTCCTTCGACCCGAAGGCCACGCTGGAGGCGGTCCAGCAGGAGCGCTGCACCTCCCTCTACGGCGTCCCCACCATGTTCATCGCGGAGCTCGGCCTTCCCGGTTTCGCCTCCTACGACCTCTCCTCCCTGCGCACCGGCATCATGGCGGGCTCGCCCTGCCCGGTGGAGGTGATGAAACGGGTCGTCACCAAGATGCACATGGCCGAGGTGTCGATCTGCTACGGCATGACGGAGACCTCGCCCGTCTCCACCCAGACCCGGCGCGACGACGACCTGGAGCACCGCACCGGCACAGTCGGCCGGGTCCTGCCGCACATCGAGGTCAAGGTCGTCGACCCCGCTACGGGCGTCACCCGGCCACGGGGCTCGGCGGGCGAGTTGTGCACCCGCGGCTACAGCGTGATGCTCGGCTACTGGAACGAGCCGGAGAAGACCGCCGAGGCCGTCGACGCGGGCCGCTGGATGCACACCGGTGACCTCGCGGTGATGCGCGAGGACGGCTACGTCGAGATCGTCGGCCGCATCAAGGACATGATCATCCGGGGCGGCGAGAACATCTACCCCCGTGAGATCGAGGAGTTCCTCTACGCCCACCCCAAGATCCAGGATGTCCAGGTCGTGGGCGTCCCGCACGATCAGTACGGCGAGGAGGTCCTGGCCTGCGCCATCCCCGCCGACCCCGCCGACCCGCCCACCCTGGAGGAACTGCGGTCCTTCTGCGAGGGCAAGCTGGCCCACTACAAGATCCCGAGCAGGCTGCGCATCCTCGACTCCTTCCCCATGACGGTGTCCGGCAAGGTGCGCAAGGTGGAACTGCGGGCGACGTACGCGGCGGACTGAGCGACGTCACCCGCGCCCGGCCCCTCCTCAGCCGGCCGGGGCGGTTCCCGAACCGGCGCGTTCTCCTCCTCACGCCTGACTGCCCGGCGTGCGCCCGCCGGTGCGCGCCGGTGTCGTAGGCGTTCCCCGCGTCGCTCGAGCGGCTTGTGCGCTCCGCTGTCCGGGGGATTTGGGTGTCGCGGTTCTGGCGTGGCGGAACCGGTCGGGAGCGTACTGGTGCTACTCCCCGGGGCCGCGCGTCTCCCCGGCGAGGTACGGCGGTCAGTGGTGCACGGCATCCCTCACCGTCCGTGGCCCCCCCGGCGGTTGGGGGACGAGAAGCGGCCCCGACCATCCGGATTCCTCGTGGAGGGCCGAACCATGCCTGGAACCGTAACCTTAGTCAGTGCCTCACCGAACCCCGCGGTCGTAGGCCAGCCGGTCACGCTGACCGCGACCGTCATCCCACTCGGGCCGGGGACTCCGACCGGGACGGTCACCTTCACCGTCAGCGGCGGACCGACCGTGACGGCGCCCGTGGTGGGCGGTACCGCGACAGCGACGGTCACCAACCTGCCCGTCGGAAGCCTCCCGGTGACCGCCACCTACAGCGGCGACGCCAACTTCACCTCGTCGACGGGCACCACGGTCGAGGTGGTCCTCAAGGCATCCACCACCACGACGGTGACCTCGACACCTGATCCGTCGACCTTCGGTCAGACGGTGACGATCACGGCGACGGTGGCGCCCGTCGCGCCGGGAACCGGCACACCGACGGGCACCGTCACCTTCGTCATCAGCGGAGGGCCGACCCTGACGGCGCCGCTGGTGGGGGGAACGGCGACGGTCACCACCAACACGCTGAGCGTCGGCCCGCACTCGATCACCGCGATCTACTCCGGAGACGCCAAGTACCTGCCGTCGACGGGGACGGACACGCACACGGTGCAGGGCAAGGCGGCCACCACGACGACGGTGACCTCGTCGCCGGACCCCTCGGTGGTGGGTCAGCAGGTGAGCATCACCGCCACCGTGGCACCGGTGCCCCCGGGGTCGGGCACGCCGACCGGAACGGTGACCTTCACCTTCGGGGACGGGTCGCCCGCGGTGACGGTTCCCCTGGTGGGAGGTTCCGCGACGGTCAACCACACCTACACCAGCACCAGCGGCAGCCCCTACACCGTCACCGCGACCTACAGCGGAAACGCCAACTTCAACCCCTCCACCGGCGTCGACACCCAGACCGTGCTGCCGGCGGCGACCACCACCACGGTGGTGTCCTCGCCGGATCCGTCGGTGGTGGGACAGCCGGTGGTCTTCATCGCGACGGTGGCGCCCGTGGCTCCGGGTGCGGGAATCCCGACGGGCACGGTGACCTTCACCTTCGGCGACGGGTCGCCGCCGGTGACGGTGCCGTTGTCCGGAGGCACGGCCACCACCACGCACGCCTACACCACCACCACGGGCAGCCCGTTCACGGTGACGGCCACGTACGGCGGCACCGGGAACTTCACACCGTCGACCGGCACGGACACCCAGACGGTGAACGCGGCGTCGACGACCACCACGGTGGTGTCCTCGCCGGATCCGTCGGTGGTGGGTCAGCCGGTGACGTTCACGGCGACGGTGGCCGCGGTCGCGCCGGGCGCGGGCACGCCCGCCGGGACGGTCACCTTCGACTTCGGTGACGGCTCGCCGACGGCGACCGGAACCCTGGTGGGCGGTACGGCGACGGTGACCCACACCTACACCACGACGGCCGGCAGCCCGTTCACCGTCACCGCCACCTACGCCGGGAACAGCGACTTCGCCGGCTCCTCGGACACCGACACACACACCGTCAACCAGTCGGCGACGACCACAACGGTCACCTCCACGCCGGATCCCTCGACGGTCGGCCAGCCGGTGACCATCACCACGACGGTCGCGCCCGCGGCACCCGGGGCCGGCACGCCCACGGGGAACGTCACCATCAACTTCGGTGACGGCAGCCCGTCCACGACGGTACCCCTGGTGGCCGGCGTCGCGACGGTGACCCACACCTACACCACGACGACCGGCAGCCCCTTCACCATCACCGCCTCCTACGGCGGCGACAGCAACTTCGGCTCGTCGACCGGCACGGACACGCAGACGGTGAACGCGGCGTCGACGACCACGGTGGTGGTGTCCTCGCCGGATCCGTCGGTGGTGGGGGAGTCGGTGACGTTCACGGCGACGGTGGCTCCGGTGGCGCCTGGTGCGGGCACGCCGACGGGCACGGTCACCTTCGACTTCGGCGACGGCAGCCCGACGGTCACCGTGCCGGTCGCGGGTGGCACGGCGACGGCCACCCACGCCTACTCCACGACCACCGGCAGTCCGTTCACCGTCACCGCCTCCTACAGCGGTGACGGTGACTTCTCCGGTTCGACCGGCACGGACACGCAGACGGTGCTCGCGGCGTCGACGACCACTGCCGTGGTGTCCTCGCCGGATCCGTCGGTGGTGGGTCAGCCGGTGACGTTCACGGCGACGGTGGCCCCGGTGGCACCGGGGGCCGGTACCCCGACGGGCACGGTCACCTTCACCTTCGGCGACGGCAGCCCGGCAGTCACGGCGCCGGTCGCGGGTGGCACGGCGACGGTGACTCACGCCTACTCCACTACGACCGGCAGCCCGTTCACCGTCACCGCCTCCTACGGCGGAGACGGCAACTTCGGTTCGTCCACCGGCACGGACACGCAGACGGTGAACGCGGCGTCGACGACCACCACGGTGGTGTCGTCTCCGGATCCGTCGGTGGTGGGCGAGTCGGTGACGTTCACGGCGACGGTGGCTCCGGTGGCGCCTGGTGCGGGCACGCCGACGGGGACGGTCACCTTCGACTTCGGTGACGGTTCGCCGACCCAGAGCGCAGCCCTGGTGGGCGGTACGGCGACGGCCACCCACGCCTACACCTCGACCGCCGGCAGCCCGTACACGGTGTCGGTGGCCTATGCCGGTGACGGTGACTTCTCCGGTTCGACCGGCACGGACACGCAGACGGTGAACGCGGCGTCGACGACCACCACGGTGGTGTCGTCTCCGGATCCGTCGGTGGTGGGGGAGTCGGTGACGTTCACGGCGACGGTGGCTCCGGTGGCGCCTGGTGCCGGTACGCCGACGGGCACGGTCACCTTCGACTTCGGTGACGGTTCGCCGACCCAGAGCGCAGCCCTGGTGGGCGGCGTGGCGACGGTGACTCACGCCTACTCCACGACGACCGGGAGTCCGTTCGCCGTCACCGCCGCCTACAGTGGCGACGCGAACTTCGGCTCGTCGACCGGTACGGACACGCAGACGGTGAACGCGGCGTCGACGACCACGGTGGTGGTGTCGTCTCCGGATCCGTCGGTGGTGGGGGAGTCGGTGACGTTCACGGCGACGGTGGCTCCGGTGGCGCCTGGTGCCGGTACGCCGACGGGCACGGTCACCTTCGACTTCGGTGACGGTTCGCCGACCCAGAGCGCAGCCCTGGTGGGCGGCGTGGCGACGGTGACTCACACCTACTCCACGACGACCGGGAGTCCGTTCGCCGTCACCGCCGCCTACAGTGGCGACGCGAACTTCGGCTCGTCGACCGGCACGGACACACAGACGGTGAACGCGGCGTCGACGACCACCGCCGTGGTGTCGTCTCCGGATCCGTCGGTGGTGGGGGAGTCGGTGACGTTCACGGCGACGGTGGCTCCGGTGGCGCCGGGTGCGGGCACGCCGACGGGGACGGTCACCTTCGACTTCGGCGACGGCTCGCCGACGGTCACGGTGCCGGTCGCGGGTGGCACGGCGACGGCCACCCACGCCTACTCCACGACGACCGGCAGTCCGTTCGCCGTCACCGCCGCTTACAGTGGCGACGCCGGCTTCGGCTCGTCGACCGGCACGGACACGCAGACGGTGAACGCGGCGTCGACGACCACCACGGTGGTGTCGTCTCCGGATCCGTCGGTGGTGGGCGAGTCGGTGACGTTCACGGCGACGGTGGCCCCGGTGGCGCCGGGCGCGGGCACGCCGACGGGGACGGTCACCTTCGACTTCGGTGACGGTTCGCCGACCCAGAGCGCAGCCCTGGTGGGCGGTACGGCGACGGCCACCCACACCTACACCTCCACCACCGGCAGCCCGTACACGGTGTCGGTGGCCTATGCAGGTGACGGTGACTTCTCCGCCTCCACCGGTACCGACACCCACACGGTGAACGCGGCGTCGACGACCACCACGGTGGTGTCCTCGCCGGATCCGTCGGTGGTGGGCGAGTCGGTGACGTTCACGGCGACGGTGGCCCCGGTGGCGCCGGGGGCGGGTACGCCGACGGGGACGGTCACCTTCGACTTCGGTGACGGCAGCCCCACTCAGACCGTGTCGGCCACAGGCGGAACGGCGACGGCCACCCACGCCTATGCCACGACGACCGGCAGTCCGTTCGCCGTCACCGCTGCCTACAGTGGCGACACCAACTTCTCCTCCTCCACCGGCACCGACACCCAGACCGTCCAAGCGGCCGCGACCACCACCACGGTCACGACCAGCCCCGACCCTTCGGTCGTCGGCCAACCGGTCACCGTCACCGTGGCGGTGGCCGCACAGGCACCCGGTACCGGAACGCCGACCGGAAACGTGGTGGTCACCTTCGGGGACGGGTCACCCGCCCAGACCGTGACCCTGGCCGGCGGGACGGCGACGGCCACCCACACCTACACCAGCACCGTGGGCAGCCCCTACACCGTGACCGCCGCCTACGCCGGGGACGGTGACTTCAGCGCCTCCACCGGTACCGACACGCAGACGGTGAACTCCGCGGCCACGACCACCACGGTCACGTCGACGCCCGACCCCTCGGTCTTCGGCGAACAGGTGACGATCACCGCCACGGTGACACCCACCGCGCCAGGAGCCGGTACGCCCGGAGGGACGGTGTTCTTCGTCATCAGCGGCGGACCGGTCCTCAGCGCCCCCGCCGTGGGGGGCACCGCCACCGTCACCACCGACGCCATGACGGTCGGCCCGCACACCATCACCGCCATCTACACCGGCAACAGCAACTTCAACCCGTCGGTCGGCACCGACACCCACACCGTCAACCAGTCGGCCACGACGACCGTGGTGACGTCCGCGCCCGACCCGTCGCTGGTCGGTGAGCAGGTCACGGCCACGGCGACGGTGACGGCGACCGCTCCGGGGGCGGGTACGCCGACGGGAACCGTCACCTTCGACTTCGGTGACGGCTCCACGCCGGTCCCGGGAGTCGTCGTGGGCGGCACGGCCACCGCGACCCACAGCTACGCCACGACGACCGGCAGTCCGTTCACCATCATCGCCACCTACGGAGGAGACACCAGCTTCGCGGGCTCCTCGGACACCGACTCCCACACGGTCGGCGCGGCTGACACCACCACCACGGTGAGCTCCACGCCCGACCCGTCGGTGGTGGGCGAGCCGGTGACGGTGACGGCGACGGTGGCTCCGGTGGCTCCGGGTGCGGGCACGCCGACGGGGACGGTGGTCTTCGACTTCGGCGACGGTTCCCCGACGGTCAACGGCACCCTGTCGGGTGGCGTGGCGACGGCCACGCACGCCTACGCCACCACGGCGGGCAGCCCGTACACGATCACCGCCGTCTACACCGGAACCGGCAACTTCAACACCTCCACCGGTACCGACACGCAGACGGTGAACCAGGCCGCGACGACGACCTCGGTGAGCTCCTCGCCGGATCCGTCGGTGGTGGGTGAGCCGGTGACGGTGACGGCGACGGTGGCTCCGGTGGCTCCGGGTTCGGGTACGCCGACGGGGACGGTGGTCTTCGACTTCGGCGACGGCTCGCCGACGGTCACCGTGACAGTGGCAGGCGGCGTGGCCACGGCCACGCACGCCTACGCCACCACGGCGGGCAGCCCGTTCACCATCACCGCGACCTACGGCGGGGACGCGGACTTCGCCGGCTCCGCGGGCACGGACACGCAGACGGTGAACCAGGCCGCGACGACGGCGACGGTGTCGTCCTCGCCGGATCCGTCGGTGGTGGGTGAGCCGGTGACGGTGACGGCGACGGTGGCTCCGGTGGCTCCGGGTTCGGGTACGCCGTCGGGGACGGTGGTCTTCGACTTCGGTGACGGCTCGCCGACGGTCACCGGCACCCTGTCGGGTGGCGTGGCCACGGCCACGCACGCCTACACCGACACGGCGGGGAGTCCCTACACCATCACGGTCTCGTACGGCGGGGACAGCGAGTTCGGCGCCTCCACCGGTACCGACACGCAGACGGTGAACCAGGCCGCGACGACGGCGACGGTGTCGTCGTCTCCGGACCCGTCGGTGGTGGGTGAGCCGGTGACGGTGACGGCGACGGTGGTCGCGGACGCTCCGGGTTCGGGGACGCCGACAGGGACGGTGGTCTTCGACTTCGGCGACGGCTCGCCGACGGTCACCGCGACAGTGGCAGGCGGCGTGGCCACGGCCACGCACATCTACACGGCCACGGCGGGCAGCCCGTACACCATCACCGCGACCTACGGCGGGGACGCGAACTTCGCCGGGGACACCGCGACGGACACGCAGACGGTGAACCAGGCCGCGACGACGGCGACGGTGTCGTCCTCTCCGGATCCGTCGGTGGTGGGCGAGTCGGTGACGGTGACGGCGACGGTGGTCGCGGACGCTCCGGGTTCGGGTACGCCGTCGGGGACGGCGGTCTTCGACTTCGGCGACGGCTCGCCGACGGTCACCGGCACCTTGTCGGGTGGCGTGGCCACGGCCACGCACACGTACACCACGACGACCGGCAGCCCGTTCACCATCACGGCGACTTACGGCGGGGACGCGGACTTCGCCGGGGACACCGCGACGGACACGCAGACGGTGAACCAGGCCGCGACGACGGCGACGGTGTCGTCCTCTCCGGATCCGTCGGTGGTGGGCGAGTCGGTGACGGTGACGGCGACGGTGGTCGCGGACGCTCCGGGTTCGGGTACGCCGTCGGGGACGGCGGTCTTCGACTTCGGTGACGGCTCGCCGACGGTCACCGGCACCTTGTCGGGTGGCGTGGCCACGGCCACGCACACGTACACCACGACGACCGGCAGCCCGTTCACCATCACGGCGACTTACGGCGGCGACGCGGACTTCGCCGGGGACACCGCGACGGACACACACGTGGTCAACGCTGCCTAGCAGCCCGGCCACAGGGCGAGGCCCGTGGGCCGGTGAGCGAGATCTCTCAGATCCCGACTCGCCGGCCGGCGGGCCTCGTCGGTGTGTGCGCACATGGATCGACGACGTCGGTCACAGCGGTGCGCGCATACAGGCCCGTGGCCATCGGTCCAGGCCGTGCTCGGCTTCCGCCGCGCGGATGGCGCGCAGGCCGGGAGTGAGGTCCGGCTCGGGCAGGGGGCGGAAGCCGAGTCGGGCGTAGTAGGGGGCGTTCCACGGGACTTCGGTGAAGGTGGTCAGGGTCAGGGCGGCCAGACCCTCCTCACGGGCGCGGTCGGCGGCGTACGCGAGGAGGGCCCGGCCCACACCACGGCGCGCGGCGCGCGGGTGCACCGAGACCTGCTCGATGTGCAGGGCCCCGTCCACCGGTTCGGCGACGAGGTACGCGACCGGCTTGTCCCGCTCGTCCGCCGCGACCCAGCAGCGGCCCGCCGCGCGGTAACGCTCCAGGACATCGAGGCCCGGCGGCTCGTCGTCGGCGATCTCGCGCATGCCGAGGTCCCGGAACGGCGCGCCTGCGGCACGCTCGACATCCTGGAGGGCGGGGAGCTCGGCGCGGGCGGCGGTGCGGATACGCATGCCGTGAGTATGGGCCTCGCCCATCCTCAGGGCACCGCGTTTCCCGTACCGCCGACGGCCAGCGCGCCGGCCGGGGCGTTCACCGGCCGCGGCGTGCCGGTGAGGTCGAGCACGAACAGGGCGATGCCCAGGTCGTCGGCGCGGGCCCGGGCGTCGTCGGCGTACCCGGCGAGGGAGAAGCAGAGGCAGTCCGCCGACTCGGTCATGGCCGTCAGCCACAGGCACTCCACGTCCCGCAGGGTCGTCGGCCGCACGGTCGGGTCGACCTGGGCGACGACGCCGCGGGCGGTGAGCCCGATGCCGGACGGCGGACGCTGATCCGCCCGGCGCACACCCCGGTAGCCGAGCCGGCGCAGATACAAGGCGGTGGCCGTGACGGCGTCGAGGGCCGTGCGGATCGTGACGGAGTGGAAGGGCGGCGTGGCGGGGCCGGTGCCGGCGTCGGTGTCCGCTTGCGACGTGGTGGCGCCGTCTCCCTCGGTGGCCTGCCCGGTCGCCGCCGCCGCGGGTCCCTCCACCACCGCCACCCGCAGCACCACCCCGCACGGACACCCTGTCTCCGGCCGTGGCCATTCCCCGTGCCGGCCGCAGGACTCGCACCGCACCATCACCCACTCGTCCTGCCACACCCGGTGGGCGACGGGCGTCACCACCCCACGCGGATCCAGCGGCGGGGCGACGGGCGCACCGCAGGCGCACGGATACGCCGGAACGGTGTAGCGGTGCTCGCGTCGGCAGGACGGACAGCGCAGCGGCACGCTCTCGGCCATGGCCACTCCAGGACGGCGTCACGTCGGGTCAGCTCGTCCATCGTCCTCCGGTGAGCCCCCGCCTGTCCGGCGCTTGCCGCCTCGCGGCCTTCATCCGCCCCGTCTCGCCGGGGCCGGGGGCCCGGGTCACTCTCCGCCGCCTCCGCCCCCACTCCCGCCGCCCCCACTCTCGTCCCCGCCGCTCCCGTCCCAGCCCCAGGCCCAGTAGAGGTGGCCGCCACCGCCGTTCGCACTGCGCGGCGAGTGCTTGAGGAGGCGCTTGCCGCCCACTTCGGCCCGCCGGACCAGCCCGGCCCGGAGGGCGAAGCGCGGCACCATCCGCCGCAGGGCCGCCTCGCCGTGCAGCGCGACGGCGAGCAGCCGCTCGTGGTCCGTCAGACCGCGTCTGCTCGCGGGCAGCGGATGGCGTTGCCGCAGGTCCCGCACCTGACGGCGGGCGCCGCGGGTCGCGCCGAGCCGCGGGTAGCGCAGCAGGCCCGCCTCCGCGAGGGGGATGCGCATGCGGGCCACCGCGACCCGGACGTCCGGGTCCTTCACCAGCGTCTTCGGACCGGCGGGCTCGCGCAGAGCGGCGTACACCGCCCGGGCCAGCGGGGACAGGGGCCGCTCCGCGCTCACGGCGTCCGCGACCGATGCCCGGACCGTCCCCGGCTGGCCGGGCTCCACCAGGCCCCGCAGATGCAGCTCCACCACGGCGACGGTGACGGCGGCCCGCGGACCTTCCCCCAGCAGTGCGATCTCGTGCGGCTCCAGCCGGGCCGCCGTACCGTCGCTCATGGCTTCACCCCCGTGCCGGGGCCCGCCGCCCCCGTGCCGGCGGGCCCCGTGTGCCGGGAATGTGCCCGGCCCCGGGGGTGGTTGAAGCCCCCGGGGCCGTCTTTCAGAGCTTGATTTGAGGCTTCCGTACGGCGTGTACGACCGGTGCCGTAGACGCGCTTACGCTTCGTGGTGCTCCGACAGCCCCGGCCAGTCGTCCGGGCCGCCGCCCTGCCACTCGACGATGTCGCTCTCCGCGACATCGGTCACGTACAGGTCGGCCAGCCGCAGGATCTCGGCGACGTCGTCGGTGTGTGTGGCGACGCCCAGCGGTTCGTCGCCCAGGGTGACCCGGCGGGATCCGTCCAGGGCGGGGGCGTGGACCACGACATGCGGATGCTCGGTTGGATGTGCCATGCCTTCAGGCTGCTGCGGCCGGCACTGATCCGCACCCCGAAGGCGCCGGCCCTGCGCCAGCTTTTCCAGAGGACGGAGGTCGTCGCCCGCTGTCCGTGGAGGGTGTCCGGGCAGGTCCTCGGCTAGGGTCACTCGTGACGGGCGCGGCGCGTCCGCAGGGCCGCTTCGATGCGCCCCACGGTGGGTGATCCGGGCGCAGGTCACGATGGTGTTTGGGGGCAGGATGCGACTGAGGGTGGAGTTCACCACGGAGCCCTTCGATCTCGACGAGGCGCCCGCGCACGCGCTGGTGGCCCGCGAGGTCGTGGAGGCCGCCGAGCTGGACGCCGTGGACGTCGGCCCGTTCGGCAACACCGCGGAGGGCCGTGCCGACACGGTGCTCACCGCCGTCGACACCCTGCTCCGCAAGGCCCTGGAGGCGGGCGCCACGCGCATCTCGCTCCAGGTCAACGTGATCGAGGAGGGTGAGGGATGAGCGGAGCGGGCGATGAGCCGTTCATCGCCGCCGTGAAGCCCCTGGTCGATGCCATGGGCGGCGAGATGATCCCGCCGGACGAGGCCGGCCCGGACGACGTCGTCCTGACCTGGGAGGGCCGCGACGCCGTCGCGGTACGCCTGCCCCAGCTCGCCGACTCGCTCGATCACATCCTGGCCGCCATGGAGCGCCGCAGGGGCATGCCGCTCGCCGACCTGGACCGCAAGGCCAAGCAGGAGGTCGTGCGGACACTCGAGGCCCGCGGCGCCTTCTCCGTACGGCACGGCGTGGAGACCGTGGCGAGCGCCCTCGGTGTCAGCCGCTTCACCGTCTACAACTACCTCAACCGCGAGAAGGGGAGCTGACGGGACCCGGCTCCCCGCCAATTTTCAACAAACTGTTGACGTACTGTCGCGGGAGGGCGTTAGCTGTCGGCACGCCCGTTCAGTACGAAGGCCGTATCCGGCCACGGAGGCTCCCGTGACTCCCCCTTCCACGCCGGGCCTGGCCCGGTTCAACGCCCTCGTGGAGCACGAGGCCTTCACCGTGCTCCACGAGGCGTGCGCCTGCACGGCGTGGGTCGAGCGGCTGCTCGCCGCCCGTCCCTGCGCCACCGCCGAGGACCTGTACGCCGCGAGCGACGCCGCCATGGCGGAGCTGACGCCCGAGGACCTCGCCGAGGCGATGGCCGGCCACCCGCCCATCGGCCGCCCGAAGCCCGGCGACCCCGCCTCGGCGCGGGAACAGCGCGGCATGGCCGGCGCCTCCGACGCGCTCAAGGCGGAGATGCTGGAACTGAACCTCGCCTACCAGGAGAAGTTCGGCCATGTCTTCCTGATCTGCGCCACCGGCCGGACCGGCGAGCAGATGCGCGACGCGGTCCGGGACCGGATCGGCAACACACCCGAGCGGGAGCGGGAGATCGTCCGCGCCGAACTGGGAAAGATCAACCGTATCCGGCTCGCCCGTCTCGTCGAAGAAGACTGAAGAGGACACCTCGCCATGAGCACCGCCACCGCCTCCGTGTCGACGCACATCCTGGACACCAGCGCCGGCCGCCCCGCCGAGGCCGTCGCCGTCCACCTCTCGGCCCGCTCGGGACGTGAGGCGGACTGGCAGGCGCTCGGCGGCTCCGCGACCGACGGGGACGGCCGGTGCAGGGACCTCCCGGCGCTGCCGGAGGGAACCACCCATGTACGGCTGGACTTCGCGGTCGAGCCGTACTTCGCCCACCAGCAAGCCGATGCGCAGCAGGACGCCCCCGCGAATCGGGACAGCGGTGCCGGTGCGTTCTTCCCGGAGGTGGCGATCACGTTCGCCGTCGTGCCGGGCGAGCACTACCACGTACCGCTGCTGCTCAGTCCGTTCGGCTACTCCGTATACCGAGGGAGCTAGCTCCATGCCCATCCTGGGACCGAACCAGTACGGCAAGGCCGAGAACCGAGTCGTCAGGATCACGCGGGACGGCGCCACCCACCACATCAAGGACCTGAATGTCTCCGTGTCGCTCTCCGGCGACATGGACGAGGTCCACTACTCCGGCTCCAACGCCAACGTCCTGCCGACCGACACCACCAAGAACACGGTGTACGCGTTCGCCAAGGAGTACGGCATCGAGTCCGCCGAGCAGTTCGGCATCCACCTGGCCCGCCACTTCGTGACCTCGCAGGAGCCGATCAGAACGGCCCGTATCCGCGTCGAGGAGTACGCCTGGGAGCGCATCGAGCACTCCGGCGGCGGCGCGCACTCCTTCGTGCGCAAGGGGCAGGAGACCCGGCTCGCCCAGATCACCTACGACGGCTCCTCGTGGGAGGTCGTCTCCGGCCTCAAGGATCTCACCGTCATGAACTCGACCGGCTCCGAGTTCCGGGGATACGTCAAGGACAAGTACACGACCCTCCCCGAGGCCCGCGACCGCGTCCTGGCCACCGACGTCTCCGGCCGCTGGCGCTTCAACTGGACCGACGACGCACAGGAAGCGCCCGACTGGGAGGAGTCGTACGCCCAGGTGAAGGGACATCTGCTGCGCGCCTTCGCGGAGACGTACTCCCTGTCGCTCCAGCAGACCCTCTACGCCATGGGCGCGCGCGTCATCGATCAGCGCGGCGAGATCGACGAGGTGCGCTTCTCCCTCCCGAACAAGCACCACTTCCTGGTCGATCTGGAGCCGTTCGGCCTGAAGAACGACACCGCCGACGGTGCCGTGTACCTCGCCGCCGATCGCCCCTACGGACTGATCGAGGCCACCGTCCTGCGGGACGGCTGCGAGGCGAAGATCCCGGCGGACCTCACCAACCTCTGAAGGACCCACCATGGCAGCAGTCCAGCGCATCGTCATCGAGAACTGCTCGGTCGCGACGGTCGACGCGCACGACACCGAGTACGCGAGCGGGTACGTCGTCCTCGCCGGCGACCGCATCGAATCGCTCGGCGCGGGCGGGGCCCCCGAGGGCCTGGAGAACGTCGTACGCCGCATCGACGCCACCGGCCACCTGGTCACTCCCGGCCTGGTCAACACCCACCACCACTTCTACCAGTGGATCACCCGGGGCCTGGCCACCGACCACAACCTCTTCGACTGGCTGGTCGCGCTGTACCCGACCTGGGCGCGCATCGACGAGCCGATGGTCCACGCCGCGGCCCGGGGCTCGCTCGCGATGATGGCCCGCGGCGGCGTCACCACCGCCATGGACCACCACTACGTCTTCCCGGAGGGCTCCGGCGACCTCGCCGGAGCCATCATCCGCGCCGCACGCGACCTGGGCGTCCGCTTCACTCTCGCCCGCGGCTCCATGGACCGCGGCGAGAAGGACGGCGGCCTGCCGCCCGACTTCGCCGTCGAGACCCTCGACGCCGCCCTCGCCGCGACGGAGCGGACCGTCGCGGAGCACCACGACAGCTCCTTCGGCGCGATGACCCAGGTGGCCGTCGCCCCCTGCTCGCCCTTCTCCGTCTCCACCGAACTGATGCGGCAGGGCGCCGAACTGGCCCGCCGCCTCGGCGTGCGGCTGCACACCCACGGGTCGGAGACCGTGGAGGAGGAGAAGTTCTGCCACGAACTGTTCGGCATGGGCCCGACCGACTACTTCGAGTCCACCGGCTGGCTCGGCGAGGACGTGTGGATGGCGCACTGCGTCCACATGAACGACTCCGACATCGCCGCCTTCGCCCGGACCCGGACCGGCGTGGCCCACTGCCCGTCCTCCAACGCCCGCCTCGCCGCCGGTATCGCCCGCGTCCCCGACATGCTCGCGGCCGGCGTCCCGGTCGGCCTCGGCGTCGACGGCACCGCCTCCAACGAGTCCGGTGAACTCCACACCGAGCTGCGCAACGCCCTGCTCATCAACCGCCTCGGCCCGCACAAGGAGCGGGCGCTGAACGCCCGGCAGGCGCTGCGGCTCGGCACGTACGGCGGTGCTCAGGTCCTCGGCCGGGCGGCGGAGACCGGCTCCCTTGAGCCGGGCAAGCTCGCCGACCTGGTGCTGTGGCGGATGGACACGCTCGCCCACGCCTCCATCGCCGACCCCGTGACCGCCCTGGTCTTCGGAGCGGCGGCACCAGTCACCGCCTCCTTCGTGAACGGCCGTCAGATCGTCGAGGACGGGCGGCTGCTCACCGCGGACGAGGACGCCATCGCCCGCTCCACGCGGGATGCGGCCCGGCGGCTGGCGGAGATCGCCGCGCGGGGCTGAAGACCCGGATGACTCCGGCCGGGAGGGACGGCTCCCGGCCGGTGACCGTGACCCGAGCGGGGCCCACGGCACCGTCTCCGGAACCCGAGCCGGGGCAGTGGCTACAGCCCGAAGAGGCCCGGGTCGGCTGCCAGCTTCCTGAAGTACTCCCGGGGATCGGCGACCAGCTTGCGGGCCTTCAGGTCCATCAGCCCGCCGACCGCCGTGATCTCGGCCGCCACCGTGCCGTCGGCCTTGCGGACGATCTGCTCGATGCGGAAGACCTTGCCCTCGCCGAAGTCGAAGGCGCAGGTCACCTCCACCTCGTCACCCGCGAGCAGCTCCCGCTTGTAACGGATGGTCGTCTCCAGGGCGACCGGGCCCACACCGCTGCCGATGAGCCCGGACTGGGTGATCCCCGCGGCCCGCAGTAACGACCAGCGGGCGTGCTCCGCGTAGTTCAGGTACACGCTCTGGTTGAGGTGACCCTGCACGTCGGTCTCGTAACCGCGTACGGTCACCGGGACGGAAAACGGCTCGCTCATGGGATTTCCCTCTCGCGCCGGACTCTCGTGGCGTACACAACGGTCCACCGATCTTGGCATGCTCATCACGCTCGGCGTGGTGAAGCCAGGAGATAGCGGGTGCCGGCGCGCGGCTCGCGGTGCTCGCTCACCTGCCAGCCTGCCCCCTCCAGAGTCGCCGCGCAGGCCCGCAGTTCCTCGCCGTCCGGCTCGTACACGGCGACGGCCTCCGGCTGCGGGGTCTCCCGCACCCGGTATCCCCCCTCGTCCCCTCCGGCCGGGCGGTGTCCGGCCGCTTCCAGCGCGAGCGCGGCGGCCTGCACCAGATGCGTACGCTCCCAGCCGCAGGGCCGGTCCACGGAGCCGTCCGGATTGGTCATCCGGCGCAGCTCCAGCAGCCCCTGCCAGGCACTGTGCACCTCACGGCGCCGGGCGGGCCCGGCCTGTGGCCCCGGCTCCTCGCCGCCGACGCGCGCGGCGAACACACCGGCGCCGGCGGGGGCCTCGGCGGCGGGCTGAGGCACCTCCGCCACGCCCTGCCGCACCCGGTGCCCCTCCGGGGTCAGAAAACAGTCGTGCGGCGGCCTCGGATGCCGGAAGGCCAGCCCCCGCTTCACCAGCGAAGCGAGCTGGGCCTCGGTACCCCGCAGCCGCCCGGTCACCGGGTCGGCGGCGTCGATGACCCGCCGCTGCGCGGCGGTCGGCGGTCGGGTCACGGCGCGCTCCTCTCCGGCCGGGGGCGGCATCCGAAGCACGCGCCCCACCTGCTCGAAGGCTACGACCCGCCACTGACAACCGCCTCTACTGCCGGTAGCCGCCGAGGAACCGCCCGATCCGCCCGATCGCCGCCTCCAGGTCCTCGGCCCGGGGCAGCGTGAGGATGCGGAAGTGATCAGGAGCCGGCCAGTTGAAGCCCGTGCCCTGGACCACCTGGATCTTCTCCCGCAGCAGCAGGTCCAGTACGAACCGCTCGTCGTCGTGGATCGGGTGCACCTTGGGATCCAGCCGCGGGAAGGCGTACAGCGCGCCCTTCGGCTTCACGCACGTCACGCCGGGGATCTCGTTGAGCTTCTCCCAGGCGACATCGCGCTGCTCCCGCAGCCGCCCGCCGGGAGCGGTCAGTTCGCCGATGGACTGCCGGCCGCCGAGCGCGGCCTGGATGGCGTACTGCGCGGGCGCGTTGGCGCACAGCCGCATGGAGGCCAGCATGGTGAGGCCCTCCAGGTAGTCCTTGGCGTGCTGCCTGGGGCCGGTGACCACCATCCAGCCGGAGCGGAAGCCCGCCACGCGGTACGTCTTCGACAGGCCGCAGAAGGTGAGGACCACGAGATCGGGGGCGAGGGCGGCGGCCGAGTGGTGCACGGCGTCGTCGTAGAGGATCTGGTCGTAGATCTCGTCGGCGAACACCATCAGGCCGTGCCGCCGGGCCAGGTCGAGGATGCCCTCGACGATCTCCCTGGGGTAGACCGCGCCGGTCGGGTTGTTGGGGTTGATGATCACGACCGCCTTGGTCCGGTCGGTGATCTTCGACGCCATGTCGTCCAGGTCCGGGTACCAGTCGGCCTGCTCGTCGCACAGGTAGTGGACCGCCTTGCCGCCGGCGAGGGTGGTCACCGCCGTCCACAGGGGGAAGTCCGGGGCGGGGATGAGGATCTCGTCGCCGTCCTCGATCAGCGCCTGCACGGCCATGGAGACCAGCTCGGAGACGCCGTTGCCGAGGAAGACGTCGTCGACTCCGACGTCCAGGCCCAGCGTCTGGTAGCGCTGGGCGACCGCCCGGCGGGCCGAGAGGATGCCCCGCGAGTCGGTGTAGCCGTGCGCCTGGGGCAGCATCCGGATCATGTCCTGGAGGATCTCCTCCGGCGCCTCGAAACCGAAGAGCGCGGGATTGCCGGTGTTCAGGCGGAGCACGCTGTGGCCGGCCTCCTCCAGCGCGTTGGCGTGTTCTATGACCGGGCCGCGGATCTCGTAACAGACCTCGCTCAGCTTGCTCGACTGCCGGAACTCCATGCGCGCTTCCCCTCCGGAATCTGGTGTTGCTTGGTTTTACCAAGTAGCGGCTTGGAAAGTCCAACAACTTGTCTAGACTGCGTCGCATGCCACCTCGCCGAAGCTACGACCAGTACTGTTCCGCCGCCCGCGCACTCGATGTCGTCGGCGACCGCTGGACCCTGCTGATCGTCCGGGAGCTCCTCGCCGGTCCCCGCCGCTACACCGACCTGCACGCCGACCTGCCCGGCGTCAGCACGGACGTCCTTGCCTCCCGGCTGAAGGACATGGAGCGTGACGGCCTCGCGACCCGCCGCCGGCTGCCCCCGCCCGGAGCGGCCTACGTGTACGAAGTCACGGCGCGGGGACGGGATTTGCTGCCCGTGCTCCAGGCCCTCGGGGCATGGGGGCAGGCGGAGCTCGGCGAGCGGCGCCCCACGGACGCGGTGCGGGCCCACTGGTTCGCCCTGCCGCTGCTGCGCCTGCTCGACGGGGAGGGGCTCGTCGAAGTCCGCCTGGAGGAAGGGCTGTTCCACCTGCGCGCCGGTGCCGAGGACGGCCCCGTGTACGGGGACGGGCCCGCTCCCGGTGAGCCGGACGCCCGGCTGGTCCTGGACACCGGCACCTGCACGGCCCTCGGCCGGGGAGAGCTGAGCCTGGCCCAGGCCGTGCGGGAGGGGCGGATCGAGGTGACCGGCGAGGGCACCCTCGCGAAGGCGCTCCGCGAGGCATGAGGGAAGGCCCGCCGAAGCGGGCCTTCCTAGGCGGCGTCAGGCGTTCGGAGGCACCCGGGCCGGACGGCCCGGCCCGCGCGTCAGCGCGTAGCCGCCGACACCCGCGAGCGCGGCCAGCGCGCCGCCGAGCGCGGTCCACACCCACCGGTCCGACCACCGGCCCGAGCTCCAGCCGTCCTCGGGCTCCAGGCCGGCCAGCACCGCCGCGTCCTCCTGCTCCTCCTCGGGCCGGGTCGCGATCCCCGGCACCAGCGGCTTTGCGAGCGAGCCGTCCACCGCGGCCGAACCGCCGATGTCCGCGGAGTCCACCCGCACTTCGGAGCCGACCGGGAGACCGAGGTCGGAGGTGGGCACGCCGATGGCGGTGAGACGGACGTAGTACGTGCCGGGCAGCGGGTCGTCGGCCCACGGCTCCGACCAGGCGCGCACCGTGCGCAGTACACAGGCCAGCTCCACCGAGGGGGCGTCCGCCGCCGCGGTACGCGTCTGCGCCCCGTACTGGCAGGCCTGGCGGCGGCGCAGTCCGTCGTAGACGTCGACCTGCCAGGTCTGGGAGGCGTGCGCCTGAGGGAGCTTCACCGTCGCACGGACCGTGGGGCGCTGTCCGGTGTCGGCGGGGAACGACCAGTACAGGTAGTCACCGGTGGAGCCGCTCGCCGTGGCCTGCCGCCCCTGCTCGATCTCCGTCGCCGTACGGAACGACGTGCCCGCCCGGGTGGGGGCCGCCTCGCCGTCCGCCGACGGGCTCGGCGAGGAGTCGGCGGCGGCCGGGGCGGCCGCCAGGCCGAGGGCCAGCAGTGCGGCGCTCAACACGCTCACGGTTCGCATCAGTTGGTCCTCCAGATCGCAACCCGCCAGCGCGACAGCCAGCCCCAGACGAGACCGGCGAGGAAGCCGGTGAGGATCAGCGCGCCCAGCAGCCACCAGCCCCGGCCGAGACCGAAGGAGGCCACGTCGTCCGCCTGCGACGGCCCGTCCACGACGTCGACCGTCAGCTCCAGCGGCAGACCGGGCGTCGTCTTCACGCCGGAGACGGCCGAGTAGGAGTTGGTGACCGCGAGGCACACCGTCTCCGCCGCCGGCTTGTCGCCGTCGGAGTCCTCGCGCTCGGGCTTCGGATACCGCAGACCCGTCGAGATCACGTCGGTACGGCCGGTGCCGGCCGCCTCACCGCGCACGATCTCCCGGCCGTGGACGGTGACGGCCCGCAGCAGCACCCCGTAGTCCGGGTTCACCGCCCGGTCCGCCGCCACGCTCACCGAGGCCCGCAGTTCCTGGCCCGGGAGGACGTCGACGCGGTACCAGCGCTGCTTGCCGAACTCCTCCCGGTCGGTGAACAGGCCGGACTTCAGCGTCGGCGCCCCGGTACACCCGGCCGCGCCCCGGGTGGCCACCGGCGTCACCACGGGTTCGGCCGCCCGGACCACCAACTGGTTCACACGGTCGGTGAGTTGGTCCTGATGCTCGACGGATGTGTAGGTGCCGCCGGTGGCCTCGGCGATGCAGCTCAACTGCCGGCTCAGCTTGGCGGTCGGCACGAGACCCAGCGTGTCGATGGTCAGCCCGATGCCCTTGGCGGCGATCTCGCGGGCGACCTCGCACGGGTCGAGCGGGGCGCAGGTGTCCTCGCCGTCGCTGATCAGCACGATGCGCTTGGAGCCGTTCCCGCCGTCCAGGTCGCCGGCCGCCTTCAGCAGGGCCGGGCCGATCGGCGTCCACCCCGTCGGGGTCAGCGTGGCGACGGCCGTCTTGGCCTCGGTGCGGTCCAGCGGGCCGACCGGGTAGAGCTGCGCGGTGTCCTTGCAGCCGGTCTTCCGGTCGTCCCCGGGGTAGTCGGCTCCGAGAGTGCGGATGCCGAGTTCCACCTCCTCGGGCGTCGCGTCGAGCACCTCGTTGAACGCCTGTTTCGCGGCGGCCATCCGCGACTGTCCGTCGATGTCCCGTGCCCGCATCGAACCGCTGACATCGAGGACGAGGTCGACCTTGGGGGCGTCCTGGCCCGTGGGTTCACCGGCGGCCGCGCCGGCCGGGAAGGCGAGCCCGGCCGTCAACATGGCGAGCAGGGCACACGCCACTGCCGCCGGCCGTTTTCTTGTGATCATCGGCGGATCCTATTGATCGCCGGTTCCCTGCTCCAAAACGAGGCTCAGACGAGGGGATTGGGCAGCTCCGCCCACTGGTCCCCGGCCGTCCGCGGGGAGAGCCGCATCAGCGTGAGCGCCTTCGTGGGCAGCGGGCCGGCGCGCAGCGCCGCGAGGTCCGGGGTGCGCGGCAGATCCCGCAGGGCCGCCTCCAGCGCCTGGGCGAGGGCCGCCCCCGACCCGGCCGTGCCGGCCAGCGCGCCCGCCACCAGGGAGCCGAACAGCTTGCGCCGGAGCGCGCGTTGGTCGTCCGTGACCATGCGGGCGGGCAGGTCCGGCACCGTGATGCCGTGCCGGGTGAGGCGGGCCGGGCTGACCCGGATGTCGGCCAGGTCCCGGTAGACCAGCCGCAGCGGATCACCCGCCGGCGAGAGGACCACCAGCAGGTTCTGACCGTGCGCCTCCAGGGCCACACCCAGCTCCAGCATCCGCAGCCCGACGGTCAGGGCGAGCCGCGCGAAGGCCGCCAGCCAGCCAGGCGAGCGGGGGAGCGAGGTGGTGGCGAGCGCCGCCACCGGCAGGACACGTTCGCCGCTCGCCGCGTACGCCCGCGGCGACTCCCGCAGCACGGCCGCGAGGTCCGGGGAACCGGCCGCCGCCGCGCCCAGCGTGCGGGTCATGTGCAGCAGTCCGTCCAAGCGCGCCGCCGGCGCCTCGGCGAAGTCCGACAGCACGGCGGACGCGGCGACCGAGGGCAGCGAGATGTCCCGCACCGACGACGTCAGCCGGGCGCTGAGCGCCGTCTTGACGTGCGGCCCGCCGGGCAGGGCGAGCGTCCGCAGGGACATCAGGGGATGCGCGGTCAGCCGCTCCTCGCACGCCCGCTTCAGCACATGCGCCGCCTGCCACGGATGCACCGGCAGCACCACCCGCTCCCCGTCCCGCAGCTCCCGCGGCCACGCACCGGTCACCAAGCACTCCTCCGCCCGCACCGGCACCAGCCCGAGCTCCACGACCGGCCGGTGCTCGGGCCCGTAGGCGAACTGCTCGGCCACCGAGAAACCGGGCCGGGAGCGGCACGCCGGGTGGAACGGATGCCCGTCGACGATCCGCTGCTCCCACCCCCAGTCGCTCTCCGGCCACTCGTCCGGGCGGCGCCCCTCCTGCGCCGCCCTCGACAGCGCCAACGAGGCGACGCTGTGGCCCACTTCGGCGGCGAAGGACGCGGAGTGCGGTACGGCGAGATCGGTCACCAGCCGAGCCGGATCGTCGTACTCCGCCTCGCCGAGCCGTACGACGGTGACGCACGCGCCGGTCGCGTACGGATCCGGCCGCGGGCCGTGCAGCCGCCGGCCGTCGGACAGACGCAGGGACAGGCCGTCCCGGCCCAGGTCCCTGCGGGCGACCCAGGGCAGCGGATCGTGGGCGATACCGCGCCACAGCCGGGACAGTACGGCCGCCCGGGCACCGGGCAGTTCTGCCTCGTACCGGGGCAGAAGACCGGGCCGCACGACGGCCAGCTCGTCGGCGATCTCGGCCTCGGCGGTGGGGGAACGGTGCACGAGCGGGCTCCTCGGGTACGAATAGGGCGTCACGACGGGATGACGCATACATACTGATCATCTCCGCCCGGAGGTCCTCACGGACCGCAGGGAACACAGGGAACGAGTGGATCGCGTGGACCTCATGCCCCCGCCCGCCGACGGTGACTCCGGCCACGGCGACATCACAGCCGACGGCTGCGCCGCCGACGCGTACGCCGCCGACGCGTACGCCGCCGTGCCGCTGCTGAACTGTCTGCTGCGGGAGGTGGCCCGGCCGGTGCGTCGGGAGGGCCGGTACCGGATCTACCGGCTGCCCGGCGGAGACCGCCTGCTGCGCGTGCGCGGCACGCGGCGTCCCGCCGGACCCGAACTCCGCGTCGCGGGCCGCTGGCGCCCCGTCGGCCACACGGAACTGGTCAAACTCGTCGCCGAGGAGCTCCGCCGGCACACCGGGCTGTCCAACCACGAACTGCCCGCCGAGATGATCGACAGCCGGGACGCCGTGGCCGCGCTGCTCGCCGCCCGCGCGGGGAAGGCCCCGCCCGAGGACCCCTACCGGCGTTCCGAGCAGTGCCTCCTCACCGGCCACACCCATCACCCCGCCCCCAAGGCGCGCGGGGGCGGGCCCGCCGCCGGCTGGCTGCCGTACGCGCCCGAGGCGTACGCCCGGTTCCCGCTGACCCTGCTCGGACTGCGGGAGGACACCGTCGTAGAGGAGGGCGACACCTCCGCCCTCGACGCCCTCGGCGCGGCCCCGCCCGGCTACCGGCTGCTGCCCGCCCACCCCTGGCAGCTCGACCTGGCCGGCCAGGAGCTCGCCGCCGCCTTCGCGGACGGCAGACTCGTCCGGCTCGGAACGACCGCCTGCGAGGCCTGGCCGACGGCCGCGATCCGCACGCTCTACGCGCCCGACCAGGACCTCTTCCTCAAGTTCAGCCTGGACGTGCGCATCACCAACGACATCCGCCGGCTGTGGCGCCACGACCTGCTCGCGCTGCGCCGGACCGACGCGGCCGTGGGCGCCGCCTTCGACACGTGCGACGGCCGCTCGGCCTGGCTCAGCGACCGCGGCTACCGCACCGCCGACTTCGCCTTCGAGGCCCTGGCCGTCCTCGTCCGCGACGGCTTCGGCGGGCGCCTCCTGCCCGGCGCGACCCCGCTGCTCGCCGCCGGGCTCGTCGAGGGCTTCGACGGCAGTCCCCTCGACCGTGCCCCCGATCCCGCCGCCTGGTGGCAGGCGTATCTCGCGCAGGCCGTGCCCCCGGTGCTGGAGGCCTTCGCCGGGCACGGCGTCGTCGTCGAGGCCCATCTGCAGAACACCCTGGTCGCCGTGGACGCCGCCGGCATACCCGTGCAGACGCTGTACCGGGACGCCGAGGGCGTCAAGCTGCTGCCGGAGGTGTCGCGGGAAGCCGGCTGGGAGCGGCTCGTGTACTGCCTGGTCGTCAACCACCTCATGGAGATCGCCGGCGCCCTCACCGAACGCCACCCCGGCTTCGACCCGTGGCCCGCCGCCCGCCGCGAACTCGCCCGTCACGGCCTCCCCGAGATCCCCGCGCTGCTCGCCTCACCCACCCTCCCGGGCAAGACCAACCTGCTGCTCCGCTGGACGAACGCGAACGGCGCGGACGCCCGCTACCTGCCGCTGCCCAACCCGCTGCGCGACGCGTAGACCGCCGGCACCGCCCGCGCCCCCGGGCGGCCCTGTCCCGCGTTCCGCGGCCGGGATGCCGATGCGCGCGTCCGTCGCTTCGCGGTCCGTGCGAGGTCGGGTGGCTCTGTTTCGTGGGGGTCGGCCGTGGTGCGGTGCGCGTCCCTAGCGGTGTAACCACGCGGGTTCGGGTCGCTCTGTTCCGTGGATGCGGCCGGGATGCCGGGCAGTCCGCCGCCGAGGCGGCTCGTGCGGGCCGCCGGCCGGGCGGCGGCCGCTCACCCGTCCGGACTCTCCGGCAGGGCGCCGACGGCGGGCGGCGGTCAGGGTGAGGGTGCCGAGGAGTGTCCGCCGTGACGGGCGGGCCGTGCCGGTCCCGGCTCGGCCGGGTGGCTGTGCGTGCCGTGCCTGCTGCGAGGAGAGGTATGACCGAGACCGACCGGGCCACCACCCCCGCCACCCAGGCCGGAAACGATCAGAGCCCGGCCTCCGGCGAGCCGGCTTCCGCCAGGGCCGACCTCCGGAGGGTGGGTGCGAACCCCGACCACTGGTACCCGGTCGCCCTGTCCCGGCGGGTGCGGCGTGAGCAGGTGACGGCGACCGCGTTCGCCGGCGAACGCATCGCCCTCTTCCGCGGCAGCAGCGGCGAGGTCCACGCCCTGGAGGACCGCTGCGCCCACCGGCAGGTCCCGCTGAGCATGGGAGTCGTGGAGGGCGAGACCCTCCGCTGCCGCTACCACGCCTGGGCCTACCGCGGTGACGGCCGCATCTCGCAGATCCCGTACCTGGCGAAAGGCGACCGCCGCCCACCCCGCGGCGTGCGCGGCTACCCCGTCCGCGAGGCGTACGGCCTGGTGTTCGTCTTCCCGGGCGACCCGCTGCGGGCGGCGGCCACGCCCCTGCCCGAACTGCCGGACTTCGGCTCACCGCGGTACCGGACGATGACGTACTCCCGGACCGTGCGCTGCCACTACTCGTTCATGCACGAGAACCTCCTCGACATGAACCACCAGTTCCTCCACCGCGGCGTCGTCGGCAGGCTCCACCCCCGACTGCTGGGATACCAGGCCGACGAGCGGTCGGTGGAGGCCAGGTACCTGTTCACGCACTCGGGCGGGAAGCGGAACCGCAGCGCCGGCCTGCTGGCCGCCGAGGGCCTGGGCGGCGGCACCGCCGACGTCATGACCATCCGCACCGAGTACCCGTACCAGACCCTCGACCTGGTCCCGGAGAACGCCGACCGCCCGGCCTTCCGCCTCTGGGCCGCTTACGTACCCGAGGACGCCGAGCAGCGCACCTGCCACGCCTACGGCCTGCTCATGATCGAGAAGCCCGGGATCCCCGGTCTGCTCCAGCTGGCCTGGCCGTTCATCCGGCGTTTCACCGAGCGCGTGTTCGCCGAGGACCGCATGGCCGTGGAAGCCGAGCAGCGGGCCTGGGACGAGCAGGGCGAGGACCGCAACCACGAGGTCTTCCCCCTGATCCTCGACGTCCGCGAGGTACTTCGCGCCAACGGCGTTCCCCTCCGGGCCCGGTCCGCCGAATGCGGCCGCACCGCACGGTGCGACGCCGTCCGGGCTCAGGAGTGACCCGGACCTGTTGCCGTTGCCGCCGTGTCCGGCCCCGGCCCGGGCGGGACATCGTCGTCCAGGTCCCCCCGGAGAGCGGCGACGACGGACGCCGTCATGGACGCAGGGCGAGCAGCGCGAGCGGCCCCCACACCGCCGGGACCGACCAGAGCGCCCAGTCGCCGGCGGACTGTGCCCAGAGCGTCAGCACGGCCGCGCCGGCCATGCCGACGCCGTGCCCCCGCACCACCGAGGCCGCCCTCCCATGACGCCGGTCGCCCCGCGCGAACAGCGGCCAGGCGCCACCGATGAGCGCGGGCAGGCCGAACGAGAGGCGGATCATCGCGCCGCCGAGGCGGTCCTCGGGCCACCCCACGGGCGAGTCGGACGTCCGCTGCCGCCGTCCGCCGTCGTCCCGCACCTCGACGACCTGCCCCTGCCAGATCACGCCCACGGCCTTCTCGCCCGGCTCCAGCTCCGACACCACCGGATCAGCGCGCAGGAACGTCACCTGCCGGCGCTCCCCGGACGGCAGCGCCGACTCCGCTTCCGGTGAGGAGTTCCGCTCCCCGCGGTGCGGGTCGGCCGTCCGGACGGTGAACCGCTGCTCCCACCGGCACCCCGACGCCTTCACCGGCACCGAGACGCACCCAGGCGCGGCACGGAACTCCCCCATCCCGGTCCAGCGCCCCACGGATCTCACCGTATGCGAGCCCACCGGCCGGACCGAACGCCTTTCCGACCGCATGGAATGATGACCGGAGACAAGGCGACGGCGGAACGAGGAAGCCGGTGTGAATCCGGCGCGGTCCCGCCACTGTGATCGGTGAGCCGCTCCCGGCAGGCCACTGCCCGCGCACGTGCGGGAGGCCGGGAGCCGGCATCGGAACCGAGAGCCAGGAGACTCACGCGGTCGCCTCCTCGACGAACCACCGGGGCGGATCTCCCCGGAGAGAGGAAGGTGCGGCGTGTCCGCGAGGCCGGCCGGAGGGGCTCCCTGCCGCATCGTCGTCTGCCGGGACTGCTGCTGCGGCAGCCGGAAGGTGACCGGCGTCGATCACGCCGCCCAGACCGAGCGCCTGCGCGCCGCTGCTCCCGTGCGCGTCTCGGACTGTCTCGACGTCTGCGACCAGGCCAATGTCATCGTCGTCCAGCCGTCCGCCGAGGGGCGGGCCGCCGGTGCGCGGCCGGTGTGGCTGGGCCTGGTCAACGACCCCGCCGCCACCGAGGACGTCGTCTCCTGGGTGCGAGAGGGCGGCCCCGGTGTCGCGCCACGGCCCGAGATCCTCGACCTGTACGTCTTCACGCCGCTCACGAGGCGACGTTCGAACGGCTCATGACGGCGCCGGCGCCGAGCGCACGGGCGATTCAAGAGTCGCGGTGAGCGAGGTCGGCGTCGGCCGTGCCGGGGCGTTCCGACCAGAACGCGGGGGCCGTCAGCCGCCACACGACCATGAGGACCACCCCCGTGACGGTGATGCCGATGCCGATGACGAGCGGGGGACCGAGCCCGAGCCAGGACGCGCCGCTGTAGGAGTTGGCGGGATCGGCCATGTCCGACACGGACTCCACGAGCAGCCAGGTCAGCAGTCCGGCACCGACCAGCGGGCCGAGGCCGATCAGGAAGAAGTCGCGGACGCTTCGGGTCAGTCGGTGGCGGTAGTAGACCGCGCACGCGATGCCGGTGAGCGCGTAGTAGAACGCGATCAGCAGGGACAGCGCGGTAAGGGAGTCGAAGAGGGCGTTCTCGCTGATGCGGAAGAGGACGAGATACCAGACGATGGCGATGCCGGCGACCCACCAGGTGCTCACGTCGGGGGTGCGGAACCGCGGATGGATGCGGCCGAACCGCGCGGGCAGCGCGTGCCGGCGTGCCATCGACAGGCCGGTGCGGGACGCCGGGATGATCGTCGTCTGCGTGGAGGCGAGCGCGGACGTGGAGACGGCCAGCAGCACGACCCAGTCCCAGCCGCCCATCGCCTCTTCGGCGAGCAGCGCGAAGACGAACTCCTCCTCGGCCGCGTTCTCGGCGAGGTAGCCGGTTCCGGCGTAGGCCACGACCGCGAAGGCGACCGCGACGTAGGTCACCAGCAGCAGCACCGTCGACCACACGGCCGCCTTGCCGGGGGCGGTCGCGGAGTCCTCGACCTCCTCGGTGAGGTTGACCGCGGACTCCCAGCCCCAGTAGACGAACACGCCGAGCAGCAAGGACGCGGTCAGGGGGGCACCGCCGGCGCCGAACGGGTCCAGCCAGCCGAGCCTCGGTTCGACGGAGTCGAGGGTGCCGGTGCCGGCGTACACCCGGTAGAGCGCCACCACGGCGAAGACGAGCAGACAGATCACCTGCGCAAGGATGAGGACGTTCTGCACCTTCGCCGACAGCTCCGTGCCGATCACACAGACGGCCGTCATCACCAGGACGAGCAGCACCGTGAGCACCTGGCGTACGACGTCGTCGTCCGCCCAGCCGTCCAGGCCGACGGCGAGCAGGAAGAAGGTCACCGCGACGTCCGCGAGCGAACCGACCACCAGCACACCGGTCATCGCGATGGCCCAGCCGCCGAGCCATCCCGCCCACGGCCCCATGGCCCGGGTGACCCACGAGAAGGTCGTGCCGCAGTCCTGGTCGGCCTTGTTGAGGTAGTAGAACGCCGACGCGATCAGCAGCATGGGCACGAACGACGCGAGCATCACCCCCGGCGCGTAGATGCCCACCAGCGCCACGACCGGGCCGATGACCGCCGCCACGGAGTACGCGGGGGAGGTCGCGTTGAGCCCGATGACCAGCGCGTCCAGAAACCCGATCGCGTCGGGCTTCAGGCTCGCGGACGGTGGCGGGCCCGCGTCCGTGGTGTCCTTGGCCATGCTCTGCACTCCCGTTGTGTGTCGATGCTCCATACAACAGGCACGTTCCAGGCATTTTGGCCATTGTTTATGATTCGGCGTCTTATGTCGTCAAAGGGGGGCGAACGCGGGGACGTGGTCGCTCCCGTCACCTCCCGGGTGACGGATCTGTGTCATGACGGACCCGTCGTCCAGTCCGTACGATTCACCAATGCTGAAAGAGGTCACCGCGACCCGTTACATCGCACCGCTGCGATCCGGCGGCTCCGTCCCCGGCGTCGTCGAGGCCGACGACCTGGGCACCTACGTCGTGAAGTTCACGGGCTCCGCACAGGGCCGCAAGGCGCTGGTCGCCGAGGTGATCGTGGGGGAGCTGGCCCGGGCTCTCGGGCTGCGGTTCCCGGAGCTCGTGCTGGTGCACTTCGATCCGGCGATCGCGGACCACGAACCGCACCAGGAGGTGCGAGGGCTGCACGCGGCCAGCGCCGGCGTGAACCTCGGCATGGACTACCTGCCGGGCGCCCGGGACTTCACGCCCGAGGTGGCGCGGGCCTTCCCGGTCGATCCTCTGGAGGCGGGGCGGATCGTGTGGCTCGACGCTCTGACCGTGAACGTCGACCGCACCATCCACAGCTCCAACCTGATGGTCTGGCCCACCCTCGGCGTCGCACCCCCGCGCCTGTGGCTGATCGACCACGGTGCCGCCCTCGTCTTCCACCACCGCTGGGACGGCACCGACCCCGCCAAGGCCTACGACTTCCGGCACCACGCCCTCGGTCACTACGGGCCCGACGTCCGGGCCGCCGACGCTGAGCTCGCGCCCAGGGTGACGGAGCGGCTCCTGCGCAAGATCCTCGCGGAGGTCCCGGACGCCTGGCTCGCGGACGACCCGGCGTTCGCCACGACGGACGAGGCGCGCGAGGCCTACGTGGAGTACCTCCACGCGCGCGTACGCTCCTCCGGGGCCTGGCTGCCCACCGGCTTCCCCTCCGGGGAGGAGATCGCCGCCGAGGAGGCCCTGAGGGCGGCGAGGAACCAGCAAGGACGACCCGCGTGGCTCAGGCAGGTCCCCGACCTGCACGGCAAGCCCGCGGCCCGACAGGATTGGTCGGTGCACCTCGGATGAGTGGCCGCGTCGAGATCGAGTACTGCACCCGGTGCCGCTGGCTGCCCCGCGCGGCATGGCTGGCGCAGGAGCTGCTGACGACCTTCGAGGCCGAGCTGACGGAGCTGGCCCTGAAGCCCGGCACGGGCGGGGTGTTCGTCGTCCGCGTCGGTGACGAGGTCGTCTGGGATCGGCGCGAGCAGGGCTTCCCCGAGCCGACGGCCGTGAAGAAGGCCGTACGCGACCGAGTGGCCCCGGGGAAGACCCTGGGCCACTCGGAGCGGTAGCGGCTGGTCAGCCCTTGAGCTGCTGGTACGCCGGCAGGGTCAGGAACTCGGCGTAGTCCTCGTCGAGGGCGACCTTCAGAAGCAGGTCGTGCGCCTGCTGCCAGGTGCCCGCCGCGAAGGCCTCGTCGCCGATCTCGGCCTTGATGTTCGCGAGTTCCTCGGCGGCGACCTCGCGGGCCAGTTCGGCGGTGACCAGCTCGCCGTTGTCGAGGACGACGCCCGCGTTGATCCACTGCCAGATCTGGGACCGGGAGATCTCGGCGGTGGCGGCGTCCTCCATCAGGTTGAAGATCGCGACCGCGCCGAGACCGCGCAGCCAGGCCTCGATGTAACGGATGCCGACCTGCACGGCGTTGACCAGGCCCGCGTACGTCGGCCTGGCGTCCAGCGAGTCGATGGCGATCAGGTCGGCGGCCCGGACGTCGACGTCCTCGCGCAGCCGGTCCTTCTGGTGGGGCTTGTCGCCGAGGACCCTGTCGAAGGACTCCATGGCGATCGGCACCAGGTCGGGGTGGGCCACCCAGGAGCCGTCGAAACCGTCGTTCGCCTCACGGTCCTTGTCGGCGCGGACCTTCTCGAAGGCGACCTTGTTGACCTCGGCGTCCCGGCGGGACGGGATGAAGGCCGCCATGCCGCCGATCGCGTGCGCGCCGCGCTTGTGGCAGGTGCGGACGAGGAGTTCGGTGTACGCGCGCATGAACGGGGCCGTCATCGTGACCGCGTTGCGGTCCGGCAGGACGAACTCGGCACCGCCGTCACGGAAGTTCTTGACGATGGAGAACAGGTAGTCCCAGCGGCCGGCGTTCAGCCCGGAGGCGTGGTCGCGCAGCTCGTAGAGGATCTCCTCCATCTCGTACGCGGCCGTGATCGTCTCGATCAGGACGGTCGCGCGGACGGTGCCCTGCGGGATGCCGACGTAGTCCTGCGCGAAGACGAACACCTCGTTCCAGAGGCGGGCCTCCAGGTGCGACTCCGTCTTGGGGAGGTAGAAGTAGGGGCCCTTGCCGAGACCCAGCAGGCGCCTCGCGTTGTGGAAGAAGTACAGCCCGAAGTCGACGAGCGCGCCGGGCACCGGGGTGCCGTCGGCGTCCACGAGATGACGCTCGTTCAGATGCCAGCCACGCGGGCGCATCACGACCGTGGCGAGCTCCTCGTTCGCCTTCAGGGCGTACGACTTGCCTGACCTCGGGTCCGTGAAGTCGATGTTCCGGGTGTAGGCGTCGATCAGGTTGAGCTGACCGCGGACCACGTTCTCCCACGTGGGGGCGGACGCGTCCTCGAAGTCCGCGAGCCACACCCGGGCGCCGGAGTTGAGGGCGTTGATGGTCATCTTGCGGTCGGTGGGGCCGGTGATCTCGACCCGGCGGTCGTTCAGGGCCTCGGGGGCGGGAGCTACCTGCCAGGAGTCGTCGGCGCGGATCGCGGCCGTCTCCGGGAGGAAGTCGAGGGTGGAGGTGCGGGCGATCTCGGCGCGGCGCTCGGCGCGGCGGGCCAGGAGTTCGTCACGCCGCGGGGTGAACCGCCGGTGCAGCTCGGCCACGAAGGCGAGCGCCGCTTCGGTGAGGACCTCCTCCTGCCGGGACAGGGGTTCGGCGTCGACGATGGCCAGCGGGGACGGCGCTGGTGCGGACATGGAGTGTCACTTCCTTCAGCGAGCTGCGAAGACGAGTCGGCGGTTCGGCACCGGGCCGCAGAGTGGATACTAGTTTCCTCATGGTGGAAGTTCAATCGCCTTCATTCGAGGCGGGCGAGGTCGGCCTCGGTGTCGATGTCGAAGGGCCGGGCCACGTCCCCGCACTCGACGAGCGTGACCGACCGCACGTGCTCCTTCAGGTAGGCGCGCGCGCCCCGGTCGCCGGTCGCGGTCGCCGCGATCCCCGCCCAGTGGGCGGCGCCGAACAGCACGGGATGGCCGCGGACCCCGTCATAGGCGGCCGACACCAGTGACTCCTCGTCCGCAAGGGCCCCGAGGACCCGGGCCACCGCCTCGGGCCCGATGCCGGGCTGGTCGACGAGCGAGACCAGGACGGCGCCGGCGCCCGTACCGGCGAGCGAGTCGAGACCGGCCCGCAAAGAAGTCCCCATGCCCTGTTCCCAGCCGGGGTTGTCGACGAGGACGCAGCCCGGCAGCGAGGCCCGGGCGCGCACCTCGTCCGACCGGGCGCCCAGCACCACATGGACCCGTGCGCAGCCGCCCTCGCGCAGCGCCCGCACCGCGTGCTCCACGAGTGGCCGGCCGTGATGGGTGAGCAGGGCCTTGGGACGCCCGCCGAGCCGCCGCCCGCCCCCGGCGGCGAGCAGCAACCCGGCGACCTCGAACCCCTCGTCCGTCGTCTTCCTCATCGTCATGGGTCCTGCATACCGCACGGAGCCGTCACGCAGCGGAGCAAGTCGATGACGCAATGGACTGGCGCCTGGTGGGTCGGGTCGTTTACTGTCCCCGCACCGACCGGCCGGGCGTGCCCGGGCCGGAAGGCAGGCGCACGGCGAGGTGCGAGGGGGAGGACTGTGTTGCGGAGCGTGGAGCAGAGGCGGCAGGGGTCTGTGACCAGCGGCGGCGAGGATCCGCGCGTGACGGAGCTGCGCTCCGCCGTGGCGCGGCTGCGCCGCCGGCTCGCCGCCCACCCGGGTGAGTTCGCCGACCGGAGCATCGCCGAGGAGGAACTGGCCGCCCTGGACGCGATGGCCGCCGAGGGTACTCCCGAGGTCCCGCGGCTGCGCCGCTCACTGCTGCTGATCGCCGGTGCGATCGGTTCGGTGAGCGCGCTGTCCCCGGAACTGGCGGAGGTGCGCCGGACCGTCGACCTCTTCGGAGGGCCGGTGCGCGGGCTCGGCTAGGGCCTGCTGGGGGCTTCCCGGGGGGCACGCCGAGAGCATGCAGCGGACGCCGCGCGGCCGCCCCCGCGGGGCGACGGGGCCACTTTCGTGAGCGGCCCGGGGTGAGCCGGTTCGCCCGGAAGAAACCGGTCGCCCGGTGCGGGACCGCCGCGGCAGGGCTGTCCTTCTCGGGTGTACGCGCTCCGTCCGGGGCGCGGTGGCTCCGCGGCTGTCGTGACCGCCCGCGCCACCGCACCGGAGTGCTGTTCCGCGGCGGCCCGTACGGAGCCGTTGCCGGGCCGGGACCCGCTCGCGTCGCGTCAGTGCGTCAGGCGGGGCTCTGGCTCGCGAGGGCCTCGGAGAGTTCGCCGGCGATCTGCTGGAGCACCGGGACGATCTTCTCCGTCGCCTCCTCCGTAACGCGCCCCGCCGGGCCGGAGATGGAGATGGCCGCGGCCGTGGGGGAGCCGGGCACCGAGACCGCCAGACAGCGGACGCCGATCTCCTGCTCGTTGTCGTCGATGGCGTAGCCCTGGCTGCGCACGTCCTCCAGGGCGGCGAGGAACCCGTCGGGCGTGGTGATCGTCTTCTCTGTCGCGGCGGGCATGCCCGTGCGGGCGAGCAGCGCGCGCACCTCCTCCGGCGGGAAGCCGGCGAGCAGCGCCTTGCCCACGCCCGTGGAATGCGGCAGCACGCGCCGCCCCACCTCCGTGAACATGCGCATCGAGTGCTTCGACGGCACCTGCGCCACGTAGACGATCTCGTCCCCGTCCAGCAGCGCCATGTTCGCCGTCTCGCCGGTCTCCTCGACCAGCCGGGCGAGATAGGGCCGCGCCCAGGTGCCCAGCAGCCGGGAGGCGGACTCGCCCAGGCGGATGAGGCGCGGGCCCAGCGCGTACCGCCGGTTGGGCTGCTGACGCACGTACCCGCAGGACACCAGCGTGCGCATCAGGCGGTGGATGGTCGGCAGGGGCAGCCCACTGCTCGCGGACAGCTCGCTCAGGCCGACCTCGCCGCCCGCGTCCGCCATCCGTTCGAGCAGGTCGAAGGCGCGCTCCAGGGACTGGACTCCGCCGTTGGCGGAGGACCGGGCGGAGTCGGTGGTGCTGGCGCTGGACGTCGGCACGGCGCGTTCCTTTCGGGCTGGCGGAAGAGCTGAAGCCTACCCGGCGGTCGGTTGACTCCCCGCTTGTCCGTAGCTACGTTCTGCTTGTTGGAAACGTTATTCCGCTTTGCGGAAGCCTCCAGGGTTGGTTGCGTGCGGGGTGCGGTAGTTCCAGTGTGCCCTTGACGGTGGGAGAGAGGGAGTGAAGACTCCTTCAACAGAAAGTTGAATTCCGTTACGCGGAAGCAGGCGGAAACGGGTAGACGGATCAGACGGAAGCGAAGGGGTTCGGGTGTCCGACGCTGAACTGGTGCTGCGCTCGACGCGAGTCATCACCCCCGAGGGGACCCGCGCCGCTTCGGTCGCGGTCACCGCCGGCACGATCACGGCCGTCCTCCCGTACGACGCACCCCTGCCGGAGGGGGCCCGGCTCGAGGACCTGGGCGACCACGTCCTGCTGCCCGGCCTGGTCGACACCCACGTGCACGTCAACGACCCCGGCCGCACCGAGTGGGAGGGTTTCTGGACCGCCACCCGCGCCGCCGCGGCCGGCGGTATCACCACGCTCGTCGACATGCCCCTCAACTCCATCCCGCCGACCACGACCGTCGAGCACCTCCGTACCAAGCGGCGGGTCGCCGCCGACAAGGCGCACATCGACGTCGGCTTCTGGGGCGGTGCCCTGCCGGACAACGTCAGGGACCTGCGCCCGCTGCACGAAGCCGGGGTGTTCGGCTTCAAGGCGTTCCTGTCACCGTCCGGCGTGGAGGAGTTCCCACACCTGGAGCGGGGCCCGCTCGCCCGCGCGATGGCCGAGATCGCCGCCTTCGACGGGCTTCTCATCGTGCACGCCGAGGACCCGCACCGGCTCTCCTCGGCACCCCGGCGAAGCGGCCCCAGGTACGCCGACTTCCTCGCCTCCCGCCCGCGGGACGCCGAGGACACCGCCATCGACCGGCTCATCCGCGAGGCCAGGGCGCTCGACGCGCGCGTGCACGTCCTGCACCTGTCCTCCGGCGACGCCCTGCCGCTGATCGCCGAGGCGAAGGCGGACGGCGTCCGGCTGACCGTCGAGACCTGCCCCCACTACCTGACCCTCACCGCCGAGGAAGTCCCCGACGGGGCCAGCGAGTTCAAGTGCTGCCCGCCGATCCGCGAGGCCGCCAACCAGGACCTGCTCTGGCAGGCCCTGGCCGACGGCACCATCGACTGCGTCGTCACCGACCACTCCCCGTCCACGGCCGACCTGAAGACGGACGACTTCGCCACCGCCTGGGGTGGCATCTCGGGGCTGCAGCTGAGTCTGGCGGCGGTCTGGACCGAGGCCCGCAGGCGGGGGCACGGCCTGCAGGACGTGGTCCGCTGGATGTCCTCGCGTACCGCCCAACTGGTGGGCCTGGACCCGCTCAAGGGCGCCATCGCGCCGGGCCGTGACGCCGACTTCGCCGTCCTCGCCCCGGACGAGACCTTCACCGTCGACCCGGCGGCCCTCCAGCACCGCAACCACGTCACGGCGTACGCGGGCAGGACCCTGTACGGCGTCGTGAAGTCCACCTGGCTGCGCGGACAGCGCATCGTCGCGGACGGCGAGTTCACCGAACCGAAGGGCCGACTCCTCACCAGGCGGCCGTGACCACCCCCGCATCCGCGAACCCACCGGCCGACTCCCGAAAGGCACCACCCGTGACGGCGATCCCCAGCTTCACCGGCGACGCGAACCCCTACGGAGGCGGCGACCCGTACGCGGACTACCGCACCGCCGACTTCCCCTTCGCCCGGTACGCCGACCTCGCCGACCGGCGCCTCGGTGCCGGGGTCGTCGCCGCCAACGACGAGTTCTTCGCCCAGCGCGAGAACCTGCTTCTGCCCGGGCGCGCCGAGTTCGACCCCGAGCGCTTCGGGCACAAGGGCAAGATCATGGACGGCTGGGAGACGCGCCGCCGCCGGGGCGCCTCGGCCGACCACCCGTGGCCCGCCGCCGAGGACCACGACTGGGCGCTGGTCCGCCTCGGCGCGCCGGGCGTGATCCGGGGGATCGTCGTCGACACGGCCCACTTCCGCGGCAACTACCCGCAGGCGGTGTCGGTCGAGGGAACGTCGGTGCCGGGCTCACCGTCCCCGGAGGAACTCCTCGGCGACGACGTGAAGTGGACGACCCTGGTCCCGCGCACCCCGGTCGGCGGCCACGCGGCGAACGGCTTCGAGGTCCGCGTGGAGCGGCGCTTCACGCACCTGCGCGTCAACCAGCACCCCGACGGCGGCATCGCACGCCTGCGCGTGTACGGCGAGGCCGTCCCGGACCCCGGGTGGCTGGAGGCGCTGGGCACCTTCGACGTCGTCGCCCTGGAGAACGGCGGCCGGGCCGAGGACGCCTCCGACCTCTTCTACTCCCCGGCGGGCAACACCATCCAGCCGGGCCGCTCCCGCCAGATGGACGACGGCTGGGAGACCCGCCGCCGACGCGACCAGGGCCACGACTGGATCCGCTACCGGCTGGTGGCCCAGGCCCGGATCCGCGCCCTGGAGATCGACACCGCGTACCTCAAGGGCAACAGCGCCGGCTGGGCCGCGGTGTCCGTGCGCGACGGCGAGGACGGCGAGTGGCACGAGATCCTGCCCCGCACCCGCCTCCAGCCCGACACCGACCACCGCTTCGTCCTGCCCGCCCCGGCCGTCGGCACGCACGCCCGCGTGGACATCTTCCCGGACGGCGGCATCTCCCGGCTGCGCCTGTTCGGCTCACTGACCCAGGAGGGCCTCAGCCGCCTCGCGGCACGCCACCAGGAGCTGGGCGGCTAGGGTCCGTCCCGAGCTCTTCGAGCAGGGGCCCCAATCGCCGCACCGGCTGGAAGCCCAGTACGCGCAGTACGAGGGCTTCCGGGCAGCACGCCGAGAGACGGCACCGCACGCCGCGTGGCCGCCTCGGTGCGGCGTGGTCACTTCAGGGCCCAGCCACCCGGCCGGTGGGGCGCACCGGCCCGGCGGCCCGGTGCGCCCGCCTGTCTCACGCCGCGTGCCCGCCGTCCACCGCGAACTCCGCCCCGGTCACATACGTCGCGCCGGCCAGATAGGTCACCGTCGACGCCACCTCGTCCGCCGTCCCGAACCGGCCCAGCGCGGTCATCGCCGCCTGGCCCGGCGCGAACGGTCCGTCCGCCGGGTTCATATCGGTGTCGGTCGGGCCCGGCAGGACGAGGTTCGCGGTGATGCCGCGCCCGCCCAGCTCCCTCGCCAGGGCCTTCGTCAGGCCGGCCAGAGCCGCCTTGCTCATCGCGTACAGCGTCCCGCCGGGGCCCGGCACGCGCTGGGCCATGCAACTGCCGATCGTGATGATCCGCCCGCCCTCCGTCATCCGCGCGGCGGCGGCCTGGGAGGCGAGGAAGACACCGCGTACGTTGACGGCGAGCACCCGGTCCACATCCGCGAGCGACAGGGTCTCCAGCGGCCCGAGCACCCCCACCCCGGCGTTGTTGACCAGCACGTCGAGGCCGCCGAGCGCCTCGGCCGCCGTGGCCACGGCACCGGCCGCGTCGTCCGCGTCCGCCACGTCCGCGCGCACCGCCACCGCCCGGCGCCCCAGCGCCTCCACGGCCCGTACGACGTCCTCGGCCGCCTCCTTGCCGTTCACATAGCCGACGGCCACATCCGCGCCCTCCCGGGCCAGCCGCAGCGCCGTCGCCGCGCCGATGCCCCGGCTGCCGCCGGTCACCAGCGCCGTCCTGCCGTCGAGAGTTCCCTGAGAAGAAGTCATGTGCCCATCCCAGCCCCGGGCCGACCGGAGCGCTGGCGGCGAACGGACACGGAGTTCTGGTCCTCCCGCCGAAGAGGCGTACGGGCCGGCGATGAGTTGCGGATGTCCCCGGGGTCTGAACCGATGGCAACAGATCCCGTTCGTCCCTGGAAGGAAACACCGCCATGGGCAAGCTCGTCTCCACCCTCTTCGTCACGCTCGACGGCGTCTACCAGGCCCCCGGCGGGCCCCAGGAGGACACCCGCGGGGGCTTCACCCACGGCGGCTGGAGCTTCCCGTACGCCGACGACGACTTCGGCCGCTTCATCAGCGAGGTCTTCACCCGGCCGGGCGCCTTCCTGCTGGGCCGCCGTACGTACGACATCTTCGCCACGTACTGGCCGAAGGTGACCGACCCCGGCGACCCGGTCGCCTCCAAGCTCAACTCCCTGCCCAAGTACGTGCCCTCCTCGACCCTGACGGATCCCGGGTGGGCGGGCACCACCGTGCTCTCCGGCGACCTGGCCGAGGAGGTCACCGCCCTGAAGGAGCACACCGACGGCGAGGTCCAGGTACACGGCAGCGGCGCCCTGCTCAAGTCCCTGCTGGCGCTCGACCTCGTCGACACGCTGCATCTGCTGACCTTCCCGGTCGTGCTCGGCAGCGGGTTCCGGCTGTTCCCGGAAGGGGCCCGGCCGACCGCGTTCGAGCACGCCGGAGGCAGCGTCACCGGCGCGGGAGTCTCGGTCCAGACGTACGACCTGGCGGGCCGCCCTCGGTACGGCGAGTTCGGGCTGCCGGAGAACGCGTAGCCGGGCCCGGCCGCCGGCCCGACTTCCCGGTGAGGCCACGGAGTTCACCGGAAGGCGTCCTGCCCAGCCAGCCGTCCGGCTGCTACCGCGAGTACACGGTGGCACGGCCGATCACCACGCGTCGTCCGACCTGGTCGACCACGGCTGCTGAGGCGGTCCGTCCAGCCGCTCAGGACGACTTCCGGCTCCCGGCGGCCGCGAACAGGGCGATGCCCAGCACCAGCAGGGCGATGCTCGCGTAGACCTCGTAGCCGTCGAGGACGCCCGGTCGCCGCACGAGGCCCCAGTTCCAGCCGGTGAACTCGTGCACCAGGCCCGCCACGCCCTGGACCAGGGCGAGGAAGCCGAGAATCTCCAGTACCTGCTTCATGGCGGAAAGCCTCGCCCCGCGGACCTCCTGCGCACATCGGCCGCGGGGCGAGCTTCCTCGGACGTGAGTCCCGGCTCCGCCGGTCCGGCCCCGCCGAAAGTCTGCGCCGGGGCGACTTTGGTCGACGATCCCGTCCGCAGCGGGGTGAAGTGCGCCGGGGCTGCGTAGATTTGCCGTCCGTGAGTGGTGACAAGGCGGGGCGGTCCTCCCCGGTACCGGCGGAGCAGACACCCGCGCTCTTCACCGGGCCCAGATGGTTCATCCCGTCGGCCCTGCTCCACGAACTGGACCCCGACACCACCCGGGCCGGGCGACGGCCCCGGCGCACCGCCCGCGACTGGATCGTTGACTTCTCCTGCTTCCTGCTGGCCGTGCTGGTGGGTGTGCTCGCCGCCGAGGCGATCAACGACAACCCCCGGGTGCCACTCGGCCTGGTCGTCCTGGACCAGGTGATCGGCGCGCTGGCCTGCGCGGCGGTGTGGCTGCGGCGCCGCTGGCCACTGGGGCTGGCCGTGGCGCTGACCGCCGTCACCGTGGTCTCGGACACGGCGGGCGGCGCCGGCGCGATCGCCTTGTTCACCCTCGCCGTGCACCGCCCCTTCCGCTACGTGGCCTGGGTGGGCGGCACCGGCGCCGCCATGGCCCCGCTGATCTACTGGCTGCGTCCCGACCCGGACCTGCCCTACCTCGTGACCGTGGTCCTCGCCGTCCTGCTCACCGTGGCCATCGTCGGGTGGGGCATGTTCGTGCGGTCCAAGCGGCAGCTGATGCTGAGTCTGAGGGACCGTGCCCGGCGCGCCGAGACGGAGGCGCGGCTGCGGGCCGAGCAGGCACAGCGGCTCGCCCGCGAGGCCATCGCGCGGGAGATGCACGACGTGCTCGCCCACCGGCTGACCCTGCTCAGCGTGCACGCGGGCGCGTTGGAGTTCCGGCCCGACGCGCCCCCGGCGGAGACGGCGCGGGCGGCGGGTGTGATCCGGGAGAGCGCCCACGAGGCCCTGCAGGACCTGCGGGAGATCATCGGCGTCCTCAGGGCGGCCGAGCCCGACGACACGGGGCGTCCGCAGCCCACGCTCGCGGCACTGGACACGCTGGTCGCCGAGTGCCGCGAAGCCGGCATGAAGGTCTCACTGCACCACCGCGTGACCGACCCGGCCGCGGTCCCGTCCGCCGTCGGCCGTACCGCCTACCGGATCGCCCAGGAGGGCCTCACCAACGCCCGCAAGCACGCCCCCGGGACAGAGGTCACGGTGTCCGTCACCGGCGCACCCGGCGACGGCCTGGCCGTCACCGTGCGCAACCCGTCTCCCGAGGGTGAGGTGCCGCCCGTACCCGGATCCGGGCAGGGTCTGATCGGGCTGACCGAGCGGGCGACCCTCGCCGGCGGCGGCCTGGAGCACGGGTACACCCGGGAAGGCGGGTTCGAGGTGCGCGCATGGTTGCCGTGGGGCCCGCACGGGACGGCCCGGCACCGGCCCCCGGCCGGCTCGGGACCGCCGTGCGCGTGAGCCCACGGTCCGTCAACGCGGCGCCGCCGAGGTGACGTCGGCGTCGCACGGTCACACCTCTGCGGCCCCGTGCCCGCCCCGGCCGTGATTTCGTTGGGCCCATGACTGCGATCAGACTGCTCCTCGTCGACGACGATCCGCTGGTGCGGGCCGGGCTGTCCTTCATGATGGGCGGCGCCGACGACATCGAGATCGTCGGGGAGGCGGCCGACGGGGGCGAGGCGGAGACGCTCGTCGACCGCACCCGCCCGGACGTCGTCCTCATGGACATCCGGATGCCGACGGTGGACGGTCTCACGGCGACGGAGCGGCTGCGCGCCCGCGACGACGCCCCGCAGGTGGTGGTCCTCACCACCTTCCACGCCGACGAGCAGGTGCTGCGGGCGCTGCGCGCGGGTGCCGCCGGATTCGTTCTCAAGGACACCCCGCCGGCCGAGATCCTCGCGGCGGTGCGCAAGGTCGCCGCCGGCGACCCGGTCCTGTCGCCCACCGTGACCCGCCAGCTGATGCGGCACGCCGTCGGCACCGCCGCCGACACCCGTCGCACGCGGGCGCGGGAGCGCATGGCCGCCCTCAACGACCGCGAGCGCGAGGTCGCCGTCGCGGTCGGCCGGGGCCTGTCCAACGCCGAGATCGCCACCGGCCTCTTCATGAGCGTCGCCACCGTCAAGACGCACGTCTCCCGCATCCTGGCCAAGCTCGACCTCAACAACCGTGTGCAGATCGCGCTGCTCGCCTACGACGCGGGCCTGCTGGACGGGGAACAGGAGGGGCACTGAACCGCCGGGCGATCCCGGCCCTCAGACTAACGCCCGGGCCGCCGCCCCGCCGGCGATCTCCACCAGGCGGACCGGCCTGCGCTCCCGCCGCGACAGCTCGCACGCCTCGGCGATACGCAGCGCCTGAAGGGCCTCGCGCCCGTCGCAGGGGTTGGGCCGCTCGCCCCGTACGACCTCGACGAACGCGTTCAGCTCCGCCTCGTAGGCCGGGCCGAAGCGCTCCAGGAAGCCGGTCCAGGGCTTGTCCGCGGCCGGCGGCCCGGTCGGCTCGGTGGACGCGATCGGCGTCCGGTCGTCCAGTCCGACCACGATCTGGTCGAGTTCCCCGGCCAGCTCCATGCGGACGTCGTAACCCGCCCCGTTCAGCCGGGCTCCGGTGACGGTCGCGAGGGTGCCGTCGTCGAGGGTGAGCAGCGCCGCGCCGGTGTCCACGTCACCGGCCTGGCGGAACATCGCCGGGCCGGCGTCGGACCCGGCCGCGTACACGTCCACCACCTCCCGGCCGGTCACCCAGCGCAGCACGTCGAAGTCGTGGATCAGCGTGTCCCGGTACAGCCCGCCCGACAGCGGCAGCCACGCGGCCGGCGGCGGCGTCTGGTCGCTGGTCAGCGCCCGTACGGTGTGCAGCCGCCCCAGCCTGCCGGACCGCACGGCCTCCCGCGCGCCCGTGTACCCCGTGTCGAAGCGCCGCTGGAAGCCCATCTGGAGCACCGTCCCGGCCGTCTCGACCTCCGCGATCGCGCTGAGCGTGCCCGGCAGATCCAGCGCGATGGGCTTCTCGCAGAAGACCGGCAGCCCCGAGCGTGCTGCCCGGCCGATCAGTTCGGCGTGAGCCGACGTGTTCGTCGTGATCACCACGGCGTCGACCCCCCACCGGAAGATCTCCTCCACACCCGGCGCCGCCGTCTCACCCAGCCGGTGGGCCAGTTCCTGGGCCCGCGCGGTGTCCGCGTCCGTGAGGATCAGGGATCCGACGTCCCGGTTCCGGCTGAGCGTTTTCGCGTGGATCGTGCCGATACGGCCCGTCCCGATGACCCCGATGCGCATGGAAACAAAGTGCGTCCCCAGCCCGCCGCTGTCAATCCATATGTCCGGACAATCTGACTACACGACTTCCCGTCAACAACGCACGGAGCTACGCTCGGCCCGTGCCGAAACCAGAAGTGGACCCGACCGTGCAGCTCGAGCTGAGCGTGGACCGCAGCTCTCCCGTGCCCTTGTACTTCCAGCTGTCCCAGCAGCTCGAGGCCGCCATCGAGCACGGCACGCTGACCCCCGGAAGCCTGTTGGGCAACGAGATCGAACTCGCAGCCCGGCTCGGTCTGTCCCGGCCGACCGTCCGCCAGGCCATCCAGTCGCTCGTCGACAAGGGCCTCCTCGTCCGCCGCCGCGGGGTCGGCACCCAGGTCGTGCACAGCCAGGTCAAGCGCCCCCTGGAGCTCAGCAGCCTCTACGACGACCTGGAGGCGGCCGGGCAGCGCCCGGCCACCAAGGTACTGGTCAACACGCTCGTCCCCGCCTCCGCCGAGGTCGCCGCAGCGCTCGGCGTCGCCGAGGACAGCGACGTCCACCGCGTGGAACGCCTCCGCCTCGCCCACGGCGAGCCCATGGCCCACCTCTGCAACTTCCTGCCCCCCGGCCTCATCGACCTGGACACCGACCAGCTGGAGGCCACCGGCCTCTACCGGCTGATGCGCGCCGCCGGCATCACCCTCCACAGCGCCCGCCAGTCGATCGGCGCCCGGGCGGCGACGACGGAGGAGGCGGACCGTCTGGTGGAGGAGACGGGGGCTCCGCTGCTGACCATGCAACGCGTCACGTTCGACGACACGGGCCGCGCGGTCGAGTACGGCACGCACACCTACCGTCCGACGCGCTATTCCTTCGAATTCCAGTTGCTCGTGCGTCCTTGAGGGGCGCGGGGAACGGCGCGACAAGCCCCCACGCACCCGCACAGCCGCGACGATCCGCATCACCCCTGTGCTCCGCACCCTGCCTCACCGTGAGGCAGAATCGGCGGCGATGAGCACCTACCGCGACTTCACCGCCCCCATCGGCTCCCGCCGCGCCACCGCGCTCCGCACGGTCGGCACCCGGGAGCGCCGCTCACTCCTGACGGCACCCCGCGTGCCGACGGTCGGCATCGACATCGGCGGTACGAAGGTGATGGCGGGCGTCGTCGACGCCGACGGCAACATCCTGGAGAAGGTCCGCACCGAGACCCCGGACAAGTCCAAGAGCCCCAAGGTCGTCGAGGACACGATCGCCGAGCTGGTCCTGGACCTGTCCGACCGGCACGACGTGCACGCCGTCGGCATCGGCGCGGCCGGCTGGGTCGACGCCGACCGCAACCGCGTGCTGTTCGCCCCCCACCTGTCGTGGCGCAACGAACCGCTGCGCGACCGCCTCTCGGGCCGGCTCTCGGTACCGGTCCTCGTGGACAACGACGCGAACACCGCCGCCTGGGCGGAGTGGCGATTCGGCGCAGGGCGCGGCGAGGACCACCTCGTCATGATCACGCTGGGCACCGGCATCGGCGGCGCCATCCTGGAGGACGGACAGGTCAAGCGCGGCAAGTACGGCGTCGCCGGCGAGTTCGGTCACATGCAGGTCGTCCCCGGCGGGCACCGCTGCCCGTGCGGCAACCGCGGCTGCTGGGAGCAGTACAGCTCCGGGAACGCCCTGGTCCGCGAGGCACGCGAACTGGCCGCGGCCGACTCGCCGGTGGCGTACGGGATCATCGAGCACGTCAAGGGCAACGTCTCCGACATCACCGGCCCGATGATCACCGAGCTGGCCCGTGAGGGCGACGCCATGTGCATCGAGCTGCTTCAGGACATCGGCCAGTGGCTGGGCGTCGGCATCGCCAACCTCGCCGCCGCTCTCGACCCCTCCTGCTTCGTGATCGGCGGCGGCGTCTCGGCCGCCGACGACCTGCTCATCGGCCCCGCCAGGGACGCCTTCCGCAGGCATCTGACGGGCCGCGGCTACCGCCCCGAGGCCCGTATCACCCGGGCCCAGCTCGGCCCCGAGGCAGGCATGGTCGGCGCCGCCGACCTGGCCCGGCTGGTGGCCCGCCGCTTCCGGCGCGCCAAGCGCCGCCGGGTGGAGCGGCACGAGCGCTACGAGCGGTACGCGCAGTTCCGCCGCAGTACCCAGGAGACGCTGTGACCGCCTCCCTGCCGCACCAGGGCTCCTGGCCGGAGGGGGAGCATCCGGCCGAGGACCGCCGCCACATGATCCGCCGCCGGGCACTCACCCTGCTGATCATCGTGCTGCTCATCGGCATCCCCGCCGGCTACCTGGTGATCTCCGCGAACCAGAGCCGGGACAGCGGCAAGGACAAGGAAGCGAAGTACTCGGCCACCGGCCTGACCGCAGGCTGGCCGTCCAAGCTCCAGCGCCGCATCTACCAGGTGCCCGTCCCGCACCCGGCCTGGCACGTGGCGTACTACGAGACCAACAACTGGCGGACCAGCCGCCTGTACGCCCAGTTCGAGACCAACGCGGCCGGTCTGGACGCCTATCTGACGGGCCTGGGCGTGACCCGGAAGGACCTGAAGGACGGGGCCGTCACCATCGGCGCCCGGGACCGGAAGATCACCGGCTGGAAGTTCCCCGAGGCCGACGGGTGGTACGGCTTCGTCCACCGGCAGCAGAACCCGGCCCCCACGCACGACGTGGTCGTGGACCTGTCCAACCCGGCGTATCCGTGGGTGTACGTGGTGTCCCGGACGGTGCCCTGACCCCTGCGCCGGGGCCGGTTGTCAGACCTCGCCCGTAGAGTCGGAGACAACTGGTCCGGCGAAGGGGCGGGAGGTGACAGGACACATGGGTGACACGGCCGCGGTGGCCGAGCGGGCGGGGGACGCGAGGGTCCCGGTCCGGCTCCCGGCCGTCTTCCTGCCCGCGCCCCTCCCACGCGACGGACGCGTCGCCTTCTGGGACCCCGAGGGCGAGCTCCTGCCCTCCGAGGACACCGAGCTGACCGTCGTGCGCCGGCACGGCGCGGGTGTCCGGCGGCGGACCACCCCGGCGCTGTCCCTCCCGCTGGACACGGCCCTGCCGCTCCTGGTGCGCGCCCGGCACGACCCGGCGGCCCACCCCGCCACCGCCTGCTGGGGAGCCGCCGCCCTGCACGCGCTGCGGCTGACCGCGCGCGGCCGGCTGCTGCCCGGCCTGACCGCCACCGGGCACGACGCCTGGCGCGCCGGCCCGCTCGACCCGGACGACATCGCCCACCTGCGCGCGGTGGCCGCCGCCCTGCCCTGCGAGGGGCACGCCGTCCCGCTGCCCGGGCCGGGCCCGATCCGGCTGCCCGAGCCGGAAGCCCTGGTGCGGGCCTTCCTCGACGCGGTCGCCGACACCCTGCCCCGCACCCCGGCCGCGCCCCACGCCACCGGCAGGCCCTTCGCCGCCCGCGGTGCCCAGCACCTGCCCGACGCCCACGACTGGGCCGCCGAGGTCGCCGCCGGCATGGACGCGGGCGTGCGGATCTCGCTCCGCCTGGACCTCTCGGCCTACGACCTGTTCGACGACGCCTCCGGCGGCGGCGTACGCAGCGCCGGCGCCGCGATCGTCCAGGTGCACAGCCTCGCCGACCCCACCCTCGTCACCGACGCCGCAGCTCTGTGGGCGGGCGCGGCCGGTGACGCCTTCGGCCCCCGCGCCCGCGTGGACTCGGCTCTCGCCGTCCGCCGCGCGGCCCGGATCTGGCCCCCGCTCGACCGGCTCTCCGACCGGGACGTGCCCGATGTGCTGGCGCTGACCGAGGAGGAGCTGAACGACCTCCTCGGCGTCGCCGCCACCCGGCTGGCCGCGGCCGGGGTCGCCGTGCACTGGCCGCGGGACCTCGCCCAGGACCTGTCCGCCACGGCGGTGGTGCGGCCGGCCCCCGGCTCGGCGACCGACGGCACCGGCTTCTTCGAGAGCGAGGACCTGCTCGGCTTCCGCTGGCAGCTGGCGCTCGGCGGCGACCCGCTCACCGAGGCCGAGATGGACGCCCTCGCCGAGGCCCACCGTCCCGTCGTCCGGCTGCGCGACCAGTGGGTGCTGGTCGACCCGGCCCTCGTCCGCAAGGCCCGCAAGCGGGACCTGGGCCTGCTCGACCCGGTCGACGCGCTGTCCGTCGCCCTCACCGGCACCGCCGAGGTGGACGGCGAGACCGTCGAGGCCGTACCGGCCGGCGCGCTGGCCGCCCTGCGCGACCGTCTGACCTCAGGGGTACGCCCGGCCGAGCCGCCGCCCGGCCTGCACGCCACCCTCCGCGACTACCAGCTCCGGGGCCTGGCCTGGCTCGACCTGATGACCTCCCTCGGCCTCGGCGGCTGCCTCGCCGACGACATGGGCCTGGGCAAGACCGTCACCCTCATCGCCCTGCATCTGAAACGTGCCCGCCGCGAGCCCACCCTGGTGGTCTGCCCGGCCTCGCTGCTGGGCAACTGGCAGCGGGAGATCACGCGGTTCGCACCCGGCGTCCCCGTCCGCCGCTTCCACGGCCCGGACCGCAGCCTGACCGGCCTGGACGGCGGCTTCGTCCTCACCACGTACGGCACGATGCGCTCGGCGGCCCCCGCCCTGGCCGAGCAGGCGTGGGGCATGGTCGTCGCCGATGAGGCCCAGCACGTGAAGAACCCCTACTCGGCCACGGCCAAGGCGCTGCGCACCATCCCGTCCCCCGCTCGCGTGGCCCTGACCGGCACACCGGTCGAGAACAACCTGTCGGAGCTGTGGGCGCTGCTCGACTGGACGACCCCGGGCCTGCTCGGCCCGCTGAAATCCTTCCGCGCCCGGCACGCCCGGGCCGTGGAGAACGGCGAGGACGCGGAGGCGGTGGAGCGCCTCGCCCGCCTGGTCCGGCCCTTCCTGCTGCGCCGGAAGAAGTCCGACCCGGGCATCGTGCCCGAACTCCCGCCCAAGACGGAGACCGACCATCCGGTGCCCCTCACCCGCGAACAGGCCGCGCTGTACGAGGCGGTGGTCCGCGAGTCGATGCTCGCCATCGAGACCGCCGAGGGCATGGCCCGCCGGGGCATGGTGCTGAAACTGCTGACCTCGCTGAAGCAGATCTGCGACCACCCCGCGCTGTACCTGAAGGAGGAGCACGCGCCGGCCGGTGACCGGCTCGCCGCCCGTTCCGGCAAACTGGCCCTGCTGGACGAGCTGCTGGACACCCTGCTCGCCGAGGACGGCTCCGCGCTCGTCTTCACGCAGTACGTGGGGATGGCCCGGCTGATCACCTCGCACCTGGCCTCCCGGGCGGTCCCGGTCGACCTCCTGCACGGAGGCACGCCGGTCCCCGAGCGGGAGCGCATGGTGGACCGTTTCCAGGCCGGTTCGGCCCCGGTCCTGGTGCTGTCCCTCAAGGCGGCCGGCACCGGCCTCAACCTCACCCGGGCGGGCCATGTCGTCCACTTCGACCGCTGGTGGAACCCGGCCGTCGAGGAACAGGCCACCGACCGGGCCTACCGCATCGGCCAGACCCAGCCCGTCCAGGTCCACCGCCTCATCACCGAGGGCACGGTCGAGGACCGCATCGCCGACATGCTCCAGGCCAAGCGGGCCCTGGCCGACGCGATCCTCGGCTCCGGCGAGTCGGCCCTCACGGAACTGACCGACCGCGAGCTGTCCGACCTGGTGTCCCTGCGGAGGACGTCATGACCGGCCGCAGGAGGCCTCGATGACCTCCCGCCCCTCCGACGAGGCCCGCCGGGCGCTGCGCGCGGCCCGGGAGCGGGCACCACGCGACCAGGACACGGCACCGGGTTCCCGCCCCGCGCCCCCGTCGTCCGCAAGCGCCGCAGGCCAGGAGCCCCGCCGGCCGGCGGACGTGGCCCGCGAGGCACTGCGAAGGGCGGTGTCCGAACACCCGGGCGGCGCACGGCCGGCGAGTGACACGGGCACGGCGGGGGATGCCGACGCGGCAGCCGGTGAGCCGGGGCAGTTCACGGCGGACACGGCGGGAGTCGCGGGGCCGGAGGCAGAGAGCGGGGAGAGCCTGGCCGGGACGGACTCGGCCGACGCCGCCGCCCCCGAGGTGGGCCGGCCCGCCGCCCCACCGGAGAACACGGTGACCGGCCACGGAGGGAGCACCGACCGGCCCGCCCCACGCGCGGCGGACATCGCACGCGAGGCGTTGCGCGCCGCCCGGGACGACGCGCGGCGGGCGCGGGAGGAGACCGAGAACGAAGGGGCCCGGCGCAGGCGCGGGGCGCGGCAGCGGCGTGTGGACGAGCGGGCGGCAGCCGCCCGACGGGCGCGCGAGCACGCCGTCGGAGACGAAGCGCATGACGTACGGCAGTTGCTGTCGGACGCCTTCCGGATGCCCGGGGCCCCGGGCGATACGGGCGACCCCGAGCTGAAGCCCGAGGGTACGGGTGGTGCCGCTGACGCCCCGGCCCTGCGTGAGGGTGCGAGTGGTGCCGGGAACGCCCCGGCCTTGCGGGAGGGTGTGGGCGATGTGGGTGCCGCCCAGGCCTTGCGTGGGGGTGCGGGCGATGTGGGTGGCGCTGCCCTGCGGGAGGGTACGGGTGGTGCCGCGAGTGGCCCGGCTCTGCGTGAGAGTGCGGGCGAGGTGGGCGCCCATGCCCTTCCGAGGGGTGCGGGCGCGGTGGCGGGTGCGGCCCTTCCGGAGGGTGCCGGCGATGCGAGTGGTGCGGACCCGGCGTCCGAGGGCCCGGGGCAGGCCGGCCAGGAGGACTCGCCCCCGACCAGGGCCGGCTCGCCGCGCAGCGCTGCCGCCGCGCCCGCGACCGAAGGCAGCGGCACTCCCGCCGCCACAGCCACCCCACCTCCCCACGGCCCCGGGTCACCCACCACCCCGCCGTCGGTCCGTCGCTCCGCTGACAGCCCTCACAACACCCGGGCTCCCCGCTCGATGGCCGCCCCCGGCCGGGACAGCGAACTCCGCCGTACCTTCCCGGCCTTGCCGCCCCGGGAGCCGGACGGCGACGGCTTCGCCGAGAGCTGGTGGGGCAACGCCTGGGTGGCCGCGCTGGAGCAGGGCGCGCTGGACGTCAAGCGGCTGGAGCGAGGGCGGGGGTATGCCGGGCAGGGGAATGTCGACGCCATCACCGTGACGCCCGGACTGGTCCTGGCGTACGTGCGGGGAAGCCGTCCGCGCCCGTACCGCGTGCAGGTCCGGTTGCGCACGCTGGACGAGTCCGACTGGGAGCGGTTCCTGGACTCCGCCGCCGACCGGCCCGGGCACATCGCGGCCCTGCTCGACAAGGAGCTGCCCCAGTCCCTCGCGGACTGCGGCGTGCCCCTGCTGCCGCGCCCCGGTGACCTGGAGCCGCGCTGCAGCTGCCCTGACCGGGGCCATCCGTGCAAGCACGCCGCCGCCCTCTGCTACCAGACCGCGCGGCTGCTCGACGCCGACCCCTTCGTGCTGCTCCTGCTGCGTGGCCGGGGTGAACGGCAACTGCTCGACGCCCTGTCACGGCTCAGCGCCACGAGGGCGGCGCGCGCCGCTCAGGACAAGGAACCGGCGCCGCTCCCCGGCGTGCGGGCCAAAGACATGCTCGAGCCGCGCACCCTCCCGCCGCTGCCCGCCCCGCTGCCCCCTCCTCCGCACCCCGAGCAGCCTCCGGCCTACCCGGCCTCACCCGGGGGCCCGGACCCCTTCGCCCTGGACCAGCTGGCCACCGACGCCGCCGCCAGGGCTCACGCCCTGCTCGCCACGGGCCGGGACCCGGTCGGGCAGTTGACGCTCTGGGAGGACGCGGTCCGCCTGGCCGCGGCCCGCCCCGGCTCGGGACTGACCGCGGGCACCCGGGCGCTCTACTCCTCCCTCGCCTCCGCGGCGGGCCGCACCACGTCCGACCTCGCCCGCGCGGTCGCCGCCTGGCGGCAGGGCGGACCTGAGGGCCTCGCCGTACTGGAGGAACCGTGGGACCCGCCGGCCGGCCGGTTCGACCGGGCCCGCCCGCTCCTGCTCGCCGCCGACCTGCCCGCCTTCCGCCCCTGGCGCAACCGCCTGACCCACCCGCACGGCCACCTCCAGCTCCGCCTCGGCCGCGACGGCCTGTGGTACGCCTACGAGTCCGAGCCGGGCCGCGACGACTGGTGGCCGCGCGGCACTCCCGACCTGGATCCCGTCGGCGCGCTGACCGGCGTCGGCGTTCCCGGCGAACCGTGAGGCCGGTGACACCGGTACCGGACGACGCGTAGCCACCGCTCCCTCCTGGGCCCCGACCCCCTTCCGATCCTTGGAGAACGCCATGACCGGCACCTTCCGTCCTGACTTCGGGCTCACCGCGCAGGACTACGGCCGCCACCGCGCCGGATTCCCACCGCAGATCGTCACTCACCTGTACCGGCACGGCATCGCCTTCCCCGGCGAGGACGTCGTCGACCTCGGGACCGGTACCGGCGCCCTGGCCCGGGTGTTCGCGCTCGCGGGGGCGCGGGTGACCGGCGTGGACCCGGCGGCTTCACTGCTCGACCAGGCCCGGGTGCTCGACGGGGAAGCCGGAGTGGAGATCGACTACCGGGTGGGCACGGCGGAGTCGACGGGGCTGCCGGGCGGGTCGTACGACGTGGTGTCGGCCGGCCAGTGCTGGCACTGGTTCGACGCGCCGAAGGCCACGGCCGAGGTGCGGCGGCTGTTGCGCCCCGGCGGCCGGGTGGTCATCGCCCACTTCGACTGGCTGCCACTGCCGGGCAACGTGGTCGAGGCGACCGAGGAGCTGATCCTCTCCTTCAACCCGGCCTGGACGATGGGCGGGGGCACCGGCCTGTACCCGCGCTGGCTGACCGACCTGGCCACCGCGGGTTTCACCGGCATCGAGACGTTCTCCTTCGACCTGGCCGTGCCCTACCCGCCCGAGGCGTGGCGGGGCCGGATCCGGGCCAGTGCCGGAGTCGGCGCCAGCCTGCCGCCGGAGGACGTGGACCGATTCGACGACGCGCTCGCCGGGGTGCTCCGCGACCGTTTCCCCGGCGAGGTGATCGAAGTCCCGCATCGCACCTGGGCCGTTGTAGCCACCAGGGGCGACGGCTAGTCCGCGGGGGTCGAGTCCCCGTAATCGATCCGGATCACCGTGTAGGTCTCGCCCTCCGCGGGCGGTCGCCTCCAGGAGCGGGTGGCGAACGTGTGCAGCCGCCCGTTCACGATGGCGTGACGCGGCAGGTGGACACCGAACTCCGCGGCCACCGCTTCCAGCAGCGGCCGTTCCACCCCGGCCCCGTCCTCCACGTCCCCGAAGAACCGGCCCGGATCCAGTGCCCGCGGTATCTCCCCGCTCGATCGGACCTCTCCGTCCGCGTACGTGAACGCGTACTGCTCGGCACCGTCTCGCGCCACCGACAGGTGGAAGAACGGTTCCCTGTGGCACGCCCGCAGGCCGCTCCACACCACCACCGCGCGGGTGCCCGCACTGGCGCTCGCGGCCGGGCAGACGAACCGCCGCCGGTCGAAGAGGGAGGCATCGCCGTCGAAGGCGAAACTCCAGCCGGGACCGGCCCGGCCCACCGCCATCAGTGCCCTGTCCTCGAAGGACGAGAACTCCCTCTTGCCGCGCAGCCATCTGCGGCGCGCCTCCCAGGCCGTCATCGGTTCGTCCAGCGCGGCGCCGTCCCCGTCCGCGAGACGTCCCGGCAACTCCTCCGGCCCCACCCCCTCCACCAGCACGAACCGGTAGGCCGTGCGGTTGCCGCCGGGGTCCGGTTCCGCGAGCCACGCCAGACCGCCCGGGTCGAGCCGGGACACCGGCCCCGGTGCCTCACCCGCCTGCCCGGCCCTCGGCGTGGACAGCAGCTCGGCGCCACGCTCCGGGGTCAGCAGCGGCCCGAGCAGGGGGTCGGCCAACCAACCCAGCGGCGCCAAGTGGTCCGGACCCAGGGGCTCCCACAAGGGCAGAGCTCCCATCAGCGTCCGCCACGCCCCGTCGGTGTCTCCCCACCGGGCCAGCTCCCGCGCCCGCTCGACCGCTTCCCCGAACGGTCCGGCCGGCTCGTACCGGTACGTCCCGTCGCGCACCTGATCCAGCGTCGCGTAAGCCAGTGACACCAGTTCCTCGTCGGCGCCCCGCAGCTGGAACCTCAGGCCGGAGTCGCCCCGGTAGGAGTGCGCCGCGTGCTCGGCGACCAGCGGCGGCAGCAGCTCGGGCGCGTACGTCGGGTCCGTCACCACGCCGTCGAAGTACACCGCGTGGGACTCTCCGAGCAGACGGCGTATCTGGTCGCCCAGCCCGGCGGCCCTCGGTCTGCCGTACTCCTTGGCCTCGTCCAGCTCCCTCAGGGCCCGCTCCCAGCCGCCGCGCAGCGCCTCCAGCCGGGCCCGCTCCACCTGGGCGTCCAGCTCTCGGGTCGTGTCGCTGACGAACGGCGGCTCCCCGTCGCCGCGGTGCGCCCGCAGGCTGTGGAACTCCCGGTACATGTCCCGCATGAACTCGAGGAAGTTCGCGTGCCGCTCGGGTGACTCGGCACGCCAGCTCGCCCACGTGTAGACGGCCCACTCGCCGTCCTCGTCCACGTCCCCGGGGTCCAGGAGGACGTACGTGGCGTCGGACTCGGCATCGAGCTGAAGACCCTCCCGCCAGAGGTCCGCCTCCCGCCGCCCCCCGGGTCCGGCGTCCTCGTCCAGGTACTCCTCGGCCATGTCCGCGAGCCCCGACTCGTTGTCGTGCCAGTGCGCGTCCCGGGTCCCCGCCAGCAGCCACACGAACCCGCCCGCGTGCCGCCACCCGTCGCTGACCTTCAGGAACTCCCGGTACGACGGGGGCATTCGCCGGCCGAGGCGCTCCTCCATGGCTGAGATCAGCTCCTCGGAGGCGGGCGGGAACCCCAGCCACCGCGCCTGCCGGGCGCCCTCGTCGTCCTCGTTCCTCACCTCGTCGTCCGTCAGGGAGTCCGCCCACTCCCCGCTCCACCTCAACAGGAAGGACCGCCAGTCGAATCGCGTGGTGTCCGTCATGGAACCGATGCTGCCACCCACCACTGACAGCGACCCGCTGCCGCCGGGCTACCGGCGGTGCATCGTGTCCAGGGCGGCGGCCAGGACGTGGGGATCGTGGTGGCCCTTGTGGACGGCGGGCGGTTGCCTGCCGAGCCCGAGGAGCCGGGCCACAGCCGTCCAGGCGGTGCGCACGGAGTACTCGACCGTGAAGGTGACGTCGTCGGGCACCTCGGCGAACTGTCCGATGAAGGCCAGGTTGACCGATCCGCTGGGCACCACCTGCGGCCGGTCGCCGCGACGGCGGGCCAGGAACGGGCTGGTGACGTACGGCATGAGGCAGGGCACGACGGTGGAGGTCTCCAGGGCACGGGCCGTCACCGTGTCGTCGAACGGCAGGTGGTGCAGGACTTCTTCGAGGATCTCCCGGCCGGAGCACATGGTCATCGGCTTGGGTGTGTGATCGCCGGCGCGGCCGGGGAACAGGGCGTAGCCCCACCAGACCGAGACGTCCCCGGGCTGGTCGCGGTAGACGGGCTGGCGGGGCACGACGACGGTGAGCAGCCAGTTGGACTCGGTGGAGGTCATCAGGCCGCCCTTGCCGGTCTCGCGGCCGCTGAACTCCTCCAGCGCCTTGAGAAGGGCGGGATCCTTCGAGGTGACGGTGAACGACTCCCAGCGGGACTCCTTGACGTGTTTGTCGAAGGCGTCCGGGTTGCCGAAGTCGTCGCGCCCGCGGGCCAGGCGGTGCCAGAGCAGCCAGGCGTCCGAGCGATGGGGAGGCGGGGACGGTGCGGCGGTGTGCGAGCCGAGGCGGGAGGCATCGGTCATGGAGCCGTTGGTGACCAGGACCAGATCCTCGGGGACCACCTCGATCCGCTCGTCACGGCCGTGACGTGACAGCTGTATGTACTCGACCCGCGTACTCCGGCAGCCCGGTGCGAGCCCGAGGTCGGTGACGTGGCATCCGGTGTGGAAAGTGACGCCGTGTTCGCGCAGCCAGGCGGTCAGGGGGCGCACGACGGAGTCGTACTGGTTGTAGCGGGTGTGGTGGACGCCGGACAGGGACGAGAACCGGGGGAGGAGGTGGAGGAAGCGCCTGAGGTAGCGGCGGAACTCGATGGCGCTGTGCCAGGGCTGGAAGGCGAACGTGGTGCACCACAGCATCCAGAAGGTGGTGGTGAAGAAGTGCTCGCCGAAGCAGTCGGTGATCCGCTTGCCGTCGAGGTGCCCCTCGGGGGTGGCCAGGCAGCGGACCAACTCCAGCCGGTCACGCTCGGAGAACCCCATGCAGCGGGTGTCGACGGCCTTTCCGTCGCCGTCGACCAGGCGCGCGATGTCGTCCCAGGCGAACTCCTCCTGCCCGGCGAGTATCTCCTGGGTCACCGACACGGAGGGGTCGTCGAGGCTGGGGATGCCGGAGAGCAGGTCGTAGGTGCAGCGGTACTCCGTCTCGAACATCCGCGCGCCGCGCATGGTGTAGCCGGCGTGCGCCGTGCCGTCCGCGTCCAGGCTGCCGCCCACCCGTCGCTGCTCCTCGAAGAAGTGGATGTCGGCTCCGTCGAAACCGCCGTCGCGGATCAGGAACGTGGCCGCGGCCAGCGCCGCGATCCCGCTGCCCACCAGATACGCCTTCGCCATCACACAACTCCTCGTCGCAGCCGGTCGATCGGAACCGCACAGGCGCCCGGCCGGCGGACCGTCACCGGCCGGGCTCGTTCTGACCGTGGCGTCACGCGGACCGCCGGCCGCCGCGCCACGGCGGGGCCACCGTGCGGTTGCCGTGGTCCCACGCGTGGGCGGCCTTGTCGGTCTGCCGGCGCAGCCGGTCCTGGAGCTGGTCGACGAGTTCCGTGCCCGTCGCCGCTTCGGCGAGGACGATGATCTGCCGCCCGCCGACGTGCAGATCCGCCGTGGCCGACCAGGGGCGGTCCGCGTGGTGAGCGGCCGCCCGCACGATCCGCACCTCGCCGGTGACGGAGGGCAGTCCCGGCCGGTCCACGACGGCGTCGACCTTCGTACGCGCGTACTGCAGGGTCTCCTCGTCCACCGGGCCGTCGGTACGCAGCCGCACCGCGGGCGCGGGCCGAGTCTTGTCACTGGTCATCACGGGTTCCTCCTCGGAATCAAGGGCGTTCGGCGTGGTTCAGGCCGCGGTGCCGGGCAGCCACAGGTCGGGGCCGAAGACCTCGTAGCGGACGCGCCGCGCCGGGATTCCGGCGCGCAGCAGTCGCGCGCGGATGTCGCGCATGAACGGCAGCGGGCCGCACAGGAACACCGTGGCGTCCTCGGGAAGTCCGATGCCGTCGAGGTTCATCAGGCCCGCACGGGAGCCGGCTTCCTCCGGGCCGGGACGCTCGTACCAGAAGACGGCGCGGGCGCCCGGCAGCCGCCCGACGAGTTCGCGTGTCTCGGTGCGCAGGGCGTGCTCGGCGGGGGAGCGGTCGGCGTGCAGGACCAGCACCGGACGGGTAGACCCCTGGGCGGCCAGATGGGCGAGCATGCCGGTCATGGGGGTGCCGCCGATGCCCGCCGAGACCAGGACGACCGGGGTGGTGGCGTCGGCCGGGTCATCGAGGAAGACGTCGCCGAAGGGCGCGGAGAGGGTCAGTTCGTCTCCCTCGCGGACCTGCTCGTGCAGGAGGGTGGAGACCTCGCCGTCCGGGGTGTCCGGCGTGGCGGCGACACGTTTGACGGTGATGCGGCGCAGGTTCCCGCCGGGGTCGCAGGACAGGCTGTACTGGCGCAGCTGGTGGATCCCGTCGGCCATCAGGACCCGTACGCTCACGTACTGGCCGGCCCGCGCCCTCGGCGCGGGTTCGCCGTCGGCCGGGCGGAGGACGAAGGACACCACGTCGGCGGTCTCGGTGCGGCGCTCGACGACCGTCCACTGCCGCCAGACGCGGCCGGGCTCGACGTCCGCGTCCTGGTACAGGCGGGCCTCACGGCCGATCAGGGCACCGGCCATCAGCCAGTACACCTCGTCCCAGGCGGCCGCCACCTCCGGGGTGACCGCGTCGCCGAGTACCTCGGCTATCGCCCCGAACAGGTACTTGTGCACGATCGTGTACTGATCGTCGGTGACGCCGACGGCGGCGTGCTTGTGCGCGATCCGGTCCAGCAGCGCGTCAGGGCGGGTGCCGGGATCGGCGAGCAGTGCGGTGGCGAACCCGGCGATCGAGCCGGCCAGCGCGCGGCGCTGGGCTCCGCTGGCCTGGTTGCCGCGGTTGAACATCCCGTCGAGGAGTTCCGGCCGGTCGCGGAACATCGCGCCGTAGAAGCGGGTGGTGATCTCGTCGAGCGCTCCGGCCACGGCGGGCAGGGTGGCACGGACCACTGCGGCGGATTCTGCGGACAGCATGGCGTCTCCCGGGCTGAAGAGGGGGGAAGGGCGCCGCGTCGTATCGGGCGGCGTCTTCTGTGTAGCAGGCACGCGACCGCGTTTCGGCGCTGTTCGGCGGTGCAGGGCGAAGAGGGGCCGAACGGCCCCATGGGTTCGGGTCCCTCGGCCCCACGACCCGTTCCGCCGTGGGGCCTCACGGCACCGGGACGAGTTCCTGTCGGCCCCGTCCGCGGAGCGCCGCGCTGTGGACGGGGCCCGGGCGGTCCACTGGGGTGGCGCCACATCCGGTACGTGGTCACGGCCGTCGGCAGGGTGGGAGCTCCGCTCACGGCCGACCGCGCCGTCACGCCGTACGCCCCGTCAGGTCGCCGAGCACGGCCCTTCTGACGCGGGCGAGTTCGCCACCGAGTCGACCGACCGGGTCCAGGGGGGTGATGCCGACTGCCAGGCCTCACCCTGCCCGGGGCAGGCCGACCGAGATCGAAAGGTGGTTGCCGGTGTCGCGAGGCGTCCCGGTCTTTGGCCGCGCGCGGCCGGGAGCGCCCATGGCCCGTCGACCGCCGGCGGGTCGGCCACGCCCGCGTACGCCGGGATCCTCCACGGCACCGGCCGGCCACGGGATGCCGAACGGCCTCCGCCCCCACGGAAAGTGGGGAAGCACGGCCGTCGGGCCCGCTGGGCGCTCCCGGAATGGGGCCTGTCGGTCCCGGTCCCCGGGACCTGCGGCCTCTGCTGAGGGACGCTTCCTTTCCACCACTCTGTGACCGCGACCCCGATACAGGAGGTGGACACCATGTCCCGCACCGTCACCGTAGGCCTCGACGGCTCGCCCGAGAGCCGTGCCGCCGCAGAGTGGGCGGCCCGAGAGGCGAAGCTGCGCGGCCTGCGGCTGCGGCTTGCGCACGTCTGGGAACCCGTCCCGGATGCCATGGCGCAGGCCCCGCTCCTCGGTGCCGAGACCCAGGCGCACTGGAGCGAGCGGATTCCGCGCGAGGCGGCCGAGGGACTGCGCCTGCGCCACCCGGAGGTGGACGTGGCCGTCGAGCAGATCCCCGGCAGGCCGATGGACGTGTTGGCCGAGGTGGCGAAGGACACTGATCTGCTGGTCCTGGGGTCGCGCGGGCTGAGCGGCATCGGGGGATTCCTCGTCGGTTCCGTGAGCATGTCGGTGATCGCGCACACCGAGACCCCCGTCGTTCTGGTCCGGGCCGGGCAGCGCGCCGCCGACGAGCACGAGAAGGACCCGGGGGGCGTCCCGTCCACCGCCACCGCGTACCGGCCCGTGGTGCTCGGCCTCGACACGGAGCATCCCCATGACGCGCTGATCGCCTTCGCCTTCGAGGAGGCCGCCCGCCGTGGCACCGCGGTGAAGGCCGTGCACGGCTGGAACCTGCCGCCCTACTTCGCCTACGGCCTTCCCGCGGACCTCGAACTCAACGCCGAACTGGGCCGGCAGGAGGCCGCGGCCCTGGCCGAGGTCCTGCGCCCCTGGCGGGAGAAGTACCCGGACGTGGAGGTCATCGAGGAGTCCCCCGCCGGCAGCCCCGCCCTGCACGTCGTCGACGCGTCCCGCGCGGCGTCGCTGGTCGTCGTCGGCCGTCGGATCCGCCGCAACCCGTTCGGCGCCCACATCGGGCCCGTCACCCACGCGGTGCTGCACCACGCCACCGCCCCCGTCGCCGTAGTCGCGCACGACTGAGCGCGTTCCCGGAGGCGGTGGAGACCATGAACGCACCTGTCGAACGACCCGTCGACGCGCCCCTGGTCGTGGGAGTGGACGGCTCCGAGCCGAGTTTGCGCGCCGTCGACTGGGCGGCCGACGAGGCGGCGCTGCGCGGGGTGCCACTGCGGGTGGTGTACGCCTGCCTGTGGCAGCGGTACGAGGGTGCCGCGCTCGCCCGGGACATCGGGAAGCCGAGCACGCTGCCGCTGCCCCAGGACGTCGTCGGCGCCGCCGCCCGGCGGGCACGCGTGCGCCATCCGCACCTGCGGGTGGCCACCGACGTGGTGTTCGAGGAGCCGGAGTACGCCCTGGTGCGAGAGGGGAGGACCGCCGCCGCACTGGTGTTGGGCACCCGTGGCCGCAGCGGCATCGCGGAGCTGCTGCTCGGCTCCGTCAGCCTGGCCGTCGCCGCCCACGCCCACTGCCCGGTGATCGTGCTGCGCGGCAGCCACGACAACCAGGCGGCACCGCCGGTGCGCGGTCGCGTCGTGGTGGGTGTCGGCCAGGAGGCGAAGGAGTCGGCGGCCGTGCGGTTCGCCGTGGAGGAGGCGCGGCGGCGCGGCGTGATCCTGGAGGCCGTACGGGCCTGGCGGTGCCCCGCGCACGAGACCACCGACCACCCGCTGCTGTCCGGCGAACCGGCCCGCCTCCACGAGGAGCGGGCGTCCGGGGAACTGGAGACGGCTCTGCGGGACGTCCCGGCGGACGTCGCTGTGCGCCGGCGCACGGTCGAGGGCCCGGCCCGTCGGGTACTGGTCGACGCCTCCCACGAGGCCGACCTGCTGGTCGTCGGTGCCAGGCGCCGTGAGGGGCACGTCGGGCTCCAGCTCGGGCGGGTCGCCCACGCGGTGCTGCACCACTCCGCCTGCGCGGTCGCCGTGGTACCGCACCGGGAGCACGACGACGGCTGACCGGCGTCGTGCCGCGAACCGCTCGCCGGCCGACAGGGATCCCGTAGCCGAGAAGGGAAGACGGACATGAGGCACAACAAGGTCGGTTCCGTGATGACCACGGACGTCGTTCGCGTCGAGTACGGCACCCCCTTCAAGGAGGTCGTCCGGTTGCTGGCCGACCACCGGATCAGCGGGCTGCCGGTGATCGACGAGGACGAGAAGGTGATCGGGGTCGTCTCCGAAACGGACCTGATGCTGCGGCAGGCCGACACACCCCGCCCGTTCCAGGCGAAGCGTCGCTTCCGGCTCGCCGGACTGACCCGCGGCGCCCGGAGGCAGGCCGCGAAGGCGCGGGCCCGCACGGCCGGACAGCTGATGACCGCGCCACCCGTCACCGCGCGCGCCGACGACACCATCGTCGAGGCCGCCCGCACCATGGCCCAGCGGCGCGTGGAGCGGCTCCCCGTGGTGGACGGGGAGGACCGGCTCGCCGGCATCGTCACCCGGCGGGATCTGCTGCAGGTCTTCCTGCGGCCGGACCCGGACATCCGCCGGCAGGTGATCGACGAGGTCCTGGTAGGCGCGCTGTGGCAGGCACCACGCAGCGTCGACGTTCTGGTGGCGGAAGGTGTCGTCACCCTCGCCGGAAGCCTTGAGCGCAAGAGCGAGACGGAGATCGCCGTCTCCATGACACGCCAGATCGACGGCGTCGTCGCCGTGGTCGACGAGCTCACCCACCGGCTGGACGACTCGCACCTCCGGCCGGACGAGCCCGCGCTGCACGGCGTCGCCGAGGACTGGCTGCGCAGGCTGTGAGAGCGCCGGGACGACTCCCGGCCCCGCGGGCGTGGACAGCCCGGGCCGGTTCCCGGCTCGTGTGCCCCGCGTCGGAAAGCAGCTGCGCCAGACCTCGTGGCTCACGTCGGCAGGGCATCCTCTCGCATGCCCAGGAGCCACGAGAGTGCCGCGCGGGAACTCGAGAGGGAGGGGAACCCGGGATCCCGCGCAGCGGCCGCCGCCCTCACCGGCACACGGGGCGGCGGCCGCTCGGGCCGCGCCCTACCGTGGAGGGCATGGCCACCCGCCCCGATGGGAGGAGAGCACGTGGAGATCGTCGCGTACGGTGTCCTCGCGGACGAGGAACCGCTGCTGCGCGAGGCGTTCGACCGGGCGTTCGCCGACCGTCATGAGCTGCGCTGCCTGGGACTGTTCCTGGACCGGGACACCGCCCCGACCGCCGAGGGCCACGAGGTCGTGCTGTCCGGCGTCAACGACACCCTGGACGCGGAGGTGCTGCGCTCGCTGGCCGACGGCGGCACCAGGCTGATCGCCCAGCGGGCCACCGGATTCAACAACATCGACCTGACGGTGGCCGGGGAACTGGGGCTCACGGTGGCCCGCGTGTCGTACTACTCCCCGTATTCCGTCGCCGAGTTCGCCTGGGCGCTGGCGCTGGCCGTCGACCGCCGGATCGTGCGGGCCGCGCACCGCACCCGGGAGTTCGACTTCCGGCTCGACGGACTGATGGGGCGCGATCTGCACGGCCGGACCGCGGGGGTGGTCGGCACGGGCAAGATCGGCACCGCCTTCGCCCGGATCGCCCATGGTTTCGGCATGCGGCTGCTGGGCTGGGACATCACCGAGAATCCGGACTGCCTGGCCCTGGGGATGCGGTACGTCGAGCACGAGCGGCTGCTCGCGGAGGCCGACCTGGTCAGCCTGCACGTGCCGCTGCTGCCGAGCACCCACCACCTGGTGGACGCCGAAGCGCTGGCACTGATGAAGGACGACGCGATCCTGATCAACACCAGCCGCGGCGGCCTGATCGACACTGACGCCCTGCTGGGCACCCTGCGCGCCGGCAAACCGGGAGGTGTCGGACTGGACGTGTACGAGGAGGAGGCCGGGCTGTTCTTCCTCGACAAGTCCCTGGAGGTGATGACCGACGAACGCCTCGCCCGCCTCATGACCTTCAACAACGTCCTGGTGACCTCGCACCAGGCGTACTTCACCCGGGACGCCGTGGAGCAGATCGCCGAGGCCACGGTCCGCAACATCGAGGACTACTTCGCCGGCCGCACCGGTGACAACACGCTGACCCAGCCCTCCGGCCCCGTCCCGCACCGTCGCGCGCACGGCTGACCCCGGAACGGAGGAACGCACCGAGGTACCTGCGTTCAACGCGCGGTGGAGGCCCGCGGGGTACCGGCCAGGGCCGTGTCCAGATCGGAGTGGAGCTCGAAGGCCCCGGCCAGGCCCACGTTGCGAAGGATCCGCCGGAAGCTGGCGCTGTCCGTGACCAGCCGGAGCCGGCCCTGCCGCGCCTCGGCCCGGTTCCGTGCCCGGCACAGCACCCCGAGGCCGGCGCAGTCGATGAAGGCCGTGGAGCGCAGATCCAGCACCACATCAGGGTGCGGGGCCGCGGTCAGGGCCTCCAGCCGGAACGCGAGGGACGGCGCGGTGCGGATGTCGATTTCGCCGCGCAGCTCCACGACGGTGGTGCCGTCGACGGTGTGCTCCGTACGGGAAGGCGCTGGGCTGAGGTCGTTCTGGGGCATGGACCGAGAAAACAGGACAAGGCGATGCGCCGGTAGGGCCTGTCGGCCCTGACCGCCTGGTCCGCCCGGGGCCGTCCTGCGAAGCGGGGCGGACGAGCGGCCCGGGTATCGCCCGCACTCCCGGACGGACCGGCCACACGGCCCGCCGGCCGTGGTGTGGCATCGGGCCGTTCTGCGACTCCCACGGGACCCATGGCCCCTCACCTCGCGGGCCCCGGCGGGCTCAGGGTGGAAGGACGCAGTACCGCTTGTACCGAGCTAAGGACGGCCGGCCGATGTACCCCAACGATGGTTTCCGCGAGCTGAAGCGGCACGAGTGCCTGCGGCTGATGGCCGAGGTGCCCGTGGGCCGCATCGTCTACACGCTCAGGGCCCTGCCCGCCGTGCTGCCGGTCAACTTCAGCCTGGACGGCGACGGTGCGGTTCTGCTGCGCACTTCCGCGACTTCGGAACTGGTCCGTGCGATCGATGGTGCTGTGGTCGCCTTCGAGGCCGACGACGTCGACGCCGGCCGGCAGTCCGGCTGGAGTGTCGTCGTCACGGGCCCGGCCGGTGTGGTGACCGATCCCGCCGAGCACGAGCGCCTGGTCCGCACCGGCCCGGTCTCCTGGGCACCGGCGCCGCAGGAGGTCTTCGTACGCATCGAGCCCGAACTGGTCACCGGGCGAGAGCTCGTCGGCGGACGCACCCTGTACGGGGTGGACCTCCCCGCCTGAACGTCCCTTGCTCCGGCCCGTCCCTTCTCGTGCCGCCCGTCGGCCGGTTCCCTGGCGGCCGAATCCGCGTGGGGCCCAACGGCCCGGCACGGCGGGACGGATGGCGGGCCCCGGGTGCGCTGACAGGCCCTGCCCGCGGGCACCGCGAGCGACGAGCATCGCAGGTGCAGAGATCCTGCGCGTGGAGTGAGGGAGAGACCGGCGATGACGGCAACGGTGGCATCTGGACCCCGGGCGGCAACCGGGGCATGGCGAGGCTTCGTCGGTACACGCTGGCGGGACCACATCGACGTGCGCGACTTCATCCAGGCCAACTACACGCCCTACGAGGGTGGTCCCGCCTTCCTGGCCGGGCCGACCGCGCGCACGCTCGCGGTCTGGGGCAAGGTCGCCGCCCTCTTCCCCGAGGAACGGCGTCGCGGCGTCCTCGACGTGGACCCCGGTCTGCCCTCCACCATCACCTCGCACCGCCCCGGTTACATCGACCGCGACCGCGAGCTGGTCGTCGGCCTGCAGACGGACGCCCCGCTGCGGCGGGCGATCATGCCCAATGGCGGGCTGCGGATGGTGGAGAACGGGCTCAAGGCGTACGGCTACCAGGCCGACCCGTTCGTCACGCGCGTCTTCAGCACCTACCGCAAGACCCACAACGACGGTGTCTTCGACGCCTACACCCCCGAGATGCGCGCTGCCCGCAAGGCGGGGATCATCACCGGACTGCCGGACGCGTACGGCCGTGGCCGGATCATCGGCGACTACCGGCGCGTCGCGCTGTACGGCACGGACCGTCTGGTCGAGGCCAAGCGGGCCGAACGCGCCCGGCTGGACGCGCGGCCCTCCAGCCCGGACGTCATCCGCGACCGCGAGGAACTGGCCGAGCAGGTCCGGGCGTTGGGCGAGCTCGCGCGGATGGCGGCCTCGTACGGCTGTGATGTCACCCGCCCCGCCGCCACGGCGCACGAGGCGGTGCAGTGGCTCTACCTCGGCTTCCTGGCCGCGGTGAAGGAACAGAACGGTGCCGCGATGTCGCTGGGCCGCACCTCCACCTTCCTGGACGTGTACCTGCAGCGCGACCTCGACGAGGGCCGCATCGACGAGACGCGCGCCCAGGAGCTGATCGACGACTTCGTGATCAAGCTGCGGATCGTGCGGTTCCTGCGGACGCCCGAGTACGACGCGCTGTTCTCCGGTGACCCCACCTGGGTGACGGAGTCGATCGGCGGCATCGGTACCGACGGCCGCCCCCTGGTCACCCGCACCTCCTTCCGCTTCCTGCAGACCCTCTACAACCTCGGTCCCGCCCCCGAGCCGAACCTGACGGTCCTGTGGTCGCCCCGACTGCCCGCGGGCTTCAAGGAGTTCTGCGCGCGGGTCTCCATCGACACCAGCGCGATCCAGTACGAGTCCGACGACCTGATGCGCCCGCGCACCGGTGACGACACGGCGATCGCCTGCTGTGTCTCGGCGATGGCGGTGGGCCGGCAGATGCAGTTCTTCGGGGCGCGGGTCAACCTGGCCAAGGCGCTGCTGTACGCGGTCAACGGCGGCCGGGACGAGATGACCGGCGAGCAGATCGCGCCCGCGATGCCCGCCCTGACCGGCGAGTACCTCGACTACGACGAGCTTTCGGCGGCGTACGACCGGATGCTGGACTGGCTGGCCCGGACGTATGTCGACGCGCTGAACGTCATCCACTACATGCACGACAAGTACGCCTACGAACGCATCGAGATGGCGCTGCACGACTACCCGGTCCACCGGTTCATGGCGTGCGGCATCGCCGGTCTGTCGGTCGCCGTGGACAGTCTGTCCGCCGTCAAGCACGCTCGCGTGAAGGTCTTCCGGGACGCCTCCGGGCTGGCCGTCGACTTCCGGACCGAAGGGGACTTCCCGGCGTACGGCAACAACGACGACCGCGCCGACAGCCTCGCCGTCGGCCTGGTGGAGTCGTTCATGGCGAAGGTGCGCGAGCACCCCACGTACCGGGACGCCGAGCACACTCAGTCGGTGCTGACCATCACCTCGAACGTCGTCTACGGCGAGCACACCGGCAACACACCCGACGGCCGCCGCGCCGGCGCCCCGTTCGCACCGGGCGCCAACCCGATGAACGGCCGGGACCGGCACGGTGTGGCGGCCTCCGCCCTGTCGGTCGCCAAACTCCCCTACGAGCAGGCCCGCGACGGCATCTCGCTGACCACGACGATCACACCCGAGGGGCTGGGCCACGACCCCGCCGAGCGCGCCGGCCACCTGGTCGGCATCCTCGACGCCTACATGGCCTCCGGCGGCTTCCACATGAACGTCAACGTCCTGGACCGCAAGACCCTCGAGGACGCCATGGAACACCCCGAGAAGTACCCGGAGCTGACCGTCCGGGTCTCCGGATACGCCGTCAACTTCGTCCGCCTGACCCGTGAGCAGCAGCTCGACGTGATCAGCCGCACCTTCCACGGAGCGCTGTGAACACCACCGTCGAGCAGGTGACCGGCCGCGTCCACTCCTGGGACCTGTCCACGGGAGTGGACGGTCCCGGGACCCGGTTCGTCCTGTTCCTCAGCGGCTGCCCCCTGCGCTGCCTGTACTGCGCGAACCCCGACACCTGGCACATGCGCGACGGCAAGCCGACCACCGTCGGCGAGGTGCTGGGCGAGATCGAGAAGTACCGGCCCTTCATCACCACCGCGGGCGGGGGAGTGACGCTCACCGGCGGCGAGGCCCTGCTGCAGCCCGCGTTCACGGCCGCGGTCTTCCGCCGCTGCAAGGAACTCGGTCTGCACACCGCCCTCGACACCTCCGGTTTCCTCGGTGCCCGCGCGACCGGCGAACTGCTCGCCGACACCGACCTGGTCCTGCTGGACGTCAAGTCCTTCGACGTCCGCGCCTACCGGAAGCTGACCGGGGGAGACCTCTCCCCGACTCTGAACTTCGCCACCCGCCTGGACCGGCTGGGTATCCCGGTGTGGATCCGCTACGTCCTCGTGCCCGGCTGGACCGACGACCCGGCGGCCGTCGACGGGCTCGGCGCGTTCCTCGCCGGGCTGGGCAACGTCGACCGTGTGGACGTCCTGCCGTTCCACAAGCTCGGCGCCCACAAGTACGGCGAACTGGGCATTCCCTTCCCGCTGCGCGACACCCCCACCCCGGGTCCGGATCTGGCGGAGCGGGTGCGCGAGCAGTTCCGGGAACACGGCCTGCGGGCGCTGTGAAGGAGCGGCCTGCCTGATCGAGGTGCGGCGGCAAGGAGTCCCGACCGGATATCCGGTCGGGACTCCTTGCCGCTTCCGATCACGCCTGTGCGTCGGTCGCCTCGCCCAGCCCGTAGTAGGCCGCGCGCATCAGCCCCTGCATGTCGTCGAGCATCGGCATCCGCGGGTTGGCCGGCGCGCACTGGTCCTCGTAGGCGTTCAGGGCCTGCTGGGGCAGGGCGTCGAGGAAGGCCCGTTCGTCGATGCCGAGGGCCTGGAACGACGGCTCGATGCCCACGGCGTCGCGCAGGCGCTCCACGGCGGCGGCGAGCGAATCCACCCCCTCCTGCGGGGTGGCGGCGGGCAGACCGAGGGTGCGGGCGATGTCCTGGAAGCGTTCGGGGGCGCGGTAGTCCTCGTACTTGGGCCAGCCGGTCAGCTTCGTGGGAGCGGTGCCGTTGTATCGGATGACGTGCGGCAGCAGGACCGCGTTGGTGCGGCCGTGGGCGATGTGGAAGGTGGCGCCGAGGGTGTGGGACATGGCGTGGACGATGCCGAGGAAGGCGTTGCCGAACGCCATGCCCGCGATGGTGCCGGCGTTGTGCATCTTCTCCCGGGCCCCGGCGGAGCCGTCGCGGTCGTTCACGGCTGCTTCGATGTGACCGAAGACGAGGCGGATCGCGTGCAGGGCGAGGCCGTCGGTGAAGTCGTTGGCGTAGACGGACACATACGACTCGATGGCGTGGGTGAGGGCGTCGAAGCCGCTGTCGGCGGCCAGGGCGGGGGGCAGTCCGGTGGTGAGGAGGGGGTCGACGATGGCCACGCTGGGGGTGAGCGCGTAGTCGGCCAGCGGGTACTTCTTGCCGGTGGCCGGGTCGGAGATGACGGCGAACGGGGTGACCTCCGCGCCGGTGCCGGACGTGGTGGGAACGCAGACCAGGCGGGCGCGGGCGCCCAGGACGGGGAAGCGGAAGGCACGCTTGCGGATGTCGGAGAACTTCTGCCGCATGTCCGCGAAGTCGATGTCCTTGCCGGCGGCCTGCTGCTCGTACAGCAGCCACATCACCTTCGCCGCGTCCATGGGCGAGCCGCCGCCCAGGGCGATGATCGTGTCCGGGCGGAAGTCCCGCATGAGACCGGCACCGTGACGCACGGAGTCGATGCTCGGCTCGGGCTCGACGTTGTCGATGATCTGCAGGGTCACCGGCTCCGGCCGGCGCTGCAGGACGCGGGTGACGCGGTCGACGAAACCGAGGCGGGTCATGGTGGCGTCGGTGACGACCGTGACGCGGTGGACGTCCGGCATGGCCTGCAGGTAGCGGATGGCCTGCGGCTCGAAGTAGATCTTCGGCGGCACCTTGAACCACTGGAGGTTGTTGCGGCGGGTGGAGACCCGCTTGACGTTCAGCAGCTGTGCGGCGGAGACGTTGTTGGACACCGACGTGCTGCCCCAGGAGCCGCACCCCAGCGTCAGCGACGGCAGCAGGCCGTTGTAGATGCCGCCGATCGCGCCCTGCGAGGACGGGGAGTTGACGATGACCCGGACCGTCTTCATACGGTGGCCGTACGCTTCGGCGAGCGCCCGGTCCTCGGTGTGGATCACCGCGCTGTGCCCCTGGCCGTGGAAGGCGACCATGTCGGCGGCCAGGGCGAAGCCCTGCTGCTCGGACCCCGCACGCAGCACGGTGAGTACGGGGCAGAGCTTCTCGCGGGTCAGCGGCTCGTCGGGGCCGACCCGCGTGGCCTCGGCCAGGATGACGGAGGTGCCGGCCGGCACGGTGAACCCGGCCTGCTCGGCGATCCACACCGGACTCCGCCCGACGGCCGCGGAGTTGACCTTGGGCTCGCAGCCGCCGCCCGCGGCCTTGCCGACGGGGAAGAGAAAGGCCTCCAGCAGCGCCTTCTCCTCGGCGGTCGCCACATGGGCGTGCAGGGCGCGGAACTCGGCCAGGGCGGCGTCATAGATCTGGTCGTCCAGGATGACGGCCTGCTCGGAGGCACAGATCATGCCGTTGTCGAAGGACTTCGACAGGACCAGGTCGTTGACGGCCCGGCGCAGCTTCGCCGTTCTGTGCACATAGGCGGGGACGTTGCCGGCACCGACGCCCAGGGCCGGCTTGCCGGCCGAGTAGGCCGCCTTGACCATGGCGTTGCCGCCGGTGGCGAGGATGAGGGAGACGCCGGGGTGGTGCATGAGCGTCCTGGTCGCCTCGACGGACGGGGCCTCGATCCACTGGACGCAGTGTTCCGGCGCGCCCGCGGCCACGGCGGCGTCACGCACGATCCGTGCCGCTTCGGCGCTGCACCGCTGGGCGGAGGGGTGGAAGGCGAAGACCACCGGATTGCGGGTCTTCAGCGCCATGAGGGCCTTGAAGATCGTGGTGGAGGTCGGGTTGGTGACGGGAGTGACCGCGGCCACCACGCCGACCGGCTCGGCGATCTCGACCATGTCCTCGATGTCGTCGCGGGCGATCACGCCGACGGTCTTCATCGGGCCCATGCCGTGCGTGACGTGTTCACAGGCGAACATGTTCTTGGCCGCCTTGTCCTCGAACAGGCCGCGTCCGGTTTCCTCCACGGCCAGCCGGGCCAGCGCGGTGTGCTGGTCCAGAGCGGCGACCGACGCCTTCTTGACGACGTGGTCGACCTGCTCCTGGTCGAGTTCCTCGTAGTCGGCCAGGGCCTTGAGCCCGTTCGTGACCAGCCGGTCGACGGCGACGGCGATGTCGGACGGCCCTTCGCCGGGGGCAGCGGTCGCGGTGCGGTCGTCGTGGCGGGTCATGGGTGTGCCTCCGTCGTCGGAAGGTGAGGCCGCACAGTCGGCGGCCCGTCGGGAGAGCGGCGCCCCGGGGGACCGGCGCCGCTCCACCCTCAGCCTCTCTCCGGCGCCCCGGTGCCGCGCAGGTCCGCCAGGTCCCCGTTCGGTGTCCGTCCGGCCCCGGGCGCGGGGGCCGGACGGCCCTGCGGACTGTCGCGGCCGGTGAGCGGACGCGAGGAGCACCGCGCGTCCGGACGAGTGTCGTCGACCCGGAACGTCAGGTTGTTCACGACCCCCACCACGCCATCCACCCGCCACGTCAGCCGGAAGGCGACGGGGATGTCGCTGCGCCGTTCCAGCGGCCCCTCCAGCACGACCATGCCGTCCCGGACCGAGACGCTCACCGCGCGGGGCGGCAGGCCGAGCGCGCGGGTGAGGACCTCGTCGGTCACGCTCCGGCGGATCTCGTCGTCCGTTCGCAGGAAGACCCGCAGCAGGTCCCGCCGGGTGGCGATACCGATCAGCCGGTCCTCCTCGTCCACCACGGGAAGCCGGCCGACGCGGTGGCGCTCCATCACGCGGGCGGCGTCCGCGACGCGTTGTTCGGGGTGCATGGTTACGGCGGGCGAGGACATCAGCTCGTCCGCGACCGGGGCCCGGTCCGCCGCGCTGGGGCGACGGGCGCTCCCGGGCCGGGCTGCCCGTCGGCGCATCAGGTCGGTGGCGGAGACCACGCCCACGACCTTGCCGTCGTCGTCCACCACGGGCAGGCCGCTGACGCGGTGGCGGTCCAGCAGCCGTGCCAGGTCCTCGAACGATGTGTCCCGGCGGGCTTCGACGACCTCGCCGGTCATCACCTCGCCGACGACGCGGGTCAGCACGCCGCCTCCTCTCCGGCCGGTCGGCCCCGGTGAGGGCAGCTCACCTGCTGTCGCTGACGTCGGTTCCGGTGAGAGCGGCCCGTCCGGCCTCCAGGCGCGCGACCGGCACGCGGAACGGTGAGCAGGAGACGTAGTCGAGTCCGGCGGCGTGGAAGAAGTGCACCGACTCCGGGTCTCCGCCGTGCTCGCCGCAGACCCCGATCTTCAGGTCGGGCCGGGCGGCGCGGCCCTCGGCGACGGCGATCTCGACCAGGCGCCCCACACCGGCGCGGTCGATCGTCTCGAACGGGGACACGGTGAAGATGCCCTTGTCGAGGTAGGCGGAGAAGAACGCGGCCTCGACGTCGTCCCGGGAGAAGCCCCACGTGGTCTGGGTGAGGTCGTTGGTGCCGAAGGAGAAGAACTGCGCCTCCTCGGCGATGCGGCCCGCGGTGAGGGCGGCCCGGGGCAGCTCGATCATCGTGCCGACCGGGCAGTCGACGGACACACCGGATTCCTTGGAGACGTCGGCCAGGACCTGCCGCACCTCCTCCCGTACGAGTCGCAGCTCCTCGACCGTGTCGATCAGCGGCACCATGATCTCCGCCCGTGGATCTCCGCCCGCCTGCCCGCGTTCGACGACCGCCTCGGCGATCGCCCGTACCTGCATGGCGACCAGACCCGGCGCCACCAGCCCCAGACGCACGCCGCGCAGGCCCAGCATCGGGTTCTCCTCGTGCATGCGGTTCACGGCGTCCAGCAGCTCGGCGTCGTGCGCGCCGGGCGGGGTGCCGCGCGCCTCGGCGGCGGCGAGGCGTACGGCGAGCTCGGTGCGGTCCGGCAGGAATTCGTGCAGCGGCGGATCCAGCAGCCGGATCGTGACCGGCAGGCCGTCCATCGCCTCCAGGATGGCGGTGAAGTCCTGCCGCTGCAGCGGCAGCAGCGCGTCCAGCGCCCGCTCCCGCTCTGCGTCGGTACGGGCCAGGATCATCGCCTCGACCAGCCGCCGGCGGTCGCCGAGGAACATGTGCTCGGTGCGGCACAGGCCGATGCCCTCGGCACCGAACCGGCGGGCCCGGGCGGCGTCCTCGGGTGTGTCGGCGTTCGCCCGCACGCCCAGCCGCCGCACGCCGTCGGCCCGTCGCATGGCGCCGGCCACGGCCTCCACCAGCCCGGCCGGGACCGCGCCGGTCTCGAAGTACCGCATCACCGCCGAGTCGACGAGCGGGGCCGCGCCCGGGTAGACGGCGCCGTCGGAGCCGTCCACGGAGACGACCGTGCCCTCCTCGAGGGTGACCTCACCCACGGTGAGGCGGCGCCCCTGCGGATCCACGGTGATCTCCTCGGCCCCGCACACGCACACCTTGCCCATGCCGCGGGCGACCACGGCCGCGTGGCTGGTCTTCCCGCCCCGGCTGGTGAGCACGGCCTGGGCGGCGACCATGCCGGGAAGGTCGTCGGGGGTGGTCTCCTGCCGCACGAGGACGACCTTCTCCCCGGCGGCGGCCCGGCGGACCGCCTCGGCGGAGTCGAACACCACGGCGCCGACGGCGGCCCCCGGCGAGGCCGGGATCCCGTGCGCGAGCGCCTCACCCACGGCCGAGGTGTCGAACCGGGGGAACATCAGCCGGGCCAGCCCGTCCCCGCTGACGCGGGCCAGGGCCTCGTCCGGGCTGATGAGCCCCTCGTCGGCCAGTCCGGCGGCGATGGTGAACGCGGCCTCGGCCGTCCGCTTGCCCACCCGGGTCTGCAGCATCCACAGCCGGCCACGCTCGATGGTGAACTCGATGTCGCACAGGTCCCGGTAGTGGGTCTCCAACGTCCCCAGGTATTCGCGGAGTTGAGCGTACGAGGCCGGATCCAGGCGCTCCAGCCCGGTCAGCGGGACGGTGTTCCGGACGCCCGCGACGACGTCCTCGCCCTGGGCGTTGGGGAGGTAGTCGCCGTACAGGCCGGCGCTTCCGGTGGCCGGGTCGCGGGTGAAGGCGACGCCGCTGCCGGAGTCGGGGCCGAGATTGCCGAAGACCATGGTCTGCACGTTCACCGCGGTACCGAGGTCGTCGGGGATGTGTTCGCGGCGACGGTACAGGCGGGCGCGTTCGCCGTTCCAGGACTCGAAGACGGCGAGGACCGCACGGCGCAGCTGCTCGGCCGGGGACTGGGGGAAGTGTTCACCCTTCTCGAGCCGGATCAGCTCCTTGTACGCCTCGACGAGCCCGGCCAGATCGGCCGCGCCCAGCCCCAGGTCGTCGCGGGCCCCGCGGGCTTCCTTGAGCCGGGCCATGAGGTCCTCGAACAAGCCGCTGTCGACGCCCATGACAGTGCTGCCGAACATCTGCACGAGACGGCGGTAGGAGTCCCAGGCGAAGCGTTCGTTCCCGGAGGTCTCGGCCAGGCCGAGCACGGAGTCGTCGTTGAGGCCGATGTCCAGGATCGTCTCCATCATGCCGGGCATCGAGAAGCGGGCCCCGGAGCGGACCGACAGCAGCAGCGGGTCGTCCCGCTGCCCCAGCCGTCGCCCGGCGGCCCGTTCCAGGCCGGTGAGGTGATCGGAGATCTCGCGGGCCAGACCGGGCGGCTCGGACCCGGTGGCGAGGAAGGCGCGGCAGGCTTCGGTGGTGACGGTGAAGCCGGGCGGGACCGGCAGCCCCATCCGGGTCATCTCGGCCAGGTTGGCGCCCTTGCCGCCGAGCAGGTCGGCCATGTCCCGGCCGCCCTCGGTGAACGCGTACGTGTAACGGACCATGGCGGTGCTCTTCCTTCCGGCGCTCCAGGAGGTGGTGCAGGGGTCTCACATCTCGAAGACGATGCGTGCCTTGACCTGCCCGTTCAGGACTTCGGCGATGGACTCGTTGACGGCCCGCAGCGGCCGGGTCTCGTAGATCACCCGGGTGCGTCCGGCCGCGTGCAGCCGGAACACCTCCTGGAGGTCCTGGCGGGTGCCGACGATCGAACCGATGACGGAGGTGCCGTTCAGGACGGTGTCGAAGATCGGTACCCGGATGGTGCCGCCGGCGGGCAGCGCGACCATGACCAGCTTGCCGCCGCGCCGCAGACCGCCGTAGACGGCGGCGAACGCCTCCTCGTTCACGGCCAGCGCGACGGCCGCGTGGGCGCCGCCGTGCCGCCTGAGCACCTCGGCCGGATCCTGCGCGCGGGCGTCGATCACGATGTCGGCACCCAGCTCCCGGGCGAGCTCCAGCTTGTCGTCGGTGACGTCGATCGCGGCGACCGTGGCACCGGCGATCTTCGCGTACTGAACGGCCAGGTGCCCGAGACCGCCGACCCCCGAGACGGCCACCAGCTGGGTCGGGCGCACGTCGGCGACCTTCAGGGCCTTGTACGTGGTCACACCGGCGCAGGTCAGCGGGGCCGCTTCGCGTGGGTCGATGCCGTCGGGGACCGGGGCGGCGAAATCGGCCGAGGCGAGCATCTTCTCGGCGTACCCGCCGTCCACTCCGTAGCCGGTGTTGCGCTGCCGCTCGCAGAGCGTCTCCCAGCCGGACAGGCAGTGCTCGCAGCGCCCGCAGGCCCAGCCCAGCCAGGGCACGGCCACCCGCTGCCCGACCGGCGGACCGGCGACACCGTCCCCGAGCGCCTCGACGATGCCGACGCCCTCGTGACCGGGCACGAACGGCGGGCTGGGCCTGACCGGCCAGTCGCCGTGCGCGGCGTGGATGTCGGTGTGGCACAGCCCGGACGCCTCGAGGCGGATACGGACCTCACCGGGGCCCGGCTCCGGGTCCGGCCGCTCCTCGATCACCAGCGGTGCGCCGAAGGACCGGACGACTGCTGCCTTCATGGAATGCTCCTCAAGCTCTGTCGATGGGGTGCGGTTCCACGGTCGGCCGCTTTCCGGCGCGGCGGCAGGTGCTGAATGTCCTCGCGGGCGGGGCCGATCGGCCCCGAGCGGTGAGGAAACGGGCCCCGACCGGGTACCCGGAGGCGGGCGCCCGGGTGAGTAGGGCCGACCGGCCCTGGCCCTTGGGCCCCGGATCGAGCAAGATCTGCGATAGGCGGGACCGGCCGCCGCCGCCCGGCGGGCGCGGTCCGGAGCGGATTTCGGACAACGCGGAACACGCGGAACAAGGAGCATGCGATGGCGGACGGTGACAAGCCCGGCCCCGACCACCCGATCCGGGTCTTCCTGCTGGACGACCACGAGGTGGTACGTCGCGGGGTGCACGACCTCCTGAACGACGAACCGGACATCACCGTCGTCGGCGAGGCCGCCACCGCCGAGCAGGCCCTGGTACGCGTGCCCGCGCTGCGCCCGCAGGTCGCGGTGCTCGACGTCCGGCTGCCCGACGGCGACGGCGTGACCGTGTGCCGGGAGCTGCGCTCGAGCATGCCGGAGCTGGCCTGTCTGATGCTGACCTCCTTCGACGACGAGGAGGCCCTGCTGGACTCGATCATGGCCGGCGCGTCCGGCTATGTGCTGAAGCAGATCCAGGGCTCGGACCTGGTCTCGGCCGTGCGCACGGTGGCCGCAGGCCAGTCGCTGCTCGACCCCAGCGCCACGGCCAAGCTGATGGCCCGGCTGCGCCAGGGGCAGGAGCCGGAACCCGAGCCCGAGACGCTGCCGGGCCTGACCGACCGCGAGCGGGAGATCCTCGCCCTCATCGGGGAGGGCCTCACCAACCGCCAGATCGGCCAGCGGCTCTACCTCGCCGAGAAGACGGTGAAGAACCACATCTCACGGCTGCTGGCCAAGCTCGGTGTGGAACGCCGCATCCAGGCCGCGGTCATCGCCACCCAGGCCCAGGACCGGCTCAGGCGAGAAGGCCCCTGAAGAGGAGGAGGCCATGGCGTCGCCACTCGAGGAGAAGACCGTGGCCAGGTTGGTGGCGGCGGCCACCGCGGCCCCGTCCATGCACAACGCGCAGCCGTGGCGCTTCCGCTTTCTCACCGGTGAACGGGTCGTTCTGCTCCACGCCGACCTGGAACGGGCCATGCCCCGCTCGGATCCGGACAACCGGGCGTTGCACATCGGCTGTGGTGCGGCGCTGTTCAACCTGCGCGTCGCGTCCGTGCACGCGGGCCTCGCCCCCAGGACGCGACTGGTGCCCGAGCCGGAAGATCCGCTGTTGCTCGCCGCCGTGCACCTGGCCGGCCCCGCCGAGCGGGCGCCGGATCCGGACCTGGCTCGGCTGTATCCGGCGATCCGGCAGCGGCACACCAGCCGCCACCCCTTCGCCGACAAGGACGTGCCCGAGGACGTCCGGGCCACGTTGCGGGAGGCCGCGGCCCGGGAGGGAGCCGAGCTGCTGTTCCCCGGCCCCTGGCACGCCGACACCGTGCTCGAGCTGGTGCGCGACGCGGAAAGCCGCGACGTCATGGACCCCGCCGCCAACGAGGACCTGGTGCGCTGGACCCGGCTCGGGCCGGAGGCGGACACCGCCGTCGACGGCGTCCCCGAGTACGCCTTCGGGCCGCGCAAACGGGACGGCAAGGCTCCCGTCCGGGACTTCACCGGCCGCCGGCCGGTGGCCGACCGCGGCAGCACCAGCTTCGAGCGCACCGCGCACCTCGCCCTGCTCAGCACCCCCGGCGACGGCCCGGCCGACTGGCTGCGCGCCGGCCAGGCCCTGGAACGGGTCCTGCTGGAGGCCACCCTGGCCGACCTCGCCACCTCACTGACCTCCCACGCCCTGGAGGACCGCGACCTGCGCCTGCTGGCCCGCGACCCGGGATCGGGCACCGGTCAGGTGCAGATGGTGCTGCGTCTCGGCTACGGCCCGCGCGGCCCGGCCACGCCCCGCCGCCCGGTGGCAGACGTTCTCGACGTCGTGTGAGCCCGAAGGTGCCGCGCGGGGTCACAGGCGGATGACGACGAGGGCGATGTCGTCGGGGGCGCCCCCGGTGACATCGAGGCGGGTCAGCAGCGCGTCGGCCAGTCGGCCGGGCGCCAGGGCGTGGTCCTCTGCCAGGGCCGTGGTCAGGCGTGCCAGGCCGGCGTCGATGTCCTCGCCACGGCGTTCGATGAGGCCGTCGGTGTAGAGCACGAGGGTGTCTCCGGGGGTGTAGGTGAGCCCGGACTGCGGACGGGGGACATGGTGCTCGCGTGTGCCGAGCGGCGGATCGGTGGCCTGGTCCAGCAGGTCGCAGGTCCCGTCGGCGTGGAGCAGGATCGGCGGAGGGTGCCCGGCGTTGCTGTAGATGATCAGCCTGCTGCGGGTGTCGATGAGTACCTTGACCGCGGTCGCTGCCATCGCGCCGTCCACGGACCGGGCGTACAGCCCGAGGACCTCCAGCGCCTGGGCGGGACTGGGAATGGCGCGGATGACGGCGCTCAGGGCGCTGCGGAGCATGCCCATGATCGCCGCGGCGTGCAGGCCGTGGCCGACGACGTCTCCGACCGCCGCGGCGTAGCGGTCGGGCGGCAGGTCGACGACGTCGTACCAGTCGCCGCACACGTTCAGTGAGGTGGTCGCCGGCCGATAGCGCACCGCGATGTTGTCGTGCCGGTCCAGGTCGGGCACGGCGAGCATGGCCTCCTGCAGGGTCACGGCGACCTGCCGTTCACGGGCATGGGCCTGGAGCAGTTCCTGGTTCAGGCGGTGCAGTTCGCGGGTCCGCGCGTACAGCTCGGCGGCCATGCCCTTCTCCCGCTCGGTGAACTCCTCGCCGTGCTGGATCGCCCGGCGTGAACGGACGAAGGCGGTGACGTCCTCGGCCCGCTGGACGATCCACCGCACGGTACCGTCCGGCCCGGCGATCGGGGTGTGGATCTTGGACCACCACCGTTCCTCGAAGCCGCCTGGCCGGCCCGGGGCGGGGATGTCATAGCGCTGCAGCACCAGGGTGTCCGGATTCCCGGAGTCGAGGACCCGGTGCAGCGACGCTTCGAGGGTCCGTTGCGCGTCGTCGGGCCCGGCGTGATTCACCGGGAGGGCGTCGAAGAAGTACTCCCCGACCAGCTCGTTCCTGGTCCGGCCGGTGGCCCGCAGGTAGGCCGGATTGACGTAGCGGATCACCAGGTCCGAGTCCAGCACCAGGTACGGGCTTGGTGTGGCGTCGAAGAACGCCGTGAAGTCGAGGTCCGTTGTCATCAGGCGCTCTCCGTACTCCCCGAGCGCGACTGCCGGCACTTCCAATCTACGAGCTGTCCGGCACCCGGGGCGACGGAACCCGCGCCGGGGAACCGTCAGGTGTTCATCTGAGCTCGCGCCCGGTGACCATCTCCGACTCGATCCGCACGAACGCCGCGTCCCGCAGGGGCATCCAGGACGTGGGCCCGCTCTGCGAGAGCCGCTCGTGCTCGGCGGGATCCGTCACGACGGAGGCCCGGCCGGTGACGACCACGCTCCAGCCGGACCGGGCCGCCGCGTCGAACTCGTCCGCCTCGAAGGCGACCACGACGCCGTCGATGGCCCGCACGAGATCCGAGCCCGGCGAGGTGCGCAGCAGGACCGAGGCGTCGGTGTCCAGCGAGAAGTTGACGGGGAGGACCGCGGGCAGCGCGTGCCGGGTGTAGACCACGCGGCCGACCGGCACCTTGGCGAGCAGGCGCACACACTCTTCCCGGTCCAGTGCGCGAAACGCCTCGTTCTGGAACATCAGTCCATCGTGCGCGCGGTGGCGGCGGACCGGTAGGGCCGACCGGCCCTACCCCCTCAGCGGAAGGGGCGCGCCTAAGGTGTAGACCTGCCCGGGAGGTCCTGACGCGTCAGCCGGTGACACCCGGGACGGAGCAGCAAGCCAGGACAAGCGTGATCAGGGCGGCTGCCGCGGTGAGCGCCACGAACACGGTCCGCGGTGCCGGGGAGCCCGTGGCGTGCGGTGCGAGGATGCGGCGCATGCGCAGCACCGCTGACGGCCCGCCCGCCGCGAACGCCTTGTCGGGTGCTTGCCCGGACGCCACCGCGAACAAGGCGGTGGCGAGTGCGTCCCGCGAACACCGGCGCAACGCCCTGTCGTCGGCCGCCATTTCGAGCAGGAGTGGTACCTCGGTGCGAACGGACTCGGCCAAGGGCAGTCCGCGGAAGGTTCTGCCGCAGGCCACGGCCGCGGCCGTCAGCAGGTGGTGGCGGCCCGCGATGTGCGCCCGCTCATGCTCCAGCACGGCGGTCAGTTGCTGTTCGGCCAGGACATGGAGGGCGCCCGAGCTGATCACCACCTGCGGTGCGCGGCCGGGCAGGCAGTACACCGCCGGCGTCTCGTGCTGCAGCACCGTTGCCCGCAGTTCCGGCCGCCGCGTGCCGACGAGGCGCAGGAGCTCGGCGTGACGTGCGCGGTGACGCCCCGCACTGACGAGTTCACGGGCGAGGGCGGCAGCGAATGCGGCGGGCGCGACGGCCGCCGCGGACAGGGCCACCCACATGCGGGTGCCCGCGTCCGGCAGGCCGTCCGGCAGGAGGGGTCCGCACTCCGTGACACCGGAGAGGACCAGTCGCAGGGCTGTCAGCGACACAGAAGCGGTGAGGGCCGACGCGAGCAGATTCCACACCGCGACGGCGAGCCGGGGGCGCCGGTGCGGCCAGTGGCTGCGGGAGAGTGCTCTCGGCAGCAGGACGCCCACCACCAGGGCGATGGACAGGGGCGGCAGCACGTGATGGCCTGCCATGAGCAACTCGCCCGAAGAACCCAGGAGTTGCAGCGGCTCGGTCACGAGGACGCTCCGTGCTCCCCGGCGCTGCCGGGTATCCGGCCCATCGCGCGCAGTGCGGCGGCCAGCGCGGACACGTCTTCCGGCGGCATGTGTTCCACGAAGCGCTGCAACGCCGCCTGACGGTCCTCGGTGTTGCCGAGCGCGTCCTGCATGAGGGCGGCGGTGTACTCCTCGCGGCTGCGCTCGGGTTCGTAGAGCCAGGCGCGCCCGGCCTTCTCGCGCCGGAGCAGGCCCTTGCGGTGGAGGATGTCCGCGACGGTCATCACGGTCGTGTAGGCCACGGGTCGCCTGTCGTTGATGTCGTCGACGACCTCCCGGACCGTGGCAGGCCGTCCCCACCGCCACAGCCGGTCCATGATTTCGGCCTCGAGGTCACCCAGCCGTCGCACCCTTCCCCCTCATCCGCCCCGTCACCGAGGTGCCCACATCGTATGGCACCTGCAGCCACCGACGACCGGCCTCGTGGCCCGCTTCAGCGGTCGGCGGGCTGGAACCCGCGCAGCCGCAGGCTGTTGCCGACCACGAAGACCGAGGAGAAGGCCATGGCCGCTCCGGCGATCATCGGGTTGAGCAGGCCGGCGGCGGCGAGTGGCAGGGCGGCGACGTTGTAGGCGAAGGCCCAGAAGAGGTTGGACCTGATGGTGCCCAGCGTCTTGCGGGAGAGGCGGATGGCGTCCGCCGCGGCCCCCAGGTCGCCCCGCACGAGGGTCAGGTCGCCTGCCTCGATCGCCGCGTCCGTGCCCGTTCCCATCGCCAGGCCCAGGTCGGCCTGGGCCAGTGCGGCGGCGTCGTTGACACCGTCGCCGACCATCGCGACCGAGCGGCCTTCGCTCTGCAGGCGCTTGACGACGTCGACCTTGTCCTGCGGCATGACCTCGGCGATCACATGCTCGGGGGCGATGCCCACCTCGGCGCCGACCGCCTCGGCGACCGCCTTGTTGTCGCCGGTCAGCAGCATGGGCGTCAACCCGAGGGCGCGCAGCCGCTCGACGGCCTCCGGGCTGGTCTCCTTGACGGCATCGGCGACTTCCAGGACCGCGCGTGCCTCGCCGTCCCAGGCGACCGCGATGACCGTACGTCCGGCTGCCTCGGCCTCGGCCTTGGCGCGTCGCAGGTCCACCGGCAGGGAGATGGCCCACTCGGCGAGCAGCTTCTCCCGGCCGACGAGGACCGAGTGGCCCTCGACGACGCCCTGGACGCCGAGGCCCGGGATGTTCGCGAAGTCCTCCGGAGCCGGCAGGGTGCCGACGCGTGCTGCGGCGCCGGTGGCGACGGCCTGCGCGACGGGGTGCTCGGAGGAGTGCTCCAGGGCGCCGGCGAGGCGCAGGACCTCCTCCTCGTCCGTGTCGTCGGCGGGGTGCATGGTGAGCAGGGTCATCCTGCCGGTGGTCACGGTGCCCGTCTTGTCCAGCACGACGGTGTCGACCTTGCGCGTCGTCTCCAGGACCTCGGGCCCCTTGATGAGGATGCCGAGTTGGGCGCCGCGCCCCGTGCCGACCATCAGCGCGGTCGGCGTGGCCAGGCCCAGGGCGCACGGGCAGGCGATGATCAGGACGGCGACCGCGGCGGTGAAGGCGGCGGTCAGTCCCGCACCGTTGCCGAGCCAGAAGCCCAGAGTGCCGAGCGCCAGGGCGATCACGACCGGGACGAAGACCGCGGAGATCCTGTCGGCGAGCCGCTGGGCCGCGGCCTTGCCGTTCTGCGCGTCCTCCACCAGCTTGGCCATGCGGGCGAGCTGCGTGTCGGCGCCGATCCGGGTGGCCTCGACGACCAGGCGGCCGCCGGCGTTCAGCGTGGCCCCCGTGACGGCGTCCCCGACGCCCACCTCGACCGGCACCGACTCGCCGGTGAGCATCGAGGCGTCCACGGCGGAGGACCCCTCGACCACCACACCGTCGGTGGCGATCTTCTCGCCGGGCCGCACCAGGAACCGGTCGCCAACCCTCAACTCGCCGACCGCGATGAGCTCTTCCCGGCCACCGCGCACCACCGTGACGTCCTTGGCGCCCAGCTCCAGCAGGGCCTTCAGCGCCGCCCCCGCCTTCCGCTTGGAGCGCGCCTCGAAGAACCGCCCGGCCAGGATGAAGGCCGTGACACCTGCCGCGGCCTCCAAGTAGATGTTCCCCGCGCCGTCGCTGCGCGCGATGGTGAGTTCGAAGGGGTGGGTCATGCCGGGCGTGCCGGCCGTACCGAAGAACAGCGCCCACAGCGACCACAGGAACGCAGCCGAGGTACCGACCGAGATCAGCGTGTCCATGGTGGCGGCGCCGTGCTTGGCGTTGGTCCAGGCGGCCCTGTGGAACGGCCAGGCCGCGTACGTCACCACCGGTGCCGCCAAGGTGAGCGAGAGCCACTGCCAGTACTCGAACTGCAACGCCGGGGTCATGGCCATCGCGATCACGGGGGCGGCGAGTGCCACGGCGGTGGTCAGCCGACGGCGCAGCGGCCGCAACCCGTCGACCTCCTCCTGCTCCTCCGAGTCCTCACCGGACGTGGACCCGTCGGCGCGCTCGGTCTCGGTCTGCGGCTCCCGTGCGGTGTAGCCGGTCGCCTCGACCGCCGCGATGAGGTCCGGCACGGTGACGTCCTCGCGGAAGGTGACCTTCGCCTTCTCGGTGGCGTAGTTGACGGTGGCGTCGACCCCGTCCATCCGGTTGAGCTTCTTCTCGATCCGGGCGGCGCACGAGGCGCACGTCATACCGCCGATGGCGAGTTCGACCTCGGCGGCTCCGGGCGTGGTGGTGGTCATGTCTGCTCCTCGGAGCTCACGGACGCGTTGTGCGACGGACAGGGAGGGGGACGGGAGCCGCGAGGACTCCGCGGCCCTCCGTCCGGCAGGTGGGTCAGGCGGCCACGCGGCCGGCGAAGCCGTAACCGGCCTCGTCGACGGTCTTGGCGATCAGCGCGTCGAGCGCCTCGCCGGGCTCGGCCGCGGTCGTCACCGTGACCAGGCCGGTGCCGGTCTCGACCTCGACCGCCAAGACCTCGTCCAGCCCGCCCACGGCCCTGGCGACGACGCCCTGGCAGTGCGCGCTGCCGACGCCGTCGACCTTGTAGGTCGTCCTGACCTCCGCGGTGGTGTGGCAGCTTCCGTCAGGGGTGCAGCAGTTCGACACGGTGTCCTCCGCTCGTAGCGACTCTCTATACCCCCGGGGGGTATTCAGTAGCCCCATGTATACCCCCCACCGGTACCTTCTGACAAGCGTGAGCCGACCCGACTTGTCGCGGTGCGACGGCCTTCACCTCGCCGTCGAACGGCGGCGTTCGCCATGCGGCCGTCGAGTCGCGGTGCCGTCCACCGCGGATGCCGACGATCACCGTGGGGGTCATGGGCCGTCATGGGCCGTCATGGGCCGTCACATCCCGGCGACCACCGTGCATCCGGGCAGCCTCAGCAGACTTCAGCCCTGGTGTCGCCCTGCCTCGCGGCGTCGGTTCGAGAGTCGACCAGTTCCTGTGGCGCCTCAACCGTTCGCGGGCCGACCGCCGTTGAGCCCATGGAAGTGCCTGAGCCTCGCCCCGTCCTTGCCGCTGTCTCGTGATGGCGTTCGTGCTGTGCGCCGTCCTGCACGGTGTGCCCGAGGAGACGCGCGAGCCGTTGCCCGTGCCTGGCGGCCAGGACGCTGCGGACGTCGAGGCCGACGCTGCGCAGGAGGACCGTCGAAGGGGCTCTGCATCCGGGTCCGGTCGTACGCGAGGTTCAGCCGGCCATCATGGCCAGCATCGCCGCCATCGTGCTGCCCATGCCGATGTGGGACAGCAGTGCGGCACCGGGTGAGGTACCCGGCGCGCGTCGGCGGCGTCGGCCGCTCGCGGTCGCCTGGGAGCGGTGCTTCTCGTTCCTCGGCCGGGTCCTGTCCCATACGGAGACGGCCGGCGACGCGATGAACACCACGATCGCGTCGGGCAGGGCCAGAAGGCGGTGCGTCCAGCCGGACCGGCCACCACGGCGGCCCGGTGCCATGGCGGACCGGTCGGCGCCGCGGAAGCGGGTCCACAGGGACGCGGCGATCGAGAGCACGAAGTACACGGCGAGTCCGGCCAGGACCAGGCGCCAGACCGAGGCGGAGCCGGACGCCGCCGCCTGGGTGCCGGCGGAGGCCATGCCGTGACCGGCCGCCCCGGAATGGCCGTGACCTGACATCCCTGTCAGGCTCGCTCCCCCATGACCGTGTCCGGACGTGCCCAGGGCGAGAACAGGACCGGAGGCGCTGCCGGGCATGGCAAGCGTCATGATGACCATGGCCGCGCTGCCGAGGACGTGGTGTCCCCAGTGGCGGCCGTGGCGCCAGCCGCGTCGCAGCGTGTGCTGTACGGACAGCACGACCCCACCGAGACCGACGGTGGCGAACACCGTCACCCACACGATGCCGTGGTCCCCGAAGGACATCGAAGTGGCCGGCAGGAACATGGCGGCCATGCCCGCGGCCATGACCAGGTCGCCTCCCGCGGCGAACCGGGCTTCTCCGCTGTCGGCCGCCGCGAGCCGGGCCAGGCTCACCATGGCGACGAGCACGGAGACCGCCGCGAGTGACCAGGTCAGAGCCGGACTTCCCATTGCTGCCCTCCGTATCGGGCCGACCACTACTGATGCCCTTAGTACGTGACGGAGGCCGCAGACGTTCAGCCTTACCCCCGCGGGGTATATCGACCCCGCGGTCCTCTCGACCTGAGGGGCGGGTTCCAGCGGCCACGACCACCCGGACGGGGGAGGCTTGGACCCGTCGCGGCCTTCGAGCAGGGCCTCCATCGCCTCCTCCGGGGCCGGCCGCGACCCGCAGCGGCGCGGGGCAGCCGTGCGAGGTCGAGAGGCCGCCTGCTCGCCCTGGCGGATCACCCGCGCCGTTCGGCCCCGCACCGCATCTTTCACCTCATCCAGCCCGTATCCTCACGGCCCCCGTCATGGGGGCAGGCGTGATACATGAGAGGGTCTGAGGCGTGAGTGAGACACCGTCGAACACCCTGCAATACCGCTTTGACGGGCCAGAAGACGCACCTGTCCTGATCCTGGGCCCCTCCCTGGGTACCACATGGCACATGTGGGACCGCCAGGTCCCCGAACTGACCAAGCAGTGGCGCGTGTTCCGGTTCGACCTGCCCGGACACGGCGGCGCACCCGCCTACCCGGCGGGATCGGTCACGGACCTCGCCGCCCGGCTGCTGGCCACCCTCGAGGGGCTCGGCGTCCAGCGGTTCGGCTACGCGGGCTGCGCGCTCGGCGGCGCCGTCGGCATCGAGCTGGCCCTGCGCCACCCGGAGCGGCTCGCCTCACTCACGCTGATCGCCGCCTCACCCCGGTTCGGCACGGCCGACGAGTTCCGGCAACGAGGTGTGATCGTCCGTACCAACGGCCTCGACCCCATCGCCCGTACCGCGCCCGAGCGCTGGTTCACCGGCGGGTTCGCCGCCGCCCAGCCCGCGATCACCGAGTGGGCCGTGCAGATGGTGCGCACCACCGACCCCGGTTGCTACATCGCCGCCTGCGAGGCACTCGCCTCGTTCGACGTCCGGGCCGAGCTCGGCCGCGTCGGCGTACCGACCCTGGTTCTCGTCGGCTCGGACGACCAGGTCACCGGCCCCGCCGAGGCCCGTACGCTGGTCGCCGGCATCCCGGACGCCCGCCTCGCCGTCGTACCCGGCGCCTCCCACCTGGTGCCCGTGGAGCAGCCCGCGGCGGTCACCGATCTCCTGGTACGGCACTTCTCCACCGCCTGGCAGCCCGCCTTCGAGACCTCCACCGGCCAGACGGCCCTGCCCGCGTCGGCCGTCAAGCAGGTCCTGTCGCCCGCTCCGCCGCAGCCCCCGCAGACGGGACCGGTCGGCGAGATCGCCCCGGTGGCCGTGCCGCCTCAGGCCCAGGGACGGCCCGACCCCTACGACGCCGGGCTCAAGGTGCGCCGGGAAGTGCTGGGCGACGCACACGTCGACCAGGAGCTGGCGCGGGCCGACGACTTCTCCGGGGACTTCCAGGAGTTCCTCACCCGCTACACCTGGGGCGAGATCTGGGACCGCCCCGGTCTTGACCGGCGGACCCGCAGCTGTATCACCCTCACCGCGCTGGTCGCCGGCGGCCACCTGGAGGAACTGGCCTTCCACACCAGAGCCGCCCTGCGCAACGGCCTCACCCCGGCCGAGATCAAGGAGGTGCTGCTCCAGGCGGCCGTCTACTGCGGCATGCCCGCGGCGAACAGCGCGTTCAAGGTCGCCCAGCAGGTCATCCGCGAGGAGACCACCCCCCAGGAGTGAGCCCGCGGGGGAGCCCGGGGGCAGGATGGACGCATGAAGCTCACGAAGATGTCGCACGCCTGCGTCCGCCTCGAGAAGGACGGCCGGACCCTCGTCGTCGACCCCGGCGGGTTCAGCGAGGAGGACGCCGCACTCGGCGCGGACGCGATCCTCGTCACCCACGAGCACCCCGACCACTTCGACGAGTCCCGGCTGCGCGCCGCGATGGAGAACAACCCGGCCGCCGAGATCTGGACCCTCGGGTCCGTCGCGGAGAAGATCTCCCCGGCGTTCCCCGGCCGCGTGCACACCGTCGGCCACGGCGACACGTTCACCGCCGCCGGTTTCGACGTCCAGGTCCACGGCGAGCTCCACGCGGTGATCCACCCGGACATCCCGCGCATCACCAACGTCGGATACCTCGTCGACGGCGGCAAGGTCTTCCACCCCGGCGACGCCCTCACCGTCCCGGAGCACCCGGTGGAGACGCTGATGCTTCCCGTCATGGCCCCCTGGAGCAAGATCTCCGAGGTCATCGACTACGTCCGCGAAGTGAGGCCGCGGCGCGCCTACGACATCCACGACGCCCTGCTCACCGACCTGGCCCGCCCGATCTACGACCGCCAGATCGGGCAGCTCGGCGGCGCGGAGCACCTGCGGCTCACCCCGGGGACGTCGGCGGACCTCTGACGCCGGGACGGCGCTGTCAGACCCGCCGGGTAGGTTGTGGGGCATGCGCATCGCGACCTGGAACGTGAACTCGATCACCGCCCGCCTGCCGAGGCTCCTGGCCTGGCTGGAGAGCAGCGGCACGGACGTGCTGTGCCTCCAGGAGGCCAAGGTCGCCGAGGAGCAGTTCCCGTCGGAGCAGCTGCGCGAGCTGGGCTACGAGTCGGCGGTCCACGCGACCGGCCGGTGGAACGGTGTGGCGGTGCTGTCCCGCGTCGGCATCGAGGACGTCGTCAAGGGTCTGCCCGGCGACCCCGGGTTCGACGGTTCGGTCGAGCCCCGCGCCATCTCGGCGACCTGCGGCCCGCTCCGCGTCTGGTCGGTGTACGTGCCGAACGGCCGTGAGGTGGACCACCCGCACTACGCCTACAAGCTCCAGTGGTTCGAGGCGCTCAAGGCGGCCGTCGCCGGTGACGCGGCCGGCAGCCGCCCCTTCGCGGTGATGGGCGACTACAACGTGGCGCCGACGGACGACGACGTGTTCGACCCGGCCGCCTACGAGGGCTCCACCCACGTCACCCCGGCCGAGCGGGCCGCCCTGGCCTCGCTGCGGGAGGCGGGCCTGTCCGACGTGGTCCCGCGCCCCCTCAAGTACGACCACCCGTTCACGTACTGGGACTACCGCCAGCTGTGCTTCCCGAAGAACCGGGGCATGCGCATCGACCTGGTGTACGCGAACGAGCCGTTCGCGAAGGCGGTCGAGGACGCCTACGTCGACCGCGAGGAGCGCAAGGGCAAGGGCGCCTCGGACCACGCGCCGGTGGTCGTCGACCTGGACCTGTAGGCCGGACCCGGGGCGCCACGGCACGAGCAGTGGGCCCCGGCCGGGATCTCCACACCCGCCGTGCCGCCGGAGGCCGGCGCCGCCGGTGACCCGCGCGCCTCCACGCCCGACCCCCCGCACGGTGCTCGTGAACCGGATCCCCCGGACACATCGGCGCACGGCCGACTCCTCACTCGGCATGGACCCGACCGGAATCGCAGGCCCGCGCGCCTGTGGTGCGTACGGCGGTACGAATGACACGCTGGACGTATGAACATCCCTTTCCTGGGCAACCGGCGCCACAAGGCCGGGGTCCCCGATCCGGCAGGCATCGAGGAACTCCTCGCCGAGTGCGAACTGCTCCGCTCCCAGGCGTCCCGGGAGGGTGTCCGGCTGGACGACTCGACCGCCTCGCTGGAGGCGCTGGACCAGCTGGTGCCGCGCTGGCGGGACGACGAGGAGACGCTGGCCTGGCTCGGTAACGACGCCGGGCTCTACCTGGGCACCGTCATCGTGCGTTCCGTGCCGGGAGCCGCGTGGGAGATCAGGGCCGACGGGCAGCCCATTGTGCGGCTCGCCTCCGGCCGGGAGTTCGACGTGGTGGAGTCCGGCCACGAGTGGGCCGCCAACGGGGTGCCCGAGCTGTCCCAGCTGTACGCGGAAGTCGCGGAGGCGTGACGTCCGACCCTCAAAACCTCACACAACCTTTGGCCCAAAGTCCGCCGTAAATACGGCTAATGATCGAAAGGTGCGTGTCGCCCCGCACGGGTGACCGTGCCTGGATACGTTGCGGCAACCACCGCACAGCTGAGAGTGAGTAGGGCTGGGTATGGCCGTGGATCCGCTGATCGAGCTGCGTGACGTCAACAAGCACTTCGGCGAGCTGCATGTCCTTCAGGACATCAACCTCACTGTCGGCAGGGGAGAGGTGGTCGTCGTCATCGGCCCGTCGGGGTCGGGGAAGTCGACCCTGTGCCGGGCGATCAACCGGCTGGAGACCATCGAGTCCGGGGAGATCGTCCTCGACGGGCAGCCGCTGCCGGAGGAGGGCAAGCCCCTGGCGCGGCTGCGTGCCGATGTCGGCATGGTTTTCCAGTCGTTCAACCTCTTCGCCCACAAGACCGTCCTGCAGAACGTCTCCCTGGGACAGGTCAAGGTCCGCGGGCGCCGGAAGGAGGACGCCGACAAGCGCTCCCGTGAACTCCTCGACCGGGTCGGCGTCGCCGACCAGGCGGACAAGTACCCGGCCCAGCTCTCCGGCGGCCAGCAGCAGCGCGTGGCCATCGCCCGCGCTCTGGCCATGGAGCCCAAGGTGATGCTCTTCGACGAGCCGACCTCCGCCCTCGACCCAGAAATGATCAACGAGGTGCTCGAGGCCATGCGGCAACTGGCCCGGGAGGGCATGACCATGATCGTCGTCACGCACGAGATGGGCTTCGCCCGCTCGGCGGCCAACCGTGTCGTCTTCATGGCCGACGGCCGGATCGTCGAGGACCGGAGTCCCGACGAGTTCTTCACCAACCCCAGCAGCGACCGTGCCAAGGACTTCCTCTCCAAGATCCTCAAGCACTGAACGGACGGGCACCGGAAGGCCCATCGTGCCGAACCTCGACTACGATGTGCCCTTCATCCCTGTCGGATAGGGGGCTTCACCGAGTTCCGCCGAACCCGGCCGGGATGAGCAGGTCGCCCATCCGGCCCGCGGGTGCGGCGGTTCACATCGGCCAGGCCCGTCCGGCGGCAGCCGCAGATCACTGCTCGCGCAGCGGAACCGACACGTATGACGGGTCGTTCGCAGGCGAGGAGAAGGTCAGCTGCGCGCCGGACGGGTTGTGCTCGATGTAGAGCGGGTCGACCGTGTCGACGACCAGGGCGAGGCGATGCCCGGCCGGGACGTCGTAGGCCGTGGAGTACAGCTCCAGGTCCACGCCGAACGGCTTTCCGGGGGTGCGCCCGTGGAAGGTGTACGGCGCGTTGGTCACCAGCTTGCCGAGGCCGAGCGGCCCCACGTCGTAGAGGTAGGCGACGAGGGTGCCGCTCTCCTCGGTGGGGGTGACGGTGGTGTGCAACTTCGCCGTCCCGCGTACCTGTCGGGCCGTCTGGTACTTCTCCGACTGCCACACGGCCGCCCAGCGGCGGGGGAGGAGGGGGATGGAGGCCATCGGGGGCAGCTGGGCCACCTGGTCGAGGATGCTGGACAGGAAGACGGTCCCGCCGTCCGCGCCCGAGTTCACGTTCGCGCGGATCGTGGTCGTGCCCCCCAGGGCGATCTTCCGCTCGGTCGCGGCTGCCGACTTCCAGTCCGGATAGCCCTCGTAGCCGCCCGAGGAGCGGGGCTTGAGCCGAACGGGCTGTTCCCGGTCGATGCCGTTGTCCACACCCCTGAGGTGGTGGTCGAGCCAGCGCTCGGTGTCCTTCCACACGTCGTTGGGCAGCCCGAACAGTCCGGTGAGCTCGGCGGTGGCGTGGTCTCCGGGGCGCATCTCCAGCCGCTTGGGGCCGGTCAGCTTCTCGTAGAAGTCGGCGTACTGGTTGGGTGGGAAGACCGTGTCGCCCCAGGCGCCTGCGAGCATGACCGCCGTGCCGTTGGCGTTGATCTGGTCGACGTAGGTCACAGCGGAACGTTTCTTCCCCCAGGCGATCAGCTCCGGCTCCTTCGCCAGGTTGGAGGCGTAGAAGTCGTCGAAGGTCTGCCGGAGTTCGGCTCCCTGGCGGCCCGTCACCAGACTCGCGCCGTCCAGCAGGGCGGCCGCCTGGACGTGCTGGGTGCGTCCGCTGTAGATGGAGTCGATCAGGTCGGCCCAGCCGCTGAGCGCGGCGACCGTGCGGACCCGCTTGTCGTGCGCGGCGGTGAGCAGGCTGATGCCGGCGCCGTAGGAGACGCCCGCCATGCCGATGTGCCCGGAGTCCGAGGGTGTGTTGGCGAGCGCCCAGTCGATGACCTTCGAGGCGTCGGCCACGTCGGGCGGTCCGGCGACTTCTATCTCGCCGCCCGACTGCCAGAAGCCGCGCACGTTGTAGGTGACGACGACGTACCCCGAGTCGGCGAGTTTCTGCGCCTGGGCCAGGTACTCGACCTGGGGCAGGCCCCAGCTCGTGGGCATGACGAGCAGCGGGTAGCGACGCGTGCCGCCGGCGGCGGCCGGGGTGACGACGTTGGCCTTGAGGACGGTGCCGCCGTCGCCGGAGATGTCGACGAACCGGACGGGGTTCGGCGCCGCCTGTGCGGTGGGGGCGAGCCCGAGGGCGGTGCCGGCGACCAGGGTCGCCGAGACGACGCCTGCGGCGGTGGTGCGCAGAACCTGGCGGTGGTGTCCCACAGGTCACTCCTCAATCGTGTCAATGCAAAGTGACCAGACGGTAACCTCACCTCCTTACCACTGGTAACCCGTCGGTAAGTTACGTGCCAGTAACGATTGTTGAGAAGTGGAGGAGCTAGTGCCGGGGCACTAGGAGGCGCGGTGGCTGTTGCGCGGAACCGGAGCCGCGGGCAGCGGGGACTGTGCCGCCCGGGTCACGTCCGCCACCAGTTCGACGACGTCCGGGCCGTACGCCTGGGAGTTGATCACCTTCAGCAGCAGCACGAAGGAGCCGGCGCCGTACTTGCGGGCGAGCCGCTCCTGGTTGCGGGCGAGGTAGCGGGTGGCGGCCTGGTTGGTGATGGAGGTCTGGCCGCAGAACAGGAAGACGGGACGGGTGTTCTGGCTCCGCTCCGCGGTGAGCCGGGCGAGCAGCGCGTACTCCTCCTTGCCGTTCTCCACGCGGTAGCGGTCGGAGCCGACCTGGAACGAGCCCCGGTCCGGGCCGGGTTCGGCGTCGACGTTCACCCGCACCCCGGGGAGCAGGGAGGACAGGTGCGCGGCCATGCGGCGGTTGGAGGCCGGTCCGCCGACACAGAACTCGGTGCGCTCACCGAAGCCCTGACGTGCCGTGTCGTGCGGGAGGATCTGGGCGTGGGCGTTGCAGTCCTTGATCAGCGCGGCCAGTTCGAGGAGCGCGAACACGTCGTAGCGCATCACCGCGAACTCGGGTCCAGCCGCGCCCCGGTTCACCACCAGCAGCGACTCGGAGTTGTCGGGCAGTCCGAAAAAGGCCTGCTTCCGGCGGAGCCCCCGCTTCCACAGGTAGGTGCGGGCCACCCAGCCGATCGCGGCACTTATCCCCGCCGCGACCACGCCCAGGACGATGTTGCGCACGTCGTCATTCATGGGCGCGCATGGTAGCGGGCCCGACGCACCGGCGTCCGACGCGTTCATGACGCCGCCGTGGCGATGAATTAAGCTGCGCGAACGGCCCTTGACTGGAGGTGCGGATGCGTCGCCCTGTGGCACGGAAGCTGACGGTCCTGGCGGTTTCGGCCGCCGTGGTGATGTCGGTGGGGGCGTCGGCGCCACCCGTCGGCTCGGGCAACGGCGTTGAGAAGAAGCCCTTGGCCGTCGGCTACGGAGGCGCTGTCTCCAGCGTCGACCCGGACGCCTCCGCGGCCGGGATCGAGGTCCTGAGGCAGGGCGGCAACGCCGTCGACGCGGCCGTCGCCACCGCCGCCGCGCTCGGCGTCACCGAGCCCTACTCCGCCGGCATCGGCGGGGGCGGCTACTTCGTCTACTACGACGCCAGGTCCCGCACGGTCCGCACCATCGACGGCCGCGAGACCGCCCCGCTCACCGCCGACAAGAACCTGTTCACCGAGAGCGGCAAGCCCATCCCCTTCGCCCAGGCCGTCAGCAGCGGCCTGAGCGTCGGAACCCCGGGCACGCCCGCCACCTGGCAGACGGCACTGGACGAGTGGGGCAGCAAGGGGCTCGCCAGTGTCCTGAAGCCGGCCGAGCGGCTCGCCCGCGACGGCTTCACGGTCGACGAGACCTTCCGCTCGCAGACGGCCTCCAACGAGACCCGCTTCCGCTACTTCCCGGACACCGCCGAGCTGTTCCTGCCGGGCGGGCGGCTCCCCGCCGTCGGATCCACCTTCAAGAACCCCGGCCTCGCCCGCACCTACGCGGAGCTGGGCCGCGGGGGCGTGCGCGCGCTCTACCGCGGAGACATCGGCCGGGACATCGTCGACACGGTCAACAAGCCGCCGGTCGACCCCGACTCCGGCTGGAACGCCCGCCCCGGTGCCCTCTCCATGCGGGACCTGGCCGCCTACCGCACCAAGCTCCAAGCGCCCACCCGGACGTCCTACCGCGGCCTCGGGGTGTACTCCATGGCGCCGTCGTCCTCCGGCGGCACGACGGTCGGTGAGGCGCTCAACATCCTGGAGCGGACCGACCTGTCGAAGGCGAGCCAGGCGCAGTACCTGCACCGCTTCATCGAGGCCAGCCGGATCGCGTTCGCGGACCGCGGGCGGTGGGTGGGCGACCCCGCCTTCGAGGACGTACCGACCAAGGAGCTGCTGTCCCAGCGGTACGCCGACTCGCGCGCGTGTCTCATCAAGGACGACGCGGTGCTCACCAGTCCGGTGGCGCCCGGGGATCCGCGCCATCCGGCGCCCTGCAAGGCCGGCGGCAAGGCGGCTCCCACGACGTACGAGGGCGACAGCACCACCCATCTGACGGTGGCCGACAAGTGGGGGAACGTCGTCGCCTACACGCTCACCATCGAGCAGACCGGTGGCAGCGGCATCACCGTGCCGGGGCGGGGGTTCATCCTCAACAACGAGCTGACGGACTTCTCCTTCGCCCCGGCGAACCCGGCCGTGCACGACCCGAACCTGCCGGGGCCGGGGAAGCGGCCCCGGTCGTCGATCTCGCCGACGATCGTTCTCGACCGGCATGACAAGCCCGTGGTGGCGCTGGGGTCGCCGGGCGGGGCGACCATCATCACGACGGTCCTGCAAACGCTCACCGGATTCCTCGACCGGGGGTTGCCGTTGGCCGACGCGATCGCCGCGCCTCGGGCCAGTCAGCGCAACGCCGCGCAGACCGAGCTGGAGCCCGGACTGTATGACAACGCCGCGTTGAGGAAGCAGCTCGAAGCGATCGGGCACTCCTTCAAGGTCAACCCGGAGATCGGTGCGGCCACGGGTGTTCAGCGGCTGGCCGGTGGGAAGTGGCTGGCAGCCGCTGAGGCCGTGCGCCGGGGTGGTGGATCGGCCATGGTGGTGCGGCCCGTGCGTTGAGTGCCGGGTGCGTGGGCGTGGGGGTTTCTCGCGCGGTTCCCCGCGCCCCTATCGGGGCGTTGCCGATCCCCGCGTCTGAAAGGCCAGGTGGCCGTCCTCCACGTCCACCGTCACCTGGCCGCCCTCCTCGACCCTGCCGTCGAGCAGCAGTCGGGAGAGCTGGTTGTCGACCTCGCGCTGGATCGTGCGGCGCAGCGGGCGGGCGCCGTACTCCGGCTGGTAGCCGTGCTCGGCCAGCCATTCCACCGCTCGGTCGGTGAACGTCACCGAGATTCCCTTGTCCCGTACGAGGGAGCGGGTGCGGTCCAGCAGGAGGTCGGTGATCCGGCGCAGCTGGTCCGTGGACAGCTGGTGGAAGACGACGATCTCGTCGATGCGGTTGAGGAACTCGGGGCGGAAGTGCTCGCGCAGGGGGCGCAGGATCTGTTCGCGCCGGGCCGCCTCGTCGGCGTCGGCGCCGCCCGACGCGAAGCCCAGGGTGGCGCCGCGGCGGGTGATCGCCTCGGAGCCGAGGTTGCTGGTCATCACGATGACGGTGTTGGTGAAGTCCACCGTGCGGCCCTGGGAGTCGGTGAGGCGTCCGTCGTCGAGGACCTGGAGCAGGATGTTGAAGACGTCCGGGTGGGCCTTCTCCACCTCGTCGAGCAGCAGCAGCGAGTACGGGTGGCGGCGGACCACCTCGGTGAGCTGGCCGGCCTCCTCGTGGCCCACGTAGCCGGGCGGGGCGCCGACCAGCCGGCTGACAGTGTGCCGCTCCTGGTACTCGCTCATGTCGAGGCGCACCATGCGGTCCTCGCTGCCGAACAAGGCCTCGGCGAGCGCCCGCGCCAGCTCGGTCTTGCCGACGCCCGTCGGGCCGAGGAAGAGGAAGCTGCCGATCGGCCGGTCGGGGCTCGCGAGTCCGGCGCGGGAGCGCAGCACCGCGTCCGACACCACGCGTACCGCCTCGTCCTGGCCGATGACCCGCTGGTGCAGGTGCTCCTCCAGGCCGAGCAGGCGGTCCTTCTCCTCCTGGGTGAGGCTGCTGACCGGGATGCCGGTCTGCCGGGAGACGACCTCGGCGATCGCCTCGGCGCCGACGACCAGGTCCTGCCCCTCGTCGATCTCGCCGTCGCCGCCGGCCTGGGCGATCCGCTGCTTCACATCCACGATCCGGTCGCGCAGCTGGGTGGCCTGCTCGTACTGCTCGTCCGCGACCGCCTGGTCCTTGTCCCGGGTCAGCTGCTCCAGCTCCCGTTCCAGGGCCCGCAGGTCCGTGCCCTTGGTCCGGGCGCGCAGCCGTACCCGGGCGCCGGCCTGGTCGATCAGGTCGATCGCCTTGTCGGGCAGCCGGCGTTCGGTGAGGTAGCGGTCCGACAGCTCCACGGCGGCGACCAGCGCCTCGTCGGTGTAGCGGACCTGGTGGTGGGCCTCGTAGCGGTCCTGGAGCCCGCGCAGGATCTCGATCGCGTCGGCCGCGGTCGGCTCCGGAACCATGATCGGCTGGAAGCGGCGGGCCAGCGCGGCGTCCTTCTCGATCCGGCGGTACTCCTCCAGCGTGGTGGCGCCCACGATGTGCAGCTCACCCCGGGCGAGGGCCGGCTTGAGGATGTTGCCGGCGTCCATCGAGCTGCCGTCGCCCCCACCGGAACCGGCGCCCACGACCGTGTGCAGTTCGTCGATGAAGATGATCAACTGGTCGGAGTGGGCGCGGATCTCGCTGACGATGTTGTTCATCCGCTCCTCGAAGTCGCCCCGGTAGCGGGTGCCCGCGACCACGCCCGTCAGGTCCAGCGCCACCACGCGGCGCCCGATCAGCACGTCGGGCACGTCCCCCTCGGAGATGCGGTGGGCCAGCCCCTCCACGATGGCGGTCTTGCCGACGCCCGCGTCACCGATCAGCACCGGATTGTTCTTGCCGCGCCGGGAGAGGACCTCGACGGTCTGCTCGATCTCCTGGTCGCGGCCGATGACCGGGTCGATGCGGCCCTGCCGGGCCAGGTCGGTGAGGTCACGGCCGTACTTGTCCAGGGTCGGCGTGTTCGTCACGCGCGGCCGCTCGGCCTGCGGCGCCTCCTGCGTCTCGGGCGGGGTGGAAGGGGCGAACCGGGCCGCGTTCAGGATGTGCCCGGCGGCCGAGTCCGGGTTCGACGCCAGGGCGCTGAGCACGTGCTCCGGGCCGATGTAGCCGTAGCCGCGGGCCCGGGCCAGGTCGTGCGCGTCCAGCAGGGCCCGCTTGGCCGCGGGGGTGAGGGAGAGCGCGGTCGGCGGCGGTGCGTCGTCCGGGCCGTGCTGGGCGGGCCCCGACCGCTCGTCGATCTGGGAGGCCATCGAGTCCGGATTCGCTCCGGCCTTGCTGAGCAGGGTCCGGGTGGGCTCGGTGGCGAGCGCCGCCCGCAGCAGGTGCTGTGTGTCGAGGTCCCGGCTGCCGTGCTCGGCGGCGTACTGGGCCGCGCCGCGGACGAGTTCCCGGGCCGGCTGGCTGAGCAGTCGCCCGAGGTCGATCTGCCGGGGACCGGGACGCGGTCCGCCGAAGAAGCGTGCGAGGAATTCTCCGAAGGGGTCCGAGCCGTAGCCCTCCGGGCTGGTGAAGCCGCTGCTCATGGGCCTTCCGTTCCCGGCGTCCCCGGCGCCCGGGCGGGGGACGCCCTCGCTGGTCGACGTGCCGGGGTCGGGTAACCCGGGCGGCAGCCCGTTACACCTGGGGCGCACTCGTAGAACACCTTCGCACGATCGCCGGGGGAGGGCACCTTCGGGATGTATACGGAGAAAAAAGGCGGCCGGTGGCTCGCTTCAGCGGCTCGCTTCAGCGCTCGGTGAGGATCCTCGGCCCCGCGTCCGTGATCGCGACGGTGTGCTCCGCGTGGGCGGCGCGGGAGCCGTCGTTCGTCTTCAGGGTCCAGCCGTCCGGCGCCGCGTGGAAGCCGTCCGTGCCGCCGCCGATGACCATGGGCTCGATCGCCAGCACCATGCCGTGCCGCAGCCGCATCCCGCGCCCCGGCCGGCCCTCGTTCGGCACGGACGGATCCTCGTGCATACGGCGGCCGATGCCGTGGCCGCCGAAGCCGTCCGGGATGCCGTACCCCGCGGCGCGGCACACCGTGCCGATCGCGTGGGCGATGTCGCCGATCCGGTTGCCGACGACGGCCGCCCCGATGCCCGCCGCGAGGGCCCGCTCGGCGGTCTCGATCAGCCGCAGGTCGGCGGCGCGGGCGGTGCCCACGGTGAAGCTGAGCGCCGAGTCGCCGACCCAGCCGCCCAGTTCGGCGCCGAAGTCGAGGGACACGAGGTCGCCGTCGCGCAGCCGGTAGTGGTCCGGGACGCCGTGCACGATCGCGTCGTTGACGGAGGCGCAGAGGACGGCGGGGAAGGGGGTCGGGGCGAACGAAGGCCGGTAGCCGAGGAAGGGTGAGGTCGCCCCCGCCTCGCGCAGCACGCCGTGGGCCACCTCGTCGAGTTCCTTCAGGGAGACGCCCACGCCGGCGGCCTGCCGGGCGGCGGTCAGGGCGCGGGCGACCACCTGGCCCGCTTCGTGCATGGCGTCGATCGATGTGTCGGTCTTCAGCTCAACCATGCCAATTACTATACCGGTATTAGAATGGGGGTCATGGTGCGCACCCCTCTCACCCCCGAAGAGCGTGAACGCGGCGAGCGGCTCGGCCGGCTGCTGCGTGAGGCGCGTGGTGACCGGAGCATGACGGAGGTCGCGGCGTGCGCGGGCCTCTCCGCGGAGACCCTGCGCAAGATCGAGACCGGGCGGGCCCCGACCCCGGCCTTCTTCACCGTGGCCGCGCTGGCGGGCGTGCTCGGGCTGTCCATGGACGAGTTGCTGCGGCAGTGCGTGCCGGTGCCGGTCTGAGGCGGTGACCCGAGGGTCCCGCGCCGCATGTGAAAACTCCCCGTAGCACGCCCGTAACACGCCTGGTGTTGCCTTACCGGACGGAGTACCCGGTCCGGACGCGGGGGTTGAGCGATGGCGGCGGAGCAACTCCCCTCCGAGGTGCGGGAGTTCGCGCAGTACCTGGACGGTCTGCTGTCACGCCTGGACCCGTCCGGCGGCTGGTGCGCGGTGTTTTGGCAGCGTGACCCGGAGGGCATGCGGGCCTGTCTCGAAGGGCGCGAGCTGCCACCCTGGGACGTGGTCGAGGCGCTGCTCCAGGACCTCGCCGGGCAGTACGGACCCGGGGGCACCGGTCGGGAGCCGGAACGCGCCCGGTCCTTGCACGCGTCCGCGCTCGCCGCGTACGACGCCGAGCCGGGCGCCCGCGACGCCCTCGGTGACCGGCTCGACGTCATGCTGCGCGAACAGAGGTACGCCGCCGACCGCCGGGCCGACCTGACCCGCCGCCTCGCCTCCGCCACCACCCGCGAACAGGCCGACGCCCTCCGCCTGGACCTGGCCTGGGCGCAGGACGACCACGAACGCGCGACGGCACGGTGCGCGGAACTCCGGGCCCGGATGGCCGACCTGGACCGCCGCGCCGGGCACGCCGCCGGCCTGCCGGACGGGGCGGCCGGGAGGCAGGCCGGCGGGGCGGGGGCGCCCGGGGGCGCGGGGGCGTGGGTGTGGGCAGGGCGCTCCACCGAGGTCGGGGCGGGTGGGGCGCCCGCCGGGGTCGCCGTGGACGCCGGGGACGCCGGTGGTACGGGGATGGTTGGGGCGTCGGGTGGAGCCGTCGGTCCGGAGCCGGAATCCCACACCGACGACTACCCAGGCGGCCGGACCAGGGAAGCCACCGCGCCGCCCCGAGCCGTCTCCGAACCTCCGGCCGCCGAGATCCCCGCCCCCAAGCAGCGCAAACGCCGTCGCGGCGGCGCTCGCTTCGCCGGCCTGATCGAGGAGGAGGCCGCGCCGGTCGTCGTACCGCCCGCCGTCGTCCCGACGCTCCCCGAGCCTTCACCCGCCCAGGGGCGCGCCCCGCGCGGCGCGCGGTTCGCCAGGGCCGCCGCCGAGGAGGCCGTGGTGGAGCGGACGGATCCGTCTGGCGCGGCGGCCGCCGGCGCGGCGGACCGGACCGAGGTCGGGCGGACCGTCGAGACGCTGACCCGGCTGCGGCGGGAGGGGCGCAGCGGGGAGGCGCACGCGGTGCTGGTCGAGGCCGCGTCCTGCCCACCCGCCCGGTTCCCGCTGCTCGCGGACGCCCTGGAGCGCGCCGGGCTCGGTGCGGACTGGCAGACCCTGCTGTGGGAGGCCGCCTCGCTGCCCGCCGGACGGCTGGTCGCCGCGGCGGACGCGCTGAGCGCGGCCGGGCGCGCGGGCGACGGGCGGCAGATCCTGCGGCAGGGCGTCGCCAGACCCCCGCACGAGGTCGGGCAGGCCGTGCTCGGCCTCACCGCCGAGGGACGTCGCCGCGAGGTGCGCGCGCTGCTCGACGCGTACGTCAGAGCCCGCACCCCTCAGGAGGCGGCCCGCAGCGCCGAACCCGACCCGCAGCGCCTCGTGCCGCTCCTGCTGGAGGCCGCGCAGGGCGTGTCGGACGAGCGCCGGTGGGACCTGCTGCACGCCCTCCGGGTCGCGGGATTCCCCGCCTGACCGGCGCCGCCGCGGCCCCGGCGACTCACCCACAGGGGTGCGAATCGCGCCCGGCCCCGCGGGTTGGGGACGATGGTCTTGGCAAGCCCGTGCCGGAGGCTTACGTTCGTGGCTCTACGGCCCGCTTCTACGGGCGTAGAGGCGCTGACGTCGCGTCGAAGGAGCAGCTCATGGCCAACGTCGTACGTGCCGCTCTGGTCCAGGCCGCCTGGACCGGCGACACCGAGTCCATGGTGGCGAAACACGAGGAGCACGCCCGCGAGGCGGCCCGCCGGGGCGCGAAGATCATCGGTTTTCAGGAAGTCTTCAACAGTCCCTACTTCTGCCAGGTCGAGGAGCCGGAGCACTACCGCTGGGCCGAGCCGGTGCCCGACGGGCCCACCGTGCGGCGGATGCGCGATCTGGCGCGGGAGACCGGCATGGTGATCGTCGCACCGGTGTTCGAGGCGGAACAGCCCGGCTTCTACTACAACACCGCGGCCGTGATCGACTCCGACGGCGACTATCTCGGCAAGTACCGCAAGCACCACATCCCGCAGCTCAAGGGCTTCCGCGAGAAGTACTACTTCAAGCCGGGCAACCTCGGCTGGCCCGTCTTCGACACGGCGGTCGGCAGGATCGGCGTCTACATCTGCTACGACCGGCACTTCCCGGAGGGCTGGCGGCAGCTCGGCCTGGCCGGGGCCCAGCTCGTCTACAACCCCTCCGCCACCCACCGGAGCCTGTCGTCCCATCTGTGGCGGCTGGAACAGCCGGCGGCCGCCGTCGCCAACGGGTACTACGTCGCCGCGATCAACCGCGTCGGGCAGGAGGAGTACGGCGACAACGACTTCTACGGCACGAGCTACTTCGTCGACCCGCGCGGGCAGATCGTGGGAGACGTCGCCAGCGACAGCCAGGAGGAGCTCGTGATCCGGGACCTCGACATCGACCTCATCGAAGAAGTGCGGCAGACGTGGGCCTTCTACCGCGACCGCCGTCCCGACGCCTACGAAGGGCTGGTGCAGCCGTGACCAACGACCTGCTGGGCCGCCACCGGGCCGTGCTCCCCGACTGGCTCGCCCTCTACTACGAGGACCCCATCGAGATCACCCACGGCGAGGGCCGCCACGTGTGGGACGCCCAGGGCAACCGCTACCTGGACTTCTTCGGCGGCATCCTCACCACCATGACCGCGCACGCGCTGCCCGAGGTGACCAAGGCGGTGAGCGAGCAGGCCGGGCGGATCATCCACTCCTCCACCCTCTACCTCAACCGGCCGATGATCGAACTCGCCGAGCGCATCGCCCAGTTGAGCGGCATCCCGAACGCCCGGGTCTTCTTCACCACGTCCGGCACCGAGGCCAACGACACCGCCCTGCTGCTCGCCACGGCCTACCGGCGCAGCAACACGATCCTGGCGATGCGCAACAGCTACCACGGCCGTAGCTTCAGCTCCGTCGGCATCACCGGCAATCGCGGCTGGTCCCCGACCTCCCTGTCGCCGCTGCAGACGTTGTACGTCCACGGCGGCGTGCGCACGCGCGGCCCCTACGCCTCCCTCGGCGACGCCGACTTCATCGCGGCCTGCGTCGAGGACCTGGTCGACCTGCTCGGGCACACCCGCGCCCCGGCCGCTCTGATCGCCGAACCCATCCAGGGCGTCGGCGGCTTCACCTCCCCGCCGGACGGGCTGTACGCCGCCTTCCGCGAGGTGCTGCACGAGCGCGGGATCCTGTGGATCGCCGACGAGGTGCAGACCGGCTGGGGCCGCACCGGCGAGCACTTCTGGGGCTGGCAGGCCCACGGCCAGAACGGGCCGCCGGACATCATGACCTTCGCCAAGGGCATCGGCAACGGCATGTCCATCGGCGGAGTCGTCGCCCGCTCCGAGATCATGAACTGCCTGGACTCCAACAGCATCTCCACGTTCGGCGGCACCCAGATCACCATGGCGGCCGGCCTCGCCAACCTCAACTACCTGCTGGAACACGACCTCCAGGGCAATTCCCGGCGGGTCGGCGGCATGCTCATCGAGCGGCTGCGGTCGGCTGCCGCACAGGTCCCGGCCGTGCGCGAGGTGCGCGGACGCGGACTGATGATCGGCATCGAGATCACCAGGCCGGGGACCGACGAGGCCGACCCGAAGGCCGCGGCGGCCGTGCTGGAGGCGGCCCGCGAGGGCGGCCTGCTGATCGGCAAGGGCGGCGGCCACAACACCAGCTCGCTGCGTGTCGCCCCGCCGCTGTCCCTCAACGTCGCGGAGGCCGGGGAGGGCGCCGCGATCCTCGAGAACGCTCTGCGGAGCATCCAGTAGCAGTGCACTGAGCGAGGGAAGTCACCATGACCATCACCCTGGGCTCCCTGGAACCCGCGCTGTCGGTCCGGCAGGTCCTCACCCTGGAGCGGGTGCTCGCCGGGGAGCCCGAGGTGGTGGCCGGCGCGGGTCACCTCGACCGGCCGGTGCGCTGGGTGCACGTCGCCGAGGCCGCCGACGTCGGCGTGATGCTCAGCGGCGGCGAGATGGTCCTCACCACCGGTGTGCTGCTCGCGGGTGACGAGGACAAGCAGGCCGATTACGTCCGGTCGCTGCACCGCGCGGAGGCCGCCGCCGTCGTCCTCGGGCTCGGCCGTGCCTTCCCGGTCGCGCCGGACGTGATGCGCCGGGCGGCCGAGCGGTGCGGACTGCCGATGGTCGTCCTGCACCGGCCCTTCCCCTTCGCCGAGCTGACCGAGGAGGTCCAGTCGCGGCTCGTGCGGCGCAAGTACGCCGCCGTCAGCCTCTCCGAGGCCGTCCGTAGCGAACTCACCGCCCTCATCACCGCGGGCGCCCCACTGCAACGCCTGCTCGACGAGGTCGCCCGACACAGCGCCTGCCCCGTGGTCGTCACCAACCTCGCCCACCGGGTCCTCGGCACGGCGGGGGAGCGCCCGGCGGTGGACGACGTGCTGCGCGACTGGGAGCGCATCGCCCGCCAGGCATGGGGGCACCACCCAGGCCGTTCAGGCACTGGGGGAGGCACCGAGGGCGACGGCTGGATCCGTGCCGAACTGGGCGGGCGCGGGGAGCGGTGGGGCCGGATCGTGCTGTGCGGCTACCGGGGCGACACCGCCACCGGACGGCTGCTCGCCGACCGCGCCGCCGAGGCTCTCGTCCTGCACCGCATGCTCGGCGGCGCCGCCGCGTGCTCCTGGGAGGAGCAGTGCGCGCAGAGCCTGCTGACCGACCTGGTCAGCGGTGTCGTACCGGCACGGCAACTGCTGCCCCGGGCGCGTGCGGCCGGACTGCCGGTCAACCGGCGCACGTTCGTGCCGCTGGTCGTCCGCGACGGCGACACCGGCCGGCTGGAGCGCCTGCTGCGGCTGCTGGGCCTGCCCGGGCTGGTGGCCGAACTCGCCGACGGTGCCACCGCCGTGCTGCTCAGCCTCGCCCGCGACCAGGACGCGGAAGCCCTCGCCGCGCACTTCGCGACCCGGCTGCGCACCGAGCCGGGGCCGTCGCACACGGTCGTCGCCGCGGCCGACCCCCGGGTCGTCTGGGAAGACGTGCCCGCCGGACTGCGGGAGGCCCAGCACGTGGCGGACGCCGTGGCCGACTTCGCCGCCGCCCTCGATCTGCCGCTCGTCGTCCGCCTCAAGGACGTCCACCTGCGGGGCCTGATCCGTCTGCTGCGGGACGACCCGCACGTGCAGTCCTTCGCCGAGCGGGAGCTGGACGGGCTGCTGCGCGAGTCCGACGAGGACCTGCTGTCCGTCCTGCGCACCTACCTGGCCACCGGCCGCAACAAGTCCCGCACCGCCCAGCTCCACCACGTCTCCCGGCCCGCCCTCTACCGCCGCCTGGAGGCGATACAGGCCCGCCTCGGCGTGGACCTCGACGACTTCGAGCAGGCCGCCTCGGTGCACATCGCGCTCCTCGCGCACGACGCGCAACAGCAGTGAAACACGGGATCACCTGGGAAAACGGCGGTGAAACATGGGCCCACGGCAGAGTGACACGGTGACACGCCGCACGCCCCGGGACGTGACACGGTGCAACTCAAAGACCGGGAGCGGACTTCCTAGGCTCACGGCACACCGAGCGACCGGAGGTCCCGATGAGCCGAGTGATCCGTGCCGCCGTCTTCCAGACCGCCTGGACCGGCGACAAGGAGTCGATGATCCAGGTCCACGAGCAGGCGGTCCGCGACGCCGCCGCGCAGGGTGCCCAGGTCCTGTGCTTCCAGGAGTTGTTCTACGGACCGTACTTCTGCCAGGTCCAGGACCCGGCCTTCTACGAGTACGCCGAGCGGATTCCCGAAGGCCCGGTCGTCCGCCGCTTCCAGGCCCTCGCGAAGGAACTGGGCATCGTCCTGGTCCTGCCGATGTACGAGGAGGAGCAGCCCGGCGTCCTCTACAACACCGCCGCCGTGATCGACGCGGACGGCTCCTACCTCGGCAAGTACCGCAAGACGCACATCCCTCAGGTCAGGGGCTTCTGGGAGAAGTTCTACTTCCGCCCGGGCAACTCGGGCTGGCCCGTCTTCGACACGGCCGTCGGCAGGGTCGGTGTCTACATCTGCTACGACCGCCACTTCCCCGAGGGCTGGCGGGCACTGGGCCTCGCGGGTGCGGAGATCGTCTTCAACCCCTCCGCCACCTCCCGCGGCCTCTCCGGCTACCTGTGGCAGCTGGAACAGCCGGCGGCGGCCGTGGCCAACGAGTACTTCGTCGGCGCGATCAACCGGGTGGGCGTCGAGGAGTACGGCGACAACGACTTCTACGGAACCTCGTACTTCGTGGACCCGGAGGCCCAGTTCGTCGGCGAGGTGGCGAGCGACAAGGAGCCCGAACTCGTCGTCCGCGACCTGGACATGGCCAAACTCCGCGAGGTCCGCGACCGCTGGCAGTTCTACCGGGACCGGGCGCCGGGGGCGTACGGGCCGCTGACGATGCCGTGAAGGGCAGCGCCCCAGGGGAACGGGGCCGTACTCGAGATGCGGCTGCCGCCGCGCGGGCGCGACCAGCCACACACAACCGGCACGTTCACACGGTGAGGAGCGACAGAGCATGAGCACTCGAACCGTCATCCGCGGCGGCCTCGTCATCACCGCATCCGACGAGATCCACGCCGACGTCCTGATCGAGGACGGCCGCATCGCCGCCCTCGCCGCCACCGGCACCCCAGCGGCGGACACCTTCACAGCGGACCGCACGATCGACGCCACCGGAAAGTACGTCATCCCCGGCGGCGTCGACGCCCACACGCACATGGAACTGCCGTTCGGCGGCACCTTCGCCTCCGACACCTTCGAGACCGGCACCCGCGCCGCCGCCTGGGGCGGCACGACGACGATCGTCGACTTCGCCGTGCAGAGCGTGGGGCACAGCCTGCGCGAGGGGCTCGACGCCTGGCACGCCAAGGCCGACGGCAACTGCGCGATCGACTACGGCTTCCACATGATCGTCTCCGACGTCAACGAGCACACCCTCAAGGAGATGGACCACCTGGTCGAGGAGGGAGTCACCTCCTTCAAGCAGTTCATGGCCTACCCGGGGGTCTTCTACTCCGACGACGGCCAGATCCTGCGCGCCATGCAGCGCTCCGCCGACAACGGCGGCCTGATCATGATGCACGCCGAGAACGGCATCGCGATCGACGTCCTGGTCGAACAGGCCCTGGCCCGGGGTGAGACCGACCCGCGCTACCACGGCGAGGTCCGCAAGGCCCTGCTGGAGGCCGAGGCCACTCACCGCGCCATCCGGCTCGCGCAGGTCGCCGGCGCGCCCCTGTACGTCGTGCACGTCTCGGCGACGGAGGCGGTCGCCGAGCTGGCGCGGGCCCGGGACGAGGGGCTCAACGTCTTCGGCGAGACGTGCCCGCAGTACCTGTTCCTGTCCACGGACAACCTCGCCGAGCCCGGTTTCGAGGGCGCCAAGTACGTGTGCAGCACACCGCTCAGGCCCCGCGAACACCAGGCCAGGCTGTGGCAGGGCCTGCGCACCAACGACCTCCAGGTCGTCTCCACCGACCACTGCCCCTTCTGCTTCACCGGCCAGAAGGAACTCGGCCGCGGCGACTTCTCCAAGATCCCCAACGGTCTCCCGGGCGTCGAGAACCGCATGGACCTGCTGCACCAGGCGGTCCTCGAGGGGCACATCTCGCGCCGCCGCTGGATCGAGATCGCCTGCGCCACCCCGGCCCGGATGTTCGGCCTGTACCCGAAGAAGGGCACCATCGCGCCGGGCGCCGACGCCGACGTCGTCATCTACGACCCGCACGCCGAGCAGGTCATGTCGGCCGATACGCACCACATGAACGTCGACTACTCGGCGTACGAGGGCAAGCGCGTGACCGGCCGGGTCGAGACGGTCCTCTCGCGTGGCCTGCCCGTCATCACCGAGCGGGAGTACACCGGGCACGCCGGACACGGCGTCTTCACCCCGCGATCCACCTGTCAGTACCTCAGCTAGGAGTGGCGCAGATGGACTTCGGACTCGTCCTGCAGACCGACCCGCCGGCCTCGCGGGTGATCAGCCTGATGCAACGCGCGGAGGACAACGGCTTCTCGTACGGCTGGACCTTCGACTCGGCCGTGCTGTGGCAGGAGCCGTTCGTGATCTACAGCCAGGTCCTGGCCAACACCACGAGGCTGAAGGTCGGGCCGATGGTGACCAACCCGGGAACCCGCACCTGGGAGGTCACCGCCTCCACCTTCGCCACCCTCAACGACATGTTCGGCAACCGCACGGTCTGCGGCATCGGCCGCGGCGACTCGGCGATGCGCGTGGCCGGCCGCAAGCCCAACACCCTGGCCCGGATCAGCGACGCCATGAAGGTCATCCGGGCCCTCGCCGGCGGCCGGGAGGCCGATCTCGGCGGCGGCACCGTCGTGCGCTTCCCGTGGATCAAGCCCGGCGCCGAACTGCCCGTGTGGATGGCCGCGTACGGCCCCAAGGCCCTGAGGATGGCCGGCGAGGAGGCCGACGGCTTCATCCTCCAGCTGGCCGACCTGTATCTGACCGAGTACATGGTCAGGGCGGTGAAGGACGCGGCCGTCGCCGCCGGCCGGGACCCCGGTGAGGTGACGGTCTGCGTGGCCGCCCCGGCGTACGTCACCGAGGACGACTCGCCGGCGGCGCTCGCCCACGCGCGCGAGCAGTGCCGCTGGTTCGGCGGGATGGTCGGCAACCATGTCGCCGACCTGGTGTCCAAGTACGGCGAGCACTCCGCCGCCGTACCCGACGAACTCACCGACTACATCAAGGCGCGCCAGGGCTACGACTACTCCCACCACGGCCGGGCCGGCAACCCGGACACCCAGTTCGTGCCGGACGAGATCGTCGACCGGTTCTGCCTGATCGGCCCGGTCGAGAAGCACGTCGAGAAGCTGAACGCGCTGCGCGCCCTCGGCGTGGACCAGTTCGCCGTCTACGACATGCACGACGCGCAGGAGGCCGTGATCGACGCGTACGGATCGCGGGTGATCCCGGCCGTCAACGGCTGACCCCTCCCGCGCGGTAAACCCCCTTGTACTTCCCCTTCCCGGCGGCCCGGGAAGGGGGCCCAGGACGCTCCCGAGCGCACCCCCCCATCGGCGTCACCCGCATGGCCTTTCCCGTCCCGCCTCCCCTGATTGGCCCGGCCCATGACCGACACCGTTCCCACGGCCACCCCGCCGACCTCACAAGTGACCCTCGCCGACGGCCGGGTGGAGATCGCCCCGGGCGCTCCCGCGCCGACCGGCCGCTACGCCAACGAGGACCTGCTGCCGGTCCCCGTCGAGGGGCGTACCTGGACCACGTACAACTTCTCCGCGCTGTGGGTGGGCATGGCCCACAACACGGCCTCCTGGACCCTGGCCTCCGGTCTGATCGCCGTCGGCATGGACTGGAAGCAGGCGGTGTTCACCATCGCCCTGGCCAACGTGATCGTGCTGATACCGATGCTGCTCACCGGGCACGCCGGGCCGAAGTACGGCATACCCTTCCCCGTCTTCGCCCGGGCCTCCTTCGGCGTCCGCGGGGCCAACCTGCCCGCCGTCGTACGGGCGTTGGTGGCGTGCGGCTGGTTCGGCATCCAGACCTGGATCGGCGGCGAGGCCATCTACTTCCTGGCCGGCAAGCTCATCGGCGGCGGCTGGACCGACGCGGCGAAGGTCGGGGGCTACGCCTGGACCATGTGGCTGTCGTTCGCGATCTTCTGGGCGCTGCAGGTCGTCATCATCTACCGGGGCATGGAGACGATCCGCCGCTTCGAGAACTGGGCGGCGCCCTTCGTGCTCGTCGGGGCGTTCGTGATGCTGTGGTGGATGAGCGGCAAGGCGGGCGGGTTCGGCCCGCTGTTCGACCAGCCGTCGAAGCTGGGCTGGGGCGCCGACTTCTGGAAACTGTTCGCACCCGCGCTCATGGGCATGATCGGCTTCTGGTCCACGCTGTCGCTGAACATCCCGGACTTCACCCGCTACGGCAAGAGCCAGAAGGCCCAGACATGGGGCCAGGCACTCGGTCTGCCGACGACGATGACGCTGTTCGCGTTCCTGTCGGTGATGGTCACCTCGGGCTCCCAGGCCGTCTACGGCGAACCCGTCTGGGACCCCGTCCAGCTGGCCGCCAAGACCGACAACACGGTGGGCCTGCTCTTCGCCCTGGTCACGGTCCTGGTGGCGACGCTGTCCGTCAACGTCGCGGCCAACCTGGTCTCCCCGGCCTTCGACTTCTCCAACATCGCCCCGCGCAGGATCAGTTTCCGGGCGGGCGCACTCGCCACCTGCGTCCTGGGCGTGCTGATCTTCCCGTGGAAGCTGTACTCCGACCCCCAGGGCTACATCTTCACCTGGCTCGGACTGGTCGGCGGCCTGCTCGGCACCGTCGCGGGCATCCTCATCGCCGACTACTGGATCCTGCGCCGCTCCCGGCTGGACCTGGCCGACCTGTACCGGACGGGCGGCCGCTACTGGTACGAGGGCGGCTGGAACTGGCGGGCCGTGGTCGCCTTCGCGGCCGGCGGTGTACTGGCCGTGGGCGGCGCGAGCTTCGAGCCGCTGACCGACGGCCGTCCCGTCCCGGCCCTGGCGGACCTGGCCGACTACGGCTGGGCGGTGGGCCTCGGCACGTCGATGCTGCTGTACCTGGTGCTGATGACGGCGACGGGCCGGAACAGGACCACCGCCTGACGGGGACGACGGCGCCGGAGGGCGAACGGCCGGTCAGCCCGCGCCGCCCCCGCCCTCCAGCGCGGCGACCGCTTCCTTCGCGGCCTTGATGGCTCCCTTGTTGATGGTGTCCGTGCCGGGCGCCTTCCTGGACTCGAAGTCACTGCCGTTGTACGTGACGACGACCAGCACGTTGGACGCACGGGCGACGACCAGGCCCTCGCGGGTCTCCTGCTTGTCCTCGGTGGTGAGGTTCACGACGGAGTAAGCGCTGTCGCCCAGACCGGGCACGGGACCTCCGCCGCTCTTCTCCTCCGTGCGCGCCGTGTACGACTTCTGCGCAGCCTCGTCCGACTTCATCACCTCGAACGACACGTCGAGCCAGCGGTAGTCGTACCCCTTGAGCGCGTTCCACGAGCAGGTGCGGCGCAGCTTCGAGTCCGTGGACGGGATCTCCTTGCCCGCCGTCTTCGCGCCCGGCACCAGCGACGTGACGGTCTTCCCGCTGACGCTCGCGCAGGGTGCGGGAGCGGCCGCGTACGCCTGCGACACGGTGGACGTCGACGGGCCGGACGCGGACTGGGTCCCGGGCTTCTCCTCGGCCGGCCTGTGCTCGGCGGCCTGCGGCGCGGCGAGCGGGCCGGACGACAGGGTCCAGCCCGCCGCGGCGAGCACGACCACCGGCGACAGGCGCGCGGTCAGGGCCAAGGGCAGGGGTAGAGAACGCACGGCGCCCTTCAGGTGGGGGACGGACGGTGCGGAACGGGTCCGCACGGCGGACGGGACGACAGTTTCACACGAGTCCCTGTGGCGCGGAAGTGCCGTCCGGCACCCAAGCCGCGGGAATACCGACCGCACCGGCGCGGTCGCGCTGAGCAGCGTTGATCGCATGCCGGCGGCCTCGCCCGCAGTAACACCTGCGGGGGCGGCCGGCCGCGTCCGGGCTCGATGGTCAAATGTGGCGCGTGCGGGCATTCCGGCTCCGCTACCATCAACTTCTTCACATTTGGACTAGGGGAGGTCCCACGATGCGCGTCCGCATCGAAAGCGACGGGGACGGTCAGGCTCTGACGGAGCTTCAGGCATGGTTCGCCCGTGATCCGAAGGCGCGGCGGCTGCCCGTCACCCCCGTCTCCACGCCGGGCCCCACCATGGGCGCGCTCGACGCCCTGGAAGTAGTGCTGGGAGCGGCCGGCGACATCGCGAACTTCTCGGTCGCCTACGCCAGCTGGCGGCTGACGCGGGCCGGGGCGGGGAACCGGGGCGGGCGCACGCTGACGTTCGGGGGCACGACGGTCGACATCAGCCATCTCGATCCGGAGCAGCTGGCGGATCTCCTGCGCCGCCTGGAGGCCGGTGACGAGACCGACGGCGCTCCCCGGTCATGACCGATCGGTCGGCCCCGTCGTCCAGGGCGGTGTTCTTCGGTGTCCACGACTTCGACGGGTTTCCCAAGCTCGAAGGAGTCCGTAAGAACATCCCCGCGCTGCGCGCCCAGCTGACCGATCCGGAGATGGACGCGATACGTTGGGAGGACTGCAACGTCCTCCCAGCCGACAGCTCGCGGGATGCGTTCCTGGCCGCCGTGCACACCGCCGCGCAAGAGGCCTCCGACCTGCTCCTGGTCTACTACGCCGGGCACGGTCACCACTTACCGGACGGCCAGGACCTGCTCCTCGCCACCAAGAAGTCGAGCCACAACCAGGACTTCTACTCGGTCGAGTACAGCAGGGTCAGGCGGTACGTCGAGAACTCCCTGGCACGGCGCAAGGTCGTCATCGTCGACTGCTGCTACAGCGGGATGGCCCTGCGGATGGGCGGCGGGGACCCGGGCGAGGCGGACCCGGCACTCGCCATCGAGGGGGCCTGCGTCCTCACCTCGGCTGCCGAGACCGAGCAGTCGCTGTGCCTCCCGGAGGGCAGCGTCTTCACCCTCGAGCTGGTGAAGGTACTCAAGCACGGCATCACGGGGCCTCTGGACGAGGAGGGGCGCAGGGGCGAGGATCAGAGCCACCTCCTGACCGGCGATGTCCTGAGGGTGATCAGAAACCGGTTGGCGGGGAGGGTCGAAGACCGCCACCAGGTACCCGAGCCGCGCATCGCCTGCCGCGGCGACGGTTTCCGTATTCCGCTCGCCCGCAACCGGGCCTACACCGAGGACGAGCCCGCCGCCACGGACGGCGCAGCCGACCAGCCGCCGCCCCCGGCGCGTGATCCGCTGGCCCTGGTGATTCCTCAGCAGAACTTCGTGGAGGGGCTCGGCGGATTCGAGCGGAACCTCATCCCCGAATGCCTTCCCTACGTGTCCCCGGGGCAGGACCACAGGACTGAACCGGCCCGTCTGTTCCGGCGCCTGCGCGAGTCCGAGGACCGGGGGGTGCTGCTCATCGGCGCGGCCGGCATCGGCAAGACCCGGACGGTGCTCGAAGTGGGCCGGGTCGCGCTGGACGAGGGCTGGCGCGTGCTGCATCTGCGCCCCAGCGGGAAGGAGTCCGTGACCACCGAACTCATCAGCCATGTCCTGGCCGAGGACAGCCCGGCCCTGGTGGTGATGGACTACCTCCACCACTACTTCACGAAGAACGATCCCGACCCCCGTCTCGACCTGACCACCCTGCGATACCAGCTCCTGCCGGAGGCGCGCCGCAAGGGGATCAAGGTCGCCTTCCTGGCCACGGCGCGTCCCGGGTGGCTGCGCAAGACGGACGAGATCCACCTGTACGAGCTCTTCGACGAGGAGGAGCTGAGGAAGGACGAGGAATTCCAGCGGCTGGTGGCAGAGCAGGCGCTGACCAGGCTGGCGCCCACCGCCGTCGCCACGTTGGGCATGGACCGCATGTGGGAGATCTGCGGCCACCGGCCCATCATCGCGCTGCTGGTCGCCCGTGAGGTGGAGCGAAGATTCGTCGGCGGCGACCTGCGGGACGTCTCCGGTTTGAGGGCGAGCGGCGAGCTGTCCACCTGGCTCAGGAACCGGCTGGAGGAGGACGACCTCGCCGTGGTCCGCAGGGAGGGGTCCGGTGGCAGGCCGACCGCTTTCGACCGGGCCTCGGCATCCGACCTGCTGGTGGCCGCCGCGGCCGCCGCGGCCAGCTGTCCTCAGGAGTACGCCGAGGTGGTCGCGGCGGCCAAGGCGGCACTGCCCCGGGCGTCCGAGGACAGGCCGGGTGCGGAGGAGGTGGTGGAGACCCTGGTCGACCTGGGCTGGCTGCAGCGCGGAGGCCCGGCCGACACCCTGGCCACGGCCCACGACATCGTCTGCGATCAGCTCGTCGAGTCGGTGATCCTGCCGGCGGGCTCCCGTACCCCGGACCGGCGAAGGGCCCGGTCCCTGCTGGGCGGTTGCCTGACCACCCCCCGGACCATCGGGCGCTACGCGACGAACCTCGCCCGGCTGATGAACGACCTGGCGCCCGCCCCCCGGGACTCGGTGTCGGAGCTGCTCGATCAGTGGTTCTCGGACAACTCCCCGGCCATCGGCGACCTCATGCGGCACGACGCCGACGCGGGCAGCTATGCCCTCGGGGCGCTCGTCGCGGGGCCGCCCTGGTCGCAGGCCGCCATGCGGAACTGGCAGAACATCGCCGGCCCCTGGCTCGAGGAGTACGGCGACCGCGCCGACTTCCGCCACCTGCTCCACAGCGGCCTGTCACGCCTGCCCCCGGAAAGCGCGGTCCTGCTCGTCCCGGCGGCACTGCGCTGGCTGGAGGTCTACGGCCCGCGACAGGACGCCAGCTACGTCCTGGGCCCGCTGCTCAGCCGAACCGACCTCCCGGCCGAGCTGAGCCCGTCCCTGGAGAACGCGATCGGCTGGGTGAACCTCCACGGAGAGTCCCAGACAGCCCACTACGTCCTGAGCGCCTTGGTCGCCCGCAGCGACCTCACCGTCCGGCAGGCCAGGAAGGCGGTCCCGGCGGCCCTGCGCTGGTGCGAACGCTCGATGGCCGCGCGGCAGACCGGAACGGTCCTCCATCCCCTGCTGGCGCGGACCGATCTGACCGCCTCCGAGGTGCGCCGAGTGATCGCGGCGGCCTACACCTGGGTGGGCCACCACATCGCCCTCCAGAGCTCGTCCAGGGTCCTGTCGGCGCTGCTGACCCATCCCGACCTGCCGCGCGAGGAGGTCCGTTACGCCGCCACGCTGGCCCTCGAGTGGCTGGAGCACCACTGCGACACGCGGCATGCCAACTGGGTCCTGTACCGGTTGCTGGGCCTGCGGGGAGCGCCCCAGCAGACTCAGCAGGCGGTCACCCACGCGCTGGGGTGGCTGACGTCCTACGCCACGGAGAAGACCTCCGACTACCTGATCGGCCGGCTGCTCGAGCACGATGCTCTCACCCCAGCGGAACGAGGACTCGTGATCGGGTTCGCGGGCCAGTGGCTGGACGCCCACGCGACGGAGGACGACGGCGACTTCCTGATCCGCCGGCTGCTCGAGCGCGATGACCTCACTCCTGAGGAACGGCAGCTCGTGGTCGGGTTCGCGGGGCGGTGGCTGGTCGCCCACGCGAGCGAGGTGGACGCCAGCTTCATCCTGTCCGAGATGCTGGCCCGGCGTGACCTCACCGATGAACAGGCCCGGCTGGCCATCGGACAGGCGGTGTCCTGGCTGGAGTCCCACGGCCAGGTCAAGGCGGCGGGGTACGTGCTGAAGGACCTCCTCGCCCGGGAGGAGATTCCCGCCTACGAGGCCGGCCGGGTCAGCACCTTCGCCAACGAATGGCTGCTGCGGCACAAGGAGGACAAGGACGCCAGTTTCGTCCTGCCCGGGCTGCTGGCCCGGCCCGGCCTCACCGGCGAGCAGGCGGAGCAGGCCGTCACCTCGGCGACGTGCTGGCTGCGCGTGCACGGCCTCGCCGACACCGCCGATCACGTCCTGCGGCCGCTTCTCGAACGGCCCGGCCTGGCGCCCAGCCGGGCGCGGACCGCTGTCTTCCACGCGGTCCGGTGGCTGGAGCGGTTCCGGGAGGAGAAGAGCGCGGGGCGCCTGTTCGCCGTGCTGCTCGCGCGCCGCGACCTGACCGCGGACCAGGTCGGCACCGCCGCTCAGGGTGCCCTGGCCTGGCTGGAGCGGGGCTACTCGGGGGCCGGGGCCGAGCGCCTCCTGCCGGAGCTGCTCGGGCGGGCCGAACTCTCGCCCCAGCAGCGCGCGCGAGCCATCGAGTTGTCCGATGTCCGCGAGCGGCAGAACACCGGCACGCGGGTCGAGGCTCTGGCGCTGCAGCGGGTGCTCCGGGGACGCGCGGCGCGCAACGACGAGGACAAGCGGCGGGAACTCGTTTCCGGGGTGGAGTGGCTGGAGGAGAAGGCCACGCACGAGGAGGCGCTCCCGGTGCTGACCTCCGTGCTGGAGCACTCCGTGCTGAAGGATCCCGAGCTGGCGGGGGACCTCACCGGCAGAGCCGTCACCTCGGCCCTGGCCTGGCTGGAGGAGCACTGGGCGGAGATCACCGCCACCCACCTGATCCAGCGGTTGCTGAAGGTGCCCGGGGTGACGGACGAGCACCTCGGCGGCGTGGTGTTCTACGCTCAGCGGTGGCTCGTGAGACATGGCGAGCTCCTGCGAGCCCGGCACGTGCTGGAGCCCCTCCTCTCCCACGCCGGGCTGGACGAGGAGCAGATCGACGCGGGCGCCCTTCTGACCCTCGGCTGGCTGCGGCGCTGGAGTGCCGAACCCAAGGCGTTCTATCTCCTGGAAAGACTGCTGGAATGCCCCGGCCTCGTGGAGGGGCGGGTGCGGGACGCTGTCGCGTTCACCCGCACGTGGCTCACCCGCCATCGCTCGATGAAGGAGGCGGGCTTCGTCCTCACGCCCTTGCTGGCCCGCGAAGATCTGACGGACGATGAATGGGAGTGGGTTCTTCCGCAGGCCATGGGCTGGCTGCGGGACCACGGGACCAGCCGTGCGGTGCGGCGCATCCTGACCCAGCTCGCCGAACACGACCGGATCAAGCCGGCCGAGCTCGACGAACTGCTCGACGCCGGCATCGCCTGGGTGGAGACCCACAGTCATTCGCCGCAGCTCTACCACACACTCCAGGCGCTGTGGGGCCGGACGGATCTGAGTGAGGCCCAGATCAGGAAGCTGGCCGATGTCGCACTCCGGTGGATCTCACAGCAGAAGACGGCGAAAACCTGGGGGGTGCTGGGAATTCTCGCCGGGCGCTCGGACCTGCCGGCCGACCAGGCCGCCGCGGTGGATTCCCTGGTGACCACCCGGGTGTCGGCGGACCCCACCGGGCTCGACGTGAGCTTCGTGCTGGAGGCCCTCCTGACGCGTCCGGACGTCACACTGGCGCAGCGCACAAAGGTGATCTCCTGGTCCCTCGCCTGGTTGGAGCGCCATATGCCGGAGCGGCGGTCCCGCTTCCTCCTCAGGGCCCTGCTCGGCGTGGAGGACCTGTCGGCGGCCGAGAGAGGCCGGGTCGTGGAGTGGTCACTGGAGTGGCTGGAGCGCTACACCGACGGCACCGCTGAGACGTTCGCCGACAAGGACGCTGAGACGGTCCTGGGCCCGCTCCGGTCGGTGGACCTCGACGAGGTGCAGTCGCGGCGGCTCCAGGCCTGCCTTCAGCAGAGCGACGCGGCGGGTGGGACGCCTTCCGGCGAGGTGCCCCTGGTGGTGCTGGCGAAGCCGGCGGTTCCCACCTCGCGAGCCTCGGCGGAGGCGGGGAGCGCTTCCGGTGTGCTCCTGGTACCGGCGGCAGCCGGCCCGGGTCCGGACACGCCTGTCCCACCGGCGACGGAAACCTCGGATCCCGTCTGCGGTGCGGCCGGTGGAACATGACGGAGCCGGGCCACCACCGGCACCACCGCACGAGAACAGCGAGCGAGAGGCCCCATGTTCACCACCCGCCCCACCCTCCAGGGCACCTTCGGCATGGTGTCCTCCACCCACTGGCTCGCCTCACAGACGGCGATGGCCGTCCTGGAGGACGGCGGCAACGCCTACGACGCGGCGGTGGCGGGCGCGTTCGTGCTGCACGTCGTCGAGCCGCATCTCAACGGCCCGGCGGGCGAGGTCCCGATCCTGCTCGCCCCGGCCGGCGGCGAGGTACGCGTGCTCTGCGGGCAGGGCGTCGCACCGGCGGGGGCGACGGTCGCCCACTACCGGGGCCTCGGCCTGGACCTGGTCCCCGGCACCGGGCCGCTGGCCGCCGCCGTGCCCGGCGCCTTCGACGCCTGGATGCTGCTGCTGCGCGACCACGGCACCAAGTCCCTCGCCGAGGTCCTCCGGTACGCCATCGGGTACGCCGAGCACGGCCACCCGCCCGTGGAGCGCGTCGGGGCGGCCGTGGAGACCGTACGCGAGCTGTTCGAGACCGAGTGGCCGTCCTCGGCGGAGGTCTACCTGCCCGGCGGCAGGGCGCCGCGACCCGGTGAGCTCCTGCGCAACCCCGCGCTCGCCGCCACCTGGAAACGCCTGCTCGCCGAAACCGCCGGCGCCGGGAACCGGGACGCCGGGATCGAGGCCGCGCGGGAGGTGTGGCGCACCGGGTTCATCGCCGAGGCCCTGGTACGCCAGGCCGGCCGGCCCACCATGGACACCAGCGGCGAACGGCACAGCGGCACCCTCACGGCCGCCGACCTCGCCGCCTGGTCCGCGACCTACGAGCCGCCGGTGACGTACGACTGGAACGGCTGGACCGTGTGCAAGCCGGGGCCCTGGAGCCAGGGCCCGGTCCTGCTCCAGCAACTCGCCCTCCTCCCGCCCGAACTGCCCCGGTACGGCTCGGCCGACTACGTCCACCTCCTGGTCGAGAACTGCAAGCTCGCCATGGCGGACCGCGAGGCCTGGTACGGGGACGCCGCCGAGGCGCCGATCGACGACCTGCTGTCCGACGGGTACAACGCCGCCCGGCGCGCGCTCGTCGGCGAGCGGGCCTGCCACGACCTGCGGCCCGGCAGCCCCGGCGGACGCACTCCGCGTCTGAGCGCACGCGCGCGGGCGGCGGGCGCAGCCCAGGAGGGCCTCGACGCCCTGGGCATCGGCGAACCGACGGTCGCCGGGAGCCCGGCGCATCCGGTGCCGGGCGAACCCGGCATCGCCGCCGACGGGACCACCCGGGGCGACACCTGCCACCTCGACGTCGTCGACCGCTGGGGCAACATGGTCTCCGCCACGCCCAGCGGCGGCTGGCTCCAGTCCAACCCGGTCGTGCCAGAACTCGGCTTCCCGCTCGGCACCCGCCTGCAGATGGCCTGGCTGGAGGAGGGCCTGCCCGGCTCCCTCACCCCGGGCCGCCGCCCGCGCAGCACCCTGTCCCCGTCGATCGCGCTGCGCGACGGCGTACCCGTCCTGGCGTTCGGCACGCCCGGCGGGGACCAGCAGGACCAGTGGCAGACGCACTTCTTTTTGGCGGTCGCGCTGCGCGCCCCGGTCCGCGGCGGCCTCGACCTCCAGGGCGCGATCGACGCGCCGAACTGGCACAACGACAGCTTCCCCGGCTCCTTCTACCCGCGGGGCATGCGGCCGGGGAGTGTGACCGTGGAATCCCGCACGGACCCGTCCGTGGTCGCGGAACTGCGGCGGCGCGGCCACCAGGTGACCGTCGGCGGACCCTGGTCGGAGGGCCGTCTGTGCGCGGTCGCACGTGACCCGGAGACGGGGGTCCTGTCGGCGGCGGCCAACCCGCGCGGCACGCAGGGTTACGCGGTCGGCCGCTGAGGCGGAGCACTTCGGGCGGGCCGCCGCCCCGGCTTGCGAACCGTGTTCCTGTTCATCGGGATTCCACCCGGGGTGCACCGGGCGGGTGGGGATTGTCAGTGCCGCGTGTTGTCATGGAGGGGTGATCGAAAGCACCGAAACCATCGAAGAGTTTCTCCTCCAGCACGCCTCCGACGTCGAGGAGGCGATCCGCGGGGCGGCCGCCACCGAGATCATGCCGCGCTGGCGCCGGCTCGCCGCACACGAGGTGGATCAGAAGAGCGGCCCGCACGACCTGGTGACGGACGCCGACCGCAAGGCCGAGCTGTACCTGACCGAGGAGCTGGCCGCGCTGCTGCCCGGCTCGGTCGTCGTCGGTGAGGAGGCGGTCCACGCCAACCCGGCGTCTTACGAGGCGATATGCGGCGACGCCCCCGTCTGGATCATCGACCCGGTCGACGGGACACGGCAGTTCGTGCGCGGCGACGCCGGGTTCTGCACGCTCGTCGCGCTGGCCCAGGGCGGCACCCTGCTCGCGTCCTGGACCTACGCCCCCGCCCGTGACCGGCTCGCCACCGCCCAGCGCGGCAAGGGCGCTTACCTCGACGGAGAGCGGCTGTTCGCCGGCGTGCCCGAGCCCGGCAGGGACCTCCGCGTGGCCACCTCCCACCCGGACTACACGACGGACGAGCAGAAGCACGCCCTGCTCGGCCTGCGCACCGCCGGCGTGGCACCGCGCCCGTGCGGCTCGGCCGGACTCGAATATCTCGCCATCGCCCGGGGCGAGTCCGACGCGACCGCCTTCTCCTGGGAAGCGGCCTGGGACCACGCGGCCGGTCTGCTCCTGGTCGAGGAGGCGGGCGGCGCCCATCTGACCCTCGCGGGCGAGCCGTTCCGCGTCACCGGCGGCAACGCCCTGCCGTTCACCGCGGCCCGCGACGCGGCCACGGCCCGCCGGGTTGCGGCGCTGCTGGCCGACGGAGCTTGATCATCACGCACCGTATACGTTCCGTAGCGCACATCGCATTCCGGGAGCCCTTCCCGCCGGATTTCACCCGCGGCCGGTGACTGTCCGTCCCGCGGCATATCCTGATCTCAGTGGCCGTCGGCTGACGAAGGGGTCCAGGTGCCGTCGATGCTCGATGCCGTCGTGGTGGGTGCGGGACCGAACGGACTGACCGCCGCCGTGGAACTGGCCCGCCGGGGCTTCTCCGTCGCCGTCTTCGAGGCCCAGGCCACGGTGGGCGGCGGAGCCCGTACCGAGGAGCTCACCCTGCCCGGGTTCCGGCACGACCCGTGTTCAGCGGCCCACCCGCTGGCCATCAACTCACCCGCGTTCCGCGCCCTGCAGCTCGAGCGCCACGGCCTGGAGTGGCTGCACGCCGAGTTCCCCATGGCGCACCCCTTCCCGGACGGCACGGCGGCCGTGCTGGCCCGTTCGGTCGGCGAGACGGCCGCCTCCTTCGGGCCGCGCGACGCCGGGGCGTACCGCAGGCTCGTCGAGCCCTTCCTGCCCAAGTGGGACGTCCTCGCACGCGACTTCATGTCCCTGCCGCTCACCGCGCTGCCCCGTGATCCGGTCACCCTCGCCCGCTTCGGCCTGGTCGGCCTGCCCCCGTCGACCCTGCTGATGCGCCGCTTCCGCGACGAGCCGGCCAGGGCCCTGTTCGCCGGGCTCGTCGCCCATGTCATGGCACCACTCGGAGGCTTCGCCACCGGAGCCATCGGCCTGGTCTTCGCCCTCGCGGCGCACGCCCGGGGCTGGCCCGTCGCCCGCGGCGGCTCCCAGGCCATCTCCGACGCCCTCACCGCCCGGCTGCTGGACCTCGGCGGCAGCGTCCACACCGACTACGAGGTCAAGCGCCTCGACGACCTGCCGCCGGCCAGGGCGTATGTCTTCGACACCTCGCCCACGGCCCTGGCCCGCATCGCCGGTTTCGGCGACCACTACGCCGGCTACCGCTACGGACCGGGCGTCTTCAAGATCGACTACGCGCTGGACGGCCCCGTGCCCTGGACCGCGAAGGAGGCCCGCTCCGCCGGCACGGTCCAGATCGGCGCCGACCGCGCGGAGATCGGGGCGGCCCTGCGCGCGGCGGCCCGGGAGGGCCGGGCCCCCGGGAAACCGTTCCTGATCACGGTCCAGCCGAGCATCGTCGACCCCACCCGGGCACCGGCGGGCAAGCACGTCTTCTGGGCCTACGGGCATGTCCCGCACGGCTGGACCGGTGACCTCACGGACGCGATAGAGCGCCAACTGGAGCGTTTCGCTCCCGGGTTCCGCGACCGTGTCCTGGCCCGCGCCACCGCGGGACCGGCCGAACTGTTCGCCCGGAACGCCAACTACGTCGGCGGGGACATCGCCTCCGGCGCGGTATCCGGCCTCCAGCTCCTGCTGCGCCCGAAGCTCACCCTGTCCCCGTACACGACCCCCCACCCGGCCGTCTTCATCTGTTCGTCGGCGACCCCGCCGGGTCCCGGTGTGCACGGAATGTCGGGGCACAACGCGGCGAAGGCCGTCTGGAAGCGGCTGAGGCAGGCGTGACCACCATCGAACTGGTCCAGGGCGACATCACCCGGCAGCGCGTCGACGCCATCGTCAACGCGGCCAACTCCTCCCTGCTGGGCGGGGGAGGAGTCGACGGCGCGATCCACCGGCGCGGCGGCCCGGCCATCCTCGAGGAGTGCCGAAAGCTCCGCGCCGGGCACTACGGCAAAGGCCTGGCCACGGGCAGGGCCGTCGCCACCACCGCCGGCGACCTGGACGCCCGCTGGGTGATCCACACCGTCGGCCCCGTCTTCAGTGCGAGCGAGGACCGCTCAGGCCTCCTCGCCTCCTGCTACCGCGAGTCGCTGCGGATCGCCGACGAGCTCGGCGCCCGTACCGTCGCCTTCCCGGCGATCTCCACCGGTGTGTACCGCTACCCGCTGGAGGACGCCGCGCGGATCGCGGTCGACGCGGTGCGGGCGGCGAGGACCGATGTCGAGGAGGTCCGGTTCGTGCTCTTCGACGAGCGTGCCCACGCGGCGTTCGCCGCGCGACTGAGCTGACGCGAACCTCGTCGCGGCCGGACGCGGGCGGGTTTCAGACGGGCTCGGGCTCGAAGTGCCGCAGCAGGTCCCGGCCGGGCTGGACGAGGCCGTACGTGCTCTCCGGTACGGCGTTCCAGGCGCCGGGGAGGTCGCCCAGCGGCTCCGACACGACCAGGCGGGTCTCCTCGGAGATCTCCCTCAGGAACGCGAGATCGGGGTGGAGGGCGCGCACGTCCTCCACGCGGCTGCTGTAGTACAGCGACCGCGAGGCACCGCCGCTGGAATACCGGAAGAACCACAGCCGCTCGCCGTCGGTCACGGCGACGGTCATCTGGAGCGGTTCCGCCACCCCGTGTTCACGCCCCAGCCGCTCGACGAGTCCCGCCATCCGCGCCACCGCGCCCGGCGGATCACCGTCGAGCCCGAAGGTGAGGGCCACATGGAACATCACCTCGGAGTCGGTCGTGCCCTCGAGCGACGGGAACAGCGCCGGGTCGACGGCGAGCATGAGGTCCCGGCGCAGCTCGTGGAACCCGTCGATCGCACCGTTGTGCATCCACATCCATTGCCGGTGCCGGAAGGGGTGACAGTTGGTCTGCTGCACCGCGCTCCCGGTGGAAGCGCGCACGTGGGCGAAGAACAGCGACGAGCGCACATGGTCGGCGATCTCCCGGAGGTTGCGGTTGCTCCAGGCCGGCCCGGTGTCGCGGAACACCGCGGGGGTGCGCAGATGCGACGCGTACCAGCCGACGCCGAACCCGTCTCCGTTGGTGGTCTCGACGCCCATCCGCGCGTGCAGGCTCTGGTCGATCAGCGAATGCTCCGGGCGGTACAGCACGTCGTCGAGCAGCACGGGAGTGCCCGAGTAGGCGAGCCAGCGACACATGCTCGGTGCCCCCGTTCCGGGCCGCCCCGGCCGTGCCGTGCGGCTCCCTCGGTGGTGCCTTTCCGATCCGCGGCCCGCGCGCCGGGGCGGCGGGCGCGTACCTCCACCTGACCCCGGGACCCCGGGCCGCCGCATCGCCCGCAGCGGGTGGTTGCGTTCCCTCCCCCGTGCGCGTGCACGGGGGAGGGAACGCTGAGATCCTGAGCGAAACGAGTACTGCTCGTGCCCCGACGGACGGCAGGCGGTGGTGACCCCTATGGCCGCGACCGACGCGACCGGTACGGAGCCCGCGCCCGCGGGTGTCGACCCCACGGGTGATCCGCTGTTGCGCACCCGTTTCGTCCTGCCGGAGCGGCCCGCCACGTTCCTGCGCCGGTCCCGCCTGGTCCGGCACCTCGACCAGGCTCTCGTGACGCCCCTGACGATGGTCAACGGGTCCGCGGGCGCGGGCAAGACCCTCCTGGTCGCCGACTGGGCGGCCGGCCTGCGCGAACCCGTGGCCTGGCTCACCACCGACACCGCCGACCAGGCCCCCGGGGTCTTCTGGGCGTATCTGCTGGAGGCGCTGCGCGCCGCCGGCGTGCCCGTGGCGGGCGACGTCGGCTGCCCGGCGGAGGCCGGCCGGGTGGACCGGCGGACGCTGACCTGCCTGGCCGCCGACCTCGAGAGCCGGGACCACGCCACCGTCGTCGTCCTCGACGAGTTCGACCGGGTGACCTCACCCGAGATCGCGGAGCAGTTGCGGTTCGTGCTGCGCCACGCCGGAGGCGGCATGCGGCTGGTCGTCGTCACGCGCACCGAACCCCTGCTGCCCCTGCACCGCTACCGTGCGGCGGGCGAGCTGACGGAGATCCGGGACGCGGAGCTGGCCTTCACCTCCGAGGAGGCCCGGGAACTGCTGTCACGCCACGGGCTGCACCTGCCGGCGAGCGCCGTGCGGACCCTGGTGGGGCGGACCCAGGGGTGGGCCGCGGGCCTCAGCCTGTGCGCACTGGCCGCCCGGCAGGGACCGGACCCCCAGGCCTACCTGAAGCAGTTCGAAGTCGGCCACAGCACGGTGGCCGACTTCCTGCTGGCCGAGGTGCTGGACCGGCAGGCCCCCGGTACGCAGGACCTGCTGCTGCGCATCAGCGTCCTGGAACGCTTCTGCCCCGACCTGGTGAACGCGCTGACGCTGCGCACCGACGCGGAACCGGTCCTGGCCGCGCTGCGGCGCGAGAACGCCTTCGTCCACTACCTGGGCCACTCGTGGTACAGCCTGCACCCCCTCTTCGCGGAGATCCTCCGCGCCCACCTGCGCGAGCGTTTCCCCGGCCTGGAGCCGGAGCTGCGCGGCCGGGCCGCGCGGTGGCTGCGCCGGTCCGGAGCCCTGCACGAAGCGCTCGTCCAGGGCGCGGCGGCCGGAGACTGGGAGTTCGCCACCCGCGCCGTCGTCGACGACCTCGCGATCGGGCAGCTCTTCACCGGCCTGCGCGCCGGGGACCTGTCCACCCTGTTCGCACGGATGACCCCCGAAGCGACGGGCCCGGCGCCGGACCTCGTCCGCGCGGCACGCGAACTGGCCCGGCACGATCTCGATCACGGCCTCGCCCACCTGCGCCGGGCCGGGGAGCAACTGGCCGGGGACGGAACCGGCCCCGCGCCCGGCCGGCTCAGCTGTGCCCTGCTGGAAGCCCTGGCCGGACGGCTGACCGGCGCTCCGGGCAGGGCGGAACGCGCCGCCGAGCAGGCGGGAGTCCTCCGGCAGGAGGTCCCCGCCCAGCTCCTCGACGACCACCCGGAGATCACCGCCCTCCTGCTCGCCCACCTGGGTTCCGCCCGCCTGTGGGCAGGGCGTTTCGGCGCCGCCCGGAGCGCCCTGTCGGCGGTCGCCGGACAGCCGGGCGGAGCGGCGCTGGCACTGCCCCGGTGGGAGGCCCTCGGCCACCTGGCCCTGATCGACTACCTCGACGGCTGGCCCGGCCGGGCGGAACACAAGGCCCGGGCGGCGGCAGGCCAGGCGGAGCACTACAGCCTGCCCCAGCAGTCCTGGGCCGGCACCGGCCCTCTGGTCCTGGCCGCCGTGCACATCGACCGCGACGAACTCGACGAGGCCCAGGCGCTCCTCGACGCGGCGGCCGGCACCACGCCACTAGTCGAGGACCCGGTGCTTCAGGCGGGCCGGAGCCTCACCCGCGGGCTCCTGCTCCTGGCCAGAGGGGACACCAGGGCCGCACTGGCAGCGGCGGAGGTGACCGTCCCGGCAGCCGTGAACTCACCCTGGGCGCGGGACCGGAGCGCCCTGCTCGCGTCCGCCGCCCATCTGGCCCAGGGAGATCCCGAGCTGGCCGAGAAGGCCGTGGAGCCGGCGGCACACCACCGGACGGCCTGTGCGGTCGCGGCGGCACGGGCCCGGCTCGCGGCGGGGCGCCCGGAAGAGGCGCTCGGCCTCATCGACGCACTGCCCGAGGACGACCGGCCCGGTCCGGCGGTGACCGTCCGCGCCACGCTGGTACGCGCCCAGGCCGCCCTGGAGACCGGGGATCTTCAGACCGCCCGCCGCCTCCTCGCCCGCGCGCTCCTGGACGGCCGGCGGGATCGGCTGCGCCGGCCGTTCCGGGAGGCCGGACCCTGGATCCGCCCGCTGCTGAGCACCGGCCGGCCACGGGAACTGGCCGAGGGCTGGCTCGTCCCCGGCAGCGGCCGGTACCGCGTCCCCGGGCGCACCCCGCCGCTGGCTCCCGCGCCCCCCGCCCCGGACCTGCCCGTCGAGGAACTGAGCGAGCGCGAGCGGGACGTGCTGCGCAGACTGTCCCAGATGATGTCGACGCAGGAGATCGCCGCCGACCTCCACGTCTCCGCGAACACCGTGAAGACCCACCTGAAGAGCATCTACCGCAAACTCGCGGTGGGCCGACGCGGCGACGCCGTGCGCCGAGGGCGTGATCTGCGCCTTCTGTGAGAAGTGAGGGCGGGTTCGTGCGCCGGGTGACTCACGGGGCCGCCGTGGGGATCCTGCCGGAGCGGGCGGCGGCGCCCAGCGCTGCGAAATCCCGCTCGTTCCGGTCGGCGTAGGCCTGCGCGAACGAGGCGAGCGCGCGCTCGAAGCGGTCGCTGCCGCCCAGGTAGGCCGCGATCGCCACGGGATCGCCCGAGCGGGCGTGGGCCCGCGCCAGGCTCGCCCCGCACAGCCGCGCGAACAGGCGCAGCAGGCCCGGGTCCATCGTGTCCGGACGCGCGATGCCCTTCCAGTCCCGCAACTGCCGTACGTAGAAGTCCCGGTCGTGTCCGTCGAGGCCCACGGCGTGGGTCCAGCCCAGGAGGATGTCGCTGGTGGTCTGGATCAGCCGCTGTCCCGCGACCACGCGGCGGCCCTGGTTGTCGTAGTGGTCGCCACCGGTGTGGGCGGCGAGCACCGACGCCCCCGCCTCCTTGGCCTGCAGCAGCAGGGGATCGTCGTCGTCCCGGCCGAGCAGGAGCACGATCCAGCAGCGGGTGCCGACGCTGCCGACCCCCACCACCTTGCGGGCGGTGTCCACCGGACGGTAGCGGCGCAGCAGGTACCGGTGCTCGGACGACAGACTGCGGGCGTAGCCCTCCAGGACGGCGTGCAGTTCCCTCTCCCGATCGTGCGGCGAGGAGTCGGTCTCCAGGTCCCTGAGCGGGGTGATCAGCGGCGGGTCGGGCGCGATCCGCCGCCCTTCGGGCGTCCTCCGGGTGAGTTTCGCGAAGGCCTGCATGTGGGTGCGGGTGCGGGCCTTCGCCGTCGCCTCGTCGGAACGGCGCCTCGCCTCCTTGGTCATCGACGCGGCCATCAGTTCCCGGAGCTGGTCGACGTCGTCCTGCGCGTACCAGACGTCCAGCGTGCGCATGCCGGCGAACTCCCGCATCCGCTGCCGGTAGGCCCGTACACACGCCTGCACCGCACTGTCCTGCTCCGCGGTGCCGAAATCGTTGGCCCGGCCGGCGATGGCGAAGCTGGCCGCCAGCCGCTTGACGTCCCACTCGAACGGCCCGGCCAGGGTCTCGTCGAAGTCGTTGATGTCGAACACCAGATGGCGCTCCGGAGAGGCCAGCAGCCGGAAGTTCAGCAGATGGGCGTCCCCGCACAGCTGCACCCGCAGCCCGGTGTCCGGGGCGGCCCCGAGATCCGCGGCCATGATCGCCGCCGCGCCCCGGTAGAAGCGGAACGGGGACTCCAGCATCCGGGCGTAGCGGATCGGCACCAGCTCCGGTACCCGATCGGCCGACTGGCGCTCCACCACCTCGACCGGGTCGAAACGCCCGGGGCCCGCCTCGAAGACGCCGTGGGAAGAACGCGGGACCCGGCGCCGCACGCTCCGGCCCTCGGCCGCCCGCTCGGCCGGCGACAGGAAGGCGGTGAAGGGGCTTGCTACGGTCATGGTTCAGCCCTCCGGCCGTCAGGGGAGGTCCTCGGGCGGCTCGCGCCCCTGCCTGCGCACTCCCGCCCTCACCGCCTGGGCGAGGATCCGTGCGGCCAGACCCACCAGCAGCAGGCCGCCCAGCATCTGCAGCATCGTCAGCACGCGTCCCGTCTGGGAGCGGGCGACGATGTCGCCGTATCCGACGGTGCTGAACGTGGTGAGCGTGAAGTACAGGGAGTCCGTCTTGGTCATCGGCTCGCTGAACGAGCCCGGGGTGGTGTGCTCCACCGTGAAGTAGGTGCCCGCGAAGAGCAACAGGAACAGTGCCAGTGTCGTGGCCAGGGCCTCGACCGCCTTCAGCCGGGGATAGGGCGAGGACACGATGGCCCGTACCTCCCGCCAGAAGATCACGAGGACGAGCAGCAGGCCGCAGGCCAGCAGCGTCGAGGTGCGGGCCGTGCTGTGCCCGTCCAGTGGCAGCTCGTAGTAGACGATGACGAGCCCGAGCGCGATGAGCGCGGCACGGACGAGGGCGGCGAACTGCGCGCGCCGCCCGGAACGCCGCTCCTGCTGCTCCCGCGCTCGCCGAGGCCGGGTGGGCCCGGTCCGGGAAACCCCTGGATGGTCCATTTCGTGTCTCTCGGTCCCGTGGACTGGGCCTTCCACTTCATCGCGGTGGCGCCGGACGCGGATCACCCACGGCGGGTGATCCGGTCATCGGGCGGGCGTGGGCCCCCGACCGGGGAGAGCCGGTCTCGACGCGCCCGGGAGGACGTCGCCGCCGGACGGTCACCCGCCCCGGGTGAGGCGGCCGGGACCGAGGCGTGAGCACGCTGGGAGCGGCCGGGGGAAGCCCTGGCCCACGCCAACCTCCAGCTCCGGTCGCCGAAGGCACCGGACACAGCGGAAACGAGGCAGCAGCATGGCCGCCACTCATCCCACACACGGACGTACGGCGAAGCGCGAATGGGCCGTCGGTGTGATGGCCCTCGGAGCCGTCATGCTCATGATCGCCGGAATACTCGGCATCATGCGCGGTATCGCGGCGATCGCCGAGGACGACGTGTTCCTCTCGACGTCCGACTACGTCTTCGAGTTCGACCTCACGGGCTGGGGCTGGGTCCACCTGATCCTGGGCGCGGTCGCCGTGGCCGTCAGCATCGGGCTGTTCCAGGCGTCGACATGGGCGCGCGTGGCCGGCGTCATCATCGCCGGACTCGTCATCATCGCCAACTTCCTCTCCCTCCCGTACTACCCGGTCTGGTCCGTCGTCATGATCGCCATCTCGGGCCTCGTCATCTGGGCCCTGTGCACCGTGCGCAAGGACGACGCCTGGCAGCCCTTCGAACAGCCGCCGGGCAACCCCTGAACCGCGTGTTCAGACGCGGGTGCGGACCAGCAGGAGCGCGACGTCGTCGTCGGGCTCCGGACTCAGCGCGCTGAGCAGGCTGTCGCCGGTGCGCTGCAGGCTGGGCCCCGCGTTCCGCAGGAGCCGGGTCAGCGTGGTGAGGCCGGCGTCGATCGGCTCCCCGCGGTTCTCGACCAGCCCGTCGGTGTACAGCGCGAGCAGGGAGCCCGGGGCGAGCTCCACCTCCACGGTGCGGAACTCCACACCGCCCACCCCGAGCGGGACACCGCCGGGTACGTCGACCAGCTCGGCGCTGCCGTCCGGCCCGGCGAGCACCGGCGGCAGGTGACCGGCGCTGGACAGCGCGCAGACGCCGGCCCGCAGATCACACACGGCGTACACGCACGTGGCGATCGCGTCGCCGAGCGAACCGGCGATGTCGTCGAGGTGCCGCAGCAGCTCGGCGGGCGGCAGATCGAGCCGGGCCAGAGCCCGCGTGGCGGTGCTCAGCTGCCCCATGATCGCCGCTGCCTGGACGCCCTTGCCCATCACGTCGCCGACGACGAAGGCGGTGCGTCCCCGGCCCAGCGGCAGCACGTCGTACCAGTCGCCGCCGACCTCGCTGAGGGCCGGACGGTAGCGGGCGGCGATCTCCAGCCCCTCCCGCTCGGCGGGCGTGGCCGGGAGCAGGCTGCGCTGGAGCGTCAGGGCGGTGCCGCGTTCCCGCCCGTAGAGGCGGGCGTTGTCGATGCAGATCGCGGCGCGCGCGGCGAGTTCCGAGGCGAGCACCTGGTCCCGGTCGTCGAAGGGGCGCTCGTCGACCGTGCGGTACAGCGTGAGCGTGCCCAGCACCTTGCCCCGGGCCATCAGCGGCAGGGCCAGATAGGAGTGGGCGCCGGCCTCGCGCAGCGTCTGCGCGGCGCGCGCGTCCCGGGCGATGCGCCGCATCATGCTGGCGTCCACGCGCTCCACCAGGACCGGGCGGGCACTGCGGACGCACTGCGTGATGATCCGAGACGGCCCGTAGGTGGCCAGCTCGCCCACCGGGTCGGCGGCGTGGATCGCGTCGGTGGGGTATCCGGCCGCCACCGCCAGCGCCCGGAACTCGGCGGGCGCGCTGTCGAACACCGCGGGGATGGTGCCGTGGGCGACGACGGACTCCAGGACGTCCACGGCTGCCAGGTCCGCCACGTGTGAGACGACCACGTCGGCCAGCTCCCGGGCGGTCTGCTGCAGATCGAGCGTGGTGCCGATCCGCACTCCGGCGTCGGCGATCACCGACAGGTGCTGGCGCGCCTGCGCGACCTCGGCGGCGGCCTGCTGGCGCTCGGTGACGTCCAGTACGGCCATCGCCAGACCGAGCACCCGGCCGTCGGTGTCCTCGATGCGGTGGTACGACTCCGAGTAGGCGCGGTCCTGCTCGTCCGCCACCGTACGGCCCAGGGTCTGCTGGTCGAGCAGGGGTCTGCCGGTCTTGAGGACGTGCCGCATCCGGCCCTCGATGGCCTCCACGTCCAGGTCCGGCAGCACCTCCCCGACCCGGCGTCCCAGCACGGCCTCCTCCGGTACGCCGTTGATCCGCTCCAGGGCGGGGTTGACCCCGACCCAGCGCAGCTCGTTGTCGAAGACGGCGATACCGAGCGGCGTCTGGTTGACGAGACTGTGCGAGAGGGCGAGGTCCCGCTCCACGTTCCGGACCGTCGTCGCGTCCGCGGCGAGTCCGAGCAGGTGAGGCTGCCCCTCGGAGTCCAGCAGCCGCATGGTGCGGAACTCCACGGCCCGTTCCGAGCCGTCCTTGTGCCGCAGCGGGAAGACCCCCGCCCAGCGGTCGCCCGCTCTGACCTGGGCGAACAGCTCCCTGCCGCGGGGGCGGTTCTCGGGGGCGATCAGGAGCGTGTCGGCGCGCTGCCGCAGGGCCTCGGCCGCGGTGTAACCGAGCAGCCGCTCGATCTCGGGGCTCCACAGGGCGATGTGCCCCTCCGCGTCCAGGACCACCGCCGCGACCTTCAGCAGGTCCAGCAGGCCGCCGGGCGCAGCCGTGACGCCGTCGCGATCCGGGGTCGCATACCCGTTCATGCCAGCCGCTCCTTCCGGCGCGGCAAGAGGTACCGCCGAGATCCGTTGCGCGGGTTTGTTCGCTGAGGTCACAGTACGGTCGCAGGCGCGGCACTGTCGCGCCGAAAGGACAAAAGACCGAGGGCCTGTACGGACAGTGAAGGAGAGCACTCTTGGGTGACCGGTCGCTGGGGGAGACTCTGTCCACGGCGTCGGGGAGCACAGCCGCGTCTTCGAGCGACTGCCGGCGGCGCCGCACGGGGCCCTGGTGCGCGAGTACGTCACGTCCGCGAGCCACACCGGGCTGCGTCCCGCCGCGCCGGACGCGCTGGTTGGGCCGTGGACGGGGGAGCGGGGCCCGGCCGCCTTCGACCGGCAGCTCGCGCAGGCCGACCAGCGCCACACCGACGACATCCAGCCGCTGTATCCCACGATCGGCCTGCCCGTCACCGTGTGCCGGGGCACCGAGGACACCTGGATTCCCTTCGCCAAGGGACGGCAACTCGCCGTCCTGATCCCGGGCGCACGGCTCCGGCCGGTCCCGGACGCCGGGCATCTCCTACCGCTGGACGCGCCGGCCCGGCCGGCGAGCGAGGTGCTCGCCTTCCTCACGAGCTGAGCGGATACCGCGCCACCCAATCAGGACCGCACAAAGTCCGACGCGATCGTTGCTTCGATTGTGTTCGAGTCCTAGTGTGTGCCTGCTCAGCAGTTGCTCCGTCACCGTCAGTTGCACGAGTCCCAACAGAAACTCCCATCCCGGGAGGAAAGTTGAGTTCCGTGACTGACGTGCCCTCAGTCCGTGCAGCACCCTGTCGAACCGAGGAAGGCCACGGTCATGCCGCACCCGCACCCGTCCCCTGCCGACCGGCCCGCCCACTTCGAGCGTCCGGTGGTCAGCCGTCGCCGTCTGCTGGAGGGAGGAGCCGCCGTGCTCGGCGCGCTCGCCCTGCCGGTGTCGCCCGCCGTGGCGCACGCGGCCGGCCGGCGTCCGGCGGCGGACGGTCCTCCGGAGTGGAACGACGGCCTGTCCGTGTACCGGGTGGGCACCGAACCGCCGCACACCACGCTCATGCCGTACGGGGACCTGGGGCAGGCCCTGGCCGGTGACCGCGAGCGCTCGCCGTACCGGCTGAGCCTGGACGGCACATGGAAGTTCGCCTACGCCGACCGCCCCGACGACCGGGACGCCGACTTCCACCGCACGGACGTGGACGACTCGGGATGGGACACCATCCCCGTGCCCTCCGCCTGGCAGCTGCACGGCTACGACTTCCCGATCTACGTCAACATCACCTACCCCTGGTGGGGCCCCAACGGCGGCGGCGAGAACGCGCAGCCACCGGCCGCCCCCACCCGCCACAACCCCGTCGGCCAGTACCGCCGCACGTTCACCGTGCCCCGCGACTGGGAGGGCCGGCGCACCTTCCTGCACTTCGAGGGCGTCAAGTCCGCCCACTACGTGTGGATCAACGGCGAACTCGCGGGCTACCACGAGGACTCCTACACCTCCGCCGAGTACGACATCACCCGCCACCTCAAGCCGGGCACCAACCAGATCGCCGTCGAGGTCTACCGCTACTCCGACGCCGAGTGGATGGAGGACCAGGACATGATCCGGCTGAGCGGCATCTTCCGCTCGGTCCACCTGTACTCCACGCCCAACGTGCACCTGCGCGACTTCAAACTGGACACCCCGCTCGGCGACGACTACACCACCGCCGAACTCCAGGTCACGGCGCACGTCCGCGACTACGGCGGCGAGGGCGCGGGCCGCCACACCGTCGAGACCCAGCTGTACGACGCGCGCGGCCACGCCGTCTGGTCCCGGCCCCTGAACCTGCCCGTCGACGTGCCGGACGGTGACGAGGCCTCCGCGACGGCCTCGAGGGCCGTCCCGTCGCCGAAACTCTGGTCGGCCGAGCACCCGAACCTGTACACCGCCGTACTGCGCCTGCGCGACGAGGCCGGAAAGGTGATCGAGACCCTCTCGCACCGGGTCGGCTTCCGCGAGTTCGCGCTCAAGGACGGCCTGATGCGCATCAACGGCAAGCCGGTCTCCTTCCGCGGCACCAACCGCCACGAGATGCACCCGGTCACCGGCTCGGCCCTCACCCGCGCGCAGATGATCGAGGACATCGAGATCATCAAGCGCCTCAACATCAACAGCGTCCGCACCTCGCACTACCCCAACAACCCGCTGTGGCTGGAACTCGCCGACGAGTACGGCCTGTACCTCGTGGGCGAGACCAACCTGGAGACCCACGGCATCCGTGACGAGTACCCGGGCAGCGGCCACCCCGAGTGGACCGAGGCGTGCGTGGCGCGCGCCCGGAACATGGTCCACCGCGACAAGAACCACGCCTCGGTGGTCATCTGGTCGCTCGGCAACGAGGCGGGCGGCGGCACCACCTTCAACGCCATGCACGACTGGATCCGCTCCTACGACCCCACCCGCGTCATCCAGTACGAGGGCGACGACCGCCCGGGCATCAGCGACATCCGCTCCGAGATGTACGACAGCCCGCAGCGGGTCGAGCAGCGCGCCAAGGACACCGCGGACACCCGCCCGTACGTGATGATCGAGTACTCCCACGGCATGGGGAACTCCAACGGCAACTTCAAGAAGTACTGGGACATCGTCCGCCGCTACGACGTGCTCCAGGGCGGCTGGATCTGGGACTTCGTCGACCAGGCCCTGCGCTGGCCCACCCCGACGCGGAAACTGCTGACGGAGTCCGGCCCGGGCGCGCTCCGCGGTGAGATCATCGCTCCCGCCGGCACCTTCGACCGCGCCAAGGGCGTCTTTGGCGGCACCGTCTTCCCGCGCGACCGCGGCCTCGACATCACCGGCTCCCTCACCCTGGAGGCCTGGGTCACCCCGCACGTGACCGGCTACCACCAGCCGATCATCGCCAAGGGCGACACCCAGTACGCCCTCAAGCAGTCGGACCGGACACTGGAGTTCTTCATCCACGGCGCAGGCCAGTGGGTCACCGCGAGCTGGCCACTGCCCGACGGCTGGACCGGCGAGGAGCACCACGTCGCCGGTGTCTTCGACGCGGACGCCGGCACCCTCACCCTGTACGTCGACGGCCAGGTGCGCGGCACCCGGACCACCACCCGGCGCCCCGGCGACAACACGGCGTCCCTGTCGCTGGCCACCGACGTCGACAACCCGACCCGCGAGTTCAGCGGCACCATCCGCCGGGCCCGCGTCTACGCCCGCGCGCTCAGCGCCGCGGAACTGGCCTCGGACACCCGCGGCCCGGACGACGAGGGCGTGCGGTTCTGGTTCGACGCGGCCACGGCCGGCCTCACCGAAAAGCGCCCGCGCGACAAGACGTTCTACGCCTACGGCGGTGACTGGGGCGACAACCCCAACGACGGACCCTTCGCCGGCGACGGCATCATCACCGCCGACCGCGGCCTCACGGGCAAGTCCGCCGAAGTCAAGCAGATCTACCAGGCCATCAACGCCACCCGGGCCCCGGGCGGTCCCGGCGCGGTCAAGCTCACCAACGAGTACCTCTTCACCAACCTCCGTGAATTCGACGGGCACTGGGCCCTGGTCGCCGACGGCAAGGTCGTCCAGCGCGGCCGGCTGAGCCGTGACCAGCTGAATGTCGCGCCGCTGAGCAGCAAGGAAGTCAAGGTGCCGGTGCGGCTTCCGGCGATGCCCGAGCCGGGCACCGAGTACTTCCTGCAGCTCTCCTTCACCACCAAGGAGCCCACCCGGTGGGCGAAGGCGGGCTTCGAGGTGGCCAAGCAGCAACTCGCCCTGGACACGGGCGGGCCCACCGTGAAACCGGTGCCGCTGCGCAGCGTGCCCGCCGTGCGCCACACCGACCGGGACGGCGACGTCACGGTCACGGGCAGGGGCTTCTCGGTCACCGTCGACAAGAGCACCGGCACCATCACGTCGTACGAGGCGGCCGGTAGCCGCCTGATCACCTCCGGCCCCGTCCCGAACTTCTGGCGGGCACCCACCGACAACGACCGGGGCAACGGACACCACACCCGCAACCAGGTGTGGCGGGACGCCGGAGCCAGGCGCGAGGTGGCGGACGTACGGGTACGGCCCCTGGACGACCGGGCCGTCGAGATCACGGTCACCGGCACTCTTCCGACCACCCCGCAGTCCACCTACAGCACGACGTACACGGTCTTCGGCAACGGCGAGATCAAGGTCGACAACACCCTGCACCCGGGCGCGTCGAACCTGCCGTACATCCCCGAGGTCGGCAACCTGCTGTTCCTGCCCCGCCGTCTGGACCGGCTGCACTACTACGGCCGGGGCCCCGAGGAGAACATGTGGGACCGCAACAACGCCACCGACGTGGGCCTGTACTCCGGCACCGTCTCCGGGCAGTGGACCTCCTACCTGCGCCCCCAGGAGAACGGCAACAAGACCGACGTCCGCTGGGCCGCGCTGACCGACCGGGGCGGGCGCGGACTGCTCGTCGCCGGTGAGCCGCTGCTGGAGGTGAACGCCTCGCACTTCACTCCCGAGGACCTGTCGGCCGGCGCCCGCCACGACTACCAGCTCACCCCCCGGGATGCCGTCGTCCTCCGGGTCAACCACCGCCAGATGGGTGTGGGCGGCGACAACAGCTGGGGCGCCCACACCCACGACGAGTTCAAGCTCCTCGCGGGCCGGGACTACGCGTACACCTACCGGCTGCGTCCGCTCACACGCGTGAGCGAGGCGATGGGGGCCTCGCGCCGGCCCACCGCGACCGAATAGGGCCGACCACGCCTCAGCGGCGCCGCCTCAGTCGGTGGCGTCGCTGAGGCCCAGGCGCAGATGCTCCACGTGGTACACGGCCTGGTCGAGCAGCTCGGCGACATGGTGGTCGTGCAGCGCGTACACCACCGAACGGCCCCGTCGCTCGCCCACCACCAGGCCGAGATTGCGCAGCAACCGCAGCTGGTGCGAGCAGGCGGACTGCTCCATGCCCACCTCGGCGGCCAACTCCGTGGCCGGCAGCGGGCCTTCCCTGAGGCGCGCGAGGATCAGCAGCCGGGACGGCGTGGACAGGGCCTGGAGCGTGGTGGCGACCTTCGCGACGTTGTCCGCGTCCAGGCGTACGCGCTCGGTGGCGTCCTGCGCGGGGATGACGGCTCCATGACCCATGACGCCATCGTACCGGCCCCACGCCAACACATGAATGAATCTTCATCTGTGCCCGTGAGGCGCCTGCGCGCGGAAGGTCGAGGTCGGATTCTCGCCAGACCCGGCCGCGATCGGTGCCCGATGCTGGAGCCATGCAGATGGGGATGCACACCGACACCGAGCGCTGCGTGCGCGCCGTCCGGTCCAAGGACGCGCGGTTCGACGGCTGGTTCTTCACGGCCGTCCTGACAACCGGCATCTACTGCCGGCCCAGTTGCCCGGTCGTGCCGCCGAAGCCGGAGAACATGGTCTTCCACCCGAGCGCGGCGGCCTGCCAGCAGGCCGGTTTCCGGGCCTGCAAACGCTGCCGGCCCGACACCAGCCCCGGCTCCCCGGAGTGGAACCGGCGCGCCGACCTCGTGGCCCGGGCCATGCGGCTGATCGCCGACGGCGTCGTGGACCGCGAGGGTGTGCCCGGCCTCGCCGCCCGCCTCGGCTACAGCACCCGGCAGGTCGAGCGTCAGCTCCTGGCCGAAGTGGGCGCCGGCCCGCTCGCGCTCGCCCGGGCCCAGCGGGCCCAGACGGCCCGGCTGCTGATCGAGACGACCCCCCTGCCGATGGCGGAGATCGCCTTCGCCGCCGGCTTCGCCTCGATCCGCACCTTCAACGACACGGTCCGCGAGGTCTACGCCCTCGCCCCGAGCGAACTGCGTGCCCGGGCGCCCCGGCGGCAGGGCGCGAGCACGCCCGGCGCCCTGTCCCTGAGGCTGCCGTTCCGCGCCCCGCTCAACCCCGACAACCTCTTCGGCCACCTCACCGCGACGGCCGTGCCCGGGGTGGAGGAGTGGCGGGGCGGCTCCTACCGGCGCACGCTGCGGCTGCCGTACGGCAACGGCATCGTGTCGCTGACTCCCGGCCCCGACCACATCGCCTGCCGCCTCACCCTCAGCGACCTGCGGGATCTGACCGTCGCCATCAGCCGCTGCCGCCGCCTGCTCGACCTGGACGCCGACCCGGTCGCGATCGACGAGGAGCTGCGCTCGGACCCGGTCCTGGCGCCGCTGGTCGACAAGGCGCCCGGCCGGCGCGTCCCGCGCACCGTGGACGAGGCGGAGTTCGCCGTCCGGGCCGTACTGGGCCAGCAGGTCTCCACCGCCGCCGCCCGCACCCACGCGGCCCGCCTGGTCACCGCGCACGGCGAACCGGTCGACGACCCCGAGGGCGGCCTCACCCACCTCTTCCCGGCCCCCGAGGCCCTCGCGGCGCTCGATGGGGAGACGCTGGCGATGCCCCGCACCCGCCGCGCGACCTTCACCACCCTGGTCCGTCACCTCGCCGACGGCGACCTTCACCTGGGAGTGGAGAGCGACTGGCCGCGGACCCGCGCCCAGCTTCTCGCCCTGCCCGGCTTCGGCCCCTGGACGGTGGACGTCATCGCCATGCGCGCCCTCGGCGACCCGGACGCCTTCCTCCCCACCGACCTGGGCGTCCGCCGCGCCGCCCGGGAGCTCGGCCTGCCCTCCACCCCCTCCGCACTCACCGCCCGCGCGGGGGCCTGGCGCCCGTGGCGGGCGTACGCCGTGCAGTACCTCTGGGCGACCGACAGCCACCCGATCAACTTCCTTCCGGTATAGGGACGTTCACATGAAGCAGCACACCGTGACCGACAGCCCCTACGGCCCGCTGACCCTCGTCGCCGACGACGGTGTCCTGTGCGGCCTCTACATGACCGGCCAGCGCCACCGCCCGTCGCAAAAGGCCTTCGGCACCCGCGACGACACCCTGTTCGGGGCGGCGGAGGAGCAATTGAACGCCTACTTCGCGGGAGAGCTCAAGGAGTTCACCCTCGAGCTCCGCCTGACCGGAACCCCGTTCCAGCGGACGGTCTGGGACCAGCTCCGCCGCATCCCCTACGGCGAGACCCGCACCTACGGCGAGCTCGCCACCGCCCTCGGCACCCCCACCGCCTCCCGCGCGGTCGGCCTCGCAGGCGGCCGCAACCCCATCGGCGTCATCGTCCCCTGCCACCGCGTCATCGGCGCGAACGGCGGCCTCACCGGCTACGGCGGCGGCCTGGACCGCAAGCGGCGCCTGCTGGACTTCGAACGCGGAGCGGCCCTCTTCTGACGAATTCCGCGGGACACGGCTGGTCAAATTTGACTAGAATGCGGCCATGCCGGAGAAGACGATCCCGATCCTGCCGTGCCGGACCCTCCAGCCCGTCCTCGACTTCTACACCGCCATCGGCTTCGACGTGACCTACCAGCAGCGCAGCCCCAACCCGTACGCGGTCGTCGAACGCGGCGGTGTCGAGCTGCAGTTCTTCGCGATGAGGCACTACGAGCCGACCGCGTCGTTCAGCACCTGCTATGTCCTGACCGACGACGTCGACGGCCTGTACGCGGCGTTCCGGGCCGGCCTCAGGTCGGCGTACGGCAGGATCCCGACCCGGGGGCTGCCCCGGATCGGGCCGCTCAAGGACATGTCGTACGGGGTGCGGCAGTTCCTCATGACCGACCCGGGCGGCAACTGCGTGCGCGTCGGGCAGCGCACGGGCGAAAACCGGCACCACGGCCCGGCACCCCGGGAGACGTTCGCACGGGCTCTGCACCACGCGTCCCTGCTGGCGGACTCCAAGGGGGACCCGGCGGGAGCCGCGAAGGTCGTCGACCGGGTGCTGCGCCTGGCCGACGAGACGCCGACGAAACCCCAGCTGTTCCAGCTCCTCGTCCTGCGCGGCGACATCGCGATGCGGCTCGGTGACGAGGAGACGGCGCAGACCGCGCTCACCCGGGCCGCCGCGCTCGACCTCACCGACGCCGAGCGGGAACAGGCCCGGGACGCCCTCACACGCCTGGAGGATCTCCGGCAGGCCGACCGGCCGTGAGGCCGCGCAGCAGCCGGGGCAGGGCCGTGCCGATCGGTTCGCGGACGATCTCGTCGGCCCGGTCGTCGTACGGCGTCGGTTCGGCGTTGACGATGATCAGCCGGGCACCGTGGTCGGCGGCGACACCCGCGAGGCCGGCGGCGGGCTGGACCTGCAGGCTCGTGCCGACGGCGACGAACACCTGGCAGGCCTTGCTGATGGCGACCGCCTCGCCGAGGACGACGGGGTCGAGCCGCTCGCCGAACATCACCGTCGCCGACTTCAGGATGCCGCCGCACTCCAGGCACGGCGGGTCGTCCTCACCGGCCTCCACCCGCGCGAGCGCGTCCTCCATCGGGCCACGGGCGTGGCAGCCGGTGCACACGAAGCTCCGCGCGGTGCCGTGCAGTTCGAGGACCTTGCGCCCGGGCAATCCGCCGAGCTGGTGCAGTCCGTCCACGTTCTGCGTGATCACCCGGACCGGCACCCCCGACCGCTCCAGGTCGGCCACGGCCCGGTGGGCGGCGTTGGGCTCGGCCCGGAGCGTCCGGTTCCGGCGCCGCATCTGCCAGGAGCGGCGGCGGATCTCCGGGTCGGACATGTAGTACCCGTACGTCACCAGCTTCTCGGCCTCGGGGTCCCGCCGCCACAGCCCGTTCGGCCCGCGGTAGTCCGGGATTCCCGAGTCCGTGCTGATACCGGCGCCGCTGAGGATGGCGACGAGGGGCTTGGTCATGTCACCGAGGGTAGGACGGGCCCTGCCGGAGCGGCGAGCGGATATCGCGAGCCCGGCAGCCGTCGTGGTTCAGTGCACCCGGTGCCCGTTCTCCAGCTCGGCCGTGCCCGACCCCTGCGTCAGGACGTCGAGGGCGGTCAGAACACGCTGGCTGTGGGCACCCGACAGGTAGTCGGTCAGCTCGTCGCGCGGGACCAGCCGCCAGGACAGCAGTTCCTCCTCCTGGAGCCGGATCGCCTTCAGGTCCTCCTCGCCGAGCACTCCGCCGTCGTACAGGTACGCCACCAGCGGCGGACGCCCGGCGCCGTGCACCCAGTCCACCGTCAGCAGCCGGCCGAGCTCACGGTCCAGACCGATCTCCTCCGCCGTCTCGCGCCGTGCGCCCTGCCGCGGGGTCTCGCCGTCGTCGGACTCGATCGTGCCGCCGGGCAGCGTCCAGCCCTCCCGGTAGTTGGGCTCGACGAGCAGTACCCGGCCCTCGCCGTCCCGGAACAGCGCGGCGGCGCCGGCCAGGACGCGGGGCAGGGACGCGATGTAGGCGGCGAAGTCAGGAGAGGTGGCCATTGCGGCAGGGTAACCGACCCGGTGGTGGGCCCGGCCGCTGCCGAGGACGCGCCGGAGCAGTGGCCGGTCGCGGAGAAACGGCCGGTTCTGTCCGCTCACGCCTTCCGTTCCACCAGCCGCATTGTCCGCTCCGCCAGCTCGCTGATCCGCACCCCGTCGAAACCGAACACCGCGCTGCGGACCGTGTCCTCCAGCGGCGCCTTCCACTGGTCGGGGATGCCCGCGGCGCCGCAGAGGACACCCGCCACCGACCCCGCCGTCGCCCCGTTGGAGTCGGTGTCCAGGCCGCCGCGGACGGTCAGGGTGATGGTGCGGGTGAAGTCGCCGTCACCGTAGAGCAGGCCGGCGGTGAGGACGGCGGCGTTCGGGACGGTGTGGATCCACCCCATCCCCCTGGTCTCCTCGGCGACCGTGGTGAGCGTGTCCTCCCAGGACATCCGGGTGTCGTGCAGCGACACCACCCGGCGCACCGTACGGGCCAGGCGGCTGCTCGCGGGGATCACGGCCAGGGCCTCGTCGACGGCGTGCCGCACGGTTGGGGCCGTGAACGCCGCCGAGATCAGCGCCGCCGCCCACATCGCCCCGTAGACCCCGTTGCCGGTGTGCGACAGCACCGCGTCCCGCCGGGCCAGCGAGGCGGCCCGGCGCGGCACGCCCGGGCAGGTCCAGCCGTAGACGTCGGCGCGGATGAGGGCGCCGATCCACTCCTGGTACGGGTTGTCGTACGTGGCGGTCAGCGGCGGCTTCAGACCGCGCGCGAGGTTGCGGTACGCGGCCCGCTCCGCCGTGAAGGTCTGCAGGTACGGCAGCCGCAGCAGCCACAGGTCGCCGACCTGCTCGGTGCTGAAGCCGAAGCCGTGGGTCTCCAGCAGGTCGAGACCGAGGATGGCGTAGTCGACGTCGTCGTCACGGCAGCTGCCGTGGATCCGTCCGCGCACGCACTGGCGCCACTCGGGGCGCAGCGCGGTTTCGAGGTCGCCAGGGGGCTCCGGCAGGTAGTCGGTCAGCGGGAGGGCGGCGGTCCGCCTGAGGTAGAGGTCGATGCGGGCGCGAGTCCAGACCTCGCCCTGTTCGACCGGCTTGCCGAGCATGTTGCCCGCGATGCGGCCCGTCCAGCCGCCGAGGATGCGACTGGCCAGCGCTGCTTCGGTGTGGGGGGTCATGGTTGAGGTCTACCCGTTCCGGGGGTGGGCTTGCGGTCTGCTCGGGGCTGCGGGCGCGTCGCGGCCGTTCGCGCAGTTCCCCGCGCCCCCAGGGGGTCGGTCCACGGCATGGGCACATGCTGACGACCGGGGTGTCCTCCGGTTAGGGTCACAGCGGCGCGACTGGCCCTGACGTGCGTGAGGGCCCGTAGAGCAAGGGGAGTGCGAGTGGCGGACGCTGCAGTGGGAGACACCCGGAAGGCACGGCGGGTGCTCGTCGCCGCGGACAAGTTCAAGGGGTCGCTGACGGCCGTGGAGGTCGCCGAGCGGGTGACCGCGGGCCTGCGCCGTGTCGTACCGGGCCTCGAGGTCGAGGCGCTGCCCGTGGCCGACGGCGGCGACGGGACCGTGGCCGCGGCGGTCGCGGCCGGGTTCGAACGCCGGGAGGTACGGGTCGCCGGCCCCCTCGGCGACGAGGTGACGGCGGCGTTCGCGCTGCGCGACGGCACCGCGGTGGTGGAGATGGCCGAGGCCAGCGGACTCCAGCGGCTTCCCGCCGGGGTCCTCGCACCGCTCACGGCGTCCACGTACGGCTCCGGCGAGCTGCTGCGGGCCGCCCTGGACGCGGGTGCCCGCACGATCGTCTTCGGGGTCGGCGGCAGCGCCACCACGGACGGCGGCGCGGGCATGCTGTCCGCGCTCGGCGCCCGCTTCCGGGACGCGGACGGCGAGCCGGTGTCCCCCGGCGGTGGCGGCCTCGCCGGTCTGGCGACGGCCGACCTGTCCGCCCTCGACCCGCGGCTCACCTCGATCGAACTCGTCCTCGCGAGCGACGTCGACAACCCGCTGACCGGCCCGAAGGGCGCGCCCGCGGTGTACGGACCGCAGAAGGGCGCGTCACCGGACGACGTGCGGACCCTGGACGCCGCCCTCGCGCACTTCGCGAAGGTGCTGGAGGGAGTGGTGGGTCCGAAGGCCGCCGAATACGCGGCCTCGCCGGGCGCGGGAGCCGCCGGCGGCATCGGTTACGGGGCTCTGCTGCTGGGCGCCCGTTTCCGGCCCGGCATCGAGGTGATGCTCGATGTCCTGGGCTTCGCCCCCGCCCTGGACCGGGCCGACCTGGTGATCACCGGCGAGGGCTCGCTCGACGACCAGACCCTCCACGGCAAGGCCCCGGCGGGGGTCGCCGCGGCGGCCCGTGCGGCCGGCAAGGACGTCGTCGCCGTCTGCGGCCGCCTCGCTCTGCCCCCGGAGACCTTGAGCCGCGCCGGCTTCCTCCGGGCCTACCCCCTGACGGAGGCGGAGCCGGACGTGTCGACGTGCATCGCCCAGGCCGGCCCGATCCTGGAACGGGTCGCGGAGCGGATCGCTGGGGACTTGCTGACCTGAACCGTCAGGGCCCTCCACCTTGCCGTTCTTGAACCACTGCTCTTGAACCACTGCCTCGACATGCGGTGCACGGGTAGTTGACCCGTCAAGGGCAAGGGGGCGAACGCCCTTGAACCCGAAACGGGTGTGGCCCGGGCCTTCGAGGCCCGGGCCACACCCGTCAGTGGGGAGAGAGGTCACGGCAGCTGCGCCGCCCGCGCCTCCCGCCGGTTGTCGCGGAAGTTGTTCACCCGCCGAGCCGTCGCGAACAGCGGGATCACCGCCCCCATGACCAGCTGCAGCGCGCATCCCGTCTGCAGCAGCAGCTGCCCGCTCGGCGCGTCGAAGGCCCAGGCCGCCATCATGCCCATGCCCACCACGATCCACGACAGCATCGCGACCGCGAGTCGACCCCGGGGTTTGGGGTATTCCACACGGGACACCATCAACCATGCGGTCCCCAGGATCGCCAGCAGCGTCGCCACGAAGGGCAGCTCCAGCAACACGATGGACACGACGGTCAGCGCGCCGAACGGCGACGGCATGCCCTGGAAGGTGCCGTCCTTGACCGTGACGCACGAGAACCGGGCAAGCCGCAGCACCACCGCCAGCAACACGACGATCGCGCCGACCGCCGCCACCCGCTGGTGGGCGTCGTCCGCGACCATGCCGTACACGAGCACGAAGTACGCCGGCGCCAGCCCGAAGCTGATCAGGTCGGACAGGTTGTCCAGCTCGGCGCCCATGGGGGAGGAGCGCAGCTTGCGCGCCACCAGCCCGTCGAAGAGGTCGAAGACCGCCGCGCAGAGCATCAGGATGACCGCCGTGGCCGCGCTGTGACGGGCCATGCCGGTTTCCTGGCTGCCCGTGAGGTGCGGGATCAGGATGCCGGTGGTGGTGAAGTACACCGCCATGAAGCCGCACGTGGCGTTGCCGAGCGTCAGGGTGTCCGCTATCGACAGGCGCAGAGAGAGGGGCATCTCCTCTTCTTCGTCGACCTCGTCGGCCTCCGGCACCCAGCCGGCCTTGGTGTCCGGATCAATCACGGTCAATGCGAGTCACCCCTGCCACGGTCTTCTGTCCCACCTCGACGGCGACCTCCACACCCTCGGGCAGGTAGAGGTCGACCCGCGAACCGAAGCGGATCAGGCCGATCCGCTCGCCCTGCTCGACCTTGGTGCCCTGGGGCACGTAGGGGACGATGCGGCGGGCGACCGCGCCGGCGATCTGGATCATCTCGATGTCGCCGAGCTCGGTGTCGAAGTGCCACACGACGCGCTCGTTGTTCTCGCTCTCCTTGTTGAAGGCGGGAACGAAGCCACCGGGGATGTGCTCGACCGACGTCACGGTGCCGGCCAGCGGGGCGCGGTTCACGTGGACGTTGAGCGGGCTCATGAAGATCGCGACGCGGGTGCGGCCGTCCTTCCACGGCATGATGCTCTGCACCACACCGTCGGCGGGGGAGATGACCCGGCCCTGGGTGATCTCGCGCTCGGGGTCGCGGAAGAACCACAGCATTCCCGCCGCGAGCGCGGTGGCGGGAACAGCGACGGCCTTGGCGGCGCCGGAACGGCGGGCCCGGGCCAGGCTGAGGGCTGCGGTGGCGACGGTCGGAAGGAGCCACGGCGATGCTCCGCGCGCGAGGCGTACGCCGGCCCGGCTGTCGCGAGGTGCAGAGGTTTGGCTGTGGGGCATGGATGACCTTCGTAGCGGATGATGCCGCACTCTGACGGGGGACGGCGGCTTTCCGGCGATCGTAGCGGCTCGGAGCCCTAACTGGGTAAGCCAGGCAGCCGAGTCGGCGGCCGAAGAGTGCTGACGGGGTGTGATCTTCTTCTCCAAGAAAACACCCCGTATCCGGACATCTAGCCCTGGAATCGATACTCTTCGAGCAGCCGCCTGCCGATGATCATTTTCTGGATCTCGGCGGTCCCTTCACCGATGAGCAGCATCGGCGCCTCGCGGTAGAGGCGCTCGATCTCGTACTCCTTGGAGAAGCCGTAGCCGCCGTGGATCCGGAAGGCGTCTTCGACGACCTCCTTGCAGTACTCGGAGGCGAGGTACTTCGCCATCCCGGCCTCGAGGTCGTTTCGCTCCCCGGAGTCCTTTTTGCGCGCTGCGTTCACCATCATCGCATGCGCGGCCTCGACCTTGGTAGCCATCTCGGCCAGCTTGAACTGGATCGCCTGGTGCTGGGCGATCGGTTTGCCGAAGGTGTGGCGCTGCTGGGCGTACTGCACACCCAGTTCGAAAGCACGCTGAGCGACGCCGCAGCCACGCGCCGCGACGTTGACCCGGCCGACCTCGACGCCGTCCATCATCTGGTAGAAACCGCGGCCGGTGACCCCGCCGAGCACGCGATCCGCGGGAATCCGCAGGCCATCCATGATGAGCTCGGTGGTGTCGACCCCCTTGTAGCCCATCTTGTCGATCTTCCCGGGGATCGTGAGGCCCGGGCGGACCTCCCCGAAGCCGGGCTCCTTCTCGACGAGGAAGGTCGTCATCGACTTGTGCGGCGCGGTGCCCTCGGGGTGACCTTCGTCACTTCGGACCAGAACGGCCACCAGAGACGACGTTCCGCCGTTCGTCAGCCACATCTTCTGGCCGTTCAGGACGTACTCGTCGCCGTCCTTCACCGCCTTCGACGTGATCGCCGACACGTCCGAGCCCAGACCCGGCTCCGACATCGAGAACGCGCCCCGGATGTCGCCCGCCGCCATCCTCGGCAGGAAATGGTCCTTCTGTTCCTGCGTGCCGTGCTGCTTGAGCATGTACGCCACGATGAAGTGCGTGTTGATGATGCCGGACACCGACATCCACCCACGGGCGATCTCCTCCACGCACAGCGCGTACGTCAGGAGCGACTCGCCCAGGCCCCCGTACTCCTCGGGGATCATCAGGCCGAACAGGCCCAACTCCTTCAGCCCGTCGACGATCGCTTGCGGGTACTCGTCGCGGTGCTCCAGCTCGGTGGCGACCGGGATGATCTCCTTGTCCACGAAGTCCCGGACGGTGGAGAGGATCTCCTGCTGGATGTCCGTCAGACCGGCGGTCTGGGCGAGTCGCGCCATGGCTACTTCTCCTGCTCCTTGAGCTCCGGGCGGCCGGGCTGCTCGCCGCCGCGCTCCTTGATGTAGGTCTCGGTCGGCACCATCACCTTGCGGCGGAACACGCACACCAGCGTGCCGTCCTGCTTGTAGCCCTTGGTCTCGACGTGCACGATCCCGCGGTCGTTCTTCGACTTCGACGGCCACTTGTCGAGCACGGTCGTCTGTCCGTAGATCGTGTCGCCGTGGAAGGTCGGCGCCACGTGCTTGAGCGACTCGATCTCCAGGTTGGCGATGGCCTTGCCGGAGATGTCCGGCACGGACATGCCGAGCAGCAGCGAGTAGATGTAGTTGCCCACGACGACGTTCTTGCCGAAGTCGGTCGTCTTCTCCGCGTAGTTCGTGTCCATGTGGAGCGGGTGGTGGTTCATGGTGAGGAGACAGAACAGGTGGTCGTCGTACTCCGTGACCGTCTTGCCCGGCCAGTGCTTGTACGTCGCCCCGACCTCGAACTCCTCGTAGGTGCGTCCGAACTGCATCGCCGTCACGCCTCCGGGATCTCGAACTTGCTGGTGCGCTGCATGCCGGCGGCACGTCCCTTGCCGGAGATGACGAGCGCCATCTTGCGGCTGGCCTCGTCGATCATCTCGTCCCCGAGCATCGCCGAGCCCTTCTTGCCGCCCGCCTCGGACGTGTAGTAGTCGTACGCGTCCAGGATCAGCTCGGCGTGGTCGTAGTCCTCCTGGGACGGCGAGAAGATCTCGTTGGACGCCTCGACCTGACCCGGGTGCAGCACCCACTTGCCGTCGAAGCCGAGCGCGGCGGCGCGCTGGGCGACCTCGCGGTAGCCGTCGATGTTGCGGATCTGCAGGTAGGGGCCGTCGATCGCCTGGAGGTTGTTGGCGCGCGCGGCCATCAGGATCTTCATCAGGATGTAGTGGTAGGCGTCCGCCGGGTAGCCGGGCGGCTGCTCGCCCACGACCAGCGACTTCATGTTGATGGAGGCCATGAAGTCGGCCGGGCCGAAGATGATGGTCTCGACGCGCGGGGAGGCCTGCGCGATCTCGTTGACGTTGTTCAGGCCCTGTGCGTTCTCGATCTGCGCCTCGATGCCGATCCGGCCGACCTCGAAGCCCATCGTCTTCTCGATCTGGGTCAGGAGGAGGTCGAGCGCCACGACCTGCTGGGCGTCCTGGACCTTCGGCAGCATGATGCAGTCGAGGTTCGGGCCCGCGCCCTCGACGACCGTCACGACGTCGCGGTACGTCCACTCGGTCGTCCAGTCGTTGACGCGCACGACCCGCGTCTTGCCCGTCCAGTCGCCCTCGTTGAGGAACTTCACGATGGTGTGCCGCGCCTCTGGCTTGGCCAGCGGGGCGCACGCGTCCTCCAGGTCCAGGAAGACCTGGTCCGCCGGGAGGCCCTGCGCCTTCTCCAGGAAGCGGGGGTTGCTGCCCGGTACGGCCAGGCAGGAACGCCGCGGGCGGAGACGGTTGACGGTCATGCGGGGACCTCCAGGGGGTCGAGCTTGTTCGCTTTCCGGATCTCGTCGACGATGCGGCCGATGATTCCGGTGATGTCGAAGTCCTTCGGGGTGAAGACGGCGGCCACTCCGGCGGCCCTGAGCTGCTCGGCGTCACCATTCGGGATGATGCCACCGGCGATCACCGGTATATCTGTGGCACCGGCCACACGGAGCCGTTCGAGGACGTCCGGCACCAGCTGGGCGTGCGAGCCGGAGAGGATCGACAGGCCGACGGCGTGCACGTCCTCGGCCAGGGCGGCGTCCACGATCTGTTCCGGCGTCAGCCGGATGCCCTGGTAGACCACCTCGAAGCCGGCGTCGCGGGCGCGGACGGCGATCTGCTCGGCGCCGTTGGAGTGTCCGTCCAGGCCGGGCTTGCCGACCAGGAAGCGCAGCTTGCCGACGCCCAGGTCCTTGGCCGTCAGATCCACCTTGCGGCGGACCAGGGCCAGGGTGCTGCCCTCCTCGACGGGGACGGCCACCGGCGCCGACGACACGCCGGTCGGGGCGCGGAACTCCCCGAACACCTCGCGCAGGGCCCCGGCCCACTCGCCGGTCGTCGCCCCGGCGCGGGCGCACTCCAGGGTGGCCTCCATGAGGTTCTCGGTGCCGCGGGCGGCCTCCTTCAGCCGCTCCAGGGCCTTGCAGGGCCGGGGATGGTTGAACGGCGGCTGGTAGCGGCTGTCGCGCCACTGCTGGAGCGCGGCGATGACCCGGGCCTCGACCTCCGGGTCCACCGTCTGGATCGCGGTGTCCAGATCGGCGGTCAGCGGGCTCGGCTCGGTGCCCTCGAAGGCGTTGACACCGATGATCTTCTCCTGGCCGGACTCGATCCGGCCCCGGCGTTCCGCGTGCGAGGCGACGAGCTGCGACTTGAGGTAGCCGGACTCGACGGCAGCCATGGCGCCGCCCATCTCCTGGATGCGGTCGATCTCGGCGAGCGCCTCCTCGACCAGCTCGCCCACCTTGGCCTCGATGACCTTCGAGCCCTCGAAGATGTCCTCGTACTCCAGCAGGTCGCTCTCGTAGGCGAGCACCTGCTGGATGCGCAGCGACCACTGCTGGTCCCAGGGGCGGGGCAGGCCGAGCGCCTCGTTCCAGGCCGGCAGCTGCACGGCACGCGCGCGTGCGTCCTTGGAGAGCGTCACGGCCAGCATCTCCAGGACGATCCGCTGGACGTTGTTCTCCGGCTGGGCCTCGGTCAGGCCCAGGGAGTTGACCTGGACGCCGTAGCGGAAGCGGCGGTGCTTGGGGTCCTCGATGCCGTACCGCTCACGTGTGATCTTGTCCCAGATGCGGCCGAACGCCCGCATCTTGCACATCTCCTCGATGAAGCGGACGCCCGCGTTCACGAAGAAGGAGATGCGGCCGACGACGTCGCCCATGCGCTCCTGGGGCACCTGCCCGGAGTCGCGCACGGCGTCGAGGACGGCTATCGCGGTGGACATCGCGTACGCGATCTCCTGGACCGGCGTGGCGCCCGCCTCCTGCAGGTGGTAGCTGCAGATGTTGATCGGGTTCCACTTCGGGATGTGGGAGACCGTGTACGCGATCATGTCCGTCGTCAGCCGGAGCGACGGCCCCGGCGGGAACACGTGCGTGCCGCGGGACAGGTACTCCTTGACGATGTCGTTCTGGGTCGTGCCCTGGAGCTTGGTGATGTCCGCGCCCTGCTCCTCGGCGACGACCTGGTAGAGCGCCAGCAGCCACATGGCCGTGGCGTTGATGGTCATCGAGGTGTTCATCTGCTCCAGGGGGATGTCCTGGAACAGCCGGCGCATGTCACCGACGTGCGCGATCGGCACGCCGACCCGGCCGACCTCGCCGCGGGCGAGGATGTGGTCGGAGTCGTAGCCGGTCTGCGTCGGCAGGTCGAACGCCACCGACAGACCTGTCTGGCCCTTGGCGAGGTTGCGCCGGTACAGCTCGTTGGACGCCTCGGCCGTGGAGTGACCGGCGTACGTGCGCATGAGCCACGGCCGGTCCTTCTGACGCTCAGTCATCTTGGCCTCCGCTGCCTTCAGATGTTCCGGAAGCGGTTGATCGCGTCGATGTGCTGCGCGCGCTTGGCCTCGTCGCGCACGCCCAGGCCTTCTTCGGGGGCCATGCACAGCACGCCGACCTTGCCCTGGTGGAGGTTGCGGTGGACGTCGTAGGCGGCCTGACCGGTGTCCTGGAGCGAGTACACCTTCGACAGCGTCGGGTGGATCTTGCCCTTCGCGATGAGCCGGTTGGCCTCCCAGGCCTCGCGGTAGTTGGCGAAGTGCGAGCCGATGATCCGCTTCAGGGACATCCACAGGTAGCGGTTGTCGTACTCGTGCATGTAGCCCGAGGTCGACGCGCAGGTGGTGATGGTGCCGCCCTTGCGGGTGACGAAGACGCTCGCGCCGAAGGTCTCACGGCCGGGGTGCTCGAAGACGATGTCGATGTCCTCGCCGCCGGTGAGCTCGCGGATGCGCTTGCCGAAGCGCTTCCACTCCTTGGGGTCCTGGGTGTTCTCGTCCTTCCAGAACTTGTAGCCCTCGGCGTTGCGGTCGATGATCGCCTCGGCGCCCATCGACCGGCAGATCTCCGCCTTCTGCGGGGAGGAGACCACGCAGATCGGGTTGGCGCCGCCGGCCAGGGCGAACTGGGTGGCGTAACTGCCGAGACCGCCGCTCGCGCCCCAGATCAGGACGTTGTCGCCCTGCTTCATGCCGGCGCCGTTGCGGGAGACCAGCTGACGGTAGGCGGTGGAGTTGACCAGACCGGGGGCGGCGGCCTCCTCCCAGCTCAGGTGGTCGGGCTTCGGCATCAGCTGGTTGGACTTCACCAGCGCGATCTCGGCCAGGCCGCCGAAGTTGGTCTCGAAGCCCCAGATGCGCTGCTCCGGGTCGAGCATCGTGTCGTTGTGGCCGTCGGACGACTCCAGCTCGACGGAGAGGCAGTGCGCGACGACCTCGTCACCGGGGTGCCAGGCGTTGACGCCCGGGCCGGTGCGCAGGACGACGCCCGCGAGGTCGGACCCGATGATGTGGTACGGCAGGTCGTGGCGCTTGGCCAGCTCGCTGGTGCGGCCGTAGCGCTCCAGGAAGCCGAAGGTCGACAGCGGCTCGAAGATCGACGTCCACACCGAGTTGTAGTTGACCGAGGAGGCCATGACGGCCACCAGGGCCTCGCCGGGGCCGAGCTCGGGCAGCGGCACCTCGTCCAGGTGGATCGACTTGCGGGGGTCCTTGTCGCGCGTGGCGAGCCCGGCGAACATCTCCGTCTCGTCCTTGTGCACGGTGATCGCGCGGTACGACTCGGGGAGCGGGAGGGCGGCGAAGTCCTCCGACGTGGAGTCGGGCGACTGGATCGCGGCCAGGATGTCCTTCACGGTCACGGTGTTGCCTCCGGCGGTGAGCGCCCTGAGGGAGGGGCGCCGATGGTTACGTCGGTGCTGCTGAGGGATGAGGGTGTGCCGTCGGTTCGGCGGTGGTGCTGTTCGGCAGCGCTTGGTGGGCGGGAGGTTGCCTGTGACGCAGGCGTCCGGACGGGCAGGCCGGGTGGGCCCGCCGGGACATCGCCCGGACCTCTTCAACGTATGACACCGCGTGTCACCCCGCAAGGCACTGAGTGCCAGAACTTGCTCTCAGATGAAATCTTTACGTAACAAATGAGCGATGATCGATCGAATCGCTCTGCCGGGGCAGGTCAAAACCTTCTCTGACATGGCAAAACGGCCACCCCGTGGGGTGGCCGTCATCACAGGGGTGAAGGGGGACTCAGCGTTCCTTGAGTGCCTGCTCGATCGTCCGCATGACCTCGTCCAGCGGGGCGTCGGTGCGGGCGACGGTCACCAGCACCTCGCCCTGCGCCGAGGCCGCCGCCACGGCCGGCTGCGGGCTCGTGGAGCGCCCGGCGCCGATCCCCGTGCCGAAGGTCTTGCGCACGATGGCGAAGGCGTGGTCCAGCTGCGCCTCCACGTCCCCCTGGCCGCCGGCCCGCAGCCAGCGCCGCAGCACGTGGTTGTGGGCGGTGACCACGGCGGAGGCGGCGACCTCCGCCAGCAGCGGGTCGTCGTTGGCGTCGTCGGCGTGCGCCCGCTCGTCGAAGTGGCCGAGGAGATAGCGCGTGAACAGGCGCTCGTAGCGGGCCACCGAAGCGATCTCCGCCTCGCGCAGCGTCGGCACCTCACGGGTCAGCTTGTAGCGGGCGACCGAGATCTCCGGCCGGGCCGCGTACATCCTCATGACTTCCTTGATGCCGCGGCACACCGTGTCGAGCGGATGCTCGTGCGCCGGGGCGGCGTTGAGCACCGCCTCGGCGCGGATCAGGGTGTCGTCGTGGTCGGGGAAGATCGCCTCTTCCTTGGAGCGGAAGTGGCGGAAGAACGTGCGGCGGGCGACCCCGGCCTGAGCCGCGATCTCGTCGACGGTGGTCGCCTCGTACCCCTTGGTCGCGAACAGCTCCATCGCGGCGGCCGCCAGTTCCCGGCGCATCTTGAGCCGCTGGGCGGCGGCGCGCGAGCCTGCGGCGCTCTCCGGCGCGTCGGCCGTGGCTGGTGTACGTGAGGACTTGGCGGGCTGGGACATGCCCCGAACGTACTGCATGTGCGCAGCTCGCCGCGCAGGGCCTGGTTCGTGGAACCGGTCCGGGCCGAGCAGGCCGCCCCACTCCGCGCCGGACCGGAACCAGTCGCCGGGACCCTCAGCGCTTGGCATATTCGCGGAAGCCCCGGCCGGTCTTGCGGCCGAGGCAGCCCGCGGCCACCAGGTGCTCCAGGAGCGGTGCCGGGGCGAGCCCGGGGTCACGGAACTCGCGGTGCAGGACCTTCTCGATGGCGAGCGAGACATCGAGCCCGACGACGTCCAGCAGCTCGAACGGGCCCATCGGGTACCCGCCGCCCAGCTTCATCGCCGCGTCGATGTCGTCGAGGGAGGCGTAGTGCTCCTGCACCATCTTGATCGCGTTGTTGAGGTACGGGAACAGCAGCGCGTTCACGATGAAGCCCGCACGGTCACCGCAGTCGACCGCGTGCTTCCTGATCCGTCCGCAGACCTCGCGCACCGTCGCGTGGACGTCGTCGGCGGTCAGCACCGTCCGGACGACCTCGACCAGCTTCATGGCCGGCGCCGGGTTGAAGAAGTGCATGCCGATCACGTCCTGCGGCCGCGAGGTGGCGCGGGCGCAGGCGACCACGGGCAGGGACGAGGTGGTGGTGGCCAGGACCGCGCCCGGCTTGCAGACCTTGTCCAGCGCGGCGAACAGCTGCCGCTTGACCTCCAGGTCCTCGGCGACCGCCTCCACGGCGAGGTCGACATCGGCGAAGTCGTCGTACGTGCCCGTGGCCGTGATGCGCTCCAGGGTCTGAGCGGCGGCCTCGTCGGTCATCCGGCCCTTGTCGACCGAGCGGGCCAGCGACTTGCCGATCCGGGCCTTCGCGGCCTGGGCCTTCTCCTCGCTGCGGGCGGCGAGAACCACCTCGTACCCGGCCTTGGCGAAGACCTCGGCGATACCGGAGGCCATGGTGCCCGAGCCCGCCACGCCGACCGAGCGGACCTCCCGGCCCGCGGCCGGGCTGCCGTCCTCCAGCGGGGTCAGCGCGTCCGGCACGACCGTGCCGCTGCCCGGCGCCTCGTACGTGTAGAAACCGCGCCCCGCCTTGCGGCCCGTCAGGCCCGCCTCGCTCAGCTGCTTGAGGATCGGCGCCGGGGCGTGCAGCCGGTCGCGGGACGCGGCGTACATCGCCTCCAGGACGGTGCGGGCGGTGTCCACGCCGATCAGGTCGAGCAGCGCCAGCGGGCCCATGGGCAGCCCGCAGCCCAGCCGCATCGCGGCGTCGATGTCCTCGCGGGAGGCGTACTTCGCCTCGTACATCGCGGCGGCCTGGTTCAGGTAGCCGAACAGCAGGCCGTCGGCGACGAAGCCGGGCCGGTCGCCGACCGCGACGGGCTCCTTGCCCAGGTCGAGCGCCAGGTCGGTGACGGCCGTGACGGCCGCCGGCGCGGTCAGCACCGAGGAGACGACCTCGACCAGCCGCATCGCCGGGGCCGGGTTGAAGAAGTGCAGGCCCAGCACCCGCTCGGGACGCGCCGAGTCGGCGGCCAGCCGCGTGACGGACAGGGCGTTGGTGCCCGTCGCCAGGATCGTCTCCGGACGCACGATCCCGTCCAGCTCCCGGAAGATCTGCTGCTTGACCTCGTACGACTCCGGCGCCACCTCGATGACCAGGTCGGCGTCGGCCGCGGCCCGCAGGTCGGCGGAGGTGCGGAAGCGGGCCAGGATCTCCGCGCGGTCCTGCTCGGTCAGCCGCCCGCGTTCGACGCCGCGGGCGGTGGAGGACTCCAGGGCGGCGACGCACTTCGCGGCCTGCGTCTCGCTGATGTCGATGCCGACGACCTCGCGGCCGGCCTTGGCGAGGACCTCGGCGATGCCGGTGCCCATCGTGCCGAGGCCGACGACGGCGACGGTCCGGAGAGGGGACGGGGACGGGTCGGAAAGGGGAGTGGCCATCGCGGGACTCCAGGGATGAGGGTGACGACGGGGAACACGACCGGGTGCGCCGGGTACGGCCCGGCGGGAGCCGGACCACGGGCGCACCGGGTGCGTGAGAAGTGCGGGTGTTGCCGGGCTGCGAGCGCACACGCCCGGTGAAAGGGAGGAGGACCGGCCCTGTCCCGGGGCCGAGTCGCACCGCGGTACCTGAGTACCGAACCGACTGCTCTCGCGACAGCCGCGTCACCAGACCGCCGCGAGGAAACGCGAGTGGATAACCCGCTCGTCTGAGCTTAACCGGCGGGTAACGAGCACGCCAGCCCCCTGTGTTTGTGATGTACGTCCCGCGAGGCTCGTGACGCCCGCAGGGCCCGTCGTTCGGATCACGCCGCGGACGCGGGGCCTGGCACGCACATCTGCCGCGTTGTCGTCGGTCGCCGAAACGACAGGCCGTAATCTCTCAGTCATGGACGAAGAGTTGCGATCACTCACGGAGCGCTTACGGCAGGAGTCGGGGGCCTCGCCCGCCTTCGAGCGGCTCGTGGCGACCGACGACCTCGACGCCCTGGCCGGGGTGCTCACCGAACCCGGACAGCCGCTCTGGGCGAGAGAACTCGCCGCGTTCCGGCTGGGGCTCGCCCGGGACCGGCGGGCCTTCGAGTCCCTGGTCCTGCTGCTCAACCACCGAGATCCACCGCGCTGTGCCTCCGCCGCCCACGCCCTGGCGCGCCTCGGCGACCCGCGCACCGCTCGCGCGGCCGCGGCCCTCGCCACCAACGAACTGCGCGTCGCCTACGCCCTGCACCCGGTGCGGCTACTGGTCGAGTTGCGCGCCCCGGAGGCGGTGCCGGCGCTGATCACCACGCTCCAGAGGCGGCTGCGCCCGCAGGATCCGTACCGCCGTGTGGCTCTCGCCTGTGTGGACGGGCTCGGTGCGCTGGGCGACGCCCGGGCCAGGCCCGTGCTGAACGAGGCCCTCGCGCACCCGTCGCTGGCCGAAGCGGCGGTCCGGGCGCTGGGCCGCATCCCGAAACCGAGGTGACTCAGCGGCGGAGCGCGCGCGTGTACCGCACCTCGGGGACCGTCGCCCCCTCCACCTCGAACAGCTCCTCGGCGCCGTCCGCGCGCAGGCCGGCCCGTTCGTAGAAGCGGCGGGCCCGGCTGTTCTCCTGGACGACCCACCGCAGGAGCCGGTCGTGCACACCGCCGTCGGACCGCGTGAGGTGCGTACGACGCCGCTCGGCGTCCTCGACGACGCTGAGCCGGTCGAGGTAGGGCTGCGGTACCAGGCCCCGGTACGCGCTCTGCCGGCTGCGGACCCGGATCTCCGCGACGCGGCCGCAGTCGGTGAGTGTCGTCTCCCGTACGCGACGGCCCGTCACGTGGCCAGCACCGCGAAGGCCTCGATCTCCATCAGGAACTCGGGTCGGACCAGCGCGGCGACCTGCACTGCCGACGCCGCCGGCAGCCGGTCGTCGGGTATGTGCTCGGCGCGGGCCGCGCGGATGGCGGGCAGGTGGGCCATGTCCGTGACGAAGTAGGTGAGTTTGACGACGTCGTCGAAGGCCGCTCCGGCGGCGGTCAGGCAGCGCCGGAGGTTCTCGAAGACCTGGCGGGCCTGGGCCGCCGGATCGCCTTCGCCGACCAGCCGCCCGGACTCGTCGAGCGCGAGCTGACCGGAGACCGCCACGAAGCGGCCGGTGCCCATGACGACGTGACTGTACTGGACGGCGGGGGCGATTCCCTCGGGGGCGGGGATCCTGGTCAGTTCGCTCATGGCTCCATGGTGGACCAGGGCACTGACAGTGCCCGCCCCGACGGCCCGTCAGCAGGTCAGCCGCGGAAACCCAGCAGGCTGTGCAGCATCGAGCCGTTCGCCGAGGCCGGTGCCGCTTTGGTGGCGGCCGGCTTCGGCTCGGGCAGGGCCGGGCACACCGCGTCGGCCACACCCTGCGCGCGGGGCACGGTGCCGTCGGACAGGTACCGGGCCAGGTGCCCGTCCAGGCAGGCGTTCCCGCTCAGGGTGATGCCGTGGTTGCCGCTGCCCTCCTCGACCACCAGGCTGGAGCGCGCCAGCAGATGGTGGACCGAGACGCCGCCCACGTACGGGGTGGCCGCGTCACCCGTCGCCTGGAACAGCAGCGCGGGCGGCAGCTCGCCGTTGGCGATGCTCACCCGGCGCGGCGCAGCCGTCGGCCAGAACACGCACGGCGCGTTGTACCAGGCGTTGTTCCATGTGATGAACGGCGCCTTCTCGTAGGCCGCCCAGTTGTCCTGCTGCCACTGCGGCCAGTCCCGCGGCCAGGCGGCGTCCCCGCACTCCACCGCCGTGTAGATGCTGTAGCCGTTGTCCCCGGAGGCGTCGACCGCGCCGAAGTTCTCGTACGCCTTGACGACGGGGGTGGCGTTCTTGTCGATCACGAACGCCGCGAACGCCTCCGCCAGGACCGGCCAGTAGCCGTTGTAGTAGCCGCCGGGGAGGTAGGTGTCCTCCAGCTCCGCGGGCCCCACCACGCCGCCGGCCGGCTTCTTGGCCAGAGCCGCCCGCATCGCGTACCACTTGACTTCGACCCGCTCCGGATCGGTGCCGAGGCCGTACGTCTCGTCATGCCGGGCGACCCAGGCCATGAAGGCGCGATGGCGGTCGTTGAAGGCGAGGTTCTGGTACTGGTTGGCGTCGTACCAGACGTCGGTGGGGTCGACCACGGAGTCCAGGACCAGGCGCCTGACCCGCTCCGGGAACAGCCTGGCGTAGACCGCGCCCAGGTAGGTGCCGTAGGAGTAGCCGAAGTAGTTGAGCCGGCTGGCGCCCAGGGCCTGCCGGATCGCGTCCATGTCGCGCGCGGCGCTGATCGTGTCGATGTACGGCAGGAGGTGCGCGTACTTCTTGCGGCAGGAGTCGGCGAAGGACCTGGCGCGGGCGAGGTTGGCCTTCTCGACGTCGGGTGTGGCCGGCACGGAGTCCGGTCGCACCGGGGCGAAGTGGCCGGGCGCGCAGTCCAGCACCGGACGGCTCGCTCCCACCCCGCGCGGGTCGAAGCCGATGACGTCGTACTGGGCGGCGACCTCCTTGGGCAGCGAGGACGCGACGAACCCGGCGAGCGCCAGACCGCTGCCGCCCGGGCCGCCGGGGTTGACCAGCAGCGGGCCCTGGTAGGTACTGGCGGTGTGGGGCACGCGGGACAGGGCGAGGGTGATCTGCCGCCCCTGCGGCCTGCTGTGATCGAGCGGCACCTCGAGGGTCGCGCACTCGAGCACCGGGTAGTCCTTGGTGGCGCAGTTCTGCCAGGCGAGTCTCGTGGCGTGCAGGGCGTCCGCGGCGCGCGGAGCGCTCGCCTCGGCCGAGACGGCCGTGCAGGTCCCGGCCATGACGACGGCGGCACCGCACAGCGCGACTGCGCGTTTTCTCATGGAGTCCTCCCAGGACGGCGTGATGACGGACCGCGAGGAACACCGTCCTCGCCGCATCGTCCCGGCAAGCCGTCCTAAAAGAACTCAATATGTCAATTCATAACCCAATTGGATCTTCGGAAGCGCCCGAACGCTCCTATAGGAGCGAGAGTTGAGTCGGCCCGGGTTCCGCGGGCCGCGCCGGGGCGTCCGGGGGCCGGATCCGCCGCGGCGTCCCCGCGCGCGTGGGCCCGACGCCGTACTCCTCGGCCAGCTCGTGCACCTGACGGGTGACCCGGCGCTGGTACCACTTCGGGGCGTAGGAGCCCTCCGCGTACAGACGCCGGTAACGAGGCACCAGGTGCGGGTGGTGCTGTTCCAGCCAGCTCATGAACCACTCGCGGGCGCCCGGGCGAAGGTGCAGCACCAGCGGGGTGACGGAGGTGGCGCCGGAGGCCGCGATCGCCCGTACCGTGGCCCGCAGTTGGTCCGGGCGGTCGCTCAGGAACGGGATCACCGGCGCCATCAGCACCCCGCAGCCGATGCCGTGCTCGCCGAAGGCCCGCACGACCTCCAGGCGTCGCTCCGGGGCGGGCGTGCCCGGCTCGACGGTCCGCCACAGCTCCGGCTCGGTGAAACCGACCGAGACGGATATGCCGACGTCGGCCACCTCCGCCGCCTGCCTGATCAGGTCCAGGTCGCGCAGGATCAGGGTGCCCTTGGTCAGGATCGAGAAGGGGTTCGCGTGGTCGCGCAGGGCCGAGATGATGCCCGGCATCAGGCGGTAGCGGCCCTCGGCGCGCTGGTAGCAGTCGACGTTGGTGCCCATCGCGATGTGCTCGCCCTGCCAGCGGCGTGAGCCCAGCTGCTGACGCAGCAGCTCGGGCGCGTTGGTCTTGACCACGATCTGGGAGTCGAAGCCGAGGCCCGTGTCGAGGTCGAGATAGCTGTGCGTCTTGCGCGCGAAGCAGTACACGCACGCGTGGGAACACCCCCGGTAGGGGTTCACCGTCCATTCGAAGGGCATGCGCGAGGCCCCCGGCACCCGGTTGATGATCGACCGGGCCCGGACCTCGTGGAAGGTGATCCCGCGGAACTCCGGCGTGTCGAACGTGCGGGTCGTCACCGCGTCCGCGCCGAACAGCGCCGCGTCGGCCCGGCCGTGTTCGGAGTCCCGTGTGAGGTTCTCCCAGCGCATGACGCCTCCTCGGTAGCACTGCCCCCAGAATAGAACACATGTTCCCTTGATCGTGCGAGGGTGTTTTCCGAGCGCCTTCGACCGGTTCGGCCACCCCGATTTGGGGGGCCGGGCGGCGGGGTGGTTGGCTTGCTCCGACCCCCGAGCAACCCAGGTCCTGGAGGAGAGCGATGGCGCAGGTCGAGGCCACTACGGAGCGGATCGTCGCGGCGGACGCGGAGACGGTGTTCGACGCCCTCGCCGACTACAGTGGCACGCGCGCGAAGCTGCTGCCCGAGCAGTTCAGCGAGTACGAGGTCCGGGAGGGCGGTGACGGCGAGGGCACCCTCGTCCACTGGAAGCTCCAGGCCACCAGCAAGCGCGTACGCGACTGCCTCCTGGAGGTCAGCGAGCCCACCGACGGCGAACTGGTGGAGAAGGACCGCAACTCCTCCATGGTCACCACCTGGCGGGTGACCCCGGCCGGCGAGGGCAGGTCCCGGGTCGTCGTGACCACCACCTGGGCGGGGGCCGGCGGCATCGGCGGCTTCTTCGAGAGGACCTTCGCGCCCAAGGGGCTCGGCCGCATCTACGACGCGATGCTCACCAAGCTCGCCGCCGAGGTCGAGAAGTAGCCTCCCCAAGACACCGGCTTCCAGGGGCTGTTGCGTCCCTCACCGGTTCGGGTGATCTCCGTTCTGCTCGGCTTTGTGCCGTAACTCGTCGCGTCTGCTCGTAGTTGTCGCGTTTGCGCGGAAATCGTGCGGCAGCGCGACGAGGGGAGCGGTTGGTGGGCGGGATCACTCTGGCGCAGGACGAACCGGCAGTGGTGCATGCCCACGCCCCCGCCCCACGGCCCGCCCCGGACGCCGGACCGAGCCCCCGCCGGGTGCGGTGGGTCTTCCTCGCCCTCCTGCCGGTCCTGCTCCTGGCCGCCCTCGAGCAGATGATCGTCGCCACCGCGCTTCCGAGGATCGTCGGCGAGCTGCACGGCCTGGACCGCATGTCCTGGGCGATCACCGCCTACCTGCTCACCGCCACCGTCGGGCTGCCGGTCTACGGCAAGCTCGGTGACCTGCTCGGCCGCAAGGGCGTCTTCCAGTTCGCGATCGTCGTCTTCGTCGCCGGCTCCGCGCTCGCGGGCCGGGCACAGACCATGGACCAGCTGATCGCCTTCCGTGCCCTGCAGGGCGCCGGCGCGGGCGGCCTCATGACCGGTGTGCAGGCGATCATCGCGGACACCGTGCCGCCCCGGCGGCGGGGCCGTCACATGGGTCTGATCGGTGCCGCCTTCGGTCTCGCCTCCGTGGCCGGCCCGCTGCTCGGCGGCTACTTCACCGACCACCTCTCCTGGCGCTGGTGCTTCTACGTCAACGTTCCCTTCGGACTGCTCACGCTCGTCGTCGTCACCGTCGCGCTGAAGCTGCCGAAGCCGCCCGGCAAGGCCCGGCTGGACCTCCTCGGCGCGCTGCTGCTGACCGCCGCCTCCACCTGTCTGGTCCTGCTGACCAGCTGGGGCGGCACCGAGTACGCCTGGGACTCCCGCGTGATCCTCGGCCTCGCGGCCGGAGCGGCGGCAGCGACCGTCCTGTTCCTCGTCGCCGAGCGCTTCGCCGCCGAACCCCTCATCCCGCTGCGGCTGTTCCGGGACTCCGTCTTCAACGTCACCGGGCTCATCGGCCTGGTCGTCGGCGTCGGGCTGTTCGGCGCCGCCGGCTATCTGCCGACGTATTTGCAGATGGCCGACGGGGCCACCGCCACCGAGTCCGGCCTGCTCATGCTGCCGATGACGGCCGGCATCGTCGGCGCCTCGGTCATCGCCGGGCAGCTCATCAGCCACACCGGCCGCTACAAGGCCTACCCGATCCTCGGCGGGGCCCTCTCCGCCGTCGGGATGTGGCTGCTGTCCCGCCTCGGCACGGACACGCCCCGGCTGCACTACGGCATCTGGACGGCCGTCCTCGGGGCCGGCATCGGCATGGTGATGCCGGTCCTCGTCCTCGCCGTGCAGAACTCGGCGCGCCCCGCCGACCTCGGCACGGCCACCAGCGCCGGCAACTACTTCCGGCAGATCGGCGGCTGCGTCGGAACCGCCCTCTTCGGGACCCTCCTCACCCACCGGCTCGCCGATGCCCTGACCCGGCACCTCCCCGCACAGGCGGGCACCCGGATCCCCGCCCCGGAGTCCGTCACCCCGCAGCTCGTGCACACCCTGCCCCCGGCCCTGCGTGACGGCTACGTCCGGGCGTACGCCGACGCCATGCCGCGGATCTTCCTCTACCTGGTGCCGGTGCTGGTCCTCGGACTGGTCATCGCCCTCTTCCTGAAGGAGAAACCACTGGTGTCCCACCACGCCCCCGTCACAGACCCGGACACGGGGAACGCCTCGATCCCGCAGGCCCGGGCTCCCCACGCCGGCGGCGTCCCCGTCTGCGGCTCGGTGCAGCACCACGACGGGACCGTCGTACCCCGTGCGGCGCTGACCCTCATCGACATCACCGGACAGCAGACCGGCCGCGGCGCGAGCGGCGAGGACGGCCGCTACGCCCTGTCCACCCCGGGCCCCGGCGCCTATGTGCTGATCGCCGCCGCGGGCGGCCACCAGCCGCAGGCGGTCTCCGTGACCGTCGGCGAACGCCCCGTCGAACTGGACATCGTCCTGGGCGGCGCAGGCAACCTCGTGGGCAGCGTGGTCACCGCCGACGGCACACCCGTACGGGACGCCACCGTGACGCTCACCAACGTGCACGGCGAGGTCGTGGCCACCACCCGCAGCGGCCGGGAGGGCGGCTACGTCATCACCGATCTGGTGGCCGGCGAGTACACCCTCGCCGCCGGCGCGCCCGCCTTCCGCCCGGCCGCGCTCCCCGTCACCGTCCAGGCCGCCCGTGAGACCCGCCGGGACATCGAGCTGGCCGGCGGCGCCGTCCTGCGCGGCACCGTCCGGGCCGGTGGCGGCCGGCCCGTGGAGGACGCGCGCGTGACCCTGCTGGACGTGGCGGGCAACGTCGTCGACACCCTCACCACCGGCCCCGACGGCGTCTTCCGGTTCGTCGACCTGTCCTCCGGCGAGTACACCGTCATCGCCGCCGGATACCCGCCCGTCGCGACCGTCCTGCAGGTGGCCGGAGGCGGACGCACGGAGCGGGACCTCCAGCTGGGGCACGAGGACTGAACCGCGGTCCTCGGTCAGGCCTCGTGTCGAGCCCGGCCGGCGGACGCGGGTTCAGAAGTCGAGGCTCCTGATGCAGTCACGCCAGGCCGCCACGACGAACACCAGCATCACGGCGTAGCAGACGGAGGGGACGGCGATCCAGGCGGCCATGTGGTCGGCGGCCTTGGCGAGGAGCAGGGCCGTGCAGGCCGGGTAGATGAGGCAGACGCCTCCGTAGGACAGCAGGATCACGGCCCGCTGGGGTGCCGGGGCGGTGTGGAGATTGGAAGCTCGTTCACTGGCTGTGACACCGATCGTGTCACGGTCCAGTGTGCTGCCGACCGGCTCGACCGCGTCGAGAAGCGCCTTTTCGAGCGTGAGGATGGACCGGGCACGGACGGCGGCGAGGTTGAGCAGGTGGGCCTGGAAGGCGGCGACGGAGAAGAGGGGGAGAGGCAGCAGACTCACGGTCCAGCCCAGGAGGTCGAGCTTGTCGTAGAACGCGATGATGCCGATGAGGTAGGTGACGGCGGCCGCCATGGTGGCGAGGCTCACCGTGAGAGCGGTGGAGCGGTCGGATCGGTCCGACTGGTATATGGCGGTGAGAACGTGCAGGCGGTCGGACAACTCCACTCCTCTTGCGGATGGCCCGTCAGGGCACCGTGGTGGCCGTGCGTGAGCTCATTCCCGGTCGGCCGGGTCGTTCAGTGCGGCGGCAAGAGCCTCGATGGCTGCCAGGTCGTCCGGTTCCGCGTGCCTCGCCCAGCGGCCCAGGTTCACGGCCCGGGCCCGACGCTGCATCACGGTGGCCGTGGCAGCCCCGGACCGCATCACTCGCAGGGCCTGTTCGGCGTTCCCTCGTTCCAGGTCCAGAACTGCCCTCAGCACGAAGCCGGCACCTGGTTCGTCCAAGGCGGCCGGGTTGGCTTCGGTGAGCGTCCTCATCCGCCCCGGGTCCGCTTGCTCCAGCGCCTCCAGAGCGTGGTCCGCGGCTGTCGCCGCATGGGTGACGACGTCGGCCACCGCCTCCAGGGGCATCGTCTCGAGCAACGTGAGTACCGCCGCGTGTTCCCGTGCGGACGGATCGTCGGAAGCGGCGAGCAGTTCGGCCGCCTCGTCGGTGCACAGTTGCTCCCGGTGCGCTGTGAGGTGGGCCAGCCACCCCGTCCGGGTGGGCTGGGTCATCCAGGCGCGCACGAGTTGCCCGATCTCGTACCTCCGGCGCTCTTCCGCGAGTACGGCTTCGAGGCCCCGGTCCCCGATGGACGCCACCAGCTGCCGCAGCTGCCGCAGGCTCTCGTCGTCCGGGCGCAGCACAAGGTGAAGATCCACGCTCGCGGCGAGGGTGGGACCCGAGAGCACATCGGCCCGGGCGCGCAGCACGGCCTCGGCACCCGGCCAGTCCCGGGTGGTCGTCCATGAGCGGACGAGGTCCAGATCGGCCTCGGGCACTGTCACCACCGCCCATCCGGGCAGTGTGGGCGGCGGGGGATCGAACGACAGCGCGACAGCCCGGATCTGCTCGCGGACCCGGCGGGTCAGGTACCCGGGTGAGCGGACGTCGTCCACGTGGGCCAGCTCCGCGGCACGGCCCAGGATCTCGGCCGCTGCGCGCTGCTCGCCCTGGCCGATGTACCAGTCGGCGGTGCCCGCCAGGACTTCCGCTCGCCCATGGCCCTCGGGCACGGCCAGCGCCGAGGCGTCCCAGGACGCGGTCGCCTCGGCCGGCGACCGGATCATGAGCAGGTCTGCCAAGGCCCAGGTGGCGACGGCCAGTTCCGAAGCGAACGAAGCCGGATCGTCACCCGCGAGGCCCTGGAGGAGCTCCACCCCCTCCCGTCCGGCCGCCAGGGCTCCTTCGAAGTCCCGCGTGGCGTACAGCGCGGAGGCGTGGGTGTTCAGGGTGCGGGCCAGATCGAAGGTGAACGCGGGCTCCGTACGGACCAGTGCGCGCAGCAGCTCCGCCGCCTCCCCGACCGCTTCCAGCGCCCCGCCGGGGTCCCGCAGGGCCAGCCGGGCGGAGGCGGCGTTGTTCAGCGCCTTGCTCAGGTCCAGGACGACGGACGTCGGATGCGCTGCCATGATCGTCCGGTACAGCCGCACGGCTTCCTCAGCCGCGTCCAGCGCCGCTCGGTGGTCCGCCGTGTCCGACAGGACCGCCGAGAGGTTGTTCAACGCCCTGGCGAGGTCGGCGGTGAACGCGCCTCCCTTCTCCGCCACGGCCTCCCGGTACAGGCCGACCGCCTCCCGCGCCGCGGAGACCGCCGCCGTGAGGTCGTCCGACTCGTATCGGCAGCGGGAGAGGTTGTTCACGGCCATCGCGAGGTCGGGCAGGAACGTCGCACGGTTGGCTCCGGCCAGTTCGCGGTAGAGGGCGACACTCGCTTCGGCGGCTTCCGATGCCGCGTCGTGGTCGCCGGCTTCGGTCAGCTTCACGGACTGGTTGTTGAGCGCGCCGGCGAGACCTGGATTCCAGGCGTCCCCGCTGATCGCGGCCAGCTCACCGAAGAGGCCGATCGCCTCCTCACCGAGGACCAGGGCACGCTCGCGATCGCCCACGTCGTCCGCGAGCACCGAGAGGTTGTTCACCGCGGCGGCCAGATCCGGAAGCATGGCCGCCCTGTTGGCCGACGCCAGGCGGCGGTACAGCGCGAGGGCCTCCTCTCCGGCCTCCGCGGCTTCCGTCCGGTCTCCCACCAGCCAGAGGCGATGGGACAGGTTGTTCAGGGAGATGGCCAGCTCGCGGGTGAAAGCGCCGGGTTCGGCGGACGCCAGCTGCCGGCGTACGGCCACCGCTTCCCGGGCGACGGTGAGCGCACCGGCCTGATCGCCGGCATCCGAGCGCCGGAGTGACAGCGTGTTCAGTGCCCGTGCCACTTCGGGGGCGTACGCGCCGCCTTTGGTGTCCGAGGCGTACCGGCTCAGCCGGGCGGCTTCCTCCGCCGCCTCCAGCGCCCCTTGGACGTCTCCGCCCGCCGCTCTGCCGGCGGACAGGTTGCCGAGGGCCGCCGCGAGATCGAGGGCGAACACGTCCTGGTCCTCGTCGAACAGCCTCCGGTACAGGTCCACCGCTTCAGTGGCCGCCGCCACGGATCCCTCGCGGTCGCCGGTCTCGGCGCGCCGGTTCCCCAGGGTGTTCAGCGACATCGCGAGGTCGGCGGCGAACACATCCTCGTCGTCCGCGGCCAGGCCGCGGTACAGCGCCGTGGCCTCCTCGGCCTCGGCCAGGGCGGCCTCGAAGTCGCCGGTGCGCGAGCGGCACACCGACAGGTTGTTCAGTGACGCCGCCAGATCAGGGGTGAAGAACGCGGGGTTGACGTCCACGAGCCGACGGTAGGAACTGGTCGCCTCGTCGGCCGCCGACAGGGCGGCGGCGTCGTCACCGGCGTTCGACCGATGCCCGCTCACGTTGCTCAGTGCGTGTGCCAGGTCGGCGACGGTGTCGTCGGTCTGTCCCGACAGCAACCGGCGCCGTAGTTCCACCGCCTCCTCTCCCGCGGCGAGGGCTCCCTGACGGTCCTCCATCGACGCGCGGCAGTGGGCGAGGTTGCTCAAGGACGCGGCGAGGTCGGACTCGTACGCGTCACGCAGGTGAGTGGAGGAGGCTGTCCGTGCGAGGCTCCGGTAGAGCCGCACCGCCTCGTCGGCGGCGGACAGCGCGCCGGCCCGGTCGTCGGTCGCGGCCCTGCACGTCGCCAGCGTGTTCAGCGACCTCGCCAGGGCCTCCTCGTGTTCCCGTCCGAGTTCGTCCACCAGCTTCCGCTGCAGCCGTGCGGCGCTCTCCGCCGCGTCCACGGCACCGTACCGGTCGCCCGTTGCACCCCGGTGGGTGGCCAGGTCGTTGAACGCTGCCGCCAGGTTGGGCAGGTGTCCTTCCGGGTCGGCGAGAGCGAGGTCGCTGTAGAGGGGGACGGCTTCCTCGATCGCCGCCAGTGCGCCGGAACGGTCCCCGGCGTCGTCACGGCGTCTGCTGACCAGGAACAGCAGTTCCCCGAGTTCATCCGGCTCCGCGTCGCCGGCCCGGATGTCCTCCAGCCTGCGTTCGTCGACGATCAGCGCCAGCTTCCACAGGCTGGCGGCCCCGAACGGAAGGGTCGCGGAGATGTCGTCCAGCGGGAGCGGGGTGTCAGGGGCTGCGGCGAGTTCCTCGAGCACGTTTCGCGCGGCGCCTCCCATGGCCGCGGCCACGGCGGCGGCCAGCGGCCAGCGCCCCGGCTCGGACCGCAGGAGCGCTTCGATGTGGGCGGCGGCAGCCGGTTCGTCGTCGCGTCCGGCACGGGTCAGCACAGTGAGTGCGCTGCCCAGCCCCTCGCCGAGGTCGTCCTCGTCCATCAGCGAGCCGGCACGCAGGCAGCGCTCCAGCAGCTCGGGATGGCGTTCCAGGGTGGTGAGCAGGTGATGGTCGCCCACGGGATCGGGCCGGATGGCGACGTGTTCGCCAGGCCCGGGGTCCAGGCAGGTGACGAGGGTGTCCGCGATTCTCTGCCGGAGGTCGTGAGCCTCGGCCAGCCCGGCCACCGCGGTCAGGGCCTCGACGACCCGGTGCGGGGCGGGCGTGAGCAGGGTCAGGCACGCCGCGGCCTCGGCGAAGAGACCGGTGTACCGCACGGGCGTGCCGGTGCGGTGCTCGAAGGTGGTGTTCCAGTAGCGGCGTTCGTGGCGCAGTACCTCGTCGTACAGTTCGGACGGGGTGATCGGCAGCGGGTCCCGGCCGCGTGCGGCGAGCCAGCCGAGCAGCACCAGGTCCAGAGTGGTCCACCGCGTCCCCTTGTCCGCACGGGGCAGGCGGGGCGGGCTGTCCCAGGGGCGTGGCCGGACCGCCGTGCAGGTGCGCAGGAAGAGGTCGTCGGGCCGGGGATGAGCATCCGGCAGTTCGATGCTCTCCAGCCGGTGGGGATGGGCGTCGGACTCCAGTGCGTCGGTGATCCGGGTGAGCCATTCTCCCTCGCGTTCTCGTGCGGTGAGCACGACGACGGCCGGGCGTGGGCGGCGCGCCACCACGCGCAGCAGGTCGATCGTGGAGGCGGCCCGGGCATCGGCGTAGTCGACGAGTACGAGCAGCGGTGCGGTGACCTCGGCCAGCCACTCCCACGATCGGTCGGCACGCTCTCGCAGGACGCCGGTGTACCAGCCGGCTCGGGCCATGCGGTCGACCAGTTCCAGCCCGAGCCGGGTCTTCCCGGAGCCGCCGCGACCGGTGATGACAGCGATCGTGGTGCGCGATCCGAGGACGGTCTCCTCGCACAACCCCGACAGTACGGTCATCTCGTCCCGGCTCTGGAACGGCGTGACCTGGTATTCGGCTCTCAGCAGTCGCAGTGCCGACTCGGCCGTGCCCGGTTCACGGTAGGGGTCTCTCAGGGGCAGCACCGCCGGCATGGCCGCGGGCGTGTAGGGCTCCACGCCCGGGTCGGCGGGCACTGCGACACGCCATCGGTACATGTCGGAGGTGAGCTGGGCGTAGCCCGCCGCGACGGCTGTGGCGAGGTCGGTGTCGGTGTCGGCGTCCGCTGGGCCCAGGGGGTGGGATATTCCGTTCGGGTTCAGGAACAGCAGGCTGCGCGGCGGGCCGTCCAGCCCGGCCTGCACATGGTCCGGCAGCCGCGGTGGCGGGGCGGACCATACGCCGTCGCCGGGCAGACCTTCGGGCCAGGTGCGGGTCAGCGCGACCGCGACCAGGGCATGTCCGGGCCGCCCGGGTTCGACCGAGTCGAGGAGCACGACCGCGGCGAGCAGTCCCGTGTGCCGGAAGGCGCCGGCGAGCAGGACGGCGAGGTCGAGGCACGTGCCGTTGCGGGGAGCCCTGAGCACCTCGGCCGGGGGCCTGATCCATTGACCGCCCGGCCCGCTGTCGAGCGGCTCGTGCGCGTACCCGATGCCGGCCTGCCTCAGCCGGTCCCAGACCACGCGCACGCGCCGCAGGGCGGGAGCGTCCGAAGGGCCCGGGATCTGCGCATGCATGCGTACGGCGTGGGGCACGACGTAACGGGCCAGGTCGGCGGGTGCCGCGTCGGCCGACCACGGCGGCCACGCGGTCCGGAGGTCATTCGAGGCCGGTGTCATCGAGCACCTGCACCGTCTGAACGGCGGCCGAGTCGGTCAGGTCAGGTGCGACGGCACTCACCTTCATCAGGCCGGGCGGCAGTCCTGGCAACCGGCCGTGGAAGGCACGCTGTCCGGCGTCCCACTCCAGCCGGACGTCGATCCGGGGCCAAGGCCTCTGCGGGTTGTCCGGTGCCGGCTCCGCACTGGCCCATACCGTCGCGTGAGCGGCGTCGACGCGCTCTCCGGCACGGGTGCAAGGGGTGACGGCGATGTCCACCGGCCGGTCGCGCAGCTGCAGTTCGTCCAGGTCCATGCCGAGGACGACCGGGCTCTCCTGCCGGTCCCGGTACGCCGAAAGAGCGGCGAAGCCGCGGAAGGCGTCGAGCAGTTCGGCGGTTTCCCGCAGTTCCGCGATCGGCCCGTGACGTCGGTGTACGTGCAGGTGGGTTCGCGGATAGTTGTCCATCTCCACGGGCAGACCGCAGAACGCGGGGACGGTGCCGTCGCCGAGTCCGTCGGCCCAGCCTCTGAGATCGGGTCCCGTGGGGACCGCCTTGGTGACGGTGACCTCGCGGCCGTCAAAGGAGCAGGCTCGCAGGGTGGCGTGGCCGAACCCGATGCGGGGCATGACCGCCGGCGCTACGGGCAGTCTCCGCCAGCCCTGTTCGATCTCCTGGTGCATCCGGTGAGCGCGTTCGGCCGGTCCCCGCAGCCAGGGCAGGGGCAGTTCGTGCGGCCGGAGCAGGCGAGCGTGGTCCGGTGCGGGGCCGCCTTCGGGCGGGTGCACCCCTTCAGCGGCGCTTGTGTCGTGGACGGCCGGGTACCGCGGCAGCAGGTCCGCCATTCCCTGCCAGTCGCGCACCACCTTCAGGGGGCGCGTGATGTGGAAGGGCCCGACGGGCAGCCCCCGCGTCAGCACCGCGAGGGCTTTCGGCGCCCCGCGGTGGGGTGTGCCGAGCGTGATGATGCCGCGGCACCAGCGAGCACCGCCGAGTACGGCGGCCCAGTAACGGGCCACCAGGCCGCCCATCGAGTGGGCGACGATGACGACGCGGGCCTCGCGGTCCTCTTCGTCGGGCCAGAGGTGCTCCAGCCGTGGCCGCAGCTGGGCGTCCAGAGTCCGCGCGGCGTCCGCGACGCCCAGGCGGAAGTCGTACCCGACGGCGACGATGCCGGCGTCGAGGTCGGGCTCCGGTGCCGACCCGTCGTCGACGACGGCTCCGGTCCGCTTGCCCAGCCTGGCGAGGAGGCGGTCATAGCCGGGGACCACCGTCCACAGACCGAACGCCCTGGTGGTCGCCACGAGTCCCGCGGGGGCCAGCCGCGGGTGCCTTCCCGTGCTCAGCCTCTCGGGCTCCCTCAGCAGGTCGAGATCTTCGGCGACCGTGCCCCAGACCACCTCCCCACCAGGACGCCCGCGCCGATCGGGGACGGCGAGAACCGTCCCCCCGAGCCCCGGCAGGACCACGACCAAGTGATCGAGAACCCCCAACTCACACTCCCCCCTGGCCTGGCCCGGCACCCCCTCCAGGCCGCACCAATGGTAACCAGTTCGTCGCCCACCGTGCTGCTCCCGATCGCCGGTCGGCCGCACGCCGCGCAGCGGCGGCGCGATGAAGGCCTCCGCAGCTGACCTGACGCGGTCTGGTAGGTGCGATTTTGTCGGTGTACGTTCATTCTCCCCGGTCTGTGCACCCGCCTCGCCCCCCCGGAGGCCACTCATGCCGTTGCCCTGGTCACGGACGCTGCTCGCGTCGGCGGTGGCGCTGGCGCTGGCCGGCACGTCAGCCGTCGCCACCGCCGCCACCTCAGGCGAGGACGGGGTGCGGACGAGCGTGCACACCGCGGGACGGGTCAAGGACGGCGGAGACGTCCTCCGGTACAGCTGGCCCGGTGTGTACTTCGAGGGCCGGATCCGGGGCACCGGCGTGGGTGTCGTGCTCGACGATCCGGCCGCCGACTACGACGACGTCCAGGTCGACGGAGCCACCGTCGCCACCCTCGTCACGCCGGGAAAGACCACCCACTGGGTCGAGGGCCTGCGCGACGGCGTGCACACCGTCCGGCTCGTCAAGCGCAACGACACCCCCTGGAGCACCAGTGCGTTCGGCGGCTTCGTCGCCGCGCCGGGCGGCGCCGTGCTGGCCCGGCCGGCCGCCCGCGGCCGTCAGATCGAGTTCATCGGCGACTCCCTCACCGCCGGCTACGGCAACCTCTCGACGTCCCGCGACTGCGACGGTGAGCAGGTCAAACGCACCACCGACGCCGACGCCGGCTACGGCGCCCTCACCGCCCGGCGGTTGCGCGCCGACTACCAGATCAACGCCTACTCGGGCCTGGGCATGGTGCGCAACTACAACGGCGGCACACCCGAGGTCACCTACCGCGCCTTCTACGACCGTGCGCTGCTCAACGTCCCCGGCGACGTCTGGCGCAACCCGGGCACCTGGCGGCCGGGGCTCGTGGTGGTCCACCTCGGCACCAACGACTTCTCGACCCCCCTGAACCCGGGCGAGCCCTGGACGGACGAGACCCTCGCCGCCGCCTACCGCGGCGCCTACGGCGCCTTCGTCCAGAAGCTGCGCACCCGGTACGGGCCCCGGACCACCATCCTGGCCGTCGGCGCCGGCCCGTTCGCCGGACATGTCGCGCAGGTCGTCCAGGAGCGCACCGACGCCGGTGACCGCCGGGTCCGCTACTGGCGCCTCGACGACACCGGTATGGACTACACCGGCTGCCACTGGCACTACTCGGCCCGCGACCACCGTCTCCTCGCCGACCGGCTCACCTCGTTCGTCGCCGACCTGCCGATCCGCTGGTGACCTCTCGTAGCCGGTTCCGCGCGCACCGCGTAACGTGACGAACCATGAAGATCTCCACCCTGGACGGCTCGTCATGAGAATCCTCATCAGCGCCGACATGGAGGGCGCCACCGGCGTCACCTGGACCGAAGACGTGCTGCCGGGCGCCTCGCAGTGGGAGCGCTGCCGCTCGCTGTTCACCTCGGACGTCAACGCCGCCGTACTCGGCTTCCACGACGGCGGCGCCGACGAGGTCGTCATCAACGAGGCGCACTGGACGATGCGCAACCTGCTGCTGGAGCAGCTCGACGACCGGGCGCAGCTGCTCACCGGCCGGCACAAGGCGCTGTCCATGGTGGAGGGCGTGCAGCACGGTGACGTCGACGGCATCGCGTTCGTCGGCTACCACGCGGGCGCCGGCATGGAGGGCGTCCTCGCCCACACCTACCTCGCCAACTCCATCACGGGCGTGTGGCTGAACGACGTACGGGCCAGCGAGGGGCTGCTCAACGCCCATGTGGCCGCCGAGTTCGGGGTGCCGGTGGTGCTGGTCACCGGGGACGACGTCGCCTGCGAGGACGCGCTCGGATACGCGCCCGAGGCACTGAAGGTCGCGGTGAAGGACCATGTCTCGCGGTACGCGGCCGTGTGCCGCACCCCCGCCCGGACCGCCGCCGACATCCGGGCCGCGGCCAAGGAAGCCGCCTCACTGGCGGTGCGTCACGAACCCGTGCGCGGTGGTCCGTTCACCGTCGCCGTGGAGTTCGACGCCGAGCACCTGGCCATGGCCGCCACCGTGGTGCCGGGCGTGGACCGGATCGGGGAGCGGAAGGTGGCGTACACGAGCGGGACCATGTACGAGGGCATCCGCGCGTTCAAGGCGGTCACCACGATCGTCGCGGCCGCGGTGGAGGAGCAGTATGGCTGAGCAGGTGGACGAGCAGGCGCTGGAGGAGGTCGTGACGTTCACGTCCGACCTCATCCGCATCGACACCACCAACCGCGGCGGCGGTGACTGCCGGGAGCGGCCCGCGGCCGAGTACGCCGCCGCGCGGCTCGCCGAGGCAGGATTCGAGCCGACGCTCCTGGAACGCAGCCGGGGCCGCACCAACGTCGTCGCCCGCGTCGAGGGCACCGACCCGTCGGCGGACGCGCTGCTGCTGCACGGCCACCTGGACGTCGTACCGGCCGAGGCCGCCGACTGGAGCGTGCACCCGTTCTCCGGGGAGGTCCGCGACGGGGTCGTCTGGGGGCGCGGCGCCGTCGACATGAAGAACATGGACGCGATGATCCTCTCCGTCGTGCGCGGCTGGACCCGCCAGGACGTCCGGCCCCGGCGGGACATCGTCATCGCGTTCACCGCCGACGAGGAGGCCAGCGCCGAGGACGGCTCGGGGTTCCTCGCCGACGAGCACGCCGGGCTGTTCGAGGGCTGCACCGAGGGCATCGGCGAGTCGGGCGCCTTCACCTTCCACGACGGCACCGGGCGGGAGATCTACCCCCTGTCGGCCGGTGAACGGGGCACCGCCTGGCTGAAGCTCACCGCACGCGGCCGGGCCGGGCACGGCTCCAAGGTGAACCGCGACAACGCGGTGACCCGGCTCGCGGCCGCGATCGCGCGGATCGGCGAGCACGAGTGGCCGCTGCGGCTGACCCCGACCGTGCGCGCCGCGCTCACCGAACTCGCGGCGGTGTACGGCGTCGAGCCCGACCTGACCGACGTCGACGCGCTGCTCGACAAGCTGGGCCCGGCCGCGCAGCTCGTGGAGGCGACCGTCCGCGGCAGCGCCAACCCCACCATGCTCGACGCCGGCTACAAGATCAACGTGATTCCCGGGGAGGCCGTGGCGTACGTGGACGGCCGGTGTCTCCCCGGCGGCGAGGACGAGTTCCGCGAGACCCTCGACCTGCTCACCGGACCCGACGTGGAGTGGGAGTTCCAGCACCGGACGGTGGCTCTCCAGGCGCCGGTGGGCTCGGCGACGTTCGCCCGGATGCGGGCCGCCGTCCAGGAGTTCGCCCCCGAGGGGCACGTGGTGCCGTACTGCATGTCCGGCGGCACCGACGCCAAGCAGTTCTCGCGTCTCGGCGTCACCGGCTACGGCTTCACACCACTGAAGCTGCCGGAGGGCTACGACTACGGGGCCATGTTCCACGGTGTCGACGAGCGGGTCCCCGTCGAGGCGCTGCACTTCGGGGTCCGGGTGCTCGACCGGTTCCTGCGGTCGGTCTAGGCGAGTGGGGCAGACGGTGCGGACGCTGGCGTACGGGGCGTGGCCGTCGCCCATCGACGCGGCCCTGGCCGCCGCGCACGACGGGCACCCGGAGTGGGTCGGCCTCGTCGGCGACGAGGTGTGGTGGACCGAGCCACGCCCCGAAGAGGGCGGCCGGCGCACCCTGGTGCGGCGGCACCATCAGGAGGTGGGGCGCCAAGCGCCTCGTTGGAGGGGTGGCGGCGGGCGACGGCCGGGCGGGACGGAGGAGTCGCTGCTGCCCGCACCGTGGGACGTGCGCAGCCGGGTCATCGAGTACGGCGGACGCCCCTGGGCAGCCCTCGCCCGCGAGGACGGCCCGCTGGTGGTGTTCGTGAACTTCGCCGACCAGCGGCTCTACCGCTACCGGCCCGGCGGGACGCCACGCCCGCTCACGCCCGTGTCCCCGGTGGGCGCGGGCCTGCGCTGGGCGGAGCCGCTGCTGCGGCCCGAACGCGACGAAGTGTGGTGCGTGCTGGAGGAGTTCACCGGCGACGGACCCAGCGACGTGCGCCGGGTCCTGGCCGCCGTGCCGCTGGACGGCTCAGCGGCCCGGGATCGCGGCGCCGTGCGCGAACTGACCGACGGCCGGCACCGGTTCCTGACGGGTGCGAAGCTCTCTCCCGACGGGCGGCGGGCCGCCTGGCTCGCCTGGGACCATCCGCGCATGCCCTGGGACGGCACCGAACTGATCCTCGCCGACGCCGGCTCCGACGGCACCCTGCGCGACCCCCGCACCGTGGCCGGCGGGCCCGGCGAGTCCGTCGCCCAGGCCGACTGGACCCACGACGGCCGCCTGCTGCACTCGAGCGACCGCAGCGGCTGGTGGAACCTCTACCTCGACGGTGAGCCGGTGTGCCCACGCGAGGAGGAGTTCGGCGGGGCCCTGTGGAAGCTCGGCATGCGATGGTTCACGCCGCTCGACAGCGGTCTGATCGCCGTCGTGCACGGCCGGGGCGCCACCGCCCTCGGGGTGCTCGACCCCGAGACCGGCGAGGTCGTCGACGCGGCCGGACCCTGGACCGAGTTCGCCCCCGACCTCGCGGCCCACGGTGAGCGGGTCGTCGCCGTCGCAGCCAGCCCCCGCAGCGCCTACGAGGTCGTCGAGCTGGATGCCGGCACCGGCCACGCCCGCGTCGTGGGCGCCGGACACGACGACGCCGTGGACCCCGCGTACTACCCCGAGCCGCAGATCCGCGTCTTCACCGGCCCGGACGGCCGCGACATCCACGCCCACGTCTACCCGCCGCACCACCCCGGCTGCGTCGCGCCCGGCGACGAACTGCCGCCGTACGTCGTCTGGGCGCACGGCGGCCCGACCGCCCGTGCCCCGCTCGTGCTCGACCTGGAGATCGCCTATTTCACCTCGCGCGGCATCGGCGTCGCCGAGGTCAACTACGGCGGTTCCACCGGCTACGGCCGTTCGTACCGCGAGCGGCTGCGGGAACAGTGGGGTGTGGTGGACGTCGAGGACTGCGCCGCCGTCGCGCGGGCCCTCGCCGACGAGGGGACGGCCGACCGCGACCGGCTCGCCGTCCGGGGCGGCAGCGCGGGCGGCTGGACCGCCGCCGCCTCGCTCACCACGACCGACGTCTTCTCCTGCGGCACGATCAAGTACCCGATCCTGGACCTCGAAGGCTGGGGTGCGGGGGAGACCCACGACTTCGAGTCGCGGTATCTGGACAGCCTGATCGGGCCGCTCGACGAGGTGCCCGCCCGGTACGCGGAGCGCTCGCCCGCCGCCCACGCCGACCGCCTCGCCGTGCCGTTCCTGCTGCTGCAGGGGCTGGACGACGTCATCTGCCCGCCCGTGCAGTGCGAGCGGTTCCTGGCCCGGCTGGGCGAACGGCCGGTGCCGCACGCCTACCTCGCCTTCGAGGGGGAGGGGCACGGTTTCCGGCGGGCGGAGACCATGGTGCGCGCCCTGGAAGCCGAACTCTCCCTGTACGCCCGGGTGTTCGGCCTGAACCCGCCTGATGTCCCGACCCTGGAGCTCACCCGGTGAGACAGTGCACGCGACCGCCCCGACTCACCCCCGGCGCCCGGGTGGCCGTGGTCGCGCCCAGCGGGCCCGTGCCCGAGGAGCGCCTCCAGGCCGGACTCGACCTCCTGCGCGGCTGGGACCTCGATCCCGTGGTGATGCCTCATGTACTCGGCCGTCACCGCGAGTTCGGTTACCTGTCCGGCACGGACGCCCAGCGGGCCGCCGACCTCCAGCGCGCCTGGTGCGACCCGGCCGTCGCCGCGGTGCTGTGCGCCCGGGGCGGGTACGGGGCGCAGCGCATGGTCGATCTGCTCGACTGGGACGCGATGCGGGCGGCGGGCCCCAAGGTGTTCGCCGGGTTCAGCGACATCACCGTCCTGCACCAGGCGTTCGCCACCCGCCTGGGCCTGGTCACCCTGTACGGCCCGGCGGTGGCCGGCGTCGACTTCCTCAAGAGCGTCCGGGCCCAGCGGCACTTCCGGGCCACCCTGTTCGAGCCCGAGTCGGCGCAAACCGTCACAGCCGCGTCCCCGGGCGGCGGTGTCCTGGTGCCTGGCCGGGCCCGGGGCGTCACGCTGGGCGGCTGTCTGAGCCTGCTCGCGAGCGACCTCGGCACACCGCACGCGCACACCGGGGCCCGGGGCGGGCTGCTGCTGCTCGAGGACGTGGGGGAGAGCCCGTACCGCCTGGACCGGTACCTGACCCAACTCCTGCGCACCGGCTGGCTGGACGGGGTCGGCGGGATCGTGCTCGGATCGTGGGAGTCGTGCGGGCCGTACGAGGAAGTGCGGGGGGTGCTCGCCGACCGGCTCGGCGGCCTCGGCGTCCCGGTCCTGGAGCAGTTCGGGTTCGGGCACTGCGACGGCGCGCTGACCATGGCGTTCGGTGCCCTGGCGGAGCTGGACACCGCGGCGGCCTCGGTGACCTTCGACGAACCGGTCCTGAGCTGACGGCGCCCCGCCGGAAACCCCGTCAAAACGCTCGTTTCGGTGATTGACGTCTCATGGCACATATCACACCATGACTTCCGGCCAGTACCTACTGGTCGGTATCCGGGTGGTCCGGGTTGCCGTCGTCCTCGTCCTGGAGGTCCGTGTGTCCCGAGGTGTGCCCAGATCCCGCGCACGGCTCGCTCTCGTTCTGGGTGCCGCCCTGGCCGCGCCCCTCACGCTCACCCCACCGACGGCGGCGGGGGCCGCGTACACCGTCACCCCGGTGAAACTCACCGTCCGGGCCGGGGGCCGCCCCTGCACGGTCGACGCCGACCTCTACCGGCCGGCCGGCGTGGACCGCGCCCACCCGGCGCCCGCCGTGCTCGGCACGAACGGCTTCGGCGGCAGCAAGACGGACGGTTCGACGGAGGCCGTCGGCAAGGCCTTCGCCCAGCGCGGTTACGTCTCCCTGATCTACTCCGGGCTCGGCTTCGGCCGCAGCGGCTGCCTCATCTCCCTGAACGACCCGGACATCGACGGCGCCGCCGCCTCGCAGCTGGTCGACTTCCTGGGCGGCAAACGCGCCGCGGACGACGGCACCGGCGTCGACTTCGTCACTCTCGACGCCCCCGGAGACCCACGCGTCGGCATGATCGGCGGCTCCTACGGCGGCGCGGTCCAGCTGGCGGCGGCCGCCGTCGACCACCGGCTCGACGCCATCGTTCCCATGATCACCTGGCACGACCTGGCCCACTCGCTGAACCCCAACAGCGCCGTCGGCGGAAAGGACGTGCCCGGCGTCTTCAAGTGGCAGTGGGCCAACGGCTTCTACCTCGTCGGCGAGGGCCGGCCACTGACCCGGCCCGGCCTCGACCCGTCCAGCATCAACTCCATGACGTGCCTGCACTTCGTCGGCGAAGCCTGCCGGACCTTCCGCACACTCAACTCCGGGAGCTACCCCGCCGGCCGGATGGCGGAGCTGCTGGCCTTCACCCGGAGCGTCTCCCCGGTGTCGTACCTGAACCGCGTCAAGACTCCCACCCTGCTGATCCAGGGGCAGTCCGACACCCTCTTCGGCCTCAACGAGGCGACGGCGACGTACCGCGCCCTCTCGGCACAGGGCACCCCCGTGAAGATGATCTGGCAGTCCTCGGGCCACAGCACCGGCCCCACCGCCCCGGCCGCCGGCGAACTGGACCTCGCGAAGGGCAACCTGGAGACCAGCTACGTCGGCCGGCGGGTCCTCGCCTGGTTCGACCGCCATCTGCGGAGGCGGACGCACGTCGACACGGGACCGGCCTTCGCCTATCACCGGGACTGGGCCGCCGACCCGGGCCGCGCCTACGCCACCGCCGGCCGGCTCCCCGCGCGGGGCCGCACCTTCTACCTCTCCGGGGACGGCAAGCTCGTCGACAACCGCGGCAAGGTGACCGGCGGCAGCCGCACCTACACCAACCGGCTCACCCCCACGAGCCATTCGGACAGCTCACTGAACACCCTCACCGGGCGGCCCGCCGCCCCACCGCGCGACGCCGAAGGCACTTACCTCGACTGGACCAGCGCACCCCTGACACGACCTCTCGACGTGGTGGGCGCGCCCCGGGCCACGCTCAGGGTGCACTCCCCGAGAGCCGAGCGCACCCAGGACTCCGGCGACGCGGCGGACAAGCTCGTCCTGTTCGCCAAGCTCTACGACGTCGCCCCCGACGGCACCCGCACACTGGTCCGCCGTCTGGTCGCGCCGGTCCGTGTACCGGACGTGACCAGGAGCTTCACCGTCACGCTGCCGGGCATCGTGCACCGGTACGCGCAGGGGCACCGGCTGCGCTTCGTCATCGCCGCGAGCGACGACGCCTACTTCGGCAACCGGGGCGTCAAGCCGGTGACCGTCACCAGCGGTCCCCGCGACCCCGGCGTGCTCCGGCTGCCTGTCGCAGGCTCCTGAACGGACACGGGCGGCGCGGTTACCGTGGCGGGGTGCCGCACAACGCATCCCGCTACCTCGCCGAAGGCCCCCGGGTGGGCATACGCCACTTCACCTACGAGGACGGCGCCGAGTTCACCGCCCGCACCCGGGAGAGCAGGGACCTGCACCGCCCGTGGCTCTTCCCGCCGGACACCGTCCAGGCCTACACCGCCTACGCCGGCCGGCTGATCGAGGACCCCTCCAAGGCCGGCTTCCTGGTGTGCGAGAAGGGCGACGGGGCCATCGCCGGGTTCATCAACATCAACAACATCGTCCAGGGCGGCTTCCAGTCCGGGACGCTGGGCTACGGCGCCTTCGCGCACGCTGCCGGGCGCGGGCTGATGCGCGAAGGGCTGGACCTCGTCGTGCGGTACGCCTTCGGCCCGATGCGGCTGCACCGGCTGGAGATCAACGTCCAGCCCCGGAACGCCGCGTCGATCGCCCTGGCCCGCGGCTGCGGGTTCCGCCTGGAGGGTTTCTCGCCGAAGATGCTCTTCGTCGACGGGGCCTGGCGCGACCACGAACGCTGGGCGCTCACGGTCGAGATGATCACCCCGGCGCGGCGGCACTGAGTCCCGGCGGCGGCGCTCGCCTACGCGTGGCGGTCCACGTACTCGTAGACCGATCCGTCCGGATGCAGGGCGATCAGGTTGCGGCCCGCCGGTGAGGCGATGGGACCGGCGACGATGTGGGCGCCCAGCTCGGTCAGCACCTTGTGGGTCTCCTCGACGTCCGTCACGGCGATCGTCGCCGCGACCTTGCGCAGCAGCTCCAGTTCGGCCGGGGGACCGCTCATCAGCAGGAAGCAGCCGATCGCCGCCACCTGGACGCCACCTCGCTCGAAGCGCTGGGCTCTGCCGCCCGCCAGCCGCTCGTAGAAGGGGATCGAGGTCTCAAGGTCGTCGACGCAGACGCGCAGCGTGGCACCCAGAATCTCCATGCCCACGAGCCTAGTTACCCAGTAGAGGGTGAGGGTACCCGGCCGGGCATGAAGCCGTTGGATCACCTGGAGCATCTGGACAAGCACCTGGTCGACGAGCTGGCGCAGGTGGCGCGCGAGACCGTACGGGACGAACTGCGTGAGCAGACGCGCAAGCAGCGCCGCACGGCGGCACTGTACGCCGCGTCCGGTGCCCTCGCCCTGTACGCGGGTGCGGCCCTGGCGCTCGCCGTGGGGCTGGCACTCGCCCTCGGCCTGCCGGACTGGGCCGCCGCGCTCGTCACCGCCGTGATCCTGGGTGTCGCGGCGTACGCGCTGCGCGGCATGGCCCGGCCGTCCCGCCCGGGTCCCGGGCACGCGGCCGGTACGGCACCGGGGCACGAGGGCGCGGGCCAGGTCGCCGCGGCGGCGGGTGGTCTGCCCTACCCGCCCGTACCGCCGGCCCCGCCCGGCGGGGCCGCGTCCGCCCCGGGGGCCGTGCCCCCGCGGCCGGCCGACGCCCCTGACGTACCCCGCCGCGGGGCGTGATGCCGGGTGCGCGGGACAGACACGTCGCACCAGGGCGGCCGCGTGGTCGTGGTGACCGGGGCCAGCGGCGGCGTCGGACGGGCCACGGCCCGGGCCTTCGCCGCCCGGGGCGACAAGGTCGCCCTGCTCGCACGCGGGCGTGAAGGACTCGCCGCCGCGGCCGAGGAGGTGCGGCGGGCCGGAGGCGAAGCGCTCGTGGTGGGCGTGGACGTCTCCGACGCCCAGGCGGTGGACGACGCCGCCCAGCAGGTCGTCGACGCCTTCGGGCACATCGACGTCTGGGTCAACAACGCCTTCACCGGGGTCTTCGCGCCGTTCACCGAAATCGGGCCGGACGAGTTCCGCCGCGTCACCGAAGTGACGTACCTGGGCTTCGTGTTCGGTACCCGGGCCGCCCTGCGCCACATGCTGCCGCGCGACCGCGGCACGATCGTGCAGGTCGGTTCCGCGCTGGCCTACCGGGGCATTCCGCTGCAGTCGGCGTACTGCGGGGCCAAGCACGCCATCCAGGGGTTCAACGAGTCGCTGCGCTGCGAACTGCTGCACGCGCGCAGCGGGGTGCGGACCACGATGGTGCAACTGCCGGGCCTCAACACCCCCCAGTTCGACTGGGTGCTGAACCGCATGGAGGGACGCGCCCGGCCGGTGGCGCCCGTGTACCAGCCGGAGGTCGCGGCCAAGGCGATCGTGCACGCGGCGTCGCACGCGCGGCGCCGGGAGTACTGGGTGGGTGGCTCCACGGCCGCCACACTCCTCGCCAACGCCGTCGCCCCAGGGCTGCTGGACCGCTACCTGGCGCGCACGAACGTCGACGCGCAGCAGCAGACGGGCCGGCACGACGGGCCGGCGAACCTGTGGGAGCCCGCGGACGGCCCGCACGGCCAGGACTTCGGCGCACACGGGCGCTTCGACGACGAGGCCGTCGGCAACAGCCCGCAGCAGTGGGTGTCGCGGAACCGCGGGTGGATGGGCGCGGCCGTCACCGTGGGGGCGGGCATCCTGGCCGCACGGAAACTGGCCGGGCAGGTCCGCCGCTAGGACCTGTCGTTCTCCGTACCCGCGTCGCTTTCGCCGTCGAGGAACCGGAGCAGTACGGCCGCCTCCGCGCGGAGCCGACCGGCCCGGTCGGCGTGCGCGGGGGCGCTCAACTCCGCTGCCGCCGCGAGCCGTTCGGCGGCCTCGGCTCGCACGATCTGCACGACATCACACTCGCTGAGCTCACGTCGCACCGCCTCGGTGGCCCCGGCCCCGGCGGGCGACGCCTCCAGTGCCGCGGCGCGGTGCACCGCTTCGTCCACGGGCACCGCCTCGGCGTTGTCCAGCGCGGCCAGCGTGCCGCGCAGGGCGCTCACCGCGGCCTTGTCGCGGGCACGCATCGCTTCCGGCAGGGCGTCACGCATGCGCAGGCGTACAGACATGCCCGTGACACTAGGCGCCCCGGTACTCCCGCGCCTCCTGTTTTCCCGGGTCGGCCACATGCACGCGGCGACCACGCGGGAACTCCCAGAGCCGCACGAGCGGCGTCGCAGACTGGTTGAGACGGTCTGCCTGATTCAGACGGTCTGCTGGAGCTGCGGCAGCACCTTCGTGCGGTAGAAGTCGAAGAAGCCGCGCATGTCGGGGCCGATCTGGTTGACGTAGACCCGGTCGAAGCCCGCGTCGGCGAACTGCTTCAGCTCCGCCACGTGTTCGTCCACGTCGTCGCCGCACACCCGGTTCTCACGCACCATGTCCTCGGTGACGAGCTGCTGCGCCTGCTCGAAGTGGGCCGGGGAAGGCAGGACCTGGCCCAGCTCGCCGGGCAGCTGCTCGTTGGCCCACAGCCGGTGGACGGTCCTCACGGCCGCGTCCTTGTCGGTGTCGTAGCAGACCTTGGTGCCACCGCTGACCAGCTTTCCGCCGCCTCCGCCCTTGCGGTACTGCTCCACCATCGCCGCGTCCGGCATGACCGAGATGTAGCCGTCGCCGACGCGGGACGCGAGCTGGGTCGCCGCCGGGCCAAAACCGGAGATGTCGATCGGGATCGGCTCGTCCGGGACCGTGTACAGGCGGGCGTTCTCCACCGTGTAGTGCGGCCCGTGGTGATTGACCTCCTCGCCGGAGAACAGCCGGCGCATCACCTGGATGGCCTCCTCCAGCATGTCCAGACGGACATGGGCCGGCGGCCAGTGGTCGCCCAGAATGTGCTCGTTGAGCGCTTCGCCGGAGCCCACGCCGAGCCGGAAGCGGTTGTTCGTCATCACCGCGCTGGTCGCCGCGGCCTGCGCCACCACCGCCGGGTGCATGCGCACGGTCGGGCAGGTCACCGCCGTCTCGATCGGCAGCGACACCGCCTCGGAGAGGGCGCCGATCACCGACCACACGAACGGGCTCTGGCCCTGCTCGTCGTTCCACGGGTGGTAGTGGTCCGAGATCCACAGTGCCTGGAAACCGGCCTGCTCGGCCATCCGGGCCTGCTCGATCAGCTCGGCCGGTCCGTACTGCTCGCACGAGAGGAAGTAACCGTACTCGGGCATGGGGGAGTGCCTCCGCGACGTCGGCGGTCCGTAACCCGCACCGAGTACCCGGGCGCGGGTCCGGAAACCGGTGCGGTCCGGGCCGACGGGGGCACCCGTGGACGTTTGGGTGCCCTGGCCAGGGGGACGCGGAAGTCTCCCGAGGTACGCGACAGCGCCGGAGGCGAGCGACCGTGAGTCGACCCCGCATCGTGATCGTCGGTGCCGGTTTCGCCGGATACCGCACGGCCCGCACCTTGTCCCGGATCACCCGGGGCCGGGCCCACATCACCCTGCTGAACCCGACCGACTACTTCCTGTATCTGCCCCTCTTGCCCCAGGTCGCCGCCGGTGTCCTCGAGCCGCGCCGGGTGACGGTCTCCCTCTCGGACTCGCTGCCGAACGTACGGCTGGTACTGGGTGAGGCCGACCGCATCGATCTCGACGAGCGCACCCTGCACCACACCGGCCCGGAGGGCGCGGGCGGCACACTCGCCTACGACCGGCTGGTGATCGCCGCCGGCAGCGTCAACAAGCTGCTGCCGATCCCCGGCGTCGCCGAGCACGCGCACGGCTTCCGGGGGCTGCCGGAGGCGCTCTACCTGCGCGACCACGTGACCCGGCAGGTGGAGCTGGCGGCCGCCGCCGACGACCCCGGGACGTGCGCCGCCCGGTGCACCTTCGTCGTGGTCGGCGCGGGATACACCGGCACCGAGGTCGCCGCGCACGGGCAGATGTTCACCGACGCGCAGGTCCGCAGGCATCCGCTGCGGCAGGGCATGCGGCCGCGGTGGATGCTGCTGGACGTGGCGCCGCGGGTGCTGCCCGAGATGGACGAGAAGCTGTCCGCCACCGCCGACCGGGTGCTGCGGGAGCGGGGCGTGGACGTGCGGATGGGGACCTCCGTGCAGGAGGCCACGCACGAGGGGGTCGTGCTGACCGACGGCGAGTTCGTCGAGACCCGGACCCTGGTGTGGTGCGTGGGCGTGCGGCCCGACCCGCTGGTCGAGTCGCTCGGGCTGCCGATGGAGAAGGGGCGGCTGCTCGTCGACCCGCACCTGCAGGTGCCGGGCCGGCCCGAGCTGTTCGCGTGCGGTGACGTGGCCGCGGTACCCGATCTCGAGAAGCCGGGGAGCTACACGCCGATGACCGCGCAGCACGCCTGGCGGCACGGCAAGGTCGCGGCCGAGAACGTCGCCGCCTCGCTCGGCCTCGGCGGCTCGCGCAAGCCCTACCGCCACCGCGACCTGGGTTTCGTCGTCGATCTGGGCGGTGCGAAGGCTGCCGCGAACCCGCTCGGCGTGGCCCTGTCCGGGGTACCCGCCGGTGCGGTGACGCGGGGCTACCACCTGGCCGCGATGCCCGGCAACCGCGTCCGGGTCGCCGCCGACTGGCTGCTCGACGCGGTACTGCCGCGGCAGGCCGTGCAGTTGGGGCTGGTCCGGTCGTGGTCCGTCCCCCTGGACACGTCGTCGCCGGAGCTGGCACGGGTCCCGGGCGGGCCGGGCCGGCGGCAGGAGGCCGACGCCCGGTCAGGGCCGGGAGCCGCGCTCGAGGCCGACACCCATGACGGGGTGAGCGGCGGCGGGGAGCCCGACCAGGGCCTGACCGCAGAAGAGCCCGCGAAGGGGCAGCCCGGGCCCGGGCCGACGCAGGTACGACCCGGACCCGGGCCCGCGCAGCGGCGTTCGGAGGCCGAGACGGCGAAGGGGCGGCCCGCGGTTGATCCGGGCGCGGCCGAGGCCGGTTCGCGGTTCGTGGAGCGGCGTTCGGAGGTCGAGACGGCGAAGGGGCAGCCCGTCGGTGAGCCGGCCAAGAACAAGCCGGGCGGCGAGCCCGCCAGGAGCCAGCCCGGTGGCGAACCTGCGAGGAGCCAGCCGGGCGGCGAGCCCGCCAGGAACCAGCCGGGCGGCGAACCTGCGAGGAGCCAGCCGGGCGGCGAGCCCGCCAGGAGCCAGCCGGGCGGCGAACCTGCGAGGAGCCAGCCGGGCGGCGAGCCCGCCAGGAACCAGCCCGGTGGTGAGCCCGCCAGGAGCCAGCCCGGTGGCGAACCTGCGAGGAGCCAGCCGGGCGGGGAGCCCGCCAGGAGCCGGCCCCCGTCGGCCAGCCCCGAACCGCCGCCGGGCCAACCGCCCCCGGGGCCCGGCACCGCCCCCGGTCCCGTCAAGCGTTCCGACGTCCCGGACGACTCCGCGAAAGGAGACTCATGAACACCGGTGAACTCACCGACCTCGGCAGGCAGCTGCGCGTGGACAGTGTCCGCGCCGCCGCCGCCGCGGGCTCCGGGCATCCGACGTCCTCGATGTCCGCGGCCGACCTGATGGCCGTGCTGCTCGCCCACCACTTCCGCTACGACTTCGAGCGCCCCGCCCACCCCGGCAACGACCGCTTCGTCCTCTCCAAGGGACACGCCTCCCCACTGCTGTACTCCGCGTACAAGGCGGCCGGTGCCATCGACGACGAGGAACTGCTCACCTTCCGCAAGCTGGGCAGCCGCCTCGAAGGGCACCCCACCCCGCAGCGCCTGCCCTGGGTCGAGACGGCCACCGGCTCGCTCGGGCAGGGCCTGCCGGTCGGCGTCGGCATCGCGCTCGCCGGCAAGCGGCTCGACCGCACCGGCAACCGCGTGTGGGTGCTGTGCGGCGACAGCGAACTGGCCGAGGGTTCCGTGTGGGAGGCCGCCGAGCACGCCGGGTACGAGCACCTGGACAACCTCACCGTGATCGTCGACGTCAACCGGCTCGGCCAGCGCGGACCGACCCGGCACGGACACGACCTGGACGCCTACGCCCGCCGCTTCCAGGCCTTCGACTGGCACACCATCGAGGTCGACGGGCACGACGTGGACGCCATCGACCGCGCCTACGGAGAGGCCGCGTCCACCAAGGGCCAGCCCACCGCGATCCTGGCCCGCACCCTCAAGGGCAAGGGCGTCGAGGGCGTTCAGGACCGGGAGGGCCTGCACGGCAAGCCGCTGCCGGAGGCCGAGGACGCGATCGCCGAGCTCGGCGGCTCCCGTGACATCCGCGTGGCGGTGCAGGAGCCGCCCGCCGCCCGCATGCTGCACTCGGTGCACACCGGTGACTTCGAGCTCCCCAGGTGGGACAAGGGCGAAGAGGTCGCCACCCGCAACGCCTTCGGACAGGCACTGGCCGCGCTCGGCACCGGCCGCGGCGACATCGTCGCCCTGGACGGCGAGGTCGGCGACTCCACGCGCGCCGAGTTCTTCGCCAAGGAGCACCCCGACCGCTACTTCGAGTGCTACATCGCCGAACAGCAACTGGTCGCCTCCGCGGTCGGACTGGCGTCCCGCGGCTGGGTGCCGTACGCCGCCACCTTCGCGGCGTTCCTGACCCGGGCCTACGACTTCATCCGGATGGCCTCCATCAGCGGCTCCGGCATCAACCTCGTCGGCTCGCACGCCGGTGTCGCCATCGGCCAGGACGGGCCGAGCCAGATGGGCCTGGAGGACCTGGCGATGATGCGGGCGGTGCACGGCTCGACCGTGCTGTACCCCTGCGACGCCAACCAGACCGCGCGGCTCGTCGGCGCGATGGCGGGCCTGGAGGGCGTGCGCTACCTGCGCACCTCGCGCGGCGAGAGCGAGGTGATCTACGGCCCGGACGAGGAGTTCCCGGTCGGCGGCAGCAAGGTGCTGCGCTCCTCCGAGCGGGACCGGCTGACCCTCGTCGCGGCGGGCGTCACCGTGCACGAGGCGCTGGCCGCCGCCGACGCCCTGGAGCAGGAGGGCATCAACGCGCGGGTGATCGACCTGTACTCCGTGAAGCCCGTCGACCGGGACACCCTGCGCCGGGCCGCCGAGGAGACCGGCTGCCTGGTGACCGTGGAGGACCACCACCCGGAGGGCGGCATCGGCGACGCGGTCCTCGACGCCTTCACCGACGGCCGGCCCGTGCCGCGGCTGGTGCGGCTGGGGGTGCGGACCATGCCGGGATCGGCGTCCCCGGAGGAACAGCTGCACGCCGCGGGCATCGACGCCGAGTCGATCGCGGCGGCGGGGCGGCTGCTGGTGGAGGAGGCGGTCGTGCGGTGAGCGGCACCGACGGCACGCGCACGGTGCGGGCGGGCCGCCGCACCGTGGAGGTCCACCGGCCGGACAAGGTGCTCTTCCCCGGCGGCCCGGACGCCAAGGAGTACACCAAGGGAGACCTGGTGGAGTACCACCGGGCCGTGGCGCCCTTCATGCTGCCGCACCTGCGCGGCCGTCCGCTGATGCTTCAGCGGCACCCGGACGGCATCGACGGCCCCCGCTTCATGCAGAAGAACACCCCGGACCACTACCCGGAGTGGATCAACCGCGTCGAGCTGTCCAAGGAGGGCGGCACCGTCTGCCACACCGTGTGCGACGACACCGCCACCCTCCTCTACCTGGCCGACCAGGCGAGCATCACCCTGCATCGCTGGCTGTCCCGCGCCGATGACGCCGACCGCCCCGACCGGCTGGTCTTCGACCTCGACCCGACGGGGGACGACTTCGAGGCCGTCCGTGAGGCCGCCCGGCTGCTGAAGGAGCTCCTGGACGAGCTGGAGCTGCCCGCGGCGCTGATGACCACCGGCTCGCGTGGCCTGCACGTGATCGTGCCGCTGAACGGCCGGCACCACTTCGACGAGGTACGCGCCTTCGCCCAGGACGTCGCCGGCACCCTCGCCGAAGCCCACCCCGACCGCCTCACCACCGCCGCCCGCAAGAAGGACCGCGGTGCGCGGCTCTACCTGGACGTGCAGCGCAACGCCTACGCCCAGACTGCCGTCGCCCCCTTCACCGTCCGGTCCCGCCCGGGCGCGCCGGTGGCGACCCCCGTCGGCTGGGAGCAACTGGACGACCCCGAGCTGCACGCCCGTCGCTGGACCATCGCCGACGCCGTCGAGCAGGCCCGCACCGACCCCTGGTCGGGCCTGCTGAACCGCGGCCGGGCGCTGGGCCCTGCCCAGCGGCGGCTGAAGGCACTGGGCGGCTGAGGCAGCCACCGCCGCCGGCTCGGTGGGTGGCAGATGCATGCGCCCGTAGAGGTTTGGCGAACACTCTTGCGGCCACACGGAGGGGGAGGTGGCCATGTCGAACACAAAGAACACGCAAGAGTCGCAAGATTCACAGAAGGCACAGGAGTCACAGAAATCGCGCACATCGACCGACCGTCAGGCGGCTGACAACCGGCCGAGCCCGATGGAGGTGCTGCGCCAGGCGCGCGGTCAGCTCGCGGAGCTCACCGGCATGGAAGCCGAGTCCGTGTCGTCCTTCGAGAAGACGGAGGACGGGTGGGCGCTGGAGGTCGAGGTCCTCGAACTCGAGCGCGTACCCGACACGATGAGCCTGATGGCGAGCTACCAGGTGGAGCTCGACTCCGAGGGGCAGCTCACCGGTTACCGGCGCGTCCGTCGCTACGAGCGCGGGCGGTCCGACGCGCGCAGGCCCGGCGGCCGCTAGGCCGCCCGGACGGAATCACCATCACACACGAGGAGGAACAGCCGGAATGACTGTTGTACCGGCACAGCAAACCGGCGGCGGGGGCGGCAGCAGCGGTCTCTACGACGTGCTTGAACTCGTTCTGGACAGGGGGCTCGTGATTGACGCCTTCGTACGGGTCTCCCTGGTCGGCATCGAGATCCTCAAGATCGACGTACGTGTGGTCGTCGCCAGCGTCGACACCTACCTGCGCTTCGCCGAGGCGTGCAACCGGCTCGACCTCGAGGCCGGGCCGCGCAAGGACCCGGGCCTGCCCGACCTGGTCGGTGAGATGACCGAGTCCGGGGCGCGCGGCAAGTCCAAGGGTGCGCTGTCCGGCGCCGCCGAGACCATCTCCGACGCCTTCAAGCAGGCCCGCGACGAAGGCTCCGAGCGTCAGGGCGAGTCCCGCCCGCGCGCCCGTAAGAGCACGTCGTCCCGCCGGAAGGAGGAGCAGGAGTGAGCACCTACGTCTACGGGATCGCGGCGAGTTCGCACCCCGCCCTGCCCGAGGGCATGGGCGGTGTCGGTGATCCGCCCCGCCCGGTGCGCATCCTGCGTGAGGGTGACCTGGCGGCCGTCGTCAGCGAGGCGCCCGAGGGGCTGCGGCCCAAGCGCAGGGACCTCCTCGCCCACCAGAACGTGCTCAGCGAGGCGGGGGCGGCCGGCTGTGTGCTGCCCATGCGTTTCGGCAGCGTCGCCCCGGACGACAACGCCATCACCAGCGTGCTCGCCGAGCGTGCCGAGCACTACAAGGAGCGCCTGCGGGCCCTGGACGGCCGGGTCGAGTACAACATCAAGGCCAACCACGTGGAAGAGGCCGTCCTGCACCAGGTGATGGCCGAGAGCCCGGACATCCGCAGCCTCGCGGAGGCCAACCGTCAGGCGGGCGGCGGCACTTACGACGACAAGGTCCGGCTCGGCGAGATGGTCGCCGCCGCGGTCAAGGCCAAGGAGGGCGACGACGCCGCCGCACTGCAGCGCGCCCTGGAACCGGCCGCCGACGACGTGAGCGTGGGGCCTGAGTCCACCGGCTGGCTGGCCAACGTCTCGTTCCTCGTCGACCGCGAGTCGGCCGAGACCTTCCTGGCCGCTGTGGAGCAGGCCCGCAAGGACATGCCGCACCTGGAGGTGCGGATCAACGGCCCGCTGCCGCCGTACAGCTTCGTCGAGCCCGGCCCGGCCGAGCCGGCGGGCACCGCGGCCGGGGGCACGGAGACCGGAGCGGGGTGACGACATGGGTCTGATCTCCGAGGTGCTGCTGCTGCCGTTCGCACCGGTGCGCGGCAGCGCCTGGGCCATCAATCAGGTGCTCCAGGAGGCCGAGCGGATCTACTACGACCCCGCTACGGTCCGGGCCGAACTGTCCCGTCTTGAGGAGCAGTTGGAGGCCGGGGAGATCACGGAGGAGGAGTTCGACCGCCTTGAGGACGAACTCCTCGACCGGCTGGAGACCGCTACGCGCACGAGCGCGGGAACAGGCCAACAAGGGACGACACAATGAACCGAACGGGACTGGGCCTCGCAGTGGGGGCCGGATACCTCCTGGGGCGTACCAAGAAGCTGAAGATGGCGATGGCCGTCGGCGGGCTGGTGGCCGGCAAGAAGCTGAACCTGAGTCCGCGCATGGTCGCGGAGCTGGTTCAGCAGCAGCTGCGGAACAACCCGCAGTTCAAGGAGATCGGGGACCAGTTGCGCGAGGACCTGCGCGGCGTGGGCAAGGCGGCCTCCGGCGCCATGGTCGAGCGGCAGCTCGACTCGATCGCCGACCGGCTGCACGGCCGCACGGCCCAGATGCGCGACCAGCTCACCGGTGCTGTGCCCGGTGGGCGCGGCGACGCCGAGTACGACGAGGAAGACGAGGACGAGGCGCCCGAGGACTCGGGTCCGGAGACGGACGAGGAGACGGGCGACCGCGAGCAGGAGCCCGCGGCGGAGAAGACCTCCGCCAAGAAGGCCCCCGCGAAGAAGGCCGCCAAGAAGGCTCCTGCCGGGAAGAAGGCCCCGGCCAAGAAGGCGGCGGCGAAGAAGACCACGGCGGCGAAGAAAGCGACCGCCGGCAGGCGGGGCGGCAGCGCCCGGTCCCGGCTGTCGAAGGGAGGCGGTGAGGGATGAGCGACGCCCTCGGATCGGCGAAGTCCGCCGCGAACGGAGCGACGAAGAACCCGCTTGCCGACGTGGCCCACAGCGAGGCCGCCGACCGGCTCAAGGCAGAGCTGCAGGAGTATCTCGCCGCTCAGGCCACGCGCATGCTGACCGGTGTGGGCCGCAAGCTCGGCGAGACCACCGGCAAACTGAACGACATCGCCGAGGGCAAAAGCCCCGGCTTCGCGAAGCTCGCCCTCGACGGCGGCCGTAAGCTCGCCGAGGGCAAGGGACCGGTGCGTGCCGCCCTGGAGACCGGTGGCTCTCGCGTCAAGGACAAGGTGACGGGGGCCCTGAAGAACCTGGGGGGCGGCGGCAAGGGGAAGGGCAAGGGCCGTTCCGGGAACAAGCCCACCGTCATCATCGAGCACATCGATGTCGGCGTACCTCTGCGCACCGCGTACGACCAGTGGACGCAGTACCAGGACTTCAGCACCTTCGCGAAGGGCGTCAAGGCCGCGAGCAAAGCCGACGACGTCACCTCGGACTGGCAGCTGAAGGTCTGGTGGTCCAACCGCAGCTGGAAGGCGACCACGACCGAGCAGATCCCCGACGACCGCATCGCCTGGAAGTCCGAGGGGGCCAAGGGCACCACGCGGGGCGTCGTCTCCTTCCACCGGCTCACCGACAACCTGACCCGTGTCCTGTTGGTCATCGAGTACTACCCCTCCGGCTTCTTCGAGAAGACCGGCAACATCTGGCGCGCCCAGGGCAGGCGCGCCCGGCTCGACCTGAAGAACTTCGTCCGCTTCATCACGATCAAGGGCGAGGTGGAGGAGGCCTGGCGCGGCGAGATCCGCGACGGCGAGGTCGTGCGCAGCCATGAGGACGCACTCGCCGAGGAGGAGTCCGAGGAGGAGCGCCCCGAGGGCGAGGAGCCGGAGGACGAGTACGACGAAGAGGACGAGGAGCCGGAAGAGGAGGACGAGGAGGAACCCGAGGGCGAGTACGAGGACGAGGAGGAATCCGAGGACGAGCCTGAGGGCGAGTACGACGAGGAGCCCGAGGAAGAGTCCGAGGACGAGCCGGAAGCGGAGTACGAGGACGAGGAGTACGAGGACGAGTACGCCGAGGGCGGGAGCCGTCGATGACAACGCCCAGCAGGATGCCCGAGCCCTACGGCCAGCAGAGCGGCGCCAACCTCGCCGACATCCTGGAACGGGTCCTGGACAAGGGCATCGTGATCGCGGGCGACATCCGCATCAACCTGCTCGACATCGAACTCCTCACCATCAAGCTGCGTTTGATCGTCGCCTCGGTGGACAAGGCGAAGGAGATGGGAATCGACTGGTGGGAAAGCGACCCGAACCTGAGCTCGCGGGCCAGGCGGGACGAACTGGCCCGTGAGAACGCCGAGTTGCGCGAGAGGCTGGCCCGGCTGGAGGAACTGGAGCCCGGCCGGGCGGAGCAGAAGGAGGCACCGTGACCGGACTGCGGTACGTCTATGCCGTCTGCCGCCCCTTCGGCACTCCGCTCCAGTCCCAGCTGACGGGGGTGGCGGGTGACCCGCCCAGAGGGCTCACCCACCACGGCCTCGTCGCCGTCGTCAGCCATGTGCCGGAGCGGGACTTCGCGGAGGAGCCGCTCCGGGCCCATCTGGAGGACCTGGACTGGCTCACCGAGACCGCCCGGGCCCACCAGGGCGTGATCGACGCGCTGACGACCGTCACGACGCCGCTGCCCCTGAGGCTCGGCACCGTCTTCCGGGACGACAGCGGCGTGCGGACGATGCTGGAGGCCCGCGAAGAGGACTTCCGGCGCACCCTCGACCGGCTGGAGGGCCGGGTCGAGTGGGGCGTCAAGGTGTACGCCGAGTCCGAACCGCAGGAGACCGCCCAGCCCGCGCCGAAGGCCGCGTCGGGCCGGGACTACCTGCGCCAGCGGCGCGCCCAGACCAGATCGCACGAGGAGATGTGGCAGAAGGCCGAGACCTTCTCGGTCACGCTGCACGAAAAGCTTTCCGCTTTCGCAGAGGACTCTCGGCTGCATCCGCCGCAGAATCCCGCGCTTTCCAAAGCGAGCGGCCGGAACATTCTGAATGCCGCATATCTTGTGCCGCGTGCGCATTCCGAGGAATTCGTGGAAATGGTGGACCGTGCCAAGGGTGAAAGCACAGGAATGCGCGTGGTGCTCACCGGCCCCTGGGCGGCGTACTCGTTCGCCGGCGAGGAACAGCTGACCGGCGGGGAGAAGCAGTGACCGTAGTGGAAGGCCGTGAGGTCGCCCTCGTGGACCTGCTCGACCGGTTGCTCGCCGGCGGTGTGGTGATCACGGGTGACATCACCTTGCGCATCGCCGACGTCGACCTCGTCCGTATCGACCTCAACGCGCTCATCAGCTCGGTGAACGCCCAGGTGCCGTCCCCGTTCGAGGAGTTGCCGTGACGTCCGACAGCCCCCGGCAAGACCCCCGGCCGCGCCGCAACAAAATGGACCTGGACCCCGACACCGTCGAGCGTGACCTGGTCAAACTCGTGCTGACGGTGGTGGAGCTGCTGCGTCAGCTCATGGAGCGCCAGGCGCTGCGCCGGTTCGACGTGGGAGACCTGAGCGAGGAGCAGGAGGAGCGGATAGGGCTCACTCTGATGCTGCTCGAGGAGCGGATGACGGAACTGCGCGAGCGCTACGGACTGCGGCCCGAGGACCTCAATCTGGACCTCGGGCCGCTCGGACCGCTGCTTCCCCGGGACGGGAGCTGACCCCCGATCCCGGGGCCCGTTCACCACCTGTACCAGCGGCCCCTGCCCCCGGATGCCGACGTGCCCCGCACGACAAATCCCAGCAGCCACAGAACGAGAACCGCCAACGCGACGTACCAGAGTACCTTTACTGCAAATCCGGCACCGAAAAGAATCAAAGCCAGAAGCAGCACCAGCAGAATGGGAACCATGATTCGAACCTCCTGCTCTACTGGTTTCCCGGAAAACGAGATTCAGGCTTCCTTTCGGCAGAGAATTTCTCCGTGCAGTACACAGAACCAGCCGTCCTCCCGTCGGCCCCACTCGCGCCAGGCCCGGGCCACGGCCTCCAGTTCCGCGGTGTCGGCATGCCCGCCCTGGCGGGCCCGGTCGGCGTACGCCGACGTCAGTGTCCGGTCGGCCCACAGCCCGCTCCACCAGGCCCGCTCCTGAGGAGTCGCGAAGGTCCATGTGCCGGAACTCGCCGTGACGTCGGTGAACCCGGCGCGCAGCGCCCAGGCCTTCAGCCGGCGTCCGGCGTCCGGTTCACCGCCGCCTGCGCGGGCGACCCGGCGGTACAGGTCCAGCCACGCGTCGAGTCCCTCGGACGCCGGGAACCACGTCATGGCCGCGTAGTCCGAGTCGCGTACGGCGACGAGACCGCCGGGTGCCGCCACGCGCCTCATCTCGCGCAGTGCCCGCACGGGGTCGCCCACGTGCTGGAGCACCTGGTGGGCGTGCACGACGTCGAAGGTGCCGTCCGGGTGGTCCAGGGCGTGCACGTCGGCGACCGCGAAGCCGACGTTGTCCAGCCCGCGTCCGGCGGCCGTGGCGCGCGCCTGCTCCAGGATCCCCGGCGCCCGGTCGACGCCGGTGACGTGCCCGCCGGGCACGAGTTCCGCCAGGTCGGCGGTGATGGTCCCCGGCCCGCACCCGACGTCCAGGATCCTCATGCCGGGCCGGAGCCGGGGCAGCAGGTACGCGGCGGAGTTCGCGGCGGTGCGCCAGGTGTGCGAGCGCAGCACCGACTCGTGGTGCCCGTGCGTGTAGACGGCGGTCTCCCGTGGTCCCGGCATGGCGGATCCCATCCCTTCCGTTCGGGTCGGCATGGGATCACCGTACGCATTCCGACCGAATGATGAGACCCGCGTTCTGCGATGTGGGCTGACGGTGCGTCAGGCCACCGGGGCCGGGCCGCTGCCGGCCAGAATTTCGGGGCGGAGCAGGTCCGCGAGCCGGTCGGCGGGCAGCAGGCCCTTGTCCAGGACGAGTTCGGCCACGCCGCGGCCGGTGGCGAGGGCTTCCTTGGCGATCTCGGTGGCGGCGGTGTAGCCGATGT
>NZ_BMWE01000004.1 GCF_014651075.1 Streptomyces djakartensis | reverse complement strand
CGGCGCGGCCGCCCCGCGGCGCACACGCGCCGACGGCCCGGACGCTTCCGCGCGGGTGACCGAAGGCGCCGCCCCGGCGCCCTCCACCGCCGACGTCACCATGCCCCTGCGTCCGGTGGAGGACCCGGACGCCACCACCGTGCTGCCGGCCTTCCCGGGTACCGCGGCGCCCCCGGCCCCGCCGGCGCCCGCGACGACCGAACTCAGCGTCACCGATCTGCGGTTCTTCGACGGCGCGCCGCAGGACGGCCGTCCCGGAGCGGATGGGCCCGACGGCGGGCCACGTCGCCGGCGCCGTACCGTCTTACTCGCCGCGGCCGCCGGCGCCTGCGTCGCCGTCGTGACGGCCGCCGGATACGCGACCGGGCTGTTCTCCTACGAGGCGCCCTCGCGGGACACCGCGCTGCCGGAGGGCACCCGGGCGGGTGTGCCGGACGCGCCGTCGAGCAGCGCGGCGTCCACGCCGCCGGCGGGGAGCGCTCCTGCGACAACGCCGGCCCCCGCGGCGCCGCCGCCGTCACCGACGGCCACCCGCAGTCCGTCCGCTTCCCCGTCACCCTCCGCGCCGAGCGCCTCGCCGAGCCCGTCGCGGTCCGCGACCCCTTCGGCGCCGCAGCCGTCCGCCACGGCGACCGGCCCCGGGCAGGCTCCGCCGGACAACTCCCGCCAGAACGGCGGCCCCACCACGCTGCGGCTCGGCGACACCGGGCCGGAGGTCTCCGAACTCCAGCTTCGTCTGCGCCAGTTGCTCCTCTTCAACGAGGACGCCGACGGCACCTTCGACGACCGGGTCGAGGAGGCCGTCCGCACCTATCAGTGGTCACGCGGCATCCAGGGCGCCGACCAAGGGGTCTACGACCAGGAGACCAGAGCCAAGCTGGAGTCGGAGACCAAGGAGCCGTAGGCCGCCCGGAAGTCGTACCGTGACGCCGTGACGACTCAGGTGATCGTTCTCAACGGTGGTTCGAGTTCGGGCAAATCGGGGATCGCGCGGTGTCTGCAGGAGGTTCTGCCGGGTGCCTGGCTGGCCTTCGGCGTCGACTCGTTCGTCGAGGCCCTGCCCGCGAAGATGCGGGGCTCCGCGGGGGGCATCACATTCACCCCGGACGGCGGCGTGGACGTGGGGCCGGAGTTCCGCGCCCTGGACGCGGCCTGGACCAGGGGCGTCGCCGCCATGGTCCGCGCCGGTGCCAACGTCGTCCTGGACGACGTCTTCCTCGGCGGACCGGCGTCCCGGCGGCGCTGGGAGACGGTCCTGGACGGCCTCGACGTGCTGTGGGTCGGTGTCAGGTGCGACAGCGCGGTCGCCGCCGGGCGTGAGATCGCCCGGGGTGACCGCGTCCGGGGCATGGCCGCGTCACAGGCCCGCCTGGTGCACGAGGGTGTGCGCTACGACCTGGAGGTGGACACGACCCACACCGAGGCCCTGGAGTGCGCGCGGATCATCGCCGCCCGCGTCGGCCGGGGCTGACCGGCCGGCGGAGCGGGCCGCACCGGCGGCGTCCCGCAGGTACCAGTCATTCGGTACCAGTCATTCGGTGAAGGTCAGCCCACGTACAAGCGGACCGCCCCGTCATCCATGGCCTCCACCCGCACCTGAGTGAGGTCCCGCACCACCACGTCCGGCTCGTGCGCCGCGGCCCTGGGCCCCACCCCGACGACCGTCATCCCGGCGGCGCGCCCCGCCGCGATCCCGGCACCGGAGTCCTCGAACACCACACAGTCCGCAGGTGCCACGCCCAGCTCGGCGGCACCCTTCAGGAAGCCCTCGGGGTCGGGCTTGCTCGCCCCGACGGACTCCGCGGTCACCCGCACCCCGGGCAGCTCCAGCCCCGCCGCGGCCATCCGCGCCGTGGACAGCGGGACATCGGCGGAGGTCACGAGCGCGTGCGGCAGATCCCGCAGCGCGGCCAGGAACTCCGGCGCCCCGGGGATCGCCACGACGCCCTCGGTGTCTGCCGTCTCCTCGGCGAGCATCCGGGCGTTGTCGGCGTGGTTCTGCTCCATCGGCCGTTCGGGCAGCAGCAGCGCCATCGACGCGTATCCCTGCCGTCCGTGCACGACCTTCATGACCTCGTCCCCGTCGAGCCCCTGCCGCCGGGCCCAGCGCCGCCAGACGCGTTCGACCGAGGCGTCGGAATTGACGAGAGTGCCGTCCATGTCCAGCAGGAGGGCGCGGGCGTCGAGCACGACGGTGGCCGTCATCGGCAGCTCCAAGGCTCAGGGAGAGGAGGCGCGGCCGGCGCCCCAGGAGGGACAAGGCGGCCCCGCCCGCCGGTCAGGGAAAACGGGCGAGGGCCACTTTGTTTCTCCACGGTACAAAACAAGGCCGCCATGCGCCAGAGGCCCCCGCCGGACGTTCACCCACCGTTCAGCTCCCGGGCCCGCCCCGGCTCACCCGGTCACCGCTTCCCACAGGCTCCACACCCCGAGCCCCAGCATCACGAGCGCCGCGATCTGCGTGATCAGCCGCAGCGGCACCTTCTTCATCAGGGCCCTTCCGCCGACGATGCCGATCCCGGCCACGGTCCACAGCGCGAGCACCGCGCCCAGACCGACGGAGAGCGGGTCGTCGTAGCGGGCGGCCAGGTTCGCCGTCATGATCTGCGTGAGATCGCCGAACTCGGCGACCAGGATGAGCATGAAGCCCGCACCGGAGACCTTCCAGAAGGACTGGTCCTCCGGCTGACGGACCTCCTCCTCCCCCTCATCCCTCTTCAGCACCAGCATCGCGGCCCCGCCCAGGAAGAGCACGCCCGTCAGCGCCCGCACGAGCTGCTGCGGCAGCAGCGTCAGCACGCTGCCTGCCGCGACGGCGAGCACGACGTGCAGCGCGAAGGCCGCGGCGACACCGGCGAAGACGTAGGAGGCGCGGTAGCGGGTGCCGAGGACGAGTCCGGCGAGGGCGGTCTTGTCCGGCAGTTCGGCGAGAAAGACGACGCCGAAGACGACGGCCGTCACGGTCAGGCTGATCAAGGTTCCTCAATCGGTCGGGGCCGCCCCACCGAGAGTGCTGAACATCACGCAGGACACCTCGGCACGACAGCACACTGGCGTCCGCGCCGGGAGGCACGGACGTGCACTGCTTGCCGAAGGTCTCGCTGGCAGGTCCGTTGACAGGACCGGCCTCCGGGCGCCGGCTCAGGCTGGCTGAGCAGTATGTCGACGATCCGGCGAAGAGCTACTCCCCTTCTGCGCCGTCCATGGTACGCGACACCCCTGGAGTGAAAAGTTCCGCCTCGGATCTTGTCATGTCATGGTCGCGTCATTAACTTCTCACCGGACGCACACCTGTGCGCAACACGGCACCGCGAGCATCTCTTCGCTCGCCCGCCAACACCCCCCTCTCCCCAGGGAGTTCGCATGCCCAGGTTCTACGCGCGTCGACGGCTGAGTGTGGCCGCTGCCGCCACCGCCCTCATATCCTCGGTGGCCCTCTTCAGCGCCCCCACCGCCTCCGCCGCCCTCCCCACACCCGTCAGCGGCGCCACCGCCCGCTCCTACCTCGCCACACTCACCGTGGCCGCCGAGAACCGCACCGGCTACAACCGCGACCTCTTCCCGCACTGGATCACCCAGTCCGGCACCTGCAACACCCGCGAGGTCGTCCTCAAGCGCGACGGCACGAACGTGGTCCAGGACTCCTCCTGCGCCGCCACCAGCGGCAGCTGGTACTCCCCCTACGACGGCGCCACCTGGTCCGCCGCCTCCGACGTCGACATCGACCACCTGGTCCCGCTGGCCGAGGCGTGGGACTCCGGCGCCGGCTCCTGGACGACCTCCCGCCGCCAGTCCTTCGCCAACGACCTGACCCGCCCGCAGCTCATCGCGGTCACCGACGACGTCAACCAGGCCAAGGGCGACCAGGACCCGGCCACTTGGATGCCCTCCCGGACGACGTACCGCTGCACCTACGTCCGCGCCTGGGTCCAGGTGAAGTACTACTACGACCTCTCGGTCGACCAGGCCGAGAAGTCGGCGCTGCAGACCCACCTCGCGAACTGCTGACACAGACCTGTTCGGCACGGCCGTGTCGGACACGGCCTTGTCCGACACGGACTTGTTCGTGCCGGCATCTCCCCGCTGACCTCCGTCGTTCCGTACCGTACGGGGCGACGGAGAGGGGATCACGATGGCCGGACTGCGCCTCGGACCACTGCTGAGGTACACCGACGGCTCGTCCGCGACCGTATGGGTCGAGACGAGCCGTCCGTGCGTCGCCGAGGTGCGCTGCGCCGACGGCTCCGGCGGCACGGCCCGCACCTTCCAGATCTCGGGCCACCACTACGCGCTGGTCCCCGTGACCGGCCTCACGGCGGGCACGAGCACGACGTACGAGGTCCTCCTCGACGGCACCGGGGTGTGGCCGCCGCCGGGCTCGCCCTTCCCGCCCTCGGCGATCCACGCGCCGGGACCGGAGGACGCCCTGCGCGTCGCCTTCGGCTCCTGCCGCTGGGCCGCCCCGCCGGCGGGCGAGCACGACCCCGTCGGCCCGGACGCCCTGGACGCGCTGGCCACCCGCCTCGCGGCCGACCCCGAGGGCGAGCGGCCCGACGTCCTGCTGCTGCTCGGCGACCAGGTGTACGCCGACGAGACCTCCGACGGCACCCAGCGCTGGCTCGCGGCCCGCCGCGACCTGGACGAACCGCCGGGCAACGGGGTCGCCGACTACGAGGAATACACGCACCTCTACTACGAGTCCTGGCTCGACCCGCGCATCCGCTGGCTGCTGTCGACCGTGCCCAGTTTCATGATCTTCGACGACCACGACGTCATCGACGACTGGAACACCTCCGCCTCCTGGCTCGCCGACATGCGGGCCACCGGCTGGTGGCGGGAGCGGCTGCTGAGCGGCCTGATGTCGTACTGGGTTCACCAGCACCTGGGCAACCTCTCCCTGGAGGAACTGGCGGCCGACCCGTTGTACGGGCAGGTCCGGGAGCTGCCCGACGGCACCGACGTGCTGCGCGCCTTCGCCGCCCGGGCCGACGCCGACCCCACCACGGCCCGCTGGAGCTACCGGCGCGACTTCGGGCGGGTACGCCTGGTGATGGTGGACAGCCGGGCGGCCCGGGTCCTCGCCGAGGACAGCCGCGCGATGCTCGACCCGGGCGAGGACGCCTGGCTGCGCGAGCAGGTGACGGACACGCCCGGCGCCTACGACCACCTCCTCCTCGGCACCTCGCTGCCCTGGCTGCTGCCGCACCTGGTGCACGACGCCGAGGGCTGGAACGCGGCACTGTGCCGGGGCGAACGGGGCGAACGCTGGGCGCGGTTCGCGGAGAAGCTACGGCGGGCCGCCGACCTGGAGCACTGGTCGGCGTTCCCGGAGTCCTTCGCGGGGCTGGCGGAGCTGATCGCCGAGGCCGGCTCGGGGCGGGAGGCGCCGGCGACCGTGTGCGTACTGTCCGGGGACGTGCACCACGCCTACATCGCCGAGCCCTCGTGGCCCGGGGACGGCCCCGACGCCCGGGTGGTGCAGCTCGTCTGCTCCCCCGTCCACAACTCCGTGCCGCTGTCCATCCGGCTGGCCTTCCGCATCGGCTGGAACGCCGTCTCACGCGGCATCGGACGCTGCCTCGCGTCGCACGGGCGCCTTGCCCGGCCGCCGGTCAGCTGGCGCAAGACGGGCGGACCCTGGTTCGGCAACCAGCTCATGACGCTGACGCTGCACGGCCGTTCGGCCCGGCTGCGACTGGAGCAGGCGCGGACTCGGGAGGGAACGGGCCCACGCCTGATGACACTTCTTGATTCCGAACTCGCGCCCTGACCCTTCACGACCTGACGGTGTGTCACCTGACGGGTCATCACCTGGTGTAAATTCGGTCACTCTTTCAGGGCGCCGATGTGGCGACGGGGGCCGCTCCACGTGCAGCCGAAGGGGGGAGGGGGGCCCGATCGAAGGTAATCCAATGGCCAAATGTTGAACTTGCAAGTATCAAAGAGTCGCACCTAACGTGGGTTACTCATCGGTTCTGTCCCCCGACCGGCCTCCCCGGGCCGGCCGCCCGAAGGAGACCCTCATATGACCGCTCGCCTCAACGGTGCGCAGCCGTACGCACTCGGACTGTTCCGGATCGTCGTCGGCCTGCTGTTCGCCTGCCATGGCGCCGTCGCGCTCTTCGGCGTCCTCGGTGGCGTGGACGGCAAGGGCGGCACCGCCCCGACCGGCGCCTGGCCGAACTGGTACGCGGCCGTCATAGAACTCGTCGGCGGCAGCCTGGTACTGCTGGGCCTGGGCACCCGCATCGCGGCCTTCATCGCCTCCGGCGCGATGGCCTACGCGTACTTCAAGGTCCACCAGCCGCAGGGGCTGTGGCCCATCGAGAACAGCGGCGAGGGCGCGGCCATGTACTGCTGGGCCATGTTCCTGCTGATCTTCACGGGCTCGGGCGCGTTCGGCGTCGACCGGCTGCTGGAGAAGCGCACGTCGGAGCAGGAGCGGCGGTCCACGGACCAGACCCCCGTGGCGGCCTGAGCCGCCCGGCCGTACCGCACGGAGCGGCGCCTTCCCGCGAGTGCGGGCAGGCGCCGTTTTCGTGGGCGGTGTGAAAACGCCGTACCGAACGCACGAGCCCCCCGTGAACCACCCGTCACACCCCAGGCGTACGCTGTATGGCTGTCATCGGTCATCCCTGCCGCTCCCCCGGCGACACTGCGGCGCGGTCTGGCCCACGGGGGAATCACGGGGAGTCGCGGTGCTGGAGCAGGTGGGGTCGCTGGTCGGCAGCCCATGGATCTACGCGGTGGTGGCACTGTCGGTCCTGCTCGACGTGTTCCTCCCGGTGCTGCCCAGCGGTGTCCTCGTGATCACGGCGGCCACGGCGGCGGCCGCGGGCTCCGCTGCCGACGTCCCCGACATCCTGGTGCTGATCGTCTGCGCCGCCACCGCCTCCGTCATGGGCGACCTGGTCGCCTATCGCCTCGCCTGGCGCGGCGGCGACCGCCTGGACCGGGCGATCTCCCGCTCCCGGCGCCTGACCACCGCGCAGGAACGTCTCGGCACGGCGCTCGCCCGGGGTGGCGGCGCGCTCGTCGTCCTGGCGCGCTTCGCCCCCGCCGGCCGCTCGGTCGTCTCCCTCGGCGCGGGCGCCGCCCACCGCCGCGCCCGCGACTTCCTCCCCTGGTCGGCCCTGGCTGGTCTCGTCTGGGCCGCGTACAGCGTCGCCCTCGGTTACTTCGGTGCTCACTGGCTGGGCGCGAGCTGGCTGGCGACGGCGGTGTCGGTGGGGGCGCTGTTCGGGGCGGGGGCCGGGGCGGCCTACCTGGTGCGCCGCCAGCCGCGGGCGTCGGGCGTGTCGTAGGCCTGGCGGACGGCCGGCTCCCCTGGCGTTATCGACCTGCGGTCAGGGGCCGGTTCCGGTTCCCGGGGCGCGGGCCTCGGGCCGGGGTGCCGCTGCGCCCACCCTCGCCCAGGCAGTCGACTTCGCTCGAGCCGGGGACCCCCATCGCCCCAGCGGCAGGACCGCCCGCAGCCGAGCGGGAGCGGAGGCCGGCCCCGGGGCGCAGCCCTCGGGCCGGGCAGGAGCCCGGACGCCGACACGTCGCGGGTTTCGCCGGCCGGGGTGCTCGCAGGCCTCGGCCGGTGCTAGCTCGCCTGCCGGGCCGCGGCTCCCCGGATCTCCAGTCCGTCCAGCAACTCGGCCGTGGCCTGCGCGACGGCCTCCACGGCGCGTTCGAACACCTCCTGGTTGTGAGCCGCGGGCGCGCGGAAGCCCGAGACCTTCCGCACGTACTGCAACGCGGCAGCCCGGATGTCCGCCTCCGTGGCCTGCTCGGGCAGCGCGGGTGGACGCAGGGTCTTGATACTCCGGCACATGACCCCAGTGTCGCCCTTGCGGCCCACCTGCGACAGCGGTTCCTGCCATGATCGCCCAAGGCGGCCACCGTCCCGGGGACGACCGGCGAAAGGAACCCGACAGACATGGAATGGACGCCATCGGCGGGGCGTTGCTGCGCGCGGCCGAGCGGCACGGCGTGGCGGCGCCGGTGGCGGCCCGGGTGGTGGGCGAGCCGGCGAGGGAACACACGCGCACCTGAACCACGGGAACGAACTCGCCACCCAAATTCGAACAGGCGTATCATTGGGCTGTGGCTACGACCTATGACTTTCCGAGTGACCTCCTCGCCGGTCAGGAGGAACTCCATCAGGTCCGGGCCGAGCTGTCGGCCCTGCTGAAGCGGCTCCCCTGGTCGGTGGAACCGCTGGACGGTTTCAGCGACGACAACGGCTGGCGAAAGGTGGAACGCCCCGCCTCGCCCGGCTGGACCGCCGACGAACAGGCCGAGGTGGAGAAGCTCCGGCGGCGCGAGCACGAGCTTGCGGTGTTCATCAGCACCCACCGCTACTGGGCCGAACTCAGCGGCCCCGAGCGGGTGGCGGCCCGCTCGGAGCTGAAGCACGCGCACGAGGCTCCGCCGGACGGCGACGGAGCCTCGTAGCGGCGAAGGTAAGCCGCTCTCGCCCGCGCCGAGCAGGTCGTGGAATCCGGTGAACAGGGCGCGCGGACCGAGGTCGAAGGCGCAGGCGGCGCGGCTGTGGCCGGTGGCGGCCCGGTCGAGCACTGCGCTCCGGTGCGGGGCCGTCTCACGGGCCACGTCCGAGAGCATCACGGGGGGCGCCACCAGGCCCAGGGCCGAGCCGAGGCGCTTGGAGACCAGCACGGTGGCGGCGCCGGTCCGGCCGTCAACTGGACGCTGGTCGCGCTCACTCCGGCCGTCTTCCTGGCCGGCGTGGCTCTCGCCCTACGCCTGCGCCGTGCCCGGCCGGACGTGTACGCCAGGCTCGGCACCACGGACGTCGACTGACGGCAGGTCCGGCCGGCCGGCGACCGCGAGGAGGCCCCCGGAAAACTCTCCGGGGGCCTCTGACCTGCTGCACGGTTGTGGGCGCGGACGGTTTCGAACCGCCGACATCCTGCTTGTAAGGCAGGCGCTCTACCCCTGAGCTACGCACCCGGCTCCCGGGCCACACGCCCAGGACGAATCGACAGCCTACATTGCCCGGGGCCCGGTCCCGCAAACCGGACCGGGGATATCCCCACCCCTGATCCGGGAGTGGCCCGGAGCGGACGCCTCCTCCCGGCTCCTCCCGTCCCTGACAGGAGGGGATGACCGGCTCAGGCCGCCTCCTGGAGCAGCGCTCCAGGAGGTCTTGCGCCATCAGCACCAGCCGGGTTGAGACCAGCCCGGGGAAGCATCACGCGCGCGGAGTTCTTGTCCCGTGGGGACACGGCTCCGCATGCGCGTCCGCACCGGCGACGGCGGAATTTCGGTCCGGACGGTGAACTGACCGGCCCGTGTGTTCGTCCTTAACCGGTGGGAGAATGACACCGGGCAGGGTGGACCACAGCACGGGAGAGGGATGTGACGGCGACACCAGCGCAGACGTACTCGCCGTCGGTGCCGCGCGCACACCGCCGCGTCCCCCGCACCCCGGGCCCTCTGCGTGACACGCTCACCCTGGTGGGACTGCCCCTGCTGGCCGCGCTGGCGCTGCCCGCAGCCTTCGCGGGCGGGGGCACCCGGCGCTGGTTCGGCGGCCGTGCCGAGAGCCAGCGCGCCGAGGCACAGGCCGCTAAGGACGCCGCGGCGGCCGCCTTCTACGAGCTCGACACGGCACAGCGCGACCTGCGCATCTCGATCGAGACGATCACGGCCGTCGACGACTCCCCCGCCGCCCGCCGCGCCGTCGACGGCTTCGACGCGCTCGGCCGCCGCATCGACGAGGCCAGCCACCGGTACATCGACGCCGTCGACGCCCACGACCTCGACCGCGACGACCTGGAGGCCTCGGCCGCCTCCCGGGCCCGCGGCGAGCTGACCGCCGCGAAGGAGGAACTCGGCCGGGTCAAGCAGGAGCTGGACCGGTTCGCCGACGGGCTCGGCCCGCTGCTCGGCAAGGCCGAGACCCAGCTGGCCCGCCTCGCCCCCGCGGTCGAACGCGCCCGCCAGGCCCTGCTCGCCGCCTCCCAGGCCCTCGACGCCGTACGAGCGTCAGGGCTGCGGGCGGACGACCTCGCGGCCCGTCTCGCCGCCCTCTCCCCCGAACTGACCAAGCTCAACCAGGGCGCCGGCCGGCACGGCGTGCCCCAGACCCTGGAGCGGGCCGAGCGTGTCACCCGCGAGGCCGAGGCGGTCCGTGTGGAGGCCGAGCGGCTCCCGGAGCGCGCCGCCGAGATCGACCACCGGCTGGTCTCCCTGCGCACCCGTGCCCAGGCCCTCACCACCCGCTCCGAACAGGTCGAACCCGTCCTGAGCGAACTCCGGCGCCGCTTCACCGCCGCCTGCTGGCAGGATTTGCAGCACGTCCCCGGCATCGCCACCGAGAACGTCCGCCGGGCCGAGGCCAAACTGGCCGAGGCCCGCTCCGCCCGCGACGAACAGCGCTGGCCCGACGCCATGTCCCTGCTGTCGACGGTGCGAGCCCTGCTCAACACCACCGACGAGGCCGTGTCGGCCGCCGGCGACCGGCTGCACCGCCTGAACGCCGTGCAGAAGGACCCCCAGCGGGAGATCGAGCGCACCCGGTTCGCCATCCGCGACGCCCAGCGTCTCGCCATGGCCGGCCGCAACACCCCCGACCCGCGCCACGCCCGCCCTCTGGACGACGCGGTGGCCCGCCTCGACCGGGCGATCACCACCCTGGAGGGCCGGCATCCCGACTACTGGCACTTCCTGACGGAGACCGAGGCGATCCGGCAGGCGGTGGCCCGTGTGGTGGGCCTGATACGCGAGGAGCGAGGGGCCGGACACTGAGCCCGGCCCCCGCCCGGCCTCAGGTGCGGTAGGCGTAGTAGTACGCGGTCGGGTACGTCGCGACGATGCTCGACACCGACCTGCGCAGCGTGTTGTTGGAGTGGTACGTCAGGTACGGCTCGCCGCCGCTCTTGAACGAGACGATCATCGTGTGGTCCTTGGACCCGTCCCGGTCGAAGTCCACCTGGAGGACGTCACCGACCTCGAGCTGGTAGACGTTGGCGAGCGGCTTGGTCCGCTTGGAGTTCTGGGCGAACCAGGACCACTCGTTGACGCCGATGAACGAGTGCGACTGGATGTCGGCGTTGCCGAACCACTTGGTGTAGTCGTACACATAGCCGGGCGCGTGCTTCCAGCCGCCCGCCTTCAGGGCCTGGCTGACGAAGTTGGTGCAGTCGCCGCCGGCGCCGTGGCCGTTGAAGTCCGGGTAGTCCTTGTTGTAGGCGTTCCAGTGCTTCTCGGCGTAGGCCGCCATGGCCTTGTAGTCGTACGTCGTGGCGGTCTTCGGGGCGGGCGCCGGGTTGCGCGTGGTCGCCGCCCGCGGGGCGCTCGGCGTGGTGTCGTCGGCGGTGGTCGCCCTGACGGTGGCCGGCTTGGAGAGCGTGTTCACCGCGAGACCGCCCTGGTCGGTGTCGCGGATGCCGGTCAGCTGCCAGTCGCCCTGCCGGTCGGCCCTGAAGGTCAGCTCGTGGTGGGCCTGGAAGCCGGTGGTCCTCGGCGCGCCGCCCCGGGCCCCGGCGTAGGTCAGGGTGGTGGTCTCGGTGACCGCCGCCTTGGCCGTACGGCCCGTCACCCGCGTGGCGTTCAGGGTGACGGTGGTGCCGGCCTTGCTGTACTTCTCGCCGGCCTTCGCCAGCTTCTCCTTGCGCTGCTCCAGCGCGGACAGGGCGGCGTCCTCGGCGCGGGCCGTGCCGGAGGACAGTGTGACGTCGCCGGAGAAGCCGTTGGTCAGCTGCTTCCCGTGATCGCCCGTCCCCGCGTCGAGCAGGGCGTTGGTGCGGTCGGTGAAGACCGCGTCCGCCAGCCGCTGGAAGGTGGCCTTGGTCTTCGCGTCCACCGTCGGGTCGTCGACGACCGCCGCGCCGGCGCTCCAGTTGGGCAGCAGGGCGACTCCGGCGACGACCGAGGTCGCCGCTGCCCCGATTATGGTGACGCGGCGTCGGGTCCCGGTCAGTCTTCTTGATTTCACTGGTGTTTCCCCTCTTGCCCCCGGCCAACGGCGGCCGGGGAAGCAGATCTTCGCACGGGGTGTGGGGCTGTTGTGAAGGGCGTTGTCCGTTACTTGTCAACCTGTTACTTCACGACCACCGACCAGTCGGGAGACTGCGCCGGGTCGAGGGTGCGCAGCCGCTGCAGCGTCTCGGGCTTCTGCGCGTCGAGCCAGTCGGCCAGCTCCCTGAAGGACACGCACCTGACGTCCTTCTTCGTGCACACGGTCTTGATGGTCTGGTCGACGGCCCGCATGTAGATGCCGCCGTTCCAGTTCTCGAAGTGGTTGCCGATGAACAGCGGGGCCCGGCTGCCGTAGTACACGCGGTTGAAGCCGGACATGTAGGTCTCGACGGTCTGCCGTTCCCACTCGGGGTAGTTGGCCGGGTCGCCCTCGGTCTCGCCCTTGGACTGGTTGTAGAGGAAGTTGAAGTCCATCGACAGGCCCTGGTACTTGCCTCCCTCGTAGGGGAGCATCTGCAGCGGGAAGTCCCAGATGCCGTCCTTCTTGCGGGGCCATATCTGGAAGTCGCCCGAGGAGCTGGCGTCGTAGCGCCAGTTGTAGGCCTTCGCGGCCTTCAGCAGGTTCTCCTGGCCCTCCAGACAGGGCGCACGGCCTCCGGCGACCTCCTTCCTGATGTCGAACGGCAGCGGGTCCATGTCCTTGAAGCCGGTGTTGGTCTTCCACTTCTCGACGAAGCCGTAGAACTGGTCGATCTCGCTCTTCCACTCCGCGACGCTCCAGTCGCCGCCGCCCTTCTTGCCGCAGAAGTGGCCGTTGAAGTGGGTGCCGATCTCGTTCCCGCCCTGCCACGCCTTGCCGAGCTGCTCCAGCGTGGTGCGGATGTGCTCGTCGGTGGCATAGCTGATCGCCGCCGAGCCCTTGGCGTGCTGGGGCGGGGAATAGAGGTCCTTCTTGTACTTGGGCACCAGGTAGATGCCCGTGAGGAAGAAGGTCATGTGGGCGTCGTACTCCTCGGCCAGCTCCCGGTAGTGCGAGAAGAGTCCGTCGTCGCCCTGCAGCGCGCCGTCCCACGAGAAGACCACGAACTGGGGCGGCTTCTCGCCCGGTTTGAGGGGCACCGGCTTCAACTGCCCCTTCTGGGGGCCGGTGTAGGAGGTGGAGCCGTCCCCGAGGACTTTCGTCCTGCCGTCCCACTGGGGCTCCGGGTTCCCCTTCACGGGGGCCTTCTCGCGGGGCCCGGAGGAGGCGGTCGGAGTGGTGGTGTCCGAGCCGGACAGGGCCAGGTAGCCCGCGACCAGGGACGCGACGACGAGGAGAGCCGCCAGGGTCAGTATCCGCGGGGGCGTGGCGCGTCGGGGGGCGCGGGCTCGGCGGCGGCGGCCGGACGGTGACTTCATGCGCGGCTCATTCTGCGAGGAGGTGCGGAGGTCGGGGTGGTGCCGGGGGCGGGGGTCAGCCGAGGCCCCGGGCACCGGACCAGACGGTGTACGGGGCGCTGTCGCCGGAGGTGCCCGCGACCCCCTTCAACGGCAGGGGTTCGAGGCTCTTGGTGAGGTCGATGCGGTAGGTCACGACGGCCGTCGACACGGAGTGCGCGGTACCGACGAACCAGGACGCGGTGTCGTTCTGCACAGTGCCGGCCTTCCCGGCCACCCCGGCGGACGGGTCCGCCCCGGGGTGGGCGGTGCGGAAGGCGTCCGTCAGAGCTGACTGGACCGCCTCGGCCACACTCGCCTTCACCGCGCGGCGGGAGGCGGGTCTCGTCAGGGTGACCTGGGATCCGTTGTGGGTGATCCGGGCCACCGAGTACGGCTCGACGTGCTTGCCCCCGGCGGCGAAGGTGGCGTATCCGCTCGCCATGCGGATCGCGCTGGGCGTGGCGCTGCCCAGGGACATCGCGGGGATCTGCGGGCCGAAGCTGGAGGGGAGCAGGCCCGCCGCCTGGGCGGTGTCCCGCACCTTGTCCAGGCCGGTGTCCATGCCGAGCTGCATGAACGGCGTGTTCACCGACAGGGCGAGCGCCCGGCTCAGGCTGATGCGCCCGTAGGACTTCTCGCCGTCGTTGCGGGCTGTGACCTTCTTGCCGCTGCGGTCCCAGTAGGGGCCCTCGGGTGTCATGACGGGGATGTCGTCGTCCCCGTCGTACAGCGTCTGCGGGGTGACCTGGGTCCGGGCGCCGTCCCGGGTCCTCTGCACGCCGTTCTCCAGGGCGGCGGCGTAGACGAAGGGCAGGAAGGCCGAACCGGCGGGCACGGTGGTCGCGTTCGACTCGTTGTAGCCCTGCTTGCGGTGGTCGGGGCCGCCGTGCAGAGCGAGGATCCGGCCGTCGGTGGCCACCGAGGCGGCGCCGTAGTGCACGGTCTTCGCCTTGGCCGGGTCGTCCTTCCGGGCCTGCTTGCGGGCCTTGGCCACGGCGTCCGTGAGCGCGGCCTCCTGCTTGCGGTCGAAGGTCGTGTAGATCTGGTAGCCGCCGAGGTCGAACTCCTTGTCCGAGATGCGCGCGCTCTTCTTGGCGTACTGGGCGGCCAGCTCCACGAGGTAGTCGCTCTGCTTGCCGGTGTCGAACCCGGGCGCCCGCTTCAGCGGCTCGGGGAACTCCTTGTACTTGGCCCGCTCCGACTCCGGCAGCGTGCCGATGTCGACCATGCGGTCGAGGGTCCAGGACCAGCGCTCCACGGCCCGGGCGTGGTTGCCCTTGCCCAGGGCGGGGTCGTACAGGCCCGCGCCTTTGAGGAGGGAGGCGAGGAAGGCGGCCTCACTGGCGTCGAGTTCGCGGACGTCCTTGCCGTAGTAGGCCTGGGCGGCGCGCTGGATGCCGTAGGTGCCGCGGCCGAACCAGCTGGTGTTGAGGTAGCCCTCGAGGATGTCGTCCTTGCTCATCTCGTTGTCGAGCTTGAGGGCGAGCATGGCCTCGGTGAACTTGCGGCTGACCGAGCGGTCCTGGTTGAGGTAGACGTTCTTGACGTACTGCTGGGTGATGGTGGAGCCGCCCTGGGTGTCTCCCTGGCCCACAGTGCGCCACAGGGCGCGGGTGAGGCCGCTGAGGGATATGCCGGGGTCGCTGTAGAAGCTGGCGTTCTCCGCCGCGAGCACGGCCTCGCGGACGTCCTCGGGGATGTCCTTCAGGGGCATCTCCTGCCGCTGCACCCAGCCGGTGCGGGCCATGGGTGTTCCGTCGGACCAGTAGTAGACGTTGTCCTGCTGGGTGGCGTACGAGTTGATGTCGTCCGGTATGTCGGTGGCGGCGTAGGCCACGCCCAGGAAGGCGAAGGTCACCCCGGTGAACGTCAGGGCGATACCGAGCCACTGCCGCCAGGAGGGCGCCCAGCGGCGCCAGCCGGTGCGGTCGTGGTGCGGGTACCGGGGCCGCAGGCGGCTCGCGTACGGCGCGACGCGGGCTATGAGGGGGGCCAGGCGGGAGGCCCTGGGGGCCCTGCGCCGACTGCGCGATCCGGACCGGCGCCCGCCCGAAGCCGTGCCCGGTGCCTCGTCCGGGGTGAGAGACGCGACCACATCACCGGTACGCAATTGCATGGTCTCGTCCGCATATTCCGCATACTTCGCATTCTTCGTAGGCGAGGAAGCGAGAGCCTTCAACTGCATGGTCTCGTCCGGTTTCCGCCCAGCCTCGGTCACGGCTGCGTCTCCCCTCCCCGCTTACGGTGGTGCTCGCGCGAAAGGGCATGGTTGCGGCGGTCAACCGCGACGCACCCCACATCCCCCCAGCCTTACGGCTCTTCGCACAGTTGAAAGTTACCAGTGGCCTTTACAGCTTCTCCACACTGGTTGGGACAGGAATGATCGAAAAGCGATCCTGGACGGCGGAATTTCCGTCGCCCCGGATTATTCTGTCCCCATGCCTCGCTACGAGTACCGCTGCCGGACCTGCGGCGACACCTTCGAACTGACCCGCCCCATGGCGGAGTCCTCCGCGCCCGCGCCGTGTCCCGTGGGCCATGACGACACGGTGAAACTCCTCTCCACGGTAGCGGTCGGCGGCTCCGCCTCCGCCCCCGCCCCGGCACCTCGCGCGAGTGGCTCGGGCGGCTGCTGCGGTGGCGGCTGCTGCGGCTGACCGCCGCTGCCTCCGGGCCCGGCCCGGGGGTTTCCTCAGGGAACCTTCAGGTCCGTTTTTCTAGCCTGACCGGCATGACTGAGTGGGTCAACGACCTCATGCACGCGCTGGGGGCGCCGGGTGCCGGTCTCGCCATCGCCCTGGAGAACCTGTTTCCGCCCCTGCCCAGCGAGGTGATCCTGCCGCTCGCCGGGTTCGCCGCGAGCAGCGGGCGGGTGAGCCTGCTCGCCGCCCTGCTGTGGACGACGGCCGGCTCGGTGATCGGCGCGCTCGCGCTGTACGGGGTCGGCGCGCTGCTCGGCCGGGACCGCACGGTGGCGATCGCGGGCCGGCTGCCGCTGGTGAAGGTCTCGGACATCGAGAAGACCGAGGCGTGGTTCCTCAAGCACGGCACCAAGGCCGTGTTCTTCGGCCGGATGATCCCGATCTTCCGCAGCCTGATCTCCGTGCCGGCTGGTGTCGAGCGGATGCCCCTGCCGGTGTTCCTGGGGCTGACCACTCTGGGCAGCGCGATCTGGAACACGGCGTTCGTGCTGGCGGGCTACTTCCTCGGCGCCAACTGGCACCAGGTGACGGACATCGTCTCCGCCTACTCGAAGGTGGTCCTGGCCGTCGCGGCCCTGGCGGTGGCGGCGTTCATCGCGATACGGCTGCTGCGACGGCGCCCTGAAGGGGCGCGGGGCCGTGCCGATCAGCGGCTCCGCCGCGGGGCGCGATCAGCCACGACGGCGCCGCACCCGCACGACGACCAGGACACCCGAGTTCTCAGGCGCCCCGTACCGCCCCCAGAAACTCCCGCAGGATCCGCTCCCCGGCGAGGACACCCCGGTCGGGAAGCACCCTGATCGAGGGAGCCGTGAAGCCGGTGTCGGCCAGCTCCCCGTGGCCGGGCCGCCAGCCCTGGTCCGCCGCGAGCAGCAGGTCGGTGTCGAGCAGGGAGTCACCTGCGGCGAGCATGAGATCGGCCCCGGTCCGCCGGGCGACCTCGCGCATCGCCGCGCTCTTGGTGAGCGGCTTGGGCACGGCGTAGATCTTGCGGCCCTGGAGGGACACGGTCCAGCCGCGGTTCTCCGCCCACACGGCGAGTTCCTTCACCCAGTCCTCGTCGAGCAGCTCGCGCTCGACGACGAGGTAGGCGAAGAGGTCGTCGGCGACGCGGTGCTTGCGCACCCAGACCGGGTCGGCGGCCCTCAGCAGATGCTCCTGCACCTCGGCCAGGGGCGCGCACTGGTCGGCCAGCCTCGCGGTCACCTGCGCGTGCCAGTCGGGGTCGGAGACCCCGTCCACCAGGAGGTGGCCGCCGTTCGCGCAGATCGCGTAAGCGGGCGCCGGGCCCGGCAGGTTGATGCGCTGGTACTGCTTGCGCGTCCGGGTCGTCGTGGGCACGAACACGGCCGCGTCGCCCAGTTCGGTGAGGAGCTGGGCCGCCGTCTCCGTCATGTACGACAGCGGCCTGCTCTCGTGCACCTCCACGCACAGCAGCCGGGGCGCCCGCGCGTCCGGCATGGTCAGGGCCAGCGCCGCGGCGGAGTAGATCAGGGTGCGGTCGAGGTCGCTCGCGACGAGTGCGGGCATCAGAGGGTCACCGCCTTGCCGTCGGCGCCGGTCGCGCCCCGGGTGTACTTGGGGTGGATCAGGCCGACGCAGGTGTAGGGCAGTCCGTCGACCTCCTCGACGGGCACGCCGCGCTGCCCGGCCAGCAGGCGTACGTGGTCGAGGTCGCTGCCCGCCCCGGCACGCGCCAGGACCTTCCAGGGCACACGGCGCAGCAGCACCCGGGTGGTCTCGCCGACGCCGGGCTTGACGAGGTTCACATCGTGGATGCCGTACTCCTCGCTGATGCGTTCGACGGCGGCCCAGCCCTCCCACGTGGGTGAGCGGTCGGCGGCGAGCAGTTCCTTGGCCTGGGCGCAGGCCGCGTCCGCGACCTCGGGGAAGCGTGCGGACACGGCGTCCAGGAAGGCCACCGAGACGTCGGTGCCGGTGAGTTCGCGGTAGAACTTCGCGCCGTGGAAGTCGTGCGGGCCGACGAGGTCCGCACGCAGCACGGTCCGCGAGATCAGCCCCGACACGGTCGAGTTGAGGCAGGCGGAGGGGATGAGGAAGTCCTCGCGGGTGCCGTAGGTCCGCACGCAGGAGCCCGGGTCGGCCAGGACGGCGATCTCGGGGCTGAAGCCGGTGATGCCGTCGGACTTCTCGAATTCCTCCAGGGCCTGGGCGAGTTCGCGGGTGATGGCGCCCTTGCCGGTCCAGCCGTCGACGAAGACGACGTCCCCGGGGTCGTGGTGCCGGGCGAGCCAGCGCAGCGCGTTGGCGTCGATGCCGCGGCCGCGGACGATGGACACGGCGTAGTGCGGCAGGTCGAGGCCGTGCCGGTGCCGGGCCCAGCGGCGCATGAGGATGCCGACGGGTGTGCCCGCGCGGGCCAGGGAGACCAGGACGGGGTGGGGGGACCGCTCGGCGAGGATCGTCTCGGTGACCACGCCGGCCGCCTGGGCGATACGGGCCGCCGACTCCTCCAGCGCGGTGTGGAACAGCTCCTGGTACTGCTCGCTCGGCTGGTACTCCACGGGCAGCGACTCCGCGTAGTGGGCGCCGCCGCTCTGGATGGCCTCCTCGCGCTCCTCGGTCGGCGCCTCCAGCGTCACGTCCGAGAGGTCCTGGAGCAGCCAGCCGACCTCCTCGGGCGGGTACGACGAGAAGGCGGGGCCACGGAGGGGCTCGGGCAGCATGGAGGGCCTTTCGGGGGCGTGCGGGGTCTCGGGCGCGTACGACGGCACGACGGCGAGGAGGACCTGCGGCGTGTGCGCCGAGAGCTGGGCGAGCAGGCCGTCGGGCGCGTGCAGCCGGGGCGTGTCGGCGACCGAGTCGACGACGGCGACCACGGCGTCGAAGCCGGCGCCCGCGACGTTGTAGGCGTACCGCTCGCCGGGGCCGTCGGCCGGGTCGTCGTGGGCGGGGAAGACCAGGCGGGTGCGGATCGCGTACCCGGGGTCGTCGACGGCGAGGACCGGCGAGCGGGTCGTGGTCGAGTAGCGGACCTCGGCGTCGGTGATCCGCTCCAGCTCGTGGGCGAGCCTGAGCGGGGCGTACATCAGCTCCTCGAAGCCGAGGATGTGCACGCGGCGTGCGTTCTTGGGCAGGGCCTGCGCGAGTCGGGCGGCCATGCCCGGGAGGGCGGCCTCCAGGCGCTCCCGGTGCGCGGGGGTGAACCCGTGCCGGCCGCCGTCCGGCAGGCCGCGTGGCCATCCCAGGTGAATGCGGGTGACGTGGGGGTGAGTGCCCTTGTCCGCCGGCTGCGGGCCGGTGGGGGCTGGTCGCGCAGTTCCCCGCGCCCCTTGGAGGTGGGTGTCGGCGACATCCTCCAGGGGCGCGGGGAACTGCGCGACCGGCCACGACGGCGCCGCGGCCGACGGACTGCCTCCCGCGGCACTCCCGGCCTCGTACCGCGCCACCAGCTCCGGCCCCTTCTCCAGCACCCCCTCCGGCAGCCGCACCGTCCCCGAAGCCGCCGCCACGAGATCCACCCGCGCGCCGATCTCCCCGGCGAAATCCGCGAGGCGATTCGCGTCGGCGGCGGACCGCATGTCCACCAGCGCCACCACGACGTACCGCCGCCGCGGATACCGCTGATGAAGATCCCGGACGGTGTTCAGCACCGTGTTCCCCGTGGAGAACTCGTCGTCGACCAGTACCAGCGGCCCGTCGCCGGCCAGCAGCGCGGGATCCTCCGGCAGGAGCAGGTGCGAGGTGGCGTGCGAGTGGGACTCCTCGAAGCCGCCGGCCGGTGCGACACCCGCGACGGGGCGGCGGGTGGAGTGCAGGTAGGGGGCGAGGCCCAGCCCGTCGGCCACGGAGTGGCCGAGGCCGGTCGCGGTCTCCGCGTAGCCGAGCACGACCGCCCGGCCGGCCTCGTCGGGTCCCAGCAGCTCACGGACCCGGCGGCCGAGCTCGACGCCGTGGCCGTAGACGACGGACGGCGACTGCGGTACGTGCTTGCCCAGCACGTTCGACACCAGCAGGTGGGCCCGCTTGGGGTTGCGGCGCAGCGCCAGCCCCAGCAGCCCGGTCAGCCGGTCGTCGCCGACGAGCTCCACACCGAGCCGCTCGGCGACCCAGCTGCCGGACCAGACGTCATCGCGCACCTGGTGGCGCACCCCCTCGTTCACTGCCTTCTCCATGGATTGTCGGCGTCGGATGCCGTGCGTTCAGTGGGGCAGGCCGGCCGCGAGCAGCTCCACGAAGCCGATGTCCTCGCCCGCCACGCCGAAGACCTCGGCACGCAGCAGGGTCCGCTCGGCCCAGGCCCGGTGCGGCTTCACCTCGTTCATCTTGTTCGTGTACGCCGACCTCAGGACACCTCCGCCGCCGCGTTCGGGACGCAGTATGTCCTGGGCGTCCGAGAACTCCTCGTGGCTGACGACCGACAGGGCGTGCACCGGCAGCACGTGCGAGGGGTGGATGCAGGTCTTGCCCAGCAGGCCGTTGGCGTGGTCCAGGGAGATCTCCCTGAGCAGGCCGTCCATGGCGTGCTCAATCAGCTTCTCCCGCAGTTCCGCGGCCTGCACCTCAAGGAAGGGGCTCTGTCTCAGCAGCGGCTTGAACATGCGCTCCTGGACCCGGAAGTACTCCCACACCGGCCCGGTCACGGTGAAGCCGGTGCCGTCGGCGCGGCCCAGCATGTTCACCACGTCGGCGATCACGGAGGCGACGATCTGCACGTCGTACGCCGTCATGTCGGGGCCCCTGCGCAGCCCGTACGAGGAGCAGAAGTCCGTCACGCCGAGGCGCAGCGCGAGCACCCGGTCGCGGTACTTGTCGACGGCCCGGGATATGCCCTCCAGGGTGTCCACGCGCGACTCCCGGTAGAGCAGCTCCGGCGACTCCAGCACCGGCATGGCGAAAAGACGGCGGCCGCTTTCGGCCTCGGCGGCCGCCAGCGCCTCGAGGAAGGGGATGCCGCGTTCCTCGGTGAACTTGGGCAGCACGAATCCGGACAGCAGGCGTGCGGCGGGCCCGAGGCGGCGTACGAGGTCGGGGATCTGCTCGGGGGCACGGACCCGGATGAACAGCAGCGGCACGTCGGTGTCCGGAAGCCCGGCGAGGGACGCGAGCTGGCGGACCAGGTTCTCCTCGCCCTGGCCGACGTCCGCGTCGTCGATCGAGTCCTCCAGGCACAGCACCATCGAGACCACGCCTCGCCCGGCCTGCTTGAGGATGTCGTCGGCGAGGCGCGGGCGGGTGGCCGGGCTGTAGAGGGTGGCGCCCAGGGCCACCGAGAGCAGCCGGACCGGGGAGTCCGGGGTGAACACGCACGGCTCGCGATGGAAGAGACGCTTCCGCACCTCAGGGGCGATGTGCCCGAAATGACGCATGGAACTCCCCCGTGGCGGTTGTGCGGCCTGCGAATCGTCGAAAGGTGGCCGGTAATAGTACGTACAAGGCCATGTCAAATGTTCCCGTCAGGCATGAATTTCAGGTAACGCGGGCAAGCACAGCCAGACCCGGCCATGACGACGGTAGTCCGCGACGGCCGCGGGCGCCGCTCGTGACGCCGCGCCCCCGCGTTGTCGTGAGCAGGACCGAGAAGGCAGGATGACCGCATGACGCACGCGATGCTGAAGGGGTCGAACGTCCCGCTGGAAGCCACCACGGTGCGCGCCGTGCTGCGCTGGACACCCGGGCAGGGGGTTCCGGACGTCGACGCCTCCGCGCTGCTCCTCGGTGCCGACGGGCGGGTGCGCTCCGACGAGGACTTCGTCTTCTACAACCAGCCCCGGCACCCTTCCGGCAAGGTGTGGCGGCTCGGCAAGAAGCGGGTCGCCGAGGGCCTGACCGACACGATCCAGACAGAGCTCACCGGTGTCGAGCCGGGAGTCAGCCGGATCCTGCTGGTCGCGTCGGCGGACGGGGTCACGTTCGACCGCGTGCAGGCGCTGCGCGTTCTGCTGTACGACGCCGCGGGCACCGGCGCGGAGGCGCTGGCGTACTTCGACGTCAAGCCGGAGACGGGCGAGGAGACCGCGCTGATCTGCGGCGAGCTGTACCGGCGTGGTGAGGGCTGGAAGTTCCGGGCGCTGGGCGAGGGCTATGTGAACGGCCTGCAGGGCCTGGCGACCGACTACGGCATCTCGGTGGACGAGTCGGAGGCGGCCGAGGAGCCGGTGACCACGACGGTGCCCACGCCCCCGACCACGGCCGGGTCCACCCCGCAGGCCCCGGCCCCGTCCGCCCCCGAGGTGTCCAGGCCGCTGCCGCCGGAGCAGCCGACCGCGGTGCCCACGCAGCCCGCCTACGGTTATCCGCCGCAGCAGCCCGCGACGACCCAGCCGGCGTACGGCTATCCGCAACCGGCCGGCCGGCCCGCCTACGGCTACCCCCAGGCGCCGGCCGCGGCCGGCGTCACGGGGGCGCAGTCGGGATACGGCTATCCGGAGCCCGTCGCCGCCGCGGCCCCCGGCCCGGACTTCCGCCTGCCGCCGCAGGGGCCGCAGTTCGTCGGACGGTGAGGGGCGGGGGGCGGGCAGGCCTCAGCCTCCGCCCTGCCCGAGATCCTTCTCGAGCAGGGTGAACGACTTGGGCACCCCGCCCGGCTGCGGCTTTCCCTCCTTGTGGCCCACCACGCGGTAGCCGGCGCCCCGGTAGTAGGCGTTGAGCTGCGCGTTGCCGGCCAGGCAGTCCAGCCGCACGCGCGTCCGCCCCGCGGCGGCCACCCGGCGTTCCGCGGCCTCGAGCAGCCGCCGTCCCGTTCCGGGCGCGGTGGTGCTCCGGTCGACCATGAGCCGGTGCAGGTATCCGGCCACGGGCGGCTGCGGGCCCCAGGCGGCCTCGTCCTCCCACCACAGTTCCCAGGCGCCCGCGACGCGCCCGCCGGACGCCGCCATCCAGACCTCGCCGTGCGCCATGACGCGGCGGAAGTGGTCCTGGTCCAGCTCTCCCGGCCGCCACTGCCCGGTGATGCCGCGGGCCAGCATCCAGCGCGCGGCGTCGTCACGGAGGCGGACGAGGGTGGCCAGGTCGGCCTCGGTGGCCCGGCGTACGCGCAGCTCCGTCATCCTCAGCGGTCGACCTTCGTCTTGTAGCCCCGGCCCCACTGCAGCCCCCACCCGTACAGCCGGTCCAGCTCCGCCTGGAACCCGTAGACGAACTTCGCCTCGCGGCGCACGACGATCTCGTTCTTGACCTTCTCGATCATGACGACGGCGCAGGAGCGGGCCTGCGGCTGGCGTTCGTCGAGGTGGATCTCGATGCGCGGGCCGCTGCTCGGGTAGAGCGTCACGCTGGCGTGCGTGCGGTCAAAAGCGGGTGTCTGGTCGTAGATGTAGACGAAGACCAGGAGCCGCTTGATGTCGTCGCGGTGGTCGAGGTTGATGTACATCGTCTCGCCGGACCCCGAGCCGAAGCGGTCGTCGCCGCTGAGTTTGACGTACGGCGGCGCATTGACGTCGCCGTAGTAGCCGCCGAGGGGCTGGACGACGCCCTTGGCGCCGTCCTGGAGTTCGTAGAGACAGCCAAGGTCGAGGTCGACGTTGACCATGGACTGGCTGTGGCCGACGACCTCCGGCGGTTTCAGCGCCCGGAAGGGGTGCCTCAGCAGGCTCTCGCGCTGCGAACCGCCGATGTCGGAGGTGCGCATCCGCCAGCTCAGGTTGACGCGCAGATGACCGTTGGCCGCGCCCTGCTTGGTGAGTGATATCTGCGAGCGCCGCTTGGTCAGTTCGATCGCGTTGGTTGCCGCGTCGCCCGAGTCGAACTGCACATCGCCGCGCCGGAGTCCGTCGAACAGGCCCATCCCGCCCCCACATCCACTTGGAGACCGCGGGTCACCGCCGTACCCGCGGCCCTTGACGACCGACGGGGCGGCCCCGAGGAGTCACCTCGGTGGCCGCCCCGCACAGAGCGTTCCTCACCCGGAGGGGTGTCACACCCCGGACGAGACCTCAGTCTTCTCGTCCGAGCCGGCCTTTCCCTCGGCCGCCGCGGTGGCGCGGTTGCGGCGTACGGAGGACCAGAAGGAAGCGCCGATCAGGACGACGCCGATCATGCCGGTGATGATCTCGTTGATCTCGTACTGGATGGTGACGAGCAGGATGGCGGCGAGCGCACCGATGGCGTAGTGCGCGCCGTGCTCCAGGTAGACGTACTCGTCGAGGGTGCCCTGGCGGACCAGGTAGACCGTCAGCGACCGGACGTACATGGCGCCGATGCCGAGGCCGAGGGCCATCAGGACGATGTCGTTGGTGATGGCGAAGGCGCCGATCACGCCGTCGAAGGAGAAGGAGGCGTCCAGGACCTCGAGGTAGAGGAACATGAAGAACGCGGCCTTGCCGGCCAGCTTGACCGCCGACTTGGGCTTGCCCTCGCGCGCGGCCTTCTCCTCGGCGTCGTGCTCGCGTTCCTCCTCCTCTTCGAGCTTGTCCTCGAAGTAGCCGGAGAGGCCGCCGACGATCATGTAGGTGATCAGACCGGCGATACCGGCCAGCAGGACGGTCTCCGCCTTGTCGGCGTGGGTGCCGCCGTGCTGGTGGGCGTGGGCTCCGAAGGTGATCGAGGAGATCAGCAGGACGATCAGGGCGATGCAGACCGACAGCATGTCGATCTTGCCGAGCTTGGCCAGCGGGCGCTCCAGCCAGGCCAGCCACTTGATGTCCCGGTCCTCGAAGATGAAGTCCAGGAAGATCATCAGCAGGAACATGCCACCGAAGGCGGCGATCGACGGGTGGGCGTCGGTCACCAGCTCCTGGTAGCGGTCCTTGTCCGTGAGGGCGAGGTCGACGGCCTCGATCGGGCCCAGCTGGGCGCTGATCGCCACGATCACGACGGGGAAGACCAGCCGCATGCCGAAGACGGCGATCAGGATGCCGACGGTGAGGAAGATCTTCTGCCAGAAGGCATTCATCTTCTTCAGGATCCCGGCGTTGACCACCGCGTTGTCGAAGGACAGCGAGACCTCGAGGACGGACAGGATCGCGACGACGCCGAACGCGGTCCATCCTCCGTAGAGAACCGCTGCGACCAAGCCGAGCGCGGTGACCGCGAGTGACCACCCGAAGGTTTTCAGAACCACTGGCTACCCAATCGTGTGTGTACGGGGCTCCCCCGCGCCGTACGCGGCTTTACGAACTTTTGAAGCCGAAGTCTAGTCGGGCCCGCTCCGCACCCCAGAGGGCCCCGTATTTTGCTCATATCGCGCTATGAGACGTCGACCCCGAAGTCCAGTGCGATGCCACGCAGGCCCGACGCGTACCCCTGACCGACGGCCCTGAACTTCCACTCGCCCTGGTGGCGATAGACCTCGCCGAAGATCATCGCGGTCTCCGTGGAGGCGTCCTCGCTGAGGTCGTAGCGGGCCAGTTCCTGGCCGTCGGCCTGGTTCACGACGCGGATGAAGGCGTTGCTGACCTGGCCGAAGGTCTGGCCGCGCTCGTCGGCCAGGTGAATGGAGACGGGGAAGACGATCTTGTCGCACCGGGGCGGCACCTTGGAGAGGTCGATCAGCAGCGACTCGTCGTCGCCGTCGCCCTCGCCGGTGAGGTTGTCGCCAGTGTGCTCGACCGAACCGTCCGGGCTCTTGAGCTGGTTGTAGAACACGAACCACTCGTCCCCGAGCACGCGCCCGCCCCCGCACATCAGGGCGCTCGCGTCGAGGTCGAAGGGGGCTCCGGTGGTGGAGCGCGCGTCCCAGCCGAGCCCGACCATCACCTGAGTGAGGTTCGGTGCGGCCTTGGACAGGGAGACATTGCCCCCTTTGGCGAGCGTGACGCCCATGATGCTGTCCCTCCCCGATGGGTGCCTTTCAGGTGGTCCTGCACGTCCGGCGCCGCACGTAAACCGTGCGACGCCGGGCGGGAAGACCTGGGGGCCCCGTCGCCGGGGCCCTTCGGATGGCTCAGACGTTCACGCCGAAGTCCTGCGCGATGCCGCGCAGGCCCGAGGCGTAGCCCTGTCCGATGGCGCGGAACTTCCACTCCGCGCCGTGCCGGTAGAGCTCACCGAAGACCATGGCGGTCTCGGTGGAGGCGTCCTCGCTCAGGTCGTAACGGGCGATCTCGGCGCCACCGGCCTGGTTCACGACGCGGATGAACGCGTTGCGCACCTGGCCGAAGGACTGCTGGCGGGTCTCGGCGTCGTAGATCGAGACGGGGAAAACGATCTTCTCCACGTCGGCCGGGACACCGGCGAGGTCGACCTTGATCTGCTCGTCGTCGCCCTCGCCCTCACCGGTGAGGTTGTCGCCGGTGTGCTCGACGGAGCCGTCCGGGCTCTTGAGGTTGTTGAAGAAGATGAAGTGCTGGTCGTTTCCGACCTTGCCGGAGTTGTTCAGCAGCAGCGCGCTGGCGTCCAGGTCGAAGTCGGTGCCGGTCGTGGTGCGGACGTCCCACCCCAGACCGATGATGACCGCGGTCAGGCCCGGCGCCTCCTTGGTCAGCGATACGTTGCCGCCCTTGCTGAGGCTGACTCCCACGAGTCCTCCATTGGTGTCCAGGGGCGGGATGCCCCGTTGTGCTCGGATGTCGGGTCAACGAGTCGATCCTAGTGACGGGTTCCCGCCCCTCGCAGGCCCGGAAGCCGACATTGCGGCGGGTGTCGGGCGCATGACGCCCGACCGGCGTCACAGGGAGTCGAGCGCCTTCACGTAGTCGTTCAGGTCGCGGGCGTCCGGCAGGCCGTTGACGACGGTCCAGCGCACGACGCCCTCCTTGTCGATCACGAAGGTGCCGCGCACCGCGCAGCCCTTGTCCTCGTCGAAGACGCCGTAGGCCCGGGAGACGTCGCCGTGCGGCCAGAAGTCGGACAGCAGCGGGTACTCCAGGCCCTCCTGCTCGGCGAAGACGCGCAGGGTGTGGATGGAGTCGTTGGAGACGGCGAGCAGCTGGGTGTCGCGGTCGGCGAACTGCGGCAGGTTGTCGCGCAGCTCGCACAGCTCACCGGTGCACACGCCGGTGAAGGCGAAGGGGTAGAAGAGCAGCACCACGTTCTTCCGACCGCGGAAGTCGGACAGCTTCACGCTCGCGCCGTGGTTGTCCTTGAGCTCGAAGTCGGGGGCCTTCTCGCCGGCCTGGATCGCCATCGCTGTGGGTGTCCCTTCGTGGGCTTGACGGGTGGGACCACCCTACGCAGCGACCGGCGCAGACCGGCGGGCGGGCCGACCGCGCCGACCCGCCCCTGCCCGCACGGCGTCGTGCGGGTCCGCCGTACGGCAGCCGCACCGGCCCGCCGTACGGCTGCGCTCACCTGCGTCGTGCGGCTAACGCTTGGACTTGGCCGCCTTGGGCGTGGCCAGCCGGCTGCCGCTCCAGTCCTTGCCGACGCTGACGCTCTTGGACGCCGTCAGACCCGCCGTGGTGGCGGCTTCCGAGATGTCGCTCGGCTCGACGTAGCCCGAACGGCCGGTCTTCGGCGTGAGGAGCAGAATCGCGCCGCCCTCTTCGATGTACGTGGTGGCATCGACCAGCGCATCCGTCAGGTCGCCGTCGTCGTCACGGAACCACAGCACAACGGCGTCGGCCACGTCGTCGTAGTCCTCGTCCATCAGGTCGCCCTCGACGATGCTTTCGATCGCCTCGCGGAGCTCCTGATCCACGTCGTCGTCGTAGCCGATCTCCTGGACCACCTGCCCGGGCTGGAACCCCAGCCTGGCGGCAGGGTTCGTCCGCTCCTCCGCGTGGTCCGCGGTCGCGCTCACGGGTTGCCTCCTGATCATGTCTTGGGAATATCTCAGCCACGCGCGTGCGCGAAGCATTGGCCGTAGTCCACACGGGCGGGACGGATCGCGCAAGTACCCGGCCGTTCAGACCGCCGAAACGGTGACGATCCTGGCCGTGTCGCCGCAACTTCAGGCACACCATCATGGTCCGAGGTGACGTACACCACACCTTTCTGCCCTGTTTGGGCGTTTGGGAATCGTCCGTGGGTACGAGACTCGAAGGTATTCGCCCCATACGTCACCGAGCCGCCGGGAAGTCGATCTCACGTCTCGGTTACCGCGCGGTAGAGATGACGTTTCACGGCCCCGAGGTGGACCATGGGGAGCGGCGCGGCTCCAGCGACGACGCCCCCGCGACGACAGCGAAACAGCGGCCATCGCAGGCCCTCTGACAGGTAAGGAACAGCGTGGCTTCCGCATCCGATCGAAACCCGATCATCATTGGCGGCCTTCCGAGTCAGGTTCCTGACTTCGATCCCGAAGAGACGCAGGAGTGGCTCGACTCCCTCGACGCCGCCGTGGACGAGCGCGGCCGGGAGCGCGCCCGCTACCTGATGCTGCGGCTGATCGAGCGGGCCCGCGAGAAGCGCGTGGCCGTGCCGGAGATGCGCAGCACGGACTACGTCAACACGATCCCCACCAAGAACGAGCCGTTCTTCCCGGGCAACGAGGAGATCGAGCGGAAGATCCTCAACGCGACCCGCTGGAACGCGGCGGTCATGGTGTCCCGGGCCCAGCGCCCCGGCATCGGCGTCGGCGGCCACATCGCCACGTTCGCGTCCTCCGCCTCGCTCTACGACGTCGGCTTCAACCACTTCTTCCGCGGCAAGGACGAGGGCGACGGCGGCGACCAGGTCTTCTTCCAGGGCCACGCCTCCCCCGGCATCTACGCCCGCGCCTTCCTGCTGGACCGGCTCAGCGAGGAGCACCTGGACGGCTTCCGGCAGGAGAAGTCGAAGGCTCCCCACGGCCTGTCGTCGTACCCGCACCCGCGCCTGATGCCGGACTTCTGGGAGTTCCCGACGGTGTCCATGGGCCTCGGCCCGATCGGCGCGATCTACCAGGCGCGGATGAACCGCTACATGCACGCGCGCGGGATCGCCGACACCTCCAAGTCGCACGTCTGGGCGTTCCTCGGCGACGGCGAGATGGACGAGCCGGAGTCGCTGGGCCAGCTCACGCTCGCGGCCCGGGAGGGCCTGGACAACCTGACCTTCGTGGTCAACTGCAACCTCCAGCGCCTCGACGGCCCGGTGCGCGGCAACGGCAAGGTCATCCAGGAGCTGGAGTCGGTCTTCCGCGGCGCCGGCTGGAACGTGATCAAGCTGGTCTGGGACCGCAGCTGGGACCCGCTGCTCGCCCAGGACCGCGACGGCGTGCTGGTCAACAAGATGAACACCACGCCGGACGGGCAGTTCCAGACGTACGCCACGGAGACCGGCGCGTACATCCGCGACCACTTCTTCGGCGACGACCACCGGCTGCGCGCGATGGTCGAGGGCATGACCGACGACCAGATCCTGCACCTGGGCCGCGGCGGTCACGACCACCGGAAGATCTTCGCGGCGTACAAGGCGGCAGTGGAGCACAAGGGCCAGCCCACGGTGATCCTCGCCAAGACGATCAAGGGCTGGACGCTGGGCCCGAACTTCGAGGGCCGCAACGCCACGCACCAGATGAAGAAGCTGACGGTCGACGATCTCAAGCGCTTCCGCGACCGCCTCCACCTGCCGATCTCCGACAAGGAGCTGGAGTCCGGCGCCCCGCCCTACTACCACCCGGGCCGGGACACGGAGGAGATCCAGTACATGCACGACCGCCGCAAGAGCCTCGGCGGTTACGTCCCCACGCGCGTGGTCCGCTCCAAGCCGCTGCCGCTGCCCGAGGACAAGACGTACGCGACCGTGAAGAAGGGCTCGGGCCAGCAGTCCATCGCGACCACGATGGCGTTCGTCCGGCTCCTCAAGGACCTCATGCGGGACAAGGAGATCGGCAAGCGGTTCGTACTGATCGCGCCGGACGAGTACCGCACGTTCGGCATGGACTCGTTCTTCCCGAGCGCGAAGATCTACAACCCGCTCGGTCAGCAGTACGAGTCGGTCGACCGCGACCTGCTGCTCGCCTACAAGGAGTCGCCGAACGGCCAGATGCTGCACGACGGCATCTCGGAGGCGGGCTGCACGGCCTCGCTGATCGCCGCCGGCTCCGCCTACGCGACCCACGGCGAACCGCTGATCCCGGTCTACGTCTTCTACTCGATGTTCGGCTTCCAGCGCACCGGCGACCAGTTCTGGCAGATGTCCGACCAGCTGGCGCGCGGCTTCGTCCTGGGCGCGACCGCCGGCCGTACGACCCTGACCGGTGAGGGTCTGCAGCATGCCGACGGCCACTCGCAGCTGCTGGCCTCGACGAACCCGGGCTGTGTGGCGTACGACCCGGCGTTCGGCTTCGAGATCGCGCACATCGTGCAGGACGGACTGAGGAGGATGTACGGCAGCTCGCCCGAGCATCCGCACGGCGAGGACGTCTTCTACTACCTGACCGTCTACAACGAGCCGATCCAGCACCCGGCCGAGCCCGAGAACGTGGACGTCGACGGCATCCTCAAGGGCCTCTACCGGTTCAGCGAGGGGACGGCCGGCTCCACCCCGGCGCAGATCCTGGCGTCCGGTGTGGCGCTCCCCTGGGCGATCGAGGCGCAGAAGATCCTGGCCGACGACTGGAACGTCAAGGCGGACGTCTGGTCGGCGACCTCCTGGAACGAGCTGCGGCGTGAGGCCGTGGACTGCGAGGAGCACAACCTGCTGCACCCCGAGGAGGAGCAGCGGGTGCCGTACGTGACGCGGAAGCTGGCCGACGCGCAGGGACCGGTCGTGGCCGTGTCGGACTGGATGCGGTCGGTCCCGGACCAGATCGCGCGCTGGGTGCCGCAGACGTACCAGTCGCTCGGCGCGGACGGCTTCGGCTTCGCCGACACGCGGGGTGCGGCCCGGCGCTTCTTCCACATCGACGCGCAGTCGATCGTGGTGGCGGTGCTGACCGAGCTGGCCCGTGAGGGCAAGGTCGACCGGTCGGTGCTCAAGCAGGCCGTCGACCGGTACGAGCTGCTCGACGTGGCGGCGGCCGACCCGGGGGTCGCGGGCGGCGACGCGTAACGCGCCGAAGGGCACCGAGGGGTGGCGCGTGTCACGGACGCACCGTGGGCGCACCACCCCTTCACGTTTCCTACGATTCGGCCATGCAGCAGCAGTCGGCCCAACTTCGTTGGGAACAGCACACGCAGCGGCCGCTCTTCGCGCTGGCCCTCGCCTTCGCCGTCGCCTATGCCGTGCCGATCGTCCGGCCGGACGCGAGCCGGTCCCTGGAGGACCTGTGCACGGCGGTCGAGTGGGTGGTGTGGGGGGCGTTCGCCCTCGACTACCTGGTCCGGCTCGCCCTCTGCGAGGATCGGCTGCTGTTCGTCCGGACGCACTGGCTCGATCTCGGGGCGGTGCTGCTGCCCATGCTGCAGCCGATGCGGCTGCTGCGGCTGGTGTCCACGCTGCTGCTCGTCGGCCAGCGGGCACGGATGGCTTCGCAGATCCGGCTCACGACGTACATCGGCGGCTCGGTGGTCGGGCTGCTGATGTTCGGCTCCCTGGCGGTGCTCTCAGTGGAACGGGACGCGCCGGGCGGGAACATCCACACGCTGGGCGACGCCGTGTGGTGGTCCTTCACGACGATGACGACCGTGGGCTACGGGGATCACGCGCCCACCACCGGGCTGGGGCGGATGCTCGCGGTCGGGCTGATGCTGTCGGGGATCGCGCTGCTCGGTGTGGTGACGGCGAACATCGCCGCCTGGTTCATCTCGCGGTTCGAGAAGGACGACCTGGAGGAGCAGCGTCAGACGGAGGCGATCCGGGAGCTGACGGAGGAGGTGCGGGCGTTGCGCGACGAACTGGCGGCGCTGAAGGGGACGTCGGTGAAATGACCTGAAGGTGGGCCTCCGGCTCGGTCGCCGAAGGCCCTTCCCTCGCTTCCCCGGGGAGGAACGGCAGGTCAGAACAGCAAGCCGTTGCCCGGGGCCGCCGCTCCGGACAGCCAGAGGATGGCCAGGAGCGTGTCGATGGCGCCCAGTACCAGGGCGACCACGGCCGTGACGGGGCGGGATCCCGCCCAGGTGCGGCCCATGGCGAGCCAGCCGCAGACGATCGCCGCGGGGCCGAGGATGATCCCCAGCACGAAGAAACCGGCGACCGCGCAGATGACTCCGATGATTGCGAGCGTCGCGCGATCCGGCCCGGTCCGTGACCACGTCCGGCCACGTGAGCGGGGGTACCTGCGCGTACCTTGTCCGAAGCTCGCCATCATCGACTCCCGTAACTTCCTTGAACCCTCGATCTGTCGGGGTTCGGTTCGGGTACGACATGGCGAGTACCCCCGATACGGGCCGTAATCCCGCTGCTTGCGCGCCGCCCCCTCCGGCAGCGCGCCGCGGCGTTCGCCCTCCAGGTCCTGCGGAGGACTTGACCCACTGTGACCTGCGATGCCCGCCGAAAGGGAGGGGCAGACGGTGGTGTTCACCCTGATGGGCGAACACCCGTCGGACGAACGTCAGATGTGCGCCGCACCCGCGCCGGCCCCCGCGTTCTCGCCACGCTTCGTCAGGAACGCCACCAGCACCGCCAGCACCGCGACCCCGGCGGCGACGAGCGACGCCGCGCTCATGCCCGAGATGAACGTGTCGTGCGCGACCCCCGTGATTTTCGCGGCGATCGCGTCCGGCGTGCCCGGCGCCACCGGCGGGACACCGACCTGGACCGCCTCGGACGCCTGGTGCTCCTGCTCCGGCGTGAGCGGCGGAAGCCCCGCCTTGGTCCAGTTGCCCGCGAGGTCGCTGTTGACCTTGGAGGCCATCACCGCGCCCAGCACAGCCGTACCGAGACTGCCGCCGATCTGCATGGCGGCCTGCTGAAGACCACCCGCGACACCCGACAGCTCCATCGGCGCGTTGCCCACGATGACTTCGGTGGCGCCGACCATGACCGGCGCGAGGCCGAGGCCCAGCATGGCGAACCAGAGCGACATGATGCCGCTGCCGGTGTCCGTCTCCAGTGTCGACATGCCGTACATGGCGATCGCGGTGAGCGCCATACCGCCCGCGAGCGGGACCCGGGGACCGAACTTGGTGATCATCGCACCGGCGAGCGGCGAGCCGACGATCATCATGCCGGTGAGCGGCAGCAGGTGCAGACCCGCGTCGATCGGGCTCATCCCGTGCACGTTCTGCAGGTAGAACGTCACGAAGAACAGGCCGCCCATGAACGCGATGGCCATCAGGACCATCAGCACGACACCCGCGGACAGCGCCACGGAGCGGAACAGGGCGAGCGGGATCAGCGGCTCCTTGACCTTCGTCTCCCAGAAGGCGAAGAGCGCGAAGCCCAGCACGGCCGCGCCGAGGAAGCCGAGCGTCTTCGGGTCGCCCCAGCCCCACTCCGACGGCGGGGCCTTGATGAGCGCCCACACCAGGCAGAACACGGCGGTCGACAGCAGGGCGATACCCAGCAGGTCGAAGGAGCGCGGGGCGTTCTCGGCGCGGTGGTCGAGGAGGATCAGCACGCCGAGGACCACGGCGAGCACACCGACCGGCACGTTGATGAAGAACACCGACTGCCAGTTGACGTGCTCGACGAGCACGCCGCCGAGGATCGGGCCGCCCGCGGTGGACGCTCCGATGACCATGCCCCAGATGCCGATGGCCATGTTCAGCTTCTCGGCCGGGAAGGTGGCCCGCAGCAGGCCGAGCGCGGCCGGCATCAGCAGCGCGCCGAACAGGCCCTGCAGGACGCGGAAGACGACGACGAACGCGATGCTGTCGGACAGCCCGATGGCGCCCGATGCGGCGGCGAAGCCGACCACGCCGATGAGGAACGTCTGCCGGTGACCGAAGCGGTCGCCGAGCTTGCCGGCCGTGATCAGGGAGACCGCGAGGGCGAGGAAGTATCCGTTGGTGATCCACTGCACCTCGGCGAAGGTGGCGCCGAGGTCCTTCTGGATCGCCGGGTTGGCTATGGCCACGATGGTGCCGTCGAGGGCCACCATCATGACCCCCACAGCGACGGTGATGAGGGTGAGCCAGGGGTGCCCGCGCAGCCCCTTGCCCGGCGTCGCGTCCGACGGCGCGCCCGGCGTCTTGTCCCCCGACCCCGTCGTGTCGATGGTGGTCTGACTAGTCATGCGTCGAGGCTAGTGACAGCCACTGACAATTGACAAACCAATTCACTAGTCGGTAACTGTCACGTTACTCCCGTATAGCCTGAGCTGGGAAGACACCGCAGACGAGAGGCACCTGTTGAACCTGCGCGAACGAAAGAAGCTGCGCACCCGGGACGCGCTGCTGCGGGCGGCCCTGGAGCTGTTCGCCACGCGCGGGTACGAGGAGACGACCGTCGACGACATCGCCGCAGCCGTCGACGTCTCGCAGCGCACCTTCTTCCGCTACTTCGCCGGCAAGGAGGAGACGGCGTTCTTCGTGCCACGGCTGGCCGAGACACACGTCGTGGAGGCCGTACGGGCGCGGCCGCCGGGCGAGCCGCCGCTGGAGGCGCTGCGCCGGGCCGTGCTGGAGAGCTGGGACAGGATCAACGAGGCCGTCGAGGAGCTCGTGCCGATCGAGCTCCACATGCGCGTCTACCGGGTGATCGAATCGACGCCCGCACTGCTCGCCGCACATCTGCGCCGGGCGGCGGAACTGGAGGAGCAGCTCGCCGGGATCATCGCCGAGCGCGAGGGACTCGATGTGGACGCGGATCCGCGCCCCAGGATCGTCGTGGCACTGTTCAGCGGGGTGATTCGTGTCACCGAGCGACTGTGGTCGGCGGGGGACGACCTCAGCCTGGACGCGATGCGCCAACTCACCACGACATACCTGGATCAGGTGGGCCCGGCCCTGGCGGAGAACTGGCGTACAGAGCCCTCCCCTTAGCACACACACCGAAACGTGATCCCGGTCACTTGGTTAACGCGAGACCCTCTCGTTCTCCTAGTGTGTCCTTTCAGTGACTTCCTTCGACACCTCCCCGCAACTGAACGTCTGGCGCGCACTGCTCGCTCTGGCCGTCGTGTTCGTGATGCTGGCGACCACTGGCTGGACGGCCCTGCGCAACCAGCGGGGCGACACGCCGCTGCAGGCCTCGCTCTCCGCCTGGGAGCACGGCCGGGTCGGCGGGCACCGGCTGCCGGACCCGCAGGCCCAGCCGAAGAAGCTGGCCCGCTTCTTCGCCTCGCTCACCGAGCGTGAGCGGGCGAGCCTGGTCCGGAAGTATCCGCTCGCGGTCGGCAACATGAACGGTGCCCCGGTCGAGCTGCGTTACCGCGCCAACCGCCTCGCGCTCGCCAAGGCGCGCGAGGTCGAGCGGGAACGCATGCACGACAAGCGCCTCACCCAGGCCGGGAAGCACGAGGCCGGCCGCAGGATGCACCGCTTCGACGACCTCATGGACAAGGGCCGCCGCATCCTCGCCTTCGACCCCGACGGCTCCGGCCGGGTGGCGGAGGTCTTCGGCGACCTGCGCAAGGCGGACCGGGTATCGGTCGTGGTGCCCGGCGTGGACACCGACCTGCTCACCTTCCAGCGCACGAACCGCGAGTACTCGGCGCCCGTGGGCATGGCCAAGTCCCTGTACGCGGCCGAGCGGACGACGAGTCCCTCGACCCGTACGGCCGTGATCGCCTGGGCCGACTACACGGCGCCGAGCGGACTCGGTATCGACTCGGCCACGGCCATGCGCGCCAAGGAGGGGGCGGGACGGCTGAACGCGCTGGTGCGGGCGCTGCCCGGCAGCTCGCCCGTCTCGCTGTTCTGCCACAGCTACGGCTCGGTGGTGTGCGGGGTCGCGGCGCACGAGCTGCCGGGCCGGGTGGCCGACATCGCCGTGGCCGGCAGCCCCGGCATGCGCGTCCAGAAGGCCGACCAGCTGCACACCACCGCCCGCGTGTGGGCGATGCGGGACGCCGACGACTGGATCCAGGACGTGCCGTACCTGGAGGTCGGCGGCCTCGGCCACGGGGCCGACCCGATGTCCGCCGGGTTCGGCGCGCGGGTGCTGTCGGCGCAGGGCGCGAAGGGTCACGCCGGCTACTTCGAGCCGGGTACGGCAAGTCTGATGAATTTCGCAGAGATCGGCGTCGGCGCATACCGCTCGGTGCACTGCGCGCATCAGGACGGCGTCTGCCGGACCGGTTTGTCCGGTACGGCGGCGGCCTGACACGCGTAGAGGCGAAGAAAACGCGGTCTGCTCGGGAGGGGGACGGAGGAACTCGTGCCGCATACGATGAGCCGCATGGGTGACGTACTGGCCGGATTTCATGCCGCCTGGGAGTTCGAGTCCGACTCCGTGCTCATCCGTTACGAACGGGGGATTCGAACGCCCAAGCTCTTCCAGGCGCTGGGGGAACGCCGCGTTCCGCTGGACGCGATCGCCGGGGTGACCCTGACCCGCGGCAGGCGCGGCACGGTCGTGCTGCGCGTCGAGCCGCGGCCCGGGGCGGACCCGTTGACGGAGGCGGCCGCCGGGCAGCTGAAGGAGAGCTGTGACCCCTACCGGCTGGTGCTCCCCGCCGAGCGGGAGATGCTCGCCGAGTACTACGCCGACGAGCTGAAGTCCCTGCTGACGGAGTCCGGTCCGGCGGAGCGGTTCCTGGTGGAGCCGCCGAAGGGGCCGTTGTCCTTCAAGGCGTACGACGGGAAGGCGACCTTCGACGGACGGACCGTGAACTTCCGGTGGTTCTGGACGGGAGCCTCGTCGGCGAAGTGGAAGGCCGGCGACCAGACGTTTCCCGTCGGGGAGCTGAGCGGGGTGGAGTGGCGGTCACCGGAGGTGTTCGAGGGGCATCTGCGGTTGCTGCGACGCGATGCGGGAGTGCCGGCCGTGCAGGCCGACCAGGATCCCGCCGCGGTGGTGTTCGGGCTCGGGTACGGGCCCGTGCACGAGTCACTGCCGTTCGCCGCGGCGGTGCTGGCGGCGGTGCGTACGTCCAGCCCGGTGGCCGCGGTTTCCGCGGCCGGCCCGCGCCGTGACCCTGCGGACATCGCCGAGCGGATTCGGCATCTCGGGGAGTTGCATCAGGCCGGGTTGGTGACGGATGAGGAGTTTTCGGTCAAAAAGGCGGAGTTGCTGGCGGAGCTTTAGCGAGTGCGGGGTGCTGCGCGCCGGCGGGTGCGGGTTTTCCGTGGCCGGTCGCGCAGTTCCCCGCGCCCCTAAGACCTCTACTCGCGGCCTGCCGAAGTGAAGGCCATGTCCGCGTAGCGGTTGCCCGCCACCTGGGCGGCTATGCCGTCGAGCAGGTCCAGTTGCTCGTCCGTCAGGACGATCCTGGTCGCCGCCGTGTTCTCCTCCACCCTGGACGGCTTGCGGGTGCCAGGGATCGGGATGACCGGCAGGCGGTGAACGGCTGCCTGCTGCTGGACCCAGGCCAGGGCGATCTGGCCCACGGAGGCGTCGTGAGCCTTGGCCACCGAGCGGATCAGCTCCAGCAGGGTCGCGTTCGTGGTCGCGTTCTCGCCCGTGAAGCGGGGTTGGTGGCGGCGGAAGTCGTCCGGGGTCAGGTCCTGGTCGGCATGGGTGAAGGAGCCCGTGAGGAACCCGCGGCCCAGGGGCGAGTACGGCACGAGGGCCACGCCCAGGTCGCGGGCCGCGGGGACCACCTTCGGCTCGATGTCGCGGCTGAACAGCGACCACTCCGACTGCACGGCGGCGATGGGATGGACGGCGTGTGCGGCGCGCAGTTCACCGGCCGTGACCTCGCTCAGGCCGAGGTGCTTGACCTTGCCCTCGCGGACCAGGTCGGCCATCGTGCCGACGGTCTCCTCGATCGGCACGTTCACGTCGCGCCGGTGCATGTAGTAGAGGTCGATGACGTCGACGTCGAGGCGCTTCAGACTGGCCTCGACGGCCTGGCGGATGTAGGGCGGGTCGTTGCGGATTATCCGGCGCGTCGGGTCGTCCGGGGGGATCGACAGGGAGAACTTGGTCGCGATGACGACCTCGTCGCGGTGGGCCTTGAAGAACGGGGACAGGAACCGCTCGTTCTCGCCCGCCCCGTACGCGTCGGCCGTGTCGTAGAGGGTGACGCCCAGTTCGAGGGCCCGTTCCAGGGTGGCCCGGGACGCGTCCGCGTCCGAGGGGCCGTAGCCGAAGCTCATGCCCATGCAGCCGAGGCCCTGGACGCCCACCTCGGGGCCGTTGTCGCCGAGCTTCGCCGTCGTGATCCTGCCGTCCGTCATCGGGACCTCTCCGACACCGGGGCGCGCCCGGCGTCCGCGTAGATACTGATCTTCTTGTCGAGCACGGCGAGCGTGCCCCGGAGTTCGTCGATCCTGGCCAGGACGTCCTCTCGGGTCGTCTTCAGCAGCTCGAAGCGCTCGCCGTAGGTGTGGTCGCCCTCACGCACCAGTTCCGCGTACCGGACCATGTCCGCGACCGGCATGCCCGTCAGGCGGAGCTTGCCGACGAGGTCGAGCCAGTCGAGGTCGCGGTTGGTGTAACGGCGCTGGCCGGTGTGGGACCGGTCGATGTGCGGCATCAGACCGATGCGCTCGTACCAGCGCAGGGTGTGCGCCGTCAGGCCGGTGAAGTCGACGACCTCGCTGATGGTGTACCTGTCCTCGCCGTCCGGGCGCCTGTTCTGCGGCGGCGCGGCGCATGTGTCGGTCCTGGTCCCCGTGGTCTCCATCACCGTCATGGCGTCAACGCTAAAACCCTGGAGCGCACTCCAAGCAAGCGCCGACGGTAAGAAATCGGCAGGACGCCTCCTGAACCGGCTGGATAGCGTACGGAGTCATGAGTGCTGTACGCCGTGCCCTGCCCGAGGACGCCGAGGAAGTCCTGCGCCTGCGCCAAGTCATGATCGACTCGATGTTCGCCACGGACCCCTCCATCGCCTGGCACGGGGATTCCCTCCCGACCCTGCGACGCAGACTGGCCGAGCCGGACGGGGACTTCGCGGCGTTCGTCGTGGACCACCCGGAGCGGCCGGGGGCACTGGCGTCGCTGGTGGCCGGGACCATCGACTACCGCATCGGGAAGTCGGGCAATCCGCGGGGCATGGTGGGCTTCGTCTTCAGTGTCGCCACCGACCCGGCCGCCCGGCGCCGAGGGTACGCGCGCGCCTGCATGACCACCCTGCTGGAGTGGTTCCGCGAGCGCGGCGCCCGGCGTGTCCAGCTGACCGCCTCTCGGGAGGCCGAGCCGCTGTACGTCTCCCTCGGCTTCCGGCCCAAGCCCGAACCCCTGCTGGAGCTCACGCTCTGAGTACAAGGACCCTTTAAGCTCGAACGCATGTCGCTGAAGAGCCTCGCGCTGATCGAGAACTGGCCGGTTCCCACCGCCGCGGCGGGTGTCGTACGGGCGGACGGCACCGTCCTCGGTACCCACGGGCCGGCCGGGCAGCGGTTCCCGCTCGCGTCGGTGACCAAGCCGCTGGCCGCCTACGCGGTGCTCGTCGCCTACGAGGAGGGCGCGATCGAGCTCGACGAACCAGCGGGCCCGACCGGCTCGACGGTCCGGCACCTGCTCGCGCACACCTCGGGCCTCGCCTTCGACGAGTACAAGGTCATGGCCCCGCCCGGGGAGCGGCGGTTGTACTCGAACGCCGGCTTCGAGCAGCTGGGCGACCACGTCGCGAAGGCCACCGACATCCCCTTCGGGGAGTACCTGCGGCAGGCCGTGCTGGAGCCGCTGGGGATGGCCTCGACGACCCTCGACGGCTCTCCGGCCAAGGACGGCGTGTCCACGGTCGAGGATCTGCTGCGGTTCGCGGCCGAGGTCCAGGCGCCGCGTCTGCTGGACCCGCGTACGGTCGCCGAGGCGATGACCGTGCACTACCCGGGCACCAAGGGCGTCCTGCCTGGATACGGCCACCAGAACCCCAACGACTGGGGGCTCGGCTTCGAGATCCGCGACTCCAAGTCGCCACACTGGACGGGCTCTTCGTCCTCGCCCCGCACGTTCGGGCACTTCGGGCAGTCCGGCACCTTCCTGTGGACCGATCCCGACGCGCGGGCCGCGTGCGTCGCGCTGACCGACCGGGCGTTCGGGCCGTGGGCGATCGAGGCGTGGCCGGCGTTCACGGACGCGGTGCTGGCGGAGCTCTAGCGCATCTCCCAGATCAGCAGCTCGGCCTCGGTCAGGCCATCGGACCGCAGGCCCTCGGCCTCCAGGCCCTCGGCGCCGGTGATGCGGGCAGCGTCACCGGCGCCCAGTTCCGCGCCGTCCATGCGCACCGCACCCCGTACGACATGGACGTACGCGTGCGCCGCGTCCGGTACCGCCGTCCGCTCCCCCGCCCGCAGCCGCCGCACGTGCAGCATCGCGCCGGCCTCCGGGACGGCGTAGGGCGTGGAGTCGGCGATGCCGTGGACGACCTCGTAGAACGGGTCGCCGCCGGGCCGGAGCGGGGCCAGCCACATCTGGATGAAGGTCAGAGGCCCCGGGCCGTCGTTGCGCTCCACGTGGCGCACGCCGCCCGCCGAGCTCAGCCGCTGCACGTCCCCGTGGCGGACCACCGACTCGTGTCCGGTGGAGTCCCGGTGCGTCAGCTCGCCCTCCACCACCCAGGTCACGATCTCGGTGTGGCTGTGCGGATGCTCGTCGAAGCCGCTGCCGGGCGCCAGACGCTCCTCGTTGCAGGCGAGCACGGCGCCGAAGCGGAGGTTGTCCGGGTCGTAGTGGGGGCCGAAGGAGAAGGCGTGCCAGGTCTCGATTCCGGCCGCCGGATCGCCGCCCTGGTAGCGCTCGTCCGCGCGCCTCACGTCCATCACGAGGTCCACCGTAGACCCGGCCACGCACCCACCCGTCCGGATAAGGCAGTCTTGTCCCCGTGCCCGAACCCGAAACCAGCAAGAACGAAGCCGCAGTCCATGACGTCCATCCGCATGCCGCGACGCTGAAGCGGCTGGAGAAGTCGTCCGGATCGCTCGCCGCGCAGGCCATCGCGCGGATGGACGAGACGCTGCCCTGGTACCGGGCCATGCCCCCGGAGAACCGTTCCTGGATCGGTCTGGTCGCGCAGGCGGGCATCGCCGCCTTCACGGAGTGGTTCCGGCACCCGGACGCCCCGCAGGCCATCTCCACCGACGTGTTCGGAACCGCGCCGCGCGAGCTGACCCGGGCGATCACACTGCGGCAGACCGTGGAGATGGTGCGCACCACCATCGAGGTCATGGAGTCCGCGATAGACGAGGTCGCGGCCCCGGGCGACGAGAGCGTGCTGCGTGAGGCGCTGCTCGTCTACGCCCGGGAGATCGCCTTCGCCACCGCCCAGGTGTACGCGCAGGCAGCCGAGGCGCGCGGCGCCTGGGACGCCCGGCTGGAGTCCCTGGTCGTGAACGCGGTGCTGAGCGGCGAGGCCGACGAGGGAGCCGTGTCGCGGGCCGCCGCCCTGGGCTGGAACTCGCCCGAACACGTGTGCGTGGTGCTCGGCACGGCGCCCGACGGGGACAGCGAGCTGACCGTCGAGGCCATCCGGCGCGCCGCCCGGCACGCCAAGCTCCAGGTGCTGACCGGTGTGCTCGGCGACCGGCTGGTCGTGATCGCCGGCGGCAGCGACAACCCGCTGGCCGTGGCCAAGTCGCTCATCGGCCCGTACGCGGCCGGGCCGGTCGTGGCGGGCCCGGTGGTGCCGGACCTGCAGGCCGCGACACGGTCGGCGCAGGCCGCTGCGGCCGGGTTGAGGGCGTGTGCCGCCTGGCAGGACGCCCCGCGCCCGGTTCTGGCCGACGACCTGCTCCCGGAGCGGGCGATGGCCGGTGACCCCTCGGCGCGCGAGCAGTTGGTGGAGGAGATCTACAGGCCACTGGAGGAGGCCGGGGCCGCCCTTCTCGAAACGCTCAGTGTCTATCTCGAACAGGCGAGCAGTCTCGAGGGCGCCGCCCGGATGCTCTTCGTTCATCCCAACACCGTCCGCTACCGGCTTCGACGTGTGACTGACGTCACCGGTTGGTCACCCTCCGATGTACGCTCTGCCTTCACGCTGCGGATCGCGCTGATCCTGGGGCGTCTGGTCGATGGAGATCTCCAGACCTAAGGTTTTGTCGAAGCCCGACAAAACCCCCTCGTGTTCTTCGTCCTTGTCCCCACGGGCGGCCGTGGCCGTCCCCAAGAGAGAGTGTGAGAGTGCTCGTACTCGTCGCTCCCGGCCAGGGCGCCCAGACGCCCGGCTTCCTGACTGCATGGCTCGACTTCCCCGGTGTCCGCGGTGCCCTCGAGGCATGGTCCGACGCCGTGGGTCTCGACCTGATCCGCTACGGCACCGAGGCCGACGCGGAGGAGATCCGCGACACCGCGGTGGCGCAGCCGCTGCTGGTCGCGGCCGGCATGGCGTCCGCGGCGATGCTGTTCGACGACCCTGCCGACCTCCCGCGCAAGGTCGGCGCCGTCGCCGGGCACAGCGTCGGCGAGTTCACCGCCGCGTCGATCGCCGGGGTACTCCCCCACGAGGAGGCCCTCCGTCTGGTCCGCACCCGCGGGCTCGCCATGGCCGAGGCCGCCGCCGTCACGGAGACCGGCATGGCCGCGCTCCTCGGCGGCGACTCCGAAGTGACGGTTCCGCACCTGGAGAAGCTGGGCCTGACTCCGGCGAACATCAACGGCGCGGGCCAGATCGTCGCCGCCGGCACCAAGGAGCAGCTCGCCGCGCTGGAGGCGGACAAGCCCGAGGGGGTGCGCAAGGTCGTCGCCCTGAAGGTCGCCGGCGCCTTCCACACCCACCACATGGCCCCCGCGGTCGACACGCTGGCGAAGGCCGCCGCCGATGCCCGCGGCACCGGCGACCCGAAGATCACCTACGTGTCCAACAAGGACGGGCGGGCCGTCGCCTCCGGTTCCGAGGTGCTGGAGCGCCTGGTCGGCCAGGTCGCCAACCCGGTCCGCTGGGACCTGTGCATGGAGACCTTCAAGGAGCTCGGCGTGACGGCCCTGATCGAGGTGTGCCCCGGCGGTACCCTCACGGGTCTGGCCAAGCGTGCTCTGCCCGGCGTGAAGACGCTGGCCCTGAAGTCCCCCGCCGACCTCGACGCGGCTCGCGAGCTCATCGCCGAGGCACCGACACCTGCCGCTGACGCGGCGGGTGCCTGAGAAGGAGCCCGAGAGCATGGCGAAGATCAAGCCCAGCAAGGGCGCCCCGTACGCGCGGATCCTGGGTGTCGGCGGCTACCGCCCGATCCGGGTCGTGCCGAACGAGGTCATCCTCGAGACGATCGAGTCGTCCGACGAGTGGATCCGCTCACGCTCCGGCATCGAGACGCGGCACTGGGCCTCCGACGAGGAGACCGTCGCGCAGATGTCGATCGAGGCGTCCGGCAAGGCCATCGCGGACGCGGGCATCTCCGTCGAGCAGATCGGCGGTGTGATCGTCTCGACGGTCTCGCACTTCAAGCAGACCCCGGCCGTCGCCACCGAGATCGCCGACAAGCTCGGCACCGACAAGGCCGCCGCCTTCGACATCTCGGCGGGCTGCGCGGGCTTCGGCTACGGTCTCACGCTCGCCAAGGGCATGATCGCCGATGGCTCGGCGGAGTACGTCCTGGTGATCGGCGTCGAGCGGCTGAGCGATCTGACCGACCTGGAGGACCGCGCCACGGCCTTCCTGTTCGGCGACGGCGCCGGCGCGGTCGTGGTCGGCCCGGCCCAGGAGCCCGCGATCGGCCCCACCGTGTGGGGCTCCGAGGGCGACAAGTCCGAGACCATCAAGCAGACCGTGCCGTGGACGGACTACCGCGACGGAACGGTCGAGAAGTTCCCCGCGATCACCCAGGAAGGCCAGGCGGTGTTCCGCTGGGCCGTGTTCGAGATGGCGAAGGTCGCCCAGCAGGCGCTGGACGCGGCCGGGATCACCGTTGACGACCTGGACGTCTTCATCCCGCACCAGGCCAACGTGCGGATCATCGACTCGATGGTGAAGACGCTGAAACTGCCGGAGCACGTCACGGTCGCCCGTGACATCCGCACCACCGGCAACACCTCGGCCGCCTCGATCCCGCTCGCGATGGAGCGGCTCCTGGCGACCGGCGAGGCGAAGAGCGGCGACACCGCGCTCGTCATCGGCTTCGGGGCGGGTCTCGTCTACGCCGCGACTGTCGTTACCCTCCCCTAGGCACTCCGTGCCGGATCATGCGGTCCGGGACGGTGAGAACCACCTGCCACACCCTCTGGATATCTACGAAGGAGCGCCAACATGGCCGCCACTCAGGAAGAGATCGTCGCCGGTCTCGCCGAGATCGTGAACGAGATCGCCGGCATCCCGGTTGAGGACGTCCAGCTGGACAAGTCCTTCACCGACGACCTGGACGTCGACTCGCTGTCCATGGTCGAGGTCGTCGTCGCCGCCGAAGAGCGCTTCGACGTCAAGATCCCGGACGAGGACGTCAAGAACCTCAAGACCGTCGGCGACGCGACCGACTACATCCTCAAGCACCAGGGCTGATCGACCGATCAGGTCCTAGGGCTGACTGCCCCGCCACCCGGCGGTGGCGCCGCTTAATCCTCTGATCCGTTGGAGAAAGAATTCCCGTGAGCTCGACCAATCGCACCGTGGTCGTCACCGGTATCGGCGCAACCACACCGCTGGGTGGCGACGCAGCCTCTACCTGGGAGGGACTGGTCGCCGGCAAGTCCGGCGTCAAGCCCCTGGAGGAGGACTGGGCAGCCGACCAGGCCGTCAGGATCGCGGCCCGGGTGGCCGTGGAGCCGACCGAGGTCCTCCCCCGGCCGCAGGCCCGCCGCCTGGACCGCTCGGCGCAGTTCGCGCTGATCGCGGCCAAGGAGGCGTGGGCCGACGCCGGTTTCGAAGCGAAGGCCGGCGAGGACCCGACCGTGGACCCCGACCGGCTCGGCGCGGTCATCGCCTCCGGCATCGGCGGCGTGACGACCCTGCTCGACCAGTACGACGTGCTGAAGGAGAAGGGCGTCCGCCGCGTCTCCCCGCACACCGTGCCCATGCTGATGCCCAACGGCCCGTCGGCCAACGTGGGCCTGGCCGTGGGCGCCCGGGCGGGCGTACACACGCCGGTCTCCGCCTGCGCCTCCGGCGCCGAGGCCATCGGCTACGCCATCGAGATGATCCGCACCGGCCGCGCCGACGTCGTCGTCGCGGGTGGCACGGAGGCGGCGATCCACCCGCTTCCCATCGCCGCGTTCGGCAACATGATGGCGATGTCCAAGAACAACGACGACCCGCAGGGCGCCTCGCGTCCCTACGACGTCGCCCGTGACGGCTTCGTCCTCGGTGAGGGCGCCGGTGTCGTCGTCCTGGAGTCCGCCGAGCACGCCGCCAAGCGGGGCGCCCGGGTGTACGCCGAGGCGGTCGGGCAGGGCATCTCCGCCGACGCGCACGACATCGTGCAGCCGGAGCCGGAGGGGCGGGGCATCTCGCACGCCCTGCAGAACCTGCTGGACCGGACCGACCTGAACCCGGCGGAGATCGTGCACGTCAACGCGCACGCGACATCGACGCCGGCCGGTGACATCGCCGAGCTGAAGGCGCTGCGGAAGGTGTTCGGCGACGACACCGACCACTTCGCGGTGTCCGCGACGAAGTCGATGACCGGGCATCTGCTCGGTGGCGCGGGTGGCGTGGAGAGCGTGGCGACGGTGCTCGCGCTGTACCACCGGGTGGCGCCGCCGACGATCAACGTGGAGAACCTCGACCCGGAGGCGGAGGCGAACGCCGATGTCGTCCGCGGTGAGGCCCGGAAGCTGCCTGTCGAAGGCCGTATCGCCGCGCTGAACGACTCGTTCGGGTTCGGTGGGCACAACGTGGTGCTGGCGTTCCGGACGGTCTGATCTCGTCTTACGGCGAGTGGCCCGGACTCTTCTCGAGTCCGGGCCACTCGCCGTTTAGTGTCGCGTTGCGTTGCGGGTGCGGGTCTGTGGGGGCTGGTCGCGCAGTTCCGCGCGCCCCTGGGGACGTGTCCCCGAGGGCGTTTACACCACCTGGTGGAGCCAGCGGACCGGGGCGCCCTCGCCCGCGTAGCGGAACGGCTCCAGTTCGTCGTCCCAGGGCTTGCCGAGCAGCTTGTTGAGTTCGGCTTCCAGGTCGGTCTCCCCCTGCCGGCTGCGCTGCAGCGCCGCCCGCAACCGGTCCTCGGGGATGAGGATGTCGCCGTGGATGCCGGTGACGGCGTGGAAGATGCCCAGGTCGGGGGTGCAGCTGTAGCGTTCGCCCTCCGCGGTCGGGCAGGGTTCCGCGGTGACCTCGAAGCGGAGGAGGTGCCAGCCGCGCAACGCGGACGCGAGTTTGGACGCCGTGCCCGGCTGGCCCTGCCAGGAGAACTCCGAGCGCCAGGTGCCCGGGGCGGCGGGCTGGCGGATCCAGTCCAGGCTGACGCGCGTGCCGAGCACCCCGGCGATGGCCCACTCGACGTGCGGGCACAGCGCGCGCGGCGCGGAGTGCACGTACAGAACTCCACGAGTCGTCACCGGAACCTCCGGGCAGAGCGGGACATCTTATGAACGGGCGGACGTCTGTGACCGGGCGGGTCACATGATGGCGAGGCTACCGTGCGGGGGCGCAAGGAGTGTGACGTACGGTCGGTCCCGGTGCCGGGAAACGCCCGCCATTCACCCAGGGGGACGCTTGTACGGGTGTGAGCCGTTGCACCTGATCGGTCGGGAACCCTCGTGCGTTGTTAATGGTTGGGGAGACAGGCACCGCACGGCGAGGGGATGACCAGGGATGCGGAAGCGAAGCCACCGCCCACGGGCCGTTCTCACCGTGGCCGTGGCGGCCGCCCTGGGTGTCGCCGGGTGTGACGCCGTGGGCGGCGATTCCCCCGCCCCGTCGCATACCGCCAGGCCGTCCCCGAAGCCCACTCCCCTGTGGGACCGCAGCCCGGGTTCCGTCGCGGCCGTCGGTGACTCCATCACACGGGGTTTCGACGCCTGCGACGTGCTGTCGGACTGTCCGGAGGCCTCCTGGGCGACCGGCGCGAGCCCCGAGGTCGACTCGCTCGCCGTCCGGCTGCTGGGCCGGGCCCGGGCCGCCGAGCGGAGCTGGAACTACGCCGTGACCGGGGCCCGGATGGCGGACCTGCCGGGGCAGATCGCCCGGGCGGTGCGGCAAAAGCCGCAGCTGGTGACGGTGATGATGGGGGCGAACGACGCCTGCCGGGCCACGCCCTCGGCGATGACCCCGGTCTCCGCGTTCCGCGCCGACTTCGAGGACTCCCTGCGCACCCTGCGCAAGGCCCTGCCCAAGGCCCAGGTGTTCGTGGCGAGCGTGCCGAACCTGAAGCGGCTGTGGTCCGAGGGCCGTGCCAGCCCGATGGGCAAGCAGGTGTGGAAGCTGGGCATCTGCCCGTCGATGCTGGGCGACGCGGACGCCCTGGACTCGTTGGCGAGCGAGCGGCGGGACACGGTGCAGCAGCGGGTCGAGGACTACAACAAGGTCCTCGAGGAGGTCTGCGCCGAGGACAAGCGGTGCCGCCACGACGGGGGCGCGGTGTACGACCACCGCTTCGGCACCGCTCAGTTGAGCCGTTGGGACTACTTCCACCCCAGCGTGAACGGGCAGGCCCGGTTGGCGGAGATCGCGTACCGCACCGTGACGGCGGAACGCCCCTGACCCCGCCCCTGACTTAGAGTTCCGCACATGAACGAACTCTTCGGCACACTTTCCGACGGCACGCCGGTGCACCGTTGGACCTTGGAGCGTGCGGGTGTCCGGGTTCGGATCCTTTCCTACGGCGGGATCGTGCAGTCCGTGGAGGTGCCGGACCGGGACGGGCGAGCGGGGAACGTGGTGCTGGGGTTCCCGGACCTCGACGGCTACCTCGCCCACCCGGACCCGTACCTCGGGGCCCTGATCGGGCGTTACGCCAACCGGATCGCCGGTGCCCGTTTTCCGCTGGACGGACGAACCTACGCGCTCGAACCGAACAACGGACCGAACTCGCTCCACGGTGGGGCGCGCGGCTTCGACAAGCGCGTGTGGGAGGGGACGCCCGTCGAACACGGTGTGCGGCTCGCACGGGTCAGCCCGCACGGGGAGGAGGGTTTCCCGGGGCGGCTGGCGGTCTCGGCGACCTGCACGCTCGAAGAGAGCGGCGCGCTGCGGATCGTGTACGAGGCGGTGACGGACGCGCCGACCGTGGTGAACCTGACGAACCACAGCTACTTCAACCTGGGCGGCTCCGGCGACGCGGGCGGTCACGAGCTGCGGCTTGCGGCGTCCCGATACACCCCCGTCGACGCGGACCTGATCCCGACCGGCGTCCTCGAGGACGTGACCGGTACCCGTTTCGACTTCCGTGAGGCCCGCAAGGTGGGCGCCGGCTACGACCACAACTTCGTGCTCGACAAGGGCGTGGCGGATGTTCCGGTGCAGGTCGCCGAGCTGCACGATCCGGCGTCCGGGCGGGTACTGACGGTGGCGACCACCGAGCCCGGACTCCAGCTGTACACGGCCGACCACCTGGGCGAGCCCTTCGCGCCCGGCGACGGCATCGCGCTGGAGACCCAGCACTTCCCCGACTCCCCGAACCGGCCGGAGTTCCCGACGACGGTACTGCGGCCGGGCGAGGTGTACCGGTCGGAGACGGTGTACGGGTTCGGCGCCCGTTAGGGGTCCCCGCAACACGAGCCCCGGCCCGGGGGTCAGGTCCCGGACCGGGGCTGCTCGGTGGGGAACCCGTCCCGGATCAGACGTTAATCGTCGCGGCGCTCCCGCGGCCCGTGATCGAGCGCCCCTCCTGGACCTCGTACCAACCCTTCACACACGACCACGACATCGTCGTCTCGACGGAACACCACGCGGACCCCCGCCCATGGCGTCGCCCCCATCCGCCACGCGATACTTCGGCCGTCCGGCACCACGCCCCCCAACCGTCCACGGAAGGCCTGAACACCCTTGACCTCCATACGCGTTCGCCTCGGCGTCCTGGGCCTCGCCCTGCTGACCGGCCTCGCCACCCCGACGACCGCCGGCGCCGCCGGGGCGGCGGTCCCCTCCCCCACCGTCGAGGAACAGCGGCTCGACAAGGACGTTCCGCGGGAGATTTTGCGCCGCTCCGGATTCGACACCGCGGCCCCGCGCTTGGCCGCGGCGCTCGACTCGGCGGGCTCCTACGCGCAGGCCCACCGGACCGTCGCGCGGGAAGGGTCGCGGTTGTGGCGGCTGGCCGTGGACCGGGCGCAGGGACGTGGGCCCGCGGGTGGGGACCTGAGCCGGGACGACGACCGGCCGCTGTACTGGGCACGGCTCGCCATGACGCGTGAAGTGCGCACCTGGGACCCGGGGTTCGGGCTGACGGACGACCAGCGGGCCGCGCTGCTGGACGAGCTGGAGCGCACCTCGCGCGGTCAGACGGCCATCCGCTACCCCCGTGCCCAGGGCCTGAAGCGGATCCTGCTCACCGGGTTCGACCCGTTCACCCTCGACCGGGACATCCGCATCTCCAATCCCTCGGGCGCCACCGCGCTCGCCCTCGACGGCACGGTCATCGAGACGGCGGACGGCCCGGCCCGGATCGAGACGGCCGTGTTCCCGGTGCGCTGGGGGGACTTCACGGCCGGGACGGTGGAGCGCACACTGCGGCCGTACCTGCCGCAGGCCGATCTGGTCACGACCGTGAGCCAGGGCCGGGTGGGGAGGTTCGACATCGAGCGCACCAACGGGGCCTGGCGGGGCGGGTTCGGGGACAACGACAACATCGGCCGCACCGAGACGGTGCCCGTCACCGATCCGGCCTCGCAGCCGCAGTGGACGACGACCACACTGCCGTACCGGGAGATCGCCGCCGCGGACACCGGCCGCTTCCCCGTGTACGACAACACGAGCGTCACCGAGATCCCGGCGGGCGGCACCCAGCCCGTCGTCCGCCCGGACGGACCGACCCCGGGCTCGACCGCTCGCGCGGGCGGCGGCGGGGACTACCTCTCCAACGAGATCGCCTACCGGGCGACGCTGCTGCGGGACCGGCTGGGGCTGCACGACCGCCTGCCGGGCGGGCATGTGCACACGCCCGTCCTGCAGTTCGGCGCGGGGAACACCACCCAGGTCACCGACCCGGAGTTCGTGCGGAACCGGCTGGACATCATCGCCCAGGTGAGGGCCATCCTGAAGGTGGCCGCGGAGCAGCGGTGACGGCCCCGTCGTCCTCCTCGCCGTCCTCCCGGATCTCCTCACCGAGCAGGTCCCGCGCCATGAGGGTGGCGCCCGCGACCGCGCCCGGCATCAGGAACACCGCGACGAACGGCACCAGGAAGGCCGCGGCCAGGGGCGTGCCGAAGCCCCAGACCAGGGTCTTGCGGGAGCGCAGCAGGCCGAGGCGGGTGCGCAGTTCGACGCGGCGGCGCTGGAGGGCGACGGCGGTCAGTTCCTCGGTGAGGAAGAACCCGGTGACGAAGACCCCGATCACCGGCACCACGGTCTGGCCGGCCACGGGAACGAAACCGCACGCGAACAGCAGCACGCCCCACAGGGCGGCGCGGACGACGATCCGGAGACTGTCCCGGGCGGAGATCCACAGTTCACGCCCGAGCGACAGGCCCGACTCGGGGGCATGGCCGTCCGGGGAGACGTCCCGGTCGACCTTCTCGGAGAGGTTCTCGTAGAAGGGCTGTCCGATCAGCAGCGTCACCGCGGTGAACGTCACGACCGCGAGGAGCAGCGCGAGCGCGAACAGCACGACGGTCAGGAAGCCCCGGAAGAGCCCGAGCCACGGGCTCGACCAGTCGTCGGCGAACGGTGTCGCCCAGGCCACGGCGTCCTCGCCCCACCACGCCAGCGCGACGAGCGCCGCCGCGTACAGCACGAGGGTGATCAGGCCCGGCAGCATGCCGAAGCCGTAACTCCTGCCGTGCCGGGCCACCCATCGCTGGCCCTTCAGCAGGTACCGGAAACCCACCCCGAAATCGCGCATGGGAAAACCCTATCGGGGCAGGCGGGCCACCTCCCCGCAGGGCCGTTGAGTCGAACAGGTACGCCACGCCGTACCGATCTCAGCAAGGCCCGAAAAGCTCACGAAGCCCTGGAGGAGGCACTCTCCCGGGACCACCCGAAGGGGGAAATTCCCGCAGGTGGCGGGGGCATGGTTGACAGTGGCACGGCGCTTCAGTTGAGGAGAGCGGATGACGCAGGAGATCCACGGCACCACAGCCGACGGCTTCGAGGGGGTGCGCGAGGAGTTCGCGGCGTTCGTGGCCGGGGAGCGGCCCGACTACGAGGGCCAGCTGTGCGCCTACGTCCACGGCCGCAAGGTCGTGGACCTGTGGGCCGGGACCGAAGCGGACGCCCTCTACGGTGTGTTCTCCTCCACCAAGGGCGCCGCCTACCTGGTGGTGGCCCTCCTGGTTCAGGACGGCACGCTCGAACTGGAGCGCAAGGTGACCTACTACTGGCCGGAGTTCGCGGCCGAGGGCAAGGGCGTCCTGACCCTGCGCGACCTGCTCGCGCACCGGGCGGGCGTGGTCGGCACGGACACCGGTTTCACCCTGGCGGAGCTGGCCGACGACCGCCAGCTCGCCGAACGCCTCGCCGACCAGCGGCCGTTCTGGCGTCCCGGCACGGCGTTCGGCTATCACGCGCTGGTCAGCGGGGCCCTGGTGGGTGAGATCGTCCGCCGCGCCACGGGGCGCACGCTCCAGGACGTCTACCAGGAACGGGTCAGAACGCCCTACGGCCTGGACTTCCACCTCGGCCTGCCTGCGTGCCACGAGCCCCGCTTCCGCCCCACCCAGCCGATGGAACCGGCACCGGAACAGCAGGCGGCCCTCGACGCGGTCCCGGACGGCCCGCACACCCTCGCCTCCATCGCCTTCAACCGCAACGCGCCCGAGCCGACCGATCTGGCCTCGCTGCCGAACACACCGCTGGTGCGCGCCAAGGGCCCGGCGTCGGTGGGCGGGGTCGCGTCCGCGCGCGGCCTGGCCGGGATGTACGCGGCGGCGATCAGCGAGGTGGGCCAGCAGGCCCCGCTGCTCAAGCCGGACACCGTCGCGGAGTTCGGCCAGCTCCACTCGGTCGGCTACGACCTGGTGGCACGTGCCCACAAGTCGTTCGGCCTGGGTTTCCAGACCACTTCCGACACGTGGCACCCGTTCCTCGGCGCCGGCACGATCGGGCACAGCGGCGCGAGCGGCTCGCAGGCCTTCGCGGACCCGTGGACCGGCCTCGCCTACGGCTACACACGCCGCCGGTTCGCCTTCCCCGGCGGGGCGGCCCCGGAGAACGACCGACTGGCGCGCGCGGTCCACCGGGCGACGCTCGCCCTCTGACACCGCCACGGAGAAGGCCGCACCCACATCCAGGGGTGCGGCCTCCGTGTGTGCCGTCCGGGCGTCAGAGCTTGACGATCATCTTCCCGGTGTTGTCGCCGCGCAGCACACCCAGGAACGCCTCGAGGTTGTTCTCGATGCCCTCCACGACGGTCTCCCGGTACTTCAGCTCACCGGAGGCGACCCACGGGGCGACCTCCTGCACGAACTGCGGCTGCAGGTCGTAGTGGTCCCCGACCAGGAAGCCCTCGATACGGCCGCGCGTCTGGATGAGGCGGGCGAGGTTCTTCGGGCCCGGGGCGGGCTCGGTGTTGTTGTAGACGGAGATCATCCCGCAGACGGCGATCCGTCCGCCCTGGTTGAGGGAGCCGATGGCGGCCTCCAGGTGGTCACCGCCGACGTTGTCGAAGTAGACGTCGATCCCGTCCGGGGCGGCCGCGCGCAGCTGCTCGGCGACGGGCCCGTCCTTGTAGTTGAACGCGGCGTCGAAGCCGTACTCCTCCTTGAGGAGCTTCACCTTCTCGTCCGAACCGGCGGAGCCGATGACCCGCGAGGCGCCCTTCAGCTTGGCGATCTGGCCGACCTGCCCGCCCACGGCGCCGGCGGCGCCGGACACGAACACGACGTCGCCCTCCTTGAAGGCGGCGGTGCGCAGCAGCCCCGCGTAGGCGGTGAGACCGGTCATGCCGAGCACGCCGAGGTACGCCGACAGCGGTGCGGCGTCGGCGTCCACCTTCACGGCGTTCTTCGCGGCCACGACGGCGTACTCGCGCCACCCGAAGAAGTGCAGTACGTGATCCCCGACGGCCAGCCCCTCCGCGTTCGAGGCGACGACCTCGCCGACCGCGCCGCCCTGCATGGCCTTGCCGAGCTCGAACGGGGCGACGTAGGACTTCGCGGAGCTCATACGTCCGCGCATGTACGGGTCCACGGAGAGGTACTTGTTCCGCACGAGGACCTGCCCCTCACCCGGCTGCGGAACCTCCGCCTCGACGAAGGCGAAGTCCTCGGGCTTCGGCCAGCCGACGGGGCGGCTCACCAGATGCCACTCGCGGCTCACGGCGGGGAGGGTCGGGGTGTCGGTCATGATGCGCCTGTCCTCACTGACTCGATGCGAATATTTCAGTACCTGAAACAACCATGCTCCTGAAAATTTCAGGTTGTCAAATAACCGGGTACCCTCGATTCCATGGCCTCGCCCACACCGACCCCCCTGAACACCCGACCCGACCCCCTGACCCTCGAGGTCGTCGAACTCATAGGGGAGGTCGTGGCCCGGTTCCACGAGGACTACGAGGAGGCGGCGGCGGAACACGCGCTCACGGGCGCGCAGGCGCGGTTGCTGAGCCTGCTGTGCCTTGAGCCGCTGCCGATGCGCAGGCTCGCGCAGCGGCTGAAGTGCGAGCCGTCGAACGTGACCGGGATCGTGGACCGGCTGGAGGCGCGGGGGCTGGTGGAGCGGCGGCCGGACCCGGCGGACCGGAGGGTGAAGGTGGCGGCGGCGACGGCGGAGGGGCGGCGGGTGGCTCGGGGGTTGCGGGAGTCGCTGCGGTTCGCGCGGGAGCCGCTCGCCGGGCTTTCGGAAGCGGAGCGGGTTGCACTGCGGGATGCGTTGCGGGGGATGCTGGGGTGAGGTCGGGGCGCTGCGGTGCTCGGCGTTGCCGGGTGCTCGGCGTTGGTGCTGGGGGCGGGGCGTTGCGCGGCCCGGCGTCGCGGGGTGCCGCTGAGCCCACCCGTGCCGCCCCAGCGGCACGACTGCCCGCAGCTAGGGCGGCCACGACGCGCCGCAGCGGCGGGGCGACTGCCCGCAGCTAGGACGGCGTGCAGCCGCGTACGCACGGAAGGGGACGTGTCGGGGGGTGTCCGCCCGCAGCGGTTGGCGCGTCAACGGACCAGTCACTCGTTATCCGACTGAGTCGCGCCGTTCCGAGGACGGACACCCCCCGGCGCGGCCCCGACCCCCCACCCCGCGAGTAGGCGCTAAGTGCACCACCACAGGAACCTGTTGCACGTCTGCGACGGAGACGGTTCCGGCGTCGGGACCGGAGTCGTCGGGTCGGGACTGCGCGTCGGAGCCGGAGGCGGCGGGGCGGCAGTGGGAGCCGAGGCCGGGCGGCTCGGGGACGGGCCGGACGGAGTCGCTTCGGGCTTCTTCGAGGGCTTGTCGTCCTCCGCCGCGTCCTTCGACTTCTCCGGCTTCGGGGAGACGGAAGCCGACGGGGTGTCAGACGCCGCCGCCGAAACGGACTTCGACGCCCCAGCACGCTCCGGGCGGCGGCCCGCCTCCGGCGACGCGTCACCGTCCGCCGACTCATCCTCGGCCGCCGCCGGCTTCGGCGTGGCCTTGGGCGCGTCCATCCCGAGCTCCGCGAGGCTCAGCCCGCCCGCCGCCAGCACGAACCCCGCCGCGACGAACAGGGTCCGACGCCGCCGCCGTCGGTGCGCCGCGGCTTTCCGGTCCCGCCGGCTCGCCCCGCCCGGCCTCTCAGCGGCCGGCCCGCGTCCACGCCGCCGGGCAGCACGCCCCGGCGGGTCGCCGTCCGCGTCATCGCCGTACTCGTCATCGCCGTACTCGTCATCGCCGTCCGCGTCACCGCCGTACTCGTCGCGCTCGCCGTCCGGCGCTTCCGCCTCCTCCGACCCCTGCGGCACGGCAGCATCGTCGTCGTACCCGCCGTACTCCGGCTCACGCCAGCGCAGCGATTCCGCTGAGGTGCCACACCCGGGGCAGGCCAGCGCGCCGTTGAGGTGCCGTCGGCACGGGTCGCAGTAGTCCATGACGCGGGAAGGTTAAGTTCCCCCTCGGTAACGTTCCTAGATCCAGCTGTGAAGGTTCTGTACGGACACCTCGCCCCCGCGGTTTCGAAACTGTCGAAACCGTTATGCGCGCGACCCATTGACACCCCCACCGCCCCGTCCTTACTGTCACGCCAACATTTCGAACGCATGACGAAATATCGAACAAGACGAGCTGCGAGGGACAACCGCCGTGCGCATCACCGGAATCAGCACACACGTGGTCGGGACGCCGTGGCGCAACCTGACGTACGTCCAGGTGCACACCGACGAGGGGATCACCGGAGTCGGCGAGACGCGGATGCTGGGACACACCGACGCCCTTCTCGGTTACCTGCGGGAGGCCCAGGTCAACCACATTCTCGGCTCGGACCCCTTCGCTGTCGAGGACCTCGTCAAGCGGATGAAGTACGGCGACTACGGCCGTGCGGGTGAGATCGTGATGTCCGGAATCGCCGTGATCGAGATGGCCTGCTGGGACATCAAGGGCAAGGCCCTCGGCGTCCCCGTCTGGCAGCTGCTGGGCGGCAAGGTCACCGACAAGGTCAAGGCGTACGCCAACGGCTGGTACACGACCGAGCGGACTCCCGAGGCGTACCACAAGGCCGCCCAGGGCGTGATGGAGCGCGGCTACCGGGCGCTCAAGATCGACCCCTTCGGCACCGGCCACTTCGAGCTCGACCACGAGCAGACCCTGTACGCCGTCTCCCTCATCGAGGCGGTCCGGGACGCCATCGGCCCCGAGGCCGAGCTGATGCTGGAGATGCACGGCCGCTTCTCCCCCGCCACGGCCGTACGCCTGGCCAAGGAGCTCGCGCCGTTCAAGCCGGCGTGGCTGGAGGAGCCGGTCCCGCCGGAGAACCTCAAGGCCCTGGAGAAGGTCGCCGCCAAGGTCGACATGCCGGTCGCCACCGGCGAGCGCATCCACGACCGGATCGAGTTCCGCGAGCTGTTCGAGAGTCAGGCCGTGGACATCATCCAGCCGGACGTCGGCCATATCGGTGGAATCTGGGAGACCAGGAAGCTCGCGGCGACGGCGGAGACCCACTACATGCTGGTGGCTCCCCACAACGTGGGCGGCTCCGTCCTGACCGCCGCCTCCCTCCAGGTCGGCTTCACCTCCCCGAACTTCAAGATCCTCGAGCACTTCAACGACTTCGCGGACGCGGAGATCAAGAAGGTGATCAAGGGCGCCCCGCAGGTGAACCCGGAGGACGGCTGCTTCCACCTCTCCGACGCGCCCGGTCTCGGCGTCGAACTGGACGTCGACGCCGCCGCCGAGTTCCCCCAGCAGCAGGCCCGCTTCGACCTCTGGGCGGAGGGCTGGGAGCAGCGGAAGCCGAAGGGCACGCAGTGACCTCCCGGACCCCGGAAACCCGGAACCGGCAACCGAAACCTTCGAAAACCCAGGGAGCGACGTGAGCACCGCCGACGCGAACACCGCGCCCGACGCGCACACCGCGGTCGTCATCGACGCCCCGGGCGAGCACCGCCTCGTCCCGCACGAGCCCCGGCGGCCCGAGGCCGGCGAGGCGCTGGTCCGCGTCCACGCCTCCGGCATCTGCGGCAGCGACCGCGAGGTCTATCAGGGCAACCGCCCCGAGGGGTACGTGCGTTACCCGCTCACCCCGGGCCATGAGTGGTCCGGGACGGTGGAGGCCGTGGGCGCCGGTGTGCCCGGGTCCCTCGTCGGCCGCAAGGTCGTCGGTGAGGGCTTCCGCAACTGCCAGGTCTGCGACCGCTGCCACGCGGGCGACACGACGCTGTGCACGGCGGGTTACGAGGAGACCGGGTTCACCCAGCCGGGCGCGATGGCGGCCACGCTGACGCTCCCGGCCCGTCTCCTGCACGTCCTCCCGGACGACTGCGACCTCACGGCCGCGGCCCTCCTGGAGCCCGCCGCCTGCATCGCGGCCGCCGCGCTGAAGGCGAACGCGCGGCCCGGCGAGCGCGTCGCCGTGGTCGGCACCGGCACGCTCGGCATGTTCGCCGTGCAGTTCCTGAAGGCGAACTCGCCGGCCGAGCTGCTGGTCGTCGGGACCCGGAACGACCGCGAGGCGCTGTCGAGGCGGTACGGCGCCACGGACTTCCGGACCAAGGACCAGGATCTCCCGGACGACTTCGACGTGGTGATCGAGACGGCCGGGTCCGCGGATGCCGCCCAGGTCTCCGCAGGCCTGCTCCGGCGCGGCGGCCGACTGGTCCTGACCGGCATTCCGGCGCCCGGCGCCGACGGTCTGGACCCGACCGACCTCGTCGTGAAGCAGCTGGAGGTGCACACCGTCTTCGGTGCTCCGCCGGACGCCTGGGCGCACACGGTGCGGGTGTTCGCCGCCGGTCTGCTCGACCCGCTGCCACTGGTCACGCACGAGCTGCCGCTCTCCGAGTTCTCACAGGCCATCGAGCTGGTGGGAGCCGGTGACCCGAAGGTGGGCAAGGTGTTGCTCCGCCCCTAGACGTACGCCGGTACGGGAGCAACCTGACGGCTCTCGTACCGGCGTACACCCCCCTTGCCGTCACCCGGGCCTCGCCCTACCCAGAGCCGCGAACCTCGTCCGAAATATCGAACCAAAGGACATTCCTGTGACCGACGCTTCCGCCACGGCAGCCCGCAGGCCCGGTGAGCAGGCGCTCACCGCGCTGGGCCTGAACGCGCCCGCCCTCGACCCCGCCGACGCCTCGCCGCACTCCTTCCCGGGCGGCGGCCGCTGGCGCACCGAGATCCCCTCGTGCGAGGGCCCCGAGGCACTGGCGGTGGTCCTGAAGGAGGCCTCGCGGCTGGACGTGCCGATCCACCGGATCAGCCAGGGCAGCGGCGTGTGGATGCTGACCGACGCCGAGATCACCGAGATGGTCGAGTCGACGGCTGAACGCGACATCGAGCTCTGCCTGTTCACCGGCCCGCGCGGCACGTGGGACATCGGCGGCTCGACGCGCTCCGACTCACGGGGGGCCGGACTGCGCGCCCGGGGGCACGACGCCGTCGCGGGATGCGTCGAAGACGCCGTGCGGGCGACGGAGTTGGGCGTCAAGTGCCTGCTCGTCGCCGACGAGGGCGTGCTGTGGACCCTGCACCGGGCGCGGGTGGCCGGCATCATCCCGGCCGACACCACGCTGAAGGTGTCGGCGCTCATCGGGCCGGTCAACCCGGCGAGTTACGCGGTGTACGAGCGTCTGGGCGCCGACTCGGTCAATGTGCCGAGCGACCTGACGCTCGACCACCTCACCGAGATCCGCCGGCTTTCCGGCGCTCCCATGGACATGTACATCGAGGCCCCCGACGACCTCGGCGGGTACGTGCGGATGTACGAGGTCGCCGAGTTGATCAGACGCGGCGCACCGCTCTACCTGAAGTTCGGCCTCTCCAAGGCACCCGGGATCTACCCGTACGGGCACCACATGCGGGAGTTGACCCTGGCCACCGCCAAGGAGCGGGTGCGGCGCGGGCGGCTCGCCCTGGACCTGCTGGCCCGCCACGGCACGGACGGCGACATGGCGCCGCTGGGGTCGCGACTTCCGGGTGATCTGCAACGGTTCGAAGCCTCGGCATAACGTTCCGGAAACTCGGCTTCACAAAAGAAGACACAGCCAACCACAATCCGACACATCTCTTCTCGGTCTTTCCGGCACGACCACCCGGAGCGACTTCGCGCCTACCGGACCGAGCCCTGCACACAGATCAAGGATGATCATCATGCGCAACCGCAGAGCCGCTCTCGCCGCCATAGCCGGAGCCGCGTCCCTCGCCCTGACCCTGTCCGCCTGCGGCCAGAACAGCGAGGGCGGCAGCAAGGAGGGCGCGGGAGACGCCAAGGGAGGCACCATCGGCGTCGCGATGCCGACCAAGTCCTCCGAGCGCTGGATCCTCGACGGCGACTACGTCAAGAAGAACCTGGAGGCCAAGGGCTACAAGGCCAAGCTGGTCTACGGCGAGGACGACCCGGACCAGCAGGTCTCCCAGGTCGAGAACCTGATCACGCAGGGCGTCAAGGCGCTGATCATCGCCGCCATCGACAACAAGTCGATGAACAACGTGCTCCAGCAGGCCAAGGACGCGGGCATCCCGGTCATCTCCTACGACCGCCTGATCCTCGGCACGAAGAACGTCGACTACTACGCCTCCTTCGACAACGAGAAGGTCGGCGAGCTCCAGGGCACCTACATCGTCGAGAAGCTCGGCCTGAAGGACGGCTCCAAGAAGGGCCCCTTCAACATCGAGCTGTTCGCCGGCTCCAACGACGACAACAACACCCGCTACTTCTTCGGCGGCGCGATGAAGGTCCTGCAGCCGTACATCGACAAGAAGCAGCTCGTCGTCCGCTCCAAGCAGACCAAGCTCAACCAGGTCACCACCCTGCGCTGGGACGGCGGCACCGCCCAGAAGCGCATGGACGACATCCTGACCTCGGCCTACAAGACCGAACGCGTCGACGCCGTCCTCTCTCCCTACGACGGCATCTCCATCGGCATCCTGTCCGCGCTGAAGTCCGACGACTACGGCTCGAAGAGCAAGCCGCTGCCGGTCGTCACCGGCCAGGACGCCGAGGTCGCCTCCCTGAAGTCGATCGAAGCGGGCCAGCAGACCCAGACCGTCTTCAAGGACACCCGCGAACTCGCCAAGGTGGCCACGAACATGGTCGACGCGGCGCTGAACGACAAGAAGCCGGAACTCAACGACACCAAGACCTACGACAACGGCGTGAAGGTCGTGCCCGCGTACCTGCTGAAGCCCGTGAGCGTCGACAAGTCCAACTACCAGAAGGTCGTCATCGACTCCGGCTACCACAAGGCCGGCGACCTCAAGTAGTCCCCGCCACTGACCGACGATTCACCACTGACTGGAAGGCACGACCATGGCGGGACCCGTCCTGGAAATGCGCTCGATCGTCAAGACCTTTCCCGGCGTCAAGGCGCTGTCGGACGTCACGCTGACCGTCCGGCAGGGCGAGGTCCACGCCATCTGCGGGGAGAACGGCGCCGGCAAGTCGACCCTCATGAAGGTCCTCTCCGGCGTCCACCCGCACGGCACCTATGAGGGCGACATCCTCTTCGAGGGGGAGGTCTGCCAGTTCAAGGACATCCGGGCCAGCGAGGAACGCGGCATCGTGATCATCCACCAGGAGCTGGCCCTGGTGCCCTACCTCTCCCTCGCGGAGAACATCTTCCTCGGCAACGAGCACGCCACCCGGGGGATCATCAGCTGGACCGAGACCCTGAAGCACGCCACCGAACTGCTGCGCCGGGTCGGCCTGTCCGACCACCCGGACACCCGCGTCGCCGACATCGGCGTGGGCAAGCAGCAGCTCGTGGAGATCGCCAAGGCCCTGTCGAAGAAGGTGAAGCTGCTCATCCTGGATGAGCCGACCGCCGCGCTGAACGACGAGGACAGCGGCAAACTCCTGGATCTGATCCTGGAGTTGAAGAAACAGGGCATCACCTCGATCATCATCTCCCACAAGCTCAACGAGATCCGCAAGGTCGCCGACTCGGTGACGATCCTGCGCGACGGCCAGACCATCGAGACCCTCGACGTGAAGGCCCCGGAGACCACCGAGGACCGGATCATCAGCGGCATGGTCGGCCGCGACCTGGAGCACCGCTTCCCGGAGCGCTCCCCGCACGAGCCCGAGGAGGGTGTGGCGCCCGCCCTGGAGATCCGGGGCTGGACCGTGCACCACCCGATCGACCAGCAGCGCAAGGTCGTCGACGACGTGTCGCTCCAGGTGCGGCGCGGCGAGATCGTCGGCATCGCGGGCCTGATGGGCGCGGGCCGCACCGAGCTCGCGATGAGCGTCTTCGGGCGGACCTACGGCCGGTACGCGGCCGGCACGGTCCTCAAGGACGGCACGGAGATCCGTACCAAGACCGTCCCCCAGGCGGTCAAGCACGGGATCGCGTACGTCACCGAGGACCGCAAGCACTACGGCCTCAACCTCATCGACACCATCAACCGGAACATCTCGCTGAGCGCCCTCGGCAAGGTCGCCAAGAACGGTGTGGTCGACGAGCACGAGGAGCGGCAGGTCGCCGAGGGCTTCCGCAAGTCCATGAACATCAAGGCGCCGACCGTCTTCGAGCCGGTGGGCAAGCTGTCCGGCGGCAACCAGCAGAAGGTCGTCCTCAGCAAGTGGATCTTCTCGGGTCCGGACGTGCTGATCCTGGACGAGCCGACGCGCGGCATCGACGTCGGCGCCAAGTACGAGATCTACACGGTCATCGACCAGCTGGCCGCCCAGGGCAAGGCGGTCGTCTTCATCTCCTCCGAGCTGCCCGAGCTGCTCGGCATGTGCGACCGCATCTACACGATGGCCGCGGGGCGGCTGACGGGTGAGTTCTCGCGGGCCGAGGCCTCCCAGGAATCGCTGATGCGTCAGATGACTAAGGACAAAGAGGTAACCCGATGAGCACGGACGTGACCGCCAAGAGCCCGGCCCCCGCGCCGCCGGGCAAGAGTGGAGGGGAGGCGGGCGACGGCCTGCTGGCCCTGGTGATGGACGGCATGCGCCGCAACATGCGGCAGTACGGCATGCTGATCGCCCTGGGCCTGATCGTGGTGCTGTTCGCCGTGTGGACCGACGGCGACCTGCTGCTGCCGCGCAACGTCTCCAACCTGGTGCTGCAGAACAGCTACATCCTGATCCTCGCGATCGGCATGATGCTGGTGATCATCGCGGGCCACATCGACCTGTCGGTCGGCTCGCTGACGGCGTTCGTCGGCTCCATGGCCGCCGTGTTCATGGTCAAACACGACATACCGTGGGTGCTCGCGGTGGTGCTGTGCCTGGCCGTGGGCGCGATCGCCGGCGCCATCCAGGGGTTCTTCATCGCGTACGGCGGCATACCGTCGTTCATCGTGACCCTGGCGGGCATGCTGATCTTCCGCGGTCTCACCGAGATCTTCCTGGAGGGCCAGACCCTCGGCCCGTTCCCGGACGGCCTGCAGAAGGTCGCCAACGGCTTCCTCCCGGAGGTCGGCCCGAAGACCAACTACCACAACCTCACGCTGCTGCTGGGCTTCGCGATGATCGCCTTCGTGATCTTCCAGGAGGTCCGTGACCGCAGGCGGCAGCAGGAGTTCTCGCTCGACGTCCCGCCCACCAAGCTGTTCCTGCTCAAGCTCGTCGCGATCGGCGCCGCCATCCTGACGCTGACGATGCTGCTGGCCAGCTACAAGGGCGCCCCGATCGTGCTGCTCATCCTGGGCGTGCTGCTCGTCGGCTTCGGCTACGTGATGCGCAACGCGATCATCGGCCGCCACATCTACGCCATCGGCGGCAACCTCCCGGCGGCCAAGCTGTCGGGTGTGAAGGACAAGAAGGTCACCTTCCTGGTCTTCCTGAACATGGGCATGCTCGCGGCCCTGGCGGGACTGGTCTTCGCCGCCCGCTTCAACGCGGCCTCTCCCAAGGCCGGCCTCAACTTCGAGCTGGAGGCGATCGCGGCCTCGTTCATCGGCGGCGCGTCGATGAGCGGCGGTGTCGGCACCGTCCTCGGCGCGATCATCGGTGGCCTGGTCCTGGGCGTGCTGAACAACGGTATGAACCTCGTCGGCATCGGCACCGACTGGCAGCAGGTCATCAAGGGCCTGGTGCTGCTGGCGGCGGTCGGGTTCGACGTGTGGAACAAGCGCAAGGTCGGTTCGTAAGTCAGATCGGGGCCCCGCCGGGAAGGCGGGGCCCTCTCCTTATGCGGGAGCCGCACACATGGAACTGAACAGACGCACGGTCATCGCGGGAGCCGCGGCGGCGGGAATGGCCGCCACCACGCTCGGCGGCACGGCGCACGCCACGGGAGGCAGGAAGCCGGTGAAGAAGCTCTTCGGCAAGCTCGCCGACGGCACCAAGGTCTACAGCTGGTCGCTGGAGAACGGCGGCACCCGGCTGAAGGTCCTCTCCTACGGCGGCATCGTCCAGTCCCTGGAGATCCCCGACCGCCACGGCCGCTACGCCAACGTCTCCGCGGGCTTCGACAACCTCGAGGACTACGTCGCCGACAGCCCCTACTTCGGCGCCCTGATCGGCCGCTACGGCAACCGCATCGGCAAGGGCAAGTTCACCCTCGACGGCAAGGACTACCAGCTGTCCGTCAACGACGGCGAGCAGAGCCTGCACGGCGGCGCCAAGGGCTTCGACAAGCGGGTGTGGGACGTCGAGCCGTTCACCAAGGGCTCCGACGTCGGCCTGCACCTGTACTACACGTCCGTCGACGGTGAGATGGGCTACCCCGGCACGCTCAAGACGAAGGTGACGTACACCCTCACCCGGCACGGCGACTGGCGCATCGACTACGAGGCCACCACCGACAAGGCCACCGTCGTCAACCTCACCAGCCACGTCTACTGGAACCTGGCCGGCGAGGGCAGCGGCACGATCGAGGACCACGAGCTGCAGATCGCGGGGTCCCGCTACACGCCCACCGACGCGGGCCTGATCCCCACCGGCGAGCTGGCCAAGGTCGCGGGCACGCCCTTCGACTTCCGCAAGGCCAAGCCGATCGGCCGGGACATCCGCGTCTCCCACCCGCAGCTGGTCACCGCCAAGGGCTTCGACCACAACTGGGTCCTCGACAAGGGCCTCACCACCCGCCCCGAGCACGTGGCCACCCTGCACGACCCGGCCTCCGGCCGCACCCTGAAGATCGCCACGAACGAGCCCGGCCTGCAGTTCTACTCCGGCAACTTCCTCGACGGCACCCTGACCGGCCCGTCCGGCCGCACCTACCGTCAGGGCGACGCGCTGTGCCTGGAGACGCAGCACTTCCCGGACTCGCCGAACAAGCCGAAGTTCCCCTCGACCGTGCTCCGGCCCGGACAGACGTACCGGACGACGACGATCCACACGTTCGGCTGCTGAGGCCACTGAGGCGAACTGAGGCCACGGACAAGCCTGTAAAGGCAAGACACAAGTTCTTACGTGTTTCCCGACGTTTGAACAGTGTCACCGTGACCTCCGTATGAAAGGGCGGCCCGCGCTCCCCCGCGCGGGCCGCCCTTAAACGTCGGGTCCCGCCGTCCCCCACGGGCCCGCCTCATACGGAGGTTCCATGGCCGACAACGTCACGTCGCTGTTCCGCAGCACCGCGGCGCACAGCCCGTCGATGGCGGCGTTGACACGTGAGGGCGGCGACGGCGCCGGGCCCGTGGACTTCTGTATCCCCTGCAACCCGTACTTCCCCACCCCGGCCATGTTCGAGGACATGGCGGGCAGGCTGCGCGACATCATCACGTACTACCCGAGCAGCGCCGACACCATCACGGCCGAGCTGTGCAGCCTGCTCCAGCTGCCGCCGCAGTGCGTGGCGATGGGCAACGGCTCCACCGAGCTCATCACCTGGATCGACCACCTCCTGGTCCGCGAGTCCCTCGCCGTCCCCGTCCCCACCTTCGGCCGCTGGACCGACCAGCCCATGGAGACCGGCAAGCGGGTCGACATGTTCCCGCTCCAGGAGTCCAGCGGCTTCGCCCTCGACCTCGCCCAGTACGCCGAGTTCATCCGGGCCCGCGGCACCCGCGTCGCCGTCATCTGCAACCCCAACAACCCCGACGGCGGCTTCCTCCACAAGCACGCCATCGTCCAGTTCATGGACGCCATGGCCGACCTCGACCTGGTCGTCATCGACGAGTCGTTCCTGGAGTTCGCGGACGCCGAGGCGGAGCCGTCCGTCGTCCAGGAGGCGATGCTGCGACCCAACGTCGTCGTGCTGCGCAGCCTCGGCAAGAACTTCGGCCTGCACGGCATCCGCTTCGGCTACCTGGTCGCCAACCCGGCGCTCGCGGGCCGCATCCGCGCGATGCTGCCGAAGTGGAACCTCAACTCCTTCGCCGAGCACGTCGTCTTCATGCTCAAGGAGCACGGCAGCGAGTACGCGCAGAGCCTCCAGCAGGTGCGCCGCGACCGCCTCGACATGGCCAGCCAGCTGTCGGCCCTGCCCGGTCTGACGGTCTACCCGTCCCAGGGCAACTTCCTCTTCGTGCGCCTCCCCGTGGGCGCCGAGGGCACCGTGGTCCGGGACCGGATGCTCACCGAGCACCGGATCCTGGTCCGCGAGTGCGGCAACAAGATCGGCTCCTCCAGCCGCTTCCTGCGTCTCGTTGTGCGCCCCCAGGTGGACGTGCGTCGCCTGGTGTCCGGCCTGGAACAGGTGCTCTACGGGACGTCCAGGAGGGGAGCCGCCGTACCCGAGCTGAGCAATGGGACCAGCTACAGCTCGGGTACGGCGGCAGTGGACCGTCTGGTGAGCGAGACCAACGGGGCCGGTGTGCGGGGCCTTGCCGCTCAGGCCGCCGGTATCGGTGGCCCGGGCCCCGTCGCCGCCCCGGCCGTCGGCACGGGCATGCCGCTTCCCGCGGCGGCGTCCACGGGTGCCGTGCCGGCGGCTGCCGCGGGTCCCGTACCGGCGGCACCGGCCGCCGGGGGCATACCCGGCGTGCCGGGCGGCGGCATGCCGATGCCTGCAGCCGCGAGGATGGGGCAGCAGCAGATACCGCAGGCCGTGCCCCAGCAGGTACCGCAGCAGGTACCCCAGCCAGTACCGCAGCCGGTACCCCAGCCCATGCCCTCGCCGGCTCAGCCGTTGGCCCCCGTGGCACAGGCCCCCACCCCGGCCCCGGTCCCTGCTCCGGCTCCCGTACCCACGCCGACCCCCGTACCGGCGCCCGCGCCGGTTCCGGCCGCCACCGGGCCCACGCCGCCGGGAGTTCCCGCGCGGGGCGGGCTGACCGCCGCTCAGGTCAGGGGAACGAACGGCTTGTCCCCGGCGCCGGCCACAGGCTGGCCGGGGACGCAGAGCTGGCCCAACGCGGCGGGCATGGGGGCATAGGGCGGCCCCCGAGCTGTACTCACGTACGTCACGAAGTGACTGTCGGGGCCACTCGCTTCTTTGCCAGTGTCGTGCTTCCACGGCCTGCCTCAAGGGCGCTGCACTCCGCTGCGCTGCGTTCCGCGTCGCCTTCGGCGATGGCCCTGCGGGCCACCCTTGACCCAGTCCGCTCCAGCACGTGAGAGAAGCGAGCGAGCGGCCCGGAAAAGCGGGTGGCCAAGGCACGCCGCCCCCTTCGGTCGGATGCCTGGCCGCTCGGCGAGGAGGGGCGCGGTCGCGCCTCGCCAGCACGCCGGGTGGGCTTGGCGGCGAACCGTGGGTGGGGGTTCGGACTACCGTGATCGGTGGGTGCGTCGGATCGGCACGGGCCGACTCGGAAACGGGCACGGGCACGGGGTGATTCGGGGGTCCGGAGCAGCAAGTGGAGCGTTTGTGCCAAGGACCGGTGCGAAAGCGCAGGTCAGCGAGAGAGCCCGTGGCACAAATGCTCCAATTCCCCACTCCCACGCCACTTCCCGACCCCATCAGTACCCCTCACCACCAACGACCCCCGCAAAGCGGCCCCACCAACCCACCGAAGGCCGCCGATCCCACCGACCCACCGAAGGCCGCCGCTCCCACCCGGCGTGCCCCCACCCACCCAACGCGGCAGGGGGGCGCCGCCACACCACCCACCCACAGATGGCCGCTGAGCCCACCCGGCGTGCTGGCGAGGCGCGACCGCGCCCCCAATCGCCGAGCGGCCACTCAGCCGACTGGAGGGGCCAAGTGGCCTGGGACCCCGCTTTCCCCGGGCCGCCCGCTCGCTTCTCTCACGTGCTGGAGCGGACTGGGTCAAGGGTGGCCCGCAGGGCCATCGCCGCAGGCGACGCGGAACGCAGCGCAGCGGAGTGCAGCGCCCTTGACGCAGGCCGTGGAAGCACGACACTGGCAAAGAAGCGGGCGGCCCCGACAGTCACTTCGTGACGTACGTGAGGAACGACGCCCGGGTCGCAGGACATCGACCGGCTACGCCGGTGGCTGCGGGGCCGCTTGTCACCGACGTCCGCCGAACTCCCACGCGTGCACCTCGATGTCCACGTACTGCCCGTGCGTCAGAACCCCACGTGCCGCCTCGGCATCCGGAGCCCGCACCAGCGCCGCAGTGCCCAGCCAGGCGGCACCGTCGTCGGAAAGCAGTGGCCCGTACGCGATCAGTTCGTCCGCGTGGCCGCAGGGAAGCTCGATATCGGCTGCGGGGCCCGTGCCGAAACCGAGTACCAGGTAGCGACTGCCGGCCGTCGGGCCGCCGGGGAAGTCCCACATGGTGCGCCCCAGCAGGTTGCGCCAGCGGCGCAGCAGTACGTCCCGGTACACGCCGGCCTGGTAGTTGGGCTCGTCGAAGGCGAAGGCCCGGGCGGCGGTGGGGTCCGGCAGGTCGACGATGTGGATACTGCCGGTGGGGGTTTCGCCGTCGTCGGCGAAGGTGGGGCCGCGAGCGATCAACGAGTCGGCGTACTGGTCCATGTAGGACCAGTGGTCCTCCACCAGTTTCACGCGCAGGGGCAGGGAGTCGGGCCGGTCGCGGTGGTAGCAGAGGAACTCCATGCCCGAGGAGCCTGCACGACCGTACGCCGGACCTCAACTGCCTTTAGGCTTCCGGTCGAACGGCCGAACGGCCAAATGACCGAACGGCCGCGCAGCCGAACACCCGAAACGCCCGAACGCCCGAACGCCCGAACGCCCGAACGCCCCAACGCCCAAATCCGCCCTACCGCAGGCGAGCAGACCGTGCGCTGTGCCTCCGTGACCCCCGAGGGCGATCTCATCCGTTGGGTCGAGCTGCCGGGGCAGGAGCCGCCGCGGGTGTACGTGCATGGGCTGGGCGCCACATCACCCGCCTACGTCACGGAAGTCGCGGTCGATCCGAGACTGGCTGGTAGGCGGTCGCTGTTGGTCGATCTCCTGGGGCACGGCATCAGCGACCGGCCGACCACGTTCGACTACACGCTGGAGTCGCATGCCGACGCGCTCGCCGCCGCCCTGGGAGAGGCCGGTGTAGCGGGTGCCGAGGTCATCGCCCATCGCCCACAGCATGGGCGGTTCCGTGGCGATCGTGCTGGCCGCCCGCCATCCTCACCTGGTGTCACGACTGGTGCTGGTAGACGCCGATCTCGACCCCGTTCCGCGTGCGCCCGGTTCGTCCGGCAGCAGCGGTATCGCCTTCTACTCGGAGCAGGAGTTCGTCGCCGGCGGCGGGTGGGAGGAGGTCCGTGACCGGGTCGGTGTCCACTGGTGGTCGACCATGCGTCTGGCCGGGCGCGAGGCCCTGCACCGCAGCGCGTTCCATCTCACGCGCGGCACGGCCCCCACCATGCGCGAGCTCCTGCTGGCTGGACCTGAGGATCCCGCGCACCTTTCTCCTCCCCGAGACCGATGGGCCCCTCCCGGGTGCCGACGCTCTCACCGAGGCCGGGGTGTCCGTCGTCGCGATCCCCGACTGCGGCCACAACACTGCGGCCACAACATCATGCTGGACAACCCGGAGGGGTTCGTGCGGGCGACAGCTTCGGCGCTCGGGGAACAGTAGCGGAGCGCCAGCGGAGCGCCAGCGGAGCGCCAGCGGAGCGCCAGCGGAACGGCAGCGGAGCGGCAGTCGAGTACGGCCCACCGGTCCGGCGGGCCGCCCCCGTTCACACGGTCAGGACTTCTTCGGGCACTCCTTCCACGCCAGGTGGTACACCGTGCTGATGTCCCCGTCGGTGGAGTCCATCGTCATGAAGCTGACCTTGTTGGCCGACTGGGTGCCGGCGGTGACCCGGAGTTCGGTGTTGATGTTGAAGTTGCGCTGGACCCCGCAGGGGGCGTAGACGAGTTGGGCCCAGTCGGTCTCGTCGGTGGCCTGCCAGTTGTCGTTGTAGGGGCCGCTGAAGGGGTGGTTCCTGGACACCGTGCTCGGTGAGCCCTGGAAGTAGTACGAGGCTCGCTGTGAGCCGCTCGCGCCGGGCTGGAGGGAGGCGAAGCCCCGGTAGTCGGCGCTCGCGATGGCGTAGGTGAAGCCGCCGGGGACGTGGACGATCAGGCTGAGCTGGCAGTTCCGGCGGAACGCGGTCGGATCGGAGCCACCGCCGGCCTGGGCGAGGTAGTCGCTGTAGGTCACGGTGAACGCCGTGTTGTCCTCGGAGACGGCGACCGCCGCCGTGCCCTGCGGGCAGCCGGAGCCGTTCACGGTGGCGACCTTGATGACGATCTTGTCCGGGGGCGGGTCGACGAACCCGGAGGACGGGGATTGTGCGGGGAGTGCGCTGGTGAGGAGCGCTGCGATCGCGCCGCTCAGGAGCAGGCCACCGGCCATGGTTCTCCCATCCGTTCGTGGGGGGTGGAACACGAGGTGAGCATGATCATGTCAAGACGACAGCACATGCGCCCCCGACCTGTGACCATTCCATGAAGGTGCTGTGAAGGCCGGGAGCGGTCGCATCGTACGCAGGGTGGGAGGGGGTGGCCAGGGCGGTCTCCGGCCATTCACAGTGGCGGGTTCACGGGTGTCGCCGGCCGGCGCATAAGGTGCGGTAGCAGTGCGTCAGCTCCAGGACACCCCGAGGACCCGATGAGGATCATCCGCCGGCTCCCCAGCGGACGCGGCCCGTCACGGGTTCTCCCAGGCCGCCGGTTCCGCGGCCAGCCGCTCCACCGCATCCGGCAGCTCCCCTGCCGCGAGGTCCGCGACCGTCACGCCCTCCAGGATCCTGCGCACATTGGCCCGCAGGGCGATCCACAGCGGCAGCAGCGGCTCGGCGGTGCCGGTGTAGGCGAGGCCGGTCGGGCGCTCGCCGCGTACCGAGACGATGGGGCCGTCCACGGCCCGGATCACGTCCGCGACCGTGATCTCTGCGGCCTCGCGGGCCAGCCGGTAGCCACCGCCCCCGCCGCGCCGGCTGTCGACGACTCCCCCGCGCCGCAGATCGCCGAGGATTCCCTCGAGGAACTTGTGGGGGATGTCCTGCGCGGTGGCGACGGTCTCCGCCTTGACCGGCCCTTCCCCCTGCCTGACGGCCAGTTCCACGACCGCTCGTACCGCGTAGTCCGCTCGTGCAGAGATCCTCATAGGACCATTGTCGTGGTCGGTCCCTGGACAATGACGCACCACACCACGTACGGCACGGCAGCACAACAGGAGGCGCTCCCTTGGAGCTCAGCAGGCGTACCTTCCACGCTCTCGCAGGCACGGCGGCGCTCGGCTTCGCGCTGACCGGCAGCGGGTCGCCGACCTCCGCCAACGCGTCACGTCCGGTGCCCACCGGCCCGCCACCGCCCGTGCCGAGCGCGGACGGCGGGCGGCACGAGATCGGCTTCGACCGGCACTCGCTGCTGGTCGACGGCCGGCGTCTGGTGCTCTGGTCGGGCGAGATGCACCCCTTCCGGCTGCCGAGCCCGTCCCTGTGGCGGGACGTGCTGGAGAAGATGCGTGCCCACGGCTACAACGCCGTCAGTGTGTGCGTCGCGTGGAACTACCATTCCTCCGCTCCCGGACGGTACGACTTCACCGGGGTGCGCGACCTCGACCTGTTCCTGCGGATGGCGGCGGAGACCGGTCTGTACGTGATCGTGCGGCCCGGTCCGTACATCAACGCGGAGGTCGACGCGGGTGGCTTCCCGGGCTGGCTGACCGCGACCGAGGGCACCGCCCGGACCTCCGACCCGACGTATCTGCGGTACGTCGACGAGTGGCTGACCGCCGTCAACGCCGTCGTGGCGAAGCGGCTGTTCACCCGGGGCACGGGCACGGTCCTGCTGTACCAGATCGAGAACGAGTACGACGCGCACGTGGACGAGCCGGCCGGGCGCGCCTACATGTCGTACCTGTACGAGAAGGTCCGCGCCGACGGCATCGACGTACCGCTGTTCCACAACGACAAGGGGCGGAACGGGTTCTGGGTCCCGGGGTCGTTCGGTACGGGCGGTGAGAAGGGGCGGTGGCTGTACGGGTTCGACGGGTATCCGGAGCCGGACGAGGTGCCGCCCGACTGGGGGCACTTCGGCCCCGGCGGGGCGAAGGGCGGGGCCACGGCCAGTCCGCGGACGCCGGGGTTCGTGCCCGAGTTCGGCGGGGGCTGGTTCGACCCCTGGGGCGGCTCCCGGTTCGGCGGGAAGGGGTACGCCGAGGCGCGCCGGACCCGGGACGGGGCGTACGAGCGGCGCTTCTACCTCACCAACCTCGCCAACGGCATCACGCTGCACAACGTCTACATGACGTTCGGCGGCACCTCCTGGGGCTGGCTGCCCGCCCCGGCCGTCTACACCTCGTACGACTACGGGGCCGCTTTCGACGAGGCCCGCAACGCCACCCCCAAGCTCGCCGCGATGCACCGGATCGGGCAGTTGCTGCGGCACGTGCCGGACCTCGCCAGGCTGAACCGGGCCAGGGCCGTGCGCGCCACGGACAAGCGGATCAAGGTCTACCACCTCACCAACCCCGACACCGGGGCCCACGTCTACGTCCTGCGCAACGACTCCGGCGAGGCGGTCACCACGACGCTGCCGGACGCCGGGATCGACGTGCCGGTCACGGTCCCGGCGCGGGACGCCAAGTTGATCGCCGCCAACCTGAGGCTCGGCAGGCGGACGATGGTGCACTCCACGGTGCAGCCCATGTTGAGTCTGACCGCCGGACGGCAGGACCTCGCGGTGTTCGCGGGAGCCCACGGCGATCTGGCGCAGGTCGTGCTGGACTGCCCGGACGAACCGACGCCGATGCGGCTGGATCCGGAGCCGGCGTGGGCGTACAACCTCGGCAAGCTGAACATCAGCGTTCCGCTCGGCGCCGGCGGTCTGAGCCGGGTGATGGTCGAGGGCGACGGCGTGGACACGCCGATGCTGATGCTGTTCGCCGACGACGCGACGGCCCTGCGGCTCTGGCCGTACGAGACCCCGTCCGGCCGGCTCCTGGTCTACGGTCCGGCGCTGCTGCGGTCGGCCGAGCTGCGCGGCTCGACGGTCCACCTCACCGGCGACACCATCGGGGCGACCGGCCTGGAGGTGTGGGGGCCGCGCGGGATCACCCATGTCACGTGGAACGGGCGCGCGGTGCCCACGCGGCTCAGCGCCTCCGGCAGTCTGCTGGCGCTCCGGCCGCTGCCCGGCGTGACCCGGCCGGTCCTGCCCGCGCTCGACGGCTGGCGGCGGCGGACCGAGAACCCGGAGTCCGAGCCGGACTTCGACGACTCGGGATGGACGACGGCCGACAGGAGGACGACCTTCAGCACCACCCCTGTGCCCGAGGGCCAGCCGGTGCTGTTCGCCGACGACTACGGCTTCCACTACGGCGACGTCTGGTACCGGGGCGAGTGGACGGACGGCGGCGGCGTCGAGTCCGTGTCCCTCGCCTACAGCACGGGCACGCAGGGCCTGTTGATGGCCTGGCTGGACGGTGAGCCGCTCGGCACGCACCGGATGCCGGTGCCGGACGAGGACCGGGCCCGGCAGGGGACGTGGACGGCCAGGGCCGCGTTCGGCATCCCGGAGGAACTGCGGAAGAGGTTCCGTGAGCAGCGTGGGAGGAGTGAGCGGCATGTGCTGTCCGTGCTCGTCCGGCGGATGCAGCACGACATGGACGGCGAGGCGCTCGACACGCACAAGGCGGCGCGGGGACTGACCGCCGTCACCTTCGAGGGCGCCGACCCGGAGGTGACCTGGCGGATCCAGGGCGAGTCCATGCCCGATCCGGTGCGCGGGCCCCTCAACAACGGTGGCCTGTACGGGGAGCGCGAGGGCTGGCACCTGCCCGAGTACGACGACGGGGACTGGAAGGACGCCGGGCTCCCCCGGGCCGACCGGAGACAGGGGGTCACCTGGTACCGGACGGACTTCCGGCTGGACGTCGACCCGGGCGTCGACGCCTCGCTGGGTCTCGTCCTCGACGACGACCCGGACCGCGCCTACCGCGTGCAGATCTTCCTCAACGGCTGGAACATGGGCCAGTACATCAACGATGTGGGGCCGCAGCACACGTTCGTCCTGCCGAACGGGATTCTGCGCACACGTGGCTCCAACACACTGGCGTTGGCGGTGTTGTCCGACGGGACCACACCGTCGGGGCCGGGGGATGTGCGGTTGACCGTGCTGGGCGCGGCGGCGGGAGGGGTGCCGGTCAGGCCTGTGTGACCGGATCGAGCCGTCCCCGTGCCTTGTCTTCTCCGGCACGCTGGTTCAGCCTGTTGGCCTTCCAGGGGTGCCGACAGGGAGGGGAACCTCGTGCGAAGACGGCGTTTCATCGGTGGATTAGCCGGCGCGGGGGCGGGTCTGGGACTCGCCTCGGCGGGCGTCGGGCCGGCGGTCGCCGCGTCCGGCCGGAACGGGGGCGTGCCACGCGGGTGGGAGGCGGTCACCGCCCCGGAGGCCGCCCCCGCCGCGCAGTTGCTGGACGTGGCGGCAGCGGGGCCCGGCCTCGCCTGGGCCGTGGGCGAGGAGGGCCGCTACGGCAGCGTACGAGGGAAGGCGCTGGCCCTCGTGTGGGACGGCACGGCCTGGCAGCGGACCGGCACCGGCTTCGGCGGCCATCTGGGCTCGGTCGCCGCCGCGTCCGAGGGCCGCGCCTGGGCCGTCGGCACCGATACCTCCGGCACCGCCCGGCTGCTCGCCTGGGACGGCCTGACGTGGCGGGAGGCCGACTTCCCCGGGCGAGGGGCGCCCGGCACGTCCCTCGCCGCGGTCACGACCGGCCCCCGGGGCCACGTCTGGGTGTCCGGCCGGAACAGCGCCGGCGCGGTGCTGCTGCACGGCCACGGGGGCAAGTGGACCTGGCTGGAGGCGCCTCCGGCCACGACCACCGTCCCTCCCTACGGCGTCCACCGTGCGCCGTGTGGCGACATCTGGGTCTACGGCAGCGAGCTCGTCGCCCGCTGGGACGGAGCGGCCTGGACCGTGCTGCCGGCGCCCGGCGGTGTCCGCGCCGGTTTCACCGGGCTGCTCCCGGTCGCCCGCGACGACATCTGGATGACGGGCTACGACTACGGCGTCGGCGGCCCGCCCGGCAAGCCTCCGGGCGTGCGGCTGCTGCACGGGGACGGCACCGGTTGGGAGTACGTCGCGGCACCGTTCGGCGTGGGGGTGCTCACCGGGATCGTGGCCGACGCGCAGGGCCGCCCCGACCGTATCGCCGGGTGGGACTTCTGGGACCAGACCCGGGCCCACTACCTGCGCTGGGACGGCACGGCGTGGGTGAGCGAGCGGGGGCCGGTGGCGACGACCCCCGTCGTCATGAACTCCCTTGCCGCGGTGCCGGGGTCGGACGGCTACTGGGCGGTCGGCTCGACCGAGACGATGCCGTCGGCGTCCGCCCTGCCGCGGATCGAACGCTGACCCGCCCGGCCGGGGTCTACGCCAGCCGGATCACGTTCCAGGACAGCGGTTCCAGGACGGCGTTCAGCGTGCCGTCGCGGAGGGCGGTGCCGTCGACCGGGTGCGGGGTGACCCGCTCGGGGTCGTCCAGGGTGTTGCGGGCGTCGGGGTCGGCGTCCGCGAGGGCGCTGTGCTCGACGACCCGGGTGAGGCCGAGGCCGGCCAGGGCGACCTCGAGCGGGAGGGCGTCGGTGCGGCCGCGGTTGACGGCGAAGACCGTGACCGTGCCGTCGTCGGCGCGCACGGCGGTGGCGTGCAGCAGGTCGGTCTCGCCGTACTTCTTCGTCCGGTACGTCGGCGAGTCCACGCGGACGTCCAGGACCTGGCCGCGGCCGTGCCGGGCGGCCTGGGCGAAGGGGAAGAACGTCGTCTGCCGCCAGGCCGGGCCGCCCGGCTCGGTCATGATCGGCGCGATGACGTTGACGAGCTGGGCCAGGCAGGCGACCGTGACGCGGTCGGCGTGCCGGAGCAGGGCGATGAGGAGCGAGCCGAAGACGACGGCGTCGGTGACGCTGTAGTTGTCCTCCAGGAGGCGGGGGGCCTCGGGCCAGTCGTGCTGCTCGAAGGTCTTCGCGTGCGACTCCCACTCGGGCAGGTACCAGACGTTCCACTCGTCGAAGGACAGGTTGATCTTCTTCTTCGACTTCAGGCGCGCGCCCACGTGGTCGGCGGTCGCGACGACGTTGTCGATGAACGACTCCATGTCGACGGCGGAGGCGAGGAAGGAGTCGATGTCGCCGTCCTCGGGCCAGTAGTAGGCGTGCAGCGAGATGTAGTCGACGAGGTCGTAGGTCTCCTTGAGGACCGTCGCCTCCCACTCGGCGAAGGTCGGCATGGACTGGCTGGAGGAGCCGCAGGCGACGAGTTCGACGCCGGGGTCCATCTGGCGCATGGCCCGGGCCGTCTCGGCGGCGAGGCGGCCGTACTCCTCGGCCGTCTTGTGGCCGGTCTGCCAGGGGCCGTCCATCTCGTTGCCGAGGCACCAGAGCCTGATGCCGAAGGGGTCCTTGTCGCCGTGGGAGACGCGGAGGTCGGAGAGGGCGGTGCCTTCGGTGTGGTTGGCGTACTCCTGGAGTTCGAGGGCTTCGGCGACGCCTCGGGTGCCGAGGTTGACGGCCATCATGGGTTCGGCCTGGGGGCCGATCTTGCGGAGGAAGTCGATGTACTCGGAGAGGCCGAAGCGATTGGTCTCGGTGGAGTGCCAGGCGAGGTCGAGGCGGCGGGGGCGGTCTTCCGCGGGGCCCACCGAGTCCTCCCACTTGTAGCCGGAGACGAAGTTGCCGCCGGGGTAGCGGACGGCGGTGACGCCGAGTTCCCGGACGAGGTCCAGGACGTCCCGGCGCAGGCCCTTGTCGTCGGCTGCGGGGTGGCCGGGTTCGAAGACGCCGGTGTAGACGCAGCGGCCGAGGTGTTCCACGAAGCTGCCGAAGAGGCGAGGGTTGACCTCGCCGACGGTGAAGGCCGGGTCGAGGGTGAAGCGGGCGGTGTGCATGTGCGCCTTTCGGGGTGGGCGGTTCTGTTCGGGGGCGGCTGCGGGTGGTTCGTTGCCGGTCGCGCCCGCGCGGCGGTAGCCGCACTTCGATGACACCTCCGCGCCCCTCGGGGCACCGCGTTCGGTATACCGAAAGGCGCTCGTTACCTCGAACCGGACCGTAAGTTCGCAGCGCTTGCACGTCAATGGGCCGATCCGGAACTTTGCCCACGTCCATCGGGCGGAATCAGTCGTTCCTCGTTGTACTACGGGCACTTGAATCGCATGACGCGAACACTTTCGGGCGCGTAGTCTCGGACCCGCTGCCAAGCCGTCGGCCGGTGGTGAGAAGGGGGAGCGATGGACATCGCGGGCGCGCGGGCCAGGGCCGCCCGAATCGCCGCCGCGCTCAGGCGTTCGCGCCATGGCTCCGCCGCGCGCGGCCTGGCCGCCGAGCTCGCCGCCGCGGTCCGGGCGCGAGAGCGGCTCCCGGCCGATGTGCCGTCGTTGTGCCGGGTGCTGTGCGAGGAGATGAGCGCACGGCGGGGCGGACGCCCCGTCGAGCTGCGCTTCGAGCGTTTCCCCGACGAGATCGAGGTGACGGGGCTGTGGGTCGAGTTCCAGGAGTTCGACCTGGTGATCGTCGAGGAGCGGGCCGAGGCGGTGCAGCAGCTGGTCATCCTCGGGCATGAGCTGTGGCATCTGCACGCGGGGCACGGCCACCACCACGCGGTGGGGACGGCGGCGGCCCACGCGTTCGCCGACCGGCCGGGGTGGGAGGACGTCGCGCTGACGGTGGCCGCCCGCAACGGCTCCCGGGAACGGGACGAGGCGGAGGCCGACGACTTCGGGCACCGGCTGGCCGCGGTGTGCCGGCCGCTGCTGCCGGACGGGCGCGGTCCGGACCTGCCCCTCGAACCCGTGCAGCGGTCGCTGGGCTACCGGGGGCCGGACCATCGAGGGCCGTCCCATCGGGGGCCGGACCGTCGCAGGCCGCGGGGAGGTGCGGCACCGTGACGACGGTGGCGCTCACCCCGGTCGAGTTCGTCAATCAGTTCTATCCGAACTTCTGGTGGATCCCCGCCGGGATCCTGGCCGCCGCCCTGGCCATCAAGCTGCCCAGCATCATCCGGCTCTGGAAGGATCCGATGCTGCGCGCGGTCGGCGGGCTGCTGCTGCTCGCCTGCGCGGTGTTCGTGTTCGTGGCGCCGTCGACCATCGCCCGGGTCAACCGGCTCACGGGGGTGGCGAACTTCTCCGGCCCCTGGGTCTACTCGCTGCTCACCGCTTTCTGCGCGTCCTGTCTGCTGCTGATCATCACCTGGCGCAACGGCCTGTCCGACCGCTCGGACCGCACCCGGCGCGCCATGCGCGGGGTCGTGGCCGTGTACTCGTGTGTGATCGTCGCGATGTGGGTGCTGTTCGCGCTCGCGGACGTGCCGGTGGAGCGGCTGCGGGATCTGGACACGTACTACGCGAACACCCCGTTCATGCGCGAGATGATCGTGCTCTATCTGCTCGCGCACACCGTGGCCGCGCTGGTCACCAACGGGCTGATCTGGAACTGGATCCGCACCGACGGGCTCGACGCCCTGCTGCGCTGGGGCCTGAAGTTCCTCGGCGCCGGCTACGCGGCGCAGTTGTTCTTCGACGCCGCCAAACTCACCGCGGTGGCGGCCCGTTGGTCCGGACGGAACCTGGACTGGCTGAGCACGGCCGTGGCGCCGCCGCTCGCCTGCCTGTCCGCGGTGCTGATCGCGGTGGGCTTCATCCTTCCGCACGCCGGGCAGTACCTGCACGGCCGCTTGCACGTCCGGTTCGCCCATCACGAACTGCGGCCGCTGTACCTGCTCATGAAGACGGTCAACGGCGGCGGTGTCCCCTTCCTGCTGCGCGCCACGCCGGAGCTGCGGCTGGTACGCCGGGAGACGTTCATCCGCGACGTCCTGCTGCCGCTCGCCCGGTTCATCGACGAGGACCGGCGCGAACGGTCCTACGCCGCCGCGGTCGCCCTCGGGCACCCGCCGGACCGGGCGAAGGCACTGGCCGCGACGGTGGCGATCCTGGACGCGGTCGACACCAGGAACCGGGCACGGGAGGACGACGGCACCGGCACCCGCGACACCACGGACCTGCTCCGCGACATCGGAGCGGTGTCCCGCGCCCTGCGCCACCCGGAGGACATCCGGGCAGTGCGGACCCGGGCCGACTCCCACACCGACGGCCGGTCCCTCACAGGCTGACCCGGCCGCCCCGAGCCGTGCGGACGGCTCGCGCCGCGTACGGAACGCCGCCGTGCGGGGGCGGGACGGGACGGGGGGCGCCGGGCGGGTCAAGGGGACGGCGGGCCGGCGATACGGGGGCGCGGGGAACTGCGCGAACAACCCCCACACGCACCCCCAGGGGCCGGACAGCGGAACGGACCCCGCCGCGCCCGTCCCGCGACCCTGTGGGGTGGCCCGCGCGCTGCTCCCCCGTCGGCAGCGCCCGGGACACCCCTGGGCCGTGGTGAGCCGCAGGCGCCTAGGCGGAACGCAGCTCTCAGTGACGCGATCATTGCCCGCAGCCATCACGACTGTCAACTATTGCTGCCTAAAACAGCAGTTGATACTGCCCTGCCTGCTGGCCGCCGCGCGGCGGACCCGATAGCCTCCCGTCAGCCCCAGCCGGGAGTCGGCGGACGCACCCAGGGAGAACAGGGAGAACTCGGTGAGAGACGCCCACGCTTCCCTCGCCGAACTGCGTGAGCGCCTCGAGGACCTGACCGGGCAGCCGGGCCGGCTGGCCGAGGTACTGGACGTCGGCGGACTGTCGTACCGCACCGGCATTCCCGCCGAGACCGTCGCCGCCCTGCTCGCGGGCCGGCGCGTGCCCGAGACGAGCCTGGGCGACCGGGTCCGGCAGCGCCTGGACTTCGTGCGCGAGACCCGGCGCCGCCCCGACGGCAAGCGGTACTCCCTCGACGAGCTGGCCAGGATCGCCGGGACCAGCAGGCAGTGGCTGAGCGAGTGGCGCAGGAGCGGACTGCCCAGCCTGGAGCACGCCGACCGGCTCCGCCGCCACTTCGACCTGCCCGCCGGTTTCTTCACCGCGGACGAGGCGGAGGCCCTGCACGCCGCGCTCCAGCCGGTGCTCAAGGAACTGGAGGCGAAGGCGGATCCGCTGGCCCCGCTGCGCACGCCCGGCTTCTACCGGCTGGCCAGACGCGCCCCGCATCTGTCGCCGCGCAAGCTCCAGGCGCTGGCCGAGTGGGCCGAGATGATCACCGAGCGGAACCCGGCGGACGAGGACGGTCCCTGAGCGGCCCGGCGCCCCGGGTTCCGGCGTCCTCTTTCGGCCATCCCTGGTCGGCGGGCCCTGCCGGAGGTGGCTGGACCGGCGCGGTAGTTGGCATATTGCAAGGCGTCGAACGTCCAGCGGCCACGGGGAGAACCGTGCGAACGAAAAGGGAGATGCGTCGCCTCGCGGACACCCTCATCCGGCCCGTCCGGGTACCGGTCCCCGCGGACCCCGAGACCCTGTTCCGGGCGGTCGTCGACTCGGCCGTCCAGTGGCGCGGGCGCCCGATCGTCGTGCACCGGGAGATCTTCCCGCCGCACACCGCGAGCGGACTGTGGCTGGAGCGCGAGACCCACGACGACGTCATCGTCGACAAACGGGCCGCCGTGTGGCACCAGATCGTGATCTTCTGCCATGAGGTGTGGCACATGCACCAGTCACGGGAGAGCACGGCCGGCCACCGGGCCGCCGCCCGCTCCGACTTCACCCTGGCCGACGAACAGGAGGCCGACCGCTTCGGCATGCTGATGGGCCGTCGGCTGCGCACCTGGCTCGAGGCCTCCTCGGACTCCGTGTGCGCGGCCCGTGAGGACACCGCCCAGACGATTGCCGGACGCATCGGGGCCGCACTCAACTACCGCGGGACGCGGGGATGAGCGGACTCATCGCCTACGCCAGCTGTGCGGTGCTGTGGCTCGGCCTGGTGGTGAAGGCCCCGGACCTGTTCCGGCACCCGCACGACCCCTATCTGCGGGCCATCTGCGGGGTGCTGGGCCTGGCCGGTCTGTGCTTCTTCCTCGGCTCGCCGCCCACCATCGGCGCCGTCAACCGCCTCAGCGGCATCCCCAACCTGGCGGCGCCGCTCACGTACGCCGCGATCATCGCGTACAGCGCGGCCTCCCAGATCCTGGTCGCCCTCTGGCGGGGCGGACCCGGCGCGCGCCGCACCGCCCGCCGCTGGGTGCTCGCCTACTCGGGTGTGGTCCTGGGCATCGTGGGGCTGTTCGCGCTGGGCGAGGCGCCGGTGGAGCGCCGTACGGACCTGGACACTTACTACGCGAGCACGCCGTATCTGCGCGAGATGATCGTGCTGTATCTGACCGGGCACCTCACGGCCATCGCCGTTACGGCGGTGTCGGCGCTGCGCTGGGCCCGCGAGGTGCGCGGCTGGCTGCGCGCCGGGCTGGTCACGCTGGGCGTCGGCGCCGTGTGCGCCGCCGGGTTCAGCGTGGTCAAGCTCGTCGCGGTGACGGCCCGCTGGTCCGGGCGGGACTGGTCGCTCCTGGGCTCCGAGGTCGCCATGTCGGTGGCCGGTGCGGGTGCCCTGCTGACAGCGACGGGCGTGCTGATCCCGCTGGCCGGGCCCGGGCTGGTCGAGTGGCGGCGGGCCTGGCGGACGTATGTGCGCCTGGCGCCCCTGGAGCGCGAGCTGGACGACGTCCTGGTCCGTCGCGCCCTGCGCCTGCCGCGCCCGCGCTGGTCCTCCCCCGTCACCCGCCTGGTCTGGCGGCGGACGAGCATCCACAACGCGCTCAGCCACCTCGACGCCTACGCCGACCGGGAGTTGTACGACGAGACGCTCGCGGCCGCGCTGCGGGCGACGGGCGACGCCGAGCGGGCCGCGGCGACGGCCTGGGCGGCGGTGATCGCCGCGGCGGCCCGGGGCGCGGCCTCGCTCCCCGCCGCCGGCCGACAGCCCACCCGGGCGCTCGAGTCGGAGTGGTTCCAGGAGCGGGCGCCCGGCCCGGACGCGCTCGTGCGCATCGCGGACGCGCTGGCGACCTCGCCGCTCGTGCGGCGGGCCGCCGCCGGGGTGCCGACGATGGCGGCCGAACGGAGCTCTCCGGTATGAGTCTCGTCGTCTACCTGGCGGCCGGTGCCCTCGCGCTGTCCGCCGCCGTACTGTTGCGGCGGCCGCGAGCGACGCCCGGGAGGCCGTCGGCCCGGCACAGCCCGCTGACCGTGTCCACCTGTGTGGCGATCGCGCTCGGCGCGGTCGTGTTCCTCTGCTCGGCGCCGATGACGCTGGCCGCCGTCAACGACCTCACCGGCATCCCGAACTTCGGCGCCCCGCTGACCTACGGTCTGCTCTCCGCGTACAGCTGCTCACTGCTGATTCTGCTGATCAACTGGCGGGGCGGGCCACCGGACCGGGTGCGCGGGCTGGTGCTGCGCAGCGTCGCCGCGTACGGGCCGCTGGTCGTGGCGATCGTCGTGCTGTTCGCGCTGGCGGACGCGCGGGTGGAGCGGCTGACCGACCTCGACACGTACTACGCGAACACGCCTTTCATGCGCGAGATGATCGTGCTCTACCTGCTCGGTCACAGTGCGGTGACGGTGGCGATGTCCGTGGTGTGCGTGCGGTGGGGCCGGGAGGTCACCGGGCTGCTGAGGACCGGGCTGCGGCTGATCTTCGTGGGGGCGGTGCTGGACCTGGTGGGGTTCCAGTTGGCCAAGTACGCGGCGGTGGTGGCGCGTTGGACAGGTCACGACCTGGACTTCCTCTCCACCCGCCTCGCCCCGCCCATGGCCGCGCTCGCGGCGCTGATCTGTTCGGCGGGGTTCGTGCTGCCGAGGCTGCTGCCGGCGGCCGTCGGGCACTGGCGGGGGTTGCGCGACTACCGCAGGCTGGACCCGCTGTGGCACCGGGTCGGGTTCGTGTCGACGGCGCCCAAACCGCCCGCCTTCTGGTGGCAGTCGCCCGGGGAACGCCTGCACTGGCGTGAAGTGGCCATTCACGACGCCCTGCTGGCACTGGCGCCGTACTTCGACGACGGGGTGCGGGAGCGGGCGCTGTCGGCCGCCCTGGGCGACGGCCACTGCGCGCACCGGGCCCGGATCACGGCGGAGGCGGCGATGCTGGCCGCCGCGGCACACCGGGCGGCGGCGCGTGGGGAGCCGCTGCGGACACCGAGCACCCATCGTCTGCATGCCATGGAGGGCTCCGGCGCGGGCGGGCTCGTGGAGTTGGCGCAGGCGTTGTGCGCGTCCGACGGAGCCCGCACCGGAGGGTGGCGGACACGGTCTGTGAAGGTACGGTGAGAGCCGTCGGGAGCTCGGTGGCCGTACACCGGGGAATGCCTTCATGGCGGGGGAACCTTCATGGTCGAGTGCGGGGAGTCGCATGTCGCGTAGAGCTGTCGTCATCGGTGCGGGTCTGGCCGGCATGCTGGCCGCGGCGGCCCTGTCCACCGTCGCGGACGAGGTGGTCGTGCTCGACCGTGACGATCTGCCCGACGGGCCGGAGCACCGCAGGGGCCTGCCGCAGGGGCGCCACGCGCATCTCCTCATGGCGGGCGGCCTGGCCTCGATGGAGGACCTGGTGCCGGGCGTGAGCATGGGCAAGCACCTGCTCGCCGCCGGTGCCCACGAGATCCCGCTCGGCTCGGGCATGGTCGCCCTGACGCCCGAGGGCTGGTTGCGGCGCTGGCGTCGCCCCGGCCCGCGGATGCTGACGTGCACCCGGGCACTGCTCGACTGGGCGGTGCGAGGCGCGGTGCTGGACAACACGGGGGTGGTGATCCGCAAGGCGCGGGTGCTGGAACTGACCGGGTCCCGGGAGCGGGTCACGGGGGTTCGCCTCTCGGCGGCCGCCGGGGACGAGGAACTTCCCGCCGACTTCGTGGTGGACGCGAGCGGGCGCGGCTCACGGATCGTCACCTGGCTGGCGGGGCTGGGCATCGACGACGTGCGCGAGAAGACGGTGGACGCCGGCCTGGTGAACGCCACCCGCCTGTACCGCACACCCGAGGGCGCCGGCCGCTTCCCCCTGGCCATGGTGCAGGCGGACCCGTATCAGGGCCGGCCCGGCCGCAGCGGCATGGTGCTGCCCATCGAGGGTGACCGCTGGATGGTGAGCCTCGCCGGTACGCGAGGCGGCGGTGAGCCGCCGTCCGACCCGGACGCCTTCCTCCGGTACACCCTGGACCTGCCCGACCCCATCGTGGGCCGGCTGATCTCCGGGGCGCAGCCGCTCACCGACGTGCACGTCAGCCGCAGCACCAGCAACCACCGGCGGTACCTGGAGCGGGTCCGCCCCTGGCCCGAGCGCCTCGTCGTCCTCGGTGACGCGCTGGCCACGTTCAATCCGGCCTACGGGCAGGGCATGTCGGTGGCCGCGCTGGGCGCCCGGGAGCTGGGCGGGGAACTGCGGCGGGCGGGCCTCGCCGGACCCGGGCTCGCCCGGCGCGTGCAGCGGCGGGCGGCCCGGTCGGTGCAGGCGGCGTGGACGATGGCGGTGAGCCAGGACGTCTGGTTCCCCGGGACCCGAGGGGGGTCGCCGGGGGCCGCCGACCGTCTGGTCACCGCCTACACGCGCCGCATGATCCGCACGGCGACCGGCTCGTACCCGGCGGCGTCGGCGCTCTGGGACGTGATGAGCATGACGACGGGGCCGGCCCGGCTGCTCCGGCCCTCGACGGTACTGGCGACGCTGAGCGGGCCGCCGTTGCCGCCGGCCGCCGGAGCGCCGTTGACGCAGGAGGAGCGGGAGATCCTCAAGGGGCTGGACCGGACGGGACGCTGATCAGCCGTTGAACGCCGGCTGCGCCAGTCCCTTGCCCGCGCCCGGGACGACCAGCACCGATCCGGAGAGCGGGGGCGGTGCCGCCAGGCCGACGCGGGCCGTCGTGATGTAGAGGTCGGTCAGGTCGGGGCCGGCGAAGGCGCAGGCCGTCACGCGGGGCACCGGAAGCGGGATCACCCGGTCCAGCTCGCCGTCCGGCGTGTAGCGGCGTACCGCCGCGCCGTCCCACAGCGCCACCCACACGCAGCCCTCGGCGTCGACGGTGAGCCCGTCGGGGGACCCCGCGCCGTCTTCGATCTCGGCGAGGGTCCGTCGCCCGGACACCTTTCCGTCGGCGTGGTCGAAGACGTCGACGCGGCGGGTGGGCGAGTCGACGTAGTACATCAGCCGGCCGTCCGGGCTCCAGCCCGTGCCGTTGCTCACCGCGACGTCGTCGAGGACCACCTCGATCGAGCCGTCCGCGTCGATCCGGGACAGTGTGCCGCCGCCGGGTGCCTCGTCGTAGCGCATGGTGCCGGCCCACAGGGTGCCGTCGGGGGCGACGGCCGCGTCGTTGGCGCGGCGGCCTGGGACCGGCTCGTGGTGGAGCCAGCGGAAGCCGCCGCCGGGGTCGCCCTCGGAGTCGCCCTCGGGGTCGAGGAGACCGATCCCGTCGCGCAGGTTCAGCACCAGACCCCCGCCCGCGCGCGGCTTCACCGCGCCGACGTGCTGCTCGGTGCGGCGGACCGTGCGGTGCCCGGTGGCCGGGTCGTAGGTGTGCACGCGGGAGCCGAGGATGTCGATCCACAGGAGCCGGCCGGTGGCCGCGTCCCAGGTGGGTCCCTCCCCGAGCTCGGCCTCGGCCCGTACCGCCACCTCGTACGGCGCCGTCACGCCACGCCCCGGTGGCCCAGGTGCTCGGACAGCTCGGCGGCGCCCTTGGCGGCGAGCTGCTCCAGCTCCGCGCGGCGCTCCTCGCTCCAGCGGATCATCGGCACGGAGATCGACAGGGCGGCGACGACCTGCCCGGTGCGGTCGCGGACCGGCGCGGCCACACAGCTCACGTCCGGGTTGGACTCACGGTTCTCCACGGCGAGGCCCCGCTCACGGATCTCGGCCAGGGTCTCGCGCAGGGCGGCCGGGTCGGTGATGCTGTTGGGGGTCATCGCGACCAGCTCGGCGCCGTCGGGGATCCGCGCGGCGAGTTCCTGCTCGGGAAGGGAGGCCAGCAGCATCTTGCCGACGGACGTGCAGTGGGCGGGCAGCCTGCGCCCGGCCGCCGACACCATCCGCACGGCGTGCGTGGAGTCGACCTTGGCGATGTAGATGACGTCCGTGTCCTCGAGGATCGCCACGTGCACCGTCTCGTCGCAGGTCTCGGCGACCGACCGGGCGACCAGCTGCCCCTCGGCGGCGAGGTCGAGCTGCTCGGCGTAGCGGGCGCCGAGCTGGTACGGGCGTACGCCGAGCCGGTAGCGTCCCGGCTGGCCGGGCACCTGGACGATGTACTTCCGGGCGGCGAGCGTGGTCACGAGCTCGTGCACGGTGGTGCGCGGCAGCTGGAGCCTGCGCACGATGTCGGGAGCGGAGAGCGTCCCGTCCCCGTCGAGGAAGAGCTCGAGAATGTCGAGAGCCCGGGTCACGGCTGGCACGAGGCGTCCCACGTCCGGTCCCCCTCCCTATGTGTTCTCAGGCGCCTGCGTTCGAGATATCAACAGGCGATCGGCATGACGAACACAGGCTAGCCATAGTGAGGGGGCCGGGCAATGGGCAGCTCAGCTCCGGCGCCGGTGGCTCTTCCCGCCGAGCTCCCCCCGCAGCCGCTGCGCGCGCAGTACCAGTTCCAGTTCGAAGCGGCGGTCGGGGTCGTCTATCTCGTCGCCCCACAGTTCGCGGATCTGGCGGAGGCGGTAGCGGACCGTCTGGGGGTGGACGCCGAGGCGGGTCGCGACCTCGGGGGCTCCTCCCCTGGTCTCCAGCCAGGCCAGGAGGGTTTCGGCGAGGCGGCGGCCGTGGGTGGGGCCGCAGTGGGTCAGGGGGGCCAGGCAGCGCAGGGCGAGGTCGTCGATGAGTTCCTCGGGCTGGAGGAGGACCAGGGCCTCGGTGTGTTCGGTGCAGTGGAGGACCCCGCCGGAGGGGAGCAGGTCGCGTTCCATGAGGCGGACCGCCGCCTCCGCCCAGCGCAGCGACTTCGCCGCGTCGGCCAGCGGGACGGGCGGGCCGATCGCGCCGGACCAGCCGGCCAGGGCCCGGTGCAGCAGTTCGTGGCGGCCCGCCGCGTCGGGCTCGGGGACGACCATGCGGGGCTGCTCGTACTCCATGTCGAGCAGGACGTCCTGCCCGACCGCGGGGGCCATGGCCTCCCGGGCGGGGCGGAGCAGGACGCCGACCGCGACCTTCGCCGGGAGGGGCCAGCCGATGCGGGCGGCGCGTTCGGTGAAGGCCTCGGTGGGGTCGCCGCGGTGGTGCTCGGCCAGTAACAGCTCCATCAGGCGGCGTTGCAGACGCAGGCGTTCGCCGGCCTGGCGGGCGGCGGCCTCGGCGTAGCCGCGTACGGACTGGTCGACCAGGCCGTCGAGGTACTCGTAGCCCGCGTCGACGAGTTCGTACATCGCCGGGGGCGGTATCTCCACGCGCTGGCCGATGTCGGCGAAGCGGCGCCAGGCCAGGCGTACGCCCAGGCGGTAGATGGCCTGGAGGGAGTCGAGCGAGCGGCCGTTCAGCCCCTCGCCGCGGCCGAAGTCCTGGAAGACGCCGGGCGGGACGGTGGGCCGCCCCTCCGAGTTCTCCAGGTGCTGCACGAAGACCTCGATGGCGCGGCGGATCCCGACGAGGGCCATCGGCTCGCCGGAGTCGTCGAGGACGAAGGGCAGATGGGGGTACTCGCGCTGGATCTCCCCGAGGATCTCCTCGGCGAGCGCGGGCGCCTCGGCCATGGCGACGGCCGCGAACCGGCGCACCTGCAAGCGCGGTACGTCGTGCCAGGCCGAGCGGGTGGTGACGGTTCCGGTGCGGGCGGCCGCCATCCGTCAACTCCCCTGCCCGGTCTGCTCGTACGTGATCAGGGGCGTGTTGGGCTGGTCGGGCGTGGCTTCGAGCAGCGCGACGACGCCCAGCGCCGCGCCCACGGCGAGGGCGGCGGCGAGCGTGACGGTCAGCGCGGCGGCTACCAGTCTGGACATCGCAGGGTCAGCCTCTCTGTCCGGCTTCGTCCGGAGATCATCCGGAGGTCGTCCCCACCCCGGCGTCCCGTCCCTGCCCGTCGCGCCCAGTGTCGACAAGCATTGACACCCCGTCAAGAGCGGCCTACGGTTCCCGGCCCAGCCGCACGCGCCGCACGCCGAGCCGTGCCGCCCCCCTCGTACGTCGAGCCGTCCCAAGCCACTGGAGTGCCCGGATGCGCCGTACAACCTCTCCGTTTTCCCTGGTCCTGCTGGGTCTCGGCACTTTCCTGCTGGTGCTGGCACCACTGCTCGCCTGGTATGTGCAACCGCGTGCCGCGGTGAACCCGATCGACATCGACACCACCGCCGTCTACACCGGCCGGGGCAGCGTCTTCGACACTGACCGGATCGAGACGGTGCCCGGCCGGAAGATCACCGTGACCCAGCGGGTCCGGGGCGACGTCGAGGACAGCGAACGCAGCGGCGCTGCCGTGTGGGACGTGATCACGTCGGTCGACACCGACAAGTCGCTGCCGGCCGCCGACCCGCACGACGCGCTGGACTTCAAGCCGCACCGGTGGGTGATGGACCGGCAGACCACCAGGCCCGTGCACTGCTGCGGGGAGAAGCCGTACTTCGAGGGCGAGGCCTATCTGAAGTTCCCCTTCGACGTGCAGAAACGCTCCTACCAGTGGTGGGACAACACCCTCGGCGACACGGTCGTGCTGCGCTACCGGGGCACCGAGAAGGTCCAGGGGTACACGGGTTACAGGTTCACCGGCTCCGTGCCGCCGACCAGGACCGGTACACGGATGGTGCCGGGCCGCCTCGTCGACCAGAAGGACCGGCCGCAGGTGCTGGCCGAGGAGTGGTACTCCAACCACGGGCTGGAACTGGTCGTCGACCAGGCCACCGGCCGCGTGCTCTACGCGCAGACGGGACCCAGGCGGACCTTGCGGGCACCGGGCGGGAAGAAGGACGCGGCGGTGCTGCTGGACAGCCGGAAGGTCTCGTTCACCACCGGGACGCAGAGGGAAGCGGTGCGGCAGGCGAAGCGGGACAGCGGGCAACTGCGGCTGCTGGGCGAGACGTTGCCGATCGGGGCGGCAGCGGCGGGGTTCGTACTCGCGGTGACGGGCGGGGTTCTCGTGGCACGTGGACGAAAGGAACCGGATCAGCCTGTTTCATCCGAAACCTCCGATACGCCCCAGCCGACCCTCACGATGTGATGTGACGTCAGCTCCGACAAAGCCCGAAATTGTCACGCCGGTGAGTAGCCGTGGCGATGGTCCGGGCGAAAACTGTCCAACCCCACCCCGAACACGACCCGTCCACACTCCCCTCCCAGGAAGAGCTCAGGCCCCCCACAGGCCGATCCCCCGCATCGGTCCGCCCCACGTTCCCACGCTGAGTTCCGCACCCCGAACGAGTTGGAGCACCCATGCCCCAGCACGTACCGTCCCAGCTGCGCGCCGCGCCCCCCAGCGCGCCGCAGCACCGTCCGGCGCTCCCCCCACATCCGCGCCGGATCGTCTTCCTCGCCCATCGTGATCTGGACAACCCGTCCGCCGGCGGCTCCGAGCTGCTGGTCGACAGGCTCGCCGACGGCCTGACCCGGCTGGGCCACCAGGTGACCCTGCTGTGCGGTGGACCCGCGGCCTTCCGCGACTACCGTGTCGTGTCGGCGGGCGGGCCCTACGCCCACTACCTGCGCGCCCGGTCGGCCTTCAGCCGCCAGGTCGGCGACTGCGATCTGCTGGTCGAGGTGTGCAACGGCGTGCCCTACCTGGCGCCCCTGTGGCACCGGGGGCCCACGCTGTGCCTGGTCAACCACGTCCACACGGACTTGTGGAAGATGCGCTTCGGCGGGCCGCTGGCGCCCGCGGCACGGATCGGACGAAGACTCGAACACTGGGCGCTGACCGGGGCGCAGCAGCGGAGCCTGCTGGTCGCGGTGTCCTCCTCCACCGCTCAGGCGCTGGGTGCGATCGGTGTGGAGCGGGAGCGCATCCGTGTCGTGCACAACGGGGTCGAGGAGCCGGGACCGAGGGCCGAGCGCTCACCGGAGCCGTTGTTCGTCGCCGTCGGCCGGCTCGTCGAGTACAAGCGGATCGATCTGCTGCTGCGGTTGTGGGAGCGGGTGCGGCCGGTGACCGGCGGACGGCTGCTTATCGTCGGGGACGGGCCGGAGAGATCCCGGCTCGAACAACTCGCCGGTCCCGGAGTCGAGTTCACCGGTTACGTGTCGGAGGCCGAGAAGCACCGGCTGTTGTGCGAGGCCTGGTTGCTGCTGCATCCCTCCGCCGTGGAGGGATGGGGACTCGTCGTCACGGAGGCCGCGGCCCGGGAGACACCGAGTGTGGCCTTCGACGTTCCGGGGCTGAAGGACTCGGTGGTCGACGGTGAGACGGGGGTCCTCGCACGCGGTGAGTCCTCCTTCGCGGCCGCCTGGTGTGCGCTTGCCCTGGCCGGGCGGGAGCGGGAGTTGATGGGGAAGGCCGCGCGGGAGCGGGCAGCTTCGTATCGGTGGGACCGGACGGTTCGGCAGTTCAGGGCTGTCGCCACGGAGGCGGTGAGGGGCTGGGCCCCGTGACACCACTCATGCGCCCACGCGGCGGAGCCTCACATGTCACTGCCCCGCGCCCCTACGGGCACGATCCCTCGTTCCGACGATCTCTCGCCCTGTTCCGTGCCTTCCTGCGTGAGCAGGACGATCCCGAAGGCTGTTACTCGCTGCTCGCCCGCGACGCGGCCGACCAGGTCGAGGCGTACGACGGTCCCGTCGCCGGGCGCACCGTCGTCGATGTCGGCGGCGGCAGCGGGTACTTCACGGAGGAGTTCCGGCGGCGCGGGGCGCACGCGTTCCTCTTCGAACCGGACCTGACCGAACTCGGTGACAGGCCGCCCGACTCGGCCGTCGTTGCCGACGGGTACCTGCTGCCCCTCCGCGACGGGGTCGCCGACGTCACCTTCTCCTCCAACGTGCTGGAGCACGTGGCCGACCCGGAGACGTTCCTCAGTGAGCTGGCCCGGGTGACGCGGCCGGGCGGGCTGATCTACGTGTCGTTCACCAACTGGCTGTCGCCGTGGGGCGGGCACGAGTGGGCCCCGTGGCACTACTTCGGCGCCGAGCGGGCCCGGGCCCGCTACGCGCGGCGGACCGGCAGGCCCGCCAAGCACCGGCTCGGCGAGAACCTGTTCGCGGTGCACATCGGCTCCACCCTGCGGCAGGTGCGTGCCCGGGACGACATCACGGTCGTCTCGGCGCGCTCCCGCTACTGGCCGTTCCTCGCGGAGACCGTCGTCAAGGCGCCCGGGATCCGCGAGTTCGCCACCTGGAACCTCCTCCTCATCATGCGGCGGTGTCCCACTTGACTTCCTCCCCCTCATGAACGAGGGGGATTCCTACGGCTCGCGCCGTGGGGTTTTCTGCTTCATTGCCGACTGCCCGCCCGGAGTTCTCCGTTGAGGTCTTACACCGGCTCCACAGACAGACACCGCCAGCCCGGCGGCCAGAAGGTTGTTCGCCGCGTTCACGTCCCGGTCATGGGCCGTACCACAGCTCTCACACGTCCACATGCGGACGCTCAGCGGCATCTCCGGCTGGAGAGTGCCGCAGTGGGAGCACAGCTTGGAGGAGGGGAAGAAGCGGTCCACCGCGACCACCTCCCGCCCGTACCAGCTGGCCTTGTACTCCAGCATGCTCCGGAACTCCGCCCACGCGGCATCACTGATGGCGCGGGCCAGGCTCCGGTTCTTGACCATCGTGCGCACGGTCAGGTCCTCGATCACGAGCGTTTGGTTCTCACGCACGAGTCGAGTGGTCAGCTTGTGCAGCACATCCCGCCTGCGATCAGTGATCCGGGCATGGATCTTCGCCACCTTCGCCCGCGCCTTGCGCCGGTTGGCACCATCGCCCCTGGCCTTGCGGGACAGCTCCCGCTGCGCCCGGGCCAGGCGGACGCGGTCCCGACGCTCGTGCCGGGGATTGGCGACCTTCTCCCCGGTCGACAGCGTCAGCAGATGGTCCAGACCGACATCGATACCCACCGCTGTACCGGCAGCTACGAGCGGCTTGATGGAGGGATCCTCGCACAGCAGCGAGACGAACCAGCGCCCGGCGCTGTCCCTGCTCACCGTCACCGTGCTCGGTACGACCCCCTCGGGCAGGGGGCGGGACCAGACGATGTTCAGCGGGTCGGCCATCTTCGCCAGAGTCAGCAGGCCGCCACGGAACCGGAAGGCGGAGGAGGTGTACTCCACGCTCGCACGCGACTTCTTCTTCACCTTGAACCGCGGATACCTCGCGCGTTTGGCGAAGAAGTTCGCGAAGGCGCTCTGCAGGTGCCGCAGCGCCTGCTGCAGCGGAACGCAGGACACCTCGTTCAGGTAGGCCAGTTCCTCGGTCTTCTTCCACGCGGTCAGCATGGCCGAGGTCTGGTTGTAGTTGACCCGCTCCTGCCGCGCCCAGGCCTCGGTGCGGGCGGCGAGGGCCATGTTGTAGACCTTGCGCACGCATCCGAACGTGCGCGACAGCTCGGCCGCCTGCGCATCGGTCGGATAGAAGCGGTACTTGAACGCCCGCTTCACATGAGTGGCCATGACTCACAAACTATCATCACAACTTGTTGCCAAGCGGTGACTTTTAGTGATGAGCGTCGGTCCGTCCGGAAGGCGATTCAGCTTCCCCTGCCCTGCTCGGCAGGAGTCCGTTTCCTCCCCCGCCTGCAGACGGGGGTACCCACGGAGGAATCCAGATGACAACCACGGTCCAGGCTCCTCCACCGGCAGCCGTCCCCACCACCGCGGCCGCGGCGGGCCCGCCCGAGGGCCCGCGGTCGCGGCGCTGGCTGCTGGGCTTCTGGGCCGTGGTGTTCGTGTTGTTCCTGGTGGTGCGACCGGGGCGGCAGACCTTCGACACCAAGCTGGGTGTCACCGTCGATCCGGGGCGGTTCCTCGCCGATCTCGGGCAGTTGTGGCACGACCGGGCCGGTTTCGGCGGGATCCAGGACCAGTACGTCGGCTATCTGTGGCCGATGCTGCCGTTCTACTGGCTGGGCGACCTGGTGCGGCTGCCGGTGTGGCTGGCGGAGCGGCTGTGGTTGTCGGTCGTGGTGTCCGTCGCCTTCTGGGGGGCGTTGCGGCTGGCGGAGCGGCTGCGGGTGGGGAGCGGTGCTTCGCGGTTGCTCGCGGCCGTGGCGTACGCGCTGTGGCCGGTGTTCACGACCGTCATCGGGTCGACGTCGGCCGCCGCGCTGCCCGGCGCGTTCCTGCCGTGGGTGCTGCTGCCGCTGACGAACGAGAAGTACGCCGCCCGGGTCGCGGCCCTGCGATCGGCGCTGCTGGTCCCGTTCATGGGCGGGGTGAACGCCTCGGCGACGCTGGCGTCCCTGCTGCCGGCCGGACTGTATCTGCTGTCCCGGCCGCCCGGGCCTCGGCAGCGCAAGCTGATCGCCTGGTGGGCCCCGGCCGTGATCGTGGTGACGGCCTGGTGGTGGGTGCCGCTGCTGCTGCTCGGCGTCTACGGCGAGAACTTCCTGCCCTACATAGAGACGGCGCGGACGACGACCGACACCATGTCGGCCGCCGAGGCGCTGCGCGGCGCAGGGAACTGGGTCGCCTACCTGCACTTCGGTGAGGCGTGGCTGCCCGCGGGATGGGCCGTGGCCTCGTCGGTCGTGGTGGTCGTGTGCTCGGCGCTGGCCGCCGGGCTGGGGCTGGCGGGCCTCGCCCGGCGGGACATGCCCGAGCGGCGGTGGCTCGTGCTGACCGTGCTGGTGACGGCGCTGGTGCTGCTCGCCGGGTACGGCGGGGCGTTCGGGGCGCCGTTCCACGGGGTCGTGCAGGGCTGGCTGGACGGGTGGCTGTCGCCGTTCCGGAACATCTACAAGTTCCAGACGGGACTCGCGCTGGCGCTCGTGCTGGGTCTGGCCCATCTGGTGGGTGTGGCGGCCGAGCCGCGCGGGGCCCGGCCGGTGCGCGGCCGGCGTCTCGCCCCGCTGCTCGCGGCGGTGCTGATCCTGCCGGGGCTGCTGTGGCCGTACCTCAACGGCTCGATCCTCAACCCCGGTTCCTTCCGGAAGCTCCCCGCTTACTGGCAGGCCACGGCCGACTGGCTGGAGAAGTACTCGCCCGACTCGCGCGCCCTGGTCGTCCCGGCGACCGCGCACGGCCTGTACACCTGGGGCTCGCCGATCGACCAGCCGCTGGACGTGCTCGCCGAGTCCCGCTGGGCGCAGCGTGACTACGTCCCCTTCGGCACGCCCGGCAACCGGCGCGCGATGGACGCGGTCGAGCAGGCCCTGATGACGGGGGGCGAAGTCCCGGGCCTGGCCGACTATCTGAGCCGCGCCGGGCTGTACTACGTCGTGGTGCGCAACGACCTCGACCCGGACCAGATCGGCCACGTGCCGACCACGACCGTCAAACGGACGCTGGAGCAGTCGGGGTACGAGCGGGTGACGGGGCTCGGCCCGGTGATGACCGGCGGCAGGATCGCGCGGGGCGCCCCGCTCCAGGTCGAGGGGCTGTACCCGCGGCAGCGGGCGGTGGAGATCTACCGGCCGGCCGGGCAGGACGTGCTCCGGCCCGGGCAGGCGGGGCTGATGCCGGTCTCCGACACCGCTGTGGTGTCCGGCGGCCCGGAGGCGCTGTTGCCGCTGGCGTCCCGGCTGCGCGGGCGGCCGGCGGTGCTGACCGGTGACAACCACCCCGGGCTCGGCACACCCGCCGTGCAGGTGGTGGGCGACGGGATGCGGCGGGCCGACACCCGGTTCGGCCTGGTCAACGCCAACACGTCGTACACGTACACGCGTGACGAGCGCAACGCGCCCGACGGCGAGCAGGACCCGGGCGGGAAGCCGCGGCAGATCCTGCCCGTCGGGGGAAGCGGTCACCAGACGGTGGCGGAGTTGCGCGGCGCCCGCTCGGTGACGGCGTCCTCGTACGGCAACTGGCTCTTCCACCTGCCGCAGTTCGACCCGGTGAACGCCTTCGACGGCAACCCGGACACCGCCTGGACGGAGGGCGCGCCGGACACGCCGGACGGGCAGTGGCTGCGCATCGGCTTCACCGGCTCCTACGACCTGCCGGCCTCCTTCAAGGTCACCCCGTTGCCGCAGGAGAGCGTGCGGGCGGCGGCGACGAAGGTGCGGGTGGAGACGGAGAAGGGCTCGAAGACGAGCTTCCTCCAGCCGAACGGCAAGGCGCAGCGCGTCAAGGCACCGGAGGGCGCCACGCGGTGGATGAAGCTGACGATCGTGGACTCGGTGGAACGCCGGGCCGGACTCACCGGCGCGGGCTTCTCCGAGATCACCCTGCCGGACGTACGGGTGACCCGGCTGCTGCGGCTCCCGTCGGACGCCGACGAGGCGGCTCCGGCCGCCACGGTCGTCTCCCTGCACCGGGCGTCCGACCCGACGGGCCTGTCCGCGACCGGCACCGAGGCCGGGCTGCACCGCCGCTTCACGACACCGGCCGCCGGCACGTACGAGGTGCGGGCGAGCGCCGTACCCGTGCCGGGCGAGGCACTCGACCGGCTGCTGTACGAGGTCGCGCCCGAGCAGCGGTCCCGGATCGTCGCCACGGCCGACTCCACGGCGGGCCTCGGGGCGGGGCTGTCGGCACGCAACCTCACCGACGGCGACCTGACGACGGCGTGGATCGCGGGCGGCCGGCCGACGATCCACCTGAGCTGGGAGGGCGAGCAGCCGGTCGGCGAACTGGTCCTGGCCCCCGCCGGCGGCCTGTCCACCCGCGCGTCCCAGGTGCACATCAGCTCCCCGGACGGGGCGACGATCGCCGCCGTCGACGAGAACGGCTGGGTCCGCTTCCCGCCGATCACCACGGACCGGCTCGACATCACGGTCACCGACACCGCCCCGCTGACCCTGCACAACCCGGTCGCCGACGAGGACCTGCGGCTCCCCGTGGGCATGACGGAGGCGTACATCCCCTCCCTCGACCAGTACCGCACCCCGCAGCCGGACAGCACCCGGAAGTTCTCGCTGCCGTGCGGCAAGGGACCCGACGTGGCGCTGGACGGCGAGCTGTACCAGACGAGCGCGAGGGGAACCGTGCGGGACCTCACGGAGCGACGGCCCGTCGACATCACCCTCTGCCGCGAGGGCCAGGACGAGACCGAGGTGGAGCTGTCCTCGGGCGACCACCGGCTGGAGGGCGGTGACGCGGGCCCGCTCACGCTGACGGACGTGACCCTGACCCGCGGGACGGTCCCGGAGGCCGCCGCGGCCGGGCGTGAGCTGAAGGTCCGGGACTGGCTGGGCGACCGGCGCGAGGTCACGGTCGGCTCCGGCGCGGCCTCGTACCTGACGGCCTACGAGAACTTCAACGACGGCTGGAAGGCCACCCTGAACGGCAAGGAGCTGGCTGCGCTGCGGCTGGACGGCTGGCAGCAGGGCTGGCGGATCCCCGCCGGGGCGGGCGGCACGGTCAAGCTGTCGTACGAACCGGCCACCACCTACGACGCCGGCCTGATCGGCAGCGGCGTCGGTATCGCGGTGCTGCTGGGCCTCGCCCTGTGGCGCCGCCGCGCCCCCGATCCCGACGCACCGCAGCCCGCCCCGCCGCTGCCCGGCCTGTGGCTCGGCACGGTGGCGCTGACGCTGGTCGCGGCCGTCATCGCGGGCTGGCCGGCGCTGCTGGTCCCGGCCCTGGCGCTGCTCGCGGCGAGGCGGCACACGCTGCTGGTGCCGATCGCGTTCGTGGCCCTGGCGGGAGCGGGGATCGCCGCCGCGGTGGGGGCCGGGGAGCCGGTGGGGGCGGGCGAGGGGGCGTTCGGTCACCTGGCCCAGCTACTGGCGCTGACCGGTCTGTTCGCGGGCCTTGTGAGTCTGCGCGAACGGGGGGAGGACGAGCCCGCATGACGGCACCGGTACGCATCCCGTTCCCGGTGGTGGACGAGGTGTCCCGCCACTGCCTCCAGGAGGAGGAACCGGAAACGGTCCACATCGAGGTCCATCTGCCCGGCCCGCTCGACGAGCGGCGCCTGCGCAAGGCGTTCACCGAGGCCCTGCACCGGCACCCACGCATCCTGATGCGGGAGGCCCCGGGGTCGTGGTTCCGGCGCCGCTACGAGTGGGAGCTGACGGCCGATCCGGACACGGAGGTCGTGACCTTCACCCCAGCGGGCCCACGCGCCCTCCAGAACGCCCGGACCCGTGCCCTGGCGGAGGCCCCGCCCCTGTCGCTGTCGCCGCCGATACGGCTGGAGGTGGTCGAGCTCGCCCGCGCTGCGGGCGGTCGTGCCGCTGGGGCGGTCCCCCCTGCTCATGGGGGTCCCCCCTGTTCGAGCGAAGCCGAGAACTTGGGGGAGAAGCCGGGAGCTTGGGGGAGGGTGGGCGATGGGGGTCCCCCCTGCTCAAGCGAAGCCGAGAGCTTGGGGGAGGCACCCCGCAACGCCGGGTTGCGGAACCCCCCGCCCCCGGCACCGACGCCCAGCACCCCCGAAGGCACGGTCCTGCTCCTCACCATCAACCACACCGCCCTCGACGGCCCGGCCTGCCTCCGCGTCCTCGCGACCGCCGCGGAGCTGTACGGAGGCCGCGACAACGCCCCCGCCGCCCCGCCCACCCGCGCAGCACGGACGCCCCACGAAATCCCGGACCTCCCGGCCAACTGGTCACCCCCCGCCCGGGTGGCTCCAGGCACACCGGACCCCTCCCCCGGCAACGGCATGCTCGTGGCCGAACTCCCCCTCCCCCACCGCCCCAAGGGTTCCCCCTACACCGTCAACGACCAGCTCATGGTCACCACGGCCCTGACCATCGCCCACTGGAACAGGGAACACGGCACCCGCCCTCGCCCCCTGCGCATCACCATGCCCGTCGACGACCGCCCCCGCGACACCACGATGCCCATCGGCAACGGCACCCGCCTCGTGGAAGTCCCCTTCCTTCCCGCGGAGTTGGACGTCTCAGACATGTCCGCCCTCCTCCGCCGCACCGCGGAGCGAACCCGCGCCCTCAAGTCCCTGCCCCGTCCCCAGCTCGGCCACGGCGCCACCCTCCTCACCACCCCCTGGGCCCCCGTCGGCGTCCGCGCCGCCCTCACCCGCGGCCTGCGCAGAGCCGCCGCGCCCTGGACGTCGACGACCCTGCTCAGCAACATCGGCCGTATCCCGTACCCCTTGGACTTCGGCGAGGAGGCGGGCCGCGCGCACGCCGTCTGGTTCTCGGCGCCGGCCCGGATGCCCCGCGGCCTCACCGTCACCACCGCGTCCACGGCCGGCCGCCTCCACCTGGCCCTGCGCTGGTCCAGGTCGCTGCTCAGCCACGGCGACGGCGCCCGCCTCCGCGACCTCTTCGAGCACCATCTGCACACCACGGAGGTGACCCCGTGACACCGACGGCCCCCACCGCCGCGCCCCCGCCCCGCGAGCTGCGCGACTTCTACGAGAACCCGGCCGTGCCCGTCGCCTCCGGCACCTCACGCGGCGTTCGCCAGGCCCGCATGCTGGCCCGGGCGCTCGGCCCGGCCACCGACGGCACCGGCAGCCGCACCGTCCTCGACATCGGCTGCGGCGACGGCACCGCCGCCGCCACCGCCGCCCCGTTCCTGCCCGGCCACCGCGTCATCGGCGTCGACTGGTCCCAGGACGCCCTCAGACGGGCCCGCACCCGCATCCCGTACGCGGTGCGCGGCGAACTGACCGGCGGCGGGCTGCCGTTCGCCTCCGAGTCAGCGGACGCGGTGCTGTTCAGCGAGGTGATCGAGCATCTCGTCGATCCGGACGCCGCGCTGGACGAGATCCGCAGGGTCCTGCGGCCCGGCGGGCACCTGATGCTGTCCACGCCGAACCTGGCCGCCTGGTACAACCGCGCCCTGCTGCTGGCCGGTGTGCAGCCGGTGTTCTCGGAGGTCAGTCTGCGCGGCATCCACGGCCGTCCGGGCAAGGAGGTGGTGGGACACCTGCGCCTCTACACCGCCCGCGCGCTCCAGGAGTTCGTCGCCGTGTCCGGGTTCACCGTCGTACGGCTCGAAGGCGCTCCCTTCCACGGCGTACCGCGCCCGCTGCGTTTGCTGGACCGGCTGGCCTGCGTCCGCCCCCGCCTGGCGTCGATCCTGCTGCTGCACGCCAGGAGGACGTAGCCCATGTGGTGGGGAGTGGCCGCGGCCCTGCTGGCGAACACCCTGTACAGCCTCGGCTTCGTGCTGGAGAAACGGGCGCTCACCTCCCTGCCCGAGGTGACGATCCGGCAGCCGGCCCGGCTGCTGCGTCTCGTCCTCGGCAGCCCCCTGTGGATCGGCGGTTCCCTCGCGCTCGCCGCCGGTTTCGGAGCCCAGCTCGTCGTCTACCGCACCCTGCCGATCGCCGCCGCGCAGGGCATCTTCGTCTCCGGTCTGGTGCTGCTCGTGCTGCTGTCGGCCCGGCTGCTCGGGGAGGAGACGTCCGGCCGGGAGCGGTACGCGCTGGGCGCGATCCTGCTCGCCCTGCTGATGGTGGTGCTGTCGCTGCGCGAGGGCGCGGACAGCGTCAGCCAGGAGGCGCCCTACCCGTTGATCCTGCTGGTGTGCGTGCCGTCGCTGGCGGGCGGGGTGTGGCTGTACGGCTCCGCCGAGCGGCGGGCCCGCAACCGGCACCGGCGGCCCACGACCGGCGTCGAGTACGGGGTGGCCGTGGGCCTGCTGTACGGCGTCAGCTCGCTCGCCATCAAGGGCGTGTCCAGTCACCTGACGACCAGCGGGATCGGCGGCGCGGTGCTGGACCTGCTGGGCTCCCCGTATCCGTATCTGCTGCTGTTCACCGGTGTGTTCGGCCTGGTGATGTCGCAGGCGGCGCTGCAGCGCTGCCGGGCGTCGCTGATCGTGCCGGTGTGCACGACCGTGACCAGTCTGTTCACGGCGGTGCTCGGCACGCTGTCGTTCGGCGAGGCCCTGCCGGACGACCCGCTGCGGCTCGCGCTGCGGGTGGCGGGCACGGCCCTGGCGGTCGCCGTGCTGCTGACCATGCCGAAGCACGACTCCGCTCCCCGATCCCCCACACCTGCCGAGGAGTTGGCCTCACCGTGAAGCCCGACGACCCGCTGCTGAAGATCCTGGCCTGCCCGCTCGACAAGGGCCCGTTGCATCTGCTGCCCGAGGAGGCCGGGCAGGAGGAGGCCCGGCGGGAGGAGGCGCTGTACAACCCGCGGCTGCGCCGCCGCTATCCGATCGTCGACGGGATCCCGCAGTTGCTGCCGTCGTCGGGCGAGCAGGTGCCGGACGACGAGCACGAGGAACTCCTCAAGAGGATGTCACCGTGACCAGCCTGGCCGCCCGCCTCGCTCCCCTCCTGCCCCCGCGTCTGGTGGCCGCGACGGCCCGGGCGCTGTACCCCCGGTTCGAACCGGAGCTGGCCCGGCTCGCCGAGCTGTGCCCGCCCGGCTGCGGTACGGCCGTGGACGTCGGCGGCTGGTACGGGCCCTGGACGCACCGGTTGTCCCGCCTCGCCGAGCAGGTCGTCACGGTCGAGCCGGTGCCTCGTCTGGCCCGGGTGCTGACCGCCGCCGCCCCGCCGAACGTACGGGTGATCCGTGCCGCCGCCTCGGACCGGCCGGGCATCGCCCGGCTGTGGCTGCCGTCGGGCGACGAGGGTGACCGGGGCGTGTCGTCGCTGGTCCGGCGGGACATCCACGGCCGGTCGCTGGACGTCCCCTGCGTCACGCTGGACGAGCTGGCACTGCGTGACGTCGGCTTCATCAAGATCGACGTGGACGGCAACGAGCCGGCGGTCCTGCGCGGCGCGACAGGCCTGCTGGCCCGGGACCGCCCGGCCCTCTTCGTGGAGCTGGAGTCCCGCATCCAGCCGATCGCGCCGGTGGTGACGTACCTGTCCCTGCTGGGCTATGACGGCTGGGTGCTGCCGGGTGACACCTGGGTGCCGCTGGCGAGGTTCCCGCTGGAGGACCACCAGGCCCGCTCCGCCCACGTCGTCTCCCACGGCCTGCTCCGCCGCGTGCTGCCGTCCTCCCTCCTCAGGGGCCCGCGGTACGTCAACTCGGTCCTCTTCCTGCCGGACGGCCGCCGCCCGGGTACCGCCCCGGTGGGCGACGATGGGTCCCATGCCCTCCGGAAAGCGCCCCGCTAGCCCCTTCACCCCGCTCGACTTCCAGCTGGTGCTGCTGCGCCGCATGGCCGACCACAACCCGGGCCTGGTGGAGGACGCCCGCCACGAGCTGGGCGTGTCGATCGCCGACATGCGCGAGGCGAACAGGCGCTGGCAGGCGATGGTCCGCTCGCCGCGGTCCCGAGCGCCGCTTTCCCGCTACCGTTCCGTGCTGGGGGAGCCGGATTCCCGTGCGCCGCGCCGCATCGGCGATCTCGACTGCGAGGCCTGGCTGTGGCCCGTGCCCCTCTGGCCCTCCTTGCGCTTCGAGGTGCTGACCGCTCCGAACGGCGCCGTGTGGAACGAGTGGCTGGTCCGCGCCCCGGGCTCCGCGGGCCCCGGGCTGCGCACGTTCGACGATCTGGTCCCCTGGTCCTGCACGGTCGACGAGGCTGCCCGTGCCTTCGCCCCGGCCCGCCCCCTGGAGGGCACGGCACCGACCCGGTGGGGGCTGGCGTTCACCGCGCCTGACGCCGAGGGTGTGCGGTGGGAGGTCGTCGCGGAGTTCACCTGGGGTCTGTTGCAGCGGGTGTCCGTCACCGGCCGTCAGGGCTGAGGGGCTCCTCGGTCCCGCGGAAGGCCTCGGCGTCGTGACGTGGTGCGGGTAGTAGGGACAGGAGCGGTTACGTCCGCCCCCGCCCGTCGGCACCGGTTCCGTGCGCCGCGCCGCAGGTCGGCGTCGGCGGTCCGGCGCCCTCACCGGGCGAGGAACAGCAGCACCACCCCTACGACGAACATCACCAGACCGCCGCCGCCCATCACCTGTACCAGACGCCGCTCGGCGCGGAAGTCGATCTCCTGCCGGGTCCCGATCTTCGCCCGGCGTGGCTTCCTGCTGTCGTAGACGACAGGCATGACCGTGCCGACCGGCCCCGGCGAGGTCAGGAACAGCTCGTAGAACTCGGATCTCGGCTCGCCTTCCGGCAGCCGGACCTCGAAGTGGACGCGCGCCTGCCCGGCCATGACGTCCTGCCGTACGGCTATCGCCTCACCCTCGACCCCGTGCCGCTCGAGAGCGGACAGGAGGCGGTGGGTCAGATAGCTCTCCAGCTGCGTGATCAGACTGATGGTGGCCAGGAACACGAGTCCGAAGCCCGAAGCGAGAAGTACGGCGGTCGACGTTGCCACATCGGCAAGGTAACAGCCATCGCTCATGTCAACTGCTCTTACTGCGAACGGCTGTCCTCGGTACGCACCGCCACGCGAGGACCGCCGCCGTCAGGTAGGCCAGTGCGCCGATGCCCATGCTGGTCCGGATCCCGGCCTCGTAGCTCGCGGCCGACGCGAGAAGGCTGCCGCCGAGGGCGACGCCGGTGGCGCTGCCGATCTGCCGGGTGGTGTTGAACAGGGCGGCGGCAGCGCCCGAGTACGCCGCGGGCGCGGCGCCCATCACCGTGGCGGTGGAACCGGTGAGGGCGAAGGACGTTCCGAATCCGGCGGCCATCATCGGAGCCACCAGCAGGGCGTAGGCCGGGTCGGCGCCCGCGGCTGCCCAGCCGGCCAGTCCCAGGGCGGCCAGGAGCATGCCGGAGACGACCAGCGGCCGGTCGCCGGTTCGGCGGGTGAGCCGCCCGGACAGGACGGAGGCGAACATCGTCATGGCCACCGCCGGGAACAGGGCGAGTCCGGTACCGAGGGCGCTGTAGCCGCGCTGGTGCTGGAACTCCAGGCTGGCGGTGAACACCATGCCGTAGAAGCCGAAGTTGAACAGCAGGCCGATGGCGGCCCCGCCGCTCATGGCGCGCGAGCGCAGCAGGCCCAGCGGGAGTGCGGGAGAGCGGGCCAGCCGCTCGCGCAGCGCGAACGCCGCGGCGGCCAGGACGGCCAGCCCCACGCCCGCGAGCACGGCCGGGTCGGTCCAGCCGCGCCGCCCGGCCTCGTTGAGCGACGCGGTCAGCAGCGCCACCGCCGCGACGACCGCCACCTGCGCGGGCCAGTCCAGGGCCCGGTCGGCGCGCCGGGGCGAGCGGGCCATGTGCCGCAGCGTCAGGGCCAGGCAGAGGGCGCCGACGGGCAGGTTGATGAGGAACACCCAGCGCCAGCCCACTGTGGAGACGAGCAACCCGCCCAGCAGCGGCCCGGCGGAGGCGGCGATGCCCGCCATGGAGCCCCACAGTCCGAAGGCCCGCGCCCGTGCGGTCGTCTCCGGGTAGGCCTGCTGGAGCAGTGCCAGGGAGCCGGGCACGATGAGTGCCGCGCCGAGCCCCTCCACCAGCCGGGCCACCACGAGGAAGGGCGCGTCGGGCGCGAGCGCGCACGCCGCCGAGGACACGGTGAACACCGCCACGCCCGCGCAGAACACCCGGCGGTTGCCGAGCCGGTCGCCGAGCGCGCCGCCGGTCAGCAAGAACCCGGCGAAGACCAGGGTGTACCCGTCGGTGATCCACTGGATGCCGGTGAGCGAGGCCGACAGCTCCCGCCCGATCACCGGCACGGCGACGTTGATGACCGTGACGTCCAGGATCACCATGAAGTACCCGGCGCACACCGCGAGCAGCGGGGCCCAGGCCCGTCACTCGGAGGGCATGGTGGTACCACTACACCAAAAGCCTCAGCGAGGGACGTATGCCTCGCGTTCCGGGCTCAGCAGGCGGCGGCCAGCACCGCCTCCACGACCCTCGGCAGGGACTGCGGGTGCAGCCACAGGAACAGGTTCGGCTCGATCAGCTCCAGCTCCATCACACACGGCTGGCCGTCCTCCCCGGTGACGAGGTCCACCCGGGCGTACAGCAGCTCCGGCCGCCCGGGGACGGCGGCCAGGGCCCGCTCGGCGACGGACAGTTCGGCGGCGGTCGGCTCCCAGGGGCGGATGTCCGGGTGGGCGACCTTGTCGGCGTCGTACGGTGTGCCGGGGGCGAGGACGGCGCCCTTGACGCCGGCGTGCAGCAGGCGCCCGCCGAAGAACTGCAGGGCCCGCTCGCCGTGGGTGTCGATGCCGGTCAGATAGGGCTGCACCATGACGGTGAACCCCTCGGCGTGCATGCGCTCCGTGTGCCGCAGGGCCGAGGCGCGTTCCCCGGCCGGGTAGCGGGCGGCGTACCGGGCCCCCGCGCCGGAGGTGGGCTTCACGACGTACTCGCGGTCGGCGGGCAGGTCCACCGGCTCGCCCGGCGCGAAGTACCGGGTGGGCACGGCGGGCACCCCGGCGTCCGCGAGCTGCCCGAGGTACCTCTTGTCCGCGTTCCACCGCACGACGTCCACCGGGTTGGCCAGCCGGGTCACCTTCCCGCACCGCTCGGCCCACGCCGTGAACTCCCCGGCCCGCCAGCTGTAGTCCCAGGTGGAGCGTATGAGGGCGAGGTCGAAGGCGGCCCAGTCGGCGCGGGGATCGTCCCAGTGGACGGCGGTGGCCTCGGCCCCGGCCTCCCGCAGGGCGTCCACCAGTACCGGCAGGTCCCGGTCCTTGCTCTCCTCGCCCCCGGGGTCGTAGGTGACGAGCGCGATACGCGGGGTGCCGGCCACGGCGACTCCATTCTCGGGCGTCTTCCGGCGCAGCAGGCTAACAACCGGTTCCGGAACCGCGACACCGTGTCCGCACGGGCGTCGGCCGTGAGCGTTTCATCCGGCGGCCGATGGTGTACGGAGGGATCGTGGTCCCGGTCGTCCCCGCGGCGGCGCAGGCAGACAGAGCTCAGGCAGACAGCTAAGGAGACGTGACGCGTGACCCCTCTCTTCCCGGCCCTGACCGACGCCCCCGCCGACCGGCCGGCCGTACGGTTCGGCGAGCGCTCGCTGACCTACGGCGAGCTCGCCGCGGCGGCCGGTGCGACAGCCGGACGCCTCCGGGACGCCCGGCGGGTCGCCGTCTGGGCGACCCCCACGATGGAGACCGCCGTCGCCGTCGTCGCCGCGCTGCTGGCCGGTGTGCCCGCCGTGCCGCTCAACCCGAAGTCGGGCGAGAGGGAGCTCGGGCACATCCTGTCCGACAGCGCGCCCGGCCTGGTGCTCACCGCTCCGGACGACCGGCTTCCCGCCCCCGTGCGGGACCTGCCCCGCCTCGACGTCGACGTGCACGGCACCGGTCCCGTCCCCGTGCCCGAGGCGCACGCCGAGGAGTCCGACCCGGCGCTGATCGTCTACACCTCCGGCACCACCGGCCCGCCCAAGGGCGCGGTCATCCCGCGCCGGGCGCTCGCCTCGACCCTGGACGCGCTGGCCGACGCCTGGGAGTGGACCGGTGACGACGTCCTCGTGCACGGGCTGCCGCTGTTCCATGTGCACGGCCTGGTCCTGGGCGTCCTCGGCCCGCTGCGGCGCGGCGGGTCGGTGCGGCACCTGGGCCGCTTCACCACCCAGGGCGTCGCCCGTGAGCTGAACACCGGGGCGACCATGCTGTTCGGGGTGCCGACGATGTACCACCGCATCGCGGAGGCGGTGACCGGCGATCCCGAGCTGGTCAGGGCGCTGACCGGGGCGCGTCTGCTGGTGTCCGGATCCGCCGCGCTGCCCGTGCACGACCACGGCCGGATCGCGACCGCGACCGGGCGGCGCGTGATCGAGCGGTACGGCATGACCGAGACGCTGATGAACACCAGCATCCGTGCCGACGGCGAAGCCCGCCCGGGCACGGTCGGGGTGCCGCTGCCGGGCGTGGAGCTGCGGCTGGTCGAGGAGGACGGCTCGGAGGTCGCCGCGTACGACGGGGAGACGGTCGGCGAGATCCAGGTGCGCGGCCCGAACCTGTTCACCGGGTACCTCAACCGGCCCGACGCCACCGCCGCCGCCTTCACCGCCGACGGCTGGTTCCGCACCGGTGACATGGCGGTGCGCGACCCCGACGGCTATGTCCGGATCGTCGGCCGCAAGGCCACCGACCTGATCAAGAGCGGCGGTTACAAGATCGGGGCCGGTGAGATCGAGAACGCGCTGCTGGAGCATCCTGGGGTGCGGGAGGCCGCCGTCACCGGGGAGCCCGACGACGACCTGGGCGAGCGGATCGTGGCGTGGATCGTCCCGGCGGATCCCGAGTCGCCGCCCGCCCTGGAGGAGCTGGCCGCCCATGTGGCGCGGCGGCTGGCCCCGCACAAGCGTCCGCGGGTCGTGCGTCACCTGGACGCGCTGCCCCGCAACGACATGGGGAAGATCATGAAGCGGGCACTGGCGCATGGCTGAGCGCCTCTCCGCCCGGGGCGTGGTCACCGCCGTCGCCGACGACTCCACCTTCGGCGAACTCCCCGTCCCCACGGGTGAGTCGAGGCCGGACGGGCCGCTCTGCTGGCCGGGCTACGACGCCTCGCTCGCCCGTGCCGCCGAACGCACGGGCGAGACGGAGTCCGTCGTCTGCGGCACCGCCCGCGTCGGCGGCGTCCGGGCCGTGCTGATCGCGTTCGAGTTCGGCTTCCTCGGCGGGTCCCTCGGCAGGCGCACCGGCGACCGGCTGGAGGCGGCGTACACGTACGCCCGTGAGCACCGCCTCCCGGTGGTGCCGCTGGTGGCCACCGGCGGCAGCCGGATGCAGGAGGGCATGCTCGCCCTGACCCAGCTCCAGCGGGTGGCCCGCCAGTCGGCCCTGACCCGGCAGGCCGGTCTGGCCCAGGTCGCCGTCGCGCGCGACCCGACCACCGGGGGCGGCTGGGCCACGCTCGGCGCGGGGGCCGACGTGGTCCTCGCGCTGCCCGGGGCCCAGATCGGCTTCGCCGGCTCCCGGGTACGGCCGGCGGACGCGGACCCGGCCGCGTACACGGCGGAGGCGCAGGTCGCGGCGGGGGCGGCGGACGCGGTCGTACGGCCCGAGGAACTGCGCGAGACGCTGGGGCGGTGGCTGCGGCTGCTGACGTGCCCGTCCACCACGCCCGCACCGCCGCCCGAACCGCTCGGCGACACCGCGGTGCTGCCCGCCACCGGCTGGGACGCCGTCCGGCGCGCCCGCTCGCCCCGGCGCCCACGCGCCGCCGCCTACCTGGACGCCTACTTCACCCACCGGGTCCCGGTCAGCGGCGACCGCTGCGGCGGCACGGACCCTGACGGCATGCTGTGCGGGTTCGGCGAGCACGGGGGCCGTACCGTCGCGTACGCGGCGCAGACCGGGACCGCCACCCGCCCGGCCGGCTACCGGACCGCCGCCCGGCTGATCCGCCTCGCGGACCGGCTGGGCATCCCGGTGCTGACCCTCGTGGACACCCCGGGCGCCGCCAATGACGCGGAAGCCGAGCGGCAGGGCGCGGGCCCGGCGATCGCCGACCTGTTCGGGGCGGTGGCGTCCGCCCGTACGCCGGTGACGACGCTGGTGATCGGCGAGGGCGGCTCCGGGGGTGCGCTGGCCCTGGCGGCACCCGGCAACACCTGGGCCACGCCCGACAGTTACTTCTCGGTGATAGCCCCCGAACTGGCGGCGGCCATCCTCAAGCGACCGCCCAGGGAGGTCGACGCGACCGCGGACCAGCTCCGCATCCGGCCGCAGGATCTGGTGGAGCTGGGGGTGATCCGGGGGGTCGTCGGGCGGTGAGTTCAGGGACTGTACAAACCCCCCGTTCGGCGGCGCCCCGCCCGGCCCCCTCAGAAAGGCGGTCCCGCCGCCTCCCGCGCACGATGCGAGGGAGGACCGCCACCCGGCGGCCCCACGTCTGCGAGGCCCGCCACCTGGCGGCCCCCCACGGTCTGTGCTCTCGGGAGGACCTGCCATGACCGCCAGTCTGGAGCAGTTGCGCCGCTGCCACTTCGCCGTCGACCTGGGGGCGGCCCGCACCCGCGTCTACGTCAAGGGCGCCGGGCTCGTCGTGGACCAGCCGTCCGCCGCCGCCGTGAACACCCGCACCGGGGCGCTGATCGCGGTGGGCGAACTCGCGGAGAAGATGACCGGCCGCACCCCCGACTACATCCGGGTGGTACGGCCGGTCACCGGCGGCACCGTCGTCGACATCGAGATGGCGCAGCGTATGCTGCGGCACCTGCTCGGCGACAAGATGCGCCGCAGCCTGCGCCGCAAGCCGATCCTGCGGGCGGCGGCCTGCACCCCGCACGACGCCGACCCGCTGGCCCAGCGCGCCGCGATCGAGACGCTGGTCGGTCTGGGGGCACGGCGCGTGGAACTGGTCGACACGCTGATCGCCGCCGCCGTCGGCTGCGGGCTGCCCGTGGACCAGCCCGAGGCCACCATGATCATGGTGTGCGGGGCGGCGGCCACTCAGGTGGCGGTGCTGTCCCTCGGCTCGATCGTCACCGCCGAGCGCATTCCGGTGGGCGGGGAGGCCGTCGACCACGCGATCGTGCAGCACCTGCGGCACGAGCACGAGCTGATGCTGCCCAGTCAGTCGGTACGGCCGCTGCAGATCGCCCTGTCCGGCAACGGCCTCACCCCGCACGGCCCGGCCTCCACGGAGATCCACGGCCGGGACGTCGCCACCGGACTGGCCCGCTCCGTCCAGGTCGACACCGCCGCCGTACGGGACGCCATCCAGACGCCGCTCACCGCCGTCCTCGACGGTATCGGGCAGGTGCTGCGGGACTGCCCGCCCGACCTGGTGGCCGACCTGGCCGACCGGGGGATCATGATGGTCGGCGGCAGCGCGCTGCTGCCGGGCCTGGATCAGATGCTGCGGCAGGCGACCGGCATGCCGGTGCACATCGCCGAGCGTCCGGACGTGTGTGCCGTGCAGGGCCTCGGCGCGATGCTGGAGGGCCGGATCGAACCGCTGACGCTGGATCCGCTGGGGAGTTGAGCCGCTCCTCAGCGGGCGAACCAGCAGCGTACGGTCGTCCCGTCGGCGCCCGTGTGCACCCGCACCAGGTCGGAGATCAGGTTGACCAGCAGAAGTCCGCGTCCGCCGCGCTGACCGCGGGGTACGGGCCGGCGTCCGGCCAGGAGGTCCACGAGGCGCCCCTGGTCGCGCACCTCGCACACCACGTGGCCGTCCTCGGTCCACACCCGCATCACGCCCGAGCCGCCCCCGTGCACCACGCTGTTGGTGGTGAGTTCGGCCACGGCGAGGGCCAGGTCGTCGAGCTTGACGCCGGTGAGGCCGTGCCGGGAGCCCTCCCCGACGGCCACGTGCCGGGCCTGTGAGAGGGAGTCGGCGTCGAAGGCGAAGGTCAGCGCGTCCGGTACGAGCGGCAGCGGCTCGTTGTAGCGGGCGACGACGTCACCGGGCGCGTACGTGCCGCTGTCCTGCTCCTGCCGGGATCCGGAGCGGATGACGGTGGGGTGGGTGGCGTGCGCGTCGGCGAGGACCTCTTCGGGCAGCCGCTCGACGTCGTACGGGCACAGGATGGTCGCCGCGCGGCCCTGGAAGGACGCGTTGATGAGCGCCTCGTGCTGGGCGCAGGCGGGGTACTCGAGGTCGGAACGCCCGGCCCAGATGGGCTCGCCGATGATCCGCACCCGGCTGCCGGGCGGCTGGGCGTCGGCGAAGGACCGCAGCACGCCGGGGATGATCCGTCCGGGGTTGCGTCCGGCCTCGCGCATGTCGAGGAGCCGCACCGAGGCGGCGGCGTCGCCCAGCGCGTCGCGGATCAGCTCCAGCCTCTCACCGGGCACGGCGACCGCCACCGGCTCGCCGGCCGCCAGGGCGTCGCGCACGAAGGGGACGGTGACGTCGAGGTATTCCCGCTCGTCCCGGTAGAAGAAGGCGGGGTGGACGAAGGGCTCCGGGGGGCCGAAGGGCTCGGACACGGCTGCTGTCATGACGTCGACACCTCGATACCCGCCTGGTCCGGCCAGAGCAGGTCCAGGGTGCGGCGCAGGGCCGACGGCGGCCGCCGCACCACGAAGCGACGCCCGTCCTGGAGCCGCCCGGCGGCGGCCGCGAGCGCACTCGCGCCCGCGACGTCGACGAACGTCACGTCCGACAGCTCCAGGTAGTACACGTCGTCATCCTCGAGAACGGCCTCTTCGAGTACACCTTCCCAGATCGCGCGGGTCGTCAGGGCGATCTCACCCGCCGCCCGGACCCCGCTCCGCCCGGCCAGCGGAAACACCGCCAGGCGCGGCACGGAGCCGCGTGCGGCGGAGGCCGGTACCTGATGCGGAGTGTTCACGCCCCTCTCCCCACGTTCTGGCAACACCGCGCTCATACCCCTCCGGGGGAATCCCATGCCCCAGCTTCGGGTGTAGTAGGCCGCAGGGCGGGCAGGCGCACCTCACACGGACGTCCACGGGGGCGAGTGACGTCGTGCAGTTCGGTGAGAACGGACCCGACCGACGAGGACCGAGAAGGCGGTGACATGACCTCTTCGGCATCACCACATCTCACAGGAGGGCTGAATCCACTGCTCATCAGTGGTCGCGTGTGTGCCGAAAGGGCGGAGCTGACCCCGCGTGGTGAGCTCGTCAACGGCTGCACCGAAGCCTTGGCCAGAACTTTGGCCGAGCTGCCGCACACCATCACGCGGGTCGACCTGGACATGGGGGACGTGCACTTCATGGACACCGCGGGTCTGCAGTTCCTGGACGTTCTGACCGACTTCGGCCGGCAGCGTTCGCTGACGATCACGACCACCAACTGGAACGGCCAGCCGCTCCGGATCCTGGAACTGGCGGGCCTGGACACCTCGGACCCGCTGCGTTCCGCGACGCACCAGGGCGCCCCGGCCCTGGGCTCCTCCGTGGTCTCCCTGGAACGCGCGGAGCGTCTGCACGTCCTGCAGGAGGAGGTCGAGCAGCTCCGCCAGGCGATCGCCTCCCGCCCGGTCATCGACCAGGCCCGGGGCATCCTCATGGCCATCCACGGCTGCACCTCCGACGAGGCCTGGCACATCCTCCGCGAGACGTCACAGCTCTCCAACACCAAGCTCCGGGACGTGGCCGCCGCGGTGACGGCCAGCGCGGAGACGAACGGCCCGCCCCCGCCACCGGAACTCCGCACCGCCCTGCAGAGGGCCATCGCCCGCCGCCAGGGCTGAATCCCGGCCCGGCGGGATCCTGGGCCGGGGCGGAGGGAGGTGTCGTCCCGAGCGCATGGGCCCGGCCGTTTTCGTCCCTGGCCCCCGGGTACTCGGCGGCGGCCCGCTCCGGTCTGCCGAGGAGTACCCCCCATGGGTTTCAACCCTCTTGAGCACCAAGGCATCCCTCTCGACCGTCAGCTCCGCAGCTGGCGGGAACTGGACGTCGAGCCGGTCGATCCCGACCGCAGTGACCCTTACACCCGCTGCCGCGTCATCACGATGAACGGCATCGAGGTCGAGGCGATCCTCTTCAGCCACCAGTTCGCCCGCCGCTGCCCCGACCCGGAGGTCAAACGGCAGCTCGCCGAGGTCCGCTACGTCGAGCACCAGCAGCAGAAGGCCGTCAACTGGCTGCTGCCGGGTCTCGCCTCCGTCCTGGAGACGACCATCGCCTACGAGCAGGTCGCCGTCGACCTCACCGGCTGGGTCGCCCGCCACGAGCCCGACCCGTACCTGAAGCAGGCGTACGAGTTCGGCGTCCTGGAGGACTTCGACCACCTGTACCGGTACGCCAACCTCTACGAGATGATCGAGCACCGCAAGGCGGAGTCGATCGTCGACGGCCTCACCGAGGTGATGCCGGGGCGGCCCACGAAGTTCCACCACCGCCACCCGCACGACAACGTGCGCGAGCCGTACGACCGGTCGACCACGAACCCGCTGTCCAAGCTGCACGCCCTGACCATCATGTCGGCGGAGCAGCAGACCATGAACTTCTACATGAACGTCGGCCCCCAGTACATGGAGCCCATCGCGCGGCAGCTCTACCAGGAGATCGGCCTGATCGAGGAGGAGCACGTCACCCACTACGAGTCCCTGGTCGACCCGGGTGAGACGTGGTGGGAGCAGCTCGTCAACCACGAGTACAACGAGTGCTACCTCTACCACTCCTTCATGGAGCAGGAGAGCGACCCGAAGGTGAAGGCCGTCTGGGAGCTGCACCTGAACATGGAGCTCGAGCACCTGCGGATCGCCTGCGACCTGATGCGCCGTCATGACGGCCGGGAGCCTGAGGAGATCCTCGCCCCGGAGCTGCCGAACGTGCTCACGTTCGAGCAGAACAAGGCGTTCGTACGTGACCTGCTGGACACCCAGATGGACCTGACCACGCTGGGCACCGGCTACGTCCGGGACGCGCACGAGCGGTTCGAGGAGATGCAGGAGCGGATCCACGGCGGCGAGGAGCCGCCCAGCGAGCGCGTGCTGGCCCAGCACCACGAGATGTTCGGCCGTGAGTACCGCATGGAGACCGAGGGGGAGCACCCGGACCCCGCTCTGAGGGAGAGGGGCTGACCGTGGCCGAGATCGCCGCGAGCGACGCCGACGTCGTGGCCCTGCTGACGCGTCAGCACGGCGACATCCGGAACCTGTTCGACGAGGTGGAGCGGACCAGCGGGGACGAGCGGCGTGACGCGTTCCGCCGGCTGGTCCGGCTGCTGGCCGTGCACGAGACGGCCGAGGAGGAGGTCGTCCGTCCCTTCACCCGGTCGAACGTGCCGGGCGGTGAGCAGGTGGTGGAGGACCGTCTGGACGAGGAGCGGGAGGCGAAGGAGGTCCTGTCCCGGCTGGACGGCATGGACACCGACGACCCGAAGTTCCTGACGGAGCTCCTCGCCCTGCGGCTGGACGTGATGGCCCATGCCCGGGCCGAGGAGCGCTACGAGTTCATCCGCATCCGCCGGCACGCGGACAAGGACCGTCTCGCGTCCATGGCCTCGGCTCTGAAGGCCGCCGAGGCCATGGCCCCGACCCACCCGCACCCGGGCACGGAGTCCGCGGCGAAGAACATCGCCCTCGGCCCGCTCGCGGCCGTGGTCGACCGCACCCGCGACGCCGTCCGCAAGGCCTTGGGCAAGGACGGGTGAGCGACGGCCGTCGACTGACCCGTGGGGCACCGCCGGGAGAGGCCCGCCCGGCGGTGCCCCCCGGCCGGCCCGCACCCCGGCTCGCGGTTCAGGTACTGCGGCGGTGACGCGGTGGTGATCGCCCTGGCCGTGCTGCCGGCGTCCCGGAGGTATCGCGCGCGGGGCCGGTGCCCGCGCGCCCACCGGGGTACACGGCAGCCGACAGCGGCTTGGCCGGCTGCGGTTCAAGGAGGCAACGTGATGAGCGACCAGACCCCGTCGCAGGCCGAAGGCGACCGCGACGACGAGCAGGACCCGACGCCCCGGCCCACCCCTTCCCAGGCGGAGGGCGACCGCGACGACGAGAGCGCGCCGGGCGACGGCGGCGAGGACGAAGACGGCCGCGACGGCCGAGGCGGCACGGCGGGCACCGGCGACGGGGAAGCCACATAGAGGCGCCGTGGCGGGGCACTTGTCCACTCCCACCGGTCAAAGGAGGTAGTTCGTGATCGTCGCCGTCGTCATCGCCGGATGTGTGGTCCTGGCCGTGCTGGCCTTCCTCGTTCCCCGCCTGTCCCGCCACCCCGAGCGCGGCACACAGCGTTCGCTCGGGGCCGGCGCGCGCGCCGGCGGCAAGGCACCCGGCATACTGGGCAGGCTGCTCAGCAAGCCCTTCCACACCAGTTCCCGCGCCGTGGGCCGCAGCGGCTCGGCCGGCCGTCGCACCCGGGGCCGTATGCCGTTCTGACGCCTGACGCCTGACGCCTGACGGGAGGAGACCTTCTCGATGGGCACCGCCGTGCACGTCCCGCAGACGCGGGACATGATCGGGGAGGAACTCTCCGGGGACGAGGCGTTCACCGCGCTGCGGCGCTACGGAGGCCGCCGGCTGTTCCTCGACGCGTTCACCCGGTTCCGCTACGCCGACGGCTTCAGCAGTTCCCGCTCCCTGGCCTTCCAGGTGGTCCTGGGCATGGTGCCGTTCACCATCGCGCTGGTCGGCGTGGCCACCACGGTGCACACCGAGAGCGTGGGCCGGATCATCGAGCTGACCCTGGGCCGGATCGTGCCCGGTGCCAGCGCGAGCCTGGTCGAGGACGCCCTGGACAGCACCGCCCGCAGCGCGGGCTCCAGCGTCTGGGGCGCCGTCGCCATGTGGCTGGGCCTGGCCTTCGCCCTGGTCAACCTGGCCTCGGCGATGGCCCAGGTGGAGCGCGGCGCCAACCGCATCTACGGCATCGAACGCGACCGGCCCTTCCTCGCCAAGTACGGGCGGTCCCTGCTCCTCGCCCTCGCCGCGGGCATGCCGATGGTGCTGGGGTTCCTGGTGCTGGTGGCGGGCGACGCCGTCGGAAGTGCGGTGGTGCGGGCCCTCGGCTGGTCCGGCACCTGGCTCGACTGGTGGGGTTCCCTCGACGTGCCGCTGGGTGTGGCGCTCGCCTGGATCGCCTCGGCGGTGATCTTCCGCTGGTCTCCCCGCCGGGACCAACCGGGCTACACCTGGCTGGCGTTCGGCTCCGCGGTCCATCTGGTGCTGTGGATCGCGGCCACCTGGCTGCTGACGCTCTACGTCGAGCGGAGCGGCTCCTTCGGCGCCGTGTACGGGCCGCTGACGGCCTTCGTCGCCCTGTTGCTGTGGGCCAACCTGACCGGTGTGGCACTGTTCCTCGGCATCGCGTTCGCCGCTCAGCTCGAGGCGGCCCGGGCCGGCATCACCGAGGCCGTGCGGCCGGACCCGGGGCCGGGACCGTGACGTAGCCGGCCTACGGCAGCGGCAGAAGCGGGCCGAAGCGGTGCAGGCCGGATCGCCCACGCCTACCGGGCCCCTGTGATCAACACGCCCAACCAGGACGTATGGTCCTAGTTGTGAGCGATGCGCCTCCCGCGACCACAGCAGCGGCAGACCGACCGGCTACGACCGGCCCGTCGGTGACCGGCGACGATCCGTCCCTGCGGGCGGCGTACCGGCTGTGCCGGCGCCTGACCAGGGAACAGGACCCGGCGGAGTACGCGCTGATCCAGCTGGTGCCCGCGCCGCTGCGCCCGGCGCTCCACGCCCTGTGGGCGGCCGCCAACGCCCTCGACGACCTGGGCGACGACCGTACGGTCCCCGCCGCCGAGCGGGCCGCCCGGGTGGAGGCCTGGATCGCCGCCCTGCACCGCGAACTGGCCACCGGAGCCGGCCCGGACCCGGTCCGCCACGCCCTGGTGGACACCGCGAACCGCTGGCGCCTGGACCTGTCCGAACTGCGCGACGCCATGATCCAGGTCAGGGACGACACCCGCGGCAGGCGCTTCGACGACTGGGCCGCGTGGCGTGCCTGGGGCCGGGAAAACCTGCTGCCCTGGTTCGGCCAGGTCCGCGCCGTCTTCGACCGGGCCGGCGTCCCCGTGGCCCTGCGCCTGGACACCCGGGAGAGCTACGAGGAGTTCCTGGACGGCGTCCGGCTCACCGACATCCTCACCGACCTGTCCGCCGACCTGGCCCAGGGCGACCTCCTCCTGCCCGACGAGGCCCTCGGCCGGTATCCCGGTTCCGCGGCCGATCTGGCGGAGCGCCGCTGGAGCCCCGCCGTGGCCGGCCTGATCACCCACCTGACCGGCCTCGCCCGCCAGTGGGTGACCCAGGACGGCCTCACCCGTGGCATGCACCCCGGTCCCGCCACCGTCCTGCACACCATGGCCGCCCTGCTGCACGCCCAGCTCGACGCCGTCGACTCCGCCGGTCCTGACCTCCTGCGCGCCCAGCCCCGCCCCTCGCTCCTCACCCGCGCCCGCATCCTCGCCCCGGCCCGGGCCCGCGCCGCCCTGGCCTGGTCCCTGACCCCCCTGACGGTCCCGCCGTCCCGGCAAGCCGGCCCGCACGAGCCGCCCGCGCCCGCCCAGCCGTCGCCCGCCGCGGCCTTCCGGCCCCCGCCGCCCCACCCCAGCGGGGAGCGGCCACCGCGGATCCCGTCCGGCGACCTGCCCGCCCACGTCGCCGTGATCATGGACGGCAACGGCCGCTGGGCCCAGCGGCGCGGCCTGCCACGGCACGAGGGCCACCGCGCCGGCTCCGGCGCCGTCCGCGAGATGGTCCACGGGGCCCTGGAGATCGGCCTGCGCCACCTGACCCTCTACACCTTCTCCACCGAGAACTGGAAGCGCGGCGCCGAAGAGGTCGACGCGATCCTCGACCTGCTGCGCCGCGAGCTCGCCGACGACCCCTTCGGCGACATGGACGTGCGTCTGCGCTGGCACGGCCGCACCGGCCGTCTGCCCGCCGACCTGGCCGATCTCCTCCACCTGCGGGAACGCACCACCCGCACGCGCACCGGCCTGACGCTGACGATGTGCATCGACTACGGCGGCCGGGACGAGCTCACCCGCACCGCCGCCGCCCTGGCCCGCCGGGTCCGGGCCGGTCACCTCGACCCCGACCTGATCACCGAGGAGGACTTCGCCCGGCATCTGCCCCTCGCCGACCTGCCGGACGTCGACCTGCTCTGGCGCACCGGCAGCGAACAGCGCACCTCCAACTTCCTCCCCTGGCACACGGCCTACGCCGAACTGCACTTCACCCCCGACCTGTGGCCCGACACCGACCGCCGGCACCTCTGGCAGGCCGTCACCGCCTACACCCACCGCCAGCGCCGCCACGGCACCGCCCCGGCCACGCCCTGAGCCGACAGCTCTAGAGCGCGTCCACGGCGCTCACCTTCCAGCCCTCGGAGGTGCGGGTGAGCGTCATCCGCACCCGGTTCAGGTCCACGCGGGACCCCGTGACCTGGGTGCTCGTGGTGACCTGGTTGACGAACAGCAGCACCACGGCCTTGTCCGGCCCGGCCGACACGACGGACTCCGCGGGCCGGTCACCGCTCGCGGGTGCGGCCACCGTCGCCTTCACCACACCGTGGTACTTCCTGGCGGTCGGTCCGACGACCTTGGCCGTCGTCCTGCCGTACTCGTCACGGAAGGCGCCGGTCAGATGGGTGCGGGCCCGGGCGAAGTCCCGGTCGAGGCGCCGGTAGTCGTACGACAGGACGACGGGCGCCGCCTCCCGCGCGGCCGTGAGCGCCTCGCCCCGCGCCTGTTCCGCGCGCCGCCCCTCGCGGTACTGCCAGCCGAGCACCGCGACGGCGGCCAGGCCTGCCGCGAGGAGGACGCAGAGCGCCACGGTGAGCGGCCGTCGCCAGAACCGCCGTACGGACGCGCTCTCCTCCCGGACCTCCCCGGCCTCGGGCGCCTGTTCCGGCTCCGGCTTGGGCTCCGGCTCCGGCTTGGGCTCCGGCGGGTCGTCCCACCCGCCCGGAGCGTCGATCACCAGCGTGCGCCCGGAGGACGGCTCCTCGGCACGCGGGGGCGCCCCGTCCCCGGGGTGCTCTCCGCGCCGGGTGCGCTTGGCCGCCGCGCGGGCGGCCGCGGTCATGGTGCGGCGGGCGGGCGAGCCGGCGCCGCGGCCTCGCGTGTTCGTGTTCGCCACGGTCTCTCTCCTCACCTCGGGTGTCAGCCCACGAACTCGACGTCGGACGTCAGCCAGTGGCCGTTCCTGAGCACGAGGTCGAGCTGGAGCCGGTAGGTGCGCGGCTCTCCGCCCGGTACGGCCGTGTTGGTCACCTTGCTGTCGGCGACGACCAGGACCCGGGCGGACCGGTCGTCGGACCGCACGATGCCCGCTTCGAGGACCTGCCCCTGGGACACGGACTTGTTCTGTGCGACGAGTCGGGTCAACTGCTCGGTCTGCGCGGCGAACTGCTTCTTGAAGTCGCCGGTGGCGCTCTTGAGCACGTTCTGGCTGTCCCGGCCGTAGTGGCGGTAGTCGAGCGAGGTGAAGTTCAGCGCCGACTGACGGGCCGCCGCCAGGATGTCCTGCCGCCGCTGCTCCGCCGAGCGCTGCCCGGCCAGCCCCACGGCCAGCCAGACCGACAGCACGGTCGTCAGCACGGTCGCGACGACGAGTCCGGCGGACAGCGCCCCGCGGCGCACCCGCTCCCCACCGCCGAGGTTCATGCCATCGGTCCGACGAGTAGCCATTGCCACGACTCCTTTCCGAAGACGGTCTGTTCGCCGCCCGTCGAGCCGATCTCGACGGGTGTCCCGTCCGGGCCGGTGGCGGTGCCACTGTCCGGGTCGTACGGGGTGACGTGAGCGGCCCCTTCGGCGCCGTACGCACCCGTCGGCGCGCCGGGGGCGTTCTGCGCGCCGCGCACCGAGGTGTCGCTGCCGCGCGGCGCCGCGCAGTGCGCGCCGGTGTTCGCCGGGCGCGTGCTGGTGTCGGCGGGGTCGCGCCGCCGCGTCCCGCCGTACCCCTGGGTGCACGGCGGCGGGTCGTCTGCGCCCAGGACGAGGCCGAAGTGGGTGGTGCCGTCGCCCGGGATCACCGTGTAGCTGCCGGCGACGACGACCGGGAAGGTGACCAGGGCCTGTTCGACTCCGGGCAGCCGAGCCACGGTGACCTGGCCGCCGCTGATGAGGTTGGCCAGCAGCACGGGCAGATCGGGCCGGGTGGACTTCAGCAGGGAGTCGATCTCCTGCCCGGCGGGCGTCGCGTTGCCGATCAGCCGGCGCAGGTCGCCGTCGCTCGACTTCAGCTCCCCCGAGAACGCCGCCAGATCGCGGGAGAAGGATCTGATGGCCGAACCCTGGTCGGACTGTGTCTTGAGGACCGTTCGCGAGTCCTCGATCAGCGAGACCGTCTCCGGCAGCGTGTCGGACGCCGCCTCGACGAGTTCGTTGCCGGAGTCCACCAGCCGGCTCAGCCGTGGCCCGGTGCCGGAGAAGGCCTTGCCCAGTTCGTCGACGGTGGTCCGCAGATCGTCCTTGCCGACCGAGTTGACCAGACGGTCGAGGCTGACGACGAGGTCGGTGGTGGGCAGCGGCACCCGGGTGCGCTCGCGCGGTATCGGGCTGCCGTCGAGCAGGTACGGGCCGCCGCCGCGGCGGGGCTGCAGATCGACGTACTGCTCGCCCACCGCCGAGCGGTTGGCGACGACCGCCAGGGTGTCGGCCGGGATACGGGGGGCGTCGTCCTCGATCTCCAGGGCCACCGACACCCCCGAGCCGGCCAGCCGCAGCTCACCCACCCGGCCCACCGGCACGCCCCGGTAGGTGACCTCGGCGCCGGAGAAGATGCCCCCGGACGCCGCGAAGTCGGCCCGCACCGTGTAGCCGCGGTCCAGGACGTCGTCCACCAGGCCCGTGTACTCGGCGCCGACGTACGACACGCCGACGCCGGTAAGGACGGCAAAGGCGAGCAGCTGAGCCTTGACCGTACGTGTGATCACGGCTGTATTCCCTTCAGCATGAGCTCGGCGAGCGCGAGGTCGATCCCGGCCGGGAGGCGGCCGGAGTCCCCTCGGGGGCCGTAGCCGGCGGTGCACACCGGCGGGCACAGCGGATCCCCGCCGTCCGAGGGCGCCGAGGGCTCGGCCGGAGTCCGCGGAACCTTGGGCAGCCCGCTCGGTGCCGGGACACCGGGCACCTCCGGGAGGTCCGGCACCTTCGGCGGGTCCGGCAGATCCGGCAGGTCCGGGGTGCCGGGGCCGTCGTCCCCCTCACCGGATCCGCCGGACCCGCCGGGCTTGTCCTCGACGTTGCCGTAGATGCCCGCCAGGTCGAGGTCGGCGGTGACCGAGAGGTTGACGTAGTCGCCCCTGACCGCGTCGACCACGTTGCGCGGGAACGGATAGGTGGTGAGCAGTTCGAGGGCGTTGGGCAGGTCGTCGCCCGCTTTGACGAGCTGCTGCAGGATCGGCCTTAGCTGCTTGAGATCGGCGACGGCGTCGTCGCGCGATGCGTTCACGACCCGGGTGCCGGTCCTGCTCAGTTCCGACAGGGCGGTGAGCATCCGCGTCAGGTCGCGGCGCTGGTCGGCGAGGACCTTCAGCGCGGGTGGCAGCGTGTCCACGGCCTCGGCGATCGTCTCCCGCTCCGTCCGCAGGCGCTTGGCCAGCCGGTCGATGCCCTTGAGCGCGCGGACGATCTCCGCGCGCTGCCCGTCGAGGCCGCCGAGGAAGGTGTCGAGTTCCGTGAGCAGGGACCTGACCCGGTTCTCGCGGCCCTCCAGGGCCTTGTTGAGCTCGACGGTGATCGTCTTCAGCTGGGCGACACCGCCGCCGTTGAGCAGCGCCGACAGGGCGGACAGCACCTCCTCGATCTCCGGGTTGCGGCCGCTGCGGGACAGCGGCACGTGGTCGCCGTCGCGAAGCCGTCCGACGGGCGCGGTACCGGCCGGCGGGGACAGTGCCACGTACTTCTCGCCGAGCATGCTGGTCTGCCTCAGATCGGCGACCGCGTTGGCGGGCAGCTTCACCGAGTCTGCGACGCGCAGCCGCACCCGGGCGTGCCAGCCGTTCAGCTCCACTTTCTCGACCGCGCCCACGGTGACGTCGTTGACCTTGACCGCCGACTGGGGCACCAGGTCGAGGACGTCCTTGAACTCGACCGTGACGTGGTAGGCGCGGTCGTCCGCCGCCGCTCCTCCGGGCAGCGGGAGGTCGTACCAGCCGTTGAACTCGCAGCCCGTCAGCAGCAGCGAACCGGCAGCGGCCCACGCGGCCACGCCTGTCGTGCGGGAGACGCTCATGCCCGTGCCTCCAGGATTCCGCCGAGCGTGCGGTCGACCGTGCCCGTCGTGACGGGGGCCTTCGGTACCTCGGGCAGGGAGTCGAAGAGCTTCTTCAGCTCCGCGCACTCCGGGTTCTCGCCGCCCTCGTCGCCGGTCGTCCTCAGCAGGGAGCACAGGACGGACGCCGGGTCCTGCGGCCCCTGGGCGTTGTTGCGGGTGTCGAGCGTGCCGGCGGAGGCGTTGTAGGCGTTCTGCAGGTTCGACAGGCCCGTGGGGGCGACCGCCAGCAGTTCCTCCAGCGCGGCGCGCTGGGTGACCAGGACCTTGGTGACCTTGCTGAGGCCCCGCACGTTGGAGGTCAGTGACGTCTTGTTCTCCTTCACGAACTGCGACACGTCGCCGAGCGCGGCGCCCAGGTGCTTCAGTGCCTCCGCGAGGTCCTTGCGCTCCGCGGCGAGCTGCTCCGCCACGTCGGTGAGGCTGCGGTTGAACGACCGGACGCTCCGGTCGTCGGCCGCCAGCGCGGCGGTGAACACCTGGAGGTTCTGTACGGTGCCGAACAGGTCACCCCGCCCGTCGGACAGGGTGGTGACGGCCTGCGAGAGATCCTCGACGGTCTGGTTGATGTTCTCGCCCTGGCCTTCGAGGTTGTCCGCGCTCACGCCCAGCAGCCGCGACAGGGATCCGTCCCTGTTGGCGCCCTTCGGCCCGAGCGCCTCGGAGGTGGTGTGCAGGCTGTCGAAGATGCGGTCCAACTCGACGGGGACGGCGGTGCGCGACTCGGGGATGACGTCGCCGTCCCGCAGCACCGGGCCCTTCCGGTACACCGGCAGCAGCTGCACGTAACGGTCGCTGACCACCGAGGAGTTGATGATGGCGGCCTGCGCGTCCGCGGGCAGCTTGCGGCCCTCCTCGTACTCCAGCTCGACGCGCACCCGGCCGCCCTCCGGCGTGATCCGCTTGACCTCGCCGATGCGGATGCCGAGGACGCGGACGTCCGAGCCGGGGTAGACACCGACGGTGCGCGGGAAGTACGCGGTGACCCGGACGGTGCCGGGGCGCGGCCAGAGCATGACGGCGAGCGCGGCGAGGACCGCGAGCGCGGTGAGCAGCACCAGGGTGCGCCGGACGGGTGAGCGCCGGGTCATCGTGAGCCTCCCGTACGTGGCACCACCGGGGCGGCGACCAGGTTCTGGACGTAGGAGTCGAACCAGCGGCCGTTGCCGAGGGTGTTGCTGAAGACCCGGACGTAGGGCGCGATCAGCTTGACGCTGCGTTCCAGGCTCGCCTGGTTGCGTTCGAGCATCCTGACGAACGTGTTGAGGTTTCTCAGCGCGGGCCCGATCTCCTTCCGGTTGTCCTCGACCAGGCCGGAGAGCTCGATGCCCAGCAGGGCGGAGCTCTTGAGCAGCTTGTGGATCGCGGCACGCCGCCTGCTGATCTCCTTGAACAGCTTGTCGCCGTCCTTCACCAGCGCGGAGAAGTCCTCGGAGCGCGCGGCCAGCACCTTCGTGACCCCGTTCGCGTGGGCGAGGAGCTCGCGCAGCGCCTCGTCGCGGGAGGCCACCGTCCGGGAGATCCGGGACAGTCCCCTGATGGAGGCCCGGACCTCGGCGGGTGAGTCCTGGAAGGTGGTGGAGATCGTGTCGAGCGCCTTCGCGAGCTGCTCGGTGTCGACTTCCTCCGTCGTGGTCGTCAGGTCGCTGAACGCCCGTACGACGTCGTAGGCGGACACCGTCCGCCGCAGCGGGATCTCGCTGCCCGGCCGCAGCCGGCCCGGTCCCTTCGGGTGCAGCGCCAGGTACTTCGCGCCGAGGATCGTCTTGACCCGGATGGACGCGCCGGTGCCGGTGCCGAACTCCGGGTCGTCCTTGACCTTGAAGGTCACCTTGACGTGGTCGCCGTCCAGATCGACGTTCTCGACCTTGCCGACCTTGACCCCGGCGATCCGCACCTCGTCGCCGGGTTTGAGGCCGCCCGCCTCCGAGAAGGCGGCGCTGTACGTCTCGCCGCCGCCGATCACCGGCAGGCTGTCGGCGTTGAACGCGGCCACGGTCAGCAGCGCGAGGGTGGTGAGCCCGGCCACGCCGACGACCACGGGGTTGCGGTCCCGGAAGGGCTTCAGCCGCGGGCGGCCCGCCTTCCGGGACAGCCTGATCCTCGGCAGCTTCGGTGGCAGGACGCGCACCTTCACCAGGGGCTCGGGGCGGCGGCGCCGCGTCCGGCGCGGCGCGATGCGGATCCTCATGCGCCGCACCTCGCCCGCGCCACCTGGAACTGGGGGGTGAGCGCCCGCTTGGTCTTCGGCAGCACGATCCGTCCGTCGAAGTCACAGAGGTAGAAGTTGAACCACGAGCCGTAGGACGCCGTCCCGGTCAGCTCGGTGAGCTTGTTCGGCAGCCGCTTCAGCACGCCCTCCACGGTCTTCTCGTTCTTGTTCAGCGTTCCCGTCAGTTCGCCCAGCCCGGCGATGTCGTCCTTCAGTGGCGGCCGGGCGTCGTGCAGGAGCCCTGACGTGGCCTCGGTGAGGTCGCCGATGCTCACCAGGGACTCCCCGATGGGTTTCCGGTCGGCGGACAGTCCGGAGATCACCCGCCGCAGCTGCTTGAGCAGTTCGGAGAAGCGGGCACCGCGCCGGTCGAGGGTCTTCAGGACGGAGTTGAGGTTGTCGATCACGGAACCGATCAGCTCGTCGCGGTCGGCGAGCGTCGTGGTGAGCGACGCCGTGTGCGCGAGCAGGCTGTTCACCGTGCCGCCCTCGCCCTGCAGGGTCTTGATGATCTCGGTGGCGAGCTGGTTGACGTCGTCCGGGCTGAGCGCGGCGAACAGCGGTTTGAAGCCGTTCAGCAGCGCGTTGAGGTCCAGCGCGGGCTGCGTCCGGGACAGCGGGATGGTGCCGCCGGGCCGCAGCCGGGTGCTGCCGCCGACGCCCTCGGTGAGCGCGATGTACCGCTGCCCGACCAGGTTGCGGTAGCGGACGACCGCGCCGGTGCTGGTGAACAGGGGGCGGTCCGCGGTGACCGTGAAGGTGACCTCGGCCAGCGTCCGGTCCTTGATCCGGATGCCCTCGACCTCGCCGACCCGTACCCCCGCCACGCGGATGTCGTCGCCCTTCTCCAGGCCGGTCACATCGCTGAACACCGCCCGGTAGGTGTCCTTCGGGGTGAGGGAGACGTTGACGATGGTGGCGGCGAGCAGGGCCGTCGCCGCGATCGTGACCAGCGCGAAGAGGCCGAACTTGGCCAGTGGGGCGGCCGCTTGACGGGCTCCCTGGGTCCTCATGCGACGCTCACCGCCGTTCCCCGGGCCATCGGACCGAACAGCAGCGTCGTGACGGGCGGCACCTCGTCCGCCGGTACGCCGAGGACGGGGGCCACGAGCGAGCCCACGGCCCGCTGCTCGGCCTCGGTGGCGGACACCTTGACACCTCCGGGCAGGGCGCCGCCCGGGCCACCGGGCGACGTACCGTCGTTGAGCTTCGTGTGCGGTGCGGGCACCTGGGGGCGGGGCAGGCCCCGGCAGTTCGGCCCGGACCGCTCGGCGTACCGCGGTTCCTCGCCGGGCCGGTAGCCGGCCTGCGGGCGTACGACCTCGAGGGTGATCCGCATCCGGCCGCCCCGGAAGGCCTCCTGGGAGGCCTTGTCCTGCCGGACCAGGCCTTCGAGGAGGCAGGGGTACTCGGGTGAGTAGCGGGCGAACAGCTCCAGGGTGGGCCGGGAGACCCGGCCCAGCGTGATCAGCCGGTCGCCGTTCACGTCGAGGAAGTCCTCCCCGGTGCGCGCCGCGGTCGCCGTGGTGCGCAGCGCGGCGGCCAGCCGGTCCTTCTCGTCGACGATGGTGCGGCTGGTGGTGACCGTGTTCCGCAGGATGCGCATCAGGTCGGGGGCCGCGTCCCCGTACACCTCCGCCACATCGGCGAAGCGCGAGATGTCCTTCTTCAGGGACGGCAGATGCGGGTTGAGGCGGCGCAGATAGCTGTCGACGCGGGTGAGGTTGTCGCCGATCCGGTCACCGCGGCCCTCCAGCGCGGTCGCGAACGCGGAGAGGGTGGCGTTCAGTTGGGCCGGCTCGACCGTGCGCAGCAGCGGCAGCAGGTCGTTCAGCAGCCGCTGGAGTTCCATGCCGGCCTTCGTGCGGTCCTGGGTGATGACGTCCCCGTCCCGGATGGGCCGGGCCGCGGAACCGCGCGGCGGCACGAGGTCGACGTACTTCTCGCCGAACAGCGTCTTGGGCAGCAGCCGGGCGTGCACGTCCGACGGGATGGAGGCGACGTGCTCCGGTTTGAGGGCGATGTCCAGGGTCGCCTTCTCGCCGTCGGCGCGCACCGAGCGCACCTCCCCGACCAGCAGCCCGCGGAGTTTGACGTCGGCGCGCGGATCCAGCTGGTTGCCGAGGCTGCCGGCCTGCAGGGTGATGCGCACCACCGAGGTGAACGCCTGCTGGTAGACGGCCACGGCGAGCGACAGCAGCAGCGCGAGGACCACCAGGAAGGCGATGCCGTACAGCCTGAGTCTCAGTACTCTCATCGGTCTCACCCCGCGATCCGTACGGTCGTGTTGGCGCCCCAGATCGCGAGGCTCAGGAAGAAGTCGAGAACGTTGACGGCGACGATCGAGGTCCGTACCGCGCGGCCCACCGCGACGCCGACCCCGGCGGGTCCGCCGCTCGCGTAGTAGCCGTAGTAGCAGTGCACCAGGATGATCAGTACGGCGAAGACGATCACCTTGCCGAAGGACCACAGCACGTCGACGGGCGGCAGGTACTGCTGGAAGTAGTGGTCGTAGGTGCCGGTCGACTGCCCGTAGTAGACGGTGGTGATGGTGCGGGCGGCGAGGTAGGAGGACAGCAGGCCGATCACGTACAGCGGGATCACGGCGACGAAACCGGCGATCATCCTGGTGGTCACCAGGAACGGCAGCGAGGGAACGCCCATCACCTCCAGGGCGTCGGTCTCCTCACTGATCCGCATCGCTCCGAGCTGTGCGGTGAACCCGGCGCCGACCGTGGCGGACAGGGCGAGCCCGGCCACCAGCGGGGCGATCTCCCGGGTGTTGAAGTACGCCGACAGGAAGGCCACGAAGTTGGAGGTGCCGAGCTGGTTGAGGGCCGCGTAGCCCTGCAGGCCCACCTCGGTGCCGGTGAAGAACGACAGGAAGGCGATGACGCCGACCGTGCCGCCGACGACGGCCAGTGCCCCGCGTCCGAAGCTCACCTCGGCGAGCAGCCGGACGATCTCCTTCTTGTAGCGGCGCAGCGTGCGGCCCGTCCAGGCGAGCGAGCGGCCGTAGAAGGAGAGCTGGGTGCCCAGTTCCTCCAGACGTTGCAACAGCGCCATGCCTCAGCCCCTCTGCGGAACGACTTGGAAGTACACGGCGGTCATCACGAAGTTCGTCACGAACAGCAACATGAAGGTGATCACCACGGACTGGTTGACCGCGTCGCCGACGCCCTTGGGGCCGCCTTTCGCGGTGAGCCCCTTGTACGAGGCGACGATCCCGGCGATCGCCCCGAACACCAGGGCCTTCACCTCCGCCGCCCACAGGTCGGAGAGCTGGGCGAGGGTGGTGAAGGACGCCAGGTAGGCGCCGGGCGTGCCGTTCTGGAGGATCACGTTGAAGAAGTAGCCGCCGGCCACGCCCACCACCGACACCAGGCCGTTGAGCAGCACGGCCACCACCATGGAGGCCAGTACGCGGGGTACGACCAGCCGGTGGATGGGGTCGATGCCGAGCACCTGCATCGCGTCGATCTCGTCCCGGATCTTGCGGGCTCCGAGGTCCGCGCAGATCGCGGTGCCGCCCGCGCCCGCGATCAGCAGTGCGGTGACGATCGGCGAGGCCTCCCGCAGGACGGCGAGGACGGAGGCGGCGCCCGCGAAGGACTGGGCGCCGAGCTGCCGGGTCAGGCTGCCGATCTGCAGGGCGATGACCGCCCCGAAGGGGATCGACACCAGGGCCGTGGGCAGGATGGTGACGCTCGCGACGAACCAGGCCTGCTGGATGAACTCCCGGGCCTGGAAGGGCCGCCGGGGGATGGTCCGCACGACGTCCAGCGCCATCGCGAACAGGTTGCCCGAGTGCCGCAGCGCTCCGGTCGGCGACAGGCTCACGCTCCGGCCACCTCCCTCCGGCGCAGTGCGCCCTCCCGCTCCGCGATGGCCTGCCAGCGGGCCGGTCTGGTGATGCCCGGGCCCGGCAGCAGGCGGGGAGGGAGTTCCTGACTGCCGGGCGTCGTGGTGTGCCCGGCGTCGCCGAGCTGTGCCAGTTCCTGCTCGACCTGCGCGGCGTCCTTCTCCTCGGCCATGCCGATCGGCCCCTGCATCCGGCCGTTCAGGAACTGGCGCACCACGGGCTCGTCGCTGGTCAGCAGCTCCTCGCGCGGGCCGAACATCACCAGCTCACGCCGGAACAGCAGTCCGATGTTGTCCGGCACCTGGCGGGCCGAGGCGATGTCGTGCGTGACGATCAGGAAGGTGGCGTCGATCTGCGCGTTGAGGTCGACGATCAGCTGGTTGAGGTAGGCGACGCGTACGGGGTCGAGGCCCGAGTCGGGCTCGTCGAACAGGATGATCTCGGGATCCAGCACCAGGGCCCGCGCCAGTCCGGCCCGCTTGCGCATACCGCCGGAGATCTCGCCGGGCAGTTTCCCCTCGGCGCCGATCAGCCCGACCATGTCCATCTTCTCCAGCACGATGCGCCGGATCTGGCTCTCGGACTTGCGGGTGTGCTCGCGCAGCGGGAAGGCGATGTTGTCGTACAGGTTCATCGAGCCGAACAGCGCGCCGTCCTGGAACAGCACCCCGAACAGCTTCCGCACCTCGTACAGGTCGTGCTCGCGGAGCCTGGTGATGTCCCTGCCCTGGATCGTGATCGAGCCGCGTTCCGGCTTCAGCAGCCCGACGAGCGTCTTGAGGAACACCGACTTGCCCGTGCCCGAGGGGCCGAGCATGACCGACACCTCCCCGGCGGGCAGGGTCAGCGAGACGTCCTGCCAGATGACCTGGTGACCGAAGGACTTGGTCAGCCCTTCCACACAGATCTCGACGCCCATCCGGTCCACCCTTCAGCCGTGGAGCAGCTCCGACATCTGCTCTACGGGGAGGGGCGGGGCGTCCGTCGCGAGGTGACCGGTTTTTTTCCGACGGGTTTCCGGGCCGGTTCGTGGCGGGGGTCGCGGACGGCGGTGCGGGCTGTCCTACACGCCGGGCGGTACGACGGAGGTGCCAGGAACCGGCGACGTCGACGACACGGGCGTCAGCGACGGAACGGCGGACTCGAGCGGCGGATCCGGCAGGTCGGTCATGTCCGGTGCGTCCGGCGTGCCCGGCAGCCCGGGCGCATCGGTGACCTCGGGAATCCGGGGAACGCCGGGAACCTCCGGCGCCGGCAGTTCCGGAAGCGAGGGCACCGAGGCCTCGGGCAGGGACGGCACGGACAGCGGCAGCACCGGCCCGCCGCCGGCCGCCGATCCCGTCGGGCGATCGCCGGGAGCCGCGGACACGGGCGACGACCGGCGCGGCTCCGGCGCACGCCGCGCCTCACCGTCCCCGTCGACCGTGACCGTCTCCGGGGGCCCGGAAACGGAGGCCCGCGGAGCCGGACCGCCCCCTCCCCCGCCGCCGTCGAGCGTGTACGGCAGCACGAACCCCGCCACCACCAGGGTCGCCGCCGTCGACGCGACGGCCACGGCCTGCGCCTTCCCGCCTCCCCGCGGCCGTCCGCGGCCGAGCAGGAACACCACGACCCCGAGCGTCCCGGCCAGCGAGGCGCGCAGCGTCCGCCGGGCCCGGGCGAGCAGCGACTCGACCGTCCGGTAGCTCAGCCCCATCCGCACGGCGACCTGGCCGACGTCCAGGTCCTCGGACTTGAGCCGCAGCGCCTCCGCCTGCCGGGCGGGCAGTTCCCCGCTGCGCACGGCCAGCCACTTCGCCTCGGCCCGGTCGCACACCGCCTCCTCGACGGGCACCGGGCCCGGCGCGACCAGCGTGGGGCTGGTGCGCACCTGGGCCTCGCGGTTGACCTGCCGGTACCGGTCGAAGCACAGCCGCATGGTGACGGTCGTCAGCCAGGCGCCGAGGCGCTCGTCGTCGAGGTCCGGGCGCTCGGCGGCGCGCAGCATCGCCTCGTGCACGGCGTCCTCGGCGTCCTCCTGGCTCATCGACCTGCGCCGGGCCACCTTGAGCAACTGCTCGCGGTGGCCCCACATACGCTGCCAGCGCTCGTGGTCCGGCTCCGTCCCAGCAGCTATGGCCGCCTCTGTCTCAGCAGGCATGTCCGTCGCCATGAGGACCCCTTCGTGCTCACTCCGCCGTCTCGTGCCGTCCGGCGGGGGGCGACATTACCGCCCGGTATCCATGCTTGTGGAGGGGGACGGGCGCATCGTGTCCACACCGTTGCTGGTCAGCAGACCGGCGCCGGGCGATGCGGCGCGGCAGTTTGATCGTGCATGATCAAGGCGAGCCGTTGACCGCCCCCGAGCGGCGGGGAGGCGACACGCTGATCACGTAGGGAGATGGCCTTGTCCGTCTGGGAAGCACTGGCCGTCTTCGCGGCGGGCATCGGAGCCGGCGCGATCAACACCGTCGTCGGCTCCGGCACCCTGATCACCTTCCCGGTGCTGCTGGCCATCGGCCTGCCGCCGATCACCGCCAACGTCTCCAACACGCTCGGCCTCGTCCCCGGCGCCATCAGCGGGGCCATCGGGTATCGCGCCGAACTCCGCGGACAGGGCCGCCGCGCACTCGTCCTCGGCACCACCGCCCTCATCGGCGGACTCGGCGGCGCCATCCTCCTGCTCGCCCTGCCCTCCGAGGCCTTCGACACGATCGTCCCCGTCCTGATCGCCCTCGCGCTCGTCCTCGTCCTGTTCCAGCCCCGCCTCGCCAGAGCCCTGCAGCGCCGCCGCGAGAACGACGGCGCAGCCGGCCGCACGTACGGCGGACCTGTCCTCCTGGTCGGACTGCTCCTCGCCAGCGCGTACGGCGGCTACTTCGGCGCCGCCCAAGGGATCATCTATCTCTCGTTGATGAGCCTGCTCCTCGACGATGACCTGCAACGCGTCAACGCCGTCAAGAACGTTCTCGCGGCCGTCGTCAACGGTGTCGCCGCCTGCTTCTTCCTGTTCGTCGCAGAGTTCGACTGGACAGCGGTCCTGCTGATCGCCGTCGGCTCCGCCCTCGGCGGGCAGATCGGCGCCGGGGTCGGCCGCCGGCTCTCGCGCACCGCCCTGAGGGCCGTCATCGTCGCCGTCGGCGTCGTCGCCATCGTGCAACTCCTGCTGCGCTGACCGATCTCCACGCCGTGGAGTCCTTACCCGTCCGCCACTGTCCGTGAGCGGCCGACTGCCCGTCCCCCCTGCCGACTGGCGGGAGCCACCCCGCCGTGTGGCCCGGAGCTGCCGCTCGCCGGGCCACCGGGGCCCCTCCTGGCTTTAGGGTCGAGTCGGCATGGGCCGGACAGCATGAACGAGGATGAGGCGGAGCGCGTGATCCGGGTAGTGGTGGTGGACGACGAGGCACTGGTCCGCTCGGGTTTCGAGCTCATTCTGGGCGCGTCCGAGGACATCGAGGTCGTCGCGACCGCGAGCGGTGGCCAGGCCGTGGAAACGGTCCGCCGGGAGCGGCCGGACGTGGTTCTGCTGGACATCCGGATGCCGGACGTCGACGGGCTCACCGTGCTGCGCGAGCTGCGCACGATGCCGGACCCGCCGGTGGTGGCGATGCTGACCACGTTCGACGCCGACGAGTACATCCTGACCGCGCTGCATTCCGGCGCGGCGGGTTTCCTGCTCAAGGACACCGAACCGGACCAGCTCGCCCACCTGGTGCGCACCCTGGCGGCGGGCGGCGTGGTGCTCTCCCCCAAGGCGTCGCGGACCCTGCTGCACAGCCACCCCGGCAGCCGGGCGGCCGCCGACGAGGACGCCGCACGGGTCCGGCTGCTCACCGCCCGCGAACGCGACGTCCTCGTCCTGGTGGCGGAGGGCCTGTCGAACGCCGACATCGGGGCGCGCGTCCACCTGGGTGCCGGCACGGTCAAGGACCACGTCAGCGCCATCCTCGCCAAGCTACGGGTGTCGAGCCGGGTGCGGGCCGCGCTGCTGGCGCAGCGGGCCGGACTGCTCGACGAGCACCCACGGGCGAGGGCCGGACGGTGAGACGTGCCCGGGCACTGCGGGACCGTGTGCCCGCGCCGGTCGCCGACCTCGCCCTGGTGGGGGCGGCGGCCGTGGATCTGCGGCTGAACCTGCTGGACGACACGCGCCTCGGTATCGCGCTGGCCACGCTCGGCTGCGCCGCCTTGGCCTTCCGGCGCCGGTTCCCGCTCGGCGTGTTCCTGCTCACCCTGCCCATCTCGCTGACACAGCCTGTCGCCGTCGCTCCGCTGGCGGCGCTGTTCACCCTGGCCGAACGCTCCCGCAACCGCCCCCTCCTCGCCGCGTGCGTCGCCCTGACCGCGGTCGCGAACAGCACTCCGTGGCCACTGGCCGGCCTCGCCGAGGTCGGCCGGACCATGACGCTGCTCACCTTCGTCTACGGCCTGGCGACCGCCGCCGCACCGGTCCTCATCGCACAGCTTCTCCAGGCGCGCCGGGACCTGGCGCGGCGGCTTGTCGAGATCGAGGAGGCGAGGGAACACGAGCGGGCGCTGCACGCCCAGGCGGTGCTCGCCCGCGAACGCGCCCAGCTGGCCCGCGAGATGCACGACGTGGTCTCCCACCAGGTCAGCCTCATCGCCGTACGCGCCGGGGCGTTGCAGGTCGCCACCAAGGACGCGGACGCGAAAGAGGCCGCCCGCACGATCCGTTCGCTGAGCGTCACCACCCTCGACGAACTGCGCACCATGGTCACGCTGCTGCGCGCCTCCGGCGGCCACGCCACGGAGCTGACGCCTCAGCCCACCCTGGGCGACCTGCGCACACTGGTGGAATCCAGCGGCACTCACACGGAACTGTCGGGCGAGCTTCCCTCCGCGGTGGGCACACCCGCGCAGCGGGCCCTCTACCGCACGGTCCAGGAGGCGCTGACCAACGTCCGCAAGCACGCCCCCGGCGCCACGGCGCAAGTCGAGCTGTGGCAGGACGGCGCCGACGTCGGAGTGACCGTCACCAACACCCCTCCCACACGCCCCTCCCTGTCCCTGCCCGGTTCGCGGCAGGGCTTGGTCGGCCTGCGGGAGCGGGCCGAGATCCTGCACGGCACCCTGGACGCGGGCCCGACCGCCGAGGGCGGCTACCGGGTCCGGCTGCGGATACCCCTCAGCGCGGACTGACCGGGACCCTCACTGTTGTTCCCTCCGCTTGCGGCTCACTGGGTATGGAAGGTGGCGTCGGCCCGGTCGGTCGCCGTGCTGAGAGCCTGGACCCGCAGCAGGTAGTCGTAGTGGCGGATGTAGCGGCCCGGGAGGTTGTACGACTCGTACGAGACTCCGGCGGAGTCCGCGAGACCGGCCCGGGCGCTGAAGGAGGCGTCACCGGCGAACAGCGACGTCCCGTCGTTCTTCTCCACCCACACGTCGTGGTTCCTGTGGCGCAGGAAGTAGCCGGGAAAGTTCGCCGACTCCAGGGAGACGGTGCCGGCGCCGGCGAGACCGGTCACGACACGGAACTGCGAGTCGGCCAGCGGCGAGACGTTCGGCTCGATCCTGGCGCGGTATTCCCAGTGCCGGACGAACCGGTCGGGGAAGTTGTACGAGGAGAGCCGGATCGGGGTGGGACCGTCGGCGACCGGAATGCCGAAGTCGGGTGTGCCGTCGGCCTTCCAGTAGATCTTCTGCACGCGGGTGCGGCGGTTGGGGTCGTTGAGCGGGGCACCGCTGATGTCCTTGTAGCCGCGGTCGTGGTAGACGAGGATGTCCGACCTGCCGTCCTCGGAGACCGTGAACTGGTTGTGCCCGGGGCCGTACTGGCTGGTGGCGGCGTTGCTGGCGAAGACCGGGCGCCCGGTCTTCGTCCACGACGACGCGTTCAGCAGGTCGGCCGAGGCGGACGCGGTCAGCAGGCCCATGCAGTAGTTGGCGTCGGTGGCACTGGCCGAGAAGGTCATGAAGACCTTGCCGCCCCGCTGGATCACGGCCGGGCCCTCGTTGACCGTCTCGCCTCCGGCGGTCTCCCAGGAGGCGGTCGGCCGGCTGATCATGACCGGTGTGCCGGTGATGGCCCACGGGCTGGACATCCGCGCCATGTACAGGTTGGTGCCGCGTCCGACGGCGGGGTCGTGCTGCGCCCAGGCGAGGTAGCGGGTGCCGTTGACGGCGAAGGTCGTCGCGTCCAGGGAGAAGGTGTCCAGCGGCAGCGCGATACGGCCCTTCTCCGTCCAGGTGCCCGTGACCGGGTTCGCTGCCGTGCACTCCAGGACGTAGGGACGGATCCTCCAGATGTCGTTCGCGGCGCCCGCGGCGAAGTAGACGTACCACTTGCCGTCGATGAAGTGAATCTCCGGAGCCCAGATGTGGGCGCCCATCTCGCCGGTGGAGTGCTTCGTCCAGATGCTCGTCTCGGCGGCCGACGTGAGCCCCTGGATCGTGGTGGCCCGGCGCAGCACGATCCGGTCGTACTCCGGCACGGTGGCGGTGAAGTAGTAGAAACCGTCGGTGTGCCGGAAGATGTGCGGGTCGGCCCGCCGCTCGGCGATGGTGTTCGTGTACGTCACACCGGGTGACGTGGGCACGGCGGCGTGTGCGGTACCGGCGGCCGGGACGCCGGTGGCGGTCGCCGCGGCCGAGCCGGCGATCATGCCGAGGACCGTTCGGCGGGTGAGCGAAGACCTCACGGGACACTCCCTCTGGTGCTGGTGGTGCGGAGATACCGCCCGCGCACACCCCTTCGGCATTTCGAACGCCGTTCGCGAACTCGGCCAGAACATAGGGTCTGCACTCGCCCCAGTCAACACGTCGGTCACGAACGGAAGTTGTGGCGCCCGGAGCCGGTCGGACGTATTGACGCACCCGGTTCTCCCCACCTAATGTCTGCCCGATTCTTCGAACGCCATTCGATATGTCGCACAACTCGGCGGGGTGGAAAGCGAGTTGGCCACGAAGGCCACTCCTCGCCCGGTGGTGGCCTCCGGAGGCCTTCGGTGGCGTTCACGGAAAGACAGGAGATGCACATGTCCGCGCTCCGCGTCCGCCTGTCGGCGATATTCCTCGCCGCATGCCTGCTCTTCACAGGCCACGCCCTGACCGCGCCGGACCGGGCGGCCGCCGCCGACCCGGGTTACCTGATGACGCACTTCATCGGTGAGGGAGCGACCGGTCAGCAGATCTACTTCTCGCACAGCTCGGACGGCCTGAACTGGACGGATCTGGGCGGCGGCGGGATGGCTCTGCGCTCCACGGTCGGCACACGCGGCGTCCGCGACCCCGCACTGGTGCGCTCTCCCGACGGGAGCCGGTACTGGATCATCGCGACCGACCTGTGCATCGGCTGCGGGCAGACGTGGAGCCAGGCCATCAACGACGGCAGCCGCAGTCTTGTGGTGTGGGAGTCCGCGGACCTGGTCACCTGGTCGCAGCCGTGGTTGCTGAACGTCGCCGGCGCGATCCCCGACGGGCGCAACGCCTGGGCGCCGGAGGCGATATGGAACCCGGCGACCAACGACTACGTCCTGTACTGGGCGACGAACAAGCCCCTCGACGGCGCGACGAAGCACCGCGTCTACTACGCCCGCACCAGCGACTTCCGCTCCATCACCACCCCGCAGGTCTACATCGAGCGCCCCGGCACCCAGGAGATCATCGACACCCAGATCGTCGAGATGCCGGCCGGCGTCGGCGGTTTCCGCTACGTGCGGGCCTCCGGTGACGGTCAGATCACCATCGAAGGCAGCGACTCGATCCTCGGTACGTGGACCAACCTCGGCAACCTCTCCGGCATCGGACTCACCGGCTCCCAGGTCGAGGGCCCGATGTGGATGAAGTTCCGCGACCGCGGCGAGTGGACCCTCTACCTCGACCAGTACGCCTCCGGTCGCGGCTACCTGCCCGTCCTGACTCCCGACCCGTCCGCCACCGGCACCTACCGACTCCCGGCATCGGGAAGCTACTCCATGGGCGGCACCAAGAAGCGGCACGGCTCGATCCTGAACCTGACGGCCGCCGAGGAGGCGCGCGTCCACGCCCGTTGGGCCGGCACCCCGGTCAACCGGCTCCAGTCGTACAACTTCCAGGACCGGTACGTGCGGCACGCCGACTTCGACGTGCGCATCGACCAGAACATCAGCGGTCCGGACGCCCGGTTCAGGCTGCGCCCCGGCCTGGCGGGCTCCGGGACCGTCTCGTTCGAGTCGGTGAACTTCCCCGGCTACTTCCTGCGGCACGCGAACCACGACTTCCGACTGGCCCACAACGACGGCACCACCCGGTTCGCCGCGGACGCCACCTTCCGCCAGGTCGCCGGCCTCGCCGACTCGGGCTGGTCGTCGTTCCGGTCGTACAACTTCCCCGACCGGTACATCCGCCACTACGCCTACGAACTCCGGCTCGACCCCGTCACCACCGCCACGGCCCGCGGCGACGCCACCTTCCGCGTGACGAGCTGACACGTCAGTCCGGTCGCGCCGGACCGGCCGGACCGGGACTCCGCCGGTCGGCAGAGCGGTACCCGCCGACCGGCGGGGCCGTCACCGAAGACTGCCGGATGGTCCGCCCCTGTGCGGGCACGCGAGATTCGCCGTATGACACAGACACAGCCGCCGCAGGAGACGTCAGCCCCGCAGGAGAACTCGCCTCCGCGGCCCCGGTCCTCACCCGACTCCGCCGGGCCGGCCTCGCCCGGCCCCTCGATGGGACGCCTCGTCGGGGTGGACCTGGCCCGCGCGCTGGCCGTGTTCGGCATGTATGTCGTGCACATCGGCCCCCCGCTGTCCGCCACGACCGGCGTCGCCAGCTGGATCCGGTACATATCGGAGGGTCACTCGTCGGTCCTGTTCGCCACCCTCGCCGGGTTCTCACTGATGCTGATCGCCGGCCGCCGCGAGCCCAAGACCGGCCTGGCCGGCCGGCAGGCCAGGGCCCGCATCGCGATCCGCGCCGTGGTCCTGCTGGCGCTGGGCACCGCGATGGCGATGGAGTACGGAGGAGTCATCATCCTCGGCTTCTACGGGGTCTACTTCCTCCTCGCCCTGCCCCTGGTGCGACTGCGCGCCAGGACCCTCGCGATCATCGCGGCCGCGCTCGCCCTCGTCACACCGCAGCTGGCGTTCGTCTTGACCTCGATGCCGAGCGAGTCGGTCCAGCAGAGCATCAACGCCTACGACCCGCTCCGCCGCCTCAGCGAGGTGGGAGTGCTCGATCTGCTGCTCACCGGCTTCTACCCGGCGCTCACCTGGATGTCCCTCGTGATCGCGGGCATGGCACTCGGCCGCCTCGACCTGTCCTCCGGTACGGTCCAGCGGCGCCTCGCCGCCCTCGGTGCCGCCCTCACCGTGACCGCGTACGGCGTGTCCCTGCTGCTCGCCGGCAAGGACGCGTTGCGGAGCCTCGCGGAAGACGGGCCGTCGTCCGGCGGCTCCGGGTCGATACCCCTCGACGGCGGGTCGTTCCCCGACATGCCGGCGTCGTCGCTCCTGGCGGCCGGGCCGCACAGCGGCACCACGTTCGACATCATCGGCAGCGTCGGAGTCGCGATCCTCGTGATCGTGGGCGCGACGGTGGCGATGCACCGCCTGCCGCGACTGCGCCGCCTGGCGAAACCGGTCATCGCCGTGGGCACCATGTCCCTGACCGCCTACGTCGGCCACTTCCTCGCCCAGTCCGCACTGTCCGTGCCCGCCGGGACCACCACCCAGCAGTCCTGGGTGCCGCTGATCATGTTCGTCCTCGGGGCGACCGTGTTCGCCGCGATCTGGTCCCGCTTCTTCCGCCGAGGCCCCCTGGAGCACCTCCTCAACGCCGCCACCAAGCCGGCGAAGTACCTCCGATGATCCCCGGCCGGGGTGGGATGCCTCCACATCCCACCCCGGCATGGAGGCTGAGAGATCCCGTCGCGTCGCGAGTGATGCCGTTGCGGAGGTCCCCGAGGGGTCCGGCCTCCTTCCGGAGCGGCAGCCGTGCGGGGATGCTGACGCTGCGGTCGCCTTGACCGCCGCAACTTATATAAGGGATCAGTTACACTGATATACGCCAACGTGTACACGGGGAGTCGCTGTGAGCCGGACTGTCATCGACCTCGACGACGAGGCACTGGAAGCAGCCGCCAGGGAACTCGGTACCACCACCAAGCGCGACACGATCAACACCGCCCTGCGCGAGGTCACCGCTCGTTACCGGCGTCTGCGCGCACTCGAAGACGCCCGGCAACTGGCGGCCGACGGGGCCCTGGACATCGACGTCCTCCTGGACAAGAGCCAGTACCGGCCGTGACCGTCGACTACCTCATCGACACCTCCGCCCTCGCCCGCGTCCTGCTCGCCCAGAACACGGCCGAGTGGGACGACAGGATCGCCGCCGGCCTCGTCGCGATCTGCGACATCACCGAACTTGAGGTCCTCTACTCCGCCCGCTCCCCCGCGGACCGCGCACGGCTGAAGGCGGCACTCGACGCCCACTACGTGTGGTGTCCGATGCCGGACGGCATCTACCGCCGCTCCCGGTGATCCAGGAGCAGCTCACCGCGAAGGGCGAACACCGCAGCGCGGGCGCGGTCGGCCTCCTGGTCGCAGCCGCCGCCGAAGAAGCGGGCCTCACCCTGCTGCACTACGACCGCGACTTCGAAACCATCGCCCGGACCACCGGACAGCCGGTACGCACGATCGACCTCAGACAGTGATCTTTCTCCAGCCGCACCATGAGGCGTCGTAAAGGACGAGGACACCCTCGACGACGACGGTGACGCGGTTGGCTCTGCGGCGGACTGCTGTACGTGACCAGCGCAAGTACCGGAGGCGCGTGCAGGAGGTGGCGCTCAGGCGGAGTCGGGGAGCGGGCGCCGGGCGACCTCGTGGGCTTCGTCCGGTGGCACGCCCAGCATGCGCAGGACCATCTCGGCCAGGTTCAGCGCGGCCTCGTCGCCGTCCAGGTCGGGGCGGGCGAACCGCAGCTCCACCAGCGAGAGCAGGGTGCCGCCCAGTGCGGAAAGGGCGACCGCCGGGTCGACGGCGGTGAAGCGGCCCGAGGCCATGCCGACCTCGAGGTCGCGAAGTGCCCGCCGGGCCAGGCCGTTGTCCGAGTGGATGTGGCCGAGGCCGCGACGGCGCAGGACCTGCATCAGCTCCGGGTGGGAGTCGGCCATGCGGGCGCTGAGGCGGAAGCCGGCCGCGACGAGCTCCGCCGGGTCGTCGATCCCGGCCAGGCGCTCGTCGAAGCTCTGGCCGTACTCCTCCAGGGCGTCGACCACCGCCGCCTCGAACAGCTCCGTCTTCGACTCGAAGTGGTTGTAGAAGGAGCCGAAGCCGACGTCCGCGCGCTCCGCGATCGCCTGGATGCTCGCGCTGGTGTCCCCCGTCTCGGCGAGTATCCGCCTCGCGGCGCGAATGAGCGCGCGACGGGTCTCGGCGCGGCGCCGCTCGAACCGGTTGCTGGGCGGGGCTGACGTAGACATGCGCAGAGTCTAACCGCGAGGCGATGGCCACAGCAGATCTGATGAATTCATCATTTCCTTCGTGAACGCCTTGACGACGAGACTGTCAAACTTGATGATTTCATCATCACGACGATGTCGCTCGGAGGGCACCATGTCTGAAACCCGCGTCCACGGGCCCGATGTCAAGACGGCCCACCAGGACCTGCACAGCGAACAGGGCGCCCTGCGCGGGGAGCATCCCGGCCGCTCCCGTAATCCCGTGATCAAGGTGGCGGACCTGGCCTGGCTGGAGTTCGAGAAGCCGGACCTTGATCGGGCCGAGATCTTCGCCCGGGACTTCGGCTTCCAGGTCGCCGCGCGCACGGAGAGCGAGTTGTGGCTGCGGGGCACCTTCGCCGGCACGCCGTGCATGGTGATCCGGCGCGGGCGTACGTCCCGTTTCATCGGCCCGGCGTTCCGCGCGGCGGAGCGGGCCGATCTGGACCGGCTGGCGCGCGCCACCGGCTCCGACGTGCGGGACGCGGACGTGCCGGGCGGCGGCAAGGCGGTCGGCCTGCTCGATCCCTCGGGCTTCCCGGTGCGGGTGGTGCACTGCGGCGAGCAACTCCCGGCGCTGCCCGAGCAACGCCCGCTGCTGCTCAACTTCGGCACCGATCACCGTCGTACGAACGCCACACAGCGCCCGCCGCGCGAGCCGTCCCGCATCCAGCGACTGGGGCATGTCGTCCTGGAGACCCGCGTGTTCAGCCGGGCCCTGGACTGGTACCTGGACACGCTGGGGATGATCGTGTCCGACTTCCAGTTCCTGGACGGGCAGCGCGAGCGAGGTCCCGTCATGGCTTTCATCCGCTGCGACCTCGGCAGTGTGCCGGCCGACCATCACACGCTGGCCATGCACCTGGGCCCGGGCACCGGCTATGTCCACTCCGCCTACCAGGTCACCGACCTGGACTCGATCGCCGCCGGCGGCGAGTACCTCAAGGAGCGTGGCTACCAGCGCAGTTGGGGCATCGGCCGGCACGTCCAGGGCAGCCAGCTCTTCGACTACTGGCGCGATCCCGACCGCTTCATGCTGGAGCACTTCGCCGACGGCGACCTGTTCTCCTGCGACGTCGAGCCCGGCTGGGCGCCCCTGTCGGCCACCGGCCTCGCCCAGTGGGGACCGCCGGCCACCCGCGACTTCCTCGGCGCCGGCCCCTCCCCCCAGCGCGTCCGCGATGTCGTCCAGGCCCTGCGCGGCGACAACGAGATGGACCCGGCGCGCCTGTTGGGCCTGCTCAAGGCCGCCAAGTCCTGACCTCCCCGACTCCCTCACGAAAGTACCGACATGAGCACCAACGTCCTGCGCACCGCCGATGGCTGGTGGGTGGTCCTCCCCCAGGCTCTCGACTCCGCTCGAGCAGGGGGGACCCCCATCGACCGGGCCGTCCCCGTCGACACCAAGGCCGTCACCACCGCCGAGCTGATCGCCGACCGTGACGCCGTACGGGACGCGGCGCTGTCGGCCGAGGCGGGCACGCCCGTCTCCGACCTGGTCGCCCTCTCGCCGGTCACCACCCCCTGCCGGGTGGTCGCCCAGATGGTCAACTACCGTAGCCACGCCCGCGATTCAGGCTTCACCGGCGACATCCCGCCCACCTTCTTCCGCAAGGCGTCCGGCTCGGTCAGCGGACCCGGCGATGCCGTCGTGCGGCCCTCCCACGTGAAGTTCCTCGACTACGAGATCGAACTCGGGCTCGTCATGGGCGCGGCCCTGCCCGTCGGCACCGTGGTGGAGGAGCGGGACCTGCCGTCGTACGTCGCCGGGCTGGTGATCACCAACGACGTCAGCGCCCGCGATGTCCAGCTGACCAAGACGCAGTTCTACGAGAGCAAGTCGTACCCGACCTTCACGCCGACCGGCCCGTACCTGGCGCTGCTGGAGCCGGAGGACTTCGCCCATCTCCTCGATCTGCGCCTGAAGTTGTCCGTCAACGGCGACCTGCGCCAGGACCGAACCCTCGCCGACATGATCGTCCGCCCGGCGCAGGCCCTGACCCTGCTGGCCCGCTTCCAGACTCTCGACCCCGGCGACCTGCTGCTGACCGGTACGCCCGGCGGCACGGCGCTGAAGGCCCCGCCGAAGCCGGTGGAGAAGATCGGCGCGCTGCTGCCGCTCGCCGTGAAGTGGAAGGCGTTCTTCAAGTCCCAGGCGAAGAACCCGCACTATCTGCACGCGGGCGACGTGATGACAGCGACGATCGCGACCCCGGACGGCCGGATCGACCTCGGCGAGCAGCGAACCCCCGTCGCGGACGCCCATGAGACCCCGAGGTGAGCCGCACATGACCGTCCGACGCAACGGGGCCGACGTACCCGTGGTGATCATCGGCGCCGGACCGGTGGGCGTGACCGCCGCCCTCCTCCTCGCCCGGCGCGGAGTCCGCACCGTCGTTCTGGAACGCCACCAGGGCGTCTACCCGCTCCCGCGCGCCGTCGCCAGCGACGACGAGGTCCGCAGGATCCTCCAGGCCGCGGGTGTGGAGGAGGAGTTCACCGCGATCGCCCGCCCGGCGAACGGGCTGCGGCTGCTGGACGCCCGGCACCGGGTGATGGCCGAGTTCCGCCGCACCGGGCACGGCCATCACGGGTACCCGCAGACCAGCATGTTCGACCAGCCCGAGCTGGAGCGGTTGCTGCGCGACGCCCTCGCCCGGCGCCCGGAATGCGAACTGCGCGGCGGTGCGGAGGTCACCGGCGTCGGCCCGGACACCGCCGGCCCCGTGTGCGTGACCTATCGCGACGACGACGGCGAACACGAGCTGTGGGCCGAGGCGGTCCTCGGCTGTGACGGTGCCAACAGCCTCACCCGCGACGCCATCGGCGCCGTGTGGGAGGACCTGCGCTTCGAGGAACGCTGGAGCGTCATCGACGTCCGCACGAACGCCGACGTCCGCTGCTGGGAGGGCGTCGACCAGGTCTGCGACCCGCGTCGCCCGGCGACCTTCATGCGCGTCGGCGAGGACCGCTACCGCTGGGAGTTCCGGCTCGGGGACGCCGAGGAGCCGGTCGGCGAGCTGGTCGCGCCATGGCTGCCGCCCTCCTGCGACGGGGACTTCGAGGTCATCCGCGAGGCGCGGTACACCTTCCGTGCGCGCGTCGCCGACCGATGGCGCAGCGGACGGGTCTTCCTCCTCGGTGACGCCGCCCACCTCACCCCGCCGTTCATCGGGCAGGGACTGTGTTCGGGGCTGCGGGACGCCTACAACCTCACCTGGAAGCTCGCCCGCGTCGTCCAGCACGGCGCCGACGAACGGCTCCTGGACACCTACGAGAGCGAGCGCAAGCCGCACGCCCGGCATGTGATCAAGCTCGCGGTCGCCATGGGCTGGGCCATGACCGGCGGCCAGGACGGCGCCGCCCTGATCCGCCGAAGACTCCTGGCCGCGGCCTGCCGCATACCCGGCCTGACCTCGGTGGCCGGCCACCTCAGCCCGCCCCTGACCGCAGGGCCCCTCGTCCGGCGCCGCACGCGCAGGAGCCTGGTGGGCACCCACTGCCCGCAACCGTGGATCACCGCCGAGGGACGGCGCATGCGCCTCGACGAGGTGCTGGGCGACTCCTTCACCGTCCTGACCGCCGCGGAACCCTGGCCCTCGCTCAGCGCCCTCGCCCAGGCGCTCGGCGGCCGGGCGATTCCGGTGACCGGCCTCGGCGACGACGGCACGCTCACCGCCTGGCTGCGCGCCGGCCGGGCCGACGCCGTCCTGCTGCGCCCCGACCGCGTCGTCATGGACGTCGTCCCGGCCGGGGCCCGCGCCTTCACCGACACCGCCACCTGGGCGTCCCTTCTGCACACCACGCACAGCCGCCTGCCACCCCGACGGACCGTCCGGAACAGCCTGCAGAGGAGCGCCACCCGATGACCGTGCCCGAGCCTTTCACGACGCCCGATCCGCAGGCCGTCGCGAACAGCCACATCACGGACTTCGCCCGCCACGTCGGCATGGCCGGCTCCGACTATGCCGCCCTGCACCGCTGGTCGGTCACCGACCTGGAGGGCTTCTGGGGCGCGGTCTGGGAGTACTTCGACATCGACGCGGACACTCCGTACGAGCAGGTGCTGGCGCAGGAGCGGATGCCCGGCGCCCGCTGGTTCCCCGGCGCCACCCTCAACTACGCCCACCACGCCCTGCGCAACCTCGCCGACGACGCCGTGGCGATCATCGCCCTCGACGAGACCGGCTCCTGCTACGAGGTGGCCGGAGGCCGGCTGCGTGCCCAGGTCGCCTCCGTCGCCGCCACCCTGCGCGACCTGGGCGTCGGCAAGGGCGATCGCGTGGTGGGCTACCTGCCCAACACCCCGCACGCGATCGTCGCGTTCCTCGCCGCCGCGAGCCTGGGCGCCGTGTGGTCGGTGTGCGGGCAGGACTACGCCCCCAATGCCGCCGCCGACCGCTTCGCCCAGCTCGAACCCACCGTCCTGATCGGCGCCGACGGCTACCTCTTCAACGGCACCACCCACGACCGCCGCGACGCCACCCTCGAACTCGCCGGCGCCCTGGCGACGTTGAAGGCCACGCTCCTGGTGGACCAGGTGGGCCTCCCGTGGCCGTCGCAGGCGTACCCGTCGCTGGTCGTCAGGTGGGAGGACGCCGCCACCCGCACGGAGGAACTCACCTGCACCCCGGTGCCGTTCGACCACCCCCTGTGGGTCGTCTTCTCCTCCGGCACCACCGGCCTGCCCAAGGGCATCGTCCACGGCCACGGTGGCGTCCTGCTGGAGCATCTGAAGACCCTCGGCCTGCACTCCGACCTGGGACCAGGCGACCGCCTGCTGTGGTACACCACCACCCACTGGATGATGTGGAACCTGGTCGCCTCCACGCTGCTGACCGGCGCCACCACGTGCACGTACGACGGCAGCCCGGCGCCCTTCGCCAAGCCCGACGTCCTGTGGGAACTGGCCGCGCGCCACCGGGTGACCGTCTTCGGCACCAGCCCCCAGTACCTGCTGGGCATGGCCAAGTTCGGCATCGACCCCTCGGCGCACGACCTGTCCTCGATCCGCGTGGTCGGCTGCACCGGCTCCGCCCTGCCGGCCTCCGCGTACCCCTGGGTCCGCGACCACGTCGGCGACCACGTCCTGCTCGCGTCCATCAGCGGCGGCACGGACGTCGTCTCCGGCTTCGCCGGCAGCGCTCCCAACACCCCCGTCTGGGCAGGAGAGTTGTCGGCACCCCACCTGGGCGTGGCGCTGGCCGCGTACGACGCTGAGGGCTTCCCGGTCGTGGACCAGGTCGGCGAACTGGTCGTCACCCGCCCGATGCCGTCCATGCCGCTGTACTTCTGGAACGACCCGGACGGCACCCGCTACCGCGACGCCTACTTCTCCCCCTACCCGGGCGTGTGGCGGCACGGCGACTGGATCACGGTGACGGGCCACGGCTCGGTGATCGTCCACGGCCGCTCCGACAGCACCTTGAACCGCAACGGCGTACGCCTGGGCAGCGCCGACATCCACGACGTCGTCGAACGCCTCCCCGAGATCACCGAGGCCCTCGTCATCGGCGCGGAGGAACCCGACGGCGGCTACTGGATGCCGCTGTTCGTCGTCCTCGCCGCCGGGGAGACCCTGGACGACCCGCTGCGCGAGAAGATCAACGAGACGATCCGGACCGGGGCCTCACCACGCCACGTCCCCGACGAGATCGTCGAAGTGCCGGGCATCCCGCACACCCGCACCGGCAAGAAACTCGAAGTCCCCGTCAAACGCCTCCTCCAGGGCGCCCCGGTCGAGCAGGTCGTCAACCCCGCAGCCGTGGACGCCCCCGACCTCATCGATCACTTCACCCGCCTGGGCGCCGAACGCCGAGACCGGCCGACGGGAGCACCGCACAGATCACCCTCGCGGTCGTCCTGACCCTGGTATTCCTGCCACTGGGAGCGGCGAAGATCGCCGCGTTGCCGTTCATGGGGCAGGCGGCAGGGCGGCAGCGCACACCGGCATGTCGCCGGGACTCTACTGCGTCGTCGGCACCCTGGATGTGGCCGGAGCCTCCGCGCTGCCGCTCGGACTGGCTGCCGCCCCGCTCGGAGTGGCCGCCGCGATCGGTTCGGCACCGCTGATGACCGCGGCCGGCTGGTGCGTGCGCTGGGCACATGGTTCGGCCAACCGGCCTGAGCACCGCTTTAACAGTCGTCCAAGGTTCGCTCGGTACGAAGTGGGCGTCCAGACAAGCGATGCAACCCGTATGTAGGAGGCTAGTGATGGCAGTCAACGCAGCGCCGTCCGGGGAAGCGCCGGCCGGCCGGTTGGCAGGCCGGTGGGTGCCGTGGTTGGTGATTGGCTTATGGCTGGTGCTGGCGGCGGGCATGGTGCCGCTGAGCGGAAAGTTGAGCTCGGTCACCACCGACAGCGCCGTGGACACCCTGCCGGCCGGTGCCGAGTCCACCAAGGTGGCGGTGCTGGAGGACCGTCTCCCCGATGGTGACAGCAACACGTTCGTCTTCGTGTACCACCGTGCCGGAGGCATGACCGACGCCGACCGCGCGACGGTCGAGCGCCACTACAACACCCTTGCCAAGCGGTACCCGCCGAAGGGGACCGGGGCGGCCGGCGAGGACGACGAGGGCTCACCGACGAGCCCCTCCACCGACCGCGAGGCGATGATGTTCACCCTCGAGGTGAGCACGGCCTACGGCGCACCGGAGGACATCGTCGGCCCGTTGCGTGACGCCGCGAAGGACCGCCCCTCCGGCCTGGAACTCGACGTGACCGGCCCGGGCGCGATCGACGGCGACATGGACGCCGTCTTCGACGGCATCGACGTGCAGGTCCTCCTCACCACCATCGTCGTCGTCACGCTCCTGCTCATCCTCACCTACCGCAGCCCGGTGTTGTGGATCATCCCGCTGGTGGCCGTCGGCGCGGCCGCGCTGACCGCGATGGGGACCGTCTACCTGCTCGTCAAGGGCTTCGGCATCGTGGTCAACGACCAGAACTCGGCGCTGCTGACGATCCTGGTATTCGGTGTCGGCACGGACTACGCGCTGTTGCTCATCGCTCGATATCGGGAGGCACTGCACCACCATGAGAACGTCCGGGTCGCGATGGTCCACGCGCTACGCGGCGCGGCGCCGGCCATCGTCGCGTCCGCGGCCACCGTGGTCGCCGGCCTGCTCTGCCTGCTCGTCGCGGACCTGAACAGCACCAGCGGGTTGGGCCCGATCGGTGCGGCCGGCATCCTGTGCGCGCTGGTGGCCATGCTGACACTGTTCCCGGCGGTGCTCGTGGTGCTCGGCAGGCGGATCTTCTGGCCGGCCGTCCCGCGGTTCAGCACGGCCGTGGAGGAGAAGCCGGGACTGTGGGGACGGCTCGGCACCGCCATCAGCCGCCGCCGGTGGGTGGCGACGCTCGGCTCGCTCGGAGTCCTCGGCGTGCTCGCCCTCGGGCTGGCGGGCAACACCGGCGCCCTGCGGGAGCAGGACCAGTTCCTGTCGGCGCCGGAGTCGGTCACCGGCTTCACCGTTCTCCGCCGGCACTTCCCGGAGCTCGGCGGCCAGCCGATGACGGTCTTCACGCGGCCGGCGCACCAGGAGCGGGTGCTCGACATCGTCAAGGACACGCGCGGTGTGGCCCTGGCCATCCCGGAGCAGACCAGCGGTGGCTGGGCCAACATCTCGGTGTTCCCGAAGGACGCGCCGGACACCGTCGCGGAGTACGACACGATTGTGCGGGTGCGCACCGCCGTGCACGCGGTGAGCGGGGCGGAGGCGATCGTCGGCGGGCCGAGTGCGGAGAACCTCGACACCGAGGTGACCACCAGCCGCGACGAGAAGCTGGTGATCCCGCTGGTGCTCGCCGTCGTCCTGATCGTCCTCGGGCTGCTGCTGCGCGCGATCCTGGCCCCGCTGGTCCTGATGGCCACCGTGATCGTCTCGTTCGCCGCAGCCTTCGGCGGCAGCGTGTTCGTCTTCGACACGATCCTCGGGTTCGAGGGCGTCGACTATTCGGTGCCGCTGCTGGCATTCCTGTTCCTGGTGGCGCTCGGCGTCGACTACAACATCTTCCTGGCCAGCCGGGCCCGGGAGGAGACCGTGCGTCTGGGCACCAGAGAGGGCATGCTCAAAGCCCTCTCGGCCACCGGCGGCGTCATCACCTCGGCAGGCCTGGTCCTGGCGGCCACCTTCGCGGTCCTCGCCACACTTCCGCTGGTGATGCTGATCGAGGTCGGGTTCCTGGTGGCCTTCGGCGTGCTGCTCGACGCCCTGCTGGTGCGGTCGGTCCTGGTGCCCGCCCTCACCTTGCTGATCGGCCGGCGGATGTGGTGGCCGAGCCGGCTGTCCCGTCCGGCGGCGGAGCTGCCGGACGGTCGACAGCCGCTCGCCGACGACGAGGAGCCCGCGCTGCAACGGTGAGCGCGGCGGCACAGACGAGATCCGGGACGGGCCCCAGGCCCGTCCCGGATTTCTTCATGGGTCCGACGGTCGCCGCCCAGTGGTCCTGCGCCACACGCCGGGCTGGGGTCGGCGCATCGCGGTGTCCTGCCCCGACGGTGAGCCGCGCGGGGCCATGCCCGAGGGCCGCCGTCCCTTGTCCTGCGCCGCGCCGCAGCGCGGGTCAGCACGCCGCGGTGTCCTCCCCGGCGGTGAGCCGCGGGATCGGGTCGGGCGGGGCCGCGGCCGGAAGGTCGACCCGAAGCAGCGCGCCACCGCGTGCGGAGCGGGTGACGGTGGCCCGGCCGCCGTGGGCGTCGACGACCCGCTGCACGATCGACAGCCCCAGACCGGATCCCGGCAACGCCCGGGCGCTGTCGGCACGGTAGAACCGGTCGAACACCCGCGGTACGTCGGCGACGTCGATGCCCGGCCCGGCGTCGTCGACCTCGAGCACCGCCGACGCGCTCTCGGCACGGAGCCGGACCTGGACCGGCTGATCCTCGGGGGACCACTTGCCGGCGTTGTCGATGAGGTTGAGCACCGCCCGCTGGAGCGCAGCGGGACGCCCGCTCACCCACACGGAGGTCACGTCGAGCGCGACCTCGATGTCGGGCACGCGGGAACGCGCGCGGGTCGCGGCGGCCACCACCACGTCGGCGAGGTCGAGCACCTCGGTGGTCTCGTCGCTGACGTCACCACGCGCCAGGTCGGTCAGCTCGGCGGCAAGGGTGCTCAACTCGGCCACCTGGGCGCCGAGATCGTTGAGCAGCCGGGTCCGGCTCTCCGCCGGCAGTGCGCTGTCCAGGGTGCCGCGCCGATCGAGCCGAATCAGCAGCTCGACGTTGAGGCGCAGGCTGGTGAGCGGGGTCTTGAGCTCGTGGGCGGCGTCCTCGGCGAGCAGCCGCTGGGCCCGCCGGGAGTCCCGGAGTGCGGCGAGCATGTCGTTGATCGACTGGATCAGCCGCCGGATCTCCCCACCGCCCTCATCCGGGATGTCAGCGTCGAGATCCCGAGTGTGCGCGACACGTACCGCGGCGGCGGTCAGCCGGTCGATCGGTGCCAGCCCGGTCCGCGCCACGGTCCGCCCGACAAGGGCGCCGCCGACCACGCAGAGCAGCCCGATCAGCAGCATGCCGAACCCGAACTGGTTGATCGGGCTGTCGTCGGCGACCTGGGCCACCTGGACCGCGCCGTCGCCTGCCCGCAGCGTGTAGATGAGGTAGCCGTCCTCGTCACTGTCGTTCGACTCCATCAGGTCGTCCGACGCGCCCCGCGCCACGCGCCCGGCGTGCTCGCTGACGGGGGGCAGCGCGGGTTGGCCGGCCGGCGTCCGGATCGAGCCGTCGGGCAGGATGACCCGCACCAGCCGACCGGATCCGGGATACGGCGGTAGCTGGACCTGCGCCAGACCGGCGCGCTGCGCGTTCGTCGCCAGGACCCGGGAGTCGGCGCGCAGCTGATTCTCGGCGGTGTCCCGCAGCTCCCGGTCCAGTAGTTCGCTGGCCACCTGGAAGGCCACGAACACGCTGACCGCGATGGCCGTCGCCGCGATCACCGTCAGCCTGGCCCGCAGGGACCGCCGGCGCCACCATCGGGTCAGCCGGCGCGGCTCCCGGCCGGCGGTCCTGCTCACGGAGGAGTCTCCCGCAGCACGTAACCCAGGCCGCGCAGCGTGTAGATCAATCGCGGCTCACCCTCGGCCTCCATCTTGCGGCGCAGGTAGCTCACGTATACCTGGAGGTTGTTGGCGGTGGCGCTCATGTCGAAGCCCCAGATCGCCTCGAACAGCGCGTCGCGGGTCAGGACCCGGGTCGCGTTGCTCATGAGGACCTGCAGGAGGGAGAACTCGGTCCGGGTCAGGCGCAGCGGCCGCTCGCCCCGCCAGGCCTCGAACCTGTCGGGATCGAGCCGGACGTCGGCGAACGACAGGATCTGCGACTCCCCGTCGGTCGGCGTGCGCCGGCGTAGCAGGGCCCGCACCCGGGCCAGTAACTCCTCGGTGGCGAAGGGCTTGGGCAGGTAGTCGTCGGCGCCCGCGTCCAGCCCCGTGACCCGGTCGGAGACCTGGTCACGGGCGGTCAGCATCAGCACCGGCAGATCCCGGCCCGCGGCCCGCAACCGCCGGCAGGTCTCCAACCCGCCGAGGCGGGGCATCATCACGTCGAGGATCAGCAGATCCAGCGTGTCGCCGTCGGCCCCACCGAACCCGTCGAGCACGGCGAGACCGTTGGCGACGGTGCTGGTGTCGTAACCCTCGACCTGGAGTACCCGCTCCAGCGACTCACGGATGGCCGCTTCATCATCCGCGATCATGATCCGCACGCGGGCCCGCCCCCTTCCGGTCGATGTTTTTTGCCGCTCATTGTCCCCGGCCAACCTGAGGCCAGGATTAGAGCGTCGTTGGGGACCGCGCTCTTACGGATACCTGAGAGGGGCGGTACTGGACGGATCCGGGCCGGTAGCGCGCCCGGCAGGATGGTCAGTAAGTGAGCGGGCCCACACTGATGCTGGGCACCGGCACGCCGTTCTCGTCCTCGTCCGCATCGGCGTCGGACGGGTCGAGGTCGACTTCGACGCCGGCCGGTTCGAGCGCGTCCCGGACACGCCGTCTCATCGGCTCGCTCAGGTAGTTGTGGTGCAGGTCGAGCTTCCTGAGATGGGTCAGCGGCTGCCCGCCGAGCAGCGCCTCGGCGCCGGTATCGGTCAGTGTGCCGAGCGACAGGTCGAGCACGTCGAGGCCGGCGACGATGGGCGCGGCCCCCACGGCCGCCGCGACCTCGTCTTGCATCTCGCTGTTACGCAGGGCGAGGCTCCGCAGCCGCGGCAGCCGGTTTCCGGACAGGATCCCCGCGAGGTCGGCGATCTCGCCGTCGCCCCCGTCCTCGCGCGCCCCCAGCCACAGTTCGAGATGCTCCAGCGCGGGCAGCTCGCTCTCGCCCACCCCGCGCAGGACGTGGCCGCGCAGCCCCGCGCTCTCGACGACGAGCCTGCGTAGCGCGTCGTGGCGTATGCGGGGGAACCTCAGCGGGTGCAGCCCTTCCATGTCGTAGGACTCGCCGGCCCGGACCGAGAAGTCCTCCAGGGCCGGATAGCTCGCGAGCAGCGGCGTGACGTCGGTCTGGCCGATCCGGGAGATCCGGCACTCCTCGTCGGTGATGTCTCCGAAATAGAGGGATCGCAGCCCGGTCAGCCGGTCCCGCGCGCCCAGGAACGCCTCCATGACCTCGTCGGGTTCGGTGTCCTCCGGGTCTCCCCAGATGCCGACGATCAGCGCGCGGACGCGCGCGCTGTCCACGGCGGCGCACAGCCGCTCGAAGGTGTCCTTCCACCCCTCGCCGGAAGTCACTCGCTCGTATCCGATCCGCCAGGCCACGGCGTCGGCCTCGGGCAGCACGACGCCGGCCGCGTCCCGCTCCTCGGGGAACGTGAAGGCGGGGAGCCCGTAGAGCTCGGTGAGGTGGTCGTCCTTGGTTCGCATGTGCCTGCCCGCGAGTAGCGATGCCTCTGCAGTGCGGCCTTGAGGAGTCCAGCGTGCTGTCGGAAGGATGACGCACTGCAGGAGGCAGCACGAAGGGCGGTGATGTTCCCCTCTGGTACCGCTCGAACCCGGATCTTGCCGCACCCACCCCGCAGCTGTCACATCGTCAGGAGACGGACGCACCACCGACCTTCTGAACGCTTACTGAACAATCGAGGCAGGGACGGCAATTCGGGCATGGGGAATCCATTCCGATACGCCCGGCCCGTGTGGTCCGGGTTCTGGTGGGGAGCGGGAAGCACCCTAAGCCCAGGAATTCGATTTCGACAAGGAATTCGACAGGCGAGCCACGCTGTCCGAAAAGCCGGACGACGGGATCATCTATTTACACGCGTTACCAGCCACGAAACACCTAATGTGGTCATGAGTTCGGGCAGATCGATCCAATGCATAGAAGTGCCCCGAACATGCATCCTCCAGGGCGTCAACCCCTGCTACCCGTCAACCCGCCGTCAATGATCTATGCATTTCCTGGCATGAATATTCACCCTTCGCTACACCTTGCCAACGGCTGATCGCGCGCGGAATGCTGAGATCGAAGGATGTTGAAAGTTCTACGACCATCGACTTTCGGACACCGGACATTGGAAGGATCCACGGAGGGGGGAGGCGTATTACCCATGCTGAAAAACGGCAAGCTATTTCGCTTGAGGAGACTTTCGCTGGCCGGAGACGGCCGGCATCTCCTCGTGCCGCTCGACCACAGCGTTTCGGACGGCCCGATCGTTCCCGCCGACCGGTGGGACGACCTGGTGCGCGCGCTGGTGGACGGCGGTGCCGACGGGATCATCGTCCACAAGGGGCGTGCCCGCGGCTTCGCCCCTGACATCCTCAAGAGCTGCGCCTTGGTGGTGCACCTGAGCGCCAGCACCGCCCACTCCGCCGACGTGCACGCGAAGGTGCTGGTCGCCGACGTCGAGGAGGCGCTGCGGCTCGGTGCGGACGCGGTGAGCGTCCACGTCAACATCGGCTCGGACACCGAGGCCCAGCAGCTGGCCGATCTTGGGGCGGTGGCACGTTCCTGCGACGCGTGGGGCATGCCGCTGATCGCGATGGTCTACCCCCGCGGCCCTCGGATCGCGGACCCGCACGACCCGGCCCTTCTCGCGCATCTGGCCAATGTGGCCGCGGACCTGGGCGCGGACATGGTGAAGACCTCCGTCGCGCTGCCGCTGGAGCGGATGGCCGAGGTGGTGGCGGGCAGCCCCATCCCGATCCTCGCGGCCGGCGGTCCGCCGGACGGCTCCGACCTCGTGGCGTACGGCGCCGCGGTGATGGGCGCCGGCTGCCGGGGGCTGGCCATCGGCCGCCGGATCTTCTCGGCCCCCTCCCCCTGTGCGCTGGTGTCCCGGCTCGCCGCCGTCGTGCACGGCCGGTCCCAGGACGCGGGCAGCGCCACGGACATGAGCACGAACTCCCCCACCGACTACTCGACGATCGTGGCAGGTGTCGCATGAGGTTCGCTTGGATCGATCTCCGTGAAGTCCCCCGACAGCAGGTCCAAGCCGTCGTGGACGCGGCCGTGCACGCCAGGATGACCGGCGTGGTTTCCGCCGACGCGGAGCTGCTCGGAACCCTGCCACCGACGGTCACGCGGGTGCTGGTGCCCGCAAACCCCGCGGCGAAGAAGACCGCCCCCGGCAAGGACAAGGACACGGGGGACAAGGCAGCCGAGGAGCCCTCGAAGGAGACCAAGCCCGCCACCGGACACGACGTCCTCCTGCGGAAGTTCACCACCCAGGACGAGCTGGACGCCCTCGCCGCCGACCATCGCACCGGCACCCCCGTGGCCGGCTTCGTCGACGTACGGGACGACCGCACCCTGCAGCTGTCCTGCTCGGGGGCCATGGTGCTGCCGTACACCGTCATCCACTTCGCCGACCCGACCAAGATCCCGCTGGAGATCGTGCTCGCCGCGGCCGAGTCGGCCGAGGGCAAACTGGTGACCGTCGTGGACGGCCTGGAGGAGGCGGCGATCGTCTTCGACGTGCTCGAACGCGGCTCCGACGGCATTCTCTTCACGCCCCGCAGTGCGGACGAGGTGTTCGCGCTGGCGCGGCTGCTGGAGGCCACCACCCCCCAGCTGGAGCTGTCCACGCTGACCGTGGAGAGCATCCGGCACGTGGGGCTCGGCGACCGGGTCTGCGTGGACACCTGCTCGCACTTCGAGGAGGACGAGGGCATCCTCGTCGGCTCCTACTCCTCCGGGTTCGTGCTGTGCTGCAGCGAGACCCACCCGCTGCCGTACATGCCGACCAGGCCGTTCCGGGTCAACGCCGGTGCCCTGCACTCGTACACGCTCGGACCCGACAACCGCACCAACTACCTCAGCGAGGTCGGCTCCGGCACCACCCTGCTGGCCGTCGGAGCCAACGGGCGCACCCGGCGGGTGGTGGTCGGCCGCGCCAAGCTGGAGTCCCGGCCGCTGCTGGAGATCCGCACCCACGCCGAGGACGGCCGTCTGGTCAGCCTGACCGTGCAGGACGACTGGCACGTACGGGTGCTCGGCCCGGGCGGCAAGGTCCTCAACGTCACCGAACTCCAGCCGGGTGACGAGCTGCTCGGCTATCTGGCCACCGACAAGCGCCATGTCGGCCTGCCCATCGGCGAGTTCTGCAAGGAGGTCTGAGCCCCATGCGCGAACTCGCGGCGCAGCTCACGGCGGACGGGCCCGACGACGGCATGACCGGCCTCGTCCGACGACTCTTCGACGCGCACGACCACGCACTCCCCTACCTGGCCCACCGCCAGGAGCTTCTCACCCGGGGCGAGTTGCGGGAACGGGTGGCCAAGCAGGCCGCGGTCTTCGCCGGGTACGGCATCGGCGCGGGCAGCACCGTGGGACTGCGGACACCGCCGAGCTTCACCCAGGTCGAGGTGCTGCTCGCGCTGTGGCAGCTCGGCGCCCAGGTGCTGCTCTTCGACTTCCGGCTCAAACCGGCCGAGGTGAAGGCGCTCTGTGCCACCTGCCGACCGCAGTTCATGGTCAGCGCGGGCGTCAACGTCCAGGCGACATTCGGTTTCCGGTCCGAGTACGAGGTCGTCACCGAGTGCCTCGGCGGTGGCCGCCCGGCCGGCACCGGCCACCGGCTGGTCCAGTTCAGCTCGGGCTCCACCGGGCGGCCGAAAGTGATCGGCAGAACCGCCCGCTCCCTCGCCGCCGAGGTGGACCGGTTCACCCGCGTTCCGGGCATGCCCGCGGCGGGCGACCGGCTGCTGCTGCTCAGCTCGACGGCGCACAGCTTCGGTCTGATCGCCGGGCTGCTGCACTCGCTCGCGGCCGGTGTCCAGATCGTCTTCGCCCCGCGGATCTCCGCCCGCGACATCCTGCGGACCGCCGTGGAGCACCGCGTCACCACCCTGTTCGGGGTGCCCATGCACTACGAACTGCTCGCCGCCGCCTCCGATCCCCCCGCGCTGCCCGAGCTTCGCGTCGCGGTGTCGGGCGGCGAGCTGATGCCCCCGCAGGTCGCGGCGCGGTTCGCGCAGCGGTACGGGATCGCGGTCGGCGAGTCCTACGGCACCACGGAGACCGGCGTCGTCGCCATGGACGCCGGCGGCACCCTGCGGCCGGCGGTCGGCCCGGCCGCACCGGGTGTGGTGGTACGGGAGCACCGGGGCGAACTGGACGTCGCCCTCGACGAGTCGCCGTACCTCTTCGACTCCGGCGGCACCCAGTACGAGGACGGCTGGCTGCACACCCGGGACCGGGCCACGGTCGACGCCTCGGGGACGGTGCTGGTGCACGGCCGCGCCGACTCCCTCGTCGTGATCGGCGGCCTCAAGGTGGACCTGTCCGAGGTCGAGAACGTGCTCCGCGAGCATCCGGCGGTCCAGCAGGCGGTCCTGGTCCACGAGGGCGTGACCGAGGCGTACGTCGCGGTGGCCGACGAGGCCGAGCAGCCGTCCGAGGCCGAACTGCTGCGGTGGTGCCGGGAACGGCTGGCCGACTACAAGCTGCCACGGCTGATCCGGGTGCTGGAGACCCTGCCCCGCACGTCCAACGGGAAGTTGCTGCGCCAGGCGGCGGTGCTGCGTACGCACTCCGCTGTGTGAGCCGGGTACCGCGCGGTTCCCCCACCCCTGGTCGCTCGACCCCCTCACCGAAATCATTCTCTGGAGACACCGATCATGAGCACGTCGACCCTGGAAGACGAGATCCGCGAGTTCGTCCTGACCGCGGTCATCGACGAGATGAACGTCCTGCTGAGCCGCGACGGCATCACGGACGACAGCCCGATGACCGTCGGCGGGCTGGAAGTGGACTCACTGAGCCTGATCGAGCTGACGATGCGGCTGGAGTCGCGGTTCGGCGTGGAGATACCGGACACCGACATCGAGCCGCTGGCCTCCCTGACCCTCGGCGGACTCGTCGCCGAGGTGATCCGTCGCGGTGCGAAGGCGTGAGTGAAGGCATGAGCACGGCCACCTTCACCACCGACTCCGTCCGCGAACTGCTGTCGGACCGCAACATCTTCCCCGGCCTGCCCGACGACCTCGACGAGGACGCCGAACTGGTCCTGGACTCGCTCGGGCTGGTGTGGCTCCTGCATGTGATCGAGGAGCGCCACGGCCTGGTCGTGGAGCCCAGCGACGAGGAGATCTCCGGGCTCACCTCACTGCGGCGGCTCACCGCGTACCTGCGTTCCGTCGAGGAGGGCGGCCGCGATGAGCGGTAGCGGTGAGGTCACGGTGACCGGATTCGGGGTACGCACCGCGTTCGGCAGCGGCGCCGACGCGGTGCGGCGCGGGGTCTTCGAGGGAGTCCCCGCGTTCGCGCCCACCTCCCGGTTCGACACCGGTCCGTACCGTACGCCGATGGCGGCCGCCGCCCCCGAGGGCCCCGACGCGGTCGAGGACTGGGCACTGCGCCACGCGCTCGCCGAGTGCGGTACGCAGGCCCTCGACATGGCGGGGCTCGGCCCGGGCACCCGGGCAGCCGTCCTGCTGGGCGTCGCGGGCGACCACACGAGCGTCACGCGGTACTGGCGCGGTGACGGCGAGGCCGGCACGGACGCGGGCGGTACCGGCGCGGGCGCCGCGGCCGACCGGGCCGCCGATGCCGTACCCGCCCAGCTCGCCGAACTGCTCGCCGCATGGCTCGGGTTGACCGGGCCGCGGCTGACCTTCACCAACGCCTGCGTCGCCTCCGCCGCCGCGATCATCCACGGCTGCCGGCTGATCTCCTCCGGGCGGGCCGACGTGGCGGTCTGCGGCGGCGGCTACCTGGTGGAGGAGGAGACCTTCGGGAAGTTCGACTCCGGGCGGGCGCTGTCCAAGGACGGCATGGTGCGCCCGTTCAGCGCCGACCGCAGCGGGCTGCTGCTGGGCGACGGGGTGGCGGTCGTCGTGCTGGAGTCCGCCGAGCACAGCCGGCGCCGGGGTGCCCGGCCGCTGGCGTCGGTGGTGGGCTGGGGCGCGGCCACGGACGCCCACCACATCGCCCAGCCGCACCCCGAGGGGGCGGGGCTGGCGCGGGCGGCGCGGCAGGCGATGCGGCTGGCCGGCGATCCGCACGGGGCGGCCCTCGACTACGTCAACGCCCATGGCACCGGCACCAAGTACAACGACGGCGCCGAGACCCGCGGACTGCGCGCCGCCTTCCCGGACCGGGCGGAGTCGATACCGGTCAGCTCCACCAAGAGCACCACCGGCCACCTCCTGGAGGCGGCCGGCGTCGTGGAGTTCGTGATCACACTGCTGGCCCTGACGGACGGCGTCCTGCCGCCGACCGCCGGGTTCACCGCGCCGGACCCGGAGTGCGACCTCGACTACGTGCCGAACCGGCCACGCCGGGCCGACCTGCGCCGGGCACTCACCCTCAACGCCGCGTTCGGCGGCGCCAACACCGCACTCGTCCTGGAGCGGCCATGACGACCAGCGACAAGTCCCCGCTCCGGGCCCCTCTCGGCATCCTCGCCACGGCGACGGCCACCCATGGCACCGGCCGGGACGACGACATCCCGCTGCCGAGGCTGCCCGGCTTCGTGGAGTCCGCGTTCAGCCCGCTGGCGTACGAGGTGAGCAGCCGGTGCCTGACCGAACGGCCCGGTGACTGCTCACGCACCGCCGTGGCACTGGCCAGTCTGCTGGGCGACACCACCACCGCCGACCTGGCCAGCCGGCGGATGGTCTCCGGCAAGGTCCACAACCCGCTGTTGTTCATGCAGGCCACGCCCAACTCCGTACTGGGCCACACCAGCCGGGAGTTCGGCATCACCGGGCAGATGTTCAGCATCTCCACCTTCGACGACCCGGTGACCGAGCTGCTGGCCATGGCGGATCTCCTGCTGGAGGATCCGGAGCTGGACCGCGTCCTGGTGCTGGGCGTGGAGTTGGGCGGCAGCGAACGGCTGGCCGCCATCCACCGGGAACTGACCGCCGACGACGGCAGCCCGGTACCTGACCTCCCCGCGTCCGCCGGTCTGGCGGCCGCGGCGCTGCTGTGCCGCCCGGGCGCCGGGGCACCGGCGACGATCCGGTCAGCCGAAACTCCCGGCACCGACAGCGACACCGGCACCGACGTAGAGGCCGTCGACCGCCCCGGCGGCATCCAGGGCCTGTTCGACCTGGCCGCCGCCCACCGACGGCTGCTGCGGGACGGCGGGAGCCTGCTCCTGCCGGGCCCCGCCGCGTATCTCCTCACCACTGATACCGCTGACACCGCCGACACCGCCGACGAGACGGAGACCCATGCTCATCAGTAAGCAGGAGCGGGCGCGGATCTGCTCCGACACCGAACTGGGCGCCGGCAACATCCTGGCGCGCCTGAGGGCGTACGGCCGCCCGCTCGACGAACCCGCACTGCGCACGGACGGCACCTGGCGGGCTCCCGACGGCAGCCACCCCGAGGTGCTGACCTTCGGCGAGCTGTGCGAGGCGGTCGAGACGTACGTGGGCTGGTACGCCGCCCACGGTGTACGGCCCCGCGACCCGGTCGCCCTCCACTCGTACTCCAGCGCCGAGTTCGCGGTGAACTTCCTGGCGCTGACGTCCCTCGGCGCGATCCCGTCGTTCGTGAACGGCAATCTGGCCCCCGAGACCGCCCGGGAGTACGTACGCCGTCAGGGCGCGGTCGGCGCGTTCACGGACGAGGCTCATCGCGAGGTGCTCGCGGACGCCGGGCTCGGCTTCCACGTCACCGCGGCCGACATCCGGCCGGAGCACCGCGCGTCGCTACCGCCGTCGTACCCGTACCGGCACGACCCGACCGACCCGGTGCTCATCTCGCACTCCTCCGGCACCACCGGCATGCCCAAGGGTGTACCGCACACCCACCGGACCCTGATGTACGCCCAGTTGCACCGGCTGCGCTACTCCACCGGGACCGACATGGAGCGCACCCTGGTGGGGTTGCCGGGCGCGCACAACGCCATGGTGGCGACGCTGCTGTACTGCCTGCTGTTGCGCACCGACATCAAGCTCCTGTCCAGCCAGCGCGGCACCGATGTGCTGGACGCCATCGAGGAGTTCCGGCCGACCACGGTGCTGGCCTTCGCCGGGACGTTCGGCGAGATGGCCGCCGAGGACCTGACGAGACGTGATCTGTCGAGCGTGCAGGTGTGGTTCAACACCGGGGACGCGGCGCACGAGGCGCACATCCGCGCCCTGGTGGCGCACGGCAGCCACCAGAAGATCGGCCCCGACCTGCGCCGCGTACGGGTCGACGGCTCGGTCTTCGTGGACGGGCTCGGCTCGTCGGAGGCCGGCTACTCCGTCTTCCACAACCGGCACACCAAGGACACCGACGCCTACTCGCGCTGCATCGGCAGACCGATCAGCTTCGCCGAGGCCGCCGTACTCTCGGAGGACGGCATCCCGCTGCCGCCCGGGCAGATCGGCCGCCTCGGTCTGAAGTCCCCGACGCTCACGCCCGGTTATTGGAACGACTCGCTGACCTGGAACCGGATGCGGCTCGGCGGCTACTGGCTCACCGGGGACCTCGCCCACCAGGACGAGGACGGCTACTTCTACCACCTCGACCGCGCGCCGGACGCCGTCCGCACCCGGGCCGGCATCGTCTTCAGTACCCGCACCGAGGAACTCCTGCTCGCCGAGCTGCCCGAGCTGGCCGACTGCACGGTCGTCGGCATCGCCCCGGACGGCGTACGGGCGGACTGGGACGGCGACGGAGAGGGCGAGGCGTACGCGCTGCTCCAGGTCACCGACGAAGAGGGTGCCGGCGACGACGAGGCGTGGACCGAACGCGTCAACTCCGTGCTGACGGCAGCCGGACACCCCCCGGTGCACCGGGCCCTGCGCATGAAGCCCGACGACGTGGCCAAGGGCGCCACCGGCAAGGTTCTCAAACGAGTGATGCGCGACAGGTTCGCCGCCGAGGAGCAGCACGCATGAGCACGAGTACAGCGGATGGCGACGGCGTGAACCACCGCGCCCGGGCGAGTGAGGCGTACCGGCTGTGGTGGCAGCACGACGCCAACTGGTACCAGGGAGTGGTCGCGCGGTTCGGGCAGGATGCCGCCAACGAGATCAACGCCGAGGCACTGCGCAAGATCGCCCTGCACGTCGCGCAGCGCGTCGGCCGCCTGGCCGGTCCGCTCCCCGACACCGGTGACACCCGCAAGGACCTGGAGGAACTGCGCCGCCGCTACGACGACTGCGGCGACCGGATGTTCCCGCCGGAGCTGCGCAACGCCTCCACCGAGGTCGAGGACGACGACCTGATCGTGCTCACCCTGAAGCGCAGCTTCGCCGTCACGATGGTGCGGATGGCCGGCTCGCTGGAGGGCTACCGCTGCCCCTGCACGGACATCCACGAGGGCTGGTCGGAGGGGCTCGGCGTGACCCTCACGGAGAACAGGGCCGAGAGCTGCCTGCGGGACGGCGACAAGGCGTGCCGTCTGCTGATGCGGGTCGCCACGCCGCTGACCGCCGGTGGGGAGGGCTGACGTATGCGTGTGCTGGTCGCCGGGGCAACCGGCGTGATCGGACATCCGCTGGTGGGCGCGCTGCGGGCGCGGGGCCACGAGGTGAGCGCGCTGGTACGCCAGGAGTCGCGGCAGCGGGTCCCGGAGGCGGTCGAGGTCGTGGTCGCCGACGCCCTCGACCGTGAGGCAGTGCTGGCGGCGGTGTCGGCCGCCCGGCCCGAGGTGGTCGTCCACCAGATGACGGCGCTGCGGCTGCTGGGCGAGGACCCTGTGGCGGCCTTCGCCCTGACCGCGCGGCTGCGTACCGAGGGCACCGCCCACCTCATCGAGGCGGCCCGCGCGGCCGGCGCGCGGCGGCTGGTCGCGCAGTCCATCGCCTTCGCCGCCGCCCCGGCCGGGCAGCCGGTCCTCGACGAGGACGCCCCGCTGTACGTGGACGCCCCCGACCCCGGCTGGGCGGCCACCGTGGGGGCCGTCGCCGAGCTGGAGCGGCTGGTGTCGGACAGCGGCCTGGCGGGGGCGGTCCTGCGGTACGGCACGCTGTACGGCCCCGGCACCTCGTACGCCCGGGACGGCGGGGGCGCCCAGGCGGTGCTGGCCGGACAGCTCCCGCTGCCCGGGGACGGCGCCGGGATCACGTCGTTCCTGCACGTGGACGACGCGGTGCAGGCGGCCGTAGCGGCCGTGGAGTCCGAGGCGACCGGCGTCTTCCACGTGACGGACGACGACCCGGCCCCGGCCGCCCAGTGGCTGCCGCACTACGCCCACACGCTCGGCGCCCCGCCCCCGCGCACGATCCCGGCGGACCTCGCACCCCGGCTGCTCGGCTGGTTCATGGCCCATCAGCTCACCGCGGCGCACGGCGCGGCCAACGACCGGGCCCGCACGGCACTGGGCTGGAAGCCGCTGCACCCGAGCTGGCGCGACGGGCTGGGCGAGGAATGACCGCACCCGGCGACACCCTCGCCGTCTGTGTGATCGGCGTCGGTCCGCGCGGGCTGTCCGTCCTGGAGCGGATCTGCGCCAACGCCGCGGGCACCGCCCGGCCGGTCGCGGTCCACCTCGTCGACCCGTACCCGCCCGGTCCGGGCGCGGTGTGGCGCACCGGCCAGCCGGGCGAGCTGCTGATGAACACGGTCGCCTCCCAGGTGACCCTGTTCACCGATGACAGCGTGGACTGCGCGGGGCCGTCGGTGCCGGGGCCCAGCCTGTACCCATGGGCGCGCATGATCGAGCGGGACAACACCGGCCGCTACCCGCTCCAGGTCCTGGACGAGGCACGCCGGCTCGGCCCGGACTCCTACCCGACCCGTGCGTTACACGGCCACTACCTGGAGTGGGTGTTCCGGCATCTGCTGCGCACCGCGCCCGAGGAGGTGACGGTCCACCAGCACCGGTCGACCGAACGGCTGACGGTGGCGCTCGCCCCGGCGCTCGGCAAGGCACGGGCGAAGACGCTGCTGACCGCCGCCACGGCCGAGGCGTCCGCCACCGGACGCCCGCTCGCCGAGGTGCTCCGCGAACACCCCGAACTCTCGGCCCGGTTCACCCCCGTCCGGTTGGCGCAGCTCCTCGACCCGGCCGGCTACACGGGCGCGGCCGACGCACTCGTCGACCGGGCCCTGCGCGCATACGGCGGCCCCGGCGTCACCCCGGACGACGAAAGCATGCGATGACCACCGTGAGCAGGACCGGGAAACAGGCGTCGGCGGCCGCCTTCGCCGGGGCGGTCACAGCCGTCGTGGGGCTGTGCGCACGGGGCGTCGACAGTGAACGGGAAAGGGACTGCAATGGCAGGCACGAGGGAACAGGAAGCAGCCCGCTCGGTCTTCGTGACCGGCGGGAACAGGGGCATCGGGCTGGCCATAGCCCGCCGTTTCGCGGCGGCGGGAGACCGGGTCGCGGTGACCTACCGCGGGGATGGGCCACCCGCCGACGCGAACCTCCTCGCCGTACGGTGCGACGTGACGGACGCCGGACAGGTGGAGCAGGCCTTCAAGGAGGCCGAGGCGGCCCACGGCCCGGTCACCGTCCTGGTCGCGAACGCGGGTATCACCCTGGACCGACTGCTCCTGCGGATGAGCGAGGAGGACTTCACCTCCGTCGTCGACACCAACCTCACGGGCGCCTTCCGGGTGGCCCGGCGCGCGATGCGCGGAATGCTCGGGCAGGGCCACGGCCGTATCGTGCTGATCTCCTCCACGGCGGCACTGCACGGCGCCGCCGGGCAGACCAACTACGCGGCGGCGAAGGCGGGGCTGGTCGGTTTCGCACGGTCCCTGACCCACGAACTCGGCCCTCGCGACATCACCTGCAACGTGGTGGCCCCCGGCCTGACCGAGACCGACATGAGCCACGCCCTCACCGATGAGCAGCGCCAGAGGCTGCTCGACCTGACCCCGGCCGGACGTCCGGCCCATCCCGACGAGGTAGCGGACGCGGTGGTGTTCCTTGTCGGCGCGGGTTACGTGCGCGGCGCGGTGATCCCGGTCGACGGAGGCGCCGGACTGGGGCACTAGGGGCTGCCCCGGCGGAACAAAACGGGACAAGAATACAAATTCATCCTATTAGAAGGGGAAATTGTGAACCCGATTCCCACGTTGCGCCCATCCGCCACCACCGTGGAGCGGTACCGCAAGGAGGACCTCTGGCGCGCCGACAGCATCCTGGACGACCTGGCGCGGTGGCGTGCCGAGACCCCCGACGCCCCCGCCGTTATCGCGTCGGAGGCCGGCCGGGGCATCGTGCGGCTGAGCTACGCGCAGTACGCCGAGTACGTGGACCGCTTCGCCGGCGCGCTGCACGCGCTTGGGGTGCGTAGCGGTCAGGTCGTCGCGATGCAGTTGCCGAACGTCTGGCAGGCCGGACCGCTGGTACTGGCCTGCGCCCGGCTCGGGGCCGTCGCCGCGCCGATCATGTGCGCGTTCCGCCCCCGTGAGCTGGAGCGGATGCTCCGTCGGCTGGATGCCGTCGTCTGCGTGACCATCGATCGGTGGGACAACTTCGAGCACGCCGCGGCGCTGGCCGAGATGGCTCCCCGGCTGCCCGCACTGCGCCACCGTGTGGTGCTCGGCGAGAAGACCGCGGACGAGGAACTCGACTTCCGCGAGTACTTCGAGCACACGGAGCACGGCACCCTGCCGGATGCGTCCGTCGTGGGCCCGGACCGGGTCTCCCTGGTGCTGTTCACCTCCGGCACCTCGGGCGAACCGAAGGCCGTGCTGCACACCATGAACACCTGCTACGCCTGGTACGCCCCCGTCGCAACCGCCGACGGCATCGGCCCCGACAGCCGCGTCTACTCACCGAACGCGGCGACGCACATCGTCGGCCTCACCATGGGGCTCTTCATGCCGCTGCACCGCGGGGCCTGCGTGGTCATCACGGACCTCTGGGATCCGGAGGCCGTCATTCCCTTCCTGGCCGAGGCCCACGTCAGCTGGATGGTCATCGTCCCCGTCTTCCTCTCCGCCCTGATCGACGCGATGGAACGCACCTCGCTGCGGCTGCCCACCGTGCGGATCATCCGCGCGGGAGGCACGACGGTCCCGCAGCCCCTGTTCAGGCGGGTGACCGAGACCTTCGGAATCCCGCTGGACGTGGGGTGGGGCATGACCGAGGGCGCCAATGTCTTCACCCGCTCCGGAGAACACCCGGACCTGGCTGGACGCACCGTCGGGCGCCCCGCCCCCGGCCACGAGATCGACCTGCGGGCCGACCACCCGATCAGCGACGACCAGCCCGGGCGTCTCTTCGTCCGCAGCCCTTCGCTGTGCCTGGCCACCTGGGGCCGGGACGACGGTCGACTGACCGTGCTGGCCGAGCACGACGACGGCTGGTACGACACCGGTGACCTCGCGGCACCGGACGGCCACGGTGGCATCCGGCTGCACGGCCGTGCCGAGGACCGGATCGGCGTCATCATGATCCCGGTCAGTGACGTCGAGTCGGCACTGCTGGACCACCCCGACGTACGGGATGTCGCCCTGGTTGGCTACCCGGACGGCCACGGCGGCGAGCTCGCCTGCGCGGTCGTCGTCGCGGGGGAGCGGACGCCCACCCTCGAAGGCCTGCGCGACTGGCTCGGCGGGCTCGGCATGAGCGCATGGTGCATGCCGTCCCGCCTGGAACTCCTGCCCGAACTGCCGCGCAACGAGACCGGCAAGGTGCGCAAGAACCTGCTCCGGGAGCGGCTTCAGCTCCACTCAGCTGACCACCGGTAGTTCGCTGAATTCGGCGGTATAGGTCAATGCCGTGTCCGGTGGTGACCGCGTCGATCAGGGCCTCGAGCTCGAAGGGTGGGTCCTTGTCCGTCCAGGCTTGCCATTGCCGGTGATGGCGCGTAAGGCCCTGGGCCAGCAGGGCTGGTGGGGAGGGGGCTGGTCCCCCTCTCCGGCCCGCCGTCGGGGCAGCAGAGACGCAAGGTGGGCTGCCATACGGCGATTCGGTGCCGGGTGGTTCCCGGCCTCGGCCAGTTTCTCGCAGGCCGCGCTGACCCGGTCGTGGTGCTGAGCGGGGTGAGTCCGTTCAGCGGCGCGCCCCGAACGGTCTTGGCGAGCTGGTCACCGGCGTACTCGACCCCGAGGCAGCGACACGCATCCTGTGCGTGGTCAGGGCCCGGGAGGTCCTGAACCATCCTCTGGTGGAGCAGGGGCCCCGCACACTGACGCCATACCCGGTGTCCCAGGTCGCACGACCACGCCAACCCGAACGGGGGCCCATGCCACCGCAAGCCCAGGAGCCGACCATCCCACGATCGAGCTAAACCGGCCTCGCATGCACTCCCGACCGAACAGCTCCGACCCTACGACGCCAGGCGGGCCGTGGTGACGAAGAAGGCCGCCGTCGCGGTGAAGGCGTTCCGGCGAGAGAGATCGCTCAGGTCGTCCTTCCACCGCGCAGCCGCCTCCTCGCTGACGGCCCCTTGGGTGAGAGCCGCCGTCAGGGCCGGCTCCAGTACCACGTCGAACGCGGACGCATGGTCGTTCAGGGCAGCCATGACGGGAACGACCTCGATGCCGGTGAATCCCGCGTCGGCGAGGTGGTAGGCGTTGCGGGTGCCGGCGTGGGGATTCGGGACGGCTGAGCAGAACGCGTCCTTGACCGCGTCGGTCGTCTCCGGGATCCGTGAACTCACCACCATCGACCCGAGATCAGGGTCCGCGAGAACGATTGTCCCGCCCGGCCTCAGCACCCTGCGGGCCTCGGACAGCGCCTCGGCGGGATCGCCAAAGTGGAGGAAGGTCCGCTCGGACCGGTACCACGACAGTTCACCATCCTCGAACGGCAGCTCGAAGGCGCTGCCCCTGACGACGCGACAGTGCGGGAACCTGGCAAGGGCCGCGTCGACCATGGCCTGGCTGCTGTCGACCCCCACGGCGTCCTTTCCGAGCCGTACGAGATCCGCGACAGCGCGGCCGGCGCCGCACCCGATGTCCGTTCCCTTGCCCTCGGCAGTCTCCAGGGCGCGGTAGGTGGCCTCCCGCACTGCGCGGCCGCTCTCGCTCTCCTCCATCTTCCGCAGATAGGCGATGAAGTCCTCGGGGACGCCGGACGAGTCGACGTCGTGGAAGCGTGCGGCAAGGCTTTCGGCCGTGCGTGGTCCGGTGGTGTCCACGTGCTGCTGTCTCCCGTCAGGGGGTGCCTGATGCTTCAGTGCGGCTGACGCTTGTCGATAAGTCGAATCAGCCTAGCAGTACGGGAGTTGACGATGAGTCAGGAGGGCGGGCCCTATCGTCTGGGGACGCCGTAGGTGCCGCCTGAATCGTGGTGCACGGCCCGTATCCGGGTGGCGAGGCGGGCTTCGGCCCGCCTGCCGGGCGGCCCGGTCTGCGGCCGTCCCGCACCAGTAGTAGAAGCTGGAGCGGGCGATGCCCAGGATGGTGCACAGCCGCTTCACGCCGTAGCGGCGACGCGTTCCTCCTTCAGCTCGCGGACCTTCTGGCGCAGAGCGGCGTTCTCCACCTCCAGTGGTGTCGGCGGCTCGGCGGATGCCTCTGCCCGGCGTCCCCGTGGCCGGCTCGCGCCGGCTGCCCGGATCCAGTTCCGCAAGGTCTCGGGGTTGATTCCCAGATCGGCAGCGATCTGCCGGATCGTCGCCTCGGGCCGCGACTGGTACAGCGCGACCGCGTCCGCCTTGAACTGCGGCGGATAGTTCTTCATGACCACGAGATGTCCGTTCCCAGATCCTCAGGATCCAGTGTCTCGTGTGTCCAAGATCAGGAATCAAGGCCCCGCCAGGTCCGGTTGCACGGCTGCAGGCACTCCCCATGTCCGACGATCCCGGCCGGATCGCCCGCCTCCTGCTCTCCACGAGTACCGGCTGAGGCAGGGGTGGCTTTTGTTCCTGCTGCACCGCTGCGGATTTGGGCTGCGCCAGCCGTCTTACCAGAGATGGCCGTTGCAACACACACGCCTGTTCCGGCGCTGCGCGAAGTCCGCCATGCCGAAGCCGCGCTTGCCGACCGATTCAAAGCCCATCTCGCGGTCGGGCGCCGCAGGAAAAGCCCTTAGCCGGAAGGTGGAGCACCACGCGTCGGCCCGGTTCTGGGCCGTCGGGCCTGTTGATGTCGTGCGCGGTGATGATCCCGCGCAGCTGACCGCCGTCCATGACCAGGATGGGCAATCCGCCTCCGGACCCGAGGCGCTGGCACCAGGCCGGACGCGTCCGACTTCATCAGGCCACCCCGGCCCGAACCGCGCCAGAATCCCCGGCAGCCCCGCGGAGGCGCACGCAGTGGGGTGGTCCGGGCGTCAACGAGCAGACTCCGACCGCGGTCCTGAACGCACGGCGGCCCTGGTTACCGACCGCCTGGGATGGGAGCGGGAAACCAGGGCCGCTGACACAGTGCACAAGCGTCGTGTCACAGCTTTCCAACGCAAGTGGCGCACGCCAAGACACGGCCGGATTAATAGCGTTCCTCCCGCTGGTACGGGAGGAACCAAAGGGAGCTGAGGGGGTAGATGATGCCGGTCGGCGTCCGGCGAGGCCCGAATCGCGCTGACACCGAGCCCTCCCCCGCGTCCGCAGGGTCTGCTCGCAGTATGGGTGTGCTCGTAGGTACGCGGCCCTTGTGCGGGCCCATAGTGCGTCGTAGCCCTTGGCGGCCACGCTGGTGCGCTGACGGCCGGCCTCGCGTTGGCAGGCATCGCAGCGTCCGCCTGGGGACCGTGAGTTCCTCTGGTGCTTGCTGCGGTCCCTTGAGAGGCTGATCGCCTACATGTCGCAGGGGGTGCGGTGCACACGGATTGGCAGCATCTATGGCACGAAGTGCAGGCGAGGGACGCAACTGCGCACCGGGCAAGGCGGCGGCTCCAGCTCGTATTGTTCTGGGGCATGCCACTCCTGACCGGCTTTGCTCTGCTCGTTGTGACTGATGCGCAGCGGCAGAACGTGCGGGTTCTGGCTGCTGCGGCCCCACTGCTCTTAGTTGGCGTTGCCTTCTTGGTGCGCAAATTCACCGGGGGTGGTCCGTTCACCGGGCTCGCTGGCGTTGCGTGGCTTGCAGCGGTCATTGGAGGATTTGCGGCCACATCCGTGTTCGGTGTGCACTCGATCCTGAACCAAGATGCTTCGTCTGCTCGGGTTGTCGACCCAGGGCATGCGCCAGTGGTTGTGATCTCCATCGTCAGCCTGGGGACGATGATCGGGGTTGCTACGAAGGCTGTACTGACGGGGCTTGCTGAGTACAAGAAGTCCCAGACTCAGGCTTACTCGGAGCGCACTCGGGCTCAGGCGGACCTGATCAGGGCTCTTGCAGACGCGGAGCGCGCGCGTCGCGGCCTCCCGCCAGTGGGTGTTGATCCAACATCTTCAGACGGCGCAAATCCAGGCATCTAGTCGCGTGCCCCAGGTGCGGCGAAGCCCCGGCCGGGGCTTCAGCGTGCGCCTGTGGTGCCGTCTGTGGGCACAGTTGTACACCGGGACCGTGACACGCCTCTGACCTGCGGTCAAGCGGCCTTGCTGGGGACGCGTCCAGCGACGAGCGCGGCGACATCTGCGACGCGGTACCAGGGCTGCCGTGGGGTGCTTCCGGACCGCTTGAGACGGCCCCGGTGGACGAGCTGCCGCACCGCGTCGGGCTGGACGCCGAGGACGCGGGCCACATCGCGTGTGCAGTAGTAACCGGGTGGGACCTGCTCACTCATCTGTCCATTGTGAAGCAGCGCTGGGCAGGTTGTAGCGCCTGCGGTGTGCCTCGATCTCGTCCTGGATGCGGTCGAGGACCTCCCGGCACGACTCTTCGAAGGAGCGGCTGATCTCGTCGGCTTGCTCTTCGCTGTAGCGGCCGCTGTTGATGTCTTCCTCGACCACGCCGAACAGGACCGCCTGTACGCCCTCTTCCACCTGATCGCGTTCCGGGGGCTGCGCCGCGGCGAAGCTGTTGGCCAGGACTGGTCCGGCATCAACTTCGCCAAGGCTCAGCTGACCGTCTCCAAGACGATCATTCAGGACGGTTGGACGCCGGTGGAGAGCGACCCGAAGACGGAGGGCAGCGCGGCGACCATCGCTCTGGGGCCGGCCACTCTGCAGGTTCTGGCCGAGCACCGCATCCGGCAGCAGGCGGAGCGTCAGGCCTACCTCGACAAGGGCCTCCCGTGGCAGGAGACGGGGAAGGTGTTCGCCGACGAGGACGGCGGATGGCTGCACCCGGAGAAGGTCTCGGACGTCTTCCGCCGGTCGTGCCGGGAAGCCGGACTGCCGCCGATCAATCTTCGTGACCTGCGCCACGTGGCCGCGACTCTGATCCACGCTGGCGGGGGCGATCTCCACGCCATCAAGGAGACGCTGCGGCACGGGACGATCCAGCTCGCGTCCGACACGTACACCAGCCTCCTCCCCCAGGTCGATCAGGAGGTGGCGAGGAACGCCGAGAGCATCGTTCCGCGCGCCCGCCGTCCACTGCCGTCTGACACTGCCGCTCACGCATCGCTCACGCAGGACGCCTGAAACGACTGAGCGCCCCATCTGGTCTAAACCTGTTGGGGCGCTCGGATTGCTGGTGACAACGGTTCTTCGAACGGGTGTCCAGGTGGGGCGGGTGGGACTCGAACCCACGGCCGACGGATTATGAGTCCTTTGAGGATCTTGGCGGTCCTCGCCGATCAGTGCCCGTTCGCGACGTTTTTGCTGGTCAGACGGAGTGCGCTATGCCTCCGCCCCTCAGTCTTTGTCGGTCTGTTCCTATCCTTGCGTCCCAACTGCGTCCCAACCTCGCCCCGGACGGCCGGAAACACCGGACTTTCGGGCAATAACGCCAGCTCGGAAGTGGGTCTGGAACTCGTCCGCAGCGGATAGCCCTTCCAACGGGTTGAGGTTCCGCTCCGGCTAGCGGGAGCGGAACCTCAACGGCACTTCTGACAGGCCAGGACATCTGCGTGCTACAGCAGGCGAGCAGCGGCCCTCAACGGCAGTTCAGGCAAGACGGGTCTTCTCAGATCAAACCGCTGATCGGCGGCGTAATCCACTGGCAGGATAGGTGCTCAGGGCGGGGACACCAGCAGGGTGGCTGAGCAGGGAGCAATGGGTGGGGAAGACGATCAAGGGCCGGTTCGCGCTGCTTCCTCAGGAAGCACGTTTGGGTGGTCTGTCTGAAGTCCGCAAGGCCGTCGACATGGTGAGCACAGGTGGCGACTATGTGGCCGTCAAACTGCTCAAGCAACGTGACGATTCGATCAGTGAGATATTCCTGGAGCGGGAGACCTCGGCGCTGAAGGCGCTGGATCACCCGAACATCGTGCGGATGCTCGACTCCGGGTGGGACGCCGAGTTGGAGCGGTACTTCATCGCCCTGGAGTGGATCGACCGCAGCCTCAAGGAGGAGATGACGCAGGGCCGTCCGCTTGACTGGCCGGCCTACTTCACGCGGATCGGCGGCCCCTTGGTGTCCGCGCTGGCCTACGCGCACGAGAAGCGGATCGAGCACCGGGACCTGAAGCCGGCGAATGTGCTGCTGACCGGCGACGGCACAGTCAAGCTCGCGGACTTCGGCATCGCCAAGATCCTGTCCAAGGCCGCAGTCGTGACTGACGAGACAGTGGCCGACTTCAGGTCCAGCTTGTATGCACCACCGGATCTAAGCGACGCGATCCCGTATGTCCGTGACGTCTACGCCTTTGCGGTTCTGGCTATTCAGGTCCTGTCCCGCAACAAGGCTCGTGACTACGCCGACCTTCAGACCGTCCTGGACGAGCTGGACCTCGAACCGGACATCCGCAGCATCCTGACGTCCTGCATCGACTACGACCCGCAGAACAGGCCCGCGAACGCCAGTGTCCTGGAAGCGAAGCTCCTGGCCGCACAGCAGGTCCACGACGACCGCGACGGACGCCGCCGCCACGCCGTCTGGCTGAAGATGACCCGCCCCGCGGCGACAGCCGTGACCGGGCCACCACCTGGTCAGGAACCCGACTGGGAGGCTGCGAAGGCCAAGGTGCTGGCCGACATTTCCGGCACGGTCCACGTCGACTACGGCTACAACGCCCAAGCCCGCGAGACGGACACAGAAACGATCCGAGTGTTCGGCCGCACCCTGTTCCTGCGTTTGAAGAGCGACCGGGACAACCCCAGGGACCGTTCCGCTGTTGTCTCGGCGGAGGAGCGGCCGGAGGAGTGGATGGCCCGACGCCGCGAAGCGGCTCTCAAGCTCGGCCCGGCCCTCAACTGGACCTTCGACGACCCCGGAGAGGATCCCGCCTACGACGGGCTCGACCTTCTGCTGGAAAAGCTTGATGAGCACCTGGACGAGCGCGAGGCTCAGGAGAAGGCAGACAAGATCCACAGCCTGGGTGATCTGTTCGAGGGCTGGCGCCGGGTACTCGAGGCTCGCGAGGAAGCCGCGGCAGAAGGCCGGAAGCCCATCGCCTACGAACGGATGGAAGGCGGCGGCCAGACTCGCGTCTTCCACCTCACCGATGCTGGTGGCGCGGCGGAGATCGGGGAGGAGTGGTCGGTCGCGGAATACCCCTACAGCCGTCCCCTGGACCGTGGTGAGGTGACCAATCTGACCGACGGAACCCTGGTGCTACGGATGACGCGCCCCAAAGCAGTCTTGCCCTCCCGGGGTGTACTGCTGCCATCGATCGGCCAGAGCCAGGGCGCCATCAACCGTCAGCGCGACGCGCTCAGCGCCGTCGCCGCCGGCCAGAGCGCCAACCCCATGCTGCGGCAGTACATTGACAATCCAGCGACCATCCCGGTCGGCCCGCCCACGGGCGTCACCAGTTGGGTCCGTGCCGACCTCGATAAGAGCAAGCGGGACGTCGTCGCGCACGCACTGGGGGCCCAGGACCTCCTGCTCGTCGAGGGGCCGCCCGGCACCGGCAAGACCACGGTGATCGCCGAGATCGTTGAGCAGACCCTCAAACGCAATCCCCACGCGCGGATTCTCATCGTCAGCCAGACCCATATCGCCATCGACAACGCTCTAGCACGGCTGGAGAACGCCGGTGTCACCGGCCTGGTCCGCCTGGGCCGCGCGGATGACCCGCGGGTCGCGGCCAGTGCCCAGCCGCTGCTCCTGGACCGGCAGGTCAAGAAGTGGACCCAGAGTGTGCGCGTACGGGCGGAGAAGTACCTGGATGAGGTAGCCGCCGATAACGGTCTGGAAGCACACCACCTCCGGGCTTCCTTGCTGCTGGAGGAACTCGCCGCCGTGGCCGCAGACCTCGCCCACGTGACGGCGCGCCTACAGGAACTTTCGACCCGGCCCGCACCCGAACGCACCAGCTCCGCCCGGGAACTGGGCGAGGAAATCGTCACTGCTCGCGCCCGCCAGGAGCAGCTGATCGGCCAGCGCGCCGAGCTCTTCGCACAGATTCAGGTCACGCTCGCGGGCGATCTGACCCTGCGGGAAGACCTCAGCGCCTCCGACGCACGCGACGCGGTCGCTGTTCTCCTTGGTTCGTCGGGCCCTGGTCGAAACTTGATGGACCTGCTGCGCCTGCAGGGCGAGTGGCTCCAGCGCATCGGAACGGACCAAGACCTGATCACCGCCTTCCTGCGCACCCGGCAGGTCGTCGGAGGCACCGCGATCGGCTTCCTCGGCCACCGGGCGGTCAGGGACCTGGAATTCGACCTGTGCATCTTCGACGAGGCGTCGAAGGCAACTGCGACCGAGGCCCTGGTCCCGCTGGCCCGGGCCAAGCGGTGGGTTCTGGTCGGCGATACCAATCAGCTGCCGCCCATCGACGAGGACCTGCTCCGCAACGAGCAGATCATGGCCGACCACCAGCTCATCCCCGAACTGGTGAAGACCACCCTGTTCCAGTACTTCGCCAACTGCGCCGACGCCCCGGTCAAGCACCTGCTTCGCGAGCAGTACCGGATGACCCCAGCGATCGGCAACATGATCAGCAGCTGCTTCTACGGTGGGAAGCTGATCTCTCCCAACGACCACGCGCTACCTGGCTATGACGGGATCAACAAGCCGGTCCTGTGGCTGGACACCAGTGCGTTGGAGAGCCGACGCGAATCCGACCGCACCGGCACCGAGACCAGCATCTCCAACCGGCTTGAGGCCAAGCTCGCGATGAATCGGCTGAAGGTCATCGACCAGGCCATCGAGAAGAAGGTCATCCAAGTCCCGTACGGTCGGCCCCTTGATGTCCTGGTGATCGCCCCCTACGGCCGCCAGGTCGACGAGCTCACTCGGGAACTGGCCTTCCTCAAGACCCACCTCAAGCACATCGCGCCCGAAGTGCTGTCAGTCGACGCCGTCCAGGGCCGCGAATGCGACCTAGCCGTGTTCAGCGTCACCCGCAGCAACACTCGCGGCCACTTCGGGTTCCTCGGCGAGCCCTACTGGCGCCGTATCAACGTCGCCCTCAGCCGCGCCCGCTTCGGCTTGATCGTCATCGGTGACGCCGGGTTCTGCCGGAGCAAACCCGGAGCCCTGCGCACCGTCCTCGACTATATGAGCGGCCACCCGGAAGACTGTGAGATCCGCGATGCCTACCTTTAGCCCGAACAGCCTCCTGGCCGTCCGCTTTCACAACGCACGCCCTGGCCTCGATCTGGTCACCATCGTCGACGCCGGGCTGCCGGTGGCTCAGATCACCGCTGAGGTCCTCGCCCAGGACAGCAAGGGCCTCCCATTGATGGACGAGTTCGTCCTGCGGCTGGTCGACCACCAGGTGACCCGAGGGCACAGCATCGCCGGCATGCTCGGCCTTCCCGAGCGCATGGTCGACCAGACCGTCGCCGCTCTCTTCAGCTCGGACGACCTGCGCTGGTCCCGCCCGTCCTCCGGCGACGACTCCGCCGTACGCGGCCTGCAACTGACCGACAAGGGCCGGATCACCGCCCGCGAGGCGGCGCAGAACGTCCCGGTCCGCGTCAATCAGCCACTCGTCTACGACCAGATGCTGTGGAAGATAGCCCCCTACAACCGCAACACCACCATCCCCCGCGGCCAAGCCGAACAGGCCGGCATGATTATGCTGCCCGCAGCCCGCTCCGGACCGGTCGAGGACAGCGACATCACCGCCGCCGCCATCACGGCCCTGCTGCGCGACAACGGCACCACCGACCGTGAGGTGCTGCAGGTCAAGAGCATCCAACAGTCCCCATCCCGCCGGGTCCTGCCAGTCAAGCTGCTCGTCTACGCCGACACGGACCGCACTGACGTCCAACTGGGGGTCGTCGTCGACGGGGAACTCAGCCACCCCCACGAGCTCGCCCTGATCGGTCTCGGCGGGGCCAAGGCCCTCGGCATCACCGTCGAACCACCAGCCGAGCGACCCGTCCTGGACTCCGAGCTGGAAAAGGCCCGTGTACCTCTGGCCGAGGTCACCCAGCACCGCGCCGAACAGGCCGCCTTCCAGCTTGGAGCCCAGACCCCCACCCCGAAGGCCCCGGCCGAACCTCAGCCGCAGACGGACGAAATCCGTGCCATCGGGGTTTTCGAGCACCCCGAGATCCTCGAAGACGCGCTCACCCACGCCCGCCGCCGGCTGCTGCTTATCTCTCCGTGGATCAAGAAGACCATCATCACAACTGAGTTCATCAGCCGACTCGAAGCCCGTCTCACCCGAGGTGTGAAGGTGGACATCGCCTACGGCTACGAGGACAACGACCGCAAGACCGACCCCGACGCCGTCCGCAGACTCACCAATCTCGCCGCACGCTACCCCGACAAGTTCACCTTCACCCGCCTGAAAAGCACCCATGCCAAGGTTCTTGTCTACGACAACGTTTGGGTGACCACCTCCTTCAACTGGCTGTCCTTCGCAGGCGACCCCGACCGCACCTACCGAATGGAAGAAGGAAGCCTCATCCGCAACCGCGCGGTCGCTGACACCCAATACGACAGGTACCTTCAACTGATCGATGAACAGCGCCGCTGACCTTTACCTACGATGATCTTCACCCCGACAGCCGCGTTCTGTTGATTGTGGGACGGGGAGAGAGAAATGAGCCTTACCGCAATTGACCCCGACCTCGGGATCCTGGACGCAACGCAGTCGGATCTGGGGTGTGGGCGGGACTGGGCAACCGTGCACCGCGTGCGGCCTCGACCGGTCCTGTTATGTCCGGCCTGCCACCACCGCGTTCACGCCAAGCTCTCCCCAGGCAGCGTCCGGTTCTTTGCACATGATGCGCGAACGTCTCGGCAGTGTGCCCTGGCGGGCGAGTCGGTGGCACACCACCGGCTGAAGCTGGCGCTGGCTAGTGCCATTCGCGCTGCGGGTCATCATGCGTCCGTGGAAGCGGCCGGGCCCGAGGGACGATGGCGGGCGGATGTGTTGTCGGCCAGTCCCAATGGCACCAATCGCTGGGCCTGGGAGGTTCAGCTAGCCGCGACCACCAACGCGGACATAGAAGAGCGCACTGCTCGCTACGCTGCCGACGACATTGGGGTGTGCTGGGTATCCGACCGATCCAGGAATTGGCTGGGATCCGCCCCGTCGCTGCTCGTGAAAACCGCAGACGGCGGAGGCTATGCCGTGGAGGCCGGTCCAGCACAGTTCGTCACCGAGGAATGCACCTGCAGCCACGGCCACCGTACGTGCCCGGCTGGTCGGCACGGACACTGGGAGGGCGACGGTGAGGCCCCTCTGAGGGAGGTAGTGGTCCGTGTTCTCAATGCCGCCCTTCTGCCCCATGCCCCGGCAGGTCCAGTGAGTCTGGGGAGCACGGGCGTCTGGCGATGGCTGTGGGCGACAGCAGGTGCACTTGCGGAGGCCGAGGCCTATGCAGAGGAGGAGCGTGTCGGCAGGGAGCGTTGGCGCACCCAGCAGATTGAGTACGCAGCTCGCCGGTTCCCCGAGGCCAATGCCCCCCTTGTCAGCGAGTGGCAGGAGACGCTAGCTCCCGCCGCCCGGCAGCGACTGGAGGACACCGCGTTGGCACAGGCTCGTGCCGAGACCGGCAAGCCAGCATTCGTTCATCTGACAGCGACTGCTTATCACTTCGGCTGCGGTGTCCTAGTCACGATCGGCTCGGCCGTGCCCAGGTCGACCAGGGGCTGGTACGGCTTGATCCGTCCCGATCCCGCCAGGCTCGACATGAAATTAGTGGAGCAACTCGACTTGGTGCTATTCACCATCCCTGACGAGGCCGCAGCCCTAAGACAGGCAGCCCCGCCCGGAACACGAGTCGTCACCGTCGAAACAGGACAGAACTTTTGAAGCCTTGGCGACCCTTGCCAGTGTCCGTTCAAGACGCTTGGGTGCGTAGCATCTTCAGCTCTCCGTTTGTTCCAACGCATAGAGGCTCCGCTGCTCTGCGTAGGGGCGGAGCCTCTATGGCAATCACCACAAGCCGAACGCGTTCGTAGAAGAAGATAACCCGTTCAGGCAGCCAGCCGGAGCTACAACGGGGGGCTTTCGGCTATTGCCGGGGCCAGCCCGAACCGGTCAACGAGCGTGACGAACCATGCGCTGGGTACGGGGATCCCAGTGGCAGTCGCGGTACAGCCGGTTGAGATCCGGAATCGCATCCGGGGCGTCGGCGGCACACTCCTGCCAGCCCGCGCCGGGGACCAGACGCGCGAAGTACCCGTACTCGATGGCCTCGGCGAACCCGGGGTATTGACCGGTCCACATGGTGTTGCAGCCGTCCCCGTGGTGGCAGCCGCTCCGCTGCCTTCCCGTGGCGGCGCATCGGGCCACGTCGCACCGTTTCTCGTGAAGGTTCCCGGGGGCGACGCCGCAGGAGGGGCACAGCTGGTCGGCGTCCGCGGTCACTTCGCCGCCTTCCCAGAGGTCCGTCGGGGGCGTTTCCGTCGAGTCGGTGAGCTTGCCTGAACCGGTGGGCTCGCGGGCTCGTGTGGAGCTTCTTCGGCCGCGGCCGGCTGTGGGTCCCTCTCTACGGCGGGGCCGGGTTCGGCGTCAGCGGACTTCTCGGTGGATCCGACGATGTCGTCCGACTCGGGGTCGCGGTCCCGGAGGGTCGTGTCCGTTGCCGGCCCGGCTTCATCCATCACTTCAGACAGCGCGTTGTCGAACAGGTCGACCCAGGGTCGGTGGCCGACGTACCCGGGTTTGTATTCGAAAGCTGGGATGAGGTCGTCTTCGAGGGTGCGCATGATGATGGTCTCGGGTTCCTCGTCGTTCTCGGTGACGAGGGTTGCCGCTTTGTTGTATCTGTGCCCCTGGGGAAGGCGTACGGCGTTCTGGGCCTCGTAGGTGCTTTGTTCGGTGGGGGTGGCGTCGATCGGGGGCGGCGGCGGGGCACTTCCGGTGATCCAGAGTTGGACGGTGGTTCCGCCGAAGATGGGGCGGAAGCTGATTCCTTTTCCGTCGGTGCTTATGAGGTGGGCGGCGCCGTCGGTGGGTGCTTCCGGGTCGATCACCCAGTCTCCGCCGAGGCTTTGGGCGATGGTGGCCGCGGTTTCCCGGACCGCGGCGTCGGTGATGAGCATGTGCGCTTCTCCAAGAGGTCTGTTGGTTGAGCGGCGGGGCCGCCTCCAAGGAGGCGGCCCCGGGGGCTGCTATGCAGGGCGCACTTCGTCGCCGTCGTCGAGGAGCATCGAGAGCCTCGAACCGCTGTCCCAGTTCACGGAGAGCTGGGCGAGTGCGGCGTCGAACCGGTAGACGGTGCCTTCGTCTCCGGGCTTGAGGTCGGTATGCGGGTCGGTGGTGTGGACGAGGGCGATGCGATCGCCCTGCTTGTAGGTCATCTACTCTCCGTCCGTTTCGTGTTGCGGAGTTGTGGCTGGGCTGCCGGTCTGCGTTTCAGGTCGCTAGGCGTCGTGGTCGCAGATCTGGGTGGGGCAGGCGCCACAGTCGAAGCAGTGGTCGCAGGCACAGGCTTCGCAGCCGGGTTCCTGGCAGCGGATTTCATGGCTGCGGCAGTACGGGAAGGTGAACGGCAGCTCTTCCATGGCTCCCCCTTTCATCATGGTTCTATTCTATATGCATTTAGGAGGAACTCAAGATCTCCCGTGAGAGATTTCGAAGAGTTTCCGCAGGTCAGGCGGCCACGTGGCGTATGAGGGCTTCCACCTTCTGAATCGCCGCCAGGAAGACCGCCTGCGAGTGCAGCCGATCGCGACGCTCCAGAGAGTCGCGCGCCTCCCGGGCGGCCCTCGCGGGGACGTTGCCCTCGTGCAGGGTGTCACCGCACCCGATGAGCACGTGCGGACCGAGATCCCAGAGGATCGCGTTGACGGCGGCCCCCGCGGCCGCAAGCGGGTCGACGTCCGTCAGCGACCAGCCGAACTCGTGTGGGTCGATGCCGCGTTCACGCATGACCTGCGCGGCGGCACGGTACATGCCGCCGGTCCCGCCGGCGGGTTCGTCGAACGTCATGCCTGGTTTGAGCGACATGCCGTCGAGCAGCATCCTGGCCATCAGGTAGGCCACCTCCGGCGGCGTATGTATCTCCGCGAGTGCGTCGTGGGCGCCCTCGGAGCGCATGACGGCCAACACGGTCCCCATCACGTCCGTCGTGGAGCGGAGGTCGGCGTCGTCACTGCTGGTCAAGTGCAGCAGCCCGTTGGTGAGCGAGGCTTCTACGGCAGCGCGGACGGCTCCGGCCCGACGCGGGTCGGGATTCTCGTCGTCGATCCATTTATGCAGTGGGGTGGCGCGGTCAATGAGGTCAGGCCGCATGATCCACCAGCGGGCCCAGCATTCACGGAATGCGGCGAACAGGTCGGTGTCGTCGAGGCTGAGCCACCAGTCGGCGGCGAGGTAGGCGTCCGGGCCACGAAGGGGCCAGAGAGCGAGCGTGGCGACCACGCCGATCGGGACCTCGATGGCGCTGCCTCCGTGTGCGTGGTGCCAGGCGTAGCTGACGGCTTCAGCGATCTCGAAGGCGTGGGCATGTGGGTTGCGCTGGGTCGGCCGATAGTGGCCCAGCTTGCGCTCGACGACAGTGAGGGCGCGTGCGGGTTGGGCGGAGATGGTTACGGGGGTGGGAGCGGGCGGCAGGTCGGTGAGGTATCGGCGGGGTGGCGCCACCGGGGCGGGCGGGGTGGTTGGCTCGTCGGGCTTGTCAGCGTCGGCGAACAGGTCGAGCTGATCCATGCGGTCTCCTGGCCGTTCGGTTCTCAAGGTGAAGGCGGCCCGTGTCGGCCAGAGGAGGATGGTCGACACGGGCCGCGGGTCAGTGGGATCCCTGTTGGAAGCGGCGCAGCGCGTCGGCGGCGTCGTCGGTTCGGCCTGCGGCCGAGAGCGAGGCGTGTCTGAGCATTTCGGTCAGCTCGTCGGCGGCGACTCGGGAGAGGGCCTCGGTCAGAGTGAGGTGCCGGTCGCCGGCGGGGCGGTAGTAGTAGCCCATGGCCAGCGTGAGCACGATGCCGGGGATGAGTTGGTCAGTCTGGTCGTCGTCCATACCGAGTCCGCGACCGATTCGGCGTACGGCCTCGACGTCGCCGAGGAGCGCCGATTCCGGCAGCGCCTCATGGGCGCGCGTCGCAGTCGCGATCTCGCGTTGTACGTACGCCTCCCAGGCCAGACGGGCGTCAGCCTCTCGCCCTTCGATCTTGAGGGCGATGGACGCCAGCATGGCGTGGAAGCGGGGGGTCGTGAGCGACGTGTCGAGGTACTGGGCCGGTGTGCGTCCGGTGAGCGTGACGATGGGGTTGCGTGATTCCGCGGTGAAGTGCTGAAGGGTTGTCACGAGCGCGCTCTCTACAGCTGCGTCGCTGACTCCCAGGCGGCACACCAGATCCGTCAGCACGGTCTGCGTCACGAAGTTCATGCGGTTCTCCAGTCGGTCGGGAGGAGCAAGGGGGTTGTCAGGACTGGTCGTTGGTCCAAGGGCGTGGCGTGGGGTAGCGCGCTTGGACGTCCGCCATCACGCCGGTGATGAAGTCCATGAGGGTGCGGATCTGCTTCCTGTCGCCGCCCAGGTACAGGGCCAGGTCGAGGACCTGCGGGGCGGCTGCGTAGTCGAGGAGCTGCCGGTACTGCTCGACGGTGAGGTTCGCGAGGTCCTCCGGGCGGAGCGCCCAGGCGGCGATGGCGGCGTTTTCTGCCAGGTGCAGGGCTGCACGGAGGGCCTCTTCGTCGGGTGCGAAGGTCAGGAGGATGAGGATCATGGCGCCCCGGTGGTGCTCTGGGGTGTTGATGGCCGCTATCGAGGGATGGGCGGGCATGTATGTCTCCCGGGTGTGAATGAGAGCGCCCGATGCTCCTTTTCTATATGCATTTGGGGCGCAAGGCGGCCCTGCCGTCGAAGAGCAGGGGTATGGGTCGGGACCGCAGGTCCGTCCGGCGGCCGGGGCATGATGGCCGCCGACCGCCGGGTGGGGTCTGCAGCGTCAGCCAGCAGGCACAGAGAAGGACTTCAGTTCGGTGAGGATGTGACCCACGGCCGCCGCGGGCAGGCGATCCACCACGATCCGACCACCCTCACTCCAGGTCAGCAGCTGGATGATGACGTCGAGCAGCGGCTCCGGGAGCGACTCACACCAGTCGTCGTAGTCGACCCCGGGAAACCACTGCTCCCAGACCCCCTGAAGGAGGTCCGAGATCGTCCGGGCCAGCCGCCTGGCTTGTTCAGGGCCGATCGGTTCGGAGATCAGGCGCCGGAGGATGCTTTCGAGACCGAAGGGGTTACTCACGAACACTCCTGAAGGGCAACGGAAGGAGGCTCCCCCTTCCTGATGGTTCTATTCTATATGCATTAGGGAGGGGGGCAAGATTTTCGAGCGGAAATCTCGTCGGTGAGGGGCCCTATTTATGCAGGTCAGCGAGCTCTTCCACATCGCTGAGGTCGCGGATGTGGAGTACGAGCCGCCCGCCGTCGACCACGTCACCGATACGCATGTCCGGGCCGACGACACGGGTGTGGTCGTCGTCGTCCAGGACTCCCTGATCCACGAGCCCGTCGACGCACGCCTTGAACGAGGGGTACCAGTTGGCCGGATCCCTCCTCTGCCTGCTGTCGGGGTGCAGAACGCCGATGATGTGCACACGCTCCAGGTGTGGGAGCCCACGTGACGCAGCCCACGCGGCACGTCGCAGCACTCTGGTGATCTCGGCACGCCGGTGGAAGTGCGGTCGCTGGTTGGCGTTCAGAAGCTCCAGTCGCGGGGGCAGAGCGACCCTGAATCGACGGCCAGGCAGCCCTTCGAACCAGTCATGTTCCACACGGGTCATGAGCGGTCCGCCTCTCCGCTGTCCACTGGGACCCATACGATTCGAAGAACTCGTGCTCGGGCGAGGCGCAGGGCAAGGGAGCGCGCGCTGCCGTTCCGGTGGGCGGCGAAACCGGCGCAGATAGCCGGGGCCCTGGTGCCGAGCGTGGCGTGGCAGACGATGTGCCCCTCCTCCGCGATGGCACTCGCGATCATCTCCGCCACGCGCCCGGGTTCCAGGCGCATGAGGTTGCCGGGCCTGAAGATGCATGTCCCACATCGCCCCGCGCAGATACGAACGCTCCACGTCACGGGGTCAGCGACGTCGTGACGCAGTCCATCAGAGGTGTATGTGGCTGAGCTGGTCATCGGTCGGCTCCCGGCGTTGCCGCGCGCACCGCTTCTCCGGTGGCTGCCAGCAGCATGTCCATGCAGGCGGGCAGCAGTTCGGGGTCCGGTGCCGTGAACGCGGCCCCGTAGAGGGCGAGCGTGGCCTTGGTGTCTCCGTTGGCGTGCGCGGTGATAAAGCGGGCTGCGAACAGGTGCGGAGGCGGGAGAATGTCCTCGGGGCTGCTGCCGTCAGGGGTCAGCAGAATCCACGACGCCGCCCCACCGCTCAGTCCTTGCAGCTTCTCCAGCGCGGCCTTTGCCATGACCGCGAGACCGGTGGCCACGCCGTACATCAGCGACGGTGTTCCGGTCCGCGCGAGATCGGCCAGGATCTGGCGGGCCTCGTCGTGGCGCCCGTCCGTCCAGTGAGCAACGGCTTCAGCGAGACGTCCGGCGACCATCGTGCCCGTCGCTGGTCTGCCGTGTTCCGTCGGTATGACGGGCGCGGACCAGGTGCCGGGCTGACCTGGTACCTGTCGCCAGCCGTTCACTGCCTCGGGCGTTCGGGCATCGGGACGAATCATGTAGCCGTGCTCGATCAGCCGGTGGCCGGCGCTGGCCGGGCGGAAACTGTCCCATGCAAAGGGGAGGTCCAATATCGGCTCGTCGTTGCCCTGGGCCAGGACTCGAAGCCGGTATCCCTCCGGCACGGTGGTGCATGTTGCGGTCAAGTGCAGCACTGAGATTTCCTTTCTACTGGTCAGGGGACTTCGGGGAGTTCGAGCTGCTGTGCGACCTCCTGGTCCTCGTCCTCCAGCGGGTTGGGGCCGGGACGGTAGAAGGGCTGGCAGCGGGGGCACTGCTGCTCGACAGCTCTGCGGTGGGCGCGCGATCCGGCGGCGGTGCCGCACGACTTTCGGATGACCGGGCGCGGCAGCTCGCTGGAATCGGCCTCCGGCAGGGCGTGAACGATCGCGCCGTTGAGCCAGATTCGGCCGCCGCAGATCCCGGTGAAACCGCTCTTCGCTGGGAGGACCTGCCTGATGCACGCAGCTCGGTAGAGGCAGCCGCCGCAGACGTAGAGGAGTGGTTCACAGATGGCGACCAGTTCCTGACCGGTCTTCCACCGGTCGTCAGCGACAGCGAAGTCCGGGTCACCGAAGCATGGGGCGTGGCCGATGACGTGGGTGCCGGGCAGACTGCTTCTCGGTCCGGTCACAGGACGAGCTCCAATCGCTGGCCTATCCACTGGGCGACGTTCACGGAAACCGCGTTACCTGCCTGCATGGTCTGTTCGGCCTGGTTGCCGTAGACGACGTACTTCGCCGGGAACCGCTGCCCTTCGAGCTGTTCGCGGGGCTTGAGCATCCGGAAGTAGCAGTCGTTGATGTCCGGGGCGCTGCGCACCAGCGCGGCCGAGTCGCGGGTGGAGAGGGTGTGGACGGGTTCGGCGGCCGTCTTCACTGCGGCCTTGCGGTACGGCACGACAAGCGTGTTCCGCGCCTGCTCAGGGACGGTGCCCGCGTGCGTCACCAGACCGTGGTGGTTGCCCTGGGCGGTGACCACGCTGAGCGGGTCGCTCGCGGGGCTGGCGGTGGCGTGGTTGCGGTATTCGATGAGGAACGGGTCCACCGTCAGGAGGGCTTCGCTCTCGCGAGTGGTTCGGGTGCGAAGCGGCACATCGACGGGGACGGCGTCGGTGTTCCAGGATCCGCCAGTCGGCACCAGGAGCGCGTCTCCCTGTTTGGCCGTCCGGGTCGGCAGGGGGCGGTCTTCGACGGCGTACGCCCGGTCTCCGCCGTCTTTGCCGTGGGTGAGGGTGATCGAGCTGGGGCGGTAGGGGAACTTGATGAGGCCCGCGCGAATGCGGTTCATCGTGGTCTCCGCAAGCGGCTTCTTGCGTTTGCCGATCTGGGTCCCGAGGTCGTTCCAGTTGATGATGTCGCTGGCCGGTCGCACGTACGGCTCGACCATGGCGTGACGGCAACGTGCGTTCGGGCAGCGGTAGATGTAGTCACGCCGGTACTTGCCGATGCGGACGCCGTCGACGTTCCAGGACTGAACGGCGTGCACGTCCTCCCCGCAGTCCATGCACGGGGCCAGGGGTCGGGGCTCCAAGTCGGGCTTGCGCATCGTCTTGAGCGTGAAGACCACGTACATCCGGTCGCGCCACTGCGGGGCGCGGAGGTTGGTGTCGTCACCGATGTGGGCGCTGCTGACGCACACGATCTGGTAGCGGTAGCCCAGCAGTTCCATGGCTTCGAGCCACTTCTGGAACAGGATCCAGTCGAGGCCGAATTCGACGACGTTCTCTACGACGACGGCCTTGAACCGTTTCGCCTCGGCAGCGCGCACGACGCACCAGGCGGTGACTCGGGTCGCCTCGAAGGCGTCCTTGGTCAGGGACTCCCACTCGTCACGCTCCTCCTGGAGCAGGTCGAGCAGGTCGAGTTGGTTCGTTTCTCGGGGGCGTCCTCCCGCGGGGCTGATCTCGGTGCAGATGACCGATGCCCATAGGGCGTCGGCCTTGGGCAGGTAGCGCATGGGGAAGCCGTCGCTGAGGGTCATGACGGCGTGCTCGCAGTTGGGATGGTTGGCGGCGTGCGTCTCGATCGCCAGGTCCCAGTGGTTGATCCCGAGGAGCAGTTCGTGTCCTGCTTCTACGAGTCCGGTGCTACTGCCGCCCGCGCCGCACAGCAGGTCGATCCATGTGGCCATGCTGGTTGTCGTCTTCTCCAAGAGGTCTTGCGTGCCCGGCCCCGCAGCGCGGGGCCGGGCAGCGCCCGAGTTCAGTGAGCGCGCAGGCCGCCGTGCTCTTTGGCGCGGCGCAGGAAGGCGATCCAGTGCGGCCATATCGGGTCGCCCAGCGGCATCTCGGAGACGTCGATGTTCGGGTGGGCTTCGTACGCGGCCAGGGCTGCGGTGATCTCGGCGACCGTGACGAGGGCGCCATCGTTGTAAGCCAGCTTGTACGTCGGGATCCCGGTGGGCTCGGGCTCCGCAGCGTCCATGACGGCTCGGTAGGCGCTCCGGTACTCCGCCACGAGGTTGGCCTTGTCCAAGGCGTGCCGGACCCCGGCCTTGAGGTCGCCGTCCGTCAATCCATAGGCAGACAGGAGGGGTATGGCGGGGTAGGGCAGCTCGGCGAGCATTCCGAAGTTACGCATCGTGCCCAACGCGCGGATTCTTGCGATGAGTTCGAAACGGAAGTAGTTCTCCTCGCCGTCGGCGCGTCTGCCGTCTGCGGTCTGGATGTAGATGTCGTATCCCACGGGGTGTTCTCCAAGAGGTCTGCGGCTGCCCGGCCCGAAGCCGGGCCGGGCAGCGTGTTCAGCGGTGGGCGGCGTGACGGTGGTGGTGCTCACCGCAGGTCGTGCAGCGCGGGAGTCGGTTGCGGGCCTCCCACCGGAGCTCGCCGATCACGAGCACGACCAGGCCGGCGCCGACTCCGAGCGCGAGTGCGAGCAGCGCGTACATCACGGTCGGCTCGCTCATCGCGCGGCCTGCTCGTCACGGGTCGGGCAGGGCTGCATGAGCTGCATGCAGGCGAGCAGCACCCCTTGGGCGTCGTTGGTCGCCAGTGCGTTGTCGAGCGCGGCCTGGGCCCTCGCCCACTCGTTCTCGTCCTGCGGGTGGGCGATCACGCAGTGGCAGCGGCGCGTCTTCGGCTCCGCGTTCGGCGGAGTCACATCGGTGCCCGGCATCACCCGATCGCCTGCCCGGCGTGCCCGACGAAGACGGTGACGATCGCGTTGTCCTGCCTCCAGATCGTCAGCGGCCAGTTCGTTCCGCCCTGCTCATGGATGCACTCCCAGCCCTTCTTCATGAGGTCGTGGGTGGTGTAGCCGTACTCCTTGACGGCGGCCCGACGGTCGGTGAAGGGGCCCTGTACCTCGGCGGATGCCGGAGTGTGCGCGGCGGTGACGCCCTGCATCTGCACCTGGAAGATGTCGACGATGGGCAGCGCGAGCTTGCGCGCGGTGACGAAGGCGGTGATCGCCTGGATGAGGGGCACGACGTTGTTGCCGTGCTTGGCCTGGTCTTCGCCCTCGGTGGAGTCGTAGACCCGCTCGTCGATGGTGGGGTTGTCGTGATGAGCGCGCCGGACGTGGAAGCCCTCCAGCGCGGCCGGGTCGACGGGCAGGCAGTGGGTCGAGGTGATCCACAAATGCGAACCGTCGGTGAGCTGGGCGTGGATCGCGAACTCGCCGCCGCTGATCTCCACATCGGTGATGAGCGGGATGCGACGCAGAGCAGTGATCACGGGCTCGTAGGCGTTCCACAGGGTCCGCCACAGCGGGTCGTCGGTGTTGCCGTGCTCGGGCATCGGGGCCATGGGCGCGGTGTTGGTGCTCACGGTTCTGTCTCCAAGAGGTCTTATGCCGGTCAACAGTACAGAGTTGGGATCTATCTGGAGAGAGAGATGAGCAGAGCGAGGGTGCAGGCGGGGCACCTGCGCCCCACCTCGCGCCCCCCGCGGGCGATGGCGGTGGCGGTCTCCAGCTCCGCCACACGCTGCAGGGCCGCCTCATAGAGGCCGCGCGCCTCCTCCGCGAGGCTCCGAGCCTGCATCAGAGCGCGGTGGTTCACACGATGGTCGAGGTGGATCTCCGCGCCGCCGATGTCGTCGATGAGTTCACCGACGAGTTCATCCCGCACGACGGCGGCGTTCCCGATCCCGCCGAGCTCGCGCTCGCGGTCGACCCGCTCCTTGAGGTGGGCGATCTCAACGAGCGCGCCGCCGACACCCTCGGCGTCATGGCGGTAGAGGTCGGCGAGCACCTGGAGCTGCTCGCGGGCGGCGAGCGAGCCGTCAAGCACGATCCCGCCCTTGCGCTCATAACGAAGGGTGGGCAGATACCTGCTGTCGTTCATGTCGTCCTTCCGGTCCCGAGGAGGCTCCAACCCCCCCCTTTCTGGTTCTATTCTATATGCATTGGTGGGGATGTCTAGATTTCCGCCGAATTTTCTTTCGGTGGCCTAAGTTTTCTGCTGTCTGCGGCTCTTAGCGGCGCGCACGGCTTCCCGTGTCGCCCGGCGTGCGGCCTCTGTCTCCTCCGGACGCTCCTCGACCCTGCGCCGACGGCTGGCCGCGTCCTGGCGCCACTGATCCCAAAACTGTCCGTGCGCCCGGCGCTCCTCCTCCTTGGCCTCCTCCTGCTCTCGTTGGCGGCCCGCACGCGGATTGGTACCGCATCCACGGCAGTTGGCAGAAGGACGCTTGCTGTGCCTCGCACAGCCCTCCTTCGGTTCCGCACGGTCCGCCGGGGCAGGAGTGTCCGTCGGCGCGGGCGCGGGCTCCCCTGCGGCGTCAGCCGTGGGGGTAGGGGGGAAAGGAAGGACAGAGGAAGAACCAGGCAAGGAAGGGGTTTCATCGTTGGAACCCAGTGGGTTCCCCGCGTGAAACTCGTCGGGTTCCACGAGTGGAACCCGCTTCTCTGAAGCGCCCGGGTTCCACCCGTGGAACCCTGCTCCCTCCTCTGGGTTCCCCGCATGGAACCCAGCCTCCACCTGCGGTGATTCGTCGGAGTGTTGACGTGCGGCCTCCCGCGCTTCGACGTCTTGATAGGTCATGGCTGGTTTCGCTGGCGCTGAACGAACCACGCCGGGACGGGCCTTCCGGGGATTCTTCGGAGCGGCCTTGCGAACCTCAGCGGCCTCCTTGAGTTCCGCTGTGGTCGGCGTGGGCGGTACGCCCAGGGGGAAGACCCGGTACACCGCCGCGCGTCCGGCCTTGCCGGTCTCCACACGCTCGACGAGGCCTTTGGCGATCAGCTCCGTGACGATGGTGATGGCCCGCTTGTCGGTCACGCCGACCCACGCCGCGAGGCGGGTCAGACCTGGCCGGGCGAGACGGGTCTCGTCGTCGGCGCTGTCCGCGATCTTCATGAGAGCGAGTTTCTGGCTCTGGGTGAGCACATCGGGCGGCAAGTACGCTGCTGCGATCATCAGTTGGATGGACACGGTTCCTCTTGGGCAGTGCAGCACGGCGGCAGGACGGGTTGCCCCGCCCGGTCGTCGCCGGGCGGGGCTGCGGTTGCATGGGCTCGGGTCAGGCCGGCGCGATGTTGATGACCGTGGGCGTCTTCTTGCCGGTCTTCTTTCTGGGGATGGCCAGTCCTGCCGCCTTGAGGTTCTTGACCATGCGGTTGGTGTCCGGCGTCATCGGAACCGGGATGCCAGCGACTTCGTGAAGGTCGACCATCGCCTCCACGTCGTCCTTCTCCTCGTCGTTGCCGCCACGCCAAGACAGCTTGTTGGGGCCATAGATCCCGGCTGGGGACAGGTCGAGCTTCTTGCGCGCGAACTTCTTGATCCGCTCGCCCTCACTGGCGAGTTCGTGTCCTCTGACGTAGTCGATGAGCGCCTGCTCACGGCCGGCGTCGTTGTGGATGAGTGCAGCCTGCTCGGGAACGCCCGGAGCCGTTCCCGGCCAGCACAGGGACCGGAACGGGCAGTAGTCGCAGATGGCGTCCAGACCGGGTCCGTGGAAGTCCCGGGGCATCTCCTCGGGGGTCTTCGTCTCGCGTACGCGCTCCACCCACCACTGTGCTTCTGCCGCGCGCTGGGGATCGAACTCGATCTCCTGGAGGTGCTCGGCGCCGCTGTCGCGGTTGATGAAGCGGAAGCGGATGCGCCCGACTTCCAACGGTCCCAGGCGGGCCAGATATCGCTGACCTGGAACGTCCTCGAACCCGACCTCGAACAACGCGCCTGCGTACAGGTGGACCTGCCGAAGCTCGGCGGCCGTGGCACCGTAGCGAAGCACCCGGTCCCACAGGTATGTGGACTTGGTCTTCACGTCTTCGACGGTGAGCACTTCGGCGGGTATCGCCGGTCTGTGGCGGGTCGGTACTCGAGCAGCGGTCGCCGCGTCGAGCTGAACGACGTCGACGTGCCCCCGGATCAAGTCGTCCTTGACACTGCGCTCCACCAGCCATCGGTACTCCGTGCGCGCGGACTCCAGCAGGCCGTGGTGGATGAACGTGCCGAGGATCGCCGCCCGCTTGTCAGGGCGGTCGGTTGGTGTGACGCCGTGCAGGATGTAGGCGGCCCGACGACCGCACACTGTGTCGGACGCTCCGAGCTGTGTCTGAAGGGAGCGGGGGCGGCGGGCGTCGACGTCGTGCGCCGCGTCCCAGAGGGAGGGGGCGATGCCGTCAACGATGGTGGCTACGGACATGGGAGTTCTCCAAGAGGTCGTTGGGCCTGGTCACTGCTCGGCGTCGGCGTCCTGCTCGGCGGCCTTCCGGTCGGCGGCGGCGCGGAGCTTCTCGGCGTCCGACAGCGGGCCCTCTCCCATCTCCCGGCGAGGGTTGTCGAGTTCAGCGGCTCTCTGCTCGGCAGCGGCCCGTACGGTGGCGATCTCCTCGCGGCTGAGCCGGTTAGCAGGGTCCGGAACACTGCGCCAAAGCGCAGCCAACTGCTCCTTGTCGTTGAGCCCCGCGATCCGATTGAGCCAGGGCTGAACGAGGTCACCGACGAGTGCGGGCATGATGCGCGGCTGGGACTGGACCGAGCAGCCCAGCTTGTTGAAGACCAGGTCCTCGATGCTGAAGTCCCGCAGCGTCAGGGGCTTGCGCTCCTCGACGCGTATCCGTAGCGAGCGGACCTTGATGACCTGCGGGTCAGCGTTGCGCTTCATGCGGATCCAGCACGTCGAGTCGAAGCCCAGGTCCTTCTGGGCTGACACCTTCCACTCGTTCCGATTCGGGATCGGCTGGCCGTTGTCGTCAGTCGCGCTGACCTGCTTGCCGCGGGCGAGCACGATGGCGATGCCGGGCAAGGTCCGGAGCAGGTAGATGATCCTGTTCCACCGCTCGTTGGCGTCGTTCCACAGGTTCCGGCCGATGTCGTATGCAGCGTCCGGATCTTCCTGGAGCAGGGCCCGGTTCTTCCGGCTCCGGCGTCCTCGCTCGTACGTCCAATTGGTGAGCATCCGCCACAGTGCCGACCCCGAGTCAATGGTCAGAACGACCGGCGGCTCACCGGCGGCGGCTGCGCGCCGGGCCTCGGCGTGTACGGCTTCGACCTGTTCGAGGATGTCTCGGTAGGTGCCGTCATGGTCGATGATCTCGTAGTTCGCGCCCTCGATCGCCGCGTACTCGTCGGCGGATCCCTCGTCGAGGTCAATCCAGTACATCTGCCCGATGAGCTCACTGCCGGAGAACTGGGCAGCCGAGTACGTCTTGCCGGCACCCTCCTCTCCCTCGATCAGCAGGAGGGGCCAGGGGACGACCCCTGTAGGTTTGCGGGTTTTGAGCTTGACGGCGGGCGGCTTTGCATTGCCCGCTGGTGCGTTCACGATCTGGCTCCAAGAGGTCGTGGTCAGTCCGTGCGCAGGGCCCGGACCTCGAAAAGGGATGTCCACTCCGGGTGTTCGGCCAGCAAGAGCCGCACGTACCGGGAGCGGTAGTCGTTGTTCAGCGCGAACTCGTCACCCTTGGTCGCCGCGCCGTACTGGTAGCGCAGGAGCTCGAAGAGCATCCCGATGCCGATGCGGGTGAACCCCTTCTCCGCGCAGTCGGCGGTCATCCGGGCCAGCGCCCTGAGGACCCAGGGGTTGAGTGCGTGGAACGCCTCGAATCGCTGCTGGATGGTCAGGTTGCCGACGACGGTGGGGTGGCGAACGGGCTGGATGGTGCCGAACAACGGCGGCTGCTCGATCAGCAAGGCTCCCCTTCAGAGATAGTACGAACACCCTGGAGTGTTGGAATCTATCTTTACGAGGAGGGGATGTCGATCGACAACGCCACCGACCACCTCCCCAGGAGGCCCCCTGGAGTACCGCACGACACCCCCAAACAGAAAGAAGCATGCCCCCTTCGAGCATGCTTCTATTCTATATGCATAATGGGATTGGATCAAGAATTTAAGCCCCTGAACTGGGCCTACGTGGCTGGCTTGTTCGCCGCCCGACCGCGGGGAATGATCTTCGACCCCGGCCCGTCGTACGTCCCGTTGCGCAGAGCGGCGAGGACTTGCTGATCGATGGCCCACTCCACTCCCCGCGCACTGGCTTGCAGGGCGGGCGCATCTTCGACGACCGGCTCCAGCAACCAGATCGGGGACCCAGACAGCGTGTAGTCGGCGGGCCGGAACCTGCCGGTGCTCATCGCCTTGCGCACCAGGGCACCGTCGGCCAGCTGAAACAGGGCCGCCAGCTCGGCTTGCCCCACCAGCGGCGGGAGCTGCTCGACTTCACCGACCCAGTACCCGGGAGACTGCTCCTTGACGAGGCGGTCAAGCTCGGCCGCGTTGAGCTGTCGTGGGCGCGGGGTCGTCTCCCCGAATCGCTTGACGAACTGGAGCAGCCAGTACGGCGATCCACTGATGATCTTCGCGTACCGGTAGTCGAGAGTGTGGTCACGACTGATCCACTGGCTGACCTGAAGGCGCTTCACGCCGTAGAGGGCTGCGAACTCCGCCCCGCCGGCCAAGTACGGCTTCCTCGCCGTCGCCTTCTCCTCGCTTGCCACTTCATCGCCTCTCCGTCACGCTATGTGCATATAGATTGTAACCGGAGGTTGAAAGGGGACTCGACCCTCTTGAGATCGTTGCTAGGGTGGATGCTTCCAAGAGGTCGAAGGCCCCGCCGCGAGGCGAGGGCCTTCTTCCTTGTCACGAGGTCACAGAGGCAGCTGGCCAGCGTACGGATAACTGCCGCCGTCGGCCCCGCGACGAGCAATAGTCAAGAGTTGTGGATGGGGCCTTCCGGCGCGGTGATCTCGGCTGCTGCAGGCCGGGCGTCTTCCCGCGACCAGTCAAGCAACGCTGGAGCAGCTCTGGGGCCGTTTCCTATTGGGGCCATTATCGTCCGTGCTTGCCATTGATGGTCGGGCCGCACGGGGGCCATTTGCGCAGTTAGAAGGTCAAGCCCAACCCCTCATGACGGCGGACAGCCCTGTGCCTGCAAGGCCGCCTGCCCTGTCGACCTCTCGTGATCCTGTGGAACGCTGCGTTGTCGAAGGCCCCTAGAAACCGCCCGTCGTCGCTTTCTAGGGGCCTTCTTTGCTGGCTCGCGGGCCGTTGCTCCTACGCGGGTCAGGTGCGCGGCACTGTGAGCGGAGCGTTCTCGTACTTCGGCGGGCGGGCGTATCCCAGCAGCCAGCCGAACCGCGGCGACAGGTGCTCCTCGGCGAGGCGGAGGACGCCGTAGTAGGTGAAGGTGGCGACCGGGGTCAGCACTCCGGTGACGGCGGTAGCGTCCAGGTCGAGGCCGTGACGCAAGGCCACAGCGACGAGCCAGCCGGCCGCAGCCGGGACACCGGTGCGCAGTAGCGAGGTGTGCAGATTCATGGAGTTGTGTTCGTTCCTCGGAGGGGGTGGGACGGGGTCAGGAGAACAGTCGGCGCCAGGTCTCGGGGCCGGGGTAGCCGTCGGCATCGCCGCCGCTCCAGCCCTGGGCGCGCTGGAAGTCGGCGACGTTGAGGCGGTCCGCCTCGCCCCAGTCGCGGGACGGCCCGACGCGGTAGTGCTTGTCGAAGCCCCGACGAACGAGCTGCTGGCCCAGCAGGAGGATCGATGCGTGCGACTTGCCGGGGCCGAACGCGCTCCGGCCGGGGAATGCCGGCGGCCCCGGCTTGGGCGTCGACGTGGTACCGGGCCACTTCGGCATCGGACCGGGGTCCGTGTGCCGGTTCTCGGGAGTCTGGCCGTGGCCGTAGTGCCCGCCCTGTGTCTCCCAGATGTGCTCGTTGCGGTTCGCCTTCCAAGTCGGGGTGCCCATCGGCCAGACGTCGGGCACACCCCAGCTCCGTGCCCAGGTGAGGATCTTGTCGAGACCCTTGGCAGGGGTGTCCCGGACAGTGGCGTACGTTTTCGAGTTCACCCGGCAGTAGGGGAAGAAGAGCGTCTCGACCTGCAGGCAGACCCGCCCGGTCCGGTTGGTACGGGTACCGCCGGCGGCGTCGACGAGCGCCTTGGCCCGGCTGTTCGCCGGATAGAACTGGGCGATCCGCCCCGTGAACGGATCCCACAGGAGGTGCGGGGCGACTCCCTTGCCCCCGCCAGTGAAGTACGCAACCAGCTTGTCGAACGGTACGAGGGCGGCGGGCTTGGAGGCGGAGGCGTTCTTGTCCCACGTGATGTGCCAAATCACGCGGGGGTCGTACTGGGTGTCGGTGGGTGCGGTGTCGCTGAGCGGGTGCCGTTCGGCTCCCGGCAGCCACAGATCAGGCATGGCGCGTTCCTAGTTCTCCCCCGCGCCTGCTGTGCTGAGCCTACAGTCCGAGCTTGCCGGTCACGGCCGCGACGATCACCCCCACCACGACAGGGGCGATCAGAGCGGTCAGCGCCAACCGTCGTACCCCGCGGGCGTCTTGGCGCTCGGATTCCCGCTCGCGCTGAATCTGAGCGATGTCATCCTCAACGGCCTTGATCCGCAACTCATCTGTCCTGCGATCGGCCTCGTACTGGATCTTCGTCACCATCTCGGCGAGCCGCGCACCGAGGGCAGCGAAATCAGAGCGCAAGTCGTCGCGCATCTGCTGCATGGCCCGCAGCAGTTCCCACGGCGTGGGGTCCTGCCCTTGCGGCTCGGACACGGTGCTCCCTTCGGCAGCCCCGCGCCGCTGGAGATCAGTCTATGAGACGCGGGGCACACCCGGATCGCCGTGCTCGGGCCGGTCAGGTAATGGCCTGGCCGGTGTAGTCGTCGGCAGAGCCACAGTCCTCCACCAGGAGGTAGGCCGTGTTGCTGCTGCTGGCGGCAACCGTCCACGTCTGCGCGACTCCTCCCTGAACTCCCGTCCAGCACAGAGCGGCTGTGACATCACTGCCGGTGGTGTTGGTCAGGATGGTCTGGATGGAAATAGCGGCGTTCGCTGAGGATCCTTGCAGATTGTTGACCCGTATCTGGTCCTTGTAGATCGTTCCCGACACGGTGTTCTTCCGGATCCGGTACAGCGCATAGCTGGCACTCGCCGCACTGTGCAAAGCCCAAATGGATATCCGGTATGCGCGGCCAGCCTTGAATGTGACGCTGCCTGTGGTGATGACGGCCGTCTCCGCGCTGGAGAAGGTGACGTTCGTGGTCAGGGTCCGCTGGGTGACAAACCCTCGGCCCTGCGCTCTCCCGTAGACGCTGAGATCACGGTCGACGGCGAATCCGCTGGATGTGAGCCTGGCGGAGGACCGGGCCGAGTCCGGTGGTGCGTCGCGGACATACAGCTCGATGGATGACCCGACAGCGGACGTGTCGGCTCCGTAACCATTGATGTACGCAACTCCGTTGCCACTCAACTCGTTGGCGTAGAGGTTGAAGACGGACCCCGAGTAGCTCGGTACGAGCCCTTGCAGGAACAGCCCCGTCTCCTGGCTGGTGCCGCTCACCCTGGGGGCGCTGAGGGAGACGCTGGGAATTTCGTACGAAACGGAGCCTTCTGAGCCGTAGGCAATGGCCGTGTTGAGCTCAGCGGGAGCTGCTTCATTCGCGCTGCCCGAATAGAACTCGACAGATCCAGTCTCCGCGTTGGTGTTTCCCGGACTGATGACAACGCGCTGTCCGCTTGCTGCGGTTTGCAGGGTACTGCCGGTGATGACAGCGCCGCTGATCCTCTTGCCGTTGATTGCGTCGGCATCGAGCTTGTCCGCCGTGATCGCCCCAGCCTTGATGTGGGTGGCCTCGATCGCCCCTGCGGCAATCTTCGTTGCCGTGACAGCGTTGACCGCTATCTTGTCTGCGGTCACGGCCAGCGCGTTCAGCTTGTCGGTAGTGACGGCAAGGGCCGCGATCTTCTCGGCCGTGACAGCCAAGGCCGTGATCTTCTCTGCTGTCACTGCTCCAGCGAGGAGCTTGGGCGTGCTGATCGCGCCATCGGCGATCTGTACTCCCGGTACGACGGGGCGAACGACCGCGTTATCCCAGAGCACTGTGCCAGCCGTCGACTGGTACGACTCCACCCAGACGGTGGCCGCGGTGGTGTTCGCCGGCGCAGTGACCATCGCCGCAAGTCGCTGCCATGAGCCGCGGGTTGGAATGTCGACCTGCGCGACGCCGAAGCCGACTGTGGCACCCGTGCCATCCAACCACCGGGCGTAGAACTTGAGCGCCGCTCCAGCCCAGTCGGCGGACGCGTTGACGTCGATAGCGAGGTAGAGCTGTTCTCCGCTCAAGATCGGCAGGGAGGTGAGGGCGAGGGACCGTGTGGTGGTAGTCGCAGCCGTCGCGTCGACGCGGAGGGCTTTCGCGGAGCCGTTGCCGCTGGAGACCACAGACCATTCGTTCTTGGCGATCGCCGCGGTGTAGGCGCCTTCGAACGACGGATCGCTCAACGCGTTCGTGCCACCTGCGACGACCAGCTTGTCTGTGGAGATCGATGCGGCCGCAATTTCGGACGCCGTGACCGAGTTCGCCGCTATCTCGCGGCCTGTGATGGCGTCGGCCGCGACCTTTCCAGCGATCACCGAATCAGCAGCAAGCGCAGCGGCGGTGACTGAGCCGCTCACCAGGTTGGTGGCATCGACTACGCCGGTCTTGAGCACCTCGATGGCGACGGCGTCGACCTGCATCACCGCCGCCGAGCCGGAGACATTCATCGAGCTGTAGTTCAGCCACAGGTAGGGCGTGATGTAGCGGACGGCTTCGTGGACGTATCCAGGTGAGCGGGCGTCGTTGTTGGGACCGGCTGACCCGCTGGCGCCGGAAGCCGCCCGATCCTTGAGGTAGCCGACGATCGTCACCCAGCCGTCCGCCGTCGGAATCGAACGTGCGGAGGCCGCCACGTAGTAGTGGCTGTTGGACGAGTCGGCGCCAGTGCGGTTGACGAGGGTGGTCTTGTCCGCACCGATGCCAAGCACGCCGACGTACACCGAGTCAGGGCCGGAGGCAGGTTGGGCGGTAGCGCGAATGCGGGCGCTGATCCGGTACAGGACACCGGGTTCGTACGGCACGAGAGTCGTGCCGCGCAGCCTGATGAACCCGCGGGCCTCGCCGACGGTCTGGCCGGTGGGTGCGTCTGGGACGCCAGAGAGATGCGCCCAGGCTGCTCCGGTGCTCTGGTCAGTGGTCTGCCAGGCCGCGGCCTCGCCCATCCCGTCGACCAGGCGCTGACTGGCACTGTCCGCCAGTGCGCCACCCAACGCGCCAAGCGTGACCGCGCCGTTGGCGAGCTTCCCCAGCGTGACGGAGTTGGCGGCGAGTTTCTCGGCGAGGACGGCACCGTCAGCGAGGGCGGTTGAGTTGACGGCCCCCAGCGCGAGCGCCGCGTCAGTCACCGCGCCACGCGCGAGCTTGGTTTCGTCGATGATCGCGTTGCCCAGGTCATCCGGTACTGCCTTGCGGGCCTGTCCCTGTGCGGCGTTCGAGGGTTCACCGGCCGCGCCGGAAGTGTTGACCGCGATCAGGCGCACCCACATCGTGTCGTAGGTGTCGGTGGCGATGGTGACGGTGCCGCCGACCGCCGTGTAGAAAGCGGCCACTGGGCGACGCGTGTCCGGCTCGGCGTCTGCGGTCGCCGAAATGTGGATCTGAACTTCGGCCAGGTCCAGAGGTGCGGTCTCTGCGTCCGTCCAGGTCCCCGGCCAGGTGATGGTGAACCCGGACAGGGCTGCCTCGACCGTCGGCGCCGTGGGCGTGGGAGGCGGCGGGCCGTTATGGGCGATGAAGCCGACGCTGCCGTCGTCCTGCATGCCGATGCTGCCGCGCAGGTTGCTGTCCTGGTCGTAGACCTCGATCGCACCGTCCTCGATCGACGAGTACGCCATGCGCGCAGTGCGAGTCGTGCGGGCAAGCTGCCGTTCTAGAGCGGCGACGCGGGCGGCCAGGCGGGCGATTTCGCTGCTCACGCGGTGCCTCCCCCGTAGGTGAAGCGGTCTGCTCTCTGCAGCTGGATGACGGCCTGCTCAGGGTCCTCGCCAGAGGCCGGCCGGATCTGCCAGCCGACGATCCGACACCAGGCGTCGAAGTCGGTCCACTGGTCGTGGATCCGTGCCCGCACGTCGTCCCCGATCTGCCAGGCGCCGAAGCGGGCGGAGGGGTGATCCCGGATGGTGATCTCGGTGACCTCACCGATGACCTGGCGGGAGATACGTTCCTTGCGGGCGCGGGCGGCCAGCCGGTCATTGGCCTTCTCCGCCGGTACCTCGAGGAGATGCTCCAGTCGCAGCCGTCCGTCGCGCACGGCGTCCACGGCGCGGCGCCGGTTCCGGCCTTCACCGGCGCCGAGGGCAATGACGACCTGGGCGAGATTGTCGGCGTCGTACTCGACCGGGACGGCCTTGATGATGTTGATGCCGGACTCGAAGTGGATGTCCGTGCGGCGGCGGCCGAGACGCGGCCAGCCGATACGGACGCGGCCCTGCGGGGTTCCGTTCTCCCAGGTGACCTCCTCGGTCCACTCGGGGCCGCCTTCGACGGCGACCATGTCCTCGATGACGGCGCCGAGAGAGGGGGTGTCCCACCAGTCGATTCGGTAGGGGTCCTCCGGTGTGCCGATGGTGGCCTTGGAGGTCGTGTCGTCGACCTGGATGCCGAGCTGACCGTCCGGCTGTTCCTGGCAGTACGCCCACACGTCGCGGATGACCTTGCAGGGGTCGGCGTAGGTGTAGGGCCCGCGGCCGTTGAGCTGGCCATGGAGGTCGTAGCGCCGGTAGGGGTAGGAGCCCCAGCCGGAGGCCTCGATGTTCAGCTGCTGGCCTTCGGGGTCGGCTCTCCAGATCAGACCGCCCCACAGCAGTCGTCCGTCACGCTCGACGTAGATCTTGGTGTTGCCGGGGTCAAGCTGGGAGCGGACCAAGTGGGCGAGGCGGGGTTCGACGGCTCCGGTGAGGCTGCCGGTCGCGGAGAGTGCGGGGCCGAACTCGACACCGGTAAGGGGGAGATCCCAGGCGAGGACCTTGTTGGTAAGTGCGTCAGTGGTGAGATAGCGGTACGACGGCGACGCCATCGGGCGCTTCCTAACTCTCCCCCGCGCCGTGACGGGCTTTGTGGTGGTGCGCGTCGTGTCAGAGAACGCCTTCGGTGAACTCGACATCAGCGATGATCGAGGTCGATCCGTCGACCGACAGGTCGCCGGTCTCGATCTTGGACATGTAGGTCTGCAGCGACAGTGTCTGAGTGGTGCCGCGCTGTGCTGCGCTGATCGTGATGTTGTCTGCGATGACAACGGTCTGACGTCGGACGACCGAGCCCTGGTTGTCGTCGATGACCGTGTTCTCGCCCAGGTCGGAGCCGAGCCTGGTCTGCATGGAGGCGAACACGTTGGCCCTGGACATCCGCAGCCCGGCGATGGTCACCACGACCTTGCCTGAGACAGCCCAGGACGGAATCGGGACCGACCAGCTTGCCGCGGTCGGCCAGTTGTGCCACTTGTTGTCCTGGTACTTCAGCTCACTGAACGCGGCCGGGTATGCCGTGTAGAGCTTCCGGTCACGCCGCGGGTTAGCGATCTGCCGCAGGTCCGTGACCATGGCGCTGGTTACCGTGGCCGTGTTCGCCGGGAGGTCGAGCCGGGCCAGCGGGATCGCCGTCATGCCGGAAGGGACCGTCTTCGTCGAGGCGGAGACGCCCGACACGATGTGGAAGTAGCCGATGTCATCCGCAGCCGGGTCCCGGTTGCCTTCGTACTCCGGATCCTCGACGCGCAGGCAGATCAGGTCCGATCGGCCAGCGGAGCCGGTGGGTGCGATCGGCACCACGGCGTCGCCCACGTTGTACTGGGTGTAGGAGCCCTGTCCCCAGGCCGCTCCTCGCACCACGGCGGAGCCATCGCCGACACGGACACCGGCGCCGGGCGTGGACAACTCTCTGACCTTCAGGTCGTTTCCTTCAGTCACGCCCTGGTTGCCGCGCGCGAGGTCGCGGACCATCATCCTGAAGGCTCGCGCAGGGTGGGTGCCACCGTGGGTCAGCATGGGTGGCTGGATCAGTGCCATCTGGCGGTGCTCTCCTTACAGGGCGGTGTAGGCGTCGCGCCACGACACCGTGAGTCGGGTGGAGTTGGTGTAGTCCGCACCGGTCCACCGGACTTCGCTGGTTCCGGGCGGGATCTGGAACAGGTCCAGGCGGGATGCAGCGGACAGGGCTGTTGCGACGTTGCCGCCGTTGCGCAGGACCCAGCGTGTTCCGGGGCGCGTGTCGATCTGGAGGGTGTCGCTCTCGCCGAGCGTCAGCGCGAGGTCAAGGACGCGGCCTGTCTCCGTGATCCATATGCGGGGGTTCACGACCGGGCCCTTGATCCTCAGGGAGGGCCAAGCGGGCAAGTCGCCCGCATTGGTCGCCCACCCAGGACGCTCCGCAGGATTGGATACGCCGGTCGTGATCGGCGCGGTCACCGGAGCGGTGAACCCTCCGTCGTCGTCGCCGCGTGCGAGGGGAAGGGTGACCTGCTGCTCGGGCTCTCCCTGCCATACCGGGTCGGTGACTTCGAACACCAGGTTCAACGGAATCCAACCGAAGACGGCCTGCGCCATGGACACCGGCTCAACATCGCGAATCCTTCCCAGCACGCGCTTGGGCCCGTCACGGCCCGGCCAGAACACACGAAGCGTCTGCAAAGCCCCAGCGGTCTTGCGCGTCGCGGGGTCCGACGCAGCACGCTTCAGCTCAGCCAGGGCATCGGCAGCGGCGGCCGGATCGCCGGGTGTCCGGATGCCGGCCTCGATGGTCACCGTCTGCGTGCCGTAGTAGTCCACACCGGGGAACGCACCGTCCTCGGTCGGCAACTCAACGTCCTGGGAGCGGACTTTGGGCGTTCCGAAGCCCGTGATGTCACCGATGGGGTATCGCGTTCCGGGGCCCAGGAGGACACCGGCGTAGTCGACTTGCCACTCTTGGGTGATCCTCGCCATCAGAGACGGCCTCCTCGCTGGGCGTTCCGAAGACGCCGCATGATCTCTGTGCCGACACGGTCGGCCGCTTTGGCGTCGGCGCCGCCGTTGACGGTCACGCGCATGGACCCGACGAGCGCGGCGGGCCGCTCTTCTCGGACGACGACGACTTGGACCGGGGCGGGCCGGGCATCGACGAGTCGTACGAGGCTGCTGTCGCCCGCGGGGGTGAGCTGGTAGCCGAACCTGTTCGCCACGTCCGCCAGGACGGCAGTCGCCGATCGCCGCTTGTTCACGCCGAGCGGCACGTACGCCTCTCCCCCGGTGGACGGCTCGGCGAAGCGGATAATCCCGTTGCTGGTGGCGTACAGGCCGGTACGGAGGCCGCCGTCCTCGTACGCGAGTTGCTTGTTGGCCTTGTCCAGGTCGGACAGGAAGCGCGTGGCCTTCTTCCCCAGCGCGTCCTTGATGCGAGTCCGGCCGAGGGTGGCGACCTCGATGATGCGGTCCTCGTCCAGCTGCGTCTTATCGGCGACGTCGTGGATGCCGGTCTTGCTGGAGATGATGGCGGAGATGATCGCCACGAGGTCGGGCAGGTCCTCGTCAGGGACAGCCTTAGAGGCGGCCTTGGCCTGAGTGTTGGCCTTCTTGGCCTTGCTCGGGGACATTGCGGCTTCTGCAGCGATATCTTCCGCGTCCTCGTCGCCCTGTTCGGCGAGCATCTTCGCCAGGTCGCCGTAGCCCATGGCTGCGAGCTTGGACAGGTTCTTCTCGAAGGCGGCCTGGTCCTTGATGGCCTGCTTGAGCTGGGCCGTGTAGTCGGACAGGGTGGCGCGTACGACGACGCCCAGCTTCTCCAGGTCCTTGGTCATCTCCTCCACGTACTTGGAGGTGCCGGTGGCCATCTTGTGGGTCAGCTCGACGCCGTCCTCGCCCATGGCCTCCAAGGCGTCGGCGACGTCCTGTCCGGCGCGCCTGGCGACGGTGGCGAGGTCCTTGCGCCACCGCTGGGCTCGCTTCACCGCCTTGTCGAGGTTCTTCTCGAACAGCTTCAGGTCGAAGACCTCGGTCTCCTTCTTGCCCTTCTTCACGGTGCGCATGGACTCCGAGCGGATCGACGAGATGGAGACCAGTTCTGTGGAGCCGGAAGGGCCGTAGGAGAAGCCGGTCAAGCCCCCGTCGGCGTACCACTCGACGCCCTTGCCACCGAGGCGCCGTACGACCTCCTCAGTGATCGCGCGTGATCGGCGCCGCTTGTTGTGGGCGAGAGGTATGTACGCCTCGGGCCCTGCCGCCTCTTCGGCCCACACTCGCCACGTCCCTTGCCGGGCGATCTGCGCGACGTGGTTCTCGCGGAGGCCTCCGCCGGCATAAAACTCCAGGATGGAGCCGTTGGCCTGTTGGCTCGGCGCCTGGATCGAGTCCGGAACACCGTTGGCATCACGGTCCCAGGACGTGGCCTGCCGCTTGATCAACAGGGGGACCACCACGGGCGGCGGTTGATTCGCGGTCACGTTGACGGTGACCGACTTGGTGCCCGGGATGTTCTGGACCGACAGACCGATGGCGTCGAGCTGTGCCTGTACCGCGGCCATGTCGCCGGACAGCAGAGCGGATGTCAGCGCGGCGGCAGCCTCGGTGCCCTTCGTGGCAGCGACCTGCCGGATGAGGTCGAGAGCACCGGACCATTCGGCGTTCGCGTCCTTCCCGGCCTTGGAGAACGCGGCCACCACCTTCGACAGGTCGGGGGCATCGATCGGTACGTCCGCTCCCCAGATGCTCTTCAGGGAGTCCATCGCACGCTCGGTGTCACCCGACAGAAGGGCGTCCTGGAAGGCACCGGCGGCGTCCTTCCCCTTCCGCTTGGCGACTGCAGCGAGGAGGTCCATGCCGCGGTCGAACTCACCGCGTGCGTCGCCGACGGACTTCTTCACGGCCTTCCGCAGGTCGATCATGGCCATCTGCTCGGTGACTTTCTGGAATGCGGCAGGATCGTTCCGCTCTGATGCTTCGGCCCAAGCGCGGCCGATCTCCTTGCCGTACTTCTCAGTGATCTCGGCTGTCTTCTCCAGGCCGAGCCGGTACGCCTCTGTGGATCGCTCGGCGTCCTCGGTGACGATGTCGCGCAGCTCGTCGGCGACCCTCGTCTTGCCCTTCTTCAGCTGACCGACAAGTTCGTCGAGCATGGGCGCGGCGTCCACCCCGAGTTCGGCGAAGTGGTCAGCGAGGTCGTCGTAGCCGAATACGGCCAGTTCAGACAAGTTGCTCTGGAAGTCCCGCTGGGCCTGGAGCTGTTCGCGCAGCTCCTTCATGTAGTCAGACAGCTTCACCTTCGCGGTGTCGGCGTCCTTTCCCGCCTTCCGCATCGCCTCGGCTGCGTCGTTCTGCGCGTCCTTGAAGGCGCGGGACGGGTCGACCGCATCGCCGACGGCCTCGGCGAGTGCCTTCATCTCGTCGGTGATCTGCGGGGCGCCTGTGCGGTCGATGTCCGCGAGGGAGAACAGGTCGAAGATGCCGCCGCTGGACTTGGCCTGCTGCTTGATCTTCGCTTCTACGATCGCCTTCTGCTCCGCGATCTCCGCTTCCTTCTTGACCGCGTTGGACCACATCTTGTGGCGCTCTTCGAGGACCTTCTTCGCCGTCGAGAACTGGGTGATGCTCTCGTAGTCGCCGGGCGCCTCACCTGCCCTGGCCTTCCGGGCGTACTCGTAGGAGTCCTGCTGGAGCCGGGCTTGGAGTGCGGCCAGCTTCGCTCCGCCGGATGTGATCGCGTCGATGGCCTCAGTGGTGCCGATGCCGACCTTCTCGAGGTCTTTCAACGCACCGTCGGAGGTGAGCTGGTCGTACAGCTTGTTGATGCTGACGCCGGTCGCCGCCTCCTCGCGTTCCTGCTGCAGCGCCTGGACCAGTTCGTTGGTGGCGTCCTTCGCTTTCTGCTTGGAGGCGGTGTAGGCGGCGTAGCCGGCGATGCCGAGGGTGAGGACGGTGGCGAGGCCGGTGACGGCGAGACTCGTACCGGCCAGCACGGCAGGCATTACAGCGCCTCCCGTCTGGGCGGCGGCCAGGGCCGACCGGAACGCGGCAACTTGCGCAGTGACCTTCATGTAAGCGCCGCGAAGCAGCAGCAGTCCCGCAACGGACGCAGCAACGATCGCGAGGACGGACTTCATCGGACCGGGCAGGTCCTCGATGGTGCCGACGAAGGTGTGGACTGCGGTCCCGATCGTCTTGAGCACAGGCAGCAGGGCACGGCCGAGGTCGATGGCGAGGGCACGGGCTTGGTTGGCAGCCAGCTGCCATTGGCCTGTGACGGTGTCGGTCTGAAGGGCATACGCCTTCTGCGTGGCTTCAGCGCGCGCCACTTCGCTGGCGATGCCCGCGTAGGTGTTGGCGTAGTTCTGTCCGCCAGCGGTGGCCAGGGCGAGAGCCGCGCGAGTGGCGCGGATGTCCTTCCACATGTTCGCGATGCCCTCGGCGGTGTTGCCCGCCGCACCGTTGAGCTTGTTCACGACCACGTACAGGCCGTCTTGTTCGACGGCGGAGGCTGCCGACTCGTATCCGAGGTCCTTGATCGCCTGCTTGAGGTCCTGCGTCGGCTTCATCACCCGGGTGAGGAGCATGTTCAGTGCGGTTACGGCCTCGGCCGCAGGGATGCCAGTGAGGGTGATCGCGGCGAGCGCGGCGCTCATGTCGTCGAACTCCACGCCGGCCGCCGCGGCCATAGGTACGACGTCGCCAAGCTGCTGCGCGAGCTCTTCGAAGGAGATAACGCCGTAGTTGACGGTCTGGAACATGACGTCCATGACGTCGCTGGCGTCGGCCGCGGTCATCCCGTACGCGTTGAGGACGCCGAGCAGGGCTCGTGCGGACGTCTCCGACGTGGTCAGACCCGCTGCGGCGCCCTGGGCCGCGACTTCCAGGATCTTCATGGCGGCCGCGCCGTCGAAGCCGGACGAGACCACCTGGTAGAGGCCCTCGGCGAGCTGTTCGGCGGTCTGCGGCAGACGGGTGGACAGCTCGACGATCTGGTCGGTGAAGGCACCGACGTTCTCGGACGTGATCTGCCGGGAGATCGTCAGTACGTTGGCCATCGCCCGCTCCAGTGCGATGGCCTGCGCCACGCTGACGCCGAGCGCCGCCCCGATCAGCAGTCCGTTCTGAGCAGCTCGCGCGGCTTGGGCGTTGCGTGCTGCCGCCAACTGGGCTTCCGCCCGCGCGACTTGCTGCGCCTGCCGTTGCGCACTGCGGGCTGCGGCGGCCTGTGCCTCGTCACGCATCCGCACCGCTGAGGTCGCGCGGGCCTCGGCCGACGCGGCGAGAGTCGCGGCACGCGAAGCTGTAGTCTGCGCGGCCGTCGCCCGCCGCTGAGCATTCGCGTGTTCCTGAGTGGCGCGAGCGGCGGCTGTCTGGGCTGCTGCGGCTGTGCGAGCGGCAGCCGCCGCTCCGGCGCCGACCGTGGCCTGGGCGCGGGCGGTCATCGTCTGCGCCAGCGCCTGGGCGCGCGTTGCGCGCTCTGCGGCGGCCGTCACCGCAGCCTGTGCGGCCGCCGCACGGCGTGCTGTCGCCGCCACCACCGCTTGGGCGCGCCGAGCGCGCTCCTGTGCTGCGGTCGTCCGCTGGACCGCCTGGGCCACTTGGGCCTGGGAGCGCACCATCTGCGCCGACGCGGCGGCCTGAGCACGGGCCAGGTTGTCGCTGGCGACGCGTACCTGGTTCAGCCGTGTGGCTGTCCCGTCCAACTGGCCATCGAATGTGCGCAGTTGGGCTGCCCCCTGTCGGAGTCCGGTAGAAAGCCCACCGGTCGACGCGAGCAGGTTGACGTACAAGGTGTAGGCACCGGCCACGTCAGGATGCCTCTCTGGGTCTCAGCCCGATCTTGAGCCCCCGCCCCTCTGGTCCGTCAGGAATGTGTTCGCGCTCCATCTCGATGACCTCGCAGCCCACGCAGCGGTAGGGCTCGGCCACGTACGCGAAGCGGTCGCCGCCCTGGTCCTCGTCCCACTCCGCCGCCCGTGTCCCGCAGGTCTCGCACACGCTGCGCCGGTACGCCAGGTAGGCGATCGCCTTCGCCCGATCCAGGGCCGTCCACCTGCCGTCCCCCGCACCCGTGAACTGCGAGTGCGGGATCCCGTAGGCGTGGCACAGCTCCATCTCGGCCCGGAATTGGTCGTCGGCGATCAGCCTTTTCCCAGGTCGGCCCTCATGGTCTGGTTGACCAGCAGTGCCGCCGTGAACAGGGCCTTGGCGTCCGCATCGCTCCAGCTGTCCAGGAGTTCCTGGGCCTCTGCCTCGCTCATGCCGTCCACCGAGGACGCGGCGATGAGCGCGGCCGGGAACGTCTCGACGTTGTACTCGTGCCCGAGGTCGGCCTGATCCTCCGTGGGCGCGTGCTCGTGCAGCAGTTGCTCCCAGACGGGCCGCGGCAAGGCCCGGAAAGTGAGCGTGAGGGTCCCGGACACCAGAGCCCGCCGCGCGTCGTCCAGCGTGGACTGAGCGGCCAGCACATCCGGCTGAGCGTCCGCCCATATCTCCCGCTGGTCGGCCGGCACCTCCATTTCAGAGGCTCGGCCCAGCGCGCTGGTACGGGCCTTGGCGAGATCGAGCGCCGCATCGGTCACTCGCTGCTTCAGGTCCCGGTCGTCGAGGAAGGAGACGGTACGTTCGGGAAGGCGACGCGCCCGCAGCCGAGCCATCTTGGCGGCCCAGTGCGGATCGCGGGCAACGGCCTCGGCGGGGGGCTCAACAAACGACGTGGTCATACGGCAACCCCGCCCGCTCAGACGCTCGTCGCCGCGGCCGGGACGGGCGCGTCCTGGATGGGCTTGTCGGTCACGTTGAAGCTGACCTTGAACTTGGCCGGTTCGGCGGCCGTCGTGTAGGTGCTCGACCGGGAGCCCACGCGCACCGGGAAGATGTCCATGGACTTCGACCCCGGAGTGTCGCCCTTGCGGAGGATCACCACGTAGCCCTCGGTGCCCTTGGCCAGGAGCACCTCCAGGTCGTTGCTGACCTTGTCCTCGTAGAACGTGAGGCTGGAGTTGTCCGCCTTGTCCTCGCCAGGGATGTTGCCAGTGAACTCGGTCGCCAAGTCGGGGGTGTCGATCGGGGTGTTCTCGACGGCGAAGCCCTCGATGTCGCTGATCGCCGGTGAGAGGTCGGTTCCGTTGGTGCCGCCGAGCTCCGATCGGGTCGGTATCAGGTCCTTCGCGGCGATGTCCTTCAGGAAGTAGAACTTCGTGGTGCCGCGACGGGTGAACCGCTGCTGTGACACTGATTCTCGCTCTCCGGGAACCGGTGTTCCGGAGCACAGACGCCGGGCCGGTCCCCATGAAGGGGGGAATCGGCCCGTGCCGGGTGGCCGGGCGTCCGCGAGGAGGCCTCCGCGGTGAGGTAGCTGGAACGTCAGGACCCGAGAGTCGTCACAGTGAGGACGTACCGCTGCACATAACTGTATACGCCACCACTGACGGACATCCCTTCCTCCTTGTCCAGCTCACGGTCGATCACGACGTAGCCGGTGATGGCGATGGTGTTGACGTAGGCCCCGCTCAAGCGCGCGAGGAGCGCGGTGCGGACCTTGTCGGCCATCCACTCGACCTGTTCGGCGGTTGAGGCAACCGAGGTGACCTGGACGAGCACCCGGGCGTCAGCGTCGCCGTCACCGTAGGGCGGGCCGCTCGTCGTCACGCCCAGCGGGTAGAGGACGCTGTAGGGGATCGTGGCGCCGGTGGGCGTACTTGATGCCGTGGGGGCAGTCCCGTACCCGCAGCTTCGGGCGGTCGCTGTGGCCAGTGTCTTCTGGATCGCGAGCGACACTTCTCTGCCGGAGACGGGCACTACTCCTCCTCTTCTTCTGCGGGGTGGTGATCTGTCGCGCGGTGGCGTGGCGGTCACTCACGGGTCGTCATCGATCGTGTCGCCGAGCGCGGCGATGAACAGCGGCCGGATCTCCTCGACGGCTGGCCCGACATGCGGGTAGGGCGGCTGGTTGTAGATGCGCCCCAGACTGTCTGCGCCGACGAAGCCGTACTCCAGGCGTCGTGCCTGTGGCTTGTTCGTGCCGACGACCGCCGTGACGGTGAACCCGTCCGTGGACACCTCGTGCGTCCAGGAGCGCCGGTAGTCCCCCGTGGGCGCGTTGGGGCCCGGCCTGCCGCTGGCCTTGGCCTTGATCCTCGTTTCCAGCAGCATCGCGTAGTGCTGGACGGCTGCGGTGACCTCGGGCAGAGTGCGCGCCGCCCTGGCGTCGAGCTGCGCGGCGATCTGGAACGCGTTGGAGTAGGCGCCCGCAAGAGGGTGGGCGTTGGGGTGCGGATTCAGCGAGGACGCCACTGACTCACTGCCCGTCTTCCGGTTCCGGCTCGTCCCACTGGCCGAGGGCCCATTCCCGCAGCAGGGCGAGCATGGCGCGGGTCAGCTCGTGCGGTCGGCCGTCCATGAGGTCGTGTCGGTCGAGCGCAGCCTTCTCCAGCTCGGCGGGACTGATCACGGACAGGAAGGCAGCCGCTGCCGGACCAGGGTCCGGCGGGTCGCCGATGACAACGTGCGCCAGGCCCTTGAACACACCGGTCGCCGTGGATCTCGGGGAGAGTTCGATGACCATCTGCGGTACGTGGCCCGCGCGGTGGGCCAGCGAATAGGCAGAGAGGTCCCGGGAGACGTCGTGACCGTCGATCTCCACGACGGCGGTATGCCCCTGCCCGGTGACGCGCACCGACAGGGGCTCACCCTTAGGAGAGGTAGGTTCTTTACTCTGATGTGTTGGCACCTATCTGAGCTTACGGGCATCCGGCGACAGCCCAGTTCGACAGCCGTCTACGGAGGGGTGATCTCGTCGAGACGGGTCACCCGAACAATCTCGACCGTGGACGCCTCCGACGGATCGAGGACCTGCCACACCCGATTCGCTGTCGCCGCGTGCTCCCCAGCTGCGGCCACGACCTCCACGCGGTCGTACCGCACGGGAACGGGCGCCGAAATCGGCGTGAGGAGCCGATACCAGCTGACCGTGTCGTCCAGCCATTCCCGCCCGAGAACGTGCTGCGCAGTGACCTGGCCATGGCCGGACAGGACAGCTCCCGGTCCCTCGTAGACCAGTTCCGCTGGCACGGACCCCAGGAGGCCGGTCGAGGGGTCGAGTTGGGGAGTTCCCGTTGGGCGGGTGATCCGTACCGTGTCCACCAGCAGCGTCGACTCCAGCCTCTCCCGTTCCGCCTCAGTGTCGATCGGCGTGCTCACGAGGTGCTGCCCGAAGTGCTGGACTGGGTGTTCTGATCCAGGAACGTCGTGCGGACCACGGCCAGAGTGGAGGTCTGCCCGACATCGAGGACGCGCCACGTGCGGCCGATCGCTGCCGGGTCGGCGGCGTTGACGACGCTCACCGTGTCCTCGCGCGAGGCCACCGGGGCGTCCAGAGGCGTGATCAGCTTGTACTTCGACGTGGAGTCGTCGACGTACGCCTGGCCTTCCAGATGCAAGACGATGCCGGGATCTCCATTCGGGAAGACCCCGCCATGCCCTTCGTAGATGATGACTGGCGGGCCAGGCTCGTACTGGCCCGTGTCCGGGTTGAAGACCGGCTCGCCCGCTCTGCTGATACGTACGATGTCGGTGAGGATCTTGCGTTCGATCAGGGCGCTGACGGCCCCGAGGGTCAACCCTTCAGCGGGAGTGCTCATATGTTCGAGCGTAGCCCTGTCAACTGACAGCCCGAATTCCTCCTGACTGCAGCCGGTACATATCACCCAAGCCTGCGATATGCCGAACAGCCCCTGCGCTTAACGGAGTTGTCTTACTGGCGTGTCACCTTCGTGTAGCGAGGCCGGCCTCGAAACACCGGGGTCAGGAGGTAATGCGGAGCGTCAGTTCGCGAAGCCGGCGGCCGGTGGTGGTGATGTCGTATCGGCGCGCGTTCTCGAGAGCCGCCTTGGTCAGGGCCTTGCGCCGGTCGGAGTCCCGGCCCATCTCGTCTAGAGCCACGGCCAGCGAGCGCGGGCTTCCAGGAATATAGGGAACGCCAGCACCCCCGAGGATTTCCCTCACACCGGGAAGATCGGAGTAGGCAACCGGAAGTCCGTGGGCTTGAGCCTCAATGAGGACGAGCCCGAAAGCCTCCAGGCCCCTGGTGGTGAAGACCCAGGTGTCGAAGTTCGGCAGGCGGCGCCACAGGTCGGTGCGGGGCAGGAACGGTTCAAAATGAACCCGGGCCCGGAGCCCGAGCTCGACAGCCCGCTGTTCCAGATGCTCCCGTAGGCTTCCTTCGCCGATCACAGTCAAGTGGTGCGGTAGATCCGTTAAAGCGAGGGCTTCGACTGCGGTGATCGTGGATTTGTTGTCGTCCAGACGACCGGCGTGCACCAACGATAGCGGTCCGATTCCGGTAGGCGAGTGATCCCGCACTCGGGCATCACTCAAAGGGATGCCCCATGGGACAACGGTAAGTCGATCGGTGAATCGGCGTCCGGTGAGACGGTCGATGCGGTCAGCGAGGGCGGAGGTCGGAGCCACGATCGCGGCGCTTGCGGCAGCAACTTCATTCATAGCCTCGCGTTCCGATGAGCTGCGCTCGGCCACCATCACGTCGGGGCCGTGGGCGATGGCGATGATCGGGATGCTGCCGGCGGCTCGGGTGAAGGCCAGGCTGAGAGCGAACCCGAGGTACTGGGCATGAATGGCATGCGGCTGGATCTTCTCGATGAGCGCACCGACCTCACACGTCAGCTCGTCAACGTACGGGGCGAAGTCGGGGCCGTGAGGGCGCTTCGTCGTGGAGAGGGTGATCAGCTGATCAAACGCAGCCTTCCAAGCCTGATCGACCGGCGCCCTACCCAGGAAGGTCGTATGGATGTCAGGCATCGCGCCGTAGAGATCGTTGACGAGGATCATGCTCCCGGACGAAGGCGCGGCCGTGCGGTTAATGCCGGTCAGGATGTTCAGGAGCTGGGCGGTCACGCCAGGGCCTCGAATCGTGAATCGTCGGTGACGTTCTGCATCTCGCGCTGACGGGGTGGTGCCCACCACGACGCCAGGTGCGGTGTGAACACGGCCGTGACCTCATCGGCCGGATGTAAATAGCCCTTACCGTCCAGTTCTGCCGTCCATACTCTGACTGTCGATCGGGGGTAGACGGGATTTACCCCCACCTCTCCCTTGGGGAGGACTCCGTTAAAGGGGGTGGGTATTCCCTCGTTGTTCCAGTAGTCCCATGCCTCCAGCGCCTTGGCTTTTTCGAAGCAGTGGTACAACTGCCGATAGCGGGGCATGTACCGGATCTCGCGGAAGATCATCTGGCCGATCAGTCCGGGCGCGGCTTTCCGGACCGTGCAGAGATCGGCGCCCTGGAAGGTGACCGATGCCGCGTCCTGGGACGGGTGCAGCGCGGTCCGGGCGAACAGGTGGGACAGGCGTCTCCGGACGTACTCGGCGGCTCCCTGGCCGAGAGCCGGTTCCATGCCTTCGATGATCTGGACGAGCCGGTCATGGCGCGGATTGAAGCGGGCCAGGTCGAACAACTGGTCCATGCCGTCCACGGCGGCGAAGGCCAGTCGTTTGTAGAGCCAGTTGTTCAGCTCTCCTGCCTGGGCGTAGGTCTTGGTCTCCGGAGTAACGGAGTGGAGCATCAGGTATTCGGACACAACCTCGAAGTAGAGGTAGCCGAGGAACGGCACGTGGGCCACGGCGTCGGACAACTGGTCGATGAACTTGGGTGCCGGAGTGGCATGGCCGACGGCGTTGCGCAGGGCGACGTCGAGGAACACGGCCGCGGCGCGCAGCCCGGCCAGCACTGCGCGGTCGAGCTGGTCGTTCTCGGCCGGGGTGAGGAAGCTCTGGTAGCGCAGGTAGGTACGCAGGTGGATGGCACCGAGATGCAGGTAGTCGACGCCCTTGGGCCGGATCGGGGCATCCGGGGTGACCTCGAAGACCATGGGCGTGGTGGAAGGCTTTGTCCGCATCAGGTAGGCGCCGAGGTTGTGTGGGCGCAGTCCCTCGCGCTGACTGGCCAGAGGCGAGCAGTACAGGGCCCCGACCAGGCATCCAGTGGAGACGTGCAACTGCCGGCTGGCGCGGATGGCGTCGATGTCCTTGGTGGTGTGCAGGAGGTACATCGGCTTTCCGCTGACGAGCGCCTCGGTCATGGCGTTGTGTCGTATCAGCCAGCCGTTGGGGGTTGAGCGTTCCAGGTGGTGGCGCCAGTCACTCTCACTTTCGGCCAGCGACGCAGGAATTTGACGCTGGGCGGGCATGGTGTAGTCCGTGTGGACGTGTTCCCATTCGTCGCGCAAGACAGCTCCCGGGGACGGAGGATTGGCAGCGGGGGCCGGGGGATTTCGAGAAGCTAAAGAGTCTCGACGTTCACTCCGGAAAGGCGGTTTCGGCAGTCGAGAACATAAGTCGCGTTCTTCTCGATCATTGGGAGGTCGAATCGCGGGTGATCCATGAGAAGAACCACTGCATCAGCGGCGGCAACCTCGTCCGGGGTCGCATCGACCCGAGGCACGTTCAGCTTGGCGTCGTCGCCGTCCGGGATGTTGGGTTCGGCGCCGCGGACCTCGGCGCCGAGGCCGATGAGGAGTTCAGCGACACGCGCCGAAGGGGAATTGCGAAGGTCGGTGGCGTTGTACTTGTAGGTCAGGCCGAGCAGCAGAATCCGAGATCGACTGATGGGCATGCCGCGCTTGTCGAGTGCGTCCACGAGACGCCGGACAACGTAGTCGGGCATGTGCCGGTTCACGTCAGCGGCGAGTTCCGCGAACCGGAAAGGGACGCCGAGGTCCTGCTGGGCCTTCCACGAGAGGAACATCGGGTCAACGGGCAGGCAGTGCCCGCCGACTCCCGGCCCTGGGGTGAACCGTGTGAATCCGAAGGGCTTGGTCGCGGCGGCGTCAATCGCCTCCCAGATGTTCACGCCGAGGGAAGCGGCCAGCATCGCCATCTCGTTGACCATGGAGATGTTGACGAACCGGAAGGTGTTTTCGATCAGCTTGGCCAGCTCGGCGACCTTCGTCCCGGACACCGGTACCGTGGTCTGGAAGATGCCGTCGTAGAAACCCTTGATCACGTCGAGTGATTTGGCGTTGATTCCGGACACCAATTTCGGCGTCCCGTCGAACGACCACCGTTTGTTTCCGATCCGCTCGGGGCTGAATCCGGCCAGGAAGTCCACCCCGCCCTTGAGGCCCGACGCCTCCTCCAGGATCGGCAGCAGCAGTTCCTCGGTGGTGCCGGGATAGGTCGTGGACTCCAGGACCACCGTCGCACCGGGGCAAAGGTGCTCGCCCAGCGTCCGGGCGCAGGACTCGATGTAGGTCAGGTCGGGCACGCCGTCCCGCAGCGGGGTCGGCACGGTGATCACCGCGATGTCGAAGCCGACCAGCGCGGCAGCGTCGGCGGTCGCGGAGTAGGCCCCGGAATCCAGCACTGCGCGCAGCCGCGAGGAGTCCACGTCCCTCACGTAGGACTGGCCGGCGGCGAGCTGCTGGACACGGTGCGTGTCCACGTCGTAGCCGACGACACGGTGACCTACCTCGGCGGCGCGTACGGCCAGGGGAAGCCCTACATAGCCCTGACCAGCGACAACTATCTGCATGGCAGCTCCTACTCGATTGCGGTGCTTGAATGGACCGTCGTTCCTGGTCTGGCAAGGAGAAGTGCTGTGCCCCTGGTGTCTGTCGTGATGCCCGTGTACAACTCGGCAGCGACCCTCGGCGCAGCCGTCCGATCGGTGCTCACGCAGACCCACAGCGACCTGGAGCTGCTGGTCACCGACGACCAGTCCTCCGATGGCTCCATGGACCTGCTCCGCGAGTTCGCCGAGCAGGACGAGCGCGTTCTGCCGAAGTCGGCACCCGAACGGGGCGGTGCGGGCCGGGCACGCAACCTGGCGATTCAGCGGGCCCGCGGGGACTACATCGCCTTTCTCGACAGCGACGACATGTGGCTTCCGGAGAAGACCGAGAAACAGCTCGCCTTCGCCGCGGAAGGTGATGCGCCGCTGACGTTCACCTCGTACTTCAAGATGGACGCCGACTACGACGGCGAGAGCACCGACTGGGTACCGAACGGGCGGGTGATCCGTGCGCGGGAGCGCGTGGACTACCGCGCGATGCTGGTCCGAGACCACATCGGTGCCCTCACCGCCATGTACGACCGCAATGTCCTGGGCACGAGGTTGATGCCGGAGATGCGCAAACGGCAGGACTACGCCCTCTGGCTGTCGATCATGCGGGACGGCGCTGACGCCCGGGGCCTGGATGAGCCGCTTGCGGTGTACAGGGCGCACCAGGCGGGATCGCTGTCCTCCAACAAACTGTCGCTCGTGCAATACAACTGGGCCCTGTACCGCGAGCACGAGCGTCTGTCGGTCCCGCGGGCGACGCGGGCGCTGGCCGGCGCTGTGTGGCAGTCGCTGTACAACTCGCGCATATAGGTCCGTGCGCGGGGAGCCCGCTGCCCGACCGTTTCCGGGGGTGCCCGATCGGGCCCCGCCCCGTGGCCGTGCCACGTGCTCGGGGGCTGGACCCGGGGGCGGGACTCGGTGGGTCACCGGTGCTGTCGGCCGGCTACGCGACCGAGTCGTCGCCGGCCCTCGCGCGCAGGAACAACTGGAGGAGCAGCCGCCGGTCGGAGACCGGGACGGTCTCCTGACCGCTGTGGAGCGCCTCCCGACCGTGCAGGAAGCGGCGCTGGTTCACGATGAGGTAGTCCCCGGGCTGAAGCATGAAGGAGACCTGCCCCCGGACGAGCTCCGCGGCGAGCTCCCTGGCGGCGTCGGCGTGCGCCTGGCCGAGCTCGGACCTCTCCAGCATCTTGGCGGTGAACCGGACGAACCCCTCGCCCGGGTCGGAGCCGTCCAGTATCGGAAACGGCTTGTACTCCTCGCCCACGCCGAACAGGTCGAAGAAGGTCCCGTAGTGGTAGGCCGACTCGGCCAGCAGGGCGCGGCTGTCCTCCGACAGCCGCGCCACCGCAGCGTGGGCGTCGGAGAGGATGCTGGGGCCACCGCCGAGCGGGTCGGGGCGAACGCACAAGAGCGTGGTGTAGTCCGGGGGCAGAGTCCCGTTCACCAGGTCCATGTGGAACGCGTTGTACCCGATGCCGCTGGACTTGCCGGGGTCCTTGTCGACCTTGACCCCAATGTCCTTCCACAGAGGCCACCGTGGGAAGGGCGAGAAGGGGACCGCCACCTCGGCCGCGAAGCCCGTCACCAGCCGCAGGAACCGGCCGTCGTCGGTCCCCAGCTCCTTAACGAGGTTCCCCAGGCGCAGCACGGCGTATCCACCGCCCTCCCCGGTCAGCGCGTGGCGCAGCGTCGCGGCGGTCTCCTCGAACCGCAGGGTGGCCGTCAGCTCCGTCCGGTACTCCGCCATGGTGGACTGCGCCAGGAACGAACCGTCCAGTTCCCAGGGCGGGAGAGAGCGGTCGATCAGAGCGGCTTCGAGTTCGCTCGGGATGTCGATAAACACGCGGAGCTTCCTTGTCTCTTGGGGTCTCGGGGTGTCGAATCCGGCTCAAATCAGCCAGTTCATCAGCGCGGCCGTCTATCAAGCCGCGACGTCTGCGGCTTGCTGGTTGAGGACGTCCGAGATGCTGTCGCCGTCGAGCGTGACGCGGACGATGTGGTGGTCCGACACGTCTTCGGGCACCTCGACCACGTCCACACCGGTCACCGCAGTCAGCAGGTCAGTGGTGGCGTAGACGCGGTCGACGCGGGAGTCCGGGCCGTGGGTCTCGCAGCCGTTGACCGTGCGCGAGACCGCCGTGGGGTCGTTGTGTCTGACGGCCCAGTGACGTGCCACGTCTTCCAAACCAGCGGTGCGCAGCGCCTCATCCGGGCGGGTGTCCATCACTCGGGTGCCGTCCGGGCCCACATACGAGCGGTGCAGGCGGTGCGGTCGGTCCTTGATGTCCTCCAGCACCGGCAGCACGCAGTCGCCTTCGATGCCGGGGACCGGATAGCTGTTGGTGTCCCCGGCAGCGAGACACGGCATCCTTACGATCTCGCCGTGCGGGGCGGTCCACTTCTTGTCGGCCCAGGTGGACAGCCACTCAGCCTCAGCGAGACGGTTGGTGCCGGATGCGTAGTTGAGGTGGTAGGAGGCCAAGCAGAGCGGCATGGCCTCGCTCCCGGCGGGCAGGTAGCGCATGGTCAGGGCCGTGGGTGGCAGCACCCACATAGGGCCCGTCTTCGACCACTCACGCACAGGCTGGAATCTGCGTTGGTCCGCGAAGATGGCCGTGCGAGAGTCTCGGCCCAGCCAGCCGCGCAGGCCGAGAATGCCCTCCAGCTCGTACAGGATCGCGTTGCCGTCGGCGTCCGCACCCCACATTTCCTGACGGAATACGAGGTGAGGGCTCAGGGACACCAGCCTCTCGTGCGCCTGGAGACGCTTCGCGGAGTCACCGCCGCCGTTGTTCTCGAAGTTCCAGGACACCACTGTGAGTTGAGTGCTCATGCTGCGACAGCCCCCTTGCCGGGCGCACGGTCCAGGGCGCGACGCAGCTTGGAGCGACTGAACGTGGCCAGGACGGGCGCATGGTCGGAGACTTCGATCACCTCGTCGGTGACGATGACCTCCACCCGGGTCAGGGCCTCGGCAACCCGCGGTGTCGCATAGATGCGGTCGATTCGCCGCCTCGGCCCCTGGTCCTTGCGCCACAGGGAGGCTGTCGCGGTCAGGGCGTCCTGCTGGCCGAGTTCGGTCGCGGCGTAGTGCGCCAGGTCCACGAAGACGGGCGGCTGCCCGTCGTACTCGCCGGCGAGGATCTCATCGGGCACGGTATCGGTGACGCGCCTGCCGTCTAGCTCGATCGTCCGGGCCTGGAACAGCGCCCGGTCCTCGACCTGGCTCCAGTCCGTGGGGTCCGCCGTCTCGTCGTCCTGTCGGTGCGGTTCGCTGTTGCAGTCGCCGCCGAATATGGCTTCCATACCCGGCCGCCTCAGTACGGTCAGCCGCTTCGCTTCCCGGGCCCGCGTCGTCGGGTCCCAGGAGCACAGATGGATCGACGCGAGGCTCAGGGGTGTCGGTGCGTCCATGAGCTGCACCAGCGGATTGCACACGGGGTGCCACATGAGGGTGCGGTGATCGAAAAACTGGATCGGGTCGCAGAGATCCCGGTCGACGTAGACGCCGGTCGGGTTGGCGGACTCCTTGGTGGCACTGGCGAGGAACGGAGTGTGGTTGCCGAGTCGTCGGGCTTCCGCCCAGACCATGCGCTGACCGTACATCTCAGCGCGCGTCAGCTCCTGCCGGAGCAGCACATGTGGTCTTAGCCCCATGAGGATGTCCATCGCCAGGTGCCAGCGGTGGTCGGACCCGTCAGCGTCCGTGCCGTTGTGTTCGACGTTCCACGACACGACGGTGAACTCGTCGTTCGCAGCCTGATTCATCAGATCCCCTGAAGGTGCGGATTGGTCATGTGCACCGCCGTGTCTGGCTGGTGCCGGGTTCGGTGCCGCCCGACGGAGCGGGGCATTGCAGTGGTCCGCCGGGCGGCCGTCTATGCGGCGCTCGTCGCCACGCGCGCCGCGTCGAAAGCGGGGGTCACTCAGGCACGGTCGAATCCGCGTTCCCGCTCGACATCGGTGACTTGTCGGCGGTGCTCGGCGAGTTCGACCTCGGCCGCGATGGCGTAGTGATGCACCACCGCGGCTCCGAGCGCGCTCGTCGCGAAGTTGCTGCCGTCGAAGTACGCCACTGCCTCGGCGAGGTCACGTCGGACGCGGGGCGACTGCCGGTCTGCGTAGGCGTCGCCCACGCAGGGAGCGGGTGGCGTCAGCTTCTCGGCCAGGCCGTGCACGATCCCGGCGAGTGAGGCGGTCAGCGCGAGGTAGGGATTGGCGTCGGCTCCGGGCAGGCGGATCTCCAGGTGCGTGCCCTCGCCGTGTCCGGTGACGCGGACTGCGCACCCGCGGTTGTCGTGCCCCCAGTTCATGTACTGGGGTGCGAAGGAGTGCGCCGTCGCGTACCGCTTGTAGGAGTTTGGGTTGGGCGCGTACAGCGGGGCGAGGTGCGGCATTCCGGAGAGCAGTCCGGCGATGCTGTGGCGCATCGTCTCGGGCAGTTCCTCGCCGGGGGCTGTTGCGAAGGCTGGCGCGCCGTCCTTCCAGAGGGACAGGTGCAGGTGCAGTCCGCTGCCCACGCCGGTGAACGGTGCGCTCATGAACGTCGCCGTCAGGGCCTGGCGTCTGGCCAGGTGCTGCACGGTCTGCTTGTAGACGGTGTAGGCGTCGCATGCTTCCAGCGCCGGGCCGTAGGGGAAGGTGATCTCCACCTGGCCGGGAGCGCCCTCTGTCTTGGTCGCCTCGATCGGCACACCGGCCTCGGGTAGAGCGTCTTCCAGATATCGGAGGAAGTCGCTGAGCGTCGGCGGAAGGTTGAGGGCATAGTCGAGGTTGTGCGGCACTACGGGCTGAAAGCCGTCGCAGAGAACGAACTCGCTCTCCAGCCCCACACGCGCCTCGAAGCCGAGATCTTCCAGCCGATTGAGCTGCGTGCGGAGCATGCGGCGCGGAGCGATCTGAACGGGCGTCCCGTCGGGCTGGACGGCATCGCAGTGCACCAGCGCGAGGCCAGGCATGTAGGGCAGGACACGCAGCGTGCTCAGGTCAGCGACCATGCCGAGGTCCTGGAAGCCTTTGTCCCAACCCGTGAGGTCGAAGCCGCCAAGGGGGTCCATGCTGACGTTGGTGGCCAGGATGTAGGCGCAGGCCTCCGACACCGTGGTCTCTTTGGCGGTCCGGTCAAGGAAGGTGAAGGCGTTGAGCCGCTTGCCCTTGAGGCGCCCCATCATGTCGGGCAGGCAGACCATGACGGTGGTGATGTCTTCGCGCTCGACTGCGGCCCGGAAGTCCTCGGCGGAGATGAGACCGGCGAGCCGGGACAGTTCGTGTTCCGGGTCAGTGTGATGGCTGTTCATCAGACCATGTCCTCCGCGAGGGAAGCGTGCGTGGCGGTGTTGCCCAGGGTCGGGATTCGGTAGTTGCGGCGTCCCTGGGTGATCCACAGGATCCAAGCCAGCGTGAGCACGGCGATGAGAGCGACGCCGGCGTAGTTGAACGACGCGGTGGTGATCGGGGCCACCTGCGGCAGGCAGAACAGGACGGTGACGAAGCCGACCCAGGTCACGGCCGTCCAGCCGATGGGCCTGCTCCACCGGCCGAGGTTCCACGGTCCGGGCCGGAAGTGATCCCCCGCGCGCAGCCGCAGGTAGACGGGGATGGCGTAGGCGGGGGTGATGCCAATGACGTTGATGGCTGTGACCGCTGCGTACGCGGTCGGCGAGTACAGCGACGGTGCAGCCAGGACGAGCGCGACTCCCACCGACAGCCACACGGCTGCAACCGGCGTCTTGGTGCGGGTGCTAACGCGACGCCAGGTGGCGGCGAACGGAACCGCCCCGTCACGGGAGAAGGCGAACACCATGCGGGAGGCAGCGGCGGTCTCGGCGTTGCCACAGAACAGTTGGGCCACGATCACGATCAGCAGCAGGGCCTTGGCGCCGGAAAGCCCGAGGACGTCTTCGAAGATCTGCGCAGGCGGCACTCCGGTGGCGCTTTTCTGCGTGCCCGCGTAGTCCTGGATTGACCAGGTGAGGCCGGCCAGCAGGACGAACCCGGCGATCCACGAGACCCAGATCGAGCGGACGATGCCCCTCGGCGCGGATATCTGGGCGTGCGTGGTCTCCTCGGACAGGTGGGAGGAGGCGTCGTAGCCACAGAAGGTGTACTGCGCCAGAAGCAGCCCGAGTGCGGTCACGTACAGGCCGTTGCTGAAACCGGTGTCGTTGTTGAACGTGGTGAAGACGAAGTCGGCGCTCTGGTGATCGGCCGGGGCGAGGGTCAGGCAGCCGACGATGACCGCGACGCCGATGAGGTGCCACCACACCGAGACGGAGTTGAGGAGGCTGACCAGGCGGACGCCGGCCACGTTCAACAGGGCGTGCAGCAGCAGGATCCCAGCGAAGATCATCATGGTCTTCTCCGGTGTTGGCGTGAAGCCCCACTGGAGGTTGGCGAACGCACCGACGAACGTGGCGGCGCCGTAGTCGATCCCTGCGATGGCGCCGAGCAGCCCGAGCAGGTTCAGCCAGCCGGTCACCCAGGCCCAGCGGGGTCCGCCGAGGCGGTGGGCCATGTAGTAAAGGCCGCCGGAGGTGGGGTAGGCGGAGGTGACCTCGGCCAGCGACAGGCCGAGCAGCAGGACCATCAGGCCGACGCCGACCCAGCCCCACATGATCACGGCCGGTCCGCCGGTGCTCAGGCCGAAGCCGTAGAGAGTCATGCAGCCGGACAGGATGCTGATGACGGAGAAGGAGATCGCGAAGTTGCCGAACGGGCCCATGCGGCGTGCCAGTACGGTCTGGTAGCCGAGCCCGGCCAGGACAGCATCGTCGTCAACCAGCCGGTGGGCGGCACTTCTCGGAGACACCGAAAGAATCCTCTGGATCGAAGGGGTGAGGGACGGGGTGGCGCTGAGGGCTCGGGGCGGGGGTGCGCGGCTTCTCATCTGCGGTTCCGCTCGCGCTTCATCGCGTAGTTGCGCGCTTGGAGGAAGTCGTCCTGCCACCACCGGCTTTCGCTGACGTGCTGCCAGGGCGCGGGCGTGGCGAAGGGGCCGATCGCCGTGAACACCTCTGCCGCGCCGGGCAGACCACAGGCAGTCAGCGTGTAGGCCAGATAGTTCAGGTCCAGCAGGGAGCAGGTGCTCATGTCGGTGACGTGAGCGAACCAGCCATCTCTCGCCCGCTCGACGTAGTGCCGGACCTGCTCGTTGTCCCAGAACCCGAGCGTGCTGGCGACCTGCCTGCTCGCCATCCGAGACCGGTACTCCTCGACCCAGGCGTACAGGGGCAAGGTCAGCTGCACGGACCCCGGCCTCGCCTGGGATGAAACCCACCGTGTGAAGTCCACGGATCCAGTGCCGCGGGCCTGCAAGCACTGGAGCATCCGGTGATACGCCTCCCTGTTGGGCCAGTCCCGCCGGTCTACCTGCCAAAGCAGCGGCCAGGGCCCCCGCGGCAGCATGGCCTCTGGCGGATTCGCCCAGTGATCGACCTGATGCCAGTTCCTCGGGTCGACGTCCAACTGGGAGAGGGCCAGCAGGCACACCCAGGGCACGGGGTCCGCTGGCCAGCGGCGAGCAGCGTCCTCACATGCCACTCGTGCGGCGCTGACCCTGAGGAGCAGCGTGTGACTGTCTGCCGTGCTGTGGCGAGCAGCGAGAACCCGGTGAGTCATGACGCGGGCCCGCATCATCATGGCGTTCGCGTCTCCGGGCTCCTCCGCGCACCAGGCCGCGATGGCGTCACCTTTCGCCGCGCCGGCCGCCAAGACTTGACTGCGGGACGTGCGCAGCGCCCAGCTGAGGGTGTTGGCGAGCAGAGCCTTGGTGGACAGCCACCGATCGAGCAGGAGGTCTTCGAGGGCTAGGCGCAAGTCTTCGTCGTAACCCGCCGGATGCGGGGTCAGGGGCATGTCAGTATCCGTCACTGGAGCACCCGCCCGACGTTGTGGGGACGGTGGCAAGGGGTAGGCCGGCCTTGAACACGTAAGAGGGGCATGGAGGCCTCGTGTGGGGGTCGGAGGACCGCGGGGCGGCAATCGGGCACAGACCTTGGGTAGGCAACTGCGGACCGGCGGCTGCTCAGGGGGTCCCGATGGGGAGGAACGTCTGGTCAACCGCCAGGGCAGAAACCGGCAGCTCATCAAGGTCAGTTGCTCGACACCCTCCCGAATCGGCGCTGGTGGCCAACTGCGTTTCAGCGCAGCGTGCGTCCGGGGAGGGGATGGCGAGGGAGCACCACGTCATCGTGCCGTCGGGGCTAACGCCCCACTCCTTTGCCAGGGTGGCAACGAGCAGCAACCCCCGGCCACTCTCGGCGTCAAGGCCTACCTTGCGTCGTCGGGCCGGAGCGGGGTTTCCGTCAGTAACCTCGATACGCAATTCCTCTGCCAAGATCACGACCCGAACCGCGATCGCCTCGCCTCGGCAGTGCCGCACGGCATTGGTGACCAGTTCCGAAACGGCGAGAATTGCCGTGTCGCTAAGTGCCGTCAGGTCCCAATGGCGCAGGTGCGCTGCGGTGATCCGACGCATATGCCAAACGCGCTCGTCGGCTGGAGCGAAGGTCACCTCGAAGTCACGGATGGCTGCCTGTGCCGATCCAGCCGGAAGGCGTTGAGAGCAACACCCCCGGCGGTCCTCGTAGGTGGGCGCCTTGCGGAACGTGGTCATGGACCTATCGCACCGCGCGCCCGGACAGCCTGCCAGGGGAAACTAGAGGGGGAAAATCCCGTCAAGGGGGAAACCAGCGGGGGGATCTCGCGCCATGATTGGCCCAGTCCACCAACAGAGGTCACACTCATGCCAGCAGATCCGTTCGCTGAGCTGCTTCTCCGACTGCGTAAGGAAGCAGGACGCACACAGGAGGAACAAGCAGAGGCCATCAACGCTGTCTCCGGCCGGGAAACCATGACCCGCCGCGAAATCAACCGGTACGAACACGGGCAGAACATCCCGACCAACCACACGGTCGCGCATATTGCGACGGCCTGCGGCTTACCCCCTGAACAGTTACAGCGGGAGGCAGCAGCCGCCCGCGCCCGGCGGAGGAAGGGACGCCGCCGTGAAGGGGAGGACCTGGACGACGTGAACCGCAGGACACTGATTGGTGGCGCCGTTCTCGGCGCGGCTGCTGCCGCCGAGCCGTGGGGGCGCCTCGCGCACGCCCTCAAACGAGGAACGAAGCTCGATTCAGCGGGGGTGGAGGCTCTCACCGGTCACGCCGCCGACCTCCATGTGAGCGAGCATCACCTCACAGCCCGTCAGCTTCAGAGCAGGGTTGAGGCACATCTTGACGCCATCACTGCCGTTCTGCCCCGCGTCGGCGAGAGCGAGCGTGCTGTGACCATTGCTGCTGGTGAGACGGCCGCCCTGGCAGGTTGGGTGGCCTGGGATCTGGGCGACTCCGAAAGGGCGCGGGCCTACTACGGGGTCACGAGCGAGTGTGCCGAGGCCGCCGGACACCCCCCGTTGAGGGCCTTGGCTCTGGCCTACGCCAGCTACGGGGCTGCCACGCCAGAAAAGGCTATGAAGCTCCTGGCCCAGGCTGCCCAAGATGTACGAGGCCCTGGTAACGCTGCCGCCGCTGCCTGGGTCCACGGCCGCTATGCGGAAGAAGCGGCTACCGCCGGCGATGACATAGGCGCGCTGCGGGCCTTGGAGCGTGCCCAGGCCGTGTACGACTTCGCAGACCACACCACCGAGCAAGCATGGGTGCGCTTCATGACCCCGTACCGCCTCGACTCTCTGTCGTTGTCGGTATACGGGCAGCTCAGGCGGCAGGAGTTGACGGAGACCGCCGACAACGCCGTAAACCGCCTCGGTGATGAGCTACCCGCCTCAGGGGTCGTGGTATTGGGCGACCTGGCCTCAGCACTGCTGCGTGGGGGAGACATCGAACAAGGTGTCTACGTGTCGCATCAATTCGCAGCCGCAGCGGAGGCCCGGCCGAACACCATGGGCAGAGCACGCGCGCGGGACATCGCAACGCTGCTTCCCAGCCGGGAGAACGAACTCGCCTGGCACCTGCAACAGTTGGCAGCGTGAACTGACGTGCGGCTGCCGCACGAAACGGTCCGCGCAGCAGCCGCTTCTCGGTGATGGTCCGCGCTCTACCTCGCGGTCGACTGTTCGGCTACCCAGGCCAGGTAGGCCGCAGACCCTCCGGTAATCGGCAGGACGACCCACTCTGGAACCTCGTAGCTGTGTTCCTGGGCGACCCACGCCTCAAGTTCCGGGAGACGGTCCGTGGTCGTCTTGTACGAGATCCGCCATTCTCGGGCGATCTCGATCTTTTCCTTCCACCAGTACACCGCGGTCAGCGGCGGGTCGATGTGGGCGCCGGCGGCCAGCCGGTTCTCAACCGCGCCTCGCGCCAGCAACGTTGCCTTGTCCTCGTCATCGATGGTGGTCTGCGCCACCACGATCTCGCTCGCCATGAACTCCACTCCTGGTCGATGTGCAACGACCCTACCTAGCCTCCGCTGACCGAACTCACGTGGCAGACCAAGTCCGCCGTTGACGGGGTCCGTATCTCCTCAGGTAGCGTCCACGACATCTGGCCGCGGCCCGAACCCACGCCGGCAGCGTGGATGGGAGATTGGCCACTCCGCAGCGTCCTCGACCGTGCGGATGGTGCGGTTGGCCTTGTCAGGGTCCTGGTGCGCAGTCCAGCCGCAGTCGGATCCGTCGAAGACCTCGACCATGGTGACTCCGGCCTGGCGTGTCCGGTTGAGAGTGCCTGCGTTGTAGGCGACGGCCGACTTGGCGAGCGTCGCGGCCTCCGCCCAGGCACGGACTGGAACGCGGGCACCGTTGCGGTAGATGACGTGGGTCAGCTTGTGGTCGGCCGCGAGCTTGCTCGCCAGTTGCCTCGCTGCCTGCTTGGCCGTCATGTTCCCCGCAGCGAGCAGGGGGACTTCCCGACGGGCGGCTTCACGAGCTGCTCGGTAGAACTGGCTCGCCATCCTCTCCGCCTCTTGCGAGCGGCGTAGGAAGTCGGCGTACGAGTCGGCAGCCAGCGATTGGAGGGCGTCACGGTGGAACATCGTCCATGTGAACGGCTCGCCAAGAGACTCGGCAGCCACGCCGGCACCAGCGGCGTACAGATGGGGCAGCTGTCGCTGGACGAACTGTTGGGCTTCCTGATCAACACGCTTCCGGAAGGCGCGGATCGCCTGCTTGAACTCTTCCAGGGTCGCTGCGGTGCGTGGCGCTCTTGGGTTGTCGGCGAACTGAGTGATGACGGCGCGCTGCTTGTCGGCGAGGCGCTGCCAGGCTTCCTCGAGCACCGCGGCGACCCGGCGGGCAATCTCGTCCTGGTCGCCCGGTACCAGCGGTGGCCACTCGTAGGGCATGTCGCTCTACCGTGCCCGGTGGGTGTGCAGCAGAGGTGCGGTCACGAGGTCGGTCCCTTGCTCGGCTTCCAGCAGTTCGTCAGGCGCGACGAGGTCGACGAGGTCGGTGATCTGTCTTTCGGTGCCTGCGAGGTTGTTGCTTTGGTCGATGGTGACCACGCCGTCCACGGTCATGCGGAGCGGTTCAGCGAGCAGTTTCGCGCGCCGCTCGGCCAGGACCTCGTTGGCAACGGCGCGGGCGGAGAGCAAGCGGGCGTAGCGGACTTCAAGGTCGGCGGTGTCGGTGGCGGGTCCGAGCTGAGCCAGCAGCCAGGCGCGTACAGCGTCGTTCACGGGGTGCTCCTGTTGTACCAAGTGAGGCTCGGCACCCTGGTGGTGTCGAGCCTCACGGATGTTGGTCTGCTAGTCGGCCTCGGTCTTCTTCGACGTACGCCGTCTCGGACTCCTGGCAGGCTCCGGCTCCGGCTCCCCCACGCCAGTGCCGACGGTGGGCGGCCTCTCTACTTCGTCGACGAACGACGGATCGCTCGACGAAGGCTCGCTCAGTTCCCAGGCGTCTGGATGAGTGATCAACTCGGCGAGAACTTCGTCCGGTTCGTCGCCCGGCAGCAGAACTACCGAGTCATGGGTGCGCGGATCCACCAAGTGCACTGCGGTACGCAGTCGTTGAGCCATGTCAGATCACCGTGGCCACGAGATGGGCATCCGGGGTGTGCATCACCGGCATCGCCGCCGCCGCGACCTTCGTCCAGATCTGGCCCGGGTCGGTCTGGATACCGCGCGTGACGATGAGCCCGGGTGCGTCCTCACGGAGGATCTCCGGATTGGTACCGCGGGTGAGGTTCAGTGAGTCCCAGGTACGACCCCACTGGATCTGCGCCCACCTGTCACGCTGCGGCGGGATGTAGATCCACTTGTCCTGCGGCAGGACCTTCGTCGCCACCCCGTCCACGCGGACCTGGGCCTTGTAGAACACCACCCGAGGCAGACCGTACGTGTCGCGCACGGACTGCACCTGCGCCGGCGTCAGTGTCGCGGTCGGCGTCGTGGACGGCGACACGGAGTTCCAGAACGCGGCCCGGTACGCGGCGTTGTTCGCGAAGTAGCTGTTTGCCTTCTTCGACGTGAGGACGAACTCCGGCGTCGGGACCCCAAGATCGTCGAGGTACTGGAGCCAGCCGAGCTCGTCCTTGAGCGGATCCGACGCTGGATCTGACCAGGGCACCGGGGCGGTGACCTGGTTCGCCGCAGGCATGCCGAAGTCGGCCTCGTTGACGTAGTTGTTCTCGTTGATCGTGAGCTTGCCATCCAGCAGTACGTCTGCCGCAGCCAGCTCGATGCGGCCCTGGATGGCCTCCACGTGCCGCTCCACATCGTCGTAGAGCAACTCGATCAGCCGGTCCTGGTCAGCTCCGCGCTCGGCGTCCAGAAGCAGCTGTTCCTGCTCGCCAACGACGAGCTTCTGCCCCATCTCCGCGAGCCCACCTTCACGGACATTCGACCACGCTTCGCGCGAGGCGAACGGGACGGACGCGTCGTACGCCCGGTACTTCGCGACGTTGACGTAGCGGCCGTTGTCCTTGATCCGCCACTTCACCTCGTTGATCTTCAGTGCCGGGAAGACCAGCTGCTGAAGGAGGAAGTCCTCGGGCGCGGGCAGGGCGCGGGCGAAGGTCGTCAGGTCCCTGACCGTGACGTCCTTGAGGAGGTCCTGAATGGTCATCTGCTGGTCACCTCACACGAACCTGATCTGCGCACCGGTCGGCGACCAGGTGACCTTGGTGATGTCGATGCCGCCGGGCACCTTCGACGTCCTGACGACGCCGTGCCACAGCAGCGCGGCCGGCACCTTCGTGGCACCGGGCGCGAAGAACGCCTCGGCGAAGACGACTCCGGCGAGGACCTGGGTGCCGTCGGAGGCGGCCGGGTTCCAGGGCGCGTAAAGGCCCGAGGCGGTGATCTTTCCCACCGGGATCCCGGACACGATTCGGGAGTACGGCTGGTCGGGATCGGTCGACGCGAAGTAGTGCGTGTTCGCAGTGAACTTCGACAAGTCGAGAGTGATCGTTTCGGTCTGGTCGGTTCCGTGCAGCGACGCGAGCCAGTCACGGTTCGCGCTGTACGTCGCCGACCGGGATATGGGCTGAATGGACAACGCCCCTACCTCCAGTGGACGGTCGCGGATGGGTGCCGCGCGCTCACCGCGTCGGTGGCGCCGTCCACGAGTCGGGTAGGGGCGTGGTCCCCGTGTCCGGCCTGCCCGCCGGTGGGATCTGGTCTACGCCATGACGTTGCTGAGCTGGTCAGTCAGCGATGAAGCCGCGTCGCCGGGCCATTTCGAGCCCGGCCGCACCGGGCTTGGGCGGAACGCCTCCTCGCGACGGCGGGCCGCCGGCGGGAGATCCGCCCGGTGCGGGCGGCACAGTCTCACGGGCCTGGCGGAACAGCTCAGGCCGCCGCTCCTTCAACTGCTCGGCAGCAGCGGTGACCGCATCCTCGTCGGCATCGGGCTGATCGAGCAGGGCCCGATCGATGAGCAGCACGGCGTCCGCGAGGTCGTCTCCGGCCGCGCCGAGCCCAGCCAGAGCAGCCCGACGGATGGCTGCGCGCTCCCTTGCTGCGGCCTGCGCTTCGCGAGTCTCCGCTGCCTTCACCTTCTCCTCGGCAGCCTGCTCCCGGCGTTCGATCTCCGTCAGCGCGGCCTTGTCGGCTTCGCGCTTCGCAGTGACGAACTCGGTCAGCGCCTCAGAGTTGTCGAAGCCCAGCTCACCGAGCAGCTTCTTGACGGCGGCCCGCCCGCCCTGCGTCTTCTCGCGGGCCAGCAGCCGGGCCAGGTCTTCCTGGGTGACACCGGCGTTTGGGGTATCACCAGCTTCACCGGGCTTGTTGGTGTCGTCTTCGGGCGAGGGATGCGTCATGCGTGAACCATCCACAGATCTCCAGCGCCCCCGCGCCAGTGATCAGTGTAGCGATCAGCCGGAGTTGGCCGTTGTACTCATGGGGCCATTGCGAACGAAGGCCATCGTGCCCGCTGGCCCTCAAAATCGAACACGTGATTGAATCCGGCCATGAGACCGATTCCCCACGACCTCGCCCAAGCCCTTGAGGAGTGGCACACCACCTACCGCCAGCTGGCCATGCAGCCGCGCACGGAGCTCCGCCGTCGACTGATCCAGCTGTCGATCTCGGTGGTGTTCCATCCACACTGGCAGAACGGCAACAGGACGGCGGCGTGGGCGGCGCTGCACACGGCCGGTCGGGGAGGAAGGAGCTGACGATGAGCGGCTTCACCTGCGGGAATGGTGCGCACCATGCCCCAGCTGCCGCCTGACCCAGTCCGGCTCCGCGCGATCCTCGCTCACCTCGACCGGCAGATCGCGGACAACGAGACGATCGCCATCTACCTGCGGCTGCAGCGCGACGCCGCACTGAAGGCTCTCGCCGACGCCGAACGGCAGCCAGAGCGGCCACAGCGCCAGTCGAAGGGTTCCAGACCACTGCCGACCTTCACGCCGGCGTCCGCGAAGGTCGGCTACGTCGTCCAACAGAAGCGCACGCCGACCGGGCCCGAGCCCGCCCTGATCCACATAGCCGACTGCTCCATGATCGAGGGCACACCCCAATCAATCCGCGCGGATGAGGCTCGGGTCGCGCTCACCGACCCGAACATCACGGCCTGCGAGTTCTGCCGCCCGGACACCGAGCTAGGCATGGATATTGAGTAACCAGTCAGCCGCGCTCGGCAAAGGCTGGCGTTACAGGTAGAAGATGGCGATGCCCGCCAGTCGGCCCTCCAGGTCCGGGGGCAGCGCCCTTCCCGCCTCTGCGTCCCGGACATACGACGGAAGTTCCGTGCGCAGACCGCGCAAAATGTTCCCGTAGTAGGACCGGGAGAAGTGTCCACGATCGACAGGGAGGTCCGGAAAGATCTTTCCATCCCCCACGCCAATCCGCCTGGGAGCGGCCAACAGCATCTGCCCTCTCCGAAGCTTCGAGACTTGCGTGAACAAAAGTTTGGCTACCTGAAGGGCTCCGTACTGCCGTTCCACGAGAAAGGCGCGAAGCTCTGGAACGTTACTGAAGTTTGGGTCATCCCAAAGCGGGCGCTGTCGAACCTTGGGGTCCGCGAGGTCTTCGAGTGGTACGGCGTGGCCGAACGCGTCAACAGCGGCCGAGTCCTGACTCAGCAGCAGGAAGTACTGCACCGCCAACGCGCTAAGAACCGATACCCCAGCCCGGGTGCAGCGGTCGCAGACCGGTTCTGTGTGCCGCAAACCGCAGTGCAGGCCCGTCCGGTATTCGGTGTCTCCGCAGTACAGGACATACGCAGGCGCGACTTGGAAGAGATCTGCCGCTTGGAGCAGAAGATCCAGCTGCTGCCCCTTCTTATTGGCGTGGTCAAAGTCAACTGACCATCTCCCCTTCTTGCGTTCAAGGTTCTTGGCCTGGACGAGCATGCCGAAGCAGGTGCCCGATGGATCAACCCACCACCACAGCCAGTCAGCCCCGATTATTCCTTCTTGCTGCTTGTTGAAGGTGATGGGCTTTACGTGCGGCGCCACGTTCTGGCAGAGGATCGCAGTCATTGGCTCTTCATCCCAACGGCCGTTCTGCTGCACCCAAAACGCCATCGATTCATCGACGGCCTTTCTCCCCCTCGCGAGAGCAGCAAGCAGCGCGGGATTCTCGTTCAAGGGCCCTCCCTGGTCCAGCTCAAGGGTAGGGCAGGGCCACCCACCACATGACGCCCTCTTCATCGGCCTTCGGCAGGCGGCACGAGCGGCACAGAAGAAACGTCTGGATCGGCCTCGGGCAATCCCAGGTACTCGCGCACTGCCGCGTTGTCACCCGTTGCGTCAGCGAGCCGGCCTGCGGCCTCGAAGGCACGCGCTTGAATGCGCTCAATCTCTGTCTGAGCATCGTCGATTGGATAGCCAGCATCGATGAGCATCCGGACTCCGGTCTCGACGGACAGCACACCGGCTCCCACACCCTTGACCACCTCGTCGAGGACGGCAGCACGATCGGTCGGGGTGTGGGGGCCCCACATGAGGCGCGCAGGAAGGGATTCCCCCGCAGGCCAGCCTTGTGCCTGCCCCGCCTGGTGAAGGCGCTGCACCATCCGCAGCAAGACCGCGTACTTATGGGTGCGGGCCAGGCGCATGGCAGCGACCAATGTGTCCAGCGGGCCGAGTGCGAGCTGTAGCGCGTACCCGGAAGGTAGGGCGGTCGGGTCGAGGGTGCCGAGGCCAGCGGCGGTGAGTCGGCTGTTCGCGGCGATGCGGTCGAGGATGTGGTCGACGCGGGCGCGGAGTTCGGCGAGCTGGGCGGAAGTGTCGAGAACATCCATGCGCCCGTTGTCGTTGAGCTGCCATACCGTCCCGGCGCGTACCTTGACCGGGAGCGGCTGGCCGGTGGCGCGGTCAATGGGCAGTCGGGCTCCGGCCAAGCCGATGATCGGGGAGCCGGTGGTGGCCGACGCACCGGAGCTGTCGGTGTCCGTGGCGGACAGCTCGTCCACGGCCTGGAGGACGGTGGCGAGGGTGGGTTTGCCCCAGTGTTCGCCGCTGGCGGGGATGCTGTTCGTGATGTGGATGACGGGGATGAAGTCCGCCATCAGGTCGAGCCGGTCGAGGACTTCGCCGTCCGAGCGGACTCGGAACTTGGCCTTGTGCAGGGGGAGGTCGTACAGGAGCTGGGAGCCCTTGAGGTCATCCAGCTGCCATTCCGCGTCCGTGAGGTAACAGGTCCACGGAGATGGCCGGTTCGGCGCCCAGGGGTAGTTGCGTGTGATGACGCCCGTCTCGGCGTTGAGCGTGTCACCGGCTACCAGGACCGGTTCGCCGTCGCCTGCGTAGAGGTACTCACGGGCTGGGCTGCCGTCTTTCGCCGTGCCGCGCCGACTGGCAGGGCCGATCGGGCCGAGCTCATACGTAACCCGTCGAAGCCTCGCCTTAAGGCCGCGCCTTTCGTCTTCAGGCAGCTCCCAGGCAAGGTGGACCCTCAGCGGGAACTCGGCTCCGTCCTGCTCGCCGTCCTCCGGCCATTCCGGGAAGTACAGGCCCGGGTCCCATGTGCGCAGCAGGACACGGCCTTTCTCCGGCTCCCAGGCCAGGGTGTAGACGGCGTCACCCAGGAGGATCGCGGTGCGCTCGGCCTGCTGAAGTCGCAGCGGCAGCAGCTCCTTCTCTGCCCAGTCCCGCAGCCTTTCCTGCACAGCGAGCGCCATGGCCGCCTCGGCGTTCGGCTCCTCATCGGCGTGCTCGGCGCCCGCGACGGTGATCGTCTGCTCGGAGCCGAGGAGGTACCCGAGCGCGGTGTCGACGAGCTTCGAGGCGTCGCCGAGTTCCCGCCGTTCGGTTCCAGCGTCGTCGTCTCCGGTTACGGCGGCGACCTGGCCGGCCTGATTGGAGTCGTATGCGGCGAGCAGCCGGTAGGCCGCGAGACGGCGCAGGTCCTCGTCCGGTACCCATGACCGGGTCAGCTCTGCCCAGGTGTTACGGCCCGGACGGCGTGGGTCGGTCATCGCTGGCTTGTAGTCCAGCCAGCTCCAGACGTCGGTGATCAGCTCGCGCAGGCCCACAGTGCCCCTCCAGGCAGTCGGCCCCGCGCCGCGCCTCCAGCCTACGAGACGTCTTCCACGTCAGGCTTCCACGTGCACCGCCCCTCGGGGTCGAGAAATTCCGAGCAGCCGAAGGTTCCGAGGTCGAAGATTCCGTCATGAACAGCAACCCGCCGGATGATTGGTCCCCAGCGGACAATCCGTACGCGATCGCGCTCTCGGAAGCGAACTGGTGGCGTGCCACGGTCACCTTGACCGTCGAGCGCATGCACAGCGACGACGTCCAAGTTGGCTGGTTCAGCTCCCGGCAGATCGACGCTCGCATTCTGGTCGTCGCCCTGCGCCAGCTTCTCGCCGCAGTCAAGCTCGAACGGATCGCCCTCAAAGACCTCGGCATGGACCCGGCTGTCGTCACCGCACTTGATGATGCCGAGCAACGCTTCCTTGACACCCTGCCGAACATCAAACACGTCCGCGATGGCCTGACGCACTTCGAGGACTGGGCGCGCGGCATGGGCAAGTTCGGCCCGCAGACAGACGCCCGCAAGAACGCTGACCCTCGTGACGCAGCCCGCGACTTCTGGAGTTTCGGCTACGACCCGACCACCGACACCGTCACCATGGGACCGTTCACCATTTCCGTCAGCGCGGCAGTCCCCGCCGCCAATGCATTGTGCGCCGCCATCTACGCCGCGACACGCTCGGTCGACCAGCGGAACGCTGCTGAACTACGCGACCAAATCGTTCAGGCTCTGGCCGACGCAACGATTCCCTGCGCTCCCCCGCAGGACCGGGTGCGGGTCACGCAGGGCCACGACACGCGAATCTGGCTCTCCCTCGAACTCAGCCGTATTCCGGACGAAGAGCGCGAGAAACTAGCGCACCGTGTCGCAACGGCGATGGCCGGCGCCGGACTGCGGCTGACGTCGTCGACGTTCCCTCAGGCCCAAGACACGACTGAACGTCTGGTCGTTGGCGAGGTGCTGCGCGTGGAGAGGAACAGCCGGTAGACCTGCAAGCCCCCAGGCAGGCCGCTGGAGACCATGACCTCCTGGGCCGTTTCCTCTTGGGGCCGTATCCGCTCGTGCGTCTGTCCTCGCCAGTTCAGCGGCGGCCGTCGAAGCGATCGTCATCGGTATCGGTCGGCAGAGTGTCGAGCTGGTCGGGGTCGGCCAGCTCAGTCAGCCCATGGACGGCGGCGTCCATGCGGTCCGGGCTGTCCATCCCCTCGACCCAAGTGACCATCTGGTCTTCCAGGTCGGGGTACTCGCCGACGTGGTGAACGAGCTGCTGCTCGTAGAGCTGAGCCACGGGAGCAGCGCGAAGGCGCTTGCCGACCTTGGCGGTGACCTCCAGGATCATCGGCATGAGGAGGCCTTTGGTGACACCCTCGCGGCGCAGCTGCTCCCATGCCTGTGTGACGATCTGCCGCGCCATGTCTCCGCCGTAGTTCTTCTCGACCACGATGGCGTCGGCCTTGAGTTCGAGGGCCAGTCGGCACGCAGCGATGCCCCAGTCGTTGGCGCCCATCGAACCGGATCGGTCAGCGAGGAGATACAGGTGCCGGTCGAAGTCACGGCCGACGCCGATGACTCCGGTCTCGTCGCCGACGGTGGACTCTCCGCCGGCGGGGTCGACGGCAACAACGATGCGCGCCAGGTCGATGCCCGAGAACTGGACGGCGTTGATGCGGGCGGTCTCGATCCACTCGCGCTTCCAGACGCCTCCCTCCGGGGGCCGGGGCTTTTGCATGTACAGGGCGCCCCAGACACGTTCGCCGACGCGCTTGCGGGTCTTGGCATGGTGGGCGGCGTCGAAGCGTTCGGGCCAGAGGGGCTCGCCGAGATTGCGGCCGAGTGGGTCGTCGGGGGTGTCGGCGAGGGCGGGAAGGTCGATGACTCGCCAGGCGTCGCCCTCGGTGGCGAGGATGCGTCCGGCGAGATCGTCTTCGTGCCACCGGGTCTGGATGAGGCAGATGGCGCCGACGGGTTCGAGTCGGGTCTGCAGGACGGATGTCCACCAGTCCCAGGCGCGCTTGCGCATGGTGGGGCTGTCGGCGTCGGCCATGTCCTTGACCGGGTCGTCGACGATGGCGATGTGCGCGCCGCGTCCAGTCAGGCCGCCGCCGATGCCGGCGGCGAGCAGTCCGCCTTCGCCGCCGACGATGTCGAAGCGGTTGGCGGCCTGGCTGCCTGACTTCAGCTGGATGCCGAGGTCGTCACCCCAGGTGGTGATGGCGTCTCTGATCCATCGCCCGTGGTCGGCGGCCAGGTCGGCGGAGTAGCTGGCGATCATCATGCGGTGGCCGGGGTTGCGCCGCAGGTACCAGAGGGGAGCCCAGCGGGAGGCGCGTCGGCTCTTGCCGTGCCGCGGAGGCATGGTGAGCATGACGCGGTCGCACCGACCTTCGGCCATGTCGATGAAGGCCTCGTCGATGAGGTCGAGGTGGGGTGCTTGCATCTCGCGTCCGCAAGTGAGGACGGCAGCGAGCGAGCCCGGCGAGCAATCCATGGCCATCTGGCGCTCGATGCGGGCCAGTTCGGCGCGAAGCGCGGGCGAGGCGGCCCGAGCGATTGCACGTCGATGCGACGGGGGAAGCGTCCTGTAGTGGGCTATCGCACTCGCGTCGTCACGCTGCCTCATACGCCGTCCGGATCGGTGAGGTCGATCAGGGCGCTGAGTTCGTCTGCGGTGACGTCCTCGACCTTGACAGGGCCGCCGTCCGGGCCCGACAGTTCCGTCCTGACGGGCATGTCGAGGCCGAGCAGCCGAGCGCGGCGCTCCATGATCCGGAGCGTGCGGTCGATGGCCGCGAGGTCCTGGTCTCGGACGGCCTTCTTGTAGGCGACGAAGAACAGGCGGTCGAGGCGGTCTGCCTCGAGTGCGCGCAACTCGTCGACATCATCATTGAGTTCGGCGCGACGGCTGGCGAGTGCGGTACGGACATCTCGGCAGGCTGCGTGGATCAGCGCCTCGTTAGTGGGCGGGTCCTGGTTCTTGCGGTACCGCTCGATCCCATAGCCCTGCGGATAAGCGATGCCGTCGGAGTTGACGGTCGGATCGGCGGCGAGCTTGCGTGCGATCGTCAACCAGTCCACGCCGGCGAGGCGTAGATCGATGGCGTCCGAGCGGCGGCGGGCGATGGCCGCACGCGCGGCTTTGTCGGGGCGTCCCACGGCGGGGGTCCTCCACTGCTCGGGTGCGCCCCCGCGCCCGGGTCCATGATCCCACTTCGTTGCGGCTGGCCCTCTATCAGCGTGTCTGAGACGGGTACAGTCCCCGCCTTGCACGCTGCGATGAGCCTGGCGGCCCTGTCACTGGCATCGGCTAGGTTTGGGCTCGGCTGCTACGGGAGTGACGGAGGGACGGACCGTGAGTGATATGGGCGAGCGGGCAAAGAATCGCTTGATCATGCTCGATGGTCACTTTGCACACCCTGTGAGAGTGGAGCACGTCGAGCCGATCGGGACCGGCGTCTTTCTTGTTAGGGTCCGGCACGCCAATGGAGCGCCCGATGAAACGCAGGTGCTGGAATCTGAGCTTGACGCTGCTCTTGCGAAGGTTGCACCAAAACCTGAGCTGGTTGACGCGCAGGATCTGTTCCTGTGGGTAGAGTCGCAGCGAATTAAGCACGCCTTTGCTCACGATCCGCTCTTCGCTGTTTCAATGAGCGGCGTTCGAGGCCTGCCGCACCAGATTGAGGCGGTCTATCGGCACATGCTGCCTCAGCCCAGGCTGCGGTTTGTGCTCGCGGATGACCCTGGCGCAGGTAAGACGATCATGGCTGGTCTGCTACTCAAGGAGCTGAAACTCCGAGGGGCGGTGGAACGGATCCTGATCCTCAGCCCTGCTCCGCTCACCACACAGTGGCAAGACGAAATGCTCGACAAGTTCGACGAGCAATTCGAGATCGTGTCAGGCGAGCAGGTTCGCCATCAGCTTGGACAGAGCCCTTGGGAACGCTTCCCTCTCGCCATCAGTAGCATCGACTTTGCCAAGCGGGACGACGTGCGCGATGAACTTCTCCGCGCCCAGTGGGACCTGGTCATCGTTGATGAAGCCCACAAAGCATCGGCATTCACGAAGCGTGGCCGTGACGAGCGGGTCATCAAGACGAAACGGTACGTCCTGGTGGAGGGGGTAGCACAGCAGGCAGATCGGTTGCTGCTACTCACAGCGACACCGCACTCAGGTGACGAGGACAGGTTTACGCGCTTCCTGGGGCTGCTGGATCCCGACCAGTTCTCGACACCTGACCTCGTGAAGAAGCAGATTTCGAATGACGGAAATCCGTACTTCTTGCGGCGCCAGAAGGAAGACCTGGTCGACGAACAGAATCACGCGCTCTTCGTCGAAAGGCATGTCCGCACTCAGCCGTTCCAGCTCTCGACCGCAGAATATGCGCTGTACCAGGATGTCACTGAATACGTGAACACCTACCTGGGGTCGAGCGGAGGATCGAGGGGTAACGCGGTCGCTCTCGCACGCACCGTTCTCCAACGTCGTCTCGCGTCGAGTCTGGGCGCCATCAGGTCCTCGCTGGCCAAGCGAGCCGACCGCTTGAGCGATCTCGTCGACCAGCTGACCGCCATGGACCCCGCTGATCGAAACCGGCGCTTGGCCGCACTGGGACGTATGCCGGCGGACTCAGACTTCGAAGACGACGGGGAAGCTGAGTCGGACGACATCGACGAGATCGTCGATGACGCCCTGGCCACGGAGGTAAGCAGCGCGGAACAGATCTCCCAACTGCGCACCGAAGTGAGCGAACTCCGCAAGCTGGTCTCTCACGCGGACAGAGTCCGAGCCCAGGGGGACGAACGGAAGCTGGTGGCTCTGCGAGAGTGCCTAGCAAGGGCAGAGTTCGAGGAATTGCGGGACGGCCGCGGGAAGCTCCTCATCTTCACAGAGCACCGCGACACCCTGAGCTACCTGGAAGAGAACCTCCGGAGGCAGGGCTACTCCGTGTGCACCATCCACGGCGGTCACTCTCCAGCGGAGCGGAAGCGGATCCAGCACGACTTCCGGCAGAACAAGCAGATCTGCATCGCCACCGAAGCGGCTGGCGAGGGCATCAACCTCCAGTTCTGCCACCTGATGATCAACTATGACCTTCCCTGGAACCCGGTACGCCTGGAACAGCGGATGGGTCGAGTGCACCGCATCGGTCAGAGCGCAGACTGCTGGATCTTCAACTTCTGTGCCACCAATACGGTTGAGGGCCAGCTCCTGGCAGGTCTCCACGCCCGTCTCGAAGCGATGCGCGCCGACCTGGATGGCCGCGTCTACGACGTGATCGGCGAGCTCCTCACGATCAACGGCATCGACTTCGAACGGCTCGTCAAGGAGACACTGGCCAACCCCACCCGGGCCAACAGGGACGCCGCAGTCGCCGCGATCAACCAGCTCAACTCGGAGAAGCTGGCCGAGTACGAGAAGGACACAGGGATCGCCCTGGCGAAGAAGTACGTGGACATCGACTGGGTTCGCGGCCAGAACTTCCTCTCCGACGAGCGTCGACTCATGCCCGAATACGCGGAAGCGTTCTTCCTACGTGCCGCGAGTCGGCAGCGCCTTCGTGTTGAGCGCCGAGCGGACCAGCTGCTCCGCATCGAGCACGTCCCCGTCGCGCTGCGCAGTGAAGACCTTGCGGCGGTGAAACACCGGGGCCGCCCGGATTCCGAATACCGCAAGCTCACCTTCCGGAAGGAAGAACGAAGCCGCATCGAGCACGAGGACTCGGTGCTGTGCTCGCCGGGCCACCCGCTGTTCGCGGCGCTTGCCGAGTCTCTGGAACGCGATCTCACTGCTGACAACGTCCCCCAAGGCGCTGCAGCGTTCGTAGACCCGGGTGCTCTGGCCCCGTACTTCGTCCACCTCTTTGCATATGAGGTGGTGGGTGAGGACGTGCACGGCGCCTCGGAGCTTGCCTTCGCAGAGGTCGTGGCGGTGATAGAGGACCAAGACGGCCTCCACCGGGGACCGGCAGATGTCCTTCACACGCTTACGCCCGCGACCCCTGTGGAAGCGCGGAAGGCGGCTGCTCCTTCGCCGGACCAGATTAAGACCGCGACCGACTGGCTACGCGTGGAGGTCCAGCTTTCGCGGAGTACGGCGGAGCGAAACAGCCGGCTCGATCAAGCCAAACTCCGCGCCTCTTACCTTGAGGAGGCGATGGACGCACAGAAGCGACGGCTGGAGAGTCGATGGGACACCTACGATGCCAAGGTCGCTGCAGGTGATGACTCGTACCGGCTCCAGCGGGACAACGCTGCACGACAGCTCCAGGAGCTGAAGCATCGACGGGCCTCCAAACTGGAGTCCCTCAACCGCCTCGGTGTCGTGCGCTCAGGCAAAGTGACGCACCTCGGCTCCGCCTCCGTGGTGCCGCCCCACAAGCCAGAGCACCCTGACGTCGACGTCATGCGCTCCAGCAGCAAGGAAGTCGAGGAGGCTGCGGTCGAGGTCGCGATGGCTTTCGAAACGGAACAGGGCTGGGAGCCCGAATACCTCGGGCACCTGATGGACGGCAGCGGCTTTGACATTCGCTCGACACGAACGCTTCCCGACGGCAGCTCGCAGGTGCGCCGCATCGAGGTGAAGGGCCGCAGCGCCGCATCGGGCGACGTGGGCCTGTACCGGACCGAGTGGTACGCCGCCCAGCGATGGGCAGCAGGCTTCTGGCTGTATGTCGTCTACAGCGCGACATCGAACCCTGTATTGATGAGGGTGCAAGATCCGTACCACACGCTGCCCAATGTGTCCGAAATCCGGCAGGTTACCGGCTATCGCGTGCCAGGCGCTAGCATCCGAGCTCACGCGGTTGTAGAGACGAGAGCTGCGGAGCGAGAGGAATAGAGTGCGCGACAGCAGTGACAAGCGGCTCATCGAGGACGTCATCCCCATCGACGTCATCAGCCGCACGAGCGCCAGCGAGAAGGTGGGCGGCCGTGTCGGCCACCCGGCATCGCTGCACCTCTGGTGGGCTCGTCGGCCGCTCGCGGCCTCCCGCGCTGCCGTTTACTCGGCCCTTGCGCCAGCGGAAGGGCGGACTCGCACGCTCGAGGAGGAGTCGATCTTCTTCGACGCACTCTGCACATGGGGGGCCGGAGATCACGCCATTCGTACAGCGCGTAGCGAGGTACTCGCCGCTAGCGACGATGGCCCGCCGAAGGTTGTGGACCTCTTCTCCGGCGGAGGTGCTATCCCCCTGGAGGCACTGCGTCTGGGATGCGAGGTCACAGCAAATGAGCTCAACCCAGTGGCCCACCTCATCGAGCGCATGCTCCTGGAGTTTCCGCAGAGCTACCCCGGTCTCGCTGACGACGTGCGTAAGTGGGGTCAGACGTGGGTCGACGCGGCCTGGGGCGACTTGTCTGACTTCTACCCGGCCGTCGACGGTGGCACGGGACAGCAGCACCTCCTCGCCGACGATGAAAGCGAGCAGCGTCTCCCCCTGGCCTACCTATGGACACGCACCGTGCGCTGCCCCAACCCAGCGGCTCCCGAGCACGACGCCCATCTTGTTCGGCAGACCTGGCTTGGCCGGAAGAAGAACCGGGTCGTCGCTCTCAAGCCGGTAGTCGACCGTGATGCGTTGTCACTGCGCTACGAGGTGGTTACCGGAGCAACCGAAGAGGATCTTGGTTTTGACCCGGCTGAGGGCTCGCGAGGCGGTCAAGTGACGTGCCGCATTTGCGGTGCACCCGTGACGGGGAAGTACGTCAAGGACGAGGCCCGTGCCGGTCGCATGGGTACAGCGCCACTCGCGGCTCTCGCGGCAAAACCGGGCCCGCGGCGCGGACGCGACTACCTGGCCGTCGGCGAGTACGAACTCCCGGACGATGCGGAGTGCCTGAAGCGCCTAGAAGAACTACCGGTCGATCCGCTCAACGAGCCGCTTCCCGGCACCATGCGCATCACAGGCGGCACATGCATGGTTTACGGCTTCTCTCAGTACCGTGATCTGTTCACCCCCAGGCAGCTTCTTGCGCTGAGCACACTGGCCGCAGGTATCCGCACCGTGCATGACAAGGCCTGTGCCGAGGGCATGGAGCCGGGGCGCGCAGCCGCGCTGTCAACGGCATTGGCCATGGCCCTGAACCGGGTCGCGGACCGGCTATCGAACCTGTGCCGGCTTGACACGAAGAATGAGGGTGGAACGAATACGTTCGCCCGCCAGGCGCTGCCGATGGTGTGGGATTTCTATGAGGCTAATCCGTTCGCGGGGGCCTCTGGGGACGTGCGTAAGTACCTCAAGGAAACGGCCGACCTCATCGAACGGCTGTCCACTCTTCCGAACGCTGCAAAGTGTGTGCGTGGGTCCGCCGCTTCTCTCCCCCTTCCGAGTGACTCTCAGGACGCGGTCATCACGGACCCGCCGTACTACGACAACATCTCGTACGCGGACCTGTCTGACTTCTTCTATGTCTGGCTGAAGCGGTCGGTCGGATTCCTGTACCCCACGGATCTCGGTGGGGAGCTGACTCCGAAGAGGAACGAGGCAGTGGTCGCTGCCTATCGCCACTCCGGCAGCAAGGATGACGCGCGTCGGCACTACGAAGACCTCATGGAGAAGGCATTCAAGGAAGCTCATCGGGTACTCAAGCCCGGCGCACCGCTCGTCTGTGTCTACGCGCACAAGACCACTTCAGGGTGGTCCAGCCTGGTCGAGTCGCTCAAGAGCGCAGGCTTCACGATCACCGAGGCATGGCCTCTCGACACCGAGATGCCGGAGAGGGCCGTCGGTCGCGGAACGGCCAGTCTCGCCTCGTCGATCTTCCTGGTCGCGCGCAAGCGCAGGCCCGACGCAGGTGTAGGCAGTGAAGCCGAGGTGATGGCCGAGCTCACTCAAATCATCCTGGAGCGCCGTGCACGGCTGGAAGAGCTTGGCATCACGGGCTCGGACCTGGTCATTGCCACCGTCGGGGCTGGCCTTCGGGCCCTGACCCGGTACGAACGTGTGGAGCAGGACAACGGCGAGGTACTGCCCGCTGAGACGTTCTTGGAGATGGTCCAGAGCCGTGTGCTTGACGCTATCTTCGGGTCGCTCGCCGGCACGGACCCCGTTACCCGCTACTACGTGGCGGCCCAGTACTCCTACGGGTACGCGGCAGTCCCCTTCGATGAGGCCAACAACCTGGCCAGGATGACCGGCGCCAACCTGGACGGACCTGGCGGTCTCACAACCGGCCCCAACCCGCTCGTGTCGAAGGTCAAATCCACCGTCGTCCTCAGAGACTTCGAAGACCGGGGCGACGACGCTCGCCTGGGGCAACCAGACACCGAAGCCAGCGGGACGATGCCGCTCTACGAAATTGAGTCATCAGTCGCACCACCCCTCATCGATGTCGCGCATGCTGTCCTTTGGCGTGCAGAACATCGTCCAGCCTCCGAGGTTCGCTCCTATCTGATGTCCGTGAACGTCGATGCTGTCGCGCTCCGCCAAGTTATCCAGACCCTGGCAGGTCGGGCCCTGCGCGCCAGCTCAAGCGAGACGAAGAGCCGAGAGGCCAGCGCGGCAGAGCGGCTGCTGGTGTCGTGGAGGACGATTGTTGGTGAACGGGGGCTGCTCTGAGGTGCTGGCCATCCACAACGTTGAAGTACAGGGGGTAGGAACGCTGTGAGTTCGAGCTATCGGCTGTCGCCTTGGACGCAGGTAGCACGTCCGCATGATGACGTTGCGGCAGGCGTCCTCGACATGGGGACTTACGCGGCCAATCTGGCCGGGGTCTTCAGAGGCCGGACGGGTATCGCACCCGTCTACACGGACGCCGGTAGGTTTTATCAGGCGACGTACCTCACCAAGAAGATGCGGGAGTTGCTCACGGACGTCATGGACGTCCTCTCAGGTGGAACCGGCTCCCACGTCCTGCAACTCCGCACCCCCTTCGGCGGCGGTAAGACCCACAGTCTTGTCGCCCTCCTCCACCTGGTCCGCGACCGCGCCGCCTCCATCGCTGCTTGCCCGGACTTGAAGGACATCGCCGATCCAGGCGAGGTGCAGATTGCCGTGCTGTCTGGAGAGGAACTCGACCCTCTCTCCCCGATGAGCGCGACAGGAGTCGAGACACACACTCTCTGGGGAGAACTCGCAGCCCAGCTCGGACGCTACGAGCTCGTAGAGCAACACGACCTGACGGGGTCCGCCCCAGGCGGAGATGTCCTCCGGCAGGTCATCGGCGATGGTCCGACCCTCATCCTCCTCGATGAGGTCCTGATCTATGTCGAGAAGGCCATGGCGCTTCAGCGCGCAGAGTCCACCGCCGGCCGTCAGGCCATGCTGTTCGTTCAGGCGCTCACCGAAGCCATCAGCGCGCAGCCGCGTGCCGCCATGGTCTACAGCCTCCAAGCCAGTGTCGGCGAGGCCGTCGGCGCTGAGGGGTTGCTGAGCGACCTGGACAAGCTCGTGGCCCGAGTTGATGCCAAGCGCGAGCCGGTGTCAGGCGACGAGGTGCTCCGCGTTGTTCAGCGGCGGCTCTTCGCGGAGCTCGGCGACGAGGCCATCCACAGAGAGGTCGCACGCTCCTATTCCGACGTCCTTCGGAAGCAACTGCTGGCCACGGCGGAAACCGGCGACGCACGCCGGGAAGCAGAGGAGGCGGCAGACTCCCTGGAGAAGCGGGTACTGGCTGCATATCCCTTGCATCCCGACCTGCTTGATCTCATGTACCACCGTTGGGGGTCTCTGCCTTCGTACCAGCGAACCCGTGGTGCATTGCAGTTCTTGGCTGCAGTCGTCCACGCCCTGTGGCAGTCGGGAGCGAAGAGCCCGCTCATCGGGCCGGGTGACATCGACTTCACTGATGAGGCGTCCCGCGGCGCGTTCTTCTCCCAGGTAGGCGAGAGGGAGCGGTACACGTCCGTGCTGTCGAGCGACGTGACCTCGGAGGGCGCGGGGTGCACGACAGTAGACCGGACGCTCGGGGCTGACAGCCCGACAATCGCGCAGCTTCGGGTGGGGACGCGCGTTGCCACCGCCATCATGCTCTACAGCTTCGGGGCACGTGAGGGCGAGGACCGTGGCGTGCTCGAATCAGACCTTGTCCGAAGTGTCCTTGTTCCCGGCCTGACCCGGAACATCGTCATTTCTGCATTGCATGATCTCCGCGAGGAGGAGCTGTACCTCCACTACACGGGACGCCGCTACCGCTTCGAAGCCACTCCCAACCTGACGAAACTCGTACGCGACGAGGCCAGCAAGCTCAACTCCAATGAAGTGCTCACCGAGGTACGCGCTGAACTCGACAAGCAGCTGCAGGGAAACAAGGGCGTAGCTCTGTGGCCGGAGACTCCTGGCGGTATCGCTGACGAGCGCCCCCTGTTCACGGTCGCCTACCTGCATCCGGACTGGTCTGAAGACCGTGACCCGCAGGAGAAGTTCATTGAACAGGCCGGCAAGGGCAGTCCACGGCGATACCGCAACGGACTCGCGCTGGTCCTCCCGGACAAGGCCCAGTTCGATCTCGCCCGACATGCAATAAGGCTGCGTTTGGCCGCCAAATCACTCCTGGACCAGCACAGGAAATACAACTTCAGCGCCGAGCAGATCGAGGAACTTCAAGAGAAGGCTGCCAACGCTCGACGCGACGGCTCTGCGGCCATCGGCGCCGCTTACAGCACCGTGACGATCCCCACGCGATCGCGGTCAGGCGACGCGCCCTATGTACTTGAGCCTTCAGATCTCCGCACGATGCTGGCAGCAGGCCGTGCCCTCCACGAGCGTGTCGTGGAAGCCCTGAGCCAGCGCGTGTTCAGTTCCGTCACCACCGCGAAGCTCGTCGCCTTGGCGGGCCTGGGACCGGACCGTAAGGCGGTCACCTGCGCTGACCTGGTGGACTGGTTCTACAGCTACTACGAGTTCACCAAGCTCTGGGATAAGAAGGTCATCGCCTCGGCTATCGCGAACGCAGTCAAGACTTCCGAACTCGGTTACGCCGTCGGGCTTGTGCGAGAAGAGGAAGAGATCGTTCCTCGCGACGCACGGCAAGTGCGCTTCGGGGAACGCCTTACGGCAGATGAGATCGACCTCTCAGACGACGCAGCGATCCTCTGGCACGACTACGCCCGTGAGTGTCTGCAGGCGACCGTTGAGCCCGCCCCCAACGCCCCCCAGTCCGAAGCGCCCGCAGCGCCCCAGCCCACTCCGCCATCGCTAGCTCCACGCCCGCAAGGAGGCACGTCGGCCGGCGGCGCTCCCGCTGCCCCAGCTCCCAATGACAGCGTTCGGGTGGCGGACATTGAGGCGGTCCTCGATAGGTCTGGTCTCTTCAACCTGCGGCGCGCGCTTTCCTGGCTCTCGGATCAGCCGGGCCAAGCTCGCATCGAGATCAAGATCCATGCGGAGGGCGAGTTCGACCGGGTTTCCTTCCGGAATGGCTTGGTAGAGCCCTTGGAGGAAGCAACCGAGGTTCTCGACGTCGACACCCAGTAGCCCATAGCCGTCATCGCCGACAGCAACGGCGCCCGCAGCATGGGAGATAGGCGAGCGCCGTGTCGACGAGAGTCGCCGGGTCATCGAACTCCCGGGCGTTCGACTGCAGCCTGGTTGACAGCCAAGGCTGCGGGCGCGCCTACGTGGTCGGAGTCGCGGGGTGCCGAGTTTATGGTCGGCCAGGTTCCGTCCGCCACGTGGGGTAGCCAGGTGGCACTACGTACCAGGCCCCACTTACACCAGGGGGAGGGCGACGGGCGCTGGTAAATCGCGGGCGCACACAGCCTGCTCATCGATACGGTGAGTCATTGAAGTGGCGCGGGGAGAGACGATGCAGCGGGATGTGAAGCCCGAGAAGGTGGTGCTCGCGGTCGCGAAGGCCATTGAGGCCAAGTTCGATCGCGGGGATTGGCTGACACTCGGCTACGAGACGGGGTACGCCGACCGAATCCGGGAGCACCCCAGGCTCCTGCGCAGTCTGGATTGGAACGACGAGGACTATTCCGGCCATGTGCTGGACATGGTCGAGGCGATCCTCCGACCACCTGGCCAGTACACCGGTGCCGGCCCCTACAGGATCTCGACCAAGGCCATTGATGAAGCGCACTTCGCGGTTGCCGAACGAATGCTGGGGCTCCCCGAGTGGCTGACCCAGCACGAGCCTGTCCTATTCAGCGACATCTACGGCAGCCAAATGGCTGACGTCGGCGTGGATGAACTACAGGCTGCGGCCAAGCAACTGGGCCTTGCAGATGTTGACGAACATGCGGCCCGTATCCGGCGCGGCATTCGAGACGATCCAGCCCAGGCGATCGGATCAGCCAAGGAACTGCTGGAGACCGTCCTCAAGGCAGTGCTGGGACTTCACGGCAACGGACCAGAAACGAAGAAGGACATCCCGCACTTGTTGAAGGAGGCCAACATCGCTCTGGGCCTTGATCCGGCGGGAGTTCGGGGCAGCGAGCCAGGGGCCGTACAGCGCCGCAAGACGCTTGGTGCTCTCGCGAACCTCGTGAACAGCATCGCGGAGCTACGGAACGCTGGATTCGGGACCGGCCACGGACTAAGCCAACGTCCCACGCTGGATGTTGCGACCGCACGCCTGGCCGTGTCCGCGGCCGTCACGGCCGCGACCTTCTATATCGAAGCCCACGCTGCGGAGCAGGTGTAGCCGATCAGCGCCGCGCCCGACAGATGATCGGCACGGTGCGGTGGCATCACACTCACGCCCGTACCGTTGTAGCGCGGCGAGCTGCTTCAGGGTGCGCGGCCGCATCCACACGGTCAGGCAAGTCTCTGCCGGCCACCTAACACCCTTCTGCTGTCCGACTGTTGGTCACACGACGATGTGATGGTCACGCTCCTGCTCGTAGAGCTGGGCCGTCGGTTCCGCTCCGGCCCTGTCCCGTGTGGCTTTGACGGATGGACCGTGGGTTTCCTCTCAGGTCCCACCCCGCGTGCGCTCGAAACCGAAATGAGCATTGCGGGACCAGTGACAAGCCATGTCGTGCAGAGTCTGTCGGCGCTGATGAATGGCCGTAGGGAACACATTGGGACGGCTGCAATCGATACGGCTACGCTGACCTGTCTGAGTCCGGCTGCACGCGTGTGCAGGCATCGGCTGGCCGTGTGGGAGCGCGGGCGGGACAAGGCGGAGGAAGCTTGCAGTTCACGGTCGTGGAGCGGGGTCAACGACAACCGAAGGGCGTCCGGTCCCAGGCGCTGCTGGTCAGAGACAAATGGAACGACTATGGCTTCGTCACCATGTTCCACCTGGTGATTTACGACCAGGACGGGCGCCGTCACGGGATCGGCGAGGTGAAGATCGGCGAGTTTGGGATGCACCCGGGGCGGGATCAGAACCCGGAAGAGCCGGGCCGCATTGCGCGCATACCTCAGAGCTTCGAGGTACTTGGGGAACGGCATTTTTCCTTGGGCCAGGACGACTCGTACTACGAACGCCTGCGCCAACTCGGCGACGACATTCGCGTACCAGTCCTGAGCGCGCTGAAGGACATGGCCTTCGACGCGAGCATCTTCGACCGCGTCCAGCACGAGCAAGTGACTCGCGATTCCCTCATGCGGTTCGTGAAGGCAACCGCAGTCGAGGAGCAGTTCCGCCGCATCGCTCAAGGCGGCGTTCGAGTGTCAGGTTTCCAGGTGGCTTATGAGGCGCCGGTCCCCGCTGGCAGCGGGGGCAAGTCGGTGATCCTTCCGTTCGAGGTGTCTCCGAACTCGCGACCGTCCACCAACATCCATGTGCTGATCGGCCGCAACAGCGTCGGCAAGTCTTACCTCCTGAACAGTCTGACACGCTGTGTTGCCGACTACGCAGCTCCTGAGGAAGACGTCGGTCGCATCATTGAGTACAACCGAGGCGCTCGCAGGTCCTTCGCGAACCTGGTCAGCGTTACCTTCAGTGCCTTCGATGAGTTCCCGCTTATCCACGACGACGATGTGGCTATCTCCTATGCCTATGTCGGGCTGAAGATCCCCACTGGCGGAACGCGTGCGCCGCGGGTCAAGACATCGGGTCAGATCAAGAAGGACTTCGCGGACAGTGTGGAGGCCTGCCTGACGGGAGAGCGGGCAGATCGGTGGGCGATGGCGCTTCGAACCCTGCAATTCGCTGGCAGCGGCCTCCTCGAGGAATCATGGCTGGCGGACTTCCAGTCCACCCGGAGCGCGAACATGCGCCGGCGGAAAGCTCGGCAGTTGTTCAGTAGCCTGAGCTCGGGTCATAAAGTTGTACTGCTGACCATGACTCGGTTGGTCGAGCACGTCACTGAGCGTTCGCTGGTGATCATCGACGAACCTGAATCTCATCTGCACCCACCGCTGCTGGCCGCGTTCATACGCGCTCTGTCCGACCTACTCGCGGACCGTAACGGTCTGGCAGTCATCGCCACACACTCGCCCGTCGCCCTCCAGGAGGTTCCGGCGTCCTGCGTGTGGAAACTGAGGCGCCACGGCAATCAGTTGGTCGCTGACCGCCCCGCCATCGAGACTTTCGGTGAGAACGTCGGCGTCCTCACTCACGAGGTCTTTGGGCTAGAGGTAACCGACTCCGGATTCCACCGTGACCTGAAGGCCGCGGTACGCCAGGGCCTCTCGTACGAGCATGTCCTCGGACGGTTCGACGGCAAGCTCGGAGGCGAGGCCAAGGCTATCGTCCGATCCCTCATCGCTGTCCGAGACTCAGACGGACCCGTGAACTGGGAGGGCCGGACCTGATGTGGACTCTGCCAGTCCCTGCCCTCTCGGCCCGCACGGTCTACCTGACTTGCATAAGCAAGTCCCGGCCGAAGGCCATGACACGGCTGATGGCCCTGGAAGAAGAGGTGGTCAACGCCGCTGACCGCTTTGAAACCGCAGCCGCGGCGGCAACCCTGCACACGCTGGCTGACCTCAGGGCCAAGCCCGCCGACAAGACCGATAGAGCCGAGCTGAAGAAGAACTACACGCAGCGTATGTCCCGAAAGGGCAATCCAGGTAGGGACGAGTACGACAAGCTGAAGGCCGCCGCGCCCCTGGGGCGTTGCCCCCTGTGCGGTCATCGGGATGTAGAGACCCTCGACCATCAGTTGCCGAAGACGGCGTATCCGCTGCTGTCCGTTGTGCCGTTCAACCTGGTTCCCGCGTGCCGTAGCTGCAACACGGTGAAGGGCGAGACCGTTCCGACGAGTGCCGTTGAGCAGACGCTTCACCCCTACTTCGACGACGTCGGTAAAGAAAAGTGGCTCTTCGCCCGTGTCCACGAAGTGGCCCCTGCAGCCGTCGAGTTTTATGTGAATCCGCCGTCGGCGTGGGACACCGTTCTAACGGCACGGGTTCACGGGCACTTCCGCACGTTCGAACTCGCGTCGCTGTACGGATCGCAGGCAGCTCGAGAGATGAGCAGTCTTCGGTACGTCCTGAAGCGCAAGGCTCCGTCGGTGGTGGGCGATTATCTGCGAGACGAAGCCGCAGGCTTAGCCGAGGAAGATCCGAACCTGTGGCGGGCTGCCATGTACCAGGCACTGGCTGACAGCTCATGGTACATAAATGGCGGCTTCGCCCTGGAGTAGTTGTGAACCTTCAGTGAGCCAGTACACCAGGCTGATAACGGGGGAATAATTGAACGCAGATCACTCCTGGGAGCCATCGTCAGCGAGCTGGCTTGCGACTACTTCGGTGCCGCTACAGGTGAGCCGGTTTCCGGCTGAGGCAGCTATGTGACGCCAGCCTCTTGGACCAAGGACAAGGGGAGCCCGCTATGGGCGGAAAGGGCTGCGGAGTCAAGAATACCAACAGCGTGAGCCGCGGCGAGCACATCTCGAATTTGCTGGCGCGGGTCTATGTCAAGGTCCCAGCGGCTATAAACACTTCCGCTAGTCCGCACGGAGGCCATTCTGGCGTTCCAACTGCCTGCTGGAATAATCCGCTCGTCCGTCACGGCCCGCCCAATTAGGGCCTCTATTCCATCAGCAAAAATGGGCGGCTCTCCGAAGGCTGTCAATGCTGGTGCAGCAGGGGTTCCTACACCACCCATTTGGTCGAACTCAGGCAGTGATCCGGGACCGCATAGCAGGTGACGAACAAGGTGAGCATCTGGGCTATGAGGAATTAGCTGCAAAATCCGATTAGCAATGACAGACGACCATTCCGCCCGATCTTCGTCCCCGATTTCACACTTATAGTAGTTCACAAACCCAAAGGCAAGACCGTAGGCGCCAATTAGGGCGAGGATTGGGTTATCGAATTTGCCATTCCGGAGAGCACGCTCATCCTTTCGAGAGAGAATGATCCGCCCCTCGGCCAGTCCGTCAAGTGCTGCTTCGACATGAGTGTATTGCCACGCCGCTTTCGGAGAAAACCCTGCCGCACGCGGCACCATAGTGAAAAGACTCCGCTCGAGTTCAGCTTCGCCGCCAGGAAAATCAGAAGCGCCTCCCTCTGCACCCCAGGGCACGAAGAGCTGTGTCTGCCAGCCTTCCTCAACAAAGACTGCCTGGCCACGCAAACCTAGATCTGACACTTGATGGGTAAGCAAGTAAGTGCCTGGCGGTAGCGCGACAGAGAGCGCATAGAATCCCATCCCTAGGTCACCGACGCCGTCCTCGGCAACGCTGGCAATGGGTTCGCGGTCCAGGGTCTCAACAGTGAGGACCGGTGGCAGACTACGAGGAGATCCGTCGGTTCGGACGAAGATGAAAAGCTGTCCAGAGCTGTTTGTCCCCCAGTCCAGGTGAACCTTTCGACTCTCGTGGACCGCGGCGGCCTCGTGGATCGCACGGTGCGTACGCACATCATGCAGGGGAACCGGCGAGTCCAAGATCGGCGCTAGATCCTTAAGGTGAATCCACCCAGATGACGGGAGGGTGACCAGACGTTCGTCAACTGCACCGGGCACTCGCGCTTCTACACGATAGATGCCACGGGGCAGGTGCGCCGTGAGCATGTGCGTGCCGGCAGCGACCTCGCGCATGAGCGAGTCGAGCACCCGGAGTTGAGTAAACTCGTGTCTACCCTCGACGATCAACCGTGGCATGAGTAGGTCCCCGAGAGATCAAGGGGGTAGGCGTTGCCGTCGAGGTCGGGTAGCAGATCGATGGTCATCGAGACTCCCGTCGGCTCAACCTTGATCGTGTAAAGGCCCAACGTCAGGTGCAGCGCCGCCTGCGTTTGCCCTGGGGCCGTCACTTGCGTCCACACAGTGTCACCGTGTTCGTCGTTCACGACAATGCGACTCGCATCGATCGGCAGCGTGACGCTCACCTCCCTGCGCCATGGCTCAACGCCCGAAGCCAGGATGAGGTGCTGCTTCTCACCTTGAGTGTCCCCCGTGTAACATTGACGAACCTTTTCACTCTTTGCCAGCACAGCGAGCCGTCTTTGGACATATGCCCCAAGTCCGGCGCTAGTGATGACACCGCTTGCGGTTGCTGCCGCCCCCTCCAGGCCTTCCATCAGTGCCTGGGTGAACAAACCGCGACGCACCGACCAGCGCATGCTGCGTTCGTGGGCTGCCTGTCTGAAGCCGGCTGCGTACATCACCACCTGAGTGAGGCCCTGAACGTCCTCCTCGGTGTCATCGCTAGTCCAGTCGGGTCCGTGCCCTGTGATTCGGCCGTCATACTTGCGGCAGCAATCAAATAGATAGATTTGTTCCGGAAACATGCGCCGAGCCAATGCGTTACGGTATTCTGTAGAGTTCATCGCGCGGTTCAGATTGCGCCGATCCGCATTAGCCATGATGAGCGCGAGGTGGTTCCGCTCTCGAGAGCAGCCGTGCCCAGCAAAGTAGACGTATAGCCTACGGACGGGCCTCCGGGGGCGTTCCTTATTGTAGGCTTCGGCACGTGCAAATATTTCATCGAACCCCTTGTTAATCTCGTCGATAACGGGCCGCTCGTGCTCCAGCCCCAGACTTTCAATGACTTTGACATTTTGCCATGGCAGGCCCCCCGGTCCCTTTAGCCAATGCGCCACTCGACGAGCATCTTCGATCGGACCCTGCAGGGACTTCAGATGCGGGTAATGCGCTATACCAATGATCAACGCATAGTCCTGATCTTGAGTCACGGCGCCCACCCCGCTGCCAACTTTCGATAAGTCTCGGGTAGGTTCCAGTACTCGCTGTGCGCTGCAGGGAATGGTGCACCAGTATCGAGCACGATGTCGTTGACTCGCGTGAAAACAGGAGCAGCGAGGAAGCTCAATACGTCATCCGGGTCGTAAATATTGAGCCAGGTGCCCACGTGCGCCGGAGACTCAAACTGTCCACTAGCCAGCCGCGCAGGGACCTGATGTATTGCACCAAGTTCAGAAAATAGACCAACTTGGCTTCCTACCGTGCCGAGCAACTCTATGGTTCTTCCCGCCTCCATGCAGTATTCGAAGGCAATCACCCCACCCAAACTATGGCCTATGATGACCAATGGGCCCTGGTTGCCCGCATCTCTCACCGCAGCCTCAACCCGCTCCAAGATCTGGGTCCTGTTACGGAACCACGCGAAGACGTCACCCAGAAACAGCGACAATCCCGGCATAATGCGATTTCGAAGCCCTGCCCGGAATGCAAATGTCAGTGACTCGGACGCCAAATCCTTGGCGAGTTCCCTAAACATTCCTCGTTCGCCGCCGAGTTGCTCGTTCTCGCGCAGTGCGGTTTCGACGAGGTCAACTGCTTGATTCCATCGGAATCCGCCAGCCAGCACATCACCTCTCACAGTGTCTCGGTAGAGCCATGCCGTGATGGCACGCGCTACTGGGGGGCACAGGTCCTCCACCCCCAATGCACGATCCGCGCGCTTTACCTCATCGAATACCGCGTGGACGATGGTGTCGACCGTCTCGTGATCAAGCGGGGGGTACGGACCAGAGACCGAGGGACTGATGCTCGCAACTCGGTTGCTAACCGCAGCATCCGCCTCGTCGAACCGTTGGTTTCGCTCTTCCACGGCCTCGGGTACCGAGAGGAAACCGGGAGCGTCATCCCCAAAGTCCTCGACGTCCCTCAGGCCCGCCAACTCTGCCAACGGGGCCTCCAGCAGCGCAGTGAGGAGACCCACTTCCGACTCCTCCGGCAGCGAGCCTTCCAGATCCCGGGTTCCTACTGTAAAGCCCGGAATGGTTGCGCCTTTGTACGCATCGGATCTGCCCAGGTCGCCCCAATAGCATGGTTTCACAGACTGAACGGCAGTGGTTGAAACGGCAGCAAATCCCTTCTCAAGGTCACCTAGCAGGCCATCGAAACGTTCCCGGCGAACGGTGATTCCGTGAATAAAGAGGATCGGCATCGGTGGCCTCCCCTGCCATAGGGGAGCAGGGATCGAACCCACTGCTCGCAAGATCTATCGACCACTCCCACTACATTCTAAGGACATCTTGAGAACTCCGCGCGGGCTGCGGCTGGTGATCGGCTGTGCCACGCAGACGGCATCGTGGAGGGGCGCGTCAGGATGCCAGGAGGGATGGTGGTCAGCGTCCTGATCTACGTCTCATCCCCTTGAGATGGCGGGTAACGAGTGACAGCGGACCGGCTCTGCATCGTCTCCAGAGCCCGAGGAGCCGCGCACTGCTGCGGCGTGCCTTGGTGACCGCGCACGGGCCCGCTCGGCTGCTACTCAACGCGCGGCAAGGGCCTACTCGGCTACGCGGGCCTTCTGAGTTCGCAGATGAGCGACCCAGCCAAGTGGGCAAGCTCCTCGGCCACGCCGGGGTAACCGCCTGTCCTTCGCCTCGTTGATCCGCTCCTCAGCGTTGACCCGCGCCCTCGGCACGCCTTACGAGATGGAGGAATAGCCCTACAGCTCGTACGGAGTGTCGCGAGGGCCAGGTCCTGGCATGGGGCCGGAAACACCACTCCGGCCCCGCCAAGTTCACATCAGCGACATCTGTTCACCTTCGCCAGGCCTCTTGGGCGGCACGAGCTCAGGCGGGGCGTCCGGCGCGTTGCGCTCCGTCCGCAGCCACCAGGCGAACTGATAGTTGCGGCACGTGCGGAAGCGGTACGAGCGCCGCCGAGGTTCGGCGTCAGGAATGCTGTGCTCACCCCACCCGGCGATCGGGCGAGCGTTCTCCAAGCGGACATACAATCCCGACACCAGGGCTGGCCCCTCCCATTGCTCACCCGGAGCGTCCTCGAAGGCCAGGTGGGCGTTGTCGCTCCACTTCCAAGGGTTAGGCAGCGCACAGAGATACCAGGCCAACGGGGGTTTCTGCTCGGGCAGTTCGACGATCTGGCGCCGGCGGCGAACATCCACCCGAGGCCGATCGGGCTGACCAAAGCTCCGAAGGCAGTGCTGATCCAGGGCGACGTGCCGCACACCTGCCAGCCACATGATGTGATATCGGGTCCGCGACTCAATTTCGACCTTTATTCGCTGCGACATGCACTCCCCATTTGAAACTCTAATTCACGAGAGAGGAACTTCTCTCTTCTGTCAATTTTATCAAATTTCCCACCAATTCCAGATGCCTATCGTGCCGGAATCCGTTCGGATAGGGCATGTTGAATTCTTCTTCAAAAGCCTTCTCGTATTCTTCCCTGGGGAGCGCGATCGGACCTCGGCAGGTGGCTTTCAGATTGGAGCCGCTCAGGTCGCTGAGCTGCACGTCCTTGAAGTAGCGCCGTAGCAGTGCCTCCAGGGTTTCCGGCGTGTGGAAACGGAGCTTCTGCCACTTTCCCTTGACGAAGTTCATCTCGACGTTGTTCTCGTCGAGGAAGCTCATCTTCGTGGTGGCTGTCTGGGAGGTGACGCGCTTGGCTTGCTCGTCGCGGAGTTCGCGGGCGAGGCTGCGTGTGCCGAGGCACACGACGCCGTCAGCCGCGCACAGGGCGTTGACGGTGGTCAGCACCCAGTGCTGGTAGTCGAGAGACGTGGTGGCGTTGATGACCGAGTCGAGGACCACGACGTCGTAGAGACCATGGGCCTCGATGTCGGTGTTGATGTCGCGGATCATGCCGACGACGGCGCGGACGTCGACGGCGTACGAGCCGTCACGGCAGCGGTAGGGCTCGTAGTCGTGGATGTTGAAGCCCTTGGCGCGTAGGTGCTTGGCGTAGTCGCCGTATCCGGCGCCGAAGTCCACGACCCTGTGTGTGGGCTTGAGCCATGGGGTGACCAACTGGTCCCAGGTCTCGGATCCGTAGGCGAGCTTTCCGGCCTTGGCCTTGGAGGAGAACTTCCGCAGGCGCTTCGGTTGGACGATGTGCTGGTTCCAGACGGGGGCCTTGTCCTCGATGGCCGTCCAGTCGTAGACGCCGTATTCGCCGGTGAGGTCGGCGTGGAGCTGGGCGGCGTCGCCTGATGTCACGGTCCAGGCGAGGAGGTCGAATCGGGAGATGGAGGCGACGACGGCGTACTCGGCGTTCAGCACGATGCGGCCCTGGTCGTCAATGACGACGCTGCCCCAGGGGCCGTGGCCGGCGGTCATGTGGCCGATGGCGTTGACGAAGCTGAGGTTCTTGCGCTCGGCGACGTGGATGGACTGCCAGGGAATCCAGGACCATGCGCCGATCGGGCCGGGCTCGGCGTAGACGACGCTGGCCTCGGTCTCGACCCGGTTGTGCAGAAGGTTGAACTGGATTTCGTCCTGCAAGCGAACCTTCGTCCCGAGCATGACAGCGGGCGTGTGCGTCAGCCCGATGGCCTTGAGTCCCTTGGTTCGCTGGTGACCTGCGACCAGCGTGCCATCGGCGTTGAGGATGACCGGCTTCACGACGCCGTGGCGACGCAGGGAAGCCTGGAGCCGGACGAACGCGTCCTCGCTGAGGCGGCGCGGGTTGTAGTCGGCCGGGCGGAGCTGGTCGAGCGGGTACGCCTCGTAGAACTGTGTGGTGGGCGCTGTACTCATGCGGTCTGCCCCTCCTGGCCCTCCTGGTGGGCGTGCTGAATGACGTGCCAGCCGAAGCCGAGGTCGCTGTTGGTGTCGTCCACGAACTTCGTGTAGATCGCGTTGAGGGTTTCGACCTCTTCGGAGGTGATCCGTACGCGCTTGGACTCCCACTGGAGGTAGCCCCACTGGAGGTAGTCGACGGTGGCTGCGGCCCCGGTGCCCGCTCCGTCGGAGGTGAGTTCGAGCGTCTCGGGGAGGGAGGTGTCGTCCAGGAGTCGGTCTACGCTCTCGCGGTCGTAGCCGGTGCCTGCGAGGTCGGGGATGTCGGAGAGAATCTCGGCCAGGAGAACGGAGTCGTATCCGGCGAGGTCGTTGGTCCGGTTGTCGACGACGACGATGCGGTCTGCTGCGCTGTCGTCGACGTCAACCCAGGTGACGGCGATCTGCTCCCAGCCGAGCTGCTGAGCGGCGGCGTAGGTGTGGTTGCCCGCGAGGATCTCGTTGGACCGTCCGGTGAGCGTGCCCTTGTTGACGACGATCGCGCGGTACTGGCCGTTCACGGTGAGCGATTCGGCGATGGCGGGGAGATCGCCGTTGCGCGGGTTGCGGTAGTACGGCGTCAGATCCCCGATGGGGACGGCGAGAGGCAGGAGCAGTTCGGGGATGTTGGCGGGCGTCGACGTCACGGGGGATCCCTTGTGTAGGTCGGTCCCCGCGCCCTACAGCTGCTCAGAGTAGACGATCTACGCCGCGTCGCGGTGGTCGCCGGATCCAGCCACTCAGCCTGTACGACGCTGGCCGGCGTCTCGTCCGACGTTGAGCGTGGTCTATGAAGGCTGCCACGAGTGCGCAGGCGGGGATGGCAAGGAGGCTGGCGAGGAAGGCCTCGCCGCCGAGCTGGACGATCACCCAGGCGATGACGGCGATAAGCGCCATGAGCAGGGCGGCCAGCGCGTCGGCGGCGAGGCGAAGGAGGGTGCGCATCACCGGTTGTTGCAGCGGCAGATGCCGGGCGGCAGGCACCAGGAGTCACAGGATGCGCACCACACAGCTCCAGGTACGGGAGGGGTCCGGTTTTCCGGCTCGGGCTGGGGCACCTGCTTGGCGGTCATGCTGCTGTGTCCTTTCGGCGTCGGGGGGATAGGGCCTGTTCAAGTTCCGCCAAGTGCCTTGCTGCGTCGGGATCCGGGCCTCCCCGGGGTTCGGGGACGGGGTCCCGCTCAGCAAGGACTTTGGCCACCGGACCGTCCCGCTCGACGAGGAGGCGCTCGTACAGCTCCCGGTCTCCTGGGTCCCCCTTGAAGTCCTCTGCGTTCATGGCACTCCTGAGTGCAGGGGGACCCGCCCCCAGCGTGAGCTGGGGGCGGGTCGGGTCGCGATCGTGGATCTTGGCGGCGTCCCGGGTGGCTCCGCTTTCGGTGCGGGGCCGGTGCCTGGCGGGTAGGGCGCGGGGGATTGGCCACCCGCCAGACACCGAAGGGGATGCCGCATGCCACGGCGTGCTGACGGGCCGGTTCCTCGGCTGTGGCCGTTCCCGCCAACGAAATAGAACGTATCACGCTTCAGTGTTGGGATCTATCTTTGCCCATAGGGCTGCTCCGTATCCGAGTCCGTCAAAGGGGGCCGTCCCGTGGGCTGTTGGAGCGTCGACAAGGAACAGGTCCTGCTGGACAGCTCGAGGTCGCGCTCGGAAGTCCTCGACTCTCGGCGCGAACCGGTTGAAGCCGGAGGGCGGCGGCGCATCCCGGACCGGTATCACCGCGACAACCGTACGCACCCCCACGGAGGGGAACGCGCCGTCCGGCAATTCCGTGATGGTGCCTCGCGCCTCCTGGACACGCGCGCGGAAGTCCTTGGTCAGGCGGTCGGAGCGAAAAGTGAGGCCGCCGGACATCACCGCAACCACCAGGCCGCCCGGCCGAACGAAGCGCAGGGCCCTCTCCACGTGCCTGATGTCCTGCCGGTCTGCGAAGGGTGGGTTGAGGACTGCCCGGTGGTACCGGCGCTCAACCTTGACGTCGAGGAAGTCTGCGGTCATGACTCTTCGGGCGTACCCGTCGGAGCGGATGTGCTCGGCCCGGGTGGCGTCGAGCTCCACGCAGTCGACGATGACGCCGCGGGCGGCGGCAGGCTTGGCGATGGCGCCGCGGCCGGCCGACGGCTCCAGCATCTCGCAGCCGGGTTCGAGCTCGGCCAGCTCCAAGAGCTGTTCAACGACGGGATCAGGCGTCGGATAGTAGCCGCGCTCGGCATCGGTGGTTACCTCACCGGTGGCGAGTAGTCCCGCGATGGCCTCGGCGGCATCACCGGGGAAGAGGTGAGCGCGCTTGTAGCGGTTCCACCGGCCACCCGCCGCGCCCAAGGCGAGGTTGACGCGCTCGTACAGCTTGCGGTCGAGCTGACCGGGAAGTCGAAGCATCGGGCCGTCGGCCGTGGCCGCCCGGATCACGTCGAGGACATCAGGATCTATCTGCATGGCTCGGTCTCCTGATCACGAGTACTGAGTGCAGGTGGCGGCGAGCGGATGGCCCTTGTGGTCGTCGCAGACGGCGTCGCCCGTGTTCGGGTCGGTACCGCCATCGCACAGCTCGCAGACCCAATAGCCGCAGACAACACAGATCGCGGAGGCGAGCCGGTTGTAGGCATCGGCCAGGTCGGTGTCACAGAGTCGACAGACGGAGGGCGGCAGCGTGCCGTCGTCGGGCCAGGTCTTCAAGCCGTTGATGTGGGCGGGGCGCTTCATGCCGTCCGCCCTCCTCGCTCACCCGCGGTCTTGGTTCCAGCGGCAAGCAGCGCCGCTTCGAGCTCGACCAAGCGGGCCGTGATCATGATGTGGGTGCGTACGTACACCGAGCTACCGGCACCCTTCATGAGGTCGGCGGCGGCGAGGAGGGTCAGGTTGTACGCCTCGTCCAGGGCCGCCTGATCGTCGTCACGGCGTGCCGTGAACAGGTGATTGGCAGCCTGGCGAACGAGTTCGGCCACGTTGGAGTCGTACTCCTCAAGGGCGTTGGCCGAGGCCGGCACGTCGAACAGGTTGCGGTTGATGTTGCGCATGCTCGGGATCGGGTTCATTGCGGTGGGACTCCTCAGGGAAGGGGGCGGCCCCCTCAGCGGGCCGCCCCCGGCGGGTAGGTCAGGCCGCGACGGCGATCGGCTCGGCCTCAGCCTCGGCGCCCTCCGACTCCGCCGGGCTCTCGGACTCCGTCTCGGCGGCGGGAGCGAGCTCCGCCCGGCCGTCCGCCTCTTCCTTCGGAGCGGGCTCGACGTCCATCTCCGGCTCGGCGTCCCCCGCGGTCGGCTCCAACTCGGCGAGCCGCGCGTCGGCCTCAGCCGCCAGGTCGGGCGCCGCCGCGTCGGGGTTGACCATGATCTCCTTGGCGTCGGCATGTGCCTTGGCCTGACGGAGCTGGAAGCGAGCCTTCTGGAGGAGGGCGGCGACTCGGTCCATCTGCTCAAGCCGCTTGCCGACCTCGCCCTCCAGGCTGTTGGCCAGCTCCATAGGGTCGGCCTTGCCGATGTCCTCCAGCAGCGTGCACATCCGCTCGATCTCGTCGAGGTCGTTCTTGGTCTTGGCCTGGGCGCGGCTCCGCTCGGCCTTCTGCTCCTCGGTCATCTCCTCGACATCGACCATGGAGTCCTGCTTGGCAGCCTTCTCCTGCTTGCGCATGGCGTAGGCCATGTGAACCAGCTGGTTGTCGCTCTTGGCGCCCTTCTTCCAGTCCTCGAAGACCGCCTTCTGGTTGCCCGGCGAGAGCGCGGCGATCTGTACGGCAGCCTGTGTGCCGATGTGGCCCATGTCGACGGCGGTCTGGATCTCCGGGCGCAGGTTGAGCAGTGCCAAGCGGAAGTTGACGTACTGGACTGACTTGGAGAACGTCTTCGCGACGGTCTCGACCGCGGCTCCCTCCTCCTGGTCCAGGACCTTCTTGAAGCCGCGGGCCTCCTCGAGCGGCAGCATGTCCTCGCGGTTGAGGTTCTCGGCCATCGCCTTCTTGAAGGAGTCCATGTCGCTGATCTCGACGTCGTCGCCGTCGGGCAGGAGGATCTTCGCCTCGATGGTGATGTTGTCGGCCATCTGGTTTGCGCGGAAGCGGCGCTCACCGGCGACCAGCTCGTAGCCGCCCTCCGCCACCTTTCGGACGACGATCGGCTGGAGGAGGCCGTGCTGCTTGATCGAGTCGGCCAGCTCCTTCAGGGCCTCCTCGTCGAAGGTCTCGCGGGGCTGGTTCTCGTTGCGGCGGATCTGACGCATCTTCAGGGTGGCGAACTTGTGCGACATTTCAGACTCCAAGAGGTCGGTGGAGGCTTCTTGTTTCCCTCTCCTTCTAGTTCTATTCTATATGCATTACAGGGGTGGGTCCACATTTTTCGAGAAGTTTTTGCAGGTCAGACGCGTAAACGCGGACGCACAAGGGTCCGCGTTTGGCTACCCGCCAAAATCAGCCCGCGCTCGGAACGCCCGGCTGCCGCACTTCACAGTCAACCCGCTTCGGGTCGACGATGGCCAGCGCCCCGAGTGCGGCGAGCGCCGCCCTCTCATCCAGAGTGACGTTCTCCACGCCGTCCGACTCTTCCAATCGGGCCAGCACTCGGTCCAGCTCGATCCCCACCCGTACCCTCCCCGCATTGCAGTTCCGCCCGATAGCAAGCGGCGGCAAACTTAGATCCCCACACAGTCATGCTGGCGGCACACATCAAGTGGCCCAAGGGGTGCCGGACACGATCTCGCAGCCTGGGAGGTGGAAGAGGGGGCGGCAACCCGGCACTGAGTGCGCTATCTACTGCGACTACCGATCTTGCCCAGCGGGTTACCCATTGTCAACTAACCTAGACAATAGGCAGGTCCGCGAGACATCGTCGCCTCATACACGGATACTTGGGTGCGCCTTGACCTGCCACGTTCCGCCCAACCGGGCCTGCCACACCACCGAGGAGTAGCCGCCATATGCCGCTCGGCCCGGACACCCCTCTCTCCAGCAAGCTCGCCGTCCTGCTTGGCAGGAAACGACAGAGAGACGGGAGAACCCCCAGCACGCGCGCCCTGGCCGCCGCAACGGCGGCGACGCCCGGGGGTAAACCGGTGATGACCCACCAAGTGGTCAATGATCTCCTGAACGGGGTGAAGACGGACCCGAAGACCACTCAACTAGTCGGGCTCGCAAGGGCGTTCGGTGGTCCGGTAGCTTACCTACTCCCCGGTTACAACGGTCTGACCTCCCTATCGGTCTACGAGGAACACCAAGACGCTCGCGAGGCGCTCCGGCTCATCCATGACCTAGGTGAAGCCGGCGCCGCTGAACTACTGGAGGCCGCGCGTGAGATCCGGCTGCGACACGGACGCAATGATCTAACTGTCCCAGAGGTGCCTGAGCCGCTTCCCCCTGTCGCGGAACCACCGCGGCCAGGCCGGCGGAGGCGCCTCAGCTTCACCGAAGCAGCCGAGCGCGCGGTCTCTGATCTGGAAGGAAACTGAACCAAATGGACAGCATCGTCTTCGGACTTTGCGCCCTGTTCGGCATAGCGGGCACCGCGCTCTCCGCCCGCGAGGCGTGGCGCCATCGGGATCAAGTCGAATACCGCATCGCTCGATTCACCCGGGCTACGGCCTTCGGCGTCTGCACGGTGGGCGTGATCCTGGCCGTGCCGCCAGTTGAGGATCTCGTCGAGTCCGTGACCGGCATGAACAACGCCGCGAAGATAGGCGCTCATATCTGCGCGGTGCTCTGGTGCGGCAGCCTTCAACTCATGCTCGTGGACTGGTCGTACAACCAGGAGGTACTGAAGGCCAGCCTCTACGCGCGTATCGCCTTCGCGGTGTGCGTCCTCGCAGCCATGCTGCCGCTGTTCGCCTACACCACCGAAGAGGGCATCGAGTTCACAACCGAATACGCCAGCATCCCTGGCGTCACCGTCTACTTGCTGGTCTACCTCGGCTACGTCGCGATCACTTGCGGCGAGATCGCGTTCCTGTGCTCCGGGATGGCGCTCGTCGCCCGGCGTGGCGGACACTCCTGGTCGGCTCGCGGTCTGGGCCTGTCTACGGTGTCGGCACTTCTCGGAGTCGGGTACGCCGCCAGCAAGGGCTCATACCTCGTGGCCAACTACCTCGGACACCCATGGGCGCTGGAGACGGAAGAGGTCATCTCCCCCCTCCTGGCCGGGCTCGCCGTGATCACGCTAATCACCGGACTGACTATGGCAATGATCGGCAGGCGGCTCGCCGCGCGCATCGTCTGATTCCGCTGAGAGGTCGGCCAGCTTGCGCCAGTGGAGGACGACGCGCCCTGGCTCCACCGTTCGGACACCGCGGGCGCTCGCTGGGAAGACCTCAACGCTCGACAGGAGCAGCGTGGTGATCGCCTTCTTCGATGCGGTCGGCGCAGAGTTCCACCACCTCACCAGATCCTTCGCCCTACCCAGTGAGAAGTTCGCCATCTGCTCCGCGTACCTCTTCCGCGATCGGGCGGACTTGAGGCTGTCGGCGATCTGCTTCTCGGCGGCCACGAGCGCGTCTTTGCTGATCTGACGCGTTCCGTACAGGGTCCCTACCTCGGTCCGTCGCGCTTCCAGGTCCTTGATCTCACGGTCAAGGTTTTCCACCAGCTGTCGCACAAAGGCCTGGGACTTGAGGATCTGGGCGCGGACACCGGGCTTGAGGAGCTCGGCCACGACGTACTCACCGACGTGACCCTCCAACAGCTCCGCATCGATACGGACTTCGCCGCACCCGCCTCGCCCGTCCTTGTCCTTCGGACGACAGCGATAACCAGGGGTCCCCGCGTTGGTCCGTGCGCCCTGAAGCGCATGGGTGCACTGGCCGCAGGTGCACCCGCCATCGGTCAGCAGGTAGTCGTACGGCTTATCGGCGTCGCCCGTCTTCCGATGCTGCTCACGCGCGAGCAGTGCCTCGAACTCCTCACGGGTGATGACGCCCGGGTGGCCGGCGTCGACGAGCTGGCCATCGTCGCCGTAGCGCAGCCCCGCAATCGCCGGGTTACGGAAGAGCCGTCCGACCGAGGCGTCCTTCCACTCCCCGCCGAGCGTCCCCCGGTAGCCCTGTCCGTTCGCCCAGACAGCGACGTCCGCATTGGACACAGACAAGTCGACCAGAGCCCGGCTGACCATCTGGCGCAGCGGGTCCACTTCGTCATCACGCAGCCGCTGACGCGACTGATCGTCGAAACCGTAGAGCCGTGGCATGCGGTGGTCCGTTCTCATCTCATACGCCCTGTAGCCGCCCGAATCCTAGGCCACAGCGCCCGTGCCGTGGCTATGACCAGAGGACCGGCTGATCAAGGGCTAGGCAGGTCACTACTCCGGGGGCGTCACCCCCAGAACGCGCCAGAGTGCAGCAGTGGGGACTCTCACCGTGCTACCCAGAGGGAGTGTCTGCACGGGGAAAGACCCCTTCTTGATCAAGCTGTAAGCCTTGTGCGTACCGATCCCGAGCGCCCGAGCAGCCGTCGTGACGTTCACGGTCGGCGGAAGCGCGAGCAGTTCTTCCCGGGTCATGGGTCTGGCCCCGGAGTCCGTAGGTACAGAAGCGTCCTTCGTTGTCATTCCCGTTGTCGCGATCTCCCCCGCGCCAACATGCCACAAGGATACTCCAACACTGGAGTGTTGGGGCAAGATAGGAGATGGGTCGACATAGACCGGCACAGAAGATCCACAAGCGGAGACGACAAGGAGCCATAGGTGTTCAACCCCAGCTACTACCGGCAATGCGCCTGCCGAGAGGATGTGATCGGCGATGATGGCAAACCGGTGTTCAACGACGACGGCAAACCGAAGCGGCGCCTGGTCGGCGCGGGCTGCCCCAAGCTCAAGCAGAAGAGCCACGGCCGCTGGTACTTCTACTTCGAACTCGAAGCGGGCGAGGGTGGCGAGCGACAGCGCGTGCGGCGAGGTGGCTTCGCCACGAAGGACGCGGCGCAGGCCAAGGCGGCCGAGGTCTACCGGGAATCCGTCGACGGCACAGATGTGCTCAGTAACGCCACCGTGAAGGAAGACCTGGATGCGTGGCTCAAGAGGAAGAGGAGCCTGGCGCGCACGACCTTCCACGGGTATGAGGAGCACGTCCGGCTCTACCTCGAACCTCACCTCGGGCACATCAAACGCCGGGACCTCAAGCTGCGGCACGTCGAGGCGATGTACGGCGCGATCGAGCGGGAGAACGCCGAGCGGCTGATCCACCACGGCCGGATAGTCGAGCTGCAGCAAGCTCGCGACGCCGCCTACACGGCGTGGGTCCGCGCTGCGGGGAACAAAGAGGAGCGTCGTGCCACGCGCCTCGCTTACCTCGATGCCAACGCCGCCCTCCGCGAAGGCCGCAAGGGCAAGCGGAAGATCACCAGCGCCTCCACGATGCACCGTATCAACGCCACCCTGAGCTCGTTCCTGGGCAGCGGCATCAAGCGCGGCGACTACACGAAGAACTGGGCCGCGATGGTCGAGCTGCCGCCGGTCAAGCGGCCCAAGGCACTGGTCTGGACGCCGGAACGGGTCGCAGAGTGGAAGCGCACGGGCGTGAAACCCAGTCCCGTCATGGTCTGGACCCCGGAGCAGACTGGCGAGTTCTTGGACTACATCGCCGACGACAGGCTGTACGGCATGTGGCACGGGTTCATCTTCCGAGGACCCCGACGCGGTGAGATGTGTGCGCTGCCGTGGAGCGAGGTCAGTCTGACCGGCTCGTGGTTCCGCATCTCCGCACAGGTCGTCGAGATCGCCTATCGGATGTACGACGAGGCCCCGAAACAGGACAGTGTGCGCACCGTCACGCTCGACACGCTGACACGCGCGCTGTGGGCCGAGTGGCGGGAGACCCAGAAACAGGAACGGCAGCAGTGGTCCGGGGAGAAGGCATGGGTTGAGAGCAACCGGGTCTGGACCCACGAGAACGGCGAGCCGCTCCACCCCGACTGGATCAGCCGGCGGTTCAACCGGCTGGTCGAACTGTCTGGGTTACCTCCGATCCGCCTGCACGACACTCGGCATCTGTCGGCAACGTTGGCGCTGCTCGGCAAGGCGGACATCAAGGTCGTCCAGGAGCGGCTGGGACACAGCTCCCGCCAGATCACCTCAGACACGTACACGAGCGTCCTGCCTCAGCTCCTGACCGCCGAGGCGGAGTCCACGAGCGCGGTCGTACCCCGCTCGAAGAAGGTCGGTCCCCGGCGAGAGAAGCCGAGGCGATCGAGGGCACAGGATGAGGCGCCCAAGACAGGCGGGGACACCGAGGGCGATAAGCCGGAGGAGGGGCTCCGTACCGCCGCGTGACCTGCGTCCCAACATTGTCCCAACATGCGTAATCCCATGATCGGGACGGGCCGCCAAGATCTCTCGACTGTCGCCCCCAACCAGCTAAGTTGCTGGTCAGAAGGTTTCTCCTCGCGTAGCGAGTGGTGGGGCGGGTGGGACTCGAACCCACGGCCGACGGATTATGAGTCCGCTGCTCTAACCGGCTGAGCTACCGCCCCATAGCGGCGTGTCGCGTACATGTGTGCGCGCCGTCTGCCGCAGCATAGCCGCTCATACGATCTCCTGCTTCGGATGGTCGGCTTCGCACGGCCCTCGTGACCATGAGGACCGCGTACAGCGCCGCCCGGTTCCCGGGAGATCGGAACGGACATGAAAAAGGACCCCTGCGGGGTCCTCGTTCATCCTGCTCCCCCGACTGGACTCGAACCAGTAACCTGCCGGTTAACAGCCGGCTGCTCTGCCAATTGAGCTACGGAGGACCGAGCTCCCCGGACTGGACTCGAACCAGTAACCTGCCGGTTAACAGCCGGCTGCTCTGCCAATTGAGCTACCGAGGAAGGTCTCGTTGCATCGAACGTACCTACCTGGGTATTCGCCAGGGGGCGCGCGCTCGCTGCGACACATACATTAGCGCAAGCAGGGGGGTGCTCCGCCAATCGGTACTCCCCGGCGCCGCCACCGCACCGGAGACCTACGCAAGAGAAGGGTGGCCGACATGCGTTACCGGCTCACGTTCGTCGCGGGAGTCGTCCTTGGTTACGTGCTGGGCACGAGGGCCGGACGCGAGCGCTACGAACAGCTGAAGAAGACGGCCCAGCAGTTCGCTCAGAACCCGGCCGTCCGCAACACCGCGGAGACCGCGGCGCACCAGGGCCGCGAGTTCGCGGGCAAGGCGTACCACGTGGTGAGCGACAAGGTCGGCGACCGCGTCCCCGACTCGGTGACCGAGCGGGTCCGCCACCTCCGCGACCGGGCCACCCACAACGGCGGTGAGGACGACTGGGGCACGAGCAACACGTAACAGTTCCTTTGCAGACACCGAGCACACGCGTGCCTTCCGAAGGGCGCGGGGAACTGCGCGACCAGCCACGACGCAGCCGCGCCCGAAACTCCACGCACAGCCCCCACGGTCTCCCCTGCTCAACCCCGGCGGAGCGTGCGGCAGAATTTTGGCCATGGGGATAGTCGCCGGGTTGGACAGTTCACCCGATTTCACTCGCATCGTCGTCTGTGACTCGGATACCGGAGCCGTGCTCAGGCAGGGATATGCGCCGCATCCGGTGGACGGCCCCGAGGGCGTCGGACGGCCGTCCGACGTCGACCCGCAGGCCTGGCTGCTGTCCCTGGGCGAGGCCGCGGGCGGCGGGCTGCTGGAAGGCGTGCAGGCGATCGGCGTCTCGGCGCAGCAGAACGCCGTCGTGCCGCTGGACGCGCAGGGCGGCACGGTGCGCCCGGCGATGGTCGGCGGCGACAAGCGGACGCAGGTCGCCGCTGCCGACCTGGTCGACGCGCTCGGCGGGCGCGAGGCGTGGGCGCAGGCGGTGGGCTGTGTGCCGCAGGCCGCGCAGCCGGTGACGAAGCTGCGGTGGCTGGCCCGGACCGAGCCCGAGAACGCGCAGCGCACGGCGATCCTCCTGCAGGCGCACGACTGGCTGGTGTGGCAGCTGCTGGGCCGGCCGGTCCGCAGAACCACCGACCGCGGCGGGGCGTCCGGCACCGGGTACTGGTCGGCGGCGACCGGTGCCTACCGGCCCGACCTCGTCGAGCTGGCCCTGGGGCACCAGGTGATGCTGCCGGAGGTGATCGGCCCGGCGGACGCGGCCGGTACGACGCCGGAGGGCCTGATGATCTCCGTCGGGACCGGCGAGACCATGGCGGCGGCCTTCGGGCTGGGCATCGGCCTCGGGGACGCGGTGGTGTCGCTGGGCGCCTCCGGGTCCGTGATGGCCGTGCATCCCGAGGCGCTGGTCGATCCGACGGGCATGATCACCGCGCTCGCCGACGCGACGGGCATGCACCTGCCCGTCGTCACCACGCTGAACGCCGTACGGACACTGCGCGGGGCCGCCGAGTTGCTGGGGCTGCCCGATCTGGAAAGCCTGTCCGACCTGGCGATGAAGTCGACGCCGGGGTCGCACGGGCTGGTGCTGCTTCCCTATCTGGAGGGTGAGCGGACGCCGAACCTGCCGCACACCGCCGGGACGCTGGCGGGGCTGCGGCGTGAGTCGATGAAGCCGGAGCATCTGGCGCGGGCGGCTTTCGAGGGCATGCTGTGCGGGCTCGCGGACGCGCTGGACGTGCTGCGCGGCCGGGGTGTGGAGGTGCGGCGGGTGTTCCTGCTCGGGCCGGCCGCCGAGCTGCCCGCTGTGCAGGCCGCCGCTCCGTCGCTGTTCGGGACGCAGGTCGTCGTCCCCCAGCCGGCCGACTACGCGGCGATCGGAGCCGCCCGGCAGGCGGCCTGGGCGCTCGGGGCGTCCCAGGGCACGCTCGACGCCCGGACCCCGCCGGCCTGGCAGGGCGCGGTCGCGCAGGTGCTGGAGCCCGGGGAGGAGCTGGCCGTGGGGCAGGCGGTGCGGCAGCAGTTCGTGGCGGTGCGGGAGCAGACCCATCCGGGGGCGTTGCGGCCGTAGCGGCTGGTCATGGAGATCCGGTGCGCCCCGGGGGGCTTTGACCGCCTGTTGGGTTAATTCGGTTGAGGTAACACCGGTGGAGTGTCCGACGATAGGGGCCAGGGGCAACCAACCGGCCCCGTCGTCCACTCCGAGAGAAGCAGCGTGCTCATACGACTCCTGCGGACCTATCTCAGGCCCTACAAGAGACCCATCGCCCTGCTGGTGCTGCTGCAGTTCCTGCAGACCTGCGCCACGCTCTACCTGCCCACGCTGAACGCGGACATCATCGACCAGGGTGTCGTGAACGGCGACACCGGCTACATCCTGGGCTACGGCGGTCTGATGATCGGCATCTCGCTGGTCCAGGTCGTGTGCAACATCGGGGCCGTGTACTACGGCGCCCGTACGGCGTCGGCGCTCGGGCGGGACGTGCGGGCGTCCGTGTTCGACCGGGTGCAGTCGTTCTCCGCGCGTGAGGTGGGTCACTTCGGTGCGCCGTCGCTGATCACCCGGACGACGAACGACGTCCAGCAGGTGCAGATGCTGGCGCTGATGACGTTCACGCTGATGGTGTCGGCGCCGATCATGTGCGTGGGCGGCATCGTGCTGGCGCTCGGTCTGGACGTGCCGCTGTCCGGGGTGCTGGTGGCGGTCGTGCCGGTGCTGGGCGTCTGCGTGACGCTGATCGTGCGGCGGCTGCGGCCGCTGTTCCGGGCCATGCAGGAGCGGCTGGACACGGTGAACCGGGTGCTGCGTGAGCAGATCACCGGCAACCGGGTCATCCGGGCCTTCGTCCGGGACGAGTACGAGCAGCAGCGCTTCCGGAAGGCCAACACCGACCTCACGGACTTCGCGCTGGGCACCGGCAACCTGCTCGCGCTGATGTTCCCGATCGTGATGACGGTGGTGAACCTGTCGTCGATCGCGGTGGTGTGGTTCGGTGCGCACCGGATCGACAGCGGCGGGATGCAGATCGGCGATCTGACGGCGTTCCTCGCCTATCTGATGCAGATCGTCATGTCCGTGATGATGGCCACCTTCATGTTCATGATGGTGCCGCGGGCCGAGGTGTGCGCGGAGCGGATCCAGGAGGTGCTGGACACCGAGTCGAGCGTCGTGCCGCCGGCCGCGCCGGTGCGGGAGTTGCGCCGGCACGGGCATCTGGAGATCCGCGGGGCGGGCTTCCGCTACCCGGGTGCCGAGGAGCCGGTGCTGCGGGCCGTGGACCTGGTGGCCCGGCCGGGTGAGACGACCGCCGTCATCGGGTCGACCGGCAGCGGCAAGTCCACGCTGCTGGGGCTGGTCCCGCGGCTGTTCGACGCGACCGAGGGGCAGGTGCTCGTGGACGGTGTCGAGGTGGCGGACATCGATCCCGTGCTGCTGGCGAAGACCGTCGGGCTGGTGCCGCAGAAGCCGTATCTGTTCGCGGGCACGGTGGCGACCAACCTGCGGTACGGCAATCCGGACGCCACCGACGAGGAGCTGTGGCACGCGCTGGAGGTGGCGCAGGGCAAGGACTTCGTCGAGCGGCTGGAGGGCGGGCTCGACGCGCCGATCGCACAGGGCGGGACGAACGTCTCCGGCGGTCAGCGGCAGCGCCTGGCGATCGCCCGGACGCTGGTGCAGCGGCCCGAGATCTACCTCTTCGACGACTCCTTCTCCGCGCTCGACTACGCCACGGACGCGGCGCTGCGGGCCGCGCTGGCCGAGGAGACCGCGGAGGCGACCGTGGTGATCGTCGCCCAGCGGGTGGCGACCATCCGGGACGCCGACCGGATCGTCGTCCTCGACGAGGGCCGGGTCGTCGGCGCGGGCCGGCACCACGAGCTGATGGCGGACAACGAGACCTACCGGGAGATCGTGCTCTCCCAGCTCACGGAAGCGGAGGCTGCCTGATGGCGGGGCCCATGGGGCGGATGATGGCCGGGGGCGGCCCCGACCAGCGCTCGCTGGACTTCAGGGGATCGGGCAAACGGCTCGTCGCGCAGTTCCGGCCCGAGCGGCTGACCATCGGTGTGCTGCTGCTGTGCGTGGTGCTGAGCGTCGGCCTGAACGTCGTCGGGCCGAAGATCCTCGGCAAGGCGACCGACCTGGTCTTCGCCGGGATCGTCGGGCGCGGCATGCCGGAGGGGGCGAGCAAGGAGCAGGTCCTGGAGCGGATGCGGCAGCGCGGGGACGGTGACGTCGCCGACATGCTGCGCAGCACCGACTTCATCCCGGGCGAGGGCATCGACTTCACGGCCGTCGGGCATGTGCTGCTGCTCGCGGTGGGCGTGTTCACGGTGGCCGGTCTGCTGATGGCGGTGGCGACGCGGCTGGTGAACCGGGCCGTGAACCGCACCATGTTCCGGATGCGCGAGGACGTGCAGACGAAGCTTTCGCGGCTGCCGCTGTCGTACTTCGACAAGCGCCAGCGCGGTGAGGTGCTGTCGCGGGCGACGAACGACATCGACAACATCGGGCAGACGCTGCAGCAGTCGATGGGGCAGCTCATCAACTCGGTGCTGACCATCATCGGTGTCCTGGCGATGATGTTCTACGTGTCCTGGATCCTGGCGCTGGTCGCGCTGGTGACCGTGCCGCTGTCGTTCGTCGTGGCCACGCGCGTGGGCAAGCGGTCGCAGCCGCACTTCGTGCAGCAGTGGCGCTCCACGGGCAAGCTGAACGCGCACATCGAGGAGATGTACACCGGGCACACCCTGGTGAAGGTGTTCGGGCGGCAGGAGGAGTCGGCGCGGCAGTTCGCCGAGCAGAACGAGGCGCTGTACGAGGCCGGGTTCCGGGCGCAGTTCAACAGCGGGGTCATGCAGCCGCTGATGATGTTCGTGTCGAACCTCAACTATGTGCTGGTCGCGGTGGTGGGCGGGCTGCGGGTCGCCTCGGGCTCGCTGTCGATCGGTGATGTGCAGGCCTTCATCCAGTACTCGCGGCAGTTCTCCATGCCGCTGACGCAGGTCGCGTCCATGGCGAACCTGGTGCAGTCGGGTGTCGCCTCGGCGGAGCGGGTCTTCGAGCTGCTGGACGCGCAGGAGCAGAGCGCCGATCCGGTGCCGGGTGCGCGGCCCGAGGAGCTGCGCGGGCGGGTGGCGCTGGAGAACGTGTCGTTCCGCTACGACCCGGACAAGCCGCTGATCGAGGACCTGTCGCTGAAGGTCGAGCCGGGGCAGACGGTCGCCATCGTCGGCCCGACGGGTGCGGGCAAGACGACGCTGGTGAACCTGCTGATGCGGTTCTACGACGTCACCGGCGGGCGCATCACCCTGGACGGGGTCGACATCGCGCGGATGTCCCGGGACGAACTGCGCGCCGGGATCGGCATGGTGCTGCAGGACACCTGGCTGTTCGGCGGGACGATCGCGGAGAACATCGCGTACGGGGCCGCCCGCGAGGTCACCCGCGGGGAGATCGAGGAGGCGGCCCGGGCGGCGCACGCGGACCGGTTCATCCGTACGCTGCCGGACGGGTACGACACGGTGATCGACGACGAGGGGACGGGGGTCAGCGCGGGTGAGAAGCAGCTGATCACGATCGCTCGGGCGTTCCTGTCGGATCCGGTGATCCTGGTGCTGGACGAGGCGACGAGTTCGGTCGACACGCGGACCGAGGTGCTGATCCAGAAGGCCATGGCGAAGCTCGCGCACGGGCGGACGTCGTTCGTGATCGCGCACCGGCTGTCGACGATCCGGGACGCGGACGCGATTCTGGTGATGGAGAACGGGGCGATTGTCGAGCAGGGCACCCACGGGGAGCTGCTGGCGGCGGACGGGGCGTATGCGCGGCTGTACAAGGCGCAGTTCGCGCAGGCGGTGGCCGAAGTGGACTGAGTTGCGTCGGGGGGTGCCGAGTGGGGTCGTGGGGCGGCTGCGGGTCCGGTGGGGGCGGATCACGCAGTTCCCCGCGCCCCTGAAGGGGCGTCAGCCGCACGCACCCCAGGGGCGCGGGGAACTGCGCGACCAGCCTCCACCGGGCCCGCGGACAGCGTCAGTCCAGGTAGCCCCTCAGCTGGTCCGCGAAGGTGTGGTCCCTCAGCTTGTTGAGGGTCTTCGACTCGATCTGCCGTATCCGTTCCCGCGTCACCCCGAAGATGCGGCCTATCTCCTCCAGGGTGCGGGGGCGGCCGTCCGCCAGCCCGTAGCGGAGTTGGACCACCTTCCGCTCCCGCTCCCCCAGGGTCGACAGGACCGCCTCCAGGTGCTCCCTGAGCAGCAGGAACGCCGCCGACTCCACCGGGGAGGCCGCGTCGCCGTCCTCGATGAGGTCACCGAGGGCGACTTCGTCCTCCTCCCCCACCGGCGCGTGCAGCGACACCGGCTCCTGGGCGAGGCGGAGCACCTCGCAGACCCGCTCCGGGGGGAGGTCCAGGTGCGCGGCGACCTCCTCGGGGGTCGGCTCGCAGCCCCGCTCCTGCAGCATGCGGCGCTGGACGCGGATGACCCGGTTGATGAGCTCCACGACGTGCACGGGCACCCGGATGGTGCGGGCCTGGTCGGCCAGGGCGCGGGACATGGCCTGGCGGATCCACCAGGTGGCATAGGTGGAGAACTTGTAGCCGCGGGCGTAGTCGAACTTCTCGACGGCCCGGATGAGTCCGAGGTTGCCCTCCTGGACGAGGTCGAGCATGGTCAGCCCACGCCCCACGTAGCGCTTGGCGACGGAGACCACGAGCCGCAGGTTGGCCTCGATGAGCCGGCGCTTGGCCACCCTGCCCATCACGACGAGCCGGTCGAGGTCCAGCGCCAGCTGGCTGTCCAGGTCGGGGGTGAGCCGCAGTTTCTCCTCGGCGAACAGGCCGGCCTCCACGCGGCGGGCGAGTTCGACCTCCTCGGCGGCGGTCAGCAGGGGGATCCGGCCGATCTCCCGCAGATACTGGCGGAACAGGTCCGAGGAGGGGCCGCCGGTCTCGGTCCGGGCGGGGGGCGGTACGACGGCTTCGGGGGCCTCGGCCGCGGCGACGGCCTCGGCGGGCGGCTCCTCCGGTTCCGGCTCCGGCTCCGGGTGGAGCGCCACGCGGCTCTGCGCGGGGACTGCGGGGAGGACGTCGGCCTCCGGCACGGGGCCGTCCGCGCCGACCGCAGCACTGACGTCGGTCTGGGTGAGGGTCTGGGTCTGCACGGGGGCGACCTCCAGGATGATCGCTGCCAGGGCGGGCGACAGCGGTACTTCGGGGGCGGAGTAGGCGGCCTCGCCGCTGTCCGTCCCGTACGCGATGAGCGGAACCGCGGGGGTGTGGAACCCGTCGGTGACGGATCGGCCGCGCTCCGAGGACTCAGGCACCGCAACCCAGTGTGGGGTAAGACACACAGTCCCCACGAGGGGCGTGCGATGACTTTTTGCGCTCGGTCCGTGACCGGGCGGTGACCTCAGAGCGCGGCGGCGCCGTGGACGCGGAGGGTCTGGTCGTACTGCTGGAGGACCCAGAGTTCGTTCTGCACGGCGGCCAGCTGGGCGGGGTCGCCGTGGGCGCCGAGGCGGGTGAGCTGGCTCTGGATGTCGCGGATGCGGCGTTCCACGGCGCGGCGGCGGACGGTGACCAACTGGGCGCCCGCGTAGGCCTCGTCGACCGCCCGGCGGAGCAGGATCGCCTCCACCGCGAGTTCCGTCACCATGGCGCGGACCATGTCGTCCGGGGCGGCCTCGCGGACCCTGACCAGGTAGTCCTGGGGGTCCTGGACGCCCAGCTCGGCGCCGCCGGCGTCCAGGATGGCCTGGCGTACGGCGGCGTAGGGCGGGGCGGTGAACTCGTCGACGCCGTACGCGTCGAAGGCCGGGGAGACCAGCTCGGGGCGCTGGAGGGCCAGTTTGAGCAGTTCGCGTTCGGTGGCGTAGACGGGGTTGCGGAGGTTGAGGGCCGGGCCGCGGGGGGCGGCGGACGGCTGGGCGGCGGCGTACTGCTGTGACGCGTGCTGGTGCCGGTCCGGGGCCGGGCCCTTGCCACCGCGGTCGCGGGCCCAGCGGGCCAGCTGGGCCACGCGCTTGACGACGAACTGGGTGTCGAGGATGCCGAGCATGCCGGCGAGCTCGACGGCGACCTCGTGCTGGGCGCCGCTGTTCTTGATGCGGGCGACGATCGGGGCCGCCTCGTCCAGGGCCGCGGCACGGCCCGCCGGGGTGTCGAGGTCGTAGCGGCTCACGATCTGGCGCAGGGCGAACTCGAAGAGCGGGGTGCGGGGTTCGACCAGGTCGGCGACGGCCTCGTCGCCCTTGGCGAGGCGCAGGTCGCAGGGGTCCATGCCGTCCGGGGCGATGGCGATGTACGTCTCGGCGGCGAACTTCTGGTCGTCCTCGAACGCGCGCAGGGCCGCCTTCTGGCCGGCCGCGTCACCGTCGAAGGTGAAGATGACCCGGGCCGAGCCGTTGTCCATGAGCAGCCGGCGCAGGATCTTGATGTGCTCGCCGCCGAAGGCCGTGCCGCAGGTGGCGATGGCGGTCGTGACGCCGGCCAGGTGGCAGGCCATCACGTCCGTGTAGCCCTCGACCACGACCGCGCGGGACGTCTTCGCGATCTCCTTCTTGGCGAGGTCGATGCCGTAGAGGACCTGGGACTTCTTGTAGATCGCCGTATCGGGCGTGTTGAGGTACTTGGGGCCGTTGTCCGCCTCGTAGAGCTTGCGGGCGCCGAAGCCGACGACGTCGCCGCCGATGTCGCGGATGGGCCACATCAGCCGGCCGCGGAAGCGGTCGATGGGGCCGCGGCGGCCCTCCTGGGAGAGGCCGGAGAGGAGCAGTTCCTTGTCGGTGAAGCCCTTGCCGCGCAGATAGCGGGTGAGGTGGTCCCAGCCCTGGGGGCTGTAGCCGACGCCGAAGTGGACGGCGGCGGCCTGGTCGAAGCCGCGCTCGGCGAGGAAGACCCGGCCGGTGTCGGCCTCGGGGGAGGTCGCGAGCTGTTCCGCGTACCACTCGGCGGCGATCTTGTGGGCCTCGACCAGGCGGATCCGTTCGCCGCGCTGGTGGGAGGGGTTGTACCCGCCCTCCTCGTAGCGCAGGGTGATGCCCGCCTGGCCGGCCAGGCGCTCGACCGCCTCGGAGAAGGAGAGGTGGTCGATCTTCATCACGAACGTGATGGTGTCGCCGCCCTCCTGGCAGCCGAAGCAGTGGAACAGGCCCTTGCTGGGGCTGACCTGGAAGGAGGGCGACTTCTCGTCGTGGAACGGGCAGAGACCCTTGAGGTTCCCGCCGCCCGCGTTTCGCAGCTGGAGGTACTCGGACACCACGGCGTCGATCGGGACCGCGTCCCGTACCGCCTTCACGTCCTCGTCGTTGATCCGTCCTGCCACGCGTGAATTCTATGCGGGCGGGCCGACACTCACGGTCCGAGGTCTTCGAGCGGAATGTGCGGATCCGCGAGGTTCTCCGTGTTCACCCGGGCCTTGCTGCGGACCAGGCGCTGGATCTTGTCCGTGACATCCCACACGTTCACGTTCATCCCGGCCAGCACCCGGCCGTCCTTCAGCCAGAAGGCGATGAACTCGCGTTTCCCGGCGTCCCCGCGGATCACGACCTGGTCGTACGTCCCCGGCGGCGCCCAGCCGGAGTACTCCATGCCCAGGTCGTACTGGTCGGAGAAGAAGTAGGGCACACGGTCGTACGTCACGTCCTGGCCCAGCATGGCGCGCGCGGCCGCCGGGCCGCCGTTGAGAGCGTTGGCCCAGTGCTCGACGCGCACCCGCGTGCCGAACAGGGCGTGCGGGAAGGAGACGACGTCGCCCGCGGCGTAGATGTCCGGGTCGGAGGTGCGCAGCCGCTCGTCGACGACGATGCCGCCCCCGTGCGCCCGGTCCGCGATCTCCAGGCCGGCCGCCTCCGCGAGGTGGGTGCGCGGTGCCGCTCCGATCGCGGCCAGCACGTCGTGCGCCGGGTACTCCTCGCCGTCGTCGGTGCGGGCCGCGAGGACCATGCCGTCCTGGCCGACGATCTCCGTCAGCCGCCTGCCGAAGTGGAAGCGCACCCCGTGCTCACGGTGCAGTTCGGCGAAGAGCGCGCCGAGCTCCGGGCCCAGCACGCCGTGCAGCGGGGTCGGCCCGTGTCCGACGACCGTGACCTCCGCGCCGTACTCGCGGGCCGCCGCCGCGACCTCCAGGCCGATCCAGCCGGCGCCCGCGATCACCAGGTGGCCGTTGTCGCGCCCGAGGCGGGTCAGGACCTGCTTGAGGCGCTCGGCGTGGGCGAGGCGGCGCAGGTGGTGGACGCCGGCCAGGTCCGTGCCCGGGATGTCCAGGCGGCGGGGCTCGGCGCCGGTCGCCAGGAGCAGCTTGTCGTAGCGGACGACCGTGCCGTCCTCGCCGAAGTGGACCGTCTTCGCCGTGCGGTCGATGGCGTCGACGGTCTGGCCGAGGTGGAGCTCGATGTCGTTGGCCGCGTACCAGGCCGGCTCCTGCACGAAGACGCTGTCGCGCTCCTCCTTGCCGAGGAGGTAGCCCTTGGACAGCGGCGGGCGCTCGTACGGGTGGTCACGCTCGTCGCAGATCAGTATCACGCGGCCGGTGAAGCCCTCCGCGCGGAGCGTCTCGGCCGCCTTGGCGCCGGCCAGCCCGCCTCCGACGATGACGAATGTCTGATCCGCGTCGACCACTTGTTGCCTCCTCGTAAGGGTGTCGCCACTTGCGAGCGTCCCGCACGGAGCGTGATGCGGGAAGGGGGAGTGACCCGATCAGGCCACGGGGTGTCACATTCGGGGTCACATGCGCGCGTACCGGGTCCTCCCTCTCCCTCCGGTCTCACGCGTGCCCGGTCAGACGGGCGTGCAGCGAGCGGGCCGAGGTGTCGGTGAGGGAGGCGATCTGGTCGACGATCACCCGTTTGCGCGCCCGGTCGTCCGGCGCCCGGTCGAACAGGGCGCGGAACTGCGGATCCAGTCCGTCCGGGGCGCGGGCGGTGAGCGCCTCGGCCAGTTCGGCGACGACGACGCGCTGGTCGGCGCGCAGGCGTTCCTGCTCGGCGCGCTGCATGACGTAGCGGTCGGCGACGGCCTTGAGGACGGCGCACTCCATCCGGGTTCCGCGCGGGACGACCAACTCGGCGGCGTACCGGGTGAGCCGCCCGGCCCCTCCCCCAGTGCCTGCACGGCCTGGGTGGTACCCCCATGCGGTGCGGGTCGCGGTCTCGGCCGCCAGGCAGAAGCGGCCGATGAGCTGGCTGGTGGCGTCCTTCAGCCGGGCCTGGGCGACCGCCGTGCCGTCGTAGCCGTGCGGCCACCACTCCTGGGCGAGGAGCCGGTCGAGGGCTTCGGCGAGTTCGGCGGGGTCGGTGCCGGCGGGGACGTAGCGGCCGAGGGCGACCTGGAAGACGTCCCGCCGTTCGGGTTCGGCGTGCAGGCAGCGCGGGTCGATGTGGCCGGCGTGCAGGCCGTCCTCCACGTCGTGCACCGAGTAGGCGACGTCGTCGGACCAGTCCATGACCTGGGCCTCGAAGCAGGTGCGGGTGCCGGGGGCGTCCTTGCGGACCCAGTCGAAGACGGGCCGGTCGTCCTCGTAGACGCCGAACTTGTTCGACGCCGGGTCGGTGGGGTGGGCGCCCCGGGGCCACGGGTACTTGGTGGCGGCGTCCAGGACGGCGCGGGTGAGGTTGAGGCCGACGGAACCCTCGGGGGTGAACCGTTTGGGCTCGATGCGGGTGAGGAGCCTGAGGGACTGGGCGTTGCCCTCGAAGCCGCCGCAGTCCGCCGCGAACTCGTTGAGGGCCTGTTCGCCGTTGTGGCCGAAGGGCGGGTGGCCGAGGTCGTGGGAGAGGCAGGCGGCTTCCACGAGGTCCGGGTCGCAGCCGAGGGCCGCGCCCAGTTCGCGGCCGACCTGGGCGCATTCGAGGGAGTGGGTGAGGCGGGTGCGGGGGCTGGCGTCCCAGGCGGGGCCCATGGTGCCGGGCGTCACCACTTGGGTCTTGCCGGCGAGTCTCCTCAGGGCGGCGCTGTGCAGGACCCGGGCCCGGTCGCGTTGGAAGGCCGTGCGGCCGGGGCGTTTGTCGGGTTCCGGGGCCCAGCGGGCCACTGACGTGGGGTCGTAGGCCGGGGGGTTGTCTGTGGTGCCTGACATGTGTCGAACAGTAGGCGCCTGTGCGTGTGCCGGGTTCTCTTTTCGGGCGTGTGCGGGTGGTCTGTGGCTGGTCCCGCAGTTCCCCGCGCCCCTGGGGGCGTGCCCGGCCGCCGCTCTTCAGGCCGAGGCCAGCTCCTGTACGGCAGCCGTTGTCGTCAGTGCCTCGTCGTAGCGGTGGAGGAGGAGGTGGGCCATCGACGGGTGGGTGCCGAGGGGGGCCGCGGCGATCCAGGGGGCCGCCTGGGCGCACTCCGTGGCGAAGCGGCCGGGGGCGGTGAAGTAGGAGGCGAGGGCTATGTGGCGGCGGCCCCTGGCCAGGAGGGTGCGGACGGCCTCCGGGACGGTGGGGGTGGCGGCAGAGGCGTAGGCGGGCAGGACGGGGACGCCCAGGCGGGCGGCGAGGAGGTGGGCCGTGCGGGCGGTGTCCGTCTTGGCGTCGGGGTCGCGGGAGCCTGCCGCGGCGAGGACGACCGCGCTGTCGCGGCGGGGTGTGCCGCCCCAGCCTGCCTCCGTGAGGCGGGCCTGGAGGGCGTCCACCAGGAGCGGGTGCGGGCCCAGGGGGGCCGCCAGGTGCGTGCGGGCCGGGGAGGCCGCCGCCATCTCGGGGATGTCCTGCTTGACGTGGTAGCCACGGCTGAGGAGGAGCGGGACGAGGACCGCCTCGGTGTCTCCCAGGGCGGCCAGCGTGTCGGGAAGCAGGGGGGCGTTCAGTTCGATGTGACCGAGGTGCACCGGCACGTCGGGGCGCAGGGCGCGGACCCGGTCGAGGAGCGCGCGGACCGTGCTCAGCGCGCGTGGGTCGCGGCTGCCGTGCGCCACGACGACGAGGGCGGGCCGGGCCGGGCGGCGCGTGGCGGGCGGCGGGACGAGGCTGAGCTTGCTGGTCATGCACCGATGGTCGCGGCGCCACGTTGCCTTCCCGTTGCATGGGCGTCACGGGTGTTTTCCGGCGGTTCACGATCCGGGACAGAGGGTGTGTGAGCCCCTTCGACCTGCGGTTTCCGTGGCGGGAATGAACCGGGGGGCCCGGATGGACGTCCCTGACTGTCGAGGGGCCGACCTGGGGAGGGACCGTTCGATGCGGCGTTTGACGTTGCGCAGACCCCGGCTGCCGCGCACCCGTCGCGGCCGGCGGCGGCTGGTGCAGGCCGTGATGGCCGGGTGCGCGCTGGCGCTGCTTCCGGCGACCTGGATGTACGCGGTGGCGGGTGACCGGCTGCGGACGGCGGCGGACGTGCCGCGTACCGATGTGGCCGTGGTGTTCGGTGCCGGACTGTGGGACGGGGAGCCGTCGCCGTATCTCGCGCACCGGCTGGACGCGGCGGCCGGGCTGTACCGGGCGGGGCGGATCGAGGTGGTGCTCGTGACCGGGGACAACAGCCGCGCGGACTACGACGAGCCGGACGCGATGCGCGCGTACCTGACGCGGCACGGGGTGCCCGACGCTCGGATCGTCAGCGACTACGCCGGGTTCGACACCTGGGACTCCTGCGTGCGCGCGAAGAAGATCTTCGGGGTGGACGAGGCGGTGCTGATCAGCCAGGGGTTCCACATCCGGCGGGCGGTGGCGCTGTGCGAGGCCGCCGGGGTGGAGTCGTACGGCGTGGGTGTGGACGCCGTGCACGACGCGACCTGGTACTACGGGGGTGCCCGGGAGATCCTCGCCGCCGGGAAGGCGGCGATGGACGCCGTGTTCCGTCCCGATCCCCGGTTCCTCGGGCCGCGGGAGCCGGGCGTGGAGCGGGCGTTGGCCGGGGCCGTGCCCTGACCGGGCCTCCGCGCCGAAGTAGCGGTACGCGTCGTGGGAGAGGCGCACCATGTCGGGCTTGCCGTGCCGGGAGGTGTCCCAGATCAGGGCGTGCGGCTGGACGGCGAGGATCTCGTCGGCGAGTGCGTCTCCATAGGTGGCCCGGGGGTCGCGGGTCGCCCAGACCAGGCGGGAGGGAACCTCGGCGGCGAGCAAGTGGGGCAGGCAGGGGCCGATGCCGCTGCCGGTCGCCACGTAGACCACCTTGGCGAAGAGGACCTCGATGTTGGCGACGCCGGCCGTGGTGATGCCCTTCACCCACACCCGTTCGGGCAGGTCGTCGATGAAGGAGCCGGTCCAGTCGCCGGCCCGGGAGATGGTGAGGCGGAAGCCGGACTCGCCGGGGGCGGGGACGTTGGCGAACGAGTGCCACTGGCTCAGCGGACTGCGGCTGATCGCGGTGGAGGAGCCCGCGAACGGGGTCTCGCCGTGGTCGAAGCGGGCCAGCACCACGTGTGCGGAGGGGCGTTCGAGGCGTACGTCCACCTTGCGCAGCCGCAGCCAGGGCAGGGCGACGCTGAAGGTGACCACCGCGAGGACGCCGACCTCGACGGGGCCCGGTGACGACAGCAGCGTGTGCGTCCGGAACAGGGCCAGGGCGGTCCAGCCGCCGAAGCGGTGGATCTTCTAACACTCAACGAGGTTGGATCGGCCATGAAAGGAACGAAATGAGCCACATGTGACGTTTTATGCCACAGAGGCAACGCAGGTGCCGGCCGGCGGCGACCTGAAGGTGGCCAGCCCTGTGCCTCACGCGGGCGGGGCGAGGGCGGGGAGGTCCCCGTCCCGGCCGTGTAACAGGGAACCGTCGCGCACGTAACACGGCCGAAGCACGCTGAACTGCATGCAGAACACCGCCACGCCCACGCACTGCCCGTACTGCGCCCTGCAGTGCGGGATGAACCTCACGCCTGCACCGGACGGGACCGTCGAGGTGAGCGAGCGGACCGACTTCCCGGTGAACCGGGGCGCGCTGTGCGGCAAGGGCCGTACGGCGGCGGCGGTGCTGGCGCGCGACGTCCGCCTGACCTCGCCGCTGGTGCGGGACGAGGGCGGCGCGCTGGTGCCCGCCTCCTGGGACGAGGCGCTGGAGAGGATCGCCGAGGCGCTGCGCCGCACGCGTGCCGAGTACGGGCCGGACGGGGTCGGGGTGTTCGGCGGGGGCGGCCTGACGAACGAGAAGGCGTACACGCTCGGCAAGTTCGCGCGGGTCGTGCTCGGCACGTCCCAGATCGACTACAACGGCCGTTTCTGCATGTCGTCGGCCGCGGCGGCCGGCATCAAGGCCTTCGGGCTGGACCGGGGGCTGCCTTTCCCGCTGGAGGACATCCCGAGGACCGGCTGCGTGATCCTGGTCGGCTCGAACCTCGCGGAGACCATGCCGCCGTCCCTGCGGTTCCTCACCGAGCTGAAGGAGAACGGCGGCACGCTCGTCGTCATCGACCCGCGCCGCACGAAGACCGCCGAGCAGGCGGACCTGCACCTGGCGCCCCGGCCGGGCACGGACCTGGCCCTGGCGCTGGGCCTGCTGCACCTGGTGATCGCCGAAGGGCGGGTGGACGAGGAGTACGTCCAGGAGCGGACCGTGGGCTGGGAGGACGCCCGGGCCGCCGCGATGGCGCACTGGCCGGAGTACGTGGAGCGGATCACGGGGGTGTCCGTTCCCCAGCTGCGGGAGACCGTACGGCTGTTCTGCGAGCCGGAGTCGGCCATGGTGCTCACCGCGCGCGGGCCCGAGCAGCAGTCCAAGGGCACGGACACGGTGGGCGCCTGGATCAACCTGTGCCTGGCCACCGGCCGGGCGGGCCGCCCGCTCTCCGGGTACGGCTGCCTGACCGGGCAGGGCAACGGCCAGGGCGGGCGCGAACACGGGCAGAAGGCCGACCAGTTGCCGGGCTACCGCAAGCTCGACGATCCGGCGGCGCGGGCACATGTCGCCGAGGTGTGGGGCGTGGACCCGGACTCACTGCCCGGCCCGGGGCGCAGTGCCTACGAGCTGCTCGACGCGCTGGGCACGGACATCCGCTCCCTGTTGCTGATGGCGTCCAACCCGGTGGTGTCGGCGCCGCGCGCCGCCCACATCGAGGAGCGCATCAGGTCGCTGGACTTCCTGGCCGTCTGTGACGTGGTGCTGTCGGAGACGGCGGAACTCGCCGACGTGGTCCTGCCGGTCACGCAGTGGGCGGAGGAAACGGGCACGACGACCAGCCTGGAGGGCCGCGTCCTGCTGCGCCGCCAGGCCGTCACGCCACCCGACGGCGTCCGCAGCGACCTGGAGGTCCTGCACGAACTGGCCGCCCGGCTGGGCGTGGAGAAGGGCTTCCCGACCGACCCGGAGGAGGTCTTCGAGGAGCTCCGCAGGGCGAGCGCGGGCGGAGCGGCGGACTACTCGGGGATCACCTACCGGCGGCTGGCGGAGGAGAACGGGGTGTTCTGGCCGTGTCCGGCGGTGGAGGCGGAGGAGCCGGCGGGCAGCCCCTCCCCCGCGACCGGTTCGGCGGACCCCACGGCCGACACAGCCGGCCGCTCAGCCGTCGTCGGCGACCCGGCGAGCCGCCCGGCAGCCGGTGACGCGACAGGCCCGGCGCACCCCGGCACCCCCCGCCTCTTCCTCGACCGTTTCGCCACCCCCGACGGCCGCGCCCGGTTCGTTTCCGTCTCGCACCGCGCGACCGCCGAGGAACCCGACGACGAGTACCCGGTGCTGCTCACCACCGGGCGGGTCGTGGCGCAGTACCAGTCCGGGGCGCAGACCCGGCGGGTCACGGAACTCAACGCCGCGGCGCCCGGGCCGTTCGTGGAGCTGCATCCACGGCTGGCGGCCCGGCTCGGGGCGGCCGAGGGCGACCCCGTCGCCGTCGTGTCCCGGCGGGGCCGGGCCGTGGCACCCGCCCGGATCACCAACGCCATCCGGCCCGACACCGTCTTCATGCCGTTCCACTGGCCGGGCGAGGGCCGCGCCAACTCCCTCACCAACCCCGCGCTCGACCCGACCTCCAGGATGCCGGAGTTCAAGACGTGCGCGGTGCGGTTGGAGGCGGTGCGGCCTTAGACCGTGCCCTCCGTGGTGAGGCGGGCGGGGGCGCAGCACAGAGGTAGTGCGCCGCGACGTCATCTCGGAGGACGTCGGTTCGAATCCGACCGCCCCGCTCCCTCCAGTCCAGGACGCCGCCCCCTGGCCCGAATCTGTGGCCGGTGACGAGGTACGCGCCGATTCGGCGACAACCGCCCTGCCTCGTCGCCCCGGAGGGCGAAGCTGCACCGGAATGGTCGCGGTGTGCCATCGACTCGGTGAACATGCGGGCCCTGAGTGGGACCGATAGGGCTCGCGGTGAAGTGCGGTATCGGGCGGCATCGACGGACCGAGCCCGCCGTAAGCGGGCCGGTGCGGCCCGACATCCTCCGGGTGGACGAATTCCTTCCCGTCGCGTGAGATGGGCCAATCAACCGGTGGGAGGATGAACACATGGTCACCGCCACGGTTTTCACGCCGCTGTTGATGGTGGCGCTGCTGGTGTTGGCACTGATCGCGGGCGGGTTCATGCGCTCGCTGAAGGGCGGATTCCTGATCGCCGCCCTTCTCGGGATCCCGCTCTTGATCAACCACCTCACCTTCAGCTGGCTGCTGGCCGGACAGGTGGTGCTCATGTTCGCCGTGCCGCTGCTTTTCGGGCAGGGCAGCCAGAACAGCGGCCATGAGAAAAAGCCCGGTTGAGGTTCTCGTCCGCCCCGGCCTGGGCAGTAGGGGCGGTGAAGACCCGCTCAGGAGATGGTTCCGGCCCAGGCGCCGCCCTGCTGCATCCCGGGGCGCGTGTCCGGGGCCCGGAGTGCACACGCGCCCCTACGACAACCTGACCGTCGGCATCCCGCACCGCGGACACACACAAGGGTCGTGACCCGGCGCGGCTCAACCGACGCCGACCGCGCTCCAGGCCGCTGCCACCGCCTTCCGCTCCGCGCTGTCAGCGCCGTAGAGGTCCCCGGCCGCGTTCAGGGTGGCCTTGCGTGCGCCCGCGTAGTCGGTGGAGGACGTCATGTAGACCGTGAGGGCGCGGTACCAGATCTTGCCCAGTTTGGCCCGGCCGATGCCCTGCACCGTGGAGTCGTCGCAGGTCGGGGAGGTGTAACTGACGCCGTTCAGCGTCTTCTTGCCGCTGCCCTCCGCGAGCAGGTACGCGAAGTGGTTGCCCACGCCCGAGGAGTAGTGGACGTCGAGGTCGGCCAGTTCCTCGCTCCAGCAGTCGGCGGACTTGCCGTCCCTCGACGGCTTGTCCATGAAGCGCAGGGCCTCTCGGCCGAGGCCGGAGCGGACGACCTTCTCGCCGATCAGCCAGTCGCCCGGGTCCTCGGCGTTGCCCGCGTGGAACTCCACCAGCGTGCCGAAGATGTCCGAGGTGGCCTCGTTCAGGCCGCCGGGCTCGCCCGAGTACGTCAGCGCCGCCGTCTTCGATGTCACGCCGTGGGACATCTCGTGCCCGGCGACGTCCAGTGAGACCAGCGGGCCCATCACCTTCCCGTCGCCGTCGCCGTACGTCATGCAGAAGCAGTTGTCGTCCCAGAAGGCGTTGTTGTAGGCCTTGCCGTAGTGGACTCGGTTGAACGAGCCCTTGCCGTCGCCGGCGATGCCGCTGCGGCCGTGGACGTCCTTGTAGTAGTCCCAGGTGACGTCCGTGCCGTACTGGGCGTCCACCGCGACCGTGGACCGGTCGGCGGTCGTGCCCGTCCCCCACTGGTTGTCGGCGTCCGTGAAGACCGTCGCGGGGGCGCGGGTCAGGCAGACGGTCAGCAGGCACCGGTCCGTCTTGTTCGCCGCGTCGCCGGTGTACGTGCCGCCGCGCGTCGCGTCCTTCAGCCGGTACGTCGAGCCGGACCTGGTCGTCTCCAGCGCAACCGTGCCTCCGTAGAGGGACTCGCCGTCGCCGGAGGCCGACTCCATGGTGTCCCAGGTGTCTATTCGGGCGCCGGTGGCCGCGTCGGTCAGCACGGTGCGCCCGACCGGGTTGCCGAGTTCGTCGTGTGCCACCGCGTCGGTCTGCCAGGCCAGCCTCGGGGCGCCGTGCAGGGCGTCGACGACCAGCCGGGGCCTGGCGGTCAGCTTCTCCAGGGTCTCGCCGAGGTGCGCCGCGCGCAGCAGGCTCGCCGCGAGGTCGGCGGCCTTCGGGGCGGTCACCTTCGGTGTGACGGTGTCGAGGGAGAGCTCCGACCTCGTCGCCCTGCTGGTGCCGCGGTACGTGCCGTCCGGGTTCAGGTGGACGACGAAGTCGCCGCCGAGGACGGGGAGTCGGTGGTAGGTGCGGTCGTAGCGGACGTGCCGGGTGCCGTCCTGGTCCACGACGACGTCCCGGACCTTCGTCTCCTGGGCCGGGGTGAGGCCCAGTTCCGCGGCCCGGTCGGAGAGGACCGTCTCCGCGCTCTCGATCGCGTCGGACCGGGTCGGCCGGTCCTCCGCCAGGGCGGCCGGCGAGAGGGCGGCGGCCAGCAGGGCGGCGGTGCCGGTGACGGCCACACCCGTGGTGGCGAGACGGGAACCCCGGGCGGTGCGTATCCGACTCATCGGTCTCCTCATACGGGCGCGCCCGGTCGCGTGGGGTCGACCGGGTGCGGCGTTGATGTTGACCGCGAGTTAAGGCGGCCCGGACATGTCATGTCCATAGGCCCGATGTGGAGGTGTGTGAGGGTGGAGAATCGTTCCTGTGACCTTGCCCTTCTTCGTCTACGGCACCCTCCGCCCCGGCGGGGTGAACCACGGCACCTTCCTGCGCGGCCGCACCCGCTCCGCGGAACCGGGGCGCCTCGTGGGAGCGGTGCTGTACGAGGGGCCCGGCTACCCGTACGCGGTCGAGGAGCCGGGCGGCGGCGCGGTCAGCGGGGAGCTGGTGACCGCGCTGCCGGAGACGTACGCGGAGCTGCTCGCCGAGCTCGACCGCCTGGAGGAGTACGTGCCCGGCGACCCGCGCAGCCTGTACGAACGCGTCGAGCGGAAGGTCGTACGGGACGCGGACGGGGCGACGGTCCGCGCCTGGGTGTACGTGGCCGCGCCCGCCGTCGCCGCACGGCTCCGGGCCAGGGGCAGGCCGATCCCGGGCGGTGACTGGCGGGCGCGGGGGTGAGGGCGGGGCGCCGCGGGAGGTGAGCGGGCCGTTCCGGGCAGGTGGCCGCGGGTCAGCCCGCGTACGGCCACCTCTCCCTGGCCTCCCGCAACGCCCGTCCCCACCACACCAGTTGGTCCAGCATGGCCTTCGCCGCGGCGTCCGGGCCCGCCGGGTCCCGCAGGGTGCCCTCGTCGTCGAAGGAGGCACCGGCGTTGTGGAAGGAGACGGTGTCGCGGACCGTCACGGCGTGGAGCTCGGCGAAGACCTGACGGAGATGCTCCGCGGCCCGCAGGCCGCCCGCCAGTCCGCCGTAGGAGACGAGGGCGACGGGCTTGGCCCGCCACTCGCCGTAGTGCCAGTCGACGAGGTTCTTCAGGCCCGCCGGGAAGGAGTGGTTGTACTCGGGCGTGAGGACCACGAAGGCGTCCGCCCCGGCCAGCTTCGGGGTGATGCCGGCCAGCGCGGCGGTCGCCTCGGGGGTCCGTTCGAACGAGGTCGGCAGCTCGGCGCCGGCGACGTCCACCACCTCGGCGGTCAGGTCGTCCCGGCCGCGGAGGTGGCTCAGGAGCCAGTCGGCCACGACGGGGCCGAAGCGGCCGTGGCGGTTGCTGCCGACGACGAGGGTCACGCGGAGAGGACCGGTCGCGGGCGGGGCTGCGGTGGGTGCGTGGGTAACTGCTGTGTCCATGCCGCAGAGCCTCGTACCTCAACCATTGTTGAGGTCAAGCCGTGATGCGCGCCACCCTCGGATCACCCGTTCACACCCGCGCCCGGCCCTTTTCCTCGCCTCGCCCAGTGAACCCCTGTGACCTGCCCAAACTGCGCCGAGCAGCCGTAGCCGCCACTCACCCTGACACCCATTCACCTCAATTCTGACGACCCATCAGAAAGCGGGGTCGGCCCGTTGCCCGTTACCTCTGGAGGGCAGGTGCACGACCGAACCGCTCGAAGGAGCACCGATGCGACGTACCGCCCGGCCGCTGACCGGCACCGCGCTCGCCGTCACCGCCGTGGCCCTCGCCGTCGCCCCCGCGTACGGCGTGCCCGCGTACGGCGTGCCCGCCGACGAGGTGCGGGTGGACCCGTCGGCGGCCGTCCCGGGCGACCGGGTCACGGTCCGCACCTCGGCCTGCGGGGAGGGCGGCACGGCGACGGGCGACGCCGGCGCGGTCGGGGCCGGCCCGCTGGGTCTGGCGCCGGAACCGGGCGAGCGGGACGCGACCGGGCGGTTCAGGGTGCCGCCGAGCGCGCAGCCGGGGACGTACGAGATCAGAGCGACGTGCACCGCGAGCGGCCGGCGGGTCACGGGTGATCTGGTGGTGACGCTGACGCCGGCGCGGGAACGGGTGCAACCCCGGGGAGGTGTGAAGACGGGGGTCGGCGGCGCCCTGGGCCCCGACCCCGTGCAGACCGCGGCCGGTGTGGCGGCCTTGGCCGTCGCCGCCGCGGGCGGTACCTGGCTCCTGCATCGCCGGGCGAGAGGCGACGGGATCTGACGGGCACCCTCCGCTGCCCGTCGCCGGTACCGCGTGCCCCTCCCCTCCGGGTCCGACGCCCCTCGCGGCCCGGAGGGGGTGCGGGGGCGCGGGTGCGTCAGGGGGTTCGCGCGCCCGCCCGGCCGGCGGCCGGTGCCCCGCCCAGGACGTTGGCCCTGCCCCATGCCCCCAGTGGCTCCAGCGCCTCGTTGAGCGAGACGCCCCGGGGTGTCAGCGAGTACTCGACGCGGGGCGGCACCTCGTCGTACGCCTCACGGTGCACGAGCCCGTCGGACTCCATCTCCCGCAGGTGCGAGGCGAGGACCTTCTCGGTGACCCCCGGCAGTTCCCGGCGCAGCTCGCCGAAGCGGCGGGGCCGCTCGTTCAGCGCCCAGAGGATCAGCACCTTCCACTTGCCGCCGATCAGGTCCATCGCCGCGTCGATCCCGCAGACGTACGCCCCCGGCCGCCCCGCCGTCGCCATACCCGGCACCCTCCCCCTCCTGCTGCCTGCACCCTTTCCCCGGGGTAACCACCCACTCCGAAGTGCGTACTTGAGCGGACCGCCCCCCGCGACGAGCCTAAACGCCATGACCCACAACCCAGTTGCCTCCCCCAACCCCGTTGCCTCCCCCGCCCCCCTGACCCTCCTCGGCACCGGCGCGATGGGCACGGCCCTCGCCCGTGCCTGGCTCGCCGCCGGGCACGAGGTGACCGTCTGGAACCGCACGCCCGCGCGGGCCGAGGTCCTCGCCGCCGAGGGCGCCACGGTCGCCAGGACCGCCGCGGAGGCGGTGGCCGCGAACCGGCTCGTGGTCGCCTGCCTGCTCGACGACGCCTCCGTGGACGCGGCCTTCGAGGGGGCGGACCTCACGGGGCGGGACCTGGTGAACCTCACCACGGGCACCCCCGCCGAGGGCCGCGCCCGCGCCGAGTGGGCGGCCGCGCGCGGTGCCCGTTTCCTGGACGGCGGGATCATGGCCGTACCGCCGATGATCGGGGCCCCGGAGTCCGGCGCCTACGTCTTCTACAGCGGCTCCCCCGAGCTCTTCGCCGAGCACCGCGAAACCCTCGCCATTCCGGCCGGCACCCGCTACGTCGGTGCCGACGCGGGCCTCGCCGCGCTGCACGACGTGGCGCTGCTCAGCGCGATGACGGGCATGCTCGCGGGCATCGCGCACGCCTTCGCGCTGATCCGCCCGGAGGACATCGCGCCGAAGGACTTCGCGCCGCTGCTCGCCGAATGGCTGACGGCGATGATGCCGGCCGTGCACCAGAGCGCCGAGCGGCTGGAGAGCGGCGACTACACCAGCAACGTCGTCTCCAACCTCGCGATGCAGGTCGCCGGCAACACCACGCTGCTGCGCACCGCCGAGGAGCAGCGGGTCAGCCCGGAGCTGCTGACGCCGTACATGGAGCTGATGGCGCGGCGGCTCGCGCAGGGGCACGGCGACGAGGACGGTACCGGCATCATCGAACTGCTCGGCCTGCGGCCGGGGGTGTCCGCCTAGGTGTGCGGCCGGGCCGGGCCGTTGGGTCCGGAGATGGCGCCGAGCTGGGTGAGGCCGGCCAGCACGTCGGTGCAGGTCCAGTACTCGACGAACTTGCCGCCGGACACTCGCAGGATGTCGTGGCCGCTGAAGGAGATCTCCGTGCCGACCGGTGCCGTCGCATGGTCGAGGCCGCCCGTGTAGCGGGCGCGCATCGTCCATCGCGCCGCGATCAGGTCACCCTGGACGATCGGCCCGACGTCCACGGTGATGGTGATGTCGCCGAACGCCGCCATGGTCTGCTCGATCTCGGGAAGCAGTCGCGCGGGACCCCTCGACGCTTCCGAGTCAGTGCCGTCCGGTCGCGCCTGATGGACGACGAAGTCCGGGTCGAGGATCTCCGGGGCATGGCTGAAGTCTCCGCGCCATAACTCGGACCAGCGGCCGTACAGTTCGCGCATCCGCCAGGCGGGCAAGGTGCTCACGGTGTTCTCCAAGGAGGTAGAGTTTGCGTCACGCATCATGTGCGTGACGCAATTTCTTCGCAACACATTATCTTCGTGGCGCATTATCTGCGTGACACAGGAATTGAAGAGGTGGAGGCCGAGCCTTGTCAAACCGGAATCGCGCGGACCTGCTCGCGGCCGTCACCGTGGCCGCCCGGCGCCAGCACGCCGCCTACGCCCTCTTCAACCAGGCCATGGCGGACCGCCTCGGCCTGCACCCGACGGACCTGCAGTGCATCAGCCTGCTCGGCCTCGAACCAGGGCCTCTGACCACGGGTGAGATCGCCAAGCTGACCGGCCTCACCTCCGGTTCGGCCACTCGGCTCGTCGACAGGCTGGAGCGAGCCGGGCTGGTCGAGAGGCGGCCCGACCCGCACGACCGCAGGAGAAGCCTGATCTCGCTCACCGCGCGGCGCTCCCCGGAGGCGGACGCGGCGTGGGACGCGCCGGGCAGCGCCTTCGCGCAGGCCCTCGACGACTTCACCGACGACGAACTCGCGGTGGTCGAGCGGTACCTGCACCGCGCCACGCAGGTGGGGTCCGAACAGGCCGAACGGCTGCGCGGGCGGTAGCCGGGGCAGATCGGGCCCCTGGAGCGGGTCTCTCCGGCGGGGGCGCCACCGCCGACCGTGACATCGACGGCAACTGCAGGAACCGGCGCAGGACTTGGCGTGCCCGCGGAGTGAATCCTTGGCGTACGATTTCGCGAATGAGAGCAAGATCGCGCATAGCCACAGTCATCGGCGGCATTGCCGCCGCCACCATGCTGACCATCACCAGCGCCTCCGCGGTGGACGGGGACGAGCGCGCCACCTCCACGGGAGGGCCGGACAGCGGTGCAATCTGCACCTCCGGCGGTTCGTGGTCTCAGGCGTGCTTCTACCATGAGGGTGACTGGTTCGGCGTCAGGGACACCTACGAGGATGGCCTCTCAGCCGTCATCGAGTGGTTCTTGCAGGTGCCCACCACCGGCGAGAAGGTGCGCTCCGGACGCATCTGGAACCCTGACGGTGTCGACGCGGGATGGCGCTCGAAGAACAAGGACTTCACCGAGGGCTACTACGTCAACTTCAGAGCTTGCAGGGGCAGTTACTCGAGGCTGAATGTGCAAGCCGGCTCCTGCAGCCCTTGGCACGCGAAGAAGGCCTGATGTCCTGAGTCGGGAACTCGGTCGAAAACTCCGGCGAGGCCGTTCGAGGTCTCTGTCCGCGGTCCGCGTCCGGACGAACCGCTTCGGATCAACGATCCAGGCTGGGCATCCAGGTCGAGGCCGGGCGGGCGCCTTGGCGTCCCCGCCGGAGACGGCGGCCGAACTGGCCCGAGACACGCCCACCCGACAGCAGCGCCGGCGACAGCAGCAGTCCGCCGCCGCCGGCCACGGCGTCGATCCACCCGGCGGCGAGGGCCGCGAGGCAGAGCAGGACGATCACGGTCAGGGATATGCCGGGCATGATCGAGACCCTGTGCGAGGCCGGTGCGACGCCCTCTCACAGCCCGCCGCCGCCACCTGCCGGGAACCCTCACAGCCCGCCGCCGCCACCCGCCGGGAACCCTCACAGCCCGTCGCCGCCGCACCCCGGGAACCCTCACAGTGCGCTGTCACCGCACCTCAGGAAGCCTCACACCGGTCCCCCGCCCCCGCTGAGGGCAGCGTTCCCCGTGGGAAACAGACGTGATGCTGCCGGGTAACACCGGCACCGCACGCTCAAGGACATGACCTCGAATGAGCGTGTGGTGGTGATCGGCACCGGCCTCGCGGGCGTACGGCTCGCCCGGCGGCTCGGTGAGCTCGGCACGCCCGCGCTGCTGATCGGCGAGGAGGAGCACCGGCCCTACAACCGGGTGCTGCTCGCCGAGGTGCTGGCCGGACGATACAGCCCGGAGGTGATCGCCCTGCCGGCGCCCGCGGAGCTGCGGCGCGGCCGGGTCACCGGCATCGACCGCGACGGAAGGACCGTCGAACTGGCGGACGGCTCGCTGGTCTCATACGACCGGCTCGTCCTCGCCACCGGATCCAACCCCGTCCTGCCGCCGCTGCGCGGGCTGTTCACCCCCGACCACGTCCTGCCCGAGGGCGTGCACGCCTTCCGCACCATGGACGACTGCCTGGGCCTTTCCAAGGCGGTACGGCCCGGGGCGCGGGCGGTCGTCATCGGCGGCGGGCTCCTCGGGGTCTCCGCGGCCCGCGCGCTCGCGCTGCGCGGCGCCCAGGTCGTCCTCGCCCAGCAGTCCGAGCGGCTGATGGAGCGCCAGCTCGACCCGGCCGCCTCGAAGCTCGTCAAGCGGCACCTGAACGACCTGGGCGTCGAGGTGCACACCGAGTGCCGCGTCCGGGACGTGCGCTGCGTGGGCGGCGCCGTCCGCTCCGTGGAGATGGCCGACGGGTACGCGCTCGACGCGGACCTCGTCGTCGTCGCCTGCGGGGTCCGCCCCCGGGTGGGTCTCGCCCAGGCCGCCGGCCTCGACGTCCGCAAGGGCGTCGTCGTCGACGACGAGCTGCGCACCTCCGACCCCCGCATCCACGCGATCGGCGACTGCGCCCAGCACGACGGCGTCCTCTACGGACTCGCCACCCCCGCGCTGGAACAGGCCGACGCCCTCGCGGAACTGCTCGCCGGTGACGCGACCGCCCGCTACACCGGCACCCGCTCCCTGACCCGGCTCACGCTGAACGGGCACGACAGCCCCTTCGACCTCGCCGCGTTCGGCGAGACCGAGGCGCTCCCGGGCGACGACGTCGTCCAGCTCACCGACGCCACCCGCGGCACCTACCGCAAGGTCGTCGTCCGCGACGACCGCCTGGTCGGCGGGGTCCTCGTCGGCGAACTCGGCACCGTCGGCGCGCTCGCCCGCGCCTGGGAGGGAGCAGAGCCGCTCCCCTCCGACGGCGGCCCGCTGCTCCACCTGCTCACCAACGATGGAGGCTCCTGATGACGGCCACCCTGGGGGCCACCCCCACGATCGTGCTCGTCGGCCACGGCATGGTCGGCCAGCGCTTCCTCGAAGCGCTCGCCGAGCGCGGCCTGACCGCCACGCACCGCGTGGTCGTGCTCTGCGAGGAGCCGCGTCCGGCCTACGACCGCGTCGCCCTCACCTCGTACTTCTCGGGCAAGACGCCGGAAGACCTGTCCATGACGGACATGGAGTTCATCAAGGACCACGGCATCGAGCTGTACATCGGCGACCCGGCGGTCGCCGTCGACCGTGACGCGAAGAAGGTCACCGCCCGCTCCGGCGAGGTCTTCGAGTACGACACGCTCGTCCTCGCCACCGGCTCCTACCCGTTCGTGCCGCCGGTGCCCAACAAGGACGCCGAGGGCTGCTTCGTCTACCGCACGATCGAGGACCTGCTCGCGATCGAGGAGTACGCGAAGACGAGGGCCACCACGGGTGCCGTGGTCGGCGGCGGCCTGCTGGGCCTGGAGGCCGCGGGTGCGCTGAAGGGCCTGGGTGTCGAGTCGCACATCGTGGAGTTCGCGCCCCGGCTGATGCCCGTACAGGTGGACGAGGGCGGTGGCGCCGCCCTGCTGCGCACCATCGAGGAGATGGGCCTGAGCGTCCACACCGGTGTGGGCACGCAGGAGATCGTCGTCGGCGAGGACGGTGCCGTGACCGGCATGAAGCTGTCCGACGGCTCCGAACTGGCCACCGACATGGTGGTGTTCAGCGCCGGCGTGCGGCCCCGCGACCAGCTCGCCCGGGACTGCGGTCTCGACGTCGGCGAGCGCGGCGGCATCACCGTCGACGAGCAGTGCCGCACGGTCGGCGACCCGCACGTCTTCGCGATCGGCGAGTGCGCGCTGGCCGCCGACGGCCGGGTGTACGGCCTGGTGGCGCCCGGTTACGAGCAGGCGGAGACCGCGGCGGCCACGATCGCCTCGGACGAGGCGTCGTTCACCGGCGCCGACCTGTCCACCAAGCTGAAGCTGCTCGGCGTGGACGTGGCGTCCTTCGGCGACGCGCACGGCACCGCCGAGGACTGCCTGGACGTCGTCTACTCCGACTCCCGCGCGGGCCTGTACAAGAAGCTGGTCATCGGCCGCGACGGGACGCTGCTCGGCGGCATCCTGGTCGGCGACGCGGAGGCGTACGGCACGCTGAAGGCGTTCACCGGCTCCGTCCCGCCGGTCTCGCCCGAGTCGCTGGTACTCCCGGCCGGTGCCGGGGAGTCCGCCCAGCTCGGCCCGTCCGCGCTGCCGGACGACGCGATCGTCTGCTCCTGCCACAACGTCTCCAAGGGCGCGATCCGCGGCGCGGTCACCGACCACCAGTGCACGACCGTGCCCGAGGTGAAGAAGTGCACCAAGGCCGGCACGGGCTGCGGCTCCTGCGTGAAGGTCCTCGGCCAGCTCGTCAACGCCGAGCTGGAGGCCAGCGGCATCGAGGTCGACAAGGGCCTGTGCGGCTGCTTCGGGCAGACCCGCGAGGAGCTGTACGAGATCGTCCTCGCCCTGCGCATCAACACCTACCAGGAGCTGCTGGACCGCTACGGCCGCGAGGAGGCCCGGGGCGGTGACGGCTGCGAGATCTGCAAGCCGGCCGTCGGCTCCATCATCGCCTCCCTCGCCCCGGCGATCGGCGCGAGCGGCTACGTCCTCGACGGCGAGCAGGCGGCCCTGCAGGACACCAACGACCACTTCCTGGCCAACCTGCAGAAGAACGGCTCGTACTCGGTGGTGCCGCGGATCCCCGGCGGTGAGATCGCCCCGGAGAAGCTGATCGTCATCGGCGAGATCGCCCGCGACTTCGGCCTCTACACGAAGATCACCGGTGGTCAGCGCATCGACATGTTCGGCGCCCGCGTCGAGCAACTGCCCCTGATCTGGGCCCGGCTGGTGGACGCCGGCTTCGAGTCCGGTCACGCCTACGGCAAGTCGCTGCGCACGGTGAAGTCGTGCGTCGGGCAGACCTGGTGCCGCTACGGCGTCCAGGACTCCGTCCGCATGGCGATCGACCTGGAGCTGCGCTACCGGGGCCTGCGCTCCCCGCACAAGCTGAAGTCGGCGGTCTCCGGCTGCCAGCGCGAGTGCGCGGAGGCCCAGTCGAAGGACTTCGGCGTCATCGCCACCGCCAACGGCTGGAACCTCTACGTCGGCGGCAACGGCGGCGCGACCCCGCGCCACGCGGACCTGCTCGCGCAGGATCTGTCGGACGCCGAACTGGTCCGCCTGATCGACCGGTTCCTGATGTTCTACATCCGCACGGCCGACCGGCTGGAGCGCACCTCGACCTGGCTGGAGCGGATCCCCGGCGGCCTGGACCACGTCCGCGACGTGGTCGTCCACGACTCGCTCGGCATCTGCGACGAGCTCGAGAGCCTGATGCGGGCGCACGTCGCGCACTACCGCGACGAGTGGGCCGAGACCATCAACGACCCCGAGAAGCTCGCCCGGTTCGTGTCCTTCGTGAACGCCCCGGACACCCCGGACCCGGTCGTCGCCTTCGTGCCGGAGCGCGACCAGATGAAGCCCGACCTGCCGCTGCTGTCCATCGGTATGCGACCCGCCGACGTTCTGGAAGGAAGCACCCAGCGATGACCCTGGCACCCGAGACCACCGAGCTGAAGATCGAACTCGCCCTGGACGGCGACTGGTTCCCGGTCTGCGACCTGAGCACGCTGCTCCCGGGCCGCGGGGTGGCGGCGCTGCTGCCGGACGGCCGCCAGGCAGCGATCTTCCGCGACCGCTCCGGCGAGCTCTTCGCCATCGACAACCGCGACCCGTTCACCGGCGCGGCGGTCCTCTCCCGCGGCCTGACCGGCACCCACCAGGGCCGCCCCTTCGTCGCCTCCCCGCTGCTCAAGCAGCGCTTCGACCTGGCCTCCGGGCAGTGCCTGGACGACGAGGCGGTACAGGTCACGGTGTACAAGGTCCGCGCCGCGTAGGAGCGCCCGACTGGGAACACCCCTCTTCGGAGGGGTGTTCCCGTCGCGTCCGTTGCCCGCCTTCGCGCTGTGGACGTCACGCCTTCCAGGCGCCGTACGTCACCCCGGTCAGCTCCTCCGACGCGGCCCACAGCCGTTCCCCGGCCGCGTCGCTGAGGGTCCAGGGCGCCCGCCAGGAGGGTGCGGGCGACCCGCGCCACATCGCGAAGGACGGACCGGTGAAGGAGTCGGGCGGTACGCCGGGCTGTGTCGCGGCGTACAGGATCGGCAGGGCGCCCGCCTCGGCCGACTGGGCGAGGAAGCGGTTGCCGATCCGCATGAACCGCTCGGCGGCCCGGCGGCCCTCGGCCCGCAGACCGGCCGTCTGGAGGTTGGTCGCCGCGTACCCGGGGTGGGCCGCGACCGCCACCAGGTCGCTGCCGTGGGCCGCCGCCCTGCGCGCCAGCTCGTGTGTGAACAGCAGGTTCGCCGTCTTGGAGCGGGCGTACGCGGTCCAGCGCCGGTAGCGCCGCTCGCTGCCCAGGTCGGTGATGTCGATGTTGGCGAGCGCGTGCGCCGGGCTGGACACGGCCACGACTCTCGCCTCCGGCGCCGCGAGCAGCGCCGGCAGCAGCAGGCCGGTGAGGGCGAAGTGCCCCAGGTGGTTGATCCCGAACTGCGTCTCGAATCCGTCCGCCGTCGTCCCGTACGGCAGCGCCATCACCCCGGCGTTGTCGACGAGCACGTCCAGCCGCTCGTACGGGAACCCGGCCGCGAACGCGCGCACCGCTCGACCCGGGCCTGCGGCACTTCGGCACGGAGCCGGTCCAGGGCCGCGTTCCCCCGGGCCTCGCTCCGGCAGGCGAGCACCACCCGCGCGCCCTTGCGGGCCAGCTCCCGTGCCGTGACGAGGCCGATCCCGCTGTTGGCTCCGGTGACCACGGCGACGCGGCCGCTCTGGTCGGGGATGTCGTGCGTGGTCCAGCCTGGCATGACGGGCTCCCTCCGCGGTGGCACGACCAGCCTACGAGGGGCTGCCGGCTGTCGGCGACGGTGTGGGACCGGCGGCCCTGGCGCAGTGCGGCCAGTCACCGAAGTCGCGGTCCCGGCTCCACAGCCTTCTCGCCGCCTGGATGTTCCACTCCGGGTCCAGGGCCTGGCGCGGTGTGCCTCCGAGTTCGCGCAGCCGGGCGTCGGAGATCTGGAACAGGCCCCGGTTCCGGGTGCCGTTGGTGTTGGGCAGGATGTGCAGCGGGTCGAGGAAGGACTGGCAGTCGGCGATGGCGACCGCCTTGTCCGGCGCCTCGGGGAACACCTCGCGAACCCGCTCGCGCACCTTTTCCGGCGGCCAGACGCCCATCCGGACGTCCGAGGTGTAGAGCGCCCTCTTGGTGGGTTCCTCGACGACGCCGTTGGGCCGGAGACCGGTGAGCACCTGGAAGGCGGTGACGCGGCGCTGCGTCTGCGGGCCGAAGCTCCCGTCGACGTCGATGTCCGCTCCCTTGGCGTGCAGGAGCCGCTGCACCTCCCGTACGCACTCGTCCTGTTCACCCATGGCGACCACGGGTGGGCAGTTGGCGGAGAACAACGGCCGTCCGTCACCGGTGCTCCGCCCTCCGCCGCCGCTGCCGGACGGCGCGCGGCCGCTCTCGGGCAGCTGCGGCTGATCCGCCCCCTCGCACCGGGTGGCGTGCACGCGTACTCGCGCGTGCACGCCACCGCGGCATGTCCGGCGGGTCAGCCCACGAGGGGCGAGCCCGGCCGCTGTTCCTCCGCGAGAGGCCGGGTGTCGAGGTAGAACCACTCGGCGTCGGCGGATGGCCAGGGCGGTGGTCCCACCGGTTCCTGCACCGTCGCGGCGACCGGGCGCCGGGGCAGCGGCGCCTGAGCGCCGGCGGCGGCCGGGGAACGGGCCGGCTTCGTCTCGCCCGGCATCAGCAGTTCCACCCGTAGTCCCAGGCCCCGCTGCTGGGCGGTGAACTCCTCGACCTGGTTGCGGCAGGCGTGGTCCAGGTGCGTCACGCCCGTCAGGTCGAGCCGGATCCGCTGCTTGCCGGAGGCGGCGGCGGCCTCCAGCGCCTCGATCACCTGCGGCAGCCGCAGGAACGTGGCGTTGCCCGCCATGACGACCTTCGCCGTGTCCTCCTCGATGTGCTGGCGGATCACGGTCTGCGACATGCGCAGCGCGGCCAGCAGGATTCCCGCGGCGACACCGAACAGCACGCCTTCCAGCAGCGCGGTCGCCACGATGACGAGCATGGTCGTCGTCATCACCGCGAACTCGCCCTTGTCCTGCCGCCACATCTTCGGGAACTCCGCGGGCGCGAACAGCTTCCAGCCGCTGTGCACGAGGACACCGGCCAGCACCGAGATCGGGATCAGCGCGAGGACCTGCGGCAGCAGCAGCGCGAACAGCAGCAGCCACAGGCCGTGCAGCGTGCGGGAGAGCCGGGTCTTGGCACCGGCCTGGACGTTGGCCGAACTGCGGGCCACGACCGCGGTGACGGGGAGCGCGCCGAGGATGCCCGCGACGGTGTTGCCGGCGCCCTGCGCGATCAGCTCGGTGTTGTAGCGGGTGCGCGGCCCGCTGTGCATGCGGTCCACGGCGGCTGCCGTGAACAGGCTCTCGGCGGAGGCGATGACCGTGAAGGTGAGGATGGCGGTGATGATCGCCCCGTCCGTGAGCCGGGCGAACTGCTCCGCCCCGGGCACCTGTACGGACGCGAGCAGGTTGCCCACCTGGAGCGTCTTCACGTCCACTCCGGGCAGCGCGGCGACGACGATGCCGATGCCCACGGCGACCAGTGCGGCCGGGATCTTCCCGGCCGGGCCGGGCACCTTCTTCCACACGAAGCTGAGCACGATCGTGACGACGCCGAGCAGGGTGGCGATCATGGCCTGCGGGTTCGTCAGGACGGCGGCCAGCAGCCCGGGGATTCCGGCCATGTTCTCCAGCGCGGTGCCCGGGGCCTTGGCGTCCGCCATCGGATAGGCCTGGCTGAAGATGAGCGGTACGCCGATGCCCGCCAGCATGCCCTGCACGACGGCGACCGAGATGGCCTGGAACACCCGGCCCAGCCGCACCAGTCCCAGCACGATCTGGAGGAGGCCGGCGAACAGCACGATCACGCCGAGCATGGCCACGCCGACTTCGGCGACGGTCTCCGCGACCAGCGCGGCGAGTCCGGCGGCCGGGCCGCTGACCTGGAGCGTGCTGCCCCGGACCGCGCCGACGACCAGACCGCCGATCACCCCGGAGATGATCCCGAGCTCGGCGGGGACGCCGGAGGCGACGGCTACGCCGATGCAGAGCGGCAGTGCGACGAGGAAGACGACGAGCGAGGCGGTGATGTCGGTGACGAGATCGCCCTTGGCCCCGCCCTTGCCGCCGACGGTCTTCGCACCACGCGTCACCCTGGCGATCAGCCCGCCCAGCGCACCGCCGACCGGCCCTCCCATCGGCCGTCCGGCCTCGCCCGGTGCCGGACCGCCGCCGGGGGCACCCGCCCGACGTCCCGGCGGACCACCCGGTAGACCGCCCACCGTGCGGCCGGACGGACCGCCCATCGCGCTCCCCAGGCGTCCGCCCACCGGCCCGGTCGCCTGCCGGCCGGCGCTCCCTCCGACGTAGCCCGCCCCCCAGTCCGCGTCACCCCCCGCGTGGCCGCCGGCGGACCCCCAGCCCGCGGCCCCTTCCCCACGACCGCCCGGGCCCCAGTCAGCGGCACCCTCCCCTCTGCCGCCTGGACCCCAGTCAGCGGCACTCTCCGTGAAGCCGGACGCGCCCCAGTCCCCGGCGCCCCCCTCGGGCACGGCCGAGCCCCAGTCCGCGCCATCGCCGGAGAATCCGCCCGTTCGCCAGTCGCCACCGCCGGGGAACCCGCCCGTTCCCCAGTCGGCGTCGCCTCCCCCGGAACCGGCGGGCCCCCAGCCCGCGGCACCCCCACCGGTGCCGCCCGCCGGGCCCCCCGGCGCGGTACCGCCCCGTGCCCGGCCCCTCGCGTGCGCCCCGCTCACGCGGCATGCACCCGGAAGTCGCCGTCGTCGCCGAGTTCGTACACGAACGCCGTGTCGACCTCGTAGTACCAGCCGTGCAGCCGCAGTCGGCCGGTGTCGAGCCGCTGGCGCACCCCCGGGTAAGTCCGCAGGGCCGCCAATTGGTTGACGACGTTGCCCTGGGACACCTCCGGCAGCGACGGGTCGTCGGGAGCGGTCTGGAGGACGGGGGTGAGTTCGGGGCGGGCGATGCGCAGCCAGGCGTCGACGCCGGGCAGCCGGGAGAGGTCGTCGCCGGACTTCAGCGCGCCCATCGCGCCGCAGTGTGAGTGACCGCACACCACGATGTCCTGAACCCCGAGCACCTCCAGCGCGTACTCGATGGTGGCCGCCTCTCCGGAGGCCCCGGGCCGTCCGTAGGGCGGCACGATATTGCCCGCGTTGCGTAGCTCGAATATCTCTCCGGGTCGCGCACCGGTGATCAGTGCGGGTATGACCCGCGAGTCCGAGCAGGTAATGAACAACGCCTCCGGATATTGCCCTTCAGCCAGTTTCCGGTATTCACCGCTGTCGAAATCGATGCGCGTCCTGAAGGTGCGCGCACGGTCCAGCAAAGCCTTCAACTCGGCCTCCTGAGCTGCGAGTTCAACCTGTGCACCACACCGTAGACGGACGACCTACAGCGGAAGGTTAAGCCAGACCCTGCACCCGTCCAGGAATTGAACATTCTTTGTCCTGGATATACATACGAACCACTGTCTTGTAGCGTGTGAACTCCTGGGCGGGGAATAGGAATTCACACTGCCCGGGTTCATGCCGGCTCACGGAGAGACAGGACGAATGGGCATACGAGTACTGCTCATCGAGGACGACGAGACGATCGCCGAACCGCTCACCGAGGGGCTCGGTCACTTCGGGCTGACGGTCGACCACGTCGCCACGGGCACGGACGGTCTGAGAGGTCCGTACCACGACGCCGTCCTGCTCGACCTGGGACTGCCGGACATGGACGGCATCGACGTCTGCCGCGGCATCCGGCAGGTCTCGGACGTGCCCATCCTCATCCTCAGCGCGCGCGGCGAGGAGGCCGACCGGGTGCTGGGCCTGGAGCTGGGCGCCGACGACTACCTGGCGAAACCTTTCAGCGTTCGAGAGCTGGTGGCCCGGGTCCGGGCGGTGACCCGCCGTACGCAACGCACCCGGCAGACGTTCCCCGAGCCCGCGGCTCCAGCCGGTCAGGCGTACGAACCGCCCACCCCGGCCCCGGCCCCCGAACCGGCCCCGGCCCTCTCCTACGAACCCCCTGCCGCACCGCCGTACGACCCCGCCCCCGGCCCGGCGCACGATCCGGGCCCCCTCGTCGTGGACCGCCGCACCCGGCAGGTCTGGGTCGGTGAGTCGCCCGTGCCGCTCACTCCCAAGGAGTTCGACCTGCTGGCGCTCCTCAGCGAGGACCCGGGCGCGGTCTACTCCCGTCAGCAGATCCTGGACCGCGTGTGGGACGAGCACTACGACGGCCCGACCAAGACACTGGACGTCCACGTCGCCGCGCTGCGCCGCAAGCTGGGGCACCCGGCGTGGATCCGGACGCTGCGGGGCGTGGGTTTCCGGCTGTCGGTGCACACGGGCCCGAACGCGACGCAGGTGGCCTCTCCATGACCCGCCGGCTGCTGGTCAGTTACCTCAGCCTCGCCGCGCTGGTGCTGCTCTGCCTGGAGATCCCGCTGGGTTTCGTCTACTCCCGCGGGGAGCGGGAGCGGGTGGTCAACGCGGCGAAGGACGAGGCCGAGTCGGTCTCGGCGTACGCGGCGCTGTCCCTCGCGGCGGGGCGGGCCGAGCGCGACCTGCCCGAACGGGTGGTGCACTGCGCGCGGCGTATCGGCGGGAAGGTGGTGATCGTCGACGCTTCCGGCACGCTGCTCGCCACCTCGCACCGGCTCGACGTCGGTCTGTCCGGCACCCTGGCCGCCCGGCCGGGGATCGCGGCGGCGCTGCGGGGCACCTCCACGGTGGACGTGCGCACCTCGAGGATCGGTGGCGTCGAGTACCTGTCGGTGGCCGCGCCGGTCGGGCCGGAGGCACGGCCGGCGGGTGCCGTGTGGCTGACGGTGCCCACTCGGACGGTGCACGAGCGGGTCCACCACGTGTGGCTGCTGCTGGCCCTGGGCGGACTCGCCGTGCTGGCGGCGGTGGCCGTGCTGGGCTTCGCCTTCGCCCGCTGGGCGGGCCGCCCGATCCGCGAGCTGGAGGTCGCCACACACGAGCTGGCCGAGGGAGGCGGCCGGTTCACCCCGGTGACGATCACGAAGGGTCCGCCGGAAGTACGCAGTCTGGCCGCCGCGTTCAACCACACCGCGGCACGGTTCGCCCATCTGCTGTCCTCCCAGCGGGCGTTCGCGGGCGAGGCCTCGCACCAGCTGAAGACGCCGCTCGCGGCGCTGCGGCTGCGCCTGGAGAACCTGGAGCCGGACGTGACCGCGCGTGCCCGGGGCAGCCTCACCGCCGCCGTCACCGAGACGGACCGGCTGGCCAGGATGGTCGGGCACCTGCTGGCGATGGCCCGGCTGGAGGAGCACGCGGCCATCCCCGCAGCCGTCGACCTGGGGGCGGTCTGCGCGGAACGGCACCGCACCTGGCAGCCGCTGTTCGCGCGGGAGGACGTCTCCCTGGTGCTGTTCGCGGGGAGCGTGGGCCCGGTGCTCGCGGTGCCGGGGGCCGTCGAGCAGATCATGGACAACCTGCTCTCCAACGCCCTGCGGGCGTCCCCGGCGGGCAGCACCGTCACGATCGAACTGCGGATGCAGACACCGCCCCGCCGCACCCTGCGCGACGGCCGCCCCGGCTGGGTCGACCTGCACGTCACCGACGAGGGTCCCGGCATGACGGAGGAGCAGCGGGTCCGCGCCTTCGACCGGTTCTGGCGCGCTCCCGGTGCCCCCAAGGGCGGTACGGGACTCGGCCTCGCCCTGGTGCAGCGCCTCGCCCATGCCAGCGGCGGCGAGGCGACCCTGCGCGCGGCGGCGACCGGTGGCCTGGACGTGGTGATCCGGCTGCCGTCGGCGCGGGCGCAGGGCGAGGGCGGCGGGCCGGGCGGGGACCGTCCGAGGCGGCCGAGACGAGAGGCCCCGGCGCTGCCCGCGTAGGGGGTGGCCGCAAAGTCCCGCCCACCCCGCGACGCCCGGCACGCTCCCCCAAGCTCTCGGCTTCGCTCGAGCAGGGGGCACCCTCGTGACACCGCGCGACCCGCCCTCCGGGCGGACGACGCGGCTGCGCGGACACCCCCCAGGGGGACACTGGCGGCACACAGCACGCCGCCCCACGGCCACGAGTTGTCCACGCTCCGTCAACCCTGCCCCCATAGCGTCCCTTCCGCCTCCCCCCACGCACAACCCTGCCGTCGACCGGCGGCGGGGCGGTACGGCACCTCTTGGAGTGAGCGTGGAACGTCGTAACCTCCTGCGTGCGGCCGTCCTCGGCGGTACCTCCGCCGCGCTCGGCGGAACCCTGTGGCGCGGCGCCGCGTACGCGGCCCCGGCCCAGCCCGGCGCCGGCCCCTACGGCCCGCTGGGCTCCCCGGACGCCAACGGCATCCGGCTCCCCAGCGGCTTCACCAGCCGGGTCATCGCCCGGTCGGGCCAGCGCGTCGGCAGCACGTCCTACACCTGGCACAACGCCCCGGACGGCGGCGCCTGTTACGCCGACGGGACGGGCTGGATCTACGTCTCCAACTCCGAGATCAACCCCTCGGGCGGCGCGAGCGCGGTGAGGTTCTCCTCGACGGGCGCGATCACCGGCGCGTACCGCATCCTCTCGAACACCCGGCAGAACTGCGCGGGCGGCAAGACGCCGTGGAACACCTGGCTGTCCTGCGAGGAGGTGTCCCTCGGCTACGTCTACGAGACCGACCCGTGGGGCACGAACGCGGCGGTGCAGCGCGCGGCGATGGGCCGCTTCAAGCACGAGGCGGCGGCCGCCGACCCGGTGCGCAAGGTGATCTACCTGACCGAGGACGAGTCGGACGGCCGCTTCTACCGCTTCGTGCCGACGACCTGGGGCAACCTGTCCTCCGGCAAACTCCAGGTGATGGTCGCGGGCAGCGCCACGAGCGGCTCGTTCACCTGGACCGACGTCCCCGACCCGGACGGCTCCCCCACCGCCACCCGCTCCCAGGTCTCCGGCTCGAAGTCCTTCAACGGCGGCGAGGGCTGCCACTACGCGAACGACACCGTCTGGTTCACCACCAAGGGCGACAACCGCGTCTGGCAGCTCAACCTGCTGAACAACACGTACGAACTGGCCTACGACGACTCCCTCGTCAACGGCACGGCCCCTCTCACCGGCGTCGACAACATCACCGGCGCCTCCTCCGGTGACCTCTTCGTCGCCGAGGACGGCGGCAACATGGAGATCTGCGTCATCACCCCGGACGACGTCGTCGCCTCCTTCCTGCGCGTCGACGGCCAGTCGAGCTCGGAGATCACGGGCCCGGCCTTCTCCCCCGACGGCACCCGCCTCTACTTCTCCAGCCAGCGCGGCACCACCGGAAGCTCCTCGGGCGGCATCACCTACGAGGTGACGGGACCGTTCCGCTCGTAGCCCCGCCTTCACGTGACCATTACAAAATGGTCACCCATCCCTCATACCGGGCCACCCGGTCCTACGGTCATCCCCTCACGAACGACGCCTGGGGGGATGACCATGACCAACCCGTACACCGGCCCGCACAACACCCCGTACCCCGCACCGCCGATGCCGCAGCCCGGCAGACCGGCACCCCGCTGGGCCCGGAAGCGCTACATACTGCCCGCGCTCGCGCTGGCCCTGTTCCTGGGTGCCGGAATAGGCGCCGGCGGCGGGGAGTCCACCCCCGACGCCGAGCCGGCGGCCGCCAAGCCGCAGCCGACCGTCACGGTCACCGCGACGACCACCGCCACCGCCACGGCGACCGCCACCCCGCTCGCCGAGAAGCCGGAGCCCGCCCCCACCGTCACCGTCACGAAGACCGTCAAGGTCACCACCACGGTCACGGCACAGCCGGCCGGGGGCGGCGGCTTTGACGACGGCGGCTCGGGCGGCTCGGGCGGCTCCCAGGACGTCTACTACGGCAACTGCGCCGAGGTCCGGGCCGCCGGTGCCGCCCCCATCCACCGGGGCGAACCCGGGTACGCCTCCCACCTGGACCGGGACGACGACGGGGTCGCCTGCGACACATGACCCGGTGCGCCGGTGACCATCGGCGCGCGCGGCCGTTCCACCGGTTGGGCAGCTCGTCCGGGCTGCCCGGCCGACGGAAGGAACACCACCGTGGACACGACCGTGCCCGCCCCCGACACCGAACGCGTGCTGCCGCGCGCCGAGTGGGTCAAGACGCTGCCGCAGACCGTCGTCGCGTCCTGCGTCCTGCTGCTCGACGCCGAGGACCGGATGCTGCTGCTGCGCTACGCCGGGGGCCAGCCCGGCGCGGGACTGTGGGGGCTGCCGGGCGGCATGCTCGACCACGGTGAGGATCCCGTCGCCGCCGCGCGCCGGGAGGTGTGCGAGGAGACCGGGATCGTGCTCGACGGCCCGCCCCGGCTCATCGGGTACGACCACCGGGCCGACGTGAAGGAGACCGGCCCGGTGATCGACTTCTACTTCTACGGCGGCCGTCTGCCGAGTGAGCTGACCGTCCTGCGCAGCGCGGAGCACGACGACGACGGCCTGTTCGCCCTCGCCGACCTGGAATCCGCGCGGTTGTCGACCCCGCTGCCGGCCCTCACCGCCCTGCACGGGGCGGCGCTGGCCGGGACCGTCGTCTGCCTGCGCGAAGGACTGCCCAGGTGACCGCCGTGCCACCGAAGGGGCGGCACCTCCGCACAAGGTGCCGCCCCTTCTTCTCCGTGCACCGGAGCCGCCGCGATCGGTGAGGGTCGGGGACCGCCGACGGCTCCGGGTTCCTGCGTGGCCCCGCACGGGCCACGGGTCTAGCGGTGGTCGCTGCCCTGGGACTGGACCGCCGCCCGGCCCGCTTCGAGACGGGCCACCGGGATGCGGAACGGGGAGCAGGAGACGTAGTCGAGTCCGACCTCGTGGAAGAAGTGGACCGACTCCGGGTCGCCGCCGTGCTCGCCGCAGACGCCGAGCTTGAGGTCGGGCCGGGTCTCGCGGCCGGCCTTGGCGGCCAGCTTCACCAGGGAGCCGACGCCGTCCTTGTCGATCGTCTCGAACGGGGAGACACCGAAGATGCCCTTCTCCAGGTACGCCGTGAAGAAGCTCGCCTCCACGTCGTCCCGGGAGAAGCCCCACACCGTCTGGGTGAGGTCGTTGGTGCCGAACGAGAAGAACTGGGCGGCCTCGGCGATCTGACCGGCGGTCAGCGCGGCGCGGGGCAGCTCGATCATCGTGCCGATGGACAGCTTCAGCTGGGTGCCCGAGGCCGCCTCGACCTCGGCGATGACCTTGTCGGCCTCCTCGCGCACGATCTCCAGCTCCTGGACCGTGCCGACGAGCGGGATCATGATCTCGGCGCGCGGGTCGCCCTTGGCGGCCTTGCGCTCGGCCGCGGCCTCGGCGATCGCCCGGACCTGCATGGTGAACAGGCCGGGGATGACCAGGCCGAGGCGTACACCGCGCAGACCGAGCATCGGGTTCTGCTCGTGCAGCCGGTGCACGGCCTGGAGCAGTCGCAGCTCGTTCTCGTGCGGCTCCTGCCGGGACTCGGCGAGGGCGACACGGACCGAGAGTTCCGTGATGTCGGGGAGGAACTCGTGCAGCGGCGGGTCGAGGAGGCGGATGGTGACCGGCAGGCCGTCCATCGACTCGAAGAGCTGGACGAAGTCCTGCTTCTGCAGCGGCAGCAGCTGCTTGAGGGACTCCTCGCGCTCGGCGTCCGTGTCGGCCAGGATCAGCCGCTCCACCAGCTCGCGCCGGTCGCCGAGGAACATGTGCTCGGTGCGGCACAGGCCGATGCCCTGGGCGCCGAAGCGGCGGGCGCGCAGCGCGTCCTCGGCGTTGTCGGCGTTGGCGCGCACCCGCAGGCGGCGCTTGCGGTCGGCGAAGGCCATCATGCGGTGGACGGCCTCGACCAGCTCGTCGGCGTCGTCGGCGCCCGGGTGCATCCGGCCCTCGAAGTACTCCACGACCGGCGACGGCACGACCGGGACCTCACCGAGGTAGACCTTGCCGGAGGAGCCGTCGATGGAGACGACGTCGCCCTCCTCGACGACGTGTCCGCCCGGCACGGTCATCCGGCGGCGCTTGGTGTCGACCTCCAGCTCCTCGGCGCCGCAGACACAGGTCTTGCCCATGCCGCGGGCGACGACGGCCGCGTGGGAGGTCTTGCCGCCGCGGGAGGTCAGGATGCCCTCGGCGGCGATCATGCCGTCCAGGTCGTCGGGGTTGGTCTCGCGGCGGATCAGGATGACCTTCTCGCCGGAGCGGGACCACTTGACGGCCGTGTAGGAGTCGAAGACGGCCTTGCCGACGGCCGCGCCCGGGGAGGCGGCGATGCCGCGCCCGACCTGCTCGACCTTCGCGCTCTCGTCGAAGCGCGGGAACATCAGCTGGGCGAGCTGGGCGCCGTTGACGCGGGTGAGCGCCTCGGCCTCGTCGATCAGGCCCTGGTCGACCAGCTGGGTGGCGATGCGGAAGGCCGCGCCCGCGGTGCGCTTGCCGACGCGGGTCTGGAGCATCCAGAGCACACCGCGCTCGATGGTGAACTCGATGTCGCAGAGATCCTTGTAGTGGTTCTCCAGCGTCTCCATGATCTGCATCAGCTGGTCGTACGACTTCTTGTCGATCCGCTCCAGCTCGGCGAGCGGCACGGTGTTGCGGATGCCCGCGACGACGTCCTCGCCCTGCGCGTTCTGCAGGTAGTCGCCGTAGACGCCCTGGTGGCCGGAGGCGGGGTCGCGGGTGAAGGCGACGCCGGTGCCGGAGTCGGGGCCGAGGTTGCCGAAGACCATGGAGCAGACGTTGACGGCCGTGCCCAGGTCGTGCGGGATGCGCTCCTGGCGGCGGTAGAGCTTGGCCCGGTCGCCGTTCCAGGAGTCGAAGACGGCCTTGATGGCGAGGTCCATCTGCTCGCGCGGGTCCTGCGGGAAGTCCCGCCCGGCCTCGGTCTTGACGATCTTCTTGAACTTGGTGACGAGCTTCTTGAGGTCGGCGGCCTCCAGCTCGGTGTCGACGGTGACCTTCTTGGCCGCCTTCGCCGCCTCCAGCGCGTCCTCGAACAGCTCGCCGTCGACGCCGAGGACGGTCTTGCCGAACATCTGGATGAGGCGGCGGTAGGAGTCCCACGCGAACCGGTCGTCACCGGCCTGCTTGGCCAGGCCCTGCACCGACTTGTCGGAGAGGCCGATGTTGAGGACGGTGTCCATCATGCCGGGCATGGAGAACTTGGCGCCCGAGCGCACCGACACCAGCAGCGGGTCGTCGGCCTGGCCGAGCTTCTTGCCCATGCGGGCCTCGAGGGCGTCGAGGTGCGCGCTCACCTCGTCACGCAGTGCCGCCGGCTCCTCGCCGCTGTCGAGGTAGACCTTGCAGGCCTCGGTGGTGATCGTGAAGCCGGGCGGAACCGGGAGGCCCAGGTTCGTCATCTCGGCGAGGTTCGCGCCCTTGCCACCGAGGAGGTCCTTGAGGTCCTTGTTGCCCTCGGTGAAGTCGTAGACGAACTTCACGCCCTCAACGCTCGCGGCCTTCTCGGCTACCGGGAGATCTTTGTTTTCCGACACGGGTCTCGACTCCTCGAGGACGCGGTGGCTGCCCTGACGGGCAGGAACATACCCAGATCAAAGGCGTCTGGGTACGTCCACTTGTGCGTCATGCGCCTGTAACCATTGGTCCGCCAGTGGATCGAAAGTCAAGGCTGAGCAAGTGATCGCAGCCGCATGTTTTCACTTCTTGAACGCAAGAACCTCCCTGAGCCCTCCGGTTGCTCAGATGAGCGGGGTTCCTGCACGCTTGATTTCGCTCGATGAACGATCAAAGCGTGGCACTCAGTGCCACCCTTTGAGGAAGTGCAGCCGCTCAAGATCCGCTCATCTGAGCGCAGCCCTTATCAAGGGTGGCGAGAATCACGCTGCCACAGCCGACCGGATTTCACCATGCGGACGTGCCCCGGGGCCGGAACGCGCCCGTCACACGCCGAGTGCGCGCAGCCGCTCCTCGGCCCGCTCCGGGGCGTACAGGTGCTCCACGACCATCGCACCGGCCCCCACCAGCCCGGCTCGTTCACCGAGCCGGGCCGTCACGACGTCCAGGTGGGCGGTGGAGCGGGGCAGGGCCCGCTGGTAGAGCAGTTCGCGCACGCCGGTGAGGAAGGGAGTTCCGGCCAGATCCCCGGCGATCATCAGCACGCCCGGATTGAGGAGGGTCACCACGGTCGCCAGCACGTCCCCGACCCGCCGCCCGGCCTCCCGGGCGAGGCCGACCGCCTCGGGGTGTCCGGACGCCAGCAGGTCCCGCACGTCCGAGCCGGACGCCGCCGGCACCCCGGCCTCCATGAGCCGCCGGGCCACCGCGCCACCGCTCGCGACGGCGGCCAGACAGCCGTAGGAACCGCACCGGCACAGCGCCTGGGCGCCCTCCGGCACCCGGATGTGCCCGATGTCCCCGGCGCCGCCGTCGATGCCCCGGAACACCGACCCGCCGACCACGACGCCGGCGCCGATGCCGGTGGAGACCTTCACCAGCACGAAGGCGGAGCAGTCGGGGTAGCCGGTGCGCTGTTCGCCGTACGCCATGAGGTTGGCGTCGTTGTCCACCAGTACCGGCACGGCGTCGGCGCCCGTGTGCGCGGCGAGCGCCCGGGCCAGTCTGCCCCTGATGTCGTAGCCGTCCCAGCCGGGCATGATCGGGGGCTGGACGACACGCCCGGTCTCGGTGTCGACCGGGCCGGGCACCGCGAGCCCGATCCCGCACACCGTCTCCGCGCCACGCCCGGCCTTCTCCAGCAGCTCGGCGAACCAGCGGCCGACCTCACCGAGCACGGCGTCCGGGCCGTCCTCGACGAGCAGGACGCCGGAGTGCTCGGCGAGGATCTGGCCGCTCAGCGACAGCACGGCGGCACGCGCGTGCCGGGTGTCGAGGTCGGCGGCCAGCACCACCGCGTGCTCGTCGTCGAACTCCAGGGTGATGGAGGGACGTCCGCCCAGCGGGGAGTCCACCGGCCCCCCGGCGCCCTCGCGCAGCCAGCCCGCTCTGAAGAGCCGGTCGAGCCGTTGCCCGACAGTGGCCCGGGACAGTCCGGTCGCCTGCTGAAGGGCACCCCGGGTCACGGCGCGGCGACTGCGCACCAGTTCGAGCAGTTCGCCGGCGCTTGCCTGAGCACGTCCCGTCATGCGCACCCCCTTGTGTTTCCCAACCCTGCATTACATATTGGGTTTTGCGTGTTAAATAGACGTAACCCTACGGCAGGCCTCGCCGAACTGGTCGGCCGTACGTCTTTGGGAGAGGCCCGAGTGGATCGCATCGTCCAGCTCACAGCGCGTCCCGGCGGGCGCGAGGTCGCATACGATCCGGCCGTCGCGCCGCCATCCCTGCAGGTCAGGGCAGCGAAGGTGCTGGAGGGCAACTGGACGGGCAAATCCACCGTGCCCTCGCGCAGCCTGTATCCGCACCAGTGGTCGTGGGACTCGGCGTTCATCGCAATCGGTCTGCGCCACCTGTCGCCGTTACGGGCGCAGACGGAGCTGGAGACGCTGCTGGCCGCCCAGTGGGCGGACGGCCGGATCCCGCACATCGTCTTCAACCCCTCCGTCCCGCTCGACGCGTACTTCCCGAGCCCCGACTTCTGGCGCTCCTCGACCGCGGGACGCGCCGCGGGTGCCCCGCGCACCGTACAGACCTCCGGGATCGTGCAGCCACCGGTGCACGCGCTGGCCGCGTGGCTGGTCCACCTCGCCGACCCGGGGCTGTCCCGGGCGCGCGGCTTCCTCGCCCGGGCGTACCCGCGACTCGCCGCCTGGCACCGCTACTTGCTGCACCGGCGCGACCTCGGCGGCGGCGGGCTGGTCTCCGTCGTGCACCCCTGGGAGCAGGGGATGGACAACAGCCCCTGCTGGGACCGCCCGCTGTCCCGGGTCGCTCCGGCCCCGGCCCGCTCCTTCCGCCGCGCCGACCTCGACCACGGCTCCCCCGGGGACCGGCCGACGGACCTGGACTACGGGCGGTACGTGCGGCTGGCGGCGGACTACCGCGACCGGGGATACGCCGACGGCGGAATCGAGGGGGTGGGCGACTTCGCGGTGGAGGACCCGGCGTTCAACGCCCTGCTCATCACGTCCGAGTACGCCCTGGCCCGGATCGCGCACGAGCTGGGCGCGTCGGAGTCTGGTCCGCGGGCCCGCGCCGAGCGGCTGACCGCCACCCTCGTGGAGCGGCTGTGGGACCCGGCCGCGGGGATGTTCCTGTGCCGGGACGTGCGCGCCGGGGAGCTCATCCCCGAGCGCGGTGTCACCGGCCTCGTCCCCCTGCTGCTGCCCGCCCTCCCCCGCGACCTCGCCACCACCCTGGTCCGCACGGTCTGCGGCCCGCACTTCGGCCTCGGCGGCACGACCCGCCTGGTGCCCAGCTACGACCTGCTCGGCGAGGCCTTCGACCCGCACCGCTACTGGCGCGGCCCGGCCTGGTTCAACACCGGCTGGCTGCTGGAGCGCGGGCTGCGGCTGCACGGCGAGCGCGGCCGGGCCGACGCCCTGCGCAAGGGCATCCTGCACGCCGCCGGCGCCTCCGGCTTCGCGGAGTACGTCGACCCGTACACGGCACAGCCCTGCGGCGCCACCGGCTTCGGCTGGACCGCCGCGCTCGCACTCGACCTGCTGCACGACCGGCCCACGGGGGACGGGAACCGCGTCACGACCATCAAGGGAGGGGACCTGGGATGACGGACCGGCATCATCTGCTCGTGCACGGCGGCACGTTCGCCGCCGTCGGCGACCGCGGCGACATCAGCGGCTACCGGGGCGGCAGCGCCCCGGACGGCATGTTCGTACGGGACGCGCGGCATCTGAGCCGCTGGCAGCTCACCGTCGACGGGGCCGTGCCGGACACGCTGACGCCGGTCACGGACGGCGACACGGCGTCGTGCGTCCTCGTCCCGCGCGGCGGCCGCGACGAACCGCCCGCCTGCACGCTCTTCCGCGAACAGGCCGTCGGTGACTCGTCGTTCGTCGAGGCCCTGCGCGTCACCAGCAACCGTCCCGTTCCGACGACGGTGCGGCTCGCGGTCACCGCCGACGCCGACTTCACCGACCAGTTCGAACTGCGCGCCGACCACCGCACCTACACCAAGCCCGGGGCGGTCCGCTCCCGCCGGGTCCTCGGGCACGGTGTGGAGTTCACCTACCGGCGGGGCGAGTGGTGTTCCGTCACGTCCGTGACGGCCGAACCGCGGCCGGACGCCGTGGAGGAGACCGGCACCGGCGCCCGCCGCCTGGTGTGGACCCTGGACCTCGCCGCGCACGGCACCGCCGAGCTGATCCTGCGGGTCGTCGCCCGCCCGCACGGCGACAAGCGCGCCCTGCGTGTGCCCCGCTCCCCCGCCGCCCTCCGGGAGCGACTCCGCGCGCGGGAAGCCGATTTCATGGAGGGGGTGGCCCTCCCCAGCGGCCGGCCGGAGCTGGCGGCGGCCTGCGCCCGGGGCCTCGCCGACCTCGCCGCGCTCCAGGTCCCGGCGACCGGCCCGGACGGCGAGGAACTGCGCGTCCCCGCGGCCGGCGCGCCCTGGTTCCAGACCCTGCTGGGCCGGGACGCCCTGCTGACCTCGCTGTTCGCGCTGCCCTACCGGCCACGGCTGGCCGCCGCCACACTGCCCGCGCTCGCCGCGACCCAGGCCACGGAGGCCGCGGTCAGCGAGGTCGCCCAGCCGGGCAAGATCGTGCACGAGGTGCGGCACGGCGAACTGGCGCACTTCGGCCAGGTCCCCTACGGCCGCTACTACGGCTCGGTCGACGCCACACCCCTGTTCCTCGTCCTCCTCGGCGCCTACGTGGAGCAGACCGGCGACACCGCCCTGGCCCGCCGCCTCGAACCCCACGCCCGCGCCGCCGTCGGCTGGATGCTCGACCACGGCGGCCTGACCTCACGCGGCTACCTCGTCTACCGCGCCGACCAGGGCGGCCTCGCCAACCAGAACTGGAAGGACTCCCCCGGCGCGATCTGCTCCGCCGAAGGCACCCGCCCGCACGGCCCGGTGACCGCGGCGGGCGCCCAGGGCTACGCGTACGACGCGCTGCGCCGCACGGCGTGGCTCGCACGCACGGTGTGGCAGGACGGCACGTACGCGGACCTGCTGGAACAAGCGGCCGGTGACCTGCGCGACCGTTTCCAGCGGGACTTCTGGATGCCGGAGCACTCCTTCCCGGCACTCGCCCTCGACGGCCGCGGCGACCAGGTCGACGCGCTCGCCTCCGACGCCGGTCATCTGCTGTGGTCGGGCCTGCTGGACAAGGAGTACGGCGAGCAGGTCGGCCGGCGTCTGCTGGAGCCGGACTTCTTCTCCGGCTGGGGCGTGCGCACCCTGGCCGCCGGCCAGCCGGCCTACCACCCGCTCTCCTACCACCGCGGCTCGGTCTGGCCGCACGACAACGCGCTCATCGCGCTGGGTCTGGCTCGCTACGGGCTGCACGACGAGGCGCGGGCGATCGCGGGCGGCCTGGTCGACGCGGCGGCCGCCACCGGCCACCGGCTGCCGGAGGTCATCGCGGGCTACGGCCGCGACACCCACCCGGAGCCGGTGCCCTATCCGCACGCGTGCGTGCGCGAATCCCGGTCGGCCTCGGCCCCGTTGGCGCTGCTGACGGCGGTCGGCGGCGTCTGAGACCCGGTTGGCCCGCGGTTTGCCGGGTGTTTGCCGAGCGCTGGCCCGGCGGGCTGAACACACCTGGTGAACGCCCCGTACGGAACTGAGGCGGACCCGAACCCCCACGCGGGTCCGCCGCTCCACCGGGTTTCGTACGGGAAGGACCTCCGGGTGCCTGTCTTCACACGCCGCTTCAGCGAGTCACCGGGGCCTGGTGACCCGCCCTCAGAGGCCGTATCACAGACGCCGCGTGCGGAGACGGGGTCCGAGGCGGCATCGGAGCCGGAGTCCGCGTCCGCCTCGACGACTCCCGCCACGGGAGGCGTACCCGTCACGCCCGAGTCCGCCACGCCCGAACCCGGCGCGGCCGCGCGCCGCGCCACGCCCGGGTCCCGGCTCGCCCGCCTCAGCGGCATCACCCACCTGCGCACCCGCCACCCAGAAGCCACCCGTGTCCTCTCCTGGATCACCACCGCTCTCGCCGCCGCTCTGGTCCTCGGCGCCCTGCTGCTGCCCAACACCCTCCCCGCCGTCGAGCCGAGGAGCTTCACGAGGATCCCCGCGGAGGCGATCATCGGAGCGGTCCTCGTACTGGGGCTCCCGCACCGCCCCCGGCAGGCCGTGGCGGTGCTGTTCGGGCTCGGTCTCGCCGCGCTGACCGCCGTGAACCTGCTCGACATGGGGTTCAACGAGTACCTGGGCCGTGGCTTCAACGCCGCCCTCGACTGGGATCTGCTGCCCGACGCGCACGCCTACGTCGAGGACACCCTGGGCGGCGGCGTCGCGATCGCCGCCGCGGTCGGCGCGGTCGTCCTCGTCCTGCTCCTGGCGGTCGTCATGGTCCTGGCGACGCTCCGGCTCAGCGGCCTCCTGGTCCGCCACCGGCCCAGGGCGGCCCGGGGCGCGCTGATCGCCGGCACCGCCTGGATCACCTGCTCGGCTCTGGGCCTGACGCTCTTCGGCGGGCCGATCGCCTCCGAGCGCGGCGCGGGGGCTCTCCGGGTGCACGCGCAGCGGACGGTGGAGTCGCTGCGGGACGAGGCGGCGTTCGTGAAGCAGTCGAAGGCGGACAGCTTCGGCAACACCCCGCCCGACCAGCTGCTGCCGGACCTGCGCGGCAAGGACGTCATCTTCACCTTCATCGAGAGCTACGGCCGCAGCGCCGTCGAGGACCCGGTCATGGCGCCGGGCGTCGACCGGACCCTCGACACGAGCACCAAGGCCCTGGAGAAAGCCGGCTTCGCCGCCCGCAGCGGCTGGCTGACCTCGGCCACCTACGGCGGCAGCAGCTGGCTCGGGCACTCCACGACCATGTCCGGACTGTGGATCGACAACCAGCGCCGCTACCGCACGGTCACCGCCGGGGATCACCTCACCCTCACCAAGGCGTTCCAGAAGACCGGCGCGTGGGACACGGTCGGCGTCATGCCGGGCGTGCAGAAGGGCTGGCCGGAGGAGAAGTGGTACGGCCTCGACAAGGTCTACGACGCCTTCGACCTGGGCTACCGGGGCCCGAAGTTCAGCTGGTCCACCATGCCCGACCAGTACGCGCTGGAGGCGTTCCAGCGCCGGGTGCACGGCAGGAAGCATGACAAGCCGCTGATGTCGTTCGTCATCCTGACCTCCAGTCACCAGCCCTGGGCGCCGATCCCGAAGATGGTCGGCTGGGACGAGCTCGGCGACGGCTCGGTCTTCGACGCCGTCCAGAAGGCCGGCAACAAGGCGTCGGACATCATCACCGACACCACCAGGTCCCGGCAGGAGTACGGCAAGTCCATCCAGTACTCGGTCACCAGCCTCACCCAGTGGCTTCAGCGTTACGGCACCGACGACACCGTCCTGGTCTTCCTCGGCGACCACCAGCCCATCGCCCGGGTGAGCGGCGAGCGCGCCAGCCGGGACGTGCCCGTGTCGATCGTCGCGAAGGACCCGAAGGTCCTTGAGAAGATCAGCGACTGGGACTGGGCGGAGGGCCTCAAGCCGGACCGCGGCACACCCGTGTGGCGGATGGACTCCTTCCGCGACCGCTTCCTCAAGGCGTTCGGTTCCACACCGCACCCTTCCTGAGACGCCGTTTCCTCGTCCATTGCTGGTGGTGGTGCCCAGCGGGGTGTTCAGAAAGCGGTGTACCCGCCGTCGACGGTCAGGACCGATCCGGTGACGTAGGACGACTCCGACGACGCGAAGAAGAGGACCGCGTCGGCGATCTCTTCGGGGGTGGCGAGGCGTTGCAGCGGGATCTGGCTCTCGCGCTCGCGGCGGTAGGCCTCGGGGTCGGGGCGGCGCTGGAACGACGCCTCGATGACCGGGGTGGCGGTCAGCCCCGGGGCGACGACGTTGACGCGGATGTTGCGCGGTGCCCATTCGATCGCCGCGCCCTTGGCCAGCATGATGAGGCCACCCTTGGCGGCGGAGTACAGGACTTCCCCGGGCTTGCCGACCATGCCGAGCCGGGAGCCGACGCAGACGAACGATCCCCCTGTCCCGGGCATCAGCGGCGCGAAGTGCTTCATCACCAGGAACGAGCTGAGCAGGTTGCTCTCGAGCACGTTCCTCGCGTCGTCGTAGGCCATCTCGGTGAGCGGACTGGACGCCTGCAGGCCGTGGTTGAGGACGACGACGCCGACTGTGCCGAAGGACTCGGCGGCCTGCTTGGCCAGGTGCTCGACGAACGCCTCGTCATTGAGGTCTCCCGGAACATACAGGTCGTCGGGCTCGGCGCTGTCGAGCCGTTCCCGGCGGCCGGTGAGGAGCAGTCGCGCGCCCTCGCGGCGGAGGCGGGAACTCACCGCCTCCCCGATTCCGCTGCCGGCGCCGGTCACCAGGGCCGTCATGTTGCCGAGTCTCATGTCATACATTCCTTTACGGGCTGGGGGCCGGTCAGTTGAGGAATCCGCGGGCGTCGACCGGCCACCGCTGCAGCGACGTGCCCGTGCTGTCGGTGGCGATCAGTTCCTCGAAACCGAGGACGACCGGGCATACGTGGTTCGGCACCACCGGTACGACGGTGCCGACGCCGGGGCGGAACTCGCCGTCCGGCAGCGGGAGGAACCCGTGGTACTCGTTGAGCTTGGCCAGCACCGCGTCGGTGCCGGCGATGCCGCCGTAGCCGAGCTCGGGGCTGCCCTCACGGCTGAGGGCTTTGGTGCCCACGTCGAGGATGACCTGGCCGGGGACCCAGTCGCTGACCACGGTGGCGGCGACGAACAGCGCGATCTGGTCGTCCGTGCAGGAGCCCAGCCGGGCGTTGTTCAGATCGCCGAAGACGTACTCGCCGGGACGGATCTCGTTGATCACGCCGCTGGTGGAGAACTCGAGGGTGGGAGTGGACCCGGCACTGACCACCTCGGCGGTGACCCCGACGTCGGCGAGGCTGCGTACCGCGGTGACGAGCGCGGCCTCCTGGTCCTGCGCGGCGCGCCGGCGAGCGTCCCGGCCGGCGCCGCCGTGGCCTGGGTAGGTGAAGACACCCACCGGCACCAGACCGCGCTTGCGGGCGGCGCGCGCGAGGTCGCCCGCGGCATCGGGCGGCGCCCCGGAACGACGGGCGCCGCAGTCGACCTCGATCACGACCCGCAGCCGGTCCGGTTCGTCTCCCATCGCGTCGGCGAGGGCCTCGATCGCCGGCATGTTGTCGACGCCGACCCGCAGCCGGGCGGACTCGGCGAGCCGGCGGATCCGGGCCTTCTTCGTGCCCGCGGCCCAGATCGGGTAGGCGAGGAAGATGTCGTCGAATCCGGCCGCGGCGAAGACCTCGGCCTCCCCGACATTGCCGGCGGTGATTCCGACCGCGCCGGCCTCGATCTGACGTCGCCCGATCTCCACGCACTTGTGCGTCTTGACGTGCGGTCTGACCTTGAGGTTGTGCTGGTCGGCGAAGCCCTGTACGCGGTCGATGTTGCCTTGCATGACGTCGACCAGCACGATCGGCGCAGGGGTGTCGATCCGCTCGACCAGAGCGTCGAGTGCTCGTTGCAGCCGGTTCACGCTGCCCTCCTTGTGGTTCCATCCGGGATGATCGAGGGGTGCGGGTACTGGCCCCCTGCTACCGGACGCGCGCGGCCCGCGACATCGCGCGCGCTTGCCTGTACCGCCGCCCGATCCGCCCTACACCGCGGTGCAGACCATCTGGATCTCGACCGGACTGTTGACCGGCAGCCCGGCGACACCGATCGCGGTGCGGGCGTGCCGTCCGTTCTCGCCCAGCACCTCGATGAGCAGTTCGCCGGCCGCGTTGGCGACCTGTGACTGTTCACCGAAGTCCGGCGTACTGGCCACGAAGACCAGCATCTGCACGATCCGGACCCGGTCCAGCTCGCCCACCGCCTGCACGGCGGCGGCGAGGGCGTTGAGCGCGGCATGGCGCGCGAGCTCCCGCGCCGTCTCCAGATCCACGTCCCGGCCGACGATGCCCTGACCCATCAGCCAACCGTCCTTGTAGGGCAGTTGGCCCGAGATGTGGATGCTGGAGTCCACCGCCCGGTGGTGCGCGTAGTACGGGTTGTCAGGGAGTTCGGGAAGGTCCAGCCCCAAGGCTTGAAGCCGATCGGTGGCCGAGCCGGTGGGCGCTGTGGCGGTCGCGGGCCCGCTCATCGCGCCACCTCTGCGGACGGCACAGGGCACAAACGAGTCTTGATCATCTGCACTCGGGTCTCCTCTCGAGTAACAGTGGCGGAGAAACGCCGCATGGTGGCTCAAAAGCGCCACCAGATTGTCGTTTGTCGACCATATGAGCGCCTATCGAGCACTGTCAATACAGACTTCACAGACTTCGATCCGGTGCGGACGAGCTGTCAGGCGTGCTCCGGCAGCGGCTGACCTCATGCACGCGGAGCGCGCGCGTCCCCTTGATCTTTCGTCTGGGCTCCCAGCCCCACGGGGAAGTGGGCAGCCAGTTCCCGGAGGAACGCGTCGGTGTCGCCCTCCAGGGCGACCGCGGCCAACCTCTCGTGCTCGCGGACCAGGAGATGCGGATCCTCGGTGTATGTGCGGTGATCGACGTTGAGGTAGAGGCGCAGCTTGGTTTCCCAGCCGTTCCACAGGCTCTGCAGGACGCGATGCCCCGAGAGTTCGTAGAAGAGCCCGTGGAAGCGAAGGTGGGCGTCGACGCCGGCCGGGATGTCGTTCTCCTCGACCGCCCGGCGGAGATCCTCGACGGTCCGCAGCAGCCGTGGCCGCTCGGGACCGCGCAGAGCCGCGGCCGAGAGTTCGGCGGCATACGGCTCGACGCGCAGCCGGACCGAGTCGATCTCGGCGATCTCACGAGCGCTCACCTCGACGACGAACGCCCCCCGGTAGGGGATCCGTACGACGAGCCCTTCCTCCTCCAGCTTGGTCAGCGCCTCACGCAGCGGGGACCGGCTGATCCCGAGATCCCCGGCGATGTGCGCCTCGCGAAGCTGTCCGCCAGGAGGCACCGCACCGTCGAGGATGGCGGCACGCAGTGTGCGGTACACGCCGTCCGGCGTCGTCGTCCGCTGCTCCTGCCACTCGAACTTGTGGTCCACCCCGACGCCCTCCCTGGCCATTGCCGACCACTTGGTCGTTTGTCGACTGTACCTCCGCCGGTTTTGGACCAGCACCTCACATCGATGACCCGCTCCACAGGCAGACGTGATTGACAGCCGACGAGCGGACGGTCGACAATCGACCAGACATGGATGGTCGACAATCGACCACTGGAGGAGGAGTCATGGGATTCGAGGTCAAGCCCAAGTTCGTGACCTTCGACATGAACGGAACGCTGATCAGGTTCAGCATCAACGACGCGATGCGCGAGGTCCTGGGCGACCGGCTGCCGGCCGAGGTCGCCGACGAGTACCTGCGGATCTGCAAGGCGTACCGGATCGACGAGTGCACGGGCCCGTACCAGCCGTTCCATCAGGTCGTCGCGCGTTCCATGGAACGCGCCTCCCGTCGGGTCGGCCTCGAGTACCGCGAGGACGAGGCGCGGGCGGTGTACGAGCGCATCCCCACGTGGGGCCCGTACCCCGGTGTCACCGAGGCACTGAACCGCCTGGCCGAGGAAGTCCCGCTCGTCATCATCACGAACAGCGACACCGCGCACGCCGTGCGCCTCGCCGAGAACCTCAAGGCACCGTTCGAGGTCGTCATCAGCGCCGAGGAGATGGGCGTCTACAAGCCACGGCTCGCCGCGTTCGAGTACGCGTTCGACAAGCTCGGCGTGACACCCGACGAGCTCGTGCACGTCTCCGCGAGCCCGATGTACGACCATCGCTCCGCGGCCGTCATGGGCATCGAGAACAAGGTGTACGTCGACCGCGGCTTCGAGCACGACGAGCACTGGCTCGGCTACGAGCGGATCACCGACATCGCCGACCTCCCCGTCCTCTTCGGCCTGCCGCGCCCTGCCGCCTGAGCGGAGCTCCACGGAAGAGAAGAGGGACACACATGAACGCCCCCGCGGCACCACCCCGGAACGGAGAGCTCGGCTTCTGGGTGGCCCAACTGGTCGGCAAAAGGCCGTCATTCCCCCGTTTCACCGGCCAGGACACCGTCGACGTGGCCATCGTCGGCGGTGGCTACACCGGCCTGTGGGCGGCGTACTTCGCCAAGAAGCTCGAACCGTCGCTCTCGGTCGCGGTCTTCGAGGCCGAACAGGTGGGTTACGGCGCATCAGGACGCAATGGTGGCTGGCTGTCGGCGATGCCTCCGGGAAACCGCGCCACCTTCGCCCGCGCCGGGGGAGGGCTGGAGGCAAGCCGGGCGCTGCAGCGGGAGTTCGTCGCCGGCGTCGACGCGGTCCTTGACATCCTCGCCGCCGAGGGCATCGACGCCGATCAGCACAAGGGGGGCGCGCTCGTCGCCGCCCACACGGAGGCGGGGCTGGGCCGGCTCGTCGCCAGGCGTGACGCCGACCTGAAGTACGGGCTGACGGAGGACGAAGTCCACATGCTCGGCCGGGAGGAGTTCCGCAGCCGGATCGACATCTCCACCGTCCACGGCGGGCTCTTCTACAAGCACTGCGCGCGGTTCCACCCCGCGAAACTCGTCTACGGCCTCGCCGAGACCCTGACCTCCATGGGGGTCAGGATCTACGAGGACAGCCGGGTGGAGGGTGTCGCGGGCGGGACACTCACCCTGGCCGACGGACGCGTCACCGCGGCCAGGACGTTCATCTGCACCGAGGGCTATTCGGGACCGCTGCTCGGCCGCCGGAGCCTGATCCCGGTCAACTCCTCGTTGATCGTGACCAGGCCCCTGCCGGAGGAGGCATGGCAGCGGATCGGCTGGGACGGGCCGCAGTGCCTCAGCGACTCCGCGCACACGTTCATCTACGCCCAGCGCACGGCGGACGGCCGTATCGCCATGGGAGGCCGCGGTGTCCCCTACCGGTTCGGGTCCGGCACCGGGGGAGCCGGTGCGACCGCCCGGTCCACCATCGACCTGATCTCGCACAAGCTCGGTTCCTTCTTCCCGGGCGTTCCCTTCGAGGTGGAGCACGCCTGGTCGGGAGTCCTGGGCGTCACGCGGGACTGGAACGGCGGCGTGCACTGGGACCCCGCATCGGGGATCGGATCGTCCACCGGCTACGCCGGACACGGTGTCACGTCGGCCTATGTCGGCGGCAGGACTCTCGTGGAGCTCGCCTTCGAGAGGGAAACCGAGCGGACCACCCTTCCCTGGGTCGGCTACCGGGCACGCAAGTGGGAGCCGGAGCCCTTCCGCTGGCTGGGCGTGCACGCCATGTACCGGCTCTTCGGTATCGCCGACCGGTGGGAAGAGCGCAGGGGCTCCGGCAGGACCTCACTCCTGGCCCGACTCGGCGGCGGACTCGCCGGACTTCACGAGTAAGGACAAGGAAAGTGATGGACGCGAAACTCGCCGTCATCGGCCTGGGCAGCATCGGAAGCATGGCCCTGTGGCAGGCCTCCCGGCTGTCCGACTCGGTAGTGGGATTCGAGGCCGCGACCCCCGCCCACGGCCGCAGTGCCGTGGGGGGAGACACCCGCCTGTTCCGCATGGTCTACCTCGGCAGGCCCGAGTACCACCCCATCATCGAACGCTCCCGTGGCCTCTGGGCCGAACTCGAAGCGGAAACCGGGCAGGACATCCTCACCCCCACCGGGGGGCTGTCCATCGGGACGGCCAACGGCGGCTTCATCACCAGCCTCCTGGAGACGACACGCATCACCGGAGCCGAGCACCGCGTCCTCACCCGGAAGGACTTGGCGGAACGCTACCCCCAGCACAACCTCCGCCCCGACGACTGCGCCGTCTACGACCCCCACGCCGGCGTTCTGCGCACCGACCGGGCCGTCAGCGCCGCCGTCGCGGCGGCCCAGGCCAACGGCGCCACCGTCCTTCAGAACACACCCGTGGACAGCGTCACCGAAACCGACCACGGCGTCGTCGTCACGTCGGGCGACAGAACCTGGACCTTCGAGAAGGTCATCGTCGCCTCGGGCGGCTGGTCCCGAAGGCTCATGCCCGGCCACCTCAGAGCCGTCACGGAAACCCATCGGCTGGTCCTGACCTGGTTCATCGCCCAGGACGGCGCAGAGTTCTCGCCGGAGAACTTCCCCGTCTTCAGCCGGCTGCACGGCGAGCGCTCCCTGTACGGCGCACCCGCCGTCGACGGCGTGACGGTCAAGGCATCGGTGGACGGACCGCTGGACGGGCGCGGAAGGGAAACCCCCGACCCGGACTCCGTTCCCAGGGAGATCACCAGGGAGGAAACCGAGAAGGTCACCGATGTCGTCACCGAGTTCCTCCCCGGCCTGATCCCCACCGTCGCGCGCTCCGACGCCTTTCCCGACCTCTTCACCGCGGACAGGCACCCCCTCCTCGGCTGGCTGGACGAGAACAGCAGGGTCTACTGCGCCACCGGATTCTCCGGAAAGGGCTTCAAGATGGCCACCGGCTACGGCCACATAGCCGCACACGAGGCGCTCGGCAAGCAGACCGTCGACGGCCTGGACTTCGTGCGCCCCGACCGGTTCAAGACCAGGCAGGCAGCGACCGGGCAGGAGCCTGACGCACCCCCAAGGGCTGATCAGCCGCCCGAGGTGTCCAGCTCCGCGTCCTCGCCGACGCCCGCGCAGTCGTAGGGGTCCTTCAGCCAGCCGTCCGGCAGCACCACCCGGTTGTTGCCGGACGTACGGCCCCGGGGCCCGTCGGCACCGGCCGGCCAGGGCTGGTCGAGATCCAGTTCGTCCAGGCCCGCCCGCAACTCCTCCAGCGAGGAGGTGATGGCGAGGCGCTTGCGCATCTCGGAGCCGACCGCGAAGCCCTTCAGGTACCAGGCGACGTGCTTGCGGAAGTCGACGACGCCCTTGGACTCGTCGCCGATCCACTCGCCGAGCAGCGTGGCGTGCCGGACCATGACGTCGGCGACCTCGCGCAGGGCGGGGCGGGCGATGTCCTGGGTGCGGCCCTCGAAGGCCGCGACCAGGTCCGCGAACAGCCACGGCCGCCCGAGGCACCCGCGGCCTACGACCACTCCGTCGCAGCCGGTCTCCCGGACCATCCGCAGGGCGTGCTCGGCGGACCAGATGTCGCCGTTGCCGAGTACCGGGATCTCCGGCACGTGCTCCTTCAGCCGGGCGATGGCGTCCCAGTCGGCGGTGCCGCCGTAGTGCTGGGCGGCGGTGCGGCCGTGCAGGGCGATGGCGGTGACGCCCTCCTCGACGGCGATCCGGCCGGCGTCGAGGTAGGTGATGTGGTCGTCGTCGATGCCCTTGCGCATCTTCATCGTCACGGGCAGGTCGCCGGCGCCGCTGACCGCCTCCCGCAGGATGGCGCGCAGCAGGTTCCGCTTGTACGGGAGCGCGGAGCCGCCGCCCTTGCGGGTGACCTTCGGCACGGGGCAGCCGAAGTTGAGGTCGATGTGGTCGGCCAGGTCCTCCTCCGCGATCATGCGGACCGCCTTGCCGACCGTCACCGGGTCCACGCCGTACAGCTGGATGGACCGGGGGCGCTCACTCGCGTCGAAGTGAACGAGCTGCATGGTCTTCTCGTTGCGTTCGACCAGCGCCCGAGTGGTGATCATCTCGCTGACGAACAGGCCCTTGCCACCGCTGAACTCCCTGCACAGGGTGCGGAAGGGCGCGTTGGTGATCCCGGCCATGGGGGCCAGGACGACGGGGGGCTGGACGGTGTGCGGGCCGATCTGGAGGGGCGTGGACATTCCTCCATTGTGCCGTGCAATGAGAAGGCAAAATTCATTAGTTAGCCCAACTATCGAAATCGGCGTACGATGGAGCCCATGCCCGAGCTCAGCCCCCGCCGCCGCATGCTGGTGCTCGCGATCTGCTGCATGAGCCTGCTGATCGTGAGCCTGGACAACACCGTCCTGAACGTGGCCCTGCCGTCCATGCAGCAGGACCTGCACGCGAGCACGTCCGGCCTGCAGTGGACGATCGACGCGTACACGCTCGTCCTGGCCTCGCTGCTGATGCTCGCGGGCTCCACGGCCGACCGGATCGGCCGCAAGCGCGTCTTCATGGCGGGACTGGTGGTCTTCACCCTCGGCTCGGTGCTGTGCTCCCTCGCACCGAACCTTCAGGCGCTGGTCGCCTTCCGCATGGTGCAGGCGGTGGGCGGCTCGATGCTGAACCCGGTCGCGATGTCGATCATCACCAACACCTTCACGGACCCGCGTGAGCGTGCCCGTGCGATCGGCGCGTGGGGCGCGGTGGTCGGCATATCGATGGCCGCCGGCCCACTGGTCGGGGGCCTGTTGGTGGAATCGGTCGGCTGGCGTTCGATCTTCTGGATCAACCTGCCCGTGGGGCTCGCCGCCCTCCTGCTCACCCTGCGCTTCGTCCCGGAGTCCCGCGCCGGGCGGGCCCGCCGCCCCGACCCGGTCGGACAGCTCCTGGTGATCGCCCTGTTCGGCTCCCTGACGTACGCGATCATCGAGGCGCCCTCGACGCCGTTCACCTCGATCGCCCCGCCGGCCGTGATCGCCCTGGCCGCCCTCACCGGACTGCTCCGCTACGAGCCCCGCCGCGCGGAGCCCCTGATCGACCTCCGCTTCTTCCGCTCGGCGCCGTTCAGCGGGGCCACGGTCATCGCGGTCAGCGCGTTCGCCGCGCTCGGCGGCTTCCTGTTCCTCTCCACGCTGTACCTGCAGAACGTGCGCGGTCTGACCGCCCTGGAGGCGGGGCTGTGGATGCTGCCGATGGCGGTCCCGACGTTCTTGTGCGCCCCGCTCTCCGGCCGCCTGGTGGGCACGCTCGGCCCCCGGCTGCCGCTGCTGATCGCGGGCGGCGCGATGACGACCAGCGGCGTGCTCTTCGCCGCGTTCGACGCGCAGACCTCGAACACCACCCTGTTCGCCGGCTACGTCCTCTTCGGCGTCGGCTTCGGCTTCGTCAACGCCCCCGTCACCAACACGGCGGTCTCCGGCATGCCGCGCGCCCAGGCGGGCGTGGCCGCGGCGGTCGCCTCCACGAGCCGTCAACTCGGCCAGACCCTGGGCGTAGCGGTGGTCGGCGCGGTGCTCGCCTCGGGCGTGGCCGCGTCGTCGTACCGGGAGAGCTTCGTGCCGGCCGCGCGGCCGGGATGGTGGATCATCGCCGCGTGCGGTGCCGCGGTGCTGGCGCTGGGAGCGGTGACGAGTGGGCGGTGGGCCCGCCGGACCGCCGAGCGGACGGCCGAGCGACTGGAATCGGCGGAGGTACGGCAGGCGGTCGGGACAAGCGGCTGAGCGTGGACCGGAAGCGCCCTGCCCCCAACGCTGTTGGGCGGCCGCGCTCCCTCACGGACTGATAACTCGCTCCCGGGGAAACCCTGTCGATGTTGGTCTTGCCGCACACTCATTGCTGCGAGCGGACCGGATCCGCCGGATCCGTGGACGAGGGAGGGTCATGCCACAGATCGACACGAGCAAGGTCAGCCGCTGGGACCAGCACGGGCGGGAGCACGTGGTGCGGATACAACGCACGGGCGTGCAACGCACCATCAGATGCGGCACCTGCGGCTGGCGGCGGGGCGCACAGTTCCTGCCGTGGCTCAAGGCGGAGGAGCACCTGACGGAGGCCCATCAGGCGACGGTGAACCCGGCGGCGGTCTGAGAGGGGTCACGAACCCCGGCGGCAGGCCCAGTGCCGGGGCTTTGCCCGTCGAGAAGCGGCGTCCGGTGCGTGCCGGGCGCCGCGACGGGGCGAACGTCGCAGCAGCGGCGCTAGTAGAGGATCGAGGGCAGGTACGCCCCGTCGGGCTCGTTGTACAGGCCGATGGTCATCAGGCTCATCAGCTGCACGACCTTGAGGCCGTTGGACAGACACCACTTGAGCAGCACGCTGTCGCTCGCGGGTACGAGGATGCCGGGGCCGCCGAACCGCGGGGCCGCCGCGATCAGAGCCTGCAGGTCGGGCGTGGTCTCGCCCACGGCGTGCGCGAAGAAGGCCAGGTCGGTCGCATAGCCGGTGACACGTCCCGCGCGCTCGACGACCCGGGCGGTGCCCTGTTTGAGCGCGTCGGCGACCTCGCCGCCACGGTCGACGCCGTGGACCTGCCGGCACACGTCGTTGCAGGCGCCGAGGTCCGCGTCCGTGGCCTCCCGCACCGCGAATCCGGGCATCGCTCGCCGGATCGGCGGGCCCTGCACGCAGGCCATCGTGGTCCGGTAGGCGAAGCCCAGGCTCACGTACAGGGAGAACGACCTGTTGTGGTAGCCCGTCTGCAACAGCCGGATGCCCGGTGCCCCGCGCTCGACCGCCCGGTCCATGACGTCCAGCATCAGACGGCGCCCCACGCCCGCGTTCTGCACGGTGGGGTCGACGGTGACGGGCCCGACGCCGACGACGGCCGAGCGTTCGTCGAGGAAGTTGCTGCCCAGGATCCGCCCGTCGAGTTCAGCGACGACACTGTAGAAGCCCGGGTGGGTCAGGGCGCCCTCGATCAGTGCGACACCCACGTCGGGGCTCGGAAAGTCAGGTGGGAACGCGTGCTTCCCGGCGATGTCGGCGAAGGCCTCGTAGCAGATCCTGCCGCACTCCGCGGCATCGTCCGCGGTGCCCGGACGCAGTGTGAGATCCACGATCGCCATCCCCTTCTCAGCACGTCCCGTGCGGCGACCCACCCCCTCGCTTCCCATCCTGTGCTTCTCAGGCCCGGGGCGCACGCGGTACGGCGATCCCCCGTGTCCGCGGCGCCCGCACCCCGGTCCGCACTGGAGCGGTCTTGGCACGTGGTGGTCGCCGGGGACCTGAACGACGAGCCGTCCAGCGAGGCGATCCGAGCCCTGCTGGGCACCGGCCTGCGGGAGGTGATGAGCCACGATGCCGCCGCCGCCGCTGCGGGATCAGGTGCAGCACGTGGAGGTCGAACGGCGGGGCGTCTGGGCGCCCTCGACGGTGAAGTCCTTCGACACCGTCACCCTCGAAGTGGAACCGCGCCTCGGACCACGCCGCCGTCCACGCGGACCTCGACCTCTGAAACAGGCCGGAACGCACGGTGCCGGGCCCTTTCGAGGAGGAACCCGGCACCGCGGTACAGGCGAGTGATCAGCAGCCGACCAGGCGGGCCGCCAGGTAGCCCTCGATCTGGTCGAGGGAGATGCGCTCCTGCTTCATGGAGTCACGCTCGCGGACCGTGACGGCGTTGTCCTCGAGGGTGTCGAAGTCGACGGTCACACAGAACGGCGTGCCGATCTCGTCCTGGCGGCGGTAGCGGCGGCCGATGGCGCCGGCGTCGTCGAACTCGATGTTCCAGTTCTGCCGCAGGGCCTGGGCGAGGCCCTTGGCCTTCGGCGACAGCTCGGGGTTGCGGGACAGCGGGAGCACCGCGACCTTCACCGGGGCGAGCCGGTGGTCGAGGCGCAGCACGGTCCGCTTCTCCATCTTGCCCTTGGCGTTGGGCGCCTCGTCCTCGACGTAGGCGTCCAGGAGGAACGCCAGCATCGCGCGGCCGACACCGGCCGCGGGCTCGATGACGTACGGCGTCCAGCGCTCGCCGGCCTCCTGGTCGAAGTAGGTGAGGTCCTGGCCGGAGGCCTTGGAGTGGGCGCCGAGGTCGTAGTCGGTGCGGTTGGCGACGCCCTCGAGCTCGCCCCACTCACTGCCGCCGAACTGGAAGCGGTACTCGATGTCGGCGGTGCGCTTGGAGTAGTGGGAGAGCTTCTCCTTCGGGTGCTCGTACCACCGCATGTTCTCCTCGCGCAGGCCCAGGCCGGTGTACCAGTTCCAGCGCTGCTCCATCCAGTACTCCTGCCACTTCTCGTCCTCGCCCGGCTTGACGAAGAACTCCATCTCCATCTGCTCGAACTCGCGGGTGCGGAAGATGAAGTTGCCGGGCGTGATCTCGTTGCGGAAGGACTTGCCCATCTGGGCGATGCCGAACGGCGGCTTGCGGCGCGAGGTGGTCTGCACCTGGGAGAAGTTGGTGAAGATGCCCTGCGCGGTCTCGGGCCGCAGGTAGGCGACGGAGCCGGAGTCCTGGGTCGGGCCGAGGTGCGTGGACAGCAGGCCCGAGAACTGCTTGGGCTCGGTGAACTGGCCCTTGTTGCCGCAGTTGGGGCAGTTGACGTCGGCCAGGCCGTTCTCCGGGGCGCGGCCCTTCTTCTCCTCGTACGCCTCCTCCAGGTGGTCCGCGCGGAACCGCTTGTGGCAGGAGGTGCACTCGGTCAGCGGGTCCGTGAAGGTGGCGACATGGCCGGAGGCGACCCAGACCTCGGGGGCAAGGATCACGGACGAGTCGATGCCCACGACGTCCTCGCGCGACGTCACCATGTAGCGCCACCACTGGCGCTTGAGGTTCTCCTTGAGCTCGACACCCAGGGGGCCGTAGTCCCAAGCGGCGCGCTGACCGCCGTAGATCTCACTACAGGGGAATACGAAGCCACGGCGCTTGCTCAGGCTGACGATGGTGTCGATCTTGTCGGCGGCCACGGTGCTCTCTTCATTACGACGACGGGCGGCGGAGCGAGTTGCTTCCAGCGAATGCTTCAGGTTACCGGCGGGGACGCCCCCTCAATCAAATCGCTCCCCCTCCATGGACCTCAAGGTCCTGCGCCGACCCTTTGTTGACAACGGTTTCCATATTTGTTGAAAATGAGTGTCATGAACGTACGACGACGCCTCATACCCGCCGCCCTGGCCTCCGCTCTCGGCCTCGGCGCCCTCACCGCCTGCTCCAGCGACAGCGCGGCGACGGGCAACACGGACAAGTTCGACGTCGTCGCGTCGTTCTACCCGATGGCCTTCCTCGCCGAGCAGATCGGCGGCGACCACGCGAACGTCACCAGCCTGACCAAGCCCGGCCAGGAGCCGCACGACCTGGAGATCAGCACCCAGCAGCGGGCGCAGCTCGAGGAGGCCGACGCGGCGCTCTACCTCAAGGGCCTCCAGCCCGCCGTCGACGAGGCGGTCTCGCAGACCGGCATCAAGACGAAGATCGACGCGGCCTCCCTGACCCACCTCGAGGACCACGGCACCGGCGGCCACAGCCACGAGGGGGAGGAAGGCCACACCCAGGAGGCCCCCTCCGAGGAGGAGGAGCACGCCCGCGACCCGCACGTCTGGCTCGACCCGGTGAAGTACGCCGAGGTCGCCCAGGGCGTCGGCAAGGCCTTCGAGAAGGCCGACCCCGACCACGCGGCCGACTACAAGAAGAACACCGAGGCCCTGGTCAAGAAGCTGAACGGGCTGAACAGCGACTTCGAGAACGGCCTGAGGAACACCAGGACCAAGGTCTTCTTCACCAACCACGCCGCCTTCGGCTACCTCGCCGAGCGCTACGGCCTCACCCAGGAGGCCATCTCCGGCCTCGACCCCGAGAGCGAGCCCAGCGCCGCCCGGGTCAGGGAGCTCCAGCAGGAGGCCAAGGCCGACGGCGTCACCACCGTCTTCTACGAGACACTGGTCTCCGACAAGACCGCGAAGACCCTCGCCAAGGACGCGAACCTCAAGACGGACGTCCTCGACCCGCTCGAGGGCATCACCGGCAAGTCCCGCGGCGACGACTACTTCCAGGTCATGGAATCCAACCTCAAGGCGCTTCAGGCAGCTCTGGGAGCCAAGTGATCGACCCATCGGAGGACGGCATGACCGAGCCCGTCATATCCCTGCGCGGCGTCCGCGCTGACCTGGGCTCACGCCCCGTCCTGCGCGGTATCGACCTCACCGTGCGGCGCGGCGAGGTCGTCGCCCTGCTCGGCGCGAACGGCTCCGGCAAGTCGACGGCCGTGCGCAGCGTCATCGGCCAGGTGCAGACCGGCGCCGGCGAGATCCGGCTGTTCGGCACGGACCGCAGGCGGTTCCGCGACTGGCACCGGGTGGGCTACGTCCCGCAGCGCACCACGGCCGCCGGCGGCGTGCCCGCCACCGTGACCGAGGTGGTCTCCTCCGGCCGCCTGTCGCGGGCCCGCTTCGGCATGCTGCGCAAGGCGGACCACGCGGCCGTACGGCGGGCCCTGGAGCTGGTCGGCATGGCGGACCGGGCCAAGGACTCGGTCGACGCCCTCTCCGGCGGCCAGCACCAGCGCGTCCTGATAGCCCGCGCCCTCGCCTCCGAACCCGAACTGCTGATCATGGACGAGCCGATGGCCGGCGTCGACCTGGCCAGCCAGGAGGTGCTCGCGCACACCCTGCGGGAGCAGGTCGGCCGGGGCACGACCGTGCTGCTCGTGCTGCACGAACTGGGCCCCCTGGAGCCGCTCATCGACCGGGCGGTCGTCCTGCGCGACGGCTGCGTCGTCCACGACGGCCCGCCCCCGAAGGCCGTCGGGCAGCACGCCCTGCCCGGCCACGACCACGTGCACCCGCACGCACCCGCGGGCGCAGAACCCCTCCGCACGGGACTGCTGAGCTGATGGACATCCTCGACTACGCCTTCATGCAGCGGGCCCTGCTCGCCGCCGTCCTGGTCGGCATCACCGCCCCCTCGGTGGGGATCTACCTGGTCCAGCGCCGCCAGGCCCTGATGGGCGACGGCATCGGCCACGTCGCGATGACCGGCGTCGGCCTCGGCTTCCTGCTGACCTGGTCCCCGGTGTGGATGGCGGCCCTCGTCTCCGTCCTCGGCGCGGTCCTCATGGAGCTGATCCGCTGGTACGGCAGGACCCGCGGCGACATCGCCCTCGCGATGCTGTTCTACGGCGGCATGGCCGGCGGTGTGATGTTCATCAACCTCGCGCCGACCGGCTCCAACGCCAACCTCACGTCGTACCTGTTCGGCTCCCTGTCGACGGTGTCCGAGTCGGACGTCACGGCGATCTGCGTGCTGGCCGCCTTCGTCGTCCTGGTCACCCTCGGCCTGCGCCGGCAGCTCTTCGCCGTCAGCCAGGACGAGGAGTTCGCCCGGGTGACGGGCCTGCCGGTGCGCGCCCTGAACCTGCTCACTGCGGTCACCGCGGCCGTCACGGTGACCGTGGCGATGCGCGTGGTGGGCCTGCTGCTGATCAGCGCGCTGATGGTGGTGCCGGTCGCGGCCGCCCAGCAGATCGGCCGCAGCTTCGCCGTCACCTTCGCGATCGCCGTCGCCATCGGCGTGAGCGTGACCATCGGCGGCACGGTCACCTCGTACTACCAGGACGTGCCGCCCGGCGCGACGATCGTGCTGCTGACCATCGGCGCGTTCATCGTGCTGACGGCGCTCGCGGCCCCGCTGGCCCGCCGCCGCGCCCGCGCCCGGTCCGCCGCTCAGGGCACCACGGACCCGGCGGAGTGCGCGATTCCGGCCACCCGGGGGACGTCCGACGAAGTCGGCGTCTGACCGCCCCCACCCCGGACTGGCACAATGGCCCGGGCAAGGCAGACGTGAGGAGGCAACGGTGACGACCGCTGGACCGTCCGTGAAGGGCCGCGCCACCAAGCAGCGGGCCGCTGTGGCGGCGGCCCTGCAGGAGGTCGACGAGTTCCGCAGCGCGCAGGAACTGCACGACATGCTCAAGCACAAGGGCGACTCGGTCGGGCTCACCACGGTCTACCGCACCCTCCAGTCCCTCGCCGACGCCGGCGAGGTCGACGTCCTGCGCACCGCCGACGGCGAGTCCGTCTACCGCCGCTGCTCCACCGACGACCATCACCACCACCTGGTGTGCCGCGGCTGCGGCAAGGCCGTCGAGGTGGAGGGCCCGGCGGTGGAGAAATGGGCGGAGTCCATCGCCGCCGAGCACGGCTATGTGAACGTGGCCCACACGGTGGAGATCTTCGGCACCTGCGCGGACTGCGCGGCCGCGGCGAAGTGACGTTCCGGGCGCCCTGGGGGGTGTCCGCTCGCGGCGGCAGAGCCGGCGTGACCGCCGCGATGACGAGCAACGCCCGCCCGGTGCCGAGCGGCACCAGCAGCAGCGTGCCCAGCACACCGCCGGTGAGGATCCCGCCGACGGTGGCCGTCCACCGCGTCCGGGCCGGCCGCCGAACCGCGACCCGGACGCGCGGCCGACGGCTACGCCCGGCCTACTGCTGCTTGCCCTCCATGGCCAGCAGCTCCTCGTTCGGGATGGCACCGCCGAACCGCCGGTCCCGGGAGGCGAACTCCAGGCACGCCCGCCACAGGTCACGCCGGTCGAAGTCCGGCCACAGCACGTCCTGGAAGACCATCTCCGCGTAGGCGCTCTGCCAGAGCAGGTAGTTGGAGGTGCGCTGCTCGCCGCTGGGACGCAGGAACAGGTCGACGTCCGGCATGTCCGGGTAGTACATGTACTTGGCGAAGGTCTTCTCGTTGACCTTCGACGGGTCGAGCTTCCCGCTCTTCACGTCCTCGGCCAGCGCCTGCGCCGCGTCGGCGATCTCGGCCCGCCCCCCGTAGTTCATGCAGAAGTACAGCGTGAGCCGGTCGTTCCCCTTGGTCTGCTCCTGGGCGATCTGGAGCTCCTTGGCGACCGAGCGCCACAGCTTGGGCATACGGCCCACCCAGCGCACCCGGATGCCCAGCTCGTCGAGCTGGTCGCGGGTCTTGCGGATGAAGTCCCGGTTGAAGTTCATCAGGAAGCGGACCTCGTCCGGCGACCGCTTCCAGTTCTCCGTGGAGAAGGCGTACAGGGAGATGGCGCCGACGCCCATCTCGATGGCGCCCTGCAGCACGTCGAGCACCCGCTCGGCGCCGACCTTGTGGCCCTCGGTGCGCGGCAGCCCCCGGTCCTTGGCCCACCGCCCGTTGCCGTCCATGACGATCGCCACATGCTTCGGTACGAGCTCCGCGGGGAGCTTCGGCGGCCGCGCGCCGGACGGGTGCGGCTCCGGCGTCCTGTACTCCCGGCGCTGCCGCCCCAGGATCCCGCGTACGGCCATGTGTCTCTCGTCTCCTCGTGCTCGCTTGCCTCTGTGCAGCTGTGCTCTCTGCACTTCTCTGCTGCTCTACTTCTCGACGTAGCGCAGGGAGCGCAGCCCGCGCTCCATGTGCCAGTGCAGATAGGCGGACACCAGCCCGCTTCCCTCCCGGACGTACCGCGCCTCGCAGGCGTCCGCGGTCTCCCAGTCTCCCGTAAGCAGCGCGCCGAGGAGTTCCAGGGCCTGCGGCGAGGGTACGACGCTGCCGGGCACCCGGCAGTCCACGCAGACGGAGCCGCCCGACGCGACCGAGAAGAACCGGTTCGGTCCCGGCATACCGCACTTGGCGCAGTCACTGAAGCTTGGTGCGTACCCGTTGACGGCGAGGGACCGCAGCAGGAACGCGTCGAGCACGAGATGCGGCGCGTGCTCACCCCGGGCGAGGGTGCGCAGCCCGCCGACGAGCAGCAGGTACTGCTGGACGGCCGGCTCCCCCTCGTGATCGGTGAACCGCTCGGCGGTCTCCAGCATCGCGGTCCCCGCGGTGTACCGGGCGTAGTCGCTCACGATCCCGCCACCATAGGGCGCGATCGTCTCACTCTGCGTGCACAGCGGCAGCCCGCGCCCGACGAGCTCGCTCCCCTTCGCGAAGAACTGGACGTCGACGTGGGAGAACGGTTCGAGGCGCGCGCCGAACTTGGACTTCGTCCGGCGCACGCCCCGGGCCACCGCCCGTACCCGACCGTGACCGCGAGTGAGCAGCGTGATGATCCGGTCCGCCTCACCCAGCTTCTGGGTGCGCAGCACGATGCCGTCGTCGCGGAACAGACTCATGGCGCCATTCTCGCAGGGCCGTCACGTCAGGGGACCTCGCCCCTGCTGCGTGCGTTGGCATACGCGGTCGCCGCGCGCAGCCGCTCGGCCGGGGTGGCGTACCGGACGGCACCGGGGTCGACGTCCCACTCCCTGCCACCCCCGTGCGGCCTCAACTGCACATAGGGCCCCTCATGCCCCATGACGATCCCGACGCGTCCACTGCTCATGTCCACGACGTACGCACCGAGCGGGAGCCTCATCGCAGAGCCGCCGCGAGGCGCCGGGCGGTCTCCACGGAACACCGGCCCAATTCCACGAGCGGGCAGGGCGCTTCCCGCGCAAGACTTACCGGGTCGAGTCCCAATGAGGGCAGGACAACTCCGGCCTTGGCGAGTTCGGCCCGCAATTCTTTCACCACGTCCTCCGCTTCTTCGGCGCAGAGCGCCGAGTGTCGTGCCTCCACCGTGCTCCCCTTCCCCTTCCGGTTTTACTCTTCGTGTCTCCACGATGACGCTCCGCGCCTACACTCGGGAGGGGGCGGAGCCCTACAACTACGGGGCAGCGCAGAGGGGTCCGGTAATGGCCAACGGTTCTCGGCAGGCGGCGTGGGAGTTCTTCGGAACGGAGCTGAAACGGCAGAGGGAGGACACCGGCCTCACCCAGGTGGAGCTGGGCTCCCGGGTATTCGTCTCCGGCGGCTACATCGGCCAGTTCGAACAGGCCATTCGCAAACCACAGTTGGATGTGGCCCAGCGGATCGACGGCGTGCTGCAAACCGGCGGTATTTTCGAGCGGTTGTGCAGGAAGCTGATTGACGACAACCGGTATGCGGAGTATTTCGCGGGGGTTGTGGAGCTGGAGGGGCAGGCTACGGCGATCTGCGAGTTCGAACCGACCGTGGTGCCAGGGCTCCTCCAAACACCGGCGTACACGAGAGCTCTCACTCTGGCGACGCATCCATTCGCGACGGACGAGTTCGTCGAGGAGAGAGTCGCCGCCCGCGTGGAACGCGCCCAGATCCTCGGTGGCGCTACAGGGCTGGTGTATTGGGTCGTTGTCCACGAGACCGTACTGCGCGTACCGGTGGGTGGGCCGGCTGTCACGGCCCGGGCTCTCGACCACATGGCCGACCTCGCGGACGCGCGCAAGGTGGTGTTGCAGGTGCTTCCGTTCTCCGCCGGGGCCCCTGCCAACAACGGCTCGCTACGGCTCATGGAGTTCCAGGACGCGCCGCCGGTCGCCTATACAGAGACGTCGTTCTCAGGGACGTTGGTCGATGATCCGGCCATGGTGAAGCGTGCGGAGCGCGCCTACGATCTGCTCAGGGGCGCCGCACTGTCGCCGGAGGCGTCCCTCGCCCTGGTCCGATCGGCGGCTGAGGACTTCAGACGATGCGCGAGTACGACCTGAGCAACGCCCACTGGCGAAAGAGCAGTCACAGCAACGGCGACGGCGGCAACTGCGTCGAAGTCGCCGACGGAACCCCCGGGTTGGTCCCCGTCCGGGACAGCAAGCTGACACCCGACGGCGGACCCGTACTCCTGGTCGGGCCGGACGCCTGGAGGGCGTTCATAGGTACGGTCGGGGCCGCCCGCTTCCTTGCCAGTGTCGTGCCTCCACGACCCGAGTAAAGGGCGCTGCGCGTCGCCTTCGGCGATGGCCCTGCGGGCCACCCTTGACTCGGCTCGCTCCGGCACGGGAGAGAAGCGAGCGAGCGGCCCGGGGAAAGCGGGGTCCCAGGCCGGGCGACGCTTGGGTCGCCTGCGTGGCTGACCGGCATCGGCGGGCGCACCCGCGCCTCGGCGGCACGCCGGGTGGTCTCAGCGGCTGACCGTCGGCACGTGGTGGTCCGCTGGCACAATGCCGCAACGAGTACGAGCACGAGCGCGGACGGCATACAAATTCTCCGCAGCGCCCGATGAGCCCGCGAGTGGAGCGATCGGGCCACTCCAACCCGCTATCCATGGGCCATTCCTGACCCAAACGCTCCACTCACACCCCACTCCGCCCCACATCGCACCCGCCCCACCCGGAACAGGCCGTCAGCCGCCGAGACCGGCCGGCGTGCATGCGAGGCGCGGCCGCGCCCGTCCACGCCGGTCGGCGACACGACGGGCCGAGGTCCGCGATCAGTCCTTGGCCACCCGCCTTTCCGGGCCGCCCGCTCGCTTCTCTCCCGTGATTCCGTGGGCCGAGTCAAGGGTCGGCCGGAGGCCGATCGGCGAAGCCGACGCGCAGCGCCCTTTACTCGGCCCACGGAATCACGACACTGGCAAGGAAGCGGGCGGCCCGACGACAGCGCCCCTGGAGGGCGAACGGGGCAGGGGGTAAACCCCCTATCGTCCCGGCCCGGGAACCCGCAACGGGTGGCCCGTAAGGCCGCGGACGTACGCCCCCTCTTCCTGCGGCTGGCTGAGCGGCTCGACCACGAGCCCATCCCATGGCCCGGTGCCAACCCGGCGGAGCTGAACGGCACCGTCCTGCGCCAGACCATGCTGGAGAGCCTGTACGACCCCGACGACCACCCCAAAAACGTCGCCCGGCTGATCCCTTTCGCTTGCTTTCTCCCCTTGGGCCCTTCCATGCCGCCCACTGTGCCGAGCGGGCGCTCCGTCCCGCTGTCGGCCGTCGGTCAACGGCAGCGCCACCAAGCTATGAGGTGCCGCGCCGGAAGAGAGCGGCTCACCTCTCGCCGAACCGGCGCACGTACCGCGACTGCCAGGGCGTTTCCACCGCCCGCCGGTCGTAGTGCTCGCGGACGTACGCCACGGCCTCCTCCGCCGGTACGCCGTCCAGCACCGCCAGGCAGGCCAGGGCCGTGCCCGTCCGGCCCCGGCCACCCCCGCAGGCGATCTCCACTCGCTCCCCGGCGGCCCGCTCCCATGCCCCTGTCAGGGCCACCCGGGCCGCTGCCCGGTCCGCGGGGAGGCGGAAGTCGGGCCAGCGGATCCAGTCCGACTCCCAGGGCGCCTCGGGTGGCTGCCGGCCGAGCAGGTAGACACCGTAGGCGGGGAGGGGCGCTGCGGGGTCCAGGGGCCGGCAAAGGCCCCGGCCCCGCACCAGCCGACCGGAAGGCAGTCGCAGGACGCCGGCGTCACTCTCGCTCCAGAGCTCACTCACGTCCCTCATCATGCTCTTCGCTCCCTTTTCCCGGCAGGCTGACAAGACGTCAACTCGTGTCACCCACGGCACCATTGGTCGGACCGGTGGCAGATACCGCCATTCGTGTTCACTCCCTTGACCGCCCCCACGGGCCCTCCTAAGGTCCCGCTGACCGCAGGACATAGGACGTCGTATCTCCTCAGTCAGTCCGTCTCCCTCCCGCCTCCTCTCCCCCCTCAGACCTCTCGCTGGAGGACCCGTGCGCGACGTGACCTTTGACGTGCCGGCGCTGCGGCGCCGGACGCTCCTGAAGTACACCGGCGCGCTGGGTGCGGCCGCCGCCGCCTCCGCGTCGTTGTCGGCCTGTTCGGCGGGCCCGGAGTCCACGAACGACACCGGCGGCGGCAGCGGCGGGGCGGACCGGACACTCACCGCGGTGATCGGCTACGGCAACGACGGCAGCTGGGACCCCACGCAGACGGCGTCCGCGTTCTGCATGGCCGCCAACAACCACATCTACGAGGGTCTGCTGGACACCGACCCGATTTCCCGCGAGCCGTACGCGGCCCTGGCGACCGAGGTGCCGAAGGACCCGGACAGCACGTCGTGGAGGTTCGAGCTGCGTGCCGGGGCCACGTTCCACGACGGCAAGCCCGTCACCGCGGACGATGTCGTCTTCGTCTTCGAGCGGATCCTCGACCCGGACACCCAGACCCTCGCCAAGGGCTTCTTCGCGAGCTGGCTGAAGGAGGCCCGGAAGATCGACGCGCGGAACGTGGAGCTGGTGCTCAAGTTCCCTTTCCCGGACGGGCTTTCCCGGCTGACGCTCGCCAAGATCATGCCGAGGCACGTCTTCTCGAAGCCGGGCGCCTGGGACGACGCCATCAAGGGCAAGGCGATCGGCTCGGGGCCGTACCGGCAGACCGCGCACCACCCCAAGTCGAACACGACCTTCGAGGCGTTCGACGGCTACAACGGCCCGCGGCCGCCCGCCTTCCGCAGGATGAACTGGCTGACGATCGTGGACGCGGCGCCCCGCGTCGCGAAGATCTCCGGGTCGAGCGCGGGCGCGCAGATCGCGGACAACATCCCCTACGCCAACATCGGGCAGTTGGAGAGCGGCGGGCTCGCGGTCGCCGGCGGGGCCGGGATGAACAACCTGTTCCTGATGTTCAACACCCAGCACAAGCCGTTCGACGACGTGCGCGTGCGCCAGGCGCTGCACTACGCCATCGACACCGGGAAGATGGTGGAGGTGGCGCTCAAGGGCCACGGGAAACCGTCGAGTTCGTTCCTCGACGAGGGCAATCCGTCCTACCGCCGGGCGAAGACGGTCTACGACTACGACCCGGACAAGGCGAAGGCGTTGCTGAAGGCCGCCGGGGTCAAGGGGCTGAGCATCGACATCCTCGCCGTGAACGTCAGCTGGATCGTCGACTGCCTGCCGACCATCAAGGCGTCCTGGGACGCGATCGGGGTCCGTACCACCCTGTCCCCGCAGGAGACCACGGCCGTGTTCACCAAGATGGACCAGAAGCAGGACTACCAGGTCGTCGCCGCCGCCTCGAACCCCAACCAGTTCGGCCTCGACGCCGACCTGATCATGCACTACAACTACGGGCCCGCGAACCTGTGGATGCAGTACACGCGCTGGGCCGGTGACTCCGTCGCCAAGGCGCTCTTCAAGGACATGGACCGGGCCACCCGGGAGCCGGACGCCGAGAAGAAGAAGGCGATGGTCCAGGACTACATCGACGTCGTCGCCGAGCAGGCGGTGCTGTACCCGGTCGTCCACAACGAGCTGATGACGGCCTGGGACCCGAAGCGGCTCAGCGGGATAAGGGCCCAGCCGTACCCGGGAATCAACCTGCTCCAGGCCAAGTGGGCCTAGCGGCATGACGGCCGTCCTGCGGATCCTGCTCCGCCGTGTCGCCCTGCTCGTGCCGCTGATGCTCGGCATCGTCCTGTTCGTGTTCCTGGTGATGCGGTTCTCGGACGTCGACCCGGCGTCCGCGTTCTTCCAGGGCGCCAACCCGACACCGCAGCAGCTGCACGACTTCCGCGAGGAACACGGCCTGCTCGACCCGCTGCCCGTGCGCTACGCCGCCTTCGTCGCCGACCTGCTCCACGGCGACCTGGGCACCAGCGCGCTGACCCGGGCGCCGGTGATCGACCAGGTCACCACCGCGCTGCCGCTCACCCTGCAGCTGACGTTCCTGGGGCTGGGCATCGCGGTCGTCCTCGCCCTGCTGGGTGGGGTGACCGCCGCGATCCACCGGGACCGGCTGCCCGACCAGATCATCCGGGTCGTGTCGCTGACCGGCGTCGCGACGCCCGGCTTCTGGCTGGCGCTGCTGATGATCCAGTACCTGGCGGTCGAGCTGGGCTGGTTCCCGACGGGCGGGTACGTCAACCCGGCCGACTCCTTCACCGGCTGGCTGAGGACGATGACGCTCCCCGCCCTCGCCCTCTCCCTCCCGGTGGCGGCGCAGCTGACCCGGATCGTGCGGACGGCCGTGGTGGAGGAGCTGGACAAGGACTACGTACGGACGGCGATCGGGAGCGGCCTGCCGCCCCGGGTGGTGGTCGGGCGGAACGTGCTGCGGAACGCCCTGATCAATCCGCTCACCGTGCTCGGTCTGCGCGTCGGCTATCTCCTGGGCGGCGCGGTCGTCATCGAGACGATCTTCTCGCTGCCCGGCATGGGCAAGCTGATGATCGACGCCGTGAGGAACGGGGATCCGGCCGTCGTCCAGGGCGTCGTCCTGACCACGGCGGCCGGGTTCGTCGTCGTGAACCTCGTCATCGACGTTCTCTACCTGCTGGTCAACCCGCGACTGAGGGATGCGACCACATGATCACCCGCATGATGACCCGTAAGGGCCTCACCGAGGCGATGTCCCGGCCCGGGGTCCGGCTGCGTGGCTGGCGCCGGCTGCCGCCGCCGTCGAAGGTCGCCGTCTGCTTCCTGGCGGTCGTCGTGCTGATGGCGCTGCTCGCGCCGCTCCTCGCCCCGCACGATCCGCTCGACCAGCAGCCGCCGGTCGACGGCACCGGGCATCCGTCCGCCGGGCACTGGATGGGCCAGGACAGCCTGGGCCGGGACATCCTGAGCCGGCTGATGTACGGGGCGCGCTGGTCGCTCGCCATCGGGCTCGGCGCGACCGGGCTCGCCCTGCTGGCCGGCGCGCTCCTCGGGGCGGTCGCGGCCACCTCCCGTAAGGCGGTCGACGAGACGCTGATGCGCTGTCTGGACGTGGTGATGGCGTTCCCGGGCATCGCGCTGGCCGCTGTGCTGGTGGCGGTGTTCGGCGGTGGTATCACGGTGCTGATCTGCGCGATCGCGTTCCTTTTCACCCCGCCGGTGGCGCGGGTGGTCCGGGCGAACGTCCTCGACCAGTACGGCGAGGACTATGTGACGGCGGAACGGGTGATCGGCGCCCGGACGCCGCACATCGTGCTGAAGCACGTGGCGATCAACTGCGCCGCGCCGGTGCTGGTGTTCTGCACGGTGCAGGTCGCCGAGGCGATCGTCTTCGAGGCGTCGTTGTCCTTCATCGGGGCGGGCGTACGGCCGCCCGACCCGTCCTGGGGCAGTGTCATCGCGGACGGCAAGAACATGGTGCTGACCGGCGGATGGTGGGCGACCGTGTTCCCGGGGCTGCTGATGCTGGTCACGGTGCTGTCGCTGAACATCCTGTCCGAGGGGGTGTCGGACGCGTGGGCGGCCCCGTCTGCCCGGGAGGTGGAGGCCCCCGGCGACGACCGGGAGGAGGCGCCGGAGCCCGGCAGCGGGGAGGTCGTGCAGCTGCCCGGTCTCGCGGAGGCGGCGCGGCGGCTGCGGGCCCGGGCCCGCCATCTGGCCCGGGACGGGCAGCCGGTGCTCGCGGTCGAGAACCTCGCCATCGGCTTCGAGGCGCGGCACGGCGGCGTGGACATCGTGGACGGCATCTGCTTCGAGGTGCACCCCGGTGAGGTGCTCGGGCTGGTCGGGGAGTCGGGCTGCGGCAAGTCGCTGACGGCGCTCGCGATCATGGGGCTCGAGCCGAAGGGCGCGCGCGTCAGGGGCCGAGTGCGCTTCGGCCGGCGGGATCTGCTCGCCGAGCCGATGCGGGTACGCCGCAGGCTGCTGGGTCACGAGATGGCGATGATCTACCAGGACGCCCTGTCGTCGCTGAACCCGGCGATGACGATCCGCGCGCAGCTGAAACAGGTCGTCCGGCGCGGAGGCCGGCGCAGTCCGGCCGAGCTGCTGACGATGGTGGGCCTCGACCCCGAGCGCACCCTGCGCAGCTACCCGCACGAGCTGTCGGGTGGGCAGCGCCAGCGCGTCCTGATCGCGATGGCCCTGTCACGCGATCCGAAGCTGATCGTCGCCGACGAACCGACGACCGCCCTCGACGTCACGGTGCAGGCGCAGGTCGTGGAGCTGCTGCTGCGGCTGCGCGAGGAGCTGGGCTTCGCGCTGATCCTCGTCTCGCACGACCTGGCGCTGGTCGCGGACGTCACCGACCGGGTGGTGGTGATGTACGGCGGACAGATCGTGGAGTCGGGTGTGACCGCCGACCTGGTGGAGGCTCCGGCCCACCACTACACGCGCGGCCTGCTCGGCAGTGTGCTGTCGCTGGAGTCGGGGCAGGAGCGGATGACGCAGATCGAGGGGGTCGTGCCGTCCCCGGCGGACTTCCCGGCGGGGTGCCGGTTCGCCGACCGGTGTCCACGGGCGAGCGGGGTGTGCCGGACGACGGTTCCCGTCCTCGCCGGGACCTCGGCGCACACGGCTGCCTGCCATCACCCGGCTGTCGATCTGGTGACGGCCGAGCCCGAGGCGGTGTCGTGAGCGCCCTGGTGGAGGTGTCCGACGCACACGTCGTGCACAGGGCCCGCAGCGGCGGCCTCTTCACCCGCGACCGGGTGTACGCCCTGACCGGCGCCGATCTGGCCATCGCCCCGGGCGAGACCGTCGGGGTGGTCGGTGAGTCGGGCTGCGGGAAGTCGACCCTGGCGAAGGTCCTGGTGGGGGTGGAGCGGCCGACGCGGGGGACGGTGTCGTTCCGGGGCCGCGACCTGTGGGCGATGCCGGCCGCCGAGCGCCGCCGGGCCGTCGGCGGAGGCACCGGCATGATCTTCCAGGACCCGTCGACGGCCCTGAACCGCCGCCTGACCGTCCGGCAGATCCTGCGGGACCCGCTGGACGTGCACGCCCGGGGTACGAGAAGCCGGCGCGACGAGCGGGTCCGGGAGCTCATGTCCCTCGTCGGCCTCCCCCGGGCCCTCGCCGACGCCCTGCCGGGTCAGCTGTCGGGCGGGCAGCGGCAGCGCGTCGCGATCGCCCGGGCGCTGGCGCTCGACCCGGACCTGGTCGTGGCGGACGAGCCGACCAGCGCCCTGGACGTCTCGGTCCGGGCGCAGATCCTCAACCTCCTCCTCGATTTGAAGGAACGCCTGGGTCTGGCCCTGGTGTTCGTCTCGCACGACATCCAGACCGTGCGGCGGATGAGCGACCGCATGATCACCATGTACCTGGGCCGGATCGTGGAGGAGACCCCGGCCGCCCTGGTCACCGGCCGGGCCCGGCACCCGTACACCCGCGCTCTCTTCTCCGCCACGCCCGGACTGCTCGACCCGATCGACCCGATCCCGCTGGCCGGCCCGGTCCCGTCCGCGACGCGCCCGCCGAGTGGCTGCCCGTTCCGGACCCGCTGCTGGAAGGCGGACGAGTCGTGCGCGGAGGTGATGCCGGACTTCTCGGCCGCGTCGGCCCCCGCGCACCGCTTCCGCTGCCACCATCCTGTCCAGGAGGACGAGTCGACCCGCGATCTCGTCCGCCGGAGCGACCCGATGGAGGCCTCATGACGACGATCACCCCGCTGAGCGGTGTCATCCCGCCCGTCTGCACGCCCCTGACACCGGATCGCGAGGTGGACGTCCCCTCGCTGCTCAGGCTGGTCGACCATCTGGTGGCCGGCGGAGTGCACGGCCTGTTCGTGCTCGGGTCGTCGTCGGAGGCGGCCTATCTGACGGACGGACAGCGCAGGCTGGTGGTCGAGTCGGTCACGGCCCATGTCGGCGGACGGCTCCCGGTGCTGGCCGGGGCCATCGACATGACGACGCCCCGGGTGCTGGACCATGTCGCGTCGGTGACGGCGGCCGGCGCGGACGGGGTCGTCGTCACCGCGCCGTTCTACGCGCGCACCCATCCGGCGGAGATCGCCCGCCACTACCGGGCGGTCGCGGCGGCGAGCCCGGTCCCGGTCGTCGCCTACGACATCCCCGTCGCCGTCCACACGAAGCTGCCGGCGGACGTCGTCCTGAAGCTGGCCGCCGACGGCGTCCTGGCCGGGCTGAAGGACTCCAGCGGCGACCTCGCGGCCTTCCGCAAGGTCGTGACCGGCGCCCGGGGCCAGGGCATCAGCGGCTTCAGTGTGCTGACCGGCTCCGAGCTGATCGTCGACTCCGCGCTCGCGGCCGGCGCGGACGGCGCGGTGCCCGGCCTCGCCAACGTCGACCCGCACGGCTACGTCCGCCTCCACGACCTGTGCCGCTCCGGGGACTGGGACGGGGCCCGTGCCGAACAGGAGCGGCTGTGCGCCCTGTTCGGCATGGTGACCGTCGCGGACCCGGCGCGCATGGGCCCCGGCTCCTCGGCGCTCGGTGCCTTCAAGGCGGCCCTGCACCTGCGGGGCGTGATCGACTGCCCGGCCACGGCGGAGCCTCAGGTGCCGCTGGAGCAGGACGAGGTGGCTCGGGTGGGCAAGTACCTGGCGGCGGCCGGGCTGCACTAGAGCTCGTCGACGGACAGGCGGCGGAACTCGATCGTCTCGTAGGCCCCCCGCGTTCCCGTCTCGTACAGGATCCCCACCGTTCGCCGGCCGAGCGGCACCAGGTCGGAGTAGGCCGCGGGCTGCTGGGAGAGCGTCCGGGCCTTGGTGAAGCCGGAGCCGCCGTCCGTGCTGCGCCAGACGGCCATGGCCCGGCGGGCGGTGGGGACGGACGGGCCGGAGAACAGCAACGGCCCTCCCCGGAGTCGGAGGACACTGCCCTGGACGACCGGGACCTCGTCCAGGGCCGGCTGCACGGCGTAGGGCCGGTCGAGGGACGAGCCGCCGTCGCTCGAATGACTGTCGAGGCGGTTGCCGACGCTGGTGCCGTGCTGGTCGCGGGCGTTGAAGTACACCCTCCCGTCAGGTAGCTCGGCGGCGGTCGACTCGTTGGCGTTGTCCACGCCGTCGTAGGAGTCGTCGACGAAGCCCAGTCGCCAGGTCCGGCCGCCGTCGTCGCTGAGGAGCGCGTGGGCGCCGTAGTGCCGGGGCTCCTGGCCGGTGTCCGGGGAACCGGCGGGCGGGGCGGCCGAGTGGTTGGCGGGGACGACCAGGCGGCCCGCGTACGGACCCCGGGTCAGGGCGATCGCGTGGCCGGGGCCGGTCGCGTACCAGCGCCAGGAGGGGCGTTTCACCTGCGCCGTGATCTCGCGGGGCGGGCTGAAGTGCCGACCGTCGTCGCGGCTGTGCTGCACGAACACCCGGCGGCTCTGTTCGGGCGTCACCTCGCCGCGCATGATCTGGGCTTCGGTCACCTTGCCGCTGTTGTAGGAGGTGAGGAGCACCACCGCTCCGGTGCGCGGGTCGACGACGGGGGCCGGGTTGCCCCGGGTGTCCCCGTCCCCGGCGGCGACGACGGTGAGCGGGCCCCAGGTGCAGCCGCCGTCCGTCGAGCGCCTGAGGACGACGTCGATGGCGCCGGTGTCGCCCGCGCCACCGCGTCGCCCTTCGGCGAAGGCGAGGACGGTCCCCCTGCGGGTGACGACCGTGGCCGGGATGCGGTACGTGTCGTAGCCGCCCTCGCCCGAGACGTACGGGACGGAGGAGGCGCAGCCGGGGGCGGCCGAGGCTTGGGTGGCGACGGTGAGGGGGGCGAGGAGCGCCGAGGTGACGAGGAGTGTGCGGCTGAGGAGTCTCATCCTTCTCCCAGGAGAGCGTCGGGCCGTGCCTGTCCGTCAGATGTTCCCCGGTGTCACGATCCCCGACTCGCAGGCGACGATGACGAGCTGCGCCCGGTCCCGCGCCGTCAGCTTGCCCATGATGCGGCTGACGTGGGTCTTCGCGGTGAGGGGACTGAGTCCCAACGCCTCGGCGATCTCGGTGTTGTCGATGCCGCGCGCGACCAGCGCGAGCACCTGCCGCTCCCGGTCCGACAGGCACTCCGGCCGGCCGGTCTCCGGTGCGGAGGGGCTGCGCAGGAACCGCTCGATCAGCCGTGCCGTGGGCCCGGGCGACATCGGGGGTTACAGCCAAAGGCGGTACGGGCCGGGGACTACTCCCCGGGGAGTAGCGCGGGGCGAGTCTTACGACGGTGTACGCGCGGCCGCCGCCAGCAGCCGCGTCACGTCGTCCGAGCAGATGGTGAGCGCGGCCCCGACCGTCGCGAGGACGTCCCGCTCGGCCGGGGTGTACGGGGCGTCCGCCAGGGCGATCCGCGCCCCCTGGAGCAGGATCGATTCGCGGCCGACGGTGGCGAGGTGCGGGGCGAGCGGATCCAGCGCCTCGTGCAGCTCTATGGCGAGACCCGTACCGCAGGGCTCGCCGGTGATCCGCCCGGTGTCCGCCTCCAGCGCCTCGACGAGGGCGGCCAGCTGCTCCTCCGTGCAGTCGTCGAATCCGGCGGCGCGCACGGCGAGGACGGCGGCCTCCAGCGCGGTGCGCGAACCGGCGCCGCCCGCCGCCAGCACGGCGAGGGCGACGGTGTGCACGGCGTCGCGGAGCATCGCGGAGAAGCGGATGGTGGTCGGATGGTCGAGGACGTCCGTGCCGAAGTGGCGGCGGCAGGCGGCGCACTCCACCACCGGGCCGGTCTCGCCGCGCGGCAGCACGGGCAGGCCGAGCAGGGTGAAGCGGCGCTGTCCGGTCAGCCGCTGGTAGTTGCGGTCGCCGCCGCAGCCGGGGCAGAAGAACTCCCCGTCGCCGGCGGCCGTCCATGCGATACGGGTGCCCAGGATGCGCGAACCCCTGGCGGCATGGCCGTTTCGTCCCCGTCCTGGCAGCACGTCGCACCTCCGTCACGCCGCACGGCGGCGTCGCCGCGCTTGCGTGATGTTAGCCACATCCATGAGGAGGAGTCAGTACCCCGGAGGAGACCTTTCCGTGACCCTCACAGGGATTGGCCGGTATGTGACGGGGCTCCGCCCGCCGGACAACAGCGGACGGAGCCCTCGAAACCGCCTCCAGGGCTGGTCAGCGCGTCGCGCGGTTGACGGCCGAGACGACCGCCTTCAGCGAGGCGCGCGTGGTGTTCGCGTCGATTCCGATCCCCCACAGGACCTTGTCGTCGATCGCGCACTCGATGTAGGAGGCGGCCTGCGCGGAGGCGCCCTCGCTCATCGTGTGCTCCTGGTAGTCCAGCAGGCGCACGTCGATGCCGACGGACTGCAGCGCGTCGAAGAAGGCCGAGATCGGGCCGTTGCCTGATCCGGTCAGGACGGTGTCCTGCCCGTCGACCGTGGCCTCCACCTTCAGCGTGTCCACACCGTCGGTGTCGGTGGTCGACTGGTTGTTCTTGACCTGGATCCGGCCCCACGGGTTCTCGGGGTTCGGCAGGTACTCGTCCCGGAAGACCGACCAGATGTCCTTCGGCGTGACCTCGCCGCCCTCGGCGTCCGTCTTGGCCTGGATGATCTTGGAGAACTCGATCTGCATCCGGCGCGGCAGTTCCAGCTTGTGGTCGTTCTTCAGGACGTAGGCGATACCGCCCTTGCCGGACTGCGAGTTGACCCGGATGACCGCCTCGTAGGAGCGGCCGACGTCCTTGGGGTCGATCGGCAGGTAGGGGACGGCCCACTCGATGTCGTCGACGGTGACGCCCTTGGCGGCCGCGTCGGCCTCCATGGCGTCGAAGCCCTTCTTGATGGCGTCCTGGTGGGAGCCGGAGAAGGACGTGTAGACCAGGTCGCCCACGTACGGGTGGCGCGGGTGGACCTCCATCTGGTTGCAGTACTCCCACGTGCGACGGATCTCGTCGATGTCGGAGAAGTCGATCTGCGGGTCGACGCCCTGGGAGAACAGGTTCATGCCCAGGGTGACCAGGTCGACGTTGCCGGTGCGCTCGCCCTGGCCGAACAGGCAGCCCTCGACGCGGTCGGCGCCGGCCATCAGGGCCAGCTCGGCGGCGGCGACGGCGGTGCCGCGGTCGTTGTGCGGGTGGACCGACAGGCAGACGTGCTCGCGGCGGGAGAGGTTGCGGCCCATCCACTCGAAGCGGTCCGCGTGGGTCGACGGGGTCGAACGCTCAACGGTGGCGGGCAGGTTGAGGATGATCTCGCGGCCCGGGCCGGGCTGCCAGACGTCCATGACCGCCTCGCAGACCTCCAGGGCGAAGTCCAGCTCGGTGTCGGTGAAGATCTCGGGGCTGTACTGGTAGCCGAACTCGGTCTCGGGGCCCAGCAGCTTGTCCGCGTACTCCATGACCAGGCGCGTGCCGTCGACGGCGATCTGCTTGATGTCTTCCTTGGAGCCCCGGAAGACGACCCGGCGGAAGACGGGGGCCGTGGCGTTGTAGAGGTGCACGGTCGCGCGCTTGGCGCCCTTCAGGGACTCCACGGTGCGCTCGATCAGGTCCTCGCGGGCCTGGGTCAGCACGGAGATGGTGACGTCGTCGGGGATGGCGCCCGGCTCTTCGATGATCGACCGTACGAAGTCGAAGTCCGTCTGGCCGGAGGCCGGGAAGCCGACCTCGATCTCCTTGTAGCCCATCTTGACCAGCAGATCGAACATGGCGCGCTTGCGGGCGGGCGACATGGGGTCGATCAGGGCCTGGTTGCCGTCACGCAGATCGGTGGAGAGCCAGCGGGGGGCGGTGGTGACGCGGTTCTGCGGCCAGGTGCGGTCCGGGATGTCGACCTGCTCGTAGCGGCCGTACTTGTGGATCGGCATGGAACTGGGCTGCTGGCGGTTGGCCATGATGCTTCGGGCTCCTCAGAGTGTCCGGATGGACGGCCGACGACGCAGCACCAAGCTCCGCGGGGAGGGAGTCGGCCTCGACTACAGGCCCTCGCCGCGGCAGCTAAGGAGAAGCAGCCCGAAACGCATGATGCGCAGCATGCTAGCCGAGGCCCTCCGGATGCGCCGGTCCGTATCAGTATGCGGGACCGGCTGCGCATACGGGACAAAAAGTGCGCTATACCACTTCCCCATACCACCTCACCACGGAGAGTGAGGATCGTTGTCCCGGTATTTCACCAATCATGGTGGCGACTAGTGACAGTGTCGTCACACAGTGCAAAGGTGCCGGACATGACGACTCACGGGGGCTTCGAGCCCGTCTTCTGCACCATCGTCCCGCCCCACGTCCTCGACAAGCTCGCCCAGGCCGAGGACCCCGCGCTGGCGGGTCCCGCCCGCCGCACCCTGCAGCGCGACGCCTACGAGCGCACCCAGCGCCGCCTCACCACGGTCATCGGCGCCGCCGCCGTCGCCTCGGTCGCCGACGGCAAACCGCGGCGCACGATCCACGACGCCGGCAACGGCACCGACCTGCCCGGCCGCAAGGTCCGCGGGGAGGGCGAGGACCCCGGCAGGGACGCCACCGTCAACCGCGCCTACGCCGGCCTCGGCGCCACCTTCGAGCTGCTGCTCACGGCGTACCGGCGCGACTCGATCGACGGGAACGGGCTGCCGCTGGACGCGACGGTCCACTACGACCGCGACTACAACAACGCCTTCTGGAACGGCGAGCAGATGGTCTTCGGCGACGGGGACGGGGAGATCTTCCTCGACTTCACCATCCCGATCGACGTCATCGGGCACGAACTCGCGCACGGCGTCACCCAGTACACGGCCAACCTCACCTACTTCGGCCAGCCGGGCGCGCTGAACGAGTCGGTGTCGGACGTCTTCGGCTCGCTCATCAAGCAGTACACCCTCGGCCAGACCGCCGCCGAGGCCGACTGGCTGATCGGCGCGGGCCTGCTCGCCCCGCGGGTGACGGGCGTGGCGCTGCGCTCCATGAAGGAGCCGGGCACGGCGTACGACGACGACGTCCTCGGCAAGGATCCGCAGCCCGCGACGATGGACGACTTCGTCCGCACCGGCCGCGACAACGGCGGTGTCCACATCAACTCGGGCATCCCGAACCACGCCTTCTACCTCGCTGCCACGGCCCTCGGCGGCTACGCCTGGGAGCGTGCGGGACAGATCTGGTACGACGTGCTGACCGGCGGTGAGCTGAGGGAGCAGGCGATGTTCGTCGACTTCGCCACGCTCACCGTCAAGGCCGCGCGGGAGCGGTACGGCGACGGGGACGAGCTGGACGCCGTGTCGAAGGCCTGGGAGCAGGTCGGGGTGCGGACCCTGTAGTTCCGTACTAGACAGGTGCCATGCGGATTCAGGTGAGGCGCACGGGCGGGTTCGCGGGCATCGAGCGGTTCGCCGAGGTGGACACCTCGGGCCGCCTCGATGCCTCCGAGTGGCACGCCCTGGCCGAGCGGGCGGTCGCCGCCGGCCGGACCACCCCGCCGGTCGGGGTCCCGGACGGCTTCAGCTACCAGATCACCGTGGACGGCAGGACGGTGTACTGCGCGGACCCCCGGCTCACCGAGGAGCAGCGGAAGCTGATCTCTCGGGTGTTGAGGGACGGGGCGTAACAGGTCCTCGGCAGCGGCCTGTTGACTTCCGTTACCGCTGGTACGGATGATCCGCGCATGGCGACTGACGCAGGCACCCCGATCCCCCGTTTCCCGGCCGGCTTCCTCTGGGGCGTGTCCACCTCGGCGCACCAGATCGAGGGTGCTGCTCAGACGCGCGAGCCGTCCGTGTGGGACGCCTTCACGGCCGAGCCCGGACGGGTGAAGGACGGCTCGACGGCGGCGGTGGCCTGCGACCACTACCACCGCCACCGGGAGGACGTGGCGCTCCTGGCCGATCTGGGGGTGAACGCGTACCGTTTCTCGGTCTCCTGGCCGAGGACGCGGTCGGAGAAGGGCCTGGACTTCTACGACCGGCTGGTGGACGACCTGTGCGCGGCGGGCGTCCGCCCGGTGCCGACCCTGTTCCACTGGGACCTGCCGACGGACCTGGACTGGCTGGAGCGCTCCACGGCGGATCGCTTCGCCGAGTACGTGTCGCTGGTGGCCGGCCGCCTCGGTGACCGCGTGACGAAGTGGATCACCCTGAACGAGCCGGCCGAGCACACCCTGCTCGGCCACGCCCTGGGCGTCCACGCACCGGGCAGGCGGCTGCTGTTCGACGCGCTCCCGGCCGCCCACCACCAGCTGCTGGCCCACGGCCTGGCCGTCCGTGCCCTGCGCGCCACGGGCGCCACGGACATCGGCATCGCCAACTCGCACGGCCCGACCTGGGCGGCGTCCACCGAGGCGGCGGACGTCGAGGCGGCCGACTTCTACGACCTCCTGCTGAACCGCCTGTTCGCGGACCCGCTGCTGCTGGGCCGGTACCCGGACGGCATCGGTGAGCTGATGCCCGGGGACGTCGAGGCCGACCTGAAGGTGATCGCCGAGCCGCTCGACTGGTACGGGATCAACTACTACGCGCCGACCCGGGTGGGCGCCCCGCAGGGCACGGAGATCGAGTTCGGCGGTGTCAGCATGCCCGCCGGACTCCCCTTCTCGGTGCGGCAGATCGAAGGGCACCCGGTCACCGACTTCGGCTGGCCGGTCGTGCCCGAGGGTCTCACCGAACTCCTCACCGGCTTCCGGGACCGCTACGGCGACCGTCTCCCGCCCGTCGTCATCACCGAGAACGGCTGCTCCTACCCGGGCGTCGACGACCAGGACCGCATCGCCTACCTCGACGGCCACGTCCGGGCCCTGCACCGGGCCGTGGCGGCGGGCGTCGACGTGCGGGGCTACTTCGTGTGGTCCCTGCTGGACAACTTCGAGTGGGCGGAGGGCTACGCCCGCCGCTTCGGCCTGGTCCACGTCGACTTCGACACCCTGGAGCGGACCCCGAAGGCGTCGTACCGCTGGTACCGGGAGATGCTGCGGGCCCAGGGGTCCACGGCCTGATTTCCGTCCCGGTTCACACCCTGATGGTTGCGGTATCAACTGCTCTGCGAGCATAGTTACTTGTGCGAACAGGGCTCCGGAAGTCCGAAGTCCACTTTCCGGCCGTTCCGTTGCCTGCCTCGCCCACCCCCACGGAAGGCGACCGCCGTGTCCCCCCACACGACTTCTCCCCGTTTCCTGGACGCGGTGCGCCCGGGCCGCACGCACTGGCTGGAACTGCCGCCCCACCGGACCAGTGCCAGAGTCGCCCGTCACGCCACGCAGGCCCGGCTGACCTCGTGGCGGGTGCCCGACGAGGCGTGCGCGAACGCCGTGCTGCTGGTGTCCGAGCTGGTGACCAACGCCGTCCTGCACACTCTCAGCGAGCACATCCTGTGCGGTGTGGGCCGGCTGACCGACGACCACTTCCGGCTGGAGGTGCACGACGGCGACCTCACGGGCCACCGCATACCCGACTGCCGCCCCGGCCCCGACGACGAGCACGGCCGCGGGCTCCTGCTCGTCAGCGAGATAGCCGTCAGCTGGGGAATCGTCCGCTCCCCGCTCACGGGCGGCAACGCGGTCTGGGCCAGCCTGGCCACCGCCTCCTAGTGACGCGGCACCAGCGACCGGGGCTCAGAACCCGAGCCGGCGCAACTGCTTCGGATCCCGCTGCCAGTCCTTGGCGACCTTCACGTGGAGGTCCAGGAACACGGGAGTGCCGAGGAGCGCCTCGATCTGCTTGCGGGACTTGATGCCGACGTCCTTCAGGCGTTTGCCCTTGGGGCCGATGATGATGCCCTTCTGGCTGGGGCGCTCGATGTAGACGAAGGCATGGATGTCGAGGAGGGGCTTGTCGGCGGGGCGGTCCTCGCGGGGGAGCATCTCCTCGACCACCACCGCGATGGAGTGCGGCAGCTCGTCGCGGACGCCTTCCAGGGCCGCCTCGCGGATCAGCTCGGCGATCATGACCTGCTCGGGCTCGTCCGTGAGGTCACCCTCGGGGTAGAGGGCGGGACCCTCCGGAAGCAGCGGGACCAGGAGGTCCGCCAGCAGCTCGACCTGCTTGTCGCCGACCGCCGACACCGGGACGATCTCCGCCCACTCGATGCCCAGCTCCTTGCCCAGCTGGTCGATCGCGATGAGCTGCTCGGCCAGCCTCTTGGAGTCGACGAGGTCCGTCTTGGTGACGATGGCGACCTTCGGCGACTTCTTGATCCCCGCGAGCTCCTTGGCGATGAAACGGTCACCGGGACCGATCTTCTCGTTCGCCGGCAGGCAGAAGCCGATCACGTCGACCTCGGCCCAGGTGGTGCGGACGACGTCGTTGAGCCGCTCGCCCAGCAGCGTGCGCGGCTTGTGCAGCCCCGGGGTGTCGACCAGGATCAGCTGCGCGTCCGGGCGGTGCACGATGCCGCGCACGGTGTGCCGCGTCGTCTGCGGCTGGTTCGCTGTGATCGCCACCTTCTGGCCGACCAGAGCGTTCGTCAGGGTCGACTTGCCCGCGTTGGGGCGGCCGACGAAGCAGGCGAAGCCGGCACGGTGGACGGTCTCGCCCGACTCTTCGGATGACTGGGTGCGAACGCTCATGCCGCCCATTCTCCCTGATCCACGAGGCCTCTGAGCACAGCCCCCGCGCACCCCTCCTGGCTGCCAGGGCGGGCGCGGGCCGGACGCGCCGTGGATCGCGCCCGGACCCGCCGGGATCAGCCGGGCGGGATCAGTCGAGAACGAACGGGCCCGGCGACTGCGGCCCGGCCGCCGTGCAGGGGGATGGTGATACCGAAGACGGTCATCCGCAGCGAGCCGAAGGCCTCCAGGCACGCAAGGTGGGAATCCGGCCTTATTACCGACGGTTACAGCGAATTCAGCCAGGCTGACCCGGACGGCCTGTCGGTCATCGACCAGCCCGTCCGGCGTTTGAGGACGAGGCCGCCAAGGCCGACGGGGGGCTGGGGGGGCGCAGCCCCCAGGACCTCAGCCCGCCGAGACCGTAAGCCGAACGACCCCGTCGGGCCCCGCCACCAGCACGGGCGTCTGCGCGCCACCGAGGTCCCGTACCGCCGCCCGGTCCTCCGCGGAAGCGGTCTCCGACTCGGTCACGACCGCCGCGGCCTCCAGCGACGTGGCGCCGGAGGCCACCGCCATGGCCACCGCCGTCCGAAGGGCGCTGAGCTTCAGGGAGTCGAGGGCCACGGTCGCGGCGACATAGGTGCGGCCGGTCTCGTCGCGTACGGCCGCCCCCTCGGGCACACCGTTGCGGGCCCGCGCGGAACGGGCCAGGGTGACGATCTTGCGGTCCTCGGGGTCGAGCGCGCTGCTGTCGGTCATGATCCGAGCATACGGAAGCGTCAGGGGCGGTCGAGGCGCAGGCGGTCCGCTCGGGGCAGGCCCGCCACGACGAGGTCGTAGGAGTCCTCGACGAGCTCCCGGACCAGCTGGTCGGGGAGGTCGCCGTCGGCCGTGACGGTGTTCCAGTGCCGTTTGTTCATGTGCCAGCCCGGCACGATCAGCCCCTCGTGCTCACGGCGCAGCCGGATGGCGTCGTCCGGGTCGCACTTGAGGTTGACCTTCAGGGGGCGTGCGTCGAGGTGCGACAGCGCGAAGAGCTTCCCCTGGACCTTGAAGACCGAGATCTCCGGGCTGAAGGGGAAGTCCTCCACCGCCGCGTTGAAGGACAGGCAGAACGCGCGCAGTTCCTGTGGGGTCACTCCGGCTTCTCCTCCTCCTGTGGGTCCACCGGGTCCACCGGCTCCGCCAGCACCGTCACGATCTTGTTGCGGCGGCCGGCCGCCGCCTCCGCGGTCAGGCGCAGTTCCCGGCCGTCGGGGAGGGCGACGACGGACGACGCCCCGGCGATGGGCACGCGGCCCAGGGCCTTCGCCAGCAGGCCGCCGACCGTCTCGACGTCCTCGTCGTCGAACTCCTCCAGGCCGTACAGCTCGCCCAGGTCGCTGATGTCGAGGCGGGCCGTGACCCGGTAGCGGTCCTTGCCGAGGTCCTCCACCGGGGGCAGTTCGCGGTCGTACTCGTCGGTGATCTCGCCGACGATCTCCTCGAGGATGTCCTCGATGGTGACGATGCCGGCGGTGCCGCCGTACTCGTCGACGGCGACGGCGACGTGGTTGCGTTGCTTCTGCATCTCGCGCAGCAGGTCGCCGGCGTTCTTGGTGTCGGGCACGAAGAACGCCGGGCGCATCGCCGTGGACACCTGCTCGGACTCGGCCTCGCGGCTGATGTGCGTCTTGCGGACCAGGTCCTTCAGGTACACCACGCCGACGATGTCGTCCTCGCTCTCGCCGGTCACCGGGATGCGGGAGAAGCCGGAGCGCAGGGCGAGGGTGAGGGCCTGGCGGATGGTCTTGAAACGCTCGATGACCACCAGGTCCGTGCGCGGGACCATGACCTCCCGGACCAGGGTGTCGCCCAGTTCGAAGACCGAGTGCACCATACGGCGCTCCTCGTCCTCGATGAGCGACTCCTTCTCGGCGAGGTCGACCAGGGCGCGCAGCTCCGCCTCGGAGGCGAACGGGCCACGGCGGAAGCCCTTGCCGGGGGTGAGCGCGTTGCCGATGAGGATCAGCAGCGACGGGATCGGGCCCATGATCCGGGCCAGCGGCACCAGGACGTAGGCCGAGACCGTCGCGGTGTTCATCGGGTGCTGGCGGCCGATGGTGCGCGGGGAGACGCCGACGGCGACGTACGACACCAGGACCATGACGGCGATGGCGATCAGCAGCGCCTCGGTGGTGCCGTCGAACTCCTTGAGGCAGCCGTAGGTGATCAGCGCTGCGGCGGCCATCTCGCAGGCGACGCGGACCAGCAGCGCCACGTTCAGATAGCGGGTCGGGTCGGCGGCGACCTGGGAGAGCTTGGCGCTGCCCCGGCGGCCGGAGCGCACGGCCTCCTCGGCCCGGAAGCTGGAGACGCGCGCGAGGCCCGCCTCCGCGCAGGCGGCGAGCCAGGCCACGACGACCAGGGCGATCGCGCCCAGGGCGAGTTGCGGACTCATCGGCGGGCGTTACGAGACCGTCGGCGCCGGGGACGGGCCCGTCAGGCCCCGCTCCGCGCGCCAGCCGTCCACGATGGCCGCCTGGAGGCCGAACATCTCGGCCTTCTCGTCCGGTTCCTCGTGGTCGTAGCCCAGCAGGTGCAGCACGCCGTGGACGGTGAGCAGCTGGAGCTCCTCGTCCATGGTGTGCTGCGTCTCCGCTTCCCTGCCCTGCTTCTCGGCGACCTCGGGGCACAGCACGATGTCGCCGAGCAGCCCCTGCGGCGGCTCGTCGTCGTCCTTGGACGGCGGGCGCAGCTCGTCCATCGGGAAGGACATGACATCCGTGGGGCCGGGCAGGTCCATCCACTGGATGTGGAGCTGCTCCATGGCGTCGGCGTCCACGACGATCACCGAGAGTTCGGAGAGCGGGTGGATGCGCATCCGCGCGAGCGCGTAGCGGGCGATGTCGAGGATCGCCTGCTCGTCGACCTCGGTGCCGGACTCGTTGTTGACGTCGATCGACATGGTGTTGTGCTTGTCTACTTCCCCTTGTGCACGGACTTGCCGCGGCCCTTGTTCCCGCCGTTCTGGGTGCCGTGCTTGGTGTCGTACTTCTCGTACGCGTCGACGATACGGCCCACCAGCTTGTGCCGGACCACGTCGTGGGACGAGAGCCGGGAGAAGTGGACGTCCTCGACGCCCTCCAGGATGTCCTGCACCTGCCGCAGACCCGACTTCTGCCCGTCGGGCAGGTCGACCTGCGTCACGTCACCCGTGATCACGATCTTCGAGTCGAAGCCGAGCCGGGTGAGGAACATCTTCATCTGCTCGGGGCTCGTGTTCTGGGCCTCGTCCAGGATGATGAAGGCGTCGTTGAGGGTGCGGCCGCGCATGTAGGCGAGCGGCGCGACCTCGATGGTGCCCGCCGCCATCAGCCGCGGGATGGAGTCCGGGTCGAGCATGTCGTGCAGCGCGTCGTAGAGCGGGCGCAGGTACGGGTCGATCTTCTCGTAGAGCGTGCCCGGGAGGAAGCCGAGCCGCTCTCCGGCCTCGACCGCCGGGCGGGTCAGGATGATGCGGTTGACCTGCTTGGACTGCAGGGCCTGCACCGCCTTGGCCATCGCCAGGTACGTCTTGCCGGTGCCCGCCGGGCCGATGCCGAAGACGATCGTGTGCTTGTCGATCGCGTCCACGTAGCGCTTCTGGTTGAGCGTCTTGGGGCGGATCGTGCGGCCTCGCGAGGACAGGATGTTCTGCGTGAGCACCTGGGCCGGGGTCTCCTGGCCGTCGCTCTCCCCGTCCTCGCTCGCCTTCAGCATGGCGATCGAGCGTTCCACTGCGTCCTCCGTCATCGGCTGCCCGGTGCGGAGCACCAGCATCATCTCGTCGAAAACGCGCGCGATGAGGGCGACGTCCTTCGGGTCGCCGACCGCGCTGATCTCGTTGCCCCGGACGTGGATGTCGGCCGCCGGGAAGGCCTTCTCGATCACGCGCAGGAGGGAGTCGCCGGATCCCAGCACGGTCACCATGGGGTGCTGGGCGGGGACGGTGAACTGCGCTCTCGCCTGCTCCTGCGCGGCGGTGTGAGCTGTGGGTGTCTGAGTCATGGGCCGGCGCTGAAGGCCTGCGGTTCCTCCTCGTCACGGCCGCGTAGCTGAGGGCGGCCTCGCGATTCCCAGGGTACGACGGGGCACTGACAACGCCGTAGGGGTTTTGGTGGCGGTGCCGGAATCCTAGGCGACGGTTCTTCTTGACCGAGCGATTCGGGCGGTGGGGGGGGACAGAGGCCGGGGGCTCAGGGGGCGGAGCCCCCCGGCAGGCCGGGAGGTCACGCCGAGCGCCGGAACCCGATCGTCGGCACGGCCCGCCGCAACGGCCAGGGCCTCACCAACTCCTCCGGCACGAGCCCCGCCAGGAACCCGTACCGCCGCAGCGCCGCCGGCGACTGCCCCCGCACCGACTGCACCCGCCGCCACCACCCCGCGATCTCCGCCCACCCGGGCGCCGACAACGACCCCCCGAACTCCTGCACCGACAGCGCCGCCGTCAGCCCGGCGAAGGCCAGCCGGTCCGCCAGCGGCCAGTCCGCCAGCGTGCCGGTCACGAACCCGGCGACGAACACGTCCCCCGCCCCGGTGGGGTCGAGCGCCTCCACGTCGATCGCCGGCACCTCCGCCGTCTCCCCCGTACGCCGGTCCACCGCGTACGCCCCGTCCGCACCGAGGGTGACCACGGCGACGGGCACGTGCTCGGTCAGGGCGTGCGCGGCGGCCCGCGGGCAGTCCGCGCCCGTGTACCGCATGGCCTCCTGCGCGTTCGGCAGGAACGCCTCGCAGTGCCTGAGGTCGGGCAGCGCCGCCAGGTCCCACGCGCCGGTGTCGTCCCAGCCCACGTCGCCGAAGACCCGGGTGCCCCGGCTCGCCGCCTGGGCGATCCAGGGCGCGCTCACGCCGGGCGCCAGCGAGGCGACGGCGGCCCGGGCGCGGGGCGGGCACTCGGGGGCCGGCTCCTCCGGGGGCGGCTCGTGGCCGTGCGAGACCATCGTGCGCTCCCCCTCGTACGCCATGGAGACGGTCACCGGGGAGTGCCAGCCGGGCACCCTGCGCGACGGGGAGAGGTCGATGCCCTCGCCGTGTTCCAGGGCGTCCCAGCAGTAGTCGCCGTAGTGGTCGTCGCCGAAGGCCGCCGCGAGGGACGTACGCAGGCCGAGGCGGGCCAGCGCGGTGGCCATGTTGGCGACGCCGCCGGGGCTCGACCCCATCCCGCGTGCCCAGGACTCGGTCCCGCGCACCGGGGCGGTGTCGAGCCCGGTGAAGACGATGTCGAGGAAGACGGTGCCGGTGAGGTAGACGTCCCAGGGCGGGTCGTCCGGCTCGCGCAGCGGGGCGAGGGGATCGACCTGGGTCTGGCGGTGCGATCCCTTCCCGGCCGGGCGCTTGGCTGCCTGGGCGGTGGACGCGGTCACGATGCGCTCCCTGACACGGTGGTTCTGATCTGCCCAGTCTGCACCACACCAGCTGCCACGTGACGCCGGTCACATGCTACACAGGCGTCACCAGCGGGGCATCGAGGGCGTCACCCACGTGGGATCGGCGACCCGCATCGCCGCCGCGTCGTCGCGATCCCGCAGCGCGCCGTCGTCGTCCAGCCAGCGCCGGTGCAGCACGGCGAGGCGCTCGCGGTCGAGCTCCACGCCGAGCCCGGGCGCGTCGGACACGGCAACCCGGCCACCCTCGAAGGCGAGCCGCTCGGTGAGCACGTCCTCCGACTGCCAGGGGTAGTGGGAGTCGCAGGCGTGGTGCAGGTTCGGGACGGTGGCCGCCACGTGGGTCATCGCGGCCAGCGAGATGCCCAGGTGGGTGTTGGAGTGCATGGACACGCCGACGCCGAAGGTGCGGCAGACGGCGGCGAGCTGCTGGGTGTTGCGCAGCCCGCCCCAGTAGTGGTGGTCGGAGAGCACGACCTGGACGGCGTTCCTGGTGAACGCCTCCTTGATCTCGGCGAACGTCGTCACGCACATGTTGGTCGCGAGCGGCACCCCGGTGCGTTCGGCGACCTCGGCCATGCCGGAGGTGCCGAGGGTCGGGTCCTCCAGGTACTCGAGGAGGTCTCCGAGCTCCCGCGCCACCTTCAGCGAGGTCTCCACGGACCAGGCGCCGTTGGGGTCCAGCCGCAGCGGGTGTCCCGGGAAGGCCGCCGCCAGCGCCCTGACCGCGGCGATCTCCTCGTCGGGCGGGAAGACGCCGCCCTTGAGCTTGAAGGACGTGAAGCCGTACCGCTCGGTGAACCGGCGGGCCTGCTCCACCACCCCGGCCGGGTCGACGGCGGCCCCCCAGTCGTCCTTCTCGCAGGCGACGCCGTCCGGGTGGCCGGCCCACTTGTAGAACAGGTAGGCGCTGTACTCGACGGCGTCCCGCACCTTGCCTCCGAGCAGCGCGTGCACGGGCAGTCCGAGGGACTTGCCGAGGGCGTCGAGGCAGGCCACCTCGAAGCCGGAGACGACGGAGAGCCTCAGCTTGTCGGCGGTCTGCACGCCGCGCAGTCCGCCCACGTCGACGGCGTTGTCCACCCGGGACGCGTGCACCGTGATCTGGTCCATGAGCGTGAACAGGCCGCCCAGATCGCTGACCTGCCGCCCCTTCAGCCGCTCGGCGAGGGGCCGGGCCAGCTCCAGGTACTTGGTGTCGCCGTAGGTCTCCCCCACGCCGGTGACGCCGTCCCCCGTGACGACCTCGACGATCAGCCGTGGCGTGTACGGCTGGTGGACGCCCTGGGTGTTCAGCAGCGGCGGGTCGGCGACCAGGATCGGCGTCAGCCGGACGTCTGCGATGGCGAGGCGCACGGGCATCTCCTCATGTAGATGTCATCTATGTATGAGAATGTAGGTCGGGTAGGTGAACGTCAACGGCTCGCCGCAGCCCGTCTACGCTCGGCGCATGTCAGACACAGGGGGCGCCCGCGAGGTGAAGTCCGCGGCAGACCCTGATCTCGCGCGGCTGGGGCCGCACCGACGTCACCGGCTCCCTGTACGGCATCGGTATCCACGCCCTGCTCGCCGGAACGAGCTATCTCGACTCCGTCGGCGAGATCGGCCGCCAGTGACTCCCGGCTGGTGTGCGAGTTCGGGGTCAGCGCCTCGCGGCTGCTCGGTGCCGGTGGCACGCCTCACGCCGGGGCACCAGGAGCGGATCATCGCAGTGATGCGGGACATCCGGGCCAAGGCCGAGGCGACGGCCCCCGCAGGCGGCGGCGCGGTGCGCCGGCGGTAAGGGACAGGACCCTCAACGCCGCAGGAAACACCAGCGTTTACCCGGACTTCACCGCACCAAACACGATGTGCTTTAGATCACGCCCCCCGGGTTCTCGTCTGCGACTGCTTGCTTGATACAAATTGCCCGCGCGTTCCTGTCCGTCGACGGTCGTCGCCCAATCCCCCTTTTTCCCCGCTCCTTTCGCATGCCCTGGGAACGCCCGTGTTCGCCCCTCGCACCACCCCCTGGCCCCTCGTCGCCCTTTTCACGGCCGGGTACCTCGCTCCGTATCTGCTGCCGACCACCGTCGGCCGACTCGATTCGGGGCTTCCGCTCTCCGTCACACAGGCCGGTGCCGTCGGCAGTGCGCTGCTGCTGAGCTCGGCGACCGCCGGGTTCGCCCTCGCCTCGCGGGTCGAACGGATCGGCGCCCGCACCCTCGCCCGGCTCGGCCTCGCTCTGGCCCTGCTCGGCTACGGCGCCGCCGCGCTGGCCACGGCCGTGCCCGCCGTCGTGGCGGGCGCGATGGTCGGCGGGTTCGGATCCGGCACGGCCACCACCGTCGCCGCCACCCTGATAGCGGCGCAGCGCGATCCGCACCGGGCCTCCACCGCCGGTCTGCTCAGTGTCTCCGCCCTCGCGGGCGCCGTGTACCTGACGGTGCCGCACCTCGGCCCCGGCCACGGCCTGCCGCTGGCCGCGATCGCCCTCACGGCCCTGGCCGTCTGGCCGCTCACCGGCCGTCTCCCCGCCGCCGCCCCCGCCGCACCCGCGCGGCACCACAAGGCCCGGCTGCCGCATGCCCGTTCGGGGCTGGTGCTGGCCGCCGCCATGCTGTGCTGGTCGCTCGCCCAGAACTCCCTGTGGGGCGTGAGCGGGCAGATCGGTCTGACGCAGGCGGGCCTCGGTGAGGCCACGGTCGGCGCAGTCTTCGCCGTCGCCCTGGTCGCCGGGCTGACCGGCGTGCTCGCGGCGGGCGCCCTCGGGGCGCGGCTGGGACGCGCGGTGCCGATCGGGGCGGGCACCGTCCTCATCGCCGGCTGCGTCGTGCTGAGCGCCTCCGCGACCGGCCTGACGAGCTTCGCGGCCGGTGAGATCGCCTGGAACACGCTCTACCCGGTGGTGCTGTCGTACCTGATCGGCCTCGCCGCCTCGCTCGACCCGCGCGGCCGCTGGGCGGTGCTCGTCGGTTCGGCGTCCTCACTGGGCACGGCCGCCGGGCCGCTGACCGGCAGTGTGCTGTCGGCGCAGGCCGGGTTCCCGGTCATGGGCACCATCCTCGCCGCCGGCCTGCTGGTCGTCGCCCTGCCGATGACCGCCGTGGCGCTGCACACCGGCGGGCGCCCGCTGCTGCCCGGCGCGATCCGCCGCCGCGGCGGCCACCCGGCCGCCCTGGTCGCCGCCGCCCCGGCCACCCCCACCGGCGCGGTCCCCGAGATCGGCGCCCCGGAACAGCCGGTGGTGGAGATCCCGGTGGACACCCCGGCCGTCCCCGCCCAGCGCGACTACGACAAGGCGGGGTCGGAGGTCTTCTGAGGGCCCTTTGCGCGAGAGGCCTACGCGAAGGTGTAGGCCTCCACCTCGGCGAGATACCGCGCCCGCAGCTCCTCGTCGTCCTGGAGGAAGGAGGCGAGGAAGGAGTTGCGGGCCAGCTCGCGCAGCCGCTCCTCGCTCAGGCCGAGGGTGGCGCGCACGGCGTCGAAGTTGTCACCGGCGTATCCGCCGAAGTACGCCGGGTCGTCGGAGTTCACCGTGCACATGAGGCCGGCGTCCAGCATCGCGGGCAGCGGATGGTCGGCGAGGGTGTCGACGGTGCGCAGCCGGACGTTCGACAGCGGGCACAGGGTCAGCGGCACCCGGTCCCGCACCAGCCGCTCCACCAGCGCCGGGTCCTCGACACAGCGCAGCCCGTGGTCGACCCGCTCGACCCCGAGCACGTCCAGCGCCTCGGTGATGTACTCCGGCGGGCCCTCCTCACCGGCGTGGGCGACCCGCCGCAGCCCGAGCGCGGCGGCGGCCTCGTACACCTCGCGGAACTTCGCCGGCGGGTGTCCGACCTCGGCCGAGTCCAGGCCGACGCCCGTGATCCGGTCCAGGTACGGCTTGGCCGCGTCCAGGGTCGCCAGGGCCGATTCGGCGGACTCGTCGCGCAGGAAGCACAGGATCAGCCGGGTCGAGACGCCGTGGTTCGCCTCGCTGGTCCCCAGCGCGCGCCACAGCCCCTCGACGACGGTGCCGAGCTCGAGACCGCGGCTGGTGTGGGCCTGCGGGTCGAAGAAGATCTCCGCGTGCCGCACGCCCTGCGCGGCGGCCCGTGCGAGGTACGCGTTCGCGAGGTCCTCGAAGTCCCGCTCGGTGCGCAGGACGGCCATGAGTTCGTAGTACAGGTTCAGGAAGGACTGCAGGTCCTCGAACCGGTACGCCTCGCGCAGCTCGTCCGTGTCCGCGTAGGGCAGGGTGACGCCGCCCCGCGCGGCGAGCTCGAAGGCCAGTTCCGGTTCCAGGGTGCCTTCGATGTGAAGGTGCAGTTCGGCTTTGGGGAGGGACATCAATTCATCGTACGGCCGTTTCATCGACGCTTCGGAACCGGCACTCTCAGTAGATCGTGCGCCACGGTCAGCTCCCCGTCGTACCCGGCGGCCCGCGCCTGCCGCTCGAACTCCTCCGGGTCGCCGTAGCGCTGACTGAAGTGGGTCAGCACGAGGTGCCGCACCCCGCCGTCCCGGGCCACCCGGGCCGCCTGAGCCGCCGTCAGGTGCCCGTGCTCGACGGCGAGTGCCTCGTCCTCGTCGAGGAACGTCGACTCGATGACCAGCATGTCGCAGCCCTCGGCGAGCGCGTACACCCCGTCGCACAGCCTGGTGTCCATGACGAACGCGAAGCGCTGCCCGCGCCGCACCTCGCTGACGTCCTCGAGCGAGACCCCTCCGAGCGAGCCCTCGCGCTGGATCCGGCCGATGTCCGGGCCCTTGACGCCGTGCGCGGCGAGCCGTTCGGGCAGCATGCGGCGCCCGTCGTGTTCGACGATCCGGTAGCCGAAGGACTCCACCGGGTGGGACAGCTTCCGGGCCTGGAGCGTGTAGCCGTCCGTACGGGCGAGGGTGCCGTCGGTTGCGACGGGCGACTGGGTGATGTCGACGGTCTCCCGGTAGGCGGTGGCGTACCGGAGCCGGTCGTAGAAGCGCTGGCCGGAGCGGGGGTAGTGGGCGGTGATCTCGTGGGGCACCTTGTCGAGGTTGATGCGCTGGATCACACCGGCCAGGCCGAGGGAGTGGTCGCCGTGGAAGTGCGTGACGCAGATCCGGTTCAGGTCGTGCGCGGCGACCCCGGCGCGCAGCATCTGGCGCTGCGTGCCCTCGCCGGGGTCGAACAGGATGCCCTCGCCGTCCCAGCGGAGCAGATAGCCGTTGTGGTTGCGGTGCCGGGTGGGAACCTGGCTGGCGGTGCCGAGGACCACCAGTTCACGTACGGACAAGGCGGACTACCCCGGGGGCCACTCGAGACCGCGGCCGCCGAGGATGTGGCCGTGCACGTGCCAGACCGTCTGGCCGGCGCCGCTGCCGGTGTTGAACACGAGGCGGTAGCTGTCCAGTTTTTCCTCGTCCGCGACGGCCTGGGCCTCACGGAGCACGTCCGCGGTGAGCCCCGGGTCGGCGGCGGCGAGGGCGGCGGCGTTCTCGTAGTGCGCCTTGGGGATGACCAGGACGTGGGTGGGGGCCTGGGGGTTGATGTCGCGGAACGCGACGGTCGTCTCCGTCTGGCGGACGATGGTCGCCGGGACGGTGCCTGCGACGATCTTGCAGAAGAGGCAGTCGTCCTGGGGTTCCCCTGCCATGTTCCCTCCGGGGGTTGGCCGAATTTGGTCCGACTCGGGCATCGTATCGTCGTCGGGTGCGGGTGCGTTGTGGCTGGTCGCGCAGTTCCCCGCGCCCCTAAGAAGTAGGCAGAGCCGGAGGCGTTTTTGCCGGACTGGCCTCCAGACTCTCAAGTGCCAGTCGGATCGCCTCGTCCAGTTGGGTGTCCCTGTCCGCCGCGTAGTCCTGCGGGCGTTGCACCACTTCCACATCCGGGTCCACGCCGTGGTTCTCCACGCCCCAGCCGTAACCCTCCAGCCAGAAGGCGTACTTCGGCTGGGTGACGAGGGTGCCGTCGACCAGGCGGTAGCGGCTGTCGATGCCGATGACGCCGCCCCAGGTGCGGGTGCCGACCACGGGGCCGATGCCCAGGGCCTTGATGGCGGCGTTGACGATGTCGCCGTCGGAGCCCGAGAACTCGTTGGCGACGGCGACGACCGGGCCGCGGGGCGCGTCACGCGGGTAGCTCTCGGGGTGCATGCCCCGGGGCAGGTCCCAGCCGACGACGCGCCGGGCCAGTTTCTCCACGACCAGCTGGGAGGTGTGGCCGCCGCGGTTCTCCCGGACGTCGACGACCAGGCCCTCGCGGGCGACCTCGACGCGCAGGTCGCGGTGGATCTGGGCCCAGCCGGGGGCCTGCATGTCCGGGACGTGCAGGTAGCCGAGCCGGCCGCCGGACTTCTCGTGGACGTAGGCGCGGCGGTCGGCGACCCAGGCGTGGTAGCGCAGGGGCTCCTCGTCGGCGACGGGGACGACGACGACGTGCCGCGGGTCGCCGCCGCCGGACGGGGAGATGGTCAGCTCGACCGGTTTGCCCGCCGTGCCGATCAGCAGCGGGCCGGGGCCGGTCACCGGGTCGACCGGCTGCCCGGCGACCGCGAGGATCGCGTCCCCGGGACGTACCGCCACACCGGGCGCGGCCAGCGGGCTGCGGGCGTCCGGGTCGGAGGTCTCGGAGGGCAGGATGCGGTCGACGCGCCAACTGCCGTCCTCGTGGCGGGAGATGTCGGCGCCGAGCAGACCCTGGCGGGGGCCGCCTCCGAAGCCGCCGCGCGGAGTGACGTAGGCGTGCGAGGTGCCGAGTTCGCCCTGGACCTCCCACAGCAGGTCGACCAGGTCGTCGTGGGTGGCGCACCGGTCCACGACCGGACGGTAGCGGTCGAGGACCCCGTCCCAGTCGACGCCGCTCATGTCCGGCCGCCAGAAGTGGTCGCGCATGATCCGGCCGTTCTCGTCGAACATCTGCCGCCACTCGGCGGCCGGGTCGATGAACTGGCGTACGCGGCTGAGGTCGACGGTGATGTTGCTGTCACTGTCGTCGTCGCCGGAGGCCCGCCGGTCGCTGGGAACGACCTTCAGCCGCCCGTCGGTCCAGAGCAGCACCCGCTTGCCGTCGCCGCTGACCTCGAAGTGGTCGGCGTCGGCGGCGAGATGCTCGACCCGCTGCTGGGCGAGGTCGTAGCGCTCCAGCTCGGACTTGGGCTCGGGGTCGTCCGGGTTGGCCCGGGACGCGCCGAGGACACCGGCGACCGGGTGCCGCAGCCACAGGACGCCGTCCTTGGCGGCGCGCAGGTTGGAGTAGCGGGCGGCCTCGACCGGGAACGGCACGATGCGGTCGGCGAGGCCTTCCAGGTCGATGCGGGTGGTGGGGGTGCCCTCGCTGTCCGGGGTCTCCTCCCGGTCGGGTGTCTCGAAGGACCGGCCGTGCCGCTGCGGCCCGAACGGGGAGGGGGTGGTGGCCGCGAGCGTGATCAGGTGCGGCCTGGCGCCCTCCACGAAGGCCAGGTCGAAGACGTGCTCGTCGTAGACCGGGTCGAAGGAGCGGGTCGACAGGAAGGCGAGGTGCTTGCCGTCCGTGGTGAAGGCGGGCGCGTAGTCCTGGAAGCGCAGCGGGGTCGCCTCGGTGACCGACAGGTCGGTGGTGTTGGCGAGCCTCAGCTGGGACAGGGGCCGCGGGCCGGGGTGGGACCAGGCCAGCCAGGACGAGTCGGGCGAGAAGACCAGCCCGGACACGTCGCCGTTCTCGCTGCGGTCCACCTCCCGCACCTCGCCCGACTCCCGCTCGACGAGCAGCAGGCGGCCGTCGTGGGAGGCCACGGCGGCCCGGCTGCCGTCGGGAGCCATGGCGAGATCCAGTACCCGGCCGAGCTGCCCGGCGGCGAGCCGGCGCGGCGTCGCCCCCGGGGTGAGGCCGGTGGCGGGCGCGAACTCCAGGGCGTCGTCGCCCTCGGCGTCCGTCACCCACACCACCCACTCCTCGCCGTCGGCGCGGAACGCCCTGGGCAGCCGGGCCCGTACGCCGGGCGTCGAGGCGAGGGCGCGGGCCGGGCCGGAGCGGTGGGTCACCCAGTGGACGGAGCCGCGGACGGAGACGGCGCTGCCGCGCGCGGTGTGGTCCGGGGACGCCGACCCGAACCAGCGGGAGGCGTTCACCGGGAACGGCTGCAGATCGACGCGCTGCCCTCCGAGCCGCACGTCGAGCCGCCGTGGCTCGGCCCCGTCCAGGTCGTCCAGCACCCACAGCTCACCGGCGCTGGAGTAGACGACGCGGGTGCCGTCGGTGGCGGCGTGCCGGGCGTAGAAGCCGTCGAGTGGTGTGTGGCGCCGCAGGTCCGATCCGTCGGCGAGGGAGGAGTAGAGCGCACCGGTGCCCTCGTGGTCGGACAGGAAGGCGACGCGCTCCCCCACCCACACCGGGTACTCGATGTTGCCGTCCAGTTCCTCGTGGAGCCGTACGAACTCCCCGTCGCCCTCCCGGTCGATCCACAACTTGCCCGCCGTGCCCCCGCGGTACCGCTTCCACCAGGCGGCCTCGCGTCCCATCGGGGCGGACAGGAGCACCGGGTGCGGACCGTAGGCGATGTCGCCGACCGGTCCGTACGGCAGGGTGGTGGCCGGGCCTCCGTCGAGCGGGACGGCACGCGCCCAGGTGCGGCGCAGGCTGGCCTGCCCGTGGGTGCTGATCGCCAGCACCTCGCCGTCGGGGGTCCAGCCGCACACCTGGGTCTTCAGGCTGCCCCAGTAGGTCAGCCGCTTGGCGGGGCCGCCGTCGACCGGGGCGATGTGCACCTCGGGGGCGCCGTCCCGGGTGGAGGTCCAGGCGACGGTGGTGCCGTCGGGCGAGATGCGCGGGTGGGTCACCGGCACGTTGTCGGCGCTGACCCGCCAGGCCCGGCCGCCGTCGAGAGGAGCGAGCCACACGTCGTCCTCAGCGGTGAAGGCGACCAGGTCACCGTGCACGTGGGGGAACCGGAGGTAAGCAGGCGCTGGGGACTGAGTCACCCGATCACCCTATGCAGGGACGACGCCGCGCGGACAGAGTTCGGATCACTTGCCCTCGACGGGGCGGCAGTCCGGGTACCGGTCGCACCAGATGGTCTGTGTGACGGTCACGGTGACGGTGGGGCCGGGCCGCCCGTTCGCCGGTCCGCCGCCCACGGGTGACGGGGTCGCGCCGCAGTCGCCGAGCCCGTCGACCTGGAACCACACCTTGCCGTCCACCTTGGCGGTGATGTTCCCGCGCACACAGGCCCCGTCCACCGCGTGGGTGACCTTGCCGGTGACGGTGATGTCCTTGCCGTCCTTGGTCTCCCCGTCGCAGTCGACCGTGGCGACGGTCTTCTCACTCGCCGAGGGCGACGGCTTCCCGCCCTTGCCCGAGTCCCCGTAGGAAGCGGTGCAGGTCAGCCAGCGCACGTCGGCCTTCTGCCGGTCGAGCTCCCTGGTGACGGTCTCGTCGGTGGTGTACGCGACGGTCGCCGAGCTGATGCCGCCGGGTTCACACGCGGCGGCGCCACCCGCGGCGACGACCGCGAACACCGCCGCGACAGCCGTCCGCCGACCGCGCGCGCCCCGCCCGATCCTCCTCAAAGCCCCCATGGAGGGCAGCCTGCCACTGACGGAGGTCGCGCGGTAGGGCGCAAAGGCGTCAGGCGCGCAGCAGGAGCCGCTCCTGAAGCTCCACCAGGTTGCCCTCAGGGTCCTTGAGGTGGGCCACTCGCGTGCGGTCCGTCATGGGTGCCGGGCCGTGACCTCGTCGCAGAAGCGGTAGCAGGCGGCGAAGTCGTCGACGAGAAGTCGAACCTGTGCGAGTTCCGCGGTGCCTCCGAAGTGGTCAGGACCATCGGCCGGTGCGAGCCAGGAGCACGGCCGCGGCGGCCGTCCCGGCAGTCGATGTGCGCAGCACACTGCGCCCGAGGCGGTACGCCTTCGCCCCGGCCGTCTCGAACAGCGTCAACTCCTCCGGCGCCACACCGCCTTCGGGCCCCACGACCAGCACGATCTCGCCGGACGAAGGCAGTTCGGCCGTCGCCAGGGGCTCGTCCCCGCTCTCGTGGAGCACGGCGGCGAAGTCCGCGCCGGCCAGCAGCGCGGCGACCTGCTTGGTCGTGGCGGCGTCCGCGACCTCTGGAAAGCGCACCCGGCGGGACTGCTTGCCGGCCTCCCGCGCCGTCGCCCGCCATTTGCCCAGCGCCTTCAGCCCGCGGTCGCCCTTCCACTGCGTGATGCAGCGCGCCGCCGCCCACGGCACGATCGTGTCGACGCCGACCTCCGTCATGGTCTCCACGGCCAGTTCCCCGCGGTCGCCCTTGGGCAGCGCCTGGACGACGGTGACCCGGGGCTCCTCCGGCGGCTCCTCGGCCACCGAGCCGAGCCGGACGACCAGCCGGTCCTTGCCCTCGGTGTCGAGCACGACACAGTCCGCCCAGCGTCCGGCCCCGTCCGTGAGGACGATGTCCTCCCCGGGACGCAGCCGCTTCACGGAGACGGCGTGCCGCCCTTCGGGGCCGTCGAGGACGTAGCGGCCGCCACGCCCCGCGTCGAAGTGCTCGACCACGAAGACCGGCGCCGTCATCGAACGCCTCCGTTCGTCAACGCCGTGGTGGACGCGGCGAGTTCACCCAACAGCACCTCCATGAGCTGCCCCGCGGGCAGTTCCCGTGCCAGGCGGTGGCCCTGCCCGGCCCACAGTGCCATGCCCTGCGCGTCGCCGGCCTTGGCGGCGGCCTTGCGCAGCGGTGCGGTGAGGTGGTGGATCTCGGGGTAGGCGGCGGGCGCGTAGGGGCCGTGCTCGCGGACGAAGCGGTTGACGAGGCCGCGCGCCGGCCGGCCCGAGAACGCCCGGGTCAGCTCCGTGCGGACGAACAGGGGGTTGGTCAGTGCCTGCTTGTGCAGGGCGTGCGCGCCCGACTCGGACGTCGCGAGGAACGCGGTGCCGAGCTGGGCCGCGCTGGCGCCCGCCGCGAGCACGGCGGCGATCTGACCGCCGCGCATTATGCCGCCGGCGGCGATGACCGGGATGCTCACGGCCTCCCGGACCTGGGCGACCAGTGACAGCAGCCCGATGCCGGAACCGTCCCTCTCCGGGACGTCCCGGTGGGTGCCCTGGTGGCCGCCCGCCTCGACTCCCTGCGCGATGACCGCGTCCGCGCCGGTGCGCTCGACGGCCCGCGCCTCGTCAGGGGTGGTGGCGGTGGCGAGGACGAAGGTGCCGACGCGGTGCAGGGCGTCGACGACGTCCCGGCTCGGCGCGCCGAAGTGGAACGACACCACGGGCACGGGGTTGTCGCGCAGCACCGCCAGCTTGGTCTCGTAGCCGTCGTCGCGGCCGCTCTCCGGATCACCGAGCTCGGCCTCGTACCAGGTGGCCTCGCCGGCCAGCTGGTGGGCGTAGCCATCGATGGCGGCCGGGTCGGCGTACTCCGGCTGCGGTATGAAGAGGTTCACGCCGAACGGCCTGCCGGTGAGGCTCCGGAGCTGTTTGATCTCCTCGTACATCCCGTCGGCGGTCTTGTACCCGGCGGCGAGGAAACCGAGCCCGCCCGCCTCGCACACGGCGGCGGCGAGCCGCGGCAGGGAGACTCCGCCCGCCATGGGGGCCTGCACGATCGGGTGGGGGAAGAGATCGGTCAGTGCGGAGGACATGAGCGCATGTTGTCACGTCCTCCGAACCATTCCGAAACCGCCCTGCCGACTGGCATAGACCAGATGCACGCCCGGGCTCAGCGCCCGTTGAACGCGTCCTTCAGGCGGGAGAACAACCCTTGCTGCCCCGGCTGGAACTGGCCCGTGGGACGCTCCTCGCCGCGCAGCTTGGACAGCTCGCGCAGGAGGCGTTCCTGTTCGGGGTCGAGCTTGGTCGGGGTCTGGACCTCGACGTGGACGATGAGGTCGCCGCGTCCGCCGCCGCGCAGGTGCGTGACGCCCCGGCCGTGCAGCGGGATGGACTGGCCGGACTGGGTGCCCGGGCGGATGTCGACCTCCTCCATGCCGTCGAGCGTCTCCAGCGGCACCTTGGTGCCGAGGGCCGCCGCCGTCATGGGGATCGTCACCGTGCAGTGCAGGTCGTCGCCGCGCCGCTGGAACGTGGAGTGCGGGAGCTCGTGGATCTCGACGTAGAGGTCGCCGGCGGGACCGCCACCGGGCCCGACCTCGCCCTCGCCGGCCAGCTGGATCCGCGTGCCGTTGTCGACACCGGCCGGGATCTTGACCGTGAGCGTACGGCGGGACCGCACGCGCCCGTCGCCCGCGCACTCCGGGCACGGCGTGGGCACCACGGTGCCGAAGCCCTGGCACTGGGGGCAGGGGCGGGACGTCATGACCTGGCCCAGGAAGGACCGGGTCACCTGCGACACCTCACCGCGGCCGCGGCACATGTCACACGTCTGCGCGGAGGTGCCGGGCGCGGCCCCCTCGCCGCTGCACGTGGTGCAGACGACCGCCGTGTCGACCTGGATGTCCTTGGTCGTGCCGAAGGCCGCCTCGTCGAGCTCCACCTCGATACGGATCATCGCGTCCTGGCCGCGGCGGGTGCGCGAGCGCGGTCCGCGCTGCGACGCCGTGCCGAAGAACGCGTCCATGATGTCGGAGAAGTTCCCGAAGCCGCCGGCGCCGAAGCCGCCCGCGCCGCCGCCCTGGGCCTGCGAGAGCGGGTCGCCGCCGAGGTCGTAGACCTGCTTCTTCTGCGGGTCCGACAGCACCTCGTAAGCGGCGTTGATCTCCTTGAACCGCTCCTGGGTCTTCGGATCGGGGTTGACGTCCGGGTGCAGCTCGCGGGCGAGCCGCCGGAAGGCCTTCTTGATCTCTTCCTGCGACGCGTCGCGGCGCACGCCGAGTACGGCGTAGTAGTCCGTGGCCACTACGACTCCGCCAGGATCTGTCCGACGTACCGTGCCACTGCGCGTACCGCTCCCATCGTTCCCGGGTAGTCCATGCGGGTCGGTCCGACCACGCCGAGCTTGGCGACTGCCTCGCCGCCCGAACCGTAGCCGACCGACACGACGGACGTGGAGTTGAGTCCTTCGTGGGCGTTCTCATGACCGATCCGTACGGTCACGCCCGGATCCTTGGCCTCGCCGAGCAGCTTGAGGAGCACGACCTGCTCCTCCAGCGCCTCCAGCACCGGCCGGATCGTGAGGGGAAAGTCATGCCCGAAGCGGGTCAGATTGGCGGTGCCGCCGATCATCAGCCGCTCCTCGTTCTCCTCGACGAGCGTCTCCAGAAGTGTGGAGAGCACCGTGGAAACCGTACCCCGGTCCTCGTGCTCGAACGCCTCGGGTAGATCTTCCACCAGACCCGGCACATCCGCGAAACGGCGGTTCGCCACACGGCTGTTGAGCCGCGCGCGCAGATCCGCGAGCGAGGCCTCGCCGAAGGGCGCCGGACAGTCGACCACGCGCTGCTCGACCCGCCCGGTGTCCGTGATCAGCACGAGCATCAGCCGCGCGGGCGCGAGGGCGAGCAACTCCACATGCCGCACGGTCGACCGGGTCAGCGACGGGTACTGCACCACGGCGACCTGCCGCGTGAGCTGCGCGAGCAGCCGTACCGTGCGCGCCACTACGTCGTCGAGGTCGACGGCGCCCTCGAGGAAGTTCTGGATCGCGCGCCGCTCGGGCGCGGTCATCGGCTTGACGCCGGCGAGCTTGTCCACGAACAGCCGGTAGCCCTTGTCCGTGGGGATCCGCCCGGCGCTGGTGTGCGGCTGGGCGATGTACCCCTCGTCCTCCAGGGCCGCCATGTCGTTGCGGACGGTGGCCGGGGAGACGCCGAGGTTGTGCCGCTCGGTGAGGGCCTTGGAGCCGACCGGCTCCTCGGTGCCGACGTAGTCCTGGACGATGGCGCGCAGCACCTGAAGCCTGCGTTCACTGAGCATCGCGCACACCTCCAGAAGTCGTCCGCCCGTGTCCTGACTGTCGAGCCTGGCACTCTGCGCGTGCGAGTGCCAGCATTCCCCGGCCCAGTGTACGGCGGTGGGGTACACCCCCGGCAAGGCTGGTCGCGCGCTGTCGTGCCGGTGGCGGGTGTCACCGCTAGCGTCGCCGTATGACGGTGACTTGGGAAGACCTCGGGTGGGAGCGGGTGGCCGCGGGGGTGGGGCGGTGCCGCCTGCCGGTGTGGGACTGCACGGCGGGGCTGGTCGCCGGTGAGGGCGCGGTCCTGCTGATCGACGCGGGGTCGAGCCCGTCCGAGGGCGCGCGGTTGCGCGAGCAGGCGCGGGCGATCACCGGTCACCGTGTGACACATCTCGCCCTGACCCACCCCCACTTCGACCACGTCTTCGGGGTTGCGGCGTTCACCGACGCGGAGGTGTTCGGCGCTGTCGGCGTGGACGGGGTGCTGACGCGGGTGAGGGACCGGGAGGAGCTGCGCGCGGACGCCGTGCGCAACGGCCTGGCGCAGGCCACCGCGGCGGAGGCCGTGGACCTGCTGTCCCCGCCCCGCCACCTGGTCTCCGGGGAGTGGACCCTCGACCTGGGCGGCGGGCGGCAGGTGCTGCTGGCGAACGTTGGCCCGGGGCACACCGCGCACGACCTGGCCGTCCTGGTACCGGGCGACCCCGAGGTCGTCTTCTGCGGTGACCTGGTCGAGGAGTCCGGCGATCCGCAGGCGGGTCCCGACGCCCTGCCGTCGCACTGGCCGGCCGCCCTGGACCGGCTTCTCGACCTGGGCGGCGAGGACGCGCTGTACGTGCCCGGTCACGGAGCGGTGGTGGACGCGGCGTTCGTCCGGGCCCAGCGGGACGCGCTGGCGGCGCGTTTCGGCGTGTCGCGGTGATCGCCGTACGCCTTCTCCTATCGTCATCCGAATGCGCCAGTACTCTCCGGACCTGACCCCGCCGTGGAAGAAGCCGAAGCCGGTGCCGGAGGTTCCGGCGGAGCCGGGGCTGGTGGTCGAGGAGCCCGGGACCGGTTTCTGCGGTGCGGTGATCCGCTGCGAGGCCGGCACGGTGACGCTGGAGGACCGCTTCGGCAAGCACCGGGTGTTCCCGCTGGAGCCGCGCGGGTTCCTGCTGGAGGGGAAAGTCGTGACCCTGGTCCGGCCGTCGGGGGCGGCACCCGCACGTCCTGCCCGTACGGCGTCGGGCTCGGTGGCCGTCCCGAACGCACGCGCACGCGTGGCCCGCGCCGGCCGGATCTACGTCGAGGGCCGGCACGACGCCGAGCTGGTCGAGAAGGTGTGGGGCGACGACCTGCGCATCGAGGGCGTGGTGGTGGAGTACCTGGAGGGCGTGGACGACCTGCCGTCCATCGTGGCCGAATTCGCACCCGGGCCGGACGCGCGGCTGGGTGTGCTGGTCGACCATCTGGTCCCCGGCACCAAGGAGTGGCGCATCGCCGAGTCGGTGACGAGCGAGCACGCCCTGGTGGTGGGCCACCCGTACATCGACATCTGGGAGGCGGTGAAGCCGTCGTCCCTCGGCATCGAGGCGTGGCCCCGGATCCCGCACGGCCAGGACTGGAAGACGGGGGTGTGCCGGGCACTGGGCTGGCCGTCCGAGAACACCGGGGCGGTGTGGCAGGCGATCCTGCAGCAGGTGGAGTCCTACAAGGACCTGGAACCAGAGCTTCTGGGACGCGTGGAAGAACTGATCGACTTCGTCACGGCTTAACTGCGGGCCGTCGCGCCGCTCAGCTGCGGCCAGTCGTGCCGCCGCCGCTGCGGGCAGTCGTGCCGCTGGGGCGGCACGGGTGGGCGCAGCGGCACCCCGCCACGCCGGGCTGCGAAACCCCCCGCCCCCGGCACCGACGCCGAGCACAGGTCAGTCCACCAGGTCCCGCACCACCGCATCGGCCAGCAACCGCCCCCGCAGCGTCAGCACAGCCCGCCCGTCCTCATACGGACCGGCGTCCAGGAGCCCCTCCGACAACGCCCTGCGCGAGGCAGCGAGCCCCGCCTCCCGCAGCAGCCCCAACGGCACCCCCTCCCGCAACCGCAGCTCCAGGAGAATCCGCTCGACCCGCCGGTCCTCCTCCGACAGCACCTCACGCCCGGCCCCCGGCGACCTCCCCGCCGCCAGCGCCCCGGCGTACGCCCCAGGATGCTTGACGTTCCACCACCGCACCCCGCCCACGTGGCTGTGCGCCCCCGGTCCGGCCCCCCACCAGTCGGCCCCCCGCCAGTACAGCTCGTTGTGCAGACACCGTCCGGCCGCAGACGTCGACCAGTTCGACACCTCGTACCACTCGAAGCCCGCCGCCGAGAGCATCTCCTCGGCGATCAGGTACCGGTCCGCGTGCACGTCGTCGTCGGTCATCGGCACCTCGCCCCGGCGGATCCGGCGGGCCAGCTGCGTGCCCTCCTCCACGATCAGGGCGTACGCGCTGACGTGGTCGGGCCCGGCCCCGAGCGCCGCCTGAAGCGACGCCCGCCAGTCCTCGTCGCTCTCCCCCGGCGTGCCGTAGATCAAATCCAGGTTGACGTGCTCGAAGCCCGCCGCCCGTGCCTCCGCCACGCAGGCCTCGGGCCGCCCCGGCGTATGCGTACGGTCCAGCACCTTCAGCACGTGCTGCCTGGCGCTCTGCATCCCGAACGAGATCCGGTTGAAGCCCCCCTCACGCAGGGCGGCCAGATACGCCGGATCGACCGACTCCGGGTTGGCCTCCGTCGTGACCTCGGCGTCCGCCGCCAGCCCGAACTCGTCGCGGATCGCGCCCAGCATCCGTACGAGATCGCCCGCGTCCAGCAGCGTCGGCGTGCCCCCGCCCACGAACACCGTGCGGACGGGCCGCGGGTCGTCACCCAGTACCTTCCGGGCCAGACGGACCTCCTCGGCGAGCGTCTCGGCGTAGTTGTCCCGCGAGGCGAGCACTCCGCCGGTCCCGCGCAGCTCGGTCGCCGTGTACGTGTTGAAGTCGCAGTAGCCGCAGCGGGTCGCGCAGTACGGAACGTGCAGGTAGAACCCGAGCGGGCGGTCGGCGGCCCCGGCGAGGGCGGACGCGGGCAGCGCGCCGTCGTCGGGGACGGGCTCGCCGTCGGGGAGTGCGGAAGGCATGTCTCCCATTGTCCAGCACCACCGCGGTCACTCGGCCTGGAGCACCAGCAGTGCCAGATCGTCCGCCGGGGGCCGGGCCCCGAACTCGTGCACCAGCCGCTTGATCCGCTCGGCTATCAGCTCGGCGTCCAGCCCCGCGCAGCCTGCCAGCGCCGTGGCCAGCCCGTCCTCGTCGTCGAACTGGCGGGAGCCCGAGCGGCGCTCGGTCACCCCGTCGGTGACGCAGAGGAGCGTGTCGCCGGAGCGCAGCTCGAAGGTGTCACTGGTGTAGGTGGCGTCCTCGACGACGCCCAGGAGGGTCTGGGGCCGCGCGGCCGTGTGGACCTCTCCGCCGGCGCCGAGCAGCAGGGGCAGCGGGTGCCCGGCGGAGGCGACGGTGCAGCGGATGCCGCCGTCGAAGGGGACCAGCTCGCCGTACAGCAGGGACAGGAAGCGCGTCTGGGGGCCGTCCCCGGGCGCGGTCGGCCGCGCACCGGCCGCCACCAGCGCACGGGCCGCGGCGTCGGCGGCCTCCGTGGCGTCGTCGAGCAGGAGCTGGTTGAGGCGGTCGAGGACGTCGGCGGCCCGGTAGCCCTCGCGGGCCAGCAGCCGAAGCCAGGGCCGGGCCAGGCCGATCACGACGGCGGCCTCGGGGCCCTTGCCCTGGACGTCGCCGACGGCGAAGCACCAGCGGCCGTCGCCGGCCGGGAACAGGTCGTAGAAGTCGCCGCTGGGCCCGCCCTTGTCGTACGGCTCGTAGACGAGGGCGCTGCGCACCCCGGGGATCTCGGCCACCGCGCCGGGCAGCAGTCCGCGCTGGAGGACGGCGCTGATGGTGGCCTGGCGGGCGTACTGGCGGGCGGCGCCGATGGCGAGCGCGACGCGGCGGCTGAGGTCCTCGACGAGGCCGGTGATCTCGTCGGGGAAGCCGGCCGTCCCGGACCGTCCGATGACGAGGGTGCCGAGCGGGCGTCCCCCGGCGACGAGCCGGTAGGCCAGGGCGGAGCCCGGCTCGCCGGGCGCGTCACCGAGCGCCCCGCCGGGCGAGGGGTAGCCGACGGGCCCGGACCGCAGGGGGTCGGATGCCGACGGCGGGTCCTTCTCCAGGGCGCGGCGCAGCTCCTCGATGCGGTTCTCGCTGGCGTGCCAGACCCTGGCCAGCCGGGGTCCGCCCGCTCCGGCCCCGCCGTGCCAGCCGCCTGCGGTGGCCTCGTCCTCGAGCCACACCGCGCACCAGTCGGCCAGCCGGGGCACGATCAGCTGCCCGGCCAGGGCGGCGACCAGGTCCTCGTCGAGCTGCCCGGCGAGCAGGTCGGAGGCCTCGGCGAGGAAGGACAGGGCACCGCGGCCCAGCCAGGCGTCGTCCTGTCCGGCACGGTCCTCGCTGCTGCCGTGCCGCTCGCGCCAGTGCTGGTCGTACCAGTCGTGCGCGTCGCGGCTGTCGCGTGCGTCCTTCCCCGGCAGCCCGCCCTCGTCGAGCAAGGGCTCCGGGCCCGTCGCGGGCACCGGCTCCGGCGCCAGGATCTCCGCCACCCGCAGCCCGCGGGCCAGCGCGTGGTCTCCGGCGTACGCCTCGATCTGCTCGTCCGCCTCGCACCCCGCGGCGGGCAACCGCGCCCACACGGTCTTCCGGCCCGTGCGGTACGTGATGCCCCAGGCCTCCGAGAGCGCGCCGACGAGCCGCAGGCCGCGCCCGTACTCCGGGATGTCGTGCGGCGTTTCCGGTTCGCTGCCGCGCGGGGCCCGTGAGGGGTGGTGGTCGGACACCTCGACGACGAGCGCGGCCGTGTCCCGGTCGTCGCCTTCCAGCCGGCACTCGAACTCCACGACGGTCCCGGCGTGCACGACGGCGTTGGTGACGAGTTCGCTGACGACGAGCAGCGCGTCCGCGGCGAGGCGGTCGGTGAGGTGCTCCGCGCCGGGCAGGCCGCGGGTGGTCCACTCGGCGAGCGCCGTACGGGTCAGGGCGCGGGCGGAGCCGGGCGCGAGAGAGCTGCCGGACAGGGTCGCGTGCGCCCGCGCGGCCGCGTCATGGGCGTGGGCAGGCGCCTCTGAGGCACGGGAGGCGGTCTCCCGTTGCGTCGGAATGGCCCCCATGGACAGCTCCCCGGGCAGTTCGTACGAATACGCCACAGTCGTTGCCGACAGAGTGACAGACTGACCACGGCCATAAGCGCCGAGTTACCGAAGTGGGCCGTCATGAGTGAAAACACTGCTACTCCTGTGGTCGAAGACCGGTACGAAGATGGTCAGATTCGTGCATCCGATCTCCGTCCCCTGCTCGCCGCGATGACAGCCGCACGCGACGGGGAGTTCATCAAGATGCCGGAAACCGGCCACGGAATGGTCGCCGAGCTCTCCGCGACGTTCAACCAGATCATGGACCGCAGCCTCCATTTCACCGCCGAGGTGCGGCGCGTGAGAAGGGAGCTGATACGGCACGGCCGGCTCGACGAGCGGCTCTCGGCCAGCCCGGGGCAGGGTCTGTGGACGTCCCGCGTCAACGACGTGAACCAGTTGCTCGACGCCCTGGTCGCCCCGGCGGCGAACGCCACGCGGGTGCTCGACGCGGTGGCCGGCGGCGATCTGACCCAGCGGGTCGATCTGCACGACGGCACCCGGCAGTTACGCGGCGACCTGCGCCGCCTGGGCCGGGCCGTGAACACGATGGTAGACCAGCTGTCCCTGTTCACCGGCGAGGTGACCCGGGTCGCCCGCGAGGTCGGCACCGAGGGGCGGTTGGGCGGCCGGGCCAACGTACGCGGCCTCTCGGGCAGCTGGCGGGACGTGACCGAGGCGGTCAACACGATGGCGTCGCGGCTGACGGCCCAGGTGCGGGACATCGCGGCGGTGACGACGGCGGTGGCACGCGGCGACCTGACCCGCACGGTCACCGTGGAGGCGACCGGCGAGCTGCTGGAACTGAAGCTGACCGTGAACACGATGGTGGACCAGCTCTCCGCCTTCGCCGACGAGGTCACGCGGGTGGCCCGCGAGGTCGGCACCGAGGGGCAGCTGGGCGGCCGGGCCCAGGTCCGGGGCGTCTCCGGGGTCTGGAAGGACCTCACCGACAACGTCAACTTCATGGCGTCGAACCTGACCTCCCAGGTCCGTAACATCGCCCAGGTGACGACGGCCGTGGCCAACGGTGACCTGTCCCAGAAGATCACGGTCGACGCTCAGGGCGAGATCCTGGAGCTCAAGTCCACCATCAACACGATGGTCGACCAGCTCTCCGCCTTCGCCGACGAGGTGACCCGCGTCGCCCGCGAGGTCGGCACCGAGGGCAACCTCGGCGGCCGGGCCCAGGTCCGGGGCGTCTCCGGCGTCTGGAAGGACCTCACCGACAACGTCAACTTCATGGCCGACAACCTGACCTCCCAGGTCCGCAACATCGCGCTCGTCTCCACCGCCGTCGCCCAGGGCGATCTCGGCAAGAAGATCACGGTGGAGGCCAAGGGCGAGATCCTGGAGCTCAAGTCCACCATCAACACGATGGTCGACCAGCTCTCCGCCTTCGCCGACGAGGTGACCCGGGTCGCCCGCGAGGTCGGCACGGAAGGCAACCTCGGCGGTCAGGCCCAGGTCCGGGGCGTCTCCGGCGTCTGGAAGGACCTCACCGACAACGTCAACTTCATGGCGCTGAACCTGACCTCCCAGGTCCGCAACATCGCCCAGGTCACCACCGCGGTGGCCAACGGCGACCTGTCGAAGAAGATCACGGTCGACGCCCGCGGCGAGATCCTGGAGCTGAAGGACACCGTCAACACGATGGTCGAGCAGCTGCGCGCCTTCGCCGACGAGGTGACCCGGGTCGCCCGCGAGGTCGGCACCGACGGCCGGCTCGGCGGGCGGGCCCAGGTGCTGGGCGTCTCGGGCGTCTGGCGGGACCTGACGGACAACGTCAACTCCATGGCCGACAACCTCACCTCGCAGGTCCGCAACATCGCCCAGGTCGCGACCGCGGTCGCGCAGGGCGACCTGTCCCGGAAGATCGACGTGGACGCGCGCGGCGAGATCCTGGAGCTGAAGACCACCATCAACACGATGGTCGACACGCTGTCCTCCTTCTCCTCCGAGGTCACGCGCGTGGCCCGCGAGGTCGGCTCCGAGGGGCAGCTCGGCGGGCAGGCCCGGGTCGAGGGCGTCTACGGCACCTGGAAGCGCCTGACGACGAACGTCAACGAGCTCGCGCTGAACCTCACCACCCAGGTCCGCGCGATCGCCGAGGTCGCCTCCGCCGTGGCCCAGGGCGACATGTCCCGCTCGATCACCGTGGAGGCGCGCGGCGAGGTCGCCGAGCTGAAGGACAACATCAACCTGATGGTGGCCAACCTGCGCGAGACGACCCGCGCGAAGGACTGGCTGGAGTCCAACCTGGCGCGCCTGGCCGCCCTGATGCAGGGCCACCGCGACCTGATGGAGGTCGCCGACCTGATCCTGCGCGAGCTGACCCCGCTGGTGAACGCCCAGTACGGCGCGTTCTACCTGGCCGACCCGGAGGAGGCCGGAGCGACGGTTCCCACCAAGGGGCTCGCCTTCATCGCCGGGTACGGCGCCGCGCAGGACGCGACCGTCGAGACCGGGGGCCTGCCCGTGCACGGCCTGGTGGCACAAGCGGCCCGGGAGAAGAAGCGGATCCTGGTCGAGGGCGCCCCGCCCGACTACATCAAGATCAACAGCGGTCTGGGGGAAGCCGCTCCCACCACGATCGTCATCATCCCGATCCTCTTCGAGGACAAGCTCCTCGGCGTCATCGAACTGGCCTCGTTCTCCCGCTTCTCCGACGTGCACCTGGCGTTCTTCGACCAGTTCGTCAACACCATCGGCGTCGCCATCAACACGATCATCGCCAACTCCCGCACCGAGTCCCTGCTGGGCGAGTCCCAGCGCCTCGCCATGCAACTGCAGGAACGCTCGGACGAACTGCAGAAGCAGCAGGCCGAACTCCAGCGCTCCAACGCGGAACTGGAGGAGAAGGCCGCCCTGCTGGCGACGTCCTCCCAGTACAAGTCGGAGTTCCTGGCGAACATGTCGCACGAGCTGCGCACCCCGCTGAACTCCCTGCTGATCCTGGCCCGGCTGCTCTCCGACAACCCGGACGGCCATCTCTCCGACCAGGAGGTGCAGTTCGCGACGACGATCCACCGCTCGGGCTCGGACCTCCTCCAGTTGATCAACGACATCCTGGACCTGTCGAAGATCGAGGCGGGCCGGATGGACGTACGCCCCAAACGGCTGCCGCTGATCAAGCTGCTCGACTACGTCCACGCCACCTTCCGTCCCCTCACCATCGACCGGGGACTGGCCTTCGAGGTGGCGGTCGGCGAGGACGTACCGCGCGAGATGTACTCGGACGAACAGCGCCTGCAGCAGATCCTCCGCAACCTCCTCTCCAACGCGATCAAGTTCACCGCGAACGGCAGGGTCGAGCTGCGCGTGGACCGGGTGCAGGACGCCGAGCAACGACGAGGCTCCCCCCGCCCGAGCGAAGCCGGGAGTGGAGGAGTCCGCGACACCGACGACGTCATCGCGTTCACCGTGTCCGACACGGGCATCGGTATCGCGCCGGAGAAACTCCCGGTGATCTTCGAGGCGTTCGCGCAGGCCGACGGCACCACCAACCGCAAGTACGGCGGCACCGGCCTCGGCCTGTCCATCAGCCGGGAGATCGCGGGCCTGCTCGGCGGCCGGATCGTCGCGGAGAGCGAGCCCGGCAAGGGCTCCAGGTTCACCCTCTACGTTCCTGTCGTCGGCCCGGGCCACACGGTGCCGCAACCGGACCCCGAGGACCTCCCCGAACCCCCGCCGCCCCACCGGCCGTCCGCCGCAGGGCCGTTCCCGGCCGCGCCCGACACGGAGGACGCCTGGCCCTCGCCGACCAGGCTGGAGGCATGGACGTCCGGCAGACCGGGCCAGATCCTGGCAGGACGGCGGGTACTGATCGTGGACGACGACATCCGCAACGTCTTCGCCCTCACCCATGTCCTGGGCCGGGTCGGCATGACCGTGCTGTACGCGGAGAACGGCCGTGAGGGCATCGAGACCCTGGAGCGCAGCGCCGAGGTCGAGCTCGTCCTGATGGACATCATGATGCCGGAGATGGACGGCTACGAGACCATCTCCGCCATCCGCCGCGCCCCACGCTGGGCGGACCTGCCCATCGTCGCCCTGACCGCCAAGGCGATGCCCGGCGACCGCGAGAAGTCCATAGCCCGCGGAGCCAACGACTACGTGCCCAAGCCGGTGGACATCGACCGGCTGCTGACGGTCGTGTGCGAACTGCTGGACCGGGAGGGCACGCCGTCATGAGCTCCGAGCGCGCCGGAATACTCCTGGTCGACGACATGGAGGACAACCTGACGGCCCTGGAGGCCGTCCTGGCCTCCCTCGACGAACCGCTGGTACGCGCCCGCTCCGGCGAAGAGGCGCTGAAGATCCTGCTGCGGCAGCCGATCGCCCTGGTCCTGCTCGACATCCGGATGCCCGGCATGGACGGCTTCGAGACGGCCGCCCACATCAAGCGCCTCGGCCAGACCCGCGACGTCCCGATCATCTTCCTGACGGGCGCCGCCGACGACTCGGGCTACGCCTTCCGCGGCTACGCGACAGGCGCCGCGGACTACGTCACCAAGCCGTTCGACCCCTGGGTCCTGAGGGCGAAGGTCAGCGTCTTCCTGGACCTCTACCGCAAAGGCCGGGAGGTGGAACGCCTGCGAAAAGAGGTCCAGGACCTCAAACGCCGGGCCAGGGAACGTACCTAGGGGCGCGGGGAACTGCGCGGCCAGCCACAGCGGGCCCGCAGCCGCCCCGCGACCCCGCGGCCCCTACGCCTCGCGAGAGCCGTCGTACATCTCATCGATCAGATGCTTGTACTCCCGCTCCACAACGGGCCGCTTCAGCTTCAGACTCGGCGTGATCTCCCCGTGCTCCACGTCGAGATCCCTCGGCAGCAGCCGGAACTTCTTGATCGTCTGCCACCGCTGGAGCCCCTGATTGAGCTGCTTCACATACCCGTCGACCATCTCCACCGTCACCGGCGAGGCGACGATCTCCGCGTACGACTTCCCCGCCAGCCCGTTCTCCTTGGCCCACTCGGTGATCGCCACCTCGTCGAGCGCGATCAGCGCCGTGCAGAAGTTCCGGTCGGCTCCGTGCACCAGGATGTTGGACACGTACGGGCAGACGGCCTTGAACTGCCCCTCGACCTCCGCCGGCGCGATGTACTTGCCGCCCGAGGGCTTGATGAGGTCCTTCTTCCGGTCGGTGATCCGCAGGTACCCGTCGGGCGACAGCTCCCCGATGTCCCCGGTGTGGAACCAGCCGTCCGGCTCCAGCACCTCCGCGGTCTTCTCGGGCAGCTTGTGGTAGCCCTCCATGATCCCCGGGCCCCGCAGCAGGATCTCCCCGTCGTCGGCGATCCGCACCTCCGTGCCGGGCAGCGGCTTGCCGACCGTGCCGGTGCGGTAGGCCTCGCCGGGGTTCACGAACGAGGCCGCCGAGGACTCGGTCAGACCGTACCCCTCGAGGATGTGGATGCCGGCGCCGGAGAAGAAGTACCCGATCTCGGGTGCCAGCGCCGCCGAGCCGGAGACACACGCCCGCAGGTTCCCCCCGAACGCCTCCCGGATCTTCGCGTACACCAGCGCGTCGGCGACCTTGTGCTTCGCGCCCAGCCCGAACGGCACGGACATGATTCCGGTACGCCGGTAGTTGTCCTGCGCGACCTTGGCGTACTCCCGGGCGACCCCGGCCGCCCACTGGAAGATCTTGTACTTGGCCCCGCCGCCGGCACGGGCCTTCGCGGCCACGCCGTTGTAGACCTTCTCGAAGATGCGCGGCACGGCCGCCATGTACGTCGGCCGCACCACCGGCAGGTTCTCGATGATCTTGTCGACCCGGCCGTCCACGGCGGTGACGTGCCCGACCTCGATCTGGCCCGAGGTGAGCACCTTGCCGAAGACGTGCGCGAGGGGCAGCCACAGGTACTGCACGTCCTCGCCGCTGACCAGCCCGGTCGCGGCGATCGCCTTCGCCATGTACGACCAGTTGTCGTGCGGGAGACGCACGCCCTTGGGGCGGCCGGTGGTGCCCGACGTGTAGATGAGGGTGGCGAGCTGGTCCTTGGTGATCGCGCCGACCCGCTCCTTGATCAGGTCCGGGTCCTTCTCCAGCCGGGCCGCGCCGCGCTTCTCCAGCTCGTCGAGGGTGAGGATCCAGTCGGCGGTCTCGACACCGGCCCCGTCGACGACCACCACATGGGTGAGGTCGGGCAGCTCGGCGTGCTTCTCCTTGGCCTTGGCCAGCTGCTCGGCGTTCTCCGCGATGAGCACCCGGCTCTCGGAGTCCGACAGGATGTACGCCGACTCGTCGGCGTTGGTCTGCGGATAGACCGTGGTCGTGGCCGCGCCGGCGCACATGATGCCGAGGTCGGCGAGGATCCACTCGATCCGGGTGCTGGAGGCGAGGGCGACACGCTGCTCGGGCTGTACACCCAGCTCGATGAGGCCCGCCGCGATGGCGTAGACCCGTTCGGCGGACTGCGCCCAGGTCAGCGACTTCCAGTCGTCCGGGCCCTGCCCGGAGGCCGCGGGCACCGGATAGCGGTACGCCTCGGCGTCCGGCGTGGCCGCCACACGCTCCAGGAAGAGGCCCGCCACGGACGGCGGACGGTTCTCGATCAGTGTCTGTGTGTCGCTCACGACATCCTCCGGGCCCGCGACAGTGCGGCTGGCTCAGGTGCGGCTGGTTTGTACTCACGAGCCGCTGGTCGCAACCCGTTGTTTAACTCGTGAGTAACTATCGAGCAGGGATCAGAGTAAAGGCCGGCCGGCCCGTGCGTAAGAGGCCGCGGCCTGTCATTTCGTACAGAGAGCTACCCCGCGTACGCACAGGGGCCCACCGCACTTTGGTGCAGTGAGCCCCTGATGTACCCGATTTGGGCTGTAACCCTCGGTAATCAGTGATTACTTCTTGCCCTTGCCCGACCCCGCGCTGTCATCACTGGACAGGACGGCGATGAACGCCTCCTGCGGAACTTCCACGGAACCCACCATCTTCATCCGCTTCTTGCCCTCCTTCTGCTTCTCCAGCAGCTTCCGCTTACGGGAGATGTCACCGCCGTAGCACTTGGCGAGGACGTCCTTGCGGATGGCGCGGATGGTCTCGCGGGCGATGACCCGGGAGCCGATGGCCGCCTGGACGGGCACCTCGAAGGCCTGCCTCGGGATCAGCTCCTTGAGCTTGGCGACGAGCCGCACACCGTACGCGTACGCCTGGTCCTTGTGGGTGATCGCCGAGAAGGCGTCCACCTTGTCGCCGTGCAGCAGGATGTCGACCTTGACCAGGCTGGAGGTCTGCTCGCCGGTCGGCTCGTAGTCGAGCGAGGCGTAGCCGCGGGTCTTGGACTTCAGCTGGTCGAAGAAGTCGAAGACGATCTCGGCGAGCGGGAGGGTGTAGCGGATCTCGACCCGCTCCTCGGACAGGTAGTCCATGCCGAGCAGGGTGCCGCGCCGGGTCTGGCACAGCTCCATGATCGAGCCGATGAACTCGCTGGGCGCGAGGATCGTGGCCCGCACGACCGGCTCGTAGACCTCCGAGATCTTGCCCTCGGGGAACTCGCTCGGGTTGGTGACCGTGTGCTCGCTGCCGTCCTCCATCAGGACCCGGTAGACCACGTTCGGGGCGGTCGCGATCAGGTCGAGGCCGAACTCGCGCTCCAGCCGCTCACGGATCACGTCCAGGTGCAGCAGGCCGAGGAAGCCGACGCGGAAACCGAAGCCGAGGGCGGCGGAGGTCTCCGGCTCGTAGACCAGCGCCGCGTCGTTGAGCTGCAGCTTGTCGAGGGCCTCGCGCAGCTCCGGGTAGTCGGAGCCGTCCAGCGGATACAGGCCGGAGAACACCATGGGCTTGGGGTCCTTGTAGCCGCCCAGCGGCTCCTCGGCACCCTTCTGCTGGCTGGTGACGGTGTCACCGACCTTGGACTGGCGGACGTCCTTCACACCGGTGATCAGATAGCCCACCTCGCCGACGCCGAGGCCGTCGGCCGACAGCATCTCCGGCGAGTTGGTCCCGATCTCCAGCAGCTCGTGCGTGGCACCGGTGGACATCATCCGGATCCGCTCGCGCTTGTTGAGCTGGCCGTCGATGACGCGGACGTACGTCACCACACCCCGGTAGGAGTCGTAGACGGAGTCGAAGATCATGGCACGCGCGGGGGCGTCCTTCACGCCGACCGGGGCCGGGACCTGCTCGACCACCTTGTCCAGCAGCGCCTCGACGCCGAGCCCGGTCTTGGCGGAGACCTTGAGCACGTCGTCGGGGTCGCACCCGATGAGGTGGGCCAGCTCGTCGGCGAACTTCTCGGGCTGCGCGGCCGGCAGGTCGATCTTGTTGAGCACGGGGATGATCGTGAGGTCGTTCTCCATCGCCAGGTAGAGGTTGGCGAGGGTCTGGGCCTCGATGCCCTGGGCGGCGTCGACGAGGAGGATCGTGCCCTCGCAGGCGGCGAGCGACCGCGAGACCTCGTAGGTGAAGTCGACGTGTCCCGGGGTGTCGATCATGTTGAGGATGTGCGTACTGCCCTGGTCGGGGCCCTGGGTCGGGGCCCACGGCAGACGCACGGCCTGGGACTTGATCGTGATGCCGCGCTCGCGCTCGATGTCCATGCGGTCGAGGTACTGAGCGCGCATCTGCCGCTGCTCGACCACTCCGGTCAGCTGGAGCATCCGGTCGGCGAGCGTGGACTTGCCGTGGTCGATGTGCGCGATGATGCAGAAGTTGCGGATCAGAGCCGGGTCGGTACGGCTCGGCTCGGGCACATGGCTAGGGGTCGCGGGCACGCAGGGTCCTGATTCTTGAGGCGTCCGCAGTGTCTGCGGTCTCGGGTCGGATCGGATCGATACGTAGCCTCCATCGTCCCACGGGCGGGGACCACGGACGGGTTTGGGCCGGGGATGGGGCCGCTGGTAGCCTGGGTGGCTGTGCCTCATGCCCTCTCGCAGGAGGCACGTCTTCAAGAAATCACCCGGTACCGGAACCGTGCGGCCTCGTGCGGCCCCGGGCCAGAACCTGAGAAGGCTCATTCGTGGCGAACATCAAGTCCCAGATCAAGCGGATCAAGACCAACGAGAAGGCGCGGCTGCGCAACAAGGCCGTCAAGTCCTCCCTCAAGACCGCGATCCGCAAGGCCCGTGAGGCCGCTGCCGCGGGTGACGTCGAGAAGGCCACCGAGTACCAGCGCGCTGCCGCGCGTCAGCTCGACAAGGCCGTCTCGAAGGGCGTCATCCACAAGAACCAGGCTGCCAACAAGAAGTCGGCGCTGGCTCAGAAGGTCGCCGCGCTCAAGGGCTGACGTTTGATGTGACGCCGGAGGGACTCGAGCGGGCCCTCTCTCATCCGCTCCCGTCCGGCACCCCCGGATCCACGCGCGGCCTGCGTTCGCCACGCGGGCGTGGATCCAGCAGCTTGAACCGAAGGCCGGGTGCTCTCCTGTTCCCCATGGGAGGGCACCCGGCCTTCGGCCTGTTCCTGTTCCTGTTCCTGTTCAGGACCAGAACGCGTTGCTCTCGTCGATGTCCTCGACGCACTCGTCGAGATCGGTGACCTTGTCCCCGACGATCCGGAAGATGATGCAGCCGGTGTCGTCGAGGCGCTTGCCGTCGCGCTCGGCGGTGAAGCGGGTCATCCCGACCGCGTGACCACGGCCGTCGACACAGACGCCGATGAGCTCGGCGCGCGCCGTCCCGTTGGTCTCCGTGCCGATCCGCTGGTACATCTCGATGATCGCGTCCACGCCCTTGAAGTCACCCGACAACGGGTGATCTCCCGGCACGTGGTGTGTGGCGTCCGCCGAGATCAGCTCACGCAAGGTGTCCATGTCACCGCGCGAGAAGGCGTCGAAGCCCTTGCGTACCAGTGCTGCGTGCGGGTGCTCAGCCATGCCCCTCGCCACCTCTCCGTCCCTTGGCGACGTACGGCTGACACTCCCGATTCTCCCTCCGACCGGTCCTCGCGGCACAGTGGAGACATGGACGCTGACGACGCAGACGTGCTGGCCGGGGTCCGCGTGGCGACCCGGCTCCCCGCTCAGGACCTGGACCGGGCGCGCCGCTTCTACTCCGAGAAGCTCGGCCTGGAACCCGCCGACGAGCGGCCCGGGGGGCTGCTGTACCGGTGCGGGGATGCGGAGTTCGTGCTGTTCCGGTCGACCGGGGCCTCTCCCGGCACCTTCACCCAGATGGCCTTCGAGGTCGACGACATCGAGAAGGCCGTCGCGGAGCTCAAGCGGCGCGGTGTCGTGTTCGAGGAGGTCGATGTGCCCGGCCTGCGCACAAGGGACGGGATCGCCGAGGTCGAGGGGAACTACCCGAGCAAGGGGGCGCGGGGCGAACGCGGCGGCTGGTTCCACGACAGCGAGGGGAATCTGCTGGGGATCGGGGAGCCTGTCACTTGAGGTTCCGTGGCAGGGAGGCGTCAGCCCCGGCCCCTGGACCGCGCCGCCCGCGCGATGGTGACCACTGCCTTCTCCAGCGCGTACTCGGGGTCGTCCCCGCCGCCCTTCACGCCCGCGTCCGCCTCGGCCACCGCCCGCAGGGCCACGGCCACCCCGTCCGGAGTCCAGCCCCGCATCTGCTGCCGCACCCGGTCGATCTTCCACGGCGGCATGCCCAGCTCCCGGGCGAGGTCCGCCGGACGGCCCCCGCGCGCCGACGACAGCTTCCCGATCGCCCGGACGCCCTGCGCCAGCGCGCTCGTGATCAACACCGGCGCCACGCCGGTCGCCAGCGACCAGCGCAGCGCCTCCAGCGCCTCCGCCGCCCGCCCCTCGACCGCCCGGTCGGCGACCGTGAAGCTCGACGCCTCGGCCCGGCCCGTGTAGTAGCGCCCGACGACGGCCTCGTCGATCGTGCCCTCGACGTCCGCGCACAGCTGGGAGACCGCGGACGCGAGCTCGCGCAGGTCGCTGCCGATCGCGTCGACGAGCGTCTGGCACGCCTCCGGCGTGGCGGACCTGCCCGCCGTCCGGAACTCGCCCCGCACGAACGCCAGCCGGTCCGCCGGCTTCGTCATCTTCGGGCAGGCCACCTCGCGCGCCCCCGCCTTGCGCGCCGCGTCGAGCAGCCCCTTCCCCTTGGCCCCGCCGGCGTGCAGCAGCACCAGGGTGATCTCCTCGGCGGGCGTCCCGAGATACGCCTTCACGTCCTTGATCGTGTCGGCCGACAGATCCTGCGCGCTGCGTACGACGACGACCTTGCGCTCCGCGAAGAGCGACGGGCTCGTCAGCTCGGCGAGCGTGCCCGGCTGGAGCTGATCCGGGGTCAGGTCCCGTACGTCCGTGTCGGCGTCGGCGGCCCTCGCCGCGGCCACCACCTCCTGCACGGCGCGGTCGAGCAGCAGGTCCTCCTGGCCCACGGCGAGTGTCACCGGGGCGAGAGGGTCGTCGTTCGCAGTCTTCCTGGCCATCGCGACAAGCATCCCACGCGCCACTGACAACGAGGCCTACGGTTCTTCCCGCCAGCCCTCCCACTCGCCGGCGAACCGGTCCAGCTCCGCGGGGTCCAGCCGCCCCGCCTCGTCCCTCAGCACGACCAGCCACTGAGCGTCCTCGGCGTCGTCCTCACCGGCCAGCGCGTCCCGCACCAGCTGCGGCTCCTCGACGACTCCGAACCGCTCCGGGAGCGCCTCCACCACCTCTTCCGCGGCATCCCTGTCGGGCAGCACCAGCACATGTCGCACATCACTCACGCCGGACATTCTCCGACACCGCGCCGCGGCCCGGCCGCTCAGCCCCTGCGGACGACCTGTACGTCGAGTTCGACGTTGATGCTCGGCCCCACCACCGCGATCCCCCGCGCCAGCATGGTCTGCCAGCTCACGGTGAAGTCGTCCCGGTGCAGTTCGGTGGTGGCCCGGCAGGCCGCCCGCACCTCGCCCTCCATGCCGTTGCCGAGCCCCAGGTACTCCGTGTCCAGGGTGACCGTCCGCGTCACACCGTGCAGCGACAGCGCGCCCGTCACGGCCCACCGGTTCCCGCCCTTGTGCACGAACCGGTCGCTGTAGAACTCGATGGTCGGGAACCTCTCGACGTCCAGGAAGTCCGCCGACCGCAGGTGATCGTCGCGCATCCGCATGTTGGTGTCGATGGACGCCGCGTCGATCACCACGTGCATGGCCGAGCGCTCCACCGGATCGGCGAGCCGTACGACTCCCGCGAACGACTTGAACTGCCCGTGGATCCGGGCCATTCCGATGTGCCGCGCGGTGAAGCCGATCGAGGAGTGCGCCGGTTCCATCTCCCAGTCGCCGGGCCCGGGCAGCTCCGCCGGCCGGGCCAGCTGGAGGGTCACGTCACCGAGCGACGCGAGCGTGTTCTCGGTGACCTGCGTGGTAACCCGGTAGGGGGTGTACCCCTCCGCCTGCACCGCGAGCCGATACTCCCCCGCCGGCACCGTCGTCACGAACGACCCGTACGGATCCGTACCGCCGCTGACCACCGGACGCCCCATGGTGTCGGTGACCGCGAACTCCGCGTACCTGACCGGCTCGTTGACCGGGTCGAGTACCCGGCAGCTCAGCACCCCGGCGCTGGGCGGGGTCGGCACCGCCGCCAGAGGGCTCGTCAGTTGCACCCGGTTCGTCCGGGTTCTCCTCAGCCAGCGAGCGATCATATGGACACCTCGTGCGAACTAGAAGTCGGCGCTTGATCACTGTTCGTCGAGGACGCATTCGACCATCGATGAGGCTTTCGAGGCAAGACGAGACCACATCACGGGAATCCAGTACATGTGATGGGTCTGCGTACGAGTGGTTACGAGAAATCCCGATCCGCGCCCCGGACGGTCGGCACGCTGCCGAGCTCGATGCCGAACCGCTCCCGGTACACCCCGAGCACCTCCTCGTCCGCCTCCAGCTCCCGCACCTCCCGTGTCCCGTCGGCTCCGGTGACCGTGAACGTGCGGCCGCTGAGCGTGATCCTCCCTCCGTCCTCGGTGATCCGCGAACAGACCAGCGACCGCGTGAAGTGCGACACCGGCGACGTGCTGTGCCACCACGCGCCGGCCGTGAAATCGCCCAGCACCCGCGGCCGTACCTCCAGGCGGTACTGCGGTCTGCCGTCCCGGAACACGTCCAGGTCCGCCGCCTCCACGGTGGAGTGCCCGCCGCGCACCCCGGCCGCGTCCGGCCGCGCCTCGACGATCCGGAACGTGCCCGCACGGTCCTCCTGTTCTCCCCGGTCCCCGAACGCCAGCGGCAGGTGGCTGTTCGCCCCGAACCCGACGTCGACGAGCCAGTCGCCTCCGTCCACCGTCCGCACCCGCAGCGCGAGATGGTCGTACGGGATCCCGAGCCGCTGCCCGTCCCCGTACACCCGCCCCGCGAGCAGCATCACGTCGTATCCCAGCGCGGCGAGCAACGCACCGAAGGAACCGTTGAGTTCGTAACAGAACCCACCCCGCCGCGCGCCCACCACCTTGTCCAGCAGCCGCTTCTCCTCCAGCACGATCTCCTCACCGAGATGGATGGAGAGGTTCTCGAACGGCACGGTCCGCAGATGGCGCAGTTGCAGCTCGCGCAGCGCGTCGACAGTGGGCCACGCCGGGTGCTCGGCTCCCAGACGGCGGAGATAGGCGTCAACCTGTGCTGAGTCCATGCCCCCAGTTTCGCGCCACCCTCAGCTCTGCGCCCTCTCCCCCGACCGCCAGCGCGCCGTCCCGGTCCGTCCGCAGCACCGCGGCGCCTCCGGCGCGCAGCGCGGCGACCGTGCCGGGCGCCGGGTGTCCGTACGTGTTGTCCTCACCGCAGGAGATGAGCGCCAGCCGTGGAGCCGCCCGGCGTATCAGGCCGGGGTCCTGGTAGGCCGACCCGTGGTGGGCCACCTTCAGCACGTCCACCCTGTCCATCGCCGCTGCCGCCGGCGACCGGGCCAGCGCCCGCTGGGCCGGGGGTTCGAGGTCGCCGAGGAGCAGCAGACGCAGTCCGGCCGACCGGACCAGCATGGCGACACTGGCGTCGTTCGGCCCGTCCGGCTCCGGGTGGGCGGGGAGCACCCGCGGCCACACCACCTGCCAGGACAGGTCCGCCGTGCGCCACCGGTCCCCGGCGGCGGCCCGGGTCACGGGGACCCGCCGGGCCGCCGCCAGTCTCCGGACGAACGCCGCCTGGTCGGCCGGCTCTTCGAAGCCGGTCGTCTCGATGCCGCCCACGGCCCGTCCGCGCAGCACACCGGGCAGCCCCGCCACGTGATCGGCGTGGAAGTGGGTGAGCACCACCAGCGGAACCCTGGTGATGCCGAGCGAGCGCAGGCAGTGGTCGACGAGGTGCGGATCGGGGCCCGCGTCCACCACCACACCGGCGCCCTCGCCCGCCGCGAGCACCATGGCGTCCCCCTGTCCCACGTCGCACATCACCAGCCGCCAGCCCGGCGGCGGCCAGCCCGTGATCACCCGGGTCAGCGGTGGCGGCTGCACCACGGCCAGCGCCAGCAGCAGGCCGCACACCCCGCACCACCAGGGGTGCCGGAGCAGACGCCGTCCCACGAGCAGCACGATCAGGGTCACGGCCGCGAGCAGCGCCGCACCCGCCCAACCGCCCGGCCAGTCCACTCCCGCGCCCGGCAGGGCCGCCCCCGTGCGGGCGACCGTGGCGATCCACTCGGCGGGCCAGTGCGCGCACCACGCCAGCGACTGGGCCACCGGCATCCCGACCGGTGCCGCGGCCAGCGCCGCGAAACCCAGCACTGTGGCCGGCGCGATGGCCAGCTCCGCGATCAGGTTGCACGGCACCGCCACCAGGCTCACCCGCGCCGACAGCACGGCGACGATCGGCGCGCACAGGGCCTGCGCGGCGGCAGCCGCACCCAGCGCCTCGGCGAGCCGTGCCGGCACCCCGTGCCGCCGGAGCCCCGCGCTCCAGCGCGGTGCGAGGGTGAGCAGGGCACCGGTGGCCACCACGGAGAGCAGGAACCCGTAGCTGCGCGACAGCCACGGGTCGTACAGCACCAGCAGCAGGACCGCCGTCGCCAGCGCCGGGATCAGTGACCTGCGGCGGCCGGTCGCGAGGGCGAGCAGCGCCACGGCGCCGCAGGCCGCGGCCCGCAGCACGCTCGGATCCGGTCTGCACACGACGACGAAGCCGAGCGAGAGCACACCGCCGAGCACCGCGGTCGCCCGCAGGGAGATACCGAGCCGAGGTGCGAGGCCACGCCGCTCGGCGTGCTGTGCCAGGCCCGGCGGCCCGAGCAGCAGGGCGAGCAGGATCGTGAAGTTCGCCCCGGACACGGCGAGCGTGTGGGTGAGGTCGGTCTCCTGGAAGGCCTCCTCCAGTTCCGGTGTGATCCGCGAGGTGTCCCCCACGACCAGCCCCGGCAGCAGTGCCCTGGCGTCCGCCGGCAGAGGGTCGGTCGCCTCACGCAGCCCGGCCCGCAACCGCCCGGCGAGCCGCTGTGCGTCCGACGGCTCCCCCACGACCTGCGGCCCGGCCTCCCCCGTCACCCGCAGCACGGCCGCGGCCCGGTCGCCGCCCGTCGCCGTGGGCGCCAGGCGCCCGGTGACCCGCAGCCGCGTCGACGGCAGCAGCCCGAGCCACGGCGACCGCGCGGTCTCGCCGGCGGCAGGCCGCCCGTCCCCGCCGCCCCGCCCGGACCGGCCCACGCCGACGATCATCAGTACGGGCGTCCGCGTCCGCACCGTCGCGCCTGCGTTGTCGTGGACGCGCCGCACCTCGGCGTCGATCAGTACGGCGGTGGGAGCGACGTGAGCGCCCCGGACCCTGGGCCGGGTGAGCCTGGGGTCGGCGGTGAGCTCGACCTCGGCGGTCACGGTCGCGTACTGGCGCGCCAGGCCGGGCACGGGCCCCCGCCGCAGATCCGCCCCGTGCAGCCCTGCCGAAGCGGCGGCGCAGGAGACGCACAGCAGCACTGCGGCGGCCGACGCCCGTGGCCAGGACGCCCGCCCTGCCCGCCGGGCCGGCGGCAGCAGGCCGGCCGCGACGAGGCATCCGGCCACGATGCCCACGGCCCATCCCGGGGACGCGTCCAGCACCAGCGCTGCCGTGCCCCACGCGGCCAGGGCCGGTGGGACCAGCCGCAGGTCCGTGGGGCCCTCCTGTCGTGGGCGGGCGGCGCCGAGCCGCTTGCCCGAGGAGGCATGTACGGCTGACCGGGCGGGAGCGTGGTCAGGGACGCTGCTCATGGCCGCACGAGATTCCGCAGGTCGGCGAAGCGGCGGTCGCCGATGCCGTTCACCTCGCGCAGCTCGTCCACGGAACGGAATCCGCCGTTCTGTGTGCGGTAGTCGATGATGTGCTGCGCGAGCACCGGGCCGACGCCGGGCAGGGTGTCGAGCTGGTCGGCGGTGGCCGTGTTGAGGGAGACCGGCGCGGCCGGAGCGGCGCCGCCCGCCGCCCCGCCGCCGGCCGCGCCCCCGGGAGACGTACCGCCCGCTCCCGTGCCCGCGGCGGGAGCCGGTCCCCCGACGATCACCTGCTCGCCGTCCACGAGAAAACGGGCGCGGTTGAGGCCGTCCGTGTTCGTGCCGGGCTTCACTCCGCCCGCCGCGCGCAGGGCGTCCGTGACACGGGAGCCGGCCGGAAGCCGGTGGACCCCGGGTTGCCGGACCTTGCCGCCCACGTCCACCACGATCTCGGCCGCCGCTGCCGCACCCGCCGCCTTCGCCGCCCCGGCGGGCGCCCCCGGCCCCCCTTCCTCCCCCGTCCGAGCGGCCCGCCCCTGGTCCTCCCCGTACGGTGCCGCCGCTCGCACCACCTCGGGTGGGCGCACGGACTGGGTGCGCCCGGCCCAGAAGTGCTGCACGGCGAACGCCGCTGCGACGAAGAGCACCACGGTCAGCGCGAGCACGCTCCGCCGCTCCAGGCCGCATCTCGCCTGCAGCCACAGCGGCATCCGCTCCCGCAGTGCGAGCCCGGCCCGCCCCCGCCACACGCCCTCGGCGACGGGCCCGTCCCGGCGGTCGGCCGCGGCGTCCACCAGGTCCTCCGCCCCGGCCTCGGCGGTGAGGGGCCCGGTCCCGTCGGCGTGCCGCGCACCGCCGGGCGGGCCATGGCCCGACTCCCGCCGCTCCCCGGCCCGTTCGGCGGGCTCACCGAGCAGTACCTGTGCGCGCCGGCGGAGTTCCTCCGCCGAGTCATGACGGTGTCGTGGCCGGCCCCGTGCGGCGGGCCGGTGGCGGCGGTGCCGGACGCGGCCGTCGGACGCCGGTCCACGGCCCGGGCCGCTGGTCGCGGTCGCTGTGCGTGAACGTGATCGAAGTGCCATGCGACGAGGATCGGCCACATCGGCCCACTCGCGATGATCTTGGTCAATTCCCGGGGACAGCGCTCCACTTGTGGACAACCCGCCCACCCACACGGGTGAGCGGTGCCCGCGGCGGCCCGTTCACCTCAGTGAAACCACCACGCCCAGCAACCCGGGTCCCGTATGCGCCCCGATCACCGCACCGACCTCGCTGACATGCAGGTCGGCCAGCCCTGACACCCGCCTCCGCAACCGGTCGGCGAGGGCCGACGCCCGGTCCGGGGCGGCGAGATGGTGGACCGCGACGTCGACCTGGGCGCCGCCCGCGCGGTCGGCCGCGATCTCCTCGAGCCGGGCGATGGCCTTCGACGCGGTCCGCACCTTCTCCAGCGGTTCGATACGGCCGTCGGCCAGTTGCAGCAGCGGCTTCACCGCGAGCGCCGATCCCAGCAGGGCCTGCGCGGCACCGATGCGGCCGCCCCGCCGCAGGTAGTCGAGGGTGTCGACGTAGAAGTAGGCGGACGTGCCCGCGGCCCGCTTCTCGGCTGCGGAGACGGCCTCGTCCACCGTTGCGCCCGCCTGAGCCGTCTCCGCCGCGGCGAGCGCGCAGAAGCCGAGCGCCATCGCGATCACGCCGGTGTCCACCACCCGTACCGGCACCGGAGACCGCCGCGCGGCCACCACGGCCGCGTCATAGGTGCCGGAGAGCTCGGCGGAGAGATGGAGGGAGACGATGCCGGTGGCACCGGACTCGGCGACCTTGCGGTACGTCTCCTCGAAGACCGCGGGACTGGGCCGCGAGGTCGTCACCGGGCGCCGCTTCTGCAAAGCCTGGGCGAGCGCGCGGGTCGAGATCTCGGTGCCCTCCTCCAGCGCCCGGTCGCCGAGGACCACGGTCAGAGGTACCGCGGTGATGCCGTGGCGCTCCATCGTCCGGGCCGGCAGGTAGGCCGTTGAATCGGTGACGATCGCGACATGGCGGGACATGTGCTGGAGGTTACCTGCCGTAGCGCTCATGTGGCAGCCCGGCCCCGGCTCCCCCGTGCCGCGAGTGGCCGATCAAGTGGTGCTCTCGGGGCGGGGCTTCTTCTGCCACGGGTAGGTGGGACGCGGCCCCGGCGGGGTGATGGCGGGCCGGGCCGGCTCCTGCGCCTGGCCGGACCGCGCGGTCTCCGGCCAGGTCTGCCCGGCCGTGGCGGCACCGGCGGCGGGGGCCTCGGGCCATGACGGCGAGACCGTCTCCGAGTCCGTCGTCGTCCAGTGCCGCAGCGCGCCGGCCTCCACGTCGATCTGGGTGCTGAGCGTGTCCAGGTCGTCCTGGGCGAAGCGGCGGGCGCGGTCGCGGGCCGCCCAGCGCAGCGCGTCCGCCGACTCCGTGATGCGCTCGGTGCGTTGCCGCAGCTCGGGCAGCCGCTCGGACAGTGCCGCCCGGTTCGGCTCGGACTCCAGGCGCTTCAGCTCGTCGTCCAGCTCGTGTCCGCGCACGCTGAGCCGTTCGAAGAGGCCGACGGACTCCCTCAGGGACTCGTCCTCGGCGACGGCCGCGTGCAGCGCGTCCTGGGTGGCACGCATGGAGGTGCGCAGTTTCAGCCGGAGCTGGGCGAGTTCGCCCGCGGCGCCGGGCTGGGCGAAGGCCTTGGCCCTCAGGGTGTGGTCCTCGACCGTGCGGCGCGCCTGCGTGATGTGGCGGTCGGCGCTGCGCTTCGCGGCACCGACGACCTTCACCGTGGCGTAGGCGCCGAGCACCACGAAGAGGACGACGAGCAGGGCGAACACTGCGATCACTGCTTCCACGGGCTCCTCCTCAGGGCGTCCCGGCCCACCTCACGTCACTCTCCACGGTAAACGCAACAGGCAGGCCCGGAGTTCCAGAAAAACCCCGAACCTGCCCGTAGAGGACCACTAGGGGATCACTCGGGGGTCACCCTGATGGCGGCCCGAACCCCTCGCGGTCACGCGGGGACGATGTTCACCAGCTTGGGGGCCCGCACGATCACCTTCCGGATCCCGGCCCCGCCCAGCGCGGCGACGACCTTCTCGTCGGCCAGCGCGACCTTCTCCAGCTCCTCGTCGGAGACGGACGGCGAGACCTCCAGGCGCGCCTTCACCTTGCCCTTGACCTGCACCACACATGTCACGGTCTCGTCGACCACGTACGCCGGGTCGGCCACCGGGAAGGCCTGGTGCACCACCGAGTCCTCGTGACCCAGCCTGCGCCACAGCTCCTCGGCGATGTGCGGGGCCAGCGGCGCGACCATCAGCACCAGCGGCTCGGCCACGGAGCGCGGCACGGCCCCGCCGGCCTTGGTCAGGTGGTTGTTCAGCTCGGTGACCTTGGCGATGGCGGTGTTGAACCGCATGCCCTCCAGGTCGCCGCGCACCCCGTCGATGGCCTTGTGCAGGGCGCGCAGCGTCTCCCCGTCGATGTCGGCCTCCTCGACGTCGACGACGGTCACCTCGCCGGTGGCCTCGTCGACGATGTTGCGCCACAGCCGCTGCAGCAGCCGGAACTGGCCGACCACCGCGCGCGTGTCCCAGGGCCGGGAGACGTCCAGCGGGCCCATCGCCATCTCGTACAGGCGCAGCGTGTCGGCGCCGTACTCCTCGCAGATCTCGTCCGGGGTGACGGCGTTCTTCAGCGACTTGCCCATCTTGCCCAGCAGCCGGGAGACCTTCTCGCCCTGGTAGTAGTAGGCGCCGTCGCGCTCCTCCACCTCGGCGGCCGGCACCGCGATGCCACGGCTGTCGCGGTACACGTAGGCCTGGATCATGCCCTGGTTGAACAGCTTGTGGAACGGCTCGGCCGAGGAGACGTGTCCCAGGTCGAACAGCACCTTGGACCAGAAGCGCGCGTACAGCAGGTGCAGCACGGCGTGCTCGGCCCCGCCGACGTACAGGTCGACGCCGCCGTGTGGCATACCCTCGCGCGGGCCCATCCAGTACTGCTCGATCTCCGGGTCGACCAGCTTCTCGCTGTTGTGCGGGTCCAGGTAGCGCAGCTCGTACCAGCAGGAACCGGCCCAGTTGGGCATGGTGTTGGTCTCGCGGCGGTACTTCTTCGGCCCGTCGCCCAGGTCCAGCGTCACGTTGACCCAGTCCTCGTTGCGCGACAGCGGCGTCTCGGGCTGGGTGTCGGCGTCGTCCGGGTCGAAGGTGCGCGGCGAGTAGTCCTCGACCTCGGGCAGTTCCAGCGGCAGCATCGACTCGGGCAGCGCGTGGGCGATGCCGTCCTCGTCGTAGACGATCGGGAAGGGCTCGCCCCAGTAGCGCTGGCGGCTGAACAGCCAGTCACGCAGACGGAAGTTGACGGTGCCTTCGCCGATGCCCTTGTTCTCCAGCCATTCGGTGATGCGCGCCTTGGCCTCGGCGACGCCCAGGCCGTCCAGGCTGACCTCGTCGTTCGACGAGTTGATGATCCTCGCGTCGTGCGACGCGAAGGCGCTCTCCCAGGTGGCGGTGTCCGTGCCGCGGCCGTCGGTCGGCTCGACGATGCAGTGGACCGGCAGCTCGAAGGCGCGCGCGAACTCGAAGTCCCGCTGGTCACCGGCCGGGACGGCCATGATCGCGCCGGTGCCGTAGCCCATCAGCACGTAGTCGGCGATGAAGACCGGGATCTGCTCGCCGTTGACCGGGTTGGTCGCGTACGAGCCGATGAAGACGCCGGTCTTGTCCTTGGCCTCGGCCTGGCGCTCGACGTCGGACTTGGAGGCGGCCTGGGCGCGGTAGGCGGCGACGGCCTCGGCCGGGGTCGCGTGACCGCCGGTCCAGACGTCGTGGGTGCCCTCGGGCCAGGCGTCCGGTGTGAACTTCTCCACCAGCGGGTGCTCGGGCGCCAGCACCATGTAGGTGGCGCCGAACAGGGTGTCGGGGCGGGTGGTGAAGACGGTGATGCGCTCGCCGTCGATGGGGAAGTCGACCCGGGCGCCCTCGGAGCGGCCGATCCAGTTGCGCTGCTGCAGCTTGATGGCCTCGGGCCAGTCCAGCGCGTCCAGGTCCTCCAGCAGCCGGTCGGCGTAGGCGGTGATGCGCATGTTCCACTGGCGCAGCTTGGCCTTGAAGACCGGGAAGTTGCCGCGCTCGGAGCGGCCCTCGGCGGTGACCTCCTCGTTGGCCAGCACGGTGCCCAGCCCGGGGCACCAGTTGACCGGCGCGTCGGAGGCGTAGGCCAGCCGGAACTCGCCCAGGACGTCGGCCTTCTCGGCCTCGGTCAGCTCGCTCCACGCCCGCGTGTGGCCCGGTACGGGCCGCTCACCGGACTCGAACCGGGCGACCAGTTCGGAGATCGGACGGGCCTTTTTCGCCTCGTGGTCGTACCAGGAGTTGAAGATCTGCAGGAAGATCCACTGGGTCCACTTGTAGTAGTCCGGGTCGATCGTGGCGAACGACCGGCGCTTGTCGTGGCCCAGTCCCAGCCGGCGCAGCTGGGACTTCATGTTCTCCATGTTGGCCTCGGTGGACACACGCGGGTGCGTGCCGGTCTGCACCGCGTACTGCTCCGCGGGCAGGCCGAAGGCGTCGAAGCCGAGGGTGTGCAGGACGTTGTGCCCGGTCATCCGCTGGAAGCGGGCGAAGACGTCGGTGGCGATGTAGCCCAGGGGGTGACCGACGTGCAGGCCCGCGCCGGAGGGGTACGGGAACATGTCCATGATGAACTTCTTGGGCCGCGCGGCGATCCCCGGGTCGCCCGCCAGGTCACCCTTCGGGTTGGGCGCGGCGTAGGTGCCGTCGGCGTCCCAGAAGTCCTGCCAGCGTGCCTCGATCTCGGCTGCCATGGCGGCCGTGTAGCGGTGCGGCGCTGCCACCTCGGAAGCGGCAGCGGGGTTCGTCTCGCTCATGATCCTCAAAGCTCCATCGATCGTCTCTGCCTGCGGCTGTGGGGTTCGTGAAACGAAAAATCCCCTCGCACAGGAGGGGACGCCGCGCTGACTCCGGCCACTCGGCTCGCCCGGTGGCCGGGACTGATCAGCGCGGCCCGCTAAGCAGAAGGCGTACGGCACGCATGGCGATAGGGTACCGCAGGCCCTCAGCGCGCCGCGAGGCGCTCCGCGAGGGCCACCCGGTACCCGAAAAGCTGAACCATGGTCAAAGGTTACTTCGCGTAATAGTCACTAAGGGACATCACAACAAGCACATTGTCTCTTGATAACAACGCAATAACTCAAACCTCGTACCCATCGGTATGGCTCCGTTTAGAGTGCGGCAGCGGGACCGCTTTCCCGAACCGCTCGGAGTTGCCCCCATGAACCCTCATCGCAGTAACAGCTCGCTACATCCGGTCGCCGGGATGTGGGGAGGCCGGTCGTGAACCCAAACGACTCCACCGCGGACGACTCGTTCGCCGAGTTCCTCAACTTCGGCGCCGGCGTGCTGGCCCTCGTATGCCTCTCCTGCTCGGTGATCTGGGGGCTGGTCGCCCAGGACCGGGTCCTGCTCGACACCCGCAGGCGCATCCTGGCGCAGGCCGTGCACCGGACCACGGCGGTCGCCTCGATCGTCTTCCTGCTGGTGCACATCGGCGTGAAGCTGGCCCTGGAACACACCACCTGGGTGGCCGCCATCGTCCCCTTCGGGCTGGCCCTCACCGACGACGAGATGGTCACGGGCCGGTCGTTCCTGATCGGCCTCGGCACCGTCGCCAGCATGCTCATGATCTTCGTGGGCGTCACGGGCGTGCTGCGCAACCGCTTCGCGTCCCCCGCGCCCGTCGCGGCCCGCTGGCGGGCCATGCACATGCTGGCCTATCCGGCCTGGTGCGCCGCCCTGATCCACGGACTCTACGCGGGTCGCGCGGCCAAGCCGATCTTCGTCATCCTGTACGGCCTGTCCGTGGCCGGAGTGGCCGGAGCCCTCGCCCTGCGCGCCGCTCCCCGCCAGGTCAAGCGCAAGGTCACCGACAAGCTGACCGGGCTCATCGGCGCCGGGGAGAGCCAGGCCATCAGGGACCTGGAGGAGAGCCGCTCCCGGGCGGCCGCCGGCTCGGCCCTGCCCGGATACGAGAGCCGGGGAGCCGCCGCGGGCGCCACCGCTTCCCCGAGGGGCCCGCTGTTCGAGAAGGCGGAACGCGCCACGGCCAAGGAGCCCGCGAACGGCTTCGCGGCCGCCTACCGGGCCGTGTCGGGCCCGTCCCAGGACCAGGCCTTCGCACCGGGGCCGACCACCCGCACGGAGCTGCCGCTGGACATGCAGCCGACCCAGACCATCCCGACCGTGGACGGCCCCTCCAGCACCTCGGGCAACTGGCCGATCCCGTCCCCGCCTCCGGTCGGCGAGGCGCCGCCGTCGGCCTACGACCCGCTGCAGGACACGGGCTTCAACATCCCGCCCTACAACCCCCTGCAGGACACCGGACAAAGCATCCCGGGCTATGGCACTCCAGGCGCTTCCGGCTATGGATCGAGTGACGTGTACGACACGAGTGAGACGAACGCCGTCTACGACACGTACTACCCGAACGACACGTACAACAGCGGTCCCGCCACTGAAACAACGCCCGGTGCGTCCTATGACTTCGACGCTCCGGGATCGGGCGAACCTTGGAACACGCCTTCCGGAGGCTTTAAGTGAACGAGGCTTTGCCTGACGTACCCGAAGTCCGAGTCGTCGGCCTTCCTCAGCTCACGTCCGGCTTCGACCTTGTCGATCGGCTCGATCTGCCCATGCACCTGAAGGTGCACGGGCCGCTCGAGCCGATGGGCGGCGAGCAGCTCGCGCAGCTCGCCGAACGCATCAACCTCAAGGGCCGCGGCGGCGCGGGCTTCCCCTTCCACAAGAAGCTGCGCTCGGTCGCCGAGGCGGCGATCAAGCGCGGCGTCCGGCCGGTCGTCGTCGTCAACGGAAGCGAGGACGAGCCGGCCTGCCGCAAGGACACGGTGCTGATCAACCGTGCCCCGCATCTGATCCTGGACGGCGCGCTGCTGTGCGCCGAGGCGCTGGGTGCCCGCACGCTCGTGGTGGGGGTCACCCGGGAGTCCACACAGCGCTCCATGGAGGCCGCGCTCGCCGAACGCGGCCTCAGCAACGGCCGCCGGTCGGCACTGCGGGCGCGCGTGCAGCGCAATCCGATCCGGATGGTCACCGGTGCCGCGGCGTCGCTGATCCGCTCGATCGACGGCGGCCCGGCCGTCCCGCCGGGCCGCAAGGTCAGCGCCTCGCAGAACGGCGTGGGCGGCGCGCCCACACTGCTGTCCAACGCCGAGACCTTCGCCCAGCTGGCCATCGCCGCCCGCATCGGCCCGGAGCGCTACGGCAACACCGGCCTGTACGACGAGCCGGGCACCGTCATGCTGACGGTCTCCGGGGCGGTCGCCCGCCCCATGGTCGTCGAGGTCCCGACGGGCGTGCCGCTGCGCTACGTCCTGCAGCTCGCCGGTGCGCCGCCGGTGCCGCAGGGTGTGCTCACCGGCGGTTACCACGGCAAGTGGATCGACGCGGCGACGGTCAACGAGGCGATCGTCTCCCGCAACTCCCTGGACGCGGTGGGCGGCGCGCTGGGCGCCGGCGCGATCCTGCCGATCAGTCAGGACACCTGTCCGCTGGGCGAGTCGCTGCGGGTCGCCCAGTGGCTGGCCGAGGAGAGCGCCGGCCAGTGCGGCCCCTGCTACCTCGGCCTGCCGGCCGCCGCGCGCGGCATGGAGGACATCCTCAACGGCGGCGGGCCGGCCGCCCTCGAGGCGCTCAAGCAGGTCGCCAAGAACGTGAAGCGGCGCGGCGCGTGCTCGCACCCGGACGGCTCCGCGATGTTCCTGGAGTCCACCATCAAGGCGTTCACGGACGACCTGGCCGCCCACGTCCTCGGCAACGGCTGCGGACGGCGCGTGGAGGGCGTTCTGCCGCTCTTCGAGGGCGGCAGGGCCCCTACGGGCATCCCGGGCGGCGGCGAGGCCGAGGAGAACGGCCCCAGCCGTCAGAAGATCTTCGTCGACTGGACGCTGTGCCGGGGCCACGGCCTGTGCGCGGACCTGCTGCCCGAGGTGTTCCAGCTCGGCGCGGACGGCTTCCCGACCGTGGCGCAGGCGAAGGTGCCGCGGCACGCCGAGGACAAGGCTCTACGCGCGGTGCGCCGTTGCCCGGCGCTGGCGCTGCGCATCGAGGAGGACACACGCTCCCAGGGCGCCTCCTCGCGCAACCTCCCGGTCCTGTCCCAGGGCCGCGGCCGCCGCGCTCTCGGCCGCTGAGCATACGTACGGCGGGCTCCCCTTCCGGGGAGCCCGCCGTACGCGTACACGCGACAAGAAGGCGGGCCATCCGATCGGATGGCCCGCCTTCTCATCTTCTGTGGAGCTAAGGAGAATTGAACTCCTGACCTCCTGCATGCCATGCAGGCGCTCTACCAACTGAGCTATAGCCCCTCGAACCAAGCCGAGCCACGCGGCGGAGCCGCATGTCCCCTTGGTGTCCGCCCGGTTTCCCTGGCGGCGACGCCAACATTACTGGTCCATCGGGCCCAACACCAAATCGGTTTCGCCTTGCCTGAAATGCCCGTTATGACGGGCATCAGGCCGTGACGAACGAGTAGAACCGCTTGAGCGTGCAGTGCTCCTCCAGAAGCCGGCCGTAGATCGGCTCGCCCTCCAGCTCGCGGTACGTCTCGATCGGGTCGCCTTTTATGATCAGCGCCCGTGCGCACTCCTCGCACCAGTACTGGTAGTCGGGATTGAGCGGTTCCATGTCGCGGACGATCGGAGTCCCGCTGCCGCACCAGTCGCACTTCCGCCTGTGTGCACCCATCGATCAGCTCCAGCTGTGGCCGCAGGCCGTGCACACGTAGGAAATCCCGCCGTTGTCCCCGAGCATCTGGGCAACATGCCCGGAACCGCAGGAAGGGCAGCTGAGGCGGGTGGACATGTCCCCGGTCAACGCTGCTCCGAGGAGGTGGTCGACCTCCTCGAGGATGCTCGCAGGCATCGCTACTCCTCCCGTCGGGCCGCGCCCCCTTCCGGCCGTTTGATTCTGCCACGGCCGGACCAATACGGTCAGCGACGCCTCAGCACCAGTCCGGACACGGCAGGCGTCGCGACGTAGAGGTATACGCCTGAGCAGGCGTGACCGACTCAAACCCGGGGCACGAAAAATCCCGCCCCCTGGAAGGGAACGGGATCTTGACGTGGAGCTAAGGAGAATTGAACTCCTGACCTCCTGCATGCCATGCAGGCGCTCTACCAACTGAGCTATAGCCCCTCTGTTCTGTCCCGTCGGGCGGGGCGAACAAGAAGAACTTTAGCCTGCGACCTGCCAGAAAGTGAAATCCGGGGTCAGTCGTCGTCGCCGAGCACCGGTTCCGGCAGGGTGCCGGCGTTGTGCTCCAGCAGCCGCCAGCCGCGGGCGCCCTCACCGAGGACGGACCAGCAGCAGTTGGAGAGACCGCCGAGGCTCTCCCAGTGGGAAGGATCCAGGCCGAGGAGACGGCCGATGGTGGTGCGGATGGTGCCGCCGTGGCTGACCACGACGAGCGTGCCGTCCTCGGGGAGCTTCTCGGCGTGCCGCAGCACCACGGGGGCGGCGCGGTCGGCGACCTCCGTCTCCAGTTCGCCACCACCGCGGCGCACCGGCTCGCCGCGCTTCCACGCGGCGTACTCCTCACCGTGCCGGGCGATGATCTCGTCGTGCGTCAGCCCCTGCCAGACGCCCGCGTACGTCTCGCGCAGCCCTTCGTCGTGGGCCACGTCGAGGCCGGTGAGCGCGGCGAGCTCGGCGGCCGTGTTCGCGGCCCGCCGCAGGTCGGAGGCGACGATGGCGTGCGGCTTCAGGGCCACCAGCAGCCGGGCGGCGCGGCGGGCCTGGGCGACGCCGGTCTCGGTGAGCGCGACGTCCGTGGTGCCCTGGAAGCGGCGCTCCACGTTCCACGAGGTCTGACCGTGCCGCCACAGGATGACGCGGCGGCCCCGGCCGGGCCGGCCCGCCTCACTGACGGCGCTCACCGCCAGTCTCCGTCCAGCTCCGCCGCCTCCTCGGCGGCCTGCAGCTTGGCGTGCTCCTCGGCCTTGCCCCGGGTGGCCCTGGCGTCCTCGGGCAGCTCGAGCTCCGGGCAGTCCTTCCACAGCCGCTCCAGGGCGTAGAAGACGCGCTCCTCGCTGTGCTGGACGTGGACGACGATGTCGACGTAGTCGAGCAGTACCCAGCGGGCCTCGCGGTCGCCCTCGCGGCGCACCGGCTTGGCGCCGAGTTCCTTCTGGAGGCGCTCCTCGATCTCGTCGACGATCGCCTTGACCTGACGGTCATTGGGGGCGGAGGCCAGCAGGAAGGCGTCGGTGATGGACAGCACGTCGCTGACGTCGTAGGCGACGATGTCGTGCGCCAGCTTGTCGGCGGCCGCCTGGGCGGCGGTGTTGATCAGCTCCTGGGAGCGGTCGGTCACGGTCACTACAAGGCTTTCCGTCGGCGGTCACTTGCCACCAAGGGTCTCACGGACCGCCTGGAGCCCCCCACGCGATTACGGGGATCGTGTGGGGGCTCCACCTGCCGCCTAGTCGGACGACGGCTTGTAGTCCTGGCCGAGAACCACCAAGACGTCGGCGTTCGCCGAGATCCTGCCCTTCGTGACGGAACCCGGGGGCAGGCCGAGGGTCTTGGCGACCTCGGTGGCGTTCGCCTTGCCGGCGGCGTCGGCGTAGACGACCTCCGAGGTGGCCCGGGCGCCTGCCGTTCCGCCCTTCAGGAAGGTGAAGCCGCCGTTGAGGAGCACGACGCGGGCCTTCTCGGCGTTGTCCTCGGAGCCACTGGCGTTCTGGACGGAGACGCTGACGGCGGCGTCCTTGTCGGGGCTCTTGGCGGTGCCGCCGAGGACGTTCTTGACGACCCTCGCGCCGGCCTGGGCGCTGAGGGTGCCGTCGCTCTGGACGGGCAGCAGGTCCGTCTTGTAGTCGCCGCCCTTGGCGAGGTCGGAGAGCCCGGCGAGGAAACTGCCGAGGTCCTTGTCGGTCAGGGACGGGTCGAGGATCTGGTTCAGTGTCTGGATCGTGGTCGTCGCGGCCTGCGGGTCGGACGACAGCTTGCGCAGAACGCCCTGCATGACCTGCCCGAAGCGCTCCAGCTGGGCGTTCTGGGCCTCCCCTGGCGCCCGGTAGGTGGCGTAGGCGACGGCCGTCTTGCCGCTGAGGGTCTGGTCCTGGCCCTTGTTGACCAGCGGGGCCGTGCCCTTCTTCTTGGCCGCGGGGTCGGGGACGTCGGTGTCGGTGTCGACCTCGATGTTGCCGACGAGGTCGACGAGGTTCTGCAGGTAGGGGGTGTCCAGCCGCCAGGTGCCCTGGATGTCGGTGCCGAGGACCGAGTCGAGCGCGTCGCGGGTGCCGTCGGAGCCGTCGTCGTCGACCGACTCGGCGAGCGTCGTGGTGGTGCCGTCGTCGCTGGTCAGGGCGAGGGAGTTCGGCACCAGGACGGTGGTGCCCCGCTTGGTGGTGGTGTTGTCGACGAGGAGGGCCGTGGCGGTCTCATCGCCCTTGGTGTCGTGCAGGTGGACGACGATCACATCGCGCTTCTGGGCGCCCGTGGCGGTGGTGGTGCCGGCCTCGGTGCCCTCGGAGGACAGGCCGGGCAGCTTCCCCGCGTACCAGAGGTAGCCCACGCCGCCGACCGCGGTGAGCGCGAGGACGACGACCAGGGCGACGATCCGGCTGCGGGCCCGGCGCCGGGCTTCCTCGCGGCGCTCGGTGCGGTTCTCGGTGAACTTCAGCCAGTCGATGACGTCCTCGGAGTTGCCGTCGGGCTCCTCCACGAAGGCGAACTGCTCGGTGCGGTACTCCGGCTCGGGCCGGTCCCGGACCTCCTCGTCGGCCGGTCCCGCCTGCTGCGGGATGTGCGCGGTCTGTTCGGCGACGCGGGGCTGCCGGGCCGTGCCGGCCGCGCTCTGCCCCGTCTGCCCGTAGGGGTCGTGGGCCGGGGCGCCGCCCTGGTGCGGGCCGGTGGCGTAGGGGTCGTAGGAGCCGTAGGAGTGCGCGGACTGCTGCTGGCCGCTGCCGTAGCCGTACGCCGACGGGGGCTGCTGCCCGCCCTGGGCGTACGGGTCGTAGCCGTAGCCCTGCTGGTGCTGCTGGTGCTGCTGGTGCTGCTGGGCGTACGGGTCGTACGTCTGCTGCTGCGCCTGCAGCCCCTGGGCCTGCTGGTAGACAGGCCGGCCGTACTCGTCGTAGCCGACGAGCTGGTACTCGTCGGCGCCGTGGTCCGCGGCCCCCGCGTCGTATCGGTCGTTCACCGGTGCTCCTCTCGGCTCAGACGCCGCGGTACAGCTCGCGCTTGTCGATGTAGCGCACGACTCCGTCCGGCACCAGATACCAGATGGGGTCGCCCTTGGCGACTCTCGCACGGCAGTCCGTGGAGGAGATGGCCAGGGCGGGAACCTCCACCAGCGAGACGCCGCCCTCCGGGAGCCCGGAGTCGTCCAGGTGGTGGCCCGGTCGGGTGGCCCCGATGAAGTGCGCGAGGGAGAACAGCTCCTCGCTGTCCCGCCAGGTGAGGATCTGGGCGAGCGCGTCGGCGCCCGTGATGAAGAAGAGGTCCGTGTCCGGGTTGAGTGCGCGCAGGTCGCGCAGGGTGTCCACGGTGTAGGTCGGGCCGCCGCGGTCGATGTCGATGCGGCTCACGGAGAACTGCGGGTTCTCGGCCGTCGCGATGACCGTCATCAGGTAGCGGTCCTCGGCCGGGGAGACGCTGCGGTGGCTCTTCTGCCAGGGCTGGCCGGTGGGGACGAAGACCACCTCGTCCAGGTGGAACGCCGCGGCGACCTCGCTGGCCGCCACCAGGTGCCCGTGGTGGATCGGGTCGAAGGTGCCGCCCATGACGCCGAGGCGGCGCCTGCCCGGCTGCGACGGGCTCTTGCCGGGGCCGTCGATCTGGCGGGCCACCATGGCGGCACGGCGGGGCTCCGAGTGTCGCTCGGTGCCGCTCGCCGTGTCCGCTGCCGGGTCGTGCGGCGTCTCGTGCGCCGGACCGGTAGGCATGTCCTGCTCTCCCATGCGTGCAGACCCTACCGGCCCTGCCTGAGGGGTCCTTCCACCATGAGCGTCCGATCAGGCCGGGCGACGCGGTGAGGTGCGGTGCCGGGCGGCGCGACCCGGACGGGCATGGTGAAAGGATCCCTGAGGGCTCCGGCCGTCCCCGTGATCCCCGGGCGCCCCCGCGCGGGGCGCCCCGCCGGGTTCAGCGGTCGCGGTTGAAGCGGGTGGTGATCCACAGCATGAGCAGCAGGACGAAGAGGGCGCCGCCGCCGGTGAGGTAGGGGCTGAGGCTCTCGTGGTTTCCGCCGTGCTCCTCGCCCTCGGCGGCGAGGGTGACCAACTGGGCAGCGGTGCTGTGGAAGCTCATCTTCGGCAGGACCTATCGCGTGTGGGCGGGATAAAGACGTCGGCTCATCGTAAGCGGGCACCTTCGGCGCGATCACGCCGACTCCGCCTGTTCGTCCCGCGGGCGATGGCCCGTACCGCCGCCGGGCCCCGGCCCGGGGGCCGGCGGGGAACCTCCCCGGCGCCTCAGTCGTCCTTCCGTCTGTAGCCACGCAGCAGGAACCACCCGGTCAGCACACAGCCCACGATCATCACGACGAGAACGATCCGGAGCATCCCCGGCCCCCCTTGACGGTCGGCGGCGGTCGCGGCCTCGGCGAGCCGGGCGGCTGCCCAGTGGTGCTCCATGACGGCGGTCCCCTTCCTGTACTGCCCGACCACCGTAACTCCGCCTAGGCTGGTCTCCGCCTCGGGGAAGCAAAAGGCCGCACAAGGGGCCGCAAAGGCCATACAGAGCATGGGGGAAGACATGTCCGACGGCCACGAGCACAGCGGGTACGAGCGCGTGCCCAGCAGGCAGCGCAGGCGCTTCCCCGGAATCTCCTCGCGCACGTACGAGCACCCGGCCGACCGTTCCGCCCTGGTGGCGCTGCGCAAGCTGAGCGGGTTCGACACGGTGTTCAAGGCGCTCAGCGGCCTGCTGCCCGAGCGCAGTCTGAGGCTGCTGTTCCTGTCCGACTCGGTGCGGGTCTCGGACCGGCAGTTCGCCCATTTGAACGTGATGCTGCGGGACGCCTGCTACATCCTGGACCTGGAGAAGGTCCCGCCGATGTACGTGAGCCAGGACCCGCAGCCGAACGCGATGTGCATCGGCCTGGACGAGCCGGTCATCGTCGTCACCACCGGCCTCGTCGAGCTGCTCGACGAGGAGGAGATGCGGGCGGTCGTCGGCCACGAGGTCGGGCACGCGCTGTCCGGGCACTCGGTCTACCGGACCATCCTGCTGTTCCTGACCAGCCTGGCCGTCCGGGTCGCCTGGATCCCGCTGGGCAATCTCGCGATCATGGCGATCGTGACCGGGCTGCGGGAGTGGTTCCGCAAGTCGGAGCTGTCCGCGGACCGGGCGGGCCTGCTGGTCGGGCAGGACCTCCAGGCGTCGATGCGGGGCCTGATGAAGATCGCGGGCGGCAACCACCTGCACGAGATGAACGTGGACGCGTTCCTCGAGCAGGCCGAGGAGTACGAGGCCGGGGGCGACCTGCGGGACTCCGTGCTGAAGATCCTGAACGTGCTGCCCCGCTCCCACCCGTTCACCACGGTGCGGGCGGCCGAGCTGAAGAAGTGGGCCGAGTCCCGGGACCACCAGCGGATCATGGACGGCCACTACCCGCGGCGCGACGAGGACAAGGACACCTCGGTCCGCGATTCCTGGCGGGAGTCGGCGAACCACTACAGCACCCATGTGAAGAGCTCCAAGGACCCGCTGATGAAGCTGGTCACCGACCTCGCGGGCGGCGCCGGCGACCTGGGCGACCGGGTCCGCCGCGGCTTCGGCGGCTTCACCAACCCGTCCCCGAAGCCGCCGGGGGGCACTCAGGGCCCGGACGCACCGGACCCGTCGGGGGACGACCGGCCGCCGCGCGACGACAGCTGATCCGGGCCCGCACCCGCCCGTGAGGGCCCGCCCGCCTCACACCTTCGGCTGCGCGCTGGTCGCCAGCGAGCCACACAGGGCCGTGGCGCTGCCGGTGGCGTAGGGGTCCGTGCCGGCGGGGCCGCCTTCCTTGGCCGTCTGGCCGGCGAGCAGGGGGCGCAGGTGGTGTGTGGAGTCCTCGGCGCAGGAGAGCGGGCCGGCCTGAAGGTAGGAGACGACGAGCTGGGCCTGATGCAGGCGCAGGTTCTCGCGGTCGAAGCGGAAGTGCAGTTCGCGCCGAACGGTGAACAGGGACACCTCGGCCTCGTCACCGGCCCCGGCCGGCCGCAGCGCGTACACGAACGTGTGGTCCGCGGTGACTTCGAGCGTGGACGCGTCGGCCTCGGCGGCCTGCAGCGTTCCCTGGACCCGCACATGACGGTCCGCGAGCTCGGCGCGGGAGGGATCGAAGCGGACGAGCCAGCCGGTGGGCGCGTGGCGTCCGTCCGCCGTGGGGCGGGCGAAGCTCTGGTCGAACTGGTCCAGTTGGTCGGAGTCGAGCAGGACCCGGACGGCACGCACCTCACCGCCGGTGAGCACCTCCGGGTCGAGGGCGGACCGGACGATGTAGTCCTTGGCGGTGCTGAGGGCGGTCACCACCTGGCTGTCCGAGAAGTGCTCGGTGCGCCGTGAGGCGGGCAGTGGTACGCCCTCCGCGCCCGACTTGAACTGCGCGGCGGGGCTGTGCTCGTACAGATAGGCCGTGTCGGCCGTGCCGGGCACCTTGCCCTCGGGGACGAGCGGGATGACCGTCATCCGCAGGGGCTCGGCGGTCTCCTTGGCGGCGGGGGCCTGGTAGGGGTGCCGGACACCCATGTAGATCGCGGTGCCGAAGGCGACGGCGATCAGCAGGACCAGGACCAGCGCCTGCCGGGACAGGCCGCGGCGCACGGGCGGGCGGCGGCGCACGGCGGGCGCGTGGTCGGAGATGCGCTCCTGGGCGGAGAACTCCTGGAGGCGGGCAGCACGGACGAACGACTCGTCGAAGACGACGGATCGGTACTCGTCCTCTCCACCTCCGGGAGCGCCCTCGGGCCCCTCAGGTGGGTCTGCAGGCCCGCCCATATCTTCAGGGTAGGTCGCCGGAAGCTCGGGTAAACGCCCTGTTCCGCCACAAGTTCTGACAGGTTCTCACCACCATGGGCGGGTTCCGGTCAGGGGTTGCGCGGGATCACCGAGATGGCAGGCTGGGAGTGGTCGGCGGAAGCGGAGGGTGTCACCGCGCTGCCCTGGTCCAGACCGGTCGAGGCGGGTGGCGGAGCGGGTTCCTCCCGGCTGGAGTTCGCCCCCCGGTAGACCGCCGTGAAGGCCAGCGCGACCATGCCGACGCCCATCACGACGGCGAGCACCCAGGCGACGGGGCGGTGCCAGCGGACCTGTTTGGCGTACGGGCCCGTGCCGTAGTGATCCTCGAGGACGTCGAGGTCGTCCAGCTCGTCAAGGCCGGGATCACGGCCTGGATCGTGGTGCCGGTCGGGGCCCCACCCGTCGTCGTAACGCTCACCCGAGGGGTGGGTGCGGCGCGCCTCCGCCTCGGAGGCCTCGGCTCTGGCCTGCGCCGCGGCCAGGAGGCGCTCCACCGCGGTCGGCTCGTGCACCACGGCCGCGCGTACGAAGGCCTCGTCGAAGACCACGGAGGCGAACTCTTCGTCCGACACCCCGCGGTCGTGGTCGTCGTCGGGCTCCCGGCCGTCCGGAAACGGCGTGCCCCCCACGTCCTCCGGCACGGTTCCAGAGTAGACCTGGGGGGTCTCTTTGGGCAGACGGTATGGAAATTCATCCGCCGGCTGAGACGGGGTTCACGGGCACTTCCACGGCGCGCGCCCGGCGGGCGCACGCCGTGTCGCCCGCACCCGCGCCCGCAGGGTTATGCGCCGTCCCGCATGGCCCCTTAGGCCATACGTGGCTCAGCGCCGCACGTGCCCGTCCCCGGTCACGATGTACTTCGTGCTGGTCAGCTCCGGAAGGCCCATCGGGCCGCGGGCGTGCAGCTTCTGCGTGGAGATGCCGATCTCGGCGCCGAAGCCGAACTGGCCGCCGTCGGTGAAGCGGGTGGAGGCGTTGACCGCGACCGTGGTCGAGTCGACCAGCTGGGTGAAGCGGCGGGCGGCCTGCTGGGAGGTCGTGACGATGGCCTCGGTGTGGCCGGAGGTCCACAGCCGGATGTGCTCGACGGCCTTGTCCAGCGAGTCCACCACGGCCGCGGCGATGTCGTACGACAGGTACTCGGTCTCCCAGTCCTCGGCCGTCGCCTCGACGACGGTGGCCTTGGAGTCCTTGGCGAAGGCCTGCACCCGCTCGTCGGCGTGCACGGTGACCCCGGCCTCGGCGAGGGCGTCCAGGGCGCGCGGCAGGAACTCGGCGGCGATGTCCTGGTGGACCAGGAGGGTCTCGGCGGCGTTGCAGACGCCGACCCGCTGGGCCTTGGAGTTGATCAGGATCTCGACGGCCATGTCGAGGTCGGCCTGGGCGTCGACGTAGACGTGGCAGTTGCCGGTGCCGGTCTCGATGACCGGGACGACGGACTCCTGGACGACCGTGTTGATCAAGGAGGCGCCGCCGCGCGGGATGAGCACGTCGACCAGACCGCGGGCGCGCATCAGCTCGCGCACGCTGTCGCGGCTCTCACCGGGTACGAGCTGGATGGCGTCGGCCGGCAGCCCGGCCCCGCCCACGGCGTCGCGCAGGACGCGCACCAGGGCGGTGTTCGACCGGTAGGCCGAGGAGGAACCGCGCAGGAGGACGGCGTTGCCGGACTTCAGGCAGAGGGCGGCGGCGTCGACGGTGACGTTCGGCCGGCCCTCGTAGATGATCCCGACGACGCCGAGCGGCACCCGGACCTGGCGCAGGTCGATGCCGTTGGGCAGGGTGGAGCCGCGCACGACCTCACCGACCGGGTCGGGCAGGGCGGCCACGTCGCGCACGTCGGAGGCGATGGCGCGGACCCGCTCCGGGGTGAGCGTGAGCCGGTCGATCATGCCCTCGCTGATGCCGGCCTCGCGGGCCTTGGCGACGTCCTCGGCGTTGGCCTCGACGATCTCGCTCGTACGGACCTCCAGGGCGTCGGCGATGGCGAGCAGCGCGTCGTCCTTGTCGGCCCGCGGCAGCGGCGCGAGGCTCGCGGCGGCGGCCTTGGACCGGTAGGCGGCCTGCGTGACCGGGGTCATGGAGTCGTACGGGGAGAGCGTGGTCATGAGGGAAGGGTAGTCCGCCCGGCGGGTCCGTTCATCGCTCGTTCCACACCCCGAGACACGCCCTGGACAGGGTCAGAACGGATGGACGCCGACCGGGGACGCCGGCGGCGGGCCGTAGCCCTCGGCGATGCGCTGGTGGTAGGTGGCGCGGTCGATGACCTCCAGGCCGACGATCTCCCAGGGCGGCAGCCCGGCGGTCTGCCGGTGCTCGCCCCACAGGCGCAGGGCGACGGCGGCCGCGTCGTGCAGGTCGCGGGCCTCCTCCCAGTAGCGGATCTCCGCGTGGTCGACGGCGTAGCGGCTGGTCAGCAGGAAGGGATGGTCGTGGGCGAGTTGTTCCAGGGCGCGCCGGACCTCCTCGAGCGGGGCCTGCTTGCCGGACACGCTGAGGGTGACGTGCCACAGGCGTGGGGTGTCCGCGGGCTCCTCGCCCCGGAGCCGGTCTCCGGCCGCCACGCTCGCCAGGGCGCGCTCCTCGCCGGCCGCGCGGGAGCCGGCACCACCACGGGACGCGGCGGCCCCTTGGCGCACTCGCCTCACGACGGCCTCCTTTGCACAATGGCGCTGCTGCGGACATGTCCCCGAGGGAACCCAGGGGGATACGCCCCCGGGACAAAGTTGAGCAGGCCGCAGGAGATCGCGTGGTGGTTTTGCGGAACGTCCACCACCGGGGGCGGATGTTTCGGCCTATTACGAGTGCAGAACCACCAGGTCGTCCCTGTGTACGACCTCGCGTTCGTACGCGGGTCCCAGATCGCGGGCCAGTTCCCGGGTCGAGCGGCCGATCAGCCGGGGGATCTCCTTGGCGTCGAAGTTGACGAGCCCACGGGCCACCGCGTGTCCCGTGCCGTCCCGCAGCTCGACCGGGTCGCCGGCGCTGAACTCGCCCTCCACGGCGGCGATACCGGCCGGCAGCAGCGACTTGCGGCGCTCCACGACCGCCTGCACGGCGCCGTCGTCCAGGGTGAGCGCGCCCTGCGGGGTGGAGGCGTGCTGGAGCCACAGCAGCCGGTCGGCGGAGCGCTTGCCGGTGGGGTGGAAGTAGGTGCCGGTGTCCTGGCCGGTCAGGGCGTCGGCCGCGTGAACGGCGCTGGTGAGGACGACGGGGACACCGGCGGCGGCCGCGATCCGGGCCGCCTCGACCTTGGTGACCATGCCGCCGGTGCCGACGCCGGCCCTGCCCGCGCTGCCGATCTCGACGTCCGCGAGGTCGGAGGGGTCCCGGACCTCGGCGATGCGGGAGGTGCCGGGCCTGCCGGGGTCGCCGTCGTAGACGCCGTCCACGTCGGAGAGCAGGACCAGCAGGTCGGCGTGGACGAGGTGGGCGACGAGGGCGGCGAGACGGTCGTTGTCGCCGAAGCGGATCTCGTCCGTGGCGACGGTGTCGTTCTCGTTGACGATCGGGAAGGCGCCCATCGCGAGCAGCTTGTCGAGGGTGCGGGAGGCGTTGCGGTGGTGGGCGCGACGGCTCATGTCGTCGGAGGTCAGCAGCACCTGGCCGACGCGGACGCCGTAGCGGGCGAAGGAGGCGGTGTAGCGGGCGACCAGCAGGCCCTGGCCGACGCTGGCGGCGGCCTGCTGCCGGGCCAGGTCCCTGGGGCGGCGGCGCAGGCCCAGCGGGGCGAGGCCGGCGGCGATGGCGCCCGAGGAGACCAGGACGATCTCCCGCTCGCCCCCGCTGCGGACCTTGGCCAGCACGTCGACCAGCGCGTCCACGCGGTCCGCGTCCAGGCCGCCCGACGCGGTGGTCAACGACGAGGACCCGACCTTGACGACGATCCTGCGGGCCTCGCCCACGCCCTGCCTTGCCCCTGCCACGTCGCCGCCCGTCCCTCACTTCGTCCCGGTCCCTCACCAGGAAATCTACGGGACGCGCGGGTGCGGCGCGGAGCCGGTCCACGCTACGGACGGTGCGGGTGGCATCACGCTAGGGACGGTGCGGGCGGGGTCACGTGACGGCGGCGCCCCGCGTCACGTCCCACCCCACGACAGGAAGGCGATATTCCGCTACGGTCCCACGACACGGCGGGACGGCAGCCGCCCGCTCGGGCCCCCGACACGCGCGTGTCGTCCTGACGTCGCCGCGCGTTAACCCGGACGGCCGACCTGCGCCGACCCGACGCTCCTGGAGTGACAGCAGTGCCCGTACCTCTCCCCCGCCCACCGGCCCTGCTGAAGGGGCTGGTCATCACCGTCCTCGCCGCCGCGTTCGCCGCTCAGGCGGTCGCGGCGCTGCTCCCCCACGTACCGCTGCTGCTCGCCGCGACCGCCGTCTGCCTGGCCACCGAGGGTGTCCTGCACCGGTGGCAGCGCGGAGTGCTGGCGCTGTTCGCCAAGTCGCACGCGGACATCACGGTGCGGCACGTCCTGCGGGACCTGCTGCTGGTCGTGGGGCTGCTGCGGCTCGGCGGGCAGGACCGGGAGACGGCGTACGCCCCGCTGTTCGCCGGGCTGCTCGCGTTCTACGCGCTGCACTGCGCGATCCAGGCGGTATCCGTGCTGGTGCGCCGTACCCGCACCCTGCCGGTGGTGACCCGGAACATCGACGCCTCGGCGCTGCGGCTCTCCCCGGCCCCGTCCACGCTGCTGCGCCGCCCCGGCCATCGGCTTCTGGTGTTCGGTCTGCCGGCGACGGCCGGGCTGCTGGCCGCCGCGGCGGGCGACGAGCCGGTGTACGCGGCCGCCGGCATCGCGCTCTCCCTGGCCCTGTCACTGACCGGGCTCGGCGCGCTGCTGTTCCGGCTGCTGCCGGGGCGCCGTCCGGCCGGCGAGCAGGAGGTGCTCGACTGGTTCGACGCGTGGCTGGCCGCGTACCGGCCGACCGTCGGCCTGTACTTCTCCGGCGGTGTCTCCTCGGCCTACCAGGCGAACATGTGGCTGGAGCCGCTCGCCCGGACCGACGGCCGGCCGGTCATCGTGCTGCGCGAGCGGTTCATGGTGCAGAAGATCGCGGCGACGGACATCCCGATCGTGTGCCTGCCGAAGGTGTCGACGCTGATGCGACTGGAGCACTCCACGCTCCAGGTCCTCATCCACCCGTCGAACTCCGGCAAGACCTCCCAGGTGCTGCGCATCCCCACCATCAGGCACACCTTCGTCAACCACGGCGAGAGCGACAAGCTGTCCTCGTGCAATCCGTACGCGAAGGCGTACGACGAGGTGTGGGTGGCCGGTCCCGCCGCGCGCGAGCGATACGCCCTGGCCGAGGTGGGCGTCGAGGACAAGGACGTGGTGGAGACCGGCCGCCCGCAGCTGGACGGCGTGCTGCCCTACCGGGGCCGGCCGGCCGGGGCGTACACGACCGTCCTGTACGCGCCGACCTGGGAGGGCTGGGACGGCAACCCCGGCAACACGTCGGTGATCGCGGCCGGTGAGAACCTGGTGCGGGCGCTGCTCGCGGACCCGGGCGTGCGGCTGCTGTACAAGCCGCATCCGCTGACGGGTTCGGTGGACCCGCGCGCGGGCGCGGCCGATCTGCGCATCCGGGAGCTGATCCGGGCGGCCAACCGGGAGCGGGCGGGGGCGCGCCCCTCGGGCAGCGCGGAACTCGCCCGGTGTACGCGGGAGCTGGACCGGCTCACCACGGCGGGCTTCCGGGCTGCGGCCGACACGGTGGAGCGGATGCTGCTGCAGTCGGCGCCGGAGCCGGGCCGGGCCGAGGCGGTGCGGCGGGCGACGGCCGCCTGGGAGGAGGCGTACTGGGCCTCGCTGCCGGAGGGAGAGCACCAGGTCCTCAACGACGTCCGGCCGGCGCTGTACTCCTGTTTCAACGTGGCCGACCTGCTGATCAGCGACGTGTCGAGCGTGATCAGCGATTTCCTGGCGAGCGAGAAGCCGTACGCGGTGGCCAACACCAGCGGGATGCCCGAGGAGGTCTTCCGCGCGGCGTTCCCGACGGTGGCGGCGGCGACCGTGCTCACGCCGGACGCGGCCGGGGTTCCCGGCCTGCTGGAAATGGTCAGGAACCCGGAGAAGGACGACCTGGCAGCGGTGCGCGCCGAGTTGAAGCTGCGCCTGCTGGGCCCGGCCGATCCGCCCTCCCAGGAGCGCTTCAACGAGGCCGTGCGGGCCCTGTGCGAGAAGGCCCGGGAGCACAGGGCCCGGGCGGCGGAACGGCTCACGGCGGAGCGGCTGACGGCGGAGCTGCCCGGCCAGCGCACCGGGACCGCGGTGCCCACCGCGCCGCACTGAGCGGCGATGCGCAGAGCGGCGCGGGAGCGTGCGAAAGCAGGCTCCCGCGCCGGCGTTCACGCCGCCGTCCGTACCTCCCGGGAGGTCAGCACCCGCCGCGCCTTGCGCACCGCCCGGCGGACGAACGTGTCGACACCGCCCTCGCGGTAGCCCGGGAAGGCGCGGGCCTCGCGGGGCTCGGCGAGGTAGACCGAGTCGGGAATGCCCGCGGCGCGGTCGCGGAAGTGCGGGTAGGCCAGGTAGACACGGCGGCCCTTCTTCTCCAGGAGGGCCGCCGCCTGCTTCTTGGCCTTGACGAACTTCACGACCTCCAGGAGGAGTTCGGGACGCTGCTCGGCCACCAGGTGCAGCCGCAACCGCTCGTGGACCTTCAGGCGCTGGGCGACGCCCTCCGTCCAGTGGGCGTCCATCAGGGGCTTGGCCAGTTCGAACTTGTGCCGGCGTATCTCCTCGCTGTCCGTGAGGTACTTGGGCCCGAACTGCGGCAGCAGCGTGACGAGGAACGGCCGGACCATCAGCTGGTCGCGGCGCCCGCCGGCCGGGACGAGTTCGGCGATGAGGTTCATCAGGGCCCGCGCCGAGTCGAAGCGCAGGGTGTAACTGCCGCTCTTGGTCACGTGCTTGCCGTCGTCCCGCCCGACCAGGTAGTAGCAGGTGTGGTCGGCCACCACGGAGACGCCGTCCGCCCGCAGGTACGCCTCCATGGTGAACAGCGCGTCCTCACCGGTGAACAGCGACTCGTCGAACCGCATGCCGTGCCGCTCGAGGAGCTCCCGGCGGAACAGCTTCTGCGCGCTGAGCGTGAACTTGATGTTGGAGGAGAAGACGTCCGTACGCTCCACCGTCCTCCCCCACATGGACTTGGGCGCGGAGCGGTTGACGCCCTCGACCTTGCCGAGGACGACGTCCGTGCCGGCGCGGTCGGCCATGGCGACCATCCGCTCCAGGGCCTCTGGGCCCAGCCGGTCGTCGGCGTCGAGGAAGAAGACGTAACGGCCGGTGGCCTTGGCCAGGCCGACGTTGCGCGGGCCGCTCGGGCCGCCCGAGTTCTCCTGCCGGATCACCAGGACGTCCATGGGAGCGCGCTCGGCGAACTCCTCCAGGTACTCGCCCGTCCCGTCCGTCGATCCGTCGTCCACCGCGATGACCTCGATGCGCTCCGGACCGATGGTCTGCGCCTCCACGGACGAGAGGCACTCGATCAGATACGGCATCGCTTCGTACGCCCCGATGATCACACTTACATCAGGCTGCGCCACGGACACGTCTCCCCCTAGTCAACGGGAATTCCCCCTGTATCGCCTCATTCGCTACCTGGAAGACGGGTGACCCGGGCAAGCGGTTGCCTCGATCACCCGTTTCAGTGGGTTACATCACATGGCCGAGCAACAGGAATTGGGGAACGCGAAAAGGCCCGGCCCCCGAGACATACGTGTCTCGGGGGCCGGGCCCTCAGTTCCGACGGGGTGGTTCGGTTCAGCCCGTACCGACACCGTCCGCGTCACCGGTCGCGGACAGCCGCTGCACGGGCACCGCGTTCGCCAGCCCGGTGTCCGAAGCGGCCACCGCGGCCCGTGACTCCTGGCCGACGTTGCGGGTCTCGGCCTTGAGCGCGAGGTTCGCGACGGCGGCGTTGAACTGGGTGAGGGAGCTCGGCTCGTCCGGGCCCAGCAGGTACTGCTTGAGCTCCTTGCGGTCCTCGGCCAGCGGATCGGCGGCCGGGTCGCGCACCGCGGCGAGCAGTTCACCCAGCTCGGCCGCGCTGTTGGACAGGATCACCGCGGCGCGCACCGCCGTGTTGTTCCGCTTGAACTCCTCGGCACCCACCGCTGCGGAGTCGGTGACCGCGTAGGGCTTGCCGCTCGCGATGAAGTCCGAGACCACGCTGGAGATGTCGGAGACCATGGCGTCGGAGACGTTGAAGCAGTCGTACAGACGCGGCTGCGCGCCGGTGATGACGCGGTGCTCCCAGGACGGGAAGGAACGCCAGTAGGCGTCGTTCCACTGGGCCCGCAGCCGGGCGATCTCCTCGTGCTTCGCGACGTCGACCAGTCCGTCACGGGTGGCCTCGGCCTCGTCACGCCGCTCGCCGCCGGAGCCGGACAGCTCGGCGAGCCGGGCCTCGATCCGGGCCAGTTCGGCCTTGGCGTCCGCCTGCGCGGCGGTGTCGGCGACGAAGCGCGGGTCCATGGCCCGCTCGGCGGCCGCCTTCCGGACCAGGGCGGTGATGCGCTGGTGGGCGGCCTTGGCGTCCTTGCTGACGTTGCCGGTGAACGGGTGCGGCTTGTACAGGACGCGGACCGGCGGGTCGGCCGTGACCAGCCTCTGCACGATGTTCTCGCCGGCCAGCACGATCGAGGTGTTGCCCGGGTTTCCGTCCCAGCCCTCCCAGGTGGGGGCGTAGAGCACCGTGGGGCAGCGTCCATCGGCGGCTCCGCCGCGGGGGCCCTCGGGCGCGCCCTGCCAGGTCTGGATGGGGGCGAGCTGCGGGCGGCCGACCTCGACGATGTCCTCGTCACGGACACCGACGTCCGCGATGGCGTACCGGTCGCGGCCCGCGCGGCCGGCGGTCCACACCTCGTCGTAGACCTTGCTGTACGGGTTGACGCTGGCGAGCTTGTCGCTGTCGCCGTGACCGATGAAGACGTGCTTCATGGTGGGCACGCGCAGCATGTGGATGTTCTTGCCGACGTTCGCCGCGTAGAGCGCGACCCGCACCGTGGACAGGTCCATGTTCATCAGGTGCACCCCTCCGGGCACGCAGATGACGGGGACCGTGGTGGGCGCCAGGTTGTTGAGGATGGCCCGCTCACGCAGGATGATCAGCGGCTTGGAGTCCAGGTTCTCCATGGTGTCCAGCCACATGTTGACCTGGTACGCGGAGTCCTTCGAACCGGAGAAGTACAGCACCGTCTCCGGCTGGTACTCGCCCAGCCAGTCGTCGACGGCCGCCAGGACCCTCTCCGCGTTCGGCGGGATCCTCCGGCCGCGCACGTACGGCACCAGCGCCAGCACGTACAGGGTGCTGAGGAGCACCGTGATGCCGATGCCGACGAAGCCGACGAGGGACGACTTGACCTGGGCGGCGAGCAGGACGCCGGCGACCGCGAAGAGGTCGAGGTGCAGCATCTTCTCGGCGGAGCGGTGCAGCAGCCTCCGCGGCGGGGCGTCCGGGATGCGGATGCGGGACTTCAGGTCGACGTTGCGGGTGGCGACCGGCATGCGGCGGCGGTTGCGGATCAGCTGGACCAGCGCGCCGTGCGGGGCCTGCAGTCCGTAGAAGGCGATGAAGCAGGCGATCGCCCCGTAGTAGATCAGGTTGTCCGCCAGGGACAGCCGGGCCAGCAGCAGCACGAGCAGCAGCTGCCGGATCAGGAAGCGGATCGACAGGCCGGCCCGGACCTTGCCGAGGCGGTTGATCAGGTAGCTGCCCTTGCGGTGCAGATAGTGGTCCGCCAGGTACGTCACGGCGGCCGCTGCCGCGAAGGCGGGGACGCTCGGGACGAGCGCGGCCAGCATGAGGACGGGGAAGCCCGCCACCATGAGGACCGCCGCGGCCAGCTCGGCCTTGCTGCCCACCCGGGCGACGCGAATAGCGGTGGATATCACGGAGAAACCTGCTCTTGGGAGGGGTGTGCCGGTCTTGTTCGGAAATTCGGCTGGTCTGTGAATATTCGCGAGTGGTATGGATTCAGGCCCCTGCGAACACTCCCGCCGACGGACGAACCCGTTAACAGGAGGGCGCAGAGGCCTGAATTACCGAAGTCTATTTGGCGCCAATTATTACACGCCGTCCTGCCGGTCCAGCACCGAGGCCAGCGCCTGCTCGAAGCCGGAGGCACGGGCCGCGCCGGCGGTCGGGTCCTGCTGGCGGACGTCGATGACGTGGCCGGTCAGCTCGGACAGCAGCACGTCGAGCGAGGTGCGCGCCACGGCCTCGGAGGACAGCAGCGAGCCGGACGGCTCCTGGCCGAAGGCCTTGGTGCGCATGGGGGTCGCGGTGCGCTCGGGGTTGATGCAGTTGACGCGGACGCCGTCGCCGGCCCACTCGTCGGACAGCGCCTGGGTGAGGTTCACCATGGCGGCCTTGGTGGAGGAGTACAGGCTGTACTCGGCGCGACCGCGCGTGTAGCTGCTGGACGTGTACAGCAGCAACTGGCCCTTGGTCTCGGACAGGTACTTGTACGACGACCGGGCGATCTGCACCGGGGCCAGGTAGTTGACCTTCAGCGCCTCCTCGATGGTGGCGTTGTCGGTCTCGGCGAGCTTGCCTATGCGCAGCACGCCCGCGGTGTTCACCACGTAGTCGATGCGGCCGGTCTCGGCGTACGCCTTGGACAGGGCGTCGTCGACCTCCTCCGGGTTCTCCACGTGGGTGCCTGTGGTGGAGCGGCCGAGGGCGTAGACCTTGGCGCCGTAGGACTCGGCGAGTTCGGCGATGTCCTTGCCGATGCCGTAGGAGCCGCCGAAGACGACCACCGTCTTGCCGGTCAGCAGCTCGCGGTAGGCCTCCTCGGAGACCTGCTCGGGCGCGGCCGTGGAGGCGAGCTGGAAGAGCTTGTCGGCGATGAAGACGTCGACGGGCTGGGTGACCTTCATGTTGTACTCGTCACCCGCGACGACGTGGATCGGCACGTCCGGCAGGTACTTGAGCACGACCGAGCAGTCGTCGGTGGCCTGGAAGTTGGGGTCGCCTGCGGCGACTTCGTAGGCCCGCTTGATCGTGGACAGCTTGAACGCCTGCGGGGTCTGGCCGCGGCGCAGCCGGGAGCGGTCCGGGATCTCGGTGATGAACTCGCCGTCCTCGCCGTGCGTGCGCGTGACGATGATGGTGTCGGCGGAGGGGATGGCGACGTCGACGGCCTGGTAGCGGTCCAGCGCGGCGACGCAGTCGTCGATGACGCGCTGCGACAGCAGGGGGCGCACGGCGTCGTGGAAGAGGACGTTGGCGTCCTCGCCCTCGGCCAGGCCCTCACCCAGCGCGGCGATGGCGCGCTCGGTGGTCTCGTTCCGAGTGGAGCCGCCCTCGATGATCTTCGAGACCTTCTTGAAGCCGGCCTTGGCGACGATCTTCTCGACGTCGGGCACGTAGCCCTGCGCCATCAGCACGATGATGTCGTCGATCGAGTCAGCGTTCTCGAAGGTGGTCAGCGTGTGCTCGATGACTGCCTTGCCGGCGATCTTCAGCAGCTGCTTGGGGATCGACAGACCCACCCGCTGACCGGTGCCACCGGCCAGGATCACTGCGGTGGTACGGGGCTTGGCTATGTGCTGGGACACAGGTGACCTACCTTGGGGCGACAGGGAACTTGGAAATGGTCCCACTTGTGGATACCGCTGTGCAAGGTGAGCGACCTCTGCCGCATATGTGCGCGCAACCTGTCATTCACCTCCCACCGCTGGTGATTGGTGAGACGGTTGTGCGGGCCTCCGGGAAATGCGCTGTGAGTAACTCCACAGAGGCTCAGCGGCGTCGGAGACGCTTGAGGCAGCGGTGACCGAGGGCCTTCACCAGTTCCTTGGACGATGTCTGCTGCACGGTACGCGCTTTGACCGTACCGGCCACAGCCGCGAGCGCTCCGTGCGGTGCCCGCGCGGCGCGGTGTGCCGATCTTCACGTCGCCGGGCGCCGGACTGCACGCGTTCTCCATATGCCTGACCCCGTCGGCGCGGGCGAGTCCCGAATACCGCGCGCGGGCGGCTCATTGCCGCGGAATTGGTCGTTGCGATTCCGCAGCTTTTCGGTCTCGGCAAGGGTAAGGGCGCGATTCGCCGCGTCCAGGACCGCTTGGAAGAACGGAAAAGAGCCCGGGAACCGATGGGTCCCGGGCTCTCGCGGCGGCCGCTCGAGAGGTCAGACGACCTCGACGCCCGGCCGGCCCGCCTCGACCCTCAGCCTGGCCAGCGTGCTCGGCGTCGCCGTGGGCTGCCGCACGGTGTCGACCACGCGCACCTGTGCGTCGATGCCGTCCCCTCGGACGTCGAAGAGGTGGTAGCCGCGGTGCGCGTCGAGCAGCTTCCAGTGCGGGTTGTCCGGGCGCCGCGGGTCCCACTCCCTGCGGAAGGCCTCCTGGTCCTGGTCGCCGTTGCTGGAGATGGAGGTGCCGACGAACTCGGCGCCGACGACCGCGGAGTCCGGGTCGGCGTAGTCCGCCTTGAGGTCGCTGATCATCGTCAGGTGCCGGTCGCCGGAGAGCACGACCGGGTTGCGGACCTGCTCGAACTCCTCCATGAACTGGTTGCGTTCGGCCTGGTAGCCGTCCCAGGCGTCGTAGAACCAGAGCTTGCCCTCCCCGACCTTGAGGTCCGTCTCGGCCATCATGATCTGGGAGGCGATCAGGTTCCAGCGGGCCGGCGAGTACTGCAGCGAGTTCAGCAGCCACCGCTTCTGCTGCGCGCCCAGCATGGTGAGCGACGGGTCCTGGGCCCCGGCCTGGCTGGTGGCCTGGTCGCTGCGGTACTGCCGGGTGTCCAGGACGTTGAGCCTCGCCAGGCGGCCGAACTCCAGGCGGCGGTACATCCGGATGTGCGGCCCGTCCGGGACTGCGGTGGCACGGACCGGCATGTGCTCGTAGAACGCCTGGTAGGCGGCGGTCAGCCGGGCCACGAACGCGTCGTGCGGCTGCTTGTCCGGGTCCTGCGGGATCTCGCCGGCGAAGTCGTTGTCCACCTCGTGATCGTCGAAGGTCACCACGAAGGGCGCGTGCGCGTGCATCGCCGCGAGGTCCGGGTCGGTGCGGTACTGGGCGTACCGGTTGCGGTACTGCACGAGGCTGATCGGCTCGCCGGTGCCCTCGTGCCGCCGCAGGGCCGTCGCCGAGGGCGTCGACTCGTAGATGTAGTCGCCGACGAACACCACGACGTCCGGGTCCTGGTCGAGCATGTCGGCGTATGGCGTGAAGTAGCCGTGCTGCCAGTTCTGGCAGGAGGCGAGGGCCATGCGCAGGGAGCCGCCGGTGCTGTAGGGGTGAGCTGCGGTGCGGGTGCGGCCGACGGGCGAGAGCTGGCCACTGGTGCGGAAGCGGTACCAGTAGGTGCGGTCCGGACGCAGTCCGCGTACGTCCACGTGAACGCTGTGCCCGTACTCGGGCCGGGCCTGGGCCGTGCCGCCGCGGACGAGCCTTCTGAACCGGTGGTCCTCCGCGATCTGCCATTCCACGGGAACCACCCGGTCGGGCATCCCGCCGCCGTTCAGCGGGTCCGGGGCGAGCCGGGTCCACAGCACGACGCCGTCCGGCAGCGGGTCGCCGGAGGCGACGCCGAGGCTGAACACGTCCTCGGGCAGCGGCGTCTCGGCCGCGCGCGCGGCGGCCGGAAGCCACAGCTGGGCGGAGGCCGCGGCGCCGACCACGGCGGCGCCGGCGGTCAGGAAGCGGCGTCGGTCGGGGGAAACTGCTCCGGTCATCGGGTGACTCCCTTACCTCGCTGGCCACTTGGACTCTGGGAAGCTTCACGTTCGCGGGCGGTCCGCCCGCTGAACGCCGGGGTTCACGTACATGACAACTAAGCAGACAAAAGAAGACTCGCCGCCAGCGCTGGAACAAGCCTTTGCCGGGGCGAGTCTGACAGATGATCAGTAAGCGTAGCCGGAGCCGAGGCGGGCTCCCGTTGCGGTCGTGCCGAGGAGCGTGTTGCCGAAGGTCGTGGTGCCGTTGGGGCTGACGACGGTCGTCGGGCCGGACCTGAAGTACCAGACGGACCCGGCGTCGCCGTTCTCACCCGGCGCGCCCGCGGACAGGTCGGCCAGTCCGTCCCGGTTCGCGTCGGCGAGGTGGACGGCCTTGCCGAACGCGTCGAGCTTCTCCGCGGAACCCGGCACGTTGGGCGTGTCCTGGGTGACCGCCTGGGCGCCGGTGCCGGTGAGCCCGGCCTTGGTGCCGCGCAGCACGACGACCGCGCCCGCGTCGGACACCGCGCCCAGGTCCTCGCCGGGCAGACCGGTCACCACGTCCGGGTGACCGTCGCCGTTGACGTCGCCGACCTGGACGTCCGTTCCGAAGCCGTCGCCCCGCTCGGCGGAACCGGGCACCCCGGGGCTGTCCTGGTTGAGGTGCGTTGCCCTGGTGCCGTCGGCTCCGTCGGCGCCGCCCGGTATCCAGGTGACCCGGCCGCCCTTGGCGGCGGGGGTGTCGAGGTCGCTGTCGTATCCGGTGACGGCCCGGCCGACCACGATGTCGTCGAAGCCGTCCTGGTCGATGTCCCCGATGTCGAGGTTCTCGCCGCCCTGGAGCCGGTAGCCGTCGCGGTCCTGCACGGTGGTGTACGGGGCCAGGCCCTGCCGGCCGCCCAGCCAGTACACGACCCGCCGGGCGTCGTACTCGTCGCCGTCGTTCTCGGTGGCGGCGACGTCGGTGACACCGTCACCGTTGAGGTCACCGGTGGCCAGGTCGAGGACGCGGCTGTCGAACTCGTCCCGCACGATCTGCTCGCCGTGTCCCGGGGCACCCTCGCGGGAGAACGGGCCGTTCAGCACCCTCAGATTGAACTGGTTCTCCACGGTCACCAGGTCCTCGGCGCCGTCGCCGTTCACGTCGCCGACGGTCAGGCGTCCCTGGGCGCCGAGCCTGTCGTAGGCCTTCCCGGTGGCCAGGGCGGCGCCGCCGGACAGGCCCTTCGCACCGCCCCACAGGACCTCGACCAGCCCGGACCCGGTGCCGCCGTCGGCCGTGTCCTCCCCGCCCACGCCGACGACCAGGTCCGCGTATCCGTCGCGGTCGAGGTCGGCGGTGGTGAGCGCGCTGCCGAACGCGTCGTCCGCTTCGGGGCTGCCGGGCACACCGGCCGTGCTCTGGGTGACGACCTGCCTCGTCGTCACGTTCAGCCCGTTCTGCGAGCCGTAGACCACGGCGACGTAGCCGGCGCCCTTCTTGCCGCCGACGGTCGCGGCCGGGGCGGCCACCGCGAGGTCGGCGTAGCCGTCGCCGTTGAAGTCGTCGCGGAGTTCGGTGGTGGCCTGGCGCGTGTCGGCGTCGGCGTGTGCGGCGGGGAGCACGACGCCCCCGGTCACCGCCATGACGACGGCGAGCCCGGTGCGCCACGTTCCTCGGTGCCTGCTCATCCGGTGGTTTCTCCTGTCGTGGTCATATTCGTGGTCGTACGTGGACATGGCCGGCGTCAGTCCGCCAGCGACGCCCCGAACCGGGCCCCGGTCGCGGGCAGGCCCATCGTGGCCGAGCCGAACGCGAGGGAACCGGTCGCGGTGATGCCGGTGGACGTCGCGGAGAAGACCCAGACTGCGCCGTTGTCCGCGTTCTCGGCCGGGTCGCCGACGACCAGGCCGTCCTTCTTGTCCGCGTCGGCGTCGACGAGGGCGGTCCGCGCGCCGAACCTGTCGCCCTTCTCGGCACTTCCGGGGACGCCGCCGGTGTTCTGGCTGAAGGACTTGGCGCCGGTGCCGGTCAGCCCGTTCGCGCCGCCGCGCAGGACGAGGACACTGCCCGCGTCGGTGATGCCGTCGAGGTCCTCACCGGGCAGGCCGGTCGCCACGTCGAGGTAGCCGTCGCCGTTGGTGTCGCCGATCGACAGGCTCGAGCCCATGCCGTCGCCGAGTTCGCCGGTGCCCGGCACACTCGTGGTGTCCTGGTTGATCCACACCGGTTTGCGGGTGGTGGAGACGCCGCCCGGGCCGCCGTAGACGACACCCAGCGCGCCGCCCTTGGTGGGCAGGCCGAGGGCGCCGTCGTAGCGGTCGTCGGAGCGGCCGACGACGATGTCGCCGTACCCGTCCTTGTTCAGGTCGCCGATCGCGACCTCCTCGCCGCCGACGCTGCGGCCCTGGGCGTCCCTGAGCCAGCCCTTGGGGGTGAGGCCGTTCGCACCGCCGGTGAGCAGGGCGACCCCACGCGAGTCGGACGTGCCGGAGCTCCCGGCGCGCACGGCGATGTCGGCGATGCCGTCGCCGGTCACGTCACCGGCCGTGAGGGACTTGTAGCCGTCCCGCTGCGGGTCCACCTCGAAGTAGGTCTTCTTCGCCTCGAGGTGTTCCCGGGTGAACGGACCGTGCCGCACCGTGCCGTCCCCGTTGTCGGTCTCGGGGGTCTCGTCGAGCCAGGCGTCCGCGCCGAACGTCACCAGGTCCGGGTGCTTGTCGCCGTCGACGTCGCCGACGGCGAACTGGCCCTGCGACTCGTTGGACGGGCTCCAGGTCAGGGTCCGCGCGGACGACGAAAGGCCGCCCGGCCCACCCCAGTTGACGACGACCGCGTAGCCGTCCTCGACGTCCATCATGTACCTGTGGACGGACGAGAGCAGATCGGCGTAGCCGTCACCGTCGAGGTCCGCGCTCGCGATGTTCGTGCCGTACGAGCCCGAGCCGTACTCCGCGTCCGGAGCGCCCGGCCACTGCACCACCTGCTTGCGGGAAGTCGACAGCCCGCTGGAGGAGCCGTACAGCACGCTGACCGCCCCGGCCGAGCGCTGGCCGTTCACCGTGGTGCCCGGCGCGCCGATCGCCAGGTCGGCGTAGCCGTCGCCGTTGAAGTCGTCGTGCAGACGCTTGGCGCTGGGCGTGGTGGCGGTCGTGGCCGAGGTCACGGCGACGGCGCCGGGTATCGTCAGGGCGCCGGCGACGAGGGCGACGCCGGTGGCGACGACGAGGCGTCTGCGCGGGGAACGCCGGTGGGAACGCGAGGTCATGTGATTCCTGTCGTGGAAAGAGGTGTTCAGCGTGTGCAGCCCGTACCGAGGGTGCCTGTGGGGCCGGTCGTCGCAGTCGGGGGTCAGCGCGGGAAGGTGCCGAGGTGGGCTCCATCGGGCATGGCCATGCCGAGGGCACGGGGGCCGAACGAGAACGAGCCCTTGGCCGTGACGCCGTCGGAACCGGACCGGAACACCCATACGGCACCGGCGACCGCGTCCTCCTCGGTCGCCGCCACCACCGGCTCCACCCGGCCGTCGCCGTTGCCGTCGACGAGGTGGACATTGCCCCCGAAGAGGTCCCCGCTCTCGGCGGTGCCGGGCACATCGGCGCTGTTCTGGCTCAGCACCTTGGTGCCTGCGCCGGTCGGCCCGTTCGCCCCGCCCGGTACGACGGCGAAGGTGCCGGCGTCCTGCAGCCCGCCGAAGTCCTCGTGGGGGATGCCGGCGAGCACGTCCCCGTACCCGTCGCCGTCGACGTCCCCGACCGAGAGCGCGGCGCCGAAGTCGTCGGTGCTCTCCTGCTCACCCGGCACGCCTGGGGTGTCCTGGGTGATCACCTGGGGCGTCGCGGCGGCCGGGCCGTTCTGGGTGCCGTAGACGATCCGCAGGGCCTGGCCGCCCATGACGAGGTCGGCCCGGCGATCGCCGTCGAGGTCGCCGAGGGCCAGGGTGGCGTTCTGCGGGTCGAGGTGTTCGCCCTGCCCGTCCTTGAGGATGACGGGCGGCCGCAGGCCGTCGCGGCTGCCGCGCACGTAGTTGAGGTAGTAGCCGTACTCGTGATCGTCGTCCCAGTCGTACGCGCGGGACATGGTGACGAGGTCGGTGATGCCGTCGCCGTCCGTGTCCCCGGCCACCGTGGCGAGCTCGTACATGTCGCCGTCGATGAGCGGCGCACCGCTCTGGGTGGAGGCGGGCACGCCGTCACGCCCGAAAGGCCCGAACCGCACGGGCCCGAATCCCGCGAGGTCCTGGTGCCCGTCGCCGTTGAAGTCACCGGCGGCGAACTTACCGGCCTGCCACGAACCGCTGCCGACGGCGGGCAGCACCTTGCCGGAGGTGAAACCGCCGGGCCCGCCCCACAGCACGGTGTGGTTGCCGTTGCGCGCGTTGCCGCCCTGCACCCACGACTCGCCGGAGGCCTCGACGACCAGATCGGTGAACCCGTCCCCGTCCAGATCGGCCACGGTGAGCCGGGACCCGAAGTGGTCGTACGCCTCAGGAGCCCCGGGAACGCCGGTGGAGGCCTGGGTGTACACCTTCCTGGAACCGGCGTTCAGCCCGTTCGCGCCCCCGTACAGCACGGCGACATACCCGGCCTGGTGCACGCCGTTCACGGCTCCGTCGGGCGCGGCGACGGCCAGGTCCTGGTACCCGTCCCCGTTGAAGTCCTGCCGCAGCCCCGAAGGAGCGGACGGCTCCGCATGGGCGGCGGGCAGCGCACCACCGATCGCGGCGAGAAGCGCCGTGGCGACGACCAGGGCACGCCGTGTTCCGGGCGGAACGGGCTTGGCGGGCTGGAGGAACAGGGTCACGTCGACTCCGGGAATCCGAGAGGCAGTTGACCGCGCAGAGGAACAAGATCCTCATCCGCGTTGCCCAGTACGACTCCCGGGGCAACCGGTTGGTTGCCCTCACTTACCCCACGACTTCACCGACCGTTAACCGGCCCGGGGATCCGGCGCCGGTCAGAACGGCTCGAAGTCGTCGTACTCGCGCTCCGCCTCGTCGCGCTCGGCCTGCCGGTCCCGGCGGCGCTGCGCGGCCGGCCGCGTGCCCTCGAACCGGTGGTCCTCGCCACGCCGGCCGAGCATCTCGGCCCCGGCCGTCAGGGACGGCTCCCAGTCGAAGACGACCGCGTTCTCCTCGGGGCCGATGGCGACGCCGTCACCGCCCCGGGCGCCGGCCTTGACCAGCTCCTCCTCGACACCGAGCCGGTTGAGCCGGTCCGCCAGGTAGCCGACCGCCTCGTCGTTGTTGAAGTCGGTCTGCCGCACCCAGCGCTCGGGCTTCTCGCCACGCACCCGGAACAGGCCGTCGGCCTCGCGCGTCACGGTGAAGCCCGTGTCGTCCACGGCCTTGGGCCGGATCACGATCCGCGTGGCCTCTTCCTTCGGCTTGGCCGCCCGCGCCTTCGCGACGAGCTCACCGAGCGCGAACGACAGCTCCCTGAGCCCCATGTGCGCCACGGCCGACACCTCGAACACGCGATAGCCGCGCTTCTCCAGGTCGGGTCGCACCATCTCGGCCAGGTCCTTGCCGTCCGGTACGTCGATCTTGTTCAGGACGACGACGCGCGGACGGTTGTCGAGGCCGCCGTACTGGCGCAGCTCCTCCTCGATGATGTCGAGGTCGGAGACCGGGTCACGGTCGAACTCCAGGGTGGCGGTGTCCAGGACGTGCACGAGCACGCTGCACCGTTCCACGTGCCGCAGGAACTCCAGCCCCAGGCCCTTGCCCTGGCTGGCCCCCGGGATCAGCCCGGGCACGTCGGCGATCGTGTACACCGTCGAACCGGCCGTGACGACGCCGAGGTTGGGCACGAGGGTGGTGAAGGGGTAGTCGGCGATCTTCGGCTTCGCGGCGCTCAGCACGGAGATCAGCGACGACTTGCCGGCGCTCGGGTACCCGACGAGCGCCACGTCGGCGACCGTCTTCAGCTCCAGGACGATGTCCCGCAGGTCTCCCGGCTCGCCGAGCAGCGCGAACCCGGGCGCCTTGCGCCGCGCGGAGGCCAGGGCCGCGTTGCCGAGCCCGCCCCGGCCGCCCTGCGCCGCGACGAAGGACGTGCCGTGCCCGACCAGGTCGGCGAGGACGTTGCCCGCCTTGTCGAGCACCACCGTGCCGTCCGGCACCGGCAGGATCAGGTCCTGGCCGTCCTTGCCGGAGCGGTTGCCGCCCTCGCCGGGCTTGCCGCCCGTGGCCTTGCGGTGCGGGGAGTGGTGGTAGTCGAGGAGCGTGGTGACCGACTGGTCGACGGTGAGGATCACGTCCCCGCCGCGACCGCCGTTGCCGCCGTCGGGCCCGCCCAGCGGCTTGAACTTCTCACGGTGGACGGAGGCACAGCCGTGTCCTCCGTTACCCGCGGCGACATGCAGCTCGACGCGGTCCACGAAGGTGGTCATGGTGGGTGCCTCCAGAAGTACGTACGAGATTTATTTGTTCAGCACTTGCTCAACAAGCGAAAGGCGGACCCGCCTTCCCGCCCGGGAAGTGAGGTCCGCCTCGCGAAAGTGTCCGATCAGGCGACCGGAACGATGTTCACGACCTTGCGGCCACGGTGGGTGCCGAACTGCACCGAACCGGCCTCCAGCGCGAACAGCGTGTCGTCGCCGCCACGGCCGACGCCCGCGCCCGGGTGGAAGTGGGTGCCGCGCTGACGGACCAGGATCTCACCAGCGTTCACGACCTGACCGCCGAAGCGCTTCACGCCGAGCCGCTGGGCATTGGAGTCGCGACCGTTCCGGGTGGACGATGCGCCCTTCTTGTGTGCCATTTCTCCTCAGTCCCTTACTTCGCAGCCGTGGGGATCTCGGTGACCTTGATCGCCGTGTACTGCTGGCGGTGGCCCTGGCGACGGCGGTAACCGGTCTTGTTCTTGTAGCGCAGAATGTCGATCTTCTGCCCCTTGTGGTGGTCCACGACCTCGGCCTGGACCTTGATGCCGGCCAGCACCCACGGGTCGCTGGTCACGGCGTCGCCGTCGACAACGAGCAGGGTCGAGAGCTCGACCGTGTCGCCAACCTTGGCAGTGGAAATCTTGTCAACCTCAACGATGTCGCCGACAGCAACCTTGTGCTGGCGGCCACCGCTGCGCACGATGGCGTACACGCGGAACTCACTCTCTCGCTCGGGAAACGGCACCCCCGCAGGCCAGCCACCCGCGACAGCACGCGGGCGACCTCTCCCGGTCACAGCCCGTGTCCGGGAGGATGAGGTTTACGGGGATGTGGCACGTCTGACGACACGCCGACGGTCAAGGTTACGGGGCCGTGGCCGAGGGGGTCAAACCGGGCCCCTCGGAGGTCAGGAACCGAGGCTCTCCCGGTACGCCAGGCAGGCCTCGTACGAGGGCAGCAGCCCCTGCTCCCGGGCCTCGGCCAGGGTCGGCGCCTGCTCGTCCTTGGCGGAGAGCAGCGGGGTGATGTCCGCGGGCCAGTCGATGCCGAGGGCCGGGTCGAGCGGCTGGATGCCGTGCTCCCGCTCGGGGGCGTAGCCCTCGGAGCAGAGGTAGACCACGATGGCGTCCTCGGTCAGTGCCATGAAGGCGTGGCCGAGCCCCTCGGAGAGGTAGACCGCGTGGTGGTCGAGGTCGTCCAGGCGGACGGCCTCCCACTGCCCGAAGGTGGGCGAGCCGGTCCGGATGTCCACGACCACGTCGAGCACCGCTCCGCGCACGCACTTGATGTACTTGGCCTGGCTGGGCGGCACGTCCGCGAAGTGGATGCCGCGCAGGGCGCCCAGGCTGGAGACGGACATGTTGGCCTGGGCCAGCTTCAGCGGGTGGCCGACCGTCTCGGTGAAGAGCGACGCCTTGAACCACTCGTGGAAGCTGCCCCGGCTGTCGGGGAAAATCTTCGGCTCGTGCACCCAGGCGCCGGAGATGGAAAGGGGCCGCATCACAGTGTCCTCAGTTCTTCTTCGGCTCTTCTTCAGCTCTGCTTCTCGCCCGCCACGGCGCGCTCGAGACGACCGGCCGCGCGGCGGCACAGGAGACGCGGCGGCGCGGGCGGCTTCGGGACCGGCTCCCTCGCCGCCGAAGGGATGTGCCGGTCGACCACCCGGGCGGAGCCGGGGGCGTCCACCACCACCTCGACCGGGAGCCGCGTCCAGCGGCAGCGTAGCCGTCACGGTACGGCCATCGGCAACGGCGTCGGCGGGGCGGGTCAGTCCAGCGCCGCGCGCTCCTTCAGCGGCTCCCACCAGGCGCGGTTGTCCCGGTACCACTGCACGGTTTCCGCGAGGCCCTCGCGGAAGTCCTTGCGCGGTTCGTAGCCGAGTTCCCGGCGGATCTTGGTGCAGTCGACCGAGTAGCGGCGGTCGTGGCCCTTGCGGTCCTGGACGTACTCGACGCTGGTCTCCCAGTCGGCGCCGCACGCCTCGAGGAGCAGCTCGGTGAGCTCCTTGTTGGACAGCTCGGTGCCGCCGCCGATGTTGTAGATCTCCCCGGGGCGGCCCTTGGTGCGGACCAGTTCGACGCCCTGGACGTGGTCGTCGATGTGCAGCCAGTCGCGGACGTTGCCGCCGTCGCCGTACAGCGGGACCTTCTTGCCGTCGAGGAGGTTGGTCACGAACAGCGGGATGACCTTCTCGGGGAAGTGGTGGTGCCCGTAGTTGTTGGAGCAGCGGGTGACACGGACGTCCAGGCCGTGGGTGCGGTGGTAGGACAGCGCGATCAGGTCGCTGGAGGCCTTCGCCGAGGAGTACGGCGAGTTGGGCTGAAGCGGGTGGGTCTCGGGCCAGGAGCCCTCGTCGATGGAGCCGTAGACCTCGTCGGTGGAGATGTGCACGAAGGTCTTGATGCCCGACCGGTGGGCCGCGTCGACGAGTGTGTGGGTGCCGACCACGTTGGTGCGGACGAACTCCGCGCCGCCTTCGATGGACCGGTCGACGTGCGACTCGGCGGCGAAGTGCACCACCTGGTCGTGCTCGGCCATCAGCTTGGCGACCAGTCCGGGGTCGCAGATGTCGCCCTGCACGAAGGCGAAAGCGGGATGGGCGCGCACCTCGTCGAGGTTGGCCGGGTTGCCCGCGTAGGTCAGCTTGTCCAGGACGGTGACGGTGACGTCACCTGGCCCCTGGGGGCCGAGCAGGGTACGGACGTAGTGGGAGCCGATGAAGCCGGCGCCGCCGGTGACCAGGATCCGGGTGGGGCGGGCGGCGGGAGAGGAGGGGGCCGTCATGAGGAGATCTGCACCTTGCTGTGATCACCGAGCACGAGCCGGTGGGCCTTGGGGTTACGGGGGGCGGGGGTGACTTCGACGTCGCGCCCGATGAGCGAGGCCTCCACCCGGCGCACACCGGTGACGGACGAGCCGCGCAGCACGATGGAGTACTCGATCTCGCTGTCCTCGATCCGGCAGTCCTCGGAGACGGATGTGAAGGGTCCGATGTACGCGTTGTCGACCACCGAACCGGCTCCGACGATCGCGGGCCCGACGATCCGGCTGCCGCTGACGCGGGCGCCCTCCTCGATGCGCACCCTGCCGATGATCTCGCTGTCCTCGTCCACCGTGCCCGCGTTCAGCGGCTGCACGGTCTCCAGGACGGACCGGTTGACCTCCAGCATGTCGGTGACGTTGCCGGTGTCCTTCCAGTAGCCGGAGATGACGGTGGAGCGGACGTCACGCTCGTGGTCGATCAGCCACTGGATGGCGTGGGTGATCTCCAGCTCGCCGCGCCACGAGGGTTCGACGGAGCGGACACCCTCGTGGATGGCCGCGGTGAACAGGTAGACGCCGACGAGGGCGAGATCGCTCTTGGGCTGCTTCGGCTTCTCCTCCAGCCCGACCACCCGGCCGTCGCCGTCGAGCTCGGCGACGCCGAACGCGGTGGGGTCGGGGACCTTGGTGAGCAGGATCTGCGCGTCGGGCCGTTCGGCGCGGAACTCCTCCACCAGGCCGGTGATGCCACCGACGATGAAATTGTCGCCGAGGTACATGACGAAGTCGTCGTCGCCGAGGAATTCCTGGGCGACGAGCACGGCGTGGGCGAGGCCCAGCGGTGCTTCCTGCGGGATGTAGGTGACGTCGATCCCGAACCGGGAGCCGTCGCCCACCGCCTCGCGGATCTCGTCCGCGGTGTCGCCGACGATGATTCCGACCTCGCTGATACCGGCTTCGGCGATCGCCTCGAGACCGTAGAAGAGGACGGGCTTGTTGGCGACGGGTACCAGTTGTTTGGCGGACGTGTGGGTGATCGGACGGAGGCGGGTGCCCGCTCCCCCGGAGAGCACTAGAGCCTTCACACTTAAATCCCGTTTTGCCTTGATTTGTTTAGAATTCTGGCCGATCTCGGCTCGCATCATCATCGCATCAGCAGACATCAATTCACCGGTTGTTCATACCCGGGGACCGGAAAAGGCCGGCCAAAAGTGATCCGCCCCCGGTCGTCGGACCGGGGGCGGATCACTTCTCTCCGTCGGTGTGAGGGGGTCAGCCCTCGTCCGCCGGGCTCGAGACGGACGGGACCGGCTGCTGCTCGGCCGCCGCGGTCTTCTTGGCGGCCGCCTTCTTGGTGGTCGCCTTCTTCGCGGTGGTCTTCTTCGCAGCCGTCTTCTTGGCCGTCGTCGTCTTCTTGGCCGCCGTCTTCTTGGTGGCGGCCTTCTTCGCCGTGGCCTTCTTGGCCGTCTTGCGGGCGGTCTTCTTGGCCGCGGCCGGCTCCTCGGCAGCCTCACTCGCCTCGACGGCCAGGGCCTCGTCCGCGGCGGTCGCCGCGACGACGACCACGGCCGCGTCCTCGGAGGCCGTGGGTGCGGCGGTCCTGCGCACCGCACGACGCCGCGGTCGCGCCGGGGCGGCGCTCTCGGCCGGCGCCCCGGACTCCGTCCCCTCGGACTTCGGCTCCTCCGACTTCGGCTCCTCGGCCTTCGGCTCCTCGGCCTTGGACTCCTTGGGCTCGGACGCCGTCTCCGGGACCGTCACCACGGCCGCCTCGGCTCCCGCCGGCGAACCGGCCGGAGCGGACACCTTGCGGGTGGCCCGCCGCCGGGTGCGGCCCTTCGGCGCGGCGTCCTCGGCGGCCGGGGCCGAAGCCTCGACCACCGGGTCCTCGACGGCGGCCGGCTCGGCCTGCGCCTCGGCGGCCGGCTCGGGCCGCACCGGCCGGGCGGCCTCCTGCTCGGCGGTCACGCCCTGAGCCGTCGGCACCTCCGCCTCGGCCAGGCCGGCCTTGGCCGGCTCGGCCGTACCGCCGGTGTCGCCGCCACGCGGAGCGCCCGCCGGAGCCGACGCCCGCCGGCTCGCCCGGCGCCGGGACCGACCGCGGGTGGCCGCGGCCTCCGCCTCGGCGGCGCTGCTGTACAGCTCCTCGTCGGGCTCGAAGGCAGGCGCGGGCAGCGCGACCGGCTCGGCGACCTCGGCGACGACCTCCGCCTCGGTCTCCGCCTCCTGCTCGGCGGTCTCGGCGGTGTCGACGGCGGCCTCGTGCACGTGCGGCTGCTCGGCGGCACCGGCACGGGCGCGCTTCTTGCGCTTGCCGCCGCCTCCGGCCGAGGTCGGCTGCTCCATGTGCACGATGACACCGCGCCCGTTGCAGTGGACACAGGTCTCGGAGAAGGACTCCAGCAGCCCCTGTCCGACCCGCTTGCGGGTCATCTGCACGAGCCCCAGCGAGGTCACCTCGGCGACCTGGTGCTTGGTACGGTCCCGGCCCAGGCACTCCAGCAGGCGCCGCAGCACCAGGTCCCGGTTGGACTCCAGCACCATGTCGATGAAGTCGATCACGATGATGCCGCCGAGGTCGCGCAGCCGCAGCTGGCGCACGATCTCCTCGGCCGCCTCCAGGTTGTTCCTGGTGACGGTCTCCTCGAGGTTGCCGCCCTGACCGGTGAACTTGCCGGTGTTGACGTCGACGACGACCATCGCCTCGGTCCGGTCGATCACCAGCGACCCACCGCTGGGCAGCCACACCTTGCGGTCCAGGGCCTTGGCGAGCTGCTCGTCGATGCGGTACGTGGCGAAGACGTCGACCTCGGAGGTCCACTTCTGCAGCCGCTCGGCGAGGTCGGGCGCGACGTGCGAGACGTACCCGTGGATGGTCGACCACGCTTCGTCGCCGCTGACGACGACCTTGGAGAAGTCCTCGTTGAAGATGTCGCGCACGACCCGGACGGTCATGTCCGGCTCGCCGTACAGCAGAGTCGGCGCGTTGCCGCTCTTGGCCTTCTTCTGGATGTCCTCCCACTGCTGCTGCAGCCGCTCGACGTCCCGGCGCAGCTCGTCCTCGCTCGCGCCCTCGGCGGCGGTGCGCACGATGACGCCCGCGTCCTCGGGGACGATCTTCTTGAGGATCGTCTTCAGCCGCGACCGCTCGGTGTCCGGCAGTTTGCGGCTGATGCCGGTCATCGAGCCCTCGGGCACGTACACGAGGTAGCGGCCCGGCAGGGAGACCTGGCTGGTCAGGCGGGCGCCCTTGTGCCCGATGGGGTCCTTCGTCACCTGGACGAGCACGGACTGCCCGGACTTCAGGGCGGACTCGATGCGCCGCGGCCCGCCCGCCATGCCGAGCGCCTCGAAGTTGACCTCACCGGCGTAGAGGACGGCGTTGCGGCCCTTGCCGATGTCGATGAAGGCGGCCTCCATCGACGGCAGCACGTTCTGCACCTTGCCGAGGTAGACGTTGCCGACGTAGGAGGTCGACTGCTCCTTGTTGACGTAGTGCTCGACGAGCACGTTGTCCTCGAGGACGCCGATCTGCGTGCGGTCGCCGTTCTGGCGGACGACCATCACGCGCTCGACGGCCTCGCGCCGGGCGAGGAACTCGGCCTCGGTGATGATCGGGACGCGCCGGCGGCCCTGCTCACGGCCTTCCCGGCGGCGCTGCTTCTTGGCCTCCAGACGGGTCGAGCCCTTGATGGACTGCACCTCGTCGGACGGTTCCGCGCCCTTCTCCCGCTGGGGCCGGGGCTCGCGGACCTTGACGACCGTGCGCTCGGGATCGTCGTCGGTGGGCTCGGAGTCGCCCGCGGTGTCACCGGCACGGCGACGGCGGCGACGGCGACGGCGACTGCTGCTGCTGGAACCGCCGCCGGCCGACTCGTCGTCCCGGTCGGCGTCCTCGGAGTCCTGGTCCTCCTCGGACTGCTCTGCGGTGTCCTCGGCGCCCCGCGCGGCGGTGGCCCGGTCGGTCTCCGCTTCGGTGCCCTCGTCGTCGGTGTCGGTCTCGGCGGACTCACCACGCCGGCGGCGACGGCCGCCCCGGCGACGGCGGCGGCGCGAGCCGGGCCCGTCGGAGTCGTCCTGCTCGTCGCCCTCGGCGGACTCCTCGGGCTCGTCCGCCTCGTCGGCGGTGCCGTCCGCGGCGGCGGGTTCGGCGGTCCGGGTCTCGGACTCGTCGGCGGAGCCCCGGCGGCGGCGCCGGCGACGCGACGCGCCGGACTGCTCCTCGCGCGGGCCCTCGGCCGAGGCGGACCGCTCCGCCTCCTCGGACTCCTCGGGCTCCTCGGCCCCGACCGCCTCGGCGGCGGCCGCGGCAGCGGCCCGCTCCGGTGTCTGGAACTGGGGCTCGGTGAAGACGGGCGCCTGGAACAGGGCGACGGCGGGCCGCGCCGGACGGGCCGGCGACTCGTCCTCACCGGCGGCCTCACCGGCGGTGCCCCGCGAGGCCTTCGAGGTCCGGGCGGGCTCGGCGAAACCACCGGCGGCCCGGCGGACGACGCGGCGGCGGCGCCGCGGAGCGGCCTCCTCGGCAGGCTCACCGGCCTCAGCGGACGGGGCGGCTTCGGCGGGCGCCTCGGCGGCAGCGGCCTCGGACGCCCCAGCAGGCTCGGCGGCCGGGGTCCCGGTCTCGGGGGTCTTCGTCTCCTCGGCGGGCACGTCGGGCGCGGCGGCGGCCGCGCCGGAGGCAGTGGCCTCCTCCGCGTCGGCAGCCGCGGGCGCCCCGGTGGGCGCGGTCACCCGGCGGGTGGCACGGCG
>NZ_BMWE01000003.1 GCF_014651075.1 Streptomyces djakartensis | reverse complement strand
CAGCGTTCGTCCTGAGCCAGGATCAAACTCTCCGTGAATGCTTTTCACGGGAGCGGAACAGTCGGAGGAATAATCCGACCGTTCACAGCGTCCTCGCTGTGTTATTTCAAAGGAACCTCGCCTCGGCTGTGATGGCCGGAGACGGGGTATCAACATATCTGGCGTTGACTTTTGGCACGCTGTTGAGTTCTCAAGGAACGGCCGCTTCCTTTGTACTCACCCTCTCGGGCTTTCCTCCGGGCGCTTCCCTTCGGTGTTCCAAACTCTATCAGTGTTTTTCCGGCTCTCTGACCACCATCCTGCGGGCATGCAGAAGGTGAGTCCGAGATAGGCTCTGACAAGTTGGGTGCTGCCGGATGAGGGCACGAGCTTGTGTCGCTCACCCCCAGGCAGGAGTACGACTGTACACGCGGCCGCGGATTGGGTGCAAATCACTCTGCGGTATGGTCTAGACCACTTCGGAGTGCTCACGCGGAACCGGCACTTCACGTGACATACCCTGCTGAACAGTGTGCCGCCTGGTACCGACCGGGACGGCCCCTACGATCTCCACCCCTGGGAGGCTTCCCATGACCACCGTGACGTCCCCACTCGCAGGACGCGCCATCGGACTGGCCGCCGTGCCGGATCCGGTCTTCTCCGGGGCCATGGTCGGCCCGGGTACAGCGATCGACCCCGTACGCGAGCCCTCCGAGGTCGTCTCTCCCGTGGACGGCGTCATTGTCTCCCTGCACCCGCACGCCTTCGTCGTCGTCGACGACCAGGGGCACGGCGTGCTCACCCACCTCGGTATCGACACCGTTCAGCTCAACGGCGAGGGTTTCGAACTGCTCGTGAACAAGGGTGACACCGTGAGGCGCGGTCAGGGCGTCGTCCGCTGGGACCCGGCCGCAGTCGAGGCCGCCGGCAAGTCCGCGGTGTGCCCGGTCGTGGCACTCGAAGCCACGGCCGAAGCTCTCTCCGATCTTCGCGACAACGGCGATGTGAAGGCCGGTGACAGTCTCTTCCTCTGGAAGTGACGTCGGTGCCGCCGTGAGGCGGCGAGTAATGCAGAACAACAGGCGACGGGAGTCGCCGCACTACGGAGACGGGTGAGATGGAGACAACGCTGCGAGGCGTCGGCGTGAGCCACGGTGTGGCCATCGGCGAGGTTCGGCATATGGGAACGGCGGTGCTGGAGCCGCCCGCGAAGCAGATACCGGCTGAGGAGACGGAGCGTGAACAGGGGCGCGCCCGCAAGGCCGTGGAGGCTGTGGCCGCCGACCTGACGGCGCGCGGCAATCTGGCGGGGGGCGAGGCGCAGGCGGTGCTCGAGGCGCAGGCCATGATGGCCCAGGACCCCGAGCTGATGGCCGATGTGGAGCGGCGGATCGCCGTCGGCAGCACGGCCGAGCGCGGGGTGTACGACGCTTTCGCCGCGTACCGCGAGCTGCTGGCGGGGGCGGGTGAGTATCTGGCCGGTCGTGTGGCCGACCTCGACGACGTGCGCAACCGCATCGTCGCCCGTCTGCTGGGGGTGCCGATGCCGGGCGTCCCCGACAGTGACGAGCCCTACGTCCTTGTCGCCCGCGACCTGGCACCCGCCGACACCGCCCTGCTGGACCCCACTCTGGTGCTCGGCTTCGTGACCGAGGAGGGCGGCCCGACCAGCCACAGCGCGATCCTGGCACGGGCGCTCGGTGTGCCTGCCGTGGTGGCGCTGCCGGGTGCCGGTGAGCTCGGCGAGGGCACCATGATCGCCGTCGACGGCAGCACGGGTGAGATCTTCGTGAACCCGAGCGAGGACAAGAAGGCCGAACTCCAGGCGGCGGCCGCCGCGCGAAAGGCGGCGCTGGCCGCATCGACCGGGCCCGGCGCCACCGCGGACGGTCACAAGGTACCGCTGCTCGCGAACATCGGTGGTCCTGCGGATGTGACCGCCGCCGTCGAGGCCGGTGCCGAGGGCGTCGGTCTTTTCCGCACCGAGTTCCTCTTCCTCGACGACAGCAAGCAGGCGCCGTCCGAGGAGAAGCAGGTCGCGGCCTACCGGCAGGTGCTCGAGGCGTTCCCGGAGGGGCGGGTCGTGGTGCGGGTGCTGGACGCCGGCGCTGACAAGCCGCTCGACTTCCTCACGCCGGGTGATGAGCCGAACCCGGCGCTGGGTGTGCGGGGGCTGCGGACGCTGCTCGATCACCCGGAGGTTCTGCGCACCCAGCTGACGGCGCTCGCGAAGGCCGCGGAAGGGCTGCCGGTGTACCTCGAGGTCATGGCCCCGATGGTGGCGGACCGTACGGACGCCCGGGCGTTCGCGGACGCGTGCCGTGAGGCTGGGCTGCGCGCGAAGTTCGGCGCCATGGTCGAGATTCCGTCCGCCGCGCTGCGGGCACGCTCGGTCCTTCAGGAGGTCGAGTTCCTGTCGCTGGGGACCAACGACCTCGCCCAGTACACCTTCGCCGCCGACCGTCAGGTGGGTGCGGTGTCCCGTCTGCAGGATCCGTGGCAGCCCGCGCTGCTCGACCTGGTCGCGCTGTCCGCCGAGGCGGCGAAGGCCGAGGGCAAGAGCTGCGGGGTGTGCGGTGAGGCCGCGTCCGACCCGTTGCTCGCGTGTGTGCTCGCTGGTCTGGGCGTCACCTCCCTCTCGATGGGCGCGGCGTCGATCCCCTATGTCCGGGCCACGCTGGCGAAGTACACGCTGGCGCAGTGCGAGCGTGCTGCTGCGGCGGCGCGGGCGTCGGACAGTGCCGAGGACGCGCGCGCGGCGGCGCAGGCGGTGCTGGCGGGCGAGTAGGCCCGGTATGAACGGCTGACATCCGGTCGTCAGGGGCGCTCCACCGTGGTGGCGCGCCCCTGACGCGTCTCAGTGGTGGTGCCCCTGGGCGGGCCGCTCTCCTCCGAGGTCCGGTGGTTCGCAGTAGTCGACGTTGGACTCCGGTGAGATGGGTTCCCCGGATTCGATATCGGTGCAGTAGGCGTCGAAGACCTCGCCCGCGGTGAGGGGTTCGAGTCCGAAAGCACGCACGCGCCAGCCGTAGATGCGGTCCGGGGTGCCTGGGGCGCTGGTGCGGATGACGAGGCCGCCGGGGCTTTCCGTGGTCAGCCCGAGGGCCAGGACCGTGGTGAATTCGAGGGCTTCGGCCTCGTCCAGTTCCAGGGCGTCTCCGGTGTCGGTGGCGTGGAGAGCGGCGAGGAGGGTTTCGGGCGGTCCGGTGACGCTGCACACGAGGTGCCGGTCGCCGGGCGGGGCGGTGTCGAGGATGCGGACGAGGAGGTCGGCGGCCCGGTCGAAGGCGGCGCGGCCGATGTCCTCGCCGCAGGAGGCGCAGGCGCCCAGACGGGCGAGGAGTGTGGTCGCGTACTCCCACGTGGCCTGCCGGACGGCTTCGTCCACGAGGGCCGGGAGGAGATCGCTCAGCGGCCGGCCGTCGTAGGGGAGCGTGGGGCCGGTGACCGCGAGTTGCGCCGTGAAGTGTGTGCGGCTGGTGGGGCTGTCGGGATCCAGGTCCTTGCGCGCGCAGAACTCGGCGTACTCCTCGGGGTCGAAGAGGGCGATCGTGGTGTGGCTCCCTTGCAGGGCGCGTGTCCTGAGGAGGCCTTCCACGTGTTTGAGGTAGGCCGTGTGGTCGTCGAAGGTGAAGCTGCGGTAGCGCCGCATGGCCCGGAAGTCGTGCTCGTCGGTCAGCAGGCCGATGGTGCCGGCGATCTCGCGGTGCAGTACGCGTCGCATGGTCCGGCTGTCGGTGTGCGCCATTGTTCTTCCCCCTGTGCGCGAACGATCAATGCTCACTCACCGTAATCGGGGGCACTGACAACGGGGTGCGCCAGCTGATGCACGTACTGGTGGGCGAGGGAGAACCGCAGGTCGCGACAGCTCAGTGCTGGGACCTGCGGTCACGGTCACGATGACGAGAAGTAGCCGAGGGTGTCGGTCAGGCACGTCGGGTGCGGTTGCGGGCCAGGTCCTGGTAGAAGGTGAGCAGGTCGAGGTTGTCGATGGAGCCGGGGTTGACCGCCTTGTCCAGCGGGGTGCCCTGGAGGAGGCGTTTGACCGGTACCTCGATGCGCTTGCCGGTGAGGGTGTGCGGGATGCCGGGTACTTCGATGATCTCGTCGGGGACGTGGCGGGGTGACAGCTGCTCGCGGATGGTCTGCTTGATGCGGTCGAGCAGGGCCTCGTCGAGGGCGGCTCCGGGGGCCAGGTGCACGAAGAGGGGCATCCAGTAGCCGCCGTCGGGCTCTTCGATGCCGATGACCAGGGACTCCCGGATTTCGGGGAGGCGCTCGACGGCCTCGTAGATGTCGGCGGATCCCATGCGGACGCCCTGGCGGTTGAGCGTGGAGTCGGAGCGGCCGTGGATGACGACGGACCCGCGGGATGTGACGGTGATCCAGTCGCCGTGCCGCCAGACTCCGGGGTACGTGTCGAAGTAGCTGTCGTGGTAGCGGCTGCCGTCGGGGTCGTTCCAGAAGTGGACGGGCATGGACGGCATGGGATTGGTGACCACGAGTTCGCCGACCTCGTCGACCAGGGGTTTGCCGCTGGGGTCCCAGGACTGCAGGTCGGTGCCGAGGCAGGGGGCCTGGAGCTCGCCGACGTGGACCGGGAGGGTGGGTACGGCGCCGGCGAAGCAGGAGCACACGTCCGTGCCGCCGCTGACGGAGGCGATCCAGAGGTCGTCGCGGACCTCGTCGTGGAGCCAGCGGAAGCCGTCGGGCGGCAGGGGTGAGCCGGTGGTGGCGACGCACTGGACCGAGGAGAGGTCGAAGTCGCGGGACGGGTGCACGCCCGCCTTGCGGCAGGCCATGACGTAGGCGGCCGAGGTGCCGTAGAGGGTGGCCCCGGTACGTTCGGCGACGCGCCACTGTGCGCCGGTGTCCGGGTAGCCGGGACTGCCGTCGTAGAGGACGGTCGTGGTGCCGGTGAGCAGGCCGGAGACGAGGAAGTTCCACATCATCCAGCCGGTCGAGGTGTACCAGAAGAAGCGGTCCTCGGGGCCCAGGTCGCAGTGCAGGCCGAGCTGCTTGAGGTGCTCGAGCAGGATGCCGCCCTGGGACTGGACGATGGCTTTGGGCAGGCCGGTGGTGCCGGAGGAGTAGAGCACCCACAGGGGGTGGTCGAAGGGCACCTGCTCGAAGACGGGGGCCGTGTCGGCGGAGGTGAGGGCCGACCATTCCAGTGTGCCCTCGGGCGGTTCGGTGCCCAGGAGGGGGATGTGGACCACGGCGCGCAGGGTGGGCAGGTCGCGGCGCAGTTCGGCGACGATGTCGCGGCGATCGTGCTCCTTGCCGCCGTAGCGGTAGCCGTCGACCGCGAACAGTACGACGGGTTCGATCTGCTGGAACCGGTCGAGGACGCTGCGGGCGCCGAAGTCGGGCGCGCAGGAGGACCAGACGCCGCCGACGGCGGCCGTGGCGAGGAGGGCGATCACGGCCTGCGGGATGTTGGGGAGGTAACCGCTCACGCGGTCTCCGGGACGGACGCCGAGGGTGCGCAGTTCGGCGGCCAGGGAGCCGACCTGGCGGCGCAGTTCGGCCCAGGTGACGGGGCGGGGTTCGTGTGTCTCGTCGACGTGCAGGAGGGCCGGTCGGTCCGCGCGGGTGCCGGCTGCGCGCAGGGCGTGTTCGGCGTAGTTGAGGGTCGCTCCGGGGAACCACCGGGCGCCCGGCATCGTCCGGTCGCCGAGCACCTGCGTGTAGGGGGTGGAGAAACGGACGTCGAACCACTCCGTGAGGGCTTTCCAGAAGGTGTCCAGCTCGTCGACGGACCAGCGATGGAGTGCCGCGTAGCCGCCCTCGGCGGGGGCGCCGTGCTGTTCGGCGGCCCAGGCCTGGAAGCGGGTGATCCGTGCCCGGGCGATGCGCTCGGGGTCGGGCTGCCAGAGCGGCTGGGGACTAACGGTCGACATGGTCGGCTCCCGGACTGTGCGCGTCGTGTGCGTCCTGCGCGCACGGGCTGGGGTGTGCGCGTGGCGCGGCTGGCACGGACAATGCCATGTGATCGACTTCGGCACCAGGGTGCGCCCCACATAGTCCGTGTCGTGAAGATGTGGCCCTGGCACGGGTGAACGGCAGTTGAACGACACCCACGCGCCGGGCGGTCAGTGGCAGGGTGAGCAGCATGAACGGTCGTGGCCTGGTGCGTTCGGTGAAGGCGGTGGGTTCGGTGGGGGCGGCGCAGGGTGTGCGCACCGTACGAGCAGCGTGGCGCAGGCGGCGGGCCGATGCCACCGGGCTGCCGCCCAGGGGGGCGGAGCGGGCTCGGGTGCCAGGGCACGTGGAGGACGTGGTGCCGGGGCCCGGGGGCGGTGTCGTCCGGTTCGCCCGGTCGGAGCTGCGGATTCTGGTCGCGGTGAACGGGGCCGTCTTCTGGGGCTGGGACGGGGCCGAGCCGGAGCCGTCGTACGCGCTGGCCGGGTGCCCGGAGCCGGACCCGCGGGCGGTGCTGGAGCCGGACACCGACGGTGGCTGGCGAGTGGTGGCCGAGCGGGTGACGGTCGTGGTCTCGCGGCACGGCGCGGTGGAGGTGCGGACACCCGGTGGTGTGACCCTGCGGCGTGATCTGCCGCCGCGCTGGTGGGAGCCGGTCGCCGGCGGCCCGGCGCGGTGGATGCAGCGCTCGGAGGTGGCTGCCGACGCGCGGTTCTTCGGGCTCGGCGGGCGGGCGTCGGGTCCTCGGTTGCCGGACGGGACGTACCGGCTGTGGAACACCGACCCGGGCCGCCCGTTCGCACCGGGCGACGACCCGTTGTACATCACGATGCCGGTGCAGTTCGTGGTGGCCGACGGCGGTACGCATCTGGCGTTCCACGACAGCTCGTGGGACGGCACGGTGAGGCTCCGGGAGGGTGAGGAGGGCGCGGGCTCCGGCCATGACCGCGCCGGGACGAGCGAGCTGCGCATGGAGGGCGGTCCGCTGCGCTGCTGGGTCATGGTGGGCACCCCGGCTCGCGTGCTGCTCGCCTGGGCGTCCCTCACCGGGGCTCCCGCGCTGCCACCCTCGTGGGCGCTCGGTCATCATCACGCCCGGTGGGGGTTCGGCAGCGAGCAGGAGGTGCGGCGGGTCGTCACGGGCTACCTGGAGCACGGACTGCCACTCGACGCCGTGCACCTGGACATCGACCACCTGGACGGGCACCAGGTGTTCACGGTCGACCAGGACCGCTTCCCGAAGCTGCCCGTGCTGGCCGAGGAACTCCGCAGGGACGGCGTCCGGCTGGTGTCCATCGTCGATCCGGCCGTCAAGGCGCTGCCGGGCAACGCCGTGTACGACGGCGGTGCGGCCGTGGACGCGTTCGTGCGGGACGCGGCCGGTGAGGTCGTGGAGGGTGTCGTGTGGCCCGGGGAGGCGGTGTTCCCGGACTATACGCAGGCGCGTGTGCGTGAGTGGTGGGGCGGCCTCTACGAGGAGCGGCTCGCCCAGGGGTTCTCGGGCTTCTGGCACGACATGAACGAGCCGACGTCGTTCACCGCCTTCGGGGAGTCCACGCTGCCGCGTTCGGCGCGGCACGGTCTGGAGGGGCGGGGCGGTGACCATCGTGAGGCGCACAACGTGTACGCCCTGTGCATGGCCCGGGCCGGCTTCGAAGGGCTGCGGAAGCTCGCCCCCGGGGAGCGGCCGTTCCTGTTCTCCCGGTCCGGGTGGGCCGGCATGCAGCGCTACGGAGGGGCGTGGTCCGGGGACGTGGCCACCGGCTGGTCCGGGCTGCGCGCGTCCCTGGCGCTGGTGATGGGGCTGGGGCTGTGCGGCGTTCCGTACTCGGGGCCGGACATCGGGGGCTTCGACGGGGAGCCGTCACCCGAGCTGTATCTGCGGTGGTTCCAGCTGGGCGCCTATCTGCCGCTGTTCCGGACGCACGCGAGTCTGCGGGCGGGGCGCAGGGAGCCGTGGGAGTTCGGTCCCGAGGTGCTTGAGCACGCGCGGGCGGCGCTGGTCGAGCGCCGTCGGCTGCTGCCGTACTTCATGACGCTGGCACATCTGGCGCGGCGTACCGGAGCGCCTTACGTGCGGCCCCTGTGGTGGTCGGCGCCGGAGGAGCGGGCACTGCGGGACTGCGAGGACGCCTTCCTGCTGGGTGACAGCCTGCTGGTGGCGCCGGTGCTGGGCCCGGGCGCGGACCGGCGCGCGGTGCAACTGCCGCGGGGGCGCTGGTATGACACGGTGACGGAGCGGGCTTACGAGGGGCCGGCGCAGGTGCTCGTCGACGCGCCCCTGTCACGGGTCCCGGTGTTCGCGCGCGCGGGTGCGGTGATCCCGGTACGGGGTCAGGACGACAGGCTCGAACTGGAGGTGTGGGCGCCCGCCCCGGGCCGGGCCGGGGGCGGGCTGGTCGTGCCGCCGGACGGGGACGAGGCCGGGGAGGAGCCGGAGATCGAGCGCTACACCGCTCGGTGGACGGGCTCGCGGGTGGTCGTCGACCGAGAGGGTGAGGACGGCGGGGCCGCGCCGTCCCACCCCGTGCGCGTCCGCGGGGCCGCAGAGGGCTGAGCTCAGATGTACCGCCCCTCGAACCAGGCCCGTACGGCCAGTGTGTGCAGGGGGAACGCGAGCTCTTCCGCCCTGCGCAGAAGGTGCCAGCCCGTCGTCTCGTCCGTGGTGGCGGAGGGCGGCAGGCTTTCGACCGGGCGTTCGGGCAGAAGACCGAACAGCAGCAGGTGCCCGTCGGGCGCGCTCATCGCGTCGACGAGGCGCACCTCCCGGGCGGCCGCGTCGATGCCTGTCTCCTCCTTCAGTTCGCGCACGACGGCCTGCCGCCAGTCCTCCCGGTCGTCGATGTAGCCGCCGGGCAGTGCCGTGCCTCCGCGCGCGGGAGCCACGGTTCGGGTGATGACGACCAGGGCGGTGCCCCTGGTGTCGTAGACGGGCTGGAGGGCCACCGCGACCGGGAGTGGATTGCGGTAGGCCACGGCGGCGCACGCCGGGCAGGTGCGGGGCCAGCCGGAGACGCCCTCTCCGTACGGCGCGCCGCAGCTCGAACAGTGGGAGCCCGGCGCTGAGTTGGCAGTGGAGGCTTGAGTTTCGGACACGCGGCGGACTGTAGCCGATCACGCGGAGGGCGTCGCGGGCAGGCGGCTCAGTGGTGGCCGGTGAGCGACTTCCTCGACACCGGGAAGTCGAAGTAGGTGTCCGGGTAGGGCTCGGGCTTGTAGGTGTAGTGCCACCACTCCTCTGCCAGGTTCACGAAGCCGAGCTTCTCCAGGGTGGTCTTGAGCAGCAGCCGGTTGGCGCGGCGGTCGCCCTGGACACGTGGGTCCAGGGTGTGCGAGAGGGTGTCGAAACAGTCGAAGCCGGTGCCCATGTCGACGGAGTTGTCGGGGAACCGCTCGCCCTTGGGTGCGAAGCACGGCACGAGGGGCTCTCCGGGGCGGTACGGCCGGGTCGGCCTGGCCGGCAGCTTCACCAGGGTGAGGTCCACGGTCGATCCGCGGCTGTGGCCGGACTTCCCGGCGATGTAGCCGTCGGTGAAGAGCCGGCTCTTGTCGACGTTCGGGTAGAACTCGCCCTTCATCGCCTGGTCGTCGAGGTCCTCGGCCCAGCGGACGAAGTGGTCCACCGCGCGCTGCGGCCGGTAGCAGTCGTACACCTTGAGTGTGTAGCCCTGGCGCAGCAGTTTCCGCTGGGCCTCGTGGAGGGCTCGGGCGGCGGGCCGGGTGAGCAGGCAGACCGGCTGGACGTAGCCGTCGACGCGCTCGCCGACGAAGTTGTGCGGGGTGAAGTAGCGCATCTCCTGGATGATCGTCGGGTCCACGCTTCTCAGGGCCACGAAGTCCCCGGGCGCCTCGGGCTCGGCTCCGGCCCGGGCGGTGGCGGTCGGGACGGTCGCCGCCAGCAGGGCGGCGACCGCGGTGATCAGGCCTCGGGCCAGGGAGGTGAGTCGTGTCATGGCTCTTGCGTCTACCAGGAGATGGTGCCGCCCGGGAAGGGATGCCGATTCCCGAAGGCCGTGGCAGACTTCTGACGTACCGTCAGATCCGGGTCGACGGGAGGCGCTGTGCCACGGACACGAACACCTGTGGTGGCGGGGTGGTTCGAAGGGGACGGGGACGGTTTCCGGCTGCTCGGGACGCGCTGCGCGTCGTGCGCCTCGGTCTTCTTCCCGCGTGAGGACCATTACTGCCGTAACCCCGCCTGTGCGAGCGGGGAGTTGGAGGAGATCCGCCTCTCGCGACGGGGGCGCGTCTGGTCGTTCACGGACAGTCGGTACCGGCCGCCGTCACCCTATGTGAGCGACCCGGAACTTCCGTGGCAACCGTACGTGTTGATCGCTGTGGAGCTGGCGGCCGAACGGATCGTGGTGCTGGGGCAGGCCGCCCCCGGGGTCACCGTCGCGGATCTGGCGGTGGGGATGGAAGCCGAGGTCGTTCCCGGCGTGCTCCACGAGGACGCGGCGACGACGTGGACGACGTGGCACTGGCGGCCGGCGGGGGTGCGGGCGTGACGGCGGAGGTGGCGGTGCTCGGAGCGGGGATGCACCCGTGGGGCAAGTGGGGACGGAGCTTCGTCGAGTACGGCGTCGTGGCCGCCCGCGCGGCGCTCGCCGACGCCGGGCTGCAGTGGCGGGACATCGGCTCTGTCATCGGCGCGGGCACCGTGCGGGGCGGCTATCCGGGGTACATCGCCGGAGCGACGTTCGCGAGAGCACTGGGTTGGCAGGGATCCCGGGTCGCCAGCGTGTACGCGGCGTGCGCGTCGGGGGCGCAGGCCGTCGACGCGGCACGGGCCCAGATTCTGTCCGGGCAGGCCGATGCGGTGCTCGTGGTGGGAGCGGACGCCGCTCCCAAGGGTTTCTTCCGCCCTGCGGGCGGGGACCGGCCCGACGATCCCGACTGGCTGCGCTTCCGGGTCCTCGGGGCGACCAACCCCGTGTACTTCGGGCTGTACGCCCGCAGACGCATGGCTGTGTACGGCGACACCACGGACGACTTCGCACAGGTGAAGGTCAAGAACGCGGCAATGGGGGCGCTGAACCCCAGGGCGCGCTACCGCAGCCCGGTCACCGCCGAGGAGGTCGCCGCGTCAGCCGTCGTCGCCGATCCGCTGCGCCTGCTCGACATCTGCGCGACCTCGGACGGCGGCGCGGCCGTGGTGCTCGCGAGCATGGAGTTCGCACGGCGGCACGGGCACCCCGAGCCGGTGCGGATCCGGGCCGTTTCCACGGTGACACCTCGTTTCCCGAACACCGTGCTGGACCTGCCGGACATCGCCACGGACTCCGCGGTGGCGGTCGATCCGCCCGGCGGGACGTTCCGGATGTCGATCGCCGGGGCCGCCTACGAGGAGGCGGGCATCGGGCCGGAGGATCTGTCACTGGCCGAGGTGTACGACCTCTCGACCGCTCTGGAGGTGCAGTGGTACGAGGACCTGGGGCTGTGCGGTGCGGGCGAGGGCGTGCGGCTGCTGCGGGACGGTGCGACGGCCCTGGGCGGGCGCGTACCCGTGAACGTCAGCGGTGGGCTGGCGTCCTTCGGAGAGGCGGTTCCGGCTCAGGCGATAGCGCAGGTGTGCGAGCTGACCTGGCAGCTGCGGGGTGAGGCCGGTGGCCGGCAGGTCGCGGGCGCACGCGTGGGCATCAGCGCCAACCAGGGGCTGTTCGGGCACGGCTCGGCGGTGATCGCGGTGCGGTGAGGTGCGGGCTGCCGGGCGGCCGTGACCGTGTCCGGCGTTACCTTGTGTCATCGCGTCGGAATTCTGCGTGAACGCCTCACGAAGCGGGCCCGGGGCGGGTGCCCCGGTGGAGTCCTCATGCTCCGGCGCGCTCCTGGACGGGCACTCTGTGCTTCGCCTTCCGGTCGGTGGTCGCCTCTTGCGCGAGGCTGCGAGGGCGTCGCACGGGGCGAGTCTGGTGCCGGGCCGGGCCAGCATGCCCGGGCACTCGTACCCGTGCACGCCCGGGTGCGAGTGCCGGAATGGCTCCAGGGCGGCTGAGCCCGCTCGGCAGGGCTGGATCAGATCTGCTGAGGAGTTCGGGGAGGGCCGGGCCCGGCGCAGGCACGGGACGCCCCGGGAGGGGCCGGCACACCCATGACAGCCCCACCCGTAGGGGCGCGCAGGCCGGGCAGGCGGCGCCCGGACACGGGCCAGGGCCTACTCCGTCGTGGCCGCGCACCGCGGCCGTCGGCGGGGCGGCACTTGTGCGGTTGAGGAACCGCCAGGTCAGGTGGATGCTGGTGCTAGCAAGCGAGGAGCAAGGTGCGGCTGGGCGATCGCCCGCGGCGGAGCCCAGCGAAGGCCGGACACCACCAGCCAAGCCTCGCGTGGCCGACCGAGGCCCGCGATGGCCCGACCAGATCTGAACAACGATGCGACCGGGCGCCGCCAGGGCCGTGCAACAACCGGCCACCCGGCCCGGCAGGAGCCCGGCCCGTCACATGGCCGTCAGCCGTTGCGGTCGGCGACCTTGACGCCCTTTGGGTGCCGGTGAACACTTCCGGTGTCAGTCGACATCGCCGTACATAATCGGCGCATTCCGGCAATGCGGCGCGCGGGCGCGCCAGAGCCAAGGCCTCTTCCCCCCACGGCGATTCGGCTGCGGCGGCACGCTCGTCACGGATGCCGGGCGGCGCGCGGGACCTCCCTGCCGCCGGCCGAAGTGGCCATGGGAACGCACCCTGCACGTGAGGACCGGGGCGGACCGTCTCGGGCCACGGCCTAGGAGCCGCCATGAGTAACGGAGACATTTTCTTCGGTGAGTTGATCGGCACGGCGATCCTGATCCTGTTCGGCGCCGGCGTGTGCGCCGCCGTCACACTGAGATTCTCGAAGGCCCGGGCCTCGGGCTGGATCGTCATCGCGTTCGGCTGGGGATTCGGCGTGCTGGCCGGCGCGTACACCGCCGCTCCCCTCTCCGGAGGGGTCATCAACCCGGCCGTCACCTTCGGTCTCGCCGTCGACACCGGCGTGTGGAGCAAGGTCTGGGTCTACCTGCTGGGTCAGATCACCGGGGCCATGATCGGGGCCATCCTGTGCTACCTCGTGTACTACGCCCAGTTCGCGGCCAACGTGCGGCAGACGGGCACCACGGAGGGCACGGCGGATGAACCGGTGCCGACACTCGGGATCTTCTCCACCATCCCGGAGATCCGGAACCCGATCGCCAACCTGATCACCGAGATCCTCGCCACCATCGCCCTGGTGCTGCCGATCCTCGCCCTGGTGGGCCAGGACAGGCACGTCGAGGGCATCGGCATCGGCCAGATCCCGGGCGCCGACGGCATCTACGGGTCCGGCATCGCGATCCTGCTGGTGTCCCTGCTGGTCGTCGGCATCGGCCTGTCGCTGGGTGGTCCCACGGGTTATGCCATCAACCCGGCGCGTGACCTCGGCCCGCGCATCATCCACTCCGTCCTGCCGATCCCGAACAAGGGAACCTCCGACTGGGGTTACTCCTGGATCCCGGTCATCGGTCCACTGATCGGCGGACTACTGGGTGGCGTCATCTACAACGCAGCCTTCTGAACCAGCCAAGGGGTAGCCATGACGGACAACGCCGAGAAGTACGTCGCAGCGATCGACCAGGGCACCACGTCGAGCCGCTGCATCGTCTTCAACCAGGACGGCGCCATCGTCGCCGTCGACCAGCGCGAGCACCGCCAGATCTTTCCCAAGCCCGGCTGGGTGGAGCACGACGCCACCGAGATCTGGTCCAAGACGCAGGCGGTCGTCGCGGGCGCGCTCGCGAAGGCCGGCCTGAGGGCCGACCAGCTGAGCGCGATGGGGATCACCAACCAGCGCGAGACGACCCTGCTGTGGGACCGCAAGACGGGCAAGCCGGTGCACAACGCCATCGTCTGGCAGGACACGCGGACGGCGGCGCTGTGCAACCAGCTGGGCGGCTCGGACGGGCAGGACCGGTTCCGTGAGCAGACGGGACTGCCGCTGGCCACGTACTTCTCCGGGCCCAAGGCGGCATGGCTGTTCGACAACGTGCCCGACCTGCGGGCCCGGGCCGAGCGCGGTGAGATCGCCTTCGGCACGATGGACTCCTGGCTGATCTGGAACCTCACGGGCGGTACGGACGGCGGGCAGCACGTCACCGACGTGACCAACGCCGGGCGCACCATGCTGATGAACCTGGAGACCCTGCAGTGGGACCCCTCGATCCTCTCGGCGATGAACATCCCGGAGGCCGTGCTGCCCGAGATCAAATCCTCCGCCGAGGTCTACGGCACGGCCGTCGGACAGCTCGCCGGGGTTCCCGTGGCCTCCGCGCTCGGCGACCAGCAGGCCGCCGTGTTCGGCCAGGCCTGCTACGACGTGGGCACCGCGAAGAACACGTACGGCACGGGCAGCTTCCTGCTGCTCAACACCGGGAACCGTCCGGTGCAGTCGAAGAGCGGTCTGCTGACGACGATGGGCTACAAGATCGGCAGTGAGGCGCCGGTCTACTGCCTGGAGGGAGCGATAGCCATCACGGGCGCGCTGGTCCAGTGGTTCCGCGACCAGCTCGGCATCATCCGTACCGCCGACGAGATCGAGCCGCTGGCGGCGAGCGTGGAGGACAACGGCGGCGCGTACATCGTGCCGGCGTTCTCGGGCCTGTTCGCACCGTACTGGCGCTCCGACGCGCGCGGCGTGGTCACCGGGCTGACCCGGTACGTCACGAAGGCGCACCTCGCGCGCGCGGTGCTGGAGGCCACGAGCTGGCAGACCCGCGAGGTCGTGGACGCCATGTTCCAGGACTCCGGGGTGCACATCACCACCCTGAAGGTCGACGGCGGCATGACGAAGAACAATCTGCTGATGCAGCACCAGTCGGACGTGCTCGACGTGCCGGTGGTGCGGCCCAAGGTCTCGGAGACGACCTGTCTGGGAGCCGCTTACGCAGCCGGTCTGGCCACCGGTGTGTGGAACGACACCGACGAACTCAAGGCGCACTGGCAGAAGGACGTCGAGTGGACCCCGTCCATGGAGGCGTCGGTACGGGACCGCGAGTACCACAACTGGCACAAGGCCGTGGAGAGGAGCTTCGGCTGGGAGGAGGACGGCGGCAGCTAGCCACGCAGATCCCGGCCCGGACCCTGTCGGCGTGGGTCCGGGCCGCGCCCGCGGGCCGGCCGTCGTCAGGTGGTCACGGACCGACGACGGTCGGCCGCGTACGCCATGGCGTGCTGGACGACCCCGATGAGTGCCTCCTTGACCGACTCGCGGTCGCGGGCGTCGCACATCAACAGCGGTACGCCCTCGTCGAGGTCGAGGGCCTGACGGACGTCCTCCACCGGGTAACGCGGGGCGCCCTCGAAGCAGTTGACGCCGACGAGGAACGGTATCGAGCGCCGCTCGAAGTAGTCGACGGCGGCGAAGCAGTCCTCGAGGCGGCGGGTGTCGGCGAGGACGACCGCGCCGAGCGCGCCCTCGGACAGCTCGTCCCACATGAACCAGAACCGCTCCTGGCCGGGCGTGCCGAAGAGGTACAGCACCAGGTCCTCGCGGAGCGTGATGCGGCCGAAGTCCATGGCCACCGTCGTGGTGCGTTTGCCTTCCACACCGCTGGTGTCGTCGACCGGGCGCCCGGCCTCGGTGAGCAGTTCCTCGGTGCGCAGCGGTCTGATCTCGCTGACCGCGCCGACGAGCGTGGTCTTCCCCACGCCGAAGCCGCCTGCCACCAGGATCTTGAGCGTGACGGGCTCGACCGGAGGCTTGCCGCGCTCAGAACGCCCGAAGATCATCGATCTCTTCTCCTGCTTGATGGGTGTCGGGCGACGGGGAGCCATAGCCTCCGCCGCCTGGGGTTTCGATGACGAGTACGTCGCCGGCATCGACATCGGCGAAGTCGCTGCCGCCGAGCGCGGTCACCGTGCCGTCGGCGCGTTCCACGCGGTTGGCTCCGAGCGCGCCCGGCTCTCCGCCCGCCATGCCGTACGGCGGGACCCGGCGGTGCTGCGACAGCGTGGAGACGGTCATGGGCTCCAGGAACCGGATGCGGCGCACCGCGCCGTCCCCGCCGCGCCACCTGCCGGAACCACCGCTGCCGCGCCGGACCGCGAACTCCTCGAGTCGGACGGGCAGGCGCCACTCCAGAACCTCGGGGTCGGTGAGGCGTGAGTTGGTCATGTGGGTCTGCACGACCGATGCGCCGGGGAAGCCGTCACCCGCGCCGGAGCCGGAGGCGACGGTCTCGTAGTACTGGTGGCGTTCGTTGCCGAAGGTGACGTTGTTCATGGTTCCGGAGCCCTCGGCCTGGACGCCGAGCGCCGCGTAGAGCGCGCCGGTGATGGCCTGGGAGGTCTCCACGTTGCCGGCGACCACGGCGGCCGGCGGCTCCGGGGCGAGCAGGGAGCCGGGCGGCACGACGATGTCCAGCGGGCGCAGGCAGCCGTCGTTGAGGGGGATGTCGTCGGCGACGAGGGTGCGGAAGACGTACAGGACGGCCGCGTTGACGACCGAGACGGGGGCGTTGAAGTTGGTGGGCAGTTGGGCGGAGGTGCCGGTGAAGTCGATGGTCGCGGCACGGTTCTCGCGGTCCACGCGCACGCGCACCCTGATGACGGCGCCCGAGTCCGTCTCGTAGGCGTAGTCACCGTCGTCGAGGGCGTCGATGACGCGGCGCACGGCCTCTTCGGCGTTGTCCTGGACGTGCTTCATATAGGCCTGGACGACGTCGAGGCCGAAGTCCTCGATCATGCGGCCCACCTCGTCGGCGCCCTTCCGGTTGGCGGCGATCTGGGCGCGCAGGTCGGCGAGGTTGGTCTGCGGGTTGCGGGAGGGGTGGGGCGCCCCGGTGAGGAGGCGGAGGGTCTCCTCCTCACGGAGACGGCCGTTCTCGGTGAGCAGCCAGTTGTCGAAGAGGACGCCCTCCTCGTCGATGGTGCGGCTGTTCGCGGGCATGGAACCGGGGGCGATGCCGCCGATCTCGGCGTGATGCCCGCGTGAGGCGACGTAGAAGAGGATCTCTGGGTCACTCTCCGTGTCACCGGGGGGCGTCGCGTCGAAGACCGGGGTGATCACCGTGACGTCGGGCAGGTGGGTGCCGCCGTGGTACGGGTCGTTGACGGCGTAGGTGTCTCCCGGCCGCATGCCGGAACCGCGCCGCCGGATGACCTCCTTGACGCTCGTGCCCATCGAGCCCAGGTGGACGGGGATGTGGGGGGCGTTGGCCACCAGGTTTCCGTCCGGGTCGAAGAGGGCGCAGGAGAAGTCCAGGCGCTCCTTGATGTTGACGGACTGTGCGGTGGATTCGAGGCGGGCGCCCATCTGCTCGGCGATGGACATGAAGAGGTTGTTGAACACCTCAAGCAGAACCGGGTCGACTCTGGTGTCGAGATCGGAACTCTGCGTAACCGCGACGCGTTCCATGACCAGATGCCCGTAGTGGGTCGCCGCGGCCCGCCAGCCGTCGTCGACGACGGTCGTCGCGCCGGCCTCGGTGATGATCGCCGGGCCGGTGACGGTGTCACCCGGGGGAAGGTCCTCGCGGCGGCGCAGGGGTACGTCGCGCCAGGCGCCGCCCGTGTGCAGGCGGACCGTCCGCGGCGCGGCGGGGCTGCCGCCGGTGGGGGCCTCGTAGGGGGCGAGAGCGGAGAGATCGGGGGGTTCGGTGATGCCGGTGGCTTCGACGGAGAGGGCTTCGACGACGATCGGACGGTCGAGCGTGAAGGAGTACGTGGCGCGATGACGTTCCTCGAAGGCGTGCCGCATCGCGTCGGGCTCGGTCAGCTCGACGGTGAGGGTGGTGTCCGTGCCGTCGTAGCGGAGCTCCGCGCGGCGGGTGACCTGGATCTGTTCTTCCGGGATGTCCTCGGCGCGGAGTTCGGCGCGTGCGGCTGCTTCGAGGTCCTCGGCGGTCCGGAGGACACCGGGCATCGATGCGGGTTCCAGGGGGGCCTCGACCGACTGTTCGCGCATGGCGGTGGTGTCGGCGAGGCCGATGCCGAGTGCGGACAGGAGGCCGGCCATGGGTGGCACGAGCACGGTGCCGATGCCGAGGGAGTCGGCGACCATGCAGGCGTGCTGACCGCCGGCTCCTCCGAAGGTGGTGAGGGCGTAGCGGGTGACGTCGTGGCCCTTCTGGACCGAGATCCGCTTCACGGCGGACGCGATGTTGGCCACGGCGATCTGCAGGTACCCCTCGGCGACCTGTTCAGGGGTGCGGTCGTCGCCGGTCCGCTCGCGGATCTCGCGCGCGAGGGCGGTGAAGCGGTCCCGGACGACCGCGTCGTCGAGGGGCTCGTCGCCCTGCGCCCCGAACACCTTCGGGAAGTGGGCAGGCTGGATGCGGCCGAGCATGACGTTGGCGTCGGTGACGGCGAGCGGGCCACCGCCCCGGTAGCAGGCGGGCCCGGGGGACGCGCCCGCCGAGTCCGGCCCTACGCGGTAGCGGGAGCCGTCGAAGCGCAGGACCGAACCACCGCCGGCCGCGACGGTGTGGATGTCCAGCATGGGCGCCCGCAGCCGGACGCCGGCGATCCGGCTGGTGAGGACGCGTTCGTACTCGCCCGCGAAATGGGAGACGTCGGTGGAGGTGCCGCCCATGTCGAAGCCGATGACCCGGTCGTGTCCGGCGAGCTGCGACATGCGGGCCATGCCGACGATGCCACCGGCCGGGCCGGAGAGGATGGCGTCCTTGCCGCGGAACTGCCCCGCCTCGGTGAGACCGCCGTTGGACTGCATGAACATCAGCCGTACGCCTTCGAGCGCGTCGGCGACCTGCCGGACGTAGCGGCGCAGGACGGGCGACAGATAGGCGTCGACGACAGCGGTGTCCCCGCGCGGGACGAGCTTCATCAGAGGGCTGGCCTCGCTGGAGAGCGAGATCTGCGGGAAGCCGATGCGGCCGGCGAGTTCCCCGACGGCCTGTTCGTGGGCCGGGTGGAGGTGGCTGTGCATGCACACCACGGCGACGGCCCGGATCCCCTCGTCGTACGCCTCCCGGAGAGGCCCGGCGAGGGCGTCCAGGTCGGGCTCGCGCAGCACGGTGCCGTCCGCGGCGATGCGCTCGTCCACCTCGACGACCCGCTCGTACAGGAGCTCGGGCAGTTCGATGCGACGGGCGAAGATGCTGGGGCGGTTCTGGTAGGCGATGCGCAGGGCGTCCCGGAAGCCGCGGGTGACGAGCAGCAGGGTGCGCTCGCCCGTGCGCTCCAGGAGGGCGTTGGTGGCGACCGTGGTTCCCATGCGCACGGTCTCGACCGGGGTGCCGGAATCGGCGAGCAGCGTGCGGACGCCCTCGACCGCGGCGTCGGCGTACCGCGCGGGGTTGTCCGACAGGAGTTTGTGCGTGAGCAGCCGGCCGTCCGGGCGACGCGCGACGATGTCGGTGAAGGTGCCGCCTCGGTCGACCCAGAACTGCCAGCCAGTCACGTCAGTACCCCGCTTCCGCGCTGCTCACAGCGCCCGCAGGCCGTTGATCACATCGCGCAGGATACTCTCGTCCGGCAGCTCGGCCGGGGGCACGGGCCGGTTCACATGGACGAATTCCGCGTCCACGAGATCCCCGACGAGGACCCGTACCACCCCGATCGGCAGGTCGAGTTCCGCTGCGAGTTCGGCGACCGACTGCGGGATGTCACGGCACAGCTCGACGATGTCCACGTGCTCCGGGGAGAGCATGTGGTCCGCCTCCGGATCGTCCGCGTGCGGCTCCGTGACCACGACGGCGATCAGGTCCAGGCGGTGCTGGCCCTGGCTGCTGGTGCGGCCGCGCGTCATAGCGTACGGACGGACCACCGGTCCGGCCTCGTCGTCGAACCAGTGCCTTCTTCCCTGTCCGTCAGCGCTCATGTCATCCCACTACCCGCCTGCGGGCAGGTCGGTGCGCGGAGCGGCACCCAGATGCACACCCACCCGCTTCACGAGGAGCGTCATCTCGTAGGCGACCTGGCCGACGTCCGAGTCGGCGTCCGAGAGGACGGCGAGGCAGCTGCCGTCCCCAGCGGCCGTCACGAACAGGAACGCGTCGTCGAGCTCGACGACGGTCTGCCGGACGCTGCCGGCCTCGAAGTGGCGTCCCACGCCCTTGGCGAGGCTGTGGAAGCCGGAGGCCACGGCGGCCAGGTGCTCGCTGTCCTCCCGGGTCAGGTCCCTGGACACGCCCGTCGGCAAACCGTCGCCGGAGAGCACGAGGGCCTTGCGGATGCTCGCGACGCGGTCCACCAGGTCGTCGAGGAGCCAGTTCAGCTCCCCCTTGATGGTCGCGGTGTGGCCGGTCGCCTTCGGTGCGGTCATCGACCGTCCCCCTTGTTCGTTCCTCGTGGTGCTGTGCTGCTGTGGGCGGCGTCGCCCGCTGCGTTCTCGTCGCGGCCGCGCTGCCAGCCTCGCTGGAGCGAGGCCATACGGCTGCGTACTTCCTCGGCGTCGCGTTCGACGGACTCGGTTCTGTCCTCCGTACGCGGCTCCGGCCCGCGCTTGAGCTGCGGGGCCAGGTTGGCCTGCCGGACACGCCGGGGCAGCGGAGCGGTGCCCGGGCGGGGCCCGGGTGGTGCGGAGCCGAGCCCGTCGTTTCGCTGTGCGGAGCCGGTCCACTGGCCCGTGCCGGGAGCCGAGCCGGTCCTCTGGTCCGCCACGGCCGGGCCTGACTCGTGTCGCATGGGCCCGCCGGTCCTCTCCGGCCCGGAGCCGGGGAGGTGATCGGGGCCGTCCGGGCCGCTCGAGGCGGACTCCGCACGGCGTGTGCGCTTGGGCAGGGCGGGCGGCTCGGACCCGGCGGCGCTGCCGGGCGAGGCCGGCGAGGTGGTGTGGTCCTCGCTGTGCCCGGCGGCGCCGATGCCGCGGCGGCGGGCCGGCAGCGGCGGTGCGTCCGGCTGCGCCTCGCTCCGGGCGCTCCCGGGCGAGGAGCTGTCGGTGCGGCGCCGCGCCGGAAACGCGGAAGCGGGCTCCGGCCCGGTCCGGTCCGTGGTCCGCCCACCCTCCTCGCCTCGGCGGCGGGACGGGAGTGAGGGTGGCATCCCGGATTCCTCCCGGCCGGCGCCCGTGGTGGTTTCCTCGTCGGTGTTCCCCCGCCGGGGGCGCTGGCCGGTGACCGGACGGCCGTGGGAACTGACCAGCTTGGGGGTGTGGCGGCGGGGCAGCTGCACCGGTGCGTTCAGCTCGTCGTCGGTGTCGGTCCGGTCCGCCGCGCCGCGGGCGTCGGACTGCTGGTGGGGCTCGCCCCGGCCGGCCGACCCGTCCTGTGCGCGGGTCAGGGAGTGGCGGGAGCGGAACAGACCGCCGTGCTCGCTGTTTCCGTCCTCGAGGACGCCGCGGAAGCCGTCGATGGTGTCCAGGTCGACGGGGGCCTCCAGCTCGACCGGTCCGTCCAGGAGGGAGGCCGGAAGGCCGGGCCGGGGTGCGGGTGCCTGGGACAGCGCGGCGCGGCGGCTGTCCCGCGGCTCGCTCTCCGGGGCCGGCTGGGGGCGGTCGAGCCGGAAGCCGATGCCGTTGGTGTCCGGGACCTCGTCCGTCAGCAGGGCGTCCGGGATGAAGACGACAGCGGTGGTGCCGCCGTACGGAGACGGCTGCAGGGAGACGCGGACGTTCTGCCGCTGGGCGAGGCGGCTGACCACGAACAGGCCGAGCCGGTCGGTGTCGGAGAGCTCGAACTCGGGCGTCTCGGCGAGCCGGAGGTTGGCGTCCAGCAGGGCTTCGGCGGCCATTCCGAGACCCCGGTCGTGGATTTCCAGGGTGAAGCCGTTGGCGACCCGCTCGCCCACGACCTGGACGGCGGTGTGCGGTGGCGAGAAGACCGTGGCGTTCTCCAGGAGTTCCGCCACCAGGTGCGTCAGGTCGGCGACGGCCGGGCCGGTGACGGCGATCCGCGGCAGGCGGCGCACCTCGATGCGTTCGTAGTCCTCGACCTCGGCCACGGCGGCGCGGACGACATCCATGAGCTGGACGGGCTTGCGCCACTGCCGGGACGGTGCGGCGCCGGAGAGGATCACCAGGCCCTCGGCGTGCCGGCGCATGCGGGTGGTCAGGTGGTCGAGCCGGAACAGGTCGGCGAGTTCCTCGGTGTCCTCGGTGCGGCGCTCCATGGCGTCGAGCAGGGTGAGCTGCTTGTGGAGCAGGACCTGGCTGCGGCGCGCGAGGTTGACGAAGACCTCGGAGACCCCGGCGCGCAGTTCGGCCTGTTTGACCGCGGCTTCGACGGCGGCGCGCTGGAGGGTGTTGAGAGCCTGGCCGACCTCGCCCATCTCGTTCTTGTCGTACTCCAGGCGCGGGACCTCGGTCTCGATGTCGACCTGCTCGCCCGCCGAGAGGCGGCGCATCACACTGGGCAGCCGCACCCCGGACGCCTCGTGGGCCTCCAGGCGAAGCTGCCGCAGGTCGCGGATGAGGGTGCGGCCGACGCGGACGGAGAGGAAGAGGGAGAGCAGCAGCGCGATCAGGCCGAGCGCGCCGGCGATGACCGCCTTGGCGATGACGCCCACGGCCACGGGGTGGACGCGGTCCTGGTAACGGTCGTTGGCCTGGTCGTTGAGGGTGCCGAGCTCGTCGAGCACGTTGCCTGCGGCGCTGTCCCAGCTCTTGGCGGTGACTCCGCGGGGGGTTCCGGAGCCGGAGTCGAGGGCTGCTTCCTCCGCCACCCGCAGCGGTGCGGAGGAGGCGTTCTTCCAGAAGCTCTCGTAGCGGTCGCGCTCCGCCACGGGCAGCAGCTGCAGGTTGACGTCGTACATCAGGGTGCGCTGGGCCACCAGGTCGGAGATGTCGCGCTCTTCGGAGTGCGAGATCCGGCCGACGACCAGGGCGGAGCCGAGGAGGGCGTCCTCACGGGAGAGCAGTTCGCGGGCGCGGGCGAGGTTGACCAGCGCGCGGTACTGCTTGTCCAGTTCCACGTTGTCGACCACGTGCAGGTTGGCCAGCAGCACGTAGCAGGGGTCGACCAGCCGGTTGTAGAGGCCCAGGGCCTGGGCGCGGTCGGCCGTGCCGTCCTCCACGCTGCGGCGCAACGGCTCGATGCCCTCGAAGGCGTCCAGGACCGCGGTCAGCCGCTCGTCGGTGTCGGCTCCCATCGCGTCGCGCACGTCGGGGTTCCGGGCGTTCTCGCGGATGCTGCCGACGGCCTTGTCGGTGGCGGCCCGGCTGCGCCGGAGCGCGGCGAGCCCGTCGGAGGCTCGTGGGTCAGCGAGGTAGACGAGGGTCTGGCGGCGTTCCTCCTGGAGGACGCGGACCGTGTCCTCGATGGGGTAGCCGATCTTCTCCACCACGGACGACACGTTGAACAGGTCGCCCGCCTCACGTCCCGTGAGCACCGTGGCGAAGGACCAGATCGCGGTCAGGGACACCAGCGGCACGAGGAGCAGCGCCACGATCTTCCGGCGGATGGACTTCCCGCGAAAGCGCATGGCCTCCCCCAGCTCGGGCCCCCCGGCCTACCGGGGGTACACATGTGCGTCAACAAACGCCGCGAGCCTACTACCGACGAACAGGGAACTCGAAGACCGGTCCGGAGCCTGAACTTCCGCGCCACTCGCCGGGCATGTCGAGTTGTCCGGGCATTGCGGGAGTTGTCTCCCCGAAACCGATGGCGGACGCATCGGCCGACCTCCGGGACTCACTTGGGCGGTTGGCTGAAATTTTTCGTCCTCTGGGAATCTTCGTGGTGGGTCGCTCGTCCTTCCCCGTAGGAAATGGGGGCGGAATCGGCCACAGGCGCCGCATCCCGCACTTGGGCGGCGTAATACAGCGCAAGCAGGGCAGCCACTGGGGAGCGCGGGTCTTCGGACGCGAGCGGGAGCGGTCTGCTGGCGGTGGGGAGTGACAGGGTGATGGGCACGGCGGAGCGGTACGAGGCGCCCGGGGCGGGCGGAAAGGCGCGAGACCCGCGCGAGCAGCGGTCCAACCGGCCCCTGTGGGTGGAGGAGCCCGCGCGGCGGCGCAGGCTGCCGGATCCGGTGAGGACGGCAGCCGTGCGGGCGGTCCTCGTCATCGCCCTGACGCTGCTTCAGGCCATGACGGCCTTCCTGTGCACGATGGCCGGCTCCTGGCTGGCCCTGCCCATGGTGATCAGCAGCGTGGTCAGCACCATCGTGGCGACGTGGGGCGTGCTCGACGTATGGGTGACGCGCCAGGTGTGGAACCAGCGCCATGGCGTGGTGTCCGTGCCGAGCAGCACGGCCCGGGCCCTGCGGCGCGAGCGGCGCCGTGCCCGACGGCGGGCGCGCGCCGACGAACGGGCGCGGGAGCGGATACGCCGGCGGGGCGGTGCCGGGCAGCTGTCCCACCCTTGAGGAGCACGCAAGGCGTCCGAGGGCACCCGTCAGGACGCCGATGGCGAGGGACGTCTGAACATCCTGGTCGCCGTGATCTCGCTGTGCACCGCCTCTCCCGCCTGGGGCTGCTGGGGCAGGCCCGGTCGGAGATGTTCCTCGACGCTGATGTACTTGAGGCCGGCCCGCAGGTCGGCGTCGTTGCGCATGCGGATGACGAGGGGGAACTCGGCCAGCGCGGTGGTGTCGAACAGGCCGGTGGTGTACAGGAGCTGGACGCCCAGGGCGTCGGACACCGCCCGCTGGAGTTCCAGCAGGTAGGTGGCGTTGGCGCGGCCGATCGGGTTGTCGAGGAACAGCGTGCCGGCGTGCCGGTGCTTGTCGCGGCCCCGGTCGTTGCTCCGCAGCGCGGCCATCGTGCAGTACAGCGCGATCGCCGCGGTGAGCAGCTGGCCGCCGGAGAACACGTCGCCCATCTGCCCGACGGGGACACGCTCGGCGCGCAGCACCGCGTCGGGCTTGAGGATCTCCACGGCGACGCCCCTGGGCTGCAGCGCGGCGGCGACGCCCCGCAGCAGCAGGGACATGCCGTCGCGGCGCAGGTCGGAGTTCTTCTTGACGGCGGCGCGGGTCGCCTCGTCGATGACCTCGCCGAGCCGTTCGGTGAGCGTGGCCTGGTCGGGCTCCTCGAAGCGGATGCGCAGGAACTCCTGCCCCGACCATTCGCCGAGGCCCTCCGGCAGCCGGGAGAGCCGCTGGGCGGAGCGCAGGGTGGCCAGTGAGGACTCGACCAGGCCGCGCAGGCGGTCCACGATCGAGTCGCGGTTTCGCTCCAGTTGCTCCAGCTCGTCCGTCAGGACGCGGAGCCGGGGCGCGAAGGCGTCCGCCCACTTCTGGGCGTGCTCGGGCAGCGCGGAGGCGGGCAGTTCGCGGATCTGCTGGCGGGCCGGCGTGCGGACCTGCTCGTAGCGCGTGGAGTTGGCGTGCCGGACGAGGATGTCGCAGGCCTCGCGGACGGCGGCCTCGGCGGCGGACAGGTCGGCGGCGCAGCCGCGCAGCGAGCGGCGGGCCTCGGCGGCCGACTGCCGGGCCTCCTCGGGGCTGCCGGGGTACGGCTCGGTCTCCTCCTGCTCCTCGTCCGTGGTGTGCTCGCGCAGCAGGTCGCGGAGCATCGCGGCGATCTCGTCGAACCCGCTCGCCGCGTCCTCGGCGGCGCGGTGTGCGTCGAGGAGTTCGGCGTGCGCCTCGCGTGCCTGGGTCAGCGCCTCGGTGTGGGAGGCGAGTTCGGCCGTGGCCGTGCGCAGCAGGGCCTGCGCGTGCTCCGCGTCGCGCGGCCGGCGGTCCTCGGGGAGTTCGGTGTGCGCGTCACCGTCCTCGGGTGCGTGCCGTTCGGCCTCGCCGCGCAGCCGCCCGAGCTGCTCGCTCGCGCTCGACATACGGGTTTCCAGGAGCTGCACCAGCTCCTCGGCGCGGGCGGCGGCGGCCTGGCGGCTGGGCCCGTCGGAGCCGTCGGGGGATTCGAGGAGCTGCTCCGCGCGTGTGCGGACCTTGTTGCTCAGCCGGTCCAGGTCCGCGCGCGCCGCGCTCTCGTCGCTCTCCGCGCGGGCCTGCTCGGCCCGCAGGTCCGCGCCGACACCGACCTTCTCGTACACCTGGGAGGCGGCCCGGTAGGCCTCGCGCAGAGCGGGCAGGGAGGCCTTCGGGGTCTGGGCGTCGTCCTCGGGCACGACATCGGGCGCGCCCGCGATCTCGGAGCGTTCGGCGCGCAGCGCACGGGCGGTGCGGCGGGCGTCGTCGGCGGCGCGCTGGGCGGCGCGCCGGTCCTCGTCGGCGGCCCGGGCGCGCTCCAGACACGCCTGGGCGGCCGCCTCGGACTCGGCCGCCTCGTCGGCCAGTTCGCGCAGCTTGGCCTGCCAGCCCGCCCGCTCGCGCAGCCGGAAGGCGAGCCCGGCGAGGGCGTCGGCGGAGCGGCGGGCCTTCTGGGCGGCCTCCTGCCGCTCGTCCCGGACGTGCGCGGCCTCGGCGGCGGCCTCCTCGGCCTCCGCCCGCGCGGTGCGGGCCTCGGCCAGCTCGGCCTCGGACTCCTCGGCGAACTCGCGGGTGGCGCGGGCCGCCTGGGCCAGCTCGGCCAGCCGGCCGGCCGGGCAGCCGGTGCGCCAGGAAGCGAGCCGGGCCGCCAGCTCCCGGTCCTTGCCCAGCCGGGCGGCGAGCGTACGGATCTCCTCGTCGCGTTCGGCCGCCCTGGCGCGCAGGGCCTGCCGCTCCTCGTCCGCGGCGTGCTCGTCGTGCATGGCCGGGTTCGGCGGCACGAGGAACACGTCACCGCCGTCGGTGTCCGGGGCCGGGGCCGGGGCGAGCAGGGCGGCGGCCGTGCCGACCGCCACGGCGGACCTCGGCAGCAGGGCGGCGTCGCCCAGCGCCTCCCGGGCCCGGGCGTGGGAGTCCGGGTCGGTGATGATCACGCCGTCGACGAGTTCGGGCCGGGCGGCCAGCACGCGCGCGTGGTCGGCCGGATCGACGGCCTGTGCGAGGTAACGCCAGCCGGGCAGCGCCGGGATGCCGTGCTCGCCCAGGAACTCGACCGTGGCCAGGACGTCCGGGCCGGGCGGCAGCAGGCCGCCGTCGCCGAGCGCGCCGAGGATCCGGGAGTCGTCGGCGGCGGCCGTCCGCAGGTCGAACAGCTGCCGTTCGGCGGAGGAGACGGCGTCGTCGAGCAGTTCGCGCAGGTCGTCGGCGAAGCGGTCGAGTTCCTCGGGGCTGAGTTGCTGCTCGCCGGCGTCCGGCGGGGCGGGCTGCTCGCCGTCCGTGCCGTGGCGGGGTTGGGGGATACCGGGGCGGGCCTTGGGGGTCAGGCTGAGCAGTTCCGCCAGCCGCTCCTCCCCCGCCAGCGCCTCGGCGGTGCGGCGCTCGGCTTGATAGGACCGCTCCGCCGCCGTGGCCGCGTCCGCCGCGCGGGCCGCGGTCAGCTCCGCGCGGGTCTCGGTGGCGGCTGCCTCCCGCGCGTGCTCGGTCGCCCGGCGTGACGCCTCGCGGGCGGCGTCCCAGGCCTCGACGGCGCTCTTCTCCGCGTCACTGGCGGCGAGGGCGGCGCGGGCCGGGTCGGCGTCGGGCGCGCTGTCGTCGAGCCAGCCGGCCCGCACCGCCTCGGCGGTCTCCTGCTCGACCTCGGTGAGACGCTGCTTCAGGTGGCCGACCTCGCTGCGGGCCCGTTGCGCCTGCGTGGCCGCGGCGGTGGAGTCGCGGTAGGCGCTGTCGCTGACCTCCTGGAGGGCGGCCGAGCGCTCCTCCTCCTCGTTGGCGTGGCTCTCGGCCTTCTCCGCGGCGGCGTGCAGGGCCCGTACCAGGTCGACGGCGGCCTGGGAGCGGGCGGCCAGGGCCGGGGCGGCGTCCCGCTCCGCCTCCTGGATCGCGGCGGACACCCGGGCGACACGGTCGGCGGCGGCGCGGTGCCGCAGTACGGCCTCGGCGGCCTGCCAGGCCGAGTACAGCGTGCGGGCGTCGGCGAGTTCGCGTTTCTGCGCGGCGGCGGACTTCTCGGCCGCGGCGAGGGCCAGTGAGGCGTGCCGGTAGGCGAGTTCGGCGGCAATCAGGGCACTGCGCTCGCGGGCCGCCTCGGCGTGGGTGACGGCGTACGCGGCGGCGGTGACCCGCTGGGCCAGGTCGGCGGCTCTGGCCCGCTCCCGCACGCCGCGCGCGGAGAGCCGGCGCGCCAGGGCGCGGGTACGGCGCTCGGCCCCGGCGTGGACGTCACGCGCGCGGGTGCGGGCCTCGGCGGCCTCGACGATCCGCCCGAGCAGGTCCACGGACCCGGCGGTGAAGTCCCGTTCGGCGATCAGCTCGGCGCGCCGGCCCAGCTTGTTGCCGAAGCCGCTGACCAGGTCGGCGAGCCCGTCGGTGTCCCGCGTGTCGGTGACGGCGCGCAGCAGCAGGTCGGTGAAGTCGGCGTCCTTCTTGACGGCGAAGAGGCCGGCGGCCTCGCCTTCGTCGGCGTTCATCTCCCGCTGGTAGCGGAAGAGTTCGGGGTCGAGGCCGAGGTCGCCGAGGTGCTCGATCCAGCGGTCGTGGATCTCCTCCCAGTGCACCTCCAGGTGTGGGTAGGTCCTGCCCGCCTCCGTCAGGGCGTCGCGGAAGCCCTTCATGGTGCGCCGCCGCCCGCGCGCACCCGACTGGCCCTCGGCCGGGGGCCGGACGGTGGTGGCCTCGGCCACGGGGAGGTTGTCGAGGCTGAGTCCGGGACCGGGCCGGAAGGAGTACCAGGCCTCCGCGAACTTCCGGGGGTCGTTGGAGACCTGCCGTCCGCGCCACTCGCTCACCTTGCCGACGACGACGCACTCGCCGGTCTGCACGTGCTGCCACTCCAGCGCCACGTGGCCGCAGTCGTCGGCGAGCAGGAACTTGCGCAGCACACCGGAGCTGGCGCCGCCGAGCGTGTTGCGGTGTCCCGGCAGCATCACCGAGAAGATCAGCTTGAGCAGTACCGACTTGCCGCCGCCGTTCTCCAGGAAGAGCACGCCGGCGGGCGCGGGCCGGCGCGGCGGCCCGACGGGCTCCTCCTCGAAGAACTCCGCCTGCGTGGGGGCGGGGTCGGGCACGGGTGCGCCCACCCCGCGCAGGTCAAGCACGGTGTCGGCGTAGCGCGCACCGGCGGGTCCGATGGAGTAGAGGCGGACCCGGGACAGCTCGTACATGGCGGACTCTCGTAAGCCTTCTTCAGAAAGGGATGTTCAGGAGGAGTGGAACGGCAGCCCGGCGTCGGCGACCAGCTCCAGGTCGTCGCTCTCCTCGGCGGGCAGCAGCGTCGGCGTGCCGTCGGTGACCGGGACGACGCCGAGCTCCAGCAGCTCGGCCATGGCTGCGCTGCCGGCCATGTCCCGGACCTGGAGCTGGTAGCGGGCGGTGGTGCGGTACGTGCCGCCGTTGTCGTCGCCGGTGCGCTGGAGGAATCCGGAGTCGGTGAGGAAGGCGAGGGCCTTGGCGACGATGCCGGTGGTCGAGCCGGCGAGCCGGCGGGCGTCCTTGGTGGCGCCGGTCGAGCTGCGCCGCACCCAGATCCGCCAGGCGGCCTCCAGCCCGGGCGCCTCGGTCGCCGGGTCGGTGTTCTCGCCCTGTTCGGCGGCGCGCTCCTCCAGCCGGCGGCAGGCCTGGCGTACGAAGGCGTCGACGCCGTTGACCGTGACACGGCCGATGTAGCCGTCGTCGGCGAGGTCCTCGGGGCGCGGGAACGCCATGGCGGCGACGGCGAGATGGGCGAGCCCGTGCAGGAACCGGTCGCCGCCGTCGGCGGACGTACGACGCGCGTAGTCACCCATGCGGACGGCGAACACCGAGTCCTCGGCGGCGGTCACGGCCATGCCCGCGCGCGGGGAGACCTCCAGCACGATCAGGCCGAGGCCGGTCGCCACGGCGTCGGCGAGCCGCGCGAACGGCGGGTCCTCCCGGTAGCGCCGCAGCAGGTCCGCGTACTCCTGGTCGCGGGCGGGCTGAAGCTTGGGCTGCAGCCCGAAGGACACGAGCCGCGCCGCGTCGGCGGCGTCGGCCGGAGTGACGGCGGCGGTGGCCGTCGCAGCCGGGTCCTCCGGCTCGCTCCACTCGACGTGCTCGGTCACGGTCGGGGCTCCTCGTTCCACTGGTGCTCGGTCATGCTGCTTCCGTCCGGTCCGCGGCCATCCCCGCCGCGTCCAGCAGTGCCGTGCCGACGATGAGGTCGGCTCCGCCGAACTCCGGGTCGTCGAGTTCGGTGCCGTCGTCCACGGCGAACAGCAGCTTCTGCTCGCCCTGGCGATAGGCCGTGCCGACCGGCGGACTGGCGGCGTGCACCGCCAGCAGGGCCACCAGATACGGCAGTTCGGGGTCTTGCCTGCGGGCTTCGGCCAGCAGCCCGGACAGCCGTCTCGGCGCGTCCGCCGGCAGGTCGAGCAGCTCCTGCGCGGCCGCCAGCTGCTCCTCGCTGAACCGGCTGTCGTCGGGTGTGGCGATGAGATCCGGCTCGGGCATCTCCGCGCCCAGGTGCTCCCGCTCCACCGGCGGCGTGAGCAGTATGTCGACGAGGTCGCCGACCCGGACGGACACGGGCGTGCGCAGACCGGTGCCGCGCCCGAAGAAGGCGTCCGTGACACGGACGGCCTGCTCGAGCGGCAGCGGCAGGACCGGGACGACGAGTTGGCCGTACAGGTCGATGCCCGAGGTGGCCGTCGGAGTGGCGAAGGCCTGCCGGTCCTGCTCGGCGCGGAACAGCGGCCCGGCCTCGAGCAGCCGGGACTGCAGCTGCGTGTGCCGGCGGATGCAGTCCTTGACGATGTCGACGAGCTCCGCGGCGCGGCGCTTGTGCTCCGGCTCCTCGGTCTCGTCGCGTGCCTTGCGGATGTTGGTGAGGATCGCGTTCTCGTGGCGGTAGCGGTCGGCGACGTGCTCCAGAGCCTCGGCGATCATGTCGGGCACGGTGCTGAGCCAGTCCACCGCGCGCACGTTGCGCCGGGTCGCCTCGAGGGCCCTGCGCAGGGTCTCCGAGTACTGCACGGTCCGGTAGCGGGCCTGTTCGGCGGCGAGCTGGGCGTCGGCCAGCCGGCCCCGGTTGATCAGCACCTCCAGCTTGACCTCGGCGGCGATCTGCGCGCTGGTGACGTCCGTGTCGAGGGCGCCGACGAGGACGTTGACCGCCTCGTCCGTCGTGCGCAGGTACACCGTGCCGCCCGGGCCGGGGACCTCCTCGATCAGCTTGAAGTCGTAGTCACGGCGCACATAGGCGCCGTCCGCACCGAAGGTGCCGTACACCGCGCGGAAGCCGCGGTCGACGCTGCCGACGTTGATCAGGTTCTCCAGGACCCAGCGGGCCACCCGCTCGTGCTCGGCGGCGGGCCGCCGCGGTGCCTGGGCGGCGATGCGCGGGATGAGCCGGGCGACGATCTGGTCGTGGTCCGCGCCCGTGTCGAAGTCCATGTTCAGGGTGACGAGGTCGATGGCCGCGAGGGCGACCTCAGCCATGCCGTACACCGAGTACTCGCCGGCGAGGTTGGCCTTGCGCGCGTCGAGGTCGTGCAGCGGCGCGGTGCAGGCGAGCGCGCGCAGGCGCCGCGCCAGGCCCTCGTCGGCGGCCGGCCCCGGCGCGGGGCGCGGCCCCGCGCTGAGCTGGGGCGGAACGCTGTCCGTCGATGCAGGCGAAGTCACGGTGCACAGACTAGGTCCTGGGTCTGACAACATCCCAAACGGCGCGGTACGGCTCCTCAGCCGTCCTCCCCGACGCGACGGCGGTACACCTCGACGACCCGCTGCAGCGAGTCGTCGAGGTATCCGGCGAGCAGCCTCGCGGCCTGCTCGCGGTCCCCACCCTGAAGCGCCTGCAGAATTGCGACATTTCGAGCGATATAGGGCTCATGCAGCCGCTGCGGGTCGTCCACCACGTGGAACGCGAGACGCAGTTCGGCGAAGACGCTGCGCATCAATTCGTCGGTGCGTTCACTCGCGGCCAGCGCGACCAGTTCCCGGTGGAAGTGGATGTTCGCCGTCCCCACTCCCTTCCAGTCGCCCTCGCGAGCCGCCCGCCTGCCCTCCTCGACGGCGGCGACCAGCCCGTCGAGAGCGTACGGCGGCTCCCCCAGGCTCCCGACCACGGCGCACTCGACCAGCTGCCGGGTGCGGTAGATGTCCTCGACGTCCTCCACGGTCAGGACCCGCACGAAGACTCCCCGGTTCAGCTCGTGGACAAGCAGGCGTTCGTGGGTGAGCAGCCGGAACGCCTCGCGCAGCGTGTTGCGGGAGACGCCGAGCGCGCCGCCGATGCTGTCCTCCGACAGCCGGGTCCCGGGCGGGAAGTACCCCTCGGCGATCCGGCTCCTCAGGATGTCGGAGACCCGTTCGGCGGTGCTGGTGCGCCCCAGGAGGGCCCGGTCGCCGGCGAGGTCCTTCAGCTGCTCTGCCATGCCGGAATTCAATCGCAGATCACAAGAACGAACCAACAGAGGTATTGAGGAATCGTTGAACAATCCTCTACGGTGCTCGCACGGCTCACCCCGAAGCGCCCTCCTCTCCTCCCTCTGCGAGGTGCCCATGAGCACGCCCCCTCCCCCCAGGACCCTGACCGACGAGACACGATCCACCGCGGCGGAACACCGCTCCGGCGACGGGGCATTCGCCTGGTTGCGCGCCCTGGGGCCGCGTGGCCGCCGCGCGTTCGCCGGTGCCTTCGGCGGCTATGCCCTGGACTCCTACGACTACTTCACGCTCCCGCTGAGCATGGTCGCGCTGTCCGCCTACTTCGGCCTGAACAGCGGCCAGACCGGCCTCTTCACGACGGTCACCCTGGTGGTCTCCGCGATCGGCGGCGCTCTCGCGGGTGTCCTCGCGGACCGCATCGGCCGGGTCAGGGCACTGATGATCACGGTGATCACATACGCCGTCTTCACCGTCGCCTGCGGCTTCGCGCCCAACTACGAGACGCTGCTGGTCTTCCGCGCCCTCCAGGGCCTCGGTTTCGGCGGTGAGTGGGCGGTCGGCGCCATCCTGGTCGCCGAGTACGCGAGTGCCAGGCACCGGGGCCGCACGCTCGGCGCGATCCAGAGCTCCTGGGCCGTGGGCTGGGGCCTCGCCGTGATCGTCTACACGCTGGTCTTCTCGGTGGCCGGCGACGACCTGGCCTGGCGCATCATGTTCTGGACCGGGGCACTGCCCGCGCTGCTGGTGATCTGGCTCCGGCGCAGTGTGCACGACGCGCCCGAGGCCGCCGCCGCACGTGAACAGAGCGCTGACAAGGGCTCCTTCACGGCGATCTTCAAGCCCGGCCTGCTGCGGACGACCGTGTTCGCGGTCCTGCTCTCGACCGGGGTCCAGGGCGGTTACTACACCCTGGCCACCTGGGTGCCGACGTACCTGAAGTCCGAGCGCGAGCTGTCGGTCGTGGGTACCGGCGGCTACCTGACCTTCCTGATATCGGGCGCCTTCATCGGCTATCTGACCGGCGGTTACCTCACCGACAAGCTGGGCCGGCGGCGCAACATCTGGCTCTTCGCCCTGCTCTCGGCGATCTGCATCCTGGCGTACGCGAACATCCCGAGCGGCGCCAACACCCTGATCCTGGTGCTCGGTTTCCCGCTCGGTTTCTGCATGTCGGCGATCTTCAGCGGCTTCGGCTCCTACCTCAGCGAGCTCTACCCGACGGCGGTGCGCGGCACGGGACAGGGCTTCACGTACAACACCGGACGCGCGGTGGGTGCCGTGTTCCCGACCACGGTCGGGTTCCTGGCCGACAGCTGGGGCGTCGGCGGCGCGCTGGTCTTCGGCGCGATCGGCTACGGCCTGGCGGCGCTGGCGCTGCTCGGGCTGCCGGAGACGCGTGGGAAGGAACTCGCGTGAGCCGCGCGGGCACCGGCACCGGGGACCGTCCTGTGGTTCTCGTCGACGAGCACGCGCACGCGTGGAGCCCGGAAACGGCACGGGCGCGCTTCCGCGAAGGCCTGACCGGCCCCACGGCCGGAGTCGCGGCGGGCCACACCCAGGTCAACCTGATCTCGGTGCCCGCCGACTGGGCCTACGACATGCTGCTGTTCTGCCAGCGCAACCCCAAGCCCTGCCCGGTCCTCGACGTCACGGACGCCGGTTCCTTCACGACCGTCCTCGCGAAGGGCGCGGACCTGCGCACCGACCTGCCGCGCTACCGGGTCTGGCGGGACGGCGAGCTGGTGGACGAGCCGACCGACGTACGCGCCCACTGGCGGGACGACCTGGTGTCGTTCCTGATCGGCTGCAGCTTCACCTTCGAGTGGGCGCTGGGCGAGGCCGGGGTGCCGATGCGCCACGTCGAGCAGGGCCGCAACGTCCCCATGTACGTGACGGGCCGGCAGTGCCGCCCGGCGGGGCGGCTGCACGGACCGCTGGTGGTGTCGATGCGGCCGGTGCCGCCCGGGCACCTGGCGGCGGCCATCCGGGAGAGCGGTCTGATGCCGGCGGTGCACGGCAGCCCGGTGCACTGCGGCGACCCCTCGGGGCTCGGCATCGACGACCTCGGCAGCCCCGACTTCGGAGACCCGGTGCGGACCGAGCCGGACGACATCCCGGTGTTCTGGGCGTGCGGAGTGACCCCGCAGGCGGCCGTGATGGCCTCGCGTCCACCGTTCGCCCTCACGCACGCGCCGGGGCAGATGTTCCTCACCGACGCCCGCGACGAGCAGTACCGCGTCGCCTGACAGGAGAACCCGTGACTTCGATCGACCTGAACGCCGATCTCGGCGAGGGCTTCGGCCGTTGGCGACTCACCGACGACGAAAGGCTGTTGTCCGTCGTCACCAGCGCCAACGTGGCGTGCGGCTTCCACGCCGGGGACGCGGCCACCATGCGCCGGGTGTGCGAGCTGGCGGCGGAGCGCGGTGTGCGGATCGGCGCCCAGGTGTCCTACCGGGACCTGGCCGGGTTCGGGCGGCGCGCGATGGACGTACCGCCCGCCGAGCTGGCGGCCGAGGTCGCCTACCAGATCGGCGCCCTGGAGGTCTTCGCGCGCGCGGCCGGCGCCGGTGTGGCCTACGTCAAGCCGCACGGCGCGCTCTACAACCGGGTCGTGCACGACGAGGAGCAGGCCGCCGCGGTGGTCGACGGCGTGCTCCTCGCCGACACCACGCTGCCCGTGCTCGGCCTGCCCGGTTCACGCCTGCTGGAGCTTGCCGCGAAGGCCGGACTGCCGGTCGTCACCGAGGCGTTCGCGGACCGGGCGTACACCGACGCGGGCACCCTGGTGCCGCGCGCCCAGGAGGGTGCCGTGGTCACCGACCCGGAGGCCGTCGTGGAGCGGTCCCTGGGGCTGGCCCGGACCGGGGAGGTCGTCTCCCGGTCGGGCACGCGGATCGAGGTGCGGGCGCGCTCCCTGTGCCTGCACGGCGACACGCCCGGCGCGGTGGAGCTGGCGCGGCGGGTGCGGGAGCGGCTGGAGGCGTCGGGGGTCCGGGTGGAGGCCTTCTCATGAAGGTCCTGCCCGTCGGCGAGGACGCCCTGCTCGTCGAGGTCTCCTCGGGCGAGGAGGCCCAGGCCCTGCACGCGGAGCTGCTGCGACGTCGTGCGGAGGGGTCGCTGTCGGCCCGCGAGATCGTCCCGGCGGCCCGTACGGTCCTCCTCGACGGCCTGGACTCCCCCGCCCGGCTGGCCGCCGAACTGGCCGCCGCCGAACTGCCGCCCGCTCCGCCCCGCGCGCGTGAGGCGGTCGAGATCCCGGTGCGCTACGACGGCCCGGACCTGGCCGACGTCGCCGCGCACTGGGGCGTACCCGAGGGGGAGGTCGCCCGCATCCACGCGGAGACGGAGTTCCGCGTGGCCTTCTGCGGCTTCGCGCCCGGCTTCGGCTACCTCACCGGACTGCCGCCTCGCTACGACGTCCCGCGCCGGGCCACCCCGCGCACGGCCGTCCCGGCCGGCTCGGTGGCCCTGGCCGGCCCGTACACCGGCGTGTACCCGCGCTCGTCGCCGGGCGGCTGGCAGCTGATCGGCACGACGGACGCCGTGCTGTGGGACCACGCGCGCGTGCCGGCCGCGCTGCTCTCGCCGGGCACCCTCGTGCGGTTCGTCCCCGAGGCGGGCCCATGACGGACCGCGCACTCGCCGTCGTACGGGCCGGTGCCCTGACCACCGTGCAGGACCTCGGCCGCCCCGGGCACGCCCACCTCGGCGTGCCCCGCTCCGGGGCACTGGATAGGCCCGCCGCGGACCTCGTCAACCGGCTGACCGGCAACCCGCACGGGGCGGCCGTCCTGGAGACGACCCTCAGCGGCTGTGCCGTGCGGCCTCGCTCGACCGTCACCGTGGCGGTGGCGGGCGCTCCCTGCCGGGTCACGGTGGACGGACGGCCCGTCGCGTGGGGGGCGCCGGTGCGCGTGCCCGCCGGCGCGCTGCTGGACGTCGGTCCGGCGGTGTCGGGGGTACGCGCCTACGTCGGGATCTCCGGGGGCATCGCCGTCGAGCCCGTGCTCGGCAGCCGCTCCACGGACCTGCTGTCGGGTCTGGGCCCGGCGCCGCTCGCGGACGGCACGGTGCTGCCCCTGGGCCGGCCGACGGGCGCGCCCGCGCGGGTGGACGCCGCCCCGCAGCCGGCGCCGCCTGCCGAACTGGTCCTGCGGGTGACGCTCGGCCCGCGCGACGACTGGTTCACGCGGGAGGCCTTGCGGGCCTTCGTGTCACGCTCCTACCGCGTGTCCCCCGCGAGCAACCGCATCGGACTGCGCACGGACGGCCCCGCTCTGGAGCGGGCACGGCCCGGGGAACTCCCCAGCGAGGGAGTGGTGCTGGGCGCGGTCCAGGTCCCGCCCGACGGCAGGCCGGTGGTGTTCCTGGCCGACCACCCGACCACCGGGGGCTACCCGGTGATCGCGGTGGTCCACACGGCCGACCTCGCGGCCGCCGCCCAGGCGGTTCCCGGAACGCCGGTCCGCTTCGTGGCGGTACGTCGCCGCTGAACCGGTCATGCCGCGTCGGGCCGCTCGGCCACCGACAGCGCCGCGAGGGCGGCCGACACCGCCGCGGACGCCCGCAGATCGAGGCGGGCGCTGGTGCCGCGGGCACGATGCCGGAGCTCGTCGGCGGCGAGTGTCAGCAACTGCGGCAGCAGGTCGGTGCACCGGCGAGCCACCCAGCCGGTGCCTGCCGTGGCCAGCCACCACAGGCTCGCCGACCTGGTGGGGACGGGGAACTCCGGCTCGGGCGAGGGCGCGCGCCCCGTCACGAGCCCGTGCTCGGCGAGCAGCGCGTGGAAGCGCAGGGCCAGCTGCCGGTGCCCCCGCTCCCCCGGGTGCAGGCGGTCCGCGCTCCACATGGACCGGTCCGTGATCCAGTCGCCCTCACAGGCGTGCAGATGCAGGGCTCCGTACCGGTCGGACAGGACGTGCACCACCGTGTTCACGGCCCGCTGCCGCCGGGCCAGCGGACGGCCCAGCGCCCCGGGCAGCCCGAGCATCGTGCCCGGGTCCGGCAGGCAGGCGGTGAGCAGGACCGCGCCCTGCTCGGTGAGGGCCGCGTACACCTGGTCGAGCCGGGCGGCGACGGCCTGGATGTCGAAGGTGCGGCGCAGGGTGTCGTTGACGCCGACGACGACGGACACGAGATCGGGCCGCAGCCCCAGCGCCACAGGAAGCTGCCGCTCCAGCACTTCCCGGGTCTGCGCCCCGCTCACCGCGAGGTTCGTGAAGCCGCCGGACCCGTCGGTGACGGGTTCCTCCGCGAGGCCGCGGGCCAGCAGCGCGGCCCAGCCGCGCCACGCCCCGTCGCCGGCCGGGTCGCCCACACCCTCGGTCAGCGAGTCGCCGAGGGCCACGAACCTCAAAGGTCCCGCGACCCCCCGGGGGCCGGCGAGGCTCCGCGGTCTCATGCCGCGCCTCCGGGCACGAACGGGCGCACGGCTGCGGCCGCGTCGTGCGCGGCGAGGAAGGCGTCCACCGCCGCGTTCCACCCGAAGCACTCGGCACGCCCGCGTGCGGCCTCGCGGCGGTACCGCCGCGGCCGGCGCAGCAGCAGGTCCACGGCATCCGCGAAGGACTCCCCGTGGTCCGCCGCGACGGCCCCGGCCGAGCCGATCACCTCGGGCAGCGCGGACGACGCGCTCGCCACGACGGGCGTACCGCACGCCATGGCCTCCAGGGCGGCGAGCCCGAAGGTCTCGGCGGGTCCCGGCGCCAGGGCCACGTCTGCGGACGCCTGGAGCGCGCCGAGCAGTCCACGGTCGGAGACATGGCCGAGGAAGGTGACCGGCAGCGCCCTCTCGCGGGCCCGCTGTTCCAGCCGGGCGCGCAGGGGGCCGTCCCCGGCCACCACCAGCACCGCCCGCCGTCCGCGCCGGCGCAGCACCTCCAGGGCGTCGAGCGCCGTGCCGGGCCGCTTCTCCACGGACAGCCGCGAGCACATCACCAGCAGCGTCTCGTCCCCACGGGCGTGGCGCGCGCGTACCTCCGGGTCGCGCAGGGCGGGGTGCCGCCGCACCAGGTCGACGCCCAGCGGGGCCCGGACGACGTTGCGGGCTCCGATCCGCACGAACTCCCGCTCGGCGAACTCGGTGGTGCACACCACGCGCGCGTACGTGTGGGCCGTACGGACGTTGAGGGCGTCGGCGGCACGCCGGGCGGCCCCGTCGGGCAGGCCCCAGGTGCGCAGTACGCCGTCGGCGGTCTCGTGGGACACCATCACGGCCGGGACGCGCGCCCGACGGGCCCACTTGCCGGTCCACCTCAGGGTCGTACGGTCGGACACCTCGAGCCGGTCCGGGGCGAGCTCCTCCAAGAGCCGGCTCACCCGCCGCCGGTCGGCGAGGACGCGGTAGCCGCCGGTGCCGGGCAGCAGCGGCCCGGGGAGGGTGATCACCCGCCCCTGTTCGGTCTCGCGGTCTGCGAAACGCTCGCCCGGGATCACGAGAACGGGTTCGTGCCCCGCCGCCTTGTAGCCCTTGCCGAGTTCGCGCAGTGCCGTGCGCAGACCGCCGGAGGCGGGCGCGACGAAGTTGGCCAGCCGGACGATCCGCAGCGACCGGTTGCTCTGGTTGCCCGTGTTCATGCCGCCACCGCCGTCCGGCGCCCGGCGAGCACGTTCGCGTAGTGCCCTATCAGCCGGTCCCCGACGGCCGCCCAGGTGCGGCCCCGCACCGCGGCCCGCCCGGCGGCGCCGAAGGCGGCCCGCAGCGCGGGGTCGGCGGCCAGGGCCCGCACCGCGTCCGTCACGGCGGTGGCGTCGCGCGGCGGCACGAGCAGCCCGGTGTGTCCGTGGGTGATCAGGTCCAGCGGTCCCCCCGCGGCGGGCGCCACCACAGGCAGGCCACTGGCCATGGCCTCCTGCACCGTCTGGCAGAAGGTCTCGAAGGGGCCGGTGTGCGCGAAGACGTCCAGCGAGGCGAAGACCCGGGCCAGGTCGTCACCGGTACGGCGGCCCAGGAAGACCGCCCCGGGCAGCGCCTGCTCCAGGCCGGGCCGGCTCGGGCCGTCGCCGACGACCACGACCCGGACGCCCTCCAGAGCGCACGCACCGGCGAGGAGTTCGACCTGCTTCTCGGGGGCGAGCCGGCCGACGTAGCCGACGATCAGCTCGCCGTTCGGGGCGAGTTCCCGCCGCAGGGCCTCGTCGCGGCGGTCGGGCCGGAACCGTTCGGCGTCCACGCCGCGCGGCCACAGCGCGACCCGGGGCACCCCGTGTGTCTCCAGGTCGCGCAGGGCCGCGGTGGACGGGGCGAGGGTGAGGTCGGCGGCACCGTGGACCGAGCGGATGCGTCGCCAGGCGGCGGCTTCTCCGGCGCCCATGTACGTGCGGGCGTATCCGGCCAGGTCGGTCTGGTAGACGGCGACGGCCGGAACGCCGAGGCGGGCGGCGGCGGCCATGCCGCGCACACCGAGGACGAAGGGACTGGCGAGGTGGACGACGTCGGCACGGTGCTCGACGAGGGTGGCGGTCAGGCGGCGGCTGGGGAGGGCGACACGGACCTGGGGGTAGCCGGGGAGCGGGAGGGAGGGGACGTGGACGACGGGGCACGGCACATCGGCGTCGGGCTTGTTCCCGGGCGCCGGGGCCGGGGCGACGACGACGGGGGCGTGACCGCGATCGACGAGGTGCCGGGCGGTCTGGAGCGCGCAGTGGGCGACGCCGTTCACATCGGGGGGAAAGGATTCGGTCACGATGACGACACGCATACCGGTGTTGTCGCCGTACCGGACGTGGCCGCGTCAACGTCGATCTTTCCGGGCGGGGAACGTCCCATGAGCGTTCTGAGGTGCACCCGCGCAGGTCAGGCGGTGTCCATGCCCTCCTGACCCGCGAGTCATCCCACGTTCACCCGGGCGGCCTGACGCTGCCCCGCCGATCTGCTGCGGAGGGGGTCACACAGCGGTCTCCTCCGGACCGATCCGGCTGCGTACGGCCGTCTGGACCTCGGCCTCCTCGGCCGGGTCGGCGGCGAGCCGGCGCAGCCGCTCGACGACCCGGGCGTCACCGGTCTCGGCATGCCGGGCGGCGACCTCTCGGGTGGACTCCTCGCAGTCCCACAGGCACTCGACGGCGAAGCCGGTGGCGAAGGAGGGGTCGGTGGCGGCGAGGGCGCGAGCGGCCCGGCCGCGCAGGTGGGAGGAGGCGGTCTCGCGGTAGATGTGCCGGAGCACGGGTGCGGCACAGGCGATGCCGAGCCGTCCGGCGCCGTCGACCAGGGTCCACAGCGTCTGTGCGTCGGGGCCCTCGCCGCGCACCGCCTCCCGCAGAGCCGCGAGGACCAGGTCCCGGTCGTGCGTTCCGCCCCGGCAGGCCAGGACGCGTCCGGCGGCGGCACCGAGCTCGTCGGGCCGGTGTGCCCAGCCCCGCGCCCGGTCCACGGCGGCAAGGCTCCGCATCCGCTCGAAGGCGTCGACGGCGGCCTCCACGACGACCGTCGAGCCGGTGGCCACGGCGCCCTCGATCAGGTCGAGGGCGTCGGGATCGCCGCCGTCGGCCAGGTAGCGCAGAGCCGTACACCGGGCTCCCTCGGTGCCGTCCTTCGCCGCCTGCACGATCTCGGCCCGGTCCTCGGGCCCCGCCACGGCCGTGAGGCAGCGGGCGGCCGGGACATGGAGGGCCGCCCCCCGTTCCAGGCCCTGCTGGGCCCACTCGAAGACGGCGCTCACGCTCCACCCGGGGCGAGGCCCGGGCGGCCGCATCTGCCGCTGCCAGCGGTCGAAGCAGCCCGCCTCGTGGGCGGCCCGCACGCGGGTGGCGACGGATTCGCGCGGGTCCTCGGCCCACAGCCGCCACGGCCGGGGCTCGAAGGCGTCCCGGACGGCGGCGGCCAGTTCGGCGTCTCCCTCGGGATCGGCCGGGAACCGCGCGAGGACGGGTGCGGCGAGGGCACGCAGGCCGGCGTCGTCGTCCCGGAGGGCGAGTTCGTCGAGGGCCCAGGCCCAGTTGGAGCCGTGGGCGGCGTACCTGCGCAGCAGTTCGAGCGCGTCCCGCCTGCCGTAGGAGGCGAGGTGCCCGAGGACGGCGAGCGCGAGCCCGGTGCGTGACTCGTCGGTGCCGAGGACGTCCTCGGCACTGAAGAGATGGGATTCGACCGCGTCCAGCTCGCCGTTCAGATCGAGGTAGAGGCGGGCGTAGTAGAGGGAGCGGTTCTCCAGCTGCCAGTCGTGGCGGGGATCGCGCAGTACGCAGTGGTTCAACGCCGCGAGCGCCTCGGAGCGCGGGGCGGTGAGCGCGTGCAGCGTGCCGTCGCCGCGGCCCCGCTGGAGCAGGCCGAGCAGCGTGCCGCTGGGCGCTATGACCGGATCGAACATGGGAAACAGCCTCACATCAAGCGTCGACGCGACCGGGGACGTGTAACTACCTGGCCGCGTGACAACACGTCGGGGCGCCCGCCGTTTCCTGCTTGCTGTAGACCATCTTCCTCTGCCTCTCGTCGGTGGCCCTTGCGGACCGCGTCACGGTCCGCGCGGTGCGGCACTACCTGCCCAGCCATCACGTCCGTGAACCACGTCGTCATGATGACCCGGCACTTCCGTCTGCCGCGACCGAAATTTCGGCGGCCTTGTACCGCCTCCCCCGTTTTCGTCGTCGTTTCAGGTCAGACTGGCCTGTTCAGTGCTCGCCGAACAGTTCCAGCAGTTCCGTCCGGCCGAACATCCGGGCCGTGTCGACGGCCGAGGGAGTGCCGGCGGACGGGTCGGCGCCGCCCTCGAGGAGGGCTCTGACCACTTCGGTCTCACCCTTGAAGGCCGCTCCGGCGAGCGGGGTCTGGCCCCGGTCGTTCACCCGGTCGGCCTCGGCGCCGCGGGCGAGCAGGGCCCGCACCGCGCCGGAGTGGCCGTGGTAGGCGGCGAGCATCACGAGCGAGTCGCCGCGGTCGTTGGTGAGATCGGCCGGAACACCCGCGTCGACGTACGCCACGAGCGCCTCGGTCTCCCCCCGCCGGGCCAGATCGAAGATCTTGGTCGCCAGCTCCACGACCTCGGGGTCGGGGACTTCGGTCATCGGCCGGACCGCCTCTCCACTGCACGTCACGTCAGGCGCGTACGCCTGCGAGTGGGGCAGCCGTACGAGTGAATCGCCAGGGTACTGGCTCGCGCCGTACATGACCCGATGTGCCCGAGGTAAAGATCACCACGGATCACCGACCAACCTGAATGGTCGGATTCATACCCAGTTGCACCTTTTATCGTATGGATACATCCTGTGAGCCTGGAAGTACTCATGGTGACTGTCCCCGCGAACCAGGAGAACCCACATGATTCTGTCCATCTCAGGCGTGGTCCTGCTCGGCATCGTCGTCTTCATCTTCTTCCGCAAGGACGGCCTGAAGGCGTCGCACGCCGTGGTGACGATGCTCTTCGGCTTCTATCTGGCCAGCACGGCCATCGCGCCGAGCATCAAGGCGGGTGGCGAGAGCCTGGCGAGCCTCCTGGGCGGAATCAAGTTCTGACGGCCCCGAGCCTCGTACGCGTCCCGACCGTAGGTACCCAGTGGAGGCAGCAGTGACCCGGCGCCCCCTCCCCCGCATTCTGAGCAACGGCGGCGCGCAGTTCGCCCGGAGCCGGGAGCTGGCCCGGACGGCCGCCGACAGCGCCACGGATGTGCTCCATCCGCTGATCACGATCACGCGGGGTCTGCGCCGGCTGGCGGCGGCCGGGCGGCGCAGATGGGCGCAGACCCCGAAGGAGAGGCGGGGGGCGCTGCTGTTCCTGGCGGCCTCCGTGATCCTGGTCGTGGCGCTGGTGCCGTACGGACCCCTGCTCGCGGCCATCACGCTGACCGCTTCGGCGGCCTGGCAGGGCAGGGACCGCGCCGCGACGGCACCCGACGGGCCCGACGAGTCGCAGTCCCAGCGCCTGACGTCGCTCTACGAGGCGCTCGTGCCCTACTTCTCCACCGCCGAGGACCCCGATCCGCTGTACGCGCACGGCGGCGCGTGGGACAAGGCCTTTCCCACCTACGCGTTCGACGGCGGCGCCCGGATCTCGCACCTGGTGGTGCGCTACCCGCCGTACTTCGCCGACGGCGAGGCCGACGCCCGGGCCCGGATCGAACACCTCCTCGCCGCCAAGTCGGGCCGTGGCCGCGAGTACCACTTCACGTGGGACGAGGAGGACAACCAGTTGACGGTCCGTGTGCTCATGCCGCTCGCCGCCGACATCGCCGCCCAGCGCTTCGTCACGGCTCCCGGCGAGATCGTCCTCGGCTTCACCGACCGGACCCGGGTCCGGCGCACGCTGCCCGTGGTCTGCGGAGAACAGCGACGGGACGTTCATCCGGTCCTCTGGCGCACGGGCCCGCGCTCCACCGAGCCCCACCTGCTCGCCCTCGGCCGGCCCGGCAGCGGCACGTCCACGCTGCTGCGGTCCGTCGCCCTGCAGGCGCTCCGGCACGGCGACGTGGTGATCGCCGACGGTGGCGGCACCGGCGAGTACGCCTGCCTGACCGGACGGGACGGCGTCCTGGCCGTCGAGTGCGGGCTCGCAGGGGTACTGGCGAGCCTGGAGTGGGCCGCGCACGAGACCGAGCGCCGCCTGATCGCCATCAACCGCGCCCACCAGGCGGGGCACCCGCCGCCCGACGACACCAGGCGCCCGCTCTGGATCCTGCTGGACCGCCCGTCGGCGTTCACCCACCTGGCCGCCGCGGACGACCGCAAGGACCCCCAGTCCCTTCTCCAGGTCCCCCTGCGGCACGGCCGCCTGGCGAACGTGACGGTGGTGGTGGCCGACCAGCTGGACAGCATGGAGACCCTCAGCGAACCGGTGCTGCACCACACGCGCGCCCGCGTCGTCCTCGGTCCGGCGACGGCCGGGCTGCTCGAGTCCGTCCTGGGCGCACCCCCGCACACCACCCCCGTCGACGAGGTCCCGCCCGGTCGCGGCTACGCCCGCCTGGGCACCGGCCCGGTCCACCGTCTCCAGGTCCCCGCCACCCCTCACCCCTACGACGACGCGACCACGGACGCCCACCGCCAGGCGGTGCTGGACCTCCTCCCGCCCCGCACGGCGCCGGCGGACGAAGCGACGGTGCCGGAACCGGCGGAAGGCGGCCCCGAGCCGGCGGATCAGGAGCCGGAGCCGGCGGAGCCCGAGCCCGTACCGGCGCTGACCAAGCCCACCCAGACGCCTTGAGCCGGTCGGCGAGCGCCGGCCCCGAGGGCTGGGGCCTGTTGTGAGAGTGACCAGCCTGTCACTTTCACAACAGGCCCTAGGCGACGAACGTACGCGGCGCCTCCGTACCGCCGACCCCACCGGACTCCACAAGCCCCGCCGCCGCGGCCAGCCGCACAGCCGCCTCCTCGGCCACCACACCCCCCACGGTGAACGGCAACCGCACGTATCCCTCGAACGCCCCGTCCACTCCGAAGCGCGGCCCGGACGGCACCCGGACCCCGACCCGCTCCCCGGCCTCCGCGAGCCGGGACCCGGAGAGGCCCCCGGTCCGCACCCACAGCGTCAGCCCGCCCCGCGGCACCTCGAACTCCCACCGGGGAAGCTCCCTGCGCACCGCCGCCACGAGCTCGTCCCGGTTCTGCCGCGCCTGCTCCCGCCGCGCCTGCACCGCCCGTTCCCAGCCACCCGTGCCGAACAGCCAGTTCACGGCCAGCTGCTCCAGCACCGGCGTGCCGAGATCCGCGTAGGCCCGTGCGGCGACCAGGCTGCGGACCACGTCCGGCGCGGCCCGTACCCACCCGATGCGCATCCCGGCCCAGAAGGCCTTGCTCGCCGAGCCGACCGTGATGACGGTCGAACCGGCCGGGTCGAACGCGCACACCTGCCGCGGCATCCGCACATCCGGATCCAGCCACAGTTCGCTCATCGTCTCGTCGGCGATCAGCACGGTCCCGGCGGAGCGCGCCGCGTCCACCAGACGCCGTCGCTGGTCCTCGTCGGCGAGCGCCCCGGTCGGGTTGTGGAAGTCGGCGACGACGTAAGCGAGCCTCGGCGCGGCGTCCCGCAGGACCTGCCGCCAGCGGTCCATGTCCCATCCGGCGAGCCCCTCGGCCATCGCGACGGGCACCAGCCGGGCTCCGGCCTCGCGCATCAGCTGGAGGATGTTGGCGTACGAGGGTGACTCGACGGCGACGCGCTCGCCCCGCCCGGCGAACAGATGGCAGATCGCGTCGATCGCGCCCATCGCCCCGGTGGTGACCATGATCTGCTCGGGCATGGTCGGAATCCCGCGAGCGGTGTACCGCTCGGCGATCATCGACCGCAGCGCGGGCAGCCCGGCGGGATAGTCGCCGTGCGTGTGCGCGTACGGCGGCAGTTCCTCCAGCGCGCCCTGCACGGCCCGGGTCAGCCACGGCTCGGGGGCCCCAAGCGCCGCGCAGCCCAGGTCGATCATCGACCCCAGGGCCTCGGGCGGCAGCGGTTCGAGGCCGCGCGCGGGCAGTGGGTTCCCGGCCGGCACCGCGGTCCAGCTGCCCGCGCCCCGCCGGGACTCCAGGAACCCCTCGGTGCGCAGCGCCTCGTACGCGGCGGCGACCGTGGTACGGCTCACGGACAGGGACAGGGCCAGTTCGCGCTCGGCCGGCAGCCGGGCGGCCACCGGGACGCGTCCTTCGAGCACCAGCAGGCGGATGCCGTCGGCGAGCGCACGGTAGGCCGGCGGGCGGCGGGCGCCGGGCCCCGCCGGGCGGTCCTGCTGGGAGCTGAGCAGCCGGGCGAGCTGCGCCGCACCGACGGCAGAGGTCCACTGCGCCATGAAATCAGTCCACCTTCCCCGGATTGGCCATGGATGGCTCGTCCGTACAAGCCACAGGGTGTCATGCGTCAGTCCACTACCACCACAGGGGGGCACCTCATGTCCACGCAGCGCCGTCTCGGTCGGCGACTGACCCAGCTGTACGCCGGTCTCGCGCTGTACGGCGCGAGTTCGGCACTGCTCGTCCGGTCGGGGCTCGGCCTGGAGCCGTGGAACGTGCTGCATCAGGGCATCGCCGAGCGGACGGGCATGTCCATCGGCGTGGTCCTGACCATCGTGGGTGCCATGGTGCTGCTCGCCTGGATCCCGCTGCGACAGCGGCCGGGTCTGGGCACGGTCTCCAACGTGCTGGTCATCGGCATGGCGATGGACGCCACACTGGCCCTGGTGCCCGATGCGCACGGCCTGGCGGTGCGCGGGGCGCTGACGGTGGGGGGAATCGTCCTCAACGGGGCCGCGACCGGCCTGTACATCGCGGCGCGCTTCGGCCCGGGACCGCGCGACGGTCTGATGACGGGCCTGCACCGGCTCACCGGCGTCTCGGTCCGCCTGGTGCGCACGGGCATCGAGCTCACGGTCGTGGCGACCGGCTTCGCCCTGGGCGGCACCGTCGGCGTCGGCACGCTGCTCTACGCGGTGTCGATCGGCCCGCTCGCCCAGCTCTTCCTGCGGGTGTCCGCCATTCCCTCGGCATCCGGCGGCAGCGCGGTCGTTGCCACCGGTCAACCACGAGGAGCGATACTGCGAGCGTGAGCTCGCGGATACGCCACCCCTACCTCGACCATCCCGGCCCGATCCCCTTCGCCCACCGGGGCGGGGCCGCGGACGGCCTGGAGAACACCGTGCGGCAGTTCCGGTGCGCCGTCGAGGCGGGATACCGGTTCATCGAGACCGATGTGCACGCCACGCGGGACGGCAGGCTCGTCGCCTTCCACGACGCGACCCTGGACCGGGTGACGGACGGGGCGGGCCGGATCGCCGACCTGCCGTGGCAGGAGGTACGGCGGGCGCGGGTGGCGGGCGCGGAACCGGTACCGCTCTTCGAGGAGCTCCTGGAGAGCTTCCCCCAGGTGCGCTGGAACGTCGACGTCAAGGCGGAGGCGGCCCTGCTGCCCTTCCTGGACCTGGTCGGGCGGACGGGCTCCTGGGACCGGATCTGCCTCGGTTCCTTCTCAGAGGCGCGTGTGGTGCGCGCCCAGCGGCTGGCGGGCCCGCGCCTGGCCACGTCGTACGGCACCCGGGGCGTGCTCAACCTGCGGCTGCGCTCCTGGGGGCTGCCGGCGGCGGTGCGCCGCTCGGCGGTCGCCGCGCAGGTCCCGGAGATCCAGTCCGGCATCCAGGTCGTGGACCGCCGCTTCCTCCACGCCGCCCACGCGTGCGGGCTCCAGGTGCACGTGTGGACCGTCAACGACCCCGAGCGCATGCACCGGCTCCTGGACCTGGGCGTGGATGGCATCATGACCGATCACATCGACACGTTGCGCAAGGTCATGGAGGACCGGGGCGTCTGGGCCTGAGGAGTGCGAGGACCTCTGAGGGCCCCGGGTCGCTCGCCTGCGCGTGTTCACGGGGAAGCGAGGGCGCGGGTGGGCACCGACACCGTGCGGACACCGCCGGCCGACGGGGCCGGGGAGCTCAGACGCGAGCAGCGGGGCTGGTACTTCTACGACTGGGCGTGTTCCGTCTACTCGACGAGCGTGCTCACCGTGTTCCTGGGCCCCTATCTGACCTCGGTCGCCGAGTCCGCCGCCGACGCCGACGGGTACGTCCACCCTCTCGGCATCCCGGTCCGGGCCGGTTCCTACTTCGCCTATTCGGTGTCCCTGTCGGTGATCGTGGCGGTGCTGACGATGCCCATCGTCGGGGCCGCCGCCGACCGCACCGGCCGCAAGAAGCCGCTGCTCGCCGCCGCCGCGTACCTGGGGGCGACGGCCACCACGGCCATGTTCTTCCTGGACGGCGGCCGTTATCTGCTCGGCGGGCTGCTCCTGGTGGTCGCGAACGCGGCGCAGTCCGTGGCGATGATGCTCTACAACTCGTACCTGCCGCAGATCGCGCCGCCCGAGCAGCGGGACGCGGTCTCCTCCCGCGGCTGGGCCTTCGGCTACGCGGCGGGCTCGCTGGTCCTGGTCGCCGACCTCGTCCTCTACACCGGGCACGACGGCTTCGGCGTCTCGGAGAGCACGGCGGTCCGCATCTGCCTGGCCTCGGCGGGCCTGTGGTGGGGCGCGTTCGCCCTCATCCCGCTGCGGCGGCTGCGCGATCGCGGGCCGGCCGCGCCGGGGGCCGCCCTGCCGGGCTTCCGGCAGCTCGCGGCGACCGTCCGCGACATGCGCCGCCACCCGCTGACCCTGGCCTTCCTGCTGGCCTACCTCGTCTACAACGACGGCATCCAGACGGTGATCAGCCAGGCCTCGGTCTACGGCTCCAAGGAGCTCGGCCTCGGGCAGTCCACCCTCATCGGCGCCGTCCTGCTGGTGCAGGTGCTGGCGGTCGCGGGTGCGCTGACGATGGGCCGGCTGGCCCGGGCCTACGGGGCCAAGCGCACGATCCTCGGTTCGCTGCTCGCGTGGACGCTGACACTGGCGGCCGGCTACTTCCTGCCGGCCGGGGCTCCGGTGTGGTTCTTCGCACTGGCCGCCGGGATCGGTCTGGTCCTCGGCGGCAGCCAGGCGCTCTCCCGGTCCCTGTTCTCCCATCTCGTGCCGCCCGGAAAGGAGGCCGAGTACTTCTCGGCCTACGAGATCAGCGACCGCGGGATGAGCTGGCTGGGCCCGCTGCTGTTCGGTGTCATCTACCAGCTGACCGGGAGCTACCGGGACGCGATCATCTCGCTGGTGGCGTTCTTCGTCATCGGGTTCGTTCTGCTCGCGAGGGTTCCGGTGCGGCGTGCGATCGCCGAATCGGGGAATCCGGTTCCTGACCGGATTTAGCACTGGAAGCGAAAGGGCTGTAGTGTACGCGTTTGGCCTGCCAGGCGGACCGTTACTGCGCGTCAAAGATGCCGAAACGCTAGGTCACATCTGCTATTAGATGTGACAAACCGGGCGCTGGTGGGTACAACAAGGGCGGCTACGACGGCGACGCATGACCCGGAACGGGACCCGGAACGGGAATCTTTACCGCCGACCGGACGTTGACCGGATGACGACGACAGCGACACCTGTCCTGTGGGCGACAAGCCCGGGAGGCACGATTCATGAGTGAGCGAGCTCTTCGCGGCACGCGCCTCGTGGTGACCAGCTACGAGACGGACCGCGGCATCGACCTGGCCCCGCGCCAGGCCGTGGAGTACGCATGCGAGAAGGGGCACCGCTTCGAGATGCCCTTCTCGGTCGAGGCGGAGATCCCGCCGGAGTGGGAGTGCAAGGTCTGCGGAGCCCAAGCACTCCTCGTGGACGGCGACGGCCCGGAAGAAAAGAAGGCCAAGCCCGCGCGTACGCATTGGGACATGCTGATGGAGCGGCGCACCCGTGAGGAACTCGAAGAGGTCCTCGAGGAGCGCCTGGCGGTTCTGCGTTCCGGTGCGATGAACATCGCGGTTCATCCGCGAGACAGCCGCAAGTCGGCGTAAGTCCCCTCCGGGGTCTGGCCGAGATTACAGCGCGTCAGTGACCGCGGGCGCCGTACGTGAAGTACGGCGCCCGCGGTCTTCTGCGTCCTGCCAGGCCTGCCAGACCTGCCAGGGGAAGAACTCAGTGCGCCAGCGGCGGGCGCGGTCCCTGCGGGGCGTCGCCCGGCTCGTCCCTGATCACCTCGCCCTGGACGACCTTGCCGTCGGGGCGGCGCATCCGGGCCTGCTGGAAGGCGCCGCCCAGACTGCCCGGACCGGCCTCCCGGAGCCTGCGCTCGAAGGTGCGTTCCGCTGAACGGCTCACGGCCTTCTGGACCGGGGGCAGCAGCAGGAGCAGGCCCACCGCGTCCGACACCACGCCGGGGATCATCAGCAGCAGACCGCCGAGCATCATCAGGCCGTTGCCCTCGCTGTTCGGGCGGTCCGCCGCCGGCATCACACCGCTCTGCTGCTGTTGCAGCGCCTCGGAGAGGTTGCGGAAGGCCCGCCGGCCGGCCCGCTTGATCACGACCGCGCCGAGGACGAAGCCGGCGATCAGGACGAGGAGGACCACCAGTCCGCTCGACGCCCCCGCGATCATCGTGAGCAGCCAGATCTCCAGCACGAACCACGCGGCGACGCCCAAGGGCAGGAAGGTGCGCAGCCGGGAGCGCCGGGGCCGGGCGGGGGACGTGGGAGTCTGAGCGCCAGTCGTCATGCCTCCAGTGTGCCTGGCCCCGGCTCAGCACGGGATAAGCCCGTGATCAGCGGTTCCTGGGCGCGGCCGGCCCGGCGGTGACCCGGTCGGCGTTACGGCTTCGACGGCCTGCTGTCGCGCCCCGTGACCTTGCCGACCCGCTCCCCGACGCCCCACGCGGTGACCCGCCACAGCGCCTCCACGAGGATGTCGCGGCTCATCTTGGAGTCACCGTGTTCCCGCTCGACGAAGGTGATCGGCACCTCGACCACGTGGTAGCCGGCCTTGACCGCGCGCCGGGCGAGGTCGACCTGGAAGCAGTAGCCCTGCGAGGCGACCTCGTCGAGTCCGAGGCCCTCGAGGGTCTCGCGGCGGAAGGCACGGTAGCCCCCGGTGATGTCACGCAGCGGCAGGTCGAGCGCCAGGCGGGAGTACAGGCTGCCGCCCCGGGAGATCACCTCGCGGGACTTCGGCCAGTTCACCACCCGGCCGCCCGGCACCCAGCGTGAGCCGAGGACCAGGTCGGCGCTCTTGAGGGCGGTGAGCAGTCGGGGCAGTTCCTCGGGCTGGTGGGAGCCGTCGGCGTCCATCTCGATCAGCACGCCGTAGTCGCGCTCCATGCCCCAGCGGAAGCCGGCGAGGTAGGCCGCGCCCAGGCCCTCCTTGCCCTTGCGGTGCAGCACGTGCACGTGGTCGTCGTCGACGGCCAGCTCGTCGGCCAGCTTGCCCGTGCCGTCCGGGCTGTTGTCGTCGGCCACCAGCACGTGTGCCTCGGGGACGGCCCCCCGCACCCGGCCGACGATGCTCTTGATGTTCTCCGCCTCGTTGTAGGTCGGGATGATCACCAAGGCCGTGCCGAGCGGGCCGAACTTCCTCCCCTGGGCTCCTGCCGCGAGGGTTCCGTCGCCGTCGTTCACTGATGCCCCTTCATGTCCGTACGCAGGGGTCCACCATAGTGCGCCCGGCCTGCGATGACATGACTGGACGTACGAATGGCGGTGTCGAGTCCGCGAGAAGCGGGTAGGAATGCGCCTTTGGCCGCGCGCGTACGGCGGATGGGGGCCCGGCGCCCTTCGGGCCGACCTGGGACCCGCTGGCTGCGGATCGACCGAAAGCCGTTGTCTACTGAGCGCCCGGGCCCCACCCGGGTCACACCTCCCCGACCGGCCGGAACCTTCCCTCGGCGCCGCGCCGGCCTGAGCCTGGCTCCCAGCGACGGTGCCCGGTGCGGCACACCGTCCCTGACCCGGCGGCGCTGCGGCGAGTGCGCGGACGGTTCCCGGTCGGGCGTCCGGTGGTGGACTCGGCCGAACCTACCGGCCTCCTGCGGCCGCCTGTCAACAGCCGTTTGACCTGCGCATGTTGCGGCAAAGCCCTGGTCAGGCGCAGGTCGAGTGACGGGGGTGCGGCACACGACCCGCGCGCGCCACCCCCCGTAGATCACTCGCCCGGCCGTACGAAGACCGTGCGTCCGCCCACCACGGTGCGCAAGCAGACGGGCAGGTCCCGGCCCGGGGTCAGGTCGGGCAGCCCCGGGGTGCCCGAGCGGGGGTCCGTCGACCAGCGGGCGACCCGGTCGTCCGGCGCCTGGACCACGAGTTCGCCGGTGCGCCACACCGCGTAGTCGGCGGGTGCCCCGGGGACCAGGACGCCCGCGTCGTCCCGTCCGACGGCCCGCCAGCCGCCCCGCGTGTGCGCCGTGAACGCCGCGCGGACGGACACGCGGTGCTCCGGGGTGCGATGGAAGGCGGCGGCCCTCACCGTGCCCCACGGGTCGAGCGGGGTGACCGGGCTGTCGGAACCGAAGGCGAGCGGGACGCCCGCGCGCAGCAGGCCCGCGAAGGGGTTCAGCGCACGCGCCCGCTCGGCACCCAGCCGCTGCGCGTACATGCCGTCCTCGCCGCCCCACAGGGCGTCGAAGGCAGGCTGGACCGAGGCGGTGAGGCCGAGTTCGGCGAACGCCGCGATCGTCTCGGGGCTGAGCATCTCGGCGTGCTCGACGCGGTGGCGGGCGGCCCGGACCCGTGCGAGACCGAGCTTCTCGGCGGCTTCCCGCACACCCTCGGCCACGGCGTCCACCGCCGCGTCGCCGATGGCGTGGAAGCCGGCCTGGAGGCCCGCCTCGGTGCAGGCCACGACGTGTGCGGCGACCTCGGCGGCGTCCAGGTAGGCCGTGCCGGTGTGGCCGGCGTCGGCGTACGGCTGGTGCAGGCAGGCCGTGTGCGAGCCGAGGGCGCCGTCGACGAACAGGTCGCCCGCGGCGCCGGCCGCGCCCAGCTGCCGGGCCTTGGCGACGTCCCGCTCGGCCCAGTAGCCGACGACGCGCGGGCCGGGCTCCTCGGCGGCGAGACGCAGCAGCCCGGTGAAATCGTCCTCGGAGGAGATCTCCGGGCCGGCGCACTCGTGGACGGTGCCGATCCCGAGCGACACGGCGTGCGCGAGGGCGGCGCGCTGGGCGTCGGCGCGCTGCTGAGGCGTCACGGCCGCGAAGGCGGCGGCGCGCACCGCGTGGTGGGCGTCGGCGGTGAGCGGTCCGTCCTCGCGGGTGACGTCCGCCGGGAGGAGGTCGAGCAGGGCCGTGGTGACGACCGCGGAGTGGACGTCGATCCGGCTGAGGTAGAGGGGCCGGTGGCCGGTGGCCTCGTCGAGTTCGGCGCGTGTCGGGGGGCGGCCGCCGGGCCAGCGGGCGGCGTCCCAGCCGTGCCCGAGCAGCACGCGGTCGTCCGGCCGGGAGGCGGCGAAGTCCCGTACCAGGGCCAGGGCCGCCTCGAGGGAGGGGGCGGCCGACAGATCGAGTCCGGTCAGCGCGAGCCCGGTGGCAGTGGTGTGCACGTGCGCGTCCGTGAACGCCGGTGTGACCAGAGCGCCGTCGAGGTCGATCACTTCGTCGACCCCGTCGGCGAAGGCGTCGGCGGCTCCCTCGGAACCGACCCAGGCGACCTGTCCCCGTTCCACGACCATCGCCGTGGCGAAGGGATCGGCAGGACTGTGGACCTCTCCGCGACGGAGCAGGAGGGTCTGGGGCGGCGCACTGGACTCACTCATGGGGCACAGTCTCACAGGGGCGGGTGCGACGCCCCGAGTCAGGGGCGCGGGGCCGCACGGCTGTGCGGCCCGCGGTGTGGGCACGGGCAACCCCCGAGACCCGCGCCCGGGAACCCGCGATCAGATCCGCGGCGGTCGCGCCTCGTACGGCGTGGACAGCACCACCGTCGTCCGTGTGGAGACCCCGGCCAGCGACCGCACCCTGGCCAGCAACTCCTCCAACTCGTGCGGGGTGGCCACCCGCACCTTGAGGATGTAGTTCTCGTCGCCCGCGACACTGTGACAAGCCTCGATCTCGGGCACACCCGCCAGCCGGTCCGCGATGTCGTCCGGCGCACTGGGATCGAACGGCTTCACCGAGATGAAGGCCGTCATGGGCAGTCCCACGGCCTCCGGGTCGACGACCGCCGCATAGCCCCGGATGACCCCCCGCTGCTCCAGCCGCCGCACCCGCTGATGCACGGCCGACGTGGACAGACCCGTGGCCTTGCCCAGGTCGGTGTAGCTCATCCGCCCGTCCTTGACGAGCAGCTGCACGATCTGTCGGTCCAGCTCCTCCATGGCGCAAGAACCTACAGGGCGCCCGGTCCCCCCGGACACCCGAGGAGCCAGAGCGGGCACCTGCGTACGGCATGTGACGAACGCCACAGGGTTCGAACAGTCTGCGTAATGTTCTCGTGATTACCGCCCAGGGGGGACGGGAAGTGCTTGCTGTGGCCGAGGCCGCAGCGCCTGAACGGCCCAGCCCGAGGGGGAGAATCCAATGCAGAGTCTTAAGCGCCCTGGTCGCACCGCACCCAAGCGGCAGCTCGTCGTCGAGCCCGAGCCGGAGGGCGTCGAACCCGACGCTCTCGACGACGAACTCGACGCCTACGACACCTTCGAGATGTTCCGGGTCGTCTGCCCGGACTGCGCGCAGCCCATCGCCCTCCTGGCGGACGAGGAGGTCCTGCCGGAGCACGCGCTGTGCGCCTCGCCGTGGAACCCCTTCGGGCTGACGGTCTGCGCCGGAACCGGCCGCCGGGCCACCGACGCCCGCCCCGCCGACGAGTCCGTCGGCCCTCAGGAGCAGGACACCGGCCTGTTGTTGACGCTCCCTCAGGGACTCGACTGGCGGACCCAGCCCTTCTCGCACGTCGGCGGACCGGGCTCACGCCCCATCAGGGTCCCCGTCCTGCGCCGCCAGGCGGCGTGAGCACGGACCTTTCCCGGCCCGCACGCTCCACTCCCGTAACTGCCCGCACCACGGCCCGAGGCCTGCCGTGGTGCGGTTCAGTGCGCCCCGGCGGATGACGGCGGTGCCCTGGTGCCGACGCGCCGGACGGGACACGGACGGCACACGGACCGGGCGCCCGTGAACGCACGCCCGAATCCACCCGCCGGTGACCTGTCCGGCCTTCGCCACGTTGCCCTGGCATGACCCCCATCTCCTCAGCGACCGGGCGTCAGCGCCTCCTCTACGTCCCGCCGCCCGCAGAATCGGTTCGGCCGACTGCGCCGCGGTATCAGGACCCGCCGATCTACAGCGACCTGATGCGGGCCTGGGCAGAGCGCGGCCGCACCCTCCCGGGCCGTCACGACCCGGAGTGGATGCGGCTCGCGGCACCCTGGCGGGGCCTGGACCAGTTCAGCGTCCCTCTGGACCCACGAGATGACGGGCGATGACCATCCGCTGGATCTGATTGGTGCCCTCGACGATCTGGAGCACCTTGGCCTCGCGCATGTAGCGCTCGACCGCGAAGTCCGCGGTGTAGCCGTAGCCGCCGAGGATCTGCACGGCGTCGGTGGTGACCCGCATCGCCGTGTCGGTGCAGTGCAGCTTCGCCATGGCCGCCTGCCGGGCGAAGGGCCGGCCCGCGTCCCGCAGTCGCGCCGCCGTCAGGTAGAGCGCGCGGCCCGCCTCGATCTGCGTCGCCATGTCGGCGAGCATGAAACGCAGACCCTGGAAGTCGGCGATCGGCTTGCCGAACTGCCGCCTCTCGGCCGCGTAGGCCAGCGCCTCGTCGAGCGCCGCCTGGGCCACGCCGATGGCGCACGCCGCGATGCCGAGCCGTCCCGAGTCGAGCGCGGACAGCGCGATCGCGAAGCCCTGCCCCTCCTCACCGATGCGACGGTCGTCGGGGACCCGTACGTCGTCGAAGTGGACCTGGGCGGTGGGCGAGCCCTTCATGCCCATCTTCTTCTCGGGCGCGGCGGCACCGACCCCCTGGGCGTCGCCCGGCACGAGGAAGGCGGTGATCCCACGGGGGCCCTCCCCGCCGGTGCGCGCCATGACCGTGTAGAAGTCGGCGATCCCGCCGTGCGTGATCCAGGCCTTGGTGCCACTGATCACCCACTCGTCACCGTCCCGCACGGCCTTGGTCCGCAGGGCGGCCGCATCCGATCCCGAATGCGGCTCGGAGAGGCAGTAGGCACCGAGCATGCCACCGCCGAGCATCGCGGGCAGGTGCTCGACCTGCTGCTCCTTGCTGCCGTAGGCGGCGAGGGCGTACGAGGCCAGGGTGTGCACGCTGACACCGAGGCCGACGGTGAGGCGGGCCGCGGCGAGCTCTTCCAGGACCTGGAGGTACACCTCGTACGGCTGGTCGCCGCCGCCGTACTCCGAGTCGTACGGCAGGCCGAGCAGGCCGGAGCGCGAGAGGAGGGTGAAGAGTTCGCGCGGGAAACGGCCGGCGTCCTCCTCCTCGGCCGCCTTCGGGGCGATCTCCTGCCGCGCGATGTCACGGACGAGCGAGATCAGATCCCGGGCCTCGTCCGTGGGCAGTTGCCGGTCCACCGGCTGCGGGGCGCGGTCGGGCATGTCGACGCTCTCCTCCCTGTCGGGCGCTGGCGGACGGGCCCGTGGGTGAGGGCGGCGCCGCCGGGTCGTTCCTGGTGCCTGGCCGATGCTTGCAGTTCCGGGTCTCGGAAGCTGCTGACCAGCGGCTCTGGGCTGTGAGTATGCCCGATCGGAGGCGTCCCGTCACCAGTTAACGACCGCTCACTTCAAGAAATACCCGAGTGCGCCCGCGAGGGCGAATTGGTCCGCACCATTGACCTGACTGGTCTAGTCCTCCTACTGTTTCGCTCCACCAAATCACCGCGTTCATGCCAATCTGCGCGCCTCGCGCTCCCCCTCTCCCCACGAGGAGACACCGGATGCACATCCCCCACCGCTCCCGCTTCCGGGCCATCGTGTCCGCGGCCTGTTGCGCCGTCCTCGGCGCCGGTCTGCTGGCCGGCGCGGGCACCTCGTCCGCCACCGCGGCGGCCTCGGCTCAGGAGGCCGCCGCAGTTTCGAAGACCGCCCCCGGCTCCCGGGCCGCCGGCTCCAAGGTCATCGGGTACTTCACCGAATGGGGCACCTACGACCGCAAGTACCACGTCAAGAACATCGAGACGTCCGGCTCGGCGGCCCGGCTCACGCACATCAACTACGCCTTCGGCAACGTCACCGGCGGCAAGTGCGCGATGGGCGACGCCTATGCGGCCACCGACCGGGCCTACACTGCCGCCGAGTCCGTCGACGGCAAGGCCGACACCTGGGACCAGCCACTGCGCGGTAACTTCAACCAGCTGCGCAAGCTGAAGCAGAAGCACCCGAACCTCAAGGTGCTCTGGTCCTTCGGCGGCTGGACCTGGTCGGGCGGCTTGCCGGAGGCGGCGAGGAACCCGGCCGCCTTCGCCCAGTCCTGCTACGACCTGGTGGAGAACTCCAAGTGGGCCGATGTCTTCGACGGCATCGACATCGACTGGGAGTATCCGAACGCCTGCGGCGCCACCTGCGACACCAGCGGCAAGGCGGCCTTCAGGAACCTGATGCAGGCCCTGCGCGCGAAGTTCGGCGCGCGGAACCTCGTCACCGCGGCGATCACGGCGGACGCCACGCCGGGCGGCAAGATCGACGCCGCGGACTACGCGGGCGCCGCACAGTACGCCGACTGGTACAACCCGATGACGTACGACTTCTTCGGTGCCTGGGACGCCGCCGGCCCGACGGCCCCGCACTCGCCGCTGACCTCGTACTCCGGCATCCCGAAGGCGGACTACCACACCTCGGCGACCATCGCGAAGCTCAAGGGCCTCGGCATCCCCGCCGCGAAGCTGCTGCTCGGCGTCGGCTTCTACGGCCGCGGCTGGACCGGCGTCACCCGGTCGGCTCCCGGCGGCACGGCGACCGGCCCGGCGGCGGGCACGTACGAACAGGGCATCGAGGACTACAAGGTGCTGAAGACCAAGTGCCCGGCGACGGGCACGGTGGCCGGTACGGCGTACGCCAAGTGCGGCAGCGACTGGTGGAGTTACGACACGCCCGCCACCATCGGGACCAAGATGGCCTACAAGAACCAGCAGGGCCTGGGCGGCACCTTCTTCTGGGAGCTGAGCGGCGACACGGCCGGCGGTGAGCTGATCAAGGCCATCAAGTAGGCCGGGTGGAGCGCCGGGGGCGGAGGGGCCGTGACGGTTCCTCCGCCCTTGCTCACGCCCCCTGCCGGGCGGCCTTTGGGGCCGGGTAGGCGGGGTCCAGGTCCTCGATCGCGCGCAGGGCGCCGCCGAGCCCCTTCACCAGCAGCTCGCACATGGTCCCGCGGGGCAGCTCGGGGCGGTCGATCCATTCGAGGGTGGCACCCTCGACGCCGCACACCCAGGCCAGCAGCCCCATGCGAGCCAGCGGGGCGATGTCGACGCGACCGTACGCCCCCTCGGCGATGGCGGCGACGATGGCCTCACGCACCCCGTCACGGATGGCGTGCACCTCGGTGTCGAAACCGACGCCGCCGCTGACGATCGTGCGGTACGCGGCCTGATGGTGCTCGGCGTAGCGCAGATAGCTGTCGATGGTGCGCTGGACACGGTCGACCGGGGGCAGTTCCAGGCCGCTCGCCGCCAGAGTGACCAGGTCGGTGACCGAGTCCTCGATGATGGCCAGGTAGTAGCCGCGCTTGGACTGGAAGTAGTAGTAGATCAGCCCCTTGGCCACGTGCGCCTGCCGGGCGATGTCGTCCATCGACAGGGCGTCGTAGGACGTGTGGGCGAACAACCTGCGCCCGATGGCGATGAGTTCGGCACGGCGCGCCAGCGAGCGTTCGGTGCCGCGGGCTCTGGGACGCGCGGCAGGTTGCTGACTGATATTCAATTTCGACCCTGGTTCCAACGGGCGGACTGGAGCCCTTCTCCCGCGGAGATCCATCAGAAGGGCCCAGGCGGGACACCCGCAGTATGGCAGGTCGCAGGGCCGGGTCGTGGGTCAGGTCACAGTGCCCCGGAGAGCCGGGTCACGGCGCTCAGGGACGGGGCACGGGCATCGCCGCGACAACCATGACGCGGACTCACACGCGCACGCCCACGGCCGCGAGCGCCATGCGCTGGGCCGCGGCCGGACGCGCCGGGAAGTAGAGGTAACAGACGCCGCCGGTTCCGGAGACGACCTTGCCGGAGGAGTTGTACCGCTTCGTCCGCAGCCAGATGTTCTCGAACTCACGACGCCGGTAGACCCGCCGCACGGCCTCGTTGCTCGCCGAGGCCGGGTCGTTCGCGATCACGTCGCCCTCGCCGGTGAAGCCGATGACGGTCATCAGATGTCCGGCGGTGCCGTACCCGGCGCCCGTCAGCTCCTCCTTCAGGAAGGACTGGGACGTTATGACCGGGACGCCGGCGGCGATCAGCGTCTCCAGGTCGGTGAGCGAGCCGAGCCGGGTGACCACACCCCGGAGATCCCTGAACGTGGCCGCGTAGGCGGCGTTGAACGGCCAGTTGCCGCAGCCCGCGTACTGGTGGTCGTACGTGAACCGGGCCGCGTGGCAGACCTGCGGGTCGGCGTACGCCGGATCGACCCAGGCCAGCTGCTCGGGTGTGAGCCGGCCGCCCCAGTACTCGATGATCATCTGGGAGGACGTGGGACTGCACCAGGCCTCGCCGCCGTTGTCGTACTCGGGGTACTGGCCCTTGTGGATCTCCTGTGAGTACCGGGGGACGGCCAGTTCGTTCGCGAGGCCGGGTACGGACGCCGGGACGGTGAAGCGGTCGGGGACGTCCGAGCCCATCACGTGCAGCCGCCACACGGTGGGCGTGGCCTTGGAGCCCGGCTTGCGGTACAGGGTCAGACGCAGCCGGCAGGAGGCCAGGCGCAGCCCCGTCGCCGGGTCGTCGACCGCCAGCGTGTCCGTCCAGACGGTGCTCCTGCCGTCGCTCTGGTCGTCGACCGAGGTGCGCCGGATGTCCTGGTCGCCGGCCGCCCAGCGGCCCATCACGTACCAGGGGGTGCTGGTGCCGTCGGTGTAGGTGCCCTTGAGCTCGGCCTGGAGCCAGGTGCCGGCCGGGGTGTGCGCGTTCCAGGAGACGATCGCCTCCGTCGCGGGAACCGCGAACCGGTGGGTGGGGGACGTCCAGGTGCCGTATTCCCAGGAGGCTGTGGTGCCGGTGTGCGGGTCCCTGTAGTCGGTGGTTCCGGCGGGCGTCGCGATCACCACGCCCGGGCGGGAGCCCGCGACGGCACGGGTGCCCCGGGCGGCGCCCCCGCTCCAGTCGGCGAACGAGGTCCAGGCCCGGTTGCCCACGGTGCGGGCCGGGACGGCGCGGGCGGGATCTGCGGTGTCGGTCGGCATGACGGCCTCGGGCTCGGCGGCTGCCGAAGTCGAGCCCGCTGTTAAGGCGGCGACGGCCGCGGCGGCCAGGACGGTTCTGCGTGACGGGTGTTCGGCTCTGCTCATGGCGGGGACCCCCGGATGTCGGAGTCGGGCAGGGGCGGGGCAGGCTCTGGCACGTGGATCGCACGTGTATGCGCCACATAGGAGCACAGCGCGCCGGGTCCCGCCAGCACTTCGACCGGCGCCACGCCAACCGGTACGGGCGTGGACCGGCCGCCGGGGCCGAGGGCACCCTCGTTAGAGTGCTGCACGAGATGAATGTGCCCTTCCGCTCCGCCCCGGGATCAGCAGTCCGCGATCTGGCCTCGCACATCCGCGGCCTCCCGCCCTCCTGCGGCCCGGTCCGTCTCGTCGGCGTGGACGGGCACGCCGGATCCGGGAAGACCACGTTCGCCGGTCGCCTGGCCACGGCGCTGGACGGCGCACCGGTGCTGCGCCTCGACGACATCGCCAGCCACGACGAACTCTTCGACTGGACCGGGCGCCTGCTCGACCAGGTGATCGAACCGCTGCGCCACGGCCGGACCGCGCGGTACGCCCCCTACGACTGGCGGGCCCGCCGCTTCGGCCCCCCGCGCCCCCTGCCGGCCGCCCCGGTGGCGCTCGTGGAGGGCGTCGGCGCGGGACGCCGGGACCTGCGCCCTCATCTGGCCCTGCTGCTGTGGATGGAACGGCCGGACGAGGAAGCCTGGGCGCGCGGGCGGGCGCGGGACGGGGAGGAGCAACGGGAGTTCTGGAACGGCTGGATCCCCGCCGAACGCCGGCACTTCGCCGACGACCCCTCGCGGCCCTACGCCGACCTCCTGGTGCGGGAGGTGGAGAAGGGGTATCACGTGCTTCCGGGGCCTGCAGGGTCCACTGGACCGGACCGGAATCTCACTCAGGGTGACGGGCCGCCCGCAGTGTGCTGAACTCGTGAAAGCCCTTGCGGGGCAACTTGGCGAAGTGCTCCAACTCGGCTTGACCGAGGGCCCGTACAGGATTTACGTTCTCAATGTGCGGCCATTCGGAGCCGCCCACAGACGCGAAGCCCCCGGTTGTTCCCCCGTGACCGGGGGCTTCGTTCTGTCTTCTTCCGGTTTTCGAGGCGCCGTATGCCGAGAACGCTCACCCTCGGTCACCGTGCGCTGCTTCGCCGCGTCCGCTCCCACCTCGCCGAACGGCCCGTGCGGCACCCTACGGGGCAGCGGCCCCCGCGGGTACGATGCCCTCGTTGCGACCCACGGACGGTTGCTTCGCGCACCTGGCAACTCCGGTCCGTGGCAGAGCGGTTCGAGCAGGGCAGCCGGCTGGGGGCGGCTCGTTGGCATTCCGACGGGGGCACGGTTCGTGGGGGACGTGATGGACTTCGGCACGCAGGGCCCTCAGGCCCCCGCCGACCTCGCCTGGCTGCGAGGCGTGGACGCCTACACCATGGGTGCCTATCCGCAGGCGGAGGAGGAGTTCCACGCCGCCGTCCGGATGGACCCGGGGATGGCCGACGGCTGGCTCGGGCTGCACGCGCTGCGCGTCGACACGACGACGGCGCTCCTCAGGATGTTCCGGCACCGTGACCGCTTCGGCGAGCAGCGTTCCCGCTACCGGCGCACCCTCAACTCCTGGTACTGGCTGGGCTGGTGGGTACAGCCCGTGCTGGAGAGCCCGCGCGATCTGCTGCTCGCGCACGCCTCCCACTGGCTGGACGGCCGCCACGTCCCCGAGCTGGACCGGGCGCTCGCCGGACTGCCGCCGGTGGACACCGATCACCACATCCGGTTCCTGCACGCCTGCCGCGCCTACCTGGTGAAGGACTGGGAGCAGCTGGTCCGGCACACCGACCCCCTCCTCGACGACCCGGTGCTCGGCATCGAGGCGGGCCTGTTCGGCGGCATGGCCCGGGTTCGCCTGGAGATGTACGGCCAGGCCGAGCCGCTGCTGTCCGCCGCGCTGATGCGCTGCCGCAGTGAGCAGCCCCAGCGCAAGGAGCTGCGCTACTGGCTGGCCCGGGCGCACGAGGGCACCGGCCGCAGCGCCGCCGCGCTCCCCCTGTACCGGGCCGTGCACCGCGTCGACCCCGCCTTCATGGACACCTCGGCGCGGCTCGCCGCGATCGCCGAGGGCGACGGCTACGACGCCGCCGATCTCGCGGCCATCACACTCACCGGCGCCGGCCAGGACGCCGTGGACGGTCCTGACGGGTTCGATCCCCTCTTCGGCACCGACGGCCGCGATCTGAGACTGCCCGATCCCGAGCCGCCCGGCTCCGCTCCCCTGCCACCGGTCAGCGACCCCTCGGTGCGCGAGAAAGGCGGGCCGGCGTCGTGGCTGCCCGCCGGGCCCACCGACCCGGCGTTACTCGAGGCGGCCCTCGCCGAGCTGGAGCGCATGGTGGGGCTGGAGCCGGTGAAGCGGCAGGTCAAGGCGTTGTCGGCACAGTTGAACATGGCCCGGCTGAGGGCCGGGCAGGGGCTGCCGGTCCAGCCGCCGAAACGGCACTTCGTCTTCTCCGGCCCTTCCGGCACCGGCAAGACCACCGTCGCCCGGATCCTCGGCCGCGTGTTCTACGCCCTCGGCCTGCTCGGTGGCGACCATCTGGTGGAGGCCCAGCGGGCCGATCTGGTCGGCGAGTACCTCGGGCAGACGGCCGTGAAGGCGAACGAGCTGATCGACTCGGCCCTCGGCGGTGTGCTCTTCGTCGACGAGGCGTACTCGCTGTCCAACTCCGGTTACGGCAAGGGAGACGCGTACGGCGACGAGGCGCTGCAGGTGCTGCTGAAGCGGGCCGAGGACAACCGCGACCACCTCGTGGTCATCCTGGCCGGCTACCCGGAGGGCATGGACCGCCTGCTCGCCGCGAACCCCGGGCTCTCCTCCCGCTTCACCACCCGCGTGGACTTTCCTTCGTACCGGCCCCCGGAACTCACCGAGATCGGCAAGGTGCTCGCGGCGGAGAACGGGGATCTGTGGGACGAGGAGGCCCTCGACGAGTTGCGGTCGATCGCCGGGCACGTGGTGGATCAGGGGTGGATCGACGAGCTGGGGAACGGGCGGTTTCTGCGGACGCTGTACGAGAAGAGCTGTGCGTACCGGGACCTCAGGCTGTCCGGGTACCCCGGGGTGCTGGGGCGGGACGATCTGGCGACGCTGCGGCTGCCGGATCTGATGCAGGCGTATGGAGAGGTCTTGTCGGGGCGGGGACCGCAGGATCCGTCGGCCATGTGAGTTCGCCGGCCGCGGGCCGGTGGGGCTGGTCGCGCGGTTCCCCGCGCCCCTGAGTGGGTCCGGTGAAGGCCGGTCGAGCCGCACCCACCTGTCCGGGGGCGGGGAACCGCGCGACCAGCCCCCACGTGCCCGCAGCTACGGTGCTACGTCGCCAGCACCTCTTCACCGGACCTCGGCTCGGTCAGCCGGACCTCGCGCACCTGCCGGTGAGCCGGATCCCGCACCTCCCCCACCAGCAGCTCCAGCACGTCCTCCAACGCGACAAGACCGAGCACCTTCCCGGCCCCGTCGGCCACCTGCGCCAGGTGCGTGGCCGCCCGCCGCATCACCGTCAGCGCGTCGTCCAGCGGCAGCTCGGGCCTCAGCGTCGTCATGGGCCGCCACAGCTGCTGCGGCACGGCCCGGTCCGAGTGCTCCAGGTCGAGGACGTCCTTGACGTGCAGGTAGCCCATGAACACACCGTTGTCCGCGGCGACCGGGAAGCGGGAGTACCCGGTGCGGGCGGTGAGCTCGACGATGCGGGCGGGGGTGACCGACGGGCTCACCGTCACCAGTGACTCGTGTGTCAGCAGGACGTCCGTCACCGGGCGGGAGCCCAGCTCCAGGGCGTCCTCCAGGCGTTCGGCCTCCTCGGGGTCGAGCAGCCCCGCCTGGCCGGCGTCCTCCACCAGCCGGTTGAGCTGCTCGCTGGTGAAGACGGCCTCGACCTCGTCCTTGGGCTCGACGTGGAACAGCCGCAGGATGCCCTGCGAGACCGCGCCGAGGGCGGCGGTGATCGGCTTGCAGAAGCGGGCGAACCAGACCAGACCGGGGCTGAGCCACAGCGCGGTCTTCTCGGGGGCCGCCATCGCCAGGTTCTTCGGGACCATCTCACCGATGACGAGGTGGAAGAAGACCACCGCGGCGAGGGCGATGACATAGGTGAGCGGATGGATCATGCCGTGCGGCAGGTGGATCCACTCGAACACCGGCTCCAGCAGGTGCGCGACCGTCGGTTCGGCGACCGCGCCCAGAGTGAGGGAGCAGATCGTGATGCCGAACTGGGCCGCCGCCATCATCTGCGGCAGCCGCTCCAGTCCGTAGAGGACCTGCCGGGCCCGGGCGGTGCCGAGCGGTTCGATCTGACTGCGGCGTACGGAGACGAGCGCGAACTCCGCGCCGACGAAGAAGCCGTTGGCCAGCACCAGGAGCGCGGCGAAGGTCAGTTGGAGCACGCTCATCGGGCGGCCTCCATCACGGCGACCGGGGCGGTCCTGACGAGCCGCACCCGCTCGGCGCGGTAGTGGCCGACCTGGCGCACCGACAGCCGCCAGCCGGGAAGCTCCGCCTTGTCACCGACGGCCGGGATCCGGCCCAGCAGGTCGGCGATGAGGCCCGCCACGGTCTCGTACGGGCCCTCGGGCACCTCCAGGCCTATGCGCTGGAGGATGTCGACACGGCAGCCGCCGTCGACGTCCCAGGCGGGCCTGCCGTCCTCGGGCGGGGCGGCGGCCAGCTCGGGCAGGTCGTGTTCGTCGTGCTCGTCGCGGACCTCGCCGACGATCTCCTCGACGATGTCCTCCAGCGTGACCACACCGGCGGTGCCGCCGTACTCGTCGACGACGACCGCGATGGGCTGCTCGCTGCGCAGGCGGGCGAGCAGCGGCCGTACGGGCAGGGTCTCGGGGACGAGCAGCGCCGGGCGGGCGATGCGGCCGACGGGGGTGCGCAGCCGGTCCCGCACGGGCACCGCCAGGGCGTCCTTGAGGTGGACCATGCCGACGACCTCGTCGATCTTGTCCCGGTAGACGGGGAAGCGGGACAGGCCGGTGGCGCGGGTCAGGTTGACGACGTCCTCGGCGGTGGCGGAGGACTGCAGGGCACTGACCTTCACCCGCGGCGTCATCACGTGCTGAGCGGTGAGCTCGGCCAGCGACAGCGTGCGGACGAAGAGATCGGCCGTGTCCTGCTCCAGGGCGCCGGCCCGGGCGGAGTGACGGGCCAGGGAGACGAGCTCGCCGGGAGTGCGGGCGGAGGCCAGTTCCTCGGCGGGCTCGATGCCCAGGGCGCGTACCAGCCGGTTCGCGACGGCGTTCAGACCGGCGATCACCGGGCGGAACAGCCGGGCGAAGACATGCTGCGGGCCCGCGACGAAGCGCGCGACCTGGAGCGGCCTGGACACCGCCCAGTTCTTGGGCAGCAGCTCGCCGATCACCATCTGCACGGCGGAGGCCAGCAGCATGCCGACGACCACCGTGACCCCGGAGACGGCACCCTCGGGTACGCCGATCGAGGTGAACGGGCCGTGCAGCAGCTCCGCGAGCGCCGGTTCGGCGAGCATGCCGACGACGAGGGAGGTGATGGTGATGCCGAGCTGGGTGCCGGAGAGCTGGAAGGACAGTTCCCTGAGGGACTCGACGACGCGGTGGGCGCGCCGGTCGCCCTCGGCTGCGGCCTTCTCGGCGTCCGCCCGCTCGACCGTCACGAGGCCGAACTCGGCGGCCACGAAGAAACCGTTGGCCAAAATCAGCAGGAACGCGGCTGCCAGGAGCAGCAGGGGGATGGTCATGATGCCGCCGCCTCCGCACGGTCGCGGACACGGTCCGCGCTATGTCGGCAGGGGGCGGCGCAGGTACTGCAGGACGATCCGTCCATCGCCGGAGAGGGTCACTCCTCGATCAGCAGGAGCCCCTGGCACACCGGGCGGGGCGACAGGGGCGGAGGCGCATCCGTTCACGCCTCCGCCACCAGATTAATCAAGACATGGCCCGATGCGGCAGGGTGACCACCCCGAGGATCTCTCCGAGCCGGTCCTCAGGGCCGCTCGCGGTCCGGCACGGAACGGGCCTCGGCGAGCGAGCGCAGGGCTCGGGCGTCGGCGATCGCGCGCTGTCTGGCCAGGCCCGGCTGAATGCCGAGCGCGGGCAGGCTGGTGCCGTCGCTGAGGTTGAGGAACACCCAGGGATCGCCCGGGCGGAGGGTCACCTGAAGGATCTCGGCCCACTCCAGCCGGCGCTTGTTCGTGAGATTGACGACAGTGACGCCGTCCTCGTCGGCGACGACCTTGGGCCGTGCCAGCAGGAGCAGCACGGCGTCCAGCAGGAGCGCCGTGAACACGAAGCTGACGCGCTCGCCCGGACTGAGCTGCTGCAGCGACATCGCGACGGCCGTGATCACCACGAAGACGGCGACGGCGGCGGTGAGCAGCACCACGCGGGTGCTGCCCGGCCGGAACGTGACGGGCAGGGTGGGCAGGTCGGACATCGGCTCTCGCCCCTCAGAGACGGCAGGCGTGGATGGCCGTGGTCAGGATGGCCCGGGCGCCGATGTCGTACAGATCGTCCATGATCCGCTGCGCCTCCTTGGCCGGAACCATCGCGCGGACGGCGACCCAGCCCTCGTTGTGCAGCGGGGAGACGGTCGGCGATTCCAGACCGGGGGTGAGGGCGACGGCCTTCTCCAGCTGCTCGACTCGGCAGTCGTAGTCCATCATCACGTACGTCCGGGCGACCAGGACGCCCTGGAGGCGGCGCAGGAACTGCTGCACCTTGGGGTCGTCGGCGTCCGCGCCGGTGCGGCGGATGACGACGGCCTCGGACCGCATGATGGGCTCGCCGACGACCTCGAGGCCGGCGTTGCGCAGCGACGTGCCGGTCTCGACGACGTCCGCGATGACCTGGGCGACGCCGAGCTGGATGGCGGTCTCGACGGCGCCGTCGAGGTGGACGACGGAGGCGTCGATGCCGTGGTCGGCGAGGTGGCCCGCGACGATGCCCTCATAGGAGGTGGCGACGGTCTTGCCCGCCAGGTCGGCGAGGCCGCTGATGGTGCCGGGCTTGCTCGCGTAGCGGAAGGTCGAGCGGGCGAAACCGAGGGCGAGGATCTCCTCGGCGTCGGCGCCGGAGTCGATGAGCAGGTCCCGGCCGGTGAGGCCGATGTCCAGCTGACCGGAGGCGACGTAGAGGGCGATGTCGCGGGGGCGCAGGTAGAAGAACTCGACCTCGTTCGTCGGGTCGACGATCCGCAGTTCCTTGGACTCCCGGCGCTGCTGGTAGCCGGCCTCATGCAGCATCTCCGCCGCAGGGCCGGACAGTGAACCCTTGTTGGGGACGGCGATGCGCAGCATGAGGTCGGCTTCCTTCGCGTGGTGTCTTGCGTGAACGGGGTGCGGCTCAGAGGTGGGCGTAGACGTCGTCGAGCGAGATGCCGCGGGCGACCATCATCACCTGGACGTGGTACAGCAGCTGCGAGATCTCCTCGGCGGCCGCCTCCTTGCCCTCGTACTCGGCGGCCATCCAGACCTCGGCGGCCTCTTCGACGACCTTCTTGCCGATGGCGTGGACGCCCTTGCCGACCAGTTCCGCGGTGCGGGACGTGGCCGGGTCGCCGTGGGTGGCCTTGTGCTGGAGCTCGGTGAAGAGCTCCTCGAACGTCTTCTTGGACATGGTGACGCTCAGCCTATGCCACAGCCGGCTTTCGTCAGCGCCAGGGTTCGGATACTGAGCGGAGGGTGGCCGCGGTCGCCACCGCCGCCGTCACCGCCTCGTGCCCCTTGTCCTCGTTCGAGCCCTCCAGGCCGGCGCGGTCCAGGGCCTGCTCCTCGGTGTCGCAGGTGAGCACGCCGAAGCCGACGGGGACACCGGTGTCGACGGAGACCTGGGTGAGGCCCTGGGTCACGCCCTGGCACACGTAGTCGAAGTGGGGGGTGCCGCCGCGGATGACGACGCCGAGGGCGACGATCGCGTCGTAGCCCCGGCCCGCGAGGACCTTGGCGACGACCGGGAGCTCCCAGCTGCCGGGGACCCTGAGGAGGGTCGGCTCGTCGATGCCCAGGTCGTGCAGGGCCCGCAGGGCGCCGTCGACCAGACCGTCCATCACCTTCTCGTGCCACTGTGCCGCGATGACGGCGACCCGGAGGTCACCCACATTGCGTACGGACAGCTCCGGTGCACCCTTGCCGCTCACGTCTCTCCCTCGTGCTTTCTTACTGGTTGCCGCAGGCCGGCACGGTGGTCGTGTCCAGCCAGGGCAGGTCGTGGCCCATCCGGTCCCGCTTGGTGCGCAGGTAGCGGAGGTTGTGCTCGCCGGCGCTCACCGGCATTGGGACGCGCGCCTTGACGATGATGCCGTGCCGGACGAGCGCGTCGGTCTTGTCGGGGTTGTTGGTCAGCAGGCGGACGCCGCGCACGCCGAGGTCGGCGAGGATCCGGGCCCCTGCCGCGTAGTCCCTGGCGTCGGCGGGCAGGCCGAGTTCGAGGTTGGCGTCGAGGGTGTCGCGGCCGCGCTCCTGGAGTTCGTAGGCGCGCAGCTTGGACATCAGGCCGATGCCGCGGCCCTCGTGTCCGCGCAGGTACACCACCACGCCCCGGCCCTCGGCCTGGATGCGCGCCAGGGAGGCGTCCAGCTGGGGGCCGCAGTCGCAGCGGGCGGAGGAGAAGACGTCACCGGTGAGGCATTCGGAGTGGACGCGGACCAGGACGTCCTCGCCGCCGCCGACCTCGCCGTGCACCAGGGCGACGTGCTCGACGCCGTCGACGGTGGAGCGGTAGCCGTACGCCGTGAAGGTGCCGTGGGCGGTGGGCAGTTGGGTCCTGGCCTCACGGCGGACGGTGGGTTCGCTGCTGCGACGGTAGGCGATCAGGTCCTCGATGGAAATGATCGTCAGGCCGTGCTTGCGGGCGAAGAGGATGAGTTCGGGCAGGCGCAGCATCTGCCCGTCCTCGCCGGCGATCTCGACGATGGCGCCTGCCGGGCGCAGGCCCGCGAGGCGGGCCAGGTCGACGGCGGCCTCGGTGTGTCCGTTGCGGGTGAGGACGCCGCCGGGGCGGGCCCGCAGCGGGAAGATGTGGCCGGGGCGGACGAAGTCGTCGGGCCCGGAGACACCGTCGGCGAGCAACTGGAGCGTGGTGGCGCGGTCGGAGGCGGAGATGCCGGTGCTCACGCCGTGCGCGGCGGAGGCGTCGACGGAGACCGTGAAGGCGGTCTTCATCGACTCGGTGTTGTCCTCGACCATCTGCGGGAGGTTCAGCCGGTCCAGTTCGTCGCCCTCCATGGGCGCGCAGATCAGGCCGCGGCACTCGCTCATCATGAAGGCGACGATCTCGGGGGTGGCCTTCTCCGCGGCGATGACGAGGTCGCCCTCGTTCTCCCGGTCCTCGTCGTCGACGACCACGACCGGCCGGCCGGCCGCGATGTCGGCGATGGCCTGCTCGACGGGGTCGAGCCCGAAGTCCTCGGGGTCTTCCGTGCCGTACAGGACAGTTGCGGCACTCATGCCGGCGCTCCTTCCAGAGTGGGCTGGGCTGCCGCGCGGGAGCGCAGCCACCAGTCGCGCAGGCCCCACAGGACGAGCGCGCCGTAGATGACGTAGACGAAGCCGGAGAAGGCGTAGCCGTTGGCGAAGTTGAGGGGGACGCCGACGAGGTCGACGAGGAGCCAGGCGAACCAGAACTCGACCATGCCGCGGGCCTGGGCGTACATGGCGACGATGGTGCCGACGAAGATGTAGGCGTCGGGCCAGGGGTCCCAGGACAGCGTGGGGTACGCCTTGAAGAGCAGCGCCACCGCGACGGTGCCGGCGGCGGCCGCCGCGGCCATCACCGCGCGCTCACGCCAGGTGGCGAACCGTACGGCGATGTGGCCGTCGTCCCCCTCCCTCTTGCCGCGCTGCCACTGCCACCAGCCGTAGAGGGCCACGAGCATGACGACGGCCTGCTTGCCCGCGCTGCCGGTCAGATGCCCGAAGAAGGCCCCGAAGAGGATGAGGCCGGCCAGGAACTGCACGGGCCAGGTCCAGATGGAGCGCCGCCAGCCCAGGGCGAGGGCGGCCAGGCCGAAGAGGTTGCCGACCATGTCGGACCAGAGGATGTGCTGGCCGAAGAGGACGAACGCCTCGGAGTTCAGCGAGTTCACTCGGCCGCCCCCAGCGTGCGGTCGCCCAGCATCCGCTCGACGTACTTGGCGATGACGTCCACCTCGAGGTTGACCGGGTCGCCGGGCTGCTTGTGGCCGAGCGTGGTCAGGTCGAGGGTGGTGGGGATGAGGCTCACGGTGAAGTGGTCGGGGCCGGCGTCGACGACCGTGAGGCTGATGCCGTCGACGGTGATGGAGCCCTTCTCGACCACGTACCGGGTGAGGTCCGCGGGGAGGGAGATCTTCACGATCTCCCAGTTCTCGGACGGCTTGCGCTCCAGGATCTCGCCGGTGCCGTCCACATGGCCCTGCACGATGTGCCCGCCGAGGCGTTCGCCGACGGCCATGGGGCGTTCGAGGTTGACGCGGGAGCCGGCCTTCAGAGCGCCGAGGCTGGAGCGGTGCAGCGTCTCGGCCATCACGTCGGCGGTGAACTCGTCGCCCTCGTGGTCGACGACCGTGAGGCAGACGCCGTTGACGGCGATGGAGTCGCCGTGCTTGGCACCCTGGGTGACGACGGGGCCCCGCAGGCGGAAGCGACAGGCGTCGTCGAGGGTCTCGACGGCGGTGACCTCGCCCAGCTCTTCGACGATTCCGGTGAACACTTCCCGGGTCCTCCTGCCTCTTCGGGCACGGACTCCGGGGCTGTCGATGACGACAGAAGGTACGAGCAGGAACACCGGGGACGACGCCGGTGGACTTCGTCCGAGGACGGTCCACTTCGGCGGCGCGCACGGATGCCCGCTCGCCGCGCACTGCCTCCCATCCGGACTTTAACCGTCGGTCCAGGAATTTCACCTGGTCAACCGGCCACTGGAGGCGGCCGGGTCGCGGACTTTAACCGCCGGTTCGGACTTTCACCGACCCCGGAGTGCGCTGCTGCTGATACATGGCCAGTGTGCCACGTCTGATCGACGTTAAGAATGTGGGGTGCCTCACAGACCGTGGCACCGCCCTTCCGCAGTGCGACAGGGCGGCCCAACCGCTGTCAGAGGCACACCTATTGACGCTCTGGTCTAGTCCTTTCTAGGGTCGACGCACATCCGCACAGACCGGCCCGGCGGCGGTGACGACGGCCCTTGCCCGCCGTCGGGCCCTACCACCCCGGAACGGGCCGTTCCCCAAGCGCGAAGAGTTCCTGCTGGGCGCGATCGCGGGCGGTGAGGAGGGCGCCGCGCAGGACCGCGCCGCCACCCAGTGCGGTCGTCCGCACCTCCGTGGCCAGCGGTGTCATCCGGGCGACGCGCCGCTGCACACGCCCCGCGAGTTCCTCGCCGCCGGCCTGGCCCACCTCGCCGCCGAGCACCACGCACCCGGGGTCCAGGATCGCCACGACCGCGGCGACACCCACGGCGACACGGTCGGCCAGGGCGTCGAGGAACCGAGCGGCGGAGCCGGCCTCAACGGTATGGCTCGCCCCCTCCCCCACCAGCCCCACCGCCGACCGCACCGCACAAGTCGCCGCCCGCACCACCCCCACCAGCGACGGTTCCTCCTCCGCGGCCACCGGCACGCCGCACAACGCCGCCAGCTTCACCACGGCAGCCGAGGAGGCCAGCGCGTGGAACCCGCCCTCGCAGTCCGTCGAGGACGGCAGCGCGGCCGCGCCCGGCACCGGCAGGAAGCCGATCTCGCCGGTGCCGCCCGAAGCCCCGCGGCGCAGGGCGCCGTCGAGGACCACCGCCGCGCCCGTGCCGTGCCCCAGCCACAGCAGCACGAAGGTGTCCCGGTCCCGCGCCGCCCCGTCGCGCTGCTCCGCGAGTGCCGCGAGGTTGGTCTCGTTCTCGACGCCGACCCGGGCCTCGGGCAGGCGCTCCTGGAGGGCGGCGACGAGCCGGCGGTGCCACTCGGGCAGCCCGGAGGAGTCGCGCAGTTCGCCGCCCGCCGGGTCGATCAGGCCGGGGGCCCCGATCCCGACGGTGTGCAGCCGGTCGGCGCCGGCTTCCTTCACCACGCGCTCGACCAGTGCGACCGCCTGCTCCACGGCGGGCCCCGTCCCCGTGTCACCGCCGATCGGCACGGACGCCTCGGCCAGCACCCGGCCCACCAGATCGGCGACGGTCACGGCGACGCCCTCGGTGCGCACGTCCAGCGCGGCCAGGTGCGCCCGGTCGGCGACGATGCCGTACACCTTGGCGTTGGGTCCGCGCCGCCGCTCCCCCGCCTCACCCACCACCGCGATCAGGCCGGCGGCGGCGAGGCGCTCGACGAGGTCGGCGACGGTCGGCCGGGAGAGGCCGGTCAGCTGCTTCAACCGCCCTGCCGTCAGCGGGCCCTCCTGCTGGAGCAGACGCAGGGCGAGCCGGTCGTTGATGGCCCGGGCGGTGCTCGGGGATGCGGGCATGCCGGAATCCTTCCAGACGGCGAGCCCGTCGGCCGCGGCCCGCCGGAAGACCCTCTTATTATCAGGCAGGGTTCCTGATAGTTTACGCCCGCTGCGGTGAGCGCGGCGGCGAAGACCTGGAGGGGGGCCGCAGAATGGGCAACGTGCTCGACGAACTGCGCGAGGTGAGGCGGTCGCGGTACGCCGTGGCCGCCGTCTTCGCCGTGCACGGCGCCGTGACCGGCTCCTTCGCCACGCGTGTGCCGTGGATCCAGGATCACGCGGGTGTCAGCGCGGGGCAGTTGGGGATCGCCCTGGCCTTCCCCGCGCTGGGCGCGTCCGTCGCCATGCCGCTGGCGGGCAGCGTCAGCCACCGTTTCGGGGCCCGTAACGCACTGCGCGGGCTGATCGCCCTGTGGACGATGTCGCTGGTCCTGCCGTCCCTCGCCCCGAACCTCCTCGCCCTCTGCCTGGCCCTGTTCACCTACGGCGCGACGGCGGGCATGGCGGACGTGGCGATGAACGCCCTCGGTGTCGAGGTCGAGAACCGCCTCGGCCGGTCGATCATGTCCGGGCTGCACGGCATGTGGAGCGTCGGGGCCCTGGTCGGTTCGGCCGCCGGCACGCTCGCCGCGCACCTCGGATCGGACGCCCGGCTGCACCACGTGCTGGCCGCCGCGGTCCTCACCTTGTCCGGTGTTCTGTCCTGCCAGTGGGTGCTCGACCTGCAGCCCGCCGAGGACGAGGAGCCGCCGCCGAGGTTCGCGCTGCCGCCCCGGTCGGCGCTGGTCATCGGCGCGATCGGATTCTGCGCGGTGTTCGCCGAGGGCGCGAGCCTGGACTGGTCGGCCGTGTACCTGCGCGAGCAGCTCGAGACCTCGGCCGGTCTCGCCGCGGCGTGCACGACGGGCTTCACCCTCACCATGGCCGTCGCCCGGATCGCCGGGGACCGGGTCGTGGACCGCTTCGGTGCCGTGCGGACCGTGCGGACCGGCGGGGTGCTCGCCGTCCTCGGCGGGCTGCTGATCGTCGTCGCGGAGCAACCGGCGGTGGCGATGACCGGGTTCGCGCTGACGGGGTTGGGCATCGCCGTCGTCGTGCCGCTGTGCTTCGCGGCCGCGGGGCGCAGCGGTTCCAACCCGAGCCTGGCCATCGCGGGTGTCGCGACCATCACGTACACCTCGGGCCTGATCGCGCCGAGCGCGATCGGCATGCTGGCCCAGGCGACCAGCCTGATGGTGTCGTTCTGCCTGGTGACGCTGCTGTCCGGCGGCCTGATGGCGTTCGCGGGCGTGCTGCGTGCCGGCGACCGGGCGAGGATCAGCCGGCCGGACGCGGTCGTTTCCGGCCCGCGGACCTGAGCGGATCCGGGGCCGGCCGGGGCGGCCCCCGTCAGCACCGCTCCGGGGGCACCCCGACAATGGTCCGGACACTCGCACGCACGACGAAAGCGATACCGCACCATGGATCTCGGCGTCCGCTGGAAACTGCACGGCGACGGACGCACCCCGGCGCCCGGCGCGGTGGTCCGCCCCGACGAGCGCCTGTCCTGGCCCCGCACGGCCGGGCTGGGTGCCCAGCACGTGGTGGCCATGTTCGGCGCCTCCTTCGTGGCCCCGGTCCTGATGGGTCTGGACCCCAATCTGGCGATCATGATGTCGGGCGTCGCGACCGTCGTGTTCCTGCTGGCCACGCGCGGGCGGGTCCCCAGCTACCTGGGCTGTTCCCTGTCGTTCGTGGGGGTGGCGGCGGTCATCCGCGCGCAGGGCGGCAGCAGCGCCACGGTGACCGGCGCGGTCCTGGTCGTCGGCGCCGCGCTGTTCCTGGTGGGGCTCGCCGTGCGGCGGTTCGGGGCGCGGATCATCCACGCCACGATGCCGCCCATCGTGACCGGCGCGGTGGTGATGCTGATCGGCTTCAATCTGGCGCCGGTGACGGCCTCGACGTACTGGCCGCAGGACCAGTGGACGGCGCTGCTGGTGATGCTGTTCACGGGTCTCGCCGTGGTGTGCCTGCGCGGGTTCTGGTCCCGGATCGCGATCTTCCTCGGGCTGGTCTTCGGTTACGGCATCTCCTGGGTCTTCGACCTGGTCTTCGGCAAGATCCACTCGGTCGACGCGAGCGGCGAGCTCACCGACCACTGGCGGCTCGACCTCTCCGGCGTCGGCCAGGCCGACTGGATCGGGCTGCCGGCCCTGCACGGCCCGTCGTTCGAGTGGTCGGCGATCCTGGTCGCCCTGCCGGTCGTCATCGCGCTGGTCGCGGAGAACGCCGGGCATGTGAAGGCGGTCGGCGAGATGACCGGTGACTCACTGGACGACAAGCTCGGCACCGCGATCGCGGCCGACGGCGTCGGGTCGATGCTGTCCACCGCGGTCGGCGGCCCGCCCAACACCACGTACTCCGAGAACATCGGCGTGATGGCCGCGACCCGCGTCTACTCGACGGCCGCCTACTGGGCCGCCGCCGGTTTCGCGCTCCTCTTCGGCGTCTGCCCGAAGTTCGGCGCGGTCGTGGCCGCGATCCCGGGCGGTGTGCTCGGTGGCATCACCGTCATCCTGTACGGCATGATCGGCCTGCTCGGCGCGCAGATCTGGATCAACGCCGAGGTGGATCTGCGCAATCCGCTGAACCTGGTCCCGGCGGCCGCGGGAATCATCATCGGCGTCGGCAACGTCTCCATGAAGTTCACGGACACCTTCTCGCTGAGCGGTATCGCCCTCGGCACACTGGTCGTCATCACCGGCTACCACGCGCTGCGGGCCTTCGCACCGGCCCACCTCAAGACGCAGCACCCGCTGCTGGACGAGGGCACCTCCTCCTACGACGACACCAAATCGTAGGAGCGTGGGCGCCCGTCGCCTCCCCGCGGCGGGCCGTGTTCCCCCGTTTCGGGGAAGTACCGGGCCCGCCGGCTCTCCGGCCGGTCCGGAACTGCGACGCTGCCCGCATGCCGCGATGCGAACAAGTCCCCCCGGCCGTGGACACTCCGGTCGACGGAGTCGTCTCCCGTATGCGCGCCCTCGACGCGACGCTGGATCCCCGGGACGGCGTGGCCGTCTTCAACCGCGTCTACCTCACCGTGACCCAGGCGGTGGACCGGCATGTGGACACCGGGCGGTTCGCCGACCGGTGCGCCGCGATCACGCTGTCCGTCCGGTTCGCGCAGCGGTACCTGACCGTCGTGGAGGGGGTCGCGGACGAGCGGCCTCCCCCCGCCTGCTGGCGGCCGCTGTTCCAGTTCCGCCGGCATCCGGGCGTACGGCCGGTGCAGTTCGCGCTCGCGGGCATCAACGCGCACATCGGGCACGATCTCGCACTGGCCGTCGTGGACACCTGCCGTACGCTCGGCTGCGCACCGGCCGAGCTGGAGGACGAGTTCGACACGGTGGGCGATCTCCTCGTCTCGCTTGAGGAGCGCATCCGCGAAGACCTGATGCCGGGTCCCGACCTCCTCCAGATCGCCGATCCGCTGACCCATCTGCTCGGCTCATGGAGCCTGGAGCGGGCCAGGGACGCGGCGTGGACGGCGGCCCGGGCCCTGTGGGCGCTGAGTGAACTCCCGGATGTCGCGACCGAGTTCACCGAGCGTCTGGACACGGCGGTGGGTTTCGCGGGGCGCATGCTGCTCACGCCCCTGCCCGAACCGCCGCCCGCGCGCTGCCGGTTCTCCTAGTCCTCCGGCAGCTCGACCGGTGCGATGTCGTCGTAGACGTCGCCGGGCCCCGGGTTGGTCGGGTCGGTCGTGCCGCCGAGGTGGTGCATGACGCCCCAGACCGCGTTGAGGGCGGTCTGGATCGCGCCCTCGGCCCAGCCGGCCGTCCAGGAGATGTCGTCGCCGGCGAGGAAGATGCCGCGCTTGTCCTCGGGCAGCCGGTCCTGCATGAAGTGGGTGAACAGGCGCCGCTGGTAGCGGTAGTGACCGGGGAGGTTGGCCTTGAACGCGCCCATGAAGTAGGGCTCGTTCTCCCAGGACACGGTGACCGGGTTGCCGATGATGTGCTTGCGGATGTCGACCTTGGGATAGATCTCGCCGAGCGACTTCAGCATGACCTCCATCCGCTCGTTCGCCGACAGCGGCAGCCACTTGAGGCTGTCGTCGCACCAGGTGTACGAGAGGCAGATGACGGCGGGCTTGTCCGGGCCGTCGTCCAGCAGGTAGGTGCCGCGCGTCATGCGGTCGGTGAGCGTCATCGACATGACGTCCCGGCCCGTCTCCTCGTCCTTGTCCAGCCAGAACGGGCGGTCGACCGGCACGAAGAGCTTGGAGCTCTCCATGTAGTGGGTGCGCTCGATGGCGGTCCAGTGGTCGATCGGGAAGAGCGAGTCGTCGCAGTCGATCTTCGACAGCAGCATCCAGGACTGGGCGGTGAAGATCGCCGCCCGGTAGGTGCGGATGTCGCCGCGCGCGTCCGTCACCGTGATCCGGTTGCCTGCGGTGCGGTGCAGGCGGGTCACCGCCGGGCGGGGCTCGCGGCCCTCGTGCAGGCTCGCCAGCGAGGTCCCCTGAGCCCAGTGGACGATCTTCTGCGGCTCGCGCTCCCACAGGCGCAGCGGCAGTTGCTGGGAGCCGCCGACGATGCCGCGGTGGTGGTCGTCGGCCTCGGTGTAGACGACGCGCAGGATCTCCAGGATGGAGTTGGGGAAGTCGGTGTCCCAGCCGCCCGTGCCGAAGCCGACCTGGCCGAAGATCTCGCGGTGCCGGAAGGACCGGAACGCCTCGGAGTCGCACAGGAAGCCGTAGAAGGTCTGGTTGTCGAGCTTCTCGACGAGCCTGGACCAGATCTCACGGATGCGCGGGACGTCCCGCTCGCGCAGGGCCCGGTTCATGTCGGAGAAGTCGGCGCCCTCCTCCAGGCAGCGGTTCCAGGCCTCGGCGACGTCCCGGTACACCTGCGGCAGGTCGTCGATGGTCTCGGCGTAGTGCGACTCGCCCTTGAGGTCGACGACGGTCGACGGGGTCGCTTCCGCCAGGGGGTTGGGGAAGGGCCGCGTCTCGAGGCCGACCAGGTCGATGTAGTGCTGGAGGGCGGTGGAGGACGGCGGGAAGCGCATCGCGCCCATCTCGGCGGTGAGGGACTCGTCGCAGCCGTCGAAGCCCACCGTCCGAAGACGCCCACCGATCTGGTCGGCCTCGTAGACCACCGGCTTGAGGCCCATCTTCATCAGCTCGTACGCGGCGACGATGCCGGACAGACCGCCGCCGATGACCGCGACCTCCGCGCCGTGCTCGGTCGCGGGTATCTGTCCGAGACCGGCCGGGTGGGCAAGGAAGTCGTCGTAGGCGTAAGGGAAGTCCGGGCCGAACATGGTGATCGGCGGCTGCTGCGCGTCTGCGTGCTCGACGGCGTTGGGCACGGTGGACGTCATGGGGTACGGACTCCTTGCAGGAAAGAACGGGAGGGAAGCTCGGGGGGGTGTCAGATCAGCGACTGGTACAGGCCGGGGCGCCGGTCCCGCAGGTACGGGTTGGTCTCGCGGGAGGCTGCGAGGAAGGCCGGGTCGACGTCGGCGAGCACGAGTTCCTCGCCGCGCCCGGCGCGGGTGCGGGCGACCCCGTCGGGCCCCGCGAGTGTGGAGAGGCCGACGAACTCGAACTCCCCTTCCCGCCCGGCCCGGTTGACGTACGCGACGTACATCTGGTTCTCGAAGGCCCGCACCGGGATCATCGACTCGGCGACGAACTGGAACGGGTGCATCTGCGCCGTCGGGACGACCAGCAGGTCGGTCCCGGCGAGGGCGTGGGCGCGGACGTTCTCCGGGAACTCGACGTCGTAGCAGATCAGGACGCCGACCCGGACACCGTCGATCTCCGCCTGGACCACCGGCCGGTCGCCCGGGGTGAAGTGGTCGCGCTCGAAGCAGCCAAAGAGGTGCGTCTTGCGGTAGTTGGCCAGACGGGTGCCGTCCGCTGAGATCAGCTGGGCGGAGTTGAACACCGTCGCGCCGGCCCGCTCAGGGTAGCCGTAGGCGATCGCCAGGCCGTGCCTGGTGGCTGTCTCGGCGATCGCGTCGGCGCAGTCGCCGTCGGCGGGTTCGGCGAGCCGGCCGATGTCGTCGCCGATCGCGTACCCGGTCAGGAACATCTCCGGCGTCACCAGCAGCCCCGCGCCCGCGGCGGCGGCCCGGCCCGCGGCCTCGTCGAGGACCTTGAGGTTCTCGGCGGTCGAGCCGGGGCGGCCGGAGCTCTGGAGCAGGGCGGTGCGCATGCGTGTTCCTCAGCGGGCGGAAGGGTGGTTGGAGGGGCCACATAGAAGGTACGGGCGGCTGACCAGGGGGGACAAGAAGGAGCCGTTGCGCGCCGGTGAACGGTTCGTTGCGTGCGCCGGGCGCCGGACGGCGATTCGTTGCGCGACGTGAGTCGGATCCCGGTTCCTCCTCGAAGCCCGGTCCGTCCCGCTCCCTTCCGCCGTCCGGCGGAGGCGGGGTCCCGCCCGCAGCGCGATGTCCTGGCCGTGCCGGGCCGCGAGAGTAGGGGCTGTCCGATCGACCTGCGGGAAGGAACGAGATGAAGCGCCGTACCAAGATCGTCGTACTGGGCTCCGCGCTGCTGCTCACCGCCGGGGTGGCGTCGGCCGCGACCGCCTCGGACGCGCCCCGGGGGCGGGAGGCCGCGGCCCTCACCGGCGCCGCCGAGCTGTACCGCTCGGACGGGGACGACATCACCTTCTCGTTCGACGCGCACCTGGCCGCGAGGGACAAGGCCGACCCCGCGAAGGCCACCGGCACTTTCGAGTTCAGCCACTACCTGAACGGCTCGGGCGCTCGGGCCGAGGTCAGGGTCGACTGCTTGCTCACAGGGGGCAAGGTGGCCGTCGTCTCCGGTGTGATCACGGAGTCGGACCTGCCGGGCGCCGAGGGCAGGCGGGTCGGCGTCACCGTCCACGACCTCGGGCGTCACGACCGGCTCGGCTACAGCTGGGCCGCGACGGGCAGTCCCAGTGAGGGGAACGAGCCGCCGAAGTGCGTCAGCTCCGCCCCCTTCGAGAAGGTCGAGAAGGGGACGGGCGACTTCACGGTCGTGCCGTGGCAGCCCGAGCTCTAGCCAGCGCCAGGGCTGTCACCAGGTAGGGAACCGCCAGCACGGCGAAGACCGTGCTGTGCGGCATGCCCCTGCCGAGCAGCGCGTACACGCCGAACGTGGCGACGGTGGCCAGCTCGGTGACCAGGCTCGCCACCGAGGTGAGCGTGGCCCTTCGGGACTCCTCGACACGGTGCTGGAGGCGGGCGTCGGCGAGTACCTCGGCCAGCTGGAAACCGGCGAAGGCGAGGCTCAGGAGGGCGATGCCGGCCAGGGAGCGCGACACGGCGCCGACGGCCAGGGCGAGCGCGGCGCCCGCGATCAGTGCCGCGAGCCCCCTCGTGCCGAGGCGTTCGGCCGGTCCGGCCAGGAGGCTGCCGACGGTGACGCCGGCCCAGATCGCCATGATCAGGTAGGGCACCGTCGCCTCGGCGACGCCGGTGTCCCGGACCAGCAGCGGGGTGTACTCGTCGAGCGCGCCCCACACCGCGGCCACCGCCGGGACCAGCAGCAGAGCGCCACGCACCGAACGGTCCCCGCGCACCTCGGCGAGTCCGGTCCGCAGGGTCGTCGCCCAGCCGGGGCGGGCGGTCTCCGGCCGCGCCCGGTGCTCGGGGAACCGGGTCGCGGTGACGGCGGTCAGCACACAGGCCAGGAAGCTGGCGGCGCCGACGGCCGCGTAACCCCCCTCGGCGAGGACGGGCCCCGCGAGACCGGTGGCGGCCACGGTGCCCAGCAGCCGCGCGGCCCGGGCCCGGCCCATGACCCGCGCGTACCGGCCGGCGGCGCCGAGCCGGTCCAGCTCGTCGTAGACCAGAGCCTCCAGCGCGCCGGAGCCGAGCGCCCCGCCCGCGCCCCACAGGACGAAGCCGATCGCGAAGGCCCCGTAGGAGGGGAGAACCACCCACAGCGCGAAGCCGGCGGCGGTGAGCAGCGGGCCGGTCCACAGCAGCCGGCGACGCGACACCGCGTCGGCCCAGGCACCGGAGGGCACCTCCAGTACGACTGACGTGATCGACCACAGGGCGAAAAGCGAGGAGATCTGCCAGAGCGACATGCCGGTGCCGGCGAACAGCAGCGCGTACACCGGATAGAGCAGGACGAAGTCGTCGAGGAACGCGTAGCCGTACAGCGTGACCGTCAGCCGGCGGACGCCGGTGGCGGTCACGCGTGTGGGTGAGACTGTCATGAGGCCTTCCCGCGGGGACGGATCGGATGCCGGAGGTACGGCGTCCGAGGCGGCCCTCGGGAGGCGCGGCTGGTGGATCAATGTCGCCAGGTCATGCCCCCGATGCTAAGGGCTGACCGGCGGATCGTCCCGTGGATTACGTGGGCGATCCCGACGAGAAGCGCCGCAGCAGCGGCGACAGGACGAGCACGGACTTGGTCCGCTCGACGAACGGCTCCCCGGCGATCCTCTCCAGGACCCGTTCGAAGTGCCGCATGTCGGAGGCGAAGACCTGGGCGATCGCGTCCGCGTCCCCGGTGACGGTGGAGGCGGCCACGACCTCCTGGTAGCGCTCCAGCCCCCGCTGGATGGTCTCCGGGGAGGTGTTGCCGCGGCAGTAGATCTCGACGAACCCCTCCGTCTCCCAGCCGAGGGCGCCCGGGTCCACCCGTACGGTGAAGCCGGTGATGGCTCCGGTGGCGCGCAGCCGGTCCACGCGCCGTTTCACGGCGGGCGCGGACAGGCCGACCAGTTGGCCGATGTCGGCGTAGGAGCGGCGGGCGTCCTCGGCGAGGGCGTGCACGATGCGTTCGTCGAGATCGTTCAGCACAGTGAGTTGGTCACTTCTCGGATGGTGCCAGTCGGGAACGGCGGTAGCCGTACCCGAAGTAGAACACGAGCCCGGCGGCCATCCAGACACCGAAGACCACCCAGGTGATGGCCGGCAGGCTGCCCATCATCCACAGGCAGAAGCCGAAGCCCACGGCGGGCAGGACCGGGGAGAGCGGCACCCGGAAGGTACGGGGCATGTCCGGCCGGGTCCGGCGCAGCACCACGACGGCCACGTTGACCAGCGCGAAGGCGAACAGGGTGCCGATGCTGGTGGCGTCGGCGAGCTGCCCGAGCGGGATCGCGGCGGCCAGGACACCGCAGAACAGGGACACGATCAGGGTGTTGGCGCGAGGCGTGCCGGTCTTCGGGTTGACCTTGGCGAAGACCTTGGGCACCAGTCCGTCGCGGGACATGGCGAACAGGACGCGGGTCTGGCCGTACAGCACGGTCAGGACGACGCTCGCGATGGCGATGACGGCGCAGAACGCCAGCAGGGTGCCCCAGAACGTCTGTCCGGTGACCTCGCGCATGATCTGGGCGAGGGCGGCCTCGGAGTCGGTGAAGTTCTTCCAGGGCTTGGCGCCGACCGCGACGGCCGCGACGAGCACGTACAGGGCGGTGACGATGACCAGCGACAGCATGATCGCGCGGGGCAGGTCGCGCTGGGCGTTCTTCGCCTCCTCACCGGCGGTGGACGCGGCGTCGAAGCCGATGTAGGAGAAGAACAGGGTCGCTCCCGCGGCGCTCACACCGGCCATGCCGAGCGGCATGAAGTTCTCGTAGTTGCCGGAGCGGAAACCCTGCACGCCGATGGCGCAGAACAGCACCAGGGCGCCGATCTTGACGATGACCATGACGGTGTTGGCGCGGGCGGACTCGCGGGCGCCGCCCAGCAGGAACGCCATGGCGAGGAGGACGACGATCAGCGCCGGCAGGTTGAAGACACCGCCGTCGCCGGGCGGAGCGGAGAGGGCCGCCGGGATGGTGACGCCTATCGTCCCGTCGAGCAGCTCGTTGAGGTATTCGCCCCAGCCGACGGCGACGGCGGCGACCGAGACGCCGTACTCCAGGACCAGGCACCAGCCGCAGATCCAGGCGATCAGCTCGCCCATCGTTGCGTACGCATACGAGTACGAGGAGCCGGAGACCGGGATGGTGCCCGCGAGCTCGGCGTAGGACAGGGCCGAGAACAGGGCGGTCAGACCGGCGATGACGAAGGCGAGCGTGACGGCCGGTCCCGCCTTGGGGACGGCCTCGCCGAGGACGACGAAGATGCCGGTGCCGAGGGTGGCACCGATGCTGATCATGGTGAGCTGCCACAGCCCGAGGGAGCGCCGCAGCGACCCTCCCTCGCCCTGGCCGCCCTCGGCGACCAGGCGTTCCACGGGCTTACGACGCATGAGGCGCGCGCCGATGCCAGGGGAGGCGGATACGGCGGTCTGGCCTGGGTTCTGCGGGGGTGCGCCTTGGTCGAGCACGCGCTGGCTCCTTCATCGCTGCCGGTCAGGGCGGCAGGGACCGGCAGCACCCTTGAGCAGGGACCACCTAGCGGAGTCCCCGCCACGCCACGTACGAGGCGACAGCCTACGAGGATTGGCGTTGCTGGTGAAATGCAGCAACCTTGCGCATCCCCGCAAGATCATTGCGTTGCTCCGCGCTCCGTGACTTTTCGTTGCGGTAGGCGTGTCGACCGTTGCGCGAGACCACTTCGACGAGGCCCTGACGACCACGCCGGTGAGCACACGGAACGGCCCCCGCGTTCCCGCGGAGCGGGTCGACGGGGGCCGACGACGCGACGCCGGGGAGCGTCAGCTCCAGCTGGCGTGCAGCGGCTTGCCCTCCGCGTAGCCGGCGGCGCTCTGGATGCCGACGATGGCCTTCTCCGCGAATTCCTCCAGGGAGCCGGCCCCGGCGTAGGTGCAGGAGGAGCGGACGCCCGCGATGATCGAGTCGATCAGGTCCTCGACGCCGGGGCGGTCCGGGTCGAGGAACATCCGGGAGGTGGAGATGCCCTCCTCGAACAGCGCCTTGCGGGCCCGGTCGTATGCCGACTCCTCCGAGGTGCGGTTGCGCACCGCGCGGGCGGACGCCATGCCGAAGGACTCCTTGTAGGCACGCCCCTGAGCGTCGTGCTGGAGGTCGCCCGGGGACTCGTAGGTGCCCGCGAACCAGGAGCCGATCATCACGTTGGACGCACCGGCCGCGAGGGCCATGGCCACGTCGCGGGGGTGGCGGACGCCGCCGTCGGCCCACACGTGCTTGCCGTACTTCCTCGCCTCGGCGGCGCACTCCAGGACGGCGGAGAACTGCGGCCGCCCGACGCCGGTCATCATGCGCGTGGTGCACATGGCACCGGGCCCGACACCCACCTTGACGATGTCCGCACCGGCCTCGATCAGGTCGCGCACACCCGCGGCGGCCACGACGTTGCCCGCGACGATCGGCACCTGCGGGTCGAGGTCGCGCACCAGCTTCAGGGCGCTGATCATCGACTCCTGGTGGCCGTGCGCCGTGTCGATGACGAGCGCGTCGGCACCCGCGTCCAGCAGCTGCTCGGCCTTGCCCGCGACGTCGCCGTTGATGCCGACGGCGGCGGCGATGCGGAGCCTGCCCCGCGCGTCGGTGGCCGGCTGGTAGAGCGTGGCGCGCAGGGCGCCCTTGCGGGTGAGGATGCCGGCGAGCGTGCCGTCCTCGTTGACCGCCGGGGCGTAGCGGCGGTTGGCGTGGTCGAGGGTGTCGAAGGCCTCCCCCGGGTCCATGTCCGCGTCGATCAGCAGCAGGTCGCGGGACATGACCTCGGCGAGCTGGGTGAAGCGGTCCACGCCGGACAGGTCGGAGTCGGTGACGACGCCGACCGGCTTGTGGTCCTCGTCGACGACGACGCCCGCGTTGTGCGCGCGCTTGGGCAGCAGGGACAGCGCGTCCGCGACGGTCTGGTGCGGGGACAGGATGATCGGGGTGTCCAGGACCAGATGACGGCTCTTCACCCAGGAGATGACCTCGGTGACCACCTCGATCGGGATGTCCTGCGGTATGACGACGAGGCCACCGCGGCGGGCCACGGTCTCGGCCATGCGGCGCCCGGCGATGGCGGTCATGTTGGCGACGACGAGCGGGATGGTGGTGCCCGTGCCGTCCGGGGCGCTGAGGTCGACGCCCTGCCGCGAGCCGACCGCGGAGCGGCTCGGCACCATGAAGACGTCGTCGTACGTCAGGTCGTACCCGGGCTGGATGTCATTGAGGAAACGCACGTGCTGCACATCCCAGTCGATCAGAGGTGACCCCCCAACCGGCCGGCCAGGGGGAAAGAGCACGTACTTCATTCTCCCATGCCGGTCGTGCGAACAACCCCCAGCAGATCATCCAGGCTGGTCAGGGCCCTGCTTGGAGGATTCTCCAAGGCCGAGGGTCACGAAGAGGCCCGGCCCCCGGTCCGTCGCCTCGGCGAAGATCTCCTCGGCGACCTGCCACTCCTCGGGCCGTGTCGCGGCGTACGTCCGCCAGCCCACGACGACGACCAGCAGCCCCCGCTCCTGAGCGCCCTCGGGCCACAGGGCGGGGTCGGACAGGCTGTCGGCGAGGGCGTCCCAGTCGCGGCCGAACCACTCGGGCAGCGCCAGGTCACGGGCGCAGCGGTCCATGAGGCCCGCCTTGTCCGTGACCCCGTCGAGGTCCAGGACGATCACGATCCGGCCCGCCGGGTCGTCCGGCACCCCGTGCGACTGGACCACGCGTCAGACTCCGTCCGGGTCGGCCCGGTTGAGCGCGGACTTCGGCGGCGGGCCCGCCGTCATCAGGTAGTCCGCGGCCGAGGTGTCCGTCACCAGGCTGGTGACCAGCCCGGAGCGCAGCACCGCGTCGATCGCGGGCCCCTTGCGCTGCCCGCCCGCGATCGCGACGACCTCGGGGATCCGGCGCAGCTGGTCGGCCTTGACGGTGATGCACCGCTCGCCCAGGTCGCGGCCGACCCGGCGGCCCTCGGCGTCGAAGAGGTGCGCCGACATCTCGGCGGCGACACCGAGGGAGGCGTAGTGCGCGCGCTCCTCGTCACTGAGCATGTCGTGCACCGTGGAGATGCCCGGCTCCCAGGAGCCGATGGAGACACAGGCGACGGTGACCTTGTCGAAGTGCTCGAAGGCCCGGGCGATGCCCGTCTGGTTGCGCAGCGCCGAGGCCGTGGCCGCGTCGGGCAGCAGCATCGGGGCGTAGATGGGGTGGGCGTCGCCCCCGGACACCTGGGCGGCGCGGCGTACGGCCTCGACCGAACCGCGCTCGGCGGTCCCGGCGTCGTACACGCCCGTCAGCTGCACCACCGTGCACGGCGGCAGCCGGTCGAGCGCCGCCGCCATGTGGATGGTGGAGCGGCCCCAGGCCAGGCCCAGGACGTCACCTTCGTCGACCAGTTCGCCGAGCAGGTCGGCGGCCACCTCTCCCAGGTTCTCGGGGTCGGGCGTCTCCTCGGCCTCGGCCGGGGACTCGACCACGACGGCGTGCCTGAGGCCGTAGCGGGCACGGAGCGCGTCCGAGCGATCCGCGTCCAGCTCGGCGGGCACACGGATCTCGATGCGCACGAGATCCCGTTCGAGGGCGGTCTCCAGGACCCGGGCCACCTTGAAGCGGCTGACGCCGAACTCCTCCGCGATCTGGATCTTGGACTTGCCCTCGAGGTAGAAGCGGCGGGCCATGGCCGCCGCCTGCACCAGCTCAGCGGGTCCCATCCGCATGGCTGACCGGCCCGCCGACATACCCGACACGGCGATCTCCTCACTGCTGTTCACACTCTGGATTCGCCGTTCATCCTTGCAGATCCGGCGCGCTTGATCAGCCCTGATCGGAGCCGTTCACTTGGCTGTGGCTCAGTGGTCGCAGGCCCAGGAGGCCTTGGCCGTCGTCGCCTCCGCCTGTGTGCGTAGTGCACGTACCGCCTCTGCCGGGTCGTTTGCCCCGTAGACCGCCGATCCGGCCACGAAGACGTCGGCCCCGGCGTCCGCGCAACGCTCGATGGTGGAAGCCGACACTCCGCCGTCCACCTGGAGCCAGAGCTCCAGTCCGTGCTTGCTGATCAACTCGCGGGTGCGGCGAATCTTGGGAAGCATGATGTCGAGGAAGGCCTGTCCCCCGAAGCCCGGTTCGACCGTCATGATCAGCAGCATGTCGAGCTCGGGGAGCAGGTCCTCGTACGGCTCGATCGGGGTCGCGGGCTTCAGCGCCATGGAGGCGCGGGCGCCCTTGGCACGGATCTCCCGGGCGAGCCGGACCGGGGCGGCGGCGGCCTCGACGTGGAAGGTGACGGAACCGGCCCCCGCCTCCACGTACTGGGGCGCCCAGCGATCGGGGGCCTCGATCATCAGGTGGCAGTCCAGCGGAGTGTCCGTCGCACGGGCCAGCGACTCTACGACCGGCACACCGAGCGTGAGGTTCGGGACGAAATGGTTGTCCATGACGTCGACGTGGAGCCAGTCGGCTCCCTCCACGGCCTTCGCCTGGTCCGCGAGGCGGGCGAAGTCGGCGGACAGGATGCTGGGGTTGATCTGCACGGCCATGTCCTAAGACTGCCATGCCCTCCGGGGGTTGCGGGCATCGGTCCCCGGTGGTCTGTTGGCTGCGGGCCGTGGGTGCTTGCTCGCGCCCACGCGGCGGAGCCGCAGATGTCACCGGCCCGCGCCCCTTGCGGGGCGCTTCTGCGGAGGGGGTGGCCATGAAGCAGGGCGTCGCGCATCTCGTCTGCGGGCGGCGGGCCAAGTGGCTGGTGCTCGTGCTGTGGCTGGTGGTGCTGTTCGTCGCGGCGCCGTTCGCCATGAAGCTCACCGACGCCCAGGACAACGACGCCGCGTCCTGGCTGCCGGGGTCCGCGGAGTCCACGCAGGTGCTGGAGATCTCCGAGGACTTCCGGCCCGAGCAGATCCCGGCGGTGGTGATCTACGCCCGGGACAGCGGGCTGACCGCCCCGGACCGGGCCCGCATCGCCGAGGACGTGCGGCAGCTCAAGGAGCTGCGGGACCACGGCATCATCGGGGCGCAGACCCGGGGGCCCGTGTTCGACCGGCAGGCCGATCCGCGGGCGGCGCAGGTGCTCGTGCCGATCATGATGGACGAGAAGGGCTGGGAGCGGATCTCGCCCGCCGTCGACTCCATCCGGGAGGACGTCGGGGAGAGCGGGGCCGGGCTGGCCGTACACGTGACCGGCCCGGGCGGCACCTCCGCCGACTTCGCGAAGGCCTTCGAGGGCATCGACTCGACGCTGCTGTTCGCGGCGATGGCCGTGGTCATCGTCATGCTGCTCATCACGTACCGCAGCCCCACCCTGCTGCTGGTCCCGCTGATCGCGGTGGTGTGCGCGCTGTTCACCGCACAGGCGCTGATCTACCTGCTGGCGGAGCACGCGGGCCTGACCGTCAACGGGCAGAGCGCGGGCATCCTCACGGTGCTCGTCTTCGGCGCCGGGACGGACTACGCCTTGCTGCTGGTCGCCCGCTACCGGGAGGAGCTGCGCCGGCACGAGGACCGGCACGAGGCGATGGCCCTCGCGCTGCACCGCGCCGGCCCTGCGGTCCTCGCCTCCGGCGCGACGGTCGTGCTGAGCATGCTGGTGCTGCTGGTCGCCGAGATGAACTCCACGAGCAGCCTGGGGCCGGTCGCCGCGATCGGCGTGGCGGTCGCGGCGCTGGCGATGATGAGCCTGTTCCCCGCCCTGCTGGTGATCTTCGGCCGGTGGATCTTCTGGCCGGTGATCCCGCACCTCGGCACGGCCGACCCGACCGAGCGCGGCGTCTGGGCGCGTATGGGCCACCGCATCGCGCACAGGCCCCGGATGACGTGGAGTGTGACGGCGGTGGCCCTGGCGATCTGCTCGCTGGGCCTGATCCAGCTGCGGGCGGAGGGCATCGGCAACGCGGACGCCTTCACCGGGAAACCGGACTCGATCACCGGTCAGGAGGTGTCGGCGCGCTACTTCCCGGCGGGCAGCGGTGATCCCCTGGTCATCGTGAGCAACCGGGCGCAGGCCGAGCAGGTGGGCCGCACGGTCGCCGGGACGCAGGGCGTGGTTCCGACGTCCCTTGGCCTGCCACCCGGCACGAAACCGATCCACGAGGGCAAGGTCCTCTTCGAGGCCACCATGACCGCCCCGGCGGACAGCGCGGCGGCCAAGCAGACGGTGGAGCGCGTCCGGGACGCCGTGCACGCGGTGCCGGACGCCGACGCCCAGGTGGGCGGCGGTACGGCCGCTCTGCTGGACATGGACGAGGCGACCACGCACGACAACGTGCTGATCATCCCGCTGGTGCTGGTCGTCGTCCTGCTGATCCTGTGCGTCCTGCTGCGCGCCCTGATCGCCCCGCTGCTGCTGGTCGGTACGGTGATCCTGTCGTTCACGGCGGCGCTCGGCATCAGCGCCCTGGCCTTCCGGTACGTGTTCGACTACGCGGGGGAGGCGACCGACTTCCCGCTGTTCGTCTTCGTCTTCCTGGTCGCCCTGGGCATCGACTACAACATCTTCCTGACCACCCGCATCCGGGAGGAGGCGACCCGCCAGGGCACCAGAGCGGGCGTGGTCACCGGGCTCGCCACCACCGGCGCGGTCATCACCTCCGCAGGCCTGGTCCTGGCCGGCACCTTCGCCGCCCTCGGCACCCTCCCGCTGGTGGGCTTCGCCGAGATCGGCTTCGCGGTCGCGCTGGGCGTCCTCATCGACACGTTCATCGTGCGCTCGGTCCTGGTGACGTCCCTGTTCCTGGACGTCGGCCCGAAGGTGTGGTGGCCGCACCGCCTGGCCAGGGAGGACGGCGGCGCGGCGGCCCGCGATGGCGTGGGGGCGGGGGTCAGCCGGTCCGGCGAATGAGCGCCAGATACATGGCGTCGGTCCCGTGCAGATGCGGCCACAGCTGGACGTCGGGCCCCTCGCCCAGGTCCGGCACGCCGGGCAGCAGCGGCCGGGCGTCGACGAGGTCGGTGTCCGGGTGCTGCTTGAGCACGTCGGCGACCACGGCCCGGGTCTCGGCGAGGTGCGGCGAGCAGGTCGCGTAGCCGACGACACCACCGACCCGCACCGACTCCAGGGCGGTGCGCAGCAGCCCGCGCTGCAACGGCGCGAACCCCTCCAGGTCGTCCGGCCGGCGCCGCCAGCGTGCCTCGGGGCGCCGGCGCAGGGCGCCGAGGCCGGTGCAGGGCACGTCGACCAGCACCCGGTCGAAGCTGCCGGGCCGCCAGGCCGGGCGGGTACCGTCGGCGGCGATCACCTGATAGGGCCCGGGATTGCCGTCCAGTGCCCTGGCGACCAGCCCCGCGCGGTGGGTCTGCTTCTCGGAGGCCACCAGCAGGGCCCCTCGCTCGGCGGCCAGAGCGCCGAGCAGCGCGGCCTTGCCACCGGGCCCCGCGCATCCGTCCAGCCACCGCCGGTCGGGCCCGTCCAGGGGCGCGCCCGCCAGCGCGATCGCCACGAGCTGGCTGCCCTCGTCCTGCACACCCGCACGCCCGTCCCGTACGGCGGCGACAGCGCCCGGCTCGCCGCCCTCGGTCAGCCGCACGGCGTACGGGGACCAGCGTCCGGGCACGGCGGCGTCCTCGTCGAGCAGTTCCCCGGCGGTGGATCGCCCGGGCCGCGCCACCAGTGTCACCTCGGGGCGCTCGTTGTCGGCGCTCAGCAGTTCCTCGATACCGGCGCGCCCGCCGCCGAGGGAGTCCCACAGCGCGGACACGACCCACCTCGGATGCGAGTGGACGACGGCGAGGTGTTCCTCGGGATCGTCGTCGTAGGGCGGCGCGACGCGCTCCAGCCAGCCGTCCAGATCGTGCTGCGCGACCTTGCGCAGCACGGCGTTGACGAACTTGGCCCGCCCGTCGCCGAGCACGACCCGCGCGAGCTCGACGGTGGCGGACACGGCCGCGTGGGTCGGGATACGGGTCCCGAGCAACTGGTGCGCGCCGAGGCTCAGCGCGTCCAGCACCGGCGGGTCGACCTCCCCCAGCGGCCGGTCCACGCAGTTCGCCAGGACCGCGTCGTACGTTCCCTGCCGCCGCAGCGTCCCGTACACCAGCTCGGTGGCGAGCGCCGCGTCCCGGGCGTCGAAGTTCTCGGGGCCCTCCCTCTCCCGCGCCTTGCGCAACAGGGGCGGCAGAACGAGGTTGGCGTAGGCGTCCCGCTCGTCCACGGCCCTCAGCGCCTCGAAGGCGAGGATGCGGACAGGGTCCTTCTTGGGCCGGCGGTAGGGCTTGCCGGACGAACGGGGCCGACGGGGCTGGTCGCTCACGAAAAAGGTGCTCCGGGTGTGAGAAGAAGTGCGCCGTCCAGCCTACGCCGCGCCGGGTGTGAACAGGTCACGGGAGGGTGAGCCCGTTCAGCCGGCGGGCCGGCCCACGCCACCTGCGGATCAGGCTCCGAGCCGCTCCCCCGCGCCGATCCGCACCCCGCGTGCCCAGTCCGCCGCCCGCATCGGCTTCTTGCCCTGGGCCTGCACCCACAGCAGTTCGACGCCGTGCGAGCCGGTGCCGGCATACACGTTGTTCTTCTGGGCGGCGATCTGTCCCGGCGCGAGATCCGTCCGGTCCGGCACCAAGGCGACCTGGATGAGCTTGAGCCGCTCACCACGGAACGTGGTCCAGGCGCCCGGTGCCGGGGTGCAGCCCCGCACCATCCGGTCGACGCGCAGCGCGGGGGCGTTCCAGTCGACGCGGGCGTCCTCGACGTTGACCTTCGGCGCCAGGCTGATCCCCTCGGCCGGCTGCGGCACGGCCTTCAGCGTGCCGTCCTCGATCCCGTCCATGGTCGCCGCGAGCAGCCCGGCACCGGCGAACGCGAGCCGCGTCAGCAGGTCCCCGCTGGTGTCGGTGGACCGGATCTCCTCGGTCACCGTCCCGTACACCGGCCCCGAGTCGAGTCCCTCCTCGATCAGGAAGGTCGAAGCCCCGGTGATCTCGTCACCGGCCATGATGGCGTGCTGCACGGGCGCGGCGCCCCGCCAGGCCGGCAGCAGCGAGAAGTGCAGATTGACCCAGCCGTGCGCGGGAACGTCGAGGGCCACCCGGGGCAGCAGCGCTCCATAGGCGACGACGGGGCAGCAGTCCGGCCCGATCTCCCGCAGCCGCTCGAGGAACTCGGGGTCCTTCGGCTTCGCGGGCTTCAGCACCTCGATCCCGGCCTCCTCCGCCCGTTCGGCGACGGGTGACGCGACGAGCCTGCGCCCGCGCCCGGCAGGCGCGTCGGGCCGCGTGACGACGGCGGCCACCTCGTGCCGCCCGGAGGCGAGAAGAGCGTCCAGAGCGGGAACGGCGACCTCGGGTGTACCGGCGAAGACGAGCTTCATGGGGTGGTGGGGGCCTCTCGGGCAGGGATCGACGACGGGCAACGCCCAAGTCTATGAGCCACGCACCGCAAAGCCGCCGACAGCGCCCCACCCCCACGGGAGAGCCCGGCCACTCAGCCAAGAGCTACGGGCAACGCCCAAGTCCATCAGCCACGCACCACAAAGCCGCCGACAGCGCCCCACCCCCACGGGAGAGCCCGGCCACTCAGCCAAGAGCTACGGGCAACGCCCAAGTCCATCAGCCACGCACCGCAAAGCCGCCGACGGCGCCCCACCCCCACGGGAGAGCCCGGCCACTCGGCCAAGAGCTACGGGCGGTGCGCGGGTGGGAGACCAACGCCGAAGGCCGCAGGCCGAGGCGCGCACCCCGCGCAAACAGGCGCACGCATATGCCCCCACGCCCCCACCCCGTGACCCGCGGAGCGAATCCGCGTTGGTCAAGACAGAGTTGACCACACGGGGCCGCCATCGCGGCCCATTCCTTTCATCGCCGGTTCGAGAGGCTTGTTCATGGCCGACCACGCAACCCACGACGCCCAGGCTCGGGCCAGCCTGCACTTGCTGGTGCGCGACATCGAGCGGGTCCGCCGGCAGGTGGACGCACTGCGCACGCTCACCGCCCAGCTGGGCAACGTCTACCGCCCGCGCCGCTCCGGCCCCTCCACGGGCTTCGTCGTCTACGGACGCGCCCCCGCCCCGACGGTGCGTCTCGCCCAGGAGCTGCGGGACAGCGTCGAGACCCTGGTCACGGCGGCCGTGGACTTCGACCGCTCACTCGGCTTCTCGTGGGACGCCGTGGGCTCCGCGCTGGGCGTCACCAAGCAGGCGGTGCACCGTCGTTACGGCGCTCGCCGTGCCACCGCCCAGCCGGCCGCGGCCGAGGCGGAGCGCGCCCCGGAACCCTCGGGAAACCGCACGGTCCAGGTGAGCACCGGTCTCCCCGCGGTCCCGACGGTCCCGGCGGCCCGCTCCATGCCCACCCAGCCGACGGCAGGCAGCCCGGCCCTCCGCGACGGGGCGAGGCCGACGGCCTTCCCCGGCCCGCGCAACGGCTGACCCGCGACAACTTTTCCTGCCCTCCCGGAAGTCCTCCGGGAGGGCAGCCGCGTCTTCGGACGAGGCGCAGCGAGCCGGCCCACACAGGTCACCCGATGTCAGCCGGATCGATCCGCACCCACACCCCGGTACCACTGGCTCCGCCACTGCCGCTCCCCCGGGCCATCCGCGCTGCCTGAGCAGCCTTCAGGGAGGCAGCCAGCGCCGCCCCCCTTCCGGGCGGCACCCGCAGCAAGGCCCGTTCCCACTGCTCCCCCGGCGGCGGCGCCCCCGTCCGCCGCGGTCGCCCCGCGGCGGGGACGGGCAGCGGCACCGGCCCCAGCACCTCGGCCTCCGGCGGCAGCCGGACCGCACGCAGGAAGCCGGCCACCGCTTCCGGCGGCCCCGACACCGCCGCCATCCGCGACACCGGCGGAAATCCCAGCTCCGCCCGCTCGGCCAGCTCCCGCACCGCGTGCCCCACGGGATCCCATCGCACCAGCGCCTGCACGGGCCGTAGCGTCGGCTCGGCCACGACCACCACCGTGCCCCCCTCCGACTGTGGCCGGACGAGCGCCCCGGCCGCGATCCACCGCCGCAACGCGTCCTCGCCCGCCCGCAGATCCGGCCGCCCGAGCATGGCCCACCCGTCCAGCAGCAGCGCCGCCGCGTACCCGCCTTCGGCGACGGGCTCGGCCCCCGGCGTACTGACCACCAGCGCGGGCGCCCCCGGCACCGTGTCGAGCACGTGCTCACGACCGGACGTCCGCACCGGAACCGCGGGGAAGGCCCGTCCGAGTTCCTCGGCGGTCCGCCGCGCCCCCACCACCGAGGCGCGCAGCCGGAAGGACCCGCACTCCGGGCAGTGCCAGCCCGCTTCCTCCCGGCCGCACCAGCCGCAGTTCAAGGCACCGCCGTCCCGCGCCTGGAGCGGCCCGGAGCAGTGCCGGCACCGCGCGGGCGCCCGGCAGGCGGCGCACGCCATGCGCGGCACGTATCCCCTCCGGGGCACCTGCACCAGCACCGGGCCCTGCCGCAGGCCGTCCCTGACGGCCTGCCAGGCGAGCGTCGGCAGCCGGGCGGCCCGGGCGGCCTCGTCCCGCGCCAGGTCCCCGTCCCCGACGGTTCGTACGAGTGGTGCGGCGGCGCGTACCTGCTCCCGCGCCGCGACGAGCGGCCGCGCCCACCCGGTCTCGACGAGCTGCGCCGCCTCCACCGTGCAGCCCCAGCCGCCGACCAGGAAGCCGCACTTGTCCTGGGCGGCTCGCAGCAGCAGCACCTCCCGGGCGTGCGGCTGCGGGGCGTGCTGCTCGCTGTGGCTGTCGTCCCCGTCGTCCCAGAGAGCGACCAGTCCCAGGTCCCGGACCGGCGCGAACATCGCCGCCCGGGTGCCGATCACCGCCCGGACGGAGCCCCTGCGCACCGCGAGCCACTGCGCGTACCGCTTCTCGGGCCCGGCGTCGGCCGTGAGGACCGCGTGCCGGCCTTCCCCCAGCAGGGCGGTCAGGGCCGCGTCGACCCGGGCGACCGCCCGTCCGTCCGGCAGGACGGCGAGCGCCCCGCGCCCCGAGGCCAGGGTCGCCGCGAGGGACCGTGCCAGTTCCTCGCTCCAGTGCGGTCCGGGCAGCGCGTTCCACACGGCCCGGGGCGCGCCGCCGGAGGCCAGCGACTCCACGAAGGCCGCTCCCCGCTCGTAGCGCTGCCAGGAGCCCGCCCCGGGCGCCGGGGGCGGCGGCAGCGGTGCGGGGGACGGGCGCTGCTCGGCCCGTGCGTTGCGTGGCGGCACGGCGAGTTGCAGGACGTCGGCGAGGCTGCCCGCGTACCGGTCGGCGACGGCCCGGGCCAGTCCCAGCAGTTCCTCGCTGAGCACCGGCTCGGGCGACACGACCTGGGCGAGGGCGGCCAGCGGCCCGGAGTAGTCGGACTCGGGCAGCCGCTCGACGAGGAACCCGTCGATCAGCCCGCCGCCCTCACGCCGCCCCTCCCGCACCCGGTGCCGTCCGGCCCCGAAGCGCACCCGCACGCGCACACCCGGCTGGGCCTCGGCGTCCAGCTCCTCGGGCACGGCGTAGTCGAAGTACCGGTCGAGATGGAGCACTCCCTTGTCGACGAGCACCCGCGCGACGGGCAGCTCCCTGGCCAGCGCGGCCCCCCGCCACGTCCGCGGTTTGGCCCGGGGCGCCTTGGCCTTCCGCACGCTCTCCCGGATGAGCGCGAGCTGCTCGGGCGGCGCGCCCTGCGCACCGCCGTCCGGCTGTTCGTTCCCGCTGCTCACGCTTGCATTCTTCCAAAAGCCACTGACAACCGGCGGCGCCCCTTCAGGCGCCCGGGGCGCGACGAGGCCCGGCCCCCCGAAGGGTGCCGGGCCTCGTGCGGTGTCCGGGGGACTTACAGCCCCGCCGCCTCGCGCAGCGCGTCCACGCGGTCCGTGCGCTCCCAGGTGAACTCGGGAAGCTCACGGCCGAAGTGGCCGTACGCGGCGGTCTGGGAGTAGATCGGGCGGAGCAGGTCGAGGTCGCGGATGATCGCCGCCGGGCGGAGGTCGAAGACCTCGTCGATCGCCTTCTCGATCTTCTCCGTGTCGATCTTGGCGGTGCCGAAGGTCTCGACGAACAGGCCGACCGGCTCGGCCTTGCCGATGGCGTACGCCACCTGGACCTCGCAGCGGGTGGCGAGACCCGCGGCCACCACGTTCTTGGCCACCCAGCGCATCGCGTACGCGGCGGAGCGGTCGACCTTGGACGGGTCCTTGCCGGAGAAGGCACCGCCGCCGTGACGGGCCATGCCGCCGTAGGTGTCGATGATGATCTTCCGGCCGGTGAGGCCTGCGTCGCCCATCGGGCCGCCGATCTCGAAGCGGCCGGTGGGGTTGACCAGGAGACGGTAGTTCTCCGTGTCGATCTTGATGCCCTCGTCCAGGAGCGCCTTCAGCTCCGGCTCGACGACGAACTCCTTGATGTCCGGGGCCAGGAGCGAGTCCAGGTCGATGTCGGACGCGTGCTGGGAGGAGACGACGACCGTGTCGAGGCGGACGGCCTTGTCGCCGTCGTACTCGATGGTGACCTGGGTCTTGCCGTCCGGGCGCAGGTAGGGGATCGTGCCGTTCTTGCGCACGTCGGAGAGGCGCTTCGACAGGCGGTGCGCCAGGAAGATCGGCAGCGGCATCAGCGTCGGCGTCTCGTCCGTCGCGTAGCCGAACATCAGGCCCTGGTCGCCCGCGCCCTGCTTGTCGAGTTCGTCCTCGTCACCCTCGACACGGGACTCGTAGGCCGTGTCGACGCCCTGGGCGATGTCCGGGGACTGCGCGCCGATCGACACCGACACGCCGCAGGAGGCTCCGTCGAAGCCCTTCTTCGAGGAGTCGTAGCCGATTTCGAGGATCTTGTTCCGGACCAGCGTCGCGATGTCCGCGTACGTCTTGGTCGTGACCTCACCGGCCACATGGACCAAACCGGTCGTGATCAGCGTCTCGACGGCGACCCGGGAGGTCGGGTCCTCGCGGAGCAACGCGTCGAGAATGGTGTCGCTGATCTGGTCAGCGATCTTGTCGGGGTGGCCCTCGGTCACGGACTCCGAGGTGAACAGGCGACGGGACACAACGCTCCCTGTGGTTGCAGCGGCTGCTGGCTGATCATTGGCGGACGGCGGGGGCTGCACCCGGCGCCGTCCGTGGAACAGTTTATCGGTCACGCTTCGGCCACGGTCCCCCTGTCTCGACACTCGGGAGCGCTGTGACCTGCGGCACAGGCATTCTGCCCAATGCCGAGCCGCGTTGGCCAGAGGCGCCACGCCCCGATCGCCGGTTTCAGGAAGGTGCAGGGCGACTGAAACATCAGCGCAGCCGCTCGGTCACCAGGTCCCACACGGTTTCGGCCAGGGCTTCCTTCGGTCCGTACGGCACGGCGGTCTCCTGGCCGTCGGCGCCGAGGACGACGGCCTCGTTCTCCTCGGATCCGAAGGTCTTGCGCTCCCCCACCTCGTTGACCACCAGCAGATCGCAGCCCTTGCGCTTCAGTTTCGCGCGGCCGTTGGCGAGCACGTCGTCGGTCTCCGCGGCGAAGCCGACGATCACCTGTCCGGGGCGGGCACGACCGGCGGAGATCTCCGCGAGGATGTCCGGATTCCGCACCAGAGCGATCGGCTCCGGTTCCTGGTCGTCCTTCTTCTTGATCTTCCCGGCCGCGTACGCCGCCGGGCGGAAGTCCGCCACCGCCGCCGCCATCACCACCGCGTCGGCGTCGGCGGAGGCCTTCAGCACCGCCTCACGGAGCTGGACGGCGGTGCCGACCGGGACGACGTCCACACCGGCGGGGTCCGGCAGGGCGCTGTTGGCCGCGATCAGGGTGACGCGGGCGCCACGGGCGGCCGCGGTGCGGGCCAGGGCGTAGCCCTGCTTGCCCGAGGAGCGGTTGCCGAGGAACCGCACGGGGTCCAGGGGCTCGCGCGTGCCGCCGGCGCTGACCACGACATGCCGGCCCGCGAGATCGGGCTCGGCCACGCCCCGGGCGAGCACCCGGCGGCAGACCTCGAAGATCTCGCCCGGGTCGGGCAGCCGGCCCTTGCCGGTGTCGACGCCGGTGAGGCGTCCCACGGCGGGTTCGACGACGACGGCGCCGCGGCGGCGCAGCGTCGCCACGTTCTCCCGGGTGGCCGGGTGCTCCCACATCTCCGTGTGCATGGCGGGGGCGAAGACGACCGGGCAGCGGGCGGTGAGCAGGGTGTTGGTGAGGAGGTCGTCGGCGAGGCCGTGGGCCGCCTTGGCGAGCATGTCGGCGGTGGCCGGGGCGACGACGACCAGGTCGGCGTGCTGTCCGATGCGGACGTGCGGGACCTCGTGCACGTCGTCCCACACCTCGGTGGAGACCGGGTTGCCCGACAGCGCGGACCAGGTGGCGGCGCCGACGAAGTGCAGCGCGGAGGCGGTGGGCACCACACGCACGTCGTGGCCCGACTCGGTCAGCCGCCGCAGCAGCTCACAGGCCTTGTACGCGGCGATGCCGCCACTGACCCCCAGAACGACCTTCGGCTTGTCCACCGTCTCTCCCCGGATCTCGGCGACCTACATGTCCCATCACACACCACAGGCCCGGCAGTAGGCCTGCCGGGCCTGTGGTCACGTCAGCGTCAAGCTGCGAGTGCCGCTTACTGCGCCGGGCCCTCGACGGCCTCGGACGTCAGCAGTCCCGCGTTGATCTCGCGGAGTGCGATCGAGAGCGGCTTCTCGTGGACGTGGGTGTCGACGAGAGGACCGACGTACTCGAGGAGACCCTCGCCGAGCTGCGAGTAGTACGCGTTGATCTGGCGGGCCCGCTTGGCCGCGTAGATCACGAGGCTGTACTTCGAGTCGGTGGCCTCGAGGAGCTCGTCGATCGGCGGGTTGATGATGCCCTCGGGCGCGGAGATGGAAGAGGACACGCTCTACCTTCCGATGGATGGGAAAGATTCTGTCGGGGTGATCAGCGAGGACCGGAAAGACCAGCGATGGTCACACGACGTTCATCAAGGCTAGCAGCTCGCGCGCCACGTCCTCGACGGAGGTGTTGACCAGGGTCGTGTCGAACTCCGGTTCGGCGGCCAGTTCGATCTTCGCCGCCTCGAGCCTGCGCTCGATCACCTCGGGCGGTTCGGTGCCCCGCCCGGTGAGTCTGCGCACCAGCTCCTCCCAGGAGGGGGGAGCCAGGAACACCAGCTGGGCCTCGGGCATCGACTCCCGCACCAGGCGGGCGCCCTGCAGGTCGATCTCGAGGAGGACGGGCTCGCCCTTCTCCAGACGCTCCTGTACGGCCGCACGCGGCGTGCCGTAGCGGTTGCCGGCGAATTCGGCCCACTCCAGCAGCTCGCCGTTGGCGATCAGCTTGTCCATCTCGTCGTCGGTGACGAAGAAGTAGTGGACGCCGTGCTGCTCGCCGGGGCGGGGCCCCCGGGTCGTCGCCGACACCGAGAGCCAGACCTCGGGGTGTTCCTTGCGCATATGGGCGACGACCGTGCTCTTGCCGACCCCGGAGGGGCCGGAGAGCACGGTCAGCCGCGGACGTACGTCCGGGGGTACGGGGGTCGTCCCCCGGGGTGTTGCAGCCATGCAGCGATTATCCAGCAATCCCGGACTGCCCGGGGCCGCTCCCCCGGACTGTCCGGTTCAGGAGCCGGTGCTGCCGAACTCGCGCTCCAAGGAGGCGATCTGGTTGGAACCGAGGCCACGCACGCGGCGGCTCTCGGAAATACCGAGTCGCTCCATGATCTGCTTGGCGCGGACCTTGCCCACGCCCGGCAGGGACTCAAGGAGGGCGGAGACCTTCATCTTGCCGATGACGTCGTTCTCCTGGCCCTGCTTGATGACCTCGTGAAGGGAGGCGCCGGAGTGCTTGAGTCGATTCTTGACCTCGGCCCGCTCCCGGCGAGCCGCGGCGGCCTTTTCGAGCGCGGCTGCGCGCTGTTCAGGGGTAAGGGGCGGAAGAGCCACGCCTACGTCACCTCGGATGTCGAACTGTCGGATACGGACCGGTGAGGAACCTAGTCGCCCCACACCTGGGGAGCTACGAGCAACACGCTTGCCCGTTCACTCTCGTCGGAGACTAGCGGGCAAGTCCGCCAGAGTCAGCGAGAACAGCGGAAAAGTCCTGGTCAGCCTTCATCTGAACGGACATTTAGGACATACTGCCCCGGATTTGAGAATGTATTCAGATTCAAGAAGGCCGCGAACCACTCATCGCAGGTCCCGGGAAGAGGTCAGGACGCGCCCCGGAGGAGGCCCGGAGGAGGTCAGGACGGGGCCACGACGTGACGAATCTCCTCCGCGACCCGCTCCGCGGCGTCACGGAGCGTGTCCGCGTCGGGACCGTGACGCAGCACACCCCGGCTGACGTTCGGCACGACGTTGCGCACCGCCGCGCCGAAGACCCGGGGCAGGTCGGCCGGTGTGGCCCCCTGGGCGCCGATGCCGGGTGCCAGGAGCGGGCCGTTGATGTCCAGGTCGTACGTCGACAGATCACCGAGGGTGGCCCCGACGACGGCGCCGAAGGACCCCATGGGCTCCTCCCCCGCGTTCTCCACGGACAGGTGCGCCAGCATCGTCGCTCCGATGTTGCGGCCGTCGGACCGCACGGCGTGCTGGACCTCGCCGCCCTCCGGATTGGAGGTCAGCGCCAGCACGAACAACCCCGCGCCGCTCTCCCGCGCCAGCGTGACGGCCGGGCTGAGCGAGCCGTAGCCGAGGTAGGGCGAGACCGTCAGCGCGTCGGAGAACAGCGGCGCGTCCTTGTGCAGGAAGGACTCGGCGTACGCGGCCATGGTCGACCCGATGTCGCCGCGCTTGGCGTCCATCACGACCAGCGCCCCGGCCGCCCGTGCCTCGGCCACGGCCGTCTCCAGGACGGCGAGCCCGCGCGAGCCGAACCGTTCGAAGAACGCGCTCTGCGGCTTGAGCACGGCGACCCGGTCGGCGAGCGCCTCGACGACCGTGCGGCTGAACCGCTCCAGGCCGGCCACGTCGTCGTTCAGCCCCCACTCGGCGAGCAGGGAGGCGTGCGGGTCGATGCCGACGCACAGCGGGCCGCGCCGGTCCATCGCCCGGCGCAGGCGGGCGCCGAAGGGTTCGAGAACGCTCATGCCGTCTTCCTCACGTCGGCGCCCACCGCGTCGGCGAGCGTGGCGTACGGGCTGGTGCGCAGGCGTGCGGCGAGGCCCTTGTGAATCGCGCGGGCGTAGAAGGGCCCCTCGTAGATGAAGGCGCTGTAGCCCTGGACCAGCGTTGCACCGGCGAGGATGCGCTGCCAGGCGTCCTCGGCGTTCTCCACGCCGCCGACGCCCACCAGGGTGATCCGGTCGCCCACGCGGGCGTACAGGCGGCGCAGGACCTCCAGGGAGCGTTCCTTCAGGGGTGCCCCGGACAGGCCGCCGGTCTCCTTGACCAGAGCGGGGCCGGACTTCAGGCCGAGTCCCTCGCGGGCGATGGTGGTGTTCGTGGCGATGATCCCGTCCAGGCCGAGCTCCACGGCGAGGTCGGCGACGGCGTCGACGTCCTCGTCGGCGAGGTCCGGCGCGATCTTGACCAGGAGCGGGACACGCCGCGCGGACGCGGTGCGGTCGGCGGCCTCCCGGACGGCGCTCAGCAGCGGGCGCAGCGCCTCGGTGGCCTGCAGGTCGCGCAGCCCGGGCGTGTTCGGCGAGGAGACGTTGACGACGAGGTAGTCGGCGTACGGCGCGAGCCGCTCGGCGGACTTCACGTAGTCCGCGACGGCCTCCTCCTCGGGTACGGCCTTGGTCTTGCCGATGTTGACGCCGACCACGGTCCGGAACACGGGCGTGCGGGAGGCCAGGCGGGCGGCGACCCGGAGCGAGCCGTCGTTGTTGAAGCCCATGCGGTTGATCAGCGCGCGGTCCTCGACCAGCCGGAACAGCCGCTGCTTGGGGTTGCCGGGCTGCGGCTCGCCGGTCACGGTGCCGATCTCGACGTGGTCGAAGCCGAGCATCGCCATGCCGTCGATGCCGACGGCGTTCTTGTCGAAGCCGGCCGCGAGTCCGAAGGGGCCGTGCATGCGCAGGCCCAGGGCCTCGGTGCGCAGTTCCTTGTGGCGGGGCGCGAGGGCCGCCGCGAGGAAGGTGCGCAGCACGGGGACGCGGGCGGCCAGGCGGATCCAGCGGAAGGCGAGGTGGTGGGCCTGCTCCGGGTCCAGCCGCTTGAAGAACAGGCTGAAGAAGATCTTGTACATGTCGTCCTCACGAGGACATGGCGTCCTCACGAAGAGGGGGACACCGTTTCCGGTGTCCCCCTCGGGGCTGCTAGTCGCGGGCCGCGGTCAGGTGTTCCGCGTGTTCCTGGAGCGATCGGACGCTCACGTCGCCGCGGTTGAGGGCGTCGATGCCCTGGACCGCCGCCGCGAGCGCCTGGACCGTCGTCAGGCAGGGCACGGAGCGCGCCACGGCCGCCGTCCGGATGTCGTAGCCGTCGAGGCGGCCGCCCGTGCCGTACGGGGTGTTGACGATGAGGTCGACCTCGCCGTCGTGGATGAGCTGGACGATGGTCTTCTCACCGTTCGGGCCGGTGCCCTCGGACTGCTTGCGCACGACCGTGGCGTTGATGCCGTTGCGCTTGAGGACCTCGGCCGTGCCGGACGTGGCCATCAGCTCGAAGCCGTGCGCGACCAGCTCGCGGGCCGGGAAGATCATCGAGCGCTTGTCGCGGTTGGCGACCGAGATGAACGCGCGGCCCTTGGTGGGCAGCGGGCCGTAGGCACCCGCCTGCGACTTGGCGTACGCCGTGCCGAAGACGGAGTCGATGCCCATGACCTCGCCGGTGGAGCGCATCTCCGGGCCGAGGACCGTGTCGACGCCGCGGCCGTGGATGTCGCGGAAGCGCGACCACGGCATGACGGCTTCCTTGACCGAGATGGGCGCGTCCAGCGGAAGCTCGCCGCCGTCGCCGTTCGCCGGGAGCAGGCCCTCGGCGCGCAGCTCGGCGATGGTGGCGCCCAGCGAGATCCGGGCCGCGGCCTTGGCCAGCGGCACCGCCGTCGCCTTCGAGGTGAAGGGGACGGTCCGCGAGGCGCGCGGGTTGGCCTCCAGGACGTAGAGGATGTCGCCCGCGAGCGCGAACTGGATGTTGATCAGGCCGCGTACGCCGACGCCCTTCGCGATGCCCTCGGTGGAGGCGCGCAGGCGCTTGATGTCGAAGCCGCCGAGGGTGATCGGGGGCAGGGCACAGGCCGAGTCGCCGGAGTGGATGCCGGCCTCCTCGATGTGCTCCATGACGCCGCCGAGGTAGAGCTCCTCGCCGTCGTAGAGCGCGTCGACGTCGATCTCGATGGCGTCGTCGAGGAACCGGTCGACCAGGACCGGCCGGGACGGGCTGATCTCGGTCGACTCGGCGATGTACGCCTCCAGGCGCGTCTCGTCGTAGACGATCTCCATGCCGCGCCCGCCGAGGACGTAGGAGGGACGCACCAGGACCGGGTAGCCGATCTCGTCGGCGATGGCCTTGGCCTCGGCGAAGGTGGTGGCGGTGCCGTGCTTGGGGGCCGGGAGGCCGGCCTCCTTGAGGACCCGGCCGAAGGCGCCCCGGTCCTCGGCGGCGTGGATGGCCTCCGGGGAGGTGCCGACGATCGGCACGCCGTTGTCCTTGAGCGCCTGCGACAGACCCAGCGGGGTCTGGCCGCCGAGCTGGACGACGACGCCCGCGACCGGGCCGGCCTGCTGCTCGGCGTGCACGATCTCCAGCACGTCTTCCAGCGTCAGCGGCTCGAAGTACAGGCGGTCGGAGGTGTCGTAGTCCGTGGAGACGGTCTCCGGGTTGCAGTTGACCATCACCGTCTCGTAGCCCGCGTCGCTCAGCGCGAAGGAGGCGTGGACGCAGGAGTAGTCGAACTCGATGCCCTGGCCGATGCGGTTCGGGCCGGAGCCCAGGATGATGACGGCCGCCTTCTCACGCGGCGCGACCTCGGTCTCCTCGTCGTAGGAGGAGTAGAAGTACGGCGTCCTCGCGGCGAACTCGGCGGCGCAGGTGTCGACCGTCTTGTAGACCGGGCGGATGCCGAGCGCGTGCCTGACCTCGCGGACGACGTCCTCGCGCAGCCCCCGGATCTCGCCGATCTGCGTGTCGGAGAAGCCGTGCCGCTTGGCCTCGGCGAGCAGGTCGGCGGTCAGCTCGGGCGCCTCGGCCAGCTCGTCGGCGATCTCCTTGATCAGGAAGAGCTGGTCGACGAACCAGGGGTCGATCTTCGTGTACTCGAAGACCTCCTCGGGCGTGGCTCCCGCGCGGATGGCCTGCATGACGGTGTTGATGCGGCCGTCGGTGGGACGGACCGCCTCACGCAGCAGTTCGTCCTTGTCGCCGGTCTCGCCGACGAAGGTGAACTGGCTGCCCTTCTTCTCCAGCGAGCGCAGGGCCTTCTGGAAGGCCTCGGTGAAGTTGCGGCCGATGGCCATGGCCTCGCCGACCGACTTCATGGTGGTGGTGAGGGTGGAGTCCGCGCTCGGGAACTTCTCGAAGGCGAACCGCGGGGCCTTCACGACCACGTAGTCGAGCGTGGGCTCGAAGGAGGCCGGGGTCTCCTGCGTGATGTCGTTCGGGATCTCGTCCAGCGTGTAGCCGACGGCGAGCTTGGCGGCGATCTTGGCGATCGGGAAGCCGGTCGCCTTGGAGGCCAGCGCCGAGGACCGGGAGACGCGCGGGTTCATCTCGATGACGATGACCCGGCCGTCCTCGGGGTTCACCGCGAACTGGATGTTGCAGCCGCCGGTGTCGACGCCGACCTCGCGGATGACGGCGATGCCGATGTCGCGCAGGATCTGGTACTCGCGGTCGGTGAGCGTCATCGCCGGGGCGACCGTGATCGAGTCGCCGGTGTGCACGCCCATCGGGTCGAAGTTCTCGATGGAGCAGACGACCACGACGTTGTCGTGCTTGTCGCGCATCAGCTCCAGCTCGTACTCCTTCCAGCCGAGGATGGACTCCTCCAGGAGCACCTCGGTGGTCGGCGAGAGCGTGAGGCCGGTGCCCGCGATGCGGCGCAGCTCCTCCTCGTCGTGGGCGAAGCCGGAGCCGGCGCCGCCCATGGTGAAGGACGGGCGGACGACGACCGGGTAGCCGCCGAGCTCCTCGACGCCCTTGAGGACGTCGTCCATCGAGTGGCAGATGTAGGAGCGGGCGGACTCGCCGTGGCCGATCTTCTTGCGGACCTCCTCCACGACCTCCTTGAACTGGTCGCGGTCCTCGCCCTTGTGGATCGCCTCGACGTTGGCGCCGATCAGCTCGACGCCGTGCTTGTCCAGGACGCCGTTCTCGTGCAGCGAGATGGCGGTGTTGAGGGCCGTCTGGCCGCCCAGCGTGGGCAGCAGCGCGTCCGGCCGCTCCTTGGCGATGATCTTCTCGACGAACTCGGGGGTGATCGGCTCGACGTAGGTGGCGTCGGCGATCTCCGGGTCGGTCATGATGGTCGCCGGGTTGGAGTTCACGAGGATGACCCTGAGGCCCTCGGACTTCAGCACCCGGCACGCCTGGGTGCCGGAGTAGTCGAACTCGGCGGCCTGGCCGATGACGATCGGGCCGGAGCCGATGACCAGGACGGACTGGATATCGGTGCGCTTAGGCACGCTGGCCCTCCATGAGCTTCACGAAGCGGTCGAACAGGTAGGCGGCGTCGTGCGGGCCGGCTGCCGCTTCGGGGTGGTACTGGACGCTGAAGGCGGGGCGGTCGAGGAGCCGCAGCCCCTCCACCACGTTGTCGTTCAGGCACACGTGCGACACCTCGGCGCGGCCGAACGGGGTCTCGGAGACCTTGTCGAGCGGGGCGTCGACGGCGAAGCCGTGGTTGTGCGCGGTGACCTCGACCTTGCCGGTCGTGCGGTCCTGCACCGGCTGGTTGATGCCGCGGTGGCCGTACTTCAGCTTGTAGGTGCCGAAGCCGAGCGCGCGGCCGAGGATCTGGTTGCCGAAGCAGATGCCGAACAGCGGGGTGCCGCGCTCCAGGACGCCCTGCATCACGGAGACGGGGTGGTCGGCGGTGGCCGGGTCGCCCGGGCCGTTGGAGAAGAAGACGCCGTCCGGGTTCACCGCGTACACGTCGTCGACGGTGGCGGTGGCCGGGAGCACGTGCACCTCGATGCCGCGCTCGGCCATCCGGTGCGGGGTCATGCCCTTGATGCCGAGGTCGACGGCGGCGACGGTGAACTTCTTCTCGCCGATCGCGGGCACGACGTACGGCTCGGTGGTGGCGACCTCGGCGGAGAGGTCGGCGCCCTTCATCTGCGGGGCTTCCTGGACGCGGGCGAGGAGAGCGCCGTCGTCCTGGACGGCGTCGCCGCTGAAGATGCCGACGCGCATGGCGCCGCGCTCGCGCAGGTGGCGGGTGAGGGCGCGGGTGTCGATGCCGGAGATGCCGACGACACCCTGGGCGGCCAGCTCCTCGTCCAGCGAGCGGCGGGAGCGCCAGTTGGACGGCACGCGCGCGGGGTCGCGGACGACGTACCCGGAGACCCAGATCCGCTTGGACTCGGGGTCCTCGTCGTTCACGCCGGTGTTGCCGACGTGCGGGGCGGTCATCACCACGACCTGACGGTGGTAGGAGGGGTCGGTGAGGGTCTCCTGGTAGCCGGTCATGCCGGTGGAGAACACCGCTTCGCCGAAGGTCTCCCCCACGGCCCCATAGGCACGGCCGCGGAAGATCCGGCCGTCCTCCAGGACGAGTACGGCGGGAGTTTTGGCGGCTCCCCTGGTGGAGGTGGTCATCGTTCGGCGCCTTCCCTGGTGTTCGTTTCGATCATGGAGTTGAGGGCTTCGACCCACTCGTTGTGCTCGGCCGCGCGGTCGGAGCGGAACCCGGAGTCGATCAGCCGGTCGCCGTGCGCCCAGGTGACGACGAGCAGGCCGCCCTCGGTGAGCACCTTGCCGGCGATGCCCTTGTCGAGGCGGGCCTCGCGCAGGGCGGCGGCCGGGACGAAGAAGTCGGTCGCCCCGGGGCGTACGACGTCCAGGCCGGCGTCGGTGAGGGTGAGCTCGGCACGGCTGCGGGTGCCCAGGCCGTGCGCGACGATGCGGTCGAGCCACTGCCCGGCGGTGGTGGAGCCGTGGTAGCGGCCGCTCATGGTCAGGCGCGGCGGGCCCGGTTCGTCCGGGCCGGTGGGCAGCTCGGGCAGGTCGCCCTGGAGGGTGCCGCGCCACTTCCAGCCCTCACGCATCAGCCAGTAGAGGAGCGCGACGAACAGGGCGAGGCCGACGACCCAGCCGATGCGGGCGGCCCAGTCGGTCACTTGCGCCGATTCCTTCTCGGCGGCCAGCAGGAGTACAGGTGTCACGTGAGCTTCCCGTCGACGAGCGTGGCCTTGCCCCGCAGCCACGTGTGCGTCACACGGCCCGGCAGCTCACGACCCTCGTAGGGGGTGTTGCGGCTGCGCGAGGCGAAGCCCGCGGGTTCCACCAGCCCACGGTATGCCGTGTCGACCAGGGTGAGGTTGGCGGGCTCACCTGCCGAGACGGGACGGCCGTGGCCCGTGGCCTGTCCGATCCGCGCGGGCTTGACGGACATCCGGTCGGCGACGCCGGCCCAGTCCAGCAGGCCCGTGTCGACCATGGTCTCCTGCACCACCGACAGCGCGGTCTCCAGCCCGACCATGCCCATGGCGGCCGCGGCCCACTCGCAGTCCTTGTCCTCGTGCGGGTGCGGGGCGTGGTCGGTGGCGACGATGTCGATCGTGCCGTCGGCGAGCGCTTCGCGCAGGGCCATCACGTCGCGCTCGGTGCGCAGCGGGGGGTTGACCTTGTAGACGGGGTTGTAGGTGCGCACCAGCTCGTCGGTGAGGAGCAGGTGGTGCGGGGTGACCTCGGCGGTCACCTGGATGCCGCGGGACTTGGCCCAGCGGACGATCTCGACGGACCCGGCGGTCGACAGGTGGCAGATGTGGACGCGGGAGCCGACGTGGTCGGCGAGCAGGACGTCGCGGGCGATGATCGATTCCTCGGCCACGGCGGGCCAGCCGCCGAGGCCGAGCTCGGCGGAGACGACGCCCTCGTTCATCTCGGCGCCCTCGGTCAGCCGCGGCTCCTGCGCGTGCTGCGCGATGACACCGCCGAAGGCCTTCACGTACTCCAGGGCGCGGCGCATGATCACGGCGTCGTGGACGCACTTGCCGTCGTCGGAGAAGACGGTGACGCCGGCGGCCGACTCGTGCATGGCGCCCAGCTCGGCGAGCTTCCTGCCGTCGAGACCGACGGTCACGGCGCCGATCGGCTGGACGTCGCAGTAGCCGTGCTCCCTGCCGAGCCGCCAGACCTGCTCGACGACACCCGCCGTGTCGGCGACCGGGAAGGTGTTGGCCATGGCGAACACGGTGGTGTAGCCGCCGGAGGCCGCGGCCCGGGTGCCGGTGAGGACCGTCTCGGAGTCCTCACGGCCGGGCTCGCGCAGATGGGTGTGCAGGTCGACCAGGCCCGGCAGCAGCACCTTGCCGTCGGCCTCGACAACGGTCACATCGTGCGCGCCTCCGGCACGACCGGCGCCCTCGGCGCTCAGACCGGCACGCACCTCGGCGATCGTCCCGCCGTCGATCAGCACGTCCTGCGGCTCGCCGCCGAGCACCTTCGCACCACGGATCAGGATCTTGCTCATCTGTCTTACTTCTCCTCGGTACGGGGGTGGGTGACGGCGGGCTCGTTGCCCCCGAGCAGCAGGTACAGGACGGCCATCCGGACGGACACTCCGTTCGCGACCTGCTCGACGACGGTGCAGCGGTCGGAGTCGGCGACCTCGGCGGTGATCTCCATGCCGCGGACCATCGGACCGGGGTGCATGACGATGGCGTGCTCGGGCATCCGGGCCATGCGGTCGCCGTCGAGCCCGTAGCGCCGGGAGTACTCGCGCTCGGTCGGGAAGAACGCGGCGTTCATGCGCTCGCGCTGGACGCGCAGCATCATCACCGCGTCGGACTTGGGCAGCGTGCTGTCGAGGTCGTAGGAGACCTCGCAGGGCCAGGTCTCGACGCCGACCGGCAGCAGGGTCGGCGGGGCGACGAGGGTGACCTCGGCGCCGAGGGTGTGCAGCAGGTCGACGTTGGAGCGGGCGACCCGGCTGTGCAGGACGTCGCCGACGAGCGTGATGCGCTTGCCCTCGAGGTCCTGGCCGAGTCCCGCGTCCGGGCCGATCAGTCGGCGGCGCATGGTGAAGGCGTCCAGCAGGGCCTGGGTGGGGTGCTGGTGGGTGCCGTCGCCGGCGTTGACGACGGCGGCGTCGATCCAGCCGGAGTTGGCGAGGCGGTAAGGGGCTCCGGAGGCGCCGTGCCGGATGACGACGGCGTCGACGCCCATGGCTTCCAGGGTCTGGGCCGTGTCCTTCAGGGACTCGCCCTTGGAGACGCTGGAGCCCTTGGCGGAGAAGTTGATGACGTCCGCGGACAGCCGCTTCTCGGCGGCCTCGAAGGAGATCCGGGTCCGGGTGGAGTCCTCGAAGAAGAGGTTGACGATCGTGCGGCCGCGCAGGGTCGGCAGCTTTTTGATCGGCCGGTCGGCGACCCGGGCCATCTCCTCGGCGGTGTCGAGGATCAGGACGGCGTCGTCGCGGGTGAGGTCGGCGGCCGAGATGAGATGACGCTGCATCTGTCAGGCTCCGTAAGGCAGTTCATTCGGGAGATTCGGGGCAGACGGGCGCGCGAGGGCGCGACGAGCGGGCGTACGGCGGTGGCGTACGCCTCGGGCGCTACTGAGGGGTCGGCTTGGCACCGAGCAGCACGGTGTCGCGACCGTCCTCCTCGGCGAGCTGGACCTTGACCGTCTCCCGCAACGACGTGGGGAGGTTCTTGCCGACGTAGTCGGCGCGGATGGGCAGTTCCCGGTGACCGCGGTCGACGAGGACCGCGAGCTGCACCGCACGCGGGCGCCCGAGGTCGTTCAGGGCGTCCAGGGCGGCGCGGATGGTGCGGCCGGAGAAGAGCACGTCGTCGACGAGGACGACCAGCTTGCCGTCGAGGCCGTCACCCGGGATCTCGGTGCGGGCCAGCGCACGCGGCGGGTGCATGCGCAGGTCGTCGCGGTACATGGTGATGTCGAGCGAGCCGCACGGAACCTTGCGCTCGGTGATCTGCTCGAGCTTGTCGGCGATCCGCCGGGCGAGGAAGACACCCCGGGTCGGGATGCCGAGGAGCACCACGTCGTCGGCGCCCTTCGCGCGTTCGACGATCTCGTGGGCGATGCGGGTCAGCACCCGCGCGATGTCGGGTCCCTCGAGAACGGGCCTGGCATCGGACTGCGTGTCGTGCTTGTCCATACGAAACGGACCTCCTTCTCCGCCTCACGGGACGGACCTTAAAGGACGTCGGGATTGCGCCATCCACCGTAGCAGGCCCCCACGATCGCCCGGACAGCCCCCTCGGATCACCCGTTCGGCCCAACGGGGTGCCGCTACCACGGAAGAGTCGGGGCGGACCATTCGGCTTGACGCGGCAGAGTAACGCTGCGTAACCTCACAGTGAGTTACCAGCCGCGCGGTCCGGCAACACAGCCGAGTCGCGTCGACACAGTGCCGGGGAGCTATATGTCCAGCGAATACGCCAAACAGCTCGGGGCCAAGCTCCGGGCGATCCGCACCCAGCAGGGCCTTTCCCTCCACGGTGTCGAGGAGAAGTCCCAGGGACGCTGGAAGGCGGTCGTGGTCGGTTCGTACGAGCGCGGCGACCGCGCCGTGACGGTGCAGCGCCTCGCCGAACTGGCGGATTTCTACGGCGTTCCCGTGCAGGAGCTGCTCCCGGGCACCACCCCGGGCGGCGCCGCCGAGCCGCCGCCGAAGCTGGTCCTGGACCTGGAGCGGCTGGCCACGGTGCCGGCCGAGAAGGCGGGCCCCCTGCAGCGCTACGCGGCCACGATCCAGTCGCAGCGCGGTGACTACAACGGCAAGGTGCTCTCGATCCGCCAGGACGACCTGCGCACACTCGCCGTCATCTACGACCAGTCGCCGTCGGTCCTCACCGAGCAGCTGATCAGCTGGGGTGTGCTGGACGCGGACGCGCGTCGCGCCGTGGCGACGCACGAGGAGGGCTGAGCGCTCCGCCAGGGGGCGCAGAAACGTGCCGCCGGGGTGGCCGGAACCATATGGTTCCGGCCACCCCGGCGGCGTTCCCAGGGCCTGACAGCACGCGGACCGGGCGGGAATGCCGGAGGGCCCGCAGCGGTGTCGCTGCGGGCCCTCCGGCATTCCCTGTCTGTCTCAGGCCTCGTCGCGGCGGAGCGAGGGCTTGAGGTCCTTCAGCCGGCCGAGCAGACCGTTCACGAACGAGGGCGACTCGTCCGTGGAGAACTCCTTCGCCAGCTGCACCATCTCGTCGAGGACGACGGCGTCCGGGGTCTCGTCCACCCAGATCAGCTCGTAGGCGCCGAGCCGCAGGATGTTGCGGTCGACGACGGGCATCCGGTCGAGCGTCCAGCCGACCGAGTACTGGGCGATCAGCTCGTCGATGCGCTTCGCGTGCTTCGCGTAGCCCTCGACCAGCTCCATCGTGTACTCGCTCACCGGCGGCTGCCGGGTGTCCGCCCGGGAGAGCCGGACCCAGTCCGCGAGGACCGTCAGGGCCTCGGCGCCACGCTGGTCGCCCTCGAAAAGGATCTGGAAGGCGCGTTTGCGGGCCGTGTTGCGGGCAGCCACGGTTAGCTGTTCACCCGGCCGAGGTAGTCACTGGTGCGGGTGTCGACCTTGATCTTCTCGCCGGTGGTGATGAAGAGCGGGACGTTGATCTGGTGACCGGTCTCCAGGATGGCGGGCTTGGTGCCGCCGGTGGAGCGGTCGCCCTGGACGCCCGGCTCGGTCTCCTGGATGACGAGCTCGACGGCGGCCGGCAGCTCGACGAAGAGGACCTCGCCCTCGTGCTGGGCGACGGTGGCGGTGAAGCCCTCGATCAGGAAGTTGGCGGCGTCGCCGACGGCCTTCTTGTCGACGTGGAGCTGGTCGTAGGTCTCCATGTCCATGAAGACGAAGTAGTCGCCGTCCATGTAGGAGAACTGCATGTCGCGCTTGTCGACGGTGGCCGTTTCGACCTTGACGCCGGCGTTGAAGGTCTTGTCGACGACCTTGCCGGAGAGCACGTTCTTGAGCTTGGTGCGCACGAAGGCCGGGCCCTTGCCGGGCTTGACGTGCTGGAACTCGACGACGGACCAGAGCTGGCCGCCTTCGAGCTTGAGCACCATGCCGTTCTTGAGGTCGTTCGTGGAAGCCACGGTTGCGGAATCTCCTGGACTGACGTACGACCCCGGGGCACGCACCTGCCTACAGGGCGAGCAGCTCCTTGGTCGTGATGGTGAGTAGCTCGGGTCCGCCGTCCGCCTCGGGGCGGACGACGAGCGTGTCATCGATCCGGACGCCGCCCCGGCCCGGGAGGTGGACCCCCGGTTCGACGGTGACCGGCACGCAAGCGTCCAGTTTACCCATGGCCGCGGGACTCAACTGAGGGTCCTCGTCGATTTCGAGCCCGACCCCGTGTCCGGTCAGGACCGTGAGGCCCTCGGTGTACCCCGCGGAGTCCAGGACCTGGCGGGCGGCGCGGTCGACATCCCGGCAGGCGGCGCCGGGTACCAGGCTCTCACGTCCGGCCCGCTGCGCCGCGAAGACCAGGTCGTACAGCTCGATCTGCCAGTCCGCGGGAGCGGTGCCGATGACGAAGGTACGGCCGATCTCACAGCGGTAGCCGCGGTAGGTGGCGCCGAGGCAGACGGAGAGGAAGTCGCCCTCCTCCAAGCGCCGGTCGGTGGGCCGGTGGCCGGGCCGCCCGGCGTTCGGCCCGGTGGCTACGGAGGTCGGGAAGGCAGGTCCGTCGGCTCCGTGATCCACGAGTCGTCGCTCGAGTTCCAGGGCGAGATGGCGTTCGGTGCGGCCGACGAGGATGGACTCCAGCAGTTCGCCCAGTGCCTGGTCGGCGATCTCGGCGCCGATGCGGAGGCAGGAGATCTCCTCCTCGTCCTTGACGACGCGGAGCTGTTCGACCGCGCTGCCGAGGTTGGCAAGGCGCAGGCGCGGGGCGACCGAGCCGAGGGCGCGGTGCCGGGCCACGGTGAGGTGGTGCTCCTCCACGGCGAGGGAGTCGGCGCCCTGGCCCGCGGCGAGGTCGGCGGCCGCGACGGCCGGGTCGCCTCCGCCGGCTCCGGGCAGGGTCTGTACGCGCAGCGCCTCGTCGGGGCGCTCCTGGCCGGGTCGGTCGGCCGTCGGATCGCTGCACACCAGCAGATCCTCGGTCTTGCCCAGCAGCAGAACGGCGCCGCGCGGGGCGGCACCCGCGAGATAGCGCACATTGGCGGGACGGGAGATCAGCGCCGCCGCGCTGCCGCCCGCGTTGCAGCATTCCCTCAGGCGCGTCCGGCGGGCCGCGTACACCTCTGACATGACCCGAGCCTACGAGCGGGGGCGGGATGTCGCCGGTCGAGAGGGCCGAGTGGGGGTTATGGCGCGTGAGCGCGGGCGCGCGCGGTCGGCTTCGTGGTGGGTCGGGGCCGTGCCGGGGGGTGTCCGTCCTCGGAACGGCGCGATGGAGTCGGATACCGAGTGACTGTCCGTTGACGCGCCAACCGCTGCGGGCGGACACCCCCCGACACGTCCCCTTCCGTGCGTGCGCGGCTGCGGGCCGTCCTAGCTGCCGGCCGTCCTAGCTGCCGGCCGTCCTAGCTGCGGGCCGTCCTAGCTGCGGGCCGTCCTAGCTGCGGGCAGTCGTGCCGCTGGGGCGGCACGGGTGGGCGCAGCGGCACCTCGTCGCGCCGAGTTGCGCAACGCCCCGCCCCTCGCACCAACGCCCAGCACCTCGCAACGCCGGGCTCCGCACCCACCCGCCCCCAGCACCCACGCCGGGTACCTGGAACCGGCCGCCGCCGCTGCGGGCAGTCGTCCCGCTGGGGCGAGGGGGTCCCCTGCTCGAGCGAAGCCGAGAGCTTGGGGGAGGGTGGGCGCAGCGGCACCCCGCAACGCCGGGGCGCGCAACGCCCCACCCCCAGCACCAACGCCCAACACCCGAAACGCCCGGGTCAGTGCACCGACCGCACGTCGGCTACCACTGCGGCGGACTCGCGATGGACCTGGCCAGCACATCGTCCAGCACCCGCGCCGTCTCCGGCACGTCCAGCTGCGAATTGTCGATGATCGGCAGACCGGACCCGTACCACCCGGCCATGCGCCCATGGATACGCGCGACCTCCTCGTCCGTCAGCCGCCGGTTCCCCGAGCGCTCCGCATTGCGTTCCAGAACGATGTCCAGCCCGGGAAGAAGGACGACCGGCAGCAGCCCCGGCCCCACATGCCGCTTCCAGCCGCCGAGGCCGACGACCGGCCGGTCGGGGAAGACCGCGTCGTCGAGGATGCACGAGATGCCGTTGGCCAGGAAGTTCCGCGCGGCGAAGCCGCAGGTGCGGCGGGCGAGGCGGTACTGCGCCTCCGAGTTGTCGTTCCACCCGGACTGCGGGTCCGCGAAGCCGGAGCGGACCCACTCGCGTACGTCGTCGAGGCTGATGTGCGCGGTGGGAACCCGGCGATGGTCCGCCCAGTACTTGGCGACGCTGGTCTTCCCCGCCCCGGCGGGCCCGATGAGCAGCACGGCGAGCGTCGTACCGGCCGGGTCGGATGCTGCCGGGGCGGGCGGCGCGCTCGGCGCGCCCACCGGCCCGGCCGGTGGCAGCGGCACATGGCCGGTGGTGTCCGGCGCGGGAGGAACGGGGGCGTGCCGGGGAGGCGGGGCAGGTGGAACCGGCCCGGGCGGGGGCGCGGCCGGGGGCGGCGGTGGCACGGGCGGGGAGCCGTGGTGGGTGCCCGGGTGGTGCGGCCCCGGGTGCTGTGCGGCCGGCGACCAGCCGGCGGCCGGTCCGTGCCCCGTCTGGTGGGGCGGCGGCAGCGGGGAACCCACTGCGTGCTGCATCCGGTGCCACTCCGTCTCGTACAGGCGATGGGCTCTGACCGCGGGGGCGGAACCCGCTGCTAGCGAACGGTACCGCCCCCGGTCGTCGTTGTGTGAACGGCCGGGGGCGGCCCTAAGTGCCCGGCCCCGTAAGGCGATCCGGGCAGAAGGCGCGTCGCGTGACTTACTGGCCCACCTCGCCGTACGCGGCGAGCAGCACGGCCGGGTCGGGTCCCTCCAGCACGGTGGGCTTGGCCAGACCGTCGAGGACGATGAAGCGCAGCAGGTCTCCGCGGGACTTCTTGTCGACCTTCATGGTCTCCAGCAGCTTCGGCCACTGGTCGTGACGGTAGTGCAGGGGCAGCCCGACCGATTCCAGGATCGAGCGGTGACGGTCGGCCGTCGCGTCGTCCAGCCGGCCCGCCAGGCGGCCGAGTTCGGCGGCGAAGTGCATGCCGACCGAGACGGCGGCGCCGTGGCGCCACTTGTAGCGCTCGTTCTTCTCGATGGCGTGGCCGAGCGTGTGGCCGTAGTTGAGGATCTCCCGCAGGCCCGATTCCTTCAGGTCCGACGAGACGACGTCGGCCTTGACGCGGATGGAGCGCTCGATGAGCTCGGCGGTGTGGGGCCCTGCCGGTGTGCGGGCGGCCTCGGGGTCGGACTCGATCAGGTCCAGGATCACCGGGTCGGCGATGAAGCCGGCCTTGATGACCTCGGCGAGTCCGGAGACGTAGTCGTTCACCGGGAGGGAATCCAGCGCGGCCAGGTCGCAGAGGACACCGGCGGGCGGGTGGAAGGCTCCGACCAGGTTCTTGCCCTCGGCGGTGTTGATGCCGGTCTTGCCGCCGACGGCCGCGTCGACCATGGCGAGCACGGTGGTCGGGACGGCGATCCAGCGCACCCCGCGCAGCCAGGTGGCGGCCACGAACCCGGCGAGGTCCGTGGTCGCGCCGCCGCCGACGCCGACGATGACGTCCGTGCGCGTGAATCCGGACTGGCCCAGCGCCTTCCAGCAGTAGGCGGCGACCTCGGCGGTCTTCGCCTCCTCGGCGTTGGGCACCTGGATGGCGACCGCCTCGTAGCCCTGCTGGGCCAGGTCGGCACGGAGCGCGTCACCGGTCTCGGCCAGGGCCTCGGGGTGGACGATGGCGACCCGCTTGGCCTGGGTGCCGATCAACCCGCCGAGTTCGGCGAGGAGTTGGCGGCCCACCAGGACCTCGTAGGGGTCGGTTCCCGCGGTGCCGCCGACCTGGATCCGCGTCACTGCCTCAGTCATACGTCCTTCAACTCCAGTGCGTCCAAGGCGGCTCGGGTCACTTCTTCGGGGGTGCGGCCGTCGGTGGCGACCACGGCCGTGGCGACCTCTTCGTACAGGTGCCGGCGGGCCTCCATCAGCTCGCGCCACTGCTTGCGGGGGTTGACCGCGAGCAGCGGCCGGGCCGCGTTGAGGCCGGTGCGCTTGACCGCCTCCTCGACGTCCATCGACAGGTACACCACTCGCTGCCCGGCGAGCAGCGCACGTGTGTCGGCGTCGAGCACGGCGCCGCCGCCCAGCGCCAGGACTCCGTCGTGCTCGGTGAGCGCCTTGTGCACGGCCGCCTTCTCGATCGCCCGGAAGGCGGGCTCGCCCTCGTCGACGAAGATCTCGGCGATGGTCCGTCCCTGGGCGGCGACGATGTCGTCGTCGGTGTCCCGGTAGGCGACATCGAGCCGCTCGGCGAGCAGCCCGCCGACAGTCGACTTGCCCACCCCCATGGGGCCGACCAGGACGACCAGCGGCCCGCTCATCGGATGGCGAGGTTGTCGAGGTACGAGGTGACGTTGCGGCGGGTCTCGGCCACCGAGTCACCGCCGAACTTCTCCGCCACGGCGTCCGCCAGAACCAGGGCCACCATGGCCTCGGCGACGATGCCGGCGGCCGGGACGGCGGAGACGTCGGAGCGCTGGTGGTGGGCCTGCGCCGCCTCGCCGGTGGTGACGTCCACGGTCTGCAGGGCGCGGGGGACCGTCGCGATCGGCTTCATCGCGGCCCTCACGCGCAGCAGCTCACCGGTGGTGAGGCCGCCCTCCGTGCCGCCGGAGCGGCCGGAGGTGCGCCGGATGCCCTCATCGGTCTTCACGATCTCGTCGTGCGCCTTGGAACCCGGGACCCGCGCCAGCTCGAAGCCGTCGCCGATCTCCACGCCCTTGATCGCCTGGATGCCCATGAGGGCGCCGGCGAGCCGGGCGTCGAGCTTGCGGTCCCAGTGCACGTGGGAACCCAGCCCGACGGGCACGTCGTACGCCAGCACCTCGACCACACCGCCGAGGGTGTCACCGTCCTTGTGGGCCTGGTCGATCTCGGCGACCATCGCCTTCGAGGCGTCGGCGTCCAGGCAGCGCACCGGGTCCGCGTCCAGCTTCCCGACGTCCGCCGGTGTCGGGTACACACCCTTGGGTGCCTTCGCCGCGGCCAGTTCCACCACGTGGGAGACGATCTCGATGCCGGTCGTCTCCTTCAGGTAGGACCGGGCCACCGCGCCCAGCGCCACCCGAGCGGCGGTCTCCCGGGCGGAGGCCCGCTCCAGGACGGGCCGGGCCTCGTCGAAGCCGTACTTCTGCATGCCCGCGAGGTCGGCGTGACCGGGCCGCGGGCGGGTCAGCGGGGCGTTACGGGCGAGTCCGTCGAGGATCTCCGGGTCGACCGGGTCGGCCGCCATGACCTGTTCCCACTTCGGCCACTCCGTGTTGCCCACCATGACCGCGACCGGGGAGCCGAGCGTGAGCCCGTGCCGGACGCCGCCGAGGAAGGTGACCTCGTCCCGTTCGAACTTCATGCGGGCACCGCGCCCGTAGCCCAGGCGCCGCCTCGCGAGATGGTCCGCCACCATGTCCGTGGTGATCGGCACGCCGGCGGGAAGACCCTCCAACGTCGCGACGAGTGCGGGACCGTGGGATTCCCCCGCGGTCAGCCAGCGCAACCTGCTCAACGGTGCTCCTCAGTGCTCGCGGCCTGCTTACTGCCCAGCGTACGCATGCCACCGCGTACGGCGACGGGCGGACCGGATGCGCGGCCACGGCCCGCCGCCTTTGATCCTCCCATGTCCTGGGAACGGCTCCGATCCGAGTCCGGCAGACGGACAGACGGACGGCGGGCAGACGAACCACGGGAGGCGTCAGCCCCGCTGTGCGGCCTCCCGCATCGCGGCGAGCGGCGACCGCGGATCGCCCGTGAACTGCCGGAACTGGAACACCGCCTGGTGGACGAGCAGGTCGAGGCCGCTCAGCACCTGCCCGCCACGCTCCGCCCACGCCGCCGCCAGAGGCGTGGGCCAGGGCTCGTAGAGCACGTCGAACAGCGTGCCCACCCGCGCGGGCACCTGCTCGGCCAGCGCGTCCGTCCCTCCGGCGGGGGTCGTGGAGACGACCAGGGGCGCCTCCAAGGCCTGCGCCGCCTCGGCCCACTCGGCGGGCCGGACCCGGACGCCGAGCCGCTCGCCCCACTGGCGCATCTGAGCCGCACGCCGCTCGCTGCGCACGTACACGGCGACCTCGCCCGTGCAGATCCTGGCCAGTGCCGCGAGAGCCGAGGACGCCGTGGCGCCGGCGCCCAGGATCGCCGCGCTCTCCACCTTCTCCACACCGCGCTCGTGCAGTGCCGCCACCAGTCCGGGGATGTCGGTGTTGTCACCGACGAGCCGCCCGTCCGGCTGGAAGACCACGGTGTTGACCGCCTCCACCGAGGCCGCCGTGCCGGTGATCTCGTCGAGCAGCGGGATCACCGCCCGCTTCAGCGGCATGGTGAGCGACAGCCCCGCCCACTCAGGTCCGAGCCCCGCGACGAATCCGGGCAGCGACTCCTCGTCGATCTCGAACCGGTCGTAGGACCAGTCGGTCAGTCCCAGCGCCCGGTACGCCGCGGTGTGCAGCCGCGGTGACAGGGAGTGCGCGATCGGCGAGCCGAGAACGGCGGCCCGGCGGGGTACGGCCATCGGTTGTTCCTCAGTTGTTCCGCGAGGCGTTGAACTTGTCGACCAGCTTCTGGTGATCCGCGTTGGTCTTGGTGAACTCGCTGGTCTTGCCGTCCAGCGAGATGAAGTAGTACCAGCCGTCCTTGGTCGGGTTGAGAGCGCCCTTCAGCGCCTCCTCCCCCGGGTTGTCGATCGGTCCGGGCGGCAGGCCCTTGTGGAAGTACGTGTTGTACGGGTTGTCGTAGGTCCGCAGTTCGCTCAGACTCAGGTCGATCTTGCTCTGGTTCTTGATGTAGTTGTACGTGGAGTCGAACTCCAGCATGCCGTTGGTCTGCGGGTTCCCCGGCTTCATGCGGTTGTAGACGACCTCGGCCATCTTGCGGAAGTCGTCGTGGCTCGTGCCCTCGGCCTGGGCCAGGCTCGCCACGGTGATCAGCTGCCAGGGGTCCTCGAGCCCGAGGCTCTGGGCCTTCTGCTCGACGCCGAGCTTGTCGTACGTCTGGGTGGCTCGCTCGACCATCTGCTTCAGGACGCCCTCCGGGGTCTGTCCCTTGGCGATGCCGTAACTGGAGGGGTAGAGGAAGCCTTCCAGCGGGTCCTTGACGCCCGGGTGGTTCATCGCCCAGCCGGGCAGGCCGAGCTTCTCGTAGTCCTTCTTGGCGACGGCGGCGGTGGTGCCTTCCTCGACTTCCAGCCGCTTGTCGATGAGGCGGTAGATGTCGGCGTTGCGCTTGCCCTCGGCGATGATCAGGTTGTCGCGGCTCTCCGGGCTGAGCATCATCTCGACCGCGCTCGCGGCCGACATTTGCTTCTGCAGCGTGTACACGCCGTCCTGGATGTTCCGGCCGTCGGGGTTGCCGGCCTGCGCCGAGACGAAGGCGTCGACGCTCTTGACGACCCCGGCCGACTTCAGCACCCGGCCGATCGCGTAGCCGTCCGCGCCCTTGGGGATCTCGACGGACACTTCCTGCCCGCTGCCGTCCCCGGCGAAGTCCGGGGCGTCGGCGAAACGGTCCTGGAAGAACTGGTAGCCGAAGTAACTGACGCCCGCCAGACCGCCGCCCAGGACCACGGCGACCAGCAGGCAGGCCATGCCGTTGCGGCTCTTCTTCGGTTTGCCGCCCCGTGCTCGCTGGTCGTCGCGCCCGCGGCGGTCCCGCTGCTCGTCGCCGTCGTCATCGTCGTCCCCGCCGGCGAAGAAGGCGTGCTCGCCCTGGTCGGGTCCGGGGTCCCAGTCGGTCTCCGGCTCCGGTTCCGGCTCGGCGCGCCGCCGGCCGGGCGGTTCCGGAGGCGGGTAGGCATCGGCCGTGCCGTAGTCGTCCGCCTGTTCCGGGCCGTACCCGCCGGCGTGCTGCCCGTAGGGGTCCGCGGCGTCCCCGGGGTACGGCGTGTGCGGGTGCGATCCGGTGGCCCAACCACCGTCGTGGTACTGCTGCTGGTACTGGCCCTGCTGAGAGCCGTGCCCCTGCGCGTACTCCTGCCCCTGGTAGGGCTGGCGTCCCTGCGCCGCGTACTGCTGGTCGTACGGGTACTGCTGCTGACCGTGTCCGGCCTGCTCGCCGGTGCCCCAGTCGCCGTACTGCTGCTGCTCTGGATAGTGCTGCGGCTGGCCGCCGTAGGGGGACTGCTGACCCTGGTGGGCCTGCTGGCCTCCCCATCCGCCGTCCCCGTACAACGGGTCCTCCGGATGCCACGGTTCGGAGCCTGGGCTCCGGCCATACTCAGTCATCGATCCCCTAGAGCCGCGAGGCGGCGGTCGCGCGGCTTCCGGCCCGCCTCCCGTCCCGCCTCTTGCTGTGCGGTGGCTGTTCGAACGCCGCCGCATCGCGCGGAACGTTACCGTATCGCGATCAGATGACCACTTCGACGCCTTCGCCGGGTGCTTTACCTGACACCCGTTCGGATTCAAGGGCCTGTTGCAGGATGATCACGGCTGCTGCCTGGTCGATCACGGACCGCCCCTTCTTGGATCTCACGCCCGAGGCGCGCAGTCCCTGACTGGCCGTCACCGTCGTCATGCGTTCATCGACGAGTCTCACCGGAATCGGCGCGATCATGCGCGCCAGTTCCTGGACGAAGCCACGGACCTTGACCGCGGCCGGGCCCTCGCCGCCCTTGAGGGAACGCGGGAGACCGACCACCACCTCGATCGGCTCGTACTCCTCGACGAGTTGCTTCAACCGTCGGTGAGCTGCGGGGATGTCACGCCCTGGCACCGTCTCCACCGGGGTGGCGAGGATCCCGTCGGGGTCGCACGAGGCGACCCCGATGCGGGCGTCCCCGACGTCGATCGCGAGTCGACGTCCTCTGCGCATCTTCTCTACCTGATCCTTACTTGGCCGTCTCGGCGACCAGGCGCTCGACGGCGTCGACGGCGTCACCGACGGCGGCCGGGTTCTGGCCGCCGCCCTGGGCGACGTCCGGCTTGCCGCCACCGCCGCCGCCGAGGGTCTTGGCGGCCGTGCGGACCAGGTCGCCGGCCTTCAGACCGCGCTCGCGGGCGGCCTCATTGGTGGCGATCACCGTCAGCGGCTTGCCGTTCGCCACCGTGAACAGGGCGACGACGGCGGCCCGGCCGCCCTGGATGCGGCCCCGCACGTCGAGGACGAGCTTGCGCAGGTCGTCGGCGGTCGTGCCGTCGGGGACCTGACCGGTCACGAGCGCAACGCCCCGGACGTCCTTGGCGGACTCGGCGAGACCGGCGGCGGCCTGGAGGACCTTCTCGGCGCGGAACTTCTCGATCTCCTTCTCGGCGTCCTTCAGCTTGCCGAGCATGGCGGAGACCTTCTCCGGGAGCTCCTCCGGGCGGCCCTTGATCAGCTCCTGGAGCTGGGCGACGACCGTGTGCTCCCGGGCCAGGAAGTTGTAGGCGTCCACGCCGACCAGGGCCTCGATGCGGCGCACACCGGAGCCGATGGAGGACTCGCCGAGCAGCTTCACCAGGCCCAGCTGGGCGGTGTTGTGCACGTGCGTGCCGCCGCACAGCTCCTTGGAGAAGTCGCCGATGGTCACCACGCGCACGCGCTCGCCGTACTTCTCGCCGAACTCGGCGATGGCGCCCTGCTTCTTGGCCTCGTCGATGCCCATGACGTCGGCGCGGACGTCCAGGTCGCGGGCGAGCACCTCGTTGATCTTCTGCTCGACGTCGGTCATCACGGCCGTCGGGACGGCGGACGGCGATCCGAAGTCGAAGCGGAAGCGGCCGGGCTGGTTCTCGGAACCGGCCTGGGCGGCCGTCGGGCCGAGGGCGTCGCGCAGGGCCTGGTGGGTCAGGTGCGTGGCCGAGTGGGCGCGGGCGATGGCCTTGCGGCGGCGGTCGTCGATGGCGGCGTGGGCCTTGGCGCCGACGGTGACCTCGCCGACCTGGACGACGCCCTTGTGGACGTAGACCCCGGGGACCGGCTTCTGGCAGTCGCGGATCTCGATGACGGCACCGGAATCGACCTTGATGCGGCCGGTGTCGCCGATCTGGCCGCCGCCCTCGGCGTAGAACGGGGTGCGGTCGAGGACGATCTCGACCTCGTCGCCCTCGGTGGCGGCCGGGGAGGAGGCACCGTCGACGAGGATGCCGACGATCGTGGACTCGCTCTCGGTGTCGGTGTAGCCGATGAAGTCGGTGGCACCGGCCTGGTCGGCGATCTCACGGTAGGCACCGGCACCGGCGTGCCCGGTCTTCTTGGCCTGGGCGTCGGCCTTGGCGCGCTCCCGCTGCTCCTTCATCAGGCGGCGGAAGCCGTCCTCGTCCACGGACAGGCCCTGCTCGGCGGCCATCTCCAGGGTGAGGTCAATCGGGAAGCCCCAGGTGTCGTGGAGCAGGAAGGCCTTGTCGCCGGGCAGGACGGTGCCGCCGGCGGCCTTGGTGTCGCTGACGGCCGTGTCGAGGATGTTGGTGCCGGCCTTCAGCGTCTTGAGGAAGGCGTTCTCCTCGGCGAGGGCGACCTTCTCGATGCGCTCGCGGTCGGTGATGAGCTCGGGGTACTGCTGGCCCATCATGCCGATCACGGTGTCGATCAGGTCCTTGACGACCGGACCGGTGGCGCCGAGCAGGCGCATGTTGCGGATGGCGCGGCGCATGATGCGGCGCAGCACGTAGCCGCGGCCCTCGTTGCCGGGGGTGACACCGTCGCCGATGAGCATCACGGAGGTGCGCATGTGGTCGGTGACCACGCGCAGGGAGACGTCCGAGGCCTGGGCGTCGCCGTAGCGGACGCCGGTCAGCTCGGTGGCCTTGTCGATGACGGCCATCGAGGTGTCGATCTCGTACATGTTCTGCACGCCCTGCAGAATCATGGCGAGGCGCTCGAGGCCGAGGCCGGTGTCGATGTTCTTGCTGGGCAGTTCGCCGAGGATCTCGAAGTTGTCCTTGCCGATGCCCTCGCCCCGCTCGTACTGCATGAAGACGAGGTTCCAGATCTCCACGTACCGCTCGTCGTTGACGGCGGGGCCGCCCTCGGCGCCGAACTCGGGGCCGCGGTCGTAGTTGATCTCGGAGCAGGGGCCGCAGGGGCCGGGGACGCCCATGGACCAGTAGTTGTCCTTCATGCCGAGGCGCTGGATGCGCTCCTTCGGCACGCCGACGACCTCGTGCCAGATGCGCTCGGCCTCGTCGTCGTCCTTGTAGACGGTGATCCACAGGCGCTCGGGGTCGAGGCCGTAACCGCCCTTGTCCTGGGGGCTGGTGAGCAGCTCCCAGGCGAGCTTGATGGCGCCTTCCTTGAAGTAGTCGCCGAAGGAGAAGTTGCCGCACATCTGGAAGAACGTGCCGTGCCGGGTGGTCTTGCCGACCTCTTCGATGTCCGGGGTGCGCACGCACTTCTGGACGCTGGTGGCGCGGGCGAAGGGCGGCTTGACCTCACCCAGGAAGTAGGGCTTGAAGGGCACCATGCCGGCCGGGACCAGGAGCAGAGTCGGGTCGTCCGCGATGAGCGACGCCGAAGGGACGACGGTGTGACCGCGCTCCTCGAAGAAGCTCAACCAGCGGCGGCGAATCTCAGCCGACTCCATCAGTGGTCCTCATTCCGGTTGTACGGGTACGTCTGGTACGCCGAGCCCTCGACGTACTTCGGGTTGTTGCGGTTCTCGATGGCGGCGTACCGCCTGGGGGCGGGGAGTTCGGGATTCTCGTTGATCCCCAGGGCGTCACCCAACTCGGCTTCCCGCACGGCCATGTTGTGCCGGACGTCGAGGGCGAAGCCAACCGCCCGGTCCTTGATGCGGTGACCGGCCTCGATCGCCTTGTTCCCCGCGGTTCTGGCGAGGCTCTCGGGGGTCAGCTGCTTGAGCTTGCGGTTGACCTTGTTGGTGGCCCAGACACCGGCGGCGACGCCCGTGGTGAACCAGAAGGTACGGCGGAACATCGCTGACTCTCAGTCCTTCTTGCCTCGGGTGCTGCGCCGGGAGACCGTACGGCCCACGATCACGGCCCGCCTGGACTCCTTGGCCGGCGCCTCCTGCTTGCGGCCGCCGATGGCCCGGCGCACGCCGTACCCGAAGGCGGCGACCTTGACCAGGGGGCCGCCGAAGGTGGACGCGACGGTGGTCGACAGCGCGGAGGCGTTCGACGTGACCTCCTGGACGTCGGAGGCGATCGCGTCGACCCGGTCGATCTGGGTCTGCGCGGAACGCACCGCGGAGGAGGCGTCCGCCAGCAGCGGGACGGCCTGGTCGGTCACGTCCGCCACGAGCTTGGTGGTCGCCTTGAGCGTCTGGGCCAGCCTCGCCAGCGCGACGGCGAGGAAGGAGACCAGGATCGCCCAGAAGACGGCCACCAGGATCCCGGCCACCTCTCCACCGGACACTGTGTGCACCCGCTCCCTGAAACGTGCCTGAACATCGAAAAAGTCGTGCCACGAGCCTATCGCGCCGGGGGTGGCGCTCCGTACCGGATTACCGCCCAGGGGCAGGGCAATCGCGAAAGCCCGCCGTCCCGCCCGCCCGGAAGGGCGGGGAGACGGCGGGCTGAGGTACCGCGTGCCTGCCGAGAGATCAGCGGGCGTAGTACTCGACGACGAGCTGCTCGTCGCAGATCACCGGGATCTCCTTGCGGTTCGGCTCACGGTCCAGGCGGAACGCCAGGGCCTTGAGGTTCACCTGGAGGTAGCGCGGGGTCTCGCCCTCGGGGGCGAAGCCACCCTCACGGGCGATCGTGAAGAGCGTCTTCTCCTTGGAGCGCTCGCGCACCTGCACGACGTCGTCCGGGCGGACACGGAAGGAGGGCTTGTCGACCTTCTTGCCGTTGACCGCGATGTGGCCGTGCACGACCATCTGACGGGCCTGGTAGATCGTGCGGGCGATGCCCGAACGCAGGACCAGGGCGTCGAGACGACGCTCGAGCTCGATGATCAGGGCCTCACCGGTCTTGCCCTGGACCTTGGAGGCACGCTCGTAGGCGCGGACGAGCTGACGCTCGGACACGTCGTACTGCGCGCGCAGGCGCTGCTTCTCGAGCAGACGGACCTTGTAGTCCGAGTTCTGCTTGCGGCCGCGGCCGTGCTCACCCGGCGGGTAGGGGCGGGCCTCGAAGTACTTGACGGCCTTCGGGGTCAGCGCGATGCCGAGGGCACGCGACTTCTTGACCTTGGGGCGGGACTGGTTCGCCACTGTCTCTCATTTCCTTGATTCGGCTTGTCAGGGTTGTGGGAGGTCGCATCCGCAGCCGGGGAATCCCGCCTCGCCCTTGCGGACGGGGTGGGCAGCCGCTCCCCTGGTCTGGGCACATACGTGCAGCACGCGAGTGGCCCACCGGCCGCTCCCGCCAGGGGCGGGTGGTGGTGGGCTGCCCGCGACACCGTTCGACGGTGCGCGACGCTCCTGGAACCGGATCCGGAGGACTGTGCCCCGACCGGCTCCGGCCGACTGTCCCGTTCTGACTGCACGGGACGCGGCACTCCGGACGAGTTTACAGGGTGCTCAGGACCGCTTTCGACCGAGGTTCTTCCGGGTCCACTCGACGGCGTCCGCGTAGCGCGCCTCCGCGCCGTGCCGGGTGGGCTCGTAGTACTCGCGGTCCTTGAGCGCGTCCGGGGCGTACTGCTGGGCCGCGATGCCCTCGGGCAGGTCGTGCGGGTAGACGTATCCGTGGCCGTGGCCGAGCTTGGTCGCGCCCTTGTAGTGGCTGTCGCGCAGATGCGCGGGGACCGGTCCGGCCAGGCCCTTGCGGACGTCCTCCAGCGCGGCGCCGATCGCGGTGGTCGCGGCGTTGGACTTGGGCGCGAGGGCGAGGGCGATGGTGGCGTGGCTGAGGGTGAGGGCGGCCTCGGGGAAGCCGATCATGGCGACGGCCTGGGCGGCGGCGACCGCCGTCTGCAGGGCGGTCGGATCGGCCAGCCCGATGTCCTCGCTGGCGGAGATCATCAGACGCCGGGCGATGAAGCGGGGGTCCTCGCCGGCCTCGATCATGCGGGCCAGGTAGTGCAGGGCGGCGTCCACGTCGGATCCGCGGATGGACTTGATCAGAGCGCTGGCCACGTCGTAGTGCTGGTCGCCGTCGCGGTCGTACTTCACGGCGGCGCGGTCGACCGTCTCCTCCAGGGTGGTCAGGCCGATCTCCGTCTCGCCCTTGTCCAGGGCGGCTCCGGCGGCCGCCTCCAGGGCGGTCAGGGCGCGGCGGGCGTCGCCGCCGGCGATGCGCACGAGGTGGCTCTCGGTTTCCTCGGGGAGGGTGACGGCGCCCCTGAGACCGCGCTCGTCGGTGAGGGCGCGGCGGATGAGGCCCCTGATGTCGTCGTCGGTCAGCGGTTCGAGGGTGAGCAGCAGGGAACGGGAGAGCAGGGGTGAGATCACCGAGAAGTACGGGTTCTCCGTCGTCGCCGCGATCAGCGTCACCCAGCGGTTCTCGACGGCCGGGAGCAGGGAGTCCTGCTGGGCCTTGCTGAAGCGGTGGATCTCGTCGAGGAAGAGGACGGTCTCCTTGCCGTACCCACCGGAGGCGCGACGGGCGCCGTCGATGACCGCGCGGACCTCCTTGACGCCCGCGGTGATCGCGGACAGTTCCACGAAGCGGGCGTCGGTGGCCTTGGAGACGACGTACGCCAGGGTGGTCTTGCCGGTGCCGGGCGGGCCCCAGAGGAGCACCGAGGAGGCGCCGGCGGGTCCGGCGGCGCCCTCGCCGACCAGTCTGCGCAGGGGCGAGCCCGGCTTCAGCAGATGCTGCTGGCCCACGACCTCGTCGAGGGTGCGCGGGCGCATCCGCACCGCCAGGGGGCTGCTGGACGGTTCCTTCTCCTGGCGTTCTTCGGCTGCGGCGGTGAACAGGTCGGGCTCCACGTCTGAAACCCTAAATCAACGCACTGACAATCCGGCCGGGCCCCGGAGCGGGCTCAGCTGGTCCAGAAGTCCCACCAGCGGGTCAGGACCAGCATGCCGATGATGCCGATGTGCAGCACGGGCATGACCCAGGTGAACTCGCCGAAGAAGCCCTTGAGCCAGTTCGGGGCGGGCAGGAAGCCCTTGCGGATGTTGAACGACGTCACGTACCAGAACATCAGGATCGTCGCGACCCAGGCGAGGGAGCACCACAGGCACAGCGCGTTGATCCGGTACAGGGACTGGAACATCAGCCAGGCGCAGAAGGCGACGCCGAACAGGCAGCCGGCGTTGAAGGTGAGCCAGTACCAGCGCGGGAAGCGGGCGCGTGCGAGCAGCGCCACGCCGACGCCGATGACGATGCCGTAGCAGACCAGGCCGAGCATCGGGTTCGGGAAGCCGAAGACGGCGGCCTGCTTGCTCTCCATGACGCTGCCGCAGGAGACGACCGGGTTGAGGCTGCAGCCGGGCGTGAACGTCTTGCCCTCGACCTTGGCCTCGAGGATCTTGAACTTGTCGATCGTGATGACCCACGACGCGAGCAGCCCCGCCGCTCCGGTGATCACCAGCAACAGGGCGAAGGCCCGGCTACCGCCCTCACGACGGGGCGCGATCCCGGCGCGCTCCGGCTGTGGCTCCGTGGAGACGTCCTTCACTGTCGTCTTGCTCATCCCGCCCGATTCCGTCACTAGAGACCCGGACTGCTTCGGTCAGGGCCATTGTGCCGCACGGGGCCTCCGTCCACCGTTCAGCGGACATAAGCATGTCCGCGCGGCGCCCCTGAGGGGCGGGTTCCGGCCGGTGCCCGTCGCAAGGCGCCGGGAGGCCCGGCGCCTTGCGACGCGTCTCAGCCCAGCCGCGCTTCCAGTTCCGCCACGATCTCGTTGACGCCCACCGGCGTCTGCTCGCCCGACTCCATGTCCTTGAGCTGGACGACGCCGTCGGCGAGGTCGCGTTCGCCGGCGACGATCGTGTAGCGGGCGCCGCTGCGGTTGGCGTTCTTCATCGCGCCCTTGAGGCCCTTGCCGCCGTAGGAGAAGTCGGCCGCCACGCCGTTCTTGCGCAGCTCGGTGACCTTGGCGAACAGGACGCGGCGGGCCTCCTCGCCGAGCGGGACGGCGAACACGCTGGTGGTGGCGGGCAGTTCGAGTTCGACGCCCTCCGCCTCCAGGGCGAGGACGGTGCGGTCGACGCCGAGGGCCCAGCCGACGGACGGCAGCGCGGGTCCGCCGATCATCTCGGACAGGCCGTCGTAGCGGCCGCCGCCGCCCACCGCGGACTGGGAGCCGAGGCCGTCGTGGACGAACTCGAAGGTCGTGCGGGTGTAGTAGTCCAGGCCGCGCACGAGCTTCGGGTCGTCCTCGAAGGCGACGCCCGCCGCCGTGATCAGCTCGCGGACCTCCTCGTGGTACGCCTTGCACGCGTCGCAGAGGTAGTCGCGCAGCAGCGGGGCGTCCCCCAGCTGCTTCTGGACCGACTCGCGCTTGTCGTCCAGGACGCGCAGCGGGTTGATCTCCGCGCGGCGCAGGGTGTCCTCGTCCAGGTCCAGGCCGCGCAGGAACTCCTGCAGCGCCGTCCGGTACACCGGGCGGCACTCCTTGTCGCCCAGGCTGTTGAGCAGGATCCGGAAGTCGCTCAGGCCCAGCGAGCGGTACGCCTGGTCGGCCAGGATGATCAGCTCGGCGTCGAGCGCCGGGTCCTCGGCGCCGATCGCCTCGGCGCCGACCTGGGAGAAGTGGCGGTAGCGGCCCTTCTGGGGGCGCTCGTAGCGGTAGTACGAACCCGAGTACCAGAGCTTGACCGGGAGGTTGCCCGCCTTGTGCAGGTTGGCCTCCAGCGCCGCGCGCAGAACCGAGGCCGTGCCCTCGGGGCGCAGGGCGAGCCGGTCGCCGCCCTTGGTCTCGAAGGCGTACATCTCCTTGGTGACGATGTCGGTGGACTCGCCGACCCCGCGCGCGAAGAGCTCCACGTTCTCGAAGCCCGGCGTCTCGATGTAGCCGTAACCGGAGTCGCGCAGCGGCGCGGCGATGGCCTCGCGGACGGCGAGGTACTTCGCGCTGTCCGGCGGGATCAGGTCGTACGTGCCCTTGGGGGCCTTGAAGGTGCTCACGGAAGGTCTCGTCACATTCCTCGTCGGGGAGCGTCGGCGGCGCCGTGTCCTTGGCGGCCTGCCGCCACCTGCCGCAGATACGGGTTGGTGGCGCGCTCCTGGCCGATGGTCGTCTGGGGGCCGTGGCCGGACAGCACCACGGTCGAGTCGTCGAGCGGCAGGCACACGCGGGCCAGCGAGTCGAGCAACTCGGCCATGTCACCGCCGGGCAGGTCGGTGCGTCCGATGGAGCCGGCGAACAGCAGGTCGCCCGAGAACAGGATCGGCGGGATGTCCGCCGCCTCGGGCATCCCGAAGGTCACCGACCCCTTGGTATGGCCCGGGGCGTGCGCCACGGTCAGCTCCAGGCCGGCCAGCTCGAGCTTCGCGCCGTCGGCAAGTTCCCTGACGTCGTCGGGCTCCCCCACGGTCAGCTCGCCCAGGAGCGGCATGCCGATGGCACGGCCGATCCCCTTTGCGGGGTCGTTCATCATGTAGCGGTCGTCGGGGTGGATCCAGGCCGGCACGTCGTGCGCGCCGCACACCGGGACGACCGAGGCCACGTGATCGATGTGGCCGTGGGTGAGGACGACGGCGACGGGCTTGAGCCGATGCTTGGCGATCGCCTCCGCGACGCCGTCGGCGGCCTGGTGGCCGGGGTCGATGATCACGCACTCCTCACCGGCGGCGGGGGCGACGAGATAGCAGTTCGTCCCCCAGGCCCCGGCGGGGAACCCGGCAATGAGCACGATCGTCCTTCGTTGTGTCGATACGGGCGGCTGCGGCTGTCCACAGAGCCTACCGGCGCTGCCGATTCCTCAGCGAACCCATATACGGTACGGGGCACACGCAGGCGGTCGGCGCACAGGCCCCACGCGTACCGGTCGACGTATCCGACGCATGAGGAGAGAACCCGGTGGTCAGCCAGGAACAGCGGCGGCGTCAGCTCGCCCGTGAGAAGTACTTGCGGCAGCAGCAGCGACGCACCCAGACGCGACGCAAGGCCCGGATCCGGAACTCCGTGATCGCCTCGGTCCTCGGCGTGGTCGTGGTGCTCTCCGTGACGGTCTTCCTGACCAAGCCGTTCGAGGACGACGGAAAGAAGGAGAACGCGGGCGCGGAGGTGTCCCCGAGCGCCTCCCCCAGCAAGGCCCCGGACCCGTGCGAGAAGCCCGCCGCGGGCAAGGTCAAGTCGGAGACCTGGAAGAAGGAACCGGCTATGACCATCGACAAGTCGGCGAAGTACACGATGAAGATGGACACGACCTGCGGCGAGATAGACATCGCCCTGAAGGCGTCGGCGGCGCCGCACACGGTCAACTCGTTCAACTTCCTCGCCGGAAAAGGCTACTTCGATCACAGCAAGTGCCACCGGCTCACCGACCGGGGCATCTACGTGCTGCAGTGCGGTGACCCGCAGGGCACCGGCATGGGCGGACCGGGCTACACGATCCCGGACGAGAACCTGAAGGACAAGAGCCTCAAGGGCGGGGTGTACCCGGCGGGCACGGTCGCGATGGCGAACCAGTACAACCCGCAGGCCAAGAAAGGCCGGAACACCGGTGGCAGCCAGTTCTTCCTGGTTTACCAGGACAGTCAGCTGCCGCCCGACTACACACCGTTCGGTACGGTGTCCGAGGCGGGCATGAAGGTCCTGAAGAAGATCGCCAAGGCGGGGGCGCAGGCTCCCGATCCGCAGACGGGCAACACGGCGCCCAACGCGACGGTAGTGATCGACAGGGCCACGGTCACGAAATCCTGATCCTCAACTGCCTGATTTCGGTCGCGCGGGATGCGGACACGCCCCCCGCCGGTCGCCTATGTTGGCCGTGACGAAACTGTGGACGATGCCCGGGGGAGCTTCAGGCCCCTCGCAGGCATCATGTGGAGGAGGCGCTGTGAGCAGCGACCCGTGGGGCCGCGTCGACGAGACGGGGACCGTGTACGTGCGTACGGCCGACGGCGAGCAGGTCGTCGGTTCGTGGCAGGCAGGCTCCCCCGAGGAGGCGCTGGCCTATTTCGAGCGCAAGTACGAGGGCCTGGTTGTCGAGATCGGCCTCCTCGAGAAGCGAGTGAAGACCACCGACCTGTCCGCGAAGGACGCCCAGGCCGCGATCGACCACATCCGCGAGCAGGTCGACGCGCACCACGTGGTGGGCGACCTGGACGCGCTGCGGGTCCGGCTGGACAAGCTCGTCGAGCTGGTGGAAGCGCGCCGCGAGGAGCGCAAGGCGCAGCGGGCGAGGCAGTCCGACGAGGCGCGCAAGGCCAAGGAGGCGCTGGTCGCCGAGGCCGAGGAACTGTCGCGGTCCGACCAGTGGCGGGCGGCCGGTGAACGGCTGCGGGCCCTGGTGGACACCTGGAAGGGCCTGCCGCGGCTGGACCGCAAGTCCGACGACGAGCTGTGGCACCGGTTCTCGCACGCCCGGTCGGCGTTCTCCAAGCGGCGCAAGCAGCACTTCGCGCAGCTGGACGCGCAGCGCGAGGAGGCGAGGCGGACCAAGGAGCGACTGGTCTCGGAGGCCGAGGCGCTGTCGAACTCGACGGACTGGGGTGCGACGGCCGCGCGCTACCGCGAGCTGATGGCCGAGTGGAAGGCCGCCGGCCGTGCCCAGCGCGAGCACGAGGACGATCTGTGGAACCGCTTCCGCGGCGCCCAGGACGTCTTCTTCGCGGCGCGCAGCTCGGTCTTCGCCGAGCGGGACGCCGAGCAGGCGGAGAACCTCAAGCTCAAGGAGGAGCTGGCCGAGGAGGCCGAGAAGCTCCTGCCGATCACGGACCTGAAGGCGGCCCGTGCCGCGTTCCGGAACGTGAACGAGCGCTGGGAGGCCATCGGTCACGTGCCGCGCGACGCCCGGCCGAAGGTCGAGGGCCGTATGCACGCCGTCGAGCGGGCCATCCAGGAGGCCGAGGAGGCCGAGTGGCGCCGGACGAACCCGGAGGCACGCGCGCGTGCCGAGGGTCTGACCGGCCAGCTGCAGGCCGCCGTGGACAAGCTGAGGGGCCAGATCGAGCAGGCCCGCGCGCAGGGCAACAACGCCAGGGCCGACAAGCTCGAGCGTGAGCTCGAGGGCCGGCAGGCGCTGCTGGACCAGGCTCTGAAGGGTCTGCAGGAATTCGGAGGCTGATCGGCCTTACGGAAAGGGGGCTCCCGTACGCGCGGCGTACGGGAGCCCCCTTGTCCGTGGGCGCTACGGCCGGTTACGACCTGCTGCGCGCCGAGGTCACGCGGTACACGTCGTAGACGCCCTCCACGCCCCGGACCGCCTTCAGCACATGGCCGAGATGCTTCGGGTCGCCCATCTCGAAGGTGAAGCGGGAGGTGGCCACGCGGTCGCGGGAGGTCTGGACGGCCGCGGAGAGGATGTTGACGTGCTGATCGGACAGCACCCGCGTGACGTCGGACAAAAGCCGGGAGCGGTCCAGTGCCTCGACCTGGATGGCGACCAGGAACACCGAGGACTGGGTGGGCGCCCACTCGACGTCGAGGATGCGCTCCGGCTCACGGGAGAGTGAGTCGACGTTCACGCAGTCGCTGCGGTGAACCGAAACGCCGCTGCCGCGGGTGACGAAGCCGATGATGGGGTCGCCCGGGACGGGCGTACAGCAACGGGCCAGCTTGACCCATACGTCCTCGACACCCTTGACGACGACGCCCGGGTCGGCGCTGGAGCGGCGCTTGCGGCTGCGGCCGCGGGCCGGCGGGACCGACTCGTCGATCTCCTCGGTGGCGGCCTCCTCGCCGCCCAGGGCCTGGACCAGCTTCTGCACGATGTTCTGTGCGGAGACGTGGCCCTCGCCGATCGCCGCGTACAGCGCGGAGATGTCCGCGTAGCGCATCTCGTGCGCCAGGGTCACCAGCGAGTCGCCGGTCAGGATGCGCTGGATCGGCAGGTTCTGCTTGCGCATCGCGCGGACGATGGCGTCCTTGCCCTGCTCGATCGCCTCGTCGCGGCGTTCCTTGGAGAACCAGGCCCGGATCTTGTTGCGGGCGCGCGGCGACTTGACGAAGCCGAGCCAGTCGCGGGAGGGCCCGGCGCCGGGTGCCTTGGAGGTGAAGACCTCGACCAGGTCGCCGTTGTCGAGCGTGGATTCCAGCGGGACCAGCCGGCCGTTGACCCGGGCGCCTATCGTGCGGTGCCCGACCTCGGTGTGGACCGCGTACGCGAAGTCCACGGGTGTGGCGCTGGCCGGGAGCGCTATGACGTCGCCCTTGGGGGTGAAGACGAAGACCTCGTTGCGGGACAGGTCGAAGCGCAGTGACTCCAGGAACTCGCCGGGGTCCTCGGTCTCCTTCTGCCAGTCGAGGAGCTGGCGCAGCCACGCCATGTCGTTGAGGTGGTCGTCCTTGCTCTTGCCGGACGACTTGGGGGCGTCCGTGCGGACCTTGGAGGCGCCGGCGACGGCCTCCTGCTTGTACTTCCAGTGCGCGGCGATGCCGTACTCGGCGCGGCGGTGCATGTCGAAGGTGCGGATCTGCAGCTCGACCGGTTTGCCGCCGGGGCCGATGACCGTCGTGTGCAGCGACTGGTACATGTTGAACTTGGGCATCGCGATGTAGTCCTTGAACCGGCCGGGGACCGGGTTCCATCGCGCGTGCACCGTGCCGAGGGCCGCGTAGCAGTCGCGGACGGTGTCCACGAGGACGCGGATGCCCACCAGGTCGTAGATCTCCGCGAAGTCCCGGCCGCGGACGATCATCTTCTGGTAGACGCTGTAGTAGTGCTTGGGGCGGCCGGTGACGGTCGCCTTGATGCGGGCCGCCCGCAGGTCCTGCTGGACCTCGTCGGTGACGATGGCCAGGTACTCGTCACGCTTCGGTGCCCGCTCGGCCACCAGGCGGACGATCTCGTCGTACATCTTGGGGTAGAGGATCGCGAAGGCGAGGTCCTCCAGCTCCCACTTGATGGTGTTCATGCCCAGGCGGTGGGCGAGCGGCGCGTAGATCTCGAGGGTCTCGCGCGCCTTCTTCTCCTGCTTCTCGCGCTTGAGGTAGCGCATGGTGCGCATGTTGTGCAGGCGGTCGGCGAGCTTGATGACCAGCACGCGCGGGTCCTTCGCCATGGCGACGACCATCTTGCGCACGGTTTCGGCCTGGGCGGCCTCGCCGAACTTGACCTTGTCGAGCTTGGTGACGCCGTCGACGAGGAGGGTGACGACGTCGCCGAAGTCGCGGCGCAGGTCGTCCAGGCCGTACTCGGTGTCCTCGACCGTGTCGTGCAGCAGGCCGGCCATCAGCGTGGCGGGATCCATGCCCAGTTCGGCCAGGATGGTCGTGACGGCGAGGGGGTGCGTGATGTACGGGTCGCCGCTCTTGCGCTTCTGGCCGCGGTGCCAGCGCTCGGCGACCTGGTAGGCGCGCTCGATCTGGCGGAGTGTCGCCGTCTCGATCTTCGGGTCGTTGCTGCGCACTATGCGCAGCAGCGGCTCCAGCACCGGGTTGTACGGGTTCGCGCGCTGGACGCCGAGGCGGGCGAGGCGGGCGCGGACGCGGTTGGAGGAGCCGGTGCGGGCGGGCTGGCCGGCTGTCTGGCGCACGGCGGGCGGGGCCGGCTTGGGGCGCGACTGCTCGGCCGGCTTGTCGACCGGCGCCGACTGGGCGTGCTCGACCGGCCCGCGGGTGTCGTTCTTCGCGTGCGGCGCGTTCGGCGCGGGCTTTGCCGCGGCTGCCGAGGCGGACTCGGGCTTGGCGGCGGTCAGGTGCTGGGCCTCGTCTGGCAAGAGGGCTCCTCGTGCGCGATCCGGGTCCCCCGGTCAGGCTCCGGAGACCCCATGGTAGCGATCCTGAGGCCAGGGATCGCCTTCGAGCCGATGTGAGGACCGTCTACCCGGGAAACGCGAGAGGCGGACGCCGGATTCCTCCGGGTCCGCCTCCGCGGTGCCGTGCCGGTGTCCACCGGGCTGCCGTGGGCCTTCTAGACCGTGAGCAGTGCCTCCAGCGGGGCTCCGTTCAGGGCCGGCTCCAGGCGGGTCCGGCCGTTCAGGAAGCCGAGTTCCATGAGGACGGCGAGACCGGCGACCTCGGCGCCGGCCCGGCGGATGAGCTGGGCCGAGGCCTCGGCGGTGCCGCCGGTGGCGAGGACGTCGTCGACGATCAGGACGCGGTCGCCGGCGGTCAGGTCCTCGGCGTGCACCTCGATCTCCGCCGAGCCGTACTCCAGGTCGTAGGCCTGGGCGAGGGTGGCTCCGGGGAGCTTGCCCGCCTTGCGTACGGGGATGAAGCCGAGGCCGGCGCGGACGGCGACGGGGGCGCCGAGGATGAAGCCCCGGGCCTCCAGCCCGACGACCTTGGTGGCGCCGGTGCGGTCGGCGATCTCGGCGAGGGCGTCGGTGAGCGCGGTGAAGGCCGCCGGGTCCGCCAGGAGCGGGGTGATGTCCTTGAACATCACGCCCGGCTCCGGGTAGTCCGCCACGTCCCTGATGCGGCTGAGCAGCAGCTCCTTGATGTCGGTCATCGGCGCTTCCCCGAGGGTCGGCCGCGGCCTCGGCTGCGGGACGCGGGCTGGTTGCGGGGGCCGACGACCGCGGCCGCGGCGTCCCCCGGCTCGCCGGCGTACGCCTCGTCGGCGGCCTCCGGCCGTGAGGTCTCCTCCTGCTGGGCCCGCTTGGCCAGGACGCGCTTCTTCAGGGCCTTCATCTGCGGCTCGCGTTCCTTGAGGTCGGCGACGAGCGGCGTGGCGATGAAGATCGAGGAGTACGCACCGGCGGCGAGGCCGACGAACAGCGACAGGGAGATGTCGTTCAGCATGCCCGCGCCGAGGACACCGCCGCCGATGAACAGCAGGCCCGCGACCGGCAGCAGCGCGACCACCGTGGTGTTGATGGAACGGACCAGGGTGCTGTTGATCGAGCGGTTGGCGACGTCGCTGTAGGTCCAGCGGGTCTGCTTGGTGATGTCCTTGGTCTGTTCCTTGAGGCTGTCGAACACCACGACCGTGTCGTAGAGCGAGTAGCCGAGGATGGTCAGCAGACCGATCACCGTGCCCGGTGTGACCTCGAAGCCGACGAGGGCGTAGATGCCGACCGTGATGGTGATGTCGTGGATCAGGGCGACGAACGCGGCCACCGCCATGCGCCACTCGAAGGCGATCGCCAGGTAGATGACCACGAGCACCATGAAGATGCCCAGGCCCTGCCAGGCCTTGTTCGCGATCTGCTCACCCCAGCTGGGGCCGACCAGTTCCGCGTTGATCTGCTCCGGGTCGATCTCGAAGTCGTCGGCGAGGCTGGCCTTGATCTTGCTCGCCGCGCCGGTGTCGATGCCGGCGACCTGGATGCGCAGGCTGCCGTCACCGAGCTTCTGGACGATCGCGTCGTGACCGGAGGCCTCTTCCGCGTACTCCTCCGCCTTCAGCACCGAGACACTGGTGTTCTTGGGGGTGTTGAAGACGGCGCCGCCCTGGAACTCGATGCCCATGTTCAGGCCGCGGACCGCCAGGCCGACGATGGCCGTGATGGTGATCAGGATGGACAGGCCGTACCAGATCCTGCGGTTCTTGACGAAGTCGTAGCCGATCTCACCGCGGTGCAGCCGGGCGCCGAGGGTGCCGAGTTTCGACATCTCACGCCTCCTTCGTCTCGATGGGGGCGGAGGGACGGCGGGTGCGGCGCAGCGGCGGTTGGGCACCCAGGCTCTTCGGGTCGAGGCCGGACCACTTGTGGCCGTTCGCGAAGAACGGGCGGCGGGCCATCAGCGTGAGCAGCGGCTTGGTGAAGAGGAACACGACGACCACGTCGAGCAGGGTGGTCAGGCCGAGCGTGAACGCGAAGCCCTGCACCTTGCCGACGGTGACGATGAACAGCACCGCGGCGGCGAGGAACGACACGAAGTCGGAGACCAGGATGGTGCGCCGGGCGCGTGGCCAGGCCCGCTCGACGGCGGGACGCAGCGAGCGACCCTCGCGGATCTCGTCGCGGACGCGTTCGAAGTAGACGATGAACGAGTCCGCCGTGATGCCGATGGCGACGATGGCACCGCACACGGCCGGCAGGTTCAGCGCGAAGCCGATGGCCGGGCCGAGCAACGACATGAGCGTGTAGGTGAGGGCGGCGGAGACCAGCAAAGAGAGGATCGCGATGAACGACAGGCCGCGGTAGTAGAGCAGGAGGTAGATGACGACCAGCGCGAGGCCGATGGCGCCGGCGATCAGGCCCGCCTGCAACTGGTCACCGCCCAGTGCGGCGGTCACGGTATTCATGCTGTCGACCTTGAAGGTCAGGGGCAGCGCGCCGTACGACAGCATGTTGGCCAGCTCCTGAGCGGACTGCTGGGTGAAGTTGCCGGAGATCTCGGCGTTGCCACCGGTCAGAGCCTGCCTGACGGACGGGTCGGAGACCACGTCGCCGTCCAGGACGATCGCGAACTGGTTCTGCGGCGGCTGGTTCTGGGCCAGCTTGCCGGTGATGGCGCCGAACTTCTTGGCGCCACCATTGGTGAAGTCCATCTGGACCGTCCAGCCGGCGCCCGTCTGGGTGTTCAGGGTGGCCTGGGCCTTGTCGACGTCGGTGCCGTCGACCTCGGCCGGGCCGAGGATGTACTTCTGCCACTGGCCACCCGAGTTCTTGCCGCAGGCCAGGGTGGACTGGGAGGCCTTGACGCCGTCGCCGACGGAGGAGCGGGTCTTCGGGTCCGTGCAGTCGAGCTTCGCGTACCGCTCCTGGAGCTTGCCCGGGTCGTCGGCGCCGGTACCGCCGCTCGCGGAGGCGGAAGGGCTGGCCTTCGCCTGGTCCGAGGCGCTCGCGGACGGCGTCGGGGAGGCCTTCAGCGCGTCGGTGACCGCACGGCCCTGCGTGGTGGGAGAGGCGGACGGAGACGCGGAACCCTTGTCCGTGACCTCGGGCCTCTCGGTGGCCTTGCCGGACGGCTTGCCCGTGGGGCTTCCGGTGGGGCTGGGCGAGGGTTTGGCCGCGCCGCCGCCGGAGACCTCGGTGGCGATGACCGGACGGAAGTAGAGCTTGGCGGTGGTGCCGACCTGCTTACGGGCCTGCTCGGAGTTCGTCCCCTTGGGGATGTTGACGATGATGTTGTCGCGGCCCTGCGTCTGGACCTCGGCCTCCTGAACGCCCAGACCGTTGACACGGCGTTCCATGATGGAGACGGCCGTGTCCATGTTGGTCTTGTTGATCGCCGACTCGTTGCCGGCCTCCGGGACCGCGCGGAGCGTGATGCTCGTGCCGCCGGCCAGGTCGATGCCGAGACGCGGGGTGGTGTGCCCCGAGGCGAACATTCCACCGGTGAGCGCCGCGATGGCGATCAGGATCAGGGCCAGCGAGCGCCCCGGCTTGCTCTGGGCGCTCGCGTTCCGGCCCTTTTTAGGTGTGGCCACCTTCTCGTACTCCCTCTCGGGCCGCCTCGCTCCGGATCGGCGGACGGGCGGCCATGACTAATGTCGGGATTCCGTGCGAGCTGGGCGTGTCCCGGGGCGCGCGGGCAGGACCCGCGCACCCCGGGACACGACTACTTCGCCTCGGAGTCGCCGTCGGTCTTCTTCGGCTCTTCGTCCGTCTTCGCCTCGCCGGCCGGAGCGTCGTCGGCGGGCTCGTCGGCCGCGTCCTTCTTGCCGAGGTCGACGGCCTTGTCGTCAGCGGTGGCGTCGGCGGCGGGGGCGCCGGTCTCGGTGAGGGAGGAGGCGTCGTCCGGGACGAGGTCGGCGTCGGACTTCAGGTCGTGCTCGATGCCGTGCACGATGCGGTTGTACTCGTCGTCGGTGAGGACGGCACCGATCGCGTTCTTGGCGAAGAGGAGCTCGACGCCCGGGCCGGCGTCGACGAGGACGGTGTCCTCGTTCACCTCCTTGACCGTGGCGTACATGCCCCCGATGGTGCGGACACCGCTGCCGGGCTGCATTTGGTTCCGCATCTCCACGGCCTGCTGCTGCTTCTTCTTGGCCGACCGGGTCATCAGGAACATGGCCCCGATGAGCACGATGAACGGGAGGAGGGTCAGGAGACTCACGGGTCGGTACTTCCTTCACACGACCGCGCTGTGAGCGGCCAGATGGTTGGGGGTGTGTACGCCGCCGACAAAGGCGGCATCGGCGGAGTCTAAGCGAGTCCGCGCGCATGGAACAACGCTCAGCATGGCACCGGGGTTCCTGCTCCGGCCACTGGCCTCGCCGTCCCGGAGGCGTGATGGCGGCGTCACGCCCCGAACAGATCCTGTTGTCCGTTTCCCGCGGTCTGGGAGCGGGGCGGGGTGAGGCCGAGATGCGCCCACGCGGCGGGGGTGGCGACCCGGCCGCGCGGGGTTCGGGCCAGCAGTCCCTCCCGTACCAGGAAGGGCTCGGCGACCTCTTCCACCGTCTCACGCTCCTCCCCCACCGCGACGGCGAGCGTGGACAGGCCGACCGGACCGCCGCCGAACAGCTTGAGCAGGGCTTCGAGCACGCCTCGGTCGAGGCGGTCGAGGCCGCGGGCGTCCACCTCGTAGACGGCGAGGGCGGCCGCCGCGATGTCCTTGGTGATCAGCCCGTCGGCCTTGACCTGCGCGTAGTCCCGGACGCGGCGCAGCAGCCGGTTGGCGATGCGGGGCGTGCCGCGGGAGCGGCCGGCGATCTCGGCGGCGCCGTCCGGCTCGATCTCGACCTCGAGGAGGTTCGCGGAGCGGTGGATGACCCGCTCCAGTTCGGCCGGTTCGTAGAACTCCATGTGGGCGGTGAAGCCGAAGCGGTCGCGCAGCGGCGGCGGCAGCAGCCCCGCGCGCGTGGTGGCGCCGACCAGGGTGAACGGGGGCAGCTCCAGCGGGATGGCGGTGGCGCCCGGGCCCTTGCCGACGATGACGTCGACCCGGAAGTCCTCCATCGCCATGTACAGCATCTCCTCGGCGGGCCGGGACATGCGGTGGATCTCGTCGAGGAAGAGCACCTCGCCCTCCTGGAGGGAGGAGAGGATCGCGGCGAGGTCGCCGGCGTGCTGGATGGCGGGGCCCGAGGTGATGCGGATGGGGGCGCCCATCTCGGCCGCGATGATCATCGACAGGGTGGTCTTGCCGAGTCCGGGGGCACCGGAGAGCAGCACATGGTCGGCGGTGGCGCCACGCGCGCGTGCGGCGCGCAGGACGAGGTCGAGCTGCTCGCGGACCTTCTCCTGGCCGATGAACTCGTCCAGGTCCTTGGGGCGCAGGGCGGCCTCGACGGCCTGGTCCTCACCGTCGGCGACAGGGCCCACCAGCCGCTCGCCGGCGGAGGTGTCGGTCGTGTCGTCCCAGTTCATAGAAGTGCCTCAGGGGGTCGTGGATCAGCGGGCGCGGTTCAGGGTCTGCAGGGCCGCCTTCAGCAGCTGGCCCACCTGGGGCGCGCCCTCGGCGGCCTCGGCCTGCGGGGCCACGGCGGTCACGGCCTCGTCGGCCTCCCGGGTCGCGTATCCGAGGCCGATCAGGGCGGCGTGCAGCTGGTCGCGCCACCCGGTGCTGGCGGGTGCGCCGACGGCGGGCGCGCCGACCGGCTCGCCGAGCCGGTCCTTCAGCTCCAGGAGCAGCTTCTGGGCGCCCTTCTTGCCGATGCCGGGGACGGCGGTGAGCGCCTTCTCGTCGGCTGTGGCGACGGCTCGGCGCAGGGCGTCGGGGCTGTGCACGGCGAGCATCGCCTGGGCGAGTCTCGGCCCCACGCCGCTCGCGGTCTGGAGCAGCTCGAAGACCTGTCGCTCGTCGTCGTCGGCGAATCCGTACAGGGTCAGGGAGTCCTCCCGTACGACCAGGGAGGTGTGCAGTTTGGCGGGCCGGCCCACGCGGAGCGTGGACAGGGTGTTCGGTGTGCACTGGACGGCCATGCCGACGCCGCCGACCTCGACGACCGCGGCGTCCGGAGCGAGTGCGGCCACTGTGCCGTTGACGAAGGCGATCATGCCGTACGGCCTTTCGGTGCTTTGGCGGTGTGCAGGGCGACGGCCCGCTGGAGCCGGTTCTGCGCGGGGGCGCGCCAGATGTGGCAGATGGCGAGCGCGAGGGCGTCGGCCGCGTCGGCGGGCTTGGGCGGTGCGCCGAGCCGCAGCAGCCGGGTCACCATGGCGCCCACCTGGGCCTTGTCGGCCCGGCCGCTGCCGGTGACGGCGGCCTTGACCTCGCTCGGGGTGTGCAGGGCGACGGGGATGCCGCGGCGGGCGGCACAGAGCATGGCGACGGCACTGGCCTGGGCGGTGCCCATCACCGTACGGACGTTGTGCTGGCTGAAGACGCGCTCGACGGCGACGAACTCCGGCCGGTGCTCGTCCAGCCACTGCTCGATGCCCTGCTCGATGGCGACCAGGCGGTGGCCGAGGTCGGCGTCGGCGGGCGTCCGGACGACGCCGACGCCGACCATGGTGAGCGGCCGCCCGGCGACGCCCTCGACCACGCCGACACCGCACCGGGTCAGTCCCGGGTCCACCCCCAGCACGCGCACGCGCGCCCTCCCCTCTTTGCGGCTGAACCGCCGCCGCTCTCGCGGACGTGGCTGAGCACCGTCGTGGTTCCTCAATCGATGGTCGCGGTCGTGGACGGTGATCTTTGACTCCGCCAGGCTATCCGCTGCCACTGACAACGACAGCGGGCCGGAGGACTCGTGTCCCCCGGCCCGCCGAGATCGCGGCGCTCGCACATTCGCGGCAGCGTTACGCGTCGACCTTCTCCATGACCTCGTCGCTGACGTCGAAGTTGGCGAAGACGTTCTGCACGTCGTCGCTGTCCTCGAGCGCGTCGATCAGCTTGAAGATCTTCTTGGCGCCCTCCTCGTCCAGTTCGACCTGCATGGTCGGGACGAAGTTGGCGTCGGCGGAGTCGTAGTCGATGCCGGCGTCCTGGAGGGCGGTGCGGACCGCGACCAGGTCGGTGGCCTCGCTGAGGACCTCGAAGCTCTCACCGAGGTCGTTGACCTCCTCGGCGCCCGCGTCGAGCACGGCGGTCAGCACGTCGTCCTCGGTCAGCTCGCCCTTGGGGACGATCACGACGCCCTTGCGGTTGAACAGATAGGACACCGAGCCCGGGTCGGCCATGGAGCCGCCGTTGCGGGTCATGGCGACGCGGACCTCGGAGGCGGCGCGGTTGCGGTTGTCGGTGAGGCACTCGATGAGCACCGCGACGCCGTTCGGGCCGTAGCCCTCGTACATGATCGTCTCGTAGTCGGCGCCGCCGGCCTCCAGGCCCGCGCCGCGCTTGACCGCGGAGTCGATGTTCTTGTTGGGGACCGACGACTTCTTCGCCTTCTGAATGGCGTCGTACAGCGTCGGGTTGCCCTCGGGGTCGGCGCCGCCCATCCGGGCCGCCACCTCGATGTTCTTGATCAGCTTCGCGAAGAGCTTGCCGCGCTTGGCATCGATGACGGCCTTCTTGTGCTTCGTCGTGGCCCATTTAGAGTGGCCGGACATCTGCCTGTCTCCTTCGCGTAACCCATCTCAGCAACGAACGCAGGAATCCTACTAGGAGTCGGCTGCCCGGTTCGCGCGCACCATCTCGACGAACAGGGCGTGCACACGGTGGTCACCGGTCAGTTCCGGGTGGAACGACGTGGCCAGCGCGTTGCCCTGGCGGACGGCGACGATGTGGCCGCCGTGCTCGGCGAGCACCTCGGCCCCGGCGCCGACGGACTCGACCCAGGGGGCTCGGATGAAGACGCCCTCCACGGGGTCGCCCTCGACACCCCTGACCTCGACGGCCGCCTCGAAGGACTCGTTCTGCCGGCCGAAGGCGTTGCGGCGCACGATCATGTCGATGCCGCCGATGGTCTCCTGGCCCGAGCGCGGGTCGAGTATCTTGTCGGCGAGCATGATCATGCCGGCGCAGGTGCCGTAGACGGGCAGGCCGTCCCGCACACGCGCGCGGAGGGGCTCCATCACCCCGAACAGGACGGCCAGCTTGGAGATGGTGGTGGACTCGCCGCCGGGGATCACGAGGCCGTCCACCTCGGCGAGTTCTTCGGGGCGCCGCACCGGCCTGGCCACGGCGTCGGCCGCGGCCAGGGCGACGAGGTGCTCCCGTACGTCGCCCTGGAGGGCCAGGACGCCGATCACAGGTGCTTCGGTCATGTCTCTGATGTGCCTTACCAGCCGCGGTTGGCGTAGCGCTCGGCCTCGGGGAGGGTGTCGCAGTTGATGCCCACCATGGCCTCGCCGAGGTTGCGGGACGCGTCGGCGACGATCTTCGGGTCGTCGTAGAAGGTGGTGGCCTTGACGATGGCGGCGGCACGCTTGGCCGGGTCACCGGACTTGAAGATGCCGGAGCCGACGAAGACGCCCTCGGCGCCGAGCTGGCGCATCAGGGCCGCGTCGGCCGGGGTGGCGACGCCACCGGCGGAGAACAGCACCACGGGGAGCTTGCCGAGCTCGGAGACTTCCTTGACCAGCTCGTACGGGGCGCGCAGTTCCTTGGCGGCGGCGTACAGCTCGTTGTTGTCGTAGCCGCGCAGGCGGGCGATCTCGTTCTTGATCTGGCGCAGGTGACGGACGGCCTCGACGACGTTGCCGGTGCCGGCCTCGCCCTTGGACCGGATCATCGCGGCGCCCTCGGCGATGCGGCGCAGGGCCTCGCCCAGGTTGGTGGCGCCACAGACGAACGGCGTGGTGAAGGCCCACTTGTCGGAGTGGTTGACCTCGTCGGCCGGGGTGAGGACCTCGGACTCGTCGATGTAGTCGACGCCGAGGGACTGCAGCACCTGGGCCTCGACGAAGTGGCCGATGCGGGACTTGGCCATCACCGGGATGGAGACGGCTTCGATGATGCCCTCGATCATGTCCGGGTCGGACATGCGGGCCACGCCGCCGTCCTTGCGGATGTCGGCCGGGACCCGCTCCAGGGCCATGACGGCGACGGCTCCCGCGTCCTCGGCGATCTTCGCCTGCTCCGGCGTGACGACGTCCATGATGACGCCGCCCTTGAGCTGCTCTGCCATGCCGCGCTTCACACGGGCGGTGCCGGTCTCGGGGGCCTGGTTCTCGGAGATGGACACGGGTGACCTCGCTGGGTGAAAGAGGGTTACTGCGAGCACCGAGGAAACGCGAGGGGACCGGTCCACATCAAGGGCCAATGGGAAGCCGGTGGATTTTTTTGGTGAGCGACGCGCGGGAGGGCCCCACCGGCGTCCCGGCCGGTGGGGCCTCGTGAGCTGCTTGCCCTAGGAGGAACGGCTCCTCTTCTCGCGGGCGATCCGTATGTCCGTGTCGAGGGTGCTCAGCCGGACGGGGTCCCGCCGGTCGTCGATGACGACGGCACGCAGGACGGTGCCGACCAGAGCCTGTTGATCACCCGACGGCCATGCCGGGCTCTTCGTGTTGTCGATGAAGCCGCGGGAACCATGTCCCGATTCGACCTCCAGGCCCCACGGGCGGGCGGCGACCACGGTCACGTCGACTTCATGGTGCAAGTGATAGTCCATGGCCGTCAGTCCTTCTTGCCCTTCAGCCACTCACGCTTGACGGTGAGATCGTTGAAGTCCTTCAGCCGGTCGACCGGGATGACGAACTCGATGCGAGGCTTGCCGTCCGGCCCCTTCCAGTCGTATCGCTCGGCGCAATCGGCGAACTTGGCCAGGAATTCGGGGGACATTTCATAGCGGATCATACCATCAGCAAAGGGGCCACTTCCGCTGCCCACGTATTCCTTGGCCACGCTGTACTCCCCGAAGTAGACGGAGGCATCGCCTCCTGTGTGCGCGGCCCCGTTCGGCCCGTTCTTCAACTCGTAGTCCTTGTCGACCATCTTGGGTGTCCGGTAGATGGAGACCGTCACTGCCGGGCAGTCGTCGTCTCCCTTGCCCCTGCTTCCGGCCAGGCGCATCGCGGACTTGGGGGAAACTCCGGACTTACGGCCCTTGGCCTTCTTCGCGAAGCAGTCCGGGATTTTTCGTCTGATTTCCTCGATGAACTTCTCGCCCTTGTCGACAAGTTTCCTCGCCTTGGCCGTCTTGTCGAGAAAACCGTTGATCCCCGCGATGGCCTTCGCGATTCTCGGCAGCTTGCTGGCGATCTTGAGCGCCTTGGCCGGGCCGAGGTTCTGGATGATGGCCCAGAGGCAGATCCCGACGTCGGGAGCGTCCCAGCACTCCTTGATGTCCTCGGCGAACAGTTCGACGAGGAGCTCGCCGCCGTTCTCCTTCAGGTAGTCGAGCAGGTCCTGCTGGGCGAGTGCGCGGGCCGCCTCGTACTCGGCGGGGGTCATACCCGCTGCTTCGAGCGCCTTGCGGTCAGCGTCCGAAAGGTCACTCGGGGCGTCCTTCTTGCCCTTAGCGGCCTCCTCGCGTTCCTTTCGCTCCAGTTCGCGCTGGTACTCCTCGGCCTTCTTGGCGGCCTCGTCGGCCTCCTTGGCGTAGGTGCCGGCGTTCTTGGCGGCGGTCTCCGCCGACTTGGCGTGCTCCTCGGCCGAGGTGGCGAGCTTGGCGGCGTCGGCGGCGTCCTTCTCCGCCTGGGTGGCCGCACTCTGGGCGACGCTCGCCTCCTTCTCGGCCAGCGTGGCGGCGCTGCTCGCGGCCGCGGCATGGTTCTCCGCTTCGGCGGCGGCTCCCCGGGCGCGTGCGGCCTCGGCCTCGGCCTGGGTGGCGGCGTTGCGGGCCGCTGCCGCGTCCGCGAATGCCTGGTCGGCGGCCTGGCGGGCGAGTTTCGCGTCGGCCTGCGCCTGGGCGTCGGCCTCGTCGGCCCGTGCCGCCGCGGCTCGGGCCTTGGCTCCGTCCTCGGCGGCCTGGGCCGCGGATTTCATCGCGGCCACGGAGGAGCGTGCCGCGTCCGCGGAGGAACGCGCCGCCGCTGCCGCCGCCTTGAACGCGGGACCCACCTCGGCGTTGGCACGTGCGGCGGCGGCTTCGGCCGCTTCGGCGGCCTTGACCGCCTCCACCGCTCTGGCCTCGGCCTTGGTCACCTCCGCCTGGCCCATCGCCTGGGCGGCCTGGGCGACCTCCGCGGCGAAGTCGGCGTTCACGTCGGTGCCGGTGAACGGCGCGGTGATCTGGATGGCGGTGTTGGCCGGGTCGGCGATTCCGGAGGCGGTGGTACGGGCGGAGGTGGCGGCCTGGACGGCGATGGTCGACTGCAGGCGGGCCATCGCCGCTTCCCTGGTGGCGCCGTCGGCTTCCTCCCGGGTGCGGTTGGCCGCCTGGAGAGCCTGGTTGGCGTGGAGGGCGGCGAGCCCGGCGAGCCGGGAGGCCTCGTGGGCGGCGATGCCGGCCCGGGCTTCCTGCGCGGTGGCCTCGGCCGCCTTGGCGTTGGCCCGCTGCGCCGCGGCACGCGTGGCCGCGGCCTCGGACTCCGCCTTGTTCGCCGCCGCGTTCGCGGCGAAGGCGGCGGCTTCGGCCTTGTTGGCCGCGGCGTTTGCCCGCGCGGCGTGCGCCGCGGCTTCACTGGCCGCTGCCCGCGCCCGCGCGGCCGCACCGGCGGCCTCGATGGCCGCCGAACGCGAACGCACCGCCGCCTCGGACGCCTGATCCGCAGCGCCACGGGCCGAACCGGCGGCAGTCCCTGCCGCGTTCGCAGCGGATCGTGCCTCCGTGGCCGCCGTGCGCGCGGTCTCGGCGTGCTCGGTTCCCTTCGCCTTGGCGGCCAGCGCTTCGGTCGCCCTGGCCCGGGCCTCTTCCGCCCTGTGGACGCGTTCGGCCTCCACCGCCTTGTTCCGGGCGTTGCGGGCCTTGGTCTCCTCGCCCCTGGCCAGCTCGTCGGCCTTGGCGGCGATACCCTCCTGGGCCTGCGCGGTGGCCCGCTTCTCGGCCGCCACGGCCGCGGCGCTCTGGGCATCGGCCCGCTTGGCCGACGCGGTCCGCGCTTCGGCCTCGGCACGCGCGCGTGCCTGAGCGGCCACATCGCGTTCCTGTTCGGCACGCGCCCGTGCGGCCGCCGCCAGGTCACGCTCGCGTTCGGCGATCGCCCGCTGGTCCGCTGCGATCTTGGCCTGCCGCTGCGCTTCGATCCGCGCGGCGCGCGTCCTCTGGGCGTGGTCCCACGCCTGCTTCTCGGCCTGCTCGGCTTCGATCCTGGCCTGGCGGGACTTGGCCGCCGCGTCCGCCGCGATCTTCGCCTGCCTGGCCGCCGCCTCGGCGAGCCGGGCCGCCGCCTTCGCGTGCTCCTCGGCGTTCTCCCGCCACTTGGCGGCCTGCCGGGCGTGGAGCTCGGCCTGGTTCTTGGAGTTCAGCCCGGCGGCGTCGGCGGCTGTCGCTCCCACGGCTTGCTGCGCGGTGGCCGCAGCCTTGGCCGCAGCGTCCGCCGCGGCCTCGATACCGGAGGCGACCTCCGCCCACTGGACGCCGTGGGTGAGCCCCGTCTCGACCAGAACGCCGGCTTGTACCTTGGCCTGGCCCGCCGCCACCTGCGCCTGCTTGGCCGCGTCCTCGGCGATACCGACCTGCCGGGCGATCTCGGTCTTGACCGGCCCGTAGTCCGACAGGCGCTTGCCCGCCCGGTCGGCGGCCAGCATCCGGTCGGCCTCGCGGGACTGCGCAGCCGCCGCGCTCATCGCGTTCGAGGCGGTCTTGAGATCCTTCACCGCCTTGCCGTGCGCGGCGATCAGCTTGGTACGGGCCTCGGCGGCCGTGGCCGCCTGCTCCGCCAGCTTGCGCAGCCGCTCCGCGGCCTCCAGCGCCTCCTTCTGCGCCTTCTCGTGCGCGGCCCGGTCGTCCGCGTCCTTCTCCGCGGCGACCAGGTAACCCTTCTCCAGGAACTCGGCGATCACCTTGTCGTCGCCCGTGGCGAGGGCTTCCTGTGCGGTCCGCTTGACCTCCGGACCGCCCACCGCGACGAGCATCTCCACCCGCTTGCGGTTCTCCGCCGCGCGTTCCTTGTCGTTCTGCTCCGTCGCTTTGTCCCGCTGCCGCGCGATCTCGGCACCGAAGGCCAGGAAGTCGGCGCGGTCGCGGGCTGTTCCCTTCAGGACCCGCTCGACCTCCGCGTTGAAGAACGGGCCGCCCGTGCCGCGCATCGCCTCGATCTGACGACGGTTGGCGACGTCCGCAGTGTCCCTCTTGTCCTTGGCACGCTGCCGTGCCTCGGCTTCTCCCCGCTCCAGGAAGTCACGGATCGCATTCGGATCCGTACTCTCCAACGCCTTCCTGGCTGCCTCGCGGACCTCCTCCTCCTCGTCGAACTCCGCGAAGTCCTCCACCAATTGCCGATCGCGGTCCTCGGCAGCCTCCTCCAGAGAGGAACGCGCCGGGACCGGGTCGGTCTCCGGCTTCGGTAATCCGGCCAGGATGCGTGTCAGCTCAATCCCGTCGCCCGGCCTCTCCGGTGTGACGGCACGGGCCTCGCCGGCCACACCGCCGAGGACGGCCAGGGCCATGACGGTCGACACCGCCTTGCCCAGCATTCCGGGCACCCGCCCGCGTAATGTTCCGGCTCTCAGCCGGAATCTTCCCCTCACGGGAACTCCTTCAATAAGTTGACAAGTCAGAGGACGTCGGCAAAAAAATTCCCCGCCCTCTGTGCGCGGGCAGGGGTGAGCGGGGCCTCGGCCGCGAAGGGCGGCAGCAGTACAGAGCCGCTGTGTGGCCGTCGGCCCGGTGGACCGGCCCGGCGCGGTGTGCGCCGGGCCCGCGGCGTCAGCCCTGGACGCGGTTCTCGCTGTCCCGGGCCCGGTCTGCCATGTCCTTCCAGAAGGCGGCCGTCAGGGCGGCTTCCGCCTGCTCCGCGGCCCAGTCACTCTGCCGGGCCTCGGCCGGCGCGCTGATCTTCTCCCAGATGGCGTCCGCGCTCTCCTTGGACAGCCGGGCGATGTTCTGCCAGCTCTCCGCCTGCGCCCTGGCCGCCTCCTGCTCGGCCAGCCAGGCCTTCTGCGCGCCGTCCGCGTGATCGGCGACCGCCCGCCAGGCCAGCTCGGCCTCGGCACGCGCCTTCGCCGCGTCGGCCGACGACTTCAACGCCTCCTCCGCGGCCACCGCACGCGCGACCAGCAAAGACAGCGCGTGCTGTCGCCGCACCTCCCCGTCCGCCACCCGAAGGCGGTACGCCTCGACGTCCAACGCCGCGCCCGTCGCCCAGCCGTAGCCGAAGAACTCCGCGACGTCCGCGTCCGTGGAGCCGGGACGCAGCGCCCACTGCGCCGCCACCCGCACCTGTTCGCCCGGATCGCCGTCCGCGACCGCCCGCACGAAGGCACGGTCCTTCGCGGCCACCTCCAGACGGCGCTGCGCGTCAGCCTCCCGCATCACGCGGTCACGCTGCTGCGCCTCGGCGTAACCGGTCTTCACGAACGCGGCCCGATCGGCGTCGGTGCCCTTCAGCGCCCGCTCGGCGGCCGACCGCACCTCCGGGGAGAAGGCCACCGGATGCGTGCTCACCACCCGTTCGCAGAACGCCCGGTTGCGTGAGCGCGCGTCACGCAGGCGCTGCTTCGCCGCGTCGTAACCGCCCCCGGGGGCCAGCCACTCCGCGATCGCCGCGTCTCCGCGCGTACTGCGCAGCGCGTTCCACGCCGAGGTGCGGATCTCCGCGGGCAGACCCGATTTGGCCAGCCGCAGCACACGCGCCCGCGCCTCGTCCGCCGCGGCTGCGGCCACCAGCGACGTCGGGTCGGCCAGGTCGGCGGCCACCGCGGGCGTGTCAGCCCCAGCGGGCGCCGCGTGCACCGGTGCGCCGCCACCGGCCAGCACCGCGACCACCAGCGCGGACACGGCCCATCTCTGACGTCTCACGCCGTGACCGGCGGAATCTGCCACCACTGCCGCCCTCGCTCGTCAGGGTGCCATCGGTGCGGTGACGCGCCAGGCCGCCATCCGCACCGGCTGGGCTTCACCCGGGACACCACCGGGCAGGGGGAACGACATCTCCGAACGGGCGTAGACCTCCGTCGTCGTGGGCGCCAGCCAGTTCACGCCGCTACCGGCGTCCTGCTTGAAGGACACACCGTTGATCGGGCTGGGCAGCGGCCGCGCCGGGAACGGCCGTGTGCACCACGTGGCACTCTTCCGGAACGCAGCGCTCCGATCGTCCGCGGCGATCTCCACGCGCAGTCCGTTCCTCTCGGCCTTGCCGCTCCTGATGTAGTAGCCGGGCTTGCGCACGGACTCGAAGGAGTAGCACCCCGGCCGGCTGGCGAGGGAGGGCACGATGACCCAGGTGGCGTCCTCGCGGTCGGCCTGTGCGCTGGTGCTCTTGAGCGTGCCGTTGAGGACGACCTTCCCGCCGTTCGCGCTGGACTGGCGCGCGTACTCACCGTCCCCCCACGCCCTGAGGGACTGGCGCTTGAGCCGGTACTGGGTGTCCGCCTTCAGGAAGACGGCGACGTCGTCGTCACTGCCGGCCAAAGCCTTTTTGGCCGCGGCGACCAGGTTGGGGTTGACTCCCCCGTTCTCGGCGGCGGCCTGGATCTGGAGAGCGAGCTTGCGGTTGGCCTCGGCGAGCTTCTTGCGCCGGTTCTCGTCGTCGCGCTTGTACGCGGCGTCGGCGCCGGTGTGGATGTACGCCTTCCACACGGCCGGATCCGAGCTGCTGGTCGCGCGCTGCCCCTCGGCATACAGCTCGGTGCCGTGCAGGTCGGCGGCGGCCAGGCGCAGCAGCTCGCGGATGAAGTTGTCGTCGCTCAGCCCGAGCATGGCCTCGGAGGGAGTGATCCGGAACAGGGCCGCGGCGTTCTTGCGCGCGGCGAGCTCCTTGCGGCGCTCGGCCTCCAGGCGGTCCTTCTCGGCCAGGTCCTCGAGTTCCTTGGCCACGTCGCGTTTGTGCGCCTCGCGGGCGCCGTTGACGATGAACTCCCGCCAGTCCGCCGGCTCACCGGACAGCGCCTGCAGTGCCGCGGCCCGCACCTCGGGACCGGACGCCTCGTGCCTGGCGACGGCCCGGATGAAGTTGTCGTCGCTGAGGGCCAGCAATTCAGGGGTGCTGGGGATGCCGATGGTGAGCAGGACCTGCGACTTGGCCAGCCGCGCCACCCGCTCGGCTTCGGCCTTCTCCCGCTCCCGCTGCTGGTCGAGCCGGTACGCCTCGTGGACGCCGGTCACGATGAAGCGCACGTGGTCCTCGGCGACCGTGCTGGCCATCGCCTGCTCGGCGGCGGTGCGTACCGCGTCCAGCTTCTCGCCCGCGTCGCTGGCCTTCTGCCACAGCGCGTGGATGAAGTCGTAGTCGCTGAGCAGAAGCACCTCGGCGGTCGGGTCCAGACGGACCACGGCCGCGGCCTCGACGCGCTGGGCGTCGGTCGTGCCGATGCTCGCCGCGCCGGCCACGAGGTTCGATGCCGCGATGTCCGGAGAGCTGTCGGCGACCGCTGTCGGCGCGACGGCGCCGGCGACGGCCGCGAGGGCGGTCGCGGTCACAAAGCCGCGCGTCACGATCCGCCCCACACGCGCAGAGGCGATGTGATTGCTGTTCATAGGTGAAAAAGAAACCTTTCTGCCGTCACGTGTTGGCGGCTCGTCAAATGGGCATGCAGAGGGGGCCCGAAGGCTCGGGCGGGCGACGGCCACGGCGAAGTGGGCGCGGCAGGCGGGCGCGTCGGCGGTCGTCGCAGCACACCTGTACTCGTACACGCCGATCGGTGACATGCGGGCGCGAGGTTCAGGACCCCGAATATGGCTGCGACCTCACGAATGCGAGACTACAAAAGCGTGAGGAAGCGCTGAAGTGTCACAGATAAAAGCGCACGCCTACCGTGCCCTGAGGCGAAGACGCACTCGGTAGCGCAACAGCACAGACGTCCGCAATTTGATTTCCCCCACAGAAGTCAGAAATTGGGGAAGCGCCCGGTCCTTCAGAGCATCACTGCCCTTTTGGTTCCCCTCCAGCACGCTACCCGGCCAAGCTGGTCAGGCCGGCCGCCAAGACGTTAACCCACCTTCATCGAAGCGCGCAACGATTTTCGTGCCGCTGAGAATGGGGGGCGATTTATGGATGAGCAGAATCAAGCCAGTTCCCTCACGGACCCTGATGCATGGATCCTAGGCGGCCCGGTCCACCAGGGCCGCCGGAGGCTCGTCGTCCATTTCGAAGGCCATGGGGAAGGGCGCGTGGCCGGCCAGCCGGAACCAGCGCACCTTGCGGTGGCGGCGCAGGGCCCGAGCGGCCCGTACCGCGTCGTTGTGGAAGCGCCGGGCCATGGGGACCCGGCGGACGGCCTCGCTGAGCTCCCTGGCCGCCTCCTCTCCCCCGGGTGCCTCGCGTACCGCCTCCACCTGCGCGGGCTCGGCGAAGACGGCGCGCAGTGCCTGGCTCAGCTCGCTCTCGGCGACCTCCCGCTGATCTTCCTCGGCTTGGCGGGCGGCGTGGGCGGCTTCGTACAGGACGATCGAGGCGGCCGGGTCCAGGACTCCGGAGGTGGCCAGCTCCTGGGCCACCGACGCCCGGCGCAGCAACTGCGCGTCCAGGGCGGCCCGGGCGGCGTCGATCCGGGCGTGGAGGCGGTCGAGGCGTCCGGCGGTCCAGCTCAGGTAGAGCCCGATCGCCACCAGGGCCACGGCGATCCAGATGAGAGTGGTGGTCACGGGCGGCAAGGCTAGCGCCAGGGCGGGTCCGGCCGTGCATCCCACCCCGCCCCGCGCACCGGCTCGAAACTCCCCCGCAGCCAGGTGTCAGGTCAGTCCCGGGCCAGGCCCAGCCTTCCCCAGAGCCCCGTCGTGCGCTCGTCCTCCGCTACCGCCGCCGCTCCCGCCGTCACCGTCTCGTACACGGACAGGATGTCCGCGCCGACCGTCGACCAGTCGAAGCGGCGTACGTGGGCGCTGCCCCGTGCGCGCAGTTCCGCGCGGCGGGCGGGGTCGTCCAGGAGCCGGACGGCCGCGTCGGCCAGGGCGTCGGCGTCCTCGTTGGGGAACAGTTCGCCGGCCTCGCCGCGGTCCAGGACCTGCGCGAAGGCGTCCAGGTCGGAGGCGAGGACGGGCGCTCCGGCGGACATGGCCTCGACCAGGATGATGCCGAAGCTCTCGCCGCCGGTGTTGGGCGCCACGTACAGGTCGACGCTGCGCAGGAAGCGCGCCTTGTCCTCGTCGCTGACCATGCCGAGGAACTCGACCCGGGAGCGCAGCTCGGCGGGCAGGGACTCCACCGCCTCCTTCTCGTCGCCGCGCCCGGCGACCAGAAGGCGGGTCTGCGGCCGGGCGGCGAGGATCCTGGGCAGGGCCTTCATCAGCACCGGCAGACCCTTGCGGGGCTCGTCGATGCGCCCGATGAAGCCGATCGTGTCGCCCTGCCACTCGGTCTTGGGCTCGGCCTCGGCGAAGAAGTCGACGTCGACGCCGTTCGGGATCACCACCGCGTCACCGCCGAGGTGCTCCACGAGCGTGCGGCGGGCGTACTCGCTCACCGCGATCCGCGCGCTGATCTTCTCCAGTGCGGCCTGGAGGATGGAGTACGCGGCGATCATGGCCCGGGAGCGCGGGTTGGAGGTGTGGAACGTCGCCACGATCGGGCCCTGGGCTGCCCAGCAGGTCAGCAGGCCCAGCGAGGGCGAGGTCGGCTCGTGGATGTGGATGACGTCGAACGCGCCGTCGTGCAGCCAGCGGCGCACCCGGGCGGCGCTCAGGAAGCCGAAGTTCAGCCGGGCCACCGAGCCGTTGTACGGCACCGGTACGGCGCGTCCGGCCGAGACGACGTACGGCGGGAGGGGCGTGTCGTCGTCGGCCGGGGCGAGGACGGACACCTCGTGCCCGAGGCGGATGAAGTACTCGGCCAGGTCCCGGATGTGGAACTGGACGCCGCCCGGTACGTCCCAGGAGTACGGGCAGACGATGCCGATTCTCACGAGGTTCCCTTCGCGGGGTCGAGGTCCGCGAGCCACAGACGCTGCAGCATGTGCCAGTCCTCCGGGTGGTCGGCGATCCCGGTGGCGAAGGCGTCGGCCAGCGCCTGTGTCATGACAGACGTCTTCTCGGTGCGCGTGCCCGACTCGGGCACCTCCACCGGCGGGTGGACGCGACCCCGCATCACGGGCGACTCGTCGTACCAGAGCGTGACGGGCAGCAGCAGGGCGCCCGTCTGCTGGGCGAGCAGAGCCGGTCCGGCCGGCATCCGGGCCGTGTCGCCGAAGAAGCCGACCTCTACGCCGGAGGCGGACAGGTCACGGTCGGCGACGAGGCACACCAGGCCACCGTCGCGCAGCCGCCGGGCCAGGGTGCCGAAGGCGGTGCCCCCGCTGTGCGGCAGGACCTCCATGCCGAGGCCCTCGCGGTAGGCGACGAACCGGTCGTACAGGCTCTCCGGCTTCAGGCGCTCCGCGACCGTGGTGAAGGGGATGCCCAGCTCCGTGGTGACCCAGGCGCCTGCCAGGTCCCAGTTGGCCAGGTGCGGCAGGGCGAGTATGACGCCCTTGCCGGCGGCCAGGCCCTCGGTGAGGTGGTGCAGGTCCTTGGGTTCGAAGCCGTCCCTGACGCGCTCCTCGCTCCACGCGGGGAGCCGGAAGGACTCCATCCAGTAGCGCAGGTAGGACCGCATGCCCGCGCGCGAGAGCTCGGCGAGGCGCTCGGGGCCTGCGCCGGGCACCACGCGCGCGTAGTTGCTCTCCAGGCGTTGCACGCCCTTGCCCCGCTGCTTCCAGGCCAGGTCGGCGATGGTCCGTCCGAGCCGGGCGGCGACCGGCTCGGGGAGCTTCTTGACCGTGCCCCAGCCGAGGCCGTACAGCGCGTCCGTCAGGCGGTCCTGGGCGCTCACGTGGCCGCCTCGCTCCCGTGAGAGGCGTTCTGCTGCTTGCCTTCATTGTCCTGCGCCGCCTCGGCCTGCTCGGCCTGCTCGGCCTCGGCGGACTCCCGGCGGACCGTGACGACCCGCTGGATCAGGGTGACGAGGCTGCCCACGGCGACGATCCACAGGGCCACGGGCAGCAGGTACTGGATGCCGGGGACACCGAACGCGTGCAGGCCCGCGAGACCGGCCGCGACCAGGGAGATCACCAGCCGTTCGGCGCGCTCGACGAGCCCGTTGACGGCGACCGGCAGGCCGATCGACTCGCCTCGGGCCTTGGTGTACGACACCACCTGGCCGCTGGCCAGGCAGAAGATCGAGACGGCGCACAGGACGAGGTCGTCGCCCCCGCCCGCGTACCAGAGGATGAAGCCACCGAAGATCGCGCCGTCGGCGACCCGGTCGAGCGTGGAGTCCAGGAAGGCGCCCCAGCGGCTGGAGCGGCCCAGCTGGCGGGCCATGTTGCCGTCGACGAGGTCGGAGAACACGAACAGCGTGATCACGACCGTGCCCCAGAAGAACTCGCCCATGGGGTAGAAGACCAGCGCGCCCGCGACCACACCGGCGGTGCCGATGAGCGTGACGGTGTCGGGGCTGACGCCCCGCCGGATCAGAAACGCGGCGAACGGTGTGAGGACACGCGTGAAGAATGCACGCGCGTACTTGTTCAGCATGGCCTTCCCGAGGGTCGGTGTCGCCGTCTGGCCCCTGCTGGCCACCGGCTGGCCCATCGTAGCCACGCGCGGGTGCGGGCGAGGGGTGGGCACCCTGACCCCTTCGGTTGAACCGTCAAGCGGCTGCCGTGAGGGGCGATCACGCCGTTCGTATGGACGCACCGGGACGGGAGTGGGAAGGTCGAATGACCGCGGGCGTCGCCGGAGCCGCACCGCACGCGGATCCCGCGTGTCCGCGCCCACAGTGACCTCACCGTGCACGGGAGGCAGGATCATGGGCGACAAGGCACAGACACACCCCGGAGCCGCCGGCAGGGCACAGGCGGCCGACCACCCCCAGTCCGTACGGAATGTGGTGCTGGTCGGCCACTCCGGATCGGGCAAGACCACGCTGGTGGAAGCCCTCGCGCTCACGGCGGGGGCGGTGAACCGGGCGGGCCGCGTGGAGGACGGCGGCACCGTCTCCGACTACGACGAGATCGAGCACCGGCAGCAGCGCTCGGTACAGCTCTCCCTGGTGCCCGTCGAATGGGACGGCATCAAGGTCAACCTTCTCGACACCCCCGGATACGCCGACTTCGTCGGGGAGCTCAGGGCCGGTCTGCGGGCGGCGGACGCGGCCCTCTTCGTCGTCTCGGCCTCGGACGGCGTGGACGGCTCCACCCGCATGGTGTGGGAGGAGTGCGCGGCCGTGGGCATGCCACGTGCCATCGTCGTCACGCACCTCGAAGCGGCGCGCGCGGACTTCGACGAGATGACGCGGGTCTGCGCGGAGGCCTTCGGCGCGGACGACCCCGATGCGGTCCTGCCGCTCTACCTGCCCCTGCACGGTCCTCAGGCCCCGGACGGGCACGCGCCCGTCACCGGTCTGATCGGACTGCTGTCGCAGAAGCTGTTCGACTACTCGACCGGCGAGCGCAAGGAGTCCGAGCCGGGCGAGGACCAGCTGCCGCTGATCGAGGAGGCGCGCAACCGGCTCATCGAGGGGATCATCTCGGAGAGCGAGGACGAGACCCTGATGGACCGCTATCTGGGCGGGGAGCCGGTCGACGTCAAGACGCTGATCGACGACCTGGAGCGGGCCGTCGCGCGCGGTGCCTTCTTCCCGGTCCTGGCCGCCGCCCCCGCGGCCGAGGGCTCCCGGCAGGGGCTCGGCACCGTGGAACTGCTGGAGCTGATCACGCGGGGCTTCCCGACGCCGCTGGAGCACGAGACGGTGCGGGTCACCACCGTCGACGGCGAGCCGCGCGAGCTCAAGCCGTGCGATCCGGACGCTCCGCTGGTCGCCGAGGTCGTGAAGACGTCCTCCGACCCGTACGTCGGCCGGCTGTCCCTGATCCGGGTGTTCTCCGGCACCCTGCGCGCCGACCAGACGGTGCACGTCTCCGGGCACGGGCTGGCCGACCGCGGGCACGAGGACCACGACGTCGACGAGCGGATCGGCGCCCTGTCCACGCCGTTCGGCAAACTGCAGCGGCCGGTGTCGCACGTCATCGCGGGCGACCTCGCGTGCGTGGCCAAGCTGAGCCGCGCCGAGACCGGTGACACCCTGTCCGCCAAGGACGACCCGCTGCTCATGGAGCCGTGGCAGATGCCCGACCCGCTGCTGCCGCTGGCGATCCAGGCGCACAGCAAACCGGACGAGGACAAGCTCTCCCAGGGCCTGGCCCGGCTGGTGGCCGAGGACCCTACGATGCGACTCGAACAGAACCAGGACACCCACCAGGTCGTCCTGTGGTGCCTGGGCGAGGCGCACGCGGACGTCGCCCTGGAGCGGCTGCGCAGCCGGTACGGCGTCCAGGTCGACGTCGTCCCGCACCGGGTCTCCCTGCGTGAGACGTTCGCGAGCAGGTCGGCCGGGCGCGGCCGGCACGTCAAGCAGTCCGGTGGGCACGGCCAGTTCGCCATCTGCGAGATCGAGGTCGAGCCGCTGCCGGGGGGTTCGGGCATCGAGTTCGTGGACAAGGTCGTCGGCGGCGCGGTGCCGCGGCAGTTCATCCCGTCGGTGGAGAAGGGTGTACGGGCCCAGGCCGCCAAGGGAGTCGCCGCCGGGTATCCGCTCATCGACGTACGCGTGACCCTGCTGGACGGCAAGGCGCACTCGGTGGACTCCTCCGACGCCGCGTTCCAGACGGCCGGCGCGCTCGCGCTGCGGGAGGCCGCGGTGGACGCGAAGATCCATCTGCTGGAGCCGGTGGCCGAGGTGTCGGTACTGATCGGCGACGACTTCGTGGGTGCCGTGATGAGCGATCTGTCGGGGCGCCGCGGCCGGGTGCTCGGCACCGAACAGACGCCCGGCGGGCGCACCCTGATCCGGGCCGAGGTGCCGGAGATCGAGATCGGCCGCTACGCGATCGACCTGCGGTCGATGGCGCACGGCACAGCCCGTTTCAGCCGCCGCTACGCGCGGCACGAGCCGATGCCGCCACAGGTGGCGGAACGGGTGCGCGAAGAGGCGCGCGCGGCCTCATAGTTGGCGCCCGGCGCCACCAAGTTCACCCTTGGGGACTCCTTTCCGCAGCGGCGAGCGGCTTGCGGGCCGCCCGCCGACGGACGCCGGCGTCTGCCGATACGCTGATGACCTGATCAACAGGTGTGCGGAGCGCGGAAGTCGGGAAGGCCGCAATGCAGGTGCGGCAGCGATGGGGGCGGCAGTGACGGACGGATTCGACTTCAGCCCTGGGGCCCAGGTGCCCTTGGCGGGTGCGACTGGCCAGACGGCGGCGACCTATGCACTGGCCGCCGCGGCGTACCGGGACGACGAGGTCACCAAGATCCTCGCCGCCGACAACGAGTGGCACCAGTCGAAGGTGACACCGCCGCGCCCCTGGGCGAAGATCTTCCGCCCCCGTCTCGGGGAGGCCTTCTCCCGCGCGATCATCGACCGGATGCTGGGTGCCGAGCGCGCGCCGGTCATCCAGTCCTTCGGTATCGAGCCCCAGGTCGTGGTGGAGCACTGTCTGGCGGCCCACCGCATCCGCCGCGACCGCGACAACTGGCTCTCGGCGGTCACGGTGCTCTGCGGGGTGCTTTTCCTTCCGGGCTTCCTGGTGTGGCTGCTGGTGTTCACGCTGCGCACCACCATGGCCAAGCGCGAGGACAAACGCACCGGGGTCCTCGCCACGACCCTGCTGGTCGCGGTGGGCGCGCTCGCGGTGCTGTTCCTGGTCCGCATGCCGTTCACGGGCTTCTGGGCGCTGTACGGGCGCGCGGCGGTCGTCATGCCGGTCGTCGGCTGGTTCTGGGCCAAGCACATCTGCGAGCGGACGGCCCGTGACCTGCGGGAGCGCTGGGCGGGTCTGCTGGCCGGCGGCGGCGTGGGAGCCAAGATCCCCGAGGCCGTGCCGGGCAACCCCGGCGACGCGGCCGAGCAGGTGCGCAAGGAACTGGCCCGCCTCGGCGCCGAGCAGCGCTCCAACTCCGTCTTCTACGCCGGGCCCAAGGGCATACTCGGCATGGGCACGCGCTGGGGCAGCTGGCAGCTGGCCGAGGAGCTGGTCTCCGCGGAGCCGGGCAAGGAGTTCCATCCCTTCCGCAGCTGGGACGTCATCGTGGCGATCCAGGGCGGCCTGGGCATGCTGGAGCGCACGTCCATCAACACCGGCGGCTTCCCCAAGCCGTCGATCACGCACTGGATCGTCACGCCGATCGGTGAGAAGGCGACGGAGGTGTCCCGGCCGAGCGGCACGGACGTCGACGCGTACACGGTCCGGACGCACGCCATCCAGGACATCTGCAACAAGCAGCAGTTCGGCAGCGGCGACCGGCACTACCTGGGCGTGCAGTGGACGCTCTGGGACGGCCATCTGGTGATCACGATGCTGATCACGGTGACCGTGCTGCACGACACCCTGCGCATCGAGGTCACGGGGCACGCGCTGGGACCGGTCAACCCGCTGTTCAACGAGAAACCCGCGGCCAAGGAGAAGACGGTCCAGAAGTCGTTGCGGTTCTGGGAGACCCGCACCGTGAAGCTCCCGCTGATCGACACCGACGAGGTGGTACGGCTGGCCGCGCGGGCCCCGCTGACCTGGTATCCGCCGTTGCTCAACTGGCTCGGCGGCAAGCTGACGCTTCCGGAGCCGTTCGGTCTGCGGCACGCGTGGGCGGATCAGCCGTGGCGGCACCGGTTCATGGCGGACGATGCGCTGCGGGCTGCGACGCCTGTGCTGCGTGTGGTGCATGCGGCGGCGTTGAAGGTGCTGCGGGAGAACGGGGTGGACGTGGAGAAGTTCGGGGCGCGGTCGGCGGCGCTCAGTGGGACCGTGCAGGAGGCTTCGCCGAAGAAGGCGGATGTGTACGACGCCTAGGCCTCCGGCGGTCGAACTGTTCAGCCGCAGGCCGGTTGTGGATTGAGTCCCTGGGGGCTGCGCCCCCAGACCCCCGTCGGCCTGAACGGCCTCGTCCTCAAACGCCGGACGGGCTGAGGAGGCCCGAGCTCGCCGGGTTCAGCTGGTCGGCCAGGCCTCCGACAGCATCTTCCTCGTGTCGGCCAGGAGTTGGGGAAGTACCCGGGTGTGGCCCACCACCGGCATGAAGTTCGTGTCTCCGCCCCAGCGCGGCACGATGTGCTGGTGCAGGTGCGCCGCGATGCCCGCGCCGGCGACCGAGCCCTGGTTCATGCCGATGTTGAAGCCGTGAGCGCCGGAGGCCGTGCGCAGGGCCGTCATCGCCTGCTTGGTGAGCTCGCCGAGCTCGGCGGTCTCCCCCGCGGTGAGTTCGGTGTAGTCGGCGACGTGGCGGTAGGGCACCGTCATCAGGTGCCCGCCGGTGTACGGGTACAGGTTGAGCACCGCGTAGACCTGCTCGCCGCGCCTGACGACCAGCCCGTCCTCGTCGGACTTGGCCGGGATCGAGCAGAACGGGCAGCCGTCACCCGAGCCCGGGCCGGTCGGCTTGTTCTCACCCTGGATGTACGCCATCCGGTGGGGTGTCCACAGACGCTGGAACGCGTCCTGCGTCCCCACTCCCAGCTGCTGCTCCGGCTCACTCGTCATGCAGTGCAGCATATGGCGTCGAACTGGGGGGACGGCAAAAGGCCCCCGGGATCATCCCCGGGGGCCCGTGCGCCGTGTGATCAGACCTGCGCCCGCTCCTCGACGACCTTCTGGATCTTCGTGATGGCCTCGTCGAACGGGATGCCGTTCTCCTGCGAGCCGTCGCGGTAGCGGAAGGACACCGACCCGTGGGACATGTCCTCGTCGCCCGCGATGACCATGAAGGGCACCTTCTGCTTCTGGGCGTTGCGGATCTTCTTCTGCATCCGGTCGGAGGAGGAGTCCACCTCGACGCGCAGGCCCTTCTGCCTGGCCGCCGCCGCGAACTTCTCCAGGTACTCGACGTGCGCGTCACCGATCGGGATGCCGACCGCCTGGACCGGCGCGAGCCACGCCGGGAAGGCACCGGCGTAGTGCTCCAGGAGCACCGCGAAGAACCGCTCGATCGAGCCGAACAGCGCGCGGTGGATCATCACGGGGCGCTGCTTGGCGCCGTCCGCGCCGGTGTACTCCAGGTCGAAGCGCTCCGGCAGGTTGAAGTCGAGCTGGATGGTCGACATCTGCCAGGTGCGGCCGATGGCGTCCTTGGCCTGGACGGAGATCTTCGGCCCGTAGAAGGCGGCGCCGCCCGGGTCCGGGACGAGGGGCAGTTCCTGCTTCTCGGCGACCTTGCGGAGGGTCTCGGTCGCCTCCTCCCAGGCCTCGTCCGAGCCGACGAACTTCTCCGGGTCCTTGGTGGACAGCTCCAGGTAGAAGTCGGTCAGACCGTAGTCGCGGAGCAGGCCGAGGACGAAGGTGAGCGTCTTGTCGAGCTCCTCCGACATCTGCTCGCGGGTGCAGTAGATGTGCGCGTCGTCCTGGGTGAAGCCGCGGGCGCGGGTCAGGCCGTGCACGACGCCGGACTTCTCGTACCGGTACACGGTTCCGAACTCGAACAGGCGCAGCGGCAGCTCACGGTAGGAGCGCCCGCGCGCGTCGAAGATCAGGTTGTGCATCGGGCAGTTCATGGGCTTGAGGTAGTAGTCCACGCCCTCGTCGAGCTGCATGGGCGGGTACATGCCGTCGGCGTACCAGTCCAGGTGGCCCGAGGTCTCGAAGAGCTTCCCCTTCGTCGCGTGCGGGGTGTAGACGAACTCGTAGCCCTCCTCCTCGTGGCGGCGGCGCGAGTAGTCCTCCATGACGCGGCGGATGATGCCGCCCTTGGGGTGGAAGACGGCCAGCCCGGAGCCGATCTGCTCGGGGATCGAGAACAGGTCGAGTTCGCTGCCGAGCTTGCGGTGGTCGCGCTTCTCGGCCTCGGCGAGGAACTCCAGGTGCTGCTTCAGCTCGTCCTTGGTCGGCCAGGCCGTGCCGTAGATGCGCTGGAGCATGGGGTTCTTCTCGCTGCCGCGCCAGTAGGCGGCCGCGTTGCGCATCAGCTTGAACGCCGGGATCGCCCGGGTCGAGGGCAGGTGGGGACCGCGGCAGAGGTCCTTCCAGCACAGCTCGCCCGTCTTGGCGTCAAGGTTGTCGTAGATCGTCAGCTCGCCGGCGCCGACCTCGACGTCCGCGCCGTCGTCGCTGGACGCGGAGCCCTTGAGGCCGATCAGCTCCAGCTTGTACGGCTCGTTCGCCAGCTCCTCGCGGGCGGCCTCGTCGGTGACCACGCGGCGGGAGAACCTCTGGCCGCGCTTCTGGATCTCCTGCATCTTCTTCTCGATGGCCTTGAGATCCTCGGGCGTGAACGGCTTCTCGACGTCGAAGTCGTAGTAGAAGCCGTCCTTGACGGGCGGGCCGATGCCGAGCTTGGCCTCGGGGAAGAGCTCCTGCACGGCCTGCGCCATGACGTGCGCGGTGGAGTGGCGCAGGATGTTGAGGCCGTCCTCGGAGGAGATCTCGACGCCTTCGACCTCGTCGCCGTCGCGGAGGGCGTACGACAGGTCCTTGAGCTCGCCGGCCACACGCGCGGCGACGACCGACCGCTCGCCGGCGAAGAGCTCGGCGGCCGTAGTGCCCGTCGTCACCACGCGTTCTTCCCGCTCGGAATCGCGCTGGATGATCACACGGACGTCTGACACCGGTCTCTCCTGACTGAAGGTGGGGCTGCGTGCGCCATACCGGAGCGCGCGCACGAGTAAGGATCGTACCGACCTCGGACCGCCCTGGGCGAAATCAGTCCCCGCAGTCCCCGCCGCAGGCTTCCTCGAAGAAGTCGAGGTTCTCGTGGAGCTCCTTCATCATCCGGTCCCGGTCGGCGTCGTCGACGTGCACCGGCACGACCCCGTGGGCGCCGGTGAGGCGCCGGAACCCGCCGCGGCTCTCCAGTCGCCCCCGCACCCGCACCGGCAACCCGACGAGGTGGGCGTGCCCGGCGATCCGGTACGCCTCCTCGTCCAGGGTGATCCGCACGTGCGGCACGTCGCTCCCGGCGAGTACCCGCAGCCGTACGGTGCCCTCCCCACGCGGTCCCGACCTGCGCATACGGACGACCGTTCCGGTGATCTGGACCGGCACGGCGGGTTCCTGGCGGCGGTAGCGTGCGCCGGCCTCGCGCAGCGCGGGCAGGTCGCCGGGGGAGAACTCGACGGGCCCGGCGGAGGGCGCGCAGCCCTCGGGCACTCCGGCCGCCGGGGCCCAGTCGACGGCGATCCGGGCGCCCTCGGTGCCCCCGACCAGGGTCACGAGCGCCTCGGTGAGCTCATGGCTCACTCCGGCCTCGACCGCCCCGTCGAAGGCGTCCATGCCACCGGTGGCGCGCTGGTAGTCGATGGCCTCCCGGGCGGCGAACAGGGCGTGGTGGAGACGTACGGCGAGCGGGCGGCCGCCGGCGACGGGCACGAAGGCGGTGAGCCTGCCGTCGGTGGCGGAGCCGACGAGGACATGCTCCAGGGACGCGGCGGCGAGGCGGCGGTGGCGGGCCCCGTGGTAGCCGGCCCGTGCGCGGGTGGCGAGCGCCGCCGCTAGCAGCATACGTCGGGCGGCGGTGCGCAGCCGGTCCTCGACGGTCCAGGGCGCCGCACCGGCGGGCCCGGCCGGTACGTCGTGCCACCAGCGGATCTCGTCGCTGGGCACGGCGAGGGCGACGAGGACCTCGCGCGCCGACGGCGAGCCGCTGCGGGACAGGGCGAGCAGCGCCTCGCCGAGCAGGTCGTCGCTGTCGGGGAAGGCGCGGCTCTCGGGCACCAGCAGGCTGGTGCCGCCCGTGCCGGGACCGGGCGGGGTCCAGCGGCCGTAGCGCCCGGGGGCGCCGCCGCGCCGCCGCCAGCCGTGCCGGCGCAGCAGGATGCTCAGGACGGCCGGGTCGACGTCCGCGGGCTCGGGCGGGCTGCCGTACCGGCCCGTGGTCTCGGCCGGGTGCGGCCGGACCTGCCGTAGGGGCTCCTGCGTCGGGCGGTGCGTCACGGTCTGCCTCCCGTCCCGGCCCGCGTCATGATCTCGCACAGCGCGCGGTCGTCGAAGATGCGTGAAGTCGGTATCCGCACGGTGGTGCGGCGGCGGCCGGTGATCGGGTGGCCGGCGAGGTTGGTCCAGTAGCAGCAGTGCCGGAGGTCGAGCCGGTCGTGACCGGCGCGCAGCCAGTCGTCCTGGGAGCGCGGCACCAGCATCACCACCAGGATCTTGTGCACGGAGACGGGGGTGCGGGCGAGCTTGGCCAGGTGGTCGTTGTCGAGTGTGAAGGCGAAGGTGCGCCCCGGTGGGTTCGGCGGCACCTGGTAGGTGGCCTTGAGCTGCACCTTGATGGTGACCTCGTCGTCGACCGTGTGCCCGGGGGCGCTGTGGCTGACGTGCCAGTCGATGCCGTTGTCCGGGAAGGGCTGTGACAGCGAGCAGCCGGCGGCCGCCGCGACGGCGTGCAGATAGCCGACCTGCAGTGTCTCCATGCAGGCGGTGGTGGCGAGAGTGCCGCGAGAGGGAGCCGTGCGCTCGGGCAGCAGCCCGCCCCGTTCGGGCTGCGCAACGGCCATGGCCAACAGCCTTCCAGAACAAGTGAGTCCCCGTGCGGGCCGCTGAACTGCATCAACCCGTACTTCTGTTGTCTCCTTCCGGCGTACGGCGCAAACAGCCCGGGTATCACCGGATCGGGCAGCGGACGGTGCGTCAACTGCCGAAGGTCGACAAGGGGTTGATGGCTATGACGACGTGCTGGTACGAGGGGCCGTTGGCCGCCTTCGACACGGAGACCACGGGCGTGGACGTCGAGACCGACCGGATCGTGTCGGCCGCCGTGGTCGTCCAGGACGCCCCGGGCGTCCGGCCGAGGGTCAGCCGCTGGCTGGTGAACCCGGGGGTTCCGGTGCCCGCCGAGGCGACGGCGGTGCACGGACTGACGGAGGAACACTTGCAGCGCAACGGGCGCTGGCCGGCGCCGGTGATGTACGAGATAGCGGAGGCGCTGGCCGAGCAGGCCCACGTCGGCCGTCCGGTGGTGGTGATGAACGCGCCGTTCGATCTGACGCTGCTCGACCGGGAGTTGCGCCGCCACCGCGCCTCGTCCCTGGGCCGCTGGCTGGAGTCGGCGCCCCTGTGCGTGCTCGACCCGAGGGTCCTGGACAAGCATCTGGACCGGTACCGCAAGGGCCGCCGCACGCTGACGGATCTGTGCGCGCACTACGGCGTAGCCCTGGAAGGGGCGCACGACGCGGCGGCCGACGCCGTGGCGGCGCTGGAGGTCACCCGAGCGGTGGGCCGGCGCTTCGCGACCCGGCTGGAGCGGCTCGCTCCGGGTGAGCTGCACACGCTGCAGGCGGTGTGGCACGCGGCGCAGGCCCGGGGGCTGCAGGCGTGGTTCGCGCGCAGCGGGGTGGAGGAGGCGGTCGACCCTGCCTGGCCGCTGCGTCCGGACCTGCCGGCGGCGGCCTGAGACCTGGTGCGGGCATGAAAAAAACCGGCCCGTCTGAGACGGACCGGCTGTTTCCGGTGGGCGATACTGGGTTCGAACCAGTGACCTCTTCGGTGTGAACGAAGCGCTCTCCCACTGAGCTAATCGCCCGGGAACGCACTGAACAATACAGGTCCCGGCACGTTTCCTTCAAACCGCTTGGAGATGGCCGGCCAGTCCGCGTGCGCCCGCCCGCATCATCAGCCGGTGATTGGCCCGGAAGACGGGCCGGCAGGGCAGCGCGAGCCAGCGCAGCAGCGGCTTGCGGACGTCGACGACCTGCTCGTACCGCGCGAGGGTGCCGGTCCCGAGCGGCGTGACCGTCCAGCGTGCCCAGCCCTCGATGTCGCCGGACAGGGAGCTCTCCAGCACCCCGGCCGCGGGGTCGCGCCGCACCTCGCGCGCCGTGAAGGTCATGTCGTACGGCAGGACGGAGCGGATCCGGAGCACGCCGGTCGTGTCGTCGAACCGGGTCACCTCCCGGACCTGGGGCCACCACCGGGGGTACTCCTCGGCGCGCTCCAGCGCCTGGTACACGGTGGCGGGCGGCGCGGGCAGGGCCCACCGGCTGCGGAAGCGGTAGTGGTTCCAGTCCATGGCGCCAGTCTGCCCACTGACCGTGGTGCGCTGTCTGAGTACGCGCCTGAGTACCCGCACTCATGCCCGCAGGAGGTGACCCGCACCACACTGCCGGGCATGACACACCTTCCGCCCCCGGCCGAGGAGTTGCGGCTCCTCGATGCCGAACTCCGGCAACTGGATGCCCGACGCACCCAGTTGCTGACCCGTCGCGCCTGGCTGGTCGCGACCCTGCGACAGACGCGGCCGCAGGCGCCGTCCGCGGCGCCGCCCCGCCCGGAGACCACGGCGCCCGGCGTGCAGAACGTACTCCTGGTGCTCGGCGGTGTCCTGCTCACCCTCGCGGCGGCGGTGTTCACGCTGGTCAGCTGGGGACATCTGGGGATCGCCGGGCGGGCGCTGGTGCTCGGCGCGGTGACGCTCGCCGCGCTCGCCGCGCCGGTGGTGTCGCTGCGGCGGGGGCTGCGTTCGACGGCCGAGTCCGTGGCGGGGCTCGGGCTGGCGCTGAGTGTGCTGGATGCCTACGCGCTGTACGCGGCCGCCCTCGCCGGGGTGGACGGCACCGGGTACGCGTCGGCCGCGTCGGCGGTGCTGGCGGTGGTCTGGTCGGCGTACGGGCTGCTGCCCGCCACGTCCGCGCTCCGGCTGCCCCTCCCCTGTGCCTTGACGGCGGCCCAGTTCCCGCTGCCGTTGTGCGCCCTGGCCGTGGACGCGGGTCCGTACACGATGACGGCCGCCGTGCTGGTGACGGCCGGGTTCGACGCCGCGGTGGCATTGCGCGTCGTGACCAAGTCGGTACGGATCACCGCCATGGCCGGTGCGTACGCCGTGGGCGGCTGCGGCGTCCTGGCCGCGGCCTGGCTGTCCCTGGCGGCCGGCGGTCCGGCCGCGGCCGCTCGTGCCGGGGTCCTCCTGCTGTTCGCCGCGGCGATCGCGCTGGGCGCCGCCTGGCAGAGCCCGGGCGGGAAGCACCCTCTGGGCCTCGCGGTGGCCTCGGGGCTGCTCACGGTCGGCGCGCTCGGCGGCGTGGTCCGCTCCTGGACGCCGGGGATGTGGACGGTTCCGGCCTGTCTGGCCTGCGGGATCGCGCTGCTGGCGGCGCTGCGGGCCGGGTGGCTGCCGGACCGGGTGCGGGTGGGCTTCGCCTGGGCCTCCGGTGTCGTGCAGGCACTGGCCGTGCTGTGGACGCTGCCCGTCGTCGCCGTGGTGACGCTGGGACCGGCCGGCTGGCTGGGCCGGGTGTGGAGCGGTGCGCCGGCGGACGCGCGGGCGGCGGTCACCGTCGAAGCCCCCTGGCCGCCCGGCGCGTCGGGAGCACCGCTTGTCCTGGTGGCCGTCGCGGTGGTTCTCGCCCTGGCGGTCCGTGCGCAGGGGTGGCGTGCCCGGGCGCGGACCGGCGCGCTCGGTCTGGGGGCGGCCACGGCGCTGATCCTCCCGGCGGTCCTCGACATCCCGTACGTCGCGGGCCTGCTGGTTCAGGTGGTGCTGACAGCGGCTGCCCTGTACCTGTGCCGGACGGCGGTGCCCGCCGCACGGACCGCCGCCCTCGTCCTCGCCCTGGTCATCTCCGCATGTCTCACCCTGGTGTCCCTCGCCTCCCAGAGCGCCACCCTCGTGGTGCTGTCGGTGCTGACGGCACTGTTCGCGGCGGCCTCGTGGCAGCCGGCCATGGCACCCGTGACGGCTCCGGCCGCCCTCGGGTACGCCGCCGCCCTGGCCTCGGCGACGGGTGCCGCCGCGGACTGGGCACCGGCCCGCGTCGCCCTGCTGGTCCTTGCCGTCCCCGTGGCCGCCGCCCTGCTCGCGGCACGCCTCGACGGGTCCCGGGCGACCGTGCCGGTCGAGGTCGCGGGAGCCGCCACCGGCGTGCTCGCCGTGGGCCTCGCCGTCACGGAACCACCGCTGCTCGCCCTGGTGCTCGCCCTGTGCGGAGTGATCGCCGCGGGCACGGCGCTGCGTCCGGGGCGTCGCCGGGCCGGTTACGCGGCCACGGCCCTGTTCGTGCTGGCCGCCTGGGTGCGCCTGGCCGCCTGGGAGGTCGCCACACCCGAGGCGTACACGCTCCCGGTGACCGTTCCGGCTCTGGTGGTCGGCGCCCTGCGGCTGCGGCGCGATCCGCAGGCCTCCTCCTGGGCGGCCCACGGTCCCGGGCTCGCGGCCACCCTCGTGCCGAGTCTCGTCGCGGCCTGGGGCGACCCGGGCTGGACCCGGCCGCTGCTGCTGGGCGCGGCCGCGCTGCTGGTGACCCTGCTGGGAGCCCGGCACCGCCTCCAGGCGCCGCTGGTGCTCGGCGGCACGGTACTGGCCCTGGTCACGCTGCACGAACTCGCGCCGTACGTCGTGCAGGTGACCGGGGCACTCCCCCGCTGGGCACCTCCCGCCCTCGCGGGACTCCTGCTGCTCGCGCTCGGAGCCACGTACGAGCAGCGGCTGAGGGACGTCCGGCGGGTGCGGGAGGTACTGGGGAGGATGAACTAGCTCTCGGCTAGGGCATCTTGTCTCCGACCAGCGCCAGGTTCTGGATGGCGGCCAGCCCGTACAGCGCCGTGGCGTTGGTGGAGACCCAGGCCGCCTCGCTGCCCGCCACCAGACCGGCCGGGCCCTCGATCCTCTTGGTCGACCAGTCGGTGCTCTCCTTGTAGTCCCAGGTGTCGGCGCTGTTGTAGAACTGCCGCCATGCCCGGGCGGCCAGTTTCTCGTCGCCCGTCAGGGCGGCAGCGTAGGCGTCCTGCCGGGAGTGGCCCTGGAAGAGCAGCAGGCTGCCGAAGTCGGAGCCGTAGCGGGCCTTCTGCTCGGCCTTGGTGGCGTTGTAGTAGCGGCAGTAGTCGAGCCAGGCCTCCTTGAACTCCGGCATGTCGATCTGGTCGATGAGTTCCGCGCACATCTCCACCAGGCCGAACATCGCCGACAGGTGTGAGACCCCGACCACGGGCTTGTCCGCGACGGCGAACCTCCCGGTGTCCAGGTCGTACAGCCCGTTGCCCTGGACGAAGCCGTTGGGCTGGGCGGCGATGGTCTCCATGGTCGACAGGACCCGGGCCCTGGCCTTCTCCCACTTGGGGCCGCGCCGCTCCCACTCGGTGAGCCAGGCGGAGACCAGGCCGCTCCAGTCGGTGCCGAAGCCGATGGAGAGGGCGTTGCGGTCGGGGGTGTAGGGCTCGGTGCGGATCTTGCGGATGGGGTCGAGGACGAGGAACGTCTCGTCGGAGTCGACGTTGGCGTGCATGAGGTCGCCGACCCGTTCGTCCGCCGTGAGGAAGTAGTAGTACCGGCGGTACGTGGTGTTGGCGATGCGCTGCTGCTTGGCGCTGTCCGCGAAGTGCTGGACGCCGTGCCGGGTGCCGAGGCCCGCCCACTTGCCGAGGTGGTAGACGTCGACCTCGCCGGTGTGCCGGGTCATGGCCTCGGCGAACCGGAAGATGTCGGCGCGGCCGGAGCGCATGTACGCGAACCAGAGCCACAGGTCGGGCGAGAGTTCGGAGTTGTCCCAGGCGTAGCCGCCGACGTCGTAGCACCACTGGTGACGGCTGGGGTCGTAGCTGTGCATGATGTCGCCGTAGTCCCAGAAGCCGTACCAACGGCGCTGCTCCACCTGGTCCTTGTAGTACGTGAAGAGGAAGTCGAGGTGGTCCTCGATCTTCGCCTTGGCGGCGGTGGAGCGGTCGGGCTCGGAGAACAGCTTGCCGAAGACGCCCGCCGTGATGAGCTGCTCGGGCGGGGCGGCGAGCTGCGGTGGGGTGCGTACGGCTTCGACCTGCCCGGCCATCCGCTCGGCGCTCGGTGTGGAGTCGTGGGCCCAGAAGAGGAGTTCGCTGGTGCGGGCGATGCCGTAGGGGGTGCCGAAGCCGGGCTCGTAGTCCTCGTAGGTGATGTTGAGGCCTTCGAGCTGCTCGGGATAGGTGTCCTGGCCCATGCCGTCGTGGTAGAAGCGCAGGTCCATGGGCTGCGCCTCGGGCGACCAGAGCCAGAGCGTGATCTCGGCGGTGTCGGTCTGGGCGTCGCGGATGTCGAGCTGGGCGGGGAACTTCTCCCAGAAGTCCCTGAGGCCGAAGGCGAATCCGCCGCTCGCGCCGCCGACGTACCCGAAGCCGCTGGCCCTCCGGCCGCCGCCCGCGCCGATCCAGCCGTGGCCCTTCTTGGTGCGCTTGCGGACCGTGAAGCCGTCGGCGGACAGCTGGGAGAGGGTGTAGTCGCCCCACTCGGGGATGTACCGCAGGCGGGTGGTGACCCGCTGGTCCCAGGTCGCCGGGTCGGACAGCTTCCTGCCCTCGAACTGGGCCGTGCGCACGGCCGCTCCCGGGTCGCGGCGCAGGCCGGTGATGCCCTTGACGGCCTCGCGGAGCAGGCCGGTGCCGTCGCCGCCGATGCGGATGTGCCGGTCGTAGGCGGCGTCGCGCATCGGCACCTGGAAGCGCACGCCGAGCCCGCGGATGAAGTCGCCGCTCGCCTTTCCGGGCTCCTGGGTGCCGTCGAAGGTGAGGGTGTGGACCATGCGGAACGACTCGGCGCCCGCGTAGAAGTAGAGCCGGATCGAGAAGGGCAGCAGTCTGCGGCCGCCCTTGCGGTGCTTGCCGTCGATCCTGACGACCGCGCGGACCGGGCCCTCCTGCTCGACCTCCACCTTGGAGACGGCGCCGTCGAAGCGCTCGGTCCTGACCGCGCCCTGGTCCTCGTCCTCGATCTCGGGCTGGCGGATCAGCACCAGCCGGCCGTTCCTGGCGATCTCCGTCGAGCCCCGGGAGACCGACTTGACGATCGTGGAGCCGGACTTGCCGATCCTCACGGTGATGACGCCGGTCGAGACGCCGATGGTGCCGCCGCTCCTGTCGACGGTGACCTTCTTCTCGGGCGCTGCGGGCTTCCCGGCCGCGAGGGTGAGTTTGCCGGTACCCGAACCGACCGCGTGCGCGGTCCACTTGAGGGAGCCGTCGGGCCAGTAGGCGATCGGCCACGACTGCACGGGTACCGCCTGGCCGGTCGCGTCCGTCAGCGCGAAGGTCTGGTCCTTCCGGTAGGCGCCCTTCGGCCAGGGCACGCCGACGGTGGAGCCGGGGGCCGCACCGAGGCCGCCGTCCTCCAGCCAGTCCAGGGTCACCGGATCGGGGTCGGCGGTCCCCGCTTGGGGGGCGGCCTGCGCGTCCTGCGCTCCCAGCGCCCAGCTGAACTGGGCAGCGGCTCCGGCGACGGCGGCCGCCTTCAGGAGGGACCTGCGGGGGATGGGAGACATGGGGATGCTGCCTTTCCTGGTGGGCTGGTCAGGGGCATGACAGAACAAGGTGCGGCGCCGGGGCGCCGACCCGGAATGCGGGCACCACAGGTCAGCGGTGCCGGTACCGCTCCTCCACGGCCACGGCCGCCGCCGCCACGGCCCCGAGGACGGGGGCCGCCAACGGCGCGGCGAACCAGGCGGACAGGGCCACCACGGCCAGACCCGCGACGACGAGGAAGGAACCGGCCGGGTCGAGGATCGTCCGGCGCCAGGCCTGGGCGAGCAGCGTCCGCCAGCGGGCGTCCGGCTCCCAGACCGCCGCCGCGCGCAGCCCGGCCACGACGAGCCCGATGAGCGCGCCGACTCCGGCGGCCCCGACGAGCGGCCCGCCCGGAATCCCCGCCCGGGCCGCCTGGACGTCCACCCAGACCGCGGCCACCGCCGCCCACCCGGCCACCCCGGCGAGCCACCCGCCGCGCAGGGCGGTACAGAAGTCCGCGGCGAACTCCCGCCAGCCGCCGTCCTCGTGCGCGGTACGGCGCCGCAGGTGCCGCGCCCCGGCGGCGAAGGCCGCCGGGTACGTGACGCCCCCCAGCGAGGCCACCGCGATCCACACGCCGGTCAGCAGGCACTCGGCGAACACGGAGAACCTCTCGGCGAGCATCGACTCACCACGTGCCTTCACCCGAGTCCCGGCCATGCTCACCTCAGCCCTTCAGGCCCGACGTGGCCATGCCGTCGATCAGGTACCGCTGGAAGGCCAGGAAGAAGGCGAGGACCGGCAGCAGCGCGACCAGCGACATGGCGATCATGCCGCCGTAGTCGGCCACGGCCTCCTGGTCCACGAACATCTTCAGGCCGAGCGAGACCGTGTACTTGTCCGGCTCGTTGAGGTAGATCAGCGGTCCCATGAAGTCGTTCCAGGCGTTGATGAACGTGAAGATGGCGCTGGTGATGAGGGCCGGGCGGCACAGCGGCAGCACGATCGACCAGTAGATGCGCAGGTGCCCGCAGCCGTCGAGCCGGGCCGCCTCGTCGAGCTCCTTGGGCAGATTGCGCATGAACTGCATCATCAGGAAGACGAAGAACGCCTCCGTGGCCAGGTACTTCCCCAGCAGCAGCGGGGTGTAGGTGTTGATCATCTCCATGTTGCGGAACAGCACGTACTGCGGGATCAGCAGCACGTGGTACGGCAGCAGGAGGGTGCCGATCATCAGGGTGAACAGCAGGTTCCGGCCCGCGAACCTGATCCGCGCGAAGGCGTACGCCGTCAGCGAGCAGGACAGCAGGATGCCGGCCACGGAACCCACGGACAGCGTGAGCGAGTTGAGGAAGAACGTGGAGATGGAGATGTCCGCGATGCCCTCGCCGAGCCGCGTGTAGTTGGAGGTGATCGGGTCGCCCGGGAAGAGGTCCAGGCTGCCGACGATGTCCTCGCTCTTCTTGAAGGACCCGCCGATGACCCAGACGACCGGGTAGAGGATCACCGCGAGGATCAGCAGGGATCCCAGGTGCCAGGCCAGGGAGCCGGGCAGCTTGTGCCGCAGTCCGCCCGCGCGCGGGGTGACGTCGGTGGCGTGCGCGCTCATCGGGCGCCCTCCTCGTAGTGCACCCAGCGCTTCTGGGACCAGAACAGCACCGCCGTCACCAGGGCGACCGCGACGAGCAGCATCCAGGCCATCGCGGAGGCCAGTCCCATCCGGCTGTTCTCGAAGCCCTGGACGTAGAGGTAGCAGGTGTACACCATGGAGCCGTCCGCGGGGCCGCAGGCGTTGCCGCCGGCGCCGCCGCCGACGATGTACGCGGAGCTGAAGATCTGGAAGGAGTGGATCGTCTCCAGCAGGACGTTGAAGAAGAGCACCGGGGAGATCATCGGCAGCGTGATGTTCCAGAACCGACGCAGCTTGCCCGCCCCGTCGACCTCGGCTGCCTCGTACAGCTCGCGCGGGACCTGCTTGAGGCCGGCCAGGAAGATGACCATGGGGGCGCCGAACTGCCAGACGGTGAGCGCCACCAGGCTGTAGATGATCATGTCCGGGTCGCCGGTCCAGCCGCCGGCGTCCACGCCGAGGATCTTCTGCGTACGGTCGACGATCGCGTCGTCCGAGAAGATCGCCTTCCAGACGATCGCGACGGACACGCTCGCACCGATCAGCGACGGCGCGTAGAACGCGGCCCGGTAGAAGGCCTGGCCGCGCCGGCTCTGGGCGAGCAGCAGCGCGACGCCGAGGGCCGCGAGCAGCTTCAGCGGTGTACCGACGACGACGTACCAGAGCGTGACCTGCACCGAGTGGCGCCAGCGCGGGTCGCCGAACATCTCGGAGAAGTTGTCGAGGCCGATCCACCTGGGCGCGTCGAACAGGTTGTAGTCGGTGAACGCGAAGTACAGCGAGGCGACCATCGGGCCCGCGGTGAGCAGCAGGAACCCGGCGATCCACGGGGACATGAAGAGGTAGCCGGCCAGGTTCTCCCGGCGCCGCCGCCGCTTGAGGGCGGCGGGGCGCGCGGACTTCACCGGACCGTGCCGCGGCTCGGAGTCCTTCGTCAGGCCCTCCATCGCAGGGGCGTGTGTCACGGTGGTTCCCATCAGGTGCCGAGAGCCGTCTTCGACTCGGTGAAGAACTGCTTGACGGCCTCGTCCACCGAGCGCTTGCCCAGGGCCAGCTCCTCGGCGATGCGCAGGAACGCGGACTCACAGATGTCCGCGCCGTTCGGGTGCGGCGTGATGGGCTCCAGAACACCGGCCTGGACGAGAGACTCCTCGTAGGCGGCGATCGCCTTGTTCACCTCGTCGGTCGGCTTGTACGCGTCGTACTGGGCCTGGGTCGCGGGCACTCCTCGGTCGTAGCCCATGATCTTGGCGACCTCGGGGTCGTGCACCATGAAGTCGATGAACTGGGCGACCTCCTTGGGGTGCTGGGTGCGCTTGGAGGCGCTCAGCATCAGCGAGCCGAGGTACTGGCCGGTCTTCTTGCCGTCCGTGGTCGGGATGGGCGCGAGGCCGTACTCGCTCTTGCCCTCGGCCGTGTAGCGCACGGTGAAGTTGTCCCAGGTGAACTCACCACCGGCGAGCTCGGCGGCGACCGCCGACTTGGGCTTGATCTGGGCGACCTTCTTGGGGTCGGCGTAGACGCCGTCCTTCACGCCCTTCTCGGCCTTGGTCCACCAGTCCGTCAGGTCCGCCTCGGTGAAGCCGAGTCCGTCCTCGGTGAAGAAGGCCTTGCCGTTCTGACGCAGGTACAGGTCGTAGAGGTACATGACCCCGTACATGCCGCTGTCGCCGGCGCGGCCCGTCCTGTCCCGGATCTTCTTCATCGCGGCGTCGAATTCGTCCCAGGTCCAGCCCTGCTCCGGCTTCACTCCGGCCCGCGTGTAGACGGGCTTGTCGATGACCAGGGACATGGAGTTCGAACCGACCGGAACACCGAGGAGCTTGCCGTCGATCTCGCCGAACTTCTCGAGGCCCGCGCGGAATCCGTCCATCCGGAGGTTGCCGGCCTCGACCTGCTCGCCGAGATCGAGCAGCACGTTCTTCGCGTCGTATTTGCGCAGGAAGCCGATGGCATTCTGGAAGACGTCCGGCGGATTCCCGCCGGAAGCCTGGGTGTTGAACTTCTTCCAGAAGTCGAGATAAGGCTGGAAGTCCGTTTTCACCTTGATCTTCGGGTACTTCTTCTCGAAGAGGGCGATGGTCTTGTTGATGCGCTGGGCGCGGTCCTCGGCCCCCCACCACGCGTAACGGATCGTCACCGTTCCGTCCGTGGAGGCCCCTCCGTCCCCACCGCAGCCCGTGGTCGCGGCCAGCCCCAGCGTGGCCGCCGTGGCACCGGCCGCCTTCAGGATCGTACGTCTCTCAACATTCCTGGCGTTCACCACAGTTGGGCCTCCCCGCACGTCGTCCCGCTCGCATGAATCGTTTCAAGTAAGCGCTTGCTGGCACAAGGTACGGAGGGGCTGAGGGTGCGTCAATGATTCGGACAAGAATTTCTCGGGGACGGGCTGCGAGGCAGGGAGGGGGCAGCACCCGCCCCGCACGGCACCGACACGGCGATGTCACTGGTGAGAGGGGTGCGGCTCGAGGGAGGAACGAGACGCGGCAGATCACGGACATTCCGGCCGCGACCGAAAAACGACGCCGGGATGGAGAGCCGGGCGGTGCGGACGATGTCCGGTTTCCGGCGGCCGGCGAGGGCCTGCGCGAGGTTCGAGGCTCCGTGGACGACGACGTCGGCCCGCCTGCACGCAGTGTGCAGACGGGCCGACGATCCGGGTGGGCGATACTGGGTTCGAACCAGTGACCTCTTCGGTGTGAACGAAGCGCTCTCCCACTGAGCTAATCGCCCGGGCGCAGGAAGAACATTACCCCATGTCAGAGGGTGCCTGTGACCACAGGGCCGGCACCGGCACCCTCACCGGGGCTCACTGGTTCTCGATCTTCCACGGCATGACGATGCCGAACTTCCACACGTAGATACCGACCAGTACGGCCACGATGACCAGCCCGATCGAGGTCAGGATGATGTTCCGGCGCCGCACCCTGGGGTCGAGGGCGCGGTGGGCCGCCTCCGTGACCTTGCGCTTGGTCCAGCGGAGCACCAGCTGGGCCCACACGAACTCGGTGGCCCAGATCGCCATACCGCCGAAGATCACGACCCAGCCCGGGCCGGGCAGCGGCAGCATGATGATGCCCGTCACGACCACCGCGAGCCCGATGACGAAGACGCCGACCTGCCAGCTCACATGCAGTGCGCGACGCGCCTTGATGAATTCCGGCGCACGCGAACCGAGCCCCCGGTCCTGTTCGCTCCGCGTCTCGTCGGTCCCCGTCTCGTCGGACGCCACGGCCACCTCGCCCGGCTCGTTACTCCCCGTATTCATACGGGCAAACACTACCCGAGCGAAACCAGTCACCGGAATGGACGCACGACGCGAACGATCTCTCGGCCAGAAGAGTTACGTAAAGGCACGCAAAACACTCAGAGGGGTTTACAACGGCACCGTAGGTGGCATGTCGATTTCGCCGACGTGCGAATCCCCGAGCGCACACTGAGCGAAAGGCCCTGGCGCTTATGAACACCACGGTCAGCTGCGAGCTGCACCTGCGCCTCGTTGTGTCGAGCGAGTCCTCCCTGCCTGTCCCCGCAGGCCTGCGGTACGACACGGCCGACCCCTACGCCGTGCACGCCACCTTCCACACCGGAGCCGAGGAGACCGTCGAGTGGGTGTTCGCCCGCGACCTCCTCGCCGAGGGACTTCATCGCCCTACGGGCACCGGCGACGTCCGCGTCTGGCCGTCGCGCAGCCACGGTCAGGGCGTCGTGTGCATCGCCCTGAGCTCTCCGGAGGGCGAGGCCCTGCTCGAGGCCCCGGCGCGGGCCCTGGAGTCCTTCCTGAAGCGCACAGACGCCGCCGTGCCGCCCGGCACGGAGCACCGGCATTTCGATCTCGACCAGGAGCTCTCGCACATCCTGGCGGAGAGCTAGGGCGAGGCCCCTCACCAAGCCGCCCGGCGCCGTCGACTCGGGGAGACGGCTCGGGCCCGGACAACCGCATACGGGATACACCGGCGCCGGCACCGCGCATCTCGCGGGGCGGCGCCGGTTCGCGTGCGCACGCGGCCTCGCGGGGCCGGCCGGGCGGGAACCATGTCCGGCCCGGCGGCGTTGTAATCGAAGCCATGTGCGGGCATGGGGACGGTCCGGCGCTGGTGGAGCCGTTACCATCGGCCAGCATCGGCGGGCGCCTGCCCGACCCTCAGGCCAGGGAGCGAATCGTGCTGATCACCCACGACACCCGGTGCGCCCTCGACACCGTGGTCGATCTGGTGAACACCGCACCGGAGGACGAACCGGCCTCCGACGGTCTGCCTGACGTGGCGGCCCTCGGGGACTTCGTACGAAACCACGAGATCAGCGACGTCGGCACGCTCTCGGAGTTCGATCTCTCCGCGGTGCGGAAGATCCGCGGGCGTTTCGCCTCCGTCTTCGCCGCCCCCGACGCCCGGACCGCCGCCGGCCTGATCAACGAGCTGGTAGCGGCCGCCGGCACCACTCCCCGGCTCACGGACCACGACGGCTACGACTGGCATGTGCACTATTTCGCGCCCGGCGCGTCCGTCGCCGACCACCTGGCGGCCGACTGCGGGATGGCGCTGGCGTTCTTCGTCGTCGCCGGGGAGCAGGAGCGGCTGCGGCGGTGCGAGGCGCCCGACTGCCGGCGTGCCTTCGTCGATCTGTCCCGCAACCGCTCGCGGCGGTACTGCGACAGCCGTACCTGCGGGAACCGCCTGCATGTGGCCGCGTACCGGGCACGCCGCAAGGAAGCCGCCGGCTGACGCCCGGTCCGCCGCGCGGGGCCGGCCCGACCGCGCACAGGGACATGATGCCGACGCGGTCCCGGCGGGTGGCGCCGGGCAACGCGGGTACGGCTCACAGCAGCAGCAGGTCGTGCAACGAGGCCATGAGCAGCAGACTCCCGATCACCGCAAGGAAGATCATCAGCGGTGGCTGGGAAAGGGCGAAGAGGCAGCCACGTGCCTCTTCCTGTGGCGGCGCGGGGTCGCTCTGTGTCGTGTCCAGCATCTCGCGGCGATGATGACGCAGCCGGGCGGCCGAACGCGATCAGTGCCCCGGTTCGGAGCGGGAGTGCGCCGATTCGGCGAGGTCCGGTCCAGGTTGTGATCACTTCCGCGCGCCCTCGGACGCACTGTGACGATTCGGCCGCCGTGGGTCCCGTCAGATGCCGTGCTTCTTGAGGATGGCCTCGATGTCGCTGAAGTCGTCGTCCCCCTTGGGGGCCGCCGCGGGCCGAGAAGCCGGGCGGGAGCCCTGCCGCAGGGAGGGTGCCGAGGCCGCCGGGTCCACCGCGTCCGGCTGGGCCGCGGCGCGGGCGGCCGCTCTGCGTTCCGCGCGGGTGCCGCCGCGGCGGCGCTCCACGACACGGGTGGTCATGAACAGCACCCACGCGAGGCCGAGCACCCCGAATCCGGCCCACGCCGTGGGGCTGAACGCGGTGTCGGCCAGCCACTCGACGACTCCGGTCATCACCAGACCGATCGGCACGAGCGAGTACGCGGCGATGCGGACCGCCGCGAGGAAACGCTTGCGGTACGCCGTGACGGCGGCGATGCCCAGGCCTGCCGCGGACACGGCGGAGCAGACTGTCTCGGCGATCATCCGGTCCTCCAGCGTGGCGCGGTCGAGCAGGGGCTTCGTCCCTTCCATCCTGCACCCGCCGCCCCCGGCGGGCCACGCCCCGGCCGGGACATCAGGGACAACTCCGGGTCGTCTCCTCCGCGGGTGCCGCTCGCCCCTGCCTCGTGAGGTCCGGTTGGGGCGGGTGCCGCGAGGGCTGGAAGACTGTCGGCATGAGCGACTCAGCCCCCGCCCGCCCCGCCGCCCCCGTACTCGAGGTCTGGTGCGATCTCCAGTGCCCGGACTGCCGCACCGCGCTGGACGACCTCCACGCCCTGCGCGCCCGCTACGGCGACCGTCTGGAGCTGCGGCTGCGGCACTTCCCCCTGGAGAAGAACAAGCACGCCTTCGCCGCCGCCCAGGCCGCGGAGGAAGCGTGGGAACAAGGCCGGGGGTGGCCCTATGTCGAGGCACTGCTCGGGCGGGTCGAGGAGCTGGGCCGTAAGGGCGAACCCTTCCTGGTCGAGCTGGCCCGCGAACTGGATCTGGACGCCGAGGAGTTCGACACGGCGCTGATCGACGGCCGGCACATCCTGTTCGTGGACGCCGACCAGGCCGAGGGCAAGGCGATCGGCGTCACGGGCACCCCGACCTACGTCATCGGGGGTGAGCGGCTCGACGGGGGCAAGAGCCAGGAGGGTCTGCGCGAGCGGATCGAGGAGATCGCGGACCGGCTGCTGGCGGAGCAGGAGCGGCAGGGCTGACACCCGCCGGCCCTGGAGCTACAGCAGCGGCTTGTACATGGCGTACTGCTCCGTCTCGTAGCCGAGGGACGCGTAGAGGCGTTCCGCCGGTTCGTTGCCCGCGAAGACGTTGAGGCCGATGACCCGTCTGCCCTCGACGATCGCCTGGGCCTCCGCCAGCAGCATGAGGGTGCGTCCGTGTCCCCTGCCCCGGTGGGCGGCGTGGGTCTCGACGTCGAAAACGTAGGCGTTGTCCTCGCGCAGCGCGAGCCACAGCGTGCCCACCGGTGTGCTCCGGTGTTCCACGACGCTGATGAGATGCCCGGGGGTGGCGAGACCCTCGGGCAGCACAGTGGCGTGGTCGCGCTCCGACTTGGCCCGGGCCTCGGCCTCCGGAACACCCCGCTCGATCCAGCTCCGCGCGTAGCCCTCCTTGCCCTTCTCCAGCCAGGGGCCGAACTCCGCCTCGGTCATGGGCCGGCCACGGCTGCCCTCCGGCAGGTCCGGCGGGGTGTCGCCGAGCGGCTTGGCCATGGCGCGGTTGCGCACGACATAACCGAGCGCCGTGGCGAGCCGGAACGCCGGCTCGGAACCGGCCGGCACCGCCACCTCGATACGGCGGCACCCCCAGCCCCGCGCCACCTCCTCCGCCGCGAGCGCGGCCACCGTGCCCCGGCCGCGCCCGCGGTCCGGTTCCTCGATGCGCAGGCTCATGATCCGGGCCACGGCACCGCCGAACACGGGATGTGTGCCGAGGTGTATCGCCCCTACGGGTCGGCTGTTCACGCACACCTGGTAGCGGCGCGAGCGCGTCCCGTCGGCGTTCTGCTGCAGCGGCTCGGTCGGCCGCAGGGTCGTGGTCATCAGGGCTGTTCTACCCGCGAGCCGCGCCCCTGTTCAGCCGAATATCCCGACGACGGTCAGGGGTCGAGGTCGTTCCCGGACCGCTCCTCGAAGATCCGCATGGCCTTGGCCGTCGCCGGGCCCGGCGCGCCCGGCAGCTCACGGCCGTCGACCCGGTGCACGGCCTGGACGTCCCGCAGCGTCGAGGTGAGGAACACCTCGTCGGCCCGCTCCAGTACGTCCAGCGGCAGGTCGGTCTCCGTGGCGCCGGTCCACTCGATCGCCAGCTCGCGCGTGATGCCCGCCAGGCAGCCCGAGGCCAGCGGCGGCGTGTGGATCTCGCCGTCGAGGACGACAAAGACGTTGGACCCGGTGCCCTCGCAGAGCTGTCCGACGGTGTTCGCGAAGAGGGCCTCGGAGGCGCCCCGTTCACGGGCCCGGGCGAGGGCGACGACGTTCTCGGCGTACGAGGTGGTCTTCAGGCCGGTGAGCGCGCCGCGCTCGTTGCGGGTCCAGGGGACCGTGATCACGGCGGTGGAGTCGGGGCGGCGGGTGGTCTCGCCGACGGCGACGACCAGCGTGGGGCCGTGTTCGCCCCGGTCGGAGCCGAGCGGGCCGTGGCCGCCGGTGTAGGTGATGCGGAGGCGGCCGAGCGGCACGGGGTTGGCTTCGAGGACGGCGGCGCAGGCGCGGCGCACCTCGTCCTGGTCCGGGTCCGGCAGGCCCAGGCCGCGCGCCGACCTGGTGAGCCGGTCGAGGTGCCGGGTGAGTGCGAAGGCGTGGCCGTGCACGGCCTTCAGCGTCTCGAACACACCGTCGCCCACGGTCAGTCCGTGGTCGAAGACGGAGACGCGGGCGGACTCGATGTCCTGCAGCCCGCCGTCGAGCCAGATCTTCACGTCAGGTCCTCTCCACTCGCCTCGTACCCTCCCGACGCTATCGCGAGCAGCCGGGCCGCCTTCAGTTCGGTCTCCCGCCACTCCCCCTCGGGGTCCGAGCCCCAGGTGATGCCGGCGCCGGTGCCGAAGCGCAGCAGGCCGTCGGCGCGGTCTATCCAGAAGGTCCGGATGCCGACGGCCAGCTCACCGGCCCGCCGGTCCGCGTCGACCCAGCCGATCCCCCCGCAGTAGGGTCCCCTGGGCGCGGTCTCCAGGGTGTCGATGATCCGCAGGGCACTCGACTTGGGCGCGCCGGTGACGGAGCCGGGCGGGAAGGCGGCGCCGAGCAGCTCGGCCCAGCCGGCCCCGTCCGCCAGCTCGCCGCGGACCGTCGAGACGAGATGCACCAGCCCTGGATGCTTCTCGACGGCACACAAATCGGGCACCGTCACACTGCCGGTCGCGCAGACCCGTCCGATGTCGTTGCGGACCAGGTCCACGATCATCACGTTCTCGGCGTAGTCCTTCTCCAGCAGGTCCGCCTCGGTGCGGCCGGTGCCCTTGATCGGCCCGGACTCGACGACCCGCCCGGCGCGCCGCAGGAACAGTTCGGGGGACGCCGTGGCGATCTCCACACCGTGCGCGGGCAGGCGGATCGTTCCCGCGTAGGGGGCCGGGTTGCCGCGGGCCAGCAGCGCGGTGAGGGCGTCCACGTCGGCTCCGGGCGGGACGGGCGCGGACAGGACCCGGCACAGGTTCGCCTGATAGACCTCGCCGGCCGCGATGTGCTCGCGGATCCGCCGTACCGCCGCCGTGTACGCGGCGCGGTCGAGCGAGGACGTCCAGTCACGCGCCGCCGGGCCCCGCCATGCGCCGGGTACGGGAGCGGGCACCGGAGCCCTGCGCACCTCCCGGAAGCGGGCGCAGGTCAGACGGCCCTCGAAGTCGGCGCAGACGGCCCAGAAGCCACTGGATTCCAGGGCCTCGGGATCATCGGTGACGTCGAGGAGCCCGGTTGCGACACGGTCGCCGAAGCGGGCGAGGGGAGGGTGGTCGAGCACGCAGTCGAGTCTATGGCGGTGTCCTCGGGATGACCGGGGCATGTCCCCTCAGGGGGCTCCGCGACGTCCCTGAGCAGGGGAGGCGCAGCACGCTGCACAAACGCGTTTTTGTACTGGCTCCGGAATCCGCTAGAGTTCAACACGTCGCCGGGCCGCGAGAGCGGACCGAAACGACAGGCGGACGTAGCTCAGTTGGTAGAGCGCAACCTTGCCAAGGTTGAGGTCGCGAGTTCGAACCTCGTCGTCCGCTCGAAGGAACAGGGGGCTTCCCGGCCCCCTACACTCCTGGTGGAGTGGCCGAGAGGCGAGGCAACGGCCTGCAAAGCCGTCTACACGGGTTCAAATCCCGTCTCCACCTCCAAGGACGATTAGCTCAGCGGGAGAGCGCTTCCCTGACACGGAAGAGGTCACTGGTTCAATCCCAGTATCGTCCACTGGATCTGATCGAAGATCCGAACCCGCGCGATTAGCTCAGCGGGAGAGCGCTTCCCTGACACGGAAGAGGTCACTGGTTCAATCCCAGTATCGCGCACGCAGTGCCCATGATCCGCTCCATTGGGTGGCCATGGTCCCGAGGACGATTAGCTCAGCGGGAGAGCGCTTCCCTGACACGGAAGAGGTCACTGGTTCAATCCCAGTATCGTCCACAACACCGGAGCCCCCGGTGGCCGAACGATTCGGCCACCGGGGGCTTCGTCGCGGCCGACTCGTCCCGTTACGACGAGAACAGCATGTGCCCGAAGCTCTTGTGGCGGTGGTGACCGTGGTGACCGTGGCCGCCGTGCGGAGCGCCCCAGGCGGGGGCGGGATGGGCCGGGTAGGCCTGCGGGGCAGGCGGAGGCGGCGGGGCGCCTTGTGACCACTGGGCCTCCAGGCGGGTCAGCGACTCCAGCTCGCCGTAATCGAGAAAGATCCCCCGGCAGCCGCTGCACTGCTCGATCTGGACGCCGTTGCGGTTGTACGTGTGCATCGGCGCATGGCACTTCGGACACTGCATGGTCGTTCACTCCTCGCCGGTTCGGTCCCGCTTCGTGTGTCACCGGGACAGACTTCGTCCCGCTGTGGTCGGTTGCAGCCTACTTCGCGTACTCCCGCGTCAACTGTGCGGCGGGACGGCAGCCATTCGGTCACAGGCGTCCACGACCGACCGCTCCACCTCGTCCAGGGGCCGGCCGGCCGCTGCCGCCTTCACCACGGCCCGGGCCGCGGTCTGCACGGTGAGCGCGCGGGCGGGGACGTCCAGGACGGGCCAGGGGTCGCCGTCGGCGGGGACGGCCGGGCCCCCGGCCTCCCGGTAGGCGGCGAGGAAGCGGCCCCAATCGTCGGGCGGGAGCAGTCCGCACGCGTACCAGGCGGCGGGGCGGGCGAGGTCCCAGGCCGGGACGCCGACACCGAGATCGTCAACGTCGATCAGCAGCCAGGGCCCTTCGGGGGCGGGGTGGCGTACGAGCTGGCCCAGGTGCAGGTCGCCGTGGCACATCGTCGTGGTGTCCGGCATCGGGGCCCCCGCCCGGGCCCAGGCGGGGAGCGTGCCCCAGGCCCGGCGGACGGGGGCGGCGGCCGGGTGCGGGCCCGCCTCCCGGAGACGGGCGACGGCACGGGCCGCCTTGGCGGGGCCCCGCATGGCGGGCAGTGCGCGCGGGGCCGGGGTGCGGTGCAGCCGGGCGAGAAGCGCGGCGGCGGCCTCCCAGGGGGCGGCGTCAGGGGCCTCCGGGTCGACGGGCGCTCCGTACGGCCAGAACGTCACGAGGCGACCGTGCAGGTCGACCGGGGTCGGGACGAGTGGGGCCAGCAGGATGCCGGGGTGACTCGCGGCGACGGTGAGGCGGCTGGTGAGTTCGGTGGAATCGGTGTCCGGGGGGTGGGCCTTCGCGACGGTGTCCGCGTGGCGGACGACGGTGCCGTCGGGGCGGTCCGCCAGGGTGGCCGCTCCGCAGGGGCAGGCCGGGGAGCGGGCGTGGGCGGTGGCTCTGGCCCGGGCGGTGAGGTCTTGCAGGAGCAGGGTGGCGGTCACGGGGCGAGGGTACGCGCAGGTGGAAGCAGGACTGTGGGAACTGTCCGCTTCAGGTGCCCGGCGTGGCTGCTGAGGCCGGGCAGGTCCGCAGCCCGGCGTTGCGGGGTGCCGCTGGGCCCACCCTCCCCCCATCGCCCATAGCGGCACGACTGCCCGCAGCTAGGACGGCCGGCGCCCGGTTCCAGGTACCCGGCGTGGGTGCTGGGGGGGCGGGGCGTTGCGCAACTCGGCGCGACGAGGTGCCGCTGCGCCCACCCGTGCCGCCCCAGCGGCACGACTGCCCGCAGCTAGGCGGATCGGCGGCCCGCCCCCGCGCACCCGCAGCCGCGTACGTACGGAAGGGGACGTGTCAGGGGGTGTCCGCCCGCAGCGGTTGGCGCGTCAACGGGGAGTCACTCGGTATCCGACTCCGTCGCGCCGTTCCGAGGACGGACACCCCCCGGCGCGGCCCCGACCCACCACGAAGCCGACCGCGCGCGCCACCGCCAGAGGCAAAAGCAATGCCGGCGCAGCTCCCCAGCTGCGCCGGCATCTGTGCCGTCCGCCGCACCCCCGTCCCCACGGGGTTTCATGGGTGGATGTCCCCGCCCGGACCGCTCTTCCGGGCCTGGGGTCGCCGCTCAGCGCCCCAGCATCTCGCCCACGGACGACGCCTGTGTGGCCACTGTCTCCCACCCGTCGAAGACGACCAGGAGCAGGACCGCCAGGGGAAGGGCCATCAGCGTCGCCACCACGGGGTGGCGACGGCCCTGGCGGCGGGGGCGGAACGCGGCGGCGTACGCCTTGCGTCCCTCCTCGCGGATCAACGTCCGCGGTGCCGTGTGGGCCATGGTCCCTCTCCTGACCGTTCTCAGTTGTCGTTGGCAGCGGCGGGTGTGTGACCTCGGGGGACGAGTGCTGCACCCGCCGCTTGACCTCAAATCTAGGCTCCCGGCCCTCCCCGGGGCGTCATGCCCTCGTACCGATTGCCGGGCCTCCCCGAGGATGAGCCGTCCTCCGCGACGTACTCCCCTGGTTGGAGACGCGCCCCCCGGTCTCAGGGTCTTCCCCGAGGGGACTCAAGGCTCACCCGCCCTGTTCGCCCCCCCCGGGGCCCCATCGCGTGACTTCGCTCACTCCTGCGTGCGCGCCGCGTCACCGGCCTTCACGGCCGTCTTCACGCGACCCCCCGTGACGGGTCCAATCGCCCTACCCCGTCAGCCGGTTGGGATACCCGTCCGTGTGACACCTCCGGTCCGCGGGTCCCCTGACCGCCCTTCAAGTTTCCGGCCCCACACTGACATCCGTCGCCCCGAGAGGGCGCGGCCTCTGCGCAAGGGCGGCTGTGGAAACGTAAGCTGTGGCTCGTCACAGGACCGGGCAGCGGGGATGAACATGGCGATGATGCGCCTGAGGCGCGAGGACCCGCGCGTCGTCGGCTCGTTCAGGCTTCACAGACGGCTCGGCGCGGGTGGGATGGGCGTGGTCTACCTGGGCTCCGACAAGAAGGGCCAGCGGGTCGCGCTCAAGGTCATCCGGCCCGATCTCGCGGAGGATCAGGAGTTCCGCTCGCGGTTCGCCCGCGAGGTCTCGGCTGCCCGGCGGATCCGCGGTGGCTGTACGGCACGTCTCGTGGCCGCCGACCTCGACGCGGACCGCCCCTGGTTCGCCACGCAGTACGTACCCGGCCCCTCCCTGCACGACAAGGTCGCCGCCGAGGGACCGCTCTGCGCGGCCGACGTCGCGGCCGTCGGGGCCGCACTGTCGGAGGGCCTGGTCGCCGTGCACGAGGCCGGGGTCGTGCACCGGGACCTCAAGCCGTCCAACATCCTGCTGTCCCCGAAGGGGCCGCGGATCATCGACTTCGGTATCGCCTGGGCCACTGGCGCCTCGACGCTCACCCATGTCGGCACGGCGGTCGGCTCACCCGGCTTCCTCGCGCCCGAACAGGTGCGTGGGGCGGCCGTGACCCCGGCCACCGACGTGTTCTCGCTCGGTGCCACGCTCGCGTACTGCTCGATGGGCGACTCTCCCTTCGGACACGGAAGTTCCGAGGTGATGCTGTACCGCGTCGTGCACGAGGAACCGCAGCTTCAGGGTGTGCCCGACGCGTTGGCCCCGCTCGTCCGGGCCTGCCTGGCCAAGGACCCCGAGGAGCGGCCCAGCACGCTCCAACTGTCCCTCCGGCTGAAGGAGATCGCCGCTCGTGAGGCGCAGGACCTCACCGGCGTCAGGCCGCCCGGGCCGCGCGTCGCCGACACCGAGCGGCATACCGAGACCTACGCCGAGCGCCCGCGCCGTCCGCAGACACAGCAGGGTGCGGGGCCGTCCGGCGCGCAGCGGGGCCGTGGCACTCCCCCGCCGCGGGCGGCCTCTGCCACGGGGGACGGCGTTGCCCGGCGGGCGAACGGTACGCAGGGCGGCGGCAAACCCGCGGGGCGCGGCTCCCGCGGTGGCGCGCCGTCACGATCCGGGTCGCGGCCGACGCCCACCGGGCGCGACGGGACGCGTTCGGGCAGCGGCAGCCGCCCCGCTCCGCACAGCGGTGCCGGGCGTCCGGCGTCCAGGAACACGGGGACCCGGCTGCGGCCCGCCAATCCGCGGCTGCTCCGGCAGCGGCTCTTCGTGTTCGTCGTGGTCACCTTGGTGGTGGCGCTGGGCATCGCCCTGATCCAGGGCTGCCAGGGCCCGGCGCGGGGGCTCGGCGACGGAGACGGTGTGCAAGAGCGGCAGGTGCACCGCTCGCAGCCGCTGGACGACGCGGCTGCGAAGCCGCGGCACCCGAGCCGGGGCTGAGCCGGCCCGTCCGGCAGCCGGAGCCGGAGCCGGGGCCGACCTCACGCCTCCGGCAGGATCCGCTCGAAGAACTCGCGATCGCCGTCGAACACCGGGTCGAGGGCCAGGAACTCCTCCGGCGTGACCCAGCGGGTCTCGGCAACCTCCCCCGGGTCGGGGACCACCTCCCCCGTGTCCGCGCGGGCGGTCCACCAGTGGAGGCGGAACCGGTGGTCGTCGGTCTCCGACTCCCAGACCTTCCCCAGCGGCACCACGGTGAGGCCGACCTCCTCGCGGACCTCCCGGACGACCGCCTGCTCCTGGGTCTCGCCCGGTTCGACCTTGCCGCTGAGCGGCTGCCAGTAGCCGGGGCGGGCGACGGCCGGACCGCGCCGGACAGCGAGGACGCGGTCCCCGCGCCGCAGGACAGCCACGATGGCCTCGCGCTGCTCCACGTACCGGCCCTAGCTCTGAGGGCGGCCGGTGGCCACGGCGTAGAAGGCCACCGCGGCGGCCGCGCCCACGTTGAGGGAGTCGACGCCGTGGGACATGGGGATGCGGACCCACTCGTCGGCTGCGACCAGGGCCTGGGTGGACAGGCCGTCGCCTTCGGCACCGAGCATGAGGGCCACCCGGTCCATGGTGTGCGGGGCGGCCTCGTCGAGGGGGCGGGCCTTCTCGTCGGGGGTGAGGGCGAGGAGCGTGAAGCCCGCCTCGCGGACCGACTCCAGGCCCTTGGGCCAGGTGTCCAGACGGGCGTACGGCACGGAGAAGACCGCGCCCATGGAGACCTTCACGCTGCGGCGGTAGAGGGGGTCGGCGCAGTCCGGTGAGAGCAGGACGGCGTCCATGCCGAGGGCCGCGGCCGAGCGGAAGATCGCCCCGATGTTGGTGTGGTCGTTGACCGACTCCATGATCACGACGCGGCGGTTGGTGCGGAGGAGGTCGGCCGCCGTGGGCAGTGGCTTGCGCTGCATGGAGGCGAGCGCGCCGCGGTGCACGTGGTAGCCGGTGACCCGCTCGGCGAGCTCAGGACTGACGGCGTAGACCGGGGCGGGGAGTTCGTCGATGACGTCGCGCATGACGTCGACCCACTTGGCCGAGAGCAGCATGGACCGCATCTCGTAGCCGGCTTCCTTGGCCCTTCTGATGACCTTCTCGCCCTCGGCGATGAAGAGGCCCTCGGCGGGTTCGCGCTTGCGGCGCAGTTCCACGTCGGTCAGGCCCGTGTAGTCGTGCAGGCGCGGGTCGTCGGGATCCTCGACGGTGATGAGATCGGCCACAGGGTGATACTGCCTTGTCCTGGGTGCGGTGCCAACGGCTCGGGACGGGTTGGTTACCCCGGGTTACTCGCTTGTCGCCGCAGTCGTGGGGCCGACCTTCACGACCTCACCGATGACGATGACCGCCGGGGGCTTCACGTCCTCGGCCCGGACGGTCTCGGCGACGGTCGCCAGCGTCGCGTCGACGCGGCGCTGGGCGGCCGTCGTGCCCTCCTGGACCAGAGCGACGGGGGTGTCGGCCGGCTTCCCGTGCGCGACGAGCGTCTCGGCGATCTTTCCGATCTTGTCGACGCCCATGAGGATCACCAGCGTGCCGGTCAGCCTGGCCAGAGACGGCCAGTCGACCAGGGAGCGCTCGTCGTCGGGTGCGACATGGCCGCTGACCACGGTGAACTCGTGGGCGACCCCGCGGTGGGTGACCGGGATGCCGGCCGCGCTCGGAACCGAGATCGAGCTGGAGATCCCGGGTACGACCGTGCAGGGGATGCCGACCTCGGCGAGGGCCTGCAACTCCTCCATGCCACGGCCGAAGACGTACGGGTCGCCGCCCTTCAGACGGACGACCGACTTGCCCTGCTTCGCGTGCTCGATGAGCGCGTTGTTGATGGCCTCCTGGGCCATGTAGCGACCGTAGGGGATCTTCGCCGCGTCGATCACCTCCACGTGGGGCGGGAGTTCGGCGAGAAGGTCGCGCGGGCCGAGGCGGTCCGCGATGACGACGTCCGCCTCCGCGAGCAGACGGCGCCCGCGCACGGTGATCAGGTCCGGGTCGCCGGGGCCGCCACCGACCAGGGCGACGCCGGGCGTCCGGGTGCGGTGGTGCGGGGCGACGAGCGTGCCGTCGCGCAGGCCCTCGACCACGGCGTCCCGGATGGCGGCGGTGTGCCGGGGGTCGCGGCCGCGCGCGTCCGTGGTGAGCACGGCGATGGTGACGCCCTCGCTGTGGCCGGTGGCCGGGGTCCAGGCCGTCGCCTCGTCGGCGTCGTCGGAGCGGACGCACCAGACGCGGTGGCGTTCCGCTTCGGCGGAGGCGAGGGTGTTGGCCTGGGTGTCCCCGGTGGCGATCAGGGCGTACCAGGCGCCGGTGAGGTCGCCTTCCTCGTAGCGGCGCCGGTGCCAGGTGATCTCGCCGGCGTCGGCCATGGCCTCGACGGACGGGGTCACCTCGGGAGAGACGAGATGGACGTCGGCGCCGGCCGCGATGAGGGCGGGGAGGCGGCGCTGGGCGACCTGACCGCCGCCGAGGACGACCACGCGGCGGCCGGTGAGGCGGAGGCCTACGGGGTAGGCGGGGTGTTCGGCCATGACGGTGTGGCTCCTGTTGTGGCGGTTCTCGGGGCCCTGACGTGCGGATTTTAGGCTGCGGGTGGGGTCGGGCGCACAGGTGTCCGGTGGCTGGGCATCGTTACGGAGTGCGGGCCCCGCAGGACCCGCAGACCTACGGGACCTACGGGACCAACGGGACCCACGGGGGGCTTACTTCTCGGTCACTCCGGCCGAATCGAAGGTCGCCACCTCGTGCATCGCCCTGGCCGTGCTCTGGACCAGCGGGAGGGCGAGCAACGCGCCCGTGCCCTCGCCCAGCCTCAGGTCCAGGTCGACCAGGGGGCGCAGGCCGAGCTTGTTGAGGGCGGCCACATGGCCCGGTTCGGCGCTGCGGTGGCCTGCGATGCAGGCGGCCAGGACCTCGGGGGCGATGGCGCGGGCCACCAGGGCGGCGGCGCCGGCGCTGACGCCGTCCAGGATGACGGGCGTCCGCAGGGACGCTCCGCCGAGGAGGAGACCCACGATGGCCGCGTGTTCGAAGCCGCCGATCGCGGCGAGCACGCCGATCGGGTCGGCCGGGTCCGGCTGGTGGAGTTCCAGGGCACGGCGGACGACCTCGGTCTTGCGGGCGAGGGTCTCGTCGTTGATGCCGGTTCCCCTGCCGGTGACCTCGGCCGGATCCGCGCCCGTGAAGGCGGAGATCAGGGCGGCCGAAGCGGTCGTGTTCCCGATCCCCATCTCACCGGTGAGCAGGGCCTTGTTACCGGCGGCGACCAGGTCGCGGGCGGTCTCGATGCCCACCTCGATGGCCTGTCGGGCTTCCTCGCGGGTCATCGCGGGGCCGGTGGTCATGTCGGAGGTACCTGCCCGGACCTTGCGGGGCAGCAGGCCGGGAGTGGCCGGGAGGTCGGCGGCCACACCCACGTCGACGATGCAGACCTCGGCACCGACCTGAGTGGCGAAGGCGTTGCAGACGGCGCCGCCGCCGAGGAAGTTGGCCACCATCTGGGCGGTGACCTCCTGCGGCCAGGGGGTGACCCCCTGCGCGTGCACGCCGTGGTCACCGGCGAAGATCGCGACGGCCGCGGGCTCCGGGATGGGCGGCGGGCACTGGCGGGACAGGCCGGACAGCTGCGCGGAGATGATCTCCAGCATGCCGAGCGCTCCGGCCGGCTTGGTCATGCGCTTCTGACGCTCCCACGCCTCGCCGAGCGCCTTGGCGTCGAGCGGGCGGATCTGCGCGACGGTTTCGGCGAGCAGGTCGTGTGGTTCCTCTCCGGGCAGGGCACGTCGGCCGTACGTCTCCTCGTGCACGACCCAGGACAGCGGGCGGCGCTTGGACCAGCCCGCCTGCAGCAGTTCGGGCTCGTCCGGGAACTCGTCGACGTATCCGACGCACAGGTAGGCGATGACCTCGAGGTGCTCGGGCAGGCCGAGGGCGCGGACCATCTCGCGCTCGTCGAAGAAGCTGACCCATCCGACGCCGAGGCCTTCGGCGCGGGCGGCGAGCCAGAGGTTCTCCACGGCGAGGGCGGCCGAGTACGGAGCCATCTGGGGCTGGGTGTGGCGGCCGAGGGTGTGGCGGCCGCCGCGGGTCGGGTCGGCGGTGACGACGATGTTCACCGGGGTGTCGAGGATGGCCTCGATCTTCAGTTCCTTGAACTGCTTGGCCCGGCCCTTGGGGAGGGACTTGGCGTACGCGTCGCGCTGGCGCATGGCCAGTTCGTGCATCGCGCGCCGGGTGTCGGCGGAGCGGATGACGACGAAGTCCCAGGGCTGCGAGTGGCCTACCGAGGGCGCGTGGTGGGCGGCCTCCAGGACGCGGAGCAGCACCTCGTGCGGGATCGGGTCACTGCGGAAGCCGTTGCGGATGTCACGGCGTTCGCGCATGACCTTCAGCACGGCCTCGCGCTCGGCGGGGTCGTAGCCGGGTGCGGCGGGGCCGGTGGGCTGTCGTGCTTCCGGCACTTCGGCCGTGCCCTCCGGCTCGTGGCGTTCCTGGTCCGCCACGTCTTCCTGTTCGGCGGCCCTGGTGTCCAGGTCGTCGGCGTTCTGTACGAGTTCGGTGTCGCCCTCGCGGGGGGCGGGGACGATGACCACGGATTCCGCCTCGGGTCGGGCCGGCTGAGCGGCGGCCGGCTGGGACTGCTGCGGGCCCTGGAGGCCGGGCTGTGCGCTCTCGTCGGTGGCCTGCGGGGGGACGTTCCCCGCGGGCTCCGACGTGGGTGCGGCCGGCTGGGGTCCGGTCGGTTCAGGTGCGGGCTGTGCCGCCGGATCGGGTGCGGTCGGTTCCGGTGCTTCGGCGTGCGGTGCCTGAGCAGGTGCGGGGGTCTTCGCCGAGGGCGCCGGGGCGACCGTCTCGGCGGGCTGAGCGGGTGCGGCCTCAGCGGGCTGAGCCGGTACTTCTGCTGGTGCCTCGGAGGCGGACGCGGCAGGGGCCACCGCCTCGGCGGCCGTAGCCCCGGCAGCGTCTGCCGGTGCTTCGGTGGCGGGGGTCTGCGGAGGCCTCGCCTCATGGACGACTGTCGTGACGTCAGTTGCCTCAGGTACCTGGGGGTTGGTCTGCGGGGCAATCGGCTCGGCAGGCTGCGCGGCGGACTCGCCAGCGGTGGCCTCCGGCTCCTGACCGGCGGCCTGCGCGGGGTCCACGGCCCCACCCGGCGCAACCGCCTCGGGCCCAACACCTCCCGCCGGAACCTGCGCAGCGGACTCGACACCCGACGCCTCCGGCTCATCACCGGCTGCCTGCCCAGGGCCCACGGCCCCACCCGGCGCAACCGCCTCGGGCCCAACACCCGCCGCCGGAACCTGCACAGCGGACTCGACACCCGACGCCTCCGGCTCATCACCGGCTGCCTGCCCAGGGCCCACGGCCCCACCCGGCGCAACGGCCTCGGGCCCAACACCCGCCGCCGGAACCTGCTCGGCGGACCCCGGCGCGCCGGGTGTCTGCGCGGCAGTGCCGGGCTCGGCAACCGCCTCTGCGGCGCCGGCCTCACAGGGCGCGGTGGCGGTGGGCTGGGGCGTGACGGGAGCCTCCGGGAAGGGGACCGCCTCGGGGGCCTGGACCGCAGCCTCGGGGGCAGGGGCGGGCGCCACGCCCTGCTCCTCGGCAGGGACTGCCGTGCCCTGTCCGGCGCCGTCGGCGATGTCGTCGGCGACGGCCGTGCCCGGGGCGTCGGGAGCCGCAACGGCCGGAGCCTGCTCGCCGTCCCGGCCGGCGCCGTCCACGACCGGCGCCGGCACGGTCCCGCCCTCGGCTGGGGCAGCAGCGGCGGCGGCGCCCTGACCGGACGCCGGCGGCCCGGCCTCGGCGGCTACCGGATGATCTGCTTCCGGTCCGGTGCCCGTGCCGGCGGCGTCAGCCACGCCGGGCGCGGGGGCGGCCACCTGGCCGCTGCCCGGGTGGGCAGCCGCCGTACCGGGCTCGCCGGCAACCTCCGGGTTCTGCGTGGGCATCACCTGCGCGGCCTCGGCGGCAACCTCCGGGTTCTGCGTGGGCATCACCTGCGCGGCCTCGGCGGCAACCTCCGCGTTCTGCGTGGGCATCACCTGCGCGGCCTCGGCGGCAACCGCCGCGTTCTGCGTGGGCATCGCCTGCGCGGCCTCGGCGGCAACCGCCGCGTTCTGCGTGGGCATCGCCTGCGCGGCCTCGGCGGCAACCGCCGCGTTCTGCGTGGGCATCACCTGCGCGGCCTCGGCGGCAACCGCCGCGTTCTGCGTGGGCATCACCTGCGCGGCCTCGGCGGCAACCTCCGGGTTCTGCGTGGGCGTCGCCTGCGCGGCCTCGGCGGCAACCGCCTGACTCCCGTCCGGGCCTGGGCCGGTGGGGTGCGTCGGTGCCGGCCGGCCCGTCTCCGTAGTCGCGCTCGTGGCAACCGCCTGGGCCTCGCCCACCGGATGCGGAGCCGGAACAACCGTTTCCGCAGCGGCCGCCCCGGCGCTCACCGGGGCCTGCGGGGCCGACTGCGCGCCCCAGGGGGCCGCCGGGGGCGAGGACGCCTCCGTGGCGCGCGGGGCGTCGAGGTACTCGGGGCCGGCCGACGCGGGCGCGGCCTGGCGCGCCGGCGCGTCCGCGGGACCGCGGTCGGCGAGGGAACGGACCGGGCTGGCGGAGCTGTCGGGCAGCGGCGGGCCGAGGTGCAGGGGCCTGCGCGGAGTGATGGGCGGGATGGGCGGCGGGTCGGGGAGGCGTACGCCGCCGAGGTCGACCGAACCGCTGTCGCGGCCGGAGAGCTCGTGCGGGCCCGGCTGGTGCACGGCCTCGACGACCGGCTCCGGCGCGGGCGGGGCGACCTCGTTGCCCCAGGCGCCCTGGGAGCCCGGCAGCAGCAGCTCCTCGTCCTCGACGGTGTCCTCGGAGAGGTAGGCGTACGCACCGTGCGCGGCGGCGCCCGGCTGCTCCACCATGCCTGCGCTCTCCGGCTGCCCCTCGCCCGGGACCTGGCCGGTGTCGGTCATGCGTACCCCTCGCCCATCGGTTAGTGCTCCTCAGTCCAGCTCGCCCGGAACGGCGCACCGACCGCCCCACAGTGAAGAACGAGCGTGCGTCCCCAGCGGCACGAACGGCCCGCCCGGAAAAGGCGACAAAGCCACTCACTGGCATTGTTGCGGCCGAACCACCGTCACGGCACCTTGATCCGCGACGGTTCCGCTGTGGACTGCGCCACGTTGCGTGTCCTTCGGTTGTGCCGTACCACACCCACCCCAAAACGGGCGGGTTTTCCGGACATTGACCGACGAACCGCCGGGCGTCCTGGTGCGGTGCAGCGATCGGCCAGCCTACCGCGCGCGGTACGACAAACCGATCACGGGGACGACGGCGGGGTCAGGCGCCGCGCCGCGGCAGCACGCCGCTGAGCAGGAACGTGACGCTCCGTTCCTTCTCCGTCCAGGCCCGGGTGTCGAGTTCGACGGACTGGAGCAGGGCGCACTCGACGTCGTAGCCGTGCTCCGTCAGGTCCCGGCCGATGAGCTCGGCGGCGTCACGGGTGGCGGCGTGGGTGACGATGCGCTGCGGGCGACGGTCGGCCACCGCGGAGACGACCGCCGCTCCCCCGCCGCCGACGCGGACGACGTCGGGTTCGGGGAGGTTCTCCAGGATGTGCGGGGCGGTGCCGTGCACGAGCTGGAGCTGGACGCCGAGACGGCGGGCGGTCGCGTCGGTGCGGGCGCAGGCCGCCTGGTCGCTGTCGACGGCGATGACGGCCGCGCCGGCGCGTGCGGCCTCGACGGCGAGGGCGCCGCTGCCGCAGCCGATGTCCCACACGAGGTCGCCCACGCGCGGTCCGAGACGGGCGAGTTGGGAGTCCCGCAGCAGCTGGTTCTCGCCCTCGCCGAGGTCACCGCCGTACGCCTCGGCGGGCAGGGTCCAGCCACGTGGCCCGGCGGACGGGTCGCGGCCGGCGATCCAGCCGCCGGACTCCGCGCCGGGGCGGGCCGGACCGCCGAGGACGATGACGACGTTGGGGTCGCGCCAGGTGTGGTCGGCGGCCTTGTCGGAGGTGACGACGGTGACCCGCTCGCGTTCGGTGCCGAGTTCCTCGCAGATGACGAAGGAGCGGTGGACTCCTTCGAGAAGCAGGCCGAGTTCGGCGGGGCCGGCGCCGGGTGAGGTGAGCACGGCCACCTTGGTGTGCGCGCGGCACACATTGACCGCGCGACGCAGGGTACGACGGTGTGCGACGACCACCTGTGCGTCGTCCCAGGGCATACCGGCGCGGGCGAAGGCCGCGGCGACCGAGGAGACGGCGGGGACGACCTCGACCTCGAGGCCGAATTCGGGGGCGCGCAGGGTGCGTACCACGCCGAAGAAGCCGGGGTCGCCGTCTGCCAGCACGACGGCCGTGCCGCGGTGGGCGGCGATACGGCGGGCGGCGAGGGCGACGCTGCCGAGGCGGATGCGCTCGGCGCCGGCGGGGACCTCCGGGAGCGCCAGGTGGTGGGCGGCACCCGCCACGAGCGTGGCGGCGCTCAGGGCGGCGCGCGCCGCGGCGGTCAGCGGCGAACCGTCCCAGCCGATCACCGTGACCCGGTCGGCCATCGTCGTCAGTCTCCAGGGGTTCTCGCAGGTCGTCTGCGTGTCGTTTGGTGAGCGGCCCGCGGGCGGGCTCCGTGAGAGTACCCGGTGAAGACGGCGGAGGGGGGCGGCGGTGCCGTGGTGGGCGGGGTCCGTCCGGTCAGTTCCAGTCGCCGAAGGACGTGAAACCGTCCGGCGACTGCTCGCCGACGCCGTCGAGGTCCTCGGGGAGCAGGCTCCAGACGATGAGGTCGGTGCGCACCTCGGTCCACTCGTCGTCGTGCCGGGACCGCGCTATCCAGGCTCCGCGCAGCACTCCCTCACTGATGCAGCCGATCTTCTGGGCCACCTGCTGGGAGGCGGTGTTGTCGGCCGCGGTGCGCAGTTCGAGGCGCTCGAACTTCTGGTCGTTGAAGAGCCACTGCGCGGTGGCCAGCGCCGCCTCACAGGCGTAGCCCTCGCCGCGGGCCCAGGGGGCGATGACGTAGGAGATCTCGCTGGAGCGGACCCGCCAGTCGGTGTTCTTGAGGTGGACGACGCCGACGAGCCGCTGAGTGAGGAACTCGGCGACGGCGAAGACGATGCCACGGCCCTCGGCGCGTTCGGCGGGAGCCTGTTCGGTGATCCAGGAGCGGGCGTGGGCCTCGGTGTAGGGGCGCGGGACGGTCGTCCACGTGGTGACGAGCTCGTCGTTCATCATGTCGGTGAACGACTGGATGTCCGGCTCGTCGAGGGGGCGCAGTACCAACCGCTCCGTGCTGATGGAGACGTTGGGAAAGGTGCTCGTCATGCGCCGCTCCAAAACCTTCGGTAAAACCTTCAGGGCCTGCTGAACTGCCCAGCATGCAGCATGAAAGCCCTGATCCGCACCACGGGCCCTCCCCCACCCCGGTGAGGGAGGACGCCGTGCGTGGCGGGTGCCGGACGCGGGCTCAGAAGGAGGCGAGCACGGAGCCGGCGTACTTGTCCTGGATGAACTTCTTCACCTCGGGCGAGGTGAGGAGCTTCGCGAGCTTCTTCACCCGCGGGTCGTCCTCCTCGCCCTTCTTCACGGCGAGGAAGTTGCCGTACGGGTTGTTCTCCGGGGACTCGAGGACGAGGGCGTCCTTCGAGGGCTCGAGGTCGGACTCGATGGCGTAGTTGCCGTTGACCACGGCGGCGTCCACGTCGTCGAGGGAGCGCGGGGTCTGGGCCGCCTCCAGCTCCTTGAACTTGAGCTTCTTGGGGTTCTTGGCGATGTCGCCGGGGGTGGCCTCGCTGCCGACGCCTTCCTTGAGGGTGATGAGCCCGTGGGCGGCGAGGAGCTTGAGGGCGCGGGCCTCGTTGACGGTGTCGTTGGGGATGGCGAGGGTCGCACCGCTCTTCAGGTCGCCGGCCTTCTTGACCTTGTGGGAGTAGAGGCCGAGCGGCTCCAGGTGGACCGTGACGACGGGCACGATGTCGGTGCCGTTCTTCTTGTTGAAGTCGTCGAGGTACGGCTTGTTCTGGAAGTAGTTGGCGCCGACGGAGCCGTCCTGCGTCGCCGTGTTCGGCGTGACGTAGTCGGTGAACTCCTTGACCTGGAGGTCGAGGCCTTCCTTCTTGGCGAGGTTGTCCTTGACGTAGTTCAGGATCTCGGCGTGCGGGGTGGGGCTGGCGGCGACGATCAGGGGTCCGTCGGAGCCCGAGGCACCCGAGCCGCAGGCGCTGAGCCCGAGGGTGAGGGCTCCGGCGGCGAGGGCGGCAGTGGTGATCTTGGCGGTGTTACGCACGAAAAGTGCCTTTCCTTAGGGCCTTGCGAGTGGTGCGACCTCGTCGTGGATGGACGAGGGGATCAGGAGGCGGCTTTGAGCAGCCGCAGTTTCGGGGCGGGTCCCGAATGGGCGCCGCGGCGGTGCAGGGAGCGGGCCGCGTAGTCGCCGGCGAACTGGATGAGCGAGATGACGACGGCGAGGATCGCGACGGTGATCCACATCAGCTGCGTCTCGAAGCGCTGGTAGCCGTAGCGGATGGCGATGTCGCCCAGGCCGCCGGCGCCGACGGTGCCCGCCATCGCGGAGTAGCCGATGAGGGCGACGATCGTGGTGGTGGTGCTGGAGATCAACGACGGCAGGGACTCGGGCACCAGGACCTTGCGGACGACGGTCCAGGTGTTGCCGCCCATGGACTGCACGGCCTCGACGAGCCCGTGGTCCACCTCGCGGACGGCCGTCTCGACCAGGCGCGCGAAGAACGGGATGGCGCCGATGGCGAGCGGCACGATGGCGGCCTCGCGGCCGATGGTCGTGCCGGTGATCCAGCGGGTGAAGGTCATGAGCGCGACCATCAGGATGATGAACGGCAGGGAGCGGGCGATGTTCACGACCTGCCCGATGACCTTGTTGGCGGCGAGGTTCTGCAGCAGGCCCCCGCGGTCGGTCAGGACGAGCAGGATGCCGAGCGGGAGCCCGCCGACGACGGCGATGAGGGTGGACCAGCCGACCATGTAGAGGGTGTCCCAGCACGCCTGCTCCAGCAGGGGCCGCATCTCGGACCAGGTCACTTGGCGCTCTCCTTCACCAGTTCGGCCTCGTGGCCCAGGACGTCGATCTGCAGGCCCTTCTCGCGCAGGAAGCCGATGGGCACGACGTTGTCCTCGTAGCGGCCGGGAAGTTCGATGCGCATCCGGCCGACCTGGAGCCCGCCGACGGTGTCGATGGCGGCGCCGAGGATCGATATGTCGATGTTGTAGGTGCGGGCCAGCTGCGAGATGACCGGCTGGGTGGCGCTCTCGCCCTGGAAGGTGACGTCGACGACGGTGCGGTCGTCGCCGGAGGCCTCGCCGCCGAGCGGGAACAGCGCGGCGGCCAGTTCGGAGCCCGGGGTCGCGAGGAGCTCGCTGACCGTGCCCGACTCGACGATGCGGCCGTTCTCCATGAGCGCGGCCGAATCGCAGACCGACTTCACGACGTCCATCTCGTGGGTGATGAGCAGCACGGTCAGGCCGAGCTGCCGGTTCAGGTCGCGCAGCAGGGCCAGGATCGAGCGGGTGGTCTCCGGGTCGAGGGCGCTGGTGGCCTCGTCGGACAGCAGGACCTTCGGATCGCCGGCCAGGGCGCGGGCGATGCCGACGCGCTGCTTCTGGCCGCCGGAGAGCTGGGCGGGGTAGGCGCCGGCCTTGTCGGCGAGGCCGACCAGGTCGAGCAGTTCCAGTGCCTTGCGGGAACGTTCCTTCCCGGACTTGCCGAGGATCTCCAGCGGCAGCTCGACGTTGTCCTGGACGGTCCGCGAGGACAGCAGGTTGAAGTGCTGGAAGACCATGCCGATCCTGCTGCGCGCCCGCCGGAGCTCCCGTCCGGCGCGCGGGCCCCTGCCCGCCAGGGCGGTGAGGTCCTCGCCGGCGACCGTCACGGTGCCGGAGGTGGGGCGTTCCAGCAGGTTGACGCAGCGGATGAGCGAGGACTTGCCGGCGCCGGACTGGCCGATGACGCCGTACACCTCGCCTTCGCGGACGTGCAGGTCGACGCCGTCCAGGGCGGTGACCTCGCGGCCGCGCGAACGGTAGACCTTGGTCAGGTCCGTTGTGGTGATCACGTGGGTTTCCGTCACTGTCGAGTGCGCGGGCGCGGGTGTGCCCGGGCACGGGTGCGTTCGTTCAGGGACGCGACACGGTTCTCGCGGGGGCGTGGAACCGGGGAGAACATGTGCGCGGGGCGGCTGGGCGTCACGCACCGCTCAGGGCGTGCGGACATGCCGCGGTCTCGCTTCGGGGCGCGAGCTCAGGGGGTGGTGCAGGGGCCCTCTAGAAGGCGCACATTCGACACGTACAACGAGCACCGGGCGTCATGGTCGCCTCGGTCGCGGGGATGCGGTCGCTCGTCGTGGTCATGCCGTCAGTAAAACACGCGTACGGTCCTGACAAGCCGCCACTGTCCGCATGGTGGACAGCGGTGGACAGGGGCCGGGGGCACGTCAGCCCCGGGCGGAGATCTCCACTCCCCGCTCGGTGACCAGTGCCGACAGGGCCGACAGATCCTCGACGACCAGATCGGCGCGCAGCTCGTGGGCCTGGTGGGTTGTGGTCAACGCCACGGTGGTCATGCCGGCGGCGCGTCCGGCCGCGAGGCCGGCGGGCGCGTCCTCGAAGACGACGCAGTGGGCGGGGTCGGCGCCGAGGGCGCGGGCCGCGAGCAGATAGGGTTCGGGGTCGGGCTTGCCCCGGGTGACGTCGTCGGCGGCGACCAGCGTCTTGGGCAGGATGCCGACGGCGTCGAGCCTGGCCTCGGCCAGCCGCCGGGTGGCGGAGGTGACGACGGCCCACCGCTCGGCAGGCAGGGCGTCGAGGAAGGCACGGGTCCCCGGCAGCAGGTGCACTCCGCCGCCCGGCACGTCCTCCACCTCCAGGTCCTCGATCCGCGCGACGGCCTGCGGCACGAGCTCGGCGGGCAGCAGGTCGGTGGCTATCTCGGCGGCCGGCCTGCCGTGCAGCTCGACCCGCGCGAACTCCTCGGCCGTGATCCCGTACTCGGCGGCCCACCGCGTCCAGCAGCGGTCCACGGAAGCGAGGGAGGAGACGAGGGTTCCGTCGTTGTCGAACAGCAGGGCGTGCGCGTGGATCTTCATGTCCTCGACCCTACGGGGCGGCCCGGGGCCGGAGGCATCGGGCCTTTTCGGCCGTAATAAGGTCGCAGCATGCTTGATGCCCTGACGCTGGTGACCGGCGTCGCCGCGCTGCTGCTCGCCGTCTGGTGCGGCTGGGCCGCCTACCGTGACCAGCCGACGAAGGACTGGCACTTCATCGGGATGGCCGTGGTCACGCTGCTGTCGGTGGTCCAGCTCGTGGTGGGGATCGTGCTGCTGGCGCGAGGCGAGAAACCGGAACAGGGCACGACGATCTTCGTCGCGTATCTGCTGGGGGCGTTCGCGTGCGTCCCGGCGGCGGGGTTCATGTCGCTGGCCGAGCGGACACGGTGGGGCTCGGTCACGGTCGCCGCGGGTGGCGTGGTGCTGGCGGTGCTGGAGGTGCGGCTCCATGACATCTGGGGAGGTTGAGGTGAGCCGGCGACGGCTGACCAGTGGGCCGGGCACGCTGCTGGTGTGGCTGTACGGCGTGATGGTCGTCGGGGCGGTGTCGCGGTCGGTCTATCAGATCGCGACGGAGTTCGACCGGGCGCCGCTGGCGTACTCGCTGTCGGCCGTGGCCGGTGTCGTGTACGGGTTCATCACGTACACGCTGGTGCGGGGCGGGGAGAGGGCCCGGCGAGTGGCGCTGGTGTGCTGTGCCGCGGAGCTTGTGGGTGTGCTGACGGTGGGGACCTGGACGTTGGTCGAGCCGTCGGCGTTTCCGGACGCGACCGTGTGGTCGGACTTCGGGATGGGCTATGTGTTCATCCCGGTTCTGTTGCCGTTGTCGGCCATCTACTGGCTTCGGCGGTCGCGTACGCGGCAGGGGGACGCGGGCTGAGGGGCGCCGGCGAGTACGCCTCGTGTGTGGCTGTTCGCGCCCACGCGGCGGAGCCGCACTTCGACACAGCCCCGCGCCCCTGAGAGCTACGCCGTCGCCGCGTACGTCCCGGCCGGCTTCTCCAGGACGATCATCGGGACGCCGTCCGCGCCCTGGGAGGTGCCCACCGTCTGGTAGCCGACCTTGCGGTAGAGGCGGAGGTTGCCCTCGCTGCGATGGCCCGTGTGCAGGCGGAAGCGGGTGGCGCCGTGCTGGCCGGCGAGGGCCGATTCGGCCGCGCGGAGGAGACGGGCGCCGATGCCGTGGCCCTGGAGCCGGGGGTGCACGCAGAGCTTTCCGATGGCGGCCGCGCCGTCCTCGGTGACCGAGCCGCGTACCGAGCCCACGACCTCGTCGCCGAGCCGGGCCACGAAGACGCAGTCGCGGGTGACCTCCTCGCGGACGGAGTCGAGTGTTTGGACGAGCGGGTCGATGCGGTAGTTCCCGTACAGCGCCGCCTCCGGCTGGAAGCACAGGTACTGCAGCCTGAAGATCTGCTCCGCGTCCTGCTCGGTCGCCGCAGAGATGGTCACACTCATGCCCATGTGCGCACGCCTCCCGCTCATCTGATCACTGTCGTCCCTCACTCCTATCCCCGTCCTCAGCGGGCCGCAACCTCCGGCGTGAGCAATCTCCGCAGACATCCCAGGCATCTGGAACGTTCCGGACCAAGACTCCCCTGTGAGATACCCAACTCCCCTGCGATTTCCTGGTATGTCAGGTCCTCGGGCGAGAGCAGGGCCTCCATCAGCCGGGGGCAGCGGCCAGGGAGGCGGCGCACGGCCTCGCGCAGGGTACGGCCGCCGGCCGCGGCGAGTGCGAGCTCTTCGGGGCCGCGGTGATCGTCGTCGACCGGCTCGACGGCGTACGGCTGTTCGAGGCTGCTGGTCCGGCGGGTGCGTCGGGCCTCCGAGCGGACGGCCCGGCGGAGCCATTCCGGCGGGTCGGGCGGCGGATCCTCGGCGTCGAGACGCTCCAGCAGGCGGAGCCAGACCGCCTGCTCCAGGTCGCCCGGTTCGGCTCCGGCGGCAGGCGCTTCCGCGCGCGCCTCGGCGGCGAGCAGCGGGCGCAGGGCGTCGACCAGGTCGTGCGTCACATACGGATCGACGCGGCCGCCCGGGCGGCGGGTTGCCCCGGCGGCCGAAGCTCACCCCACCGGGGGGGTGTGAGCTGAAGGCGTTGACGCGCTCAGCCGTTGAGGAAGTCCTCGCGGGCCAGCAGGCCCGTGTCGGGCTGGTCGGTGAAGACGCCGTCGATACCGGTCGCGAAGTACGCCCGGTACGCGCCGAAGACGTCTCCGTAGGCGTCGGCCTCCGTGCCGTCGCGGAAGTCCGCGGGGAGGAAGGGGTTCTCGTTGCGCAGGGTCCACGGGTGCAGGATCAGGCCCACCCGGTGCGCGTCCGTGACCAGCGTCGTCGGCTCAGTGAGGTTGCCCTCGGCGTCCCGCGGGATCACCAGGTCCAGGGTCGGGCCGATGCCCTGGGCGTAGGAGGCGATCTCCCTCAGGCCGGCCGGCTTGACCAGGTCGGCGACGGTGCGCGGGTCGCCGGTCTCCACGAAGTCCCAGGGGCGGGAGTTCGCCGAGGACAGCAGGACGACCAGGGGGTTGTCGACGAGCTTGTTGAGGCGTTCGATGCTGGTCGGCTCGAAGGACTGGATGACGACCGGGGAGGTCCGCCCGTCCTTGCCGTGCATGCGCAGCAGCTTGGCGACCCGCTCCTCCAGCGGCAGGCCCTGCTTGCGGAAATAGGTGGGGTGCTTGAGCTCGGGGTAGATCCAGACCTGCTTGCCGCTCCTGCGGGTCTGCTCGTCCTGCCACTGGAGGACCTCTTCGAAGGTGGGCACTTCCCAGCGCCCGTCGTAGAGGGTGTTGTGCGGTCGGTTGGCCGGGATGCGCTCGACCGCCCGCAGGGTCTTCAGCTCGGCGAGGGTGAAGTCCTCGGTGAACCAGCCGGTGGTGGAGACGCCGTCGAGGAGCTTGGTCCGCTTGCGGTCGGCGAACTCGGGGTGGTCGGCGACGTCGGTGGTGCCGCCGATCTCCGGCTCGTGACGGCAGACGAGGTGGCCGTCCTTCGTCGGCACCAGATCGCCGGCCTCGACGATGTCGGCGCCCATGTCGAGAGCGAGCTGGTACGAACCGATGGTGTGCTCCGGGCGGTAGCCGCTGGCCCCCCGGTGGCCGACGATCGTCGGCCTGGGAAGGCTCCTCAGTCCCCCGTGCGCGCCGCCGTGCCGGGCACCGTCCGCTCTCGCCGTGCCGGTCACCCCGAGGACCGCTCCGCCGGCGCCGAGCACGGCCGCCCCGAGCAGGGCCCGCCGTCCGGTGCCGCTCGATACCTCGTTCGACTTCTGCGTTCCCATGAGCGGCCTCCCTGCCGTCGGCTCGTCACTGCGGGCTGATCGTAAGGGCGCGTACATGACGAGTGGGAGACGCCGCGCGGAACAGGCGGGTGACGACGGGTGTCACAGTGGTCCGTGTGGGCGAGAGTTGACGGCCCGTCGGGTTTCCACCGCGATCCGGTGGATTCGGAGCGGCTGTGCCGGGAACGCGTGCGAGGTCACCGGCGGTGCGCCCGGGGCGATGTCCGTCACACCGTGACGGCCGGGTCACCGGCCCTCGACTGTGCGTCACCGCAGGTAAACACGCGTCAACAGTACGTAAGGCCTCGGTTAAGTCGCCGTGCCGATGTGCGCGACCCCGGGGGCCGCGAGTATCGTCCTCACCTGCACAGACTCATAAAGCATCCCTTGACACCGGAGGATCCGTTGTCCCGCTTCGCGCTCATCAAGGCAGTGCTCGGCCCGATCATGCGCCTGATGTTCCGCCCACAGGTGGAAGGTGCGGAGCACATTCCCGCCCACGGTCCGGTCATCCTGGCCGGCAACCACCTGACGTTCATCGACTCGATGATCCTTCCGCTGGTCTGCGACCGGCAGGTCTTCTTCATCGGCAAGGACGAGTACGTGACCGGGAAGGGCTTCAAGGGCCGGCTGATGGCCTGGTTCTTCACCGGCGTCGGCATGATCCCGGTCGACCGCGACGGCGGCCGGGGCGGCGTGGCCGCGCTGATGACCGGGCGGCGGGTGCTGGAGGAGGGCCGGGTCTTCGGCATCTACCCGGAGGGCACGCGGTCGCCCGACGGCCGCCTGTACCGGGGACGTACCGGCATCGCCCGGCTCACGCTGATGACGGGGGCACCGGTGGTGCCGTTCGCGATGATCGGCACGGACCGGCTCCAGCCGGGCGGAGCGGGTCTGCCCCGGCCGGGCAAGGTCACCGTGCGGTTCGGTGAGGCGATGGAGTTCTCCCGGTACGAGGGGATGGACCGGGATCGCTATGTGCTGCGGGCCGTGACCGACTCGGTGATGAGTGAGGTCATGCGGCTGTCCGGGCAGGAGTACGTGGACATGTACGCGAGCAAGGCGAAGGAAGCGGCGTAGCTCCGAGCGGGCGCGCGCCGTGGTCGGGGGCCGTGGCTCTCGCGGCCGCGGATGCGTGGGGGCTGGTCGCGCGGTTCCCCGCGCCCCTGAGGGCGCGGACCCTCAGGGGCGACATGCGTGGTCCGTGTCGTTCTCCAGCTTCTGCCCCCGCAGCAGGAACCACGCCGCCGACGCCGCGGCCAGCAGGACCGCCGCGCCGACGCCCGACGCGAGTGCCAGTCCGTCGACGAAGGACGTGCGGGCCGCGTCCAGCATCACCGTTGCGTTGTGCGCGGGCATGCCCGTGGCCGCCTCGACCGCGCCGCCCAGTGACTCGTGGGCCGCGGCGGGCGTGCCCGCCGGGCCGGTGAAGTCGCGGTAGACGCCGGTCACGATCGAGCCGAGCACGGCGATGCCGAGGGCGGCGCCGAGTTCGTAGGCCGTCTCGGAGACGGCGGAGGCCGAGCCCGCCTGCTCCCTGGGCACGCTGGAGAGGATCACGTCGGCGGTCACGGTGAACGAGAAACCGGCACCGACACCGACCACCAGCAGCACGGCCCCGAGCAGCGGATAACCGGTGGACTGGTCGATCACCGTGAGCGCGGCCAGGGCGAGGCCGATCGCCGCGAGGCCGCCGGAGACCACGGCACGCACCGAGAGGCGGCGTGCCGCCCGCCCCGCGACGAGACCGGCCGCCACCGCGCCGATCGCGGCGGGCAGTTCGGCCAGACCCGCCTCGAGCGGGCGCCTGCCCTGCACGAGTTGCAGGTACTGGGAGAGGAAGAACACCAGCCCGGACAGGCCGAGGATGGTCAGCAGGTCGGCCAGCACCGCTCCGCTGAAGCCGCGGCTGCGGAAGAGCCGCATGTCGAGCAGCGGGGCCGGGAGCCGGAGCTGACGGCGGACGAACCCGTACAGGGCGGTGGCGCCCAGCAGGCCGGCGACCGAGGCGGTCCAGGCGAGACCGTGTGTGGCGGTCTCCTTGATCGCGTACACCACACCGACCATGCCGACCAGCGACAGCAGGACGCTGACCAGGTCCCAGGGGCCCGGGTTCGCGGTGCGCGACTCGGGCAGCAGCCTGATCCCGAGGAGGACCAGCACGGCCATCACTGGCAGGTTGATCAGGAAGACCGAGCCCCACCAGAAGTGCTCCAGCAGGAACCCGCCGACGATGGGGCCGACGGCGGTGCCCGCGGAGGCGGTGGCGCCCCAGACGCCGACGGCGAGACTGCGTTCCCGCGCGTCGTGGAAGAGGTTGCGGATCAGCGCGAGGGTGGCCGGCATCAGGGTCGCGCCGGCGACGCCGAGCAGCGCCCGCGCGGCGATCATCATGCCGGGCGTGGTGGCGTAGGCGTTGAACACCGATATCGCACCGAACGCCGTGGCACCGGCCAGCAGGATCCGCTTGCGGCCGATACGGTCGCCGAGGCTTCCCATGGAGACGAGCAGACCGGCGATGACGAACGAGTAGACGTCGCCGATCCACAGCAGCTGTGTGCCCGAGGGGTTCAGGTCCTCACTGATGTAGGGGGTCGCGAGACCGAGGACGGTCGCGTCGACGGCCACCAGCAGCACGGCGAGCACGAGAACGCCGAGCGCGAGCCAGCGGCCCGGGCGCTTCACCGCCTCGGTCGTCGTCGCCGTCTGCAGGGTGCTGGTCATGATTCCTCTCTCCGTAGTGCGCCGCCGAGCAGCAGCTCGACGATCATGTGCTGGAAGTCCTTGGGGGCGCCCTTGCCGCTGCGCACCATCCAGGCGCCGGACGCGATCAGCCCGTACAGCGCCTCGGTGAGCCAGGCCGGCGTGAGGTCGATGCGGAACTCGCCGCTGAGCTGGCCGCGCCGGAACAGGGCGGAGATCCGGTCGTCGATCAGGGACCAGCCCGCGTTCTGCTCCTCGCCCTCGAACAGCTGGTTCTCGGTGTAGAGGAAGGCGAGCAGTCCGGCGGCCGGCTCGGCGGCCCCGACCAGCCGGCGGACGGCCTCGCTCGCCGTGCCCTCGTCCAGCCGGGCCGCGTCCAGGGCGGCCTTGCACTCCGCGATGCAGAGCGTCTCGAGTGCGCGGACCAGGGCGTCCCGTCCGGCGAAGTGGCGGTGCAGCGTGGCCCGGCTGATCCCGGCGGCCTTGGCGACCTCGTCCATCGTCGCGGTGGATTTGCGGGTCAGCAGCGCGGCGGCGGAGCGCAGCACGTGGTCAGGGTCGACAGCCATGAGACAAGCATAGGCCATATGAGACATGAATGTCTCATGCGGGGCGTGCGTGACTCACGATGCGGAGTCACGGAGAAGGAAGAGTGGTCAGTGCCAGGGCAGCTGTCCGCGCCGCTCCCAGTAGGCACGGGGTTCCTCGGCCAGCGTGGCGAGGCGGGCCAGCTGGTCGTCGTCGAGGTCCACGACCGCGGCGTGCAGGTTGGAGGCGAGCTGGCCGGTGGTGGCGGCGCCGGAGAGGACCACGCCGGCCCAGGGCTGACGCAGGACGACGGCCAGGGCGACGGCGTCGCAGCCCAGCCCCGTACGCTCGGCGACCTCCTTCATGACGTCCGGCGCGTGCGGGCTGGCCAGCCGGCCGTTGGCCATGCCCTCCTTGACGATCACGGTCAGTCCGGCGGCGTGCGCCTCGGCGAGGGCGGGGGCGGCGGAGGTCTCCAGCACGTTGTACGTGGACTGCACGGTGCGGAAGAGGGGTTCGCCGTCGACCGTCACGGCCAGGGCGGCGCGGATCGCGTCCGCCTGCGCGGGACCACTGGTGGAGAAGCCGACGGTGAGGCCCTGGGCGGCGGCCTCGGCGAGCCTCGCGTGGAGTTCCCTGTCGGCGAGGGCCGGGCTGTCCGGGGTCACCGAGTGGATCTGGTACAGGTCGAGCCGGTCGCCGAGCAGCGCCTCGCTCTCCGCGCGCTGCCGCTCGTAGGCGGCCAGGGTGTGGTCCTTGACCTCGTGCGTCTCCGCGTCGGTGGACCAGTCGGCGGTGTAGGTGTAGCCCCATTTGCTGCCGACGACGATGTCATCGAGGCCGGGCCTGCCGCGCAGCCAGTCGGCGAGGAACTCCTCCGAGCGGCCGTAGGAGCGAGCGGCGTCGAAGTAGCGGACGCCCTGCGCGTAGGCGGCGTCGAGGAGTTCGTGGGTGCGTTCCCGCAGGGCGTCGACCGTGCGCTCTGCGGGAAGGTCCTCGTCCCGGCCGAGGTTGATGTAGCCGGGGCGTCCTACGGCGGCGAGGCCCAGGCCGATGTGACAGGTGGGGGTTGTCGCCGTGGCCAGGCGGGCGAAGGGCATCGGGGGCTCCGTTCGGTCGGCTGATGACCAACGTAACCCCGGCGATGACCTTCGCCTCCGAGCTCGGGACCTGTGGTGGCGTGGCGTGGTGGCGTGGCGGGTGCGGGTTGTCTGTGGTGACTCGCGCGGTTCCCCGCGCCACTGGGGCCGGTCAGTCCTGCTTCTTGGCCGTCGCCCACTCGTGCTGGGCCGCCACGTCCGCCTTCACCTCGGCCAACTGGGTGGCGACCGCACTCGGTGCCGTGCCGCCCCTGCCGTTGCGGGAGGCCAGCGCGCCGGGGACGTTGAGGACCGTCCGCACCTCGGGAGTCAGGTGGCTGGAGATCTTCGCGAACTGCTCGTCCGTCAGGGCGTCCAGTTCCTTGCCCTCGGCCTCGGCGGCCTTCACGCACTCGCCGGCGACCTCATGGGCGACGCGGAACGGGACGCCCTGCTTGACCAGCCATTCGGCGATGTCGGTGGCGAGGGAGAAGCCGGCCGGGGCCAGTTCCTCCATGCGCTCGCGGTGCACGGTGAGCGTGGCCATCATGCCGGTGAAGGCCGGCAGCAGGATCTCCAGCTGGTCGATGGAGTCGAAGACCGGCTCCTTGTCCTCCTGGAGGTCTCGGTTGTAGGCGAGGGGCAGTGCCTTCAGGGTGGCGAGCAGGCCCGTCAGGTTGCCGATCAGGCGGCCGGACTTGCCGCGGGCCAGCTCCGCGATGTCCGGGTTCTTCTTCTGCGGCATGATCGACGAGCCCGTCGAGAACGCGTCGTGCAGGGTCACGAAGGAGAACTCCTTCGTGTTCCAGATGATGACCTCCTCGGCGATCCGGGAGAGGTTGACGCCGACCATCGCGGTGATGAAGGCGAACTCGGCGACGAAGTCGCGGGAGGCCGTGCCGTCGATGGAGTTGCCCGCCGAGCCGTGCTCGAAGCCGAGGTCCTCCGCCACCGCCTCCGGGTCCAGGCCGAGGGAGGAGCCCGCGAGGGCGCCCGAGCCGTACGGGGAGACCGCCGTGCGCTCGTCCCACTGGCGCAGGCGCTCGGCGTCCCGGGACAGGGACTGGACGTGGGCCAGGACGTGGTGGGCGAAGAGCACCGGCTGGGCGTGCTGGAGGTGCGTGCGGCCGGGCATCGCCACGTCGGGGTGGGCCTCGGCGAGGCCGATCAGCGCGTCCTGGAGTTCGGCGAGCAGACCGCCGATGACCCGGGCGTGGTCCCGCAGGTACATCCGGAAGAGGGTCGCGACCTGGTCGTTCCGGGAGCGGCCCGCGCGCAGCTTGCCGCCCAGGTCGGGGCCGAGCCGCTCCAGGAGGCCGCGCTCCAGGGCGGTGTGGACGTCCTCGTCGGCGATGGTGCCGACGAAGGAGCCGTCGGCGACGTCCGCCTCCAGCTGGTCCAGCCCGGCGATCATCCGGGTCAGCTCGTCCTCGGTGAGCAGGCCCGCCTTGTGCAGCACGCGGGCGTGCGCACGCGAGCCGGCGATGTCGTACGGCGCGAGCCGCCAGTCGAAGTGGACGGACGCGGACAGCTTCGCCAGGGCCTCGGCGGGACCGTCGGCGAAACGGCCGCCCCAGAGCCGGACGTCACCGCTGTTGCTGCTCACGTGCTGTGCTCCTCAATGGGTGTCGGTGTTCCCCCGCCTCCCCACGTGTGGGTGAGGTGGCGGTCATCACGCTACTGCTTACGCGAGGTCCCGCCGGGGCGCGATCTTCGACGACAGGCCGCATGCATGAGTATGCAGAAGTCTGCATGATTCGTCAATCCGCCGAGGGGTGAGAACCCGCTTCCGGCCATGCCGAGAGAAATTTGAAGATCCCTTGAACACGGGAAACCGCTTACCCGTATCTCTCGCCGAACGCAGGCGCCGCGTTGTACGACCACAACACCCCCCGACCCCTAGTGAGGCATCGGCATGTCCAGGGCTCTTCCGAAGTACAACAAGCGTCGCGTCACGTTCATCGGCGGCGCCGCCGCGGTGGCGCTGTCCGGCACGGTGATCGCCGGCTTCGCCCTCGCCGGGGAAACGCCCGAGGGCGGCGGAAAGAGCGCGCGGACGCTGGCCGGTCCCGGCACCATCTCGTGCCCCGACGTCACCGGCCAGCTTCCGGCGGTCCCCGCCTCGGCGAAGGCGGAGGTCGACCGCAACCTGGCCGAGCTGGACAAGCAGATCGCCGAGGCCAACAAGCGCCTCGTCGACACCGTCGGCCAGGGCGGACCCAACTTCGTCCAGAACGCCATCCTCGGCCCGCTCGAGGACAAGCGCGTCGCCGCCCTCAACCGCATCGAGACCGCCATCGGGCGGGCCGCCGCGAAGCCCGAGGGCCTGGAGGCCTTCGCCGCCTGCCAGCTCAGCGCCGACGGAGCGGCCGGAGCGGGCGAGGCCGCGGGTGGCGAGGCGGGCGCCGGTCAGGAGGCCGGCGCCGGAGCGGAAGCGGGTGCCGGAGCGGGCGCCGAGGCCGGTGCGGGCGCGGAAGCCGGTGCGGGCGCGGAAGCCGGTGCCGGGCAGGACGCGGGTGCGGGCGAGGCGGGGAACGCCGGGGCCGGCACGATCAGCTGCCCGGACGTCGCCTCCCAGCTGCCGGCGATCCCCGCCTCCGCGCAGGCGGAGGTCGACCGCAACCTGGGCGACCTGGACAAGCAGATCGCCGAGGCCAACAAGCGCCTCGTCGACACCGTCGGCCAGGGCGGACCCAACTTCGTCCAGAACGCCATCCTCGGCCCGCTCGAGGACAAGCGCGTCGCCGCGATCAACCGCATCGCCACCGCCATCGGCCGCACGGCGGAGCGACCCGCGGGCCTCGACTCCCTGGCCGCCTGCACGCTCACCAAGTGAGGTGACAGGCGCTGTGGCCGCCCCGTTTGAGCGCCGGCCGGGGCGGCCGCAGAGCAGGCGCCGGGGGCGGGATCCGGCAGAGGTGACCGGATCCCGCAATTCCTTAGACTGCCGAAGGAGTTGCGCCCATAATCGTCAGACATGGGAAAGACTCATGAGGGCATAGACGGCCGGCTCCGCTCGTTCATCGAGGCGCAGCCGGTCTTCTTCACCGCCACCGCTCCCCTGTCCGCCGACGGCACGGTCAACCTCTCCCCCAAGGGCCTCAAGGGTTCCTTCGCGGTGCTCGACGAGCACACGGTGGCCTATCTCGACTTCGCCGGCTCCAACGCCGAGACCATCGCCCACCTGCGGGAGAACGGGCGGATCACCCTGATGTGGTGCGCCTTCCAGGGGCCGCCGAACATCGTGCGCGTGCACGGCAGGGGCGAGCCGGTCTTCCGCGACGATCCCCGGTTCCGGGAACTGCTCGCGCACTTCCCGGACATCGACCCGACGCGGCACGGCCTGCGCGCCATCATCGTCGTCACCGCCGAACTCGTCCGTGACACCTGCGGCTACGCGGTGCCCTTCATGGCGTACGAGTCCGAGCGCGATCTGCACGGCAAGCGTTTCGCCCGCGAGGACGACGCCTCGCTCAGCGCCTACTTCACCAAGAAGGAGCACATCGCCACCAGCCTGGACGGACTACCCGGGCTGCCGTTGCCGCTGCCTCCCTCTAGCGTCTGAGGCATGCGCCCCGGTGGCCTCGCCCTCGCCGTCTCCTCCCTCGTGGCGCTCGGCACCGGGCCCCCGCCCCCCTCGTCACAACCGTTGCCGGCCCGGATGGCGGACACCGGCGGCGGCACCCAGCTGATCACCGCGGTGGCCCCGCAGGCCGCCTCGACGACGGGCACCGTCACCTGGTGGGACCGCAGGGACGGACGATGGGTGAAGGCGGGCTCCGCGCGCGCACGCTTCGGGGTGAACGGGCTGGTCCAGGGCGCCTCCCGCGAACAGGGCACGAACACGACACCCACGGGTCTGTTCGGCCTGCCGTACGCCTTCGGCATCGAGGCGGCGCCGCGCGGGACGGCGTACCGGTACCGCCGGGTGCACCGGGACTCCTGGTGGTGCCAGGACAACGAGTCCCGCTCCTACAACCGCTGGACCGAGCCCCGCGCGGCCGACTGCCGGTCCGCCGAGTCCGAGCACCTGATCACCTACGGAGAGCGGTACGCGCACGCGCTCGTCATCGGCTTCAACTACCGTCGTCCCGTCCGGGGGCGCGGGGCCGGCATCTTCCTGCACGTCCACGGACGCGGGGCGACAGCCGGCTGCGTGTCCGTGCCCAAGGACGCCATGCGGCGGATCCTGACGTGGGCCGACCCGGCACGGCGCCCTCACATCGCGGTCGGGACGACGAGCGGCGCCACGGCCGTCACCCGGTACTAGGGGGCTGGCAACGTTCGCCCCGGCACGACGACGGGTTACCCCCGGTCACTTCTGTCGGCACAGGACTCGGCGCGTGGCTGAACACTCCCGTGCCCCGGCACGTATCTGTGGGCCAAGGGTCAATGCCCCACGGAGGAACCGTGACCACCACGCTCGCAGGCGGACGTGCCGCCCGCCGCCAGACGATGCGCCGCATCCGCCCGCGCCGCTCCCCGGCCGTCCCGCTGCTGATCGCCCTGGCGGCCGGGGCGGCGGCCGTGCTGTGGCTGTGGTGGGACAACACACCGTCCCTCGCGGACACCTCGAGCAAGATCCTGGCCGCGGGCCGGATCACCGGACTGCTCGCCGGATACCTCATGGCGCTCGTGGTGCTCCAGATGGCCCGGGTGCCGGCGCTGGAGCGGCGGGTGGGCAGCGACCGGGTCGCGCGCTGGCACGCCATGAGCGGCCGTTACACGCTCTGCCTGGTCCTCGCCCATGTCTTCCTCACCATGTGGGGCTACGCCCTCCAGGCGGGCAAGGGGCTCGGCGACATCGTCCAGCAGACGATCGACTCCATCAACCAGCTGCCGGACATGGGCAAGGCCGCCATCGGCACGGGCCTGCTGTTCGTCATCGGGATCCTGTCGATCGGCGGGGTCCGCCGGATGATCGGGTACGACACCTGGTACCACGTGCACCTGCTGACGTACGCCTCGGTGTACATGACGTTCTGGCACCAGATCACCACCGGCAACGAGTTCGCCGTCGAGCCCGCCGCGAAGACCTTCTGGTACGGGCTGTACGGCGCGGTCACCGCGCTGGTGCTCTGGTACCGGATTCTCGTCCCGATCCGGCTGAACCTGCGGCACCGCATGCGCGTGGCGGCGGTCATCGAGGAGACACCGGGCATCGTGTCCGTGCTGATCAGCGGGCGCAAGCTGCACCGGATGGGCGCGGAGGCAGGGCACTTCTTCCGCTGGCGGTTCAAGGCACCGGGCATGCGCTTCAGTTCGCACCCGTACTCGCTGTCGGCGGCGCCCCGCCCGGACATGCTGCGGATCACGGTCAAGGCGATCGGTGACCACACCTCCCGGCTGCGTGAACTCGAGCCCGGCACCAAGGTGTGGGCCGAGGGCCCGTACGGCGCGATGACCGCGCAGCGCCGCAGCCGCGGCAAGGTGCTGCTGGTCGCGGGCGGTGTCGGCATCACCCCGATGCGGGCGCTGTTCGAGACGCTGCCGGGGGCGTCCGGCGACATCACCCTGCTCTACCGGGCCAACACCACGCAGGACCTGGCCCTGTGGGGCGAACTCGCCAAGATCGCCGAGGAGCGCGGCGCCCGGCTGATGTACGCGGTCAACAGCCCGGACGGGGAACGCCCCGACATCTCCGCGGAGTCCCTCCAGCGGAAGATCCCGGACATCGAGAACCACGACGTCTTCATGTGCGGGCCGCCCGGCTTCGCGCAGTCGGTGTACGAGGCACTGCGCGGCGCGGGAGTCCCCGCCCGCCGTATCCATCACGAGTCGTTCGAGATGTGAGCGACGGGACATCAACGGCCCTTCAGGAGCTTGAGGAACATGAGGAAGAGTCACCCCGTCCGGCGTGCCGTGCTCGCCGGCGCAGCCACCGTCTCCGGCATCGTGCTGCTGCTGTCCATGAAGCCGGCCTCCGACCCGGGCGGCGCCCAGGCCGCGGGCGGTCAGATCCCGCCCGCGGCGGCGGGGCAGGCCCCGCAGGGCGGCGTGAACGGCGCGGTCACCGGTGACGCGGCGCAGACGCAGTACGGCGCCGTGCAGGTCCGCCTGACCATGAGCAACGGCAAGATCACCCAGGCCGAGGCGGTGCAGGCGCCCAAGGGCGGACGCAGCGACCAGATCACGGCCAGCTCGGTGCCCCGCCTCAACCAGGCGGCGGTCGCCGCGCAGAGCGCGGACATCGACGCCGTCTCCGGGGCGACGTACACCAGCGCCGGTTACAAGAAGTCCCTCCAGTCCGCGCTGGACAAGGCCAAGGCCTCGTCAGGCGCCTCGCAGGGCTCGGGCAACGCCCAGACCGTCACGGGCGACGTGGCGCAGACGCAGTACGGGCCGGTGCAGGTCCGCATCACCGTCGCCGGCGGAAAGATCACCAAGGCCGAAGCCGTCCAGGCCCCCAAGGGCGGACGCAGCGACCAGATCACCTCCTCCTCCGTCCCCCGCCTCAACCAGGCGGCGGTGGCGGCGGGCAACGCCCAGTTCGACGCCGTCTCCGGAGCCACCTACACCAGCGCCGGATACAAGAAGTCCCTGCAGTCCGCGCTGGACAAGGTCCCGGCGGGAGGCGGCTCCTCGCAGGGCGCGGGCTCCGGCGCGGGCAGCGCCCAGGCCAGGACCGTCACGGGCAGTGTCGCGCAGACGCAGTACGGTCCGGTCCAGGTCCGCATCACCGTCGCCGGCGGAAAGATCACCAAGGCCGAAGCCGTCCAGGCCCCCAAGGGCGGACGCAGCGACCAGATCACCTCCAACTCGGTGCCCCGCCTCAACCAGGCGGCGGTCGCGGCGGGCAACGCCCAGATCGACGCCGTCTCGGGAGCCACCTACACCAGCGCCGGCTACAAGCAGTCCCTGCAGTCCGCGCTGGACCAGGCCGGTGGCTGACACGGTGGCCGACTCCGCACAGGCACCCGCCGCGGTGCGTCATGTGGAGGAGACGATGGGGACCGTCTTCTCCCTCGACGTCCGCGGCGGGGAACCGGCCGCCGTGCGCGCGGCGGTGGACGAGGCCGTGGCCGGGCTGCACCGGGTGGACGAGGTGTTCAGCACCTATCGCGAGGACAGCCAGATCTCCCGGCTGCAGCGCGGCGAACTGACCGTCGAGGAGTGCGACCCCGAGGTCGCCGAGGTGCTGGAGCTGGCCGCCGAGGCGGAGCGGCTGAGCGACGGCTGGTTCAGCACGACGTACCAGGGCCGCCTCGATCCGACCGGCATCGTCAAGGGCTGGGCGGTCGAGCGGGCGGCGCGGCGGCTGGCTCGGACGCCCGGCGTGAGCGGGGTGAACATCAACGGCGGCGGCGACGTGCAGATGCTCGGGGCGCCGGAGGCGCAGCGGCCGTGGCGGGTCGGAGTGTCGGACCCGCTGCGTCCCGGGGGTCTCGCGGCGGTCGTCTCGGCGGCCGGGGCGGACGAGCTGGCGGTGGCCACGTCCGGTACGGCGGAGCGGGGTGCGCACATCATCGACCCGCGCACGGGGCGTTCGGCTGTCACCGACCTGGTCGCCGTGACCGTGGTGGGGCCGCGGCTGACGTGGGCGGACTGCTGGGCGACGGCGGCGTTCGCGATGGGGTCGCGGGAAGGGCTGGCGTGGCTGGAGTCGCTGCCGGGGGTTGAGGCCTTACTCATCACGGCGGGTGACGAGGTGCGCTGTACCGGGGGGTTGGCGGCGCGGCTGGGGTGAGCGGGGGCTGGGGCGGGGCGTTGCACAGCCCGGCGGAGCGGGGTGCCGCTGCGCCCACCCGTGCCGCCCTAAGCGGCACGATTGCCCGCAGCTAGGCGGAACCGGCCTTCTTGGGGGCGCGGGGAACTGCGCGACCGGCCACAGTCCACCCGCACACGCCCACCGGCGCTCAGTGGCCGTTCTGCGCCAGCCTCAGCAGGTGATCGGCCAGCGCCTGCCCCCCGTCCGGCTCCCGGCTGATCAACAGCAACGTGTCGTCACCGGCGATGGTCCCGAGGATGTCGTGCAGCTCGGCCTGGTCGATCGCCGAGGCCAGGAACTGCGCCGCCCCCGGAGGGGTCCGCAGGACCACGAGATTCGCCGAGGCCTCCGCCGAGATCAGCAGCTCCTGCGACAGCCGCCGCATCCGCTCCTCCTTCGCCGACCCGCCCAGCGGCGCCCGCGGCGTACGGAAACCGCCCTCGCTGGGCACGGCGTAGATCAGGTCGCCGTCGGCATTGCGGATCTTCACCGCGTTCAGCTCGTCCAGGTCCCGCGAGAGCGTCGCCTGCGTGACGCTCAGCCCGTCGTCGGCGAGCAGTTTCGCCAGCTGACTCTGCGACCGCACGGGCTGGCGGTTGAGGATGTCCACGATCCGGCGGTGGCGTGCGGTGCGGGTCTGCGGCACGGCGGGCCCGTTCGCCCCCGGCTGCTCGTGGTCCTGCGCCTGGCTCATCGTCGTCTCATTCCCCGGCTCGTCCGTCCCCGTAGGCTGTGTCGAGGACGCCGGGCAGGGCCCGGAGGAACGCGTCCACCTCGGCATCGGCGATGTTCAGCGGCGGCATGAGCCGTACGACATCGGGGGCGGGCGCGTTCACCAGGAGACCGGCGTCCTGAGCCGCCTGCTGCACCTGGGGCGCGAGCGGCTCGGTGAGCACGATACCCAGGAGCAGGCCCGCGCCCCGGACGAAATCGATCAATCGGTGGCCGAGGCCCTCGATCCCGTCCCGCAGCTTCTCGCTCTGCCGCTTGACGTTCTCCAGCAGCCCCTCGTTCTCGATGGTGTCGAGGACCGCGAGCCCGGCGGCGCAGGCGACGGGGTTGCCGCCGAACGTCGTGCCGTGGTGGCCGGGCCGGAGCAGCTCGGCGGCCCGCCCGAAGGCGACGGTCGCGCCGAGCGGCAGTCCGCCGCCGAGGCCCTTGGCGAGGGTGACGACATCGGGCAGCACACCCTCGTGGGCCTGGTACTCGAACCAGTGCCCGGTCCGGCCGACGCCGGTCTGCACCTCGTCGAGGACGAGCAGCGCCCCGGTCGCGGCGGTGATCGCGCGGGCGGCCTTGAGATAGCCGACGGGCGGTACCACGACCCCGTTCTCGCCCTGGACCGGCTCGATGACGACGAGGGCCGTCTCCTCCGTCACCGCGGCGGCCAGCGCCTGCGCGTCGCCGTACGGCACGTGCGTGACGTCGCCGGGCAGCGGCAGGAAGGGCTCCTGCTTGCCGGGCTGGCCGGTGAGCGCGAGGGCGCCCATGGTCCGGCCGTGGAAGCCGCCCCGGGTGGCGACCATGTGGGTCCGGCCGGTGAGCCGGCCGATCTTGAAGGCGCCCTCGTTCGCCTCGGCACCGGAGTTGCAGAAGTAGACCTTGCCGTCGCGGCCGAAGAGCCGCAGCAGCCGCTCGGCGAGCGCGACCGGCGGCTCGGCGACGAACAGGTTGGAGACATGGCCGAGGGAGGCGATCTGCCGGCTCACGGCCTCGACGATCGCCGGGTGGGCGTGGCCGAGCGCGTTGACCGCGATGCCGCCGACGAAGTCCAGATACTGGTTGCCGTCGGCGTCCCACAGCGTGGTGCCCTCGCCGCGGACGAGCGGGAGCCTCGGGGTGCCGTAGTTGTTCATGAGCGCGCCCTGCCACCGCGCGGTCAGTTCCTGGTTGCCCACGACGTTGCCCGCGGCCTGGTCCACGGCGTTGTTCACGATTCCCCCTGTTCGCCCGGTCCCCCGGGTTTCTCGTCGGGCACGACCATCGTGCCGATGCCCTCGTCGGTGAAGATCTCCAGCAGGATCGAGTGCTGGACCCGGCCGTCGATGACGCGGGCGGTGGTGACGCCGCCCCGTACGGCGTGCAGGCAGCCCTCCATCTTCGGCACCATGCCGGAGGACAGGTCCGGCAGCAGCCGCTCCAGCTCGGTGGCGGTGAGGCGGCTGATCACCTCGTCGCTGTTCGGCCAGTCCTCGTAGAGTCCCTCGACGTCCGTGAGAACCATGAGGGTCTCGGCGCCCAGTGCGGCAGCGAGTGCCGCAGCCGCCGTATCGGCATTGACGTTGTAGACATGTCCGTCGTCCTGGGAGCGGGCGATGGAGGAGACGACCGGGATGCGGCCGTCGGCGAGCAGGGCCTCGATCGCGCCCGTGTCGATCGCGGTGATCTCGCCCACCCGCCCGATGTCGACGAGCTCGCCGTCGATCTCGGGCTGGTGCCTGGTCGCGGAGATGGTGTGGGCGTCCTCGCCGGTGAGGCCGACGGCGAGCGGCCCGTGCTGGTTGAGCAGCCCGACCAGCTCGCGCTGCACCTGGCCGGCCAGCACCATCCGTACGACGTCCATGGCGTCCTCGGTGGTCACCCTCAGGCCCGCCTTGAACTCGCTGACGATGCCGTGCTGGTCGAGGGCGGCGCTGATCTGAGGGCCGCCGCCGTGCACCACGACGGGCTTGAGGCCGGCGTGGTGCAGGAACACCACGTCCTGGGCGAAGGCGGCCTTGAGGTCCTCGTCGACCATGGCGTTGCCGCCGAACTTGATGACGACGGTCTTGCCGTTGTGCCGGACCAGCCAGGGCAGCGCCTCGATGAGGATCTGGGCCTTGGGGAGGGCGGTGTGTTTCCGCGTCGGACTGCTCATGACGAATACGCGCTGTTCTCGTGGACGTAGTCGGCGGTCAGGTCGTTGGTCCAGATGGTCGCGGTCTCGGCGCCGGCGGCCAGGTCGGCGACGATGTGGACCTCGCGGAAGCGCATGTCGACCTTGTCGCGGTCCTCGCCGACTCCGCCGTTCTTGCAGACCCAGACGCCGTTGATGGCGACGTTCAGCCGGTCCGGCTCGAAGGCGGCGGCGGTGGTGCCGATGGCGGAGAGCACCCGGCCCCAGTTGGGGTCCTCGCCATGGATGGCGCACTTGAGGAGGTTGTTGCGGGCGATGGAGCGGCCCACCTCGACGGCGTCGTCCTCGGTCGCGGCGTTGATCACCTCGACCTTGATGTCCTTGCTGGCGCCCTCGGCGTCCCGGATGAGCTGCTGACCGAGGTCGTCGCAGACCTGCCGCACGGCCTCGGCGAACTCCTCGTACTGCGGGGTGACGCCGGCCGAGCCGGAGGCGAGCAGCAGCACGGTGTCGTTGGTGGACATGCAGCCGTCGGAGTCGACCCGGTCGAAGGTCGTCCGGGTGGCGGCCCGCAGCGCCTTGTCCAGGGCGTCGCTGTCCAGGTCGGCGTCGGTGGTGAGGACGACGAGCATGGTGGCGAGGCCGGGGGCGAGCATGCCCGCGCCCTTGGCCATGCCGCCGACGGTCCAGCCGTCCTTGGTCACGACGGACGTCTTGTGGACGGTGTCGGTGGTCTTGATGGCGATGGCGGCCTTCTCACCACCGTGCTCGCTCAGGGATCCGGCGGCCTTCTCGACGCCGGGGAGCAGTTTGTCCATGGGCAGGAGGACGCCGATCAGGCCGGTCGAGCAGACGGCGACCTCGATGGCGCCGACACCGAGCACGTCGGCGGCCTTCTCGGCGGTGGCGTGGGTGTCCTGGAAGCCCTTCGGGCCCGTACAGGCGTTGGCGCCGCCCGAGTTGAGGACCACGGCGGAGAGCCGGCCGTCCTTCAGCACCTGCTCGGACCACAGCACCGGGGCGGCCTTCACCCGGTTGGAGGTGAAGACGCCGGCAGCGGCGCGGCGGGGGCCCGTGTTGACCACGAGGGCCAGGTCGGGGTTGCCGTTCTCCTTGATCCCGGCGGCGATGCCCGCCGCCGTGAATCCCTTCGCTGCCGTCACACTCACGGCGCAACTCCGATCGTCGTCAGTCCGGTGGACTCGTCGAGCCCGAGGGCGATGTTCATGCTCTGCACGGCACCGCCCGCGGTGCCCTTGGTGAGGTTGTCGATGGCGCTGATCGCGATGATCCGTCCCGCGGCGGCGTCGTACGCGACCTGCACCTGAACGGCGTTCGAACCGTAGACGGACGCCGTGGCGGGCCACTGCCCCTCGGGCAGCAGGTGCACGAAGGGCTCGTCGGCGTAGGCCTTGTCGTAGGCGGCGCGCAGGGACTCGCCCGTGACGCCTTCCTGGGCGGCGGCGGTGCAGGTGGCGAGGATGCCGCGGGGCATCGGCGCGAGGGTGGGCGTGAAGGAGACGGAGACCGGATCCCCCGCCGCCGCACTGAGGTTCTGGGTGATCTCGGGGGTGTGCCGGTGGCCGCCGCCGACACCGTAGGGGGACATGGAGCCCATGACCTCGCTGCCCAGCAGGTGCGGCTTGGGTGCCTTGCCCGCGCCGGAGGTGCCGGACGCGGCGACGATCACGGCCTCGGGCCGGGCGAGACCGGCGGTGTAGGCCGGGTAGAGCGCCAGCGACACGGCCGTGGGGTAGCAACCGGGCACCGCGACGCGCTTGGACCCCTCCAGCGCGGCGCGGGCACCCGGCAGTTCGGGGAGGCCGTAGGGCCAGGTTCCGGCGTGCGGCGAGCCGTAGAACTTCTCCCAGGCGGCGGCGTCCGTGAGCCGGAAGTCGGCCCCCATGTCGATCACCAGCACGTCGGGGCCGAGTCGCTCGGCGACGGCGGCGGACTGCCCGTGCGGCAGAGCGAGGAAGACGACGTCGTGCCCGTCGAGGACCTCGGGGGTCGTCTCCTGGAGCACCCGGCCGGCCAGCGGCAGCAGATGCGGCTGCAGCGCGCCGAGCCGCTGTCCGGCGTTGGAGTTGCCGGTCAGGGCACCGATCTCGACCTCGGGGTGCGCCAGGAGCAGACGCAGCAGCTCCCCGCCCGCGTATCCACTCGCTCCGGCCACTGCCGCACGTACCGCCATGGAATCTCCTCCTTAGAGGGCATGACTATACGTTTCTCCGCAGGTTTATGCAATCGGCGGTGGCTCGTGAACACGCGCCGGGGCCGCTGACCGGCGGACAGCGGCCCCCGCGGGAATGGTGTTATCTCTGCTTGATCCTCAGGAACGTCACGGAGTTCGCCGGGAAGGTGTACGTGAACTTCCCGGCCACCCCGCGGAACGTGGACGTCACCGGCGCCACCGGCGTGTCCGTCTCGGTGTTCACCGCGTCCTGGCCGGCGGCCAGCGTGGTGACGCGGGCGGTGGAGGCGACCTTCGCGCCGCCCAGGTCGACGGCGGTCCGGGCCTGTGCGGACTGGGCGTTGACGACCTTGACGATCAGCTCACCGGTCTTCGCGTCCTCGGTGACGACCTGGCGGAAGGGCTCGGCCGGCTTGTCGTCGGTGAAGCCGCCCCACTCCTTGCCGTCCAGGAACAGCGTCACCTGGCGGCCACGCACCTTGATGTCGATGTCGTAGGCGCGGCCCGTCTCGATCGATCCGGCCTTCGTCATCAGTGTGCCCTTGCCGCCGTCCACGGCCTGCTCGATCGCGGACTGGGTGTTGTTCCAGCCACCCAGGTTCCACCAGTAGTAGTTGCCGGTATCCTTGACGCCGAAGGCGATCAGGAAGCCCTCCTTGCCGGACTTCTTGGTGGCCCTCACATGCAGGTCGTAGTCCTTCCAGGCCGGGTCGCCCGCCGTGACCATGGTGTTCTCGGCGGCGGTGTCGCTCTGCACGAACTGGCCGTCCTGGACGCTCCAGCTGCCCCGGCCGCTGGTGGTCCACTTCGAGGCGCCGGCGGAGAAGTCGTCGCTGAGCAGGGTCGAGCCGTCCGCGGAGGTGACCGACACGTCGTCGTACGCGGCGCTGGTCGCCCAGGTGGACAGGCCGACGGCGCCGGTGATGGGGCCGCTGACGTTCGGCGTGGTGGTGGCCGTCGACGGGACCACGCGGTCGCCGACGTTGGTCATGAACAGCTTCTGCACCTCGTAGTCGGCCGAGTTCCAGGAGGCACGGTTGTTGAACCAGATCATGTCTGGCCGCCACTGCACGTAGTCCTCGTTGGCGAGCAGCGGGGCGTACGAGGCGAGCTTGACGATGTCCGCGTTGCGTTCCAGACCGGTCATGTACGCGGCTTCGGCGAGGCCGTTCTTCCAGGCGTTGCCCTGCGAGGCGTACTCACCGAGGAAGACCTTCGGGCCTTCGCGGTCGTAGGAGTCGTAGCGGTCGTTGTTCTGGAGGAACCAGGTGGGGCTGTTGTAGTAGTGCTCGTCGACCATGTCGACCTTGCCCTCGCGGTTGAGCTGCCAGGCCGTGTCGAAGGTCGTTCCGGCGTCGTCCGGGCCGGAGTTGGAGATGACGGTGATGTCCGGGTACTCGGCCTCGATCGCGGCCCGGAACCGCTGGAAGCGGGCGAAGAACTCCCTCGGGAGGTTCTCCTCGTTGCCGACGCCGATGTGGGTCAGGCGGAAGGGCTTCGGGTGGCCCATGCGGGCGCGCACCTTGCCCCACTTCGACGTCGCCGGGCCATTGGCGAACTCGATGAGGTCGAGGGTGTCCTGGATGTGCCGCTCGAGCAGGGCGTCGTCGTCGGTGGCCTTGTTCTGGCCGCAGCCGGTGACCAGAGCCGGGACGACGGGCAGCGGCATGGCGCCGATGTCCTCGGAGAAGCGGAAGTACTCGTAGTAGCCGAGGCCGTAGCTCTGGTTGTAGCCCCAGAAGTTGGCGTTGGTGGCACGCTCCTCGACGGGCCCGACGGTGTCCTTCCACTGGTAGCTGCGCTTGCGCTGCCAGCCGCTCGCCTCGCTGTAGTCCGCCATGGAGCCGGTGTTGACCAGGCAGCCGCCGGGGAAGCGCACGAAGCCCGGCTTCAGGGCGGCGATCTTCTCGGCGAGGTCCTTGCGCAGGCCGTTCGGCTGGTTCTTGTAGGTGTCGCGCGGGAACAGCGACACCATGTCGAGCGCCGCGGCGTTCGTCGAGGCGACGGCGAGGCGGCCGCGGTTGCTGGTGCGGGTCGCGGTGAAGGTGGCCTTGTACTTCGCCCAGCCGCCCTTGACGGCGATCCGGCGGGCGGTCGCCAGGGTACCGGCGGCGTCCTTCAGGGAGACGGTGAGCGTGGTGCCGCTCGCGGCGCGGGCCCACACGGAGAAGTCGTACCGCTTGCCCTGCTCGACGCGGATGCCGGTGTTGTAGCCGGCGTTCGTGACGGACGAACCGGCGCCCAGGGAGAGGTAGTTGCGGTTGCGCTCGCCCAGCCGGCCCGAGTCGTTCACGACCTCGGCCGTGCCGCCGGCCGTCCAGGAGGTCAGGGGCGTGTAGGAGCCGTTGTCGGCGGTGGAGTACTCGAAGGACCGGTTCTGCACGAGCTCGGCGTACAGACCACCGTCGGCGGCCCGGTTGATGTCCTCGAAGAAGACGCCGTACATCGTGTCGTCGATCTTCGCGCCCCGGGCGGAGGAGTCGACGGTGATCGCGTAGTCGGTGACGTCCTCGGCGTGCGCGGGGGCCGGTACGAGGGCTGCCGCCGTCAGGAGGGCGGTGGCCGTGAGGCCGGCTCTCCATCGGGTGCGGACGGTGCGTGGCATGGATACTCCGCGGCTCTCTGGTAGAGGAGTGTTCGAAATATCAGACATTGATCAGCACTTCGAACGGCAACATAGGGAGGGAGATCAAGCGCGTCAATGGGTCGCGCGGCAACGGATGTGGCGGAGAGCGGGACGGTATGGGTGAGTTCTGGCCAGTGCCCGACGCCCTGGCGTATCTGGCCGGGCGGTGGAGGGTGACGCGGTCGGTGCGGGATCTCGCGAGCGGCATGGAGGGCGAGTTCACCGGAACCACTGTCTTCGAGGCCGAGGAGAGCGGCGGCCTGCTGCACTTCGAGTCCGGCACCTTCGTCTGGCAGGGCATCGCCCGGCCCGCGCAGCGGACCCTGCGGTTCCTGCCGGGTCCGGGCGGCACGGCCGACGTGCGGTTCGCGGACGGCCGACCGTTCCACGACCTCGACCTGCGGTCCGGCCGGCATGTCGCCCGCCATCCCTGCGCGGCGGACCTCTACCGCGGAGAGTTCACCGTTCTCGACGCCGGCCGCTGGCGGACGGTGTGGCGGGTCCGCGGCCCCGCGAAGGACCTCGTCCTGCGCACCGGCTACGCACGCGCGGGCTGAGCGGACGCACCGTCGAAGCGCAGGTTCCAGCGCCCCGCCCGGCCGGTCACGACGGTCGTCGACAGCGGGCGGACGTCGATGTTCCAGTACGTCGAGGGCGGCGCCTTCAGGGCGTACACCAGGGCGGCCCGGATCACCGACGGCTCGGCCACCGCCACCACCCGGCAGCCGTCCTCGACGGGCCGGGTGTCGAGCCAGCCGCCGACGCGGGTGATGAAGTCGACCAGCGACTCACCGCCGTGCGGAGTGGCCCGCGGGTCGGCGAGCCAGGTGTCCACGGCCGCCGGCTCCCGGGCCATCGCCTCACCCAGGGTCAGGCCGCGCCACCGGCCCATGTCGCAGTCCCGCAGACCGAGCTGGACGAGCGGCGCGTAGCCGAGCCCTTCTCCCGTCGCACGGCTGCGCGGAGTCGGCGAGCAGTACCGCAGTTCGGCGGCGGCGAGCGGGAGCAGCTCGTGGGCGGCGCGCTCCACCTCACCCCAGCCGGCCTGGTCCAGCGGCCGGTCGTCCTCGAAACGCTCGGCGAGCAGCGGGGAGCTGCGAGCGGCGGCGACGAACGTGACCCTCAGTGGCATGCGGGGATCGTGCGTCCCGCAAGTGCGCAGGTCAAGAGGTGTTGTCCGGAAGTTACCTAGGGTGTGCCCGCTCTCACTGCGCGAAGATGAGGGCCATCCACTGCTCGGGGTGCTCCAACTCGGCGAAGCCCAGCTTCTCGTAGACGCCGTGGGCGTCGTGCGTGGCGAGCAGGATCCGGCGCACGCCGTACGAACGAAGTTCGTCCCGCACGGCCGCCACGAGCGCCGAACCGACTCCCTTGCCGCGTACCGACCGGTCGACGTACACGTCACACAGCCAGCCGAAGGTCGCCCGGTCGGTGATGACCCGGGCGTACGCGACCTGCTCCCCCGACACCGCTTCGTACACGCCGAAGTTGAGCGAGCCCGCGATCGCCCCGTCCTGCTTCTCGCGGGGGCGGCCCAGCGCCCAGTACGCGTCGGTGGACAGCCAGTGGTGCACGCGCCCACGGTCGATGCGGCCAGGGTCGGTGGAGAGCTCGTACCCCTCGGGCAGGGGCTGGGTGTCGGTCATGGCGTGATGCTCGCAAACCTTCGGCCCGGGCGTCGAACGCTTATCCCAGCACCTCGTCGCAGGCGGTACGCAGCCGCCGCACACCCTCCGCGATCTCACCGGTCCCGGCGACCGCCGCGAAGCTCAGCCGGATGTGCGGGGCCGGCGGCTCGGCGCTGAAGTAGGGACGGCCGGGGGCGATCGCGACGCCCGCGCGCAGGGCCGCCGCCGTCAGGGCGGCCTCGTCCGTTCCGTCGGGCAGACGCGGCCACAGGTGGTAGCCGCCGGACGGGACGTGCGGCAGGGCGATTTCCGGCAGGTGCAGCGCGAGCGCGCCGGTCATGGCGTCGCGGCGCGCCTTCAACTCGGAGGCGACGGCCCGCAGATGCCGCGGCCATGCGGGAGAGCCGACGAGTTCGAGCGCTGCCTCCTGAAGGGGCCGCGGCACGAAGAAGGTGTCGACGACCTGGATGGCGCGCAGCCGCTCAAGGACCGGGCCGCGCGCGGCCAGGGCGCTCACCCGGAAGCTCGGCGAGGTCGCCTTGGTCAGCGAGCACACGTGGACGACGACGCCGTCCGGGTCGTCGGCGGCCAGCGGCCGGGGCAGGGGGCCCGCGTCCTCGTGCACCAGTCGCCGTACGAAGTCGTCCTCGACGACGAACGCGCCCGCCTCACGGGCGATGCGCAGCACCTCACGGCGCCGCTCGGGCGCGAGCACGGCACCGGTGGGGTTCTGGAAGAGTGGCTGACAGACGAAGGCCGGGGCCCCGCTGGCGCGGAACGCGTCGGCGAGCAGCGCCGGTTTCACGCCGTCCGCGTCCACCGGCACGGGCACCGGCCGCAGGCCCGCGGCACGGGCGATGGCGAGCATGCCGGGGTAGGTCGGCGACTCGACCAGCACGGGGGCGCCTGGCGGGGCGAGGGCACGCAGGGCGGTGGTGAGCGCGGACTGGCCGCCCGCGGTGATCAGCACCTCGGCCGCCGTGCAGGACCCGCCGATACCGCGCGCGAACCACTCGCGCAGTTCCGCGAGCCCCTCCATGGGCGGACGCCCCCAGGCTCCGGGGCGGCGTCCCGCACGGGACAGGGCGGCGGCCATCGCCCGCTCCGGCTGCAAGGACGAGTGCAGATAGCCGCCGTTGAACTCGATGACGCCGGGCGGCGGGGCGGCCAGCGAGACCAGCACGCCGGAGGCGTCCACCGAGCGCGGCACGAGCTCGGCGGCGCTCTCGGCGCTGAGGGCGACCTCCTGCCAGGACGTGTCGCCCGCCGGGGCCGGTGCCGTCCGGGCCGGTGCGCGGAAGGCGCCCGCGCCGGGCCGGGTGACCACCAGTCCCTCGGCGGCGAGCTGGGCGAGGGCGCGCGACACGGTCACCGGGCTCACCCGGAACCGGTCGACGAGGGCCCGACTCGACGGCAGCTTTCCACCAGGTGAGTAGCGGTCCAGCTCCCGCCGCAGTCGTTCCGCCATTTCACCGACGCTGCTACGCTCTTGCATGAGAGCAGAGAGTAGCGCTACCGCCGCACCGCGGATAGCAGTCACCAGTGAGCGGGACCGCCCCGGCCTCGGCGCCCTCCAGGCCGCCCTCGGCGTCGTCGCCTTCTCCCTCACCTTCCCCGCCACCGCTTGGGGGCTCGAGGGATTCGGGCCCTGGTCGCTCGTCGCGGCACGCAGCGTCCTGGCCGCGGTGATCGCGGGCGCCGCGCTGACGGCGGTGAGGGCGCGGCTGCCCGCCCGCCGCCACTGGCCGGGGCTCGCCGTCGTCGCGGCCGGTGTGGTGCTCGGCTTCCCCCTGCTGACGACGCTGGCGCTGCAGACGTCGACCACCGCGCACGCAGCCGTCGTGGTCGGACTGCTCCCGCTGACCACCGCGCTCATCTCCGCCCTGCGCGTGGGCAGCCGCCCCTCGCGCACCTTCTGGGCGGCGGCCCTCGCGGGCGCGGCGGCGGTGCTGGCTTTCACCGCGCAGCAGAGCGGCGGCGCCCTGACCACGGCCGACCTGTACCTCTTCGCGGCACTGCTGGTGTGCGCCGCCGGCTACACCGAGGGCGGCCGGCTGGCCCGGGTCATGCCGGGCTGGCAGGTCATCGGCTGGGCGCTGGTGCTGTGCCTGCCGCTCACCGTGCCCGTCGCGGCCCTGGCGCTGGCGCATGAGCCCGTGCGGCTCACCGCGCACAGCGTGACCGGGCTGCTGTGGGTCGCGGCGGGCTCACAGTTCCTCGGACTCGTCGTCTGGTACCGGGGCATGGCGGCCATCGGCATTCCCAAGGCCAGCCAGTTGCAGCTGGCCCAGCCGCTGCTCACACTGGTGTGGTCGGTGCTGCTGCTGGGCGAACACCTGACGGTGGCCGCACCGCTGACGGCCGCGGCGGTGCTGGTCTGCATCGCCGTCACACAGCGGGCGCGCGGCTGAGCGGGGCGGCACACCCCCTGCCAACCCGGGCCCCCCGCCGTAGACTCGTGGCCACGGACCGCTGCTCCGCACCCCGTGAGGAGGCCCCAGATGCGCGCAACCGTGGGCGACCAGCTTGTCCAGCACGGCAGGGTGGTCGGTCAGCACGACAAGGTCGGCGAGATCGTCGAAGTGCTCGGCCAGGAAGGCACTCCCCCGTACCGCGTCCGGTTCGAGGACGGGCACGAGGGCATCTGCTCGCCGGGGCCCGACACCGAGATCCGGCACCGGGAGACCACCACCGGGCCGTGACCACCGTGACTCAGCGCGGGGCAGGCGCCGGCTGCCCGTAGTGGTCGGCGACCACCCGCGCCATCGCCCCGATCCGATCGACCGCCATGTCCTTGGCGGCGAAGAAGACGTGCCCGCGCACCTGCGCGTGCTCCTTCGCCAGTGTCAGGTGCCGGGACAACTCGGCCGGGTCCTGCCAGGCGGCCGGCTGCGCCGGGTCACCGGCCTTGTACAGCGCCTCCCCCACGTAGAGCCGCGTCGAACTGCCACGCGCGGCGTCCGCCCACCAGCGCACGAGTTTCTCGTAGTCGGCGGCGGCGAAACCGATGTTCCAGTACAGCTGCGGGACGATGTAGTCGATCCAGCTCTCCCGCACCCACTTGCGGGTGTCCGCGTGCAGGTCGTCGTACGTCTGGACGCCCGCCCGGGTGTCCGAGCCGAGCGGGTCGGTGGCGGCGTTGCGCCACACGCCGAACGGGCTGATGCCGAAGGCGGCGCCGGGCCGGACCCGCTTGACGCGGTCCGCCGTCTCCCGCACCAGCCGGTCGATGTTGTCCCGCCGCCACGCCGCCCGGCCGGGAAAGCCGGCGCCGTGCTCCTCGTAGGCCGTGTCGTCGTCGAAGGTCTGGCCCGCCACCGGGTACGGGTAGAAGTAGTCGTCGAAGTGGACCCCGTCGACGGGGTACCTGGCCACCGCGTCGAGCATCGCGTCCTGAACGAAGGCACGGACCTCGGGCAGCCCGGGGTTGTAGTAGAGCTTCCCGCCGTAGGTGACCACCCAGTGCGGGTTCCTGCGGGCGGGGTGCCCGGCGGCGAGCCGGGCCGGATCGGCGTGCACGGCGACCCGGTACGGGTTGAACCAGGCGTGCAGCTTCAGGCCCCGGGCGTGCGCCTCCTCGACCGCGGTGCCCAGCGGGTCCCAGCCGGGGTCCTTGCCCTGGGTTCCGGTGAGGTACTGCGACCACGGCTCGTACGGCGAGGGCCACAGGGCATCCGCCGTCGGCCGGACCTGGAGGATCACGGTGTCGAGCCGGTTGCGGACCGCCCTGTCGAGGTGGGTGATCAGCTCGGCGCGCTGCTGGGCGGCGGTCAGTCCCGGCTTCGACGGCCAGTCGCGGCCCGCCACGGTCGCCAGCCACACCCCCCGCATCCCGGTGGTCGCGCCGCCGCCCCCCTTGCCGTCCGGCTTCGGCGCGGCCGACGCCGGAGGCATCATGGTGAAGGCCGACAGCGCCGCCACCGCGAACGCCCTGCGTGACACTCGTCCCATCCGCATGCCCCAAAAGCCGCGGATCCGCCGGTCGCGGATCCCTCCGGGGTCAGCATGCCCGGAGCGGGCCCGCCCCCACCCGATCGATCATCGATACTTGGGAGTAACGTGCACGATCGGAGCAGGCACCGGAACCCGGCGCACCTGCCCAGAAGTGGATCAGCAGCGAAAGGGACGATGTGACGGACATCCCAGCGGGAGACATTGCACGCGTCGGAGTCGTGGGCTGCGGTCAGATGGGCGCGGGGATCGCCGAGGTCTGTGCCCGCGCCGGCCTGAACGTCATGGTCGCCGAGACCACCGGCGAGGCGCTGGAGATCGGCCGGACCCGGCTGTTCAGCTCTCTGGCCAAGGCGGCGGAGCGGGGCAAGATCACCGAGGAGGAGCACGAGGCCACCCAGTCCCGGCTCAGCTTCACCACGGACCTCGGCGAGTTCGCCGACCGTGACCTGGTGATCGAGGCCGTCGTCGAGAACGAGCAGGTCAAGACGGAGATCTTCCAGGTGCTCGACCAGGTCGTGACCCGGCCGGACGCCATCCTGGCCTCCAACACCTCCTCCATCCCCCTGGTGAAGCTGGCGGTGGCGACCTCACGGCCCGACCAGGTCATCGGCATCCACTTCTTCAACCCGGCGCCGGTGCAGAACCTCGTCGAGCTGATCCCGGCGCTCACCACCTCCGAGGGCACCCTCAGCCGCGCCCAGCTGTTCACCGAGAAGGTGCTGGGCAAGCACGCGATCCGCGCCCAGGACCGCTCCGGCTTCGTGGTGAACGCGCTGCTGATCCCCTACCTGCTCTCCGCGATCCGCATGTTCGAGACCGGCATCGCGAGCCGCGAGGACATCGACAACGGCATGGAGATGGGGTGCGCCCACCCGATGGGCCCCCTGAAGCTCTCCGACCTCATCGGCCTGGACACGGTCGCCTCGGTCGCCCAGTCGATGTACGAGGAGTACAAGGAGCCTCTGTACGCCGCTCCCCCGCTGCTCCAGCGCATGGTCGACGCCGGCCGGCTGGGCCGCAAGACGGGGTCGGGCTTCTACGCCTACTGAGCCCGGGGCCACCTCTCAACGCCGCCGCTCCTCCGGCCACGGCCGGACCCGGCGGCGTCCCCATTCCTGCGCCTGTTCGCTGAGGCGGTTGCGGAGCCAGCCCATCCACAGGGCGAGCGGAGTGGCCACGAGAGCCAGCAGCAGCGCCGTGCCCCACCCGGTGCCACCGGAGGAGAACCGGATCATCAAGACCGCCACCGCGTACAGTGCCAGCGCGTACGCCGCGGTCTTCTGCCACTTCGTCATGGCGTCCCGGGTACCCCCGGCGGCCGGTTACGGACGGTCAGATTTCGGCCAACCAGCGGGCCCGGCACCGGTTCTGGTGCCGGGTCCGCGGCATTCACACACCGTGTGCGCGCCGGGCTCGCATATGCCCGTCGCACACTCTCCCCAGGTGCCCACCAGGCGAGTTGACTCCACTGCGCACACCAGGGATGTGAAACGACTACGGAAAGGAGCGGACTTGTGACCGCCGATCCCGAGCATCCCGTCGTCCATGGAGAACTCGCAGAGTTACGACGCCGCCTCGATGTGGCGTACGCCCGCGTCGAGGGCGGGCTGGCTCTGCTCAGCCATCGCACCGAGGAGACCGCCAAGGAGATCGAGGAGCTCAACACCCGGATCCACACGCTCGAACACGCGCGCTGGCCGCTGCCCGCGGTCGCCGCCCTCACCGCCGTGGGTGCCCTCGTCGTGGCGATCTGGCAGGCACTCGGACGCTAGGGGTGTCAGGGCAACGTGTCCTGTCCCAGCCTGAGATGGTGCAGCAGAAGTAACGCGGCCGCCATGTTGGCGGCCGGGACCTCCCCGCGGGCGACCAAGTCGGGGACGAGCTTGAGGGGAACCCATTCCCTGCGGTCCGACTCGAAGTCGTCCACGGGGTGCCCGACGTACTCGCCCGCGTCGGCCCAGTACACGTGGTGCCGGGCGTCGGTGAGCCCGTTGGACGGCTCCACGCTCATCAGGTGGCGCAAGGGTCCCGGCCGCCAGCCGGTCTCCTCCTCCAGTTCCCTGGCGGCCGCGCGGGCGACGTCCTCGCCGTCCTCGACGACGCCCGCCGCGAGTTCCCACCCCCAGCTGTCCGTGATGAAGCGGTGCCGCCAGAGCAGCAGCACCTCGTTGGCCTCGTTCACCACCGTGGCCACGGCGACGGGCCGCAGCCGGATGAGGAAGTGGTCGAGGTGCCGGCCGTCCGGCAGTTCGACATCCGCGAGATTGACGCTGAACCAGCGGTTTGAGTACACACGTTGTTCGTTGTGTTTCGTCCACTGCACGGTTCTGCCACCTTCCATCGAGTGAGTGGCAATATCGCAGCAGGGACGTGCTGACAGCAGGCGCACAGGAAGCGGCTGGGGGTCAGGCGGGCGCCGCCGCCCGGGATCTACAACGGTACGCGCAGTGCCCCGTCGATGAGTTCGGCGGCCTCGCCCGTGCCCGCGCACCCACTGCGCACCAGGTGCTCGCGCACCGCCCGCAGCCGGTCGCGCAACCGCTGGGACTCCATGCCGCGGGCCTGCTCGGCCATCTGCACGGCGATGACCACCGCCTTGTCGGCGTTGCCCTGCCGCAGTTCGATGGTGCTCAGCATGGCCAGCCGGTGCACCCGGCCGCGGTCGTGCGCCGGGTTGCCGACGGCGGCAGTGGCATGCTCCCCGGCGGCCGCGACCTCCCCGAGACTGAGCAACGCCTCCGCCACCTGGACGTTGACGAGCCCGGGCTGGACATAACCGGTCTCGTCGGGCTCGTGGCCGCGCCGGATGCGCTCGGCGGCCTGCTCGGCCCGCCCGATGCACGCCAGGGCGCTGGTGCCGTCGCCGAGGTGCGCGTACGCCTTGGCCTGCATCGCGTACAGGTCGGAGGCGAGCGCCGGGGTGATGTGCTTGCCGGCGGCCCGCAGAGCGGCCTCCGCGAAGGCGACGGCCTGCCGGTACTCCCGCATGAACAGCGACTGGTTGACGAGCAGCGCGATCACATAGGCGCCCAGTCCGCGGTCCCCGCTGGCCTTCGCGAGCCGCAGCGCCTGGTGGAAGTAGCGCTGGGCGAGGCCGTGCGCGTCGGAGTCGTAGGCGCAGATCCCGGCGACGGCCACCAACCCGCCGGTGGCGCGGTGCAGCTGACGGCCCGTCTCGTCGGTGTAGCTGCCGCGCAGCAGCGGAGCGGCCTCGGCGTTGAGGAACCCGACGATCCGGGCACGTGTCGCGATGCCCCCGGCCTTGCGGTACATCTGCTCGTAGTGCGTACGGGCGGCGCGCAGCATCTCCAGTTCGCCCGGGGTGACCCGGTGTCTGCCGCCTCGGGAGACGTCGACGTCCTCGGGCGGGTTCTCCCACTCCCACACCGGCATCACGGCGGGCGTGCCGGTGAGCGCGGGCGCGCCGAGGATGTGCGGGCGCTGCTGCTGGTCCGAGCGCCACAGGGCGGTGGCCCGCTCGACGAACCCGGACAGCGAACCGGTGTGCGGGGCGGACGGCTCGCCGGGCACACCGAGGCCGATGTCGTCGAGGGTGACCTGCCGGCCGAGCCGTGCGGCGAGCACCTCGCAGATCAGGTCGGGCACCTGGCCGCGGGGACGCTGCCCCTTCAACCACCGTGCGACGGCGGTGTGTTCGTACCTCAGGGACAGGCCACGGGCCCGTCCCGCCTGGTTGACGTGCGCGGCCAGCCCCGCGTGCGAGATCCCGGCCTCGTCCAGGATCGCGTCGAGCAGAGTGTTGGGCTGCATGTGGGCCCCCCGGTGGCTCGGTGCGCACAGATTAGTGGCTGCGCCTTCACACGGGGTGTGAACGGAGTGCTCGAATCCGTGCTGTGTGCGCGCTGTCGCTCAGAGTTGCCGGCCGGTTGACTGAAAGACCTCGCAAGAGGCCGGCCGGGCCGCCGGCTCCCCCTCGTACAGTGCGGCGGCTCGCACCCGCCGTCCGCCCAGCTGCCTGCCCGACACTCCGTGGCGGGGCGGACGGCCCCGCCGGCCCGTCTCCGTCGCGTCATCGGCGCGTTTCCGGCCGCTGGTGCCCCGTGGCTTGTCGCGCAGTTCCCCGCGCCCCCGAGGGACGCGCACGCACCGGCCCGTACCACGCAAAACCGGACCGGCCCAAGAGACCGGTCCGATTCGGCCCCTTTTCAGGGGCGCGGGGAACTGCGCGACAAGCCACCACAGCCCGGCGGCCGACGGCGACGCGCAGCTCCACGCCGCTAACTCCGCAGGACGGCCCCCACGCGCTCACCCGCGAGCGCTACCGCCGCGTCCCGGGCCGCGGAAGCCTCATCCACGGTCAGGGTCCGGTCAGCCGCCCGGAACCGCAACGCGTACGCCAGCGACTTGCGGCCCTCGCCCAACTGCTCGACGTTCTCGTACACATCGAACAGCCGGATCGACTCCAGCAGTTCCCCGGCCCCGTCCCGCAGCGCCTTCTCGACCTCCGCCGCCGGAACGACCGCGTCGACGACCAGGGCGACATCCTGCGTGGCGACGGGGAACGTGGAGATGCCCGGAGCCTTCACGGTCGCGTCGCCGGCCGACGCCACCGCGTCCAGGTCGATCTCCATCGCACAGGTGCGCTCCGGAAGCCGCAGCGCCTTCACGACCCGCGGATGCAGTTCACCCGCGTGTCCCACGACCCGCTCCGCGCCGTCCACGGTGATCGCCAGCTCGGCGCACCGCCCCGGGTGCCACGGCCCGTACTGCCCGTTGCGGATGACCAGTTCGGCACCGGCCTCACGGGCGACCACCCGCGCCGCCTCGACCGCGTCGGCCCAGTCGGCCGGCCGGCCCTTGCCCCACCAGCCGGCCTGCTCGCGGGCGCCGGCGAGCACGATGGCCGCGTGGCGCGGCTGGTCGGGGAGCGCCGCGTCCAGGTCGGCGATCTGCTCGTCGGTGGGCCGTCGGTCCACGGGCAGCCGGACGGCGATCCGCTGTTCCTCGCGCGGATGGAAGACCAGCCCGGTCTCGAACAGCGCGAGGTCGTGGCTGCCGCGGCCGTCGTTGCGGCGCAGCGCGGCGAGCAGCCCCGGCAGCAGCGAGGTGCGCAGCGCGGGCTCCTCGTCACTGAGCGGGTTGGTCAGCCTCACCACGCGGCGGGCGGGGTCGTCGGAGTCGAGTCCGAGCTGGTCGAAGACCTGCTCGCTGACGAACGGGTAGTTCGGCGCCTCGACGTAGCCGGCTCCGGCCAGGGCGCGGCCGATCCGCCGGTGCAGCCGCTGCCGGTGGGTCAGGCCGCGTCCGGCGGGGGGCCTCGGCAGCGTGGACGGCAGGTTCTCGTAGCCCTCGAGCCGGATGACCTCTTCGGCGAGGTCGTTCGGGTCGGTGAGGTCGGGCCGCCAGGACGGCACGGTGACGATCAGCTCGTCCTGCCCGTACACGTCGCAGCCGATCTCCTGGAGCCGCCGTACGACGGTCTCGCGGCCGTAGACGACGCCGGCGACCTTGTCCGGGTGGTCGGCGGGGATGGTGATGGTGCGCGGCGCGGTCGGCGCGATGACCTCGGTGACGCCGGCCTCGGCGGTACCGCCCGCGAGCAGCACCAGCAGGTCCACCGTGCGCTGGGCGGCGGCAGCGGCGGCCTCGGGGTCGACGCCGCGCTCGAAGCGGCGGGACGCCTCGGAGGACAGCTTGTGGCGGCGGGCCGTGCGGGCGATCGACGTGGCGTCGAAGTGCGCCGCCTCGATGACGACGTCAGCCGTGGCGTTCTCGGCGTCGTCGTGGTCGGCGATCTCCGTGTCGGCGCCGCCCATGACGCCCGCCAGCCCGATGGGGCCCCGGTCGTCCGTGATCACCAGGTCCTCGGCGTCCAGCGTGCGCTCGACGCCGTCGAGGGTGGTGAGCCTCTCGCCCGGCTCGGCCCGGCGCACGCCGATGGTGCCCTGGACCAGGCCGCGGTCGTAGGCGTGCAGCGGCTGGCCGAGCTCCATCATCACGTAGTTGGTGACGTCGACGGCGAGCGAGATCGGGCGCATGCCGACCTTCTGCAGGCGGCGCTGGAGCCAGATCGGGGAGCGGGCCTCGGCGCTCAGGCCGGTCACGGTGCGGGCGGTGAAGCGGTCGCAGCCGGTGGGGTCCGAGATCCGCACCGGGTAGCCGTGGGCGTTCGGGGCGGGCACGTCGATCAGGGCCGGGTCGCGCAGCGGCAGGCCGTAGGCGGTGGCGGTCTCGCGGGCGACGCCGCGGATCGACAGGCAGTAGCCGCGGTCGGGCGTGACGGCGATGTCGAGGACCTCGTCGACCAGCTCCAGCAGCTCGACGGCGTCCCTGCCGACCTCGGTCTCCGGGGGCAGCACGATGATGCCCTTGGTGCCGTCGTCGCCCATGTTCAGCTCGTCGCTGGAGCAGATCATGCCGCGGGACATCCGGCCGTACGTCTTGCGCTCGGCGATCTCGAAGTCACCGGGCAGGACGGCGCCCGGCAGGGCCACCACGACCTTGTCACCGACGGCGAAGTTGCGGGCGCCGCAGATGATCTCCTGGGGCTCGCCGGTGCCGTTGGCCTGGCCGACGTCGACGGTGCAGAAGCGGATCGGCTTCTTGAACTCCGTCAGCTCCTCGATCGTCGCCACCTGGCCCACGACCAAGGGGCCCTTGAGGTCGGCGCCCAGGTGCTCGACGGTCTCGACCTCGAGGCCTGCCGAAATGAGTTTGGCCTGGACGTCGCGCCCGGTCTCCGTCGCCGGCAGCTCGACGTACTCCCGCAGCCAAGAAAGCGGGACCCGCATCAGATCTCCATCCCGAACGGCCGGGTGAACCGGACGTCACCCTCGACCATGTCTCGCATGTCCTCGACGTTGTGGCGGAACATCAGCATCCGCTCGATGCCGAACCCGAAGGCGAAGCCGCTGTACTTCTCGGGGTCGACGCCGCAGGCGGTGAGCACCCGCGGGTTGACCATGCCGCAGCCGCCGAGCTCGATCCAGCCCTCGGAGGAGCAGGTGCGGCAGGAGCGGTCGGGGTTGCCGACGGACTCGCCCTTGCACACGTAGCAGAGCATGTCCATCTCGGCACTCGGCTCGGTGAAGGGGAAGAAGTTCGGCCGCAGCCGGGTCTTCATGCCCTCGCCGAACAGCGACTGCACCATGTGGTCCAGGGTGCCCTTGAGGTCCGCCATGGTGAGGCCCTCGTCGACCGCGAGGAGCTCGACCTGGTGGAAGACGGGGGTGTGGGTGGCGTCCAGCTCATCGGTGCGGTACACGCGGCCGGGGCAGATGACGTAGACCGGCAGCTCGCGGTCGAGCAGGGAGCGGATCTGCACGGGCGAGGTGTGGGTACGCAGCACTACGCCGGACTCGGTGCCGCCCTCGGGACCCTGGACGAAGAAGGTGTCGTGTTCACCACGCGCCGGGTGGTCCGGGCCGATGTTGAGGGCGTCGAAGTTGAACCACTCCGCCTCGACCTGCGGGCCCTCGGCGACCTCGTAGCCCATGGCCACGAAGATGTCCTCGATGCGCTCGGACAGTGTGGTCAGCGGATGACGGGCGCCCGCCGCCAGTCGGTCGTGGGGCAGCGTGACGTCCACCGCCTCCTCGACCAGCACGCGCGCGTCCCGTTCGGCCTCCAGCTCGCTCTGGCGGGCCGCGAGGCCCTTGTTCACGGCGCCGCGGGCCTGGCCGACGCGCTTGCCGGCGTCCGCCTTGGCGTGCGGGGGCAGGGCGCCGATCTCGCGGTTGGCGAGGGCCAGCGGGGAGGCGGGGCCGGTGTGGGCGACCTTGGCCTCGTGGAGCGCGTCGAGGGAGTCCGCGGCGGCGAAGGCGGCGAGCGCCTCGTCCCGCATGCGCTCGATCTCTTCCGGTTTCAGTGCCTCGACCTCGACAGGGTCGTACGACTTATTGGGTGCCGACATCTCTTCCCGTGCTTCCGGTTGGCTGGCTGGAACGCCCCGTCTACGGTCCGCAGACGCTTCGGCTGCGGAACTGGACGCAAAGGTGCCAATGGCCGAGTCTAACGGGGCGGAGGTGTGCGAATGCGCCCGCGGGCCGCTCAGGTCAGGTAGGCCGGAGCGCTCACGGGCAACGTAAATCGGAACTCGGCGCCGGCACCGGGGGCGCGGCCGACGGTGATGGTGCCGCCGTGGGCCTCGACGATGCCCTTGACGATGTAGAGCCCGAGGCCCGTGCCGCCGCGCTTGCTGCCCCGCCAGAAGCGGGTGAAGACGCGGTTCATGGACTCCTCCGGGATGCCGGGCCCCTCGTCGCTCACCGTGACCGACGTACCGGTGTCCTCGCCCTCCCGGGGAGACGCCGTGGCCGTGATGTCGATCGTGACAGTTCCCTCGCCGTGCCGCACGGCATTTTCCAGGAGGTTGCTTAGCACCTGGTCGATCTTGTCGGGGTCGGCCCACAGGTCGGGCAGCGGCTGCTGGACGCGGAGCAGGAACCGGTCTGCGGGCTGTCCGGCGGCGACGTAGGCCTGGATGTGCCGTCCCACGGCGGCGCCCATGTCGACGGGCTGGCGGCGCACCTCCAGGCGGCCGGAGTCGATGCGGGAGATGTCGAGCAGCTCGGCGATGAGCCGGGTGACCCGGTCGGCGTCGGCGTCGACGGTCTCCAGCATCAGCCGTTTCTGGTCGTCGGTGAACCGTTCCCACTTCGCGAGCAGTGTGGCGGTGAAGCCCTTGACCGAGGTCAGCGGGGAGCGCAGCTCGTGGGCGACGGTGGCGATCAGCTCGGCATGGCTGCGCTCGGTGCGTCGGCGGGCCTCGGTGTCGCGCAGGGTGACGACCAGGCGCCGGACGGGTCCGGTGGGCCGGGTGCGGACGTAGCGCGCGGAGACCAGCACCTCGCGGCCGCCGGGCAGGAGCAGGTTGCGCTCGGGCTGTCCGACGCGGATGGCGAGCCCGCCGTAGGGGTCGGTCAGCTGCCACCAGCGCCGGCCCTCCAGGTCTTCTAACGGCAGGGCCTTCTCCAGGCGCTGCCCGAGGACGTCCCGGGCGCGGGCGCCGGTGATGCGCCCGGCGGCGGTGTTGAAGCAGATGACGCGGCCCTGCTCGTCGGCGACGACGAGCCCGTCGGGCAGCTGGTCGGGGTCGATGCCGAGGTCGGCGTGATCACCGCTGGGCCGGGACGCGGCGGGCGGGTTCCCGGCGTCCTGGGCTCCCGGTGCGCTGCTCGTGCCGGCAGTCATCCCCGTACCCCACCTCCAAGGCTCGCAGAGGGGTCCCTGAGCTGGTCACCTTACTAGTTCCCGGTGACGGAGCGGCACCCTCCGGCGGCGCGCTGTGCACGCGCCGACGCATAGAGACATACGGCGGCGGCGGTGGCGAGGTTCAGGCTCTCGGCCTTCCCGTGGATCGGAACACGTACGACGGCGTCGGTGAGGGCGCGGGTCTCCTCCGGCAGGCCCCAGGCCTCGTTGCCGAAGACCCAGGCGGTCGGGCCGCCCATGGTGCCCTTGTCGAGCTCGTCGTCGAGGTCGCGGTCTCCGGCACCGTCGGCGGCGAGGATCCGGACACCGGCGTCCCGCAGCCCCTCGACCGCCTGCTCGACGGGGACGCCGACCGCCACGGGCAGGTGGAACAGGGAGCCGACCGAGGCGCGGACGGCCTTCGGGTTGTACACGTCGACGGAGGCGTCGGTCAGCACCACGGCCTCGGCACCGGCGGCGTCGGCGCAGCGCAGCACGGTCCCGGCGTTGCCGGGGTCGCGGACGTTGGCCAGCAGGGCGACGAGCCGGGGGCGTGCCTCCAGGACCTGGTCGAAGGGCGTGTCCAGGAACCGGCAGACGCCGACGAGGCCCTGCGGGGTGACGGTGGTGGAGATGTCGGCGATGACCTGCTCGGAGGCGAGGTGCAGCCGGGCGCCGGCGTCCCGGGCGGCCCCCACGATGTCGGCGTACCGCTCGGCGGCCTCCAGCGTCGCGAACAGCTCCACGAGCGTGGGCGCGCCACCGGCCCGGTGCCCGGCCGCCTCCCTTACGGCCTGCGGCCCCTCCGCGAGGAACAGCCGCTCCTTCCCCCGGAAGTTCCGCTTGGCGAGCCGCCGCGCCGCCGAGACACGGGAGGACCGGGGGGAGATGAGCTCGGGGGTGGGCATGCGATTCACCTTGTCAGTAACTCGGACACAGCAGGACCCGCAGGCGTTTCCACCTGCGGGTCCTTCAGTCACTTCGGCTCAGAGCCGGCGTCAGGCCGCCTTGGGGGCGTTGACGTCGCTCGGCAGCGCCTTCTGGGCGACCTCGACGAGCGCGGCGAAGGCGCCGGCGTCGTTGACGGCCAGCTCGGCCAGGATCTTGCGGTCGACCTCGACGTTCGCGGCCTTCAGACCCTGGATGAAGCGGTTGTAGGTCATGCCGTTGGCGCGGGCAGCGGCGTTGATGCGCTGGATCCACAGCTGGCGGAAGTCACCCTTGCGCTTCTTGCGGTCGTTGTAGTTGTAGACCAGCGAGTGGGTGACCTGCTCCTTGGCCTTGCGGTACAGGCGCGAACGCTGACCGCGGTAGCCGGAGGCCTGCTCGAGGATCGCCCGGCGCTTCTTGTGGGCGTTGACTGCCCGCTTGACGCGTGCCACTTCTTAACTCCTTGTAGGGGGGCCGCGGTGGTCCTCACACGGCCCGAAATCGATTGGGTCCCGGTCCTGACGTGCGGCGCTCACGCGCCCGGCGTCACTTGCCGAGAAGCTTCTTGATCTTCTTGGCGTCGCCCGGGGCCATCTCGGCGTTGCCGGTGAGGCGACGCGTCACACGGGACGACTTGTGCTCGAGCAGGTGGCGCTTGCCGGCACGCTCACGGAGCACCTTGCCGGAGCCGGTGACCTTGAAGCGCTTGCTGGACCCGCTGTGCGACTTGTTCTTCGGCATAGCGCCGTTCTCTCCTCGTCGGTGGCGCTCCGGTGCCCGGTCGCGAAAACCGGGCACGGTGGAGCGTCGTCTTGTTTCGATTGCTTCCTGGGACTCGCGTCCCCAGGGGTCACGCCTCGGCGGGCTCCTCAGCCGGCGCCTCGACGTCCGCGTCCGCGGCGTTCTGCGAGCGGCCGGGGTTGGCCTTCGCTTCCGCCTTGCGGGCCTCCTGCGCCTGGCGAGCCTCGGCCATCGCCTCGGTCTTCTTCTTGTGCGGACCGAGGACCATGATCATGTTCCGGCCGTCCTGCTTCGGGTTCGACTCGACGAAACCGAGGTCCTGGACGTCCTCCGCGAGACGCTGCAGCAGTCGGTAGCCCAGCTCGGGCCGGGACTGCTCGCGACCACGGAACATGATCGTGATCTTGACCTTGTCGCCCTGCTTGAGGAACCGGACGACGTGACCCTTCTTGGTGTCATAGTCGTGCGGGTCGATCTTCGGCCGGAGCTTCATCTCCTTGATGACCGTGTGCGCCTGGTTCTTGCGCGCCTCACGGGCCTTCATGGCCGACTCGTACTTGAACTTCCCGTAGTCCATGAGCTTGCACACGGGCGGACGGGCGTTCGCCGCGACCTCGACCAGGTCCAGGTCGTACTCCTGCGCAAGCTCCAGTGCCTTGGCCAGCGGGACGATGCCCACCTGCTCGCCACTGGGACCGACAAGTCGCACCTCGGGAACGCGAATCCGGTCGTTGATGCGGGGCTCGGCGCTGATGGATCCTCCTCGGTAGCACCACGCGACGGTCTGGCGGACGGCCGCGTAACGTCTCTTTTCGATAGACCTAACCGCGCCGAAGCAAGAAAAATGCCCCGGACGATTCCCAGGCGGGGCTCCTCGAACTACCGGAGCACCGCCGCGGGGAAACCGCGGGGCGCGCTTTCGGACGGATCACCGCCGCTGGGACGGGCCGTCTGACCGGTGACCCGCCGCCCTGGGGGTGGCCGGGTGGGAGTTCGAAAGCCTCCACTTGTGGGCCGGACTCGCGGGCCGCGAGGCATGCATGTCCAGCCGGTCGTTACATGAGGTTACCAGCAATGGCCAGCAACGGCTAATTGCGGCGCCCCGGGGTCCGGTGCGGTGCCCGCCCGCTCTGCGCCTATCGTGTGGGACATGAGTGAGACCCCTGCTGAGTCCCCCGACTTCGACGCCATGGCCCGCGACATCGCCGAGGTCCCGGCGGTCGAGGTGATCGTGACGGTCGCCGTCAACCTGATGAGCGCCGCCGCGGTGAAGCTCGGTCTGACCGAGGAGGGCGACAAGCACAAGGACCTGGACGAGGCCCGCAAGCTGGTGCACGCGCTCGCCGGTCTGCTGGACGCGACGGCGACCGAGATCAGCTCCTTCCACGCGGCGCCCCTGCGCGACGGCCTGAAGTCGCTCCAGCTGGCGTTCCGCGAGGCCTCGCTCGTCCCGGACGAGCCGGGCAAGGGGCCGGGCGAGAAGTACACCGGCCCGGTCTACGGCTAGCCCCTGGGGCAGGCCCCCGCGTCAGCGTTCGTACAAGGGCTCGCCCGGAGGCGTCGCCCCGGCCGGCAGCAGTGCCAGGTCGAGGCCGCGCACCAGGCGGGCCCTCAGTGTCTCGTCGGCGGCGAGCCGCCGGGCGACGGCCTGCGCGGCCTCGGCCGGGGCGGCGGACGGGTCCAGGACCAGCGCGAGGGTCCCGTCGGCCTGGCCCGGACCGAGGTGGGCGCGCAGGACGGCGGGCTCGGCCGCCACGGCGGCCCGTACGGCCTCGACGACGGCCGGGTCGGCGAGCGGATCGGTGCTCGTGCGGCCCTCCGCGAGGGCGAGCAGGGCGGGCCCGGTCAGTTCGAACGGCACCGGCCCGGCCAGGTCGAGCACGACCGTGTCCGCCTTCTCGTGCGCCGCGGCCTGGAGGGCCTGGTGCAGCGGCACGGCCACGGGCCGCGCCGCCGGGTCCCAGCGGGCGAGGGAGTCCGTGGAGGTGAACGCGGGCAGGGCGGTGCGTTCGCCGGCCTTCAGGGTCGGCACGGCCATGTCGCTGGTCTTCTCGCGGCGCAGTCCCCGCTCGTCCTCCTCGACCTCGCCGAGTACGGCCACGACGGGGACGAGCAGCCGGGCGTCCTTGAGGGCGTTCAGCACCGGGCCCACCGCGGCGCGGTTCTCGGACCAGGCGGCGAGGGCCGCGCTCAGCCGGGGGTCGGCGGAGCCGTCGTCGTCGGAGAAGCCGGGGTCGGGGATGTTCTTGTTCGCCACGGTCGTCGACCCTATCGGCCGGGTGCCACGCCGTCGGCGGCGGCTCAGAAGTCCTCAGTCCTCGCGGCCGGCTCGGCGGCCGCGCCACAGGACCACGGCGGCGACCAGCAGGACACCGCCCGCGCCCCCCGCGAGGGGGGCGGCCCAGTCCGCGGTGCCGTCGCCTGAGGCGGCGGCGTCGGGGCCGCTGCCGAAGTACTCCTGGCCGTACGCCGCCGCGTGCAGGCCCTTCGGCTCGATCCGGCCGGCGGCCCTGATGGCGGCGGCCGGGTCGACGAAGCCGAAGCCGCGGGAGTCGTCGCGGCCCCCGGCGGGGGCATTGCGGGCGGTGTCCTCGAGGAGCGTCTTGACCTGGGCCGGCGTCAGATCGGGGTGGGCCGCCTTGACCAGGGCGGCGGCGCCGGAGACGAAGGCGGCTGCGGCGCTGGTGCCCCAGCCCTCGTAGTACTTCTCGTCGGGGTCGGCGATGACGACGTCCACCCCGGGGGCACTGACGGTCGCGTACCAGCGGCGGGTGGAGAAGGGCGCGCGGGTTCCGGAGCGGTCGACCGCGGTGGCGGCTATCACGCCCGGGTAGGCGGCCGGGTAGGAGATGTGGTCGCCCTTCTCACCGCCGTTGCCGGCGGAGGCGACGACGATCACACCCTTTCTCAGGGCGTACTGGATGGCCTGGTCCTCGCTGGGTTCGGGGTGCGCGGAGGCCGAGTCGTCGCCGAGGGAGAGGTTGATGACGTCCGCGCCGTGGTCGGCGGCCCAGCGGATGCCGTCGGCCAGGGCGTTGCCGCGGGTGCTGCGGGCCTTGGCGCGGGAGGGGTCGCCGTCCTCCAGGATCACGCGGACGGGGAGGATCTTCGCCTCGGGGGCGATGCCTATGACGCCGTCGCCGTTGCCCGGGCCGTGTCCGTGGCCGGCGATGATCCCGGCCATGGCGGTGCCGTGCCGGGCCCAGGCGCGGTCGCCGGGTTCGGCGCCGAAGCGGACCAGGTCCTTGCCGGTGAGGACGTTGCCGGTCAGGTCGGGGTGGTCGGCCTCGACGCCGGTGTCCAGGACGGCGACGGTGACGCCCTCGCCCTTCGTGGTCTGCCAGGCCTCCTGGGTGTGCATGGCCTCCAGGGCCCACTGCTGGGCGCGGATGCCGTCGGCGTGGGCGGAGGTGGCCGGGAGGAGGACGAGGCCCGCGGCGAGCAGGACGCTCAGCGCCGCGGGGCGACGGGCTCCGGGGGCCGCCGCCCTCGTCTTCCTGGTGGCTTTCACGACGGCTGCTCCGAGGCCGAGCGGACGTTCTTGCGCAGACCGCGCTCGACACGGTCGGCCAGGCCCTGCGCCTCGTTGCCGAGGCCGGCCTGGGCCGGGGCGGTGGTGGCGCCGGACCGCATCGCGTCCTCGGCGGGCTGCGGGTCGTCGACGGCGCGGCCGTCGGCCCAGCCGGAGACGGCGAAGACGACGACCGGTGCCTCGGTCAGGACGGAGACGGTCCAGGCGGCGCGCTGCTCCGCCCCGAAGTGGGCGGCGGGCGTGCCCTTGGCGGCGTACGGCAGGGGCATCAGGTCGCTGCGGCGGTCCAGGCGCTCCGTGCGGAAGCGGTTCGCGAGGGAGGTCATGCCCGGGGCGTCGGCCGTGGTGAAGAGCAGGCCGACGGTGGTGACGTAGCTCTGGGTGGCGTCGGTGTAGGTGGCCCGCAGGAGCCGCTCGCAGCCGACGGGGGCCAGGACCTTGCTCAGCAGGGGGTCGAAGGCGTCCTTGCAGCCGCTGTCCCGGGCGACGGCGATACGGGTCCAGGTGCGGTCGGCTCCCCCGGGGCCGGCGCCCCGGCCCTCCACGGTGGGCGGGAACAGCTGGTCGACGGGGACGCTGTGCCACAGGCCCCCGGCGGTGGCGAAGGTGCCGCGCGAGCCCTCTTCCCCGGAGTCCCCGACGAGCCAGCTCCCGGTGACCGCGCCCGAGATGAGCCCCAGTCCGAGCACGAGACAGGCGGTGGCCGCGGCGGCCTGTGACGCGCGGCGCCGCCCGAGCGGCCGGGGTTGTCCGTCGCGGTCGTATCCCTCGGGCTCGCCGAAGGACACCAGGGGGCGCGTGGCGCCGGGGGCGCCGCCCGGGGCGAGGGGCGCACTCCAGGAGAGGGCGGGGTCGGGAGCGACGGGGGCGGCCTCCGGGCGCGGTGGGGTTGCGGGGGCGGGGCGCTGGGCGGGAGCAGCTGTGCGGGGTTGCCCGGCGGGCGGCGACGGCAGGCGCGTCCCATGGCCGGTGGGGTCGGCATCGGCACCGGGTGCGACTTGGGCGCCCGTCCGTGCGCCGGCCTGGGGGGCGTAGGCGGGGCGGGGCGGGACCTCGGCGCGCGGAGTACCGGGACGGCCTGCCCGCGATCCGGAAGCGGCGGACGCCTCCGGCGCACCGGGGCGGCCGGAGGGGGCCGGGGGGACGGGACGCAGGCGAGCGGTCGTCTCGGACGAGTTCCGGTCGGGCACGCCGGCGGGGCGGGGCGGGGCAAGGCGGAACGGCCGCCCCGGCGCGGCCGGCGAAACCCCCGACGAACCATCCGAACGCCCCGACCGGTCGGACTCAGCCGACGCCTCACCCGACCCACCAGGCGAAGCCACGCGGAACGGCCCACCGGACGCGGCCGGCGAAACCCCCGACGGCGCCTCCGAACGCCCCGGCCGGTCGGACGAGGTCGAGGCGTCTGCGGAGCGATCCGGTGCGTGACGCGGACGGGGAGGCGTGGCAGGGGGTGCGGACGGCCTGTTCGACTCGGATCGTGTCATGTGCCCGACGGCGGGGGGCGTGTCCGGAAAGCGGGCGGAGGCGGGAGGCGGAGGCGGTGTGGCGGGCTCGCCGCGCCGGGGGGTCGTCGGCTCGGGGGCCGTGCGGCCGGTGCCCGGGAAACGGGGGTGGCCGTTCGAGCCGGGGGATGCCGGACCGGCCGTGCCGGCGCTCCGTGGAGCCGTTCCGGCGCTGGTGCCTTCACCGGCCGAGGAGCCACTCACATGCCTGTCGGTTTCCGTACCGGCCGACGAACGCGGTCCGGGGGAAGCGCCTCGCGACGGTCCGCGCCCGCCGGACGCATCCCGGGTCCTTGGGTCAGCGGACCGCGCCGGGCCCGTCTCCCGCTCCGGCGACGGCCGCCGCGCGCCCGGCGTGTGCTGCCCGGCCGGATCCGGGCTCGGCCTGTCGGTGCCCACGCGCCCGGTGCTGTCCGGGGAGGACGGCACGCCGCCCCCGGCTCGCCCGGAGGGCTCGGCCGGGCGGTGCGGCCGCTCCACTCGCGGGTCATCCGGCCGGGTCGGCGGGTGTGCGGGGGGCGGTGGTGTGCCCGGCTGCGGAGGGAACGGGGCACGCCGTGCTTCCGTGCTCATGCCCCCCCGTTTCCTCGTGCCCGGGCCGCCGCGGTTTGCTGGGCGGCGGTGTCGTCCTGCCCGGCGCCCGGCACCGAGTCGTCCCGGGCACCCATACCCGTACGGACGGAGCGTCATCCCGGCTCGGATTTCCGGCCGGCGCCGTTCCGCCGTACGTGCGCGTCACTCTACGGCGTGTTCCTGCGCGAACGGGAACCAGTCCACAACGCCGGGGCATCTGCCCGGAACGTCCCCCTACCCTGCGGTAATCCTGTCTGGCAGGCTGCGTTCATGACTGCGCGCGCCGCCGACCGGGCCCGTTATGACCGGGCCACCGCCCACCTCGAAGCCCCTCTCGCGATCGTGGACCTGGACGCCTTCGACGCCAACGCCGCCGACCTGGTCCGCCGCGCCGCGGGCAAGCCGATCCGGGTCGCCAGCAAGTCGGTGCGGTGCCGGGCGCTGCTGGAACGCGTCCTGGCCCGGGACGGTTTCGCGGGGATCATGTCGTTCACCCTCGCCGAGTCGCTGTGGCTGGCCCGGTCGGGTTTCGGCGACGTGCTGCTCGCCTACCCCTCGGCCGACCGCGCCGCGTTCGCCGAACTCGCCGGTGACCCGAAACTCGCCGGCGCCGTGACCGTCATGGTCGACGACGTCGCCCAGCTGGACCTGATCGACGCGTCGAGGGGCGGTGGCCGCGAAGTCGTCCGCGTCTGCCTGGAGTTGGACACGTCCCTGAAGTTGCTCGGCGGGCGGGTGCGGGTCGGGGCGCGGCGTTCGCCGTTGCACTCCCCCGCCCAGGTCGCCGACGTGGCCCGGGCGGTGGCCCGGCGGCCGGGTTTCGAGGTCGTGGGGATCATGGCGTACGAGGGTCATGTCGCCGGTGTGGGGGACTCCGTGGCGGGTCGGCCGCTCAGGTCCCGTGCCGTCCGGCTGATGCAGGCCGCGGCCAAGCGTGAACTCGCCGCCCGGCGCGCGGAGGTGGTGCGGGCCGTGCGGGCGGTCGTTCCGGGGCTGGAGTTCGTGAACGGTGGCGGCACCGGCTCGGTGCAGCACACGGCGGCCGAGGACGCGGTGACGGAGATCGCCGCCGGGTCGGGTCTGTACCTGCCGCGGCTGTTCGACAATTACACCTCGTTCCGCGGCCGTCCGGCGGCTCTCTTCGCGCAGCCCGTGGTACGGCGGCCGGGGGTGGGGGTGGTGACCGTGCTCGGTGGCGGGTATCCCGCCTCGGGGGCCGCCGGGGCCGACCGGTCGCCCGTGCCGTACCTGCCCGAGGGACTGCGCTACGACCCCCAGGAGGGGGCCGGCGAGGTGCAGACGCCGCTGCTCGGCTCGCCCGCCGACGATCTGCTGATCGGCGACAAGGTGTGGTTCCGGCACGCGAAGGCCGGTGAGTTGTGCGAGCGGTTCGACCGGCTGCACCTGGTCGAGGGCGACGCGGTGACGGCGACCGTGCCGACGTACCGCGGCGAGGGCCACACGTTCCTGTAGACCACCGGCCGGAAAGCGGCCGGCCGGCGGGCCACCCCGGCGACGGGCGCGGCGGTCCTCGTCCGCCCGGTGCCACCGCCCTGAGGCGAGGGCACCGGGCCGGTGACGGTCCCGGGTGCGCGGCGGCGCAGGTGCGGGCCGAGCGGATCGGGATACCGGCCGGCCGGTGGCGTCACGCTCATCCCGGCACCGCGCGGCGGGATCCCGGCCGTCAGGGCACGCCTACAGGGGGGTGACGTACGCCCCGGCGATCCCGCCGTCGACCAGGAAGTCGGTGGCGTTCACGAAGGAGGAGTCGTCACTGGCGAGGAAGGCCACGGCGGCGGCGATCTCCTCCGCCTCGGCGAACCGCCCGACCGGGATGTGCACCAGGCGGCGGGCGGCGCGCTCCGGGTCCTTGGCGAACAGCTCCTGCAGCAGGGGGGTGTTGACCGGGCCGGGGCACAGGGCGTTCACGCGGATGCCGTCGCGGGCGAACTGCACGCCCAGTTCCCGGGACATGGCCAGGACGCCGCCCTTGGAGGCCGTGTACGAGATCTGGGAGGTGGCGGCGCCCATCCGGGCCACGAAGGAGGCCGTGTTGATGATCGAGCCCCTGCCCTGCTGCCGCATGTACGGGATGGCGGCCTTGCAGCACAGGTAGACGGAGGTGAGGTTGACCTCCTGGACACGCTTCCAGGCCTCCAGGCCGGTCTCCAGGATGGAGTCGTCGTCGGGCGGCGAGATGCCCGCGTTGTTGAAGGCGATGTCGACGCTGCCGTAGGTGTCGTGGGCGGTCCTGAAAAGCGCCTCGACCTGCTCGGCGTCGGTGACGTCTACCTTCACGAAGATGCCGCCGGTGTCTTCGGCGGCCGCCTTGCCCCGGACCTCGTCGACGTCGCCGCAGACGACGTGGGCGCCCTCGGAGGCGAGGCGCCGGGCGGCGGCGAGACCGATGCCGCTGCCGGCTCCGGTGACGACGGCGGTACGGCCGACCAGGCGGCGGCAGATGGTGTCCTGAGCAGTCACTGTGCGGGGCCCTCCGTGCTGATGAAGACGTTCTTGGTTTCGGTGAAGGCGGCCAGGGCGTCGGGGCCGAGCTCGCGGCCGACGCCCGACTGCTTGTAGCCGCCGAAGGGGGTCCAGTAGCGGACGCTGGCGTGGGAGTTGACGGACAGGTTGCCGGCGCGGACGGCCTGGGAGACACGCAGGGCGCGGCCGACGTCCCGGGTCCAGATGGAGCCGGAGAGGCCGTACGGGGTGTCGTTGGCCAGGCGGATCGCGTCCTGCTCGTCGGTGAAGGGCAGGAGCACGGCGACGGGGCCGAAGATCTCCTCGCGGGCGGCCGGCGAGTCGGGGCTCTCGCCGGTCAGGACGGTGGGCGGGAACCAGAAGCCGGGGCCCTCGGGTGCGCTGCCGCGCAGGGCCGGGGCGGTGTCGGGCACGAAGCTGCGGACCCGGTCGAGCTGCTGTCGGGAGATCAGCGGGCCCATCTGGGTCTTCTCGTCGGCCGGGTCGCCCACCACCACGGCGGACAGGGCGTCGGCGAGCAGTTCGCGGACCTCGTCGAGGACGGACTCCTGGACCAGCACGCGGGTGCGGGCGCAGCAGTCCTGGCCGGAGTTGTCGAGGAAGGAGAAGGGATCGACGGCCGTCTTGAGGTCGGCGTCGGCGAAGACGATGTTGGGGCTCTTGCCGCCGAGTTCGAGGGTGACCGGCTTGACCTGCTCGGCGCCGAGCGCGGCGACGCGCGTGCCGGTGCGGGTGGACCCGGTGAAGACGATCTTGGCGACTCCGGGGTGCCGGACCAGGGCGTCGCCCGTGATGTCACCGCGTCCCGGCAGGACCTGGAAGAGGTGCTCCGGCAGCCCGGCCTCCAGGGCGAGTTCGGCGAGGCGCAGCGCGGTGAGCGGGGTGGTCTCGGCGGGCTTGAGGAGGACCGCGTTGCCGGCCGCGAGGGCGGGGGCGGTGCCCCAGGCGGCGATCGGCATGGGGAAGTTCCAGGGCGCGATCACGCCGACGACGCCGAGCGGTTCGAGGATCGTGACGTTCAGTCCGCCGGGGACCGGGATCTGACGGCCGGTGAGCCGCTCCACTCCCCCGGCGGCGTAGTCCAGCAGGTCACGGACGTTGCCGGCTTCCCAGCGGGCGTTGCCGATCAGGTGTCCGGCCTCCCGGACCTCCAGGCGGGCCAGTTCCTCCAGGTGCTCGTCGACGGTGGCCGCGAAGCGGCGCAGCAGCCGGGCCCGGTCCGCGGGGGGCAGGGCGGCCCAGATCCGCTGTGCCCTGGCGGCGTGGGTGACGGCCGCGTCGACGTCGGCCGGACTCGCCCCGGCCACGGCGGCGACGACCTCCTCGGTCGCGGGGTTCAGTACTTCCAGAAGGTGCTCGGAAGACACGAAGGACCTCACATGCGTTCGAAGGAGCGGCGCAGCTCCCAGTCGGTCACCGCGGCGTCGAAGGCGTCCAGTTCGACGCGCGCCATGTTGCGGTAGTGCGCGACGACCTCGTCGCCGAAGGCGGCCTTGGCGATGGGGCTGTTCTCCCAGAGCTCGGCGGCCTCGCGCAGGGTGGTGGGGACGTGGGCGAAGTCGGCGGTGTAGGCGTTGCCCGGGCAGGGCTCGGGCAGTTCCAGCTTCTGCTCGATGCCGTGCAGTCCTGCGGCGACCAGCCCGGCCACGGCGAGGTAGGGGTTGACGTCGCCGCCGGGGAGCCGGTTCTCGAAGCGCAGGGAGCGGCCGTGGCCGACGACGCGCAGCGCGCAGGTGCGGTTGTCGTGACCCCAGGCGACGGCGGTCGGGGCGAAGGAGCCGGGCTGGAACCGTTTGTAGGAATTGATGTTGGGGGCGTAGAGGAGGCAGAAGTCGCGCAGGGCGGCGAGCTGCCCGGCGAGGAAGTGCCGCATGAGGTCCGACATGCCGCCCTCGCCGTCCCCCGCCATGGCGTTGTGGCCATCGGCGTCGGCGAGCGAGAGGTGGATGTGGCAGGAGTTGCCCTCGCGTTCGTTGTACTTGGCCATGAAAGTGATCGACATGCCCTCCTGGGCGGCGATCTCCTTGGTACCGGTCTTGTAGACCGAGTGCTGGTCACAGGTGACCAGGGCCTCGTCGTAGCGGAAGGCGATCTCGTGCTGTCCGGGGTTGCACTCGCCCTTGGCGGACTCGACGACGAGGCCGGCGGCTGCCATCTCGTTGCGGATGCGGCGCAGCAGGGGCTCGATGCGGCCGGTGCCGAGGACCGAGTAGTCGATGTTGTACTGGTTGGCCGGGGTCAGGCCCCGGTAGTTCGCGTCCCAGGCCTGTTCGTAGGTGTCCTTGAAGACGATGAACTCCAGCTCGGTGCCGACCTGCGCGGTGTAGCCGAGTTCGGCGAGGCGCTCCAGCTGGCGGCGCAGTATCTGGCGGGGAGCGGCGACGACCGGGGAGCCGTCGCTCCAGGCGAGGTCGGCGTGGAGCATGGCCGTGCCCTCGTTCCAGGGGACGCGGCGCAGCGTGGCGAGGTCGGGGTGCATGGCGAAGTCGCCGTAGCCGCGGTCCCAGGAGGACATCGCGTAGCCGTCGACGGTGTTCATCTCGGTGTCGACGGCGAGCAGGTAGTTGCAGCCCTCCGTGCCGTGCCGGAGGACCTCGTCGAGGAAGAAGCGCGCGGCGAACCGCTTGCCCTGGAGCCGCCCTTGCATGTCGGGGAAGGCCAGGACGACAGTGTCGATCTCACCGCCCGCGACGAGGGCGTGCAGCTCCTCGACGCTCAGCGGGGGTGTGCGGTCTGCCACGGGAGGGCCTCCTTGGCTCTTGGTCCGCCGGGAGCCATAAGGTATTGCGGAGAACCATTGCTTGGGAAGGGGGTACGGCCACATGCCGGAGGAAGCGGGCGGCGAGGTGCCGGACGGGCTGGCGCCGGTGCTGCGGCCGGTGCGCGCGGGCAACGGCTTCGAGGAGGCGCTTGAGCAGATCCTCCAGGTGGTACGGCTGGGCCTGGTACCGGGGGGCGAGCGGCTGCCGGCCGAGCGGGAGCTGGCGGAGCGGCTGGGCATCAGCCGGGTGACGCTGCGCGAGGTGCTGAAGGTGCTCCAGGACCAGGGGCTGGTCGAGGCGCGGCGCGGACGGTACGGCGGCACGTTCGTGCTGCCGCGCGCGGACGTCGGCGGCGAGGACGAGCTGCGGCGCCGGATGGCCGAGGTCGACCTGGAGGACGTGCTGCGGTTCCGCGAGGTGCTGGAGGTGGGTGCGGCCGGGCTGTGCGCGGCGCACGGGCTGGACGAGAAGCAGGCGCAGCGGCTCCGCGAGGCCCTGGCCCGCACGCACGACGCCCCGCTCGCCGACTACCGCCGCCTGGACACGCTGCTGCACCTCACGCTCGCCGAGCTGTCCGGCTCACCCACGCTCACCGCCCAGTACGCGGCCGTCCGCGCGACCGTCAACGACCTGCTGGACTGCATCCCGCTGCTGGTGCGCAACCTGGAGCACTCGCAGCGCCAGCACACCGCGGTGGTGGAGGCCGTGATCGAGGGCGACGCCGACCAGGCGCGGGAGATCATGCGCGAGCACTGCGGGGGCACGGCGGCGCTGCTGCGCGGGTTCCTCGGCTGAGCGCGGTGGTGAGGATTTACGGGCGATTAACGCACGGGTATTGCGTTCCCGCGACGGACACGGCAAAGGTATGGATCCATTCCATTGGGCCGGGGCCCGCTCGACCCCGCGCTCGACCCCGTGTCCGCCTCCCGTGGGGAGTCTGCCCATGTCCCAGGAATCCACCAGTACACCCGCCGCGGAGGCGGACGTCTACCTGGAGCGCCGGGCGCTCCGCCGCGGCAGCGCCGGCTGGGTGCTGCTGACCGGTCTCGGCGTCGCCTACGTCGTCTCCGGTGACTACTCGGGCTGGAACTTCGGCCTCGCCGAGGGCGGCTTCGGTGGCCTCGCGATCGCGATGGTGCTCATGGGCGCGATGTACGCGTGCATGGTCTTCGCGCTCGCCGAGCTGTCCTCGATCCTGCCGACGGCGGGCGGCGGCTACGGCTTCGCCCGCCGGGCGCTCGGCCCGTGGGGCGGCTTCCTGACCGGTACGGCGATTCTCATCGAGTACGTCCTCGCGCCCGCCGCGATCGTCATCTTCATCGGTGACTACGTCGAGTCGCTCGGCCTGTTCGGTCTGGAGTCCGGCTGGCCGGTGTACCTGGTCTGCTTCGCGATCTTCCTCGGTATCCACCTGTGGGGCGTGGGCGAGGCACTGCGGTTCAGCTTCGTCGTCACCGGCATCGCGGTGGCGGCTCTCATCGTGTTCGCGCTGGCGGCTCTGCCCGGCTTCTCCCTCGGCTCGCTGGACGACATCCCGGTCGACACCTCGGCCGCCGGGTCCGGCTCCTGGCTTCCCTTCGGCCTGCTCGGCATCTGGGCGGCGTTCCCCTTCGGCATGTGGTTCTTCCTGGGCGTCGAGGGGGTGCCGCTGGCCGCCGAGGAGACCCGGGAACCGGCCCGCACGCTGCCGAAGGCCATCCGCTGGTCCATGGGCATCCTGGTGGTGCTGGCCGTGGTCACGTTCTTCGCGGCGGCCGGCGCCCGCGGCTCGAACGCGATCCAGGAGGCGGGCAACCCGCTGGTCGAAGCGCTCCAGCCGGACGGCGAGGCGACCGCCCTGAGCCGCGTCGTCAACTACGCGGGGCTGGCCGGCCTGGTGGCGTCGTTCTTCTCGCTGATCTACGCGGGCTCGCGGCAGCTGTTCGCCCTCTCCCGCGCGGGCTACCTGCCCCGCTTCCTGTCCCTCACCAGCCGCCGCAAGGCCCCGTACCTGGGCCTGCTGGTGCCCGGCACGATCGGCTTCGTGCTGGCGGCGGTGTCGGGCGACGGCGCGCGGATGCTGAACATCGCGGTGTTCGGCGCGACCATCTCCTACGCGCTGATGTCCCTGTCGCACATCGTGCTGCGCCGCCGGGAGCCGGAGCTGCCGCGGCCGTACCGTACGCCGGGCGGGGTACTGACCTCCTCGGTCGCGCTGGTGCTGGCCTGCGCCGCGCTGGTGGCGACGTTCCTGGTGGACGTGACGGCGGCGTTCATCGCGCTGGTGGTGTACGCCGTGGCCGTCGCCTACTTCGGTCTCTACAGCCGGAAGCGGCTGGTGGCGAGGGCTCCGGAGGAGGAGTTCGCGGCGCTGGCGGCGGCCGAGGCGGAGTTGGCGAGGGACTGACGGGGTACTGGGGCATCGACCGTGAGGGAGTTTTCGTGGCCAGGCCGTTGATCGGTGTCAGCACCTATCTGGAGTCGGGTGCGCGCTGGGGCGTGTGGGAGCTGGAGGCCGCCCTGCTGCCGGCCGGATATCCGCGACTGGTGCGGCGGGCGGGCGGTCTCGCCGCGATGCTTCCGCCGGACGACCCCGAGTACGCGGCGGCGGCCGTGGCCCGAATGGACGGGCTGGTCATCGCGGGTGGCCCGGACGTGGAACCGGCCCGTTACGGCGCGGAGCGCGAGCCGCGGACCGGGCCTCCGGCGCGGGAGCGGGACGCGTGGGAGCTGGCGCTGATCGACGCCGCGCTGGAGGCGGGGGTGCCGTTGCTGGGCATCTGCCGGGGGATGCAGCTGCTGAACGTCGCCCTCGGGGGGACGCTGGTGCAGCACCTCGACGGGCACGCGGAGGTCGTGGGCGTCTTCGGCGAGCATGCCGTCAAGCCCGTGCCGGGGAGTCTGTACGCGGGTGTCGTTCCGGAGGAGACGTCCGTGCCGTCGTATCACCACCAGGCCGTGGACCGTCTGGGTGAGGGCCTCGTCCCCTCGGCGTACGCGGAGGACGGGACGGTGGAGGCGGTGGAGCTGCCGGCCCACGAGGGGTGGGTGCTCGGGGTGCAGTGGCATCCGGAGATGGGGCAGGACCCGCGGGTGATGCGGGCCCTGGTCGAGGCGGCAGCGGCACGCTGAGTACCAGGGGGCTCCTGCTCAGCCCGTCCGGCGTTCGAGGACTAGGCCGTTCAGGCCGAAGGGGGCCTGGGGGCGCAGCCCCCAGCGGGGCCGAAGGGACAGCGCCCCTGGGGACGGGACGGGAAGGGGCGGCGGGGGCGAGGAGAACTACCCCCGCGTCAGCGACAGCAGGTCCCGGGCCGGACCGGTGGGCCGATGCCCCGTGGGCCACACCGCCCTCAGGTCCCGCGCCAGGGCCATCCCCTCCACCGGCACGCGGACCAGACGGCGCATCGCCAGCTCCTCCCCCACCGCCAGCTCACTCAGCACCGCCGGCCCCGCACCGCTCACCGCCGCGGCCTTCACCGCCGTCGTCGAGGACAACTCGATCAACGGCCGGGCCAGCCCACCCAGCGCCGCGTCCAGGACCTGCCGCGTGCCCGAGCCCCTCTCACGGAGGATCAGCGGTGTCGCGGCCAGCTCCGGCGCCTCCAGCGGACGCCGGCGGCGGGACCAGGCGTGGCCCGGCGCGGTGACGACTATCAGGCGGTCGTGGGCGATGACCACCGAGTCCAGCCCGGTCGGGACCGTCAGCCCCTCCACGAAGCCCAGATCCGCCTCGTCCGACAGCAGACGCTCGGCGACCACCGTCGAGTTGCCGGCGTGCAGCGACACCGCCGTGTCGGGCCGCTGCGCGCGCAGTGCGAGGAGCCAGCCCGGCAGCAGGTATTCGGCGATCGTCATGCTCGCCGCCACCCGCAACCGGGAATCGCGGCGGTCCCGCAACGCCTGCGCACCCACGTCGAACGCTTCCGCGGCCTCGACGATCCGCCGGGCCCAGTCCGTCACCAGCGCACCGGCGTCCGTGAGCCGGGAGCCACGCGGCGAGCGGTCGACCAGCGCCACGCCGAGCTGCCGCTCCATCGACCGGATCCGGCTGCTGGCCGCGGGCTGGGTGATGCCGAGTTCCCGCGCGGCTCCGCCCAGGCTGCCGAGCCGCGCCACCGCCAGCAGCAGTTCGAGCGCCCCCAGGTCGGGCACCCGGTGTGCCAGGGCCCCGGCCGACGGCGCACCTGGCTGCTCATCCGTGTGGCTCATAAACCCAGCTTATGCCGGTGCTGATCGCAGGGCCCGGCCCAGAACCCGCGGCGCCTCGGCCAGCGACGGCCCGTACCACGTCAGGTGCCGACCGCTGACGAGCGCGCAGGGCAGGCCCGAGAAGGCCTCCGGGCCGTCGTCCACGGTGAAGCGGTACGGCTCGTCGGGGAGTATCACCACGTCCGGCCGCCCGGCGCGCAGTTCGGCGAGCGGGATCCTGGGATAGCGCTCGGGGTGCGCCGCGTGGAGGTGGTCGACGCCGAGGCGGCTGAGGACATCGCCCGCGAAGGTGTCGCGGCCCAGGACCATCCACGGCCGGCGCCAGACCGGCACGATCGCCGTGCGGCGGGTCTCCGGCTCCGGCAGGCACGACCAGGTGTCCTCCGCCTCGTCAAGCCAGCGCGGCCGGGACGCCACCTGGCAGGCGTCCAGGACCCGTGCCAGTTCCCCGAAGGCCTGCGGCACGTCGCGGATCTGCGTGACCAGGACCGCGATGCCCGCCGCGCGCAGGGCGGCGAGGTCCGCTTCGCGGTTCTCCTCCTCGTTGGCGATCACCAGGTCCGGAGCCAGGGAGGCGATCCGGTCGGCCCGGGGGTTCTTGGTGCCGCCGACGCGGACGACGTCGAGGCCGGGCGGATGCGTGCACCAGTCGGTGGCGCCGACCAGGGCACCGGGCGCGGACCGGGCCACGGCCTCGGTCAGCGAGGGCACCAGCGAGACGACCCTCACCTGCGTGGCCGGTCCCGGACCGCCTCGATGTGCTCGGCCACGGCGACGACGAGCACGCGGGTGTCCGACTCCGCGGCCCGCCAGCGGTGACGTACGCCGCCGGTGAGGTACAGCGTGTCGCCGCGTCCGAGCCGGTAGGCGCGGCCCTCCGCCTCGACCTCCACGGCACCGTCGGCGACGTACATCAACTGATCGTTTCGGTACTGGAGTTCACGGCCCGCGTCGTGCTCGCCGGTGAATTCGGAGGCGTGCATCTGATGGTGGCCGCGGACCAGGGACCGGCTCCGCGGCTGCGGCAGCGACAGCGGCTCGGTGTCGTCGCCGCGGACGACGTCCACGCTGCACGCCGGGTCGGCCGCGGCGAGGAGCTCCACGGCGGTGGTGCGCAGGGCGTCGGCGACCTTCTCCAGGGAGCTGGTGCTGGGCCGCGCGCGGTCGTTCTCCACCTGGCTCAGGAACGGCACCGACAGGCCGCTGCGCTCGGCCACGACGGCGAGGGTGAGCTCCAGCGCGCGGCGCCGCCGACGCACGGCCGCGCCCACTCGAAGGGGCTGTTCCTTGTGGTCGCCCATCGCCCCGGCTCCCTCCTTCGCCCGTCGATCCGCTCCCTGCGCGCCGGCGTCGCGGCGCACTCTCCGATGTTGCGTTGTCTGCACCCTACGCAGGTTCGGCAAACCGTTTCAGGGGGCCGTCGCATCGACGTCGTACCGGGCGGCGCGCGACCTCACGGTTCGCGCCGGGGTTCCGCCTCCTGGAGGGGGCCGCTGGATTCCTCCTACGGGAGGAACGGAGGGAGGAAGAGGTGGTCGGCGGATGGCGTAGCGCTCTGCGGTTGTCCGGATCCCGCTCGCGGGAAGAGGGTGTGTGCGGCACGCGGCGTATCGCGCACCCCACCCCGGAACCCTACTGCGGAGTCCCCGCGGCGTCATGCGCTGCCCCCCCTTGACCGCCTTGTTGATCCCGGCCTCGCGAACCCGGTCGCTGTCGGTGGCGTACGGCATGATGCGTGACGTGACCGGACGACTGATGCTCCTCGACACCGCCTCCCTGTACTTCCGCGCCTACTTCGGCGTGCCCGAGTCGGTCAGGGCACCGGACGGCACTCCGGTGAACGCCGTACGCGGGCTGCTCGACTTCATCGACCGGCTGGTCAGGGACCACCGGCCGGATCACCTCGTGGCCTGCATGGACGCCGACTGGCGGCCGCACTGGCGGGTCGAGCTGATCCCCTCCTACAAGGCGCACCGCGTCGCCGAGGAGCACCCGGCCGGCCCGGACGAGGAGGTGGTGCCCGACACGCTGTCGCCGCAGGTGCCGGTCATCGAGGAGGTGCTGGACGCCATCGGGATCGCCCGGGTGGGCGTCGCCGGCTACGAGGCGGACGACGTGATCGGCACGTTCACCGCCCGGGCGAAGGGCCCGGTCGACATCGTCACGGGCGACCGCGACCTGTACCAGCTGGTCGACGACGCGCGCGGCGTGCGGGTGCTGTACCCGCTGAAGGGTGTGGGCACGCTGCAGCTCACCGATGAGGCCGTGCTGCGGGAGAAGTATGGGGTCGACGGCAGCGGGTACGCGGATCTGGCCCTGCTGCGCGGCGACCCCAGCGACGGCCTGCCGGGCGTGCCGGGCATCGGAGAGAAGACGGCCGCCAAGCTGCTGGCCGAGTTCGGCGACCTGGCCGGGATCATGGCGGCGGTCGAGGACCGGCGGTCGAAGCTGACGCCGACGCAACGCAGGAGGCTGGACGAGGCTCGCCCGTATCTCGCGGTGGCGCCGAAGGTGGTCCGGGTCGCGGACGACGTCCCGCTGCCGGACGTCGTGACGGAGCTGCCGGGGGCCCCGCGTGATCCGGCGGCGCTTCAGGCGCTGGCGGCCCGGTGGGGGCTGGGCGGGTCACTGGAGCGGCTGCTCGCGACGCTGAGGGTGTGACGGACGCGGGTTCGGCGGACTTCCTGGGGCCCCGGCTCTGCCGGGTGCTCGAGAGGTGTCAGGTGGTGGCGGGGTGCTAACTTAGGTAACCCTAACTATGTGAGACAGGGAGGTCCTCATGACAGAGCGACCGGGACGCCAGCCGCGCAGGACGCACTCCGCTCAAGTCGTCCGCACCGAGCGGCTCACGCCGCACATGCAGCGCGTGGTGCTCGGCGGCGAGGGCCTTGCCGACTTCTCGGCGGACACCTGCACCGACCACTATGTGAAGCTGCTGTTCCCGCCGGCGGGCGTGGCCTATGCAGAACCCTTCGACCTGCAGCGCGTCCGCGACGAGCTGCCCCGCGAACAGTGGCCGGTGACCCGGACGTACACGGTGCGCCATTGGGACGCCGAGCACCGCGAGCTGACGCTGGACTTCGTCATCCACGGCGACGAGGGTCTGGCCGGTCCGTGGGCGACCCGGGTCCAGCCGGGCGAGACCGTGGTGTTCATGGGGCCCGGCGGAGCGTACGCGCCCGCCCCGGGCGCCGACTGGCATCTGCTCGCCGGTGACGAGAGCGCGCTGCCCGCGATCGCCCGGGCCCTGGAGTCGTTGCCGCGCGGGGCCAGGGCGTACGCCTTCGTGGAGGTCTCCGGTCCCGAGGAGGAGCAGAAGATCGACTCCGATGTGGAGGTCGTCTGGCTGCACCGCGGTGACCGGCCCCTCGGTGAGGCGCTGGTCGAGGCGGTACGGGACCTGGACTTCCCCGAGGGCCGGGTGCACGCCTTCGTCCACGGCGAGGCGCACTTCGTGAAGGAACTGCGCCATCTGCTCCGGGTCGAGCGCCACATCGCACGCGAGGACCTGTCCATCTCCGGCTACTGGCGGCTCGGCCACAACGAGGACGGCTGGCAGGCCTCGAAGCGCGAGTGGAACGCCCGGATCGAGGCGGAGCAGGAGAGCACGCCGGCCGCCTGAGCCGGGCCGTGGGCAGGCCGCTCAGCCGGGCGCCTGGTGCCCTCCGGGCCTGCGGGGTGCGGCGGGCCTCGTACCCTGGGCGGCGATGAGACGACGCAGAACCACGCTCCCGCCCTCTCCCCTGCCGCAGCGCCGCGGGGTGGACGCGGTGCGGGTGCGGTTGCCCGCCGAGGGCACGTGGGCCACGGTGCGTGAGCACCTGGTGGAACGGCTCACCGGGGCCGGCGACGGAGTCGTGGACGGGATGTTCGAGGCGGGGCTGGTCGTCGGGGCGGACGGGCGGGCCGTGGCCGCCGACGCACCCTACGTGCCGGGGATGTTCGTGTGGTTCCACCGGGACCTGCCCGACGAGGTGCCGGTGCCGTTCCCCCTGGAGGTCGTGCACCGGGACGAGCACATCGTCGTCGTCGACAAGCCGCACTTCCTCGCCACCACCCCGCGCGGCAGCCACGTCGCCGAGACCGCGCTGGCCCGGCTGCGCCGGGAGCTGGAGATCCCGGCGCTCACCGCCGCCCACCGCCTGGACCGGCTCACCGCCGGACTCGTGCTGTTCACCGTGCGCCCCGAGGAACGCGGCGCGTACCAGACACTGTTCCGCGACCGGCGGGTGCGCAAGGAGTACGAGGCCGTAGCGCCCCACGATCCCGGACTCGCGCTGCCGCGGACCGTACGCAGCCGGATCGTGAAGGAGCGCGGGGTGCCGGCGGCCCGGGAGGTGGCGGGCGTGCCCAACGCCGTCAGCCGTGTCGAACTCGTCGAGCACCGCTCGCACGGGGCCGGGCGGCTCGCCCGGTACCGGCTGGTACCCGGCACCGGGCAGACCCATCAACTGCGCGTGCACATGACCGCGCTGGGCGTGCCCATCCTCGGCGACCCGCTGTACCCGGAGGTGACCGGCCCCGCACCGGCCGGCGACTTCCGCCGTCCGCTGCAGCTGCTGGCGCGGGCCCTGGAGTTCACCGACCCGGTCACGGGCGGCGAGCGCCGGTTCCGCAGCGGCCGGGAACTCGCCGCGTGGACGTCGTACGACCGGTGGGCCGCCGGGACGTACGACGGCCCGACGGTCCGTCAGTAGCCCTGCCACCAGCGCAGCAGACGCTGCCAGACGCCCTTGCGGCGAACGGGTTCCTCCGCCGCCGGGTGCGCCTGCGGGTGCGCGGGGGCCGGCTGCGGCTGAGGCTGAGGTTGCGCGGCGGCCGGTGCCGGCTGGGGCTGGCGCTGTGGCTGTGGTTGTGGTTGTGACTGGACGGTGCCGATCTGCCAGTCGCGCTGCCTCGGGACGACGTTGTGGTGGGGCGTCTCCGACACGTCCTGGGGCGGCTTGGGCGAGAACTGCACCGGCAGGGACACGAGGTGGCGGGCGGCGATGGACGCCGTCCAGCGCAGCTCGTCCTGGTCGCAGTCGAGTTCGACGTCCGGAAGCCGCATCAGCAGCGCGTCGACACCGACGTCGGCGATGGAGCGGCCGATGTCCTGGCCGGGGCACTCGTGCGGGCCGCCGCCGAACGCGAGGTGGGAGCGGTTGCCCTGCATGCTGGCGGACAGGTCCGGCCGGATCCGCGGGTCGACGTTGGCCGGGAGCGGGGCGAAGAGGAGTCCGTCGCCCCGGCGGATGCGCTGACCGCCGAGTTCGGTCTCCTGCTTGGCGAAGTAGGCGAAGACCGTGCTGAACGGCGGCTCGTTCCACAGCGACTGCTCCACCGCCTCCGGCACCGTCATCTGGCCGCCGTTGAGCTGAGCCCTGAAGCGCGGGTCGATCAGCACCGTGAGCAGCACGTTGGACAGCAGGTTGGTGGTGGCCTCGTAGGCGGCGAAGAGCACCAGGCGCAGGTGCTCCCTGACCTCATCGTCGCTCAGCCGGGCCGGGTGGGTGATCAGGTAGCTGGCGAGGTCCTCCTCGGGCTGGGCGCGACGCCGGGCGGTGAGCCGGCTCAGGGCCTCCATGACGTACGAGTGGCTGGCGATGGCGGTCTCGGTGCCCTTGAGCGCGTCGCGGGCGGCCTCGACGAGACGGTCGTCGTAGTCGTCGCGCATGCCGAGGATCTCGCACATCACGGCCATCGGCAGGTGCTCGGTGAACTGGCTGACGAGGTCGGCCTCGCCCTCCTCGCAGAAGCGGTTGACGATGGCCTGCGTGCTGCGGTTGATGTAGCGGCGCAGGCTGCGGAAGTCGATGGTCGAGATGGCGCCCATGACGGCGCCGCGCAACCGCTTGTGCTCGTCGCCCTCGGCGTGCGAGGCGATGGGCTGCCAGGCGATGTGGGGCATCAGCGGGTGGTCGGGCTTGACCAGGCCGTCCCTCAGGGGCGTCCAGATACGGCTGTCCCGGCAGAACTGCGAGGGCGAGCGCACCATGTGCAGGTTCTCGGCGTGGCCGAGGACGATCCAGATCGGCACGTCGTCGTGGAGCAGCACGGGCGCGACGGGGCCGTGCTCCTCCCGCAGTTGTTCGTACAGCGCTCCCAGGTCCTCCGACTCGTGCAGCCGGTGCAGTCCCCCGGGCCCGAGTCCGTGCGCGGGGCAGCCGGGGGGCGGGCCGGGCCGGGAGGTGTCCGTACCGGTCGGGGCGTGGGTTTCAGGCGTCACAGTGCTCGCTCCGGAAACTGAGGTGGATCCAGGTGTATGGGGGGGGTGGAAGGTGGGGCGGGCGCGGATCCCGGTCAGGTTCGCGAGCCCGTCATCGCGAGTGAGTGCAGGAAGCGCATCAGGGTCATCAGCACGTCACGGCTGGAGGCCCGGCGCCGCGCGTCGCACTCCATGATCGGGATGTCCGGGGTGAGGTCGAGGGCCGTGCGCAGCTCTTCGATGGCGTAACGGGGCGCGTCGGGAAAGGCGTTGACGGCGACCACGAACGGCACGCCGCGCTCCTCCAGGCGCCCCATCACGTCGAAGCTGACCTCAAGCCGGCGGGTGTCGACCAGCACCACCGCGCCGAGCGCGCCCTCGAACAGTCCGTTCCACAGGAACCAGAACCGCTGCTGGCCGGGCGTGCCGAAGAGGTACAGCACGAGCTGCTCGGTGATGCTGATCCGGCCGAAGTCCATCGCCACGGTGGTGGCCGTCTTGGACGCGGAGCCGAAGTTGTCGTCGACACCGATGCCGGCCTGCGTCATGGTCTCCTCGGTGGTCAGCGGGGTGATCTCGCTGACCGAGCCGACCATGGTGGTCTTGCCGACGCCGAAGCCACCCACGATCACGATCTTGGCCGCGGACTGTGCCGTGTGGGGCAGCTGGTCCTCGGCCCGGGGGCCCGGGATGGTGTCAGAGCCTTTGAAGTCCATTCATCACCGCTTCGAGAAGGGAACGGTCGGTGCGTGACTGGCGGACGATCGGCGCGCGCGCCTGCACCAGTTCCGCCGTCAGCAGTTCGGTGAGCAGTACGCCCATCGCGCTGAACGGCAGGTGGAGGTAGGCCGACAGTTCGGCCACCGACAGGGGGGCGGCGCAGAGCCGGAGCAGCGCCGCCTGCTCGGGAGAGGCGGAGGGCGGCGGGTCCGCGACACGCGCCACGATCAACGTGACCAGGTCGAGTTCGGCCCGCTCACCGTCCGGACCGGCCACCACGTACATCCGCTCCGGGTTCCTGGCCTCGCCCTCGCCCTCGCTCTCCTGGGAAGGCCGCGGGGGCGGTTCCGGTGCGGGTCCGCGCCGCTGGCGTTGCGGAGGCGTCATACGGTCTGCCCGTTCCGCCGGGGCGGACTGGTGAGGTGGCCGCCGATCCGGACGACCAGATCGCGCATCATCGCGCTCATCCGGCCGGGTTCGCACCGCACGTCGGAGAGCACCGCGAGGAACGCGTTGGCTCCGGCGTTCATCAGGTAGAAGTAGCCCCGGTCGATCTCGATCATGACCAGCTTCATCTCGCCTTCGCCGACGGTGAGTTCCTGGCAGATGCTGCTCGCGAGGGACTGCAGGCCGGCACAGGCCGCGGCCACGCGGTCGGCCGCGTCGGGCTCGCCGCCGTAGCGGGCGATGCGCAGGCCGTCGGCCGAGAGCACCACGATCATCTCGATGCCCGGCACGCCGTCGGCGAGCTGCTTGAGCATCCAGTCGAAGTTGCCTCGCTGCTGGATCACTTGAGGTCCCCCTCGTCGTCGGCCTCGGTGGGGGCCGGGTCGTTGAGCAGGTGCAGGTACTTGGTCGGGTTCCGGATGAAGTCGGTCGGGTGGGTGCCGGGTTCGATGCCCTGCTTGAGTCCCTCCCAGAAGGCTTCGAGGCCCTTGCCGGGGGCGTCGGGCGCCGACATGTCAAGCAGGGGCTTGGTCTCGGGCTCGGGCTCGTGTGTCGCCGCCCAGGGGTTGTACTCGCCCCGTGCGGCCGCCTCCCGGTCGGCCTTCTCGTTCTCGGCCTGCTGGGCGAGCCGCTCGGCGAGCGGTGTCTTCACCCGGCTGCGGCGCTGCGGAAGGCCGTTCGCCGTCCACTCGGTGACCTCGGGGACGTCGTCCTCGAGGGAGACGGTCGCGGGGATCTTCGGGCTGGTGGGGCGGCGCCTCTTGGGCGTGCGCTTGGGGCCCTCGGGGATGCCGACCGTCATGGGGATGCCGGTGGCGCCGATGCCGTGGGCGAGTCCGACGCCGGGCTCGTGGGTGATCATCTCGCTCGGCACGATGAGGATGGCGCGGACGCCGCCGTACGCAGAGGCCCGCAGCGAGACCTGCATGTTGTACGCCGTGCAGAGGCGGCCCACGACGGCCAGGCCCAGGCGCGGGTGCTCACCGATGTCCTGGAGGTCGACGCCCGCCTTGGCGGCCTCCAGCATGCCCTCGATCCGGGCCCGGGCCTCCTCGTTGAGGTTGACACCGCCGTCCTCGATCTCGATGCACACGCCGGTCTGCACCTCGGTGGCCGTGACGTGCACCTTGGTCTGCGGCGGCGAGTAGCGCGTGGCGTTGTCGAGGAGTTCGGCGGCGGCGTGGATGACCGGCTCGACGTAGATGCCCTTGACGCTGACCTTGGCGATGGAGGACAGCTGGATGCGCCGGTACTCCAGGATGCGGGACATGGCGCCGCGCAGCGTGCTGTACAGGGACACCGCCTCGGGCCACTGCCGTCCCGGACGTCCGCCGCCGAGGACGGAGACGGAGTCGGCGAGCCGGCCGATCAGTGCGTTGCCGTGGTCGATGCGCAGCAGGTCGTCGAAGACCTCCGGGTTGCGGCCGTGGTCCTCCTCCATCTCCCGCAGTTCCTGGGCCTGCTGGTGGATGATCGCCTGGACGCGGCGGGCGACACTGACGAAGGAGCGCGCGGCGGCGTCGCGCATGGTGACTTCGTAGTCCACGATCTTGAGCAGCTTCAGCAGCGTCTCGTGCTGCGGAGCGGGGAGGTCCCGGTAGGCGGGGTCGGCCAGGCCGAGCTTGCGGATCGCCTCCCTCGGGGAGTTGCCGGCGTGCAGCAGATCGAGCGCCGCGGGGATGATCTCCCTCGCGAAGCGGACCAGTTCGTGTTCGTGGGCGGCGATCCGCTGTTCCAGGTGCGCGCTGTGACGGGCGTGCTCGCTCCGGTGCCGCCGCAGGACACGGCCGCGGCGCACCGCCTCGGCAGCCGTCGCGATGACCAGCACGGTGGCGAGGCCGCCGCACCAGCCGACGGCGAGCCGGGCCGGCGCCGTCACCAGGGCGACGGCGGCCACGGTCGCCGCGGCCATCACTATGGCCGGGAGCAGCAGCACGCGCGCGTAGGGAAGTTCACGGCGACCGGGAGGGGATTGGACACTCACCATGTAGGCCTTCTGACAGGAGTCAACTGGGGGCTTCCGCACATTGGGGAACAAGCGCACGAATTCACCTCAAGCTGGTGCGCTGCGGGCGAGCTTAGTCCGACCGGATCATCGCCATGTCATATTCGGCAACTGCCGGAAACCGGACGCGAAGGGATAGTACGCTCGGTCGCTTATACGCTGCGACATCGTTCGAATGCGGTACGTAACAGCGAACGGACGTACGAAAGCCCACTCACCATGAAGAGTGAATGGGCTTCGGTACGGCGCCGTTCCGCCGGTCACCCCACCGACGAGTACGCGACGACACCCCGCAGCAACAGGTCCACGGCCTTACGGGCGTTCTTCACCACGGACGAGCCCTGCGGAGCGGCCGCCGCGATCTGCCCCAGCACGTCGATGACCTGCTTGCACCACCGCACGAAGTCGCCCGCCGGCATCTCGGCCTCGCGCAGCACCTCGTCGAGTCCCTTCCCGGAGGCCCACATGTACGCCGCCCAGGCGAAACCGAGGTCCGGCTCGCGCTGTCCGACGCCCTCGGTCTGGGTGATGCGGAACTCCTCCTCCAGCGCGTCCAGCCGGCCCCAGATCCGCACCATCTCGCCCAGCGCGGCCTTGGCCTTCCCCGAAGGCAGCTTCGGCGCCATCGCGTCGTCCGCGACGCGCGACTCGAACACCAGCGCCGAGACGCACGCGGCGAGTTCGGCGGGTCCGAGCCCCTCCCAGACGCCCTCGCGCAGACACTCGCTGGCGAGCAGGTCCAGTTCGCCGTACAGCCGCGCGAGCCGCTTGCCGTGCTCGGTGACCTCGTCGGCGCGCAGGTAGTCCATCTCGGTCAGCAGCGCGACGATGCGGTCGAAGGTCCGGGCGATCGTGTTCGTACGGCCCTCGATCCGCCGCTCCAGCTGCGAGGTGTCGCGCAGCAACCGGTGGTACCGCTCGGCCCAACGGGCGTGGTCCTCACGGTCGTCGCACCCGTGGCAGGGGTGCGCGCGGAGCGCGGTGCGCAGCCGCGCGATCTCGCGGTCGTCGGCCGCCTGGGAACGCCGCTTGCGGTGCCGCTCGGCCGGGATGTGCCCGGCCTTGGTACGCAGGGCGGAGGCGAGGTCCCGACGGGACTGCGGGGAGCGGGGGTTGAAGGACTTCGGGATCCGCATCCGCTCCAGCGGCTCGACCGGCACCGGGAAGTCCATGGACGCCAGCCGCTTCACCTGCCGTTCGGCGGTCAGCACCAGCGGGCGCGGCCCGTCGTGGTGCTCGAAGCCGCGGTGTCCGTTCGAACGGCCGGCGGGCAGACCCGGGTCCAGCACCAGCGCCAGGCCCGCGTACTTGCCGGTGGGCACGTGGATGACGTCACCTGGCTTCAGCTTCTCCAGCGCGACGGCGGCCTCCGCGCGCCGCTGTGCCGCGCCCTGCCGGGCGATCTCGTTCTCCCGGTCCTTCAGTTCGCGGCGCAGTCGGGCGTACTCCTCGAAGTCACCGAGGTGGCAGGTCATGGAGGCCTTGTAGCCCTCTAGGCCCTCCTCGTTGCGCTGCACCTGCCGTGAGATGCCGACGACCGACTTGTCCGCCTGGAACTGCGCGAAGGACGTCTCCAGCAGTTCGCGCGAGCGGTGCCGCCCGAACTGCTCGACCAGGTTGACCGCCATGTTGTACGACGGCTTGAAGCTGGACCGCAGCGGGTACGTGCGCGTGCCCGCGAGCCCCGCCAGGTGCTCGGGGTTCATACCGCGCTGCCAGAGCACCACCGCGTGGCCCTCGACGTCGATACCGCGTCGCCCCGCACGCCCCGTCAGCTGCGTGAACTCGCCCGGCGTGATGTCGGCGTGCTGCTCGCCGTTCCACTTGACGAGCTTTTCCAGCACGACCGAGCGGGCGGGCATGTTGATGCCGAGGGCGAGGGTCTCGGTGGCGAACACGGCCTTCACCAGGCCGCGCACGAACAGTTCCTCGACGACCTCCTTGAAGGTGGGCAGCATGCCCGCGTGGTGGGCGGCGATGCCGCGCTCGAGGCCCTCCAGCCACTCGTAGTAGCCGAGGACGTGCAGGTCCTCGGCCGGGATGGACGCCGTGCGCTCCTCGACCAGCGAGCGCACCTGCTCGCGTGCCTCCTCGTCGTTGAGCCGGAGCCCCGCGTACAGGCACTGCTGGACCGCGGCCTCACAGGCGGCGCGGCTGAAGATGAAGGTGATCGCGGGCAACAGCCCCTCGGCGTCGAGCCGCTCGATGACCTCGGGCCGGCTCGGTGTCCACACCCGGGACCGCTGCCTGCGCTCACGCTCGCGGTCGGCCTCGCGCATGGACCGGCCGCGCCGGCGGTCCTGGTACGACGGCCGGCTCGCCTCCATCCGCGCAATGCGCGTCAGATCGGGGTTGACGGCCTTCTTCTGGCCCTCGCCCTCCTCGAACAGGTCGTACATCCGCCGCCCCGCCAGCACGTGCTGGAACAGCGGCACGGGCCGGTGCTCGGAGACGATCACCTCGGTGTCGCCGCGGACCGTGTCGAGCCAGTCGCCGAACTCCTCGGCGTTCGACACCGTCGCCGAGAGCGAGATCAGGGTGACCGAGTCGGGAAGGTGGATGATCACCTCTTCCCAGACGGCGCCCCGGAACCGGTCGGAGAGGTAGTGCACCTCGTCCATGACCACGTAGCCGAGGCCGAGGAGGGTCTGGGAGCCGGCGTACAGCATGTTCCGCAGCACCTCGGTGGTCATCACGACCACCGGGGCGCCGGAGTTGACGCTGTTGTCGCCGGTGAGCAGGCCCACCTTCTCCGTGCCGTAGCGGCGGCACAGGTCGGCGTACTTCTGGTTCGACAGCGCCTTGATGGGCGTCGTGTAGAAGCACTTCTTGCCCTGCTGGAGGGCCAGGTGGACGGCGAACTCGCCGACGATCGTCTTGCCGGAGCCGGTGGGCGCGGCGACCAGCACCCCCTTCCCCGCCTCGAGCGCCTGGCAGGCCTCGATCTGGAAGGGGTCGAGGCCGAAGTCGTACATCTCGCGGAAGGAGGCGAGCGCGGTGGCCTGCTCGGCAGCGCGCCTACGGGCTGCCGCGTACCGCTCGGCCGGTGAGAGGTCCTCTGTCATCGTGCTTTCGAGCGTACCGGGCCGCACTGACAACAGGACGATCATTATCCGGATCCGTCTCTGTGCGGCAAACCTCAGAAGCCGGGATCGGTGCAGCTCAGGGACAACGGACCTCGGGGCCTCAGGGCCTCAGGGGCCGACGACCCGCACGCCCCCGCGCACACAGCGCGCGCTCAGCGGCAGCGGGCCGAGCGGCTCCCCGTCCGCGTACCCCGTGATGCCATCGGCGGCGATCTCGACCCGGGCGGCCCGCAGCACGGTCACCTTCGGATGCTCGACGTGCGTCCCCCGGTACACCCGTGGGAACACCCGCAGCAGCGTCCTGCGGTCGCAGTCCCCGACCACGGTGATGTCGAACAGCCCGTCGGTCAGGTCGGCTCCGGGGCAGATCCGCATCCCGCCGCCGTACGACGAGCCGTTGCCGACGGCCACGAGGGTCGCGTCCACCTCACGGACGTCGCCGTCGTCGAGCCGGATCCGGTAGGGGACGGGCCGGAACGCGGCCAGTTCGGCGATCATCGCCAGGTCGTACTTGAAGCGGCCGGCGGGCCGGCGCATGCGGTTGCCCCGGTCGCTGACACGCGAGTCGAAGCCGGAGGCGAGGACCGTGCCGAACCATCGGTCGCCCACCTGCCCGAGGTCGATGTCGCGGATCCGGCCGCACTTGAGGGCGTCGGCGACCATACGTCCGGCCGCGGCCGGCTGGCGCACGGGCAGGCCCAGGGCGCGGGCGAAGTCGTTGCCGGTGCCGACGGCGACCAGACCGAGCGGAGTGCGGGTCCCGGCGACGGCGCGCAGGGCGAGGCCCGCCATGCCGTCGCCGCCGACGGCTATCAGCGCGCCGGTGCCGCCCGCGACGGCCGCGCGGGCCCGGGTGAGGGCGTCCTCGGCGTCCTCCCCGAGCACGGTACGCACCGAGAAGCCGGCCGCCCGCAAAGCCGAAGCGGCCGGCTGCGCCGCGCGGGCGCCCCGGCCGCGGCCCGCGGTGGGGTTGACGAAGAGGGTGATCTCGCTGGTCACGGGAGTGACCCTATGAGCTGTCCGCCGATCTTCAGGTCACGTCGTCATAACCGTTGACCCGGTCCGAGCGGTCCGCGCTCGCCTGCTCGGGCAGGGCGGCCCGGCCGGTCGTCACGGGCTCGATCTCGCCGATGTCCTCGGGGGTGAGGTCCAGCTCGGATGCCTCGTCGTCGGCGGGGCCCAGCGCCTCGCGGCGGCTGCGGCGACGGTCGTTGAGCAGGGAGACGGCCGTGGCGCCGAAGTAGAGGATCCAGATCGGCCCGGCGAGCGCCAGCATGGTCAGCGGGTCGGTGCTGGGTGTGGCGATGGCCGCGAAGACCGTGATGCCCATGATCATGCCGCGCCACCAGCCGAGCATGCGCTTGCCGCTGATCGCCCCGGTGAGATTGAGCATGACCAGCAGCAACGGCAGCTCGAAGGAGAGGCCGAAGACGAGCACCATCCGCATGACCAGGTCGAGCAGGTCGTCCAGCGGGAGGAGGTTGGACGTGCCGACCGGAGTGAAGTCGAGCAGCACCTTCGCGGTGGTGGGAAGGACGGTGTACGCGAAGTAGGCACCCACGACGAACAGCGGGGCGCCCGTGCCGACGAAGGCGTAGGCGTACTTCTTCTCGTGCCGGTGCAGGCCGGGCGCGACGAAGGCCCAGAGCTGGTAGAGCCAGACCGGTGAGGCCAGCACGACACCGGCCATCAGCGACACCTTCAGCGCCAGCGTGAAGGGCGTCAGCAGGCCGTTGATGGTGATCTGCGCGCACGGCTTCGAGCCGGGCTGCGACTTGGCCAGTTCCGCGAAGGTCTTGTCACAGCCGACCGAGTCGAGGATCGGCCTGGTGATCAAGTCGATGATGTCGTTGTAGAAGAAGGCGGCGAAGACCGTGACGACGACGATCGCCAAAATCGCCTTGGCGAGCCGGTTGCGGAGCTCGCGAAGGTGCTCCGCGAGGGGCATCCGCCCCTCGGGATCCTTCTCCTTCTTGCGGGCAGACTTCAGCAACCCACGTTCCCATCTCGTGCGGCGGGCCGGAGGTCACCGGCCCTGCGTCAGCGCTTGGTCGTGTCCTTCGGCTCGTTGACCGGGCGGGAGCTGGTCACGTCACCGGGTGCGGCCTGGATGGTGCGCTGCGCGGGCTGCTCGTCGTTGTCGGGCGGACCGGCCGGGGTCGTGGACGACTTGCCGTCGTCCTTCATCGCCTTGGCCTCGCTCTTGAGGATGCGGGCGGACTTGCCGAGCGACCGCGCCATGTCCGGAAGCTTCTTCGCGCCGAACAGCAGGATGATGACGACGAGGATGAGAATGATCTCGGGGGCTCCGAGCCTTCCGAACATAAGTCTTTACCTTCTCACCGAGGCGGCTGTGGTGGGGTGCTGTCCGACCGGTCGGACATGTGTCCGAACGATCGTGTCGACAGCGATCGTAACGCTCGGGGGTGAACGTGAGGCAATCCCTCTGCATCCCCTGTGCGTACTCCCGTCCGCGGCCAGTGCCTCGTTAACCGGGCCGCGACCAGCAGCGTACCTGTCCCAACCGCACCGGTGACAGGGCGAACCAGCCCAAAAGCACATCCCACAGCCGACGGCCGGCGACTCACAGGGCGTCGACGGACCGGGCCGCGCTCTCCGCCGCCCGCTCCAGGTCCTCGGCGGCCCGGTTGATGCGCCGTGCCGAGTCCGTGACCTGCCTGCCCAGACGCTGCGCCTCGACGAAGACCCGTACCGCGAGCACCCCCAGCACGGCGAGACCCACGAACCCCAGAGCAATCGCGAACATCGGCCAGAACATGACGCCGAGCCTAGACCCTCCTGGCGGGGGGAACGGCCAGGCCCTCTAGAGGGCCGAGTGCAGCCGCAGGGTCCGCACGCCGCCGACGGTGAGCAGTTCCACGATCCGCTCGCCCGCGGGCTTGCGCACGGACGCGCCGCACTCCGGGCAGGTGAACGAGTAGAAGGTGGTGCGGCTCGTCGCGCCGATGGCGAGGCGCAGGGCGCCCGCGGTGAGCTCGAACCGCTCGCGGCAGTCCGGGCAGCCCGCCCGGAACACGACCGGGGCCACGCTTCTCATCCCGGCGAACGCGGACTCCGCCGTCATGCCCCGCGCACCGGACGTCGCCGACTCGCTCACAGCTCTCGCTCCTCTTCGTCGGGTGGTTCGCCTCCGGGACACCAGGTCCGGGCAGGTCACGGCCGGACGCGCGGTCCCCCACGCGCGGCCCGGGACGGCCGGACCGGGGGACCCGAGGGCGGCACCGGCCCGGGCCGGCCCGCGGCCGTACGCCTTCGGGACAGGCGGGCGCTCCCGTGCGCACCTGCCCCACCGCACCGCACGCCAAGACGGCTCACGCACGCCCGCCGTCCGGCCCGGCCGCAATGGTGTGCGCCGGACTCGGCGCCTGCGCCCCGGCCGCCTCCACCCTGTCGCCCACCGACTCCAACCCGTCGTACGCCGCGAGTGCCTCACGGGCTGCCTGCCGGGCGCTGTCGGCCAGCTCGGGCGGCGACACGATACGGCCGTCACGCCCGAGCCGCAGCGCAAGACGCCGCAGCGACGCCGGGTCGGGGGTCCGCAGAGTGATACGCAGCCCGCCGTCCGCGAGTTCATCCGCACTGTCGTGCGGGTAGTACTCGGCGACCCAGCGGCCGCCGGGTCCGACCTCGACCACCACTTCCGGGTCCTCGGCCGCGGGCTGCACCAGTCCTTCCGACAGATCCCGCAGCTCGATCTCCGGCGGCGCCGACGGCTCGTCCAGGATCCTGATCTCGGCGACCCGGTCGAGGCGGAACGTGCGGCGCGCCTCCGAGCGGCGGCACCAGGCCTCGACGTAGGTGTGCCCGACGCTGACCAGGCGGATCGGGTCGATCTCCCGCTCGGTGACCTCGTCGCGCGCGGGCGAGTAGTAGCGGATCCACAGACGGCGGCGCTCGGCGATCGCCCGGTCGACGTCCGCGAAGACGCCGCCCTCGGACTCGAAGGTCACCGACAGCCGCGAAGAGGCACCCGCCGCCTCGCCGGCCGCGGTCTCCACCTTGGCCGTCGCCCGCAGGAGTGCCTGCCGGTCGCTCTCCCGCAGCCCGGGCAGCGTGGCCACGGCCCGGGCGGCGACGAGCAGGGCGGTCGCCTCGTCGGCGGCGAGTCTGAGCGGCTCGGCCGCTTCCGCGGCGAGGGCGGCCGGGTTGTGCCACCAGATGCGCTCGCCGTCGGTGTCGATGTCGAGCAGGTCGCCGCCGCGGAAGCTGGTGCCGCACATGGGCAGCACGTCGAGGTCGGAGACCAGCTCGTCCTCGGTGATGCCGAAGGCGCGCGCGACGTCCTCGACCCGCGCCCCGGGGCGCTCTCTCAGATATGTCACCAGGGAGAGCATCCGCCGGGTCTGGTCGATGGCGTTCACGGGCCTGACCGGTTTGCCTGCCACTGTATTGCTCCGCTCCCCCTCAGCCCTTGGCCACGGCCCGCAGGCGGTCCACCACGTCGGCCCGCAGCTCAGCGGGCTCCAGGACGACCACGTCCGGCCCGAACTCGACCAGCCAGGCGTCCAGCCCGTGGCCGTACGGAATCTCCAACTCGTCCCAGCCGTCCCCCAGTTCCCGCACCGAGGTGGCCTTCGCCCGAAGGGGGTACCCCGCGTCCGACCTGAGCCGGATCCGTGCCGAGCGGTCCGCGATCTCTCCGGCCCAGCTCGCGACGGTCTCACGGACCGTGACCACGTCCGGCACGGGGGCCGTGTACCGGCCGCCGCGGGAACGGACCTTGCCGGTGATCCTGGAGAGCCGGAAGACCCGCTCGGCGCCGCGGTCGCGGTCCCACCCCGCCAGGTACCAGTGGCCCCGCCAGCACTCCAGCGCCCACGGCTCCACGTGCCGCTGCTCGGGCCGGGCGGCGGTGGCCTTGCGGTAGTCGAACACGACCGGCCGGCGGTCCCGGCAGGCGAGCATCAGCGGTTCGAACGCCGCCTCGTGCACGGGGATGCGAGGCTCCAGCGCGCCGTGCGGCCCGTACGGGTCGACGTCCTCGGGGAGTCCGGCGGCGCGCAGCTTCTGCAGGGCGCCGCTGGCCGCGCCGGCGAGGCGGGCCTGCTGCCACACCTTGGCGGCGAGCCCGAGCGCGGCGGCCTCCTCGGCGTCCAGGGTGATGGGCGGCAGGCGGTTGCTGTCGCGGCGGGCCAGATAGCCGATCTCGCCCTCGAGGCTCTCCACGGTCTCGATGACGAGTCCGAGTTCGCGCAGGTCGTCCTTGTCGCGCTCGAACATGCGGTTGAAGGAGTCGTCGTTGCCGGTCGCGCCGTTGCCCGGACCGAAGGCCTCGACGTAGGCCTCGATGGAGTCGCGCAGCTCACGCTTGCTGAGCGGACGTCGCGTCCCGAGCAGACACAGCGCCAGGTTCATCAGCCGCTCGGCCTTGGCAATGGCCATCGACGCCCTTCGCCTCCCTATGGTGCTTTACGACGACGACCGTACCGCCCCGCGGGGGCACCGCAAAGCCGAGGGCCCACGCCCGAACAGGCGTGGGCCCCACGTGATCGAGTCTGTCGGACCTTGCTCAGACCCCGAGCAGGTCGACCACGAAGATCAGCGTCTCGCCGGGCTTGATCGCCGGGGTCGGGCTCTGGTTGCCGTAGGCGAGGTGGGCGGGGATGGTCAGCTGGCGGCGGCCGCCGACCTTCATGCCCTGCACGCCCTGGTCCCAGCCCTTGATGACCCGGCCGCCGCCCAGCGGGAAGCGGAAGGGGGTGCCGCGGTTCCAGCTGGCGTCGAACTCCTCGCCCGTGCTGAAGGCGACACCCACGTAGTGCACGGTGACGGTCTGACCGGCCTGCGCGACCGGGCCGTCGCCTTCCCAGATGTCCTTGATCTCGAGGTCCGCCGGGGGCTCGCCGCCCGGGAAGTCGATCTCGGGCTTGTCGATGCTCACGTCTGATGCTCCTGCTTGTCTGCGAAAAGGCGAACACGCACAGTCTTACATCCCACGCGCGTCACAGCTTCGCGAGGATGTCCACCGAAAAGACCAGCGTGGAGTCCTTCTTGATACCGCTGCCCTGCGGCGGGTTGTCCCCGTAGCCCAGCTTCGGCGGGATCACGATGAGGACCCGGCTGCCGACCTTCTTGCCGGTCAGGCCCTGCGCCCAGCCCTTGACGACCTGCTGGAGCGAGAACGACACCAGCTGCTTGTTGGCGTACGACGAGTCGAACTCCTTGCCGCCGTCCCACAGCACACCCTTGTACTGCACGAGGACGCTGTCCTCGGCGGCGACCTTCTCGCCGTCGCCCTCCAGGACGTACTCGGCGACGAGCTTCTTCGGGGCGGAGGCCTTGGGCACCTCGATGGAGGGCGCCTTGCCGTCGGTGTTGGTTCCCACCTTGGGCAGGTCCGCGTCCTCCTGGGGAACCTCCTCGCCCTTGGCGGAGCTCGTGGCGTTGAAGGTGTCCTGCACGTCGACGACGAAGACCAGGGTGTCGGTGCCCTTGATGCCCGCCTGCGGGTTGCCCTGCGAGCCGTATCCCCAGGTGGGCGGGACGGCCATCTCGACACGGCTGCCGGCCTTCTTGCCGGCCAGCGCGTACCGCCAGCCGTCGATGATCCGCCCCTGGGAGAGCTGGATGGCCAGACGGGCCTTGCGGTCGTAGGAGTTGTCGAAGACCTTGGCGGTGTTCCAGACCTGGCCCAGGTAGTTCGCCACGACGAAGTCGTTCTCCGCGACGGCCTTGCCGCTGCCCGCGATCAGCGTCTTCACCGCCAGCTGCTTCGACGGCTCGCCGCTGCCCTTGGCCACCGTCGGCTTCTCGTCGAACCCGGTGCCCGCGGTGACCGCCGGCAGCGGACCGTCCACGATCTTCGGCGGCGGGGCCGAGGCGGGAGCGGACGCCGAGGGCGACGGGCTGTCGCTGGCCTTGCTCGAGTCGGACTTTTCGTCACCGCATGCGGCGAGCGTGGCCAGTCCTGCGGGAACGGCGATGAGAAGTGAGCGTCGGCGCACTGTGGGGGCCTCGTAATCAGTCGATCTTCTGATGGCGTGCGCGCAACTCTACGGCGTGAGCAGGGCGCCGTACTTGTAACGTACGGCGCCCGTGTGGCGTTCCGGCGATTTCCTCTCCGGCGCGATTCCTCACATTCCGGCGATGAGCTTCTCCACCCGGTCGTCGACGGAACGGAACGGGTCCTTGCACAACACGGTGCGCTGGGCCTGGTCGTTCAGCTTGAGGTGGACCCAGTCGACCGTGAAGTCGCGGCGCTGTTCCTGGGCGCGCCGGATGAAGTCGCCGCGCAGCCGGGCCCGAGTGGTCTGCGGCGGGACGGACTTGCCCTCGAAGATCTTCAGGTCGTTGCAGACGCGCGCCGCCTGCCCCTTCTTCTCCAGCAGGTAGTACAGGCCACGACGCCGGTGGATGTCGTGGTACGCGAGGTCTATCTGCGCGACCCGCGGATGCGACATGGTCATGTTGTTCTTGCTGCGGTACCGCTCGATGAGCTTGTACTTCATGACCCAGTCGATCTCGGTGCCGATGCGGTCGAGGTCCTCGGTCTCGATCGCCTCCAGCGTCCGGCCCCACAGCTCAAGCACGCGCTCTACGGTTCCGGTGCGGATGCCGCGGCGCTCGCAGAAGTCCAGGGCCTTCTCGTAGTACTCGCGCTGCACCTCCAGCGCGGAGGCCTCCCGGCCGCTGGCCAGGCGGACCTTCCGCCGCCCGGTGATGTCGTGACTGACCTCGCGGATGGCCCGGATGGGGTTCTCCAGGGTGAGATCCCGCATCACCGTGCCCGCCTCGATCATGCGCAGCACCAGGTCGGTGGCGCCGACCTTGAGCAGCATGGTCGTCTCGGACATGTTGGAGTCGCCCACGATGACGTGCAGGCGGCGGTAGCGCTCGGCGTCCGCGTGCGGCTCGTCGCGGGTGTTGATGATCGGCCGGGAGCGGGTCGTCGCCGAGGAGACGCCCTCCCAGATGTGCTCGGCCCGCTGGCTGACGCAGTACACGGCCCCGCGCGGCGTCTGCAGCACCTTGCCCGCACCGCACAGCAGCTGCCTCGTCACCAGGAACGGAATGAGAATGTCCGCGAGCCGGGAGAACTCCCCGTGCCGGGCGACCAGATAGTTCTCGTGGCAGCCGTAGGAGTTGCCCGCCGAATCGGTGTTGTTCTTGAAGAGGTAGACGTCGCCCGCGATTCCCTCCTCGTGCAGGCGTCGTTCGGCGTCCACCAGGAGTCCTTCGAGAATGCGCTCGCCCGCTTTGTCGTGGGTGACCAGTTCGATCACGTTGTCACATTCGGGAGTGGCGTATTCCGGATGTGAGCCCACGTCGAGATAGAGGCGGGCGCCGTTTCGCAGAAAGACATTGCTGCTGCGGCCCCATGACACGACACGGCGGAAGAGGTACCGCGCCACCTCGTCAGGAGACAGGCGGCGCTGTCCCCTGAACGTACACGTGACGCCGTACTCGTTCTCCAGCCCGAAAATGCGGCGGTCCATGAGGGAACATTACGCCCGATCCCCTGAACTGAAACGGGGTTCGAGGGCACGGTTCGGATCATTTTCCGAACCGGCCGCGACGACCGCACCCTGGCCGGGAGCTGCGAGTACCCGTGCCGTGGCGATCAAAACCAGCAGGGACAAGCCCCCCGCGACACCCGGCACGGCGAAGCCCCACAGGGCCCCGCCGGCCTCGACGACGGGCCCCGCGACGCCCGTTCCGACCGAGTGGCCCACGGTGAACGTCGTCACGAGCCAGGAGAACGCCTCGGTGACCGTCCCGCGCGGCGCGTGCCGGTCGACCAGGACGAAGGCACAGGCGATGGTGGGAGCGAGGAAGACTCCGGCCAGCACCGTCAGCGCCACCATGGCGGCCGCCCCCGGCATGAGCAGCAGCGGCAGGTAACACACCACCAGAAGAGCCACCAGTACCGTCAGTCGCCGCGCGGGCTCACCGGCCCACTGCCGGGCCCCGTAGACGGTGCCGCCCACCAGCGCCCCGAAGCCCAGCGCCGCCATCAGCCAGCCGTACACCACGTCACCGCCGTGCTCGTCCGCGTAGGGGACCGAGGCGACGGTGATGGACCCGAGCGCCATCCCCACGAACAGCAACGCCGCCAGCAGCGCCAGCAGCCCCGCCGAACGCAGCGCACCCAGCCAGTGCGCCTCGCGCGGCGCCGACCGCCAGGCCCGCGAGGGCGGCGACACCACCACGGACAGCGCCCCCAGCACCCCGACCGCGTTCAGCACCAGCAGCGCGGCCTGGGCCGACCACAGGGACACGCACAGCGTCACCAGCAGCGGCCCGACGGTGAACATCACCTCCTGGGCCACGGCGTCCATGGCGTACGCCGTGTGCACCTGGCTCTCCTTGCGGAGCACCGAGGGCCACAACGCCCGAAGCCCGCCCTCCAACGGAGGGGTGAAGAGCCCGGCGGCCGCGACGGCGGCATACGCGAGGGGCAGCGACCCGATACCGGCGAAGGCGAAGAGAGCCATCGCCAGCCCGGACAGGACCGCCGCGGGCAACTGCACACGCGGCTGCCCACGCAGGTCCACGAGCCTGCCGAGCACCGGCTGCCCCACGGCGTTGGCGACGCCGTACACGGCCGCGAGCGCCCCCGCGAGACTGTAGGAACCGCCCTCGGCCCGGACGAACAGCAGGATCGCGATGGCCGCCGTGGCGTTGGGCAGCCGGCCCACCAGCGTGCCGGCGAGCAGCCGGGCGGCGTGTCGCGCCCGAAGGATCTCCAGGTACCCCAAGACCATGCCCCCCTCTAGGTTTTACGTATAACGTCGGCTCCCATACGTACCATGTCGGCTGTTCGGGAGTCCAGACGAAAGAGCAGGCCGACGGTGGCACAAGGCAGCACCCGCCCCACGAGCCGGGACGTCGCCCAGGCCGCCGGCGTCTCCCAGGCGGCGGTCTCCCTGGTTCTCGGGGACAAGTGGCGCGGACGCGTCTCAGAGGCCACCGCCGAGCGCGTCCGCGAGGCCGCCCGCGACCTGGGCTACCGCCCGAACCTGGCCGCCCGCAACCTGCGCCTGGGCCACACCCGCACGGTCCTCCTGGTCGTCCCCGCCCTCACCACGGAGTTCTTCGCCGGCGTCTACACGGGCGCCGCCCGCGTCGCCGCCGAGCACGGCTTCGGCGTGGTCCTCTACCCCTCCCCCGAGGGCATCGGCCCCGCGCGCGACCCCTTCGCCTCCGCCCAGGCCGCGCTGGACGGCGTGATCGCCTCGTCCATGGCCGCGGACGCGCTGACGGCGATCCGCGGCGACCAGTTGCCGCTGGTGATGCTGGACAGCGACCCCCAGGGGAGCCTGGGGGCGGCCACGGTGAACCTGGACATCGCCGACGGTGTCCGCCAGATCGCGGAACACCTGCTGTCGCTCGGCCACCGCCGCTTCCTCCACCTGGCGGCGGACGTGCCGTCCTGGACCTTCGAGGCACGCGCCCGGGAACTCTCGGAACGTCTGCGCAGGGTGCCGGGTACGTCGATCCGCACGGCTCGCGCGCCGATCTCCATCGAGGGCGCGGTCGCCGCGACCGAGAGGGCCCTGTCCGAGGCCCGCCCGCGCCCCACCGCCCTCGTCTGCGACGACGACAAACTGGCCGCCGGGGCGTACAAGGCGGCCCGCCGACTGGGTCTGCGCATCCCGGACGACGTCTCGGTCACCGGCCTGGACGACCTCGCCCTGGCCACGGCGATCGACCCCGAGCTGACGACGGTCCGCCTGGACGCGGAGCTCTTCGGGGAACGGGGTATGCGGGCGCTGCTGGCCGTTCTGGAGGGCCGGGAGCCCGAGGGTGGGGACATCCCCGTGCGGCTGGTCGTACGGGGCTCTACGGCACCGCCAGGGCGCCTCTAGGTACTCGGCGTTGCTGCCGGGGCCGGGGCGTTGCGCAACCCGGCGTTACGGGGTGCCGCAGCGGCGGCGGCCGGTGCCCGGTTCCAGGTGCCCGGCGTGGGTGCTGGGGGCGGGGCGTTGCGCAGCCCGGCGTCGCGGGGTGCCGCTGCGCCCACCCGTGCCGCCCAAGCGGCACGACTGCCCGCAGCTAGGACGGCCGGCAGCCGCGTATGGCGAGAAGGGGACGTGTCGGGGGGTGTCCGCCCGCAGCGGTTGGCGCGTCAACGGGGAGTCACTCGGTATCCGACTCCATCGCGCCGTTCCGAGGACGGACACCCCCCGGCGCGGCCCCGACCCACCCACGAAGCCGTTGGCGCCCCGGCCAGGAGAGACCGGGGCGCTCGGCAACACGCGACTACTCGTCGTCTCCGGACTCGGACTCGGACTCGGACTCGGACGCCGACGCCCCCGCACCGTCCGAGCCCAGCAGCCTCGACAGCTGACGCCCACTGATCCGCTTGAACTTGCGCTTCTGCGGACGCGTACGGTCCAGCACCGCCACCTCCAGCCGCTCCGCGGGGATCTCCCGCTCGCTGCCGTTGGTGTCGCGGGACAGGGACTGCACCGCCAGCTTCAGCGCCTCGGCCAGCGTCATGTCGTCCCGGTGGCGCTGGTCCAGGTAGCTGCTGATCTGCTCCGCGTTACCCCCCACCGCGACCGAGCCGTGCTCGTCCACGATGGAGCCGTCATGCGGCAGCCGGTAGATCTGGTCCTGCTCCGTGGTCTCCCCGACCTCGGCCACCACCAGCTCGACCTCGTACGGCTTCTCCCCGACACTCGAGAAGATCGTGCCCAGCGTCTGCGCGTACACGTTCGCCAGGCCCCGGGCCGTCACATCGTCCCGGTCGTAGGTGTAACCCCGCAGGTCGGCGTAGCGCACACCGCCGATCCGCAGGTTCTCGTACTCGTTGTACTTGCCGGCGGCCGCGAAGCCGATCCGGTCGTAGATCTCGCTGAACTTGTGCAGCGCGCGGGACGGATTCTCCCCGACGAACACGATGCCGTCGGCGTACTGCAGCACGACCAGGCTGCGACCACGAGCGATGCCCTTGCGGGCGTACTCCGCCCGGTCGGCCATCTGCTGCTGGGGTGAGACATAGAACGGCGTCGACACCGGTTATCCGTCCCTCTCTTCAGGATTCCGTCGGTTCACTGGACCACCCTCATGAAGACAGCCCGCCGCTCACAGCAGCGCGGCCCGCGGACCGTCGGGCTGCTCCAGACGCCGCTCCAGGACCGAGCGGGCGATGTCGGACGCCTCGCCCTCGGAGAGCCTGCGGAAGCCGTCCTCGGTGATCACGGTGACGATGGGATAGATCCGGCGGGCGACATCGGGACCACCGGTCGCCGAGTCGTCGTCTGCCGCGTCGTAGAGCGCCTGGACCACGAGTGTCGTGGCCTCGGACTCGCTCAGGTCGTCCCGGAAGAGCTTCTTCATCGCGCCGCGCGCGAAGATCGCCCCGGACCCCGTGGCCGCGTACCCCTGCTCTTCGGAACGCCCACCCGTGACGTCGTAGGAGAAGATCCGCCCCTTCTCCCGGTCCACGTCGTACCCGGCGAACAGCGGAACGACGGCCAGCCCCTGCATGGCCATCCCCAGGTTCGAGCGGATCATCGTCGACAGCCGGTTCGCCTTGCCCTCCAGCGACAGCTGCGCGCCCTCGACCTTCTCGAAGTGCTCCAGCTCCAGCTGGAACAGCTTCACCATCTCCACGGCCAGACCCGCCGTGCCGGCGATGCCCACCGCCGAGTACTCGTCGGCCGGGAAGACCTTCTCGATGTCCCGCTGCGCGATGACGTTGCCCATGGTGGCCCGCCGGTCACCGGCGAGCACGACACCACCGGGGAACGTCACGGCGACGATCGTCGTCCCGTGCGGTGCCTCGATGACGCCCTTGGTGGGAGGCAGTTGCCGGTTGCCGGGAAGGATCTCCGGCTGGTGCTCGGACAGGAAGTCCATGAAGGAGGAGGACCCTGGCGTCAGGAAGGCAGCTGGTAGACGCCCGGTGCTACGAGTGTTGGCTTCCACGCGATTCCTTCCACGTAAGCGGCAGCCCGCCTTATGGCATCGGGCCGATCTTTGAACTGCCCCAGTGCGGCGTTGCAGCTGAAGCACAGTACGCCACGGACCCTACCCGTCTTGTGGCAGTGATCCACATGCTCAGGCACGGCCGCCAGACGGATACAGCACACGCCTCCCTGAGAAGCGATCAGACTGTCGCGCTCGGCTTCCGTGATGCCGTACTTCCGCTTCAGATGCCCCTGCCGACCCTGCACCGCTCGGCATGCCTTGCAACGGGTCGACAACCCGTCGGAAGCGGTCGCGTTGCGGTGCCATGCGCTGTGAGGCTTGATCTCGCCACATGTCCGGCAGAGCTTGTGTCCAGTCGGAACGTCCACCTGCTCCCGGACCGGCTTCCCCATGGCCTCCCGACGACGCCGGTAGTGCGCAGCGCTGTACTCCGCCACGCACTCCCGGCAGTGCACCTGGAGGCCGTCACGCCGATTCTTGTCGCGGGCGAATGCAGCAAGAGGTAAATCCCGCTCGCACTTCCTGCATTGCCTCGCGTTCGGCTCGTTGGCCGCTTCCATCCCCCGTCACCTTCAGATCAAAGGCTGAAGCGCCACCCCGCCTTTACTCTCCGCCTTTTTGCACGAAGCTTCGGACGAAATCCTCGGCATTTTCCTCGAGTACGTCGTCGATCTCATCGAGGACAGAGTCCACGTCGTCGCTCAGCTTCTCCTGACGCTCCTTGAGGTCCTCCGAAGCCTGCGCCTCCGCGGCCTGCTCCTCGACCTCCTCGGTGGACCGGGTGGCCTTCTGCTGTCCGCCGCCGGTGTCCTTCGTCGCCATATCCCTCACCCCGCTCGGTTCGCCCGACACAGTTGCTCGGTCAAGATCAGACCCTACTCTCCGGGTCTGACAATGGCCCCGCAGTTTCTCCAACGTACGGGGACCACCTCGATGATTCCCGGACCAGGGACTTTCCACCCTGCCCGGGCGGCTTCTCCCGGAAACCCGTGATCGGCGCTCACCCGCCGGACAGGACCCTGACCAGGTCTTCCGCGGTGCGGCAGCGGTCCAGGAGCTCCTTGACGTGATTACGCGTTCCGCGAAGCGGTTCCAGGGTTGGCACGCGCTGCAGGGAGTCCCGCCCCGGCAGGTCGAAGATCACCGAGTCCCAGGAGGCCGCCGCGACGTCGTCCGCGTACTGCTCCAGGCAGCGGCCGCGGAAGTAGGCGCGTGTGTCCTCAGGAGGCGCCGTACGGGCCCGCTCGATGTCCGCCTCGCCCAGCAGGCGCTTCATCCGCCCGCGGGCCACCAGACGGTTGTACAGGCCCTTCTCGGGGCGCACGTCGGCGTACTGCAGGTCGACGAGGTGCAGCCGTGCCGCGTCCCAGTCCAGGTCGTCCCGCCGCCGGTAGCCCTCCATGAGCTCCCGCTTGGCGACCCAGTCCAGCTCGCCGGCCAGGCTCATCGGGTCGTGCTCCAGACGGGTGAGGGTGTCCTCCCAGCGGGACAGGACGTCCTTGGTCTGCTCGTCGGCGTCCGCCCCGAACCGCTCCTCCACGTACTTGCGCGCTAGTTCGTAGTACTCCATCTGCAGCTGGACGGCGGTCAGTGTCCGGCCGCTCCGGAGCGTGACGAGACGCTTGAGCGACGGGTCGTGCGAGACCTGGTGCAGCGTGCGAACGGGCTGGTCGACCGCCAGGTCCACCGCGATGAAGCCGTCCTCGATCATCGACAGCACGAGAGCCGTCGTCCCCAGCTTCAGGTACGTCGAGATCTCCGACAGGTTCGCGTCGCCGATGATCACGTGCAGCCGGCGGTACTTCTCGGCGTCCGCGTGCGGCTCGTCGCGGGTGTTGATGATCGGGCGCTTGAGCGTGGTCTCGAGGCCGACCTCGACCTCGAAGTAGTCGGCCCGCTGGCTGAGCTGGAAGCCGTGCTCGTGCCCGTCCTGGCCGATGCCGACGCGGCCCGCTCCGGCGAAGACCTGACGGGAGACGAAGAACGGCGTCAGATGGCGCACGATGTCCGAGAAGGGGGTCTCCCGCTTCATCAGGTAGTTCTCGTGCGTGCCGTAGGACGCGCCCTTGTTGTCGGTGTTGTTCTTGTACAGGTGGATCGGCTGGGCACCGGGCAGCTGAGCGGCCCGTTCCGCGGCCTCCGCCATGATCCGTTCCCCGGCCTTGTCCCAGAGGACGGCGTCCCGGGGGTTGGTGACCTCGGGGGCGCTGTACTCGGGGTGTGCGTGGTCGACGTAGAGCCGTGCGCCGTTGGTGAGGATCACGTTGGCCAGGCCGATGTCCTCGTCGGTGAGCTGGCTGGCGTCGGCGGCCTCGCGGGCGAGGTCGAAGCCTCGGGCGTCCCGCAGCGGGTTCTCCTCCTCGAAGTCCCAGCGGGCCCGGCGGGCCCGGTGCATCGCCGCCGCGTAGGCGTTCACGATCTGGGACGAGGTGAGCATGGCATTGGCGTTGGGGTGGCCGGGGACGGAGATCCCGTACTCCGTCTCGATGCCCATTACTCGCCGTACGGTCATGCGGCCCTCCTTGCCCGGCGGCACCCTCGGTCATGGGCGCCGCTCAGATACCGCTGGCGCTCGGTTGCGTGTGCGGTGCCCGTCCCCGCACTGCGCGACTTGGCGGTACGCAAGAGCCTAGAACGCCTTTGCGCTGGTGGGGAGATCATTTGCGTCATTGCGTTGCTCCAGCCGTGGCCTGGAAAGCAGTCGGCTGCGGGTACCCGCCGAGGGCACCCGCAGCCGCCCTGTCTTTTACAGGTACTGACCGGTGTTCGCCACCGTGTCGATGGAGCGTCCGGTGTCCGCGCCCTGCTTTCCGGTGATGAGCGTACGGATGTACACGATCCGCTCGCCCTTCTTTCCGGAGATCCGGGCCCAGTCGTCCGGGTTGGTGGTGTTCGGCAGGTCCTCGTTCTCCTTGAACTCGTCCACGCAGGCCTGGAGGAGGTGGGAGACGCGGAGACCCTTCTGGTTCTTCTCGAGGAAGTCCTTGATCGCCATCTTCTTGGCACGGCCGACGATGTTCTCGATCATGGCGCCGGAATTGAAGTCCTTGAAGTAGAGGACTTCCTTGTCACCATTGGCGTAGGTGACCTCCAGGAAGCGGTTCTCCTCGGATTCGGCGTACATCTGTTCCACGGCTGTCTGGATCATGCTCTGGACCGTGGAGGCCTTGGAGCCGCCGTGCTCGGCGAGGTCGTCGCCGTGCAGCGGGAGGCGCTCGGTGAGGTACTTGCCGAAGATGTCCTTCGCCGCCTCGGCGTCCGGACGCTCGATCTTGATCTTCACGTCCAGGCGGCCGGGGCGCAGGATGGCGGGGTCGATCATGTCCTCACGGTTGGAGGCGCCGATCACGACCACGTTCTGCAGGCCCTCCACACCGTCGATCTCGGCGAGCAGCTGCGGGACGATGGTGTTCTCCACGTCCGAGCTGACACCGGAGCCACGGGTGCGGAAGAGGGACTCCATCTCGTCGAAGAAGACGATGACGGGGGTGCCCTCGCTGGCCTTCTCACGGGCCCGCTGGAAGACGAGGCGGATCTGCCGCTCCGTCTCACCGACGTACTTGTTGAGCAGCTCGGGGCCCTTGATGTTGAGGAAGAAGCTCTTGCCGGCGGCCTGGCCGGTCACCTCGGCGACCTTCTTGGCCAGCGAGTTGGCCACGGCCTTGGCGATCAGGGTCTTACCGCATCCGGGGGGCCCGTACAGCAGCACACCCTTCGGCGGCCGCAGTTCGTGCTCCTTGAACAGGTCCGGGTAGAGGTACGGGAGCTCGACGGCGTCCCGGATGGCCTCGATCTGGCCGCCGAGTCCGCCGATCTGCTCGTAGCCGATGTCGGGGACCTCTTCGAGGACGAGTTCCTCGACCTCGCTCTTGGGGACGACCTCGTAGACGTATCCGGAGCGGGGCTCCAGGAGCAGGGCGTCGCCGGGGCGGATGGTGACGTCCAGCAGCGGCTCGGCGAGCCGCACCACCCGCTCCTCGTCGGTGTGCCCGAGCACCAGGGCCCGCTCACCGTCCTCGAGGATCTCCTTCAAGGTGACGATGTCACCGACGCTCTCGTACTCCATGGCCTCGACCACGTTGAGAGCTTCGTTGAGCATCACTTCCTGGCCGCGCCGGAGCTCCTCGAGCTCGACGCTGGGGCTGACGTTCACCCTGAGCTTGCGGCCGCCGGTGAAGATGTCGGCGGTACCGTCCTCGTTCGCCTGCAGGAAGACCCCGAAGCCGGCCGGCGGCTGCGCGAGCCGGTCGACCTCCTCCTTGAGGGCCACGATCTGGTCCCGGGCCTCACGGAGTGTGCTGGCGAGTCGCTCGTTCTGTGCGGACACGCCGGCCAGGTTGGTCTGCAGCTCGACGATCCGCTCTTCGAGAATCCTCGTGTGTCGCGGAGAGTCGGCGAGCTTGCGTCGCAGGACGGCGATCTCCTGCTCAAGGTAAGCGATCTGCCCGGCCGGGTCGTCGGACCCGCGTCCCGGGCGGATGCCGCGGTTCATGTCGTCGTCGTGGGCTGCCACGGTCCTCACCTCCTCCAAGGGGAGCTGGACGCTTCCAGACCCTACCTGGGCGGGTGTCGATTGAAACCCCTAGATCACAAAGACGGTCGGGGTGTGTCCGATCTTCACCCTTGCGCTCTCCCTCACGCCAGGGGAATACCCAGCGAAGATGATTGGAACCCAGCCGGAGGTAGGGTCGAAGCGTTCAACACCCGTCAGAGCTGGCCGGATTCCCGACCCGGCTCGACGTATGAAACGGCAGGAGACATGAGCGTGCAGCAGGAGGCCGGAGTCGAGGGCGAGGCGCTGGAGGTCTGGATCGACCAGGATCTGTGTACCGGCGACGGCATCTGCGCGCAGTACGCGCCCGAGGTGTTCGAGCTGGACATCGACGGTCTGGCCTATGTGAAGAGCGCCGACGACGAGTTGCTCCAGGACAAGGGCGCGACAACGCCCGTCCCGCTGCCGCTGCTCACGGACGTGATCGACTCGGCGAAGGAGTGTCCGGGCGAGTGCATCCACGTGCGCCGCGTTTCGGACAGGGCCGAGGTATACGGACCGGACGCGGAGTGACTACTTCTCTACGTTCCGTCACTACTGTCTGATATCTCACACACCGGTGCCGCACGGGTCTCACACGCTGCGGGCGCCGGAGGGCGTCGAGCGGACGAACGCACCGTTCTGCCAACGCCATTTCACGTCGCTCTTCACGTCGGGGCAGCAACGCGGCACGTCGGACGACGAGTAGCCGAGGAGCGTGGCCGTGACGGCGCCGCCGTGTACGGCGAAGTCGCCGACGGTGCTGCGGTCCTCGGGGGCGAGCAGGGTGGCCACCACGCGCGGCTTGCCGCCGTCGCCGTCCCGGGTGATGACGTACACGCCGTCGGGCGGTGTACCCATCGGCGAGTCGCAGTGAACCACGGCCACCGTCTCGGGATCGCCGTCGCCGTCGAGGTCTGCGGAGGCCTTCTTCTTCACCACCGCCTCCACCGGCCCGCACTCGATGGGGAACGTCACCGCGGCCGGGTCGGGCGGAGCGATGTGCGCCGCGGCGCTCTTCGTCTCGGGGCCGGCCGCCTGGGCCGCCGTCGCGGCTCCCGGCTGCATGAGCGAGGAGAGGGCCACGACGCCGGCGACGGCCGTCGCGGTGGCGAGCCAGTGGATGGGGCGGGTGTGGGTGTGGGCGAGCTCCGGGACGGCAGAAGGCTGCACTAGGAGTGTCTCCTGAGGCTGTGCCGGTGGGGTGGGATGGCCAGCATGGTGCCACACGTCACACCGCGAGGGAACAGCGGGGTGTGTGCACGTCCTGCGCCGGGGAAGCCGGACGGGTTACGGCTCCTGCCGCTGTGTCAGTCGGCTGGTGTCCGCGCGGCACGGCGCGGTGGTGCGCCCGCGGTGGCAACGGAGAGGCGCGGTGGCGGAGTTCCCGGAGTGACCTGGGGAACTCCGCCACCGCGCCGGTGCGTTCTGCGGGGGACGGGCGGTCTCAGCGGCCGTTGCCGCCGTCGGCGTTGGGGCCGGCGTAGTCCTCGCCGTAGGCGCCCTTGGCGGGACGGCGTCGGCGCATGGGCGGCTCGACGCCGTCGGCGAGCCGGCGGGCGGTGAGGAGGAAGCCGGTGTGGCCGATCATCCGGTGGTCCGGGCGGACGGCGAGGCCCTCGATGTGCCAGTTGCGGATCATCGTCTCCCAGGAGGTCGGCTCGTTGAAGCAGCCGATCTCGCGGATGGACTCGACGGTCCGGGCGAGCTGGGTGGTGGTCGCCACGTAGCAGCACAGGATGCCACCGGGGACGAGCGCCTTGGAGACGGCCTCCAGGCACTCCCAGGGGGCGAGCATGTCGAGGATCACGCGGTCCACGTCGGTGTCGGACAGGTTGTCCTGGAGGTCGCCGACGGTGAGCTGCCAGGCGGGGTGCGGGCCGCCGAAGTAGCGTTCCACGTTCTGCCGGGCGATGTCGGCGAAGTCCTCGCGGCGCTCGTACGAGTGCAGCATGCCCTGGTCGCCGATGGCACGCAGCAGGAAGCTGCTGAGCGAGCCGGAGCCGACACCGGCCTCCACGACGCGGGCGCCGGGGAAGATGTCGGCGAAGGCGAGGATCTGCCCCGCGTCCTTGGGGTAGACCACGGCGGCGCCGCGGGGCATGGACAGGACGTAGTCGGGGAGCAGGGGGCGCAGCGCGAGGTAGGCGACGTTTCCGGTGGTGCGGACAACGCTGCCCTCGGGAGCGCCGATCAGTTCGTCGTGCGGGAAGGAACCCTTGTGGGTGTGGAAGTTCTTCCCGGACTCGAGCGTGAACGTGTAGTGGCGGCCCTTGGGGTCGGTCAGCTGAACCTGGTCCCCGACCTTGAAGGGCCCGCGCCTGCGGGCGGCACCGGTCGGTTCGGACATGTGACCAGCCTACCGGCAGCCGGGAGGGCCGCCGACCATCAGGAGGGCCTGGCCATCGCCTTGACGAAGGCGCGTTCCACGTCGGCCGCGGACAGCACGCCGTAGATCTCACCGGTCTCCTCCACCACCAGGTACTCGGTGGCGGGGGCGGCGCGCAGGGCGTCCAGCAGTGCCTCTCCGGAGAGTTCCGCCGAGACGCGCATGCCGTCGGTGAGCTCCTGGGCGAGGCCGCTGACGGCGACCCAGGGGCGTCGGTGTTCGGGGACGCCGGCGATGGCGGCCTCGCGGACGAGGGAGACGGGCCTGCCGTTCGTGTCGACGACGACCAGCGCGCGGGCGCCGGCGGAATTGGCTCGGCGCAGGGCCTCCGAGAGGGGGGTCTGGGGCTCGACCGGGACGGCACGGCGGGTGAGCGCACGGGCGCGCAGTTCGGGGAGGTGTTCGCGCAGCCGGGCCATGCGCAGGCTGTTGCCGGCGCCGGTCCAGATGATCGCGGCGAGGATGGCGGCGAGCAGGGCGTCCAGGACGGTGTCCATGCCGACGTTGTCCACGGCGTCGGAGCCGAGTGCGCCGGACTGGGTCAGCAGCGGCAGGCCGATCAGGACGGAGACGGCGAGGACGCGGCCGACCCAGGCGGCGGCGACGGTGCCGCTCATCGGTTTGCCGGTGAGCTTCCAGACGACGGCGCGGAGCATGCGGCCGCCGTCGAGGGGCAGACCGGGCAGCAGGTTGAACGCGGCCACGATGAGGTTGGAGATCATCAGGCCGGCGAGCAGGACACCGGGGACGGTGCCGGGTTCCACGGTCTGCACCGCACCGTAGAAGACTCCGGCCAGGACGAGGGAGAGCAGCGGGCCGACGAAGGCGAGCACGAACTCGCGGCCGGGGGTCTCGGCCTCCTTCTCGATCTCGGAGACGCCGCCGAAGAACTGGAGCTGGATGCGGCGGACCGGGAGCTTGAAGCGGAGGGCGGCGACCGTGTGGGCCAGCTCGTGGACGAGTACGGAGGCGTAGAAGGCCACCGCGAAGAACAGGGAGACCAGGTACCGCGCCGCCCCGAGCTCGGGCAGCACGCGCTCCAGCTGCCCGCCGAACACCCAGGTGATCAGCGCGGCGACGAGGAACCAGCTGGGCGCGACGTACACGGGCACCCCGAACGGCCGCCCCATGAGCAGCCCGCCTCGGCGCTCTGGGGGCCGCTGGGGGGCGTGGCCCTTGGCGTCGGTGTGCGCGGGAGGACGGGGGCGGCGGTGCGGGCCGTCCGCGTCCGGGGCCGGCGCCGTGGGCCGGCTTTCCGCGTCTGGTTTGCCGCGGGCGGGGGCCGGATGGGGGCCGCCGGCGTAGGCGCGGTCGGGGTGCGTGTCGTCCTCGGGCGAACGCCTCCCGTCGGCCTCGCCGTACCCGGGGGCCGATCCGGAGCCGTCGGCGCGTGCGTCACCGGAAGGACCCGGAGTCGATTGCTGCGCCGGGCCGTCGGCGGACTCGGCCGACCCCGGCGGGACCTGGCGGCCGTCAGCGGACTCGGTCCGCCCTCGCACGACCTGCGAACCAGCCTCCGACCCGGCCTGCGTCGGCGGGGTCTGCGAGCCGGCGGCGGTCCCGGCCTGCCCTGACGGGGTATGCGAGCCGGCGGCGGACCCGTCCCGCGCCGGCGGGGCTTGCGAGCCGGCGGCGGAATCGGCCTGCCCCAGCGGAGCCCGCGAGCCAACGGGGGAATCGGCCTGCCCTGGCAGGGTCTGCGAGCCAGCGGCGGAATCGGCCTGCCCCTGCGGAGCCCGCGAGCCAGCGGGGGAATCGGGCTGTCCGGGCGAGGGCTGCGGGCCGTCGGGGTTCTGGTGCGTCATCGAGTCGGCCGGCCGTCCGGGGGTCTGTCCGGACGGGTGGTCGCCGGTGTCGGGGGCCTGGTCCTGGGCCGAGTCGGTGGCCACCGGCGGCTGCGGGGACGGGCGGTCGTCGGAGCCGGGGTGCGCGCCCGGCCGCGGCGATGTCGCGGCCGGGGCGTCGTCGTCGGGCTCGGGAGGGAACCGCCCTTCGCTCGCGGGCCGTTCGTCGGCGGGAGTCGGGTCGGTGGACCGGGCCGGAGGTCCCGCGTGGCGCTCGGCCGACTCGTCGTTGCCGGACCGCGGCTGCCCGCGCCCGCCGCTCTCGTCCACCGGTGTCCCCTCGTTCGAAGCGTCTCCCGCACTTGCCGGACGGGAGGTTCTCGACTCGATGGTATGCGTCCGTCGAGCCGCGTTTCTCCCCGGCACCCTGTGTTTCACTCCGTCCCCGCCCGCCTCACGCCGCGGGCGCGGCCCGCGGCTGGGTCACTGTCAGTGGCGGGCCGTATGGTCTGAGGCATGGAGACGAGCACCGAGGACGGGGCGCCGCCCGACGCGGCAGTGGACGCGTCCGTCAAGACGGCCATGGAATCAGCGACCGAGACCGTACCCACCGCCATACCGCCCGCCTCGCTGTCCCCCTCCCGTGCGAGTGACTTCATGCAGTGCCCGCTGCTCTACCGCTTCCGGGTCATCGACCGGCTGCCGGAGAAGCCGAGCGAGGCGGCGACGAGGGGCACCCTGGTGCACGCGGTCCTGGAGCGGCTCTTCGACGCCCCGGCCGCCGAGCGCACGGCGCCCCGGGCGAAGTCGCTGATCCCGGGCCAGTGGGACCGGCTGCGCGAGACGCGGCCGGAGGTCCTGGAGCTGTTCGCCGACGATCCGCAGGGCGAGCGGCTGGCGCGCTGGCTGGGCGAGGCCGAGCGGCTCGTCGAGCGCTGGTTCACGCTGGAGGACCCCAGCAGGCTGGAGCCGGCCGAGCGGGAGCTGTTCGTCGAGGCCGAGCTGGAGTCCGGGCTGCGGCTGCGCGGGATCATCGACCGGGTCGACGTGGCGCCCACGGGCGAGGTCCGGATCGTCGACTACAAGACGGGGAAGGCACCCCGGCCCGAGTACTCCGAGGGTGCCCTGTTCCAGATGAAGTTCTACGCCCTCGTGGTCTGGCGGCTGAAGAACGTGGTGCCACGGCGGCTCCAGCTGGTCTATCTCGGCAGCGGCGAGGTGCTGACGTACGACCCCGTCCTCGCCGACCTGGAGCGGATCGAGCGCAAGCTGCTGGCGCTGTGGGAGGCGATCCGGCGGGCGACCGAGACCGGTGACTGGCGGCCGCGCCCCACGAAGCTGTGCGGCTGGTGCGACCACCAGGCCCACTGCCCCGAGTTCGGCGGCACTCCCCCGCCGTATCCGCTTCCCCTCCCCCGGAGGGACACAGCCGCCGCCGGTGAGGGCGCCTGATCCGGTCGGGTCCGCGCAGGGCAGAATGGGCCGGACTAGCGAAGGAGACTTACGTGGCCATCCGCGTCCTACTGGTCGACGACCAGCCGCTGCTCCGTACGGGCTTCCGGATGATCCTGGAGGCCGAGCAGGACATCGCGGTCGTCGGCGAGGCCGGAGACGGCCTGCAGGCGCTCGACCAGGTGCGGGCCCTGCAGCCCGACGTGGTCCTGATGGACATCCGCATGCCGCGGATGGACGGTGTGGAGGCGACCCGGCAGATCACCGGCCCCGGGCGGGACGGCCCGGCGAAGGTGCTGGTGCTGACCACCTTCGACCTCGACGAGTACGTGGTGGAGGCCCTGCGCGCCGGGGCCAGCGGATTCCTGCTGAAGGACGCCCCGGCCAACGAGCTGGTGCAGGCGATCCGGGTCGTGGCCGCGGGCGAGGCGATGCTCGCGCCGAGCATCACGCGCCGCCTGCTCGACAAGTACGCCACGCATCTGCCCTCCGGTGACGAGCCGGTGCCGGACACGCTGCACACGCTCACCGACCGCGAGGTCGAGGTGCTGAAGCTGGTGGCGCGCGGGCTGTCCAACGCCGAGATCGCCGCCGACCTGTTCGTCAGCGAGACGACCGTCAAGACGCACGTCGGGCACGTGCTCACCAAGCTGGGCCTGCGCGACCGTGTGCAGGCCGCGGTCTACGCGTACGAGAGCGGGCTGGTGCGCCCCGGGGCGCAGTGACACCGAACGCGTGAGGGCGCCCCCTGGGGACAGGGGGCGCCCTCTTTCCATCGCGTGCTTTCACACCTGCGTGTCAGACGTCGTCCTTGCTCAGCTCCCAGAAGCGGAACACGGTCGACGCGTCGAGGCAGTACTCCAGGCCGTAGACGCCGTCACGGACGACCGCGTACTGCTTGGCCTGCCACACCGGCAGGACGGGCAGCTCGTCGGCGACGATGTCCTGGAGTTCGCCGAACTCCTTCTCGGTGGAGGAGCGGTTGGTCAGGGCGGCGGTGCGCGGGATGAGCGTGCCGGTGATGGTGCCGTTGTCGTAGTTGTTGCCCAGCACGTTGTCCTTGCCGAAGAAGGGCGCCGTGAAGTTGTCGGCGTCCGGGTAGTCGGGCACCCAGCCCTTCACGTAGACGCCGTACTTGCCGGCGGCGATGTCCTTCTCGTACTGGCCGAAGGGCACGGACTTGACGTCGGCGTCGAACAGGCCGCTGGCGTTGAGCTGGCCGGCGATGGCCTTCAACTCCTGGTCGGTGGCCGGGCCGTAGCGGGACGGGGTGGACCAGAGGGTCAGCTTCACCTTGCCGGTGATGCCGTCGGCGCGCAGCGCGGCCTCGGCCTTGGACTTGGACGGGCGGGCGCCGTAGGTGTCGAAGAAGGCCGTGTTGTGGCCCGCGATACCGGCCGGGATGATCGAGTACAGCGGGGTCGCGGTGCCCTGGTAGACGTCCCTGATGAGGGCTTCGCGGTCGAGCAGGTGGGCGATGGCTTTGCGGACGCCGACCTTCCCGGCGACCGGGTCGTCCATGTTGAACACCAGGTGCTGGACCTCGGCGCTGCTTCCCTCGACGACCTCGGTGCCGGTGCCGTCGTCGGCCTTCTCCATGTCGGCGATGTCGCTCGCGGTGAGACCGCGGTAGGCGATGTCGACGTCCTCGTTCTGGATGGCCTGCTTCAGGGCGGCCTGGTCGCCGTCGAAGAACTTCAGGGTCACGCCCTTGTTCTTCACCTTGGCGGAGCCCTTGTAGTTCTCGTTGACGGAGAAGACGGCCTGGTCGTCGTCGATCGAGTCGAGCTTGTAGGGACCGGAGCCGACGGCCTTGCGGTCCTTGCGCAGCTTGCCCGCGTCGTACTCGTTGTGGTTGACGATGGAACCGGCGCCGGAGGCGATCTTGCTGGGGAAGGTGGCGTCGGACGTGTTGAGGTGGAAGACGACCGTCGTCTCGTCCGGCGTCTCGACCTCGTCCAGCGTGGGGAACATGATCGCGGGCCCGTCGGGGTCGTTGATCTTCAGCATCCGGTCGAAGGAGAACTTGACGTCCTCGGAGGTGAGGGCGTCACCGTTGCTGAACTTGAGGCCGTCTTTCAGCGTGCACCTGTAGACCGAGCTCTGCGTGTCCGTGAAGGTGCAGCTCTCGGCGGCCTCCGGCTGGGGCTCCGTGGCGCCCTTGGGGAAGCTGAGCAGTGACTGGAAGACGTTGTTGAACAACAGCCAGGAGCCTGGGTCGTATCCGGAGGCCGGGTCGGTGGCGAGGACGTCGTCGGACATCCCCACCACCACGTTGTTGCCGTCCCCCGAGGAGTCTCCGGTCTCCGAGCCGCAGCCGGTCAGCAGGCCGGAGGCGAGCCCCGCCACGATGGGCAGGACCGGCCACTGGTTGCGTATGTTCACGTGTGTGCCTTGTCGTCGGTTCTCGAGAACACCCGGAGCATGTCCCTGGCTCCGGGGCACGGTTCCCCGGGGCCGCGGTCAGAGGCCCCGGGGTTCCATCGGGTCCGTCAGCCGCTCACACCGCGGCCGAGCTCCCACAGCTGGAGCGTCGAGGCGGAGTTGAGCGCGTAGGCGGTACCCGTGATGTCGTCGCGTGCGGCGACGTACTGCTTGCCCTGCCACAGTGGCAGCACCGGGACATCGCCGGCGACGATGTCCTGAATGTCCGTCAGGCTGGTGGAGGCTGACAGCCGGTCCGCCTCGCGGCGGGACTCCGGGATCAGGGTGTCGCGGATCCGGCTGTTGTCGTACGGCGAGCCGAGGGTGTTGTCGGCGTCGAGGAACGGCGCGAGGAAGTTGTCGGCGTCCGGGAAGTCGGGGAACCAGCCCATGCCGTAGACGTCGTACCGGCCCTTCTTCTCGGCCGGGCGGAAGGTGCCCCAGGGCGCGCCCTTGATGTCGACGTCGAACAGGCCGCTGGAGTTCAGCTGGTCGCGGAGGACCTCGAACTCCTCCTTGGTGGCCGGGCCGTAGTGGTCGGTCGTGTAGTGCAGGGTCAGCTTCACCGGGGTGGTGATGTTCGCCTGGTTCAGCAGGGCACGGGCCTTGGCGGCGTTCGGCTCCCCGTACCTGTTGAAGAACGAGTTGGAGTGGCCGGTGATGCTGGCCGGGACCAGCGAGTACAGCGGCTCGGCCTGGGAGCCGTAGACCTTGGAGACCAGCTCGCTGCGGTTGACGACCTGGGCCATGGCCTGCCGCACGGCCTTCGACTTCACGGGCGGGGCATCGGTGTTGAAGCCCAGGTAGCGGATTTCCAGGCCGGACATCTCGACCAGGTCGACACCGTTGTCCGCGTCACCCGAGAGCTCCCGGATCTGCTTCGGGGACATGGCACGGGTCATCAGGTCGATGTCACCCTTGTCCAGCGCCGCCCCCATGGCGTCGGCGTCCTTGAAGGAGACCATGGCGACCTTGTCGTTGTTCACCTTCAGGCTCCCCTTGTAGTGGGGGTTCCGGGTGAACTCGGCCCTGACCATCTCGCCGTTCTCGACGTCGGCCCTGAGGGTGTACGGGCCGGAGCCCTGGAGGTCGAAGCCGTCGCGCAGTTGGCCCTTCGGGTAGTCGTCGGGGTCGACGATGCCGGCGACAGGGGTCGACAGCTTGTACGGGAAGGTGGCGTCGGCGGTCTTGAGGTGGAAGACGATCTCGCGGTCGCCCTGCGTCTCGACGGTGTCGATGGTGGACAGCAGCGCGGAGACTCCGCTGTCGGCCTTGAGGGAGAGCGCGCGGTCGATGGAGTACTTGACGTCGGCCGCGGTGACGGGGTCGCCGTTCGCGAACTCCAGGCCGTCCCGCAGGGTGCAGGCGTAACGCTCGTTGCCGGTGTCGGTGAAGCCGCAGCGTTCGGCCGCCTCGGGAACCGGCTCGCCCTCGCCGCGGGGCTGGATCATCAGGGTCTGCACGGTCTGGCGGAGGATGTTCCAGGTGCCGACGTCGTAGGCGTACGCCGGGTCGAGGGGCGCGGGGGCCTCCTTCGAGGCGGTGAACCGGTCCGTGGTGCCGACGACGATCGCGCCGTCGTCTTTGCTCCCGCTGTCGGTCCCGCCGCAGGCGGCGAGCACCGGCGCGAGCAGGCCGATCACGGCCGGCAGCACCAAAGTCTTGCGGTTCATGCTCGAGTTTCTCCACAGCTGTCGACTCCGTGTACCCGGCATGCAGGGGTGGCGCAGCGGATCACGGGGGGTGGGGCGATGTTCTCGCATCGAGATTAGTCCGCGCCCGCAGGAGGGTTCGCCGCCACCGGAGTTGAGCACCCATCACGCTGCGGAACCGGGCGTGGACACACCGAAAACCCGACAGCGGAAGCTTTGGTGCAGCGTTCCACCAATCGGGACACAAGGGCACGTCGATGACCCCCTGATGGTGACCTGCAGCACATGCCGGATCCGGTGTCGACCCCGGCCCGCGTGGGGAACGTCACACGCGTAAACGGGTTCGACGTACGGGAATTCGACCCCCGTGAGGGGTTCGAATTCGCCTTCGGAATTACTGTTGTAACTCCGTTGCACGCTGGGTGAACGCCTAGCGCATTTCCGTCATCAGGCCGTGCAGAAATGTCAGGTCGACTTCTTCCAGGGAGCTGACGACCGTGCGGCGCAGGGCCGGGGTGATGGGAGCCACCGAGGGCACGGCCACGACATGGCAGCCCGCCGCCTCGGCCGCGGCGACTCCGGTCGCGGTGTCCTCGATGACGGCGCACCTGGCCGGCTCCGCGCCCAGGCCGGCGGCGGCCGCCAGGTACGGGTCCGGGTGCGGCTTGGTGCGCGGCACCTCGTCGCCGGCCACCGTCAGGCCGAAGTGGTGAGCGCCCAGGGAGGTGAGCACCCGGTCGATGATGCGCCGGTGCGAGGCGGAGACCAGGGCGGTGGGGATCTCGTACTCGTACAGCTCGGCCAGCAGCCGCGCGGCGCCCGGCATCAGCGGCAGGGCGCGGCCGATGCGCTGCTCGAAGCCGTCGTTCAGGAGCACCGTGAGCTCGTCGAGGGTGATGTCGGCGCCGGTGGCCTCGATCAGGAAGCCCGCGCTGCGGGTCATGGGACCGCCGACCACGACATGGCGCCAGGAGTCGTCGAGTGTGTGGCCGAGGGACGCGAAGACCTCGACCTCGACGTCCCACCAGAAGCCCTCCGTGTCCACGAGGGTGCCGTCCATGTCGAGGAGCACGGCCTGCAGGGCCGACCCATCGGCCGTACGGGTACTGAGCGCGGGGACCGTACTGGTCATCCACCTACCTCCTTGAAGGGACGATCAGGCCGGTTCCCGCACGGGGAACCGGCCTGCAGTGGACCGACCAGTCTACGTCGTGTGCGGGCGAAGCGCCTCGTTTAGCCGTTGCGCCCCGGGGCATACCGTGGATACGCCGAGGGGCGCCGTGACGTGCGCGGAAGCGCCGCTCAGCGGGCGTTGAAGTACTTCGCCTCCGGGTGGTGGATCACGATGGCGTCCGTGGACTGCTCGGGGTGGAGCTGGAACTCCTCGGACAGGTGGACGCCGATGCGCTCCGGCTGGAGCAGGTCGGCGATCTTCGCGCGGTCCTCCAGGTTCGGGCAGGCGCCGTAGCCGAGGGAGAAGCGGGCGCCCCGGTACTTCAGCTCGAACATGCCCTGCATCTCGTCCGGGTCCTCACCCGCGAAGCCGAGTTCGGAGCGCACGCGCGCGTGCCAGTACTCGGCGAGCGCCTCGGCGAGCTGTACGGACAGGCCGTGCAGTTCGAGGTAGTCCCGGTAGGCGTTGGCCTCGAAGAGCCGGGCGGTCTCCTCGCCGATCCGCGAGCCGACGGTGACCACCTGCAGGCCCACGACGTCCGTCTCGCCGGACTCCTCCGGGCGGAAGAAGTCGGCCAGGCACAGGCGGCGGCCACGGCGCTGACGCGGGAAGGTGAAGCGGGTGCGCTCGTTGCCCTGCTCGTCCAGGATGATCAGGTCGTCGTCCTTGGAGACGCACGGGAAGTAGCCGTAGACCACGGCCGCCTCCAGCAGGTTCTCCGTCTGGAGCCGGTCGAGCAGGCCGCGCAGCCGGGGCCGGCCCTCGGTCTCGACGAGCTCCTCGTAGGAGGGGCCCTCGCCGGTGCGGGCCTGCTTCAGGCCCCACTGGCCCTTGAACAGGGCGCCCTCGTCGAGCCAGCTCGCGTACTCCTTGAGCTGGATGCCCTTGATCACGCGGGTGCCCTGGAAGGGTGCCTTCGGGACGGGGTTGTCGGTGGCGACGTCGGAGCGGACGTGGCCCTCCTCGGGGCGCTCCTCCACGGCGGCCGGGGCGGTGGCCCGGACGCGGCGCTGCTTCAGCTCGGGCAGCTTGGCGCCGGGTACGCCCCGCTTGACGCCGATCAGGGCGTCCATCAGGCGCAGGCCCTCGAAGGCGTCGCGGGCGTAGCGGACCTCGCCCTCGTAGATCTCGTGCAGGTCCTGCTCGACGTAGGCGCGGGTCAGGGCGGCGCCGCCGAGGATGACCGGGAAGTTCGCCGCCAGGCCGCGCTGGTTCAGCTCCTCCAGGTTCTCCTTCATGATCACGGTGGACTTGACCAGGAGACCGGACATGCCGATGACGTCGGCCTTGTGCTCCTCGGCGGCGTCCAGGATCGCGGAGACCGGCTGCTTGATGCCCAGGTTGACGACGTTGTAGCCGTTGTTGGACAGGATGATGTCGACGAGGTTCTTGCCGATGTCGTGCACGTCGCCGCGCACGGTCGCCAGCACGATGGTGCCCTTGCCCGCCTCGTCGCTCTTCTCCATGTGCGGCTCCAGATGGGCCACCGCCGTCTTCATGACCTCCGCGGACTGCAGGACGAACGGCAGCTGCATCTGGCCGGAGCCGAACAGCTCGCCGACGACCTTCATGCCGTCCAGCAGCGTCTCGTTGACGATGTCCAGCGCCGGCCGCTGCTGGAGGGCCTCGTCCAGGTCGGCTTCGAGACCGTTGCGCTCGCCGTCGATGATGCGCCGCTTCAGGCGCTCGTCCAGCGGCAGGGCGGCCAGTTCCTCGGCCTTGCCGGCCTTCAGCGACTTGGCGGTGGCGCCCTCGAACAGCTGCATGAGCTTCTGCAGCGGGTCGTAGCCCTCGGCACGGCGGTCGTAGATCAGGTCCAGAGCCGTCTGGACCTCCTCCTCGCTGAAACGGGCGATCGGCAGGATCTTCGAGGCGTGCACGATCGCCGAGTCCAGGCCCGCCTTGACGCACTCGTCGAGGAAGACGGAGTTCAGCAGGATGCGGGCGGCCGGGTTGAGGCCGAAGGAGATGTTGGACAGGCCCAGCGTGGTCTGCACCTTCGGGTGGCGCCGCTTGAGCTCGCGGATGCCCTCGATGGTGGCGACGCCGTCCCCCCGGGACTCCTCCTGGCCGGTGCAGATGGTGAAGGTCAGGCAGTCGACGAGGATGTCCTCCTCGTGGATGCCCCAGTTGCCGGTGAGGTCGTCGATGAGCCGTTCGGCGATCTCGACCTTCTTCTCGGCGGTGCGGGCCTGGCCCTCCTCGTCGATGGTCAGCGCGATCAAGGCCGCGCCGTGCTCCTTGGCCAGGGCCGTGACCTTGGCGAAGCGGGACTCGGGGCCGTCGCCGTCCTCGTAGTTCACCGAGTTGATCACGGCGCGGCCGCCGAGCTTCTCCAGGCCGGCCCGGATGACGTCGACCTCGGTGGAGTCCAGCACGATCGGCAGCGTGGAGGCGGTGGCGAAGCGGCCGGCGAGTTCCTCCATGTCGGCGACGCCGTCGCGGCCGACGTAGTCCACGCACAGGTCGAGCATGTGCGCGCCCTCGCGGATCTGGTCCCGGGCCATCTCCACGCAGTCGTCCCAGCGGCCTTCCAGCATGGCCTCGCGGAACTTCTTCGAGCCGTTGGCGTTGGTGCGCTCACCGATGGCCAGGTAGGAGGTGTCCTGCCGGAACGGCACGGACTGGTACAGGGAGGCCGCGCCCGGCTCGGGCTGCGGGCTGCGCTCGGTGGGGGCGAGGTCCCGGACGCGTTCGACCAGCTGGCGCAGGTGCTCGGGGGTGGTGCCGCAGCAGCCGCCGACGAGGGAGAGGCCGTAGTCCTGGACGAAGTTCTGCTGGGCGTCGGCCAGGCCCTCGGGGTCCAGCGGGAAGTGGGCGCCGTCCTTGGTGAGGATCGGCAGACCGGCGTTCGGCATGCACAGCAGCGGGATGCGCGAGTGCCGCGTCAGATAGCGCAGGTGCTCGCTCATCTCGGCGGGGCCGGTGGAGCAGTTCAGGCCGATCATGTCGATGCCGAGCGGCTCCAGAGCGGTCAGCGCCGCGCCGATCTCGGAGCCGAGCAGCATGGTGCCGGTGGTCTCGAAGGCCATCGAGCACAGCAGCGGCACCTCGACGCCGGTGGCCTCCATGGCCCGGCGGGCGCCGAGGACGGACGCCTTCGTCTGGAGCAGGTCCTGGGTGGTCTCCACGAGCAGCGCGTCGGCGCCTCCCGCGAGCAGGCCCTCCGCGTTGGCCTGGTAGCCGTCGCGGATGGCGGTGTAGGTGACGTGGCCGAGCGTGGGCAGCTTGGTGCCTGGGCCGATGGAGCCCAGGACCCAGCGCGGGCGGCCGTCCTGGGCGGCGTACTCGTCGGCCACCTCGCGGGCGATCCGGGCACCGGCCTCGGACAGCTCGTGCACGCGGTCGGAGATCTCGTACTCCGCCGCGGCGGTGTGGTTGGCGCCGAAGGTGTTGGTCTCGACGCAGTCGACGCCCACGGCGAAGTACGCGTCGTGGACGGAGCGGACGATGTCCGGCCGGGTCAGGTTCAGGATCTCGTTGCAGCCCTCGAGGTTCTGGAAGTCCTCGAGCGTCGGGTCCTGCGCCTGGAGCATGGTGCCCATGGCACCGTCGGCCACGACCACACGGCTGGCCAGCGCCTCTCGGAGGGCGGACACACGGGTCCGGCTGTCTGCGGAAGGGGTCGGCGGCAACGAGGCCATATAAGGGCTCCCTCAAGTGCGACGGCTGTCGGCTATGCGGCTTCCCGGCCACCCGGGAGTGGTCCCGGGGGGAAGGGCGCACGGCGCCAGCCTAACCGGGAGTCGCCCGGGACGGGCAGGGCGTCCACGAGGCGGACGCCTCTGGCGGCCGGGCGGGCCGTTGCGGAACGTATGGCCGCTGGGAGGCGTCTGCCCTGCGAACCCGAGTCGACACGCCGACGCGGCCCCTCCGGCCCCGCCGGCGCAACGAATGGTGACGCGCCATTAGCGAGAGGTCGCCTTCGACCGGTAGTGTTCGACATTGCCGAACGAGGGCTGCGGACGCCGCTGCTCGGCGGTCAAGGGGACGGAGGCAGTACGGCGATGGCACGGAACATCCAGTCGCTCGAGCGGGCGGCCGCGATGCTGCGGCTGCTCGCGGGCGGCGAGCGGCGGCTCGGCCTGTCGGACATCGCCTCGTCGCTGGGCCTGGCCAAGGGCACGGCCCACGGCATACTGCGCACCCTCCAGCAGGAGGGCTTCGTGGAACAGGACGACGCCTCCGGGCGCTACCAGCTGGGCGCCGAGCTGCTGCGCCTCGGCACCACCTACCTCGATGTGCACGAGCTGCGGGCGCGCGCCCTGGTGTGGACCGACGACCTGGCCCGGTCCAGCGGTGAGAGCGTCTACCTGGGCGTCCTGCACCAGCAGGGCGTGCTGATCGTGCACCACGTCTTCCGGCCGGACGACAGCCGGCAGGTCCTGGAGATCGGGGCCATGCAGCCGCTGCACTCCACGGCGCTGGGCAAGGTGCTGTCCGCCTACGACCCGGTCGCGCACAGTGAGGCCCTGGAGTCCGACCGCAAGGCGTTCACCGACCGGACCGTGTGCGAGCCGGAGGACTTCGAGCACATCCTCGACGTCACCCGCGCCCGCGGGTACGCGGCGGACGTCGAGGAGACCTGGGAGGGCGTCGCCTCCATCGCCGCGCCCATCCACGACCGGCGGCGCATGCCGGTCGGCTCGGTCGGCATCACCGGTGCCGTGGAGCGGCTGTGCCGGCCCGACGACGAGGGAGCGCTGCGCCCGGAGCTGATCGCGGCCGTACGGGACTGTGCCCGCGCGGTGTCGCGGGATCTGGGCGCCGGGCGGTTCTGACGGCACACGCCGGCACCTGCCGGGGACCGGGACGCCGTGCGGCGTCCCGGTCCTCGGCATGTCCGCGCTCACCTGCGGCGAAGATCACCGAACCCACGGCGATCAGTAACGATCAGATATTCGAGTACACAGCCCTTGACGTGCTCGTAACGCCGAAGCAAGACTCCCGTCCATCGGTCGACATTGTCGAACAGCTACCGGCAATACGCGCTAGAGTGTGACAACGCCAGGCCGGTATCGAACTTCCCTGGACGTAGGACAAAGGAGTCGCGGGTGTCCAGCTCCGACATCTTCATCGGCGAGACCATCGGGACCGCCATACTCATCCTCCTCGGCGGCGGAGTCTGCGCCGCCGTCACGCTGAAGGCCTCCAAGGCACGCAACGCCGGCTGGCTCGCCATCACCTTCGGGTGGGGCTTCGCGGTGCTCACGGCCGTCTACACCACGGCGCCGCTCTCCGGCGCACATCTGAATCCGGCCGTGACGCTGGCGATCGCCATCAAGGACGGCGACTGGAAGAACGTTCCGGTCTACTGGGCCGGACAGGTGCTCGGCGCCATGATCGGCGCGGCGCTGGTCTGGGTCGCCTACTACGGTCAGTTCCACGCCCACCTCACCGACCGCGAGATCGTCGGCGGTCCGGGCGCGCAGGACACCGCCGCCAAGGCCGTCGAGGCCCAGGAGAAGGGCGCGGGCCCCGTGCTCGGCGTCTTCTCCACCGGCCCCGAGATCCGGGTCGCCTGGCAGAACATCGCCACCGAGGTCATCGGCACCATCGTGCTGGTTCTCGCCGTGCTCACCCAGGGCCTGAACGACAAGGGCAACGGCCTCGGCACCCTGGGCGCGCTGATCACCGCGTTCGTGGTGGTCTCCATCGGTCTGTCCCTCGGCGGCCCGACGGGGTACGCGATCAACCCGGCCCGTGACCTCGGTCCGCGCATCGTGCACGCCCTGCTGCCGCTGCCCAACAAGGGCGGCTCCGACTGGGGCTACGCCTGGGTCCCCGTGGTGGGTCCGCTGCTCGGCGGCGCCATCGCGGCGGGCATCTACAACGTCGCGTTCGCCTAGGAGCGATTCCCGCGCCTTTCGCGAAACTCTCAGCACGCGCCGTACGTAAAGCCCCATAAACACGGAATTTCCAGGAGCACACAGTGACCGACGCGCACACCGCCGGCCCCTTCATCGCAGCCATCGACCAGGGCACCACCTCCAGCCGCTGCATCGTCTTCGACCGGGACGGCCGGATCGTCTCCGTCGACCAGAAGGAGCACGAGCAGATCTTCCCGAAGCCGGGCTGGGTCGAGCACGACGCCAACGAGATCTGGACGAACGTCCAGGAGGTCGTCGCCGGAGCCGTCCAGAAGGCCGGCATCACCCGTGACGACATCAAGGCCATCGGCATCACCAACCAGCGCGAGACGACCGTGCTGTGGGACAGGAACACCGGCGAGCCCGTCCACAACGCCATCGTCTGGCAGGACACCCGCACCGACGCCCTCTGCCGCGAGCTGGGCCGCAATGTGGGCCAGGACCGCTTCCGCCGCGAGACGGGCCTGCCGCTCGCCTCCTACTTCGCCGGCCCGAAGGCCCGCTGGCTGCTCGACAACGTCGACGGGCTGAAGGAGCGCGCCGAGGCGGGAGACATTCTTTTCGGCACGATGGACACCTGGGTCATCTGGAACCTGACCGGCGGTGTCGACGGCGGCCGGCACGTCACCGACGTCACCAACGCCTCCCGCACCATGCTCATGAACCTGCACACCATGCAGTGGGACGAGAAGATCTGCGAGTCCATCGGCGTCCCGCAGCAGGTCCTGCCCGAGATCCGGTCCTCCGCGGAGGTCTACGGCGAGATCAAGGGCGGCAAGCTGGGCGACCTGCTCGGCGGCATCCCGGTCGCCTCGGCGCTCGGCGACCAGCAGGCGGCCCTGTTCGGCCAGACCTGCTTCTCCGAGGGCGAGACCAAGTCGACGTACGGCACCGGCACCTTCATGGTGATGAACACCGGCGACAAGATCATCAACTCGTACAGCGGCCTGCTGACCACCGTCGGCTACAAGATCGGCGACCAGGACACGGTCTACGCCCTGGAGGGCTCGATCGCCGTCACCGGCTCGCTGGTGCAGTGGATGCGCGACCAGATGGGCCTGATCTCCACGGCCGCCGAGATCGAGACGCTCGCGCTGTCGGTGGAGGACAACGGCGGCGCCTACTTCGTGCCGGCCTTCTCCGGCCTGTTCGCCCCGTACTGGCGCTCCGACGCCCGCGGTGTGATCGCCGGCCTGACCCGGTACGTCACCAAGGCGCACCTGGCCCGTGCCGTCCTGGAGGCGACCGCCTGGCAGACCCGGGAGATCGCCGACGCCATGACGAAGGACTCCGGCGTCGAACTGGCCGCCCTCAAGGTCGACGGCGGCATGACCTCCAACAACCTGCTGATGCAGACCCTCGCCGACTTCGTGGACGCCCCCGTGGTGCGCCCGATGGTCGCCGAGACCACCTGCCTCGGCGCCGCCTACGCCGCCGGTCTCGCCGTCGGCTTCTGGAACAGCACCGACGACCTGCGCGCCAACTGGCGCCGGGCCGCCGAGTGGACCCCCCGCATGGACGCGGACACCCGCGCCCGTGAGTACAAGAACTGGCTCAAGGCCGTCGAGCGGACCATGGGCTGGCTCGAGGACGAGGAGTAAGAAACAGCATGACCAGTCAGTCCACCCTGCAGTCCGTGCCTGCCCTGGGGACGCACCCGGCCTCCGGCTCGAACCCGAGCCGGGCCGAGACCAGGGAGCAGCTCTCCAAGGCGTCGTACGACCTTCTCGTGATCGGCGGCGGCATCCTGGGCATCTCCACCGCCTGGCACGCCGCGCAGTCCGGCCTCAGGGTGGCTCTGGTCGACGCCGGCGACTTCGCCGGCGCCACCTCCTCCGCCTCCTCCAAGCTGCTCCACGGCGGCCTGCGCTACCTGCAGACCGGCGCGGTGAAGCTGGTGGCGGAGAACCACTTCGAGCGCCGTGCGGTCTCCCGCCAGGTGGCACCCCACCTGGCGAACCCGCTCACGTTCTACCTCCCCGTCTACAAGGGCGGGCCGCACGGCGCGGCGAAGCTCGGGGCGGGTGTCTTCGCCTACTCCGCGCTCTCCGCGTTCGGTGACGGCGTCGGGCACCTGCTCTCGCCGGCCAAGGCGGCGCAGGACGTGCCCGAGCTGCGCACCGAGAACCTCAAGGCCGTGGCCGTGTACGGCGACGACCAGATGAACGACGCGCGCATGGCGCTGATGACGGTCCGCGCGGCCGTCGAGGCGGGCGCGGTCGTCCTGAACCACGCCGAGGTGACGGGCATGCGCTTCACGCAGGGCCGGGTCACCGGTGCCGAGCTGAAGGACCGCCTGTCCGGAGACGAGTTCGGCGTCAACGCCCGGCTGGTGCTGAACGCGACCGGCCCGTGGGTCGACCACCTGCGCAGGATGGAGGACCCGAACGCGGCGCCGTCCATCCGCCTGTCGAAGGGCGCGCACCTGGTCCTGAAGCGCACCTCCCCGTGGAAGGCCGCGCTCGCCACGCCCATCGACAAGTACCGCATCACGTTCGCCCTCCCCTGGGAGGACATGCTGCTGCTCGGCACCACGGACGAGGAGTTCGAGGGCGACCCGGCGGACGTCGCGGTCACCGAGCAGGACATATCCCAGATCCTCGACGAGGCCGCCTTCTCGGTCCGCGACCAGCAGCTCAGCCGCGACCTCATCACCTACTCCTTCGCGGGCCTGCGGGTGCTGCCGGGCGGCCCCGGCGACACCGCCAAGGCCAAGCGCGAGACCGTCGTCACCGAGGGCAAGGGCGGCATGCTGTCCGTCGCGGGCGGCAAGTGGACCACCTTCCGCCACATCGGCCGTACGGTCATGCAGAAGCTTCAGGCCCTGCCGGGCCACCCCCTGGGTGACGACTTCGAGCCCATCAGCTCGCTGCCGAAGAAGCTTCCGCTGCCCGGCATAGCCAACCCGCGCGCGGTCGCCCACCGGCTGCTGACCGACCGCCCGGCACCCGGCCCGCGCATGGCCGCCGACACCGCCAGGCACCTGGCCACCCACTACGGCTCGCTGGCCTTCGACATCGCCCGCCTGGCCAACGAGAGCCCCGAGCTCGCCGAGCGCGTCCACCCGGACGCCCCGGAGATCTGGGCGCAGGTCGTCTGGGCCCGGGACCACGAGTGGGCCGAGACGCAGGACGACGTGCTGCGCCGCCGGACGACGCTGACGATCCGCGGCCTCGCGACGGACGACGTCCGCGCCAGGGTCCAGGACCTTCTCGACAAGAAGTAGACCCCGGGGGGTTCCCGATCACGGAAGGGGCGGCTCCACGCCGACGGAGCCGCCCCTTCCGGGCTGCCGACCCCGCATAATGGCCTGATACGTCGGAGGTCTTGAGCGACAGGGAGCCCGCCATGGCAGTCACCGACGAGGCGATCGAGAAGATCAAAGGCATGATCGTCTCCGGCGCGCTGCGGCCGGGCGACCGGCTGCCCAAGGAGAGCGAACTCGCCGCCGGCCTCGGGCTGTCCCGCAACTCCCTGCGGGAGGCCGTGCGGGCGCTGGCACTCATCCGCATCCTGGACGTCCGGCAGGGCGACGGCACGTACGTCACCAGCCTCGACCCGCAGCTCCTGCTCGAGGCGCTGAGCTTCGTCGTCGACTTCCACCGCGACGACACGGTCCTGGAGTTCCTGGCCGTACGCCGCATCCTGGAACCGGCCGCGACGGCCATGGCGGCGCTGCGCATCAGCGAGCAGCAGCTGGACGCGCTCACGGCCCAGCTGGACAAGCTCGGTGACGCCCCGTCCGTGGAGGACCTCGTCGCCTGCGACCTGGAGTTCCACCGGGGCATCGTGCGGAGCTCGGGCAACTCCGTGCTGTGCTCGCTGCTCGACGGCCTGTCGGGTCCCACCACCCGGGCCCGGGTCTGGCGCGGCCTCACCCAGGAGGACGCCGTCGGCCGCACCCTGCGCGAGCACCGGGCGATCCTCGCCGCGCTGCGGGACCGGGACGCCGAGGCGGCGCGCTCGTGGGCGACGGTGCACATCGCGAGCGTGGAGCAGTGGCTGCGCTCCACGCTGTGACCAGAGGCTCTCACCTACTGCTCGGATGATTACGGGGTGTTCAGGGACGTATCACGGGGCAGTCATGGGGTCACTCCCCCTGCAAGGGGGCTGCGGGCGCCCCCTTGGCACGCCGTAAGGTTGGGTGGTCAAGCGAGGGCACGTCGGAAGGAGGCACTGGGTGATCGAGCTCGAGGGGGTTCCCGAGCTGATCGACCCGGTCATGGTGGCCGCGTTCGAGGGCTGGAACGATGCCGGCGACGCCGCCTCCACCGCGGTCGCGCATCTCGACAGGGAGTGGAAGGGCGAGGTGTTCGCGGCGCTGGACGCCGAGGACTACTACGACTTCCAGGTGAACCGCCCCACGGTGTTCATGGAAGCGGGCGTCCGCAAGATCACATGGCCGACGACAAGGTTGTCGGTGGTCCGGGTCGGTGGTGAGAAGCCACGCGACCTGGTCCTGGTCCGGGGTATCGAACCGTCGATGCGGTGGCGCTCGTTCTGCAACGAACTCCTCGGCTTCGCGCACGAACTGGGCGTGGAGCTGGTGGTCGTCCTGGGCGCCCTGCTCGGCGACACCCCGCACACCCGTCCGGTGCCGATCAGCGGGACGACGTCCGACCCGGACCTGGCCCGCCGCATGGACCTGGAGGAGACCAAGTACGAGGGCCCCACGGGCATCGTCGGAGTCCTCCAGGAGGCGTGCACGCACGCGGGCGTGCCGGCCGTGTCGCTGTGGGCGGCGGTGCCGCACTACGTGTCCCAGCCGCCGAACCCGAAGGCCACGCTGGCCCTTCTGAACCGGCTGGAGGACCTGATCGACGTGCGCATCCCGCTGGGCGAGCTGCCCGAGGACGCGCGGGCCTGGCAGGTCGGCGTGGACCAGCTGGCCGCCGAGGACAGCGAGGTCGCCGAGTACGTCCAGTCACTGGAGGAGGCCCGGGACACGGCCGAGCTGCCGGAGGCGTCGGGCGAGGCGATCGCCCGCGAGTTCGAGCGCTACCTGCGCCGCCGGGACGGCGGCGGACCGCCGGCTTCCGGCGGACACGCGACAGCGGACGGCAGCGACAGCACGTCGTACCTCAGGGACAACCCCAGCGGCCGTACGCGCCCGCCGAAGCCGCCGAAGGCCGGCGGCGCCGATGACGAGGAGTCGTCGGAGGACTGAGCCCGGGGGGCGGCCTCACTGTCGGGTGCCCTGGTCGGCGCGACGCCGCGACGTCGGTGCTGGGGGGGTAGGCGTTGCGCAGCCCGCAGCGGCGGCGGCCTGCGCCCGGTTCCAGGTACCCGGCGTGGGTGCTGGGGGCGGGGCGTTGCGCAACTCGGCGCGACGAGGTGCCGCTGCGCCCACCCGTGCCGCCCAAGCGGCACGACTGCCCGCAGCTAGGACGGCCACGACTGCCCGCAGCTAGGACGGCGGGCAGCCGCGTACGTACGGAAGGGGACGTGTCGGGGGGTGTCCGCCCGCAGCGGTTGGCGCGTCAACGGACAGTCACTCGGCATCCGACTCCATCGCGCCGTTCCGAGGACGGACACCCCCCGACACGTCCCCGCCCCCCCACCCCGCGGCACGCGCACGCGCAGGACGCCCGGGCGGCGCCGATGCCGCCCGGGCGCCTCCGGCTTGATCGCGGCTACAGCGCGACGCCGAGCAGCGCGTCCACCGCCCGGGAGACCACCCCGGGCGCGCTGATGTCCGTGCCGCCGGTCTCCTCCTGCAGCGCGGCCCAGCGGTCGACCGCGGTGAGCGCGGCCGGCGCGTCCAGGTCGTCGGCCAGAGCCTCGCGGATCTCCTCCACGAGCGCCTGGGCCGATGGCCCGTCGGGCCGGGACACGGCGGCCCGCCAGCGGCCCAGCCGCGCCACGGCGTCCGCCAGGACCTGGTCGGTCCACTCCCAGTCGGCACGGTAGTGGTGGGCGAGCAGGGCGAGCCGGATGGCGGCCGGGTCGACGCCGTCGTGCCGGAGCTTGGAGACGAAGACCAGGTTGCCCTTGGACTTGGACATCTTCTCGCCGTCGAGGCCGACCATGCCGGCGTGCACATACGCCTTGGCCATGGGGAACTCACCGGTGAGGGCCTGGGCGTGGGAGGCGCCCATCTCGTGGTGCGGGAAGGCGAGGTCGGAGCCGCCGCCCTGGATGTCGAAGCCCATGCCGAGGTGGTCGAGGGCGATGGCCACACACTCGATGTGCCAGCCGGGCCGCCCGCGTCCGAGCGATCCGCCGTCCCAGCTGGGCTCGCCCTCGCGGGCCGCCATCCACAGCATCGGGTCGAGCGGGTTCTTCTTGCCCGGCCGGTCCGGGTCGCCGCCGCGCTCGGCGGACAGCAGCCGCATCGCGGCGGCGTCCAGGTTCGAGACCTTGCCGAAGTGCGGGTCGGACTCGACGGAGAAGTAGACGTCCCCGTCGAGCTCGTACGCCGCGCCCAGGTCACGCAGTCGCTCGACGAGCGGCACGATCCCGGGTATGGCCTCGACGGCGCCTATGTACTGCTGCGGCGGCAGCATCCGCAGGGCCGTCATGTCCTCGCGGAAGAGGGCCGTCTCCCGCTCCGCGAGCGCGGCCCAGTCGAGGCCGTCGCGCTGTGCGCGTTCCAGGAGCGGGTCGTCGACGTCGGTGACGTTCTGGACGTAGTGAACCTGCCGCTTGGTGTCGAGCCACACGCGCTGCACGAGGTCGAACGCGTTGTACGTCGCCGCGTGTCCCATGTGGGTGGCGTCGTACGGGGTGATGCCGCAGACGTAGATACGGGCGACGGGACCGGGGTCGAGGGTGACGAGGCCGCCGGTCGCGGTGTCGTGGATCCTCAGGTCGCGGCCCTGACCAGGCAGGGCGGGGACCTCGGAAGCGGGCCAGGCATGCATGCCATGAGCCTAACCGGACTGAAGTTCCATATACGAATGGGAGCGGCCCGGACGGCCGAGAAGGCGCTCTTGCGGGAAACCGCCGGTCGTGCTGCTACACGGGTGGCCAGGGGATCGCCGGCCACTCCCCGCTCGGCTCCGGATGCTTCCCCGAGGCGAGCAGCGCGCCGACCCGCGCGCGCGTGGCCTCGATCTCGGCGCCGGTGATCAGCGGTTCGAGCCGGGCGGCGAGGGCCCCGCCCTCGGCCAGGTTCGTCCTGAGGTCCTCGAGGACGTCGGCCGCCTCGGAGGTGAGCGGCTCCCCCGCCCATCCCCACAACAGGGTCCGCAGCTTGTTCTCGACGTTGAAGGTGACCCCGTGGTCGATCCCGTACAGCCGCCCCTCGCCGGTGGGCAGCAGGTGCCCGCCCTTGCGGTCGGCGTTGTTGAGCACGGCGTCGAGCACCGCGAGCCGCCGCAGCCGCTCGTCGTCCGCGTGCACCAGCAGCGCGGTGCGTCCCTCGCCGACCTCGGCGAAGCCGATCGCCTTCCAGCCCGGCCCGGGTTCCTCCCGGTCGACCAGCGCCAGGAGTTCCGCCTCCGGCGCCGCCTCGACCCACAGCTGGCACATGCCCTCGCCGTACGGTCCGTCACGCAGCACGGTGGGCGGTACGAGCCCCCAGCCGGTCGCCTCGGAGACCTCGTACGCGGCGACCTCGCGCTGGGCGAGCGTCCCGTCGGGGAAGTCCCACAGGGGCCGCTCCCCGGCGATCGGCTTGTAGACGCAGGCCGCCTCCCGGCCGTCGTAGGACACGGTGCAGTACAGGGCCGCGTTGGACGCCTCACGGATGCGTCCGCGCACGGTGAGTTCGCCCCGGGCGAGCAGCCGGGCGGTGTCCGGGGGAGGTGTCACGCTCCGCGGCGGTATCCGTTCTGGCGCGGACATACGTGTCCTTCCGGGTCGAGCGGGAGGCTGCACAGCGGGCACGGCGGCCGCCCCGCGTTGACGACGTCGAGGGCGCGCTTGGCGAAGGCCCTGGCCTGCGCGCCGGTGAGCCGGACCCGCAGCATCGGGGGCCCGTTCTCCTCGTCCTGGAGCAGCCGTTCCTCGGCCTCGGCGAGATCCTCCTCGGATTCGGCGTCGAGTTCGACGAGCGCCTGCGCCTCGACGATCATGAGCTGTTCGTCGCCGTCCCAGGCGAGTGCCATCGTGCCGACCCGGAACTCCTCCTCGACGGGGGTTTGCAGCGGGTCGGTGTCGGTGATCTCCGACGGCGCGACGGCAGGTACGGAGGCGCTGCCTCCACTACGGCGTACGACCTCGTCGAGCAGTTCGTCCATGCGTTCGGCGAGCGCTGCGACCTGGGTCTTCTCCAGGGCCACGCTGGTCACCCGGGTGCCGGCTGTGGCCTGGAGGAAGAACGAACGACGCCCGGGCAGCCCGACCGTACCGGCCACGAAACGCTCCGGATGGTCGTAGAGGAACACCTGACGGGACACGTCCTGTCTCCATTGGAATCGTGGGAACCGTGTGACCACGGCACTGCTGCGACCGCTTCACCCTACTGCGGCCGACGATCACGGTGCGCCCGCACCACCACCGACTTGGGCTTGGTCGCCCGGCGGTTCCTCGCGCGGCACGAGGGACGTGAGGTTCCCGGTGTCGCCGAGGCGGACGAGAAAGGGCCGCAGCCGGGTGTAGCGGATCGCGGTGATGGAACACGGTTCAACAGAAATCCGCTGGAAGAGGTCCAGATGAAGTCCGAGGGCGTCCGCGACGAGCGACTTGATGATGTCGCCGTGCGAGCACATGAGGTAGACGGCGTCGGCGCCGTGGTCGCGCTCCACGCGCGCGTTCCACTCGCGTACGGCCTCGGCGGCGCGCGTCTGCATCGCCCGCATGGACTCCCCGCCGGGGAACGCCGCCGCGGACGGGTGCGCCTGCACCACCTCCATCAGGGGCTCGTCCTTGAGCTCGTCGAGCTTGCGTCCGGACCAGTCGCCGTAGTGGCACTCGCCGATGCGCTCGTCGGTGTGCGGGGTCAGCTCCGGCCGGGCGTCCAGAAGGGGCCGGATCGTCTCCTGGCAGCGCTGGAGCGGGCTGGTGACGATCTCGGCGAGGGGCAGTTCGGCCAGGCGGCCGGGCAGCGCGGCGGCCTGCGCGGCGCCGCGTCCGTCGAGGGCGACACCGGGCGTCCAGCCGGCGAGCAGTCCCTCGGTGTTGGCGGTGGAGCGTCCGTGCCTGACCAGGATCAGCGTGGGCATGCGGTCCAGCGTAGGCGCACGCACGCGTGCCGTGTCGTTCGAGTGACGGGAGACTCGCTTCGTGATCGTCGACTGTGCCATCTACCGCGACGGACACCGGTCGGAAGGGCCCGAGGACTTCTCCGACGCCCTGGGTGAGGCCCGCGCTGCGGGCGGTTTCGTGTGGGTCGGGCTGCATGAGCCCACGGAGCGCGAGTTCGACCACGTCACCCAGGAGTTCGGCCTGCACCCGCTGGCCGTCGAGGACGCCCTCAAGGCGCATCAGCGGCCGAAGCTTGAGGTGTACGACGACTCGCTGTTCGTGGTGCTCAAGCCGGTGACGTACGAGCCGCAGAGCGACACCGTCTCCTCCGGCGAGATCATGGTCTTCCTCGGTGACTCGTTCGTGGTGACGGTCCGGCACGGCGAGGGCGCCCCGCTCAAGGCCGTGCGGCGCCGTCTGGAGCAGGAACCGGAACTGCTGGGCAACGGCCCCACCGCCGTGCTGTACGCGGTCGCCGACGCCGCCGTCGACCACTACCTGGACGTGGCGACCGAGTTGCAGACCGACCTGGAGGAGCTGGAGGCGGAGGTCTTCTCACCGGACACCGGCGGATCGGGGAACACCGCCTCCCGGATCTACACCTTCAAACGGCAGGTCCTGGAGTTCCGCCGGGCGACCGGGCCGCTGGCCCTGCCGATGAGCCGGCTGGCGGGCACGGCTCCGTACGGCGTGGCGGTCCCGTTCCTGGACGACCGGGCCCGGCCCTTCTTCCGGGACGTCAGCGACCACCTCACGCGCGTCAACGAGTCCGTGGAGAACCTGGACCGGCTGGTGTCCGACATCCTCTCGGCCCACCTGGCGCAGATGAGTGTCCGGCAGAACGACGACATGCGGAAGATCTCCGCGTGGGCTGCCATGGCCGCGATCCCCACGATGTTCGCGGGGATCTACGGCATGAACTTCGAGCACATGCCCGAGCTGCGCTGGGTGTGGTCCTATCCGGCGCTGATCGTGCTGATGGCCGTGCTGGAGGTTCTGGTGTTCCGGCTGTTCAAGCGACGGGGGTGGTTGTGAGGCGGCCCGGCTAGACGAACTCGGGTTCCGCTGGGGCCGGGCCGCCGAGGGCGTTGCGGCGCTCGGGCGTCTTCAGCGACACCATCCGGCGCCAGCCGCCCAGCCGTTCGTAGGCGTACATCGCGTGGATGCCCGCCGCGAGCACGGCCGACTTGGCCTTGGACCAGCCGAGGATGCGGCCCATGTTCGCCATGACCGCGAGGCTGACGTCCCGGTAGATCCGGATCTCGGCCAGCGCGCACTCGCGCAGGGTCCGCTGGATGGCCCGGCCGTGGCCCGCGTAGGCGAAGCGGAGCAGTTCCTCGTGGCAGTACGCGAGGTGGTTGTCCTCGTCGTTGGAGATCTGCTTGACCGCGCGGCCGATGTCGGGGTGGTCCGCGAAGTGCTTGCGCAGCAGGTCCATCTGCTCGGAGGCACGTTGCTCGGTGACCCTGCTGTGCGAGAGATACGTGACGATGTCCTGGACCGTGAGCCGCTGGTCCCGCTTCAGCTGCTCGTGGGCGAGGCCGATGCCGTGCTTCTCCAGCAGCATGGTGTAGTCGGTCTCCGGCGGGACCGGGACCGGTTCCAGGCCGCGCTTCTTCATCAGGGCGTTGAAGATCCGGCCGTGCTTGTCCTCGTCGGCACCGTGCCGGGTGATCTTGGGGGCGAGTTCGCGTTCGCTCTCCGGGACGAGGGCTGCGATCCGGGCGTTCTCCCAGCCGCCTTGGGACTCGCCGCTCGCGGCGATGGAGCAGAACAGGGCGAAGGAATCGTCGTTGGCGAGGATCTCCTGGAACAGACTCTTGGCCGAAAGCATCGTGAGCACCTCTCCCGCGCGCGTGCGCGTGCCGCGTGACTCCGCAGGATCCGATCCGCAGGATTCCGCAGACAACGAGTCAAGTGCGGGGCGGCAGGGGCTGCAACAGGTGCGGGGGAGGACTCCGCCGAATGGAGGACGCGGCGGGGCGGGGCCGGGCCGGGCCGGGCCTGTCCGGGACGGCACGGGCGTAACCGCCGGGGGGTACGGAGCGTTGTTCCGCGTGACGGCCGTGGCGGGGATGACCCCCGAGCCCCCACCACGGCCGCAGAAACCTACGCGAGTCCCGCGCGCTCCAGGGCCTCGCTGCCGGCCCGCAGGGACGTGAGCCGTTCCTCCAGCGTGAAACCGGCCGGCGCCAGGCTGAGGGTGGTGACCCCGGCGGCGGCATAGGCCTTCATCCGATCGGCGATCCGGTCCACGGAGCCCAGCAGGGTGGTCTTGTCGATGAGGTCGTGCGGGATCGCGGCGGCGGCGCCCTGCTTGTCCCCGGACAGGTACTTCTGCTGGATCTCGGCGGCCTCCTTCTCGTACCCCATGCGCTGCGCGAGCTGGTTGTAGAAGTTCTGCTTGGCGCTGCCCATGCCGCCGACGTACAGCGCGGTGTAGGGACGGAACGTGTCGGCGAGCGACGTCACGTCCTTGTCGTCGCCGACGGCGAGGGGCAGGGTCGGGCAGACGTCGAAGCCGTCGAGGGTCTTGCCGGCCTTCTCGCGGCCGGCCCGCAGGTACTTGATCGCGGTGTCCTCTAGGTGGTCGGCGGAGGGGAAGATCAGCAGTGCGCCGTCGGCGATCTCGCCCGTCTGCTCGAGGTTCTTGGGCCCGATCGCGGCGATGTACAGGGGGATGTGCTCGCGCTGCGGGTGCACGGTCAGCTTGATGGGCTTGCCCGGGCCGCCCGGGAGGGGGAGGGTCCAGTGCTCGCCCTCGTAGGTGAGCCGCTCGCGGGTCATGGCCCTGCGGACGATCTCGACGTACTCGCGGGTGCGGGCGAGTGGCTTGTCGAACCTGACCCCGTACCAGCCCTCGGAGACCTGCGGGCCGGAGACGCCGAGGCCGAGGCGGAAGCGGCCGCCGGAGAGGGAGTCGAGGGTGGCAGCCGTCATGGCGGTCATGGCGGGCTGACGGGCCGGGATCTGGAAGATGGCGGAGCCGACGTCGATCCGTTCGGTCTGGGCGGCGACCCAGCTCAGGACGGTGGCGGCGTCGGAACCGTAGGCCTCGGCGGCCCAGCAGACGGCGTATCCGAGCCGGTCGGCCTCCTGGGCGACGGCCAGATTGTCCGCGTCCATTCCGGCACCCCAGTAGCCGAGGTTGATACCGAGCTGCATGCCGTATCCCCTTACCGATCAGTAACGTGCCTTGTGCGGAGACCATAGCGCGGGGGCTGCGCCTGCGGCATGGGGTGGGTCGGGGCCGCGTCGGGGGGTGTCCGTCCTCGGAACGGCGCGATGGAGTCGGATGACGAGTGACTGTCCGTTGACGCGCCAACCGCTGCGGGCGGACACCCCCCGACACGTCCCCTTCCGTGCGTGCGCGGCTGCGGGCCGTCCTAGCTGCCGGCCGTCCTAGCTGCGGGCCGTCCTAGCTGCCGGCCGTCCTAGCTGCCGGCCGTCCTAGCTGCGGGCCGTCCTAGCTGCGGGCAGTCGTGCCGCTGGGGCGGCACGGGTGGGCGCAGCGGCACCTCGTCGCGCCGAGTTGCGCAACGCCCCGCCCCTCGCACCAACGCCCAGCACCTCGCAACGCCGGGCTCCGCACCCACCCGCCCCCAGCACCGACGCCGGGTACCTGGAACCGGCCGCCGCCGCTGCGGGCAGTCGTGCCGCCATGGGCGATGAGGGTCCCCCCGCTCGAGCGAAGCCGAGAGCTTGGGGAAGCACCGGGCACAGTCGTCGTGCACGGCCCCTCACACGAAAGGCTCTGGCCAGTAATCTCGGCGTTCATGGAGCAGAGGCATCTCGGCCGCACCGGCCTGCGTGTGTCCCGGATCGGGCTCGGCACCCTGACCTGGGGACGGGATACCGACGAGCATGACGCGGCGGACCTGATGAAGACGTTCTGGGAAGCGGGCGGGACCCTCGTCGACACCGCGGACGTGTACGGCGACGGAGAGGCCGAGTATCTGATCGGCAGGCTCATGGACGGCCTGGTGCCCCGCCGGGACCTGGTCATCTCGACCAAGGCCGGCAGCGTGCCGGACCCCGACCGCCGCTTCGACGCCTCCCGCGGCCACCTGCTCTCCGCGCTGGACGCCTCGCTCTCCCGGCTCGGCACCGACTACGTCGACCTCTGGCACGTGCACGCCTTCGACCCGGACACGCCGCTGGAGGAGACCCTGCACGCCCTGGACCTCGCGGTCGCCAGCGGCCGGGCCCGCTACGCCGCCGTCTCCAACTTCTGCGGCTGGCAACTGGCCAAGGCCGCGACCTGGCAGCTGGCGGCCCCCGGCACCCGGACCCGGCTGGCCGGTACGCAACTGGAGTACTCGCTGCTCCAGCGCGGCGCCGAAAGGGAGGTGCTGCCGGCCGCGCTGGACCTCGGCATCGGACTGCTGCCGTCCTCACCGCTCGGGCGTGGCGTGCTGACGGGCAAGTACCGGGGCGACGAGATGCCACCGGACTCGCGCGGTGCCTCGGAACACCTCGCACCGTTCGTCGCGCCGTACCTCGACGACACGGCGAGCCGCATCGTGGACGCCGTGGCGACCGCGGCCGACGGTCTCGCGGTGACACCGCTCCAGGTGGCGCTGGCGTGGGTCCGCGACCGGCCGGGCGTGGCCGCGCCCGTCGTCGGCGCGCGCAACGCGCAGCAGCTCGCGGCGGCATTGTCAGTGGAGACCCTTAGTCTTCCTGACGAGATCTGCCGGGCGCTCGACGACGTGTCGGCGCCTGTGCACCGCTATCCCGATCACGACTGGAGCACGCTGTGAGCACGGAGCCGGAGACCACGGGCGACGCCGAGCCGGGGACACCGACCGGTGGTGCGGGCACCGAGGGGGACGCTCCCGGCGCCGGTCAGGTGTCCGAGGCAGAGGCCGAGCTGCGGGCTCAGCAGGCCGAGCGGGAGCGCATCGAACAGCGGAAGGCGGAGAAGCAGGGGCCGATCGAGAGCGGCGGGAAGCTGAGCGGCAAGGCCGCCGATCTGCTGGCGGCCGTACGGGCCGTGGAGAGCGGCGAGAAGCCGGCGGCCGCGGTGTTCACGGAGCCCGAGCCGGGCCCCCGGCGCTCCGCACCGGAGCCTGCGGTGCGGCGGCCGCAGCCGGTGGCCGCCGAGACCGTCGCCGCGTCGGCGGCCCCCGCGCCGGAAGCGGTGCGGGCCGTGCGGGCGTTGCTCGGCGAGGGGGGTGCGCCGGAGACGCTCGCGCCGCAGGTGGCCGCGGTCCTCGGCGAGGACGCGGACGACCAGCTGCGTGCTGATCCCTGGCAGTTGCTGCGGATCGCCGGCGTGCGACCCGAGCAGGCCGACGGGTTCGCGCGGACGCTGCTGGGCGCCGGCTGCGGGCCGGACGACGATCGGCGCGGCCGGGCCGTCACCGTCTGGCTCCTGGAGCAGGCCGCACTGGCCGGGCACACCGCCCTGGAGCTGCCGGCGCTCGTGACCGCCCTGGCCCAGCGGGGCGTGCCGGACCCGGACCGCGCTGTGCAGGACACGATCGCGGAAGGCGAGGCGCTGGTCTTCCAGGACGCCTTGGAGGAGTCCGGTGCGGCGCCGGCCCGGGCCGAGGAGGAGGGCGCGGAGGACGAGGAGCGCCCCGTCCGTGTGCTGGTCGGGCTGGAGCGGTACGCACTCGCTGAGGAGAGCCTCGCCGACGGTCTGGCCCGGCTGGCCAACTCCGCGCCCAAGCAGGACGGGCCCACCGAGGAGTGGGAGCGGGCCGCCGCCTCCGCGCAGGGGTCGGCGGGTGAGCTGATCCGAGCGGTCGCCGCTCACGGGCTGGTCCTGCACACCGGCTCGGAGGCGTCGCTGGCCGAGCCGGCGGCGCTGCTGCACGCGGCGCGCTCCCTCGGGCTGCGTGCCTGGGCGGCCGCCTACGCCCCGATCGGCCGCAACCGCTTCGCGGCCCTGCTGGGGCGGTCCGGTGGGCCCGAGGTGTCCCCCACCGCCCACTCCCCCGTCGCCACCGTGGCAGGGCTGCTCTCCGGCCTGGAAGGTCCCGGACGGGATGCCGACGGGGCGCTGGATCTCGATCTGCTCGTCGTGCTCGACGCACCGCAGCTGGACGTCGAGACGGCGGCTCTGCTGGCGGAGTCGCTGCCGGACGGGGCGAGGCTGGTGCTGGCCGGGGACCCGGGGGTGCTGTGGTCCGTGGGCCCTGGGCGGGTGTTCGCGGATCTGCTCGCGGTGCGGATCTGCCCGCAGATCGCCTCACGGCGGCCGGACCCCGGGCCGCTGGGCGAGCTGGTCTCCGGTATCGGCGTCGGCGAGCTGAACCAGGTCGAGGCCCCCGGCAGGGAGGTCGTGATCGTGCCGGTGCGGGACGCCGGTGAGGCCGTTCACCGGACGGTGCAGCTCGTCGTGGACTCGGTGCCGCGGGCGATCGGTGTTCCGGCCGAGCAGACGCAGGTGATCACACCGGGGCACGGCGGCGCCGCCGGTACGCGTGCGCTCAACGCGGCGTTGAAGGAGCGGCTCAATCCGGGCCCGGGCCGCTTCGGCGGCTTCGACCCCGGTGACCGGGTCGTCCACTCCCCCGTTCCCGGGCGGGTGCTGCCGGGCCGTGTGGTGAAGGCGGACGCCGAGGGGCTGCACCTGTCGTGCGAGGGCGAGGCCGTCCTCGTACCGAGGGAGCGGGTGGAGCAGTCCGTGCGGCACGGGTGGGCGCTGACCGCGCACCAGGCCGTGGGGAGCCGCTGGCCCGCGGTGGTCGTGGTGCTGCCCGGTGACGCTGCGCAGGCCCTCAGCCGGCCGTGGGTGTACACGGCGTTCGGGCGGGCCGACCGCCATCTGTCCGTGGTGCATGGCGTGGAGCAGGCGCTGCCGAAGGCCGTGGCCGAGGTTCCGGCGAAGCCCCGGACGACCCGCCTTCCCGTGCTGCTCGCCCCGCAGATGGGTGGGTGAATGACGTGGGGGGTGGTCACCGGGCCGGGCCCTGCGACCACCCCCCACATGGTGGCTGACGCACCGGCTCAGCGGCTGTCCACGTCCAGTGGCTCCAGGTCCTCGTCCTCGTCGAGGTCGCTGTCGAAGTCGTCCGTGTCCTCGGTCTCGTCGTCATCGTCGGCGTCGTCGTCGATCTCGTCGTCGAAGACGGCGCTCACGTCGAAGCGGCAGACCACCTGCTGCGGATCGACCTGCTCGAACGGCGCCTGAAGCCACTCACCGGGCTCGGCGGGTTCGTCCGCCGCTGTCACCCAGAGCGTGGAGTCGCCCTCCTCGAGCCCGAACTCCTTGTGCCGGGAGGCGATCTCGTCGGGTTCGAACTCGCCGAAGAGGAGTCCGAGCGCGCCGTGGATCGTCCCGGAGGCGGCCGGGCCGTCCTCGCCTTCCGCGGCCTCGATCCGTTCCGCCTGCGCCAGCAGCCGCTGTGGCTCCGCCACCGCGTAGTCGCGGCGGATCAGCACGCTCAGCGCGTTCGGTTCCTCGGGCCCGTTGTACGGAGGCAGCGCGTCCTCCGCACCGGGGATCTCGAAGGGTGTCACCTCGTCGTATCGGTCGTAGAGCAGTTCGTCGTACACCTCTGCGGCCGCGGCCAGCTGGTTGAACGCCTCGTAGACGGCCGGGTCGTCCTCTCCCGACCTGCGTTCGACCGCGGCCAGGTGGCGGTCGAGCGCGGTCTTGACCGCCTCGGCGGCGGCGCGTACCTCGGCAGCGGTGGGCTGCGCAGCATCAGACATAGTGCAGACGCTATCCGTACCAGGGCCCAGCCCGCACAATAGATGCGATGCCGGAATACGAATTTGTCGACGTGTACGTACCTCGCGGGGTCTCCCGCAAGGAAACGGCACGTCTGCTGACGGACCATGCCGAGTACGGACACTGGGAGTTGTACCGCCTGAGCCTGCTCCGCGACGGCAGCCGCAGGGTGCGGTTGCGTCGGCGGATCATCCGCCAGGTGCGGGCCACGTGGTGAGCTGAGAGGCGCACGGGAGGATCACACACAGAGCGGGCCCCGCTACGGCGGGGCCCCCTCCGTTTCCCGGGGATCAGGCCGAGGCGCGCGCCTTGCGGTAGAGGATCGCGCCCGCCAGCAGCGCGCCGGCGCCGGCCGGCAGGGCGATCCCGAGCGGCAGGTCGCTGCCGGTGCTCGCGAGCTGGGCGTCGCCCTTGGGCTCGGTGACGAACTGGCCGCCCGGCTTGTTCCCGTCCGGCGAACCGCCCGGCGTCTCACCGCCGGTGGCGGGCGGCGTACCGGGGGCGCCGGGCTGACCCGGCTCGTCAGGGTTGCCGGGGCCGCCCGGGTTTCCGGGACCGCCCGGGTTACCAGGGCTGCCGGGATCACCCGGGTTTCCGGAGCCGCCAGGGCCACCCGGATTGCCCGGGTTACCGGGGTTACCGGGGTTACCCGGGTTACCGGGGTTGCCCGGGTTACCGGGGCTGCCCGGCTGCCCCGGGTTCTCGTGGCCGCCCCCGGGCGGGTTGGTGTGGTGTCCGCCGGAACCGCCGTTTCCGCAGCCGTTGCCCGTGGCGGCGTTGCCTGCGCCGATGATGTCGACGCTGTTGCCGCAGACGTTCACCGGCACATGGACCGGAGCCTGGACGTGGTTGCCCGAGCCGACGCCGGGCGAGTCGGTGGCGTGTCCGTCGGCGTGCGAGCCGCCGTGTCCGCCGTGTGCTCCCGACGACGATCCGCCCCCCTTGTTCGCACACGAGTTGCCGACCGACGGATTGAGAAGCCCGATCACGTTGACCGTGTTGCCGCAGACGTTGACCGGCGCGTGCACCGGCGCCTGCACCGTGTTGCCGGACAGCACGCCGGGTGAGCCCGATCCGGCGCCGTGTGCGCCCGAGTCGGCGTGCGCCGATCCGCCCGCGGCGGCGATCACGCCGGTCGCGGCCGCCACGGTCATCAGGCCCTTGCGGGTGACCTGTCGCATTGCTGAGTACCTGCCTTCGACCCTGTCTGGAATTCTTCTCGAATTCGTCTCGAATTCCGCAAAAGAAGCATTCGGTCCCGGAGCGCATGGCGGGCACTCCGGGACCGATGGCTTGGAACTCCCCTCAAAGAGGGGGAATCACTTGTTGATGCAGGTGTTGCCGAAGGTGGGGTTCAGCAGCCCGATCACGGAGACCGTGTTGCCACAGGCGTTCACCGGAACGTGCACGGGCACCTGAATGACGTTGCCGGACACGACACCCGGGGAGTTCACCGCGGCACCCTGAGCACCCGAGTCGGCAACGGCCATGCCCGCGCTCGCGAGAACCAGCCCACCGGTGGCAGCCGCAGCAGCGACGACCTTCTTGATCATTATTCCTCCTAGTTGGCAAAGCGACCCATCTTGCGATCGCATGAGATGTAACGAGGAGGGAGTAATGAGGCTACGAGCTTATGGTCGCATTCACCCTTCCCAGTCGATCTCGCACGCCCGACCGAATAACGGTGTTTTCCCCGTGCCGATTCAGGACGCGTCGATGAACCGGTCGAGCACCCGCACGCCGAACTTCAGGCCGTCGACCGGCACCCGCTCGTCCACGCCGTGGAACATGCCGGCGAAGTCCAGCTCCGGCGGCAGCTTCAGCGGCGCGAAGCCGAAGCCCCGGATGCCCAGGTCGTCGAAGGACTTCGCGTCCGTCCCGCCGGAGAGCATGTAGGGGATCGCCTTGGCGGTCGGGTCCTCGGCCAGCAGCGAGGACTGCATCGCCTCCACGAGCTTGCCGTCGAAGGTGGTCTCGACGGCCTTGTCGGCGTGGACGTCCTCACGCCGCACCTTCGGGCCGAGGATGCGGTCGAGGTCGGCGAGGAACTCGTCCTCGAACCCGGGCAGGAACCGGCCGTCGACGTGGGCGGTCGCCTCGCCGGGGATGACGTTGACCTTGTACCCGGCACCGAGCTGCGTGGGGTTGGCCGTGTTGCTCAGGGTCGCGCCGATGAGCTTGGCGATGCCACCGAGCCTGGCCAGGGTCGATTCCATGTCCTCCGGGTCCAGCTCGATGCCGAAGGCGTCACCGAGCTCGTCGAGGAAGGCACGGGTGGTCTTTGTGACCCGCACGGGGAACTTGTGCCGCCCCAGCCGCGCGACGGCCTCCGACAGCTCGGTGATGGCGTTGTCCCGGTGGATCATCGACCCGTGACCGGCGGTGCCGGCCACGGTGAGCTTCATCCAGTGCATGCCCTTCTCGGCCGTCTGGATGAGGTACAGCCGCCGCTGCTCGCTCACGGTGAACGAGAATCCGCCCACCTCGCTGATCGCCTCCGTGACGCCCTCGAAGAGGTCGGGGTGGTTGTCGACCAGGTAGCGGGCCCCGAACTTGCCGCCGGCCTCCTCGTCGGCGAGGAAGGCGAGGACGATGTCGCGCGGGGGCTTGCGGCCGCTGCGCAGCCGGTCCCGTACGACCGCGAGGGTCATCGCGTCCATGTCCTTCATGTCCACGGCCCCGCGACCCCACACGCAGCCGTCGGCGATCTCGCCGGAGAAAGGGTGGTGGGTCCAGTCGTCCGCGTTGGCCGGTACGACGTCGGTGTGGCCGTGGATGAGGAGCGCCGGCCGGGAGGGGTCCTCGCCCTCGATCCGGGCCACCGTGGAGGCGCGCCCCGGGTGGGACTCGAAGATCCGCGGTTCGAGCCCGACCTCGGCGAGCTTCTCGGCGACGTACTCGGCCGCCTTGCGCTCGCCCGGACCCGAGTGGTCGCCGTAGTTGCTGGTGTCGATCTGGATCAGCTCGCGGCAGAGGTCCACGACCTCGTCCTCGCCGGTGACGCTCCTGGCCGTGTCCGTCTCGCTCACGTGCTTCCTCCCGCTGTCACTGCTGGTGGGTCCCCTCATCCTCTCTCTCCGCGGCGCCCGCCCCAAGAGCGCTCCCGGCCCGTCACACGTCGTTCACGCCCGGTCGCGGCGCGGCCGGGGGGTGATCGGCCACCCCTGAAAGCCTGGTAATGTTTACGTCGTCGCCGCGGGGAGAACCCGCGCGACAGACACCTTGTCCGGGTGGCGGAATGGCAGACGCGCTAGCTTGAGGTGCTAGTGCCCTTTATCGGGCGTGGGGGTTCAAGTCCCCCCTCGGACACATGAGGCTGAGGGCCGTGACCGCGAGGTCACGGCCCTCAAGCGTTGTCGCGGAAGGGTGACCATGACCAGCCGTTCCTGCCCGTGCGGACTGCCCGGCGCCTACGAGGCGTGCTGCGGGCGCTATCACGCCGGGACCGCCGCCCCGACCGCCGAGGCGCTGATGCGGTCGCGGTACTGCGCCTTCGTGAAGGGGGACGTCCCCTACCTGCTGCGGACGTGGCATCCGCGGACCCGGCCCGGGCGGCTTGAGCTCGATCCCGGGATGCGGTGGACGGGGCTGGAGATCCTGGACACGAGCGACGGAACCGCGTTCCACACCACCGGGACCGTGGAGTTCCGGGCGTCGTACCGGGGCGGGTCGCTGCACGAGCGGAGCCGGTTCGAACGGGTGGACGGGGCGTGGGTCTACGTCGACGGGGTCTTCCCGGCCTAGCCGGGCGTCACGGCGCCAGGATGTCGAGTTCCTGGAGGGCGCCGACCGTGATCTCGCGGGTCAGCTCCTCCGCCCGGGCCGCGTCGCCCGCGCGCACGGCCTCGGCCACCTGGACGTGCAGGGTGACGGCGGCCGGGTCGGGGTCCTCGAACATCACGTCGTGATGGGTGCGGCCCGCCAGGACCTCGGCGACGACATCGCCGAGGCGGGCGAACATCTCGTTGCCGGAGGCGTCCAGGATGACGCGGTGGAAGGCGACGTCGTGGACGAGGTACGCCTCGAGCTTGTGACCGCGTGAATTGGCGACCATGCCGAGGGCGCACTCGGTGAGTTCGGCGCACTGTTCGGCGGTGGCGTGCCGGGCGGCGAGGCCGGCCGCGACCGGTTCGACGGCGGAGCGCAGCAGGGTGAGGGAGCGCAGCTGCCCGGGGCGGTCCTTGCCGGCCAGGCGCCAGCGGATGACCTGCGGGTCATAGACGTTCCACTGCGACTTCGGACGCACCGTCACGCCGACGCGGCGGCGCGACTCGACCAGGTGCATGGACTCCAGGACGCGGACCGCCTCGCGCATCACGGAGCGTGAGACGTCGAAACGCTGGGCGAGTTCGTCCGTGCGCAGGACACTGCCCGGCGGGTACTCACCCGCCGTGATCTCGGGGCCGAGAGTCTCCAGAACATGGCCGTGCAGCCCCCGGCCCGGTGTGGTCATGCACTCAGCGTACGGGGTAGATCACGGAGACAAAAAGTCAGACTTATTCATCATCACCTCTTGAATTAGTCGTATCTAATGGGTTTCAGTTGCGTCGACATCACGTGTCGACCTCGGACAGCAGACAGTGAGGCAGCGATGAACACCCCCCACGTCGTCGTGGTCATGGGCGTCGCCGGCACCGGCAAGACCACCATCGGTCCGCTGCTCGCGGCCCGGCTCGGCGTTCCGTACGCCGAGGGCGACGACTTCCACCCGCAGGCCAACATCGCCAAGATGTCGGCCGGGACGCCGCTCACCGACGAGGACCGCCTGCCCTGGCTGGACGCCATCGGCGCGTGGGCGCACCGGCGGGCCGGGCTCGGCGGGGTGGTCAGCTGCTCGGCGCTGAAGCGGTCGTACCGCGACCGGCTGCGGGCCGCCGCGCCCGGCGTGGTCTTCGTGCACCTCGCGGGTGACCGCGCGCTGATCGAGGACCGGATGTCGCACCGGCAGGGGCACTTCATGCCCACGGCGCTGCTCGACTCCCAGTTCGCCACGCTCCAGCCCCTTCAGGCGGACGAGGCGGGGGCCGAGGTGGACGTCTCGGGCAGTCCGGAGGAGATCACCCGGCGGGCCGCGCTCGCCCTTAAGGACCTCCCCGAACCCGTGCAGTAGCCCCTGGCGGGACCCGTCCCCCGCTCCCCAACGCAAAGGGAACCCACCCCGTGACCAGACTCAGCGTCGAGATGCTGGCAGCGGACGCACCCGAGCCGATCACCTCGGCCGGCCACGCTCAGCTGGGCATCGCCGTCCTGGCGGGCATCGCCGTCATCGTCCTGCTCATCACCAAGTTCAAGCTGCACGCCTTCCTGTCGCTGACCATCGGGTCGCTGGCGCTGGGCGCGATCGCCGGGGCGCCGCTGGACAAGGTGCTCCTCAGTTTCAGCACCGGCCTCGGCACCACGGTCGCCGGCGTCGGGGTGCTGATCGCCCTCGGTGCGATCCTCGGCAAGATGCTCGCCGACTCCGGCGGCGCCGACCAGATCGTGGACACCATCCTCGCGAAGGCCGGCGGGCGGTCGATGCCCTGGGCGATGGTGCTGATCGCCTCCGTGATCGGACTGCCGCTGTTCTTCGAGGTCGGCATCGTGCTGCTGATCCCCGTGGTGCTGATGGTCGCCAAGCGCGGCAACTACTCGCTGATGCGGATCGGCATCCCGGCCCTCGCGGGCCTGTCCGTGATGCACGGCCTGGTGCCGCCGCACCCCGGCCCGCTGGTCGCGATCGACGCGGTCGGGGCCGACCTCGGCGTGACGCTGGCCCTCGGTGTCCTGGTCGCCATACCCACCGTGATCATCGCCGGTCCGGTGTTCTCGAAGTACGCGGCCCGCTGGGTGGACGTCCCCGCCCCGGAGCGCATGATTCCGCAGCGTGCGTCGGAGGACCTGGAGAAGCGCCCCGGCTTCGGCGCCACTCTGTTCACTGTCCTGCTGCCGGTGATCCTCATGCTGGCCAAGGCGCTCGTCGACATCGTCGTCGACGACCCGGAGAACCCGGTCCAGCGCGTCTTCGACGTGATCGGCGCCCCGATGATCGCGCTGCTCGCATCGGTGCTGGTCGGCATCTTCACGCTGCTGCGTCCCGCCGGGTTCTCCAAGGAGCGGATGTCGCCGCTCGTCGAGAAGAGCCTCGCGCCGATCGCGGGCATCCTGCTGATCGTCGGCGCGGGCGGCGGCTTCAAGCAGACGCTGATCGACACCGGGGTGGGCCGGATGGTCCTGGACATCTCGAAGGACTGGTCGATCCCCGCGCTGCTGCTGGCCTGGCTGATCGCGGTGGCGATCCGGCTCGCGACGGGTTCGGCGACGGTGGCGACGGTCTCGGCGGCGGGTCTGGTCGCCCCGCTCGCGGCCGACATGTCGACCACGCACGCGGCCCTCCTCGTCCTGGCCATCGGCGCGGGCTCGCTCTTCTTCAGCCATGTCAACGACGCCGGGTTCTGGATGGTGAAGGAGTACTTCGGGCTGAGTGTCGGACAGAACATCAAGACCTGGTCCGTCATGGAGACGATCATCTCGGTGGTCGCCGGCGGCATCGTCCTGCTGTTGTCCCTGGTGATCTAGGAGAGACGCGATGACGGCTCACCCACTCTTCGACATCAGCGGCCGTACGGCCCTGGTGACCGGCTCCAGCCGGGGCATCGGACTGGCCCTGGCCCGTGGTCTGGCGGAGGCCGGCTGCACGGTCGTCCTGAACGGACGCGACGAGGACCGGCTCGCCGAGGCCGCCGCCGAACTGCCCGGCGGCACGGTGCACACGGCGGCCTTCGACGTGACCGACGGGCCGTCCGTGGCGGACGGCATCGCGGACGTCGAGGAGCGGGTGGGCCCGCTCGACATCCTCGTCAACAACGCGGGCATGCAACTGCGCGCACCGCTGCTGGAGTTCACCGACTCCGACTGGCACCGGATCCTGGACACCAACCTGACCAGTGCCTTCCTGGTCGGCCGTGAGGCGGCGCGCCGGATGACGGAACGCGGCCACGGCAAGATCATCAACATCTGCTCGCTGCAGAGCGAGGTGGTACGGCCCGGGATCGCGCCGTACGCCGCCACCAAGGGCGCGCTGAAGATGCTCACCAAGGGCATGTGCGCGGACTGGGGTCCCAGCGGCGTGCAGGTCAACGGGCTCGGCCCGGGTTACATCGAGACCGAGCTGACACAGCCGCTCGTCGAGGACGAGGAGTTCGGCGCCTGGGTGCGGCGGCGCACCCCGGCCGGGCGCTGGGGCCGTACGCGGGACCTGGTGGGCGGGGTGCTGTTCCTCGCCTCTCCCGCCGCGGACTTCGTCAGCGGGCAGGTGCTGTACGTCGACGGTGGCATGACGAGCGTGCTGTGACCGGCCGGGAGGCTGTGATGCTGGGTTGTGTGATCCACGGTCAGGGTGATCTCCGGGTCGCGGAGTTGCCGGTCCCGGCTCCCGGGCCGGGTCAGGCGCTGGTCGCCGTCCGGTACGGCGGGGTGTGCGGATCCGATCTGCACTACTGGCGGCACGGCGGGGTCGGTGACTTCCGGCTCCGGGAGCCGATGGTGCTGGGGCACGAAGTGGTGGGGACCGTTGTGGAGTACGGCCCCGGTGCTTCGGGTCCGGCTCCGGGTACGGCCGTCGCCGTGCATCCGGCGAGCCCGTGCGGGGCGTGCCCGGAGTGCGGGGACGGGCGGCGCAACGTCTGCGGGGACACGCGGTATCTCGGCAGTGCGGCGCGGTTCCCGCATGTGCAGGGGGGATTCGCGGATCGGGTGGTCGTGCCGGGTGAGCAGCTGCGGGCCCTGCCGGAGGGGCTTGGGCTGCGGCGGGCCGCGCTGGCCGAGCCGCTGGCCGTCGCCCTGCACGCGGTGCGGCGGGCCGGGAAGGTGGCAGGTCGTCACGTTCTGGTGACCGGTGCCGGGCCCATCGGGTGTCTGGTGGTCGCGGCGGCGAAGGCGGCCGGGGCCTCGCGTGTGACCGTCACGGATCTGGTGCCGGAGGCGCTGGAGTACGCCCGGGTCGCCGGGGCGGACGTGGGGGTGCGGGCCGACGATCCGGACGACGCCGGGTGGCCCGATGACGTGGATGCCGCGATCGAGGCGTCCGGGGTGGCCGCGGGGCTCGACGCGTGTCTGCGGCGGGTGCGGCGCGGTGGGGTGGTGGTGCAGCTCGGGATGTTGCCGCCGGGGCGGAGTCCGTTCGCGGGGAACCTGGTGGTGAGCCGGGAGATCGAGCTGCGCGGGGCGTTCCGGTTCGATACCGAGTTTGACGAGGCGTTGGGCTTGCTGTCGGTGGAGCCGGTGTTCGACGGGCTGGTCAGTGCGGTGGTTCCCGTGCGGGAGGCCGAGTCGGCGTTCGTGCTGGCGGCTGATCGAAGCCGGTCCTGCAAGGTGCTGTTGGATTTCGCCCCGGCGCCGTAGGGGTTGTCGCCGTTGGGCGGATGCGGGCGGGTTGTGGCTTGTCGCGCAGTTCCCCGCGCCCCTGAGGTGGTGCACCTACCTACGGGTCCTGCGAGGTGCTGTTGGATTTCGCCCCGGCGCCGTAGGGGTTGTCGCCGTTGGGCGGGCGCGGGCGGGTTGTGGCTTGTCGCGCAGTTCCCCGCGCCCCTGAGGTGGTGCACCCACCTACCGGTCCTGCAAGGTGCTGTCGGGTTTCGCCCCGGCGCCGTAGGGATTGTCGCCGTTGGGCGGATGCGGGCGGGTTGTGGCTTGTCGCGCAGTTCCCCGCGCCCCTGGGGGGAGAGCTACGGGCGCCACAACGAGTGCTGTCGGTCCGCCCACTCTCGGCTCACCTCGCCCGTGCGCATGCCCTTGCGGGCCTCCGGGTCGGCCAGGGCCATGCCGATGTGACCGGCCAGGACGATGCCGATGGTGAGGGCCAGCCAGTCGTGGACGAAGGTCGCGCTGGTCCGCCAGACGAGGGGGGTGAGGTGGGTGAACCACATCATCAGGCCGGTGGCGAGCATGACGAGGGTGGCGCCGGCGATCCAGGCCGCGTAGATCTTCTGGCCGGCGTTGAACTTGCCGGCCGGGCGGGACTCGTGGCGTCTGTCGCGGTGCAGGGCGGCTCGCAGCCAGGTCCGGTCGTGCGGGCCGAAGCGGTTGAGGCGGCCGAGGTCGGCGCGGAAGGCGCGGGAGGCGAGGCCGGCCAGGACGGGGACGGGCAGCGCGAGGCCGGCCCACTCGTGCAGGGTGACGACCAGGGCCCGGCGGCCGACGAGTTCGGCGAGCTGGGGGACGTAGAGACAGGCCGCGGTCAGCACGCAGACGCCCATCAGGGCGGCGGTCGTGCGGTGCACCCAGCGCTCGGTCCGGCTGAAGCGCCTGACACCGGCCGTGGTGTCAGCTCGTAGGCTCATCGTCGCGTCCGTTCGAGCGGCCCACCCAGGCGTCGACGTCGTAGCCGCGCTCCTCCCAGTAGCCCGGCCGGACCTCGTCGGTGACGGTGATGCCGGAGAGCCATTTGGCGGACTTGTAGAAGTACATGGGCGCCACGTAGAGGCGGACGGGGCCGCCGTGGGAGTGGCCGAGGTCCTTGTCCTGCATGCGCAGGGCGACCAGGACGTCCGCGCGGCGGGCCTGACGGAGGGTGAGGCTCTCGGTGTACGTGCCGTCGAAGCAGGTGAAGCGGATGGCCCTGGCGGTGGGCCGGACCCCTGCCGCGTCCAGCAGGCGGGACAGGCGTACGCCTTCGAAGGGCGTGTCGGGGACGCGCCAGCCGGTGACGCACTGGACGTCGCGGACCATGCGGGTCTGCGGGAGGGCCTTGAGGTCGGCCAGGGTGTAGGTCGTGGGGTGGTCGACCAGGCCGTCGACCTTCAGCCGGTAGGTGTCGGCGTTCTTGCGCGGGACGGAGGAGGCCACCGAGTAGTAGCGGAAGCCGCCGCCGTTCGGGAGCAGTCCGGTCAGGCCGGTGGGGTCCTGGTCGGCGGCGCCGCCGAGGAGGCCTTCCAGGCCGCTTTGCAGCTTGGGCGCCGCGAGCACGCCGAGGGCGCCCAGGCCGAGCGTGCCGAGGAAGACGCGGCGGCCGACCGGGGTGCCCCGCTGTTCGGGGTCGGTGTCGTTCACACCCTTGTACACGTCCTCGTCCACGTTCTCATTCGAACACCCGCGACCCCCGTAGGACAGGGATCGCGGGTGCTCGTCAGACTTCCGTAACCACTTCTCGCGTCGCCCGTGTCAGGACGACGCCGCCTTGTCCAGCTGGAACGCCTCGTTGCCGAGGCCGATGCGGGCGTGCTTCTCGGGGGCGCGGGCGCGCAGCACCAGGCCGAGGGCCAGGCCGGCGATCAGGGCGAGCCCGATGGTGCCGGGCAGGATCCAGCTCAGGGAGGAGCCGGGGCCGGCGCCGACGAGCACCTCGAAGTCCTTCACGGTGTAACCGGCGATCACGACCAGGGCGAGGCCCGCCAGCGCGGAGGTGACCAGCCGCCAGGCCTGGGCACCGGCGGCGCCGCGGCGGACGAAGAAGACGACGACCGACAGGGAGGCCGCCGCCATCAGCACGATCACGCCGAGTGCGCCGATGTTGCCGAACCAGGTGAACAGGTGCAGTACGGGCGCGGTCGGGTCGCCGGCCGGCTTGTCGTCGGCGATCGCGAAGGCGACGACGACCGCGACGGCCACCGCGCTCTGGAGCAGGGAACCGGTGCCGGGGGCGCCGCTGCCGCCGCTGGTGCGGCCGAAGGCGGCGGGCAGCAGGCCCTCGCGGCCCATGGCGAAGGCGTACCGGGCGACGACGTTGTGGAAGCTGAGCAGGGCGGCGAACATGCCGGTGACGAACAGGACGTGCAGGACGTCGGTGAATGTGCCGCCGAGGCGGGACTCGGTGAGGAAGAACAGCAGTCCGGCACTCTGCTTCTGGGCCGCGCCGACGATCGCGGAGGGTCCGGTGGCGACGGTGAGGGCCCAGCTGCTCAGCGCGAAGAAGACGGCCACCCCGCCGACGGCGAGGAACATCACGCGCGGCACCAGGACGTGCGGACGGCTGGTCTCCTCGGCGTAGACGGGGGCCTGCTCGAAGCCGAGGAAGGCCGCGATGCAGAAGCACAGCGCGGTGCCGACGCCCGCGCCGGTGAGGGTGTCGGGGTTGAAGGCGTGCAGCGACAGGCCCTCCCTGGCGGGGTCGGCGAGGGCGGCGATGTCGAAGATCACGACGAGGAGCACCTCGATGACCAGTAGCACGCCGAGCACACGCGCGTTGACGTCGATCTTCAGCCAGCCCAGCAGACCGACGACGACCGCGGCGACGAGGGCCGGTATCCACCAGGCGACCTGCACGTCGGCGTAGGTGGCGAAGAGCCCGGAGACCTCGAAGCCGAAGATGCCGTAGATGCCGACCTGGAGCGCGTTGTAGGCGACGAGGGCGACCAGGGCGGCGCCCGCGCCGGCGGTGCCGCCGAGGCCGCGGGAGATGTACGCGTAGAAGGCACCCGCGTTATGGACGTGGCGGCTCATCTCGGCGTAGCCCACGCTGAAGAGGATCAGCACGACACCGAGGACGACGAAGAGCAGGGGCTGGCCGACGATGCCCATCACCGCGAATGTGGTGGGCATGACACCCGCGACCACCATGAGCGGGGCGGTCGCGGCGAGGACGGAGAGCAGCAGTCCCCCGGTGCCGAGGCGGTCGGCGCGCAGGGCTCGCTCCTGCCCCTTGAACGTACTGATGCCGCCGCCGGCGGCGGACGTGCTCGTGCTCGTGCTCGAACTGTCCGTGGTCATCGGGAGAGCGTCCTCATTTCTGGGATTTCCGGGATCCGTGGGTGTCAGGCGGTGCCGAGCGCGCCGGCGCGGGCGGCGGCGAAGGCGGCGTGCGGGTCGCGGTCCGGGTACGACCAGGGCGCCTGGGTGGCGTACCGGCCGATCCGGTGGAACAGGGCGGCGGCCTCGGCGCCCCGCCCCTCGCAGTACTTGGCGTGGGCGAGGAAGTTGAGGTCGATCAGCCGGCGTGGATGGCCTTCGAGCTCCCACTCCAGCCACCAGTCGAAGGCGGCCTTCATCACCTGCCGGGCACGGCGGCCGGTCCAGTGGCCGGAGGCGGACGGGTCGGCTGGTTCGTACCCGGCGGCGGCCAGGACGCGGTAACGCTCGGCATGCGCGATGACCGGCAGGATGGCGAGCGGGGAGTCGGCCGGTGCCTGTTCGGCGGCCCAGGCGGCGAAGTCGTAGACCTCGTGCAGCGGGTCCGGGCCGGCCTCGGCGCGGCGTTCGGCGAGCCGGGCGACCATCAGGTGGTGAGCGTGGTGGTGGTCCGCGTACCGGGCCCGGACGTGCTCGAACGTCCGGACCACGTCCTGGTCGGTGCCGACCGCGCACTCCAGCATGAGCAGGCCGAGCCAGGGAGTGGGGTCGGCGGGGAGGCGCGCGGCGGCCGTCAGGCAGGCCTCGCGGGCGCCCACCGGCGTGCCCTTGCCGTGCAGTACGCGCCGGACCTGGGCGAGGGCGAGCAGCACGGAGGCGTCGGCGGACTCGGGTTCGGCGAGCAGCCACTCGCGGGCCCACGCGGCGCAGTAGGACTCCTTCGCGAGGACGGTGACGCGGTGGCAGCGCCGGTCCCAGTCGTCTCCGGTGTGCACCAGCAGCGAACGGGCGTTCTGCCAGCGGCCTTGCGCCAGCGCGGCGCGCGCGGCGACGAGGTCGGCGTCGTCGAGGGCCTCGTCGAAGGGCTGCGGCGCACGTCTGCGGCCACGGCCGAGGGGAGGCGGGGGTGGGGGCACCGCGGACTTCCTCACGCGCTCTTCTTGTGTTTCGGCTCACGGCGGTCGATGGAAGCGCGGTGTGCGCAATGCCATGAACTGATCACAGACAGCAAACCCCCAGCCAACGTTTGACGTCAAGGGCCGCAAGGCCGTTACACGCGTCAACCGGTGTCACTCGTGAGCATTCCGTGACCAAAGGGGATCGGGAGAGAGCCATGACGGCCATCCGATATTTCCGTTTCGCCCTTTGTGACGTGCGTCATAGTGCGGAGCGGCAACCGCCCCTCACGATGGCATGACGTACGGGCGCGCCGGGCGGAGCCGGCCGGTACAGTCGGCCCTTACGCAACCGTGACCCGACCTGATCATCGAGGTACACCGCGTGTCGGTTCTAGTCCTGGTGCTTGCTGTGAGTGCCGCCTGCTGTCTGGGCTTCGGCTTCGTCCTGCAGCAGAACGCGGCCCGCCAAGCTCCGCTCAACGACTTCCTGTCCTTCCGCCTGCTCGTCGACCTGGTGAAGGTTCCGCGCTGGCTCGGCGGTATCGCGCTGATGGTGGCGGGCATGGCGCTGGGCGCCGCCGCGCTGGGGCAGGGAGAGCTGTCGCTGGTGGAACCGCTCCTGGCGACGAACCTGCTCTTCGCGCTCGCGCTGTCCCGCAGGCAGACCAGGCAGCCGCTGGGCCGCCAGGGCTGGGGGGGTCTGCTGCTGCTGGCGGGCGGCGTGACCGCTTTCATCATGGCGGGTGAGCCGCAGGGCGGCACCGCGATGGCCGACCCCACACGGCAGTGGGTGATCATCGGCGCCATGATCGCGCTCGCCCTGATGCTCACGACGCACGCGAAGCGCTCCCGGCTGAGCTCCGGCCCGGTGCTGCTGGCCCTGGCCGCCGGGCTGCTGTACGGCGTACAGGACGCGCTGACCCGGGTGAGCGGCCAGAGGTTCTCCGAGGGCGGCTTCGCCGAGCTGCTGACCGGCTGGCAGCCCTACGCGGTCCTCGCGCTGGGCGTCACGGGCCTGCTCCTCGTGCAGAGCGCCTTCGAGACCGCGTCGCTGCGCAAGTCGCTGCCCGCCCTGACCGCGGCCCAGCCGCTCGCCGGGATCATCTGCGGCGTCGGCTTCCTGGGCGACCGGCTGCGGACCGACGCGGTGGCCCTGTCCTGGGAGGCGGGCGGGCTCCTGGCCGTGGTGGCCGGGATCGTGCTGCTGGGCCTGCACCCGGCCATGCCGACGGGCGCGGCGGAACCGGCGCGCGTGGGGCAGCTGCAGCCTCAGCCGCAGTGAGGCCGTTTCTCGCCCGCGGGCGTGCCCTGCTTGGATGAGGGCATGAGCGCCGCTGACGAGATCCTCGACATCGTCGACGAGAACGACCAGGTCACCGGGCAGTCCCCCCGGGGCGAGGCCTACGCCCGGGGACTGCGCCACCGCTGCGTGTTCGTCCAGGCCAGGGACACCGAGGGCCGGATCTTCGTGCACCGGCGGACAGCGAGCAAGCTGGTCTTTCCCTCCCTGTACGACATGTTCGTCGGCGGCGTGGTCGGCGCGGGCGAGGACTACGGGGCGGCGGCGCTGCGCGAGGCCGAGGAGGAACTGGGCGTGTCCGGCCTGCCGCGCCCCCGGTACCTGTTCAAGTTCCTCTACGACGACGGTGCCGGCCGGAGCTGGTGGTCGGCGGTGTACGAGGTCACCTGTGAGCTTCCGGTCCGGCCGCAGGCCGAGGAGGTCGCCTGGCACGACTTCCTGGCCGAGGACGAGGTGCGGCGGCGGCTGCGGGACTGGGAGTGGGTGCCGGACGGGCTGGCGGCCTACGAGCGGCTCACGGCGTTCCGGTCGAGGGGCTGAGCGGACTCGGGCCGGGACAGCGGACGGCGTGCCGGTAGGGTCGCGCATGTGATCGAGTTCGTACGGAACGTCCGGTTGTGGTTCGCGCCCGCGGAGATCCGGCAGGACGGCAGGACGCCCGACTACCGGTTCTCGCTGGCGAACGAACGGACCTTCCTGGCCTGGCTGCGCACCGCGCTCGCGCTGATCGGCGGCGGTTTCGCCGTGGACCAGTTCCTGCCGGACCTGCGCTGGGGCTGGCGGGTGGGGCTGGCGCTCGCGCTGCTGGCCGCGGGCGTGCTGTGCTCACTGCGGGCGGTCAACCACTGGGTGCGCTGCGAACGGGCCATGCGCAGAGGTGAGGACCTGCCGGTGTCCCGTTTCCCCGCGGTGCTGAGCCTCGTCGTCGCGGTCGTGGCCCTCGCCATGGTGCTCGTCGTGCTCGTGGGGTGGGAGGGGTGAGCCCGCAGGAGCGCGTGCCCCGGGACTCCGACCGCGACCCGGGCCTCCAGCCGGAGCGGACCCGCCTCGCGTGGCGGCGTACGACACTCTCCGCCACCGTGGCCGCCGTGCTCGCCGTGAGGGCCGCGCTGCACGGCGGGGCATCGGCGCCCGGGATCGTGGCGTGCGCCCTGTGCTGCGCGCTGTGGCTGGGCTTGCTGACTGTCGCCCACCGGCGCATCCGCACCCTCGCGGCCCGCGCCAGTCCGACGCCGTTCCCACCCCGGCACGCCACGGCCGCAGCGCTGTGCACGGTGGCGATGGCGGTGTGCGGGGCAGCGCTGGTTCTCTAGTGCCGCGGCAGGCGACGTTCGCCCCGTGCGCGGCGCTACGCGTTCTCCTGCTCCCAGTCCACCGTCACGACGATCTTGCCGCGGGTCCGGCCCTCCTGGTTCAGCCGGTGCGCGTCCGCCGCCCGCTCCAGGGGAAACGTTTCGGAGACGTGCACGCTCACGACGCCTTCTTCGGCCAGGTCGGACAGCCGCTGCAGGTCCTCGGGGTCGGGTCGGACGAAGTAGTAGCGGCCGCCGTAGTTCACGACGTCGCCGTCGGCGATCGACACCAGGCGGCCCTCGGGGGCCAGCAGGTTCGCCGAGGCCTTCAGCGCGTCCCCGCCGACCGTGTCGAACACCGCGTCCACGCCCTGCGGGGCCAGTGCCCGCACCCGATCACCCAAGCCGTCGCCGTACGTCACCGGCTCCCCGCCGAGCCTGCGTACGAAGTCGTGGTTGGACTCGCTCGCCGTGCCGATCACACGGGCGCCGAGGTGGACCCCGAGCTGCACGGCGAGCGAGCCGACACCCCCGGCCGCGGCGTGCACCAGGATCGTCTCGCCCCGCCGTACCCGCAGCCTCTTGATCAGCACCTGGTAGGCGGTGAGCCCGGCCAGCGGCAGACCCGCCGCCTCCTCGAAGGAGAGGTTGCGCGGTTTGCGCGCCAGGGTGCGCAGGGGCGCCGCCACGTACTCGGCGAAGGTGCCGCGGGAGAGGAAGTCCTCGCGCACGTACCCGATGACCTCGTCGCCGACGTCGAACTCCGAGACCGCCACCCCGGGCCGTACCACCACGCCCGACACGTCCCAGCCGGGCACCACGGGGAAGACGGCTTCCAGGGTGCCCTCGAGGTAGCCCTCGCGGGCCTTCCAGTCGACGGGGTTCACGGCCGCGGCCCGCACCTTCACCAGCACCGCGTCCGGGCCGACCTTCGGATCGCGGACCTCCCCGAACGCCAGCACCTCGGGGCCGCCGTACCGTGAGTAGCTGATGGCCTTCATGGGTCCGACCTTCCAGGCTTCCCGCGCGGCCCGCAAGCCGGATGGGCCGACGGACGGGCTGGACGAACCGGCGGGAGGCTCCCCCTGCGCCCCGCGATCGGCCCTGTCGGCCTATCGTGGCTCCGATCACGTTTCGCCCCCGCTCTGGACGACATACCGACCGGTCGGCATCATGAGTCGGGAACCGTTCACCTCCCCGAGGAGCGACGCATGAGCCCCGACCATCCGCCCGGACTCGATCTCGACCGGCTGCGCGGCCTGCTCGAACGGGAGCGGCCCGGCCTGGTGACCGGCCCGCTGTCCGGCCGGCTGATCGAGGGCGGACGGTCGAACCTCACCTACGCGGTCTCCGACGGCACCTCGCGCTGGGTGGTACGGCGGCCCCCGCTCGGCCATGTCCTGGCCACCGCGCACGACATGAGGCGCGAGCACCGGGTGATCAGCGCCCTGCACCCGACGGCCGTTCCGGTTCCGGAGCCGGTGCTTTTGTGCGAGGACGAGGAGGTGCTCGGGTCGCCGTTCTACGTCATGGAGTTCGTCGAGGGCACCCCCTACCGGACCGCCGACCAACTCGCCCCGCTCGGCCCGGAGCGGACCCGGGGCGCGGTGCTGAACCTGGTGGACACGCTGGTGGAGCTGCACGCGGTAGACCCGGGCGAGGTGGGGCTCGCCGACTTCGGGCGGCCCGAGGGCTTCCTGGACCGGCAGCTGCGGCGCTGGGGCAAGCAGCTGGACGCCTCCCGCAACCGCGACCTGGACGGCATCGACGAACTGCACGCCGCCCTCGGCCGGGACCTGCCCCGCTCCCCCGCGCCGGCCGTCGTGCACGGCGACTACCGGCTCGACAACGTACTGATCGGCGAGGACGACTCGATCCGGGCGATCCTCGACTGGGAGATGTCGACGCTGGGCGACCCGCTCACCGATCTCGGCCTGCTGGTGATGTACAGCATGCCGCTGGGCATGCCCGAGTCCCCGGTCTCCACGACCGCCGAGGCCCCCGGGCATCCGGCGCCGTCCGAACTCATCGAGCGGTACGCCGCACGATCGGGGCGCGACGTCTCCGCGGTCTCCTGGTACACGGCCTTCGCCTGGTTCAAGCTCGCCGTGATCCTCGAGGGCATCCACTACCGCTACACGCTGGGCCAGACGGTCGGGCGCGGCTTCGACCGCATCGGCGACCTCGTGCCCGTCTTCGTCCGGCACGGACTGACCACGCTCAACGAAGGCCTCCAGGAGGGCTGATCCGTATGGACTTCGCTTTCGACGCGCGCACCGAAGAGCTGCGCGCCAAGCTCCTCGCCTTCATGGACGAGTACGTCTATCCGGCCGAGTCCGTCGCGCACGAGCAGCGCGAAGGGCTGGCCTCGCCGTGGGAGACGGTGCCCGTGGTCGAGGAGCTCAAGGCGGAGGCACGCAGGCAGGGCCTGTGGAACCTCTTCCTGCCGGACTCCGAGTACGGGGCCGGACTGACCAACCTCCAGTACGCGCCGCTCGCCGAGATCATGGGCCGCTCCCCGCAGCTGGCGCCCACGGTGACGAACTGCGCGGCGCCCGACACCGGCAATATGGAGGTGCTGACGCAGTTCGGCGACGAGCAGCAGCGCAAGCAGTGGCTGGAGCCGCTGCTCGCGGGCGAGATCCGCTCGGCGTTCGCGATGACCGAGCCGGAGGTGGCCTCGTCGGACGCCACCAACATCACCACCCACATCGAGCGGGACGGCGACGAGTACGTCATCACCGGCCGCAAGTGGTACATCTCCGGGGCGATGCACCCGGACTGCAAGATCTTCATCGTGATGGGCAAGACGGACCCGGACGGGGAGGACATCCGCCGTCAGCAGTCCATGGTGCTGGTGCCGCGCGACACGCCCGGTGTCACCATCAAGCGCGCGATGCAGGTGTTCGGCTACGAGGACCACTACCACGGCGGGCACGCCGAGGTGGTCTTCGACCGCGCGCGGGTGCCGGTGTCGAACCTGATCGGTGAGGAGGGCGGAGGCTTCGCGATCGCGCAGGCGCGGCTCGGCCCCGGGCGGATCCACCACTGCATGCGGCTGATCGGCATGGCGGAGCGGGCGATCGAGCTGATGTGCCGGCGGGCGGTGTCGCGGACGGCGTTCGGGAAGGCGCTGGCTCAGCAGGGGGTGGTGCACAACTGGATCGCGGACGCGCGGGTGACGGTCGAGCAGTTGCGGCTGCTGGTGCTGAAGACGGCCTGGCTGATGGACACGGTGGGCAACAAGGGGGCCCACACCGAGATCCAGTCCATCAAGATCGCGACGCCCCGGGCGGTGGTGGACATTCTCGACCGGGCGATCCAGTTGCACGGGGCGGGTGGGGTGAGTCAGGACTTCCCGCTGGCGGAGCTGTACGCCGGGGCGCGGACGCTGATGATCGCCGACGGGCCCGATGAGGTGCATCAGCGGTCGCTGGCTCGGCGGGAGCTGAAGAAGTACCTGTGACCGGGGGCGGGCGGCGGGGTTCTTCGCCCCCGCCGCCCCTTCCCGTCCCGTCCCCAGGGGCGCTGCCCCTTCGGCCCCCACTGGGGGCTGCGCCCCCAGACCCCCCTTCGGCCTGAACGGCCTCGTCCTCAAACGCCGGACGGGCTGGATGAGGCGGCGGGTGGCATGGGCCCAGGGCCCAGAGGGGCGCTGCCCCCTCGGCCTGACGGCCTCGTCCTCAAACGCCGGACAGGCTGGATGAGGCGGCGGGTGGCATGGGCCCAGGGCCCAGAGGGGCGCTGCCCCCTCGGCCTGACGGCCTCGTCCTCGAACGCCGGACAGGCTGGATGAGGCGAGCCCGGCTTCCTGGCCGGCCGATTCGGGTGGCGGGTGGGCGCAGGGGCGGAGCCTCTCGGTTACGGGCGCAGGGCCCGCAGCAAGAGGTCGGCCAGATGATCGGCTACCTGCTGGGGGGTCAGGGGCCCGTCCGGCCGGTACCACGTCGACAGGTGGTGGACCGAGCCGAAGTGATAGTCCACGACCAGGTCCGCCGGGGTCGCCTTGGAGAACACGCCCGATTCCTGGCCCTCCTCGACCAGCGCGCGGAAGCGCTCGTGGTAGCGGCGGCGCTCGGCGCGCACCTGTTTGTCCTTCTCGGGGCTGAGGTGGTGCATCGAGCGCCAGAAGATCATCGCGTCGTCGAGGTTGTCGATGGTCGTGACCACGACATCCGCGGCGGCGGCCCGCAGGCGCTTCTCGACCGGCTCGTCGGCGTCCGCGACGGCGTCCAGTCGCTCCTGCTGGATGCGCAGCACACGCGCGTACACCTCGTGCAGGAGGTCGTCCTTGGAGCCGAAGTAGTGGTAGAGCGCGCCCTTGGTGACTCCGGCCGCCTCGACGATCTCCTGCACCGAGGTGCGGTCGTAGCCCTGCTCGGCGAAGAGCCGGGTGGCGGCGGCCAGGAGCCGCTGAGGCACGGGAGTGCCGTCCGAGTCCGTGGTCCTGGGCACTGCCGCCACCTGCCTTTCCGTTCTGCTGTCAGTTGTCTCGCGTCCGGGAACGCAGTTCCCGACGGAGGATCTTCCCACTGGCCGTCTTCGGCAAGTCGGGCAGGATCTCCACCTGGCGCGGGTACTTGTAGGCGGCCAGTCTCTCCTTGCAGTAGGCGGCGAGCGCATCCGGGTCCGTCCCGGCGTCCGGACGCAGACTGATGTAGGCCTTGACGGTCTCCCCGCGATACCCGTCCGGCACGCCGACGACGGCTGCCTCACGCACCGCCGGGTGCGTGTAGAGCACGTCCTCGACCTCACGCGGCCACACCTTGAAGCCGGACGCGTTGATCATGTCCTTCTTGCGGTCGACGACGTACAGCCAGCCCTGCTCGTCCATGAATCCGATGTCGCCGGTGCGCAGTTCCGCGCCGGGGAAGGTCTCGGCGGTGGCATCGGGGCGGCGCCAGTATCCGGGCACCACCTGCGGGCCCCGTACGACGATCTCGCCCTGCTCCCCGAACGGCACCTCGTCGCCGTTGTCGTCGACGATCCGTACGACCGTGTCGGGGCCGGGCAGGCCCACGGCCAGGGTCCCGGACGCCGGGTCGACGGGCGCCTCCAGCCCCGGTGGCACGGAGGCGCAGGGCGCGGTGCACTCGGTCAGCCCGTAGCCGTTGCGGATGTACGGCCCGAAGCCCGCCCGGAACTTCTCCACCAGCGCCGGGGGCAGCGGGGCGCCGCCGGAATTGATCACCCGGAAGGAGGAGAAGTGGTCGCGGGTGACGGAGGGGTGGGCGGCCAGGGCCATGAAGGCGGTGGAGGGGCCGACGGTGTAGTGCGGGCGGTGCTCGGCGAAAGCGTCCAGCACCACGCCCGCCTCGAAGCGGTACGCCAGGACGAGGGTGCCCGCGCTGTTCAGGCAGGCGCCGAGCTGGCAGACCATGCCGGTGATGTGGAACAGCGGCGCCAGCGCGAAGTACACCGGCCGTTCGGGCAGCCCGAGCCCCGTCCGCTGCCGCTCGGCGTTGTACATGATGTTGCCGTGCGTGTTGGTGGCGCCCTTGGGTGTGCCGCTCGTGCCCGAGGTGTAGCTGATCAGCGCGATGTCGGAGGGACCGGGCACGCGTCCCTCGGGCGCCTTGTGCCCGGCCCGGGCGACGGTCGCGAGGTCGTCGGCGTCCGAGGCCCGCGGCCGCCGCTCGAAGGTCAGCACACGCGCGTCGTGACGGCTCTGGAAGTCCAGTTCGCATCCGGTGAGCACGATCCGGACGGGCGAGTCCGCGGCCGTCTCGCGCAGATACGACTCCCACGCCCGGTCCGAGCAGATCAGCGCGGTCACCTCGCCGTCCCGCAGGACGTGGGCCACCTCGCCCGACTTGTACATCGGGTTGACCGGCACGACGACCGCACCCGCCTTCCAGGCGCCCAGCAGGGCGAGCACGAAGTGCGGGGAGTTCTGGAGCAGCACCGCGACCCGGTCACCGGGCTCCAGGCCGCGCGCCGCGAGGTGCCCGGCGACGGAGTCGCTGAGCCGGTCCACGTCCCGGTAGGTCAGCCTGCCGTCGAAGTAGGCCAGGCAGTCGGTGCCGGGCGCCTCGGCCACGGCCCGGCGCAGGGCGTGCACGAGGGACGCGGCGGGGCTTATCGCACCCTTCTGGGCGTCGCTCAGCAGGCCCAGCCAGGGCCTGGCCGCGTAACGGGACTCGGTCACCGGCTCTCCTCCCACTGCCGCTGGATTCGGTTCATGCCGGACAGCCACCGGTCGGGGTCACCGGCCCGGGCCTGGTAGTACTCGGCGACCTCCGGGTGCGGCAGGATCAGGAACCGGTCCTCCTCGATGCCCTTCAGCAGGGCGTCCGCCACGGCCTCCGGCTCGATCGCGGTCGGCTGCAGCACCAGGTCGCCCGCGCTGCCGGTGGCGGCGAGCATGTCGGTGCGGACGCCCTGCGGGCAGATGGCGTGGACCTTGACCCCCCGGTGCCGGTACGTCAGCGACAGCCACTCGGCGAAGGCGAGGGCGCCGTGCTTGGTGACGGCGTAGGGCGCGGCACCGATCATGGTCAGCAGCCCGGCGGCGGAGACGGTGGAGACGAACCGCCCGTTCCCGCGCTCCAGCCAGGCGGGCAGCAGCGCGTGGGCGGCGCGGACATGCGCCATGACGTTGACCTCCCAGGAGGTGGCCCACCCCGTCTCGTCCAGCGGCGCGTCCGCGTCGCCGCCGCCGAAGGCGACGCCGGCGTTGGCGCAGTAGACATCGACGGCCCCGCCGAGCGCGTCCCGTGCGTCGTCGACGACCGCCGAGGCATCGCCGGGCAGGGCGATCCCCCCGATCTCCTCCGCGACGTGCTTGGCCCGCTCGGCGTCCAGGTCATTGACGACGACCCGGGCGCCTTCGGCGGCGAAACGCCGGGCGAGCGCGGCCCCGATACCGCCACCGGCCCCAGTGACAACGACCCCGGACCCCTGAAAGGCTCCCACCATCGGCTCCTTAGACGCGGCTCTGCAACGCGGTCAGACTAACCGGTCGGTATGTTTCAGGGAAGGGGAAGGCGCAGCACTCTAAGGGGCGCGAGGAACTGCGCGACCAGCCACGACGAACCGTCACGAAACGGATCACGGAGGCCCCCCCCATGCGCCCTTCCAGACGAGCCGTACTCACGGCGGCCACGGCGACAGCCGTCTCAGCCGCACCCACCGCCGCGGCGGTCCAGCGTCACGGACAGTTACGCACCGGCTTCGAACGACTCGCCCGCGACGGTTACGCCCTGCTCGGAAAAGAAAAGGTCGGCATCGTCACCAACCCCACCGGCATCACCCGCGACGTCCGCCACATCGTCGACGTCATGCACGCCGACGACCGCGTGAACCTCATCGCCGTCTTCGGCCCCGAGCACGGCTTCCGCGGCACCGCCCAGGCCGGCGGCTCCGAGGGCCGCTACGACGACCCGGCGACCGGCCTGCCCGTCTACGACACGTACCTCAAGAGCGGCCGGGCGCTCGCCGACGTCTTCACCGCGTCCGGCGTGGACACGGTCGTGTTCGACATCCAGGACGTCGGCGCGCGCTTCTACACCTACATCTGGACCCTGTACGACTGTATGGAGGCCGCCCGGCTCGCGGGCAAGCGCTTCGTGGTCCTGGACCGGCCCAATCCCGTGACCGGACGAGCCGCCCTGGGACCGGTACTCCACAAGGAGTTCGCCACCTTCGTCGGGCGGCAGCCCGTCTCCCAGGCACACGGGATGACCGTCGCGGAGCTGGCGCGGCTGTTCAACGGCGAGTTCCTGACCGAGCCCGTGCCGCTGGAGACGGTGAAGATGTCGGGCTGGACACGGTCGGAGTTCTTCGACGCCTCCGGGCTGCCCTGGGTGCCGCCGAGCCCGAACATGCCGACACCGCGGACCGCCCTGGTGTACTCGGGCACGTGCCTGTTCGAGGGCACCAACCTGTCGGAAGGGCGCGGTACCACACGGCCGTTCGAACTGCTGGGCGCGGAGGGCGTCGACGGGCGCTGGGCGGCCGCGGTCAACGAACTCGCCCTTCCCGGCGTGCGCTTCAGGGAGGCGTACTTCGCGCCCACCTTCTCCAAGTTCCAGGGCAGGACGATCGGCGGCGTGCAGCTCCATGTGCACGACCGGGACGTCTTCGACCCGGTGCGCACGGGAATCGCCCTGCTCGTGACCGCGAAGAAGGTCTGGAGCGGCTTCGCCTGGCGCCCCGACCACTGGATCGACAAGCTCACCGGCTCCGCGCGCGTGCGCACGATGATCGACGCGGGCACGGACACCGACGAGGTCGTGGCGGGGTGGCAGGAGGAGCTGGCCGCGTTCCGCAGGACGCGGCGGAAGTACCTGCTCTACCGCTGAGTGCCGGCTCGCGCGCCGAATGCGCCCGTGACGTATGGCCATGTGCCTCCGTTGGCAGGACGATGCGCCCATATCGTGGCGTCACCCGGGGACGAGGGGGCCTGTCATGGCGGATCCGGCGATGAGTGTGACTCCCTACTGGGAGCTGGCCTTCGACGCGGACGGGGACCCGGCCGGCCGCCTGCGCGACCGGCTGCTCGCCGGGGTGAGCGACCGCAAGGTGCGCGATCTGATCGTCTTCGCGCACGGCTGGAACACCGACCGGTCGGGCGCGAACCGGCTCTACGACCGGTTCCTGGCACCCATCCCACGGCTCGCCCCGTCAGCCCGGATCGGTTATGTCGGAGTGCTGTGGCCCGCTATGCGGTTCTCCGACGAACCCATCCCGGACCTGCCGCGGGCGGTGGCGGCGGAAGCACCCCCGCGGCCCGCGCTCGACAAGGACACGCGGCACGCCCTGCTGGAGACCTTCCCGGGCCGGGCCGTCCTGGTCGACCAGATCGCGCGGCTGCTGGAGCAGCAGCCGCCGGAGGAGGGCGAGCTGGAGGAGTTCGGACGGCTCGTGCGGCTGCTGGTGGAGGTGGTGCCGCCCGGGCCGCAGGCGCTGTTCGCGGCGGACACGGTGGCGGAGGGGCTGCCGCAGAGCGAGCCGGAGCTGGTCGCCGGGTCCGCGGCGAGGGCCTGCGAGGAGTTCGCGCGGGCACTGGCGGGCCTCGAAGCGTCCGGCGCACAGCGCGGGTTCAGGCTCCCGAACCCCTGGGACGGGGCACACGAACTGCTCCGCCAGGCGACGTACTACGCGATGAAGCGGCGCGCCGGGACCGTCGGTGAGCGAGGTCTCGGCCGGGTCGTCGGGCAGCTCGCGAAGGCGGCGCCCGGCGTGCGGGTGCACCTCGTCGGGCACAGCTTCGGCGCGCGGCTGGTGTCGTTCGCGCTGCGCGGCCTGCCCGAGGGCGTCCGCACGGTGAAGTCCGTGACACTCCTGCAAGGCGCGTTCTCGCACTACGCGTTCGCGGCCCGGCTGCCGCACGACGCGCGCGCCGGAGGGGTGCTCCAGGGACAGCAGAACCGCGTCGACGGCCCCCTGGTGTGCTGCCACTCCCGGCACGACTCGGCCCTCGGCACGATGTACCCGCTGGCCTCGCGCATGGCGGGGGACAGCCGGTCGGTCACCGGACTCGACCTCGGCCGGGCCCTGGGCGCGAAGTGGGGTGCGATCGGCTACGGCGGGATCCGGGCCGTACCGGGCACACGCGCGTACACCCTCGCCGAAGCCCTGCGGGCGGAACTGCCCGGCTCGGGGTGCGTCAACGTCGACGCGACGGCGGTGGTCCGCCGCGGCGGCCCGCCGGCCGGCGCGCACAGCGACATCCTGCACGAGGAACTGGCCAGACTGGTGCTGGCGGCGGGCCGCATCCGCTGACCCGCCGCCGGACTCAGGGCCTGTGGTGTCTCACCGGTGCGAGGTGAACTCCACGACCTGCTGGTAGGTGGGCCGGTTCTGCCAGCTGATCTTGCCGTGCTTGATGCCGCCGAGGGTGCGGTGGTTGATGGAGTCGGCGCACCACTGGTCCCCCGCCGCGCACACGTCGTCGCCGGGGTAGACCTGGGCCGCGGTCTTGCCGGCCGCCTCCTTCAGGGTGCTGATGAGGGTGTCGCGACAGGCGGCCAGGCGGCCGTCGCCGCAGTAGGTACGGGCCAGCGGGCCCTTCACCTGCTCGCCGAGCACGGCCCGGACGTCCTTGTCGACGTAGCTCCACCAGCCGTACTGGAAGGAGCTCCCGGCGTGCGAGCCGGTCGGGCCGTGCGCGGCGGACGGAGACTCGTCGACGGGCAGGTTGGCGGTCATGGCCCCGAACAGCTCGCTGCCGAGGCCCGGTTCGAACTCGGCCTTGACCAGCAGCGGCCACCAGGCGTCGAGGATGCGGATCGCGTCGGCGTCGGCGTACTTCCTGGAGCCGGCCGAGGTCTCCGTGCGCTTGCCGCCTGCGGCAACCCAGGCCTGGAGCTTGCTCACGGCGGCCGCCGCGGCGGGGTCGGTGACAGGCGAACCGCTGATCACCTTCAGCAGCTTGGGCAGGACGTCTTCCGCCCGCAGGTCGGCGAGCCCGGCGTCGGCCATGGCCTTCGTCAGCGAGGCCCGGGTCACGCCGCCCTGCTGGACCAGCTTGCGCACCCGGTCCTCCAGGAGGTTGCCGCGGTGCACGGAGCCGTTGCCCCAGGGCGCGGCCGCGTAGTCCTTGGCCTGCTTGTTGTTCCAGGAGACGTAGTAGTCCTGGTCGATGGAGTGGGGGTGGGCGGAGGGCGGCGTGTAGTCGGCCGTGTTGGTCGCCGGGTCCCAGGTCCGCCACTCGTACGCCGGCCGCGCCCACACCGGGAACTCCGCGTCGACGCCGCTCGCGCGCACCGGGTTGTCGCCGCTGTTGTAGTACGCGGTGTGCCGGGAGTCGGCGTAGAACCAGTTGAAGGTGTAGTTGATGTGCTGCACCGCCTTCTGGAAGGACTCCGGACCCTTGACGTAGCCGGGGTCGTTCAGCATCTGGAAGCCGATGATGGAGTCGGCCTCGTGCATGAAGGAGGAGCGCAGGGTGGTGTAGGCGACCTTCTTGCCGCCGACCGTCGCGCGGTACTCGACGGGGCCGTACTTCGTGCGCCAGGCGCGCATCGTGTACGAGCCGGCCGCGGTCCCGTCGGCGGTCGTCGGCTTCCAGGCGTTCTTCTGCTCGATCTTCTCCATCGGCGTGCAGGTGCCGCGGTACAGGTAGTGGTAGTCGTCCTGGCAGAGTTCGACGGCGTAGGTGTCGATGATGTCCTGCCCGGAGGTCGTGGCGCTCCACGCGTAGTCCTGGCCGCGGCCGAGTTCCACGTACATGCTCAGTCCGGCGAAGGAGGCGCCACGGGCGCTGATGCCCGGGCCCTGGAGCTCCTGGAGCAGCAGCAACTGAGGGGCGAAATAGCCGGTCTGCGGGCCGAACACGGCGACGGGACGGCCGCTGGCCGTGTGCTCGCCGCTGACCACGAGGGCGTTGGACATGCCGCGCTTGGCGGACGACACGGCCGCCCTGGCCGCCTCCCCGGACGCACCCCTGGCGTCGGACGTGGCGGCGCTGCCGGTGCGGTCGTGGACGAGCGGCTCGGGCTTCACGGTCCCGGCGTCGGGCAGGGCGGCGCCCTGCGGGGCGTCCGGCCTGGCCCCGTACGGGAAGCTGCCGTCGTGGACGGTGAGGACGGCCTCCGGGTCGTTGCGCATCCGGAAGGACTCCCACACCTTGGTGCCCTCCGCCACGCCGTACTTCTCCTGTGCGGCGAGCAGCGAGAGCGCGTTGTTGACCTCGCCGCCCCCGCCGGAGCCGAACAGGGCGCCGATGACGGAGCCCAGCGCGACCATGTCGGTGATCTTGAAGTGCTCGATCGTCCCGGCGTTGGTGACGGAGTCCTTGTGCCCGGTGAGGACGTACTCGCCGGGGAAGTACCGGCCGCTGTCCGAGGCGTCGATGTAGGCGTTGATGCCGTCGAGATAGGCCTTGGCGTCGGCCAGTGCCTGCTGGCCGCGCTCACCGTTGGCGGCGACGGCGTTGTCGATCTGTGCCTGCAGATCGGCCTCGGTGTACGGGGCGTGCCGCCAGAACTGCTGTTCCAGGCCCTGGTTGGAGGGTGCGCCGCCGGCGAATGAGGTCAGCCGGCCGCGCCCGACGTGCCGGAAGACGTCCATGAGCCACAGCCGGTCCTGGGCGGCCGCGTAGCCGGCGCCGAACTCCGTGCCGTACCTGGTGGTACCGGTGATGTGCGGCACACCGGTCTTCTTGTCCCGGACGATCGTCACGTCACCGCGCCCGGCGGGCTTGAGGGTGGAGGCGACCTGGTCGGCGGGCACCCCGAACGACGCGTCGTTGAAGAAGGTGTTGATCGTGTCGTTGGTGAGGCCGGTGTGCCCCTTGGCGAGGGCGGCGTAGGGCCCGAGCTGGTCCTCGGCGTGCTCGGGCTGGGTGCCGAAGGCCTGGTTCAGGAGGATCTGGGCGAGGGTGGCGTTGCCGTTCTGACCGGGCGGGAGGATGTCGGAACACTGGTTGCCGCAGTAGTCGTTCACCGCGGCTGATGTTTGCGCGGTCTCTGTTTCCGAAGCGGCAGCCGGGGCAATCGGCGACAAAAGACCCGCGATCAGGGCGCATACCGAGGCGGTCTTCAGGAACCCGGGGATTTCGCCGGGAGTTCTCATGTGGGGGGCTCCTCGCGACTGGGGTGGCCGGGATGTTACCGCCGGTATCCCCGAGTTTGAAGGTGAACAAGCGTCAACTTCTGGAGTCAGCACAACAGACACACGGGCCACGGCAGTCGACTCGCGAGCCTCGACGGAGGCTTATGGAGGCCATTTGAAATCGGATGGAGCCGATTCGCTTGTCGATACGTCTATTCGGCGACGTCCGTACGACGACGCCGAAATGACCGGATTACAGGTGCAGGTGTGACGGAGGTGCAGGACGATGGCCGGTTTCCGGAGTCTGGCGAGACAGGTTCGCGATCCGCGGTGCGATCTGGCCTTGCGGCGCTATTCGCTGCGCAAGTGCCTTGAGAGGTTCGCGCCTTACGGGCACAGGGCGACCTGGGACCATTTGTGCTCCCGGGCAGGGTTCGGTCCCGAGGACCGGTCCCCCGATCCGGCGCGGCTCGTGGCCGCACTGGACGAACTGGAGGAGGCGCGGGCGGTCTGGCTGGCCTACGAGGTCGAGTTCGCCGAGCGCCGCAAGAAGGAGAAGCACGACGGACTGCGCCGGCCGGGCAGCGTGGACGACTGGCACCGGCTGACCTGGGGCGGCTTCGGCGTGGCGTGGTGCGACGATCCGGCGGTCCATCCCCGGGAACCGCTGGCCGAGGTACTGCGCCGGCTGATCGCCGCGCTGGAGCGCGAGCCGGGCTCGGCCTGCCCGGTGTGCGGCGGGGATCGGCTCGCTTGGAAGTACGGCCTGGACCATGAGCCCTCGGCGGGTCCGGTCTGCTCGGACTGCGGGATCCTGGTACCGCGTCCGGTGCTCACGCCCGGGGCCCTGGCCGATGCCAGGCGAGCGAGGATGCTGGTGTCGGCTTGACGATGGCGAGTGCGCGGGGGGTGCGCCGGGGATGCCGCACCCCCACTGTCGCGGCGGGAGCCGACGGTCAGTGCTGACTGGCATCATCGGGGCATGGTGCAGGTGTGTCTGAACGGGGGGCGGGGCGCCGCGGACGGCGCGGTGGTGCCGCTGACGCCCGAGACGATGGCCGGGTCGGCCGCCGACGCCGTCGCGGCCGGGGCCACGGACATCCATGTCCATCCCAAGACGCCGTGCGGGCGGGACACTTTGTCGCCGAGGGTGCTCGCGGTGACGCTGGAGGCGATTCGGACTCGGGTGCCCAAGTCGGTGCCGGTCGGCGTGACGACCGGGGCGTGGGCGGAACCGGACCCCGCCGGGCGGCTGGGCCGTGTGCGGAGTTGGGCCTCCCTGCCCGTTCTTCCCGACCACGCGTCGGTCAACTGGCATGAGCAGGGTGCGGAGGAGGTGGCCGCCGCGCTTCTCGAACTGGGGGTGGGCGTGGAGGCCGGCGTCTGGTCGGGGACGGACGGAGCGGAGCGGTTCGCCGCGTCGCCGCTGGGTCCGAGGGTATTGCGCGTGCTGGCCGAGGTGACGGACACGGCCCCGGACACCGCCGTGGACTCCGCCGAGGCGCTGCTTTCCGAACTGGGCGCGGCTCATGGGCGTCCCGTGTTGCTGCACGGGGAGGACGGGGGCGCGTGGCCGGTGCTGCGGCTTGCGGGGCGGTTGGGGTTGGCCACGCGGGTCGGGGTGGAGGATGTGCTGGCGCTGCCGGATGGGAGGCCGGCCCGGTCCAACGCGGAGCTGGTGGCGGCGGGGTTGACGGAGTACGCGCGCGCCGCGTTGTGAGGTGCGGGGCGTTGGTGCGGGGGCCGCGGCGTTGCGCAGTCCAGCGTCGCGGGGTGCCGCTGCGCCCACCCGCGCCGCCCCAGCGGCACGACTGCCCGCAGCGGCGGCGGTCGGCGCCCGGTTCCAGGTACCCGGCGTTGGTGCGGGGGGCGGGGCGTTGCGCAACCCGGCGTCGCGGGGTGCCGCTGCGCCCACCCGTGCCGCCCCAGCGGCACGACTGCCCGCAGCTGGGGCGGCCACGACGCGCCCGCAGCCGCGTACGCACGGAAGGGGACGTGTCGGGGGGTGTCCGCCCGCAGCGGTTGGCGCGTCAACGGACAGTCACTCGTCATCCGACTCCATCGCGCCGTTCCGAGGACGGACACCCCCCGGCACGGCCCCGACCCACCACCCACCGCGTAGGCGCTACGCCCGCCGCCCCTCGACCATCAGCCGCGACCCCGCGAGGCGTTCACCGAAGACGTCGTCCGGATTGGAGAGGACACACGCCTCGAGGGACAGGCACCCACAGCCGATACAGTCGGTGAGGTGGTCGCGAAGGCGGTTCAGCTGCTTGATGCGTTCGTCCAGCTCCGAGCGCCAGACCTCGGACAGGTGCGCCCAGTCCTCCCGCGTCGGCGTCCGCCCCTCGGGAAGTGCCGCCAGCGCCTCACGGATCGTCGCCAGCGGAATGCCGACCCGTTGCGCGGCCCGGATGAAAGCGACCCGGCGCAGCGCGTCACGCGAGTAACGTCGCTGGTTTCCCGAGGTGCGACGGCTGCTGATCAGTCCCTTGGACTCGTAGAAGTGCAGCGCCGAGACGGCGGCCCCGCTGCGCGCCGCCAGCTGGCCGACCGTGAGCTCATGGATCTTCTCTGGAATCTGGGGCACTCCCCGAACCCTACCCTCGACCGTTGACAGGGCCCCCGCAGCCGACCATGCTAAGCAGTCGCTTAGAGAAGCACGAGCACGCAGACCTTCTGACGCGAGAGGCCGGTCATGGCAGAGCCGAGGATCTTCACATCCGTCGACGAACTGAAGTCGGCGGTGGGCGAGCAACTGGGGTACACCGACTGGCTCGACGTCGACCAGAAGCGGATCGACCTCTTCGCCGAGGCCACCGGCGACCACCAGTGGATCCACGTCGACCCGGAGAAGGCGGCCGCGGGCCCCTTCGGCACCACCATCGCGCACGGCTACCTGACCCTGTCGCTGCTGCCCCTCTTCGGACCGCAGCTGATCGCCGTCGAAGGCGTGAAGATGGGCGTCAACTACGGCACCAACAAGGTGCGTTTCCCCGCCCCCGTCCCGGTCGGGTCGAGGCTGCGCGCCACCGCCGCCATCACCGGCGTCGAGGACGTGACCGGCGGCGTCCAGGTCACGGTGGCCTTCACCGTGGAACGCGAGGGCGGCGACAAGCCCGTGTGCGTCGCCGAGTCCGTCGCCCGCTACTACCTCTGACCGCCGGGAGAGGGCTGCTTCTCCCCCACCATCCGCAGCACGAGGTCGGCGTAGAGCGCGCCGACCTCGTCCGGCGTCCACGGCCCGTCGACGTTGAACCAGCGGGCCACATCGATGCAGAGCGAGAGAACGGCCAGGGTCGTGCCCTTCACGTCCAGCACGTCGAACTCACCGGCCGCCACGCCGTCCTCGATGATCCCCCGCACCTCGTCGTCGCACTGCCGGCGCAGCGCCAGGATCTCGGCGCGGGCGTCCGGCCCGAGTGAGTCCAGTTCGTACTGCACCACCCGCGCGGTGGTGCGTCCGCCGGCGTGCCAGCGGACGAAGGAGCTGACCGCGTCGGCCAGGCGCTCACGGGCTGTGCCCTCCCGCCGGGACGCCGTCCGCAGGATCTCGACGGCCTTCTGGTGCCCGATCCTGCTGATGCGGTGCAGCAGCTCTTCCTTGGTCTTGTAGTGGATGTAGAGCGCGGCCGGACTCATCCCGGCGCGGCCGGCGATGTCCCGGGTCGTCGTGGCGTGGTAGCCGCGCTCGGCGAAGGCCTCCACCGCGGCGATCAGCAGTCGCCGCGCCGCGTCGGGCGTGACCTCGCCCCACGCCTGCGCATCGCCGCCGGCCGTCTCCTCCGCCGTACTCATCACTAGCCCCTCTCCACTGGCAGGGCACCACCATACCGCCGAGGGTGAGCGGGCGCTTAGCATGGCCGCTCAGTACCTGCTCCTGAAGGGGGCATGCCATAGAGCTGCTTGGATGACCTTCACCACTCGTCCAGCGGGACATCGAGTTCGAGGCGGCGTCGTTGTGAGGCTGTGACGGAAGAGAGGGTCCTCAGTCGAGTTCGGCAAGGTGGTCGGCGGAGCCCCCGTGCCACTCGATCATGAAAAGGGTGGCGTCGTCACTGGTGCGCCCGCCCCGCTGCTTCTTCAGCGTGTGGGAGAGGCGGCGCAGATCTGCTCGCACCCCTTGTGACGGCTCCTTGCCGAGGCGGTTGACGCAAGCAATGAGTCGTTCCTCACCGAACGGCTCCCCACCCTCGACGCGCTCCTCGATGATGCCGTCGGTGTAGCACAGGACCCGGTCGCCTTGCTGGAGCGTGTGCTCTTTGATCGGCGGCAGTTCACCGCCGAGGCCGATGGGCAGGGTCGTCGCGCTCTCCAGCTGCTGCACGACCTGGCCGTCGCGGATCAGCAAAGGGGCGGGGTGACCCGCGTTGACCAGCTCCAGCTCGCCGGTGGCGATGTTGATGTGCATCAGCTGTGCCGTGACGAAGTGGTCGGGTCCGAACTGCTGGGAGATGGCGTTGTCCATGAACGCATACTTCTCGGGCAGGCTGATGAACGCGCGCCGGGCATGGCGGTAGGCGCCGATCGCGATGGTCGCCGCCGTGGCGGCGTCCAGGCCGTGGCCCATGGCGTCGATCACGGTCGCGTGCAGGATGCTGTCGTTGAGCGCGTAGTCGAAGCTGTCGCCGGCGACCCGGTAGGCGGGTTCCAGCATGCCGGCGACAGCGACCTGCGGGACGGACATCGACAGCGGCGGCAGCAGGCTCCACTGGATCTCGGCGGGCACGCTCATCGGCTCCCGGCGGCGGGCCAGGAAGAACTGGTCGGTGTAGGCGTCCTTGGTGACCAGCAAGTCGGCGACCAGGGTCGCGAGCCTGCGCAGCAGCCGCCGGTCGTCGTCGCCGACGGCATCCAGGGTGAGGGCCATCACCCCCACCTTGTCGCTGCCGTCCAGCAGCGGCAAGTACATCCGGATGCCGTCAGCCTGCTTTACCTCGACAACCTCCACGCGCGCGAAGGCCCGGCCGGCGCAGGAGTCCGCAATCGGCTGGGCCTGGCTGACGCGCAGCTTCCTCCCCGGCAGCGCCACCAGCACTTCCTGCGCGTAGTCCTGAAGCAGGATGGAGACATCACGCCCGCCGATCGTGGCCACTTCCTCCGCGATCAGCGGGGCGATCAGCTGCGGCGGCATCAGCTGCGCCCGGTCCAGCAGCAGGCCGAGCAGCCGCTCGCCGAAGCCTTCGGATCGGTCCACCGCACCGTCTTCCATGGCCCGCCTTCCTTCGCTTCCTCACTCATTGGCGCCGGAGAGCCGGAGGGTCGGGCGGCCTGCTGGGGCCCTGCTGTCCACCCCTCCCATCCTGTCCGGTCGGCCACGCCCCGGCCACTCGTGGGCACCAGCCGCACCATCAGCACCGCGGCGGCCGACGGCGTGAATCGAGGAGGCGCGGCCGGAAGAGTTTCGGGGTGTTTGCTGCCGGGGGGTACGAGCAGGCCGTTCAGTGCTTCTCGAAGGGTGCGTACGAGGGCCTCGCCGCCCCCTCCTGCCGGTCGCGGATCACCTTGGCCAGGGTGAAGGAAGAGGTGACCAGGTACAGCACGGCGATGGCGAGGAAACCCCGCACCCAGGCGTCGGCGCTCAGCTGGTAGATGCCGATCGCGGTGGCCGCCATGGCGACGGCGAAGGAGGCGACGGCCTGGCCGTAGAAGGCTGCCGTGTTCTGCTGCTTGCCCGGTGTCTCACTCATGGGAGCGAGCTTCGGCCAAGGTGGCCCGCGCCACATCCGCCGGCGTACTCAGAAGGTACTCAGAACGCCGAAACCCCCGTCAGGGCCCGCCCGATGACCAGCTTCTGGATCTGGCTGGTGCCCTCGTACAGGGTCATCACACGGGCGTCCCGCAGCAGTTTGCCCACCGGGTACTCGTCGATGTAGCCGTAACCGCCGAAGACCTGGAGCGCGTTGTTGGCGGCGCGGACCGCCGCCTCCGAGGCGAACAGCTTGGCCTTCGACGACTCGACGGCGAACGGCTGCCCCCGGTCGATCAGGTCGGCGACCCGCCAGGTCAGCAGCCGGGCGGCGTCGACGTCCACGGCGATGTCGCTGATCAGCTCCTGGACCAGCTGGTGCCGGGCGATGGCCTTCCCGAACTGCTCCCGCTCCCCCGCGTACCGCACGGCCGCGTCCAGGGCGGCCTGGGCTATGCCGACACAGCCCGCGGCGACCGACATCCGCCCCTTGGCCAGAGCCGACATGGCGACGGAGAACCCCCTGCCCTCCTCCCCCAGCAGCGCGGAGCGCGGCACGCGCACGTCCTGCAGAACCAGCTCGGCGGTGGCCTGGCCGCGCAGCCCGAGCTTGCCGTGGATGGTCCGACGGGACAGGCCTGGTGTGCCGGTGGGGACGAGGAAGGCGGAGACGCCCTTGTGGCCCGGCGCGTCCGTGGAGCGGGCGAAGAGCAGGACGACGTCGGCCCAGGTGCCGTTGGTGATGAACATCTTGGTGCCGTTGATGACGTAGTCGCCGCCGTCCCGCACCGCTCGTGTCGCGAGGTTGCCGGCGTCCGAGCCCGTGCCCGGCTCGGTCAGCCCGAAGCAGCCGACGAGCTCACCGGAGGTCAGCCCCGGCAGCCACCGCCGCCGCTGCTCCTCGCTCCCCCACCCGGCGACGGTCTTGGCCACCAGCCCCAGGGAGACGGAGACGATCCCGCGAACGGACGAGTCGCCCCGGCCCAGCTCCTCGGTGACCAGGCAGTACGCGAGATGGTCGCCGCCGGAACCGCCGTACCGCTCGTCGATCGTCAGACCCAGGAAGCCGACCTCGCCGAGCTTCTTCACGATCGACCGGTCGACCTCCTCGGCCCGGTCCCAGGCGACGGCGTTCGGGGTGATCTCGCGCGCCACGAAGTCCCGGGCGAGCTGCCGTACGGCGGTCTGCTCCTCGCTGAGCTCCAGGTTCACCACGCGCACCCCACTTGAGAACGGCCCTTTAAATTAGCACTGCTAGTTTCTGTCGGCAGCCCTACTATGTGCGCCATGGCCCGACCGCGCAAGCCCTTGCTCAGCACCGACCGGATCGTCGAGACGGCTCGGGCGCTCGTGGACGCGGAGGGCCTCACGGCCGTCTCCACGCGCCGGCTCGCCGCCGAACTGGGGGTCAGCGGGCCCTCGCTGTACAACCACTTCCGCACCAAGGACGAGATCCTGGAGGCGGTCGCCGACTCGGTGAGCGGCCAGGTGGACCTCACGATGTTCCAGGACGGCCGGGACTGGCGGACCGCGCTGCACGACTGGGCCGTCTCCTACCGGGCCGCGCTGCGGGACCACCCGAACATCGTCCCCGTCCTGGCCCGCGGCCCCGGCCGCCGCCCGGCGGGGCTTCGGCTCGCGGACGCGGTCTACGGCGCGATGGTCGAGGCGGGCTGGCCACCGGCGCAGGCGACGTCCATCGGCGCGCTGATGCGGTACTTCGTCATGGGCTCCGCGCTCGGCTCCTTCGCCGGGGGCTTCGTGAACGACGCGAGCGCCTACGATCCCTCCGCCTATCCCCATCTCCAGCAGGCCCATCTCCTCGCCGAGCAGCAGGAGAAGATCGACGAGCGGGCCTTCGAGACGGGTCTGACCGCCTTGCTGGACGGGCTGGCCCGGCAGTACGAGCAGGTGCGGCGGGCGGTTTAGGGGGCTGCGGCGGGACACTTCGGCGGCGGCCGAAGCGTCCGTGTCCCATGCTGGGGGCATGACGACGAGGGACCCGACGGCCACCGGCCTGGCACGGCTCGCGGCACTGTTCGCGGACGAGACCCGGGCGGCCTGTCTGCTGGCCCTGCTCGACGGGCGCGCGTGGACGGCGAGCGAGCTGGCGCGGCACGCGGGTGTCGCCGCCTCGACGCTGAGCGAGCACCTGGGCCGGCTCGTCGCGGGCGGGTTGCTCACCGAGGAGCGGCAGGGCCGGCACCGGTACGTGCGGCTGGCCGGCGCGCATGTCGCGCAACTGGTGGAGGACCTCACCGCACAGGTGGCGCCGGGCACGGCGGTACGGCCGCGGAGTCTGCGCGAGGCGAGCGCCGGTTCGGCGATGGCCCGGGGCCGCACCTGTTACGACCACCTCGCGGGGCGGCTCGGCATCACGGTCACCGACGCGCTGACGGCGCGCGGGCTGCTGCAGCAGGAGACCGGGTTCGCGCTCACCGACGCGGGGCTGACGTGGTTCGAGTCCGCCGGGATCGGCCTCGACCGCAGGAGCCGCCGCCCGCTGACCCGCGCCTGCCTCGACTGGACCGAACGCCGTCCCCATCTCGCGGGCGTCGCGGGCGCGGCGCTGTGCAGACACGCCCTGGACACCGGCTGGTGCGTGCGCGTCGGCTCGGAACGGGCCGTGAAGGTGACGGCGGCCGGTGAACAGGCCCTGTTCGACCTGCTCGGGGTGGAGCCGGCGGCACTGCGCTGATCCCGGGAGCCCGCGGCGCGCCCCCGCACCCGCACCTCGCCCGGACGCCGACGCGCGCCCCTCCACGGCGCACCACCGCCCGAACCCAAGCGCGAGAGCCGCACCGCCCCGGCGACTCCGACACCCCATCCGGCCCCGCCGCGCGAGCCGCGCCCGGCGATCTGCACACCCCCGCGCCCCGTCCGAAATCCGCCAGGTCCCCTTCCTCTCCCCACCTAGCCTCTGGAGCATGATGAACCCCTCCCTGTCCCGTCCCGCCCGCCGGGCGGAGCTGTCGGCCGCCGGTGCGGCCGCGGTCACCGTCGTGCTGTGGGCGTCCGCCTTCGTCTCGATCCGCAGCGCGGGTGACGCGTACTCGCCGGGCGCGCTGGCGCTCGGGCGGCTGCTGGCCGGGGCTCTGACGCTGGGGGTGATCTGCCTCCTGCGACGGGAGGGGCGGCCACCGCGCACGGCCTGGCGCGGCATCGCCATATCGGGCCTGCTGTGGTTCGGCTTCTACATGGTCGCCCTCAACTGGGGCGAGCAGCAGGTCGACGCGGGTACGGCCGCCCTGGTCGTGAACACCGGGCCGATCCTGATCGCGCTGCTCGGGAACCGGCTGCTCGGTGACCCCATGCCGCCGCGGCTGCTGGCGGGGATGGCGGTGTCGTTCGCGGGTGCGGTGACCGTGGGGCTCTCGATGTCCGAAGAGGGCGGCTCCTCGGTGCTGGGAGTGGTGCTCTGCCTGCTGGCGGCGGTCGCGTACGCCGGTGGTGTCGTGGCGCAGAAGCCCGCGCTGGGGGCGGCGAGTCCCCTTCAGGTGACGACGCTCGGCTGCCTGGTCGGCGCCGTGGCGTGTCTGCCGTTCGCCGGGCAGCTCGTCCGGGAGGCCGCCGACGCGCCGGCCTCCGCGACGCTCAACATGGTGTACCTGGGCGTCTTCCCGACCGCTCTCGCCTTCACGACGTGGGCCTACGCCCTGTCCCGGACGACCGCGAGCCGGATGGGCGCGACGACGTACGCGGTGCCCGCGCTGGTGGTCCTGATGTCCTGGCTGTTCCTCGGCGAGGTGCCGGGGCCGCTCACCCTGGCCGGCGGGGTGCTGTGCCTGGCGGGCGTGGCGGTGTCCCGGTCGCGGGCGCGGGCGGCGGCTCGGGCCGGGGCTCCGGGAGCGGCACCGGAACCCCGGCCCGAGCGGGCGGCCCGGGACTCAGCCCGCTGACTCGGCCTCCGCCTTCGCCCCGGGCGCGGGCTCCGGCTCCGCCGCACGCGCCCGGCCGGCGAGGACCTTGATGGACACCAGCGCGATCACCGAGAGCGCGATGATGTAGCCGGAGACGGCCATCGAGGTGCCCGTCGCCTCCAGCAGCAGCACCATGACGAAGGGTGCGAGTCCGCCGCCGGCGACGGCCGCGATCTGGTACCCGAGGGAGGCTCCGGTGTAGCGCATCTCGGGCGTGAACAGCTCGGCGAACAGAGCGGCCTGGGGGCCGTACATGATGCTCAGGAAGCAGCTGGCGACGAACGTTCCGACCGCGAGCCACAGCAGCGAGCCGGTGTCGATCAGCAGGAAGAGCGGTACGGCCCACAGGGCGATGCCGATCGCGCCGAGCCCGTAGATCCGGATGCGGCCGATGCGGTCGGAGAGCGCGGCGGCGGCCGGGATCAGCACCAGCTGGGTGAGGCTGACGCAGAGCGAGACCATGAGCACCGGGCCCTTCTTCATGTCCAGTTCCCGGGTCGTGTAGTCGAGGACGCCGGTGATGAGGATGTAGAAGGTCGCGGTGTTCACGGCGAAGGAGCCGCCCGCGAGGAGCACCGTGCCGAGGTGGCCGCGCAGGATCGTGCGCAACGGCGAGCTCTTCTCGGACTGTTCCCTCTCCGCGAGCGCGCGCTCGGCCTCCCGGAACGCCGGGGTCTCCTCGACGCGGGTGTGGATGTACCAGGCGAGGCCGAGCACCAGCAGACCGACCAGGAACGGCACCCGCCAGCCCCAGGCCGCGAAGGCCGAGTCGGTGGTGAACGCGCCGGCCAGCAGGAAGACGGTGTTGGCGGTGACCACGCCGATGGGGACGCCGAGCTGGACGACGCTGCCGTAGACGCCGCGCTTGCCCTCCGGGGCGTACTCGGTGGCCAGGAGCATCGCACCGCCCCACTGGGCGCCGACGGCGACGCCCTGGGCGACGCGGAGCAGGACGAGCAGGATCGGGGCGGCGACGCCGATGGTGTCGTAGGTCGGGAGCAGGCCGATACCAGTCGTGGCGACGCCCATGAGAGTGAGCGCGAGGACCAGCATCGGCTTGCGGCCGCGCTTGTCGCCGAGGTGGCCGGCGACGATGCCGCCGAGCGGCCGGGCGAGGAATCCGACGGCGAAGGTGGCGAACGAGGCCATGACGCCGGCGGTGGGACTCCCGGCGGGGAAGTAGAGGTCGCCGAGGACGAGGGCGGCGGCGATGCCGAAGACGAAGTAGTCGTACCACTCGACGGCCGAGGCGAGCGCTGCCGCGGTGGCGACCCGGCGGCGGTTGCCGACGGCGGGCGTGGTGGTGACGGGCTGAGCGGAAGGTGCCGTGTCCATGCGGTGCACGCTCCGGTGGGTGCGGGGACGGAAGCGGGGGGTGGCTCGGGTTCCGGGAACGTACTGACCGGACGGTATGGGCGTCAACGGGTCGGACACCAGGAGTTTTTGCCTGTACGTGGCACACATGTGGGTCCGGGCATGCCTGAGGCCCCGGCCTCACCGCACGGAGGCCGGGGTGCGGGCGGGTCGGTCAGAAGACGACCAGTGCGCGGCCGCCCCTGCCCGCCAGCATGTTCTCGAAGGCCGCCGGGATGCCGTCCAGGGAGATCCGTTCCGTCACCAGGGCGCCCAGGTCGAGGCGGCCGTCCCGGATGTGGCCGGCCAGCACGGGGAGGTCCCGCGCGGGGTCGGAGTCGCCGTAGACGCAGCCGGAGAGGGTGCGGCCCCAGTGGAAGATCTCCAGGGCGTTGAAGGTGACCTGCTGGTCCTTGCCGCCGATGCCGACGACCGTGGTGCGGCCGCCGCGGCGGGTGGAGTCCCAGGCCGTACGGATGGTGACCGCGCGCCCGGCGCACTCCACGGCCACGTCGACGCCCTGCTTGCCGGTGAGGCCGCGGATCTCGCGGGCGGTGGTGTCGGACGCGACGAGGTAGTCGGTGGCGCCGGCCGTCCGGGCCAGTTCCTCCTTCTCGGCGGACACGTCCACCGCGATGATCTTCGAGGCGCCCGCGATCCGGGCCGCCTGGACGGCCGCGAGCCCCACTCCCCCGACACCGAACACCGCGACCGTCTCGCCCTGCCGGACCCGGGCCGAGTGGTGGACGGCGCCGTAGCCGGTGAGGACGGCGCAGCCGAGGAGGGCCGCGTCGGTGAGCGGGACGCCGTCGGGGACGGGCTGGACGCAGGACGCCTTGACCACGGTCTCCTCGGCGAACGCGGCGACGTTCAGGCCGGGGTGGAGGTCGGTGCCCTCGGTGGTACGGGCGTAGACGTCCGCGGCGCCGTTCAGGGCGTTGGCGCACAGCCACACCTCGCCGAGCGAGCAGGCGTGGCAGGCCCCGCAGGACGGGGCCCAGTTGAGGACGACCCCGTCGCCGGGCGCGACACGGGTGACGCCCTCGCCGACGGCGACGACCGTGCCGGCGCCCTCATGGCCGAGGACGGCGGGGACGGGCACGCGCATGGTGCCGTTGGACAGGGACAGGTCGGAGTGGCAGACCCCGGCGGCGGCGAGCCGGACGCGCACCTGGCCGGGTCCGGGGTCGGGCAGGTCGATGCCGGTGATCTCCAGCGGGGAGCCGACGGCGGGCAGGACGGCGGCGCGGACAGCCATGACGGAAGGAACTCCCCTGGGACTAGAACTGGAGGGACTTGGTCTGGAGGTACTCGGCCAGGCCGTGCGCGCCCAGCTCGCGGCCCACACCGGACTGCTTGTAGCCGCCGAAGGGGGCGAGCGGGTTGAAGCGGCCGCCGTTGATGTCGACCTGGCCGGTGTCCATGCGGCGGGCGAAGGCCACCGCCTCGGCCTCGTCACCGGCCCACACGGCTCCGGACAGTCCGTAGACGGTGCCGTTGGCGATCCGCAGGGCGTCCTCCTCGTCCTCGTAGCGGAGGATCGACAGGACCGGGCCGAAGATCTCCTCCTGCGCGATGGTCATGTCCGGGGTGACATCGGCGAACACGGTCGGGCTGACGAAGTAGCCCGTCTCGCGCGGTGCCTCGGGGCCGCCGGCGACCAGACGCGCGCCTTCGGCGACGCCCTTCTCGATGTAGCCGCGCACCCGGGCCTGCTGCTTCGCGTTGACGACCGGGCCGATGCGGTCGCCGTACTTGGCGGCGGCGGTGGCGGCGAGTTCGACGGCCTCGTCGTACTGGTCGCGGTGGACCAGCATCCGGGTCCAGGCGCTGCACGTCTGCCCGGAGTTGGACATGACGTTGGCGACGCCGACGCCCACGGCCTTGGCCAGGTCCGCGGTCGGCAGGATGACGTTGGCGGACTTGCCGCCGAGTTCGAGGGCCACCTTCTTGACGGCCCCGGCGGCGATCGCGGCGATCCGCCGGCCGACCGCCGTGGAGCCGGTGAAGGAGACCAGGTCGACGTCCCCGTGCTCGGCGAGGGCCTGCCCGGCGACCGGGCCGAGGCCGGTGACCAGGTTGAAGACACCCGCCGGGACCCCGGCCTCGTGCACCGCGTCGGCGAAGAGGCGGGCCACCAGCGGGGTGTCCTCGGCGGGCTTCACGACGATCGTGCAGCCCGCCGCGAGGGCCGGGGCGACCTTGGCGACGATCTGGTGCAGCGGGTAGTTCCAGGGCGTGATCGCGGCCACCACGCCGACCGGCTCGTGGTGCACGACCGAGTTGCCGGTCTTCTCCTCGAAGGCGTACGTCGCCGCCAGGTCGGCGTAGGAACCGGCGACCGCGATCGGCACGGCGGCGTGGACGGCCTGCGAGAACTTCAGCGGTGAGCCGAGCTCGGCGGTGACCGTCTCGGCGATCTCGTCCGCGCGGGCCACGAGGACGTCCCGGAGGGCGGAGAGGCGGGCGGCTCGCTCGGCCGGCGGGGTCGCGGCCCAGGCCGGGAGGGCGGCGCGGGCTGCCCGTACGGCGTTGTCGACGTCCTCGGCGGTGCCCGCCGGGACCGTGCCGATGACCTGCTCGTCGGCCGGGTTCACGACCTCGATCACATCCTGGCCGGCGGCGGGGCGCCAGACGCCCCCTATGTACATGCCGTCGTGTGCCTTCATCGCGCTTCCTCCGGGGCGGGGCGTCGTCGTCCGGCACATAAACTAGCGACGATAGTTTTCTGACGCCAGACGCCCCGGTGACTCGAACGGATCCCGGCCATCACAGCACGGTGCGGGCCCCGCCGAGGTGTGTGGCTCCTCACTGGGTGCCGGTGAGATGGGCGAAGACCACGAGGTTCCCGGAGTAGCCCTTCCTGCGGTCGTAGGTGCCGGTGCAGGTGATCAGGCGCAGCTCGGGGCGGTCTCGGGCGCCGTACACCTCCTGGCTCGGGAAGTTCGCCTTCTCGTACTTCTTGATCCTGTCGACGGTGTAGACGGCGGTCCGCGCGTCGGCGCGGCGGACCTGGACGATGCTGCCGGGTTCCAGCTCGGTCAGCCCCGCGAACACGGCGGGACCGCGGTCGGTGTCGAGATGCCCGACGGCCACGGCGGTGCCCTGCCCGCCGGGCGGGGCGCCGTGCCGGTACCAGCCGACCAGCTCGGGTTCGTTCTCCGGGGGTGCGGTGAGCCGGTGGTCGCGGTCGAGGCCGAGGTCTTCGACCGGGGCGTCGAGACTGAGGTGGGGGATGAGCAGACGGGTGGCCCGGGAGGGGGGCAGCGGGCGGGGCGACCGTGCGGTGGGGGCGGCGGCGTCGTTCGCCTCGGGGCCGGCGACCGGCGGAGGCTTGGAGGGCCGGGACCCGGGGGTCTCGGGGCCACGGGCGGTGGTCGCGGCCGTACGGGACGTGGGCGCCGTGGGCGTGCCCGTGTGGGGGCCGGTCGCGTGGGAGGGGCTCGGCCGGGCGGGGGCGCCGGTCGAGCCTCCCGGAAGGGCAGCGGCACCCGCGGCGGGACTCGGCGGCAGTGCCGTGGCCGCCCTGCCGGGTTCGCCGCCCCTGTCCCAGCAGACCACGGCCGCCAGCAACGACCCGGCCACCACGATCGTCCGCGTCAGCCGGTAGGCCCGCGTCCGGTACCAGGGCCGGCGGAACCGCCGACGCCGCGCCTTCGAAGCGGTGACGCGCCCGGCCCCGGCCCCACGTCGCACCCCGGCAGCGGGAACCGTCCCGGACCCGGCCCCACGTCGCACCCCGGCAGCGGGAACCGTCCCGGACCCGGCCCCACGTCGCACCCCGGCAGCGGTATCCGTCCCGGACCCGGCTCCACGTCGCACCCCCGGAACGCCGGGGACGCGGGCTCCGGCGACGCGCCGCACCACCGGGGCACCGGCGCTTACCCGGTCCGGCCCCTGCCGCACCACGGCGGCAGCACCGGAGCGTGACCCCCTCCCGCGTCGGCTCCCCGGATCAGCAGCGGCTCCCGCGCCGCCACGCCGTGCCGGAACCGCGGCGGGACCCGCCCCACCGCCACGCCGGACCGACGGCACGCCGCCGGAACCGGACGCCGCCCCGCGCCGCGCCACCGAGCCGGCCCCCGTCCCATGACCGGCTCCACGCCCGGTCACCGAGCCGTCCCCGTAGCCGGCTCCGCGCCGAACCACCGAGCCGGCGCCGGACCCGAGACCAGCCTCACGCCACGCCCCACCACAGCGGCGCGGTACGCGGAACGCGGCCTACGCCGCGCCATCGGAGCGGCGGCGGAGCCGGAACCAGACCGCCCCGGCGACGGCGGCCAGCCCCACGGCGGCGGCGCCGGTGACCGGAGTAAGTGCTTCGGCGCGGGCGATGCCGCCACCGCCCGCCGGCGCGGGGCCGCTCGGAGTGATGGCCGTCGGCGTGGGCCCGGGATCCGGGCAGTCGACCTGGAACAGCTTGAACTTGCCGGCTCCGTTGGCCCGGTCGGTGAGCCAGGTCAGTTTGTACTGCCCGTCGGGAAGGTCGATGAGCCGACTGCGGCCCGCGCCGGTCCCGTCGAGGGTGACGGAGCCGCTCTCGGCCGGCACCTCCGACAGGGTCTGGACGGTCCAGTTGACCGTCTCGCCCGCCTGGAAGTCGAACGCTGCGAGGTAGAAGTCGCAGACTCTCGAATCGTTGCTGCGGCTGGCGGCGGGCGTGTCGCGGGCGTGGATCATGACGTCCCCGTTGTCCCCGGGAGCGGCGGCGGCGGGCACCGCGCTCAGGGTGGTCCCTGTGAGGGTCAGGGCAGCGAGAACGGCCGTGCGGGTGCCGGCGCGGCGCACCAGGGGTACGAGGGGCATGGACATGGCTCTCCAAGTCAGATGATTGTCATACAAACATCTCGTCACCTGACTATGTGTCACCTACCGTCCGGAAACGCCGGAGCAGCGCCCTCGACGCGTCAGCTGTCGCTCTTCCGGCCCAACGCGCTTCCGTCCGGGCGGGGTTCGGCGTGCCCCCCGTTCGCCTCACCGGCCTCGGCCCCCTCGGCCCCCTCGGCCTCCTGGGTACGCGCCTCATCCGGCTTTCCCCTCGACCGCACCGCCACCCCGGACGACAGCAGCAACAGCACCCCCAGCATCACGAACGGCGCCGCCACACCCGCGACCCCGGCGATGAGCCCCGCAGCGGCCGGCGCGGCGACCTGGCCGAGCCGGTTGCCGGTCAGGCGCAGGGCCAGGGCCGTGGAACGGGCGTCGTCGGGAGCGGCCTGGACGACCGTCGTCATCGACAGCGGCTGCCCGACGCCGAGGCAGAAGCCGAGCAGCGTCAGCAGCAGGCCGAGTGCCCACACCGGCACCGGCAGGGCGATGCCCGCGCACAGCAGGGCGGCCAGCAGACAGGTCACCGTGAGCAGCACGGTCCGGCCGAGCAGCCGCAGCAGGGGCGTCAGGACCAGGCGGCAGGCGATGGTGGCCGCCGCGCGCAGGCTGAGCAGGACGCCGATCACGGACGGCGCGATACCCCGGTGCTCACCGACCACCGGAAGGTAGGCGGTGAGGATGTCGGTCGCGGACAGCACGGCGAGGCTGATGAGGATGCCGGCCGGCACGCCCCGGGTGCGCAGGATGCCCCGGACCGGAACGCGGTCGCCCTTGCCCGCCCGGGAGGTGGCTGCCGTGCTCCGGTGCTCGATGCGCCACAGCGAGGTGAGCGCGACCGCCGCGACCGCGCCCGCGACGACCAGCGCGAGCGCGCTGGTGCCCGTCATGTCCTGGCCGCCGATCAGCGCGCCGGCGGCGATCGGGCCGATCAGCTGGCCGAGCGCGGCCCCGATGGTGAAGTGGCCGAAGTTGCGGTCCTGATCGTGCGGCTCCGACTGGCGGGCGACGAGGGACTGGGAACCGATGACGAAGCAGAGATGGCCGAGCCCCATCACCCCGCTCCACAGGGCCATCGCCCACAGGGAGTCCGCTACGCCGCTCAGCGCGCAGCCGCCGGATATCAGGATCACGCCGACGGGCAGCAGGGGCGCGCAGCGGCCGTGGTCGGTACGACGACCGAGGGGGACGGCGGCGAACAACGGCAGCAGCGCGTACACACCGGCGATCACACCGACCGCACGCTCGTCCGCGCCCAGCGCGAGGGCCCGGTAGGAGACGGCGGGCCGGGCCATGGACACCGCCGCCTGCGCGAAGCTGAAGGCGATGACGAGGCGGAGCAGCCAGCCGCGGTTCCCACCGGGCCTCACAATGTCCTCCACGAGAACGGTCGAACGGTCAGATGATGCCGAACAGCATGCCTGCCCCGAGGATGACGAGGCATGTGAGGGCGGCCCACTTCACCACGAACTTCGTGTGGTCGCCGAACTCCACCTTGGCCATGCCGACCAGGACGTAGACGGCGGGGACGAGCGGGCTGGACATGTGCAGCGGCTGGCCGACCAGCGAGGCGCGGGCCATCTCCACCGGGGAGACACCGTGCGCCGCGCCCGCCTCGGCGAGGACGGGGAGGACGCCGAAGTAGAAGCCGTCGTTCGACATGAAGTACGTCAGGGGCAGGCTCAGCACACCGGTGACCATCGCCATGTGCGGGCCCATGCCCGCGGGGATGACGTCCACCATCCACTTGGCCATGTTGTCGACCATGCCGGTGCCCTGGAGGACGCCGGTGAAGACGGCGGCGGCGAAGACCATGCCGGCGACGTTCAGGACGTTGTCGGCGTGGGCGGCCAGGCGGGCCTTCTGGTCGGGGATGCGCGGGAAGTTCACCGTGAGGGCGAGCGCGGCACCGATCAGGAACAGCACCGGGATCGGCAGCCACTCCATGATCATGGCGGTGAGCAGCGTGACCGTGAGCAGCGCGTTGAACCAGTAGAGCTTGGGGCGCAGGGTGGGCCGGTTCGGGTCGAGACCCTGGAAGCCGCCCTCGTCCCGGGCGTCGTCCTCGGGGGTGTCCGTTCCGGAGCCCGCGGCGCCCGTGGCGCCCTTGCGCATGTCGACCTTGCCGTCGCCGGAGCCGCCGCCGGCTCCCACCAGAACCGTCTCGGTCTCCTTCTCCTCCTCCAGCACGTCGTCCAGCGTCAGCACGCCCAGCCGCCGGCGCTCACGCACGCCGAGCACGTAGGACAGGACGAACACGAAGGCCAGTCCGACCAGGAGCGCCGGGATCATCGGGACGAAGATCTCGCTGGCGTCGAGCTTGAGCGCGGTCGCGGCGCGGGCGGTCGGGCCGCCCCACGGGAGCGTGTTCATCACGCCGTTGGCCATGGCGGCGACACCGGTCATCACGACCAGGCTCATCTTCAGGCGCTTGTACAGCGGGTACATCGCCGAGACGGTGATCATGAAGGTGGTGGAGCCGTCGCCGTCCAGCGAGACGATGGACGCGAGCAGGGCGGTGCCCACGACGATGCGCATCGGGTCGGCTTTGCAGAATTTGAGGATGCCTCGGACGATCGGGTCGAAGAGACCGACGTCGATCATGACACCGAAGTAGACGATCGCGAACATGAGCATCGCCGCGGTGGGGGCGAGGTCGGTCACGCCGTCGAGGACGTAGTCGCCGAGGTTGGCGCCCTTACCGACGAACACGCAGAACAGCGCGGGAATCAGCACGAGCGCCGCGATCGGCGACATCTTCTTCATCATGATCAGGACCAGGAAGGTCGCGATCATGGCGAAGCCGAGGATGGTCAACATGAGTGGATACCTAACGTTCGCCCTTGAACATCCCACCAGGGCCGGCGGTTCCCGAGACGTTAGGTCCCGTCAAGCAGCGTTAACAAGACGTTGACGTGCGAGCAATAAGCGCAAAACTGCTGGTCACAGCTTTGCTCAGGTCAGGGGCATGAGCTTTTCGGCCGCGGGGGCGCATTCGACGGGCACGCCGTTGAGGACCGCGTTGCCCGACAGCGGATCGAGCATCCGGCCGTCGAGGAGCTGGTTGACGTTGACGCCGGGGTCCGTGGCGGCGTGGCTGAGGCGGGTTCCGGGACGGTCGTGGCCCCAGCCGTGCGGCAGGCTCACGACACCGCGCCGGATCGCGTCGGTGACCTCTGCCGGTGCGGTCACCTCTCCCCCGGCACCCTTGACCCGGACCGGCTCCCCGTCCCGCACGCCGAGCCGTTCGGCGTCCTCGGGGTGGATGTGCAGGGTGCAGCGGTTGGAGCCGCCGGTGAGGGCGGGCACATTGTGCATCCAGCTGTTGTTGGAGCGCAGGTGACGGCGGCCGACCAGGACCAGTCCCGCGGGGCGTTCGGTGAGGGCGGCGCGCAGTCGGGGCAGGTCGGCCGCGATCGGCCCGGGCAGCAGCTCCACCTTGCCGCTCCTGGTCTTCAGCGGTCCCGGCAGCCGGGGCCGCAGCGGCCCGAGGTCGATGCCGTGCGGGTGCGCCAGCAGCTTCCGCAGGTTCAGCCCGTCCGGCCGTACGCCGAAGCCGTCACCGTAGGGGCCGAGGCGCAGCATCATGTCGAGCCGTCGCTCGGGGCCGTTGTCGCCGGTGAGCTGTGCGGCGAGCTCGCGCGGGTCGCGGCCGCGCACGGGCGAGTGTTCCTCCTTGACCGCCTTGCCGAGCGTCTGGTCGATGACCATCTGGTCGACGGCGGCGGGATCGGCACCGTGCATGCCCGTCACGGCGAGGATCAGCCGGGCCAGGATCTCCGTCTCGGCCATGCGGCCGGGTTCCAGCGGGACCGCGGGGCGGGTGTAGCGGACCTGGTTGCGTACGGCGAGGGTGTTGAAGGCGAAGTCGTGGTGGGGGCTCTGCGACGGCGGGGGCGGGGGCAGGACCACGTCGGCGTGGCGCGAGGTCTCGTTGAGGTACGGGTCGACGCTGACCATGAAGTCGAGCGAGTCGAGCGCCTTGTCGAGCCGGTCGCCGTCGGGTGCGGACAGCACCGGGTTGGCGGCGATGGCGAGGAGCGCGCGCACCGGCTCGCCCTCCTCGGTCGCGGTGTCGATCTCCTCGGCCAGGGCGGAGAGGGGCAGCTCGCCCTTGGCCTCCGGGTGCCGGCTCACCCGGGAGTGCCAGCGGCCGAGGGCGAATCCGCGGCCGGGTCCGGCGGGGCGCGGGGTCCGGTCGGTGGCGGCCTGCGGGAAGAGCGCGCCGCCGGGCCGGTCGAGGTTGCCGGTGAGGATGTTCAGGACGTCGACGAGCCAGCTGGCCAGGGTGCCGTGCGGGACGGTGCAGCTGCCGATGCGGCCGTATACGGCGGCGGTGGGGGCGGCGGCGAGGTCACGGGCGAGGGTGCGGATGAGGCCGGCCTCGACGTCACAGGCCCCGGCGACGGCTTCGGGGGTGAACTCCCGCAGGGCGTCGGAGAGTTCGTCGGCGCCCTGCGCGTGGGGGGACGGCTCGACGAGGCCCTCGTCGAAGAGTGTGCGTGCCATCGCCGCCAGCAGCAGCGCGTCGGTGCCGGGCCGCACGGCGATGTGCCGGTCGGCGAGCTTCGCGGTGCGGGTGCGCCGCGGGTCGATGACGACGAGTGTGCCGCCCCTGGCCTTGAGGGCCTTCAGCTTGCCCGGGAAGTCGGGGGCGGTGCACAGGCTGCCGTTGGACTCCAGGGGGTTGGCGCCGATGAGGAGCAGATGGTCGGTGCGGTCGAGGTCGGGCACGGGGATGGCGTTCGCGTCGCCGTAGAGCAGTCCGCTGGAGACGTGCTTGGGCATCTGGTCGACGGTGGAGGCGGTGAAGACACTGCGGGTGCCGAGCCCGGCGAGCAGCACCGGCGGGTAGAGACCGCCGGCCATGGTGTGCACGTTGGGGTTGCCGAGGACGACCCCGACGGAGTGCGGGCCGTACCGCTCCACGACGGGCCGGATGCCGGCGGCGACCGCGTCGAAGGCTTCCTCCCAGGTGGCCTCGCGCAGTTCGCCGTCCCGGCGCACGAGCGGGGTGCGCAGCCGGTCGGGGTCGGAGTCGACGGCTCCGAAGGAAGCGCCCTTGGGGCAGATGAACCCCTGGCTGAACACGTCGTCGCGGTCACCGCGGGCGTGGGTGACGCGTGTCCCCTCGATGGTGAGCGTGAGGCCGCAGGTGGCCTCGCACAGGGGACAGATACGCAGGGCGGTGCGGGACACGGGTCCTCCCGGGGGCGGCGGCTGCGGCAGACGCGCGGACGCGGAGAGCATACCGACCGGTATGCACCGCGCGGGAGCCCCTGAGGGCCGGGAAGTCGCCGGCCCGGGCCGCAGGCCCTCAGTCGAGCACCCGCCCCAGATAGGCCCGCAGCATCTGCCGCATCTCCTCGATGACCTTGCGGTCCCCGTCCGGCGCGACCCGGAACGCCAGGTGCACCAGGGTGTCGGCGGTCTCGACGGCGACGAGGAAGACACGGCGCAGCTCCTCGTCGGGCTCGCGACCGAGATAGCCGGAGAGGAGGCCGGTGAGGCGGTCGGCGACCAGGTGATTGGGTTCGGTGCGGGACCCGACCGGGATCTGGTTGCCGAAGTCGACGAGGGAGAAGCCCGGGGCGGAGCGCTTCATCTCCAGGTACTCGTCGAGCACGACGTCCATGGCCACCCGCCAGTCCCCCGCCCCGGCATCGGCCAGGCGCCGGGTGACGCGTGCGGAGTACCGCTCGAGGTTGCGCTGGGCCAGGGCGTCGGCCATCTGCCGCTTGTTGCCGAAGAAGCGGTAGACCGAGCCGATGGGGACTCCGGCCCGTTGGGCGACGGCGCGGGTGCTCAGCGCGTCGTAGCCGACCTCGTCGAGGAGGTCGGCGCAGGCGTCGAGGATCCTGGTCAGGCGTTCGGCACTGCGCCGCTGCACGGGCGCACGACGGAGCGATGTCGCTTGGGGCACGGGCTTCATGATGCCTTTCCGGCGCGGTCCGGTGAACCTCGCCCCCCGGCCCGCCGCCGCGCGTCCGTGGCCTGCGGCGGCGACTGGCGCCGGACGTCCGCGCCCGACGCCGGGCCCGGCCCGGGCGCGGACGCGGTGATGTCGGCCGTGTTCTCCACGGGTGCGCCGTCCACCGCCCACACCGTCCCGTCGTCGGCGTGGAGGCGGGCCGTGACGTGGTGGGTGCCGCGCGGCACCAGTCGGCCCGCGAGACGGTACTCGGGCGTGCGGAGCCGGGCGACGAGACGGCCGTCGACGTAGAGGTGCGCGAGACCGCGTCCGGCCACCGCGCGGCCCGCCGCCCCGGCCGGCGAGAAGCGGAACCTCCGCACGGTCAGCCGTACCTCCCAGCCGCCGCCGGTGTCCGGCTGGACCTCGATGCCGACGCCGGGGGCGCTCTCCTGCTCCACCTCACGGTAGGCGCGCCCGTCCGTGCCGCGGCCCTCCGGCAGTCCGCCCACCGGCGTGGGCGACACCGCGTCCTCCCCGGTGCCCCCGGAGCCGCAGCCCGCGGATCCGGCCAGGAGGACACAGACCGCGAGCGCGGCGTGAAATCCCCGCGTCCATGACATGCCGGGAGCGTAGAACGCTCGTCCGGTTCGGCGGATCGTCCTGAAGTCGGGTTCCCGGTCCTCCGTCGAGAGGATGAGCCCCGGAGCGCGCGTCCCCCTTGCGTCGCGGAAATCGCAATCCTACGGTGTCGCATAGGAATCGGACCGCAAGGGAGCAGCGATCATGGGCGATGGGGGTATCACCCGCGCGAGCGCGTTCGAGCGCGACGGAGCGCGGAAGACCGCCGAAGGGCTGACCTATCTCTCCGGCTTCGGCAACGAGCACAGCTCCGAGGCCGTCCCGGGCGCGCTGCCCGTGGGCCGCAACTCGCCCCAGCGGGCCCCGCTCGGGCTGTACGCGGAACAGCTGAGCGGCACGGCGTTCACCGAGCCCCGGGCGCACAACCGCCGCTCGTGGCTGTACCGGATCCGCCCCTCGGCCGCGCACCCGGCGTTCACCCGGATCCCCAACGGCACGGTCGCCACCGCTCCCTTCACCCAGGCCGTGCCCGACCCCAACCGCCTTCGCTGGAGCCCCCTTCCCGACCCGGCCCCCGGAACCGACTGGCTGGCCGGCCTGTGGACCCTGGGCGGCAACGGCGACGCGACCCAGCGCACCGGCGTCGCCGTGCATCTGTACACCGCCAACGCCTCGATGGACCGGGTGTTCAGCGACGCCGACGGCGAGCTGCTGATCGTCCCGGAGCGCGGCGGGCTGCTGCTGCGCACCGAGTTCGGTCTGCTCCACGCGGAGCCGGGCCATGTCGCACTCGTCCCGCGTGGGGTCCGCTTCCGTGTGGAGCTCCTCGACGAGTCGGCCCGCGGCTATGTGTGCGAGAACTACGGCGCCCCCTTCCGCCTGCCGGACCTGGGTCCGATCGGCGCGAACGGACTCGCCAACGCCCGGGACTTCTGCGCCCCGGTCGCCGCCTACGAGGACGTCGAGGGCCCGGTGGAGGTGGTGAACAAGTTCTGCGGCAACCTCTGGACGGCCACCTACGACCACTCCCCGCTCGATGTCGTCGCCTGGCACGGCAACCATGTGCCGTACGTCTACGACCTGCGCCGGTTCAACGCCCTCGGCACCATCACCTACGACCACCCGGACCCGTCGATCTTCACGGTGCTGACGTCCCCGTCGGACACCCCGGGACTGGCGGGCGTGGACTTCGTGGTGTTCGCGCCGCGCTGGCTGGTGGGCGAGGACACCTTCCGGCCGCCGTACTTCCACCGGAACGTGATGAGCGAGTACATGGGGCTGATCGAAGGCGCGTACGACGCGAAAGCGGAAGGGTTCCTCCCGGGCGGCGGCTCGCTGCACAACATGATGTCGGCGCACGGCCCCGACCGGGAGACCTTCGACCGTGCGAGCTCCGCCGAACTGAAGCCGCAGAAGCTCGACGACGGCCTGGCGTTCATGTTCGAGACCCGCTGGCCCCTGACCCTGACGCCGCACGCCGCCGGGGCGGAGAACCTGCAACCGCGCTACGACGACGTCTGGCGGGGCCTGGAGCGGCACTTCAACCCCTTGCACTGATCATTTCCCAACCGGTACGGATGACCCGTGACCTCCTTCGCCCCGGACTCGATCGTCCTGAACCGCAAGCTGCCGCTCTGGTATCAGGTGTCGCAGTCGCTGCGCGCCTCGATCCTCGGCCGCTCGCCCCAGGACCCGCTGCGCCTGCCCACCGAGGAGCAGCTGGCCGGGCACTACGGCGTGAGCGTGCTGACCATGCGGCAGGCGCTGAAGGAGCTGGAGGAGGAGGGGCTGATCACGCGCCACCGGCGCCGCGGCACCTTCATCGAGCCGCATGCGCGGCGGGGCTCCCCGGTCCGCCTGCTGGGCTCGGTGGACGCGATCGTGGCACAGCAGTCCGGCATGACGACGGAACTGCTGGACCACGGCTGCGCCCCGGTACCCGGCGAACTCGCCGAGTTCTTCCCGGATGTGCCCGAGGTGGCGACGTACCACCGGCTGCGCGGCGACGAGCGGACCGGGGAGCCGACGAATCACGCCCGCAACTACGTCCGTCCCGAACTGGCCGCGAGGATCGACCTCGGCGACCTCGTCCGGTGGCCCATGACGAAAGTGCTGCGGGACGTGGTCGGGGCGGACATCGGCCGGATCACGGACACCGTGGAGGCGCGGCTGGCCGACCCGGAGACGGCGAAGCTGCTCCAGGTGCCGCTGCTCAGCCCGATCCTGCACTACACGGGCATCACCTACGACGCCGGGGGCAGGCCCCTGGACGTGGCCGTCATCCAGTACCGGGGGGACCGCTTCTCCTTCACGGTGACGCTCGAAGCCACCTGACCCGCGGGCCGGAGCCACACCGTACGATGCCCAGCGTGACGCACGACGACGCTCCGCCGCTGGCGGATCTCATGCCGTGGTCCGTCGCACCGCCGCGGCTCGGCCGCGGGTGGCCGGCGGGCCCCGATCCGGCGTCCCTGAAGGCCCGCTGGGAAGCCTTGGTGAAGGCCGAGGGGCCCGACCGTGAGGCCCTGTTCGAGCCGAGCCGTTCACGCGGTCTGACCACGGCGGTCGGCCAGTTGCCCGGTCAGAACGGCAGCGGCACGGAGAAACTGGTCCGCGCCTCGGGCCCCTGCCCGGAGCCGGTGCGTGTGCTGTACGCGCCCTTCGACGAGCAGTGGCTGATCCCCGACCAACGGCTGATCGACGCACCCCGCCCGGAGCTGTGGCGAGTGGCGGACGGGCGGCAGGCATTCGTGGTGGAGGCGCCCGAAGGCCTCCTGGTCACCTCACTGCTGCCGCTGCTCCGCCCCGGCCGCGTCCGTCCGCTGTTCCGGCGCCCGGGCGGTCGGGAACCGAACCTGGCGCCCGGGCTGCTGGAGCACCTCGGCGCCCGCCTGGGCAGCACCCCGACGCCGCTGGACGTACTGGCGTGGATCACGGCGACGGCCCGCCCGGACCTCACGGTTCCCCTCACCGGCGACGCCGGGGCGTGGGAACGGGGCCTCGAACTGGGTCACCGGCTGCTGTGGCTGATGCGCCGCGACGGCGATCGCCCGAAGCTCCCCGGCGGCCGCCGGCCCTACGTCCGTGCCCCGCTGCCCTCCCGGCCGGTGGCGCTGCGCTACGACCGGGACGAGGAGGCGCTGTTCCTGGACGAGGGCCGTATCTCCCCGGTGCCGCCGGAGGCCTGGGACTTCGAGGTGGGCGGGGTGCGCGTCCTGCAGGAGTGGTTCGCGACCCGCGTCGCCGCCCCCGAGCCGGGCACACTGGCGGCGATCCGTCCCGCCACCTGGCCCCAGGCCTGGACATCGGAGCTGCTGGAGCTGATCACCGTCCTCGCGCTCCTCGCGGAACTGCGCCCCTTGGAAGAGCCGGACATCGCCGACCCGGTCACGGCCGCGGACCTGCGCACGGCGGGCGTCCTCCCGGTGCCGGGCACGGCCCGCCGCCCCGCGTCGGTACTGGAGGGTCCCGAGGAGGGCCCGGAGGGTCAACTGGCGCTGCTCTAGCGCAGATCGGGGTCGAAGGCGTCCAGGATCCGTTCGAGGGCGCGCCGGAACACCGCCTCCAGGTCGACGGGGCCGCTCTGCTCCGTGAAGGCCGCGGTCATCCGGGGATACGCGCCGGTGGCGATCTGGCTGCCCAGGTAGGCCATGCGGACCGCGTTCTCCTCCTCCGCCGACCACGGCATCGCGCGGGCGCGTTCGGCGGTCGCGATCTCGTTGCCCGTGTACGTCGTCACCACTCCGTTGAGCAGCGCGATCAGCTCCGTCTTCGTGCCGGCCGGCACGTCGAGCGGTTCGAGGCAGGCCAGGCAGTGCTCCAGATAGCGCAGGGTGTTGGGGCTGAAGCCGAACACCCCCGGCATCAGGCGCGGCACCCAGGTGTGGCGGTGCATGATGGCGCGCGTCTCCTCGGCGTTGCGGAGCATGTCCGCGCGCCAGTCGCCCGTGGGCTCGAACATCTCGTGCTCGGCGCCGACGGCGTCGATCATCAGCTCGTACAGGTCCTCCTTGCGGGGGACGTAGTTGTACAGCGACATCGTGCCGCAGCCCAGCTCCGCGGCGACGTGCCGCATGGTGACCCCGTCCAGCCCCTGCGCGTCCGCGATCCGCACGGCCGCCGCCGCGATGTCGGCGCGGGTGAACGCCGGTTTCGGCCCACGGCCGGTGCGCTCGGGGCGCGCCCAGATCACCTCGGGTACGGCCGCTCGGCCTGCCATCGATCATCACCTCGGCCACCATCCTAGTTACGTACAGCGTACGTAGTGCGCTATGGTCGTGCCATGACTTCTACGTACGCTGTACTTAGTGAAGGTCTGGAGAAGCGCTTCGGGGAGGTCCGTGCCCTGCGCGGGCTCGACCTGGCGGTCCCCGAGGGGTCGGTCTGCGGGATCCTCGGGCCGAACGGGGCGGGCAAGACCACGGCGGTACGGCTGCTGACCACGCTGCTGCGGCCGGACGCCGGCTCGGCCCGGGTCGCGGGGCACGACCTCGTCCGCGAGGCCGCCGCCGTACGCGAGAGGATCAGCGTCACCGGGCAGGGCACCTCGATCGACGAGGACCTCACCGGACGCCAGAACCTCCGGCTGTTCGGCCGGCTGCACCGGGTGCGCGGCCCGGCCGGACGGACCGCGGAGCTCCTCGACCGCTTCGGTCTGACCGAGGCCGCCGACCGCCCCGCGTCCACCTGGTCCGGCGGCATGCGCCGCCGCCTGGACCTCGCGGCGAGCCTGGTCCGCCGCCCCGACGTGCTGTTCCTGGACGAGCCGACGACCGGCCTCGACCCGGTCAGCCGCACGCTCATATGGGACGTGGTGCGCGGTCTGACCGCCGAGGGCACGACGGTGCTGCTCACCACGCAGTACCTGGAGGAGGCCGACCAACTGGCCGACGACATCGCCCTGGTGGACCGGGGCCGGGTCACCCACACCGGGTCTCCGGCGCAGCTCAAGTCGCTGGTCGGGGCGCACGCCGAGGTCGTCGTGCCGGACACGGACACCCTTGCGAGGGCGGCGGCCGTGCTCGACCGGCTGACGGGCGCGCAGCCGTCGTTCGACCACGAGCGCAACGCCGTCGGCGCGGTCAGCAAGGACCCGACGCTCACGATCCCGCTGCTGGTGCGTGCCCTGGACACGGCGGGCGTGCCGCTGCTCGACGTGAGCCTGCGTCCGCCGACCCTCGACGACGTGTTCCTGCGCCTGACGGAGACCACGCCGCCCGAGACGACCGGGGCGACCGGGACGACCGACGAGAAGGAGCGTGCCGCATGAGCATGCTGGCGTACCACGGGACCGCGATGCTGGGCCGCCAGCTGCTGCGGCTGCGGAACAACCCGGGCCTGCTGATCCTCACCCAGACCATGCCGATCAGCATGCTGCTGTTCTTCGGCTACGTCTTCGGCAGCGCGCTGGCGGTACCGGGCGAGGCGTACCGGTCGTTCCTCGTGCCGGGCCTGCTGGTGGCGACCGCCTCGGGCGGGATCATGGCAGGCATGTTCCAGGCGGCCCAGGACACGCACCGGGGCGTGACGAACCGCTTCCGCACGCTACCGATGAGCCGGGCGGCCGTACCGCTGGGGCAGGCCGCCGCGGACCTGGTGGCCACCGCTGTCGGGACGGTGCCGTTCCTGCTGGTGGGCCTCGCGGTGGGCTGGCGGGTCGAGGGGAGCGCGCTCGAAGCGGTGGGGGCGCTCGCGCTGCTGATGCTGTTCCGCTTCGCCTGCACCTGGGCCGGGATCTACCTCGGCCTGCTCACCCGCAACGAGGAGGCGGCCGGCCAACTGGGCGGGGCGACGTTCCTGCTGCCGCTGCTGTCCAGCGCGTACATCCCGGCCGACGGACTGCCGGGCTGGCTGCGGACGGTCGCCGAGTGGAATCCGATCAGCGCGGTGGCGACGGCCCTGCGGGACCTGTTCGGCAACGCGCCGGTGCCCGACGGGGCGGCCTGGCCGGTGGCCCACCCCGTCGCGGGGTCTGTCGTGTGGTGCGCCGTGCTGCTCGGGGTGTTCGTGCCGCTGGCCGTGCGTCAGTACGCACACGGCGAGCGCTGAACGGGCGTCCGCTGCCGCGGACGTCGCCCCCGGTCACTGCCGGGCGGGGAGAGGCACCGACAGGGGGCGTACCGCGCTCGGGAACACTCCTGGCGCCGCTGCGTACCGCGGGGATGACGGACGACGAGTGCGCGGCGCCGCACCAGGACGGTGCGACCGCCCGAGCGCGGGCCCCTACCTGCCGCCGAACAACGAACGGCGCAGTCGGCGCAGCGGCGCGAAGAGCGAGACGCGGCGCACGCGCGCACCCCTGCCACTGCGGTCGTGCGGCCGGCGCGCGGTCAGTTCGCGCATCAGCGATGTCGCCTCGACCGTCTCCCGCTGCGGGACGGCGGGTCCCGCCAGCACCGAGAGGTGGCGGTCGAGACGCGAACTGGTCGCGCCGCTACCGCACGTGATCGCAGGGACCCTGGCCCTGCTGCGCACTGTTATCTGTTCCATGTCACTCCCCACCCGTACGAGTCCACCCGGCCCGGGCAGGTTAACCCTATCGTCCCGTCCGGGCACACGTGTATCGCGGTCACAGGATTCACCTTCCCCGTAAGGGGGTTGACGATGTATCTCCGATCACTCTCCGAATCCGACAGATTTCAGGGCGAGTTGGACGATGGGCTGGGAGGTCGGCTGCGGGGACCCCCCGGCGGGCTCAACGGTTACTGCCAGTGACGTGGCCGAGGTGCCGAGACCGGTGGCGACCAGCGGCGTGTCGCCCTGGAAGAGCCCCAGTGAGCGCGGTTGCGCGCCCGGGCGCATCAGCCACAGCTGGTGCACTCGGCCGCCCGGCGGGGCGTTGTATCCGCCGAGGGTGACCACCGCGCTCCCCTCCGTCGCGGAAGCGATCACTCCGATCGTGCGCCCCCGTCCGTCCCGGCCGTTGCTCGCACGGGCGTCCGGGGCCGACAGAACGTGGGCGATCTCACGTGACCGGTCCCGCTCGGCGGTCAGTTCGTCCCGGGCCTGGTTCGCCTGCACGGCGAACAGCGAGGCGACGACGAGGGCCGCGGCGGCGGTGGCCGTGGCGAAGGGCGCGAACAGCGGGAACCGGCGCCGTATCCGCTGCCGCGGCGGCGGTTGCGCGCCCCACACGTGCGGCGGCAGCTGGGTCGCACGCGCGCGTACCGGTCCGCGTGCCGCGTCCTGCGGTGCCGGGTCCTGCGGCGTCGTCCGTACGGCGGCCATGACCCGGTCGCGCATCGCGGCCGGGGCCGGGGCGGCCGTGGACCAGGCGAGCCGGACGGCGTCCTCGGACAGGGCGCGCACCTCGGCGGTACAGCGGTCGCAGTCCTTCATGTGCCTCTCGAAGCGGATTCGCTCCGCGGGTTCCAGGGCGTCGAGCGCGTAGGGGGCGGCGAGCGAGTGCGGGTCCTCGCGGCGCAGGAGGCTCATGCCACCCCTCCCAGGCACTCGCGCATCCGGGTCAGGCCGTCCCGCATCCGTGTCTTGACGGTGCCCAGCGGCAGGGAGAGCTGCTCGGCCACCTCACGGTACGTGTAGCCCTCGTAGTAGGCGAGGGTGACCGACTGGCGCTGCAGGACCGTGAGCCGGTCCAGGCAGCGGCGCACCCACTCGCGTTCCAGGCCGGCCTCGACCTCCTCGGTGACCATGTCGAAGGCCGGCTGGTTCGCCCGGAGCGCCTCGCGCTGCTCGCGCTCGCCGGCCGCGCGGGCGCTGCGCACCCGGTCGACGGCGCGGCGGTGGGCGAGGGTGAGGATCCACGACATCGCGCTGCCCCGGCCCGGGTCGAACTTGGCGGCCGACCGCCACAGTTCGAGGAGCACCTCCTGCGCCACCTCCTCCGACTGGGCGGGGTCGCGCACCACACGCCGTACGAGCCCGAACACCGGTCCGGACACCAGCCCGTACAAGTCCTCGAAGGCCTTCTGGTTCCCCTCGGCCACGAGCGGCAGCAGCTCGTCCGCCTCCACTCGGTCCCCCTCTCCCAGGCCACACCGAGCCTGTCCCCTCACACGAGGCATTCGCAACGCACACACCTCCGGATGGGGTTACGGATCAGCGCGCGGAAAACGCGGGTCTCCGACGATGAAACAACTTTTCAGATGGTCCGTAAGAACGTTTGAGATTCGACCAATCCACTCTGCCGACCGCTCCGAATGGCGTGTGTCAGGCAAGTTGGCACGGAGGACGGACGGCATGACACCTAACCCCAGGACCGGTGCGGGACGCAGGAGCATCGCGACCGCGATATGTGGCGCGCTGGCCGCCGGCGGGCTCACGGCCGCCGGTGTGGCCGCGTTGGCACCTGAGGAGGCCTCCGCCTCCAGCCACCGGGAGGCCCCGCTCATCTCGGGCACCCCGCAGTTCGACAACACGGACGTGTACGCGTTCGTCAGCCCGGACAAGCCGGACACGACGACCATCATCGCGAACTGGATCCCCTTCGAGGAACCGGCCGGCGGCCCCAACTTCTTCACGTTCGCCGAGGACGCCCAGTACGACCTGCGCATCGACAGCAACGGTGACGCGAAGGAAGACCTGCTGTTCCGGTACACGTTCAAGACCCACACGAAGAACGACAAGACGTTCCTCTACAACACGGGCCCGGTCGAGAGCCTCGACGACCCCGACCTCAACATCACGCAGACCTACGACCTCGAGCTGATCAAGCTGCGCGACCTGAAGGCGGTGTCGAAGACCAAGGTCGCCGACGACGTCCCGGTGGCGCCCTCGAACGTCGGCAAGGCGTCGATGCCGGACTACAACACCCTGCGCAAGCAGGCTGTCCACAAGCTCGCCGGGGGTGCCCAGACGTTCGCGGGGCAGGCCGACGACCCGTTCTTCCTCGACCTGCGCGTCTTCGACCTGCTGTACGGGGGGAACCTCTCCGAGGTCGGCAACGACACCCTGAAGGGCTACAACGTCAACTCGATCGCCCTCCAGGTCCCCAACAGCTTCATCACCGAGTCGCACGAGCAGCCGGTCGTCGGCATCTGGTCGACGACGCAGCGCAAGAACGCCAAGGGCTACTTCACGCAGGTCTCGCGTCTGGGCAACCCGCTGGTCAACGAGGTCGTCAACCCGCTGAAGGACAAGGACAAGTTCAACGCGTCCACGCCGCGGGACGACGCCCAGTTCCTGGAGAACGTCACCAACCCGGAGCTGCCGAAGCTCATCGAGGCGATCTACAAGATCCCGGCCCCGGCCGAGCCGCGCAACGATCTGGTCGACGTGTTCCTCAAGGGCGTCAAGGACCTCAACCAGCCGCCGCACGTGACGCCGTCGGAGCAGCTGCGGCTCAACACGTCCATCAAGCCGGCCGCCAAGCCCAAGCGGCTGGGTGTCCTGGACGGTGACACCGCGGGCTTCCCGAACGGGCGGCGGCTGACCGACGACGTGATCGACGCGTCGCTCCAGGTCGTCGAGGGTGAGCTGCTCGGCGCCAAGAACGACCTCGGTGACGCGGTCAACGAGAACGACAAGAAGTTCGGCAAGTCCTTCCCGTACCTGGCCAACCCGACCGAGGGTTCGCGCGGCCCGCTCGCCAAGGGCGTGAGCGGCGGCAACGACGTCCGCAGCCAGCTGGGCGACGCGCTGCAGCCGGCGGGCGCGCAGGGCGGCTCGGACGACATGCGCCTGATCGCCGCGTCCGCCGGAGCCGGAGCGGGCGGCATCGTCCTGATCGGCGCGGCCCTGATGTGGTGGCGCCGCATGCGGAACCGGGCGTACTGACCCGCTCCGCTCCCACCGACCGGCGCGGTCCGTTACCCCGTCCCCCACGGCACGGGCCGCGCCGCCCACTCCAGTACCGCACCCGCACAGCCGACTGAGGAGATCCATGCCTCCGCGTACGACGGACAGCGCCCCGAGGAGGCGCGGCGACGACCGCCGACGCCCGGACCAGGAGACCGAAACGGAGAGGTCTGCGGGACGTGAGCGAGGTGGCCCGACGTCCGGCACCGGTGCGGAGGCGGGGCGAGACGGTGGCCGCGGGGCCGTTGGAGCGCGAACGGAGCGAGGTCCACGCTCGAGCCGGCAACCGGAAGCCGGGCGGGACGTCGGCCCGGTCGACGATGAACAGGCAGCCGGGCCGGCCACCGCGTCGGCCGACGAGCGGGGCACCGGCCCGAAGCCCACTCCCGCGAACGAACCGGGCGCCACCCCGGACAGCAGCACCGACGCCACCCGAGCCGACGAACCGGACCCGGCCCGGGACACCACTCCCGCCGAGGAAGCGGACACCACCCCGGACACCACCCCCACCGACGAGCGGGCCCCCGGGCCGGGCGCCGCGCCCGGCGGTACGCGGGACTCCAGGCCGGGCGGCGTGCCGGGCGCGGGCGTAGCGAGTGGCGAGGCTCTTGTGGCCTGGCGGCCCCGTCCCGATGCCGCGCCCCCGGCCGTCACCGGAGACAGGACCGGCGCGGGCCTGGGTGCCGAAGGCGAGCCGCGCACCGACGGCAGCCCCGGCCCTCGCGCTGGGCACGGCTCCGGAGCCGGACCGCGCGTCGTCGCCGTGCGGCGGGCCGCCGCCGGTGGGCGGCGGTGGCGGGCCGCTCATCTGGGCGGGTGCGCCGCGCTGCTGGCCATGGCGCTGACCGGTGGGGCCCTGGCCTTCGGCGGCGCGGGGGACGGCCGGGCCGGTGCCGGGGTCGATGCCGTGGCCGCGGCGGGCGCGTTGTCGCCCGGTGTGCTGGCCGGTGGTGACCTCGACGCGGGGATCGCGTCGCTGCAGAAGCACCTCCGCGCCCAGCCGAGGGACTTCGGCAGCTGGGCCACGCTCGGTGTCGCCTATGTCGAGCAGGCCCGTACGAACGGGGACCCGTCGCGGTACCCCCAGGCCGAGCGCGCGCTGAAGCGGTCCCTGGAACTGCGGCCCGGCAACGACCCGGCCCTCGCCGGCCGCGCCGCCCTCGCCGCGGCGCGGCACGACTTCCCCGGCGCGCTGGCGTACGCCGACCGCGCCCTGAAGCAGAATCCCTACAACGAGCGCGCCCTGTGCAGCCGTATCGACGCCCTCGTCGAACTCGGGCGGTACGACGAGGCCGCCGAGGCGGCCGGGACCGCCGACGACAGGCGGCCCGGGATACCCGTCTTCACGCGGTACGCGTACGTGCACGAGCTGCGCGGCGATGTCCGCACGGCGCGGGACGTGCTGGAGCGCGCCCTGGGCTCCGCCAGCTCTCCCGCCGATGTGGCGTACGTCGCCACCGCCCTCGGGCAGCTCGCCTGGAACCAGGGCGAGTACAGGACCGCCCTCGACCACTACGCCCGCGCCCTCGCCGCCGACGAGGAGTATCTGCCCGCCCTGGAGGGCCGCGCCCGCGCCCAGGCGGCGAGCGGGGACCGGGCGGCCGCCGTGAAGGGGCTGGAGCAGGTCGTCGCCCGCTTCCCGCTGCCCGGCCCGCTGGTCGCCCTCGGCGAGCTGTACGAGGACCGCGGTGCCGACGGCGACCGGGCGAAGGCGAGTGACCAGTACGCCCTCGTCGACGCCTGGACCGCCCTGGCCCGCGCGGGCGGGGTCAACGCCGACCTCGACACCGCCATGGCCGTCGCGGACCACGGTGACAAGAAGGAGGCACTGCGCGCCGCCCGCGCCGAGTGGGACCGCCGGCGAAGCGTGCACACCGCCGACGCCCTGGCCTGGGCGCTGCACGTCAACGGCCGTGACGAGGAAGCCCTGCCGTACGCCCGCCGTGCCACCGCCACCGGCTACCGCAACGCCGTCTTCCTCTACCACCGCGGGGTCATCGAACGCGCCACCGGCGACGAACGCGGGGCCCGGAAGCACCTGAAGGCCGCGCTGGACCTGAACCCCGGCTTCTCGCCCCTCGGCGCGCGCGAGGCCCGCACCGCACTCAAGGATCTGGAGACGAACCGGTGAACCTGCGCCGGCTGTCCGCGTCAGGCGCCGCCGTCCTCACGGCCGCCTGCGCGCTCACCCTGCTGCCCGCCGGCACGGCGAGCGCCCACCCGCTGGGCAACTTCACCGTCAACCGCTACGACGGACTGGTCGCCGCTCCCGGTGAACTCCGCGTCCACCACGTGGAGGACCTCGCCGAGATCCCGGCGACCCAGGCCGGACCGGACATCGAGCGGCTGGGCATCGCCATGTGGGCCCGGGAGCGGTGCGCGGACGCCGCGGCTGACAGCAGGGTCACCGTCGACGGACGCACCGCCGCCCTCACCGCCGAGCGCAGCGACGCGCGGGTGCGGCCGGGGCAGGCCGGCCTGGACACCCTCCGCGTGGAGTGCGAGCTGACCGCTCCCCTGCCGAAGGACGAGGAGACCGTGTCCCTCGGTTTCCGCGGGGCCGGCGCCGCCTCCGGTCCGGGCTGGCGGGAGATCACGGCGCGCGGCGACCGAATGACGCTCGCCGCGTCGGACGTACCGGAGAAGTCGATTTCGGCCGAACTGACCCGGTATCCCGAGGAGTTGCTGTCCTCTCCCGCCGACACGGCGTCCGCCGCGCTGCGCGTGCGCCCCGGCGGCCCGGCTCTGGCCGGGCAGGAGCCGGACGCCCCGGCGGCCTCCGTGCTCCCCCGCGGCGCCGACCGCTGGACACGCGCCCTGGACGACCTGGTCGCCCGGCACGACCTCACCGTGGGCTTCGCCGCGCTGGCCCTCCTGATCGCCGTCGTCCTCGGCGCGATGCACGCGCTCGCCCCGGGTCACGGCAAGACCATCATGGCCGCGACGGCGGCGGCCCGGGGCGGACGGGCCCGGATGAAGGACGTCCTGCCCATGGCCGCGTCGGTGACGGTCACCCACACCCTGGGCGTGGTCGCGCTGGGCCTCCTGGTCACGGCCGGTTCGGCGGCGGCCCCCTCGGTGATCGCCTGGCTCGGCGTCGCGAGCGGACTGCTGGTGACCCTGGCCGGCGCGAGCCTCTTCCGCCGCGCCCTGCGCAACCGCGCGCACACCCACCACCACACCGGCCATACCCACACCCACGACGACAGCCACGGCCACGACCATCACAACGAGCAGGATCACGACCACAAGCACGATCACGGCCACGACCACAGCCACCCGCACGACCACACGCATCCCCACTCCCACCCCCACACGATCGAGCACACCCACGGCGGCTTCACCCACAGCCACCCCGTCGCCCCGACCCTCCGCGGCACGATCCTCATGGGCTTCGCGGGCGGCCTCGTGCCCAGCCCGTCCGCCGTCGTCGTGCTCGTGGGCGCCGCGGCCCTGGGGCAGGCCTGGTTCGGTCTGCTGCTCGTCGTCGCGTACGGCGTCGGGCTGGCGCTCACCCTCACCGCCGCCGGGTACGCCGTCGTCAAGGCCGGCAGCGGTATGACCCGGCTCCTGGACCGGCGCCCGCGCTGGACGGCCGGCCCGGTGGCGGCCCTGGTACGCCGGACCGCACCGCTCGGATCCGCCTTCGCGGTCGTCGTCCTCGGGGCCGGACTCGTGTTCAGGGGGGCGGCATCCGCACTGGGCTGAGCTACGTTCGTGAGGAAGACCGACGTCGTGGGGAACACAGACCTCATGGGGATTTCGCCCGGCTGCGAATGGGGGCTCCGTGTCCGAAGAACCGGGCCGTGATCGTGTGATCGCGGGTCGCTACCGGCTTCTCGCGCCGCTCGGCGAGGGCGGCATGGGGACGGTGTGGCGCGCCCGCGACGAGGTGCTGCACCGCGAGGTCGCCGTCAAGGAGGTGCGCGCCCCGGCGGGCCTGGGGGCCGACGACGTGCAGCGGATGTACGCCCGGCTGGAGCGCGAGGCGTGGGCGGCGGCCCGGGTCGCCAACCGGAACGTGGTGACGGTGTACGACGTGGCGGCGGACGGCGGACGGCCGTGGATCGTCATGGAGCTGGTCCGCGGGCTCTCCCTGGCCGAGGTGCTGGAAGCCGAGGGCCCCGTACCGCCGCAGCGTGCCGCGCACATCGGCGCGGAGGTGCTGGCCGCGCTGCGGGCCGCGCACGAGGCCGGGGTGCTGCACCGGGACGTGAAGCCGGCCAACGTGCTGATCGCGAACGACGGCCGGATCGTGCTCACCGACTTCGGGATCGCCATGGTCGAGGGCAGCTCCGCGCTGACCATGACCGGGGAGGTCATCGGATCGCCCGAGTTCCTGGCCCCGGAGCGGGCGCTCGGCCGCACGCCCGGCCCGGAGTCCGACCTGTGGTCGCTCGGCGTGCTGCTGTACGCGGCGGTGGAGGGCCACTCCCCGTTCCGCCGGGACACCCCGCTGAGCACGCTGCGCGCCATCGTCGACGAGGAGCTGCCGCCGCCGCGCCGGGCCGGTCCGCTCGCCCCCGTCATCGAGGGGCTGCTGCGCAAGGATCCGGCGGAGCGGCTCCCGGCCGAACGGGCCGAGCAGGACCTGCGGGTCGTCGGTGCCGGCGGATCGCCGAGCGCGGACACCGTACGGGCGGTCCCGTACCCGCCGACGGTCGCGGGCCACCCCGAGCCCGCTCCCACGCCCCCGATGCCGTTCCCTGGCCCGCCGGCGGGCTCCGGCTCGGGCGGGACGACGACGGCCACCCGGCAAGGGCCTGACCGCCGGGCCGGCCGGGTGCTGGTCGCGGGTGTGGCCGCACTGGCCCTCGCGGTGGGCGGGTTGACGTACGCGCTGCTGAACAACGGGGACGGCGACGGCTCCGGCGACCGGGGTGCCGGGGCGGGTACGCCCACCGAGACCAAGGCGCCTTCGCGGAACACCGGGAGTGGCAAGTCCAGCCCTTCGCCGACGCCCAGCCGGAGCGAGAGCGAGAGGAGCAGCCCGCCACCGCAGTCGGTGCGGGTCGGCCTGGACGGCACGCGCACGGACTACTCGGGCCCGTGTCCGCCGCCGCGCGATCAGGCACCGAGGTTCACTGCGACGATCACCGTGGGGAGCCTGCCGGCGGAGGTGCGCTACCGCTGGGTGACACAGGACGGCTCCGTGCTCGACGGGGGCTGGAAGACGCTGTCGTTCCCGGAAGGCGGCGACCGGACGAAGCAGGACGCGGTGACGGTGACGACCAACGAGGAGTCGGGGACGATCGAGAACGAGATCAGTGTCGAGGTGCGGGAGCCGGTGCGCACGACGTCCGAAGCGGTGCCGTTCTCCCTGACGTGCGAGACGGAGACCCCGACGGACGGGGCCTCCCCTTCTCCTTCTGACACGGATTCGGGCGCGGATTCGGGCGCGGGTTCGGGCGCGGGTTCGGGACCGGACTCCGGCTGAGGGTCAGTCGTTGGCGTTGAGCACCGGCAGATAACCGCCGGACTGCCCGGGGGCCTTCGGGTGGTACGAGTCGCCGATGTTGAGCAGGTTCAGGCTGTGCAGCCAGGCGTCGCCGGAGCAGAGTTCGTGGCCGGTGAAGGTGGTGCGTACGTCGCCGAAGACGAAGCCGTGGTTCGCGGCTCGCTTGGCGATGGCCGTGTTGAGGTGGTCGGAGGCGTCGTTGATGGCCTTGCGCTTGGTCTCGGACAGACCGGCACACGTGGTGCCGAGTTTGTAGAAGCGGGGGTAACCCAGGACGACGACACGGGCGGCCGGCGCCTTGGAGCGGATCGCCGAGTACACGCTGTCGAGCTTGCCGGGCAGCGTGGAGTCGACGTACGCCCGGGCGGTGTCGATACGGGAGACGCAGGCGCTGTCGGACTGGGTCACACAGGTCGTCATGACGTCGGCGAATCCCGCGTCGTTGCCGCCGACGCTGACGGAGACGAGGGTGGTGGCACTGCTGAGCGGGCCGAGCTGACCGGACAGAACATCACCGGTTCGGGCGCCCGAGCAGGCCGTGAAGTGGAACGTGGAGGGTGAGTGGGCCGCGGCCCAGAGGTAGGGGTAGGCCTTCGTGCTGCGCTTGCAGTCGCCGCTCGAGCTGATGTAGCTGCCGGCGCCGACTCCGGAGGAGTAGGAGTCACCCAGCGCCACATAACCGCCAGTTGCGGCGAGTGAGGACGCCTGCGCCGTGGCGGCCCCGGTGAGGGCGGTGCCGGCGGCGAGAAGGAGCGAGCTCACGAAGACGACAAATCGGGAACGTCTCATGGAACCTCCCTTAGCAGGATCTCTGCCCCAACCGTCGTAGCAGCTACGCGTGTTGACCGGAAGTGTCCATGCCAAGCTTTTCGGGGCTTTTCCGGGGCACTCGCGGCGCGCTTCGTCCACGCCCCGTCACCCGACGGCCACCTCTTGTTACGTGCCCATGACAGATTTGTTGACTAGTGCTCAACTCCCTTGTTCTACCCCAGTAGATGGTCGACGCTTTACTCCGGCCGGGAGCGGAACGCGACGCTCCCGGTCGTGTGCGCGAGCACGCGCACGCCCCCACATGACGCGCGCCCCACCCAGGCGCGCGCCGCCTAGAGGAGGACTCCCTCGTAATGGCACAACTGCGTAGCAAGAGACTCGGGTTCGCCGCGATCACCCTGACGGCGACCGCCGCCCTCGTGGGCGGACTCACCGCCCTTCCCGCCCAGGCGGCCCCCGCCGAGGGCCGGGTGCTCGCCGCGGACTCACCGACCGCGATCAAGGACAGCTACATCGTCACGCTCAAGAAGAGCGCGGCCCTGAAGGCGTCCTCGGCCGCGGGCAAGGGCCTCGTCAAGGAGTACGGCGGCACGGTCGACAGGACGTTCGGCAAGGCACTGAACGGCTACTCCGCCACCCTCTCCGCCACCGAGGCCAGGCGGCTCGCCGCCGACCCGGCGGTCGCCTCCGTCGAGCAGAACCAGCGCGTCCGGCTGGCGGCGACCCAGACCAGCGCCCCGTGGGGCCTGGACCGCATCGACCAGACCTCGCTCCCGCTCTCCGGCACCTACACCTACCCGGACAGCGCCGGCAGCGGTGTGACGGTCTACGTCATCGACACCGGTGTACGCATCACCCACCAGCAGATCAGCGGCCGCGCCGCGCACGGCTACGACGCCGTCGACGGCGACAACGACGCCTCCGACGGCAACGGCCACGGCACCCACGTGGCCACCACCATCGCGGGCTCGACCTACGGCGTCGCCAAGAAGGCGAAGATCGTGGGTGTCCGGGTGCTGAACAACAGCGGCTCCGGCACCACGGCCGGCGTGATCGCGGGCATCGACTGGGTGACGCGGAACCACTCCGGGCCCTCGGTCGCCAACATGTCACTCGGCGGCGGAGCCTCGGCCTCGCTGGACACGGCGGTCCGCAACTCCATAGCCGCCGGCGTCACGTACGCGGTCGCCGCGGGCAACAGCAGCACCACCGCCTCCTCGTCCTCCCCGGCCCGCGTCGCCGAGGCCATCACGGTCGGCGCCACCACCAGCACCGACGCCAAGGCGAGCTACTCCAACTACGGCTCGGTCCTGGACATCTTCGCACCCGGCTCGTCCATCACGGCCGGCTGGCACACCAGCGACACCGCGACCAACACCATCTCCGGCACCTCGATGGCGACCCCGCACGTAGCGGGGGCGGCGGCGGTCTACCTGTCGGGCCACACCTCCTCCACCCCGGCCCAGGTCGCCTCGGCCCTGGTGAACGGCGCCACCACCGGCAAGGTCACCAGCGCGGGTTCGGGCTCGCCGAACCGGCTGCTGAAGCTCGTCCAGTAGGCGACAGGGATTCCAGCACTTGAACAACCGTTCCCCGAAGGCTCCATCCGCCTTCGGGGAACGGCTCTTTTGCATGACCGAATCTTCCAACTTGCACCCCAGAAATCGCATGGAGCGACGACCAAACCAACAAAAACGTGAGATGCCGTTCCAGGTCTTGCCATTCTGGTTCAATCGTCAATACCATCATACATCTCACCCGCATCGGTCCGTCAGTACGCGGCTCCAGGGGAGGGCTCAAGGACCGCGACGAACCGGCGCGGGGCGCGGTAGGGGGGTGCCGTGCTCGGTGACCACGTCGGTGGCCGGGCCGTGCCGCGCGGTCGGCTGCCGTTTTCGCGGCCGGCCAGCTTTGCCAGCTCGCCCGGCGTGCCCGAGGCTCCATCTCGGCGTGCCACGGGTGAGAACCCCCCTTTCGAACCGGAGTGGATCCGGACTGCCCAGGGGGGGGCGGTCCACCGGACGAGAGGGACCGACTCATGAGTTCCGTTCTGCAGCCGGCCGCGGCGGACCAGCATCCGCCGGCCGCCGCCACGTACCGGCCCGTCTCCTCTCACCTGGCCATAGCGCCACCGGTGAGCGTGGTGATACCGGCCATGAACGAGGCGGAGAACCTGCCGTACGTCTTCAAGACCCTGCCCGACTGGATTCACGAAGTGGTCCTGGTCGACGGCAACTCCACCGACGACACCGTCCAGGTGGCCCGCGAGCTGTGGCCGGGCGTCAAGGTCGTCGAGCAGCGCGGCAAGGGCAAGGGCGACGCCCTGATCACCGGGTTCCAGGCCTGCACCGGCGACATCATCGTGATGGTCGACGCGGACGGCTCGGCCGACGGCAACGAGATCCTGTCGTACGTCTCCGCCCTGGTCTCCGGCGCGGACTTCGCCAAGGGCTCCCGCTTCGCCAACGGCGGCGGCACCGACGACATGACCTTCATCCGCAAGCTCGGCAACTGGGCACTGTGCACGGCCGTCAACCGCAAGTTCGGCGCCCGCTACACCGACCTGTGCTACGGGTACAACGCGTTCTGGCGGCACTGCCTCGACAAGATCGACCTCGACTGCACCGGCTTCGAGGTCGAGACGCTGATGAACATCCGGGTGGTCAAGGCCGGGCTCAAGGTGCAGGAGATCCCGAGCCACGAGTACCTGCGCATCCACGGCACCAGCAATCTGCGGGCCGTGCGCGACGGGCTGCGCGTGCTCCGGGTGATCCTCCAGGAGCGCTCCAACCGCCGTGCGCTGCGCCGCCGTTCGCCCCAGTCGCCGATGGTGGACGCGATGCGGGGAGAGGTGTCTTGAGCGGTCCCGGCATCTCCGTCGTGATCTGCGCGTACACCGAGGACCGCTGGGAGGACATCCTCGCGGCGGTCTCCTCGGTGCGGGCGCAGTCGCGGCCGGCCCTGGAGACACTGCTGGTCGTCGACCACAACGACACGCTCCGGGAGCGGCTGGCCAAGGAGTACAAGGAGCCGTCCGGGGGCGGCGTGGTGCGGGTGCTCGCCAACGCGGGCCCCCGCGGCCTGTCCGCCGGCCGCAACACCGGGATCGCCGCCGCCCGGGGCGAGGTCGTCGCCTTCCTCGACGACGACGCCGTGGCCGAGCGCGACTGGCTGCGGCACTTCGCCGAGGCGTACGACGACCCGCGTGTCATGGCGGTCGGCGGGCGTACGGAGCCGGTCTGGGCGTCCGGGCGGCGGCCCGGCTGGTTCCCGGAGGAGTTCGACTGGGTGGTGGGCTGCACCTACCGGGGCCTGCCGCGCGGCCGGGTCCGGGTGCGCAACGTGCTCGGCGGCAACGCCTCGTTCCGCCGCAGCGCCTTCGACGCGGCGGGCGGCTTCGCCACCGGCATCGGCAGGGACGGCGACAAACGCCCGCTGGGCTGCGAGGAGACCGAGCTGTGCATCCGCCTCAGCCGCGCCCGGCCCGACGCGGTGCTGCTGATCGACGACCGGGCGGTGATCCACCACCGGGTGCCCGAGGCCCGCGAGCACTTCCGCTACTTCCGCACCCGCGCCTACGCCGAGGGCCTGTCCAAGGCCCTGGTGGCCCGGAGTGTCGGGGCCGGCAAGGGACTCGAGTCGGAGCGCCGGTACGCGACCCGGGTCCTGCCCGCCGGGGTGGCGCGGGGCCTGCGGGACGCCCTGCTGGCCCGGCCGGGCGGCGCGGGACGTGCGGGCGCGATCGTGGCCGGCGTCCTGACGGCGGCGGGGGGCTACGTCGTGGGCAGCGTCCGGGCGCGCCGGGGCGGCGCCTCCTTCCGGGTGCCCGGGGTGGAGGTGGCGGCCCGTGAGTGACGTCGACGTACGCGTTCCGATCCTCATGTACCACGCGGTGGCGACCGATCCGAACGAGGCGACCCGTGCCCTGTCGGTGACCCCGGAGGCGTTCGCCGAGCAGATGGCGGTGCTCGCCGAGCTGGGCCTGAACCCCGTCACCACGGCCCGGCTCGCCGCGTGCTGGCGTTCCGGCCGCCCGCTGCCCGTGCGGCCGGTCCTCATCACCTTCGACGACGGCTATGAGGGCGTGCACCGGCACGCCCTGCCCGCCCTCGCCAAGCACGGCTTCCCGGCCACCCTGTTCGTCTCGACCGGGTGGATCCAGGGGCCGTACGACACCGGCGGCGGCCTGGACACCATGCTGGACTGGGACCAGGTCCGCGAGCTCGCGGCGGCGGGTGTGGAGATCGGCGGGCACAGCCACAGCCACCCGCAGCTCGACCAGGTCTGCGACGCCACCCTTCGGTTCGAGCTGATCCACTGCAAGGAGATCCTCGCGGACCAGCTGGGTGCCGTACCGGCCTCGTTCGCCTACCCCTACGGCTACTCCAGCCGCCGGGTCCGCAGTGCGGTGCGCGAGGCGGGGTACGCCCAGGCGCTCGCCGTCGGCAACGGCCTCGCGCGCCGCGCGCAGGGACCGTACGCGCTGCGGCGCGTGACGGTGCGCCGCGGTACGGACATCGCGGAGTTCGAGCGGGTGGTGCAGGGCCGGGCGATCGCCCGTACGTTCGCCGTGGACCGTGTCCTGACCAAGGGATACGCCCTGGTCCGCAGGACACGGCAGGCGCGCCGGCTGGTGCACCGCTCCGGGACCTGACCCGGACTCGGGGACACGCCGCGCGCACCGGGAAACCGGGTGCGCGCGGCGCCACCGTGCCGGATCATGGCGGCTATGTCTGGTAACCCGCACGAGGCGCTGCCGATCCGGCTCAACGTCGACGACTCAGACTCCCCGTCCGATGTCGTCGACGCGCTGTTCCTCGGCCGCTTCGCGACGGGCGAGCAGCCGTACTCCCACGCGGCGAACATCGACCGCGTACGGTCCGGGGCGACGCTCGTGCCGTCCGGCGCCCGCGTGCTGCGTGTCGCCCGGGACGACGACCGCAGCGCGACGCTGGCCGAGGGCGACGGGTGGACGCTGCTGGTCTCCCGCTGGAACCGGGGCGCCGACGTCACGGTGACGGCGACCAGCGCGGAACTGGCGAAGAACGTCCTCGACCAGGCCACGGACGGCGCGGCGGACGAACCCGAGCCGCAGCCGGAGAACGTCACGATGGGCTTCTGGTACGTCTCCCCGCGCCGCGGCCCGCATCGGACGACCCGCCAGATCGCTGCGGGCACCTGGGACGAGGTGCGGCCCAACTACACCGCGCCGGTGGCCGATGCGATGGACCGCCTGATGAAGACGACCCCCGAGGACATCTCGGGCCGTCTCCTGCTCCTGCACGGTCCGCCGGGCACCGGCAAGACGTCCGCGCTGCGCACCCTGGCCCGTTCCTGGCGGGACTGGTGCCAGGTGGACTGCGTCCTCGACCCCGAGCGGCTGTTCAGCGACGTCGGCTACCTGATGGACATCGCGATCGGCGAGGAGGACGCGGCGGGCAAGGGCCGCTGGCGGCTGCTGCTCCTGGAGGACTGCGACGAGCTGATCCGCGGGGAGGCCAAGCACACGGCGGGCCAGGCGCTGTCGAGGTTGCTGAACCTGACGGACGGACTGCTCGGCCAGGGTCGTAACGTCCTGGTGGGTGTCACGACCAACGAGGACCTGGAGCGGCTGCACCCGGCCGTGGTCCGCCCCGGCCGCTGCCTCGCCCGGATCGAAGTGGGCCCGCTGACCCGCATGGAGGCGGTGGGCTGGCTGGGCCGGGAGGACGGCATCGGCCGCGAGGGCGCGACACTGGCGGAGCTTTACGCGCTGCGCCGGGGCACCTCCCCGACGGCCCTGCCGGAGCCGCGCGGGGGCGCCGACGCGGGCCTCTATCTCTAGGTGTGCTGACCGGACAGGTCGGTGACGCGGCAGGCAACGTTCGCCCCGGCACTGGGTTCTCGCCGGCCACCGGTGCTTTGATGGGCTTATGACCCTGTTCGTCGGCACATCCGGATGGCAGTACAAGGACTGGCGGGACGTCCTTTACCCGACCGGGCTGCCGGTGCGGCTCTGGCTGGAGGAGTACGCGGGGCATTTCGCCACCGTCGAGATCAACAACGCCTTCTACCGGCTGCCGGCGCGGGAGACGTTCGAGGACTGGCGCGGCCGGGTGCCGGCGGACTTCGTCGTCGCGGTCAAGGCGAGCCGCTATCTGACCCACATCAAGCGGCTCAAGGACCCCGAGGAGCCGGTACACCGCCTGATGAGCCACGCGGCGGGCCTCGGCGACCGCCTCGGCCCGGTCCTGCTCCAGCTCCCGCCCAATCTGCGCGCCGATCCGGGACTCCTGGACGCCTGCCTGGCCTGCTTCCCCGCCTCGACCCGGGTGGCGGTCGAACCGCGCCATGACTCGTGGTGGACGCCGGAGGTCCGGGCGGTCCTGGAGTCCCGGCGAGCGGCCCTGTGCTGGGCCGACGTACTGGCCCGCCCCGCGACACCGCTGTGGCGCACCACCGACTGGGGTTACGTCCGCTTCCACCAGGGCCGCGCCCGGCCCTGGCCGCGCTACGGCCGCCGGTCCCTCACGACCTGGCTCGACCGCATCGCCACGACGTGGCCCCGCGGCGAGGACGTCTACGCGTACTTCAACAACGACCCGGGCGGTGCGGCGGTGGCGGACGCCATGACGTTCGCGAGGGTGGGGAGGTCGGCGGGCCTGGAGCTCACCCGCACGCCGGAACACCTGGCGCGGGCCTGAGCCTCCCCCTACTCCCCGTAAGCCGCCCGCAGGGCATCCCGTACCGCGGCCAGCGCGTCGTCCTCGGTGAGACCCAGCCGCCGGGCCCTCTCCACGTACGCCTGCGCGGCAACCGCCAGTTCGCGGTCGGCCGCCGAGCCGGCGGCGGCCACGAACGTGCCGTGACGCCCCCGCGTCTCGATCACCCCGTCCGCCTCCAGCGCCCGGTACGCCTTGGCGACGGTGTTCGCGGCGAGCCCCAGCGACTCGGCCAGCCCCCGGACGGTCGGCAGCCGGTATCCCACCGGCAGCTGCCCCGACCGGGCCTGCTCGGAGATGCGCGCCCGCACCTGCTCGTACGGCGGAGCACTGTCGTCGATGTCGATCTTCAAGGTCACGGGCCCGATTGTCGCGCAGTCCGGGGAAAATGGGAGGCACCCCGGGCACACGTCCGCGTAGCGTGCGCCTCCATGACCGTGATCGTGCGCGACCTGCGACCCGATGTCCGAGGCGACCCCGAGGGGTTCTCCCACACCCGCCGCCTGGCTCTTCCCTTCATGCTGTCCACCCCCGAGTCCGTGGTGCACACCCTGACGCACGCCCACCCGGACGCCCACTTCCAGCAGCTCGTGGCCGAGGAGGACGGCGAGATCATCGGCACGGCCCAGGTCAGCGTCGCCCACAGCAGCCCGGAACCCGGCCAGGGCTCCGCCAACGTCTACGTACGCCCCGACCGCAGGCACCGCGGCGCCGGTTCGCTCCTGCTGCGCACCGCCGAGGAGCGGCTGTCCGCGCTGGGCGTCAGGAAACTGTTCGCGTGGGTGCTGGACGAGCCGGACAACCGGGCCTTCGCCGAGCGGAAGGGCTTCAAGGCCAGCCGTTCCGCCTACTTCCTGCGCCTGGACCTGGCGGCCGGCACGCTTCCGCCCCGCCAGGATCCGCCGCCGGGCGTCGAACTGCGCACGGCCGCCGACTACGCGGACGACCCTCGCCCGGTGTTCGAACTGGACGCGATGACGTCGGCCGACGAACCCGGCGACATCGCGGTGGAGTTCACGGACTACGGGGCCTGGCTCGAGGAGACCTGGGAGCACCCGCTCCTCGACCGCGACCTGACCACGGTCGCGGTGGTCGACGGCCGGCCCGCCGCCTTCAGCGTGGCGCACACCGACGGCACCCGCTACGGCACCGCCATGACCGGCACCGCCCGCGCCTTCCGCGGCCGGGGCCTGGCCAAACTCGCCAAGAACGACTCCCTCCACCGGGCCCGCGCGGCGGGGTACACGGAGGCGTTCACCGGCAATGACACCGGCAACGAACCGATGATCGCCATCAACAAGTGGTTCGGCTACGAGATCTGCGCCAAGGAAGTGCACTATGTCCGCGAACTCGGCTGACCCGCCCGCACGGCTGGAGGTCGCGCTCGTCAAGGCGGGCCGTACGAAGATCCGCTACACCGGAGAGCTCCTGGCGGACGACGGCACCCGCATCACGGTCCGCGCCCCGTGGGCCGGCTCCGGCGTCCGCGACTTCGGCTTCGTCCGCTTCGAGCCGGGAGACGTCTTCACGGAGTACTACTGGCGGGACCGCTGGTACGCCGTCAAGGAGGTCCGCTCCGCCACGGGCGTGCTGAAGGGCTGGTACTGCGACATCACCCGCCCCGCCGTCCTCTCCCACGCTCGAACCCGCTCGCCCGGGGCGACTCCCATGGGCCGGGAGCTGGTCGTCGAGGACCTCGATCTGGACCTGTGGCGCTCCGCGGACGGCAGGGACGTACGCCGCCTGGACGAGGACGAGTTCGCCGAGAGCGGCCTCGCCCGGACCGATCCGGAGGCCGCGACCGCCGCACTGTCCGCGCTCGACGAACTGGAGTCACTGGCCCGCGGCGGCGGCGTCGCCGCTCTGCTCGCCTGAGGCCCCGGTCATCGCGACCACCGCGTACCGCTCGTCGGTCACCTCCTTGCCCCACAGCCGCGGGTCGTCCGAGAGCCGCTCCACACGCACCCGAGCCGCGACAGGGGCGAGCAGGCCGGTGAGCCGCTCCGGCGCGATGCCGACCGGGTCGACCGTCCCCCAGACGCCCTCCACCAGCACCAGCCGCCCTCCCGGCCGCAGCAGCGCGGCCCAGTTCCGCAGCGCGTGTCCGGGGTCGGGCAGGGCCCACAGGACGTGACGGACGAGCACGGCGTCGAAACGCCGCTCGCCGACGGGCGGCGCCGCCGCGTCACCGACCAGGAACACCGCGTCACGCCCGGCCAGCTTCTGACGGGCGAGTCTCACCATCGCCGGTGAGAGGTCCACCCCCGTCACGTGGTGTCCCTGCTCGGACACGAGAAGCGACAGACTGCCGGTGCCGCAGCCGAGATCCAGGACATCGCCCGCGCACCCGGACAGCCAGCCGCGCAGCCGCCCGGCCCAGGCGTGGCGCACCTCGGGATCGCGCAGCCCGTGGTCCGGCTCCTCGTCGAAGTCGGCGGCCCGCGCGTCCCAGTCCACGCCGGCGCCGATGTGCGCCGAGGTCACACCCTCGTTGTCGTTCGTCATGGCCCAAGAGTGACACCCGCCACTGACACTCGATTCGTGACTGCCACCACAGACAGACCAGGAGCGATGAGGAACTCTCCCCCGAAAGGTCTACCTCCGTGAGAACGCGGAACCCGGTAGACCCTTAAGGAGGCAGCCATGCGCCGTGTCACCGTGCAGAAGCCCCTGAAGAAGCCGGACGTCCGCCGGATCCGCGACGAGGCCGACGAGCGCCCCGCCGGGCGCCCGGAAGTCCGCAAGGACATCGCGCGCACGTGGTGGCCGGACAGCTGAGCGCGGCGCCTCTGACGAGACGCGTCAGAACTTCGTCTCCGTGCCGGGCGCACGGTACCTACCTGATGCAGGTCTGAGCACTCCCTTAACGCGGCCATAAGGATCTCCCCAACCCGCCCTCAGCAGGCGATTTCGCGGTTCCTCGGGGCTAGTTTCGGATCACCCCACGGGATCCGGCCCACTCGGGCCCGGTCCGGTTCCGCGCACCGCTTCGAGGAGTTCTCGCATGCCCGCACGCCGTATGGCAGTCTCCGTCGCCGCCCTCGGCACCCTCCCGCTCGCCCTGACCACGCTGACCGCCACGCCGGCGGCCGCGCACGGTTCGATGGGCGACCCGGTCAGCCGGGTCTCGCAGTGCTACGCCGAGGGGCCCGAGAGCCCGAAGTCGGCCGCCTGCAGGGCGGCGGTCGCGGCGGGCGGTACCCAGGCCCTCTACGACTGGAACGGCATCCGCATCGGGGACGCGGGCGGGCGGCACCGGCAGCTCATCCCGGACGGCAAGCTCTGCAGCGCGAACAACGCCGAGTTCAAGGGGCTCGACCTGGCCCGCGCCGACTGGCCGGCGACCTCCGTGCGCAGCGGCTCGCACACCTTCAGGTACCGCGTGACAGCCCCCCACAAGGGGACCTTCAAGGTGTACATCACCAAGCCCGGTTACGACCCGGCCAAACCGCTCGCCTGGAAGGACCTGGACCTGGGGAAGCCGGTGGCGACGTCCACCGACCCGGCCGCGACGGGCGGCTTCTACACCTTCTCCGGCAGCCTGCCGAAGCGTTCCGGCAAGCACCTGCTGTACGCGGTGTGGCAGCGGTCGGACAGTCCGGAGGCGTTCTACTCCTGTTCGGACGTCACGTTCGGTGGCGGTGCCGCGGCCGGAGGCGGCACGAAGGCCCCGGCCCCGAAGGCTTCCGCCCCCACCCGGAAGCAGATCGAGGACGGCACCGCCAAGTCGACGGTCGAGAACCACGGGCACGGCGACGACGACGCCAAGACGTCGGCAAAGCCGGGTGTGGCACGGGAGAACACCACCCCGGACAAGCCGAAGGCGGCGAGTGCCGCCCCCAACCTGCCCAAGGCGGCCGGCGCCACCGGCAGCCTCGCCGAGACGGGCGGCGACAGCGGCACCACGTACCTCGCGCTGGGCGGCGCGGCCGCGCTGGCGCTCGGCGCGTCGGCCCTGTTCCTCTCGACCCGGCGCCGGGCGGTGGGCGACGGCCGGTCTGGCCGCTGACCTCACCTGGCGCCCCATGACCGGGGCCTGTCCGGCGGCTCAGGCCGGACAGGCCCCGAAACGTTTCCCCGACACGTGTCAGCAAGCGACACGTGTCAGCTGAAAGCCGATGCGCAGGTGGTCGGTACGGCCCGCCCCGGATCCAGCGCGTTGGCCACCTCGTGGAACGCGATCCGGTCGGCCAGCCCGATGGCCACGTGCTCGGACAGGTCGACGGGACACAGGTCCTGGAGGAGGACGTTGCGCACGTCCGGCCCGCTCAGGTATTGGTTGCGCCACGACGTGACCACCTCGTCGTACCGGGTGGCGATGACGGTGTAGCGCACGCCGGGCACGGTGTCGCCGCCCGCGTTCAGCCGTTTCAGGAAGTCGGAGCCGACGACCTGGTCGGCGAGGGCGGGCGTGTGCTTCGACAGCAGGTCGGCCGCGCCCGGGAAGTAGGGCAGCAGGTTGGTGAAACCGTTCATGTCGGTGCCGTGGTTGCTGGGCGCGATACCGACGAGCGCGTTCACTTTGGCGGCCCCGCCGAGGAACCGCAGGTACCAGCGGGGCATCATGCCGCCCTGCGAGTGCCCGACGACGTCGGTCTCGGCGGCCCCGGTGGCGGCGAGCACCTTGTCGACGAAGTCCCTCAACTCTGCGGCCGACTCCTCGATGGGTCCGAGACCGTGGAAGAACGGGACGCCCTCGAGCCGGCCGTAGTCGAGGGAGAAGACGCAGTAGCCGCGGACCTTCAGATAGGGGGCGAGGCCCAGCCAGTTGTCGACGGAGTTCCCGAGGGTGCCGTGGACGAGGACGACGGGGCGGGGGTGGGCGGCGGACGGCTTGCAGGAGTAGTCGTTCCAGCCGGAGCTCGGGGCACCGGAGGCCTGGGCGGAGGTGGCGGGGACGGCGACGGCCGCGGCGGTCAGCAGCAGCGCGGCCAGGGGTCTGAGCACTCGCTTCCAGGGCAGCATCGGGTGATCTCCTTGCGGGTCATGGGGGGTGCGACGGCACGATGCCCTGTGATCCGGATCACGAGGATGCTGTTCACTCGTCAAGTTACGGGCGGGTAGCCGAACTGGGAAGTTACGCGTCAGTAAAAACTTCCGGCCTCGGTCGCCGAGAACGATCCACCCGACGACCTCTCACCAGGCGGGCCGCACCGGCCCCCGAGGCGCGATCCGCAGCAACTGCTCCAGCAGCACCCGCATTTCCCCCTCCCCCAGCAGCTCACCCCACTCCCGCACGACTCCCGCGGCGGCACCGGCGCACACCGTCGACCGGGAGGAAATCTTCCACCTGCTCGACAGTGAACTGCTGATCACCCTCGACGGCCGTCGCGCCGCCGTGGGCGAACTGACGTCAGACGGGAGGATCTACGCCGCCCGCCCCGCTAGCCCCCCGGGCATCACCGCCCGCGGCCCGAACTTCGCTCGCGCGCGGTCCGCGACCTCCTCGATGCGGCGGACCCTCTCGTCCACCGGGTCGAAGGTCAGCTGGCAGGAGGCCTGGTCGGCGGGGCGGAGCCCTTCGGCGCGCAGGGCGATCGCGCGGACCCGGGCGCGTTGCAGGCCGAGCGCCTCGTACATGCCGTACGCGGCCCTGGTCAGCGCCGGCGAGTGCGCGGTCGGTTCCTTCAGTGTGCGGTTGCGGGTCGTGGCGGAGCGGTCGGCGTACCGCACGGTGAGGGTGAGCGTGCGGCAGACCCTGTCCAGGGCGCGCAGCCGGGAGCCGATCTCCTCGGCGGCCGACAGCAGCGCCCGGCGATGCCGGTCCGGGTCCAGCTCGTCGCGCCCGAAGGGGCGTTCCGTCGCGAGGGAGCTGGAGACGGCGTTGGGTACGACCCGGCCGCGGTCGATGCCGTTCGCCTTCTCGTGCAGCTCCCGCCCGGCCTTGGCGCCGACCAGCCGCTGCAGCGTGGACAGCGGCGCGGCGGCGACCCGGCCGAGGGTGTCGAGGCCGTAGTCGGTGAGAGTGCGGGAGGTCGCGGCGCCGATGCCCGGCAGCACCCCGACGGGCCGGTCGGCGAGGAACTCCGCGATGGCCTCCGGCTCCTCGGGCACCGCACACGTCACCCCGGGCACGGCGTCGTGCAGCGCGACGCGGGCCAGCATCGGCCCGGGCCCTGCCCCGATCACGCAGTCGACGCCGTACAGCGCGAGCGAGCGCACCCGGATCACCGAGGCCAGCTCGACGGCGTCCCGCCCGAAGTACCGCTCGGCACCCCGCAGGTCGGCCAGGGCCCCGTCCGGCGGCAGGGCCTGGACGACGGGTGTGAACTCCTCCAGCATCCCGAGCAGCCGGGGCAGATCCGCCTCGCGCGCGGGCGGCAGCTGGAAACGTACGCAGAGGATGGTCATCCCGCACTCCCCGGACTCTGGTGCCACAACTTCCTTCCCACCGCGGGCCCTTCGCCCGCGGGACGCAGATCGGCCCAGGGGTGCATCTCGTACCCGGTGGACATGCGGATCCTCCGCTGCTCCATCGGGTCCTGGGCCGCGGAGCCCGCCGGTGCGGGCTCCCCCTCCGAGCCGGCGAGCCGCCGGCGCGCCGCTCCCTCACCGTCGTCGCCGGAACCGCCACCGGCGTCGCCGCCGGCCAGCCGGGCCGCGACGCCCTCCAGGCCTTCCTCCCGGCGCACCTCCAGCAGTTCCGCGAGGTTCCAGGCGGCGGAGCCCACCACGCTGAGGCTGCGCGGGCCGCGGCGCTGCACCACCCCGCGTACCAGCAGCAGCCAGGAGTGGAAGACGGTGTGGGCGCAGGCGTCGTGGGAGTCGTCGAAGAAGGCGAGGTCGACCAGGCCCGTGCCGTCGTCCAGGGTGGAGAAGATGACCCGCTTGCCGGACCGGATCGGCGGGGTCTGGGTGGCCGCCTTGGCGCCCGCGACCAGCACCGCCTCCCCGTGCCGGGCCTCGCGCAGCCGCCGCGCGGACACCACGCCCAGCTCGTCGAGGAACGCCCGGTGATCGTCCATCAGATTGCGCGAGGCGTCCATGGACAGCACGCCCAGCTCGGCACTGAGCCGTTCCGAGGAGGTGAGGTCGGGCAGCCCGGCCGGTGCGGTCTCACGCCCTCCGGCCAAGGGCAACTGCCCACCACCCGCGCCCCGCGCGCCCCGGTGCAGCTCGGTCAGATGCAGTTGCAGATCACGGCGGTTGGCGCCGAACGCGTCCAGCGCCCCCACCTGTGCGAGCCGCTGCGCCAGCGGACGGCTCGGCCGGCCGCGCTCCCAGAAGTCGACCAGCGAGGCGTAGGGCTGCCCTTCGGCGATCCGCGCCGCCTCGGCCTCGCTGATGCCGTGCACGTCGGAGAGAGCCAGCCGCAACCCCCACCGATCGGACACCAGTTCGATACGGTGTGCGACCCCCGATTTGTTCACGTCCAACGGCAGCACCGGAACCCCGCGCCGCCGCGCGTCCGCCAGCAGCAGCCGCTTCGGGTACATCCCCGGGTCGTGCGTCAGCAGCCCGGCGTAGAAGGCGGCGGGGTGATGCGCCTTCAGCCAGGCCGACTGGTACGTCGGCACCGCGAAGGCGACCGCGTGCGCCTTGCAGAAGCCGTACGACCCGAAGGCCTCGACGATCTCCCAGGTCCGCTGAATCGTTTCCGCGTCATATCCGTTCGCCGCCGCGTGCTGCGCGAACCACACCTTGATCCGCTCCTGCGACTCCGGGTCCGACAGCCCGCGCCGCACCCGGTCCGCCTCGCCGCGCCCGCAGCCGGTCATGATGTCGACGATGTCGATGATCTGCTCGTGGAAGACGACGACTCCGTAGGTGTCCCGCAGCGGCTCCTCCAGATCCGGGTGCGGGTAGCGGATCGGCGCCCGCCCGTGCCGCGCCTCGATGAACGGACGCACCATGTCGGCGGCGACCGGACCGGGCCGGAACAGCGAGATGTCGACGACGAGATCGTGGAAGCCGGCCGGCTGGAGCCGCCCGACCAGGTCCCGCTGGCCCGGCGACTCGATCTGGAAGCAGCCGAGCGTCTCGGTGGACCGGATCAGCCGGTACGTCTCCGGGTCTCCCGCCGGCAGGCCGTCCAGGTCGATCCTCGCCCCTGTCGCCCGCTCCACTTCCCCCACGGCGTGCGCCATGGCCGACTGCATCCGCACGCCCAGCACGTCCAGCTTCAGCAGCCCGAGGTCCTCGACGTCGTCCTTGTCGAACTGCGACATCGGGAGGCCCTCGCCACTGGTCGGCATGACCGGCGTACGCGCCAGCAGGGAGGCGTCGGACAGCAGCACCCCGCACGGGTGCATGGCCACCCCGCGCGGCAGGGCGTCCAGAGCCTCGACCAGCTCCCACAACCTGCCGTACTTCTCCTTCTCCCCCGCCAGGGCGCGCAGTTCGGGCAGCTCCTCCAGCGCCGCACGGGCGTCCCGCGCGCGGATATGGGGAAAGGACTTGGCCACCCGGTCGATCTCGGCCGGATCCATGGACAGGGCGGCCCCCACGTCCCGGATCGCATGCCGGACGCGGTAGGTCTCCGGCATCGCGACCGTCGCGACCCGCTCGGTGCCGAACCGGTCGATGATCGCGCGGTAGACCTCCAGCCGGCGCGCGGACTCCACGTCGATGTCGATGTCGGGCAGCACGACGCGCTCCTTCGACAGGAAGCGCTCCATCAGCAGCCGGTGCTCGATCGGATCGGCGTGCGCGATCCCGAGCAGATGGTTGACGAGCGATCCGGCCCCGGACCCCCGGGCGGCGACCCGGATCCCCATCTCCCGCACGTCGTCGACCACGCGGGCAACGGTCAGGAAGTAGGAGGCGAAGCCGTGGTGAGCGATGATGTCCAGCTCATGGTGCATCCGCTCCCAGTACTCCCGCCGCCGGTCGTACCCGCGCAGCACCATCCCCGCCGCCGCCCGTGAGGCCAGCGTCCGCTGGGCGGTACGCCCCCCGGCGCCGACCAGGTGCGGCTCGGGGAAGTGGACGGTCCCGATCCCCAGGTCGTCCTCGGGGTCGACGAGGCACTCGGCGGCCGTGGCCTCGGTCTGCTCCACCAGCCGGTGAGCGGCCTCTCGCCGGAACCCCGCGGCCTCCACGATCCGCTCCGCCACCCCGGCCATGGCCCCCGCGTCCTTGAGCCAGGCCTCACCGGAGTCCAGTTCCCCGGACGGGTCGACGGGCACCAGCCGACGGGCGGCGTCCAGGACGTCGGCGACCGGCCCCAGCCCCGGGTCGGCGTACCGCACGGCGTTGCTGAGCACGGGCCGGATCCGCTGCTCGGCGGCGAACCCGAGGGTACGGGCGGCCAGCCTCAGAGAACCGGGGCCCGTACCTGTCCGGCCGTGCCAGACGGCCTCCAGCCGTAGGGCGTCGCCATAGACCTCCCGCCAGGGCACGAGCAGCCTCTCGGCCCGGTCGGGACGTCCGGCGGCCAGGGCGCGCCCCACCTCCGAGCCGGGCCCGAGCAGCACGACCAGCCCCTCGGCACGATTGCGCTCCCACGGCAGCAGGGGTGTCCCCTCCCCCTCGTGCGCGGCGGAGACGAGCCGGCACAGCTCACCCCACCCCCGGCCACCGTCCCGGGCGAGGAAGGTCACACGAGGGGCCGATTCATCGACAAAGGCACCACCCCGCACCGGGGCCCGACGCCGTGCCCCGCGCTCCGGGGGCTCCACCCCCGCCACCGCCAGATCCGCCCCGAACACCGGACGAACCCCCACTTTCGCGCAGGCCTTCGCGAACCGGACAGCGCCGGCCAGCGTGTCGCGATCCGTCAGAGCCAAGGCGTCCATACCCCGCCCGGAGGCGCACTCGGCCAGCCGCTCCGGATGCGAGGCCCCATATCGCAAGGAGAACCCGGAGACAGTGTGCAGATGCGTGAACCCCGGCACACGCACCTCCCGCACTCGCGACCAACCCAGCTATCGAACGCTTGTTCCCAGCTGCCTCACCCCCACCATAGACCAATTTTCGAATGCGTGTACGACACCCACTCAACCCCACCCCACCTGCGCAAACACCGAGTCTCCCCTCCCCACGGAGCCACGCACCCGCAGAAGGGGCACCCACGGCGACCCGCACCCGCGCACGGCGAGAAGGGGACGTGTCGGGGGGTGTCCGCCCGCAGCGGTTGGCGCGTCAACGGGGTGTCAGTCGGTGTCCGACTCCGTCGCGCCGTTCCGAGGACGGACACCCCCCGGCGCGGCCCCGCCCCCCTCATGCCGCAGGCGCGGCCGCAGGCACACCGAAGCGGCCCCGCCCCTCACGCAGAGAGGGACGGGGCCGCAAACCCAGAGGGCCGACTCAGCCGATCTCGGTCCCGGTGGCGGACAGCGCCTCCGTCACCGGCTGGAAGAACGTCTCCCCACCGGAGGTGCAGTCACCGCTACCGCCGGACGTGAGACCGACCGCGTTGCTGCCCGAGAAGAGCGCACCACCGCTGTCACCGGGCTCCGCGCACACATCGGTCTGGATCAGACCGTTCACGACGTCACCGTTGCCGTAGTTCACGGTGGCGTCCAGCCCGGTGACCTTCCCGTCGTGCACCTGGGTCGTCGACCCGCTCCGCGTGACCTCCATGCCGACGGTCGCCTCGGCCGCGCCCGAGATCTTCTGCGTCGAGCCGTTGTAGAGGTTCACCTCACTCGGGTGAGCCACCTCGGCGGTGTACTTGACCAGCCCGTAGTCGTCACCCGGGAAGCGGGAGTCCGCGTTGGTGCCGATCTCCTTGCCGCTGGAGTCCGACCACGTGGAGATGCCCTCGGTGCAGTGCCCGGCGGTCAGGAAGAACGGCTCGCCGCCCTTGACCACGTTGAAGCCGAGCGAGCAGCGGCCACTGCCACCGGTGATGGCGTCGCCACCGGCGATGAAGGGCTTGTACTCCCCCTTCGTCCGCTTGAGTTCGGCCTTCGCACCGAGCCCGTCGACGACCTTCGTCAGCTTCGCCCATTCGGCCTTGGAGACCGTACGGTCGGCGGTCACGACGACCTTGTTCGCCGTCGGGTCGGTCACCCAGGAGGTGCCCGGAATCGTCGCGTCCGCCTTCAGCGTGCCGCGGGCGCTCTTCAGTTCGGCGAGTGAGTTCGCCACGACTCTCGCCTTGGCTCCGGCCTTCTCGACGGCATCGGCGGCGGCCTCGTCGAGCACGTTCACCACGAGGCTCTTGCTCTTCGTGTCGTAGTACGTCCCGGCCGCGTCGCCGCCCAGGTCCTGAGCCAGCGTCGAGGCGAGCTTTCCGGCCGCCGCGACCGACAGGGTCCTGGGCGCGGAGACCTCAGGCGTCTCGCTCGCGTTCGCGGACTGGAAGGTGAATCCCGCGGCGATCAGGGCGGCTATACCGCCACCCGCCACGGCTGCACGCCGCTTGGGTATGCGTCGGTGCTTCAACTCGTGTCCTCCTGTGGGGGGTCGGCCCGGGAGGTTGTGGGGACCTCACGAACCGGAAGGCTTCGTTGACGAGCGCCCACTATTCCGAGGACAACGGGGAGCACACAAGACCGAGTTCAGGACGCGCGTAGATGACGGACCGCCCGCCCCTCATAGTGACCGCTCAAGGTCAAATCGGACCCAACTCCCCCACGTTCACACCGCAAACATTACGCGTGAGTAGCTTGTGTGCACGCTGTGAGGAATCCGCGTGGCCGAAAACCACCCCTCAACCCAACTCCGACCAGTGCCCCGACAAGGGGTGATCCGCACAAAAGGAAGGCCCCCGCACACAGTACGTGCGGGGGCACAAAACCCTGCGAACCGCTTGCCCGTCAGGTTCTAGTACACGCTGACGCCGTACGCGCTCAGCGCCTCGGTGACGGGCTGGAAGAACGTCGTACCACCGGAGGTGCAGTCGCCGCTGCCCCCGGAGGTCAGGCCGTACGCGACACCGTTGCTGCCGTAGAGCGAACCGCCGGAGTCACCGGGCTCGGCACAGACGGTGGTCTGGATCAGGCCGGAGACGATGTCGCCGCCGCCGTAGTTGACGGTGGCGTTGAGAGCGGTGACACGGCCGCTGTGCGTACCGGTCGTGGAGCCGTCGCGGATGACGGTGGTGCCCACGCTCGGGGTGGCCGCGCGGGTGATGTCCACACCGTTCGCGGTACCCGGCCTGCTGACGGACCCGCTGTAGCGCACGAGACCGTAGTCGTTGCCCGGGAAGCTGGAGCCGGCGGTCGAGCCGATGACCGTGGTGCGGCTGGAGTTGGAGTACCAGGTGCCCGCCCCGTCGGTGCAGTGACCGGCGGTCAGGAAGTACTCGGTTCCGTTGCTGGCGCGGACGTTGAAACCGAGGGAGCAGCGCCAGCTACTCGCATAGATGGCGTCGCCGCCCTGGATCAGCTTGTTGAACTTGCCGGGCGTGCGCTTGATGGTGAGCGCGTCGGCGTTGGCGCCGGCCTGCTGCTTGATCTTCGCTATCTCGGCCTGGGTGACCGTGCTGTCGACGGTCAGCAGCACCCGGTTGGTCTTGCTGTCGACGGCCCAGGCGGTGCCCGGGATGTCGGCCTTCAGCAACGAGCCGCTTGCGCTCTTGAGCTCGGCGGCGCTGAAGGTGGCGGTGGTGTCGGACGCGTTCGCGCTGGGGATCGCGATCGCGGCAGCGGCGACGAGGCCGGTGGAGACGGCGATCAGCCGGGTCCGTCTCGAGATGCCACTGCGCGGGGTGGTGCGCTTGATCCTCACTTTTCGTTCCTCCACAAAGGAAGTCGGGGGCCCTCGTGGGGTCGGGCCCGTGAGGCGCAGCCTGAGACCGGCTGTCCGGATTTCGAACACGCCGTGCCCCTGACAAGCGCTGGGGGGAGTATTCGGCCGAACGGCCGGTAGGCGCAAGAGGGCCTTTCAGCCGTCAACAGTTACAACCGCAGTCGCAGCCGTCGCAACCGCAGTTCTCACAGCAGCTTCCGCCGCACTCGCAGCAGCTGCAGCAGTCCCCGCATCCGCTGCAGTCGCAGGTGCTGCAGTGGCCTTCCTTGCGCTCGCCCGACCACGGGTCGTGATAGGTGCCGCAGCACATCTGGCAGGTGCAGGCGAGCCCGAGCCACACCGCGCACCCGGCGAGCAGGCCGCGCCGGGTGCCGCGCGGCGGCCCCGGCGGGGTCGGTGCACCGGGGCCGCCCGGCGTGCCGGTGCCGGGCGGCGCGTAGGGGCCGGCCGCCTCCGGTGCGGGGATGTGGGCACAGACGGACGTGCCGAAGGCGCGGTCGACGGCGGTGCGCAGTTCGTGCACGAGGAGCCGGTGCACCAGCCGCCCGTCGGTGAACTCCGCCTCCCGCAGCGCCAGCCGGACACCGTGCACCGCGTCGTCGGCGAGGCGCCGCGCCTCGGTCAGGGAGGTGCCGGTCGCGGCGAGCGGGTTCCAGACGCCTGACACGGCGTCAGCGTGACGGTCCGCCACGGCGTCCAGCAGGTGCGCGAGGCGTCCGAAGAGCCGGCCGGCCTCGGCGAGCGGCTCGGCGTTGTGCGGTCGGTCCGCGAGGATCGCCGTGTGCGCGAAGGCCGCGGCGGTGGCGGTCTCGGTCGGTTCGGTCACCGTCAGGAGCGGCGTCCCCGGCCCGGCGAGCGCCTCGATCCCGGCCTGCCGGTCCACCGCGTCGACCAGGACAGTGGTGTCGAAGCCCACGGCGGTGCCGGTGCGGGCGCCGGCCGCGTCCCAGCCCGCGGCGACCCGGCGGGCGGCGCGCGCCACCGGCCTGCGGGCCAACAGCCCGTCGCCGTCCAGGACGTGGTCGCGCACCTTCGCCGAGGCCAGCACCAGGGACACGGCCGCGGCCAGCCGGGCTCCCTCGCCGTGTGCGACGGAGGCGGTCCGCATACCGCGCAGCGGACAGGGCCCGGCCGTACGCCGTGCGGCCTTGTCCGGTCCGGTCTGAGCCTCCGTCAAAACCGATATGAGAAGCCCGTCATAGTTCGTCACTATTCGAGCGAACTGTCCGTGGTCACCACGCAGTGCGAGGCACAGTCCGCACAAATGCGCCATCCACTGTTCGCCGAGCTTCTCCCCGAGACGGTGCCTGCAGGGCCTGACGATTCCGAACACGACGCTCCCCCGAACTTCGCTGCGACGCTGAGCTGCGGCATCGTATCGGTCCGCGCATTCACCCGTACGCCCTGCCCGTCACCCGTACGCCGGGAAGAATCATATTTCACTCACAGTCAGCAGCCGTTTGGGAAACGACCCTTGGGACACACGGACTCTCGACGGATTCGCTGTGCACCAGTACCGTCACAAACCCCCCGCGCGGCGTCTATCCACTTGGCGCGGCATCCGCATCATGGACGACGATAGGGGTGCGGAATGCGAGAAAGACCGCTGTGAGAGGAGGCGTCCATGGGATCGGTACGCAAGGCAAGTGCCTGGCTTGGCCTCGTCGACGACAACGAAGACGAGCGTTACTACGACGACGACTACTCCGACGGGACCGAGCCCGGGGAGGCCTGGGTCACCGATCCGCGCGTCAAGGTGGCCTCGGACGTCGCCGAGGAGAAGGGCCGCCGCATCGGCACGGTGACCCCGGACAGCTTCCGGGACGCGCGCGCCATCGGCGAGCTGTTCCGTGAGGGCGTGCCGGTCATCATGAACCTCACGGCGATGGAGGCCGCGGACGCCAAGCGCGTGGTCGACTTCGCGGCCGGGCTCATCTTCGGCCTGCGCGGTTCCATCGAACGGGTGTCGACCCGGGTCTTCCTGTTGACCCCCGCCCACACGGAGATCGTGAACGGTGACCCGGGCGGGCACCGCACGGACGGCTTCTTCAACCAGAGCTGAGGCAGGGCCGCTCACCGGCCCTGCCTCCGCGCGGGGTCACCGGAAGGCGTCGAGCCCGGTGAGCGCCTTGCCCAGCACGAGCTGGTGCATCTCGACGGTGCCCTCGTAGGTGAGCACCGACTCGAGGTTGGTCGCGTGCCGCATCACGGGGTATTCGAGCGAGATCCCGTTGGCCCCGAGAATGGTGCGGGCGGTGCGGCAGATCTCGATCGCCTCGCGCACGTTGTTGAGCTTGCCGAAGCTGACCTGCTCGGGACGCAGGCGGCCGGCGTCCATGCGCCGCCCCAGATGGTGGGCGAGCAGAATCCCCTTGTGCAGTTCGACCGCCATGTCGGCGAGTTTGGCCTGAGTGAGCTGGAAGCCGCCGATGGGCCGCCCGAACTGCTCCCGCGACTTCGCGTAGTCGACCGCGGCCTCGAAACTGCTGCGCGCCGCCCCCATGGCGCCCCAGACGATTCCGTACCGGGCGTGCGACAGACAGCTGAGCGGCCCGCGCAGGCCGGTCACCTCCGGCAGGACGGCGTCGGCGGGCAGCCGGACGTCGTCCAGGACGAGCTCGCTGGTGACGGAGGCCCTGAGGGACCACTTGTGCTTGATCTCCGGCGCGGAGAACCCTTTGCTGCCGGTCGGCACCACGAACCCGCGGATCCCGTCCTCGGTCTGCGCCCACACGACGGCGACACCGGCGACCGAGCCGTTGGTGATCCACATCTTGCGGCCGTTGAGGATCCAGTCCGATCCGTCGCGCTTGGCGTACGTCCGCATGGAGGCGGGGTCGGAGCCGTGGTCGGGCTCGGTGAGCCCGAAGCAGCCGATGACGTCGCCGGAGGCCATCGAGGGCAGCCACTGCTGTTTCTGCGTCTCGCCGCCGAACCGGTGGATCGCGTACATGGCGAGGGAGCCCTGCACGGACACCAGGGACCGGATCCCGGAGTCGGCGGCCTCCAGCTCCAGACAGGCCAGCCCGTACTGCACGGCGGACGCACCGGCGCACCCGTACCCGTCGAGGGACATCCCGAGGGCACCGATCCCACCGAGCTCCCGGGCGAGCTCCCGGACGCCGGGCAGCTCGCCCTTCTCGTACCACTCGGCCACATGGGGCAGCACCCGGTCCGCGGCCCAGGCACGCACGGTGTCCCTGATCCCCAGGTCCTCCGGCTCCAGCAGGTCGTCGAGGCCGAGGGGGTCGGCGGGGTCGAAGGGAGGCAGCTTAGGCGAACCGGACATCTCGACACCCTCCGAAACTCTTTAACTAGCAGCGCTAGTCAGACGCTACGGCCTCGGCACACCCACGCACCACCCATAGCCGCCAACTGACACCGGAGGTCGCCGGCGGGGGTGGAGGCCGGCCGGCGACCGCTGGCACCGTGCCGTCGCGCCGCCGATCGCTCCACCGCCGCCAGCCGCCGACGGGGCGTGCCACCCACTGGCGACCTTGACCCTTCACTCGAACGGTTAAGAGTGGTGCGCGGGTGGGCGGCTCACACCGAGACGCGCGACTCCTCGGCGCCCCGCTGCGCGGGCACCTCCACCGGCGCCGCCTCGCACTGCATCACCCGCGGCAACCGCAACGCCATCACCGCCCCCAGCAGCAACAACCCCGCACTCACCAGCAACGTCACATGCAGCCCGTGCACGAACGCGTCCCGGGCGGCATGCCGCAGAGCGACCCCGGCAGTCCCGCCCAGCTGCGCGGCAACCTCGTACGCCTCCCCCAGCGAATGCCCCGCAGAGGAGGAGGCCGACTCCGGCACGCCCGGCACGCCCGACAGCCCCGGCGCGTACGCGGCGTTCATCACGCTGCCGAGCAGCGCGATCCCGATCCCCGCCCCCAGCTGGTACGACGTCTCCCCGATCGCCGCCGCCCCACCGGCCTGCTCCGGCGGCGCCTCGCTCAGCATCGACTCGTACGCCCCGAACAGCGTCGTCTCCAGCCCGAAGCCCAGCAGCACGAACGCGGCCAGCATCAGCGCGCACTGGTCCGTGCGGCCCATCGCCGTCAGCAGCACGACCGCGAACGCCGTCAGACAGAACCCGGCGCACACCATCCGCCGCGGCCCGAACCGCCGCAGCAGCCGCGCCCCCGCCAGCCCGGCCGCCATCGCGGCGAACGTCAGCGGGAGCAGCCGCAGCCCCGTCTCCAGCGGAGAGAGACCGAGCACCAGCTGGAGGTACTGCGCCGCGATCAGTTCCAGACCGACCAGCGCGAGCATCGCCAGCACGATGCACCCGACGGACGTGCTGAACGCCGGCCGCGCGAACATCCTGAGATCCACCAGAGGGTGTGCCCGCCGCCGCTGCCGCCGTACGAAGCCGGCCAGCAGCGCCGCGCCCACCACCAGCGGCACCAGCGTGAACATGCTCCACACCGGCTCCCCGCCCCCGAGCCGCTTGACGCCGAGCACCACACCGAACAGCCCGGTCGCCGCCATCAGCGCGCCGACGACGTCCCAGGGGCCGGTGCCGTCCCCCTTCGACTCGGGCAGCAGCAGCCGCCCGACCGGGAGACTCACCAGCATCAACGGAATGTTGACGAGGAAGACCGAACCCCACCAGAAGTGCTCCAGGAGGAATCCGCCAAGCAGCGGCCCCACCGCCGCACCGACCGCCGCCACGGCGCTCCAGATGCCGATGGCGAGCGCCCGCTCACGCCGCTCCGGGAAGACCTGACGCAGGATCGACAGGGTCGCGGGCATGATCATCGCGCCGCCCACTCCGAGCAGCGCCCGCGCCACGATCAGCACCTGGGCGTTGTCGGCCAGTGCCGCCATGCCGGAGGCGAGGCCGAAGAGCGCGTACCCGAGGAGCAGGACCCGTCTGCGGCCGACGCGGTCGCCCAGGGTGCCGAACAGGATCAGCAGCGAGGCGCAGACCAGCGGGTAGACGTCGACGATCCAGAGCAGCTCTATCCCGCCGGGCCTCAGGTCCTCGCTGACGGCGGGGACCGCCACGTGCAGCACGGTGGCGTCGACCGCGACCAGCAGCAGGCTGACGCAGAGGACGACGAGAACCACCCAGCGGTTGGCACCGGCCCCGGCCGCCCGACGGCGCAGCGCAGCGCCGGCCGTGGTCGTCCCGGACATGTACGTACCTCCCAGATGTTCCCTCGCGATCGGCGGGCTCACGGGGTGGGGACGCCCCCGCGGCTCGGCCGGAGAGGAGCGGTGGTCTCCGGCCCGCGCAAGCGAAAAGCGAGTGACACGTCAGGGTACGCGAGTCCGGGACGGAGCCTAGTGGCGGACCTCTCACCCGTCCGGCGGAAGGATGTGGCGTACGCCACTTCCTTCCTCCTCGATCACGCACCGGGCGGCCGGGCGGTTCCGGCCCCGGTCGATAATCGGGCCCGTGACCGATCTTGAGACGCGTGCGGCTCCGTCCCGCGCCGGGGCGCTGCGCCGGGCAGCTCCGGCGCTCCTCGGGTACGCGGCCGTCCGCGCCCTCGGCCTCGTCGCCCTGGCCCTGTGGAGCGCGGCACGCGACAAGAGCGCCTACACGCTGCTCACCGCCCGCTGGGACGCGCTCTGGTACACCAGGGTCGCCGAACTCGGCTACGGGTACGAGGTGCGCCTGCCGAACGGGGACGTGCACTCCAACCTCGCGTTCTTCCCGCTCCTGCCCTGGCTGGAGCGGCTGCTGGCGGCGGTGTCCCCGCTGTCGTACGCGGACGGCGGTTTCGTCGTCAGCCTGGGTGCCTCGATCGCCGCGGCCTGGGGGATCTTCGCGGTCGCCGACCATGTGTACGGGCGCCGGGCCGGGGTGTGCGCGGTGCTGCTGTGGGCCGTGCTTCCGGTCGGGATCGTGCAGTCGATGGCGTACAGCGAGTCCCTGTTCACGGCGCTCGCCGCGTGGTCGCTGTACGCGGGGCTGACCGGCCGCTGGGTGACCGCGGGCGCGCTGGCCCTGCTGGCGGGTCTGACCCGCCCGGTGGGGATGGCGGTGGCCGCGGCGGTGTGGGTGGCGGCCATCGGCTCCTTCGTACGGGACCGGCGCGCGGGTGTCGCGCCCGGCCCGGGCCCCGGTGCCCGCCGCGTCCTCGGCGTGCTGCTGGCGCCCCTCGGCACCGCCGGGTACGTCCTGTGGGTCGGTCACCGCACCGGCGGGGGTCCGCTCGGCTATCTCGACGTACAGGCCGGATGGCGCAACGGGTTCGACGGGGGCTACGCGTTCGCCCGGTTCGTCGGCGAGAAGTTCACGTCGTTCCCGTCGGCCCCGGCCGGCGTGGGGCTGGTTCTCGGGGTCGCGTCAGCCGTCTGGCTGTATGTGGCCGGAGTACGTCAGCGCCAGCCGCTTCCGCTGCTGGTCTACAGCGGCGTCGTGACCGCGCTCGCGCTCTGCGCGTCGAGCTACTTCGGCTCGAAACCGCGCCTGCTGCTGCCCGCCTTCCCACTGCTGCTGCCCCTCGCCCTGACCCTGGCCCGGCTGCGTTTGCGCAGGTCAGCGCTGGTGCTCGGGTCCATGGCCGTCCTGTCGGCGGGGTACGGGGCGTTCTGGCTGAACGGCTCCGGTCCACCCTGACCCGCTGTGAGCGACAGGGGAATTCCGCGCCATGCCAGGGTGAACGAATTCAAAAGCACACCAAAACCCGCGTCCAGAATGATCAAAGGAATTGAAGGCCACAGCACCCGGCGATTGCAGATTCGCTGGAAATAAACCTCCTCCTGAGAGGAATCCCACATCACATCGTCATCACAAAGCCGTTGATTCACCCGGGATCTGAGCTCACTCGCTGTAACGTCGATTGGGTGCGTAACGAACCGAAGCTCACCCGTCTGGACCGGGTGTTCGCCCGGCTGGATCGTGAGCCGGAACGACCGGCCCTCATCGATCAGCCGAAGATGAGCAGGCACCGCATCGTGCTCCTGGCGGCGACCCTGGTCTTCTACGGCGCGATCGTGTGGGCCGTGGTGATCACGTCCTGGCTTGTCCGGCTCGACTGGCAGGTCATGTTCTTCCGGCCGTACCAGCAGTGGTCGGAGATCCACTGGTTCGTCGACTACTACGTGGTCCTCGGCCAGCGCGGCCCGACCGCCGTGATGGTCGCGGCCTGGCTGGGCTGGCGCTCCTGGCGGCAGCACACCCTGCGCCCCCTGCTCGCGCTCGGCGTCTCGCTGCTGCTGCTGAACGTCACGGTCGGCGCCGCCAAGTACGGCATGGGCCGCCTGGGGCCGCACTACGCGACCGTGATCGGCTCGAACGAGATGTGGCGCGGCGGCGATATATTTCCGAGCGGTCACACCGCCAACGCCGTGGTGACCTGGGGAATCCTGGCCTATATGGCCTCCACCGAGAGAGCGCGCCGCTGGCTGTCCGCCGTCTCCGCCGTCACCTCGCTCGGCGTCGGGATGGCCACCGTCTACCTCGGTACGCACTGGCTGAGCGATGTGCTCCTGGGCTGGGCCGCGGGCCTGCTCATCCTGCTCGCCCTGCCGTGGTTCGAGCCGTTGATCGCCCGTTCCGAGGCCGTGATCTTCGACCTGCGCGAGCGCCGGCGCGCCCGCCGTGCGGCGCCCGCCGCCACCCCGGTCGGCGCACCGCCCGTGGTGATCACGCCGCTGCCGAGCGACCGGGAGGACGTCGCGGCCCGCTCGCCCCGGACCCCTGCCTACCTGGCGCCAGGTCCCCACACGGCCCGCTCCGAGCGCACGCCGACCACCCCGGCCGGCAGCCGCCGCCCGCCGCACCCGGAGCGGCACCCACGCGGCTCGTCCTCCACGACACGCCCCCTGGCGGGCGGCTGACCAGGCCGGACGGCGGAGGGCCGGAGTGCCCGCCCCCGGCACGGCGAAGGCCCCCGGTTCCACGGCGAACCGGGGGCCTTCGCCCGCTCTCAGCCTTTCCAGGCCCGCGCCACCCGGCCGCCCTTCACCTCGAAGTTCAGCCGGCCCACGCGGTACTCCATGGTGATGATCGTCCCCGGCGACAGTGAGCGCACCGTCGACCAGCCGCGCTCACGCGCGAGGCGTTCGGCCCGGTCGGCCTCCAGGCCGACATAGGTGTCCGGCGTGTCGTCGGGTTCCGCGTCAGGTGTCGGAATCGGTGCCATGCCGCCACGCTACCTCCCTCTGTTCCTCTCCTGTCCTCTTCCTGTCACGCTTCTGTCACAAGATCAGGCCAGTGGTTTCGGGGGTTCTCCGTCACACGGACGAGCGGTTCCGTAGGCCTTCCGCAGGCATTCCACAGGGAATTCCGCGCGTCCTGTGACCCCATGGGAAAAGCCCGGCGGAAAGTTCCGGAAGAAGCGCCTGAGGGGCCCGTTCCATTCCGATGCCGGACGGAGTCCGCCCAGTCGGCGCCGCTCGGGAAATGCATGGCTTCGGCGGGAAGAGGCCGGTACGCGCCCTGCCGTAGCGGGCTGCGCCGCGCGCATCATGGCGTGGGCCCGCGGGTACGGGTGGCGCGGGCTACGGCGGGCCCGGTACGCGATGAGCGAAGGGGCGAGCGAGCGATGGGGACGCAGACCGTACAGGCGGCGACGCCGCACGAGCCGCGCACACGGCACGGGCGGGTGGTGGTCGACTGGCTGACGACGACGGACCACAAGAAGATCGGCCACCTCTACCTGGTCACCTCGTTCGTGTTCTTCCTGATCGCCGGGGCGATGGCGCTGCTGATGCGCGCCGAGCTCGCCCGTCCGGGCCTGCAGATCATCGACAACGAGCAGTTCAACCAGGCGTTCACGATGCACGGCACGATCATGCTGCTGCTGTTCGCGACGCCGAGCTTCGCGGGCTTCGCCAACGAGCTGATGCCGTTGCAGATCGGCGCGCCCGACGTCGCCTTCCCGCGGCTGAACATGTTCTCGTACTGGCTGTTCCTGTTCGGCGGGTTGATCGTGCTCGGCTCGCTGCTGGTGCCCTCCGGTCCGGCGGACTTCGGCTGGACCGCCTACGCCCCGCTCAACAGCGCGGAGCGGTCGCCGGGTCTCGGTGCCGATCTGTGGATCATGGGGCTGGCCCTGTCGGGCTTCGGCACGATCCTCGGCGCGGTCAATTTCGTCACCACCATCATCGGGATGCGCGCCCCCGGCATGACGATGTTCCGGATGCCGATCTTCGTCTGGAACACGCTGTTCACGTCGATCATGATCCTGATGGCGTTCCCCGTGCTCGCGGCGGCTCTGCTGGTGCTGGAGGCGGACCGGCGGTTCGGGGCGCAGGTCTTCGACGCGGCCAACGGCGGCGCGATCCTGTGGCAGCACCTGTTCTGGTTCTTCGGCCACCCCGAGGTGTACATCATCGCGCTGCCGTTCTTCGGCATCATCACGGAGATCATCCCGGTCTTCAGCCGCAAGCCGCTGTTCGGCTATCTGACGCTGGTCGGCGCGACGATGGCGATCACCGGTCTGTCGATGATCGTGTGGGCGCACCACATGTTCGCCACGGGTGCGGTGCTGCTGCCGTTCTTCTCCTTCATGAGCTTCCTTATCGCGGTGCCGACCGGTGTGAAGTTCTTCAACTGGGCCGGCACCATGCTGAAGGGCTCGTTGTCCTTCGAGACGCCGATGCTCTGGGCGACGGGCTTCCTGGTGACGTTCCTGTTCGGCGGGCTGACCGGGGTGATCCTGGCGTCGCCGCCGATGGACTTCCACGTGACGGACTCGTACTTCGTGGTCGCGCACTTCCACTACGTCGTCTTCGGCACGGTCGTCTTCGCGATCTTCGGCGGCTTCTACTTCTGGTGGCCCAAGTTCACCGGGAAGATGCTCGACGAACGGCTGGGCAAGATCCAGTTCTGGGCACTGTTCACCGGCTTCCACACCACGTTCCTGGTGCAGCACTGGCTGGGCGCCGAGGGCATGCCGCGGCGGTACGCGGACTACCTCGCCGCGGACGGTTTCACGGCGCTCAACACCGTCTCGACGATCGGCGCGTTCCTGCTCGGGATGTCGACGCTGCCGTTCCTCTACAACGTGTGGAAGACCGCCAGGTACGGCCGGAAGGTGGAGGTCGACGACCCCTGGGGTTATGGCCGTTCGCTGGAGTGGGCGACCTCGTGCCCGCCGCCCCGGCACAACTTCACGACGCTGCCCCGGATCCGGTCGGAGTCGCCGGCGTTCGACCTGCGTCATCCGCAGTACGCGGCGGTGACGTCGCAGCCCGAGCCAGCGCGGCATCAAGCCGGTCGCGAGTCCTCCTGATCGCGTCGATCAGCTCCACCGGTTCCAGCACCTCGAACTCGAAGCCCAGCATCACCACGTGGATCACCATCACGTCGAGGCTTCCGGCGCCGCAGCGCAGCAGGCAGCTGTCCGGACCCTCGGCCTCCAGCACGCCGGCGCTGGGCGAGATGCGGGTGGCGGCCTCCTCCAGGGGCGCCAGGATCCGTACCACGGCGTGGGTGGCGTACACGCGCGTGGAGACGCCCTGGGAGACGTAGGCGGCCAGGTCCTCCGCGGGCGGCTCGCGCGGTACGAAGCGCGGGCCGTGGGGTGGCCTGGGCGTGACGCGGTCGACGCGGAAGGTGCGCCAGTCCGCCCGGTCGAGGTCCCAGGCGACCAGGTACCAGCGGCGTTCGGTGCACACCAGGCGGTGCGGTTCGACGCTGCGGCGGCTGGTGGTGCCGTCGTGGCCGCGGTACTCGAAGCGCAGCCGTTCGGTGTCCCGGCAGAGGTGGGCGAGCTCGGTCAGCACGGCCGGGTCGACGGCGTCCGGCACGGGCCCGCGCAGCATCGGCACGGTGAAGGCGTTGAGGGCGCTCACGCGGCGGCGCAGCCGGCCGGGCAGCACCTGTTCCAGTTTGGCGAGGGCCCGGACCGAGGTCTCGCCGATGCCCTCGATGCCCTGCCCGGCGGCCGTGCGCAGGCCGATCGCCACGGCCACGGCCTCGTCGTCGTCCAGGAGCAGCGGCGGCAGCTCGGCGCCGGCGCCCAGTTGGTAGCCGCCGCCCGTGCCCGGGCTGGCGTTGACCGGGTAGCCGAGCCCCCGCAGCCGGTCGACGTCCCGGCGCAGGGTGCGGGCGCTGACACCGAGCCGTTCGGCCAGGTCGGCGCCGGACCACTCGCGGTGGGCCTGGAGCAGGGACAGCAGACGCAGCAGGCGTGCGGAGGTCTCCAACATGGGGGCGAGTGTGCCAGCCCTTGCGGACAGCCGTTGTCCTCAAGGCTCGTACGCCAGCTGGGGGACGTCGAAGCAGGTGCGGTTCATGTCCCCCTGTCCGACCCAGCCCCTGCCGTCCCGCCAGCGGGCCACCGACAGACAGGTCCGGCTGGTTTCCGGCGGTTCGGGCAGCCGCTCGAACCTGACGGGCAGCAGCAGTCCTTCGGCGGTGAATCCCTCACTGCGGTTCAGGTAGGCGTCGACGCACCCGCGCGTGATGCCCGTCCTGGCGCAGGACTCCGCGGCGTCCGTGAACCACCGGGCGGCCGCCCAGCCCTCCAGCTGCCACTGGGAGTGCGTCTCGAGGCCCTTCGTCGCCTCGCGGAACTCCCGTACGGCCGGGTCGCCCGTGTCGTCGTAGTTGCGGCTGGAGCCGGTCGCCCAGAGGGCGTTGCGGCAGCGCGGGGCGTCCTTGTAGGCCTCGGGGACGGTGGACGTCCAGTTCTGCACGTTGGTCACCTTGGCGGTGACCTCGGCGCCGACCTGGTCCATGGCCTGGCACAGCCGGGCGTTGCCGTGCCCGTCGATGGCGTCGAACACGAGGTCGGCGCCCTGCTCCTTCAGATCGGCCGCGACGGCACGGAAGTTGGGCAGGGCGAAGTCGACCTGTTCGGGGACGACCCGGTATCCCTCGGCGCGCAGGCCCCGCTCGACGAGCCGGGCGTAGGCGGCCGAGGCGGACTGGTTGTAGGAGACGACGGCGGCGGTGCGGGCGCCGTGCTCCCGCTTGAAGTAACGGTAGACCTCGGTGCCGCCGTACAGCTTGCCGTCCCAGCCGGTGGTGCCGTCGCGGGGCGCGAGGCTGCCGTAGATGCCGTAGAGGTGCGGGTAGGTGTCGTAGGCGCTGCCGATGGGCTGGCCGCCGACGTCGGGCACCCGGGCGCGGGAGACGCGGGAGGCGCCGGCGTAGTCCAGAGCGGTGGTGGCGACCAGGGCGACGACCTCGTCCTCCTCGACGAGCCGGTGCACGCACTCGTTGTTGCCGACGCCGCTGCCGCCGTCGTCGCACGTGCGTACCTCGACGCGGCGTCCGTCGATGCCGCCGCGCGCGTTGAGCCGGTCGAACCAGGCCTTGGCACCGTCGCGCGGGCCGGTGAACGCGCTGCCGCCGACCGGGCTGGTGGCGCTCGCGATGATGCCGACGCGCAGGGGCGTCGAGTCGCCGGGTGGCCGGGTGCGGCCGTCGTGTTCGAAGTCGCTCTCCGGGAGCCGGCTGCCGCAGGCGGCGGTCAGGGCGAGCAGCAGCACTGCGGCGAGGATCTCAGCAGCCCGGGACCGGCGACCCATTGCCGCTCATCCGCACCAGCGAGCACAGCGTCTTGACGGACACCTTCCAGGTGCCCTCCTGCTCGACGGCTGTCCCGGAGGCGTCCGGCAGGGCGGTGGCGCCCTTGAGGGTGAGCGTGTACGTGACGTCCGCCTCGGTCGCCGAGGTGAACTGGACCTTGGTGACCTGCGCCTCGACCTGGCCGCCGCGGGCGTCACCGCTGAAGGCCTGCAGGACGGGTCCCATCCGGTCGCCGTTCTCCAGGACGGCCTGCTTGTCCTCGGTCGAGGTCTGCGGGTCGAAGAACTTCTGCCAGTTCTGCTTGATCTCCGCTTCGGCCGCGGCCCGGTCCGCCGGCGCGCTGGCCGGGGCGCTCGTGGTCCGTTCAGAGGTCGGTGTGGGAGGTGTGCTCTCGCCGCCGCCGCTGTCGTCACCGCATGCCGCGAGGGCCGGGGCGAGGGCCAGCACCAAGGCTGCCGCGATCGCCGTGCCCCGTCCCGCGGCTCGTGGGCGCGCCTTCCCGTTCCCCCGCCTGAGGTCGCTGCCGAGAACCATCTGGCTCACCACCGGGTGTCGGTCCGGGCCATGCGCGCCCGGTGCTTTCAGGGTCAGCTTCCAAGGGGCATAGTGCAAGCGAGCGGCGGACTTGAACAGGCAGCCAGGCGCGTGCCCGGACAACCGACGTGTGGGAGGCAGCGATGCGGACAATCCGACTGCGGACCGTGCATCCCGTCCTCTGGGCCGGCTGGGCCGCCCTGGCCGCCGGCGCGGTGCTGTGCGTCGTCGGCTGGTACGGCGTCTCCGGGGAGCGCTTCGCCGAACGGCAGCTGCCCTACCTCGCCTCCTGCACGATCCCCGGCGCCGCGTTGATCATCTCCGGGGCGGTGTTGCTGGCCCACGGCCGGAGCTCGGTCGCCGCCGCGCGGGTGGAGGAGCTGTACGGCCTGCTCGTGGCGGCCGGACCGGCCGAGGCGGACGCGAGCGGGCAGGCGGCGCTCGCGCCGCTCGCGGTCGGCCGCGAGCTGCTGACGGTGCCCGGGGGCACGCTGTACCACCGGGCCGACTGCCCGCTGGTCGCGGGCAAGGCGGAGGCGGTCCCGGTGGACCCCGGGCTGGTGGCGAGTGGCGAGCTGGGCCCGTGCCCGGTCTGCGAGCCCGCCGAAGAGACCGGCTGAGCAGGGCCGATGTCCTCGCTGACGTACGACCTCACGCTGGCCGGCCTGTCGGTCGGCAGCGCGGCGGCGCTGACCGGCATCGGACTGATCGTGACGTACCGCGCGACCGGCGTGCTGAACTTCGCACACGGCGCGATCGCGATGGTGTGCGCGTACGCCCTGCGGCAGTGCGTGGTCGGGTGGGGGTGGCCGCTGTGGCTGGGGGCCTCGGTGACGCTGCTGGTGCTGGCGCCGGGGCTGGGTGTCGCCCTGGAACGGTTCGTCTTCCGGCCGCCGGCCGTCCTCGGCGGGGACCCGGCGCAGACGCTGGTCGCGTCCATCGGGGTGTTCGTGCTGCTGGTGGGCGGTGCGGCGCTGCTGTGGGGGCAGGGGGCCCGGGACGACGCGCCGGAGCTGGTGCCGGACGAGCCGTGGGTGCAGCTCGCGGTGGTGCTGGCGCTGGCCGCCGGAGTCACGGCGATCGTCCGCCGGACTCGGTTCGGCCGGGAGCTGCGGGCCGTGGTGGACAACCGGCAGCTCGCCGTGCTGGGCGGCATCGACGCGGACCGGGTCGCGGCCGCGGGATGGGCGTTCGGCTCGTTCACGGCGGGCCTGACGGGGGTGCTGCTGGCCCCGTACGTGCGTCTCGACCCGTACGGGCTGCCGTTGCTCGTGGTGGAGGTCGTGGCGGTCGCGGTGGCCGCGCGGATGCGGAGTCTGCCGGTCGCGGTGGCGGTGGCGCTGGCCGTCGGGGTGGCGCAGAGCCAGCTGACCCGGCTGCACCCGTCCGGGTGGTCCGAACCGCTGCTCCAGGCGGTCGGCACGAACCTGTTCGTCGTCGCCCTGCTGGTCGCGGCCCTGACGCTGCCGGGTGTGGGCGCCCGGGACGCGCTGCCGCGCACGGCCACCACCCGGGCACCGGCGCCGCCGGGCGTGTGGATCGTGGCGGTCGCGCTGCTCCTGCTGCCGCTGGGTCTGGCGGGCCGGGATCTGCACACCTCGATCCAGGTTCCGGCGCTGGCGGTGATCCTGCTGTCCCTGGTGGTGGTCACCGGCCGCGGCGGCCAGATCTCACTGGGGCAGGCGGCGTACGCGGGTCTCGGCGCCCTGTTCACCGCGCTGCTCGCGGCCGGGCGCTTCCCGGGCCTGCCGGTCATGCCGGAGCTGGCGGCCCTCGCCGTGGCGGTCGTGCTGGTGGCGCCGCTCGGACTGCTCACCGGGTGGCCCGCGATCAGCCGCCGGGGCCTGGCGCTGGCGCTGGCGACGTTCGCCGTCGGCGTGGGGGTGAGCCGCTTCGTCTTCGCCCAGCCCTACGCCACGGCCGGGCTGTCGCTGGGCCGCCCGGCGGGGTTCGACGGGGACCGCGCGTACTACCTGCTGGAGTTGCTCCTGCTGGCCGTCGCCCTGCTGGCGGTGCAGGGTCTGCGCCGGGGCCGGACCGGCCGGGCGCTCGCGGCCATGCGCGACCACGAGGCGGGGGCGCAGGCGGCGGGGGTTCGGGTGCCGTCGCTCAAGCTGTTCGCCTTCGTCGCGGGCGCGGCGCTCGCCGCGCTGGGCGGCGGAATGCTCGGCATGGGGCTGCGCGCCTTCGACGCCGCCGCGTACGACCCGGTGCGCGGTCTGCTGTGGTTCGCCGCCGTCGTGGTGCTGGGCGCCGACAGCACCCTCGGCGCGCTCGCCGCCGCCGCGCTGCTGGTCGGCCTGGACGCGGGTACCCGCGGCGGCGTGGCGGCGGCCCTGATCGGTGTCCTGGCGGTCCTGGTGGGACGCTTCCCCGGCGGCCCGTACGAGGCCCTGCGCACCGCGGGGCAGCGCCTGCGCCCGCGCCGCGCACCGGCCCTGACAGCGGCGGGCGACCGAGCCCGCGGGCTGCTGCGCCCGACGCGGCACCGGACGCCCCGGACAGCGCCGGTGCCCACGGGCGCGACGCCGGTACGCCTGGCGCCGGCGGCCGGGGGACGCGGCACGGCGCCAGACGTGCGGGCGGGTGCCGAACTCACAGACCAGAAGCCGCCGGAGGCATCCGAACACGGCCTGCCGGACCGGCCAGGCGCTTCCGGAGACCGCCCAGGGCCTGCGGACAGCCACCGCTCGCCCCACCCGCGCGGCACGGCACCAGACGAGCGGGCAGGTGCCGAACCCACAGACCAGAAGCCGCCGGAGGCATCCGAACACGGCCTGCCGGACCGGCCGGACGCTTCCGGAGACCGCCCAGGGCCTGCGGACAGCCACCGCTCGCCCGGCCCGCGCGGCACGGCACCGGACGAGCGGGCAGGTGCCGAACCCACAGACCAGAAGCCGCCGGAGGCATCCGAACACGGCCTGCCGGACCGGCCAGGCGCTTCCGGAGACCGCCCAGGGCCTGCGGACAGCCACCGCTCGCCCGGCCCGCCGGGCGAGCCCTTCGGGGACCGGCCGCGAGGGGCAGGGCCCCCGCGGCCCCCGGTACCGCCCACCGGTCGGGCCGCCCCCGCCTCCCCCGTGCTCACCGCCCACCGGCTGCACGCCCGCTACGGCGGCTTCACCGCCCTCGACGGAGTCGGCCTGGACCTCTTCCCCGGGCAGATCACCGCTGTGGTGGGGCCGAACGGGGCCGGGAAGAGCACCCTGTTCCACTGTCTGGCCGGGAGTCTGCGGCCCGCGCGCGGCACCGTCGGACTGGACGGACAGGACATCACCACGCTGCCCGCGCACGCCCGCACCCGGCTCGGTGTGGCGCGTACCTTCCAGCAGCTGGCCGTCTTCCCGTCGCTGACCGTGGCGGAGAACGTCCGGGTGGGTGCCGAGCAGGGCCGGGCGGGCGACCCCGGGGCGGTGGAGCGGACGCTGAGGCTGCTCGGGCTGGACGGGCCGGTGCGGGCGGTGCCCGCCGCCGGGCTGCCCACGGGGACGCTGCGCCGCGTCGAACTGGCCAGGGTCCTCGCGGGCGCCCCGCGGGTCCTGCTGCTCGACGAGCCCGCCGCGGGCCTCGACACCGCCGAAGTGGCCGCCCTGGCCCGGGTCCTGAAGGCCCTGGCCGCCGACGGTACGGCCGTGCTCGTCGTCGAGCACGACCTGGACCTGGTCGCCGGCCTCGCCGACGTCGTGCAGGTGATGACCGCGGGGCGGATCATCGCCTCCGGTCCGCCCGAGCGCGTACTGGACGCCCTGGAAACGGGGGCCGGGCCATGACGACCGTCTCCTTGCGCCACGCGCGCGTGCGCTACGGCCCCGTCGAGGCCCTGCACGGCATCACCCTGGCCGCGCCCGGCCCGGGCCTCACCGTGCTGCTGGGCCGCAACGGCTCCGGGCGCAGCACCGCCCTGCGGGCCCTGGCGGGCACCGTGCCGCTGTCGGGCGGCATGGTGGTGTGGGACGGCGTCGACGTGACCCGTGTGCCCGCGTACGAGCGGGCCCGGCGCGGGCTGTGCCTGGTGCCGGAGCGGCAGGCCGTGTTCGGCTCGCTCACCGTGCGCGAGAACCTCGAACTCGCCGCCCCGGACCACGGCCCGGCCCTCGACGCCTACCCGCGGCTGGGCTCCCTGCTGGAGCGGCGGGCGGGCACCCTGTCCGGTGGGGAACAGCGCATGCTCGCCCTGTCCCGTGCCCTGCTGGCACACGCGCGTGTGGTGCTCGTCGACGAGCCCGCCCAGGGCATGTCGCCCTCGGTCGCGGCACGCACCTACGAGTTGCTGAGCTCGCTCGACGCGTGCGTGGTGGTCGCCGAGCAACGGCTGCCGTCCGCCCTGCGGGACCGGCCGGTCCTGGTGTACGAACTGCGCCGCGGGGCCGTTGTGTTCGCCGGGGAGGCGAGGGAACTCGGACACTGAACAGGCCGCCGGGCACACGGGCCCCGTCCGGTCAGGTGACCGGACGGGGCCCGTGTCGCGGCGAGGGGGAATCGCTCAGAGGTCGAGGCGCAGGCCGGGCACGATCACGTCGGGATCGCCGCCGATGGCGGCCTCGTTGGCGGTGTAGAGGCGCTGCCAGGTCGTCCCGTGCCGGGCGGCGATACCGCTCAGCGTGTCGCCCTGACGGACGGTGTAGTCGCCGCGGGAGGTGCCGCGGTCCGCGCGTGCCGTGGAACGCTCCGGCGCCTTCGCCGGCTGCGCCTGCTTCGCCGGAGCCGGCTTCGCCGGAGCCGGCTTGGCGGAGGTGACCGGGCCGGCGGCGGGTGCGCTGCCGCTCGCCCCGGCGCGTGCCGAGCAGACGGGCCAGGCGCCCCACCCCTGGGCGGCCTGGACCTTGGTGGCGACGGCGATCTGCTGGGACCTGCTCGCCTGGTCGGCGGTGGGCGCGTAGGCCGTGCCGCCGTAGGCCCGCCAGGTGGAGCCGGCGAACTGGAGTCCGCCGTAGTAGCCGTTGCCGGTGTTGATGTGCCAGTTGCCGCCGCTCTCGCACTGGGCGATGCGGTCCCACACTCCGCTGTCAGCCGCCGCGGCGTTTCCGGTCGCGGCCAGCAGTCCGAGGGGCGCGAGCAGTGCCGCCCCGGCGAGGACCGCCGTCGTACGAACCTGGTTCTTCCGAGCGTTGACGCGAGTGGTATCGGCACATTCGGACATGTAGTTCCCTCTCGAAGCACTCGAGATCCCCCAAGGCGGGACGCCGCCCTGCACGCCATGGGGCGTGCGGGCCGCGCTCGCCCCGTCCACCGGCGTGTTGCCGGGCGCGGTTCCGGGGAACCGTGCGGCCGGTGGACGTACTCGAGCGGTGCTCGTTGCACACGGCGGAGGAATGTATGGAAGGTGACGGGCCGACAGCAACCAGTTCTCCGTAAGGGCAGGCCAGTTCGTCGATACCTCAGGTAACGGCGATTTCCGGACACCCACTTCATTCGTGGATTTCCGGATTTGTCGACCAATCCGTCAGAGGATCTGTGACCCACTTCACCACCTCAACCCCCTTTACAGATGAGGTAGTTGACAGTGAGTGCGCGATTCCGCGCTGAGTGTGACCCGGTGCGCTGGTTGGTTCGATTCCGTTCGCCGTAAGGCGTGACTCCCGCCACAGATCGCCCGTTGTCTTCTTCATGAGCCGGGGCCCACCCGGACCACAGGCCGGGAGCCACCCGGCCTCGCCACGCACCGCACCCCCGAGGGAGCCACCCGTGCCGCGCATGCTCGACGTCAGCGACGACGTACGCGCCGAGATCGGCGACGAGGAAGCCGACCGCCTGCTCGCCGGAGAGACCGCCCCGGGCAGTTACGACTGCACGTCCTGCCGCACTCCGGGCGACTCCGAGCAGGAGCGCACCAGCACCGTCCTGTTCATCGGGGACGAGACCGCCGTCCTCGCCTTCGCCCACGCCGGCTGCCTGCCCTCGCAGGTCGTCCAGGTCACCGAGGAACAGCTCAAGGGCGCCGTGAAGTCCATCACCGGCGACACCGCGGACCTGGAACCCGACACGACGGTGCCCGAGCAGGCGGTGCTCGGTGTGACCAGCGGGCTCGTCCTGATCGGCGGGGAGTTGTACCCGGCCCTGGTCGTGGAGCCGACCGCGCCCATCGCCCGGCCCGGCACGACCGGCGGCGGCGGTGACGACTTCCTGCCCCTCCTCATCGAGCAGGGCTTCATGCCCCTGACCGAGCTGTCCGCCGTACCGCCCGTGCTGCACGGCTGGTCCGTGCTGCTCGCCGTCGGCCAGCTGCACGCGGTGCTCCAGCCGGGCCAGAACGGCGGCCGGCCGGTGGCCTGGTGGCAGGCGCACGAGCCGCTCCAGGTGACCGACGGCTGGCGCGCGGCCGCCAACAAGCGCCAGCAGGCGCTGATGTTCGCCGCCCCTGTCGGCTCGATCGGCCGTCAGCCGCGCGAGGACCTGCTGCGGGACGCCCTGGACAAGGCGGCGGCGAACGGAAAGCTGGTCGCGGCGGCGCTGCCGCTGGCCGGCACCTGAGCGGCGCGTCACCCGCCCGCACCGTATCCCTGCGAAAGCCGTACCCCGGCCGCATCCCTTGACCCGCGGGGTCGTTTGGACATACGTGCACGCATACGACGTTCCCCGCCGCCAGTCCTTCTCGCCGATCCCCTCCGCGCGGTCGGCCCAGGACACCCAGGGCGGCCCATCGGCCACGCCGATCTACGACGCTCTCTACGCCGAGTACGTCAAGTCCTTCCGCGCACTGCCCGGAGACCGCAGTGGCGAGGAGAAGCTGGGCTTCACCGCCTTCGGGAACATCCCGCACAGTACGGGCTCCTACAGCCATACGCACAGCTCGTACAACTCGTACAGTGCGTACAGCGCCGGAGCCCAGAGCGCCCGGCACGCCGCCGGGCAGCAGGCGCAGTGGTACCGCGTCGGGGCCACCGGCTCGCACGACACGGGCATGCACCACGTGCCGGCCGCCCTGCCACCGGGAGGACGCGGCGACGTCTGAGCGAGCACCGGACACAGCGGAAGGGCGGCCCCCATGGGGGCCGCCCTTCCGCTGTGTCCGGCTCCGGCTTCCCGCCTACTTCTTCTTCGCGCCGCGCTTCTCACGCACCCGCACGGAGATGTGGATCGGCGTGCCCTCGAAACCGAACTCCTCGCGCAGCCGGCGCTCGATGAAGCGCCGGTAGCCCGCCTCGATGAAGCCGGAGGCGAACAGCACGAACCGCGGCGGCTTGGTGCCCGCCTGGGTGCCGAACAGGATGCGCGGCTGCTTGCCGCCCCGGACGGGGTGCGGATGGGCGGCGACCAGCTCACCGAGGAAGGCGTTCAGCCTGCCGGTCGGGACCCGGGTCTCCCAGCCCGCCAGGGCCGTCTCGATCGCCGGGACCAGCTTCTCCATGTGACGGCCGGTCCGCGCCGAGACGTTCACCCGCGGTGCCCACGCCACCTGGCCGAGCTCCGTCTCGATCTCCCGCTCCAGGTAGTAGCGGCGTTCCTCGTCGAGGGTGTCCCACTTGTTGTACGCGAGCACGATCGCGCGGCCCGCCTCGACGGCCATGGTGACGATGCGCTGGTCCTGCACGGAGATCGACTCGGACGCGTCGATCAGGATGACCGCCACCTCCGCCTTCTCCACCGCCGCCGCCGTACGCAGCGAGGCGTAGTAGTCGGCGCCCTGCTGGAGGTGGACCCGCTTGCGGATACCGGCCGTGTCGACGAACTTCCAGGTGACGCCGCCGAGTTCGATCAGCTCGTCGACCGGGTCACGGGTGGTGCCGGCCAGCTCGTTGACGACGACGCGCTCCTCGTTCGCGACCTTGTTCAGCAGCGAGGACTTGCCCACGTTCGGGCGGCCGATCAGCGCGATCCGGCGCGGCCCGCCGATGCCGCCCCCGCCGAAGGTCTCACGCGGCGCCTCCGGCAGCACCTCGAGGACCTGGTCGAGCATGTCGCCGGTGCCGCGGCCGTGCAGCGCGGAGACCGGGTACGGCTCCCCCAGGCCCAGCGACCACAGGTACGCCGCGTCGGCCTCGCCACTCGGGCCGTCCACCTTGTTGGCGCAGAGCACGACCGGCTTGCCGGCCTTGCGCAGCAGCCGTACCACGGCCTCGTCGGTGTCGGTGGCCCCGACCTTGGCGTCGACGACGAACACGACGGCGTCGGCGGCGTCGATGGCGTACTCGGCCTGGGCGGCGACGGAGGCGTCGATGCCGAGGACGTCCTGCTCCCAGCCGCCGGTGTCGACGACCTTGAAGCGGCGGCCCGCCCACTCCGCCTCGTACGTCACCCGGTCGCGGGTGACTCCGGGCTTGTCCTCGACGACGGCCTCACGGCGGCCGATGATGCGGTTCACCAGAGTCGACTTGCCGACATTGGGGCGGCCGACGACGGCGAGCACCGGCAGCGGACCGTGGCCGGCCGCCTCGATCGCGCCCTCGACGTCCTCGACGTCGAAGCCCTCCCCCGCGGCGAGCTCCATGAACTCCGCGTACTCGGCGTCGCCGAGCGCCCCGTGGTCGTGCTCGTGCACGCCCTCGGAGGCGTCCGAGCCGTCGGGCTGGATGTGGTCGTTCATGAAGTCCGTACCTCGTCGTTCATCGTGGTGGTCGGTGGAGTACCCGCTGCCTGCCGGGCTGATCCACTACTCAGTGTTGCCTAGCGCCCGGTGGAGCGCCTGGCGTTTTCCAGGTGGGCGGCGAGCTGCTTCTGGATGCGCCCGGTCGCCTCGTCCAGCGCCTTGCGGGTCCGGCGCCCGCTGCCGTCGCCCGCCTCGAAGGGCTCGCCGAAGACGACGTCGACACGGGACCGCAGCGGCGGCAGCCCCTTTATCAACCGTCCGCGCCTCTCGGAACTTCCCAGCACGGCGACCGGCACGATCGGGGCGCCGCTGCGCACCGCGAAGTACGCGAGCCCGGCGCGCAGCGCGGCGAAGTCGCCCTCGCCCCGGGTGCCCTCGGGGAAGATGCCCAGCACGCCGCCGTTCTCCAGGACGCCGAGCGCCTGGGTGATCGCCGTGCGGTCGGTGGTGTCGCGGTCGACCTTCACCTGCCCGATGCCGAGCAGGAAGGGGTCCAGCGGCCCGATGAACGCCTCCTTCTTGATCAGGAAGTGCGTCGGCCGGGGCGCCACGCCCATGACCATCGGGCCGTCGATGTTGTGGGAGTGGTTGACCGCGAGGATCACCGGTCCGTGCGTGGGCACCTTCCAGGCACCGAGCACGCGCGGCTTCCACAGCCCGTACATCAGGCCGACGCCGATGCGCCGGCCGACCTCGGCGCCCTTTTCCGAGGGGAGGTTCACTTCCCGGCCCGCTTCTCCTCGACGAGGGTGACGACACACTCGATGACCTGGGCCAGCGTGAGGTCGGTGGTGTCCACCTCGACGGCGTCGTCCGCCTTGGCGAGCGGAGAGGTCTTGCGGCTGGAGTCGGCGGCGTCCCGCTTGATCAGGGCCTCGCGGGTGGAGTGCACGTCGGCGCCCTTCAGCTCGCCGCTGCGGCGGGCGGCGCGCGCCTCCGGGGAGGCGGTGAGGAAGATCTTCAGGTCGGCGTCGGGCAGCACGGTCGTGCCGATGTCACGGCCCTCGACCACGATGCCGTGCTCAGCGGAGGCGGCGAGCGAGCGCTGCAGCTCGGTGATCCGGGCGCGCACCTCCGGCACCGCGCTGACCGCGCTGACCTTGGAGGTGACCTCCTGGGTGCGGATCGGGCCGGCCACGTCGACACCGTCGACGAAGATGGTGGGGGCCTGCGGGTCGGTGCCGGAGACGATCTCGGGCTTGCCGGCCGCGGCGGCGATCGCGGACGGGTCGTCGATGTCGATGCCGTTGTTCACCATCCACCAGGTGATCGCCCGGTACTGGGCGCCGGTGTCCAGGTAGCTCAGCCCGAGCTGCGCCGCCACGGCCTTCGAGGTGCTCGACTTGCCCGTGCCGGACGGGCCGTCGATGGCGACAATCACTGGCGTGGCGCTTTCCACAGTGGGGACCTTCCTGAAACCGGGTCGGCGGGGGTGAGGGCGCGACCGCCCCGCACAAGGTTACTGGGTTCGCATCACTCGTCCGGCCGCCCCCGGCGACGACGGCACTCGGCCCCTCCCAGCCCGCCCGGCACGCGGGGCGAAGGCGGCGGTCGGCCCCTCCCAGCCCGCCCGGTGATCGAGGACGAGGCCGTTCAGGCCGAAGCGGGGGCCTGGGGGCGGCAGCCCCCCGGAACACTGACCCGCCACGCCCCGCGGCCTACTGGCGGATGGCCCAGCCCCGCTCCCGCAGCGCGGCGGTCAGAACGGGCGCGGCCTTCGGCTCGACCATCAACTGCACCAGACCGGCCTGCTGCCCCGTCGCGTGCTCGATCCGCACGTCCTCGATGTTGACCCCGGCCATCCCGGCGTCCGCGAAGATCCGGGCCAGCTGCCCCGGCTGGTCGTCGATGAGTACGGCCACGACCTCGTACACCCGCGGAGCGGACCCGTGCTTGCCGGGAACGCGGACCTGCCCGGCGTTGCCGCGCCGCAGCACGTCCTCGATCCCGCTGGTGCCCTCGCGCCGCTTGTGGTCGTCGGTGGACTGGAGTGCGCGCAGGGCCCGCACCGTCTCCTCCAGGTCGGCGGCGACGTCCGTGAGCAGGTCGGCGACCGGCCCGGGGTTCGCGGAGAGGATGTCGATCCACATCCGGGGGTCGGAGGCGGCGATCCGGGTCACGTCCCGGATGCCCTGCCCGCACAGCCGTACGGCGGCCTCCTCTGCGTGCTCCAGGCGTGCGGCGACCAGGCTGGACACCAGGTGCGGCATGTGGGAGACCAGGGCGACCGCACGGTCATGGGCGTCGGCGTCCATCACGACCGGCACGGCACGGCAGTGCGAGACCAGCTCCAGGGCGAGGTTGAGCACCTCGGTGTCGGTGTCCCTGGTCGGGGTGAGCACCCAGGGACGGCCCTCGAAGAGGTCCGCGGTCGCGGCGAGCGGGCCCGACTTCTCGCGGCCCGACATGGGGTGCGTGCCGATGTACGCGGCGAGGTCGAGGCCCCGCGCCTGCAACTCGCGGCGCGGCCCGCCCTTGACGCTGGCGACGTCGAGGTAGCCGCGCGCCACACCGCGGCTCATGGCGTCGGCGAGCACGCCGGCCACGTACGCGGGCGGGGCGGCGACGACCGCGAGGTCGACGGGCCCGTCCGGTGTCTCGTCCGTGCCGGCGCCGAGCGCGGCCGCCGTGCGGGCCTGTTCCCGGTCCGGGTCGGCGAGGTGCACGGTGACGCCCCGCTGGGACAGGGCGAGGGCGGCGGACGTGCCGATGAGCCCGGTTCCGATGACGAGAGCGGTTCTCACTGGGCGATGTCCTTGCGCAGGGCGGCGGCGGCGCCGAGGTAGACGTGCGAGAGGTCGGCGCGGGCCTTGTCGGACTCGATGTGCGCGAGGACCCGGACGACGCGCGGCATGGCGCCCTCGATGTCCAGTTCCTGGGCGCAGATCAGCGGCACGTCGGTGATGCCGAGCTTGCGGGCGGCGGCCGCCGGGAAGTCGCTGTGCAGGTCGGGCGTGGCCGTGAACCAGATGCTGATCAGGTCGTCGGCGGTGAGCTCATTGCGCTCCAGGATGGCCGTGAGCAGGGCTCCGACCCGCTCGTCCATGTGCCCGGCCTCGTCCCGTTCCAGTTGGACGGCGCCCCGGACCGCTCGTACCGCCACGGCGATGCTCCTTGCTGATGTGCGTGTCGCTCTGCGTCCGTCCAGCCTAGTCAGCCCCCGGAGCCGGGGTGATCGATGCCCAGCCGATGAGACACCGGAGTCGCCGTTCTTTGGGTATTTTCGAACTCAACATGCAGACGTATCCGGTTTGCCCCTCTTCTGTGCGTTCGGAGTGACGACATGACCCACGAGACCACCCGCCGCACGGTTCTCCTCGCCACGGGCGCGACGGGCGCGGCGGCGTTCGTCGCGGCCTGCGGCGGGGGCGGCGACGGCACCACGACGACGAGCTCTCCCACCGGCCAGGGCGCGTCGAGCACCCCGGCCGGCCGGGAGCTGGCCACGACCGACGAGATCCCGGTCGGCGGCGGCAAGATCTTCAAGGAGGAGAAGGTCGTGGTGACCCAGCCGGAGCGGGGCCGGTTCAAAGCTTTCTCGGCGATCTGCACCCACCAGGGCTGCACGGTGGGCTCCGTCTCCGACGGCACGATCGACTGCCCCTGCCATGGCAGCAGGTTCAAGATCGCCGACGGCTCGGTGGCGCACGGCCCGGCGGCCCGGCCGCTGCCCGCCGAGCAGATCACCGTCGAGGGCGACTCGGTCCGGCTGACCGGCGGCTGATCAGGAGTCCCAGAGCGCTCCGAGAGTCAGCAGGTCGCTCCGGTACTCGATCCGGTCGGCCCACTCGGCCGGCCAGGCCTGCGCGCCCAGGTAGGAACCCGCGAACGCGCCCGCCAGGCAGGCGATCGAGTCCGAGTCACCGGCCGTGCAGGCGGCACGCCGCAGGGCCGTCAGCGGCTCGCCGGGGAAGAGCAGGAAGCACAGCAGCCCGGTCGCCAGGGCCTCCTCGGCGATCCAGCCCTCCCCGGTGGCCAGGCACGGGTCGGTCTCGGGCGAGACGGTGCGCACCGCTTGCTCGAGGCGGTCGAGGACGGCCAGGCACTCGTCCCAGCCGCGTGCGATGAACCGCTCGGGTCTCGGGTCCCCGGCCCGGCGCCACAGGTCGCCGAGCCAGCGCTCGTGGTAGCGGCCGCGGTTGTCCAGGGCGTACGAACGCAGCAGCCCGACCAGCCCGGCGGGCTCCGCGCCCTGCGCGAGCAGCCGTACCGCGTGCGCGGTGAGGTCGGACGCGGCGAGCGCGGTGGGGTGCCCGTGGGTGAGGGCGGACTGCAACTGGGCGGCGCCCGCGCGCTGTTCGTCACTCAGTCCCTGCACCAGGCCGAGGGGGGCGACGCGCATGTCGGCGCCGCAGCCCTTGGAGTGGATCTGGCTGGCGTCCTGCCAGGGGCGGGACTCGTCCTTCAGCAGCGAGCAGGCCGTCAGGCAGGTACGCCCCGGGGCCCGGTTGTTCTCCGGCGACTCGTACCAGGCCACGAACTCCTCACGCAGGGGCCCCAGCAGCCCCGCAGGAGTGAGCGGCCCACGGTCCATCGCCGTCCGCACGGCCCGGCCGAGTGCCAGCGTCATCTGCGTGTCGTCGGAGACGCGGGCGGGTTCCGGCAGCGGCATCTCCCGCCACGGCCCGTGCGTGGCGACGATCGTCGGCACGTCGTTGAACTCGGTCGGGTACCCCAACGCGTCCCCCAGCGCGAGGCCGGTGAGCGCTCCCGTGGCGGCTTGCTTGTGGACGAGCGTGGCCATGTCAGAAGTCCTTCCGTCCCCGCCCCCTGACGAGGGAGCGGGGAACCCTGCGGCGTGCGGCGTCCGCGTGAGCCTAGAGATCGACTTCCTGCATCAGCATGCCCACCTCCGTGTTGGACAGCCGCCGCAGCCAGCCCGACTTCTGGTCGCCCAGGGTGATCGGCCCGAAGGCGACCCGCACCAGCTTGTCGACCGGGAAACCGGCCTCGGCCAGCATCCGGCGCACGATGTGCTTGCGGCCCTCGTGGAGGGTGACCTCGACGAGGTAGTTCTTGCCGGTCTGCTCCACGACCCGGAAGTGGTCCGCGCGGGCGTAGCCGTCCTCCAGCTGGATGCCGTCCTTGAGCTGCTTGCCAAGGTCGCGCGGGATGGGGCCGACGATGTGCGCGAGGTAGGTCTTCTTCACCCCGTACTTGGGGTGGGTCAGCCGGTGCGCCAGCTCGCCGTGGTTGGTGAGCAGGATGACGCCCTCGGTCTCGGTGTCGAGCCGGCCGACGTGGAAGAGCCGGGTCTCGCGGTTGGTGACGTAGTCACCGAGGCACTGCCGGCCCTCCGGGTCCTCCATGGTGGACACGACGCCGGCGGGCTTGTTCAGCGAGAAGAACTGGTAGCGCTGGGTGGCGACGGTCAGGCCGTCGACCTTGATCTCGTCCTTCTCCGGGTCGACGCGCCGCCCCTGTTCCAGGACGATCTCGCCGTTGACCTCGACCCTGGCCTCCTCGATCAGGTCCTCGCAGGCCCGCCGGGAGCCGAAGCCGGCCCGCGCGAGGACCTTCTGCAGCCGCTCGCCCTCCTGCTCGGCGCCGGGGAAGGTCTTCGGGAGCTTGACGTCCTTCTTCCCGGCGTACCGGTCGCGGTTGCGCTCCTCGATCTGCGCCTCGTACTCACGCGGGCGCGCCGGGGCGGTACGCCCCTGCTTCTGGGGCTGCTTGGGCCCGCCCTTGGCGCCGCCCCGCGCGGCGCCGCCACGCCCGGCCTTGGGGCCGTCCTTCGTCGCCCCGGGGCCCACGTCGTAGCGGCGCTCCTCGGGGCGGGGCTTGCGGGGGCGGCCCTGCCCCTGCTTCTGGTCCCTGTTGTTACCGGCGCCGCGGTGGTTACCGCGTCCGCCGCTCTTGCCGCTGCCGCTGCTTCGCATCAAAGTTCCGTCTGGTCGTCTTCGTCGTCGGTACCCGGGGTGACCGGGCGGCCCGGCACGTCGTCGTCAGGCGCGTCCGGGTCGAACGACGGTACGCCCTCCTGGGTCTCGGCCTCGATCGCCTCCGCCTCCGGGAGGAAGGGCGCGAGCTCCGGGAGCTCGTCCAGACCGCGCAGGCCCATCCGCTCCAGGAAGTAGTTCGTCGTCACGTACAGGATCGCACCTGTTTCGGGTTCCGTGCCCGCCTCCTCGATCAGACCCCGCTGCAGGAGGGTGCGCATGACACCGTCGCAGTTCACTCCGCGCACGGCCGAGACCCGGCTGCGGCTGACCGGCTGCCGGTAGGCGACGACGGCCAGGGTCTCCAGGGCGGCCTGGGTGAGGCGGGCCTGCTGGCCGTCCAGGACGAAGCGCTCGACGGCGGGCGCGAACTCGGCGCGGGTGTAGAAACGCCAGCCGTTCGCGACGTATCGCAGCTCGAAGCCGCGCCGCTGGACCGTGTACTCGTCGGCCAGCTCGCGCAGGGCGTCCGCGATCTGGCGTCTCGGCCGCTCCAGTATCTTCGCGAGGTGTTCCTCGGTCGCGGGCTCGTCCACGACCATGAGGACCGCCTCCAGAGCGGGTTTGAGGTCGAGGCCGGAGACGTCGCGCAGCCCGGCCGGAAGGTCCCTGGTGTCCTCACTCACGCCTTCTTCTCCTCCTTCGGCGGTTCGGGCGGCCGGTCGAACTCGTCGGTGACGGCCGGGGTGTCGTCGCCGTCGCCGCCGGTCCACCGCACGAGCAGTTCCCCGAGGGCGGCCTCCTGCTCCAGCGCCACGGCCTTCTCGCGGTACAGCTCCAGCAGTGCGAGGAAGCGGGCCACGACCGTGAGTGTGTCGTCGGTGTCCTCGACCAGCACCCGGAAGGCGGCCTCGCCGAGTTCCCTCAGCCGCGCGACCACGATCCGCGCCTGCTCCTGCACGCTGACCAGCGGGGCGTGGATGTGGTCGACGTACACCTGCGGCTTGGGCTTCGGCTGCATCGCCTTCACGGCGAGTTCGGCGAACCCCTTGGCTCCTATGTTGATGACGACCTCGGGCAGCAGCTCGGCGTGGTGGGGCTCGAGCCCGACGGTGCGGGGATAGCGCCGGGCCTCGTCGTCGAGCCGGCCGTTGAAGATGTCGGCGATCCGCTTGTACGCCCGGTACTGGAGCAGCCGGGCGAACAGCAGGTCCCGGGCTTCCAGCAGGGCGAGGTCGGCCTCGTCCTCCACCTCGGCGGCGGGCAGCAGCCGCGCGGCCTTCAGATCGAGCAGGGTGGCCGCGACGACGAGGAACTCGGTCGTCTCGTCCAGGTCCCAGTCCGGCCCCATCGCCCTGATGTACGCCATGAACTCGTCGGTCACCCTCGACAGCGCGACCTCGGTGACGTCCAGCTTGTGCTTGGAGATCAGCTGGAGCAGCAGATCGAAGGGGCCTTCGAAATTCGCGAGCCGGACCTTGAAGACCCCGTCGTCGGCATCGCCGGCGTCAGCCGGGGACTGTGCGCCGTCCCCCTCCTCGCTGCGGGCCTCCGGGGCCCGCGCCGGGCCGGCCACCGCTTGCCCGGCCGCGGAGCGGGAGAGGAACGGTTCGCTCTCCTCTCGCGCAGGAGCGGGCACGGGCCGACGCCCGTCACCGGCGGGTCCGGCGTCCTCTGGTGGGGCGACGCCGTCGTACTCGACCGCGGCGGTGGTCGTCGCGGACGCCGCAGCCGTGAAGTCGCCCCCGCTGTGTGGCCCCGCCGAACCGGGCCCTGCCCAAGGCCCCGAGGCCCGGCCGACGGCCTCGGCCTCCGCCCCAGCCGAACCGGACACGGCCTCCACGGGCGACCCGCCCGGTCCGGCCGGTTCCGCCGCCTCGGCCGGCGCGGCCCCGGCGGAGGCGGCCTGCGGTCCCGCTCCCGGTTCGGTGCGGGGAACGCCCGGCCCACGCCCCAGCGTGCGGCGACGGCCGGCGGGTGGCGGGGTGGCGTTCGAGGTCATGGCCCCCGCAGGTTATCGCTACCGCCCGCGCAGCCGTCGTACGAGGATGCTTGCTTCTCCGCGGGTCTCCAGGTCGGCGAGGACCACGGCGACCGCCTCGCGGACGATGCGGCCGCGGTCGACGGCGAGGCCGTGCTCGCCGCGGAGCACGAGACGGGCGTGCTCCAGATCCATGAGCTCCTCGGCCGACACGTACACCGTGATCTTCTCGTCGTGCCGTTCACGGCCACTGGGGCGGCGTGCGGCGGCCCGCCCGCGCTTGCGTGGCGCCGCGGCGGCAGCGGCGGCACCGGCGGCGGAGCCTTCCTGCGCCGCCTGCCGACGGCCCGAGCCGGAGCGGCTGCGGGACTCCCCGGCCTCGACCTGCTCCGCGTCCGCCGCGACATGCTCCGGGCCCTCGCCGTCACCGCCCTGCGCGGGCACCGACTGCGGTGCGTCGTCCGCGGCCGCTGCCGCCGTGTCGCCCTCTGCCGCCGGAGCGGGCACCCGGGCGTCGCCGCCCGCCTGTCGCCTGGGCGTGGACGACTGCAGCCCCATCCCCCCTGTCGTACGGAAGAGTTCGTCGGCCCCCGGCAGACTCACTCGGCGTGACACCGGGCGAGCACCTCCCTGGCGAGCTGGCGGTAGGCGGCGGCACCGACGGAGTTGGAGGCGTACGTGGTGATCGGCTCACCGGCGACGGTGGTCTCCGGGAAGCGGACCGTGCGCCCGATGACCGTGTGGTAGACGTGGTCGTCGAACGCCTCGACGACACGCGCGAGCACCTCACGGCTGTGCACGGTGCGCGAGTCGTACATCGTGGCGAGGATCCCGTCGAGCTCCAGGTCGGGGTTGAGCCGTTCCTGGACCTTCTCGATGGTCTCCGTCAGCAGGGCCACACCGCGCAGCGCGAAGAACTCGCACTCCAGCGGCACGATCACCTTGTGCGCGGCCGTCAGGGCGTTGACCGTGAGCAGGCCGAGTGAGGGCTGGCAGTCGATGACGATGAAGTCGTAGTCGTCCAGCAGCGGCTTCAGGGCGCGCTGCAGGGTCGACTCGCGGGCGACCTCGGAGACCAGCTGGACCTCGGCCGCCGACAGGTCGATGTTGCTGGGCAGCAGGTCCATGTTGGGGACCGCCGTCTTCAGCAGCACCTCGTCGGCCGCCATCCCCCGCTCCATGAGCAGGTTGTAGACGGTGAGGTCGAGTTCCATCGGGTTGACGCCGAGTCCGACCGACAGCGCGCCCTGCGGGTCGAAGTCCACGAGCAGCACCCGGCGTCCGTACTCCGCGAGCGCGGCGCCCAGGTTGATGGTCGACGTCGTCTTGCCGACGCCGCCCTTCTGGTTGCACATCGCGATGATCTTCGCGGGTCCGTGGTCGCCCAGCGGGCCCGGGATCGGGAAGTACGGCAGCGGGCGCCCGGTCGGGCCGATACGCTCCCGGCGCTGTCTGGCCGCGTCGGGCGCGAGCGTGGCCGCGTACTCGGGGTCGGGCTCGTACTCCGCGTCGGGGTCGTAGAAGTGCCCCTCGGGCAGTTCGTCGTAGTCGGCGAAGTGGTTGTGGGGCGCGCCACTTCCGTCGCCGGCCATGGCGTTCACGTGATGGCCATCCATCTTCTGGTGTGCAGTGTGAGTCGTCTGCTGACTCTGGTGGGCTGCGAAGGTGCGCACAGCGACGGAGCCGACAGCCGCGAACCCCGCGGGCGCCTGGTCCCGTGCGGGCATTCCTGGTTGGCCACCCCCGGGAGTAAATGTCGACTCATTCACAAGTCGTCTTACCTCCTTGGTGACCAGGAAACTTCTAGACAGGTCAGCGTGGCACCATGCCGACGGTTGGCGACTCTATGGCGTGTCGGGCGTCCGCAGCAACACAATCCGCCGGACCCGGCCCGATGTGTCGGCAATGAAACATCCCGCTGTCAAGGGCGTACGGCCGTCGCACGGCAGGTTTCACCGGTGTGCGAATCGGTTGAAGGGTTACGTTCGAGGCGAGTTGCCCGAGAACCGCGAAGTGACCATACACACATTCAGCCGGACCTTGTCGGGCAAGGTCCGGCCGGACGTGCGGCGTTGACGACCTGTGTTGACGTATCGCCTTTGCCTTCTGGTGACTTGGTTGACTTACCGTCACACGCACTCAGCCGAGCAGCGAGGACAGCTCCACGTGCTCCGCGCCGTGCGCCTCGGCGACCTCGCGGTAAACGACCTTGCCGTCATGGGTGTTGAGGCCCTTGGCCAGCGCCGGGTCGCGGCGCAGGGCGTCCGCCCAGCCGTGGTTGGCCAGCTCCACGATGTAGGGCAGCGTGGCGTTGGTCAGCGCGTAGGTGGAGGTGTTGGGCACGGCGCCGGGCATGTTGGCGACGCAGTAGAAGACCGAGTCGTGGACCTGGAAGGTCGGCTCGGCGTGGGTGGTCGGACGGGAGTCCTCGAAGCAGCCGCCCTGGTCGATCGCGATGTCGACAAGGACACTTCCGGGCTTCATGCGGGAGACGAGCTCGTTGGTGACCAGCTTCGGGGCCTTGGCGCCCGGGACCAGCACGGCGCCGACGACGAGGTCGGCCTCCAGGCAGGCCTTCTCGAGTTCGAGGGCGTTGGAGACCACGGTCTGGATCTTCGTGCCGAAGATCTTGTCCGCCTCGCGGAGCTTGTTGACGTCCTTGTCGAGCAGGGTCACGTGGAAGCCCAGGCCGATGGCGATCTGCGCCGCCTGCCAGCCGGAGACGCCGCCGCCGATGACGACGGCGCGGCCGGCCGGCACACCGGGGACGCCGCCGGGCAGCACGCCCCGGCCGCCGTTGGCGCGCATCAGGTGGTAGGCGCCGACCTGCGGGGCGAGCCGGCCCGCGACCTCGGACATCGGCGCGAGCAGCGGCAGGGCGCGGTTGGGCAGCTCGACCGTCTCGTACGCGATCGCCGTGGTGCCGGACTCCAGGAGGGCGTCCGTGCACTCCTTGGATGCGGCCAGGTGCAGGTAGGTGAAGAGTGTCTGGTCCTTGCGGAGGCGGTGGTACTCCTCAGCGATGGGCTCCTTGACCTTGAGCAGCAGGTCGGCGGCGGCCCAGACCTCGTCGGCGGTGTCCAGGATCTGCGCGCCGGCGGTGACGTACTCGGTGTCGGGGATCGAGGAGCCGACGCCGGCGCCGCGCTCGATGACGACCTGGTGGCCGTGGCGCACCAGCTCGTTCACGCCGGCGGGGGTGATGGCCACCCGGAACTCGTTGTTCTTGACCTCGCGGGGGATGCCGACCTTCACGTCGATCACGGTCCTTGGCTCAGAGGGTATGGGGGCATTAGTAGACATACCCGGGCACGTACGGGCACACCGGGAGAGACCGCAGGAGAACGTGCGGCGGAGCCAGTCTAATGAAGGTGTTCCCGCTGTCTAGCCTTTCATTACATCAATCTTCAGCGGATGTACTGCGGATTTCGCAGGCGTCAGGGCGATGTTTCCGGTTTGGAGTCCCCGACCAGGGCTTTGTCGGTCTCCACGGCGTCGTCCGGCTCTTCGCCGAGCAGCCGCTCGGCGGCGCCCCGGTGCAGGCCCGCGGACGCGGGATCACCGAGGCGCTCGAGCGTGTCGGCGATCCGCAGGTGCAGCGCGGCCTGCAACCGCGTGTCGTCCGCTCGCCGCGCCCACTCCACGGCCTCCCGGCAGCTGCGCAGCGACTCCTCGGGGCGGCCCGCGTACTCCTGGACCCGCGCCAGTTCGCTCATGGCCCGCGCCTGGGCGGCCACGTCCCCCAGCTTGCGGTGCCCGGCGATGGCAGACCGCCAGTTCCGCAGGGCCTCGCCGTAGCGGCCGGCATAGGTGTGGGCGGCGGCGATCCGCCCGTACAGCCGCGCCGCGTCCGCCCGCTCGCCCCGGGCGAGCCGCTCGGCCAGGGCCCGGCCGAACCAGTCGGCGGCCCGGTCGAAGTCACCGAGCTCCAGGTACGCGCCGCCCACGGATTCCATCGCGCGCCCGGTCGCGTACGGGTCGTTCACCTCACGTCCGGCGTCCAGCGCGGCCCGGTAGCGCCCCAGCGCGTCGTCCGTGCGGCCGGTCCGGGCGTCGAGGTCGCCCAGGTTGAGCAGGGCGGCGGCCCGCTCGCGGGGCAGGTTCCGGCGCTCGGCCACGTCGAGGACCAGGTTGTGGATGACGTACAGGTCGGGCGCCGCCGCCTGGGTGCCGACGTGTGCCACCATCGCCCGCACCAGCTGGGACATCAGCCGCCGGGCCAGCGTGTCCAGCTCTCCGTCGGCGACCGCGAGCCGGGCCGAGGCCAGCAGGGCGGGCCGGGTCAGACGCAGCCACTCGGCGGCTGCCCGCGGGGTGGGGAAGCGCAGGGCTCGCGGCATGTCGAGCAGTTTCTGGCGGGCCTGGGGGCTGTCGGTCTCGGTGATCACCCGGCAGGACTGGAGCAGCCGTACCGTCCGCTCCAGCATGCGAGCGCCGGCCAGGCGGCGCTCGGCCGGGCGCTCGTGGTGCTCGACGAGAACGCGGAGCAACGGGTGCAGGCAGCCGGGTACCTCGTACTGGGGCAGCGGTGAGTCCACCGCGTGCAGGAAGCCGAGGGCGACGAAGTCGTCCAGGGTGGCGCGGGCGCTGCCGACCGAGCAGCCTGCCAGCGCGGAGGCGCTCTGCGGGTCGACGAGTCCGGCCGGAGCGAGCGCGAGCAGGCGCAGCACCCGTGCCGCGGTGGCGGGCAGGGCGGCGTAGGCGAGGCGGAAGACCCGGCTCAGCGCGGTGCCCTCGTCGTCCTCGGCGCGCAGCTGCTTGGCGAGGTCGGAGACGGCCGCCTTGGGGCGGGCGGCGAGCCAGCCGCCCGCCAGCATCAGCGCGGCCGGCTGCCCCTGGCACTCCTCGGCGAGGCCCTCGGCGGCCCGGGGGTCGACGGTGATGCGGACCGAGCCGGTGTACCGGGACAGCAGCTCCACCCCGGACTTGGCGTCCAGCCCGCCCAGCGTGCAGGGGCGGACGTCCGGGATGCCGGTCAGCGGGCCTTCGGAGACCGCGACGACCAGGCAGTCCGGGGAGTCCGGCAGGAGGGCGCCGACCTGCCCGGCGTCGGCCGCGTCGTCCAGCAGGAGCAGGGCCCGGCGGTCGGCCAGGGCGGTGCGCAGGGCGTCGGTGAGGTCGTCTTCGCCGGCTCCGGCCGGGGCGTCCTCGTCCAGAGCGGCGAGCAGGTCCCGTGCGGTGCGTTCGACGGGCACGGGGGTGCCGTCGGCGTCGGTCAGCCGGGCGCGCAGCACGCCGTCCGGGTATCGGCCGGCGACCTGTCGCGCGAGCTCCTCGGCGAGTGCGGTGCGTCCGGAGCCGGGCCGGCCGGCGATGAGCAGCACACGGGCGCGTGGCGGTTTGCGTCCTGCCAGGGTGTCGAGTCCGGCGCGTTCGATGTCGGCGCGCAGTTCCTTCAACTCCCGCGTGCGGCCGAGGAACCGACTGTCCCCCGCTGCGTGCCCGGTCAGCCGCACGTCGCCTGTCTCCACGACCTGATCCGTCACGGGCCACACTCCCGTCCACCGCACCTGCGAGCCCGCCGGGACTCCGGTGCGGGCGTGCTCAGAGCCTAGTTCACGCTCTGCAACGTTCCCGGAGGAGCACGGCGGGCACGGCGGACGCATCCCCCGATCGGATCAGCACATCGTAGGACTGACGGCGTCACGGTCGCGCCCCCGCAGGGGCGCGGGGAACTGCGCGACAAACCACGACGCCGCCGCACCCGGCCGACGGCCTCTGCGGCCCCGTCCCGGCACCACCAGCGGAGCGCCTATGCCTCGAACGGACGCGCGGGCCACGGCGCCTGAGCGGGGCGCAGCGCGTCCAGGCCGTCACCGCCGCGCGCGGCGACCAGCGACAGCACGCCCACCACCAGGCAGTTGTTGTGCAGCTCCCCCGCCAGCACGCCCCGGACCAGGTCCTCGACCGGCACCCGGTCGAGTTCCATGTCGGCCTCTTCCTCCTCGACCGCGAACCGCTCGCCGTCGGCCTCGGACAGCTCACGCGCCAGGAAGATCCGTACCGCCTCGTCGCAGCCGCCGGGCGTGGTGTAGACGTCGGTCAGCACCCGCCAGTCCTCGGCCTTGACGTGGGCCTCCTCGTACAGCTCGCGCTGCGCGGCGTGCAACGGGTTCTCGCCGGGGACGTCGAGCAGGCCGGCCGGGATCTCCCACAGCTTGTGGCGCACGGGGTGGCGGTACTGGCGCAGGACGAGGACGCGGTCGGCCTCGTCGAGGGCGAGGACGGCCACGGAGCCGGGGTGGACCTGGTAGTCCCGGCCGACCACGGTGCCGTCGGGCATGACCACGTCGTCGGTGCGGACGGAGGTCTTGTTGCCCACGAAGGGGGTGTCCGTCGCCCGGATCTCCCACTCCTCCGGGGTGTCCTTGATCGTCATGCCTGTCCTTCCACGTGCCCTGCGCGACCTGCCGGAACGAAACCGGGGTGCACACCCTTTGAAGGGATGCACCCCGGCCACCGTACAACTGGTGTGTTACTTCGAAGTCTTCCGCTCGACCGCGGCCTTGACGAGCCCGGCGAACAGCGGGTGCGGACGCGTCGGCCGCGAGCGCAGCTCCGGGTGCGCCTGGGTGGCGACCAGGTACGGGTGGACGTCGCGCGGGTACTCGACGTACTCGACGAGCTTGCCGTCCGGCGAGGTGCCGGAGAACAGGATGCCCGCCTTCTTCTCCAGCTCGGCGCGGTAGGCGTTGTTCACCTCGTACCGGTGACGGTGCCGCTCCTCGACGTACTCCTTGCCGTCGTACACCTCGCGCACGATCGAGCCCTCGGCGAGCTTGGCCGGGTACATGCCGAGCCGCATGGTGCCGCCCATGTCGCCCTCACCGGCGACGATGTCGAGCTGCTCGGCCATGGTGGAGACGACCGGGTGCCCGGTGGCGGGGTCGAACTCGGTGGAGTTGGCGTCCGCGATGTCGGCCAGGTTGCGCGCGGCCTCGATGACGATGCACTGCAGGCCGAGGCAGAGGCCGAGCAGCGGGACCTTGTTCTCGCGGGCGTAGCGGATGGCGCCGACCTTGCCGGTCACACCGCGCTCGCCGAAGCCGCCGGGGATGCAGATGCCGTCGACGTCGCCGAGCTGCTGGGCCGCGCCCGCCGGGGTCTTGCAGTCGTCGGAGGTGACCCACTTGATCTTCACGCGGGCCCGGTTGGCGAAACCGCCGGCCCGCAGGGCCTCGGTGACCGACAGGTAGGCGTCGGGCAGGTCGATGTACTTGCCGACCAGCGCGAGGGTGATCTCGTGGTCGGGGTTGTGGACGCGGTCGAGCAGGTCGTCCCAGGTCGTCCAGTCGACGTCGCGGAACGGCAGGTCCAGCTTGCGGACCACGTAGGCGTCCAGGCCCTCGCCGTGCACGGTCTTCGGGATGTCGTAGATCGAGCGGGCGTCCGGGCAGGCGACCACGGCGGCCTCGTCGACGTCGCACATCAGGGAGATCTTGCGCTTGATCGCGGTGGGGACCTCGCGGTCGCAGCGCAGCACGATCGCGTCCGGCTGGATACCGATGTTGCGCAGCGCCGCGACCGAGTGCTGGGTGGGCTTCGTCTTCAGCTCACCCGAGGGGCCGATGTACGGCAGGAGCGAGATATGGACGACGAAGACGTTGTCACGGCCGACCTCGTGACGGACCTGGCGGACCGTCTCCAGGAACGGCAGCGACTCGATGTCGCCGACGGTGCCGCCGACCTCGGTGATCACGACGTCGACCTCGTCCGTCGCCATGCGGCGGATGCGGTGCTTGATCTCGTTGGTGATGTGCGGGATGACCTGCACGGTGTCGCCGAGGTACTCGCCGCGCCGCTCCTTGGCGATCACCGTGTTGTAGACCTGACCGGTGGTGACGTTCGCGGAGCCGTCGAGGTCGCGGTCGAGGAATCGCTCGTAGTGGCCGATGTCCAGGTCGGTCTCGGCGCCGTCGTTGGTGACGAACACCTCACCGTGCTGGAAGGGGTTCATCGTGCCCGGGTCCACGTTCAGGTACGGGTCGAGCTTCTGCATCACGACGCGCAGGCCCCGGGCCTTGAGCAGCATGCCGAGGCTGGAGGCCGTCAGGCCCTTGCCGAGCGAGGAGGCGACACCCCCGGTGACGAAGATGTGCTTGGTCGTCGAATTACGAAAAGCGGCGGGCGGCATGGCCAAGACGGGGCTCCCGTGGTCGCGGTCTGGGGGTGCGGTGCGGCCGCCTGCCGGAGATTTCCGGGGGCTGCCTTCGCTGCGGTTCGGGGGTTTGCTGCCCACCGGTCCACGGGCTACCAGCGTATCAGCGCCTCGGGGCGATGGCTTCCGGCCACCCTCCGCGCACGCACCGACACGGAAGTGACCCCAGTTACCCGTTTCTCACCCCTTGCTCACTCGTTCGGCGTACCCGCCTTGCCGGAAGCGGCACACAGATCATCTGCGTGCGTCGTATCCTGCTCGGACACTCACTGCCGAGCGCGCCCGGCCCAACGGCACCACCCCCCGCCCGTAAGCACCGGAACAAGGTGAGCTCGTCAGTTCGTTGAGCAACAGTTGGCGCTTTGCCTCACGGCCGGGCGACCTGTTTTGCTTCATCGCTCAGCGACGCACTGCAAGACTGCTGAAAACCCCCCTTGACCGCACTAGCGACAGCCCCCTCGCGGGGTGACGTGGCCGTTCGACTGGAGTTGCACGTGGCCGGGCGCATCGAAGATTACGCACTCATCGGAGACATGCAGACCGCTGCCCTGGTCTGCCGGGACGGGACAGTCGACTGGCTGTGCCTGCCCCGCTTCGACTCGCACGCCATCTTCGCCGGACTGCTGGGCAACGAGGAACACGGCTTCTGGCGGCTCGGCCCCGCTTACGCCTCCGACCAGGAGCCGCCCACCGCCGCCCGGCGCAGCTACCGCGGTGACTCGCTGATCCTGGAGTCCGAGTGGGACACCCAGCGGGGCACGGTCAGGGTGACGGATTTCATGCCGCCGCGTGACGGCGCACCGCAGCTGATCCGGATCGTGGAGGGCGTCTCGGGCCGGGTGCCGATGCGCTCGGCGCTGCGGATGCGGTTCTCCTACGGGCGGGTGGTGCCGTGGGTGCACAAGCACGAGGGACGGACGGTGGCCGTCGCGGGCCCCGACTCCGTGTGGTTCGACACACACGCCGAGACGTACGGCAAGTCGCTGACCACCTACGCGGACTTCACGGTCGCGCCGGGTGACCGGATCGCGTTCACGATCTCCTGGCAGCCCTCGCACAAGGAGCCGCCGCCGCTGCCCGAGCCGGAGCAGTCGCTGGAGGCGACGGAGGACTTCTGGCGCGAGTGGGTCGACCACTGTACGTACCACGGGCCCTACCGGGAGGCCGTGGTCCGCTCGCTGATCACGCTGAAGGCCCTGACGTACGCCCCGACCGGCGGCATCGTCGCCGCGCCCACCACCTCCCTGCCTGAGGACATCGGCGGCGTCCGCAACTGGGACTACCGCTACACCTGGCTGCGCGACGCGGCGATCACCCTGTCCTCGCTGCTGCGCACCGGCTACCGCGAGGAGGCCCGCGCCTGGCGCGAGTGGCTGCTGCGGGCGGTGGCCGGCGACCCGGAGAACCTCCAGATCATGTACGGCATCGCCGGTGAGCGGGAGCTGGGCGAGGCGGAGCTCGACTGGCTGCCGGGCTACGAGAACTCCACCCCGGTCCGGGTCGGCAACGGCGCCGCGCACCAGCTCCAGCTGGACGTCTACGGCGAGGTCACCGAGGCCCTGCACCTGGCCCACATGACGGGCCTCGCCCGCAACGACTACGCCTCGCTGCTCCAGCTGAAGCTGATCCGCTACCTGGAGGACCACTGGCAGGACCCGGACGAGGGCATCTGGGAGGTGCGCGGCCCGCGCCGCCACTTCGTGCACTCCAAGGTGATGGCCTGGGTCGCCGTCGACCGCACCATCAAGCTGATCGAGTCCGGCGACGCGGACGGCCCGCTGGAGCGCTGGCGGGAGCTGCGCGACGACATCCACCGGGACGTGTGCGAGCGGGGCTACGACAAGGAGCGCAACACCTTCACGCAGTCCTACGGCTCGAAGGAGCTGGACGCCTCCCTGCTGCTGATCCCGCAGATGGGCTTCCTGCCGCCGGACGACAAGCGGGTCATCGGCACCATCGAGGCGATCCAGCGGGAACTGTCCACGCCGGACGGATTCATCCTGCGCTACCCGACTTCGGGCGGCGACGAGGGCGTCGACGGCCTGCCCGGTGACGAGGGCGCGTTCCTGGCCTGCTCGTTCTGGATGGCCGACGACCTGGCGATGATCGGCCGCGTGGACGAGGCCCGCAGGCTCTTCGAGAAGCTGCTGTCCCTGCGCAACGACCTCGGCCTGCTGGCCGAGGAGTGGGACCCGCGCCTGCAGCGTCAGGTGGGCAACTTCCCGCAGGCCTTCAGCCACGTGCCGCTGATCGACACGGCCCTGCGTCTGACGGCCTCGGGGGCGTACGGCGGCTGAACGGGTTGCAGGTCGCCGGATCTCCTGGCCACTTCCCGTGAGCGATGGTCACGGGCTCCCCGACAGGCCGGTTGGAGGACCGGCCTGCCCGGAACCGGTCGTGGCCCGCACCGGTGACCTGGCCCGCTGCGCACCCTGGGGCGACCTGGCCCGGCCGGCGAAGACGCAGGCGTACGGCTCCCGGCCGAACAGGCCCGGCAGGCCGTGGCCGCCTAGGCTGGAAGCGGACGATGCCCCTGGCGGAAGGGGGCGGCCATGGCTCCCCTCTGGAAGGCGGGCGCGGCGCTGGCCGCGCTGCGCGAGGAACTGAGCGGCGACGTGTTCGCCCCGCAGGACCCGGGCTATGACGAGGCCCGGGCCGTCTTCAACGCCATGATCGACCGGCGGCCCGCGGTGATCGCGCAGTGCGCCGACGCGGACGACGTGGTGCGGACGGTGCGGTTCGCCAGGGAGCTCGACCTGAACGTCGCGGTCCGCGGCGGCGGGCACAGCGTGGCGGGCATGGCGGTCAACGACGGCGGTGTGGTGGTCGATCTGCGCCGGATGCACGCGGTGACCGTGGATCCGGCGGCCCGGGCGGCCCGGGTCGCCGGCGGGGCCACCATGAGCCACCTGGACCGGGCCACCGAGCCGTACGGACTGGCGACGACCGGCGGCCGTGCCTCCACCACCGGTGTCGGCGGCTTCGTGCTGGGCGGCGGCACGGGCTGGCTGGACCGCTGCTTCGGGCTGGCCGTGGACAACCTCCTCGGCGTCGAACTCGTCACCGCCGACGGCAGCCGGGTCCACGCGAGCGCCGACGAGAACCCGGAGCTGTTCTGGGCCCTGCACGGCGGCGGCGGGAACTTCGGCGTCGCCACCGCGCTCACGCTGCGCCTGCACGAACTGCCGGAGTTCTCCCTGGCGCTGCTGCTGTACCTCCCGGAGCACGGCCCCGAGGCCGTCCGCACCTACCGCGAGGTGATCGCGAACGGACCCGACGAGGCGGCCGGTGGTGTCATCTACCTCACCGGCCCGCCGGAGGAGTTCGTCCCCGAGCACCTCGTCGGCCGGCTGGTGTGCGGCGTGCTGCTGACGTACGCCGGCGGCGAGGACGACATGCGCAAGGTCGCCCAGCCGCTGCTGGCGCTGCCGCACGAGGCCGAGATCGTCGGCCCGATGCCGTACGCCGACCTGCAGTGCATGATCGACGACCCGCCGGGGATGCGGAACTACTGGTCGGCGGAGTATCTGGCCCAGGCGCCCGACGACTTCGTGGACGTCTTCTGCGCCCGGGCCGGGTCCATGCCGGTGCCGACCGGCACCCAGCACGTGCTGTTCCCGCAGGGCGGCGCGATCGCGGCCGGACCGCGCGAGTACCCGGTGCCCTATCGGGACGCGCCCTGGGCGGTGCACCCGTTCGGCGTCTGGGAGGACCCGGCGGACGACGAACGCTGTGTGCGCTGGGTGCGCGACGTGCGCGCCGACGCGCGGCCGTGGAGCACCGGCGCCGTCTACCTCAACTTCATCGGCGACGAGGGCGACGATCGTGTCACCGCCGGGCTGGGCACCGACAACACCAGGCGGCTGGCGGAGCTGAAGCGGCGCTACGACCCGGACAACGTGTTCCGCTTCAACCACAACATCACGCCGGCCTGAGGGCCGTGAGCGTCCGCTCACCCGCCGGGTCGCCCGCCGTGGCGGGCACCAGGGCGATCTCGTCGAGCCCGGCCTCGGCGTAGGCGTCGATGCGGGCCCGGACCGTGGCGGCGTCGCCGACGAGGGCGACCGTGCCCGCGGCCCTCGGCGGCAGGGCCCGCAGCAGGGTGTCCGGGTCGGCGCCCTTGGCGGCCAGCTCCACGACGTCGGCGAGCCCCGCGTCGACGAACACGTCGCTGTAGCCCGGCACCCGGAGATAGCCGACGACGCTGCGCAGGACCTGCCGGAGCGACTCCGGCTCCGGATCCACGGCGGCGGGCAGCCAGGCGGCCAGCCGCGGCGGCGTACGCCCCGCCTGCTCGGCCGCCGCGAGCATCCGTGCCCGCAGGGTCCGCACCTGCTCGGGGGAGACGATGTCGAGGAGCATCCGGTCGGAGTGTTCGACGGCCGCGGCGACCGCGCGCTCGCCGAACGCCGCGACGGTCACCATGCCGCCGGGCGGCGGCAGCCGGCGCGGGAACGTGCTGCCCGGCACGATCGGCTCGCCCGGCACGCTGTCCCACAGCGCGCGCACGGCCGCCGCCGACTCCGCGAGGGTGGCGGCCGGCCGGGTCCGCGGCCGTCCGTGCACGCCCTCCACCACACGCTTGCTGGAGGTGCCCAGGGCCACGCCGACGGGCCGGTCGGTGACGGCGGCGGTGGAGGCGGCACCCCGGACGACGGTGAGCGGGTCGCGCACGTTCACCGGCACGGGTCCGGCGGTCAGCACGGCCTGTTCGGTGGCCGCTCCGATCGCCGCCGCCAGGACGAACGAGTCCCAGGTGGCGCCCTCGCCCGCCCACACCTCCCGGTATCCGAGCCGGTCCGCGAGGACCGCGACCCGCAACGGCTCCGCGACGGGGCTGTCGTCCTCCCGCCCTGCGGCGACCACGCTGATGTCCATGACGGCGCCCGTACCCGGTCGCTTCCGCCGTAACCCCGGGGCTTGATCGCGCTCGTGCCGCTCCCGGGATGTCCGCCGGGCACCGGCACGGGTAGCGTCCGGCACATGGACAGCGGGACGGAGAGCGGCCACGGCAGCCGGGGCGACGGGATCACCGTGCGGCGGGCGCTGGAGCTGCCGGGGCTGCGCGGCGGGCTGCCCGAGGTGCTGGCGGGCGCCGAGCGTCTCGGGCGTACCGTGCGCTGGGTGCACGCCGGTGAGGTGCCGCACATCGCCTCCCTCCTCAAGGGCGGCGAGCTGCTGCTGACCACGGGCTATGGCCTCGGTACCCGCCCGGCCGAACAGCGGGCGTTCGTGCGCACCCTGGCCGAGCGCGGCATCGCCGCCCTGGTGGTGGAGCTCGGCCCGCGCTTCGCACGGCTGCCGGCCGCCCTCGTCGACACGGCACGGTCCGCCGGGCTGCCGCTCGTCCAGCTCCACCGCGAGGTGCCGTTCGTCACGGTCACGGAGGAGATCCACACCGAGATCGTCAACGGCCACTACGCGCTGCTCCAACGGGCGGAGGAGGTGCACCGGCGGTGCACCGAGGCCCTGCTGGGCGGCGGCGGTGTGCCCCAAGTGCTCGGCATCCTGGCCGACTTCGCCGGCAACCCCGTCTTCCTGGAGACGGCGGACGGACAGTTGCTGTACGCCGCGGGGGCCGGTCCCGAGGGCACCGACCCGCTGCAGGTGTGGGAGGGGCTGCGCGGGCAGCACCGGGACGAGCCGCCGCCGACGGGCTCGGTCCTCGTGGACGTGCCGGGCGGCGGTCCCGGCAGCGGAGGCGTCCGGGCACGTCTCGTGCTGCTTCCCGTACGGGCCCCCCTGGCGCCCGTGCACCGGATGGCGGCCGACCGGGCCGCCGGCATCCTGGCCGTGGTGCTGATGCAGGCACGGCAGGAGGAGGAGCTGGCGGCCCGTGGGCGGGGCGACTTCCTCACGGACCTCGCCGAGGGCCGGGTCACCGCGCAGGACGCCCCGGCGCAGGCGCGGGTGCTGGGCTTCCGACCGGGCGACGGCCCGCTGCTGCCGGTGGTCATGCGGCTCGGGGACGCCCTCTCGCCCGGGGGAGGCTGGGCGGTGCTGGCCCGGGCGGTGTCGGAGGAACTGGCCTCGGTGGGCGTGCCGGTGCTGCTCGGGGTGCGGCCGGTCGAGGGCCGGGTGCTGGTGCTGCTCGGCCTGCGCTCGGAGCCGGAGCGGCCATCGGTCGCGGACCGGGTCGCGGCGGCCCTGCGGGCCGGTGTGGCCCGGGCCGGGATGCTCCGGCCGGGCGGCCTGCCGCCCGTGGTGGTCGTGGGGACGGCCGGCGGCTGGACGGCGGCGGCGTCGGGCCTGCGGCACGCGGCCGAGACGGCCACGGCGGCCCAGGGCCTGCCCGACCGGCCCTGGTACGACGCGCGCCGCCTGGACATCGACCTGCTGCTGTGGCGGCTGCGCGACCATCCGGACCTGGCCGCGTTCGTCGACCGGGCCCTCGGCCCCGTCCTGGAACACGACGCCCGCTCCCGGCCGCCGCTGCTGCCCACCCTGTCGACGTACCTCGCGCACGCGGGCCGCAAGGCGGAGACGGCCCGGGAACTCCACCTCAACCGGCAGACCCTGTACAACCGCCTGGCGCGCATCGGTGAGTTGCTGGGCACGGACCTCGACGACCCGCAGACCGTTCTGGCCCTGAGTCTGGCGCTGCGGGCCCGCAGGCACGTTCCCTAGGAAGCCCGCTACGGGAGGGGCCGGGGCTGGGTCAACTCGTCGTACACGCTGAGTACCTGGGCGACCGTCTCGTCCTCGGTCGGCCAGGTCACCGCCTGCCGGCTGCCCTTCTCCTTCATCAACTCCCGGCGCTCCGGGTCGCCGAGCAGGCGTACGACGGAGCCGGCGAGCGCCTCCGCGTCCTCGCACGGCACGAGTTCCGCCGCGTCTCCGACGAGTTCGGGGACACCGCCGACCGCGGTCGCGACGAGCGGCACGCGCGCGTGCAGGGCCTCCTGGGCGAGGACGGAGCGCGCCTCCTCCCGACGGCTGGGCAGCAGGGCGAGATCGGCGGCGGCGAGCAGGTCGGAGATGTCGTCGCGCCGCCCGATGAGCCGGACGGGCAGTCGCTCCCGCTCGATCCGCTCCTGGAGTTCGCCGCGCAGTGGCCCCTCCCCCGCGATCACGACCAGGGGGACGGGGTCGAGGCGGTTCCACGCGCGCGCGGCGTCCAGCAGCACGTCGTATCCGCGGTGCCGCTCCAGGGATCCGACGGCCATCAGCAACGGGCGCCCGATGGAGCCGAGTTCGGCACGCACCTTGGGCCGCAGGCCGTCGGGGTCGTCGGCTTCCGGGGGCCGGCGGGGACCGGGCAGCGCCACGGCCGCGAGCCGGGCGTCCCGCGCCCCCGCCCGCCGTGCCCGGTCCACCAGCGCCGACGTCGTTCCCAGCACCACCGTGGCCGCCTTCACGACCCGCCGCTCCAGCACCCGCAGCAGATGGGCGCGGGTGCCGTCGGCATGCGCCCGGTCGTGCCACGTCACGACCAGCGGAGTACTCACCCGCCGCCCGCTCAGCGCCAGAACGGCACGGAAGGAGGCGTGCAGCCCGTGCGCGTGCACCAGGTCGGCGTGGGCGCAGGCCGCGCGCAGCGCCGCCACCGACACCGGGTCGCTGCTGCGCGGCACGTGCACGTGGTCGGCCCCGACGCCCCTGAAGTCATAGGCGCGATCCGCCTCGAAGGGGGCGCACACGGTGACTCTCACGCCCCGTGCGACGAGCCCCGCGGCCAGGGAGCGCACATGCGCACTGCTGGCCGCATTGCCTCCGCCCAGCACCTGCACGGTGCGCAACGGCGACTGGCCATGCGGTGAGTGGCTGCTCACGGGGGTCACGTGGCCGGGCTCCTGGTTCGGGTCGGGCGGTCACGAAGCGGTTTCCCGCGCGTACTCCGCCAAGGATGCCAGGACATCCGGGGGTGGAGGGACCGCCCGAATCCCAACAGCGCGACAGTGGGGCGCGGCATCGGGGGAACGCCCTGAGCCGAGTCACCCACACGAGTGACAACGGGTACACCTGCCCGCCCCGCCCACGACCGCCGCTACGGCTACCCGTCCGTCTGGGCCGTCGCCAGCAACTCCTCCGCGTGTGCCCGGGCCGTCTCCGAGTCCTCCTGCCCGGCGAGCATGCGGGACAGCTCCCGGACCCGGTCCTCCCCCTCCAGCACCTTGACGCCGGAACGGGTGACCGACCCGTCGTTGGTCTTCTCGACCAGCAACTGCCGGTCGGCGAAGGCGGCCACCTGCGGCAGATGTGTCACGACCACGACCTGCGCGGTCTTCGCAAGGCGTGCGAGCCGCCGTCCGATCTCCACCGCCGCCTTGCCGCCCACACCGGCGTCGACCTCGTCGAACAGATACGTGGGCACGGGATCCGTCCCCGCGAAGACGACCTCCACGGCCAGCATCACACGGGACAGCTCACCGCCGGACGCCCCCTTGGCGATCGGCCGGGGCGGCGCGCCCGGGTGCGGGGCCAGCAGCAGCTCGACCTCGTCGGCGCCGGCGGGCCCGTACGCGACGGCACGGCCGCCGACCTCGACGCCCTCCGGGTCCTCGGTCTGCCTGATGTCGAACGACACGCGTGCGTGCGGCATGGCGAGCGAGGCCAGCTCGGCGGTCACGGCGGCGGCGAACCGCTCGGCGGCCTCCGTCCGGGCGTCCGTCAACGCCTGTGCGAGTCCGCTCAGTTCGGCCCGCAGCGCGTCCCGCTCGGCGGTCAGTTCCCCGATCCGCTCGTCGTCGCCGTCGAGTTCTGTCAGCCGGGCGGCACTGCGCTCGGCCCAGGCCAGCACGGAGGCGATGTCCTCGCCGTACTTCCGCGTCAGCCCGGTCAGCGCGGCCCGCCGTTCCTCGACGGCGGCCAGCCGCAGCGGGTCGGCGTCCAGATCGTCGGCGTACCCGGCCAGGTCCCCGGCCGCATCACGCAGCAGGATCCCGATCTCCCCGATGCGGTCGGCGAGCGCGGCCAGCGACGGGTCGTGCGACCGTACGGCGTCCAGGGCCCGCTGGGCGCCCGCGACGAGCGTCCCGGCGTCGACACCCTCCGGGTCCTCCGGATTGCCCGCGAGGGCGGCGTGCGCGGCCGCCGCCGCGGCCGCCAGCGCCTCGGCGTGCCCGAGCCGCTCGGCCTCCTCGGCCAGCTCCGTGTCCTCACCGGCCCGGGGCTCGACGGCGGCGATCTCGTCGAGGCCGAAGCGCAGCAGATCGGCCTCCTGGGCCCGTTCCCGCGCCCGGGTGGTGATTTCGTCGAGCTCGGCGGCGACGGCCCGCAGCCGCTTGTACGCCGCTTGGTACTTGGCCAGCGGCACCGCGACCGAGTCACCCGCGTACCGGTCGAGCGCCTGCCGCTGCCGGGACAGCTTGAGCAGCCCCTGCTGGTCGGTCTGCCCGTGCACGGCCACCAGCTCGTCGGCGAGCTCGGCGAGCACTCCCACGGGCACGCTGCGCCCGCCCAGGTGCGCCCGCGAGCGCCCCTCGGCGGAAACGGTACGGCTGATCAGCAGGGCACCGTCGTCGAGCTCGGCCCCGGCCTCCTCGGCGCGTACGGCTGCTGTGGCGTCGTCCGGGACGGTGATCCGGCCCTCCACGACCGCCTTCCCGGCCCCGATCCGCACGAGCGCCGGGTCCGCCCGCCCGCCCAGCAGCAACCCGAGGCTGGTGACCACCATGGTCTTGCCCGCCCCCGTCTCACCGGTGACCGCGGTGAACCCGGGCGACAGCTCGACAACCGCGTCGTCGATCACACCGAGCGACCGTATCCGCATCTCCTCCAACACGGACACGACCTTACGAGGTCCGGGCCGAGGATTGCGACTGGCCCACTCCTGTCACCCACGCGAGTGGCAGCGCCTCCTTGGGGGCGCGGGGAACTGCGCGACCAGCCACAGACACGGCCCGCACCCGCCAACGACGAGCAACCACCCCCCCATGAACCGCTAGTGAGGAGCCCCCCGCCACCCGGAGACAGGCAGCGCGAACTTGGCCACCAGCCGGTCCGTGAAGGACGCGTGATGCAGCCGGGCCAGCCGCACCGGCACAGCACCCCGCCGCACCTCGACCCTGGCACCGGGCGGCAACTCCACGGTCCGCCGCCCGTCACACCACAGCACACCCGGCGGAATGTGTGGCAGAACCTCCACAGCCAACACAGAATCCGGCGACGTCACCAACGGCTTCGCGAACAGCGCGTGCGCGGAGATCGGCACCATCAGCAGTGCCTCGACCTCCGGCCACACCACGGGCCCGCCCGCGGAGAACGCGTAGGCCGTCGACCCCGTGGGCGTCGCACACACGATCCCGTCACAGCCGAACCCCGTCACCGGGCGCCCGTCGATCTCGAGGACGATCTCCAGCATCCGCTCCGCGGACACCTTCTGCACGGCCGCCTCGTTCAGCGCCCAGTCGGTGTGCACGATGTCGCCGTTGCGGTGCACCACGACGTCGACGGTCATCCGCTCCTCGACCTCGTACGCCTTCGTCACCACCCGGTCGACAACCTTGTCGAGGTCGTCACGTTCGGCCTCCGCGAGGAACCCGACCCGCCCGAGGTTGACACCGAGCATCGGCACGCCGGAGGCCCGGGCGAACTCCGCACCGCGCAGCAGCGTCCCGTCACCGCCCAGCACGATGAGCAGCTCGCATCCGTCGAGGCACTGCGGGGTCGCCTCCTTGACCAGCTCCACCTCGTCCGGCAGCGGCAGGTCACGCGCCTCGGCCTCCAGGACGCGCACGCCGAGTCCGGAGCGCAGCAGCCCCTTCACGACGAGCTCGGCACTGCGCACGGCCGCGGGCCGCCCCGTGTGGGCGAGCAGAAAAACAGTACGAGCTCGGTTCTCGGTCAACGCGGCCCCTCCGCCACTGCTCGGTCGACATCGGCCGGGTCCAGTTCCGGTGCCCCGGACCGCAGCCACAAGAAGTATTCGACATTCCCCGACGGCCCGGGCAGCGGACTGGCCGTCACGCCCTTCACCCCGAGCCCCAGTCCCCAGGCCTTCCCTGCAACCCCCGCCACCGCTTCGGCGCGCAGCTGGGGGCTGCGTACGACTCCCCCGCTGCCCAGCCGCTCCTTCCCCACCTCGAACTGCGGCTTGACCATCATCACCAGGTCTGCGTCCGGCTTCACGCACCGCACCAGGGCGGGCAGGACCAGCCCGAGCGGGATGAAGGACAAATCCCCCACGACAAGATCCACAGGCTCACCATCGATCTCTTCAAGTGTCAACTCGCGTACGTTCGTACGGTCCTTGACGGTGACGCGTTCATCGTTCTGCAGGGACCATGCGAGTTGGCCGTATCCGACGTCCACGGCGACGACGTGGGCGGCGCCCGCGCGCAGCAGCACATCGGTGAATCCGCCGGTGGAGGCGCCTGCGTCCAGGGCCCTGCGGCCCTGGACGGCCAGCCCCTGCGGCACGAAGACCTGCAGCGCGCCGGCGAGCTTGTGGCCGCCGCGCGACACGTAGTCGGGATCGTTCTCGTCGGCCGCGACGACGATCGCCGCGGCGGTCTCCACCTGCGTGGCGGGCTTGGTCGCGACGGTCTTGCCGACGGAGACGCGCCCGGCGGCGATCAGCTGGCCGGCATGCTCACGCGAGCGCGCGAGCTTCCGGCGGACCAGCTCCGCGTCGAGACGGCGGCGTGCGACTCCTGCCACGGTGCGTTCAGCTCCTAGGTCCGTGCGGTGATCAGAGGGGGCGACCCGAAGGGTCTCGTTGAGGGGTGGTGGTCGGGTGACGGGCGGGAGCCGGAGGTCCCGGGCGGGCGTCGAGCGCGGTGAGCGCGTCGCGCAGCCCCCGGTGTACATCCTCGTACACCTCCACATGTCCGTCGGTGGCGAGGTGGTCCGCGTCGCCGAGCCGGTGCAGGGCGGCGTCCACCTCGGCGTCGCCGGTGGGGGTGCGGGGCACGTTCAGGGGAGCCGGGGCGGCGGGGTCGTGGTCGGGCTCCGCCCGCTGCCCTTCCTCCGGCGGGTCCGTCGGGGGTACTGCGTCGTCCATGCCCCGACGCTACCGCGAACCGCTGCGGTACCGTCGATCGCGATGGCCACGATCGAGGAGTGCCGCAGCGCACTCGACAAGCTCTCGGACAACATGCAGCGCGCCGAAGGGGACGTCCGCGACGCCGCGGCCCTGGACCGTTCGGTGAGCTGCCACATCACGGACCTGGACGTCACCTTCGTCGGCCGTATGCGCGGCGGGCGGATCGAGGTGCACGACACCGTGCAGGGACCGCCGGCCACAAGGGCCGAGATCAGGCTCGCCATGGCCGGTGACGACCTGGTGGCGCTGGTGGACGGCGAACTGCACTTCGCCAAGGCCTGGGGCTCGGGCCGGGTGAAGCTGCACGCGGGAGTGCGGGACCTCATCCAGCTCAGGAAACTTCTGTAGCCGCCACCTCCCCGGCCCCGGTGGCCGCCCCGGCGCGTGCCTTGCGCGCCGCCGGCACCACCAGCGGCGTGCCCGTCTCCGGGTCGTCGATCACCTGGCAGCGCAGCCCGAAGACCTCCTCGACCAGCTCGGCCGTGACGATGTCCTTCGGCGCGCCCTCGGCGACGATCCGGCCCTCGCGCAGGGCGATGAGGTGCGTGGCGTAGCGGGCGGCGTGGTTGAGGTCGTGCAGCACGGCGACGAGCGTGCGGCCCTGCTCCTCGTGCAGTTCCGCGCACAGGTCCAGCACGTCGATCTGGTGCTGGATGTCCAGGAACGTGGTCGGCTCGTCGAGCAGCAGCAGCGGGGTCTGCTGGGCGAGGGCCATGGCGATCCACACCCGCTGGCGCTGACCGCCCGACAGCTCGTCCACGTAGCGGTCGGCGAGTTCGGCGACGCCGGTCTGCCGCATGGACTCCTGGACGACGCGCTCGTCCTCGGTCGACCACTGGCGCAGGATGCCCTGGTGCGGATAGCGGCCGCGGCCCACCAGGTCACCGACGGTGATGCCGTCGGGCGCGATGGACGACTGGGGCAGCAGGCCGAGCGTGCGGGCTACCTTCTTCGCGGGCATCGACTGGATGACCTGACCGTCGAGCAGTACCCGGCCCGTACTCGGCTTGAGCATCCGCGACAGCGCCCGCAGCAGTGTCGACTTCCCGCACGCGTTCGGGCCGACGATCACGGTGAAGGAGTTGTCGGGTATCTCCACCGACAACTGCTCGGCGATGACCCGCTGGTCGTAGGCGAGGGTGACGCTCTCGGCGGACAGACGGTTCACGGTGCTCCTTCGGTTCTTGCTCATATCCGGCCCGCCCGGCGTTCGGTGACCAGCAGCCACAGCAGGTAGACGCCGCCGAGTACGCCGGTGACGACGCCCACGGGCAACTGCTCGGCGCCGAACGCCCGCTGCGAGAGCCAGTCGGCGGCGACCAGCAGCGTGGCGCCCATGCACAGGGACGCCAGCAGGTTCGGGCCGGGCGCGCGGGTCAGGCGCCGGGCCAGCTGGGGCGCGGTGAGCGCCACGAAGCTGACGGGGCCGGCCGCGGCGGTCGCGGACGCGGTCAGCAGCACGGCCGCCACCATCAGCAGCAGCCGTACGCGCTCCACCCGTATCCCGAGGGCGTACGACACGTCATCGCCCATCTCCATCATCCGCAGCCCGCGCGCGTTCACCAGGACGAGCGGCACGAGCACGGCGCACAGCCCGAGCAGCGGCCAGACCTGCGCCCAGTCACGGCCGTCGAGCGACCCGGTCATCCACACGACCGCGCGGGCCGCGTCCACGATGTCCGACTTGGTCAGCAGATAGCCGTTGACCGCCGTGACGATCGCCGAGACGCCGATGCCGACCAGCACCAGCCGGTATCCGTGCACGCCCCGCTTCCAAGCGAGCACGTAGATGGCGAGGCCGGTGACCAGGCCGCCCACGAGCGCACCGACGGCGACCTGGCCCGCGGTCCCGGAGAACAGCACGATCACGGTGAGCGCACCGGCCGTCGCGCCCTGCCCGAGGCCCAGGACGTCCGGACTGCCCAGCGGGTTGCGGGAGATGGACTGGAACAGCGCGCCGCCGAGTCCGAGCGAGGCACCGACCAGCAGCCCGACCAGGACGCGCGGCAGCCGCAGCTCGTTGACGATGAACTCCTGGCCCGCGTCGCCCTCGCCCACCAGTGTCCTCAGCACGTCGGCGGCAGGGATCGGGAAGTCTCCGGTGCCGATGAGGGCGACGCTCGCCGTGAGCGCCGCGACCAGCAGCAGGAGTACGACGGTGAACGCCCGTACGTCCAGGCGCAGGGAGAGCCCGCCCGGAGTCCGCACAGCACGGTTGGTGGTCTTCACAGCTGCGCCGTCCTCCGCCGTCGTACGAGAAAGATGAAGACCGGGCCGCCGAGGATCGCGGTGATGATGCCCACCTGGAGTTCCGCGGGCCGGGCCACGATCCGGCCGATGACATCGGCGCCGAGGAGCAGCACCGGCGACAGTATCGCCGCGTACGGCAGGATCCAGCGCAGATCGGGCCCGGTGAAGGAACGCACGACGTGCGGCACCATCAGCCCCACGAAGACGATCGGCCCGCAGGCGGCGGTCGCGGCCCCGCAGAGCACGGTCGCGGCCAGCATGGACAGCGCCCTCGTCCGGTTCAGGTTGGCGCCGAGCGCCTTGGCGGTGTCGTCCCCCATGGCCATGGCGTTCAGCGGCCGGGCCAGGGCCAGGGCCAGGATCGTCCCCGCCAGCAGGAACGGCAGGACCTGCCGGATGGTCGAGTCGGTCGCCGAGGACAGCGAACCGACCGTCCAGAACCGCATCTTGCCGAGCGCCGCGTCGTCCATGATCATCACGGCTTGGAGGTAGCCGTAGAGCGCGGCGCTGATCGCCGTGCCGGCGAGGGCGAGCCGTACCGGCGTCGCGCCCCGGCTGCCGCCGAGGAACCACACCAGCGCCCCGACCGCCGCCGCGCCGAAGAACGCGAACCACACATAGCCGCTGAGCGAGGTGATCCCGAGGTACGTGATGCCCGTGACGACGGCGGCGGACGCGCCCGCGTTGATGCCGAGCAGCCCGGGATCGGCCAGCGGGTTGCGCGTGAGGGCCTGCAGCACCGCACCGGCCAGGCCGAGGGCGGCGCCGGCGAGCAGTCCGAGCACGGTCCGCGACAGCCGCTCGGCGACGACGACGTCGCCGTACGTCCCCGAGTCCTCGAACAAGCCGTGCCACACCTGTCCTGGGGACAGCTCCTTCGCTCCGATCGCGATGCTCGCCAACGCGACGAGAACCAGGATCGCGAGGGCGAGGAGCAGCCCAAAGGCTCGTACCGTCCGTCGGGTTGGGGGCGCGGGGGCGGTCTCCGCGCGCTGTTCGGGGGGACTCTCGACCAACACGCAGTTAGGTTAGCCTACCCTCTCATCTGGTCACGATTCCGGAGCCGTCCGCCGCCGGAGACCCTGGACGCAGCCGAAGTCTGCCCGCCGGCCGTGGGTTCCAACCGGCTCCCGGTTCCGCCGCGCTCCGGCAACCCGGCTGCGAGCCGGCGCTCAGAGCCCCAGCCGTGCCAGCGCCTTCCCCCCGTCCAGCTCGCACCGGCCCTCACCGGCGGTCGTCCACGCCGCGGCACACAACGCGCGCAGCCCGTCCAGCGCCTCGCCGTCCCCGTCGAGCTCCAGCCGGTCCGTACCGGCCGTCGCCGTCCAGCCGCCGCACCGGAACCCGCCGTCGCCCGCCGCGACCTCCGGCTGGCCACGGAGCATGCCGCGCAGATCGGCGTCCACATACGTCGGCCGGTGCTGCGGCGGCGCGGCCAGCAACTGCGCGCCGTCGGTCACCCCGGTCAGGACGAGCAGCGAGTCGACGTCCCCGTTGAACGCGCCCTCGATGTCCGTGTCCAGCCGGTCCCCCACCACGAGCGGCCGCTCGGCCCCGGTCCGCAGGATCGTCTCGCGGTGCATCGGCGGCAGCGGCTTGCCCGCGACCTGCGGCTCGGCCCCCGTGGCGATCCGTACGACCTCCACCGCCGCCCCATTGCCCGGCGCGATTCCGCGCCCGCTCGGAATCGTCAGATCGGTGTTGGAGGCGAACCACGGCACACCCCGCGCGATCGCGTAACAGGCCTCCGCGAAGCGGCCCCACGGCAGCTCGGGCCCGCCGTAGCCCTGCACCACCGCCGCCGGATCGTCGTCCGCCGACTCGACGGGCGTCAGCCCGCGTTCCCGCAGCGCCACCCGCAGCCCCTCACCGCCGATCACCAGCACCCGGGCACCCTGCGGCACCTGTTCGCTGATCAGCCGCGCGACCGCCTGCGCCGAGGTGATGACGTCGTCCGCGCCCGTGGGCCGTATCCCCAGCTCGGTCAGATGCGCGGCCACGGTGTCCGGCGTCCGCAACGCGTTGTTGGTCACGTACGCCAGGCGCATCCCGCCCTCCCGCGCCTCGGCCAGCGAGTCGACCGCGTGGGCGATCGCGCTCCCACCCGCGTACACGACTCCGTCCAGATCGAGCAGAGCCGTGTCGTACGCCTCGCTGAGGGCCTGCCCACTGCCCTCGGGCTTCGTCCTGACGCTCCGGCTCATCCCGCATCGCTCCTCGTTCGACGGCTTTCCCCCGATCATCCCCCATGCCGCTGACACCCGTACGATGCCGGGATGAACACAGCAGGTCACTCGGAGGCAACGGCGCACCGAGGCCTGGAACTCACCCCGTTCCGAGGCCTTCGTTACGACCCCGACCGGGTCGGCAGCCTTGCCGCCGTGACATCTCCGCCGTACGACGTCGTGGTACGCCCCGACGGCCTGCACCACCTCGAGTCCTCCGACCCGTACAACATCGTCCGTCTGATCCTGCCCCAGGCCTCCACGCCCAGCGCCCGCAACGAGCAGGCCGCCGACACCCTGCGCCGCTGGCTGTCCGAGGGCGTCCTGACCACCGACCCGGAACCCGGCCTGTACGTCTACGAACAGCGCCACGACGACGGCATGCTGCAGCGCGGCATCATCGGCGCCCTGCGCGTGTCGGACCCTTCCGAGCAGGTGGTGCTGCCGCACGAGGACGTCATGCCGCACGTCGTCGCCGACCGCGCGGACCTCATGCGGGCCACTTCCGCGAACCTCGAACCCCTCCTGCTCACCTACCGCGGCAACGGCTCGACGACCGCCACAGCGGACCTCGTCGAGCGCACCGCCGAACAGCCGCCCCTCCTCGCGACCACCACGGAGGACGGGTTCAGCCACCGCCTGTGGTCGGTCACCGAGCCGGCCGACCTGGCCACGATCCAGACCGATCTGGCCCGGCATCAGGCCCTGATCGCCGACGGCCACCACCGCTGGGCGACTTACCGCCGGCTGCGCGCCGAGCACCCTTCCCCCAGCCCGTGGGACCACGGCCTGGTCCTCCTGGTCGACACGGCCCGCTACCCCCTCCGGGTCCGCGCCATCCACCGCCTCCTCCACGGCCTGCCCGTCCACCGGGCCGTGGCCGCCCTGCACGGCCTGTTCCGGGTACGGCGCCTCCACGCCCCCCTGCCCGAGGCACTGGAGGCGCTGGCCGACTCGGCCTGCGCGGGCAACGCGTTCCTGCTGGCCGGCGACGGTTCCTTCCACCTCGTCGACCGTCCTGACCCTGACCTCCTGGCCCGGACGGTCCCCGCCGACCGCCCCGAGGCGTGGCGGGCCCTCGACGCGACGGTCCTGCACGCCACGCTCCTCGACCACGTCTGGCGGATCCCCGAGGACTCCCCCGCCCACATCGCCTACATCCACGACACGGCCGCCACGGTCGCGAAGGCCGAACGCGACGGCGGTACGGCCGTCCTGATGCACCCGGTCCGCGAGGAGGTCGTCCGTGACCTGGCCCGGCAGGGCGTGACGATGCCGCGCAAGTCGACCTCGTTCGGCCCGAAGCCGGCGTCGGGCCTCGTGCTGCGAGCACTGGACGTCTGACACCTCGGACCGGACCACTGCGACCTCCGAACACACGAAGGGGGGCGGATCCCGAACGGGATCCGCCCCCCCTTTCCTTGTGCGGAGCGTCAGTCCTCCGTCTCCGCGGCGGCGTCCCCGCCCTCAGCCTCGTCGTCGGACAGGGCGTCGACGAACTCCACTCCGTCCAGCTCGGCGAGCCGGTCCGAGGCGTCCGTGCTGCCGTCGCGGTCGGCCTCCACGGCCTTCGCGAACCACTCGCGCGCCTCGCTCTCCCGTCCGGCGGCCAGCAGCGCGTCGGCGTACGCGTACCGCAGCCGCGCGGTCCACGGCTGTACGGAGCTGGCGGCCAGCTCCGGGCTCTGCAGCGTCACGATGGCCGCGTCCAGCTGCCCCATGTCCCGCCGCGCACCGGCCGCCACGAGCCGCATCTCGACCTGTCCGGCCTTGTCGAGCTTGTGCACCTCGGGCGCACCGGCCATGTCGAGCGCCTTCTCGGGTCGCCCGAGCCCGCGCTCGCAGTCGGCCATGACGGGCCACAGGTCGATGTTCCCGGTCATCCGCTTCGCGGCCCGGAACTCGGCCAGTGCCTCGCCGTACTTCTGGTTGGCGTACGAGGCGAACCCGGCGGCCTCCCGCACGGCGGCGACCCGCGAGGCCAGCCGCAGGGCCACCCTGGAGTAGCCGTAGGCGCCCTCGGGGTCCTCGTCGAGGAGCCGGGCCACCATCACCAGGTTCCTGGCGACGTCGTCGGCGAGCGTCTTCGGCAGGCTCTGCAGCTCCTGCCGTACGTCCTTGTCGATCTCCTCGCCCGTGATGTCCTCGGGGATCGGCAGCCGCTTGATCGGCTCCCTGTCCCGCTCCCGCTCCTCACGGAACCGGCCACCACCGCGGCGGTCGTCACCACGCCGGTCGTCACGGCCCCGGAAGCCGCCGGGACGCCCAGCGCGGTCATCGCGCCTGGGGCCACGCCCACCACGGTCGTCACGACCCCGGAAACCACCGCGGTCGCCGCGGTCGTCACGCCGGAACTCACCGCGGTCGCCGCGGTCGTCACGCCGGAACTCACCGCGGTCGCCGCGCGGGGCGTCCTCACGGCGGAACCCGGGACGCCCGCCACGACCGGCGTCATCACGCCGGAACCCGCCACGGTCCCCGCGGTCGTCACCACGCCGATCGTCACGGCCCCGGAAACCCCCGCGGTCGTCACGCCGGAACCCGCGATCGCGGTCGTCGCCGCGGTGCCCCCGGTCGCGATCGTCGCCGCGGAAGCCGCGGTCCCGGTTATCGCTGCGGAAGCCACGGTCATCACGGCGGGGGAACCCGCCGCGCTCGCCGTCGCGCCGGTCATCCCGCCTGTCGTCCCGACGGTCATCCCGCCGGAAACCACCGCGCTGCCCGCGGTCATCGCCTCGGCGGTCATCGCCTCGGCGGTCGTCGCGCCGGCCGTACCCGCCGCTGCGGTTGTCATCGCGACGGCTGTCGTCGCGACGATAGCCTCCGCGCTCCCCGCGCTCGTCGCGCCGGAAGGAGGGGCGGTCACCGCCACGGTCATCGCGCCGGAAGGAGGGGCGGTCACCGCCACGGTCGTCCCGGCGTGGTCCACGGTCTCGGTCGTCGCGCCGGCCGTACCCGCCACCACGGTTGTCGTCCCGGCGGAAGCCGCCCCGATCGCCCCGATCGCCCCGATCTCCTCGGTCGGTGCGGTCGCCCCGGTCGCCTTCACGGCGTCCGTAGCCGCCGCGGTCGTTGTCGCGGCGGAAGCCTCCACGGTCTCCACGGTCCCCGCGCTGACCACCACGGTTGCCGCGGTCGTTCCGGTCCCCCTCCCGTCCCCGCTGCTCGCGATCCGGTCGGTCGTCGGGAGAGTTGGTGGACATGGTGACTCCTGTCTTCGGTACTGCAGTCATTCTCGCGCAGCCGGGTACCCGACGGCGCCCCGCGAAAATAAAAAAGGACCCCTGGTCCCAGCTGAACGCTGGTGACCAGGGGTCCTTCCAAAGATTGTTCGGCGGCGTCCTACTCTCCCACAGGGTCCCCCCTGCAGTACCATCGGCGCTGTAAGGCTTAGCTTCCGGGTTCGGAATGTAACCGGGCGTTTCCCCTACGCTATAACCACCGAAACCCTAATGGTTTCGAGCGAACAAGCACACTCTTCAATTGTTTGTTCTGCTCGAAGCCGACAACTGTTCGTTGTCTCAGAACTAACACAGTGGACGCGAGCAACTGAGGACAAGCCCTCGGCCTATTAGTACCGGTCAACTCCACACGTTACCGTGCTTCCATATCCGGCCTATCAACCCAGTCGTCTACTGGGAGCCTTACCCTCTCTA
>NZ_BMWE01000002.1 GCF_014651075.1 Streptomyces djakartensis | reverse complement strand
CGCCGCGCGCGGCGCACGCGTCGCCCTCGTCGACGCGGCGCCGGAGCCCGGCGGGCAGTTCCACCGGCAGCCCGCCGCCGGGCTCGGGGCCGGGCGGCCCCAGGCGCTGCACCACCGGTGGCGGACCTGGGAGCGGCTGCGGGACGGGCTCGCCGCCAGTGGCGTACGCGTCCTGACGGATCACCACGTGTGGTGTGTCGAGCGGACGTCAGGCGGGTTCACCGTGCACGCGCTGCTCGGACCCGAGCAGGAGGAACCGGCCGAGGTGCACGCCCGCGCCGTTCTCCTGGCCACCGGCGGCTACGAGCAGGTGCTGCCCTTCCCCGGCTGGACCCTCCCGGGCGTCGTCACCGCCGGAGGTGCCCAGGCCATGCTCAAGGGCGGGCTCGTGGTGCCGGGGCGCAGGGCGGTGGTGGCCGGGACCGGGCCGCTGCTGCTGCCCGTGGCGATCGGGCTCGCCGCGGCCGGCGTCGAGGTCGCCGCGCTCGTCGAGTCCACCGGTCCGGGGCGCCTCGCCCGGCACGGCCGGGCCCTGGCGGGCAAGCTCCCCGAGGGCGCCGGATACGCCGCCCGGCTGCTGCGCCACCGCGTGCCGTTCCTGGCCCGGCACACCGTCGTCCGCGCCCACGGCGACGACCGGCTGACCGGTGTCACGGTCGCCGCCCTCGACACCGGCGGACGCGCCCGCCCCGGCACCGAACGGCACCTGCCCTGCGACGCCCTCGCCGTCGGCCACGGCCTGCTCCCGCACACCGACCTGGCGGACGGCCTCGGCTGCCGCCTCGACGGGCTCGCCGTGGCCGTCGACACCGAGCAGCGCACGGACGTGCCCGGCGTATGGGCAGCCGGCGAGACCACCGGCATCGGCGGCGCGGCCCTGGCCCTCGCCGAGGGACACATCGCCGGGTGCTCCGCCGCCGCGCACCTGCGTGGCACCACCCCCGCCCCGGCCCCCGCCGCCCTCAAGGCCCGTACCGAGCACAGGAGATCCGCCGCGGCCCTCGAAGCCGCCTGTGTGCCGCCCGCGCACTGGCCCGAGCAGCTCACCGACGACACCGTGGTGTGCCGCTGCGAGGAGGTCACCGCCGGTTCCGTGCGCGACGCCCTGGACCTCGGCGCGGGTGACGTGCGCACCGTGAAGCTGCTGACCAGGGCCGGGATGGGCTGGTGCCAGGGCCGGATGTGCGGCGGCGCGGTCGCGGGTCTCGCCGGCTGTCCGCCCGTCCCGTCCAGAAGACCGCTCGCCCGTCCCGTGCCGCTCGGCGTCCTCGCCCGGCAACACCCCCAGGAGGGACTGTCATGACCGATCACCGCCCCTGGCGCGGCGTCCTCGTCGCCACCGCGCTCCCGCTCGACGCCGATCTCTCCGTCAACTACGACACGTACGCGGAACACTGCGCCTGGCTGGTCGAGAACGGCTGCGACGGCGTCGTGCCGAACGGCTCCCTCGGCGAATACCAGGTGCTCAGCCCCGAGGAGCGTGCCCGGGTCGTCGAGACGGCCGTCGCCGCGATCGGCGGACAGCGCGTCATGCCCGGCGTCGCCGCCTACGGTTCCGCCGAGTCCCGGCGCTGGGCCGAGCAGGCGGGCGAAGCGGGCTGCAAGGCGGTGATGCTGCTGCCGCCGAACGCCTACCGCGCCGACGAACGGTCCGTCCTGGCCCACTACGCCGCGGTCGCCGAGGCCGGCCTGCCGGTCGTCGCGTACAACAACCCGATCGACACCAAGGTCGACCTCGTGCCGGAGCTGCTCGCCCGGCTGCACGGCGAAGGACACATCCAGGCGGTGAAGGAGTTCTCCGGGGACGTCCGCCGGGCCTACCGGATCGCCGAACTCGCCCCCGAGCTGGACCTGTTGATCGGCGCGGACGACGTCCTGCTGGAACTGGCCCTCGCGGGCGCGAAAGGCTGGGTGGCCGGCTACCCGAACGCCCTGCCGCAGGCGTCGGTCGAGCTGTACCACGCGGCCGTCGACGGCGACCTCGACACCGCGCGGTCCCTGTACCGGCAGCTGCATCCGCTGCTGCGGTGGGACTCGCGGGTGGAGTTCGTCCAGGCCATCAAGGCGTCGATGGACATCGTCGGCCGGCACGGCGGCCCGTGCCGCCCCCCGCGCATGCCGCTGCTGCCCGAGCAGGAGGCCGCCGTCCGGGCGGCCACCGAAAAGGCCGTCGCGGCCGGACTGGCGTAGCGGCCATGCGCAGCAGACTCGTCCTGCACGCCGTCGACTCCCACACCGAGGGCATGCCGACCCGCGTGATCACCGGCGGCATCGGCACCCTCCCGGGCGCCACCATGAACGAGCGGCGGCTGTACTTCCGCGAACACCGCGACGACATCAAGCGGTTGCTGATGAACGAGCCGCGCGGTCACTCCGCCATGAGCGGTGCGATCCTCCAGCCCCCGACCCGGCCCGACTGCGACTGGGGCGTCGTCTACATCGAGGTCTCCGGCTATCTGCCGATGTGCGGGCACGGCACCATCGGCGTGGCGACCGTGCTCGTCGAGACGGGCATGGTCGAGGTCGTCGAACCGGTCACCACGATCCGCCTCGACACGCCGGCGGGCCCGGTCGTCGCCGAGGTGGCGGTCGAGGACGGCGCCGCGAACGCCGTGACGCTGCGGAACGTGCCCTCCTTCGCCGTCGGCCTCGACCGCACGGCCACCCTCCCCGACGGCCGGGAGGTCACGTACGACCTCGCCTTCGGAGGCAACTTCTACGCCATCGCGCCGCTGGAGCAGTTCGGCCTGCCCTTCGACCGGTCCCGCAAGGACGACATCCTTCAGGCCGGCCTGTCCCTCATGGCCGCCGTCAACGCCGAGGAGCCGCCCGTCCACCCGGAGGACCCGTCCATCCACGGCCTCCACCACGTGTACCTGGCCGCGCCCGGCTCGACCGCCCGCCACTCCCGGCACGCCATGGCCATCCACCCCGGCTGGTTCGACCGCTCGCCCTGCGGTACGGGCACCAGCGCCCGCATGGCACAGTTGCACGCGCGCGGCGAACTCCCGCTGCATACCGAGTTCGTGAACGAGTCCTTCATCGGCACCCGGTTCACCGGCAGACTGCTCGGCAGCACCGAGGTGGCCGGCCACCCGGCCGTGCTGCCCAGCTTCACCGGACGCGCCTGGATCACCGGCACCGCCCAGTACCTGCTGGACCCCGAGGACCCGTTCCCGGCGGGGTTCGTCCTGTGAGGCCCGGTGTGACCCGAAGAGTGTGAGCCGAACCCATCGCACCAGAGAGGAACTGCGACCGTCATGGCCCCGCGGCACACCCCATCCCTGCCCCTGCTGGGCGGCAGGAAGCCCAGCCACCGGGAGCGGGTCGCGGACGCGCTGCGGGCCGCCCTGATCGCCGGGGAACTCCGCCCCGGAGACGTCTACTCGGCCCCCGGCCTCGCCGCCCGCTTCGGCGTCTCCGCCACCCCCGTGCGGGAGGCCATGCTGGACCTCGCCAAGGAGGGCCTGGTCGACACCGTGCCCAACAAGGGCTTCCGGGTCACCGCGGTCTCCGAGAAGCAGCTCGACGAGTACACCCACATCCGGTCGCTGGTCGAGATCCCGACGACGGCCGGCCTCGCGGTCACGGCCGACCCGGTGGCGCTGGAGGCGCTCCGCCCGGTCGCCCAGGAGATCGTCACCTCCGCCGCGGCCGGTGACCTCATCGCGTACGTGGAGGCCGACCTTGGCTTCCACCTGGGCCTGCTCACCCTCGCCGGGAACGGCCATCTGGTCGAGGTCGTACGCGACCTCCGACGCCGCTCCCGGCTGTACGGACTGACCGCGCTCGCCGCACAGGGGCGACTGGAGACGTCGGCGAAGGAACACCTGGAGATCCTCGACGCGCTGCTCGCCCGGGACGAGGAGGCCGTGCGGGCGGTGATGACGCGGCACCTCGGACACGTCCGGGGGATGTGGGCGGCGCCCTGACCGGCATCTCACGCGTTTCAGCGGCACCCGTGGCTCGTACGCGGGCCGCGACCCGCTGCCGCACCCGCCGGCGACCGCCCGCCCGCATCGAGCGGACCTGTGGATCACAGGTCCAGCACCAGCCGCCGCCCCCTGCACCGGGAGACGCAGATCATCATCGTCTCGCCGCTCTCCTGCTCCTGCGGGGTGAGCACGGAGTCCCGGTGCTCGGGGACGCCGTCGAGGACATCGGTCTCGCAGGTCCCACAGGTGCCCTCGGTGCAGGAGTAGAGCACCTCGACCCCGGCCGACCGCACCGTCTCCAGCACGGAGACGCCGGGTGCGACGGTGAGGGTCATTCCGCTCCGAGCCAGTTCGACGTCGAACTCTGCGTCCACGCCGTCCTGTTGCTCCTTGGGCCGGAACCGTTCGACGCGCAGCGCGCCGGACGGGCAGCGCTCCTCGACGGCGTCCAGCAGCGGCCCGGGACCGCAGCAGTAGACCAGCGTGCCCTCGGGCACGTCGTCCAGCACCGAGGGCAGGTCCAGCAGCCCGCTCTCGTCCTCCGGTGCGAGCGTCACCCGGTCCCCGTAGCGGCGCAGTTCCTCGCCGAACGCCATCGACCGGCGGGTGCGCCCGCCGTACAGCAGCGTCCACTCGGCGCCCGCCGCCTCGGCCTCCGCCAGCATCGGCAGGATCGGGGTGATGCCGATGCCGCCCGCGACGAAGCGGTAGCGCGGGGAGGGTTCGAGGCCGAAGTTGTTCCGGGGGCCGCGCACCCGGACCTTGTCGCCCAGCCCGACCTGCTCGTGCACATGGGCCGAGCCGCCCCGCCCGTCCGGCTCCCGCAGCACCGCGATCCGCCAGGCCGACCGGTCCGCCGGGTCGCCGCACAACGAGTACTGCCGCTCCAGCCCAGGCCCGAGCACGACGTCGATGTGGGCTCCCGGCTCCCACGTGGGAAGTGGTTCGGCCCGCGGGTGGCGCAGGGTCAGGGCGAGCACTCCATCGGCCACGAACTCCCGTGTCGAGACGACGAGTTCGGCTTCGTACGCGCTCATGAACCGTTCCCTCGCGGCTCGCCGGTCGCGTGCCCCTGCGGATGGGCCAGCATCCACTCCCACATCTCCACCGGGTCCTGCGCGGTGTGCTCACGGCCGCAGTGGCAGGTGCCGTGCAGGACGTCGGTGCCGGGCAGCCAGTCGATGCGGTAGATCTCGCGCGGTCCTGCCGCCGGGGGGAGCCCCGTCACTGGACCTTCTCCACGGGCTTCTCGCCCTGCTCGACCAGCCGGGCGAGGATACGGCGGGCGGCCAGACCGCCGGTGTCGATGTTGATGCTCAGTTCCTGGTATCCGGTGCGCTCGCTGCCGAGCGTCTTCTGCAGCAGGTTGAGCGCGGTCACGTCCTGCATCACCACCGTGTGGTTGTTGCCGCGCAGGAACTCGGTGACCTCGGCGTCCTCCGTCGCCCAGTCACGCGAGACGGCCCAGAAGTCGTACACCTTGCCGTCACCCGAGGGCGTGATGGCGTACGTGATCTCGGTGTGGAAGCCGTTCGGGTCGCTGCCGTCCGCCTCGGGCAGTACCCCGACCGGGGCGATACGGCTGTGCAGCAGATACAGGCAGGGGGCGTGGTACTCGATGTCCTGCCAGCGGGTGATCCGGCCCTCGATGCCGGTGGACCTGGCATAGAACGGCGGGCATTCGGCGTCGTCCATGTGCCGGCTGACCCGGACGATCCCCGCCCCTTCGTCGACCTCGGTCGTGATCGGCGTCTCGGCGACCTCGGGGGTTCCGATGTACCCGCCGTGCAGATACGTCTCGTGGGACAGGTCCAGGAGGTTGTCGACGAGCAGGCCGTAGTCGCAGTCGATCGGCTCCATGCCGCGCACGGTGACCCAGCCGGGGGAGTCCAGGTGCCCGGCCCGCGGGATGCTCTGCGGATCGGCGAGCGCCGGGTCGCCGATCCACACCCAGATCAGCGAGTCCTGCTCGACGACCGGGTAGGAGGCGACCCGGGCCGTGCGCGGCACCCGTTTCTGCCCCGGCACGTACACGCACGTACCGGTCGTGTCGTACGTGAACCCGTGGTACCCGCACACGATCCGGTCCCCGTCGAGGCGCGTCGGCGCCTCCGACAGCGGATAGCGGCGGTGCACACACCGGTCGTGCAGCACGACCGGTGTGCCCTCCTCCTCGGTCCGGTAGAGCACGAGCGTCTCACCGAGAATCGTCCGTCCGAGCAACTCCCGCCCGACCTCGTGACTGTAGGCGGCGACGTACCACTGGTTCCTGGCGAAGGCGGTCATGTGGGGCATGGGCTTCCCGTCCCTGTCGGCGGGGCGCCCTCGCCCCGCGTGCCGTGGTTGGGAACAGGGTCCTGAGGGCCGTGGTCGCCGCGCAAGGCGGCTTCTGCCAGACGGAAGTGTTGGTGCGAAAGACCTGGTCATGGCTTTGTCAGGAGTCCTGCTGTCCCTTGGCGGGGACTGCCGCTGCCCGCCGGGTGTGCCCGGCGCGGGGAAGGACCTCGAGACGCGCTCGATACAGGCGGCGTGCGTCACCGCCGCGGCGTCCTGACAGCCGTGGCGACCGTGGTGGCCATGGTCGCCACCTCGCGGCTACTCGGCGCCGAGACCGGCGTCGTCGACCTCGTCCTTGCCCTCGGCCTTGAGGACCTTGTTGAGCGGTGCGAGGTCGTAGATGCCCGTCAGCTCGGGCTTCTCCAGCAGACCGGCCTTCACCGCGTGCTCCGCCTCCGTGCTGAGGGTGGCGGCCAGCGGGTCGTCGAGGAAGGTGATGGACTTCCAGGCCGGGTCGATGACGTCGGCCGGCAGGGCCTTGCCGGAGTCTTCCTTCAGAGCCGCGTTGGCTGACGCCTTGGCCCTGTCCGGGTTGGCGTTGATCCACTCGTTGGTCCTCACCGAGCCGCGCAGCACGGCCTCGACGACGTCCGGGTGATCCTTGAGGAAGTCCTGGCGCACGATGATGTTCGTGATCACGAACTTCTTGTCCGGCCACAGGTCGGCCTCGTCGAGGATCACCTTCGCGCCCTCGGCGACCAGCTTGGAAGCGGTCGGCTCCGGCACCCAGGCGCCGTCGATGGAGCCGGACTTGTAGGCGTCCGGGGTGATCTTGTTGTCGGTGCGGACGACGGAGACATCGCCCTTGCCGCTCTGGGCGTCGACCTTCCAGCCCTTCTCCGCGATCCAGTTGAGGAACGCGACGTCCTGGGTGTTGCCGAGCTGCGGCGTGGCGATCTTCTTGCCCTTGACGTCGTCCAGGGACTTGATCTTCTTCGGGTTGACGACGAGTTTCACGCCACCGGAGGCGGAACCGCCGATGATGCGCAGGTTCTTGCCGTTCGACTTGGTGTAGCCGTTGATGGCGGGAGAGGGGCCGATCCAGCCGATGTCGATGGAGCCGCCGTTGAGCGCCTCGATCTCGGAAGGGCCGGCGTTGAAGGTCGAGGGCTTGATCCTGGTGCCGCCGAGCTCCTTCTGGAGCAGCCCCTCCTGGACGCCCACCAGAGCGGTGGCGTGCGTGAGGTTGGGGAAGTAGCCGATCTTCACCTCGTCGGCGGAGAGCTTCTTGGCGCCCGCCGCGACCTCGGTCTGCTTGTCGTCGTCGGTGGCGTCGGATCCGTAGCCGCAGGCGGTGAGCAGGAGCGGGAGCGCTGCTACGACGGCGATGGTGCGCAGGGTGGTGAGCGGTCTTGCGGCAGACACGGAGGTGTCCTCTCAAGGGAATGGGTTGATGAGGGAGATGCGAAAGCGCGAGGCGCAAAGCTCATGGGCATGCGCCGGCGCTCCATTCGTCGGCCCTCGGCGGCGGGAAGGCCGTGGCGGGCCCGGAAGCGGAGCTGTGCGGGGATGGGCGGGCGCGGGTGGCCTGCCGACCGGGGGATCTTCTGTCGGCGTCCTCAGGCGGGCCGACAGATGGCGCTGGATGTGCGGCCGAGGTCGATATGGCGGCGCGAGGTCAGCAAGGGGAGCGAAAGGTCTGCGCGGTTGCGTGTTCGCATGGCCACCCCCGGATCCCTAGTTTTCCTACCTGGTTGATGGGGATCGTGGCAGAAGGTGGCGTCACTCCCAAGGGGGTGTTCACATGATGGACGCGGCTATCTCGCTCTTCGGTATGTTCGGTCGGCGGTCGAGCGTGTCAGGGGTTTGCCCAGGCTTTCGGGGCGTCGGTCAGTGCGGCCACCTCGGCAGGCAGCCGGGCCGATGCGACGTCGGCGAGCGACACGCCCTCGAGGATCTCGCGCACGTTGGACCGCAACGCGATCCACAGGGGGAGCAGTGACTCGGCGGGGCCGGTGTAGGACAGCTCGGGCGGGCGGACGCCGCGTACCGAGACCAGGGGGCCCTCCACGACGCGGATGACGTCGGCGATGCTGATCGACTCGGCGGGCTTGGCCAGCCGGTAGCCGCCGTTGCCGCCGCGCTGGCTGAGCACGAGACCGCCCCGGCGCATGTCGTTCAGGATGCCTTCGAGGAACTTGTGCGGGATGTCCTGGGCGTCGGCGATGGCCTCGGCCTTCAGTGGCCCGTCAGCGCGTGACGCGGCGAGCTGCAGCGCGGCGCGTACCGCGTAGTCCGCTCTGGCTGATATCCGCATGGGTCCATTATCCCGTAAGGCTTCGGCCGGTATCCGCCACCGACCACCAGGACGTCCGAGGTGAGGTCGAGACCGGTCATACGGCCACGTCCTCTCCTGCGGCTGTCGCGGCCAGCCGGTTGGCGGGGCGGGCCAGGCCGTGGTTCTCGCGCAGGGTGCGGCCGGTGTACTCGGTGCGGAACAGCCCGCGCCGCCGCAGGATCGGGACGACGTGGTCGACGAAGTCCTCCAGGCCGCCCGGCAGATGGGGCGGCATGATGTTGAAGCCGTCGGCGGCGCCCTCGGTGAACCACAACAGCAGATTGGTGGGCGTGACCGCCGGACTGGGCACCCCGAGGACACTCAACTGCACGGTGCAGCAGGAACACGGCACCCGGCACCCCCACCGGCGCGGTCACCACTGCTATGAGCAGGCCGACCGCCAGCCCGGCAAGCCCCGTTGACCATGTCACGGCAGGTCTCCGAACGTCCCCGCCTCCCGATCAGGCGGGCAGGACGAACGGAGGGTGGGCGCCGTTGAGGTAGTACTCCCCGACATCGCGGAGCCGGTGGGCGACGGGCTCGTACAGGCTGTGGGTTCGGGCATTGCGCCAGAACCGGTCGAAGCCCAGCCGTGCGGAGGTGGAGCGGGCGCCGATGATGTCGAGGGCGCGGGTGGTGGACTCCTGCGCTGCCCCGGCCGCCGCGGTCTCGGCCATGGCCACGAGGGCGGAGATGTCCGCGCACTCGTCGTAGGTGAGGTCTTCGCCGCGCTCAAGGCCGCCTCGCACGGCTTCCAGTGCTTGATCGGTGAGTGCCGACGCTGAGCGGGTGAGGACGGTGAGTTCTCCGTAGGCGGTCTGCACCTGCGGGTCGTGCGGGGTGCCGGTCGGCCAGGCGGGGTGCCAGGGTGCGTGGCCCGTCCTGCTGTACTCACGGGCTTCGGCGAGCACTCCCTCGGCCATGCCGAGAAGGAGCTGGGCGGAGAAGAGACGCCCGACCGGAGATGCCAGGGCGGCCCGGGGCGACAGCAGGTCCTCGTCCGCGGACAGGGAGCCGAGCACGTCGTCGGCGGCCACCGGTACGTCGTCGAACTCCACGCTGCCGCCGGCCGCGAGCCGCTGGCCGAAGGTGTCGCTGTCGCCGTCGATCACCACACCGCGACGGGCGGGATCCACCACGACGGCGAGCGGTTCACCCGTGTCCTCCCGCACGGCGCGCACGGCGAGACGATCGGCGACCAGGACCCCGGTGGTGTAACTCTGCCGACCGTCGAGCACCAGTCCCTTGGAGGTCCTGGCCAGCATCAGAGGCGGCTCCTGACGCGCGAAACCGCCGCCCCAGCACCACTGTTCGGCTGCGGACCGCTCCGCTGTCCGCGCGGCGAGAGCGCGTTCGGCGAAGAACCGGGCGCTCCACGACAGGAAGTAGTGACAGCCGAGCAATTGACCGATCGCGCCGTCGGCCGCGGCGATCTCCCGGACGACGGCGTAGGCCGTGGGCCAGTCCGGGCCGCCGACCTGGGACTCGGCGGGCGTCAGGAGCGTCAGCAGTCCCGCCTCGCGCAGCCGGGACACCTCGTCGATCGGGGTTTTGCCCGCCTGCTCCCGGGCCGCCGCGTCCGTGGCCAGGTCGTCCGCCGTCTCGCGGGCCACACGCAGCCAGTGCGCCCGGCCGGGCCCGGTTCGGTCGGACGGCGCGGCGGGGTGGGACGGCGCGGAGGCAAGGCCCATGGAAGTGGTCTCCTCAAGGTCGGCCGCGGAGCGCGGCGTCGGAGCTCGCCTGCCGGCCGGGCAGGTACTTGCGGCCCACGCGCCGAACGGTGACGATGCGGTGCCGTGTCGTGCCGTCAGGCGCGGTGGGCGGGCACGGGCGAAGGTGCGAGTCGCGTGCCTTACGCGCGGCAGCAGGCGGCACTGACGACGTGACCGAAGTCGACGTGCCGACGACGAACGAGTCGTTGCTGCTTACGGGACATGCTCATCATCCTGCGCACCCGCGGCGCACGCAGTCAAGGCTTCCCTAGTAATCCAATAGGAAAAGTAGGGAAGGTCTCACACTCTGAGAGGCCGGCCGTCCACCGGTGACGTAGCCGGGTCAGCCTCGGTGGCGCTCAGAGCACGCAGGAGCGCGCGTGCTACCGCGTCGTTCTGGCGGAAGGCCGGGGCGTCGGTGCGGGGGCGGGCGAAGGCGGCGACGGCCCGGCTGTTGGTGGGGGCGCCGAGGGCGATGCGGCGGGGGTGGGGGCTGTCGAGGGACGGGTCGAGGACGTGGCCGTCCGTGGGGGAGACGGCGAGCAGGCCGGAGCTCCGTCCCACAGTTCGGGCGCGTTGGCGGCGATCCGCTCCAGCAGGCCCGTGGCGCGCGGCCCCGCGCCGACGACGACCACGACGGCCGGCGAAGGGGTGCTGCTCACCGGTCACCGCCGATCGCCGGGCGGGCGTCGGCGGCCGTGGCCGCGCTCAGCCGGTGGCGCACGGCGGTCAGGTGGCCGCGCAGCCGTTGCAGCGGGGTCGGCGGCAGGGCGCGGGAGTCCCCGCGCGCGTAGTGCCGCTCGACGTAGAACTGGCCCGCGCCGAGCACCGTGGTGACCGCGATGTACCACAGGGTGGCGACCATCAGCAGCGGGATGACCTGATAGGTCTGGTTGTAGATCAACTGCACCGAGTACAGCAGGTCGTGCACGGCCAGCACACTGACGATGCTGGTGCCCTTCATGGTGCCGATCAGCATGTTCCCGGCCGTGGGCACGATGGAGCGCATCGCCTGCGGCACCACGATCCGGCGCAGGGTGCGGCGTCTGCTCAGCCCGAGCGCCTGTGCTGCCTCGGTCTGCCCGGAGTCCACGGAGAGGATGCCGCCGCGCACCACCTCGGCGGCGTACGCGGTCTCGTGCAGGGTCAGGCCGATGACGGCGGTCAGGGTGGGGCCGAGCAGATTGACCGTCTTGACGGTGAGGAACTGCGGGCCGAACGGGATGCCGAGGCCCAGCGTCGGATACAGGGCGCCGATGTTGAACCAGAACAGCAGCTGCACCAGCAGCGGCGTGGACCGGAAGATCCACACATAGCCCCAACTCAGCGTGCGCAGAACAGGGTTGGCCGATAGCCGCATCACCGCCAGCACGGTGCCGAGCAGGAATCCGAGCACCATCACCACAGCCGTCAGCCACAGGGACAGCAGCAGTCCGTCGAGCACGGCGGCGGTGGTGAAGTACCGGCCCACCACGCTCCATTGGAAGGCGTCATTGCGGACGACGGAGTTGAGCACCATCGCGAACAGCAGCAGCGCGACCGCAGCGGTCAGCCACCGGCCGACGTGCCGGCGTGGCACGATCCGCGGAAGGTCGGGGCCAGGCGCGCTCGCCTGTTTCGGGGGTTTCGTCGCAGGGGCCGGCGTGACTTCGGAAGGCGTGACCATCGAGAGGCTCTCCGGGGGAGGGAATCGCAGGCGTGGGTGACCACCCGGTGGCACTCGCAGGGAGCGCAACGGCACAGGCGCTGCGTGCCTACGGTGCGGCCGGGGCTCGGCGTCGTCACATTCGCCGCGTCCCTCAACGCGGCCGGAGAGGCTGCCGCGCAGGGCGGCCGATCCGCTGTCGATCGTATGTGCCCAGGGCATCGATGTGTCAACAGCGCCCACGGCAGCGCCGGTCCCGGGCGGTCCGGCATCCGGGCGCTGCTTGACGAGCGCCACGATGTACTGCTCAATTAGTCGCATGAATGCCCAGCAGCGCTTGGTCTCGCGCGATCACATCGACTTCGGTCGGGTGTGGTCCGCCGCGTGTTGCGTCTGACTCGGCAGCGGGCCGTCTGACCGGCCCTTCCCTCCCTCGGTGACCCCGTCGCGGGCCGAGTTCTCTCCTTACGCGCGCTGCCGCAGCTCTGCTTCTCCCGACGCTCGACGTCGTCACGACTGCACCGACCCGTCCGCCTGACGGTCTGTGCGCTCATGCCTGCACGCAAGGCCAGTCCCTCATGCCTGCGTGTCGCCGCACCCGGAAAGGCCATCTCCCATGCCAGTGGAGTTCCTTGGCATCGCCGCCACCAACGACGGCTCCGAAACCACCCCGCGTTCCGGCCCCGCCTTCGACAAGGAGTACACGCTCCGGCTCGCCCGGGCCCACGAGGACCACGGCTGGGACCGGGTGCTGTTCGCCTACGGCTCCGGATCGCCGGACCCCGCACCGGCCGCCGCGTACATCGCGAGCAGGCTGGAGCGCCTGCAGATCCTGCTCGCCCACCGGCCCAATGTCTCCTACCCCACCTTCGCCGCCAAGACCTTCGCCACCCTCGACCAGATCAGCGAGGGCCGGCTGACCGTGCACTTCATCACCGGCGGCAACGACCACGAGCAGGGCCGCGAGGGCGACACCCTCACCAAGGACGAGCGCTACGCCCGCACCCGTGAATACATCCGGATCGTCAAGAAGATCTGGACCACGCACGAGCCCTTCGACCACGAGGGCGAGCACTACCGCTTCCACGACTTCGTCAGCGACGTCTACCCGGTCCAACAGCCCCGCCCGAACGTGTTGTTCGGCGGTTCGTCGCCCGCCGCGTACGCCGCGGGCGGCGCGGAGGCCGACATCTACTGCCTGTGGGGCGAACCCCTCGCGAAGACCGCCGAGCAGATCGAGAACGTGAAGGCCGCCGCGAAGGCCGCGGGCCGCACCGACCCGCCCCGCATCCAGGTGGCGTTCCGCCCGATCATCGCCCCGACCGAGGAGCTGGCCTGGGAGAAGGCCCACCGCACGGTCGGCGTGATCAAGGCGCGCAAGGAGAGGGGCGAGGCGATCACCAAGCGCCACAACGGGCACGCGCGGCCGCAGGCCGCAACACCTCAGAACGTCGGCTCGCAGCGGCTGATCACCATCGCCGAGGCGGGGGAGCGCTACGACCGCGCCCTGTGGACCCCGACCGCCGCAGCGACCGGCGGCGCGGGCAACTCCAATGCCCTGGTCGGCACGCCCGAGACCGTGGCCCAGGCGCTCCTCGACTACTACGACCTCGGCGTCGACATCCTCTCCGCGCGCGGCTACGACCTGCTGGGCGACGCCATCGACTTCGGCCGGTACGTGATCCCGATCGTCCGCGAGGAGGTCGCCAAGCGCGACGCGGAGCGGGCGGCACGCGGGACGCAAACCCTTGCGGCGGTGGGCGAATGACCTCCGTGGCCCAACCGTCATCATCAGCCGGGGACGTGACCGTGCTTCATGTCCCCGTCTGCGACCCGCGCGTGAGACCCCTGCTGCGCGAACTCGGCCGCGAGTACTCCACGCGCTACGGCAAGGACGCCCACGCCGAGATCTCCCGCTACCCCGACGAGGAGTTCACCGAACCGTACGGCGGCCTGCTGCTCCTGCTGCTGGAGCGCGGCGAGCCCGTCGCGGGCGGCGCCTTCCGCCGGTACGACGCGACCACGGCCGAGCTGAAGCGGATCTGGACCCACTCCGCCCACCGGCGGCGCGGCCTCGCCCGCCGTGTCATCGCCGAGCTGGAACGCGAGGCGGGCACACGCGGCTACCGGCGGATCCACCTGACCACCGGGCCACGCCAGCCAGAGGCCCGGGGCCTGTACCTGGCCACCGGCTACACACCGCTGTTCGACACCGAGGCCGAACCGGAAACCATCGGCCCGCTGCCCTTCGAGAAGCATCTGCCGGCCGAAGCACGCGCAGCACGCACGGGAAAGGCAGCCGACCTGTGAACCTTCGTCCGATCAGAAGCCGCCTGCGTATCGCCGCGACCATGGCGCTGCTGCCCGTGCTGGCGCTGACCGCCTGCGGCTCCGGCGACACCTCCGGCACCACACCGGCGGGCGCTCAGGCGTCCCTCGCGCCGACCGACGACCCGGTGGCCGCGGTGCGCAAGGTGGATTCCGTCGCGGCCCTGCTCCCCGCCGACGTACGCAAGGCGGGGACGCTCCGGGTCGGCAGCTCGGTCGGATTCCCGCCCGGGGCGTACTACCCGAACGGGCAGGACAAGCCATCTGCCGGCCAGGACATCGACATCGCCGACGCGGTGGCCAAGGTCCTCGGTGTGAAGCTGGAGCGGCAGGACGCCTCCTTCGAGACGATCCTGCCCGCCCTGGGCAGCGGCAAGTACGACTTCGGGACCGGCAACTTCGGCGTCACCACCGAACGCTTGAAGACCATCGACTTCGTCACCTACATCAACGACGGTCAGGGCTTCGCGGTGAAGACGGGCAACACCGCCGTCGGGGAGAGAGTCACCGACCTCACCCAGCTGTGCGGGCTGACCATCGGCACCGGCGCCGGGACCACCTTCGAAGCGACCCTCACCGCGCAGAAGGGGGTGTGCGCGAAGGCGGGCAGGAAGCCGTACGACGTGAAGGTCTACTCGGAGAACGCGGCGACCCTCACCGCGCTCCAGCAGGGCCGTATCGACGTGATCATGTCGACCATCAACGGCCTGCGTCACCAGGCGGCCCAGCCCGCCTCGCAGACCACCTTCCTCGGCGAGTTCCACCGCCTCGACGTCGGCTTCGCCTTCAAGAAGGGCTCCCCCCTCACCAAGGCCTTCCAGGCCGCCGTCAACGAGCTGATCAAGGACGGCACGTACGCCCGGATCCTCAAGAAGTGGGGCACCTCCGCCTCCGCGATCGACACATCGCGCGTCAACCCGCCCGAGCACACCTGAGAGTTGAGCAGGAACCTTCACGATGTCCACGCTGCCGTCCACCACCGACACCGCGCCGCCCGGCGCGGCCACCCCGGGCACCGGCCCCGGGGCCCCGCCCGCACCGGACGATCCGGCCTCCCTCAAGGTCGTCCCCGCCCGCCACTACGCCCGCTGGGTGGCGGCCGTCGCCGTGATCGTGCTGGTCGCCCAGTTCGCGCACGGGCTGGCCACCAACCCGGTCTGGGAGTGGGGTGTCTTCGGCGACTACGTGCTGTCCGAGACGATCGTGCAGGCGGTGTGGGTGACCCTCCAGCTCACCGCCTACGCCACCGTGCTCGGTTTCCTCCTCGGCACCGTGCTGGCCTTCATGCGGCTGTCGCGCAGTCCGGTGCTGCAGACCGTCGCCTGGACCTACATCTGGATCTTCCGATCCATCCCGATGATCGTCCAGCTGGTGTTCTGGTTCAACCTGAGCGCGCTGTACGAGGAGTTGGGCTTCGGCATCCCCTTCGGCCCGGTGTTCTGGTCCGTCGACAGCAACAGCGTCATCGGCACCATGGGCGCGGCCATCATCGGGCTGACGCTGCACCAGGCCGCCTATGCCGCCGAGATCGTGCGCGGTGGTGTCATCGCCGTCGACCACGGGCAGCTGGAGGCGGCCGCCGCGCAGGGCATCCCCCGGCTGCGGCAGATCCGCCGGATCGTGCTGCCGCAGGCCATGCGCGCCATCCTGCCCACGGCCGGCAACGAGATCATCGGACTGCTCAAGGGCACCTCGGTGGTCTACGTGATGTCCATCGGCGAGCTGTTCTACCAGGTGCAGGTGATCTACGGCCGCAACGGCCGGGTGATCCCGCTGCTGCTGGTCGCCACCGCCTGGTACGTGGTGCTGACCTCCCTGCTGTCGGTCGCGCAGTACTACGTGGAGCGCCGCTACGCCCGGGGTGCCAACCGCACCCCGCCGCCCACCCCGATCCAGCGCGCCCGCCGCTTCCTCCGCACCCTGCGCGCGGCCGCCGCCCAGCGCAACCAGCCCGTCATACCCCTGAAGCCCTTGGGAGACAGCCGATGAGCGACGTGATGGTGGACGTCCACGGCGTCCACAAGAGCTTCGGCCCGCTGGAGGTGCTGCGCGGCGTCGACCTGAAGGTCCGCGCCGGCGAGGTCACCGTGATCCTCGGCCCGTCCGGCTCGGGCAAGTCCACGCTGCTGCGGACGATCAACCACCTGGAGAAGGTCAACAGCGGCTGGATCAGCATCGACGGCGAACTCATCGGCTACCGCCGCTCCGGGAGCAAGCTGCACGAGCTGAAGGAGAAGGACGTACTGAAGCAGCGCACCCACATCGGGTTCGTCTTCCAGAACTTCAACCTCTTCCCGCACCTGACCGTGCTGGACAACCTCGTCGAGGCACCGGTCTCCGCGCTGCGCCGCCCGCGCAAGGCAGCGGAGGAGACCGCCCGCCGGCTCCTCGACCGGGTGGGCCTCGCCGACAAGGCGGACGCCTACCCCCGGCAGCTGTCCGGCGGCCAGCAGCAGCGCGTGGCCATCGCCCGCGCGCTCGCCCTCGAACCGAAGGTGCTGCTCTTCGACGAGCCCACCTCGGCGCTCGACCCGGAACTGGTCGGCGAGGTCCTCGACGTCATCAAGGACCTGGCAGGCACCGGAACCACCATGATCGTCGTGACCCACGAGATCGGCTTCGCCCGCGAGGTCGCCGACACCGTGGTGTTCATGGACGGCGGTGTCGTCGTGGAGCAGGGCCCGCCCGCGGCCGTCCTGGACGACCCGCGGCACGAGCGCACCCGCGCCTTCCTCTCCAAGGTCCTCTGACCACCCTCACCCCTTTTCGCCGGCAAGGAGCCCGACCATGTCCACCTCGATCACCCGCCGCACCGCCGCAGCCGCGCTCGGGCTCGCCACCGCCCTCGTCCTCGCCGCGTGCAGCAACCCCGACGACGGCGGCACGACCGAGGTCGCGGCCGCGTCCGGCGGCAAGACGAAGATCAACATCAGTCCCGACCAGAACCGCGTCACCACCGACAAGGTCGGCTCCATAGCCGCCGAGGTCCCCCAGAAGATTCGCGAGAGGGGCACCCTGGAGATCGTCGACTCGTCCGGCTCCGCCGCGCCGCTGACCTTCTTCGCCACCGACAACAAGACCGTCATCGGCGTCGAGCCCGACATCGCCTCCCTGGTCGCCGACGTGCTCGGCCTCAAGCCGCACATCAACACGGTCTCCTGGGAAAACATCTTCGTCGGCCTGGACAGCGGCAAGTACGACGTCGGCTTCAGCAACATCACCGTCACCGAGGAGCGCAAGGAGAAGTACGACTTCGCCACCTACCGCGAGGACAACCTGGGCTTCGAGGCGAAGAAGGGCAGCGGCCTGAAGGTCACCGGGCCCGAGGACGTGGCGGGCAAGACGGTCGCCGTGGGCAGCGGTACCAACCAGGAGAAGCTGCTCATCGAGTGGAGCAAGGAGAACGAGAAGGCCGGCCGCAAGCCGGTGAACATCAAGTACTACCAGAACGACAGCGACACCTACCTCGCCCTCCAGGCCGGCCGCATCGACCTCTACCTCGGCCCCAATCCGACCGCCTCCTACCACGCGGCCACCACCGGCAAGACCGAGGTCGTCGGCACCTACTCCGGTGCCGGCTCCACCCTCCAGGGCCTGATCGCGGCCACCACCAAGAAGGACAGCGGCCTGGCCAAGCCGCTCGCCGACGCCCTCAACCACGTCGTCGAGAACGGCACGTACGCCAAGGTGCTCAAGCGCTGGGGCCTGTCCGACGAGGCCGTGACCAAGTCCGAGATCAACCCGCCCGGCCTGCCCAAGACCAACAAGTAGCCGACCCGGGGTGCGCGGACCGTACGACGCCTGCGCACCCCCGTCTTCGTCCAGGACACGAGGCCATGCCCGGCGAACCCCACCTCTCCATCCCACTCGACGGGACCGGCCACCTCGCCGCTCACTCCCCGGCGTCGACAACACCACCGGTCATCCGCACGTCCGCGAAGGAGTACGCGTGAACTGGTTCAGAACCCGTCATCCCGTCCGTCCCGTCCTGGTGGCGCTGGGCTCGGCCGTCCTGCTGGCCGCCTCCGTCAGCGTCCCGTCCGCCGCGGCTGCCGTGGTGGAGGAACAGCCGCGTTCGTCCGTCGCGCTCGACTGGTACGACACGACAGCGGCCACCATCGCGGCGGACGCCGCCCCTACGCAGATCACGAACAGCCGTACCTGGGCCGTCAGTTGGCTCGCGGCGGCCCGAGCCACCCGCGTGGTGCCGTCCGGCGTCGACCGGGGCGACTTCCAGGACGCGGCCCTGGCGTCCGCCGTACACGGCGCTCTGGTGGCGCTGGTCCCCTCCCGCACTCAGGAACTGGACGCCGCTCTGCGCGCGACGCTTCAGGGCGTTCCCGACGGAGCGGCCGAGTCGAAGGGCGTGGCGGCCGGCGCCCGCCAGGCGCGGCTGGTGCTCGCCGCCCGCGAGGGTGACGGCCTCGACCCGGCCTCGGTCAACGCGCCGTTCACCCTCCCACCGGCGGCTCCTGGAGTGTGGCAGCCGACCCCGCCCGCCTACGCCCCGGCCGCGCAGTACGGCAACCGGCTCGCCCGGCCCTTCCTGCTGGACAGCCCCGACCAGTACCGGCTGCCCGCACCGCCCGCCCCGGACTCCGCGCGTTACCGCGCCGATCTGGCCGAAGTCCGTGCGTACGGGGCCGTGGACAGCACCGTACGCACGCAGAGGCAGACAGAGACCGCCACCTTCTGGCTCGGTTCCTCACTGACGCTGTACACCGAGCCACTGCGGGTGGCCCTCGCCCGGTCACCGCATTCCAGCGCCGGACGGGCCCGGCTGGTGGCCCTGTTCCACGTCGCCCTGGTGGACACGCAGATCGCCACCTCCGACAGCAAGTACGCCCATCTGCGGTGGCGCCCGGTCACGGCCATCCGTACCGGTTCGATCGACCCCGACCCCGCGTGGACGCCGCTGCACACCACGCCGGCTCATCCCGACCACCCCAGCGGCCACAACACGTTCTCGGGCGCGGCGGAAGCGGTCCTGTCGGCGCTCGTCGGGCCGCGCACGGCGCCCTTCAAGCTGACCAGCCCCACCGCCCCCGGAGTGACCCGCACCTACACGACCTGGAGCCGACTGTCCCAGGAGAACGTGGACGCCCGCGTGTACTCCGGCATCCACACCCGCTCGGCCGACGAGGCCGGTCTCGTCCTCGGCGAGCGGGTCGCGACGCACGCCCTGCGCAACGCCGCGCGCCTGTTCGGCACGCTGTGAGCGGCACCGGCACCAGGTGCGGCAGCCCACGGAGTGTCCCTCGCCATCACCGGACTCGGCGTCGTAGCGGCCGGCCGTCGCGAGCACCCGGGCTCGGGAGGACCCACCGCCTCGCTGTCGAGCCTGCTCACGTCCACGCTCGGTGCGAGGCGGCACCTCTCGGCGCTCGGGCGGACGAATCCACGCATGACCCCAGAGACGGAGGTGGTGGACGTGACGCACATCTTCCACGCCGTCCACCTCCACTCCCGGCCCCACATGGACCTCCAGCGCGTGGCCGGCGCGCTCTGTTGTTCCTGACCCGTTCCTTCACCGCCGTTGCCTCCTCCTGTGGGAAGGGGCGGCGTTCTCGTCACGGACTTCCAGGAAGGCACCCACTCGTGTCCTCGACACCTCCTTCTTCCCTGCACCTTGCCGTCGCCCTGGACGGCACCGGCTGGCACCCGTCCTCCTGGCGCGAGCCGGTGGCCCGCCCGCGCGACCTGTTCACTGCCGGATACTGGGCCGATCTGGTCACCGAGGCCGAACGCGGTCTGCTGGACTTCGTGACCATCGAGGACGGCCTCGGCCCGCAGTCCTCCCACTTCCTGGACCCGGACGAGCGCACCGACCAGGTCCGCGGCCGCCTCGACGCCGTCCTCATCGCCTCCCGCGTCGCACCGCTGACCCGGCACATGGGCCTGGTGCCGACGGTGGTCTCCACGCACACGGAGCCGTTCCACATCTCCAAGGCGATCGCCACCCTCGACTACGTCAGCGCCGGCCGTGCCGGCCTGCGCGTGCAGATCACCGCCCGCCCGAACGAGGCCGCGCACTTCGGCCGCCGCACCATCCCGCGCATCGAGGCCTACGACAGCCCGGCCGCCCAGGAGGTGGTGACCGACCTGCTCGACGAGGCCGCCGACTACGTGGAGGTGGTGCGCCGCCTGTGGGACAGCTGGGAGGACGACGCCGAGATCCGGGACGCCGCCACCGGCCGCTTCATCGACCGCGACAAGCTGCACTACATCGACTTCGAGGGCAGGCACTTCAGCGTCAGAGGCCCCAGCATCACGCCCCGCCCGCCGCAGGGCCAGCCGATCGTCAGCGCCCTCGCCCACGACACCATCCCGTACCGGCTGGTGGCCCGCGCCGCCGACATCGGGTACGTCACCCCGCACGACGCCGACGAGGCCCGCGCGATCGTCGCCCGGATCCGCGCCGAGCAGAACGCCGTGGGGCGAGCCACCGAACCCCTCCATGTCTTCGGCGACCTGGTCGTCTTCCTCGACGACGACCCGGCCGCCGCGACCGCCCGCCGGGAAAGGCTCGACGCGCTCGCGGGACAGCCGTACACGAGTGATGCCCGCATCTTCACCGGCACGCCCGGCGAACTCGCCGATCTGCTCCAGGAGTTGCACGGCGCCGGGCTGACCGGTTTCCGGCTGCGTCCCGCCGTCGCCGGCCACGACCTCCCGGCGATCACCCGGGGGCTGGTCCCCGAACTGCAGCGCCGGGGCGCCTTCCGCCGCGCCTACGAGGCAGACACCCTGCGCGGCCTGCTGGGCCTGGCCCGCCCCACCAACCGCTACGCCGCTGCCTGAGCCGGAAGGATCCCCCACCCGATGACCAAGCCGCTGAAGCAGATCCATCTGGCCGCCCACTTCCCGGGCGTCAACAACACCACCGTGTGGAGCGACCCGAAGGCCGGCAGCCACATCGAGTTCAGCTCCTTCGTCCACTTCGCGCAGACCGCCGAACGCGCCAAGTTCGACTTCCTGTTCCTCGCCGAGGGACTCCGGCTGCGCGAACAGGGCGGAAAGATCTACGACCTCGACGTCGTCGGCCGCCCCGACACCTTCACCGTGCTCGCCGCACTTGCCGCCGTCACCGAGCACCTCGGACTGACCGGCACCATCAACTCCACCTTCAACGAGCCCTACGAGGTCGCGCGCCAGTTCGCCAGCCTCGACCACCTCTCCGGCGGACGCTCCGCCTGGAACGTCGTCACCTCCTGGGACGCCTTCACCGGCGAGAACTTCCGCCGCGGCGGCTTCCTGCCGCAGGAGGAGCGCTACTCCCGCGCCAAGGAGTTCCTGGCCACGGCGAACGAGCTCTTCGACTCCTGGCACGGCGACGAGATCCTCGCCGACCAGGAGACCGGCACCTTCCTGCGGGACGCCAAGGCCGGCGCCTTCGTCCACACCGGACAGCACTTCGACATCCACGGGCAGTTCAACGTGCCGCGCTCCCCGCAGGGCCGCCCGGTGATCTTCCAGGCCGGCGACTCCGAGGAGGGCCGCGAGTTCGCCGCCTCCGAAGCCGACGCGATCTTCAGCCGGCACGCCACCCTCGAAGCGGGCCAGGCCTTCTACACCGACGTCAAGAAGCGCCTCGCCAGGTACGGCCGCCACCACGACCAGTTGCTGATCCTGCCCGCCGCCACCTTCACCCTCGCCGACACCGACGCCGAGGCGCAGGAGCTGGCCAAGCTGGTGCGCCGCCAGCAGGTCAGCGGCGCCACCGCCCTCAAGCATCTGGAGTTCGTCTGGAACCGGGACCTGTCCTCCTACGACCCGGACGGGCCGCTCCCCGACATCGACCCCGACGTCAGCGACCGGCACATCTCCCAGGGCCGCGCCCAGGTCCGCATGTACCGCGACCCGCTGGCCACCGCCCGCGAGTGGCGCGAGCTCGCCGCCGCCAACAACTGGTCGATCCGCGACCTGGTCATCGAGAAGGGCAACCGGCAGAACTTCATCGGTTCGGCGGACACGATCGCCCGCACCATCAACGAGTTCGTGCAGGCCGACGCCAGTGACGGCTTCATCCTCGTCCCGCACATCACCCCGACCGGCCTCGACGAGTTCGCCGACAAGGTCGTCCCGCTCCTGCAGGAACAAGGCGTGTTCCGCACGGAGTACGAGGGCCCGACCCTGCGCGACCACCTCGGCCTGGCCCTCCCCCACTCTCGGCTTCGCTCGAGCGGGGGGACCCTCATCGACGACGTTCGTGAGGAACGGGCAGCGTCGTGAAGTTCCTCGCCATCACCCTGATCGTGCACCGGCCGGATCCGATCACCGGCGGGCACAAGACGACCCAGGACCGCTTCCGTGAGGTTCTCGCGGGCGCCCTGCTCGCCGAGGAACTCGGCTTCGACGGCTTCGGAGTGGGGGAGCGGCACGAGCGGCCGTTCATCTCCTCCTCGCCGGCCGTCGTCCTCAGCCACATCGCGGCACTGACCCGGCGCATCCGGCTGTTCACCGCCGTGACCACGCTCAGCCTCCTGGACCCGGTGCGCGCCTACGAGGACTACGCCACCCTCGACCATCTCTCCGGCGGACGCCTGGAGCTGATCATCGGCAAGGGCAACGGCGCCGCCCAGCGCGAGCTGTTCCATGTCACTCCCGAGGACCAGTGGGACCGCAACGCCGAGAGCTATGAGGTGTTCCGGCAGATCTGGCGGCAGGACAAGGTGACCGCGGCGACCCGCTTCCGCCCTCCGCTGACGGACGCCGAGGTTTGGCCGCGGCCCTACCAGCAGCCCATCCGGGTCTGGCACGGCAGCGCCACCAGCAAGGAGTCGGTGGATCTGGCCGCCCGCTACGGCGACCCGCTGTTCTCGGCGAACGTCACCAACCCCATCGAGCCGTACGCCGAGTTGATCAGGTACTACCGCGAGCGCTGGGAGTTCCACGGCCACGACCCGGCGAAGATCGCGGTCGGTGCCGGCACGGCCGGGCTCCTCGTGACCCGCACCTCCCAGGAAGCGATCGAGGTGTACCGGCCGATCTTCGAGTCGACGCTGGCGTTCCAGAAGCAGTTCGGCCTGCCGGTGGTCTTCGAGACCGTGGAGGACTTCGTCGAGCGCAGCTCCGCCCTGATCGGCAGCCCGCAGCAGATCATCGACAAGGTGCACCGCTACCACGAGCAGTTCGGGCACACGGTGCTCCATCTGCACGCGGACGCGAACGGGTTGACGGACGCCCAGCACCGCGGCTCGCTCCAGCTTTTCCAGTCCGATGTCGCCCCGGTACTGCGCCGTGACATCCCGGACCCGCCCTTCGTCTGGGGACCGGTCCTGCCCGTCACCGAGGAGGAGCCCGCCCATGCCTGACATCCCCCTCGGCGTCCTCGACCTGGTGCCGATACCGTCCGGCTCGACGGCCGCCGACGCCCTGCGCAACTCCATCGACCTGGCACAGCAGACCGAGCGCTTCGGGTACGCCCGGTACTGGTTCGCCGAGCACCACCTCAACCCGGGCGTCGCGGGCACGTCCCCCGCGGTCGTCCTCGCGCTGACCGCCTCCGCCACCTCCACGATCCGGCTCGGCTCCGGCGCCGTACAGCTCGGCCACCGCACCGCGCTCAGCACGGTCGAGGAGTTCGGCCTGATCGACGCCCTGCATCCCGGACGCTTCGACCTCGGCCTGGGCCGCTCGGGCGGCCGTCCGCCGGGACGATCGACCGCAGCCCCTGCGACCGCCACCCCCGTCGTGGACGGCCGGGCCCCGAACGGCCTGCTCATCCCGCCCCGCTTCTCCTTCGAACGCCTCCTCGGCTCACCCCGCATCGCCTTGCAGCGCAAGCTGCTCCTGCTGCCCGGTGCCGAGTCGCAGGACTACGCCGAGCAGATCGACGACATCCTCGCCCTGCTGGCCGGCACCTACCGGTCCCCGGAGGGCGTCGAGGCGCACGCCGTGCCGGGCGAGGGCGCCGACGTCGAGGTGTGGATCCTGGGCAGCAGCGGCGGCCAGAGCGCCGAGGTCGCGGGCGCGCGAGGGCTGCGGTTCGCCGCGAACTACCACGTCAGCCCCGCCACCGTGCTGGAGGCCGTGGACGGCTACCGGGCCTTCTTCCAGCCCTCCGACGTCCTCGACAAGCCGTACGTCAGTGTCTCGGCCGACGTGGTCGTGGCGGAGGACGAGCAGACGGCCCGCGAGCTCGCCACCGGTTACGCGGCCTGGGTCCGCAGCATCCGCACCGCCGAGGGCGCCATCGAGTACCCGACGCCGGATCAGGCCCGGGCCTTCGAGTGGAGTGAGGAGGACCGGGAGCTGGTGCGGGACCGCGTGGACACACAGTTCGTCGGCTCACCGGGACAGGTGGCCGACCGCCTGCTGCAGCTCCAAGAGGCCACCGGGGCCGACGAGTTGCTCATCACGACGATCACCCATGACCACGCCGACCGGGTGAGGTCGTACGAACTGCTCGCGCAGGAGTGGAGCCGGAGGTGAGCGGGCGGAGCCCCGGCACGCGGGAGACCCCGGCGCTGACCGGACTGGCCAGCGTGTGGGCGACCCTCCGGCTGCGGGAGCGGGATGCGCACGTGCCGACCGGACATGCCGTACCTCGCCCTGACCGCGACCTTCGCGCGGCGCCGCTCGCTGCGGCGTGAAGTGCGCAGCACTCCCGCCGTCCTGGTGCCGGGACGGCCGGTGGAGTCGCAGCAGGTGGACCGCGAGCCAGTAGGTCCAGCAGCTGACGGTGGTGCGGCACCTGGTGACCGGCTCTGATTGCGCCGCTTCACGAAGGGGCGTCGCAGCCGCGGGCGTTGCGCACGAACAGGCGGTGCAGATCGCGGGCGGCCCGGGGAACCCGGCCGGAAGGGCGGCTCTGCAGGACCAGCAGCACGTCGGTCGCGTCGTGCGCGAGCGGCCGTACCGTGATCGCGGCCCGCCGCAGCGAACCCGACCGGGTGACGGCCGCGAGGTATTCGAGCTGCTCTATACGCACGACAGCGAGACTGCCCACCGTCGCCGACCGGGTTCAAGGGAATCCCTGTCACAACCTCGTGAATTCCTGCTCTCAGCATGTGGAATCAGCTCCGGGCATTCTTGACCGGCCGGACTCCCCGCTGCTTTGATCGATGACATGAAGCGACAGGACCTCACGCGGCGACGCCACGTCGACCTTGCGCGTGTCTCCAGCTCCTGCTGTCGCTGTCGGGGCTGAGCGCATCCGAGGGAAACCCTCGCACTCGCGCTGATTCTTTCTTCGTGAATTTCACTGCAAGCCGTTGCCCACGGTGATTTCGGCTTTTCCCGGGAACGTCGTCCCCGCACGTCCGGATCCCGGTCACTGAACACGTTTCCCTGTCACGCACACGCCCTTTTCGAGTGCGTACTCACGCCAGGAGTTCCCCCATGCCCGCAACCCCCGGACCCGACCCCGCCCGCTTCGCCTACTGGGTGCCGAACGTCAGTGGCGGCCTCGTCACCAGCACCATCGAGCAGCGCACCGACTGGGGCTACGAGTACAACCGCGAACTGGCGGTCCTCGCCGAGAACAACGGCTTCGACTACGCCCTCAGCCAGGTCCGCTACATGGCCAGCTACGGCGCCGAGTACCAGCACGAGTCGACCAGCTTCAGCCTCGCCCTGCTGCTCGCCACCGAGCGGCTGAAGGTCATCGCCGCCGTCCACCCCGGCCTGTGGCACCCGGGCGTCCTCGCCAAGCTCGGCGCCACCGCCGACCACCTGTCGGGCGGCCGCTTCGCCGTCAACGTCGTCAGCGGCTGGTTCAAGGGCGAGTTCACCGCCCTCGGCGAGCCCTGGCTGGAGCACGACGAACGCTACCGGCGCGCGGAGGAGTTCATCACCGCCCTGCGGACGATCTGGACCGAGGACCACGCCGAACTCGCCGGTGACTTCTACCGGGTCCGCGACTTCTCCCTCAAGCCCAAGCCGCTGAACACCCCCGAGCGTCCGCACCCGGAGATCTTCCAGGGCGGCAACTCCACCGCCGCCCGCGCCATGGCGGGCCGCGTCTCCGACTGGTACTTCAGCAACGGCAAGGACTTCGACGGCGTCACCGAGCAGATCGCCGACGTCCGCGCCTCCGCCGCCCAAGCGGGCCGTACGCCACCGAAGTTCGGCCTCAACGGCTTCCTCATCGCCCGCGACACGGAGGCCGAGGCGCGCGAGACGCTCCGCGAGATCGTCGCCAAGGCCGACACGCCGGCCGTTCACGGCTTCCGGGACGCCGTCCAGCAGGCCGGGCAGTCCACCGCCGACGGCAAGGGCATGTGGCAGGACTCCAGCTTCGAGGATCTCGTCCAGTACAACGACGGCTTCCGTACCGGACTCATCGGCACTCCCGAGCAGATCGCGGAGCGGATCGTCGCCTACAAGCGGCTCGGCGTCGACCTCTTCCTCCTCGGCTTCCTGCACTACCTGGAGGAGGTCGAGTACTTCGGCAAGCGGGTGCTGCCCCTCGTACGCGAACTGGAGGCACGACAGCCCGACTCCGAGCCCGTCGCCGTCCGCGCCTGACCACCCGCGACCCGCACCCACAGCGAAAGGGGTTCCCCATGAGCACCGCCGCACCGGCCGACTGGAAGACCGCCCCCGCCCCGACCGACGCCGCCGGCTGGATCGCCCGCGCCGCCGAGGTCGCCGCCGTCCTCGCCTCCGACGCCGCCGCCCGGGACAAGGCCGCCGCCACCCCGTACGCCGAGGTCCGGCTGCTGAAGGAGTCCGGGCTGGTCACCCTCCTCGGCCCCGTCGAGCACGGCGGCGCGGGCCAGGACTGGCCCACCGCCTACCGCGTCGTCCGCGAGGTCGCCAAGGCGGACGGCTCCATCGGCCAGCTGCTCGGCTACCACTACCTGTGGAACTGGGCCGCCCGGCTGGTCGGCACCCGCGAACAGTGGGAGCACGTCGAGGCCGAGGCCGCCCGCAACCAGTGGTTCTTCGGCGGCGCGGTCAACCCGCGCGACCAGGACGTGGTGGTGAAGGACGAGGGCGACACGCTCACCTTCACCGGCCGCAAGTCCTTCTCCACCGGCAGCAGGGTCTCCGACGTCACCGTGCTGGAAGGCGTCCTGGCCGGCACCGACGACCACGTCTTCGCCATCGTCCCGTCCGACAGCGAGGGCCTGACCTTCCACGACGACTGGGACAACATCGGCCAGCGCCTCACCGAGAGCGGCGGCGTCACCCTCGACGCCGTGCGCGTCCCCTGGTCGGCCGCGGCGGGCTATGTCGGCAAGCGGTTCCGGCCGCGCGTCTACAACACCCTCAACGTGCCCACCATCCAGCTCGTCTTCGTCAACTTCTACCTCGGCATCGCCGCCGGCGCACTGGAGACCGCCGCCACCTACACCCGGACCAAGTCACGGCCCTGGCTGCACGGCGGCCACGAACACGCCGTCGACGAGCCGTACGTCATCGACATCTACGGTGACCTCACCGCCAAGCTGTGGGCCGTCGAGGCCCTGGCCGACGCCGTGGCCGCCGAGGGGCAGAAGCTGCACGACGACCCGGACGCGGTCACCGAACAGGCCCGGGGAGAGTTCGAGGTCCGGGTGGCCGCGGTGAAGGCCCGCGCCACCGACGTGGCCCTGGAGATCACCAACCGCATCTTCGAGGTGACCGGCGCGCGTGCCACCGCCTCCGCGGAGGGCCTCGACCGCTTCTGGCGCAACGTCCGCACCCACACCCTCCACGACCCGGTCGCCTACAAGCGCCGCGAGATCGGCCGCCACGTGCTCACCGGCGAACTGCCGCAGCCCACCTGGTACTCCTGAAAGGTCCCCTCATGGCCACCATCCTCTCCATCTCCGGCAGTCCGTCCGCCACCTCCCGCACCGCCCGGCTGCTGCGCCACCTGGACGACCGGCTCACCGCGCAGGGGCACGAGGTGGTCCCGTTCGACGTCCGGACCCTGCCCGCCGAGGCCCTGCTCGGGGCGGACTTCCGGCACCCGGAGATCATCAGGGCCACCGCGCTGGTCGAGCAGGCCGACGGAGTCGTGGTCGGCACCCCCGTGTACAAGGCCGCCTACTCCGGGCTGCTGAAGTCCCTGCTGGACCTGCTCCCGCAGTACGCGCTGGCCGGCAAGACGGTCCTGCCGCTGGCCACCGGTGGCTCCATCGCCCACGTCCTGGCCATCGACTACGCCCTGCGCCCCGTGCTGAGTTCCATGGGCGCCACGCACATCGTCCCGGGCTGGTTCACCCTCGACAAGGACCTCACCGTGGGCGACGACGGCTCGCTGGTCGTCGCGCCCGGCTCGGCCGAGGCACTGGCCCAGGTCACGGACCAGTTCTCGCTCGCGCTGGGTGGCCGTACGGCACTGCTGGCGGCCACCGGATGAGCGCCCCGGTCGTGATCGGCGGCGACGGCGAGGCCCTCGCCGTCGCCGCCGAGCTGGCCGCGGACTTCCGCAAGGACGCCGCGGAGCGGGACGCGGTCCGCCGGTTGCCGCACGCGGAGCTGCAGCGGCTGTCCGCCTCCGGGCTGCTCGGGGTGACGGTGCCGGCCGAGTTCGGCGGCGCGGACGTCCGTGCGGAGACGCTCGCCGAGATCTTCCGGCAGCTGGCCGCCGCCGACGCCAGTCTCGCCCAGATCCCGCAGAGCCACTTCGTCTACGTCAACGTGCTGCGCCGGCAGGGGACGCACGAGCAGCAGAAGTTCTTCTTCGGTGAGGTGCTGCGGGGCAAGCGGTTCGGCAACGCCCAGTCCGAGGCGGGCACCAAGCACGTGCAGGACATCCGCACCAGGCTCGCGCGGCGCCCGGACGGGTCGTACGTCCTCGACGGCGTGAAGCACTACTCCACGGGCGCGCTGTTCGCCCACTGGATCCCCGTCCTCGCCCGCGCCGACGACGACACCCTGCACGTGGCGTACGTACCGCACGACGCGCCCGGCCTCACGGTCGTCGACGACTGGGACGGCATGGGACAGCGCACCACCGCCAGCGGAACCGTCCGCCTGGCGTCGGTGCCCGTCCCCGCCGACCGGGTCGTGCCCCACCACCTCACCTTCCAGGGACCTCAACTCCACGGCGCGGTGGCTCAGTTGCTGCACGCCGCCATCGACGCCGGGATCGCCTCGGGGGCGCTGGGGGAGGCGGTGGAGTTCGTCCGCACCAAGAGCCGCCCCTGGTTCGAGAGCCTCGACGAGGGACACCCGACCGCGGCCGGGGACCCGCTGCTGATCCAGCGGTTCGGCGAACTGGCGATCCGGGTACGGGCCGCCGACGCGCTGCTCGCCGCGGCCGCGAGGTCCGTGGACGCCGCCCGTGCCGCCCTGACCGACGACTCGGCCGCCGAGGCCTCGATCGCGGTGGCCGCGGCCAAGGTGACGGCCGCGGAAACGGCAGTGGAGATCGGCAGCGCCCTCTTCGAGGTCGCCGGCACCCGCGCCGCCCTCGACTCCCTGGGCCTGCACCGCCACTGGCGTGACGCCCGCACGCACACCCTGCACGACCCGGTGCGCTGGAAGGTCCAGCACATCGGCCGCTACGTCCTGAACGGCACCCGGCCGCCCCGGCACGGACTGCTGTAGACAGACGCACCTGAACGGAGACCCCCACGTGTCCCTCACCTTCCACTGGTTCCTGCCCACCAACGGCGACAGCCGCCACGTCGTCGGCGGCGGCCACGGCACCCCGGCCTCCGATTCCGGCCGTGACCGGCCGCCCTCCGTCGCCTACCTGAGCCAGATCGCCGGCGCCGCCGAAGACCTCGGTTTTGTCGGCGCCCTCACCCCCACCGGCGCCTGGTGCGAGGACGCGTGGCTCACCACCGCGATGGTCAGCCAGAACACCGAGCGGCTGAAATTCCTGGTCGCCTTCCGGCCCGGCTTCGTCTCACCCACGCTCGCCGCCCAGATGGCCTCCACCTTCCAGCGGCAGACCGGCGGACGGCTGCTGCTCAACGTCGTCACGGGCGGGGAGAGCCACGAGCAGCGCGCCTACGGCGACTTCCTCGACAAGGACGACCGGTACCGCCGCACCGGCGAATTCCTCCAGATCGTCCGGGGGCTGTGGGAGGGCAAGACCGTCGATCTGGTCGGCGAGCACCTCCAGGTCGAGGACGCCACGCCGGCCCGGGTGCCCGACCCGGTCCCGGAGGTGTACTTCGGCGGCTCCTCACCGATCGCCGGCGAGATCGCCGCCCGCCACGCGGACGTATATCTCACCTGGGGCGAACCGCCCGCCGCGGTCGCGGAGAAGATCGCCTGGATCCGGAGGCTGGCTGCCGAGCAGGGACGCACCGTCCGGTTCGGCATCCGGCTGCACGTCATCACGCGCGACACCTCCGAACAGGCCTGGGCGGAGGCGAACCGGCTCGTGGACGGCTTCGATCCCGAGGCCGTCAAGGCAGTCCAGGCGGGCCTGGCCCGCAGTGAGTCCGAGGGGCAGCGGCGCATGCTCGCCCTGCACGGCGGCAGCCGGGATGCCCTGGAGATCCACCCGAACCTGTGGGCCGGCATCGGGCTGGTCCGGGGCGGCGCGGGCACGGCGCTGGTCGGCAGCCACGAGGAGGTCGCCGAGCGGATCAAGGAGTACGCGGCCCTGGGCATGGAGGAGTTCGTCCTCTCCGGCTACCCGCACCTGGAGGAGGCGTACTGGTTCGGCGAGGGCGTCCTGCCCAAGCTCGCGGCACAGGGGGTGTGGACCCACCCTTCCCGCACGGCGGTGGACGCACCGCCCGCCGCCCAGGTCCCCTTCGCCGGCGCCGGGAGCCCACGACGCCCCGCGTGATCGCTGACGACTCCGAGACGGTGACCGATCCCTGGGACGTCACCGGCACAGCGGTGCCGTCACAGTGCCCGATCGCCGGGTGACCGAAGCCGGCGTGCGACAGGGCCTCGGCGGAAGCGTGCGGACGTCCAGCGGGATCACCTCGTGTTCTTGTGCGGTGAGCCGGGCGTCGAGATCGCGCAGGAGTCGGGCAGTGCGGGAGGTGGGGGAAGGGCTTCCGGAAACGGAGAGAACGGTCGCCATGCGGGATCTCCTCCAGAGGGCTTTGCCCGGGTTGAGGATGTGGTGCGGGTCGAAGGCCGCCTTGATGCGCTGTTGCAGCGCATGCCGCTGCGGACCGAGTTCGTCCGCGAGCCACCGCCGCTTGAGGGTGCCCACGCCGTGCTCCCCGGTGAGGGAGCCGCCCAGGCGCAGGGCGGTGGTGAAGATGTCTCCCGCCGCCTGCCGGGCCGCGTCCGGGATGCCATCTCGTGGCGCTCGGCGATGGCCGTGATCTCCCCTACTGCAGCGGCCAGTCGGGTCCTGGGCACCGCGATGTCCCCGATCGGCACCCGGCCCAGCCGCTCCAGGGCGCGCGAGCCTGCGGGCCGTGAGCGGCCGGTCCGCCTCCGCCGGGTCCGCGGTGGCCTCGACCGATGTCGCGCGCCCGCGCAGCAGCCCCACCGCCAGTTCCGCCTCGGCCGCCGCGGACCGCCCGTCGCACCGCGGAGGCAGCAGCGCACCGCCGCGGGATCGCAGGTCCGTGCCCTGCGCGTCGTCGACGGCGCCGGGCACCGGCCCGTCCAGCGGTTCTGGGACGTCCCGGTGCGGCATGACCGGCCCTCTTGACGCGGCTTGGACGCGGCCCGACACTCGACTACAGGAATCCTAGCGAATTGGTGGGGAATCATGGGCCGTGCTGCGCTGGAAGCCGGCAGTGACGTCGTCCGTACCGCCGTCCGCCCGCTGCCCCTGCTGACGTCCCGCCGCCACATCGACCTCGTGCGTGTGTGCAGTGCGGCAAGTTCTCGTCGCCCCGGCGGCCCGGCCCCCGTACACGCCTGACCCTCCCGTGCAAGTACCGCCGCCCCGGCCGTGCCGAAGCCGCCGCGTGCCGTCGCCTCCGTATGCCCGTATGCCTGTGACCGAGCACCCCAGGGAGACGCATGCCCGCCACATCCCCGACCGCCGTGCCGTCCTTCCGGAGCAGGATCGGCTGTGACGCGCGCAGCGGCTACTACGCCGCGCCGCACCGCTACCGGCTCCACCTCTCGCTGTCCTGCCCGCACTGTCTGAAGATCGCCGTCGCACACAGCTTGCTCGGCCTGGACGACACCCTCGCGGTGACACTGCTGCCCGCCGTGCCCGACGCCCCCGGCGGCGGACACCGGGCCCTGCGCCCGCTGTACGAGGCCAGCTCGCACCAGCACTCCGGTCCGGCCGTGGCGCCGGTCCTCAGCGACGACTGGACCGGACGGATCGTCAGCACGCACACCCCCGACATCCTGCGCGACCTGGCCCGGCAGTTCGCCGGTCACGGTCCCGATCTCCACCCGTGCGGTGCCGACGAGGCGATCGCGGCCGTAGGCCGGCTCTGCGACCAGGGCATCACCTGGGCCGCCCAGCGCGCCGGGCAGCCCGGCGGCGACCCGGCGGCACGCGACACCGCGCTGGCCACCCTGCTGCGCGCGCTGGACGTGCTGGAGTGGCGGCTCGCCTCCCGGGAGCACCTGCTGGGCGGCGACATCACCCTCGCGGACGTGCAGTTGTGGGTGACGCTGGTGCAGCTGGACACCGTGCACCGCCACCACCTGGATGCCGCAGCGGTGCACCGGATCACCGACCATCCCCGTCTGTGGGCGTACGCACGACGGCTGGCGGCGCACCCCGCCTTCGGCTCCCACCTCGACCTGGACGGCATCGCCCGCAGACACCACGCCCACTGCCGGGGACAGGAGGCAGCCGGCGCGGCGGTGCAGATCGTGGACTGGGCGGCGTACGCGCGACAGGAGGCACCGGAGCCGGTGCGGCAGCCCGGCTGACCGGCAAACGGGCGGACGCCCGGCCTCCGGCTGGTCCTCCACCTGCCAGGACAGCGGGTGCGAGCCCGCGACGCCCACACCCTGCCCGACCGGTACGGGCTGACCGGGCCGGAGGCCCGCGACCCGCGCCGGTTACTCGAAGAACTGCTGCACCACGTCTGGCACGGGCTGCGGCCCGGGCAGCACAAGGCGATCCTCGCGGGCGAAGGGGGCGACCCGGACATCGAGGCGCTCATGTCCACCTCACTCTGGCAGTACGCCGGCACCCGGCCGAACCCGGCGTCGGGGTCGACGAAGCGGCGGATCAGCCAGGCGCGGGCACCGCAGGGACCGGGCTGTCCTGGTCGGTCACGCGGGCAGTCCTGGGCAGCGGTGGTTTCCCGTCGCCCAGAGGGTACGGCGCGGGGCGCGGCTCTGCCGCTGCCGACGGCTGCAACGAACTGTTCATCTTCCCCGGTACCTCGCTCCCTTCCACCTCAGGGAATCGTGAGGTAACCATGGTTGCGCCTCACTGATGCCGCCTGGACGGAGACCTCCGCGGATGACCGCCACCGACCGCCCGGCCTCCGAACCGCCGAGGACCGAGCCCGACCGGGGCGATCTCATACCGTTCCGCGATGCCCTGCGGACCTGGTTCGCCATTTCGCTGCAGACCTTCGGCGGCCCCGCCGGGCAGATCGCCGTGATGCAGCGAACGCTCGTCGAGGAGAAGCGGTGGATCGGCCAGCAGCGCTTCAACCACGCCCTCAGCTACTGCATGCTGCTGCCCGGACCCGAGGCCCAGCAGCTGGCGATCTACACCGGCTGGCTGCTCAACGGCACCCGGGGCGGCCTGGCTGCCGGCACCCTCTTCGTGCTGCCGGGTGTGGTGGCGCTGCTCGCGCTGTCCGCCCTGTACGTCGGCCTCGGTACGACCGCCGCGGTGACCGGGCTGTTCGCCGGGCTCGCTCCGGCCGTTGTCGCCATCGTCGCGCAGGCCGTGTGGCGGGTCGGCCGCCGTTCGCTGACGCACCCCCTGCTGGTGGGTCTCGCGGTGGCCTCCTTCGCGGCGCTGGCCCTGTTCCGGATGCCGTTCCCGGTGGTGATCGTCGTCGCCGGGATGGCCGGATGGCTGATCGCCCGTTGGGCGCCCGCCGTCCTCAAGCCCGCCGCCCACGGTTCCGGCGACGAGGGGCCGGTCCCTCTGATTCCGGACGACGCTCTGCACCACGAGGGCCCGAGCCGCCGCCGTACCGCGCGCATCCTGCTGGCCGGCCTGCTGCTGTGGGCCGTCCCGGTGGCCGTCGTGGCCGTACTGACCGGCACCGGCAGCGTCTTCACCACACAGGGACTGTTCTTCTCCGGCACCGCTCTGGTCACGTTCGGCGGCGCCTACGCCGTCCTCGCCTACGTCGCCCAGCAGGCCGTGCAGACGTACGGCTGGCTGAGCGCCGGCGAGATGGTGCGCGGCCTGGCGCTCGCCGAGACCACGCCGGGGCCGCTGATCATGGTGGTGCAGTTCGTCGCGTTCCTCGGCGCCTACCGGGACCCGGGCTCCCTCGACCCGTGGACGGCCGCACTGCTCGGCGCGTTGCTGACCACCTGGGTCACCTTCGTGCCCTGCTTCCTGTTCATCTTCTTGGGCGCCCCCTACATCGAGCGGTTGCGCGGCGACCGCCATGTCTCCGCTGCCCTCAGCGGCATCACGGCGGCCGTCGTCGGCGTCATCGCCAACCTCGCCCTCTACTTCGCCGAGCACACCCTCTTCACCACCGTCGACAACCGCACCTTCGGGCCGCTGCACCTGGGACTGCCGGATCTCACCACCTTCCGCCCCGTCGCCCTCGGCATCGCGCTGGTCTCCGTCGCCCTGATCTTCCGGCTGCGCTGGAGCGTCCTGCGCACCCTGGGTGTGTGCGCCGGCCTCGGGCTCGCCGCGGCCCTGGCCGGGTTGACCGGGAGCTGATCCGGGCCGGCCTTGGGGCCCTCCTCGGTCGAAGACGCGCCCGTCCGGGGCGTGGTGCCACGTCGGCGGGATCTCGTCGGGCGTGGCGCTGGGACCAGGATGGGCGGCCGTCGCGGAGGATCGCCAGGCCTTGCTGCGGTGCTCCGCGAGCCGCAGCCCGGCGCCACGACCGCGATCACGAACGCGGCGCCGGGCAGAAGCCGGTGAGCGGCGGAGTCCTCGCCCACTCGGCGCTTTCGGTCTCGGTCACCGGGACACCCTGCCGGGGCGGGGCCTGAGCTCTGACCATGTCGCGCGGCTCAGCGCTCAGTTCCTCACGATGCGCCACCGGTTGTCCGCAGTGCCGTCGTCCGAGTCCTGGACCGCGAACGCCCCCACAGCGGTGGAGTTGTTCGCGAGGGCGAGCAACTTGCCGCTGTGCTCGTTGCGGATCTTGTAGGTCCCGTCTCGCTGGTCGAGCAGCGTCCATCTGTGGTCGGCGGTGCCGTTGTCCGACCACTGCAGGACGGTCGCGCCGTCTGCCTTCGACATGTCCAGGACGCCGAGCACCTTGCCGCTGTGGGCGTTGCGGAAGCGGACCGCGTTTCCGTCGGTGATCATTTCCCAGTTGTGGTCGGCGGTGCCCGAGTCGTGCCACTGCAGAGCGCGGCCACCGTCGGCCGTGGACATGTTCTGGATGCCCAGCACGAGACCGCTGCCCGCGTTGGCGAGACGGACGGTGCTACCGGTGTTCCAGTAGACGGTGTAGTTGTGGCCGTGCGCGTCGTGGAAGGGGCCCAGGCCGACGGTGGAGCCGTTGGCTGTGGCGGTGAAGGCGAGCGAACCGCCGCTGGTCCGTGCGATCGAGGAGGTGTCCAGCGACGGCAGGGAGCTGAGCGCCGAGTCGCCGTAGTTGCCGGACAGGACCACCGGGCCGTAGGTGATCGCCGCGACGTTCGGGTTGTCGTTGGCCGCTCGCATGGTGACCCGCATGGGCAGGCGGACGGTGACCGTGTCGCCGGAGGTCCAGGAGCGGGTCAGGGTGGCGTAGCCGCCGGGCGTGGTGGTGATGTCCTGTTGCGTGCCGTTGACGCTGATGGTGGCCCCGGAGGTCCAGCCGGGGACGCGGACGCGCATCGCCCAGGTTCCACTGACGTTGCCGGTGACCTGCAGGGTCGTGGTGTCGCTGACGGGGTACGTCGTGGTCTGGGTGACGGTGATCCCGCGCTCCTGCCAGTTGAGCACCGAGGGCACGAACAGGTTCACGATCAGGGTGTCGTCACTGCGGTAGTAGATGGAGTCCATCAGCCTGGTGTGCATCTCCAGGCCGGTGCCCTGGCAGCACCAGAAGGAGTCGTAGTCGGTGCTCCAGGTGCCGCCGCCCCAAGCGGGGCCCACACCGCGCCGGCCTCCCGGGTTGAGGGGCGTGAAGTAGGTGACGTGGCCGTGGTCGCTCGCCGGGTTCTGCTGGCCGATCATCTGGTTCAGCCATGCCCGCTCGTAGTAGTCGAACAGCGCGGCGCGGTCCGGGTCCAGCGCGAACAGTTCCCTGGTGAGGATGAGCATGTTGAAGGTGTTGCAGCTTTCGCACGTGTCCTTGTTCAGGTAGCCGGCGATGGCGTTCGGGGCGCGGAAGTGCTCCGCCTGGCTGTTGCCGCCGATGGCATAGGTGTGCGAGTCGACGCAGATGTTCCAGGCATTCGTGGCGATGTCCCGGTACCGAGTGGTACCGGTGGCCTTGTACTCCCGGGCGGCCCCGATCCACTTGGGCACCTGTGTGTTGGCGTGCAGTCCGCTGAGCCGGTCCTGGCCGGACGCCAGCGGGTCGAACACCGCGGCGTGGTCGAACCTCCGGGCGACGGCGAGCCACCGCGCGTCGCCCGTCTGCTGGTGGATGTCGGTCAGCACGGCGTTCATGCCGCCGAACTCCGTCTGCAGCATCGCCTGCATCTGCTGGCCGCTCAGCCGGCCGGTGCGCCGGTCGACCCATCCCGCCAGGGCGAGCAGCACGTCCCGGGCCTGTGTGCTGCCGATGTGGCGCCACACGTCCAGCAGGCCGGCAAGGGTCTTGTGGATGGTGTAGTACGGCACGTTCCCGTTGTTCAGGGTCCGCTGCTCGAGAGCGGTGAAGTCGGACTCGGGATAGCCGGAGAGGTACCCGGTGCTGAAACCGGCGGCGCCGTTGTTGGCCTGGCACTTGGCCAACTCCGCGACCATGTGGGTTGCCTTGTCCCGGCAGGTGGTGTCCCCGGTCACGGCGTACAGCTGCGCCCATGCCGTGAGGAAGTGTCCTTGCACATGGGTGCGGAAGGGAAAGGCGGGGGCGTCCCAACCGCCGTTTGCGGCCGCCCCGTTGGTGGACAGCCGGTGGTTGGCGCGGAAGTTGTACAGCAGCCGGTCGACGTCGACGAAACGCAGGTAGTTCCGCGTACGGTTCTGGTTGTCCAGCCAGCGGCTCGCGGTGAGCCGGACCTGGCCGAGTGCGAAGGGGTGTGCGGAGACCCCGATGTCGGCTCTCGCGGGAGGGACGGCCGCGTGGGCGTCGGACGCGCCGACGAGGGATCCGGTGACGGAGCCGGCGGCGGTGGCCCCGGCCAATTGGAGCAGGCGCCGTCTGCTGACGGAGGAAGACATCTTGAACCTTCCGGTGAGGGAGAGTGACTGCGTGGTTCAGCACGAAGGACTGGGCCACGTGCGGACGTCCACGGGCCCGGACGTCAGACACGGGACGTCCAGACGGGCCCGCCGGGATAGGCGTACTCCTTGAGGGATTCGGGGTGCATCTGTGCGCTCAGTCCGGGCAGCGTCGGTGCCAGGTAGTGGCCGTCGGCGATGCGCACCGGGTCGACGAAGTGCTCGTGCAGGTGGTCGACGTACTCGATGACGCGGTCCTCGGTCGTGCCGGAGACCGCGGCGTAGTCGAACATCGACAGGTGCTGGACCATCTCGCACAGGCCGACCCCGCCGGCGTGCGGGCAGACCGGCACCGCGAACTTCGCGGCGAGCAGCAGGATCGCGATGTTCTCGTTGACGCCGCCGACCCGCGCGGAGTCGATCTGCACGATGTCGACCGCGCCGGCCTGGAGGAGCTGCTTGAAGACGACCCGGTTGGCGATGTGCTCGCCGGTGGCGACCTTGATCGGGGCAACGGCCCGGCGGACGGCGGCGTGGCCGAGGATGTCGTCGGGGGAGGTGGGCTCCTCGATCCAGTACGGGGCGAAGGGGGCCAGGGCGCGCATCCAGTCGATCGCCGCCTGGACGTCCCATCTCTGGTTGGCGTCCACCGCGATGCGGATGCCGTCCCCGACAGTCTCGCGGGCGGTGCGCATGCGCCGTACGTCGTCCTGGAGGTCCGCGCCGACCTTCAGCTTGATCTGGGTGAAGCCGTCGGCGACGGCTTCACGGGCGAGACGGGCCAGCTTCTCGTCGGAGTAGCCGAGCCAGCCGGGGGTGGTGGTGTAGGCGGGGTAGCCCCGGTCGAGCAGGCGGCCGATGCGCTGCTCGCGGCCGGGCTCGGCGCGACGCAGGATCTCCAGGGCCTCCTCGGGGGTGAGGGCGTCGGACAGCCAGCGGAAGTCGACCTGCGCGACCAGGTCCTCCGGCGACATCTCGCCGAGGAAACGCCACACGGGCTTGCCGGCCCGCTTGGCGGCCAGATCCCAGGCGGCGTTCACGACGGCTCCGGTGGCCATGTGGATGGCGCCCTTCTCCGGGCCCAGCCAGCGCAGTTGCGGATCGTGGACCAGTGAGCGGGAGAACGCGCCGAGATCACCGCAGACTTCTTCGACGGACAGGCCCACCACGTGTGGGGCGAGGGCCGCGATGGCGGCGGCCTGGACATCGTTGCCGCGGCCGGTGGTGAAGGCCAGGGCATGGCCCTCCAGCCCGTCGCCCGCGTCGGTGCGCAGGACCACGTAGGCCGCGGAGTAGTCGGGCTCGGGGTTCATGGCGTCCGAGCCGTCGAGGTGTTCGGAGGTGGGGAACCGCACGTCCAGGACGTCCAGGGCGGTGATGCGGGCGTCTGCGGGCACGGTGGAGGACATGGCGGCAACTCCTGTGAGCGGCAAGGGGGCATCGGTCCCCTCGCGACGAGACGTGGACGCGGCGGAGGCCGGGCGGCCGGCGACGGCCGCCCGGGTCACTCCTGGACCTTGCCGCCGGTGATGCGGGAGATGGCGAGGGCGACCAGGATGATCAGGCCGTTGAGAGCGCCGATCCACTGAGCGGGGACGCCCGCCAGCGTGAGTACGTTCTGGATCACGAAGAGCAGCAGGATGCCGCAGAACGCGCCGAACATGGTGCCCTTGCCGCCGCCCAGGCTGATCCCGCCGATGACGGCGGCCGCGAAGACGGTGAAGATGTAGCCGTTGCCCTGCGCGGACGCGACGGAGGCCAGGCGTCCGGAGAGCATCAGCCCGGCGAGCGCGGCGAGCACGCTGCCGGTGACGATGACGATCCACAGCACCCGGTCGGTGCGGATGCCCGCCGCCTTCGCCGCGTCGACGTTGCCGCCGATGGCGTACAGCGACCGGCCGAAGCTGGTCCAGCCGAGGACCACGATCGCGACGGCGAACAGCGCCAGGCAGATCCAGATGGACGCGGGCATCCCGAACCACTGTGCGGTGCCGAGGTAGAGCATCGACGACGGCAGCTGGAAGAAGGTCTGGCCCCCGGAGATGCCGGTGAGGACACCACGCAGAACGATCAGCATGCCGAGGGTGACGATGAAGCCGTTGAGCCCGAAGCGGATGATGAGCAGGGCGTTGACCACGCCGACGAGCGCGCCCACGGCGAGGGTGACGGGGATGGCCCAGGCGCCGGGGAGCAGCCCGAGGCCGTGTCCGGCGCCGGTCGGCACCACCAGCCAGGCTGCCACGCCGGGCGCGAGGCCCATGGTGGACTCCAGCGACAGGTCCATCTTCTTCACGATCAGGACCATCGCCTGGGCGAGGACCAGCAGGGCGATCTCGGACATCGTCTGGAGGACGTTGACGAGGTTGTCGGCCTGCAGGAAGACCGGGTTGACGAGCTGCCCGACGATCGCGATGACGACGATCGCGGGGACGAGGGCGAGGTCGCGCAGGCGGGCCAGGGGTATGCGGCCGCCGAGCAGCGCGGTGCGCTTGGGCCGGGGTGCCACGGCCTTGGCGGTCGCGTCCGTGACCACGGTTTCAGGCATGGAGGTCCACTCCTTCCATCGCGGCCACGAGGTCGTGGTCGTGCCAGCCGCGGGCGATCTCCGATGTCACACGGCCCTGGAACATCACCAGGACCCGGTCGCACATGCGCAGGTCGTCGAGTTCGTCGGAGGCGATGAGCACTCCGGCGCCGGTCCGTGCGGTCTCCTCGACCTTGCCGAGGAGGAACTCCTTGGAGCGCACGTCCACGCCCGCGGTCGGGTTGATCAGTACCAGCAGTTTCGGGTCGTCGGCGAGGGCGCGGGCCATGACGACCTTCTGCTGGTTGCCGCCCGACAGAGCGGAGACGGGCAGTCCGGGCCCCGGTGTCTTGATCGCCAGCTTCTCGATCATGCTGCCGGCGAGCCGGTCCCGTCGGTCCCGGCTCAGGAATCCGTTTCTGCCGAGCCTGCGGGGAACGGACAGCGTGGTGTTGTCCGCGACCGACATCTCGGGCACGAGTCCCTGGTGGTGCCGGTCCTGCGGGACGAACCCGGCGCCGGCGGCGAGCGCGGCGGGCACGCTGCCCGGCCGGGGCCGCCGCCCGGCGATCCTCACCTCGCCCGCCGCTGCCGTCCGCAGCCCTACGACGGTCTCGGCGACCTCGGTGCGACCGCTGCCCGCGGCACCCGCCAGTCCGACGATCTCCCCGGCGCCCACCTGGAAGGTGACATCACCGTAGGTGCCGTCACCGCCCAGTGCCCGCACGGACAGTGCGGGCGTGGCGGTGCGGTCCAGGGTGCTCGGCCGCGCCCGCAGCCGGTCGGCCGCCGCCTCGCCGGTCATCGCGGCGACCAGTTCGGTGCGGGGCAGTTCCGCGACCGGGGCGGTCACGATGTGCCGGGCGTCACGGAACACCGTCACCATGTCGCAGATCTCGTAGACCTCCTGGAGGTGGTGGCTGATGAACAGAAAGGTGACGCCCTGGCGCTGCAGGCCGCGGATGCGGTCGAAGAGGCGGTTGATGGCCGACCCGTCGAGCTGGGCGGTGGGTTCGTCGAGGATGATGAACCGGGCGCCGAAGGACAGCGCTCTGGCGATCTCGACGAACTGCCTCTGCTCCACGCTCAGTTCCCCCGCGGGGGTCTGCGGATCGACGTCCACCGACCAGGCCGACAGCAGCTCCTGCGCCCGCCGGCGTACCGCGGGCCAGCTGATGAGCCGGCCGCGGCCGTGGTCGTGCCGGTTCAGGAAGAGGTTCTCGGCGACGGTCAGCGTGGGGATGATCGTCGACTTCTGGTAGACGCAGGCCACGCGCTCCCGCCAGGCGTCGCGGTCCGCCAGTCGTGGTGCGGGGCTGCCCCCGAAGGTCACCGTTCCCTCGTCCGGGGCCTGGAGGCCGGTGAGGACCGACACCAGGGTCGACTTGCCGGCCCCGTTGCGGCCGACGAGCGCGTGGGTCTCGCCGGGCCTGATGGTGATGCGGGCGCCGTTCAGAGCCACCGTCGGACCGAATCGTTTGACCAGGCCCGTCGCCTCGACGACGGGCGTACCCGAGGGAGCCCGTCCGTCGTCCGCCGGGGCGGGCTCGGGAGTGACTGTCCGCTCCCCATCGCTCATCTCAACCGCCCAATCATCGTGAGCCGTTACCTGCCCGGGCCGGGGATCAGCCCAGGTTGTTGCCCCACAGCGACGAGTCGTCGCTCTTGACGCTGGGCACGCCGCCGTAGGTACCTCCGTCAGCGGTGACCAGGGGAGCGGAGAGCTGGTCCTCGAGCAGGCCGTCGCGGACCTGGATGATCGTGCTGTCGTGGTCCGTCTTGCCGGGTTCGAACGTCCTTCCGTCGATCGCGGCCTTGAGGTAGTACAGGGCGTACTTGGCGTAGAGGTCGGCCGGCTGGGAGACCGTGGCGTCGATCTTTCCGGCGGCGATGGACTTGAGCTCTTCGGGGATGCCGTCGTTGGAGACGACGAAGACATGCTTCTTGTCCTTCGGGTCCACCAACAGCCCCTCGCGCTTGAGGACTTGCAGCGTCCCGGACAGGGCGAAGCTGGACTGCATGTAGACGCCCCTGATGTCCGGGTGCTGAGTCAGCCGCGTCTGGAGCTTCTGCGCGGCGACGGCGCCGTCCCAGTTGGTGGCCTCACCGAACACCGTGACATCCGGGTAGTTCTTCTTCACGCAGTCGTTGAACGCCTCCGTGCGGTCACGGCCGTTGATGGAGTCCAGGCCGCCCTGGAGCATGACGACCTTACCCTTGCCGCCGAGCTTGGTGCCGAGGTAGTGGCAGGCCTTCTCGCCGTACGCCCGGTTGTCGGCTCGCACGACCATGTAGACCCGGCCGCTGTCGGGCCGGGTGTCGACGGTGACGACCGGGATCTTCTTCGCCTCCAGCTGCGCGAGCGTCGGGGCGATGGCGGCGGTGTCCTGCGGGGCCATCGCAAGGCCCTTGACGCCCTGGCTGATGAAAGTCTGCGCGTTGGCGGTCAGCTTGGCGACATCGTTCTGGGAGTTGGTGGTCCTCAGGCCGACGCCCAGCTTCCTGGCGAACTCCGGCGTGTACTTGATGTACGAGTTCCAGAAGTCGGTGTCGGAACGCGGGTAGTCGACGCCGACCAGAGGCTCGTCGCCCGACGTGGCCGCGTTGCCGGAGTCCCCGCCGCCGCAGGCGGTGAGCAGCGCCAGTGCGGACAGAGCTGAGGCGGTGGAGCGGAGAGCGGTTCTGAGCTTCATCGGCACTTCCTCGCGCTGGTCCCGGGAGCGGGGAGAGGGCTGTGCAGGGCGACAGTTGCTCTGCCGCCGCATCAGAGAGATGGGATGTATGTATAGGTGGCGGCCTGGAGGTCTGTCTAGGTCTCGGACGAAAGGCTTGAAACAAGACGGGAATTGACCTCTCCGTGACGACCAGGGGTCCACATAGATCCCATCAATCGGTCTCTTCATCCCTGCACGCCCGTTGACATCAGTGCGTCACATGGCCGAGCTTCGTGCCTGACACCCGGCGTTGCAGAACGACGGGCGACGCGTGCCCCCTGGTCCCTTGAATCTCCCCCCACTTCAGGGAAGTGCTCATGTCGAGTTCTCTCAACAGACGCCAGTTCCTGTCCGCCGCCACGTGTACAGCTGCCGCAGCCATCGCCGGCGGCGGCCTCGGGTCCGGCGTCGCACAGGCGGCACCGAGCAGGTACACGCCCGACTGGAACTCGGTCGACCAGCACCCGCCGGCTCCGGAGTGGTTCAAGGACGCGAAGTTCGGGATCTACTTCCACTGGGGCGTCTTCAGCGTCCCCGCCTACGGCAACGAGTGGTACCCGCGCACCATGTACCGGGCCGGCGACAGCGTCAACCAGCACCACATCGCGACCTACGGCCGGCCATCGGCTTGGCCGTACCACAACTTCATCAACGGTGCCCGCGACCTGACGGGCGACTTCGTGAAGTTCGCGCCGAAGCTCAAGTCGGCCGGCGGGAAGTTCGACCCCGACGAGTGGGCACAGCTGTTCGTGGACGCCGGCGCGAGGTTCGCGGGCCCGGTCGCCGAGCACCATGACGGCTTCTCCATGTGGGACAGCCAGGTCAACGAGTGGAACTCGGTGAGCAAGGGCCCCGGGCTGGACCTGCTGGGAATCTTCTCCACGGCGATCCGCGCCAAGGGCCTGAAGCTGCTGGTGGCCATGCACCACGCCTACAACTTCACCGGCTTCTACGAGTTCGCCCCCACTCAGACGGACACCGGCCTCAAGAAGCTCTACGGTCAGCTGGCTCCAGCCGCCGAGAACCAGCTCTGGTTCGACAAACTCAAGGAAGTCATCGACCGCGCCCGCCCCGACATCCTGTGGCAGGACTTCAACCTGGACGCCGTCGACGAGCAACAGCGCCTCGACTTCCTGGCGTACTACTACAACCAGGCCGGCGTCTGGGGGCGTGAGGTCGTCGCCACCTACAAGGACGGCATGCACGGCAAGGGCGAGGTCTTCGACTACGAGCGCGGCGGGCCGGCCGACCTCACCACCCCGTACTGGCTGACCGACGACAGCATCTCCAGCTCCAGCTGGTGCTACACGCGGGGAATCGGCTACTACACCGTCCAGCAGATGCTGCACTCCTTCATCGACCGGGTCAGCAAGAACGGCAACATGCTGCTGAACATCGCGCCGATGGCCGACGGCACGATCCCGCAGGCGCAGAAGGACATCCTCCTCGGTATCGGAGACCACCTGAGGCGCTTCGGCGAGTCGGTGTACTCGACCCGCGCCTGGACCGCGTACGGCGAGGGCCCGACGGCCATGGGCGGCGGCTCGTTCACCACCCCGCACGCGGGCACGCCGCAGGACATCCGCTTCACCCGCGACAAGGCCGGTACGGTCCTGTACGCCACCGTCCTGGGCTGGCCCGGCAGCTCGCTGACGATCAAGACTCTCAGCTCGGACCGGATCAACCTCTCCACGCTGTCCTCGGTGAAGCTCCTCGGCACCACCGCCGGCACCTACATCGACCTGCCCACGCCGACCCAGAACTCCTCCGGCCTCACGGTCACCCTGCCCTCCCCGGCGCCGTACGGCGCGGGCGCCTACGTCCTGAAGCTCACCTTCTCCGGCGCGATCCCCGGCCTGCGGCCGCTCACCGGCGCCGTCGCCTTCACCGACATCGACTACACCGGAAAGGCGGGCGTCTTCACCGTCGGCGACCACACCGCGGCCGACCTGGCCGGGGCCGGACTGGGGGCCGGCACGCTCTCCTCTCTCCGGATGGCCCCCGGTTACCAGGTGGTCGGCTACTCCGGAGACGACTTCACGGGCACCTCCTGGACGTTCACCGCCGAGAACCCCGACCTGCGGGTCTCCGGCAACAACGACCGGATCACCTCGCTGAGGGTCCGGTTCAACCCGGCGACGTACTTCCGGATCACCAACGCCACCAACGGCCTCGCTCTGGACAGCGGGGGCGACGTGGCCTCCGGGTCCAACCTCAAGCAGTGGACGTGGGACGGCAGTTCGAACCTTCAGTGGCAGGCGGAAGCGGTCGCGGGCGGCTACTACAGGCTGGTCAACCGTACGAACGGCATGGTCGCCGACGGCTGGGGCGCCACCACCGACGGCTCTCCGGCCAGACAGGCCCCCTGGAACGGTGGCACCAACCAGCAGTGGAAGATCACCCACCGGGGCGGCGACCGCTACACGATAGCCAACCGCACCACCGGCCTGGTCCTCGACGGCGGCGGCGACGTCGACTCGGGCTCCGTCACCAAGCAGTGGACGTACGGCAGCAGCTCCAACCTGCTGTGGACCTTCACCGCCCAGTGACTCTCGCACCGACAGAGATCGAGCCCCTCGAGCGCCGCGTCGGCACCGGCACGGGCTTCGCCCCGCTCCAGGACGTCACCGGCACCTTCGAGTTCCGCCCCGTCCGGAGCGCCGGCGGACGGGCCCCAGCGCGGTCGCCCGTCCGGCACACGTTGCCGTACCCGCGTCCCAGTATCATCGACGTCACCCTCGGCACGCGGACCCCGGAACGGGTCGGACGTGCTCGAGGGGCACGGTGGGGGAGGTGGTTCGCGGTGTCTCTGACGGACAAGGCCATCGAGCAGATCCGTGAGCTGATCCGGACCGGTGCGCTGTCTCCGGGGTCGAAGCTCCCGCCGGAGCCGGACCTGGCCGCCCAGTTGGGACTGTCGCGCAACCTCGCCCGGGAAGCGGTCAAGGCACTGGCCGTCGCGCGGGTCCTGGAAGTCCGGCGAGGTGACGGCACCTATGTGACCAGCCTGCAGCCGAGCCTGCTCCTGGAAGGGCTGGGCGGTGCGGTGGAGCTGCTGCAGGGCGACTCGGTGGCGCTGCGGGACCTCATGGAGGTGCGGCGGCTCCTCGAACCGATGGCCATGGCCCTTGCCGCCACCCGGATCTCCGAGGAGCAGCTGGCCGAGGTGAAGCGGCACCTGGACGCCATGCGCGAGGCCCGCGACGACGTCGAGCAGCTCAACGCCCACGACGCCGCATTCCACCGCGCCGTCGTCTCGGCCACGGGCAACGAAACCCTCCTCACCCTCTTGGACGGGATCTCCGGCCGCACTCTGCGCGCCCGCATCTGGCGCGGTCTGGTCGACGACAAGGCAGCGGGCCGGACCCTCGCCGAGCACGAGGCGATCTTCAACGCCCTCTCCACTCGTGACGCCGCCCTCAGTCAGGCCGCCGCGCTGCTGCACGTGAGCAACACCGAGCAATGGCTGAGGGAGTACCTGCGCTCGGCGTGAAACGCTCCGCTTGGGGACTGCAACGAGCTTGTGTTCAACGCGTTGATCACCCAGCGCACCGGGTGACGGCGATGGGGACGGGCCCTCTTCCGGGCACGGCCTGGACACGGGTGACGGACAGCCTGACTCAAGCGGGGCGGACGTTCCGCGGCGGCGGACGATCCGGCAGGCAGCGCTCCAGGGAGAGGCCGATGAGCGTTCTCGACCGGATCCTCGCGGGCGGCAGCGCCTCATCGCCGCAGCGGTGCGTGTGCCGTCTCCGGCAACCGCAGGTACACCAGCGACGACAGCAGGCACAGCACCGCGACGTACCACGGGAACAGTCCGGAATGCCCCAGCTCCTTGAACAGGGTGCCGACGTACGGAGCGGTGCCGCCGAACAGCGCGACCGTCAGCGAGTAGGGGAAGCCGATGCCGGCCGCGCGGACCCGGGGCGGGAAGACCTCCGCGTTCACGGCCGCGCTGATCGAGGTGAAGCCGGTCAGCAGCACCATGCCCGCGCAACTCACGAGCAACAGCACGGCGAACGAGTCACGCAGGATGTGCAGCAGGGGCACCGTGAGCAGGGCGAAGCCCAGACCGAAGAAGAGGAGCAGGGGGCGGCGGCCGAAGCGGTCCGAGAGCAGGCCGCCCAGCGGTTGCAGCAGGGCGAAGAAGGCCAGTGAGATCGTGCCCGCGAGCAGTGCGTCCGGCTTCTCGATGCCCGTGTTGAGTTCGGCGTACGTCGGCAGGTACGACGTCCACGTGTAGTAGGCGATGGTGCCGCCCGCCGTGATGCCGCAGATGAGGAGCGACTCGCGGGGGTGCCGGCGCAGCGCCTCGAACAGGCCCGGGCGCGGTGCCCGCTGCTGCTCCGCGCTGCGGGTCTCCTCAGCGCCCCGCCGGATCCAGAAGCCGACCAGGCTCAGCACGGCCCCGAGCGCGAACGGGACCCGCCAGCCCCAGCCGTTCATCTGCCCGTCGCTCAGCGTGTCCACCAGCAGGGTCGCGATGCCGGAGGCGACGAGCTGCCCGACGGTCGTCGACACGTACTGGAAGCTGGAGAACAGCCCGCGCCGGCCGGGGCCCGCCGACTCGACCAGGAACGTCGTCGAGGCCGCGAACTCCCCGCCCACGGACAGGCCCTGCAGCAGCCGGGCGAGGACGAGGATCACCGGCGCGAGCACGCCCGCGGCCGCGTAGGTGGGGGTGAGGCCGACCAGCAGGCTGCTGCCGCCCATCAGCAGGATGGTGACCGTCAGCGCGGCCCGCCGCCCGTGCCGGTCCGCGACCGCGCCCATCAGCAGTCCGCCGACCGGCCGCATGAAGAAGCCCACGGCGAACACCGCGAACGTCGACAGCAGCGGCACCAGCGAGTTGTCCGCGCTCTTCGGGAAGACCTGCGCGGCGATGTAGGTGGCCAGAAACGTGTAGGCGTACCAGTCGTACCACTCCACGGCGTTGCCCACCGAGGCGGCGAGGAGCTGGCGAACGGGCCGTTTCGTCGGCGGGGAAACCGTCTGCGTCTCTGTCACGCCCCTCACCCTCCCCTGCCACGGCCCGGGCACACCTGCCGTACCGGCGACTTTCACACGAGTGTCACGCGCCCCTTCCTTGACGTTTGGTGTCCCTGAAACACTCCTTCCGCGCAGATTCCGTCACGTTCCGGCCATCCCGCACCTCAGGATGAGAGGTCTGTCCTACATGTCCGAAGTCAATCGGCGCCGCTTTCTCCAACTCGCGGGCGCCACAACGGCCTTCAGCGCACTGTCCGCCAGCATTCAGCGGGCGGCCGCGCTTCCGGCGAACCACCGCACCGGGTCGATCGAGGACGTCGAGCACATCGTGGTCCTCATGCAGGAGAACCGTTCCTTCGACCATTACTTCGGCACCCTGAGAGGCGTCCGCGGCTTCGGCGACCCCCGCCCGGTCACCCTCGACAACGGCAAGACCGTCTGGCACCAGGAGAAGGACGGCAAGGAGGTCCTGCCGTTCCACCCGGACGCCGACGACCTCGGCATGCAGTTCCTGGAGGGCCTGCCCCACTCCTGGCCCGACGGCCACCAGGCCTACAACGGCGGCAAGTACGACAGGTGGGTGCCCGCCAAGGGCACCACGACCATGGCGTACCTGACGCGCGAGGACATCCCCTTCCACTACGCCCTCGCCGACGCCTTCACGGTCTGCGACGCCTACCACTGCTCGTTCATCGGCTCCACCGACCCGAACCGCTACTACATGTGGTCGGGCTGCACGGGCAACGACGGCACCGGCGGCGGCCCGGTGCTCGGCAACGACGAACTCGGTTACGGCTGGACGACGTACCCCGAACGCCTGGAGCAGGCCGGCGTCTCCTGGAAGGTCTACCAGGACATCGGCGACGGCCTCGACGCGAAGGGCTCCTGGGGCTGGATCCAGGACGCCTACCGCGGCAACTACGGCGACAACTCGCTGCTCTACTTCAACAAGTACCGGGACGCCCAGCCGGGCGACCCCTGGTACGACAAGGCCCGCACCGGCACGAACGTCAAGGCCGGCGAGGGCTACTTCGACCTGCTGCGCGCCGACGTGAAGGCCGGCAAGCTCCCGCAGATCTCCTGGATCGCCGCCCCCGAGGCCTTCTCCGAGCACTCCAACTGGCCGTCGAACTACGGCGCCTGGTACATCGCCCAGGTCCTGGACGCCCTCACCTCCAACCCGGAGGTGTGGTCGAAGACCGCCCTGTTCATCACCTACGACGAGAACGACGGCTTCTTCGACCACGTCGTGCCGCCGCTGCCGCCGAAGGACGCCTCCCGCGGCCGGTCCACCGTCGACGTCTCCCTCGACCTCTTCCCCGGCGACAGCAAGAACACCGCCGGCCCCTACGGCCTCGGCCCCCGCGTGCCCATGCTGGTCGTCTCACCGTGGAGCAAGGGCGGCTACGTCTGTTCCGAGACCCTCGACCACACCTCGATCCTGCGCTTCATGGAGCGCCGCTTCGGCGTGCGCGAGACCAGCATCTCGCCGTGGCGCCGGGCGGTCTGCGGTGACCTGACGGCCGCGTTCGACTTCTCCCGCAAGGACACGCGTCCCGCGGCGCTGCCCGGCACCGACGGGTACGAACCGCAGGACCGCGAGCGCCACCCCGACTACCGGCCGACCCCGCCGGCCGACCCGCGCATGCCCCGGCAGGAACCCGGCCTGCGCCGCTCCCGGCCGCTGAAGTACGCCCCGCACGTGGACGCCTCGGTCGACGCGGCGGCGGGCAGGCTCACGCTCACCTTCGCCTCCGGGCCGAAGGCGGGCGCCGCCTTCCACGTCACCTCCGGCAACCGCGCCGACGGCCCCTGGATGTACACCACCGAGGCCGGCAAGACACTCTCCGACACCTGGAACTCGGCCTACTCGGCGGGCTCCTACGACCTGACCGTGCACGGCCCGAACGGCTTTGTGCGGGCCTTCAAGGGCTCGAACAGGACGGCCGGCTGCGAGGTCACCGCACGTCACACCGGCGACGACATCGAACTGGTCTTCACCAACGAGGGCTCCGGCGCCGCCCGGCTGAAGCTCTCCGACGGCTACGGCGGCCGGCCCTCGACCATCACCGTCCGCCCGGGCGCCACCGTACGGCGGACGGTCGGACTCGCCGCCAGCCGCCGCTGGTACGACCTGACCGTCACCGCGGAAGGCGACAAGGCGTTCCTGCGGCGCTTCGCCGGCCATGTCGAGAACGGCAGGCCGGGGGTGAGCGACCCGGCGATCATCACCGGCTAGCGGTGGTGAGGTGTCCCGGGTCGTGCGGTCGGGGCGCCCGGGCCGGTCCGGTCGCCGCCGGGCCGGGCTCCAGGGCCAGGACGGCGGTCACCGGGCGGTCGGCGTCCACCGGGTGATCCGTAGAAGTCCTGCTGAGCGGCACCACGTCCCCCTTCCGGGCGCCAGGGTCACCCCGGCGAGCGTGAGCAGCACGCCCGCCGGGGCGGCCCTGGAGGCGACCAGCGACAGACCGGTCGGGCGCTTGTCGCCCGTCAGACGTCCTGGCCGTTGCCGCTGCCCGTCGACACCTTGATGCCCTTGGTGATCTCGTCCAGGACGGCCTCCTTCTGGTCGGCGTCGACGCCGAAGCGGACGACGACCATCTGCCGCGCGTTCGCGGGGGAGGGGAACGCGAGCGACTCCACGATGCCGTCGGCGCCCTTGCTCGTGACGGCCTTCCACCGGACCATGTAGCCCTTCTGCCCGGCCACGGTCACGGCCTTGGCGGCCAGCACGTCGTGCGAGGTGATTCCGCCGTAGGACTTGCCGCCGTAGGACTCCTTGGCGTTCGCCGCGATGTCCGCCTTCGCGACCTCCTCGGCGGTGCCGCCCTTGGTGCCGAGGAGCAGGGCCGGTGCGGAGTAGGCGCCGCCCTTCGTGCACGTCGAGGAGGTGTCGCCGGGGCACTTGTAAGAGTCGTCGGACGTCACCTGCGCGCCGGCCCGTCCCTCCTGGCCGTACCAGCCCTTCGGGATCGGCAGGCTGATGCCGGAGATCGCGTCGGTCACCGAGCCGCTCCTGACCTTCGGCGGCTCCGACTGCTCGGGCGACGGGCTCTGCCCACCGGGCCCACCGGAACCCCCGGATCCACCTGAACCTCCGGACCCCCCGGAGCCGCCGGGCCCCCCGAACGGCCCGCCCGGGCCCCCGGACCCGCCCGGACCGCCCGGCCCCTGCGAGGCCGGCGAACCACCGCGGTCGTCCGTCAGTGCGTACACCCCCACACCGATGCTGGCCAGCACCACGACCGCAGCCGCCACAGCGGCCCCGACCCGCAGCCGCCGCCCGGGGGCGGCCGGAGGTGCGGTGGGGTAGGCGGGGTAGGCGGCATACGCGGGATGCCCGGCGGTCTGCGAGTGCCCGCCGGTGGTCATGTGCCCGGCGCCTGGATGTCCGACGACGCTCGATTGCCCGACCCCGACCGACTGTCCGGCTTCGCCCCATTGCCCGGTCCCGCCCGGTTGCCCGGTGGTGCCTGGTCTCCCGGCCGTCTCCGGCTCTCCGGCAGGGCCGGGATGTCCGACGGTGCCCGATTGTCCGATCTCGCTCGGTTGCCCGGTGTTGCCCGGTTGTCGGTCGGTGTCTGGTTTCCGGACCGTCTCCGGTTCCCCGGCGGAGCCGGGGTGCCCGGCGTTCTCCGGACCGCCCGCCCCGCCTGGTTCCCCGGTCGCGCCGGTGCGCCCGGCACTCTCCGGGCCTCCGGTGCCCGCGCCATGCCCGATCGCTCCCGGGCCGCCGGCAGCCGTCGGCCCCGCGTCAGAAGCCGGATGCCCCGGCTGCGGATCGGCGGACGACGGCGGTGCCGGGGGAGTCCAGGCCGCGGCCGGTTCCGCAGGGCGGATGCGGTCGGTCCAGGCCTTGCCGTCCCACCAGCGCACGGTGGCGGGCCCGTCACTTGTCTGTCCGGGGTCGGGGTACCACCCGGGGGGAGTCTCCTGCGTCATGCCCCCACCGTATGAGGCGTGCGTGAAAGGGGCATGAGAGGAGTCGGCCCGCGGCCGCGGCACCTCAGCGCGGCGGGGCGCCGGCAGCGGGATCGGGAACCTCGCCGCCGTGATCGTCGCGAGCAGCCCTCCGGACGCCTGACTCGTGCCACTCGACGAGATCGCCCACCGAGAGCCTGCGTCCGGCGCACGGCGGCCACGCGGTGAGTCCCCGTTCCCTGAGTGAACGTCACTTGTCTTACAAAGCACCCTCGTTGGCGTGAGGGCGATGGGTGGGGCACCCGGTGTCACCGGCACGGCGACTGGTGCCGGGTCCATCCTCCACTCGGGCATGAGGAGGGCTACGCTCGATGTCTGTACGTCATTCGGGCGACTAGGGGAGGTAGCGAAGATGACGGAGGTACGGCCCACGGCCGCGGCCTCGGCCTCCCTGTGGGAGCGCGACGAGGAAGTCGCCGCCGTGACGCGGGCGCTCGACAGCCTGTGCGCGGACCGCTCCTCGTCCGGCGGGCTGCTGGTCTTCCGGGGCGAGGCGGGACTCGGCAAGACCGCGCTGCTGGCCGAAACCCGCCGCATCGCCGAGGCCCGGGGCTGCACGGTCTGGTCGGCGCGCGGCGGCGAGACCCTCAGGTCGGTCCCTTTCAACGTGGTACGGCAGTTACTGCAACCGGCACTGGTGCCCATGCTGCCCGAGGAGGCGCGCGAGTACCTCGGCGACTGGTACGACATCGCCGGCCCCGCCCTCGGCATCGCGGACCCCGGCGACCGGCAGGCCGACCCGCAGGGCGTCTGCGACGGGCTGGTCGCCGCGGTGCGCCGCCTCTCCCGCCGGGACTGGCCGCTGGTGCTGCTCATCGACGACGTCCACTGGGCCGACCAGGAGACCCTGCACTGGCTCGCGGCGTTCGCCGAGCGGCTCGACGAGACCTCCGTCCTGGTCGTGGTCACCCGCCGCCCGGACGAGGTCCCCGGCGCGAGCGCCCGCCATCTCGCCGCCGTCGCCGCCGCCGCGAACCGGCCCGTCGCCACCCTGAACGCCCTCACCCCGGCCGCCACGGCCGGACTCACCCGCGCCACCCTCGGCGAACACGCCGACGCCGCGTTCTGCCGCGAGGTCTGGGCCGTCACCGCCGGCAACCCCTACGACACCGTCGAACTCCTCGCCAAGGTGCGGGACAGTGAGCTCGAACCGGTCGAGGCCCGGGCCGGGGAACTGCGTGAGCTGAACCGCTCGGCCCGCGGCGGCGGTCTCGTCGCCCGCCTGGAGGAACTCGGCATCGACGCCACACGGTTCGCCTGGGCGGCCGCCATCCTCGGCACCGGCATCTCCATCGACCTGGTCGCCAAGCTCGCCACGCTGCGCCCCGACGACGCCCGACGCTGCGCCGAACTGCTGCGCTCCGCCCGGATCCTCACCGCCCCCGCCGCCGGCCATCGCGGCGACGGCGACCTGGAGTTCGTCCACCCGCTGATCGCCACCGCCGTCTACGACTCCATCCCCGGCGCCCTGCGCACGGCCATGCACGGCATCGCCGCCCGGATCGTCACCGACGAGGGTCACGGCGCCGCGGCCGCCGCCCGCCACTTGCTGCAGGTCCACCCGGACGACGACGAGGAACTCGTGGGGCAACTGCGCGAGGCCGCCCGAGAGCACCTCGCCGTCGGCGCGCCCGACGCGGCCCGCCGCTGCCTGGAGCGGGCCCTGAAGGAACCGCCCCGGCCCGAGTCCCATCCGCACGTCCTGTACGAACTGGCCGAGGCGACTTTCCTGACCGCACCCGCCCGCACCATCAACCATCTGCGGACCGCCCTCGGCATGCCCGGCCTCGACGGCGACCAGCGGGTGGACGCCGTCTTCCGGCTCTCCCAGGCACTGCTGCACAACGACCAACTCGAGGAGGCCGTCCGCACGGTCGAGGCGGAGGCCGCCCGGCTCCCGCCCGGGCCCGCCCGGATGCGGCTGCAGGCCGTGCACTTCATGTGGGAGGGCATACACGCCGGCGAGGCCGCCTCCCCCGACCGTTCCCGTCGGCTCGCCGACCTCGCCGCCACCTGCACCGGCCGGGACAACTCCGAACGCGCCCTGCTCATCCTGCGGGGCTTCGACGCCCTGATGCACGGCGAGAACGCCGAGGAGGTCACCGAGGCGTGCGACCGCGCCCTCGTCAACGGCCGCCTCGCCCCCGGGCTCGGCTGGACCGACACCGAGTGGGGCATCGAACTGCTGCTGATGCTGGCCAACGCGTACGGGTTCACCGACCGCCTCGACCGTGCCGAGTCCCTCTACAACGAAGCCCTGCGCGCCTACGAGACCGCCGGCTGGAGCGGCGGCCACCTCGCCCTGGCCCACGCCTACGTGGGGCTCGGCCACCGCAGGCGGGGCCGCCTGCGGGAGGCGGAGGCGTCCCTGCGCGAGTCGCTGCGCCTCGCCGAGCGCGTCGGCCGCGGCCTGCCCCTGTACTGGACCGCGACCTGCAACCTCGTCGACACGCTGCTCGCCCGCGGCCGTGTGGAGGAGGCCTGGGAGGTCGCCGAACGGCACGGTTTCGCCCCGCCCTACCCGTCCACCATCGTCCTGCCCGACCCTCGCTCGGTCCGCGGCCGGCTGCTGCTCGCCGTGGGCCGCACCAAGGACGGCGTCAACGAACTGGAGGCCGCCGAGAAGGCCGCGGCGGCGCGCGGCCACCACAATCCCGTACTCGTGCCCTGGGCCGCCGATCTGGCCCGGGCCCTCAGTACCGAGGACCCGGCCCGCGCAGCCCGGCTCGCCGTCGACGTCCGCCGCCGGGCCGAGCGCTTCGGCACGGACACCGCCATCGGCGAGGCCCTGCGCTGCGCCGCCGCCCTGGAGACCGGCCAGCGCGCGGTCCGGCTCGCCGCCCAGGCCGTCACCTATCTGGAGGCCTCACCCTGCCAGTACGAACACGCGGCGGCCCGTATCGAGTACGGCATCGCGGCCCGCTCGGTGCCCGACCTCGAGCGAGGCCTGGACCTGGCGGTCTCGTGCGGCGCGGACGGCCTCGCGGCGCGGGCCCGGGCCGAACTCGACACGGGTGTGGGGCTGCGCTGAGCACGGCCCGGCCGCCCCTGCCCGTGTCCGTGATGCCGGCGGTCCGCAATCAGGTCCGCGCCGACGGCTCGGCTCCCACGGCCGCTCCCGCCCTGCGCCGAGACCGCCGCGCCGGGTCAGGTCCGCGCCGACTGGCCGGTCACCGCGGCCGGTCGCGCCGCCGGGGCTACGGCCGACGGGGTCATCCCGGCGCGCCGTCCTCTTCGGCCAGCACCCGCTGGGCCGTCGCGAACGCCGAGTTCGCCGCCGGCACCCCGCAGTACACCGCCGTCTGGAGCAGCACCGCGCCGATCTCCTCCGGCGTGAGCCCGCCCCGGCGCGCCGCGCGGACGTGCATGGCCAGCTCCTCGTAGTGGCCGTGCGCGACCAGCGCGGTGAGGGTGATCATGCTGCGCTCGCGGCGGGAGAGCGTCGGGTCGGTCCAGATCTCGCCCCAGGCGTAGCGCGAGATGAAGTCCTGGAAACGCGCGGTGAAGGGGGTCTGCCGGGCCTGCGCCCGGTCGACGTGCGCATCGCCGAGCACCTCGCGCCGCACCTCCGTCCCACGCCCCGGGAGCCCGTCGAAGTGCGCCCGCAGCGCGGTCAGCACGGCCTCCGGGCACTGGGCGGGAGCCAGATGGGAGGCACCCGGGATCTCCACGAGTGCCGCGCCCGGCACCGCGTCGGCGATCTCCCGGAGGTGCGCGGGCGGTGTCGCCGGGTCCTCACGGCCGGCGACGAGCAGGGCCGGTACGGCGATCTCCGGCAGCCGGTCCCGCAGATCGAACGCGGCGAGCGCGTCACAGCAGGCGGCGTACGCCGCCGGGTCGGCGTCCCGGTGGTCCTGAACCAGTTCCGGCACGGTGAAGCCGGATGCGAACCAGCGCGCGTCCGCGTTCTCCGCCAGCCCGGCCAGCCCCTCCCGCCGCACCAGCGCCGCCCGCTCCTCCCAGGGTTGCGACCCGTCGAAGTGCGCCGACGAGCAGATCACGGCCAGCGACGACAGCCGTTCGGGGTGATGGACCGCGAGATGCAGCCCCACGGCCCCGCCCAGCGACACACCGGCGTACGCGAACCGCTCGATGCCCAGCGAGTCGGCGAGCGCGAGCACCAGAGCGGCGAGGTCACCGACGGTCGCGCCCGGCTCGACGAGACCGGCGGCCGAGCCCCCGTGTCCCGGCAGATCCCAGCGGACCACCCGATGGGTGGCCGACAGTTCGGGCGCCACCTTGTCCCACAGGGCGTACGAGGTGCCCAGCGAGGGGCCCAGCAGCAGCGGGGGCGCGGAGGCGGGCCCTTCGGCACGGTGGTTGAGGAGTGTCAACGTCGCTCCAGAGCACGGTCGGTGAGGGCTCCGGCGGAGCCGGTGTAGTGGGTCGGGTCGAGGTCGGCGTCCGCCAGCTCCGGTACGTCGGAAAGCGGCCGTCCCTCGCAGGCCGGCCCGGAGAGCAGTTCCTTGGCGCGGGCCCGGCCCAGCACCGGGGCCAGCTCGGCGGACAACCGCTCGGAGACGATCAACCCGCCGGTCAGGTCCAGATGTTCGCGCATGACCTCGGGCCGGACCCGTAGCCCCTCGGCCAGTTCGGCGGCGTCCCGGGCGGCTCCGCCGACCAGCCGCAGCAGGTCCCTCAGCGGCTCCCACTCCGCGTGCCAGGCCCCGGCCGGCCGCTCGTCCTCCGCCGCCAGCGCTCCGTACAGCGTGGCCGCGAGCTGGGGCGCCCGCCGAGCCGCGGAGGCGATGAGGGTGGACCGTACGGGGTTGGACTTGTGCGGCATCGCGGAGGAACCCCCGCCGCTGCCCTCCACGACCTCGGCGATCTCGGTGCGGGAGAGGGTGAGGACGTCCACGGCGGCCTTGCCCAGCGCGCCCGCCGTGAAGGCGAGGCACCCCGCCAGGTCGGCGACGGGCGTGCGCAGCGTGTGCCAGGGCAGGTCGGGCGCCCGGAGACCGAGTTCACGGGCGTACGCCCACGGCAGCTCCGTCGGGTCGGGGGCGCCGTAGGCACCGAAGGCGGCCAATGTCCCGGCGGCGCCCCCCAGTTGGACGGGCAGTGCGTCCCGTACGGCCGTCACCCGGTCCCGTGCGTCGAGCACCAGCGACCGCCACCCGGCCGCCTTCAGCCCGAACGTCGTGGGTACGGCGTGCTGGGTGAGGGTCCGCCCCGGCATCGCGGTGTCCCGGTGCTCAGCGGCGAGGACGGCCAGCGCCCGCTCGGTGCGGCCGAGATCGTCGAGGACCAGGCCGAGTGTGCGCACGGCGACCAGCATCGTCGCCGTGTCCATGATGTCCTGGCTGGTCGCGCCCCGGTGGACGTAGGGGCCGTACTCGGCGCCGACGGCCTTCGTCAGATCCGCGACCAGGGGGATGACGGGGTTGCCGCCCGCTCGGGCCCGCTCGGCGAGGGCCCGTACATCGAAGGCGCCGGTGCCGGCCGCCTCGGTCACCGCCGTCGCCGCCCCTGCGGGGGCGAGGCCCAGCGCGGCCTGAGCCCGGGTCAGCGCGGCCTCGGCGTCGAGCAGCGCCCGCAGGTACGCGTGGTCGCTGGTGGCGGAGGAGGCCGCCGAGCCGGCCCGTCCGGGGGCGAGCAGGGCGGGATCGTCCTGAGCGGCTGTCACCGGAACTCCAGGAAGACCGTCTCGCCTTCGCCCTGGAGGCGGATGTCGAAACGGTACGTGGCGCCGTCCTCCGCCTCGGCGATCAGCGTGTCGCGGCGCTGGTCCTCGAGCCGGGACAGCAGCGGGTCGGCGGTGAGCGCCTCCGTGTCGCCCGGCAGGTAGATCCGGGTGTACAGGTGCACGAGGAGCCCGCGCGCGAAGACGCACACGCTGAGATACGGGGCGTTCCGTCCGCGCGCACCGGGCCGCAGGGTGCGTGCGTACCAGTGGCCGTTCGCGTCGGTCTGGATGCGCCCCCAGCCGGTGAACTCCACGCCGTTGCGCCCCAGGAAGCCGCCTGAGGCGGGGTCGCGGCGCATCGAGCCGTCGGCTGTCGCGACGTTGCCGCCGGGATCCGGGCCCCACAGTTCGATCAGCGCGTCGGGCAGCGGCCTGCCCTCGCCGTCCAGGACGTACCCGTGCACGGTGACCGTGTCCGGGTGCCCGAGGGGCGCGATGTCCTCACCGCCGCGGAACGGCAGGGCGTGGCCGTAGAACGGGCCGACGGTGTGCGAGGGGGTGGGCAGCACGCTCTCCGGCCTGCTGGTGTCGATCTTCGTCATGACAGGTCAGCGCCCTTCCTCGATCCAGGTGGCGTACGGGCCGTCCAGCACGATGTCCCAGTGGTAGCCCATCGAGAACTCCGGCACCGACAGGCTGTGGTCGTACGTCGCGACCAGCCGCTGCCGGGCCGCGTCGTCCGTCACCGACTGGATGATCGGGTCGTGGGGGAACAGCGGGTCGCTCGGGAAGTACATCTGCGTCACGAGCCGCTGGGTGAACGCCGTACCGAAGAGTGAGAAGTGGATGTGCGCCGGCCGCCAGGCGTTGACGTGCTGGCGCCAGGGGTAGGGGCCCGGCTGGATCGTGGTGAAGTGGTAGCGGCCGTCGTCGTCGGTGAGCGTGCGGCCCACTCCGGTGAAGTTGGGGTCCAGTGGCGCGTCGTGCTGCTCGCGCTGGTGGGCGTATCGTCCCGCGGAGTTCGCCTGCCAGATCTCCACGAGCTGGCCGCGCACCGGGCGCCCGCCGCGGTCCAGGAGACGGCCGGAGACGGTGATGCGCTCACCGATCGGCTCCCCGTCGTGCTGCCGGGTGAGGTCGTTGTCGATCTCGGTGATGTCCCGCTCCCCGAAGGCCGGGGAGGACAGCTCCACCAGCTCCGGATCCTTGCTGACGTCGATGGTGACCGGGGGCTGCTTCGGGTGGCGGAGCACCGAGGAGCGGTACGGCGCGTAGTCGCGGCGCGGCTGGTGCTCGACCGGCCCGCCGTCCGCGAGGCGCTTCTCGTAGGCGGCGCGGCCGGCTGCGATCTCCTGGTCGATGTCGTGCTGTGTGAGAGTCATGGAAGCACCGTCTTCTCCGAGCGCCCCGACCCCGTTTAGTCAGGGCACTGAGTATTTCCGTGAAGCTTTCGCTCACGCTGTCATCAGGGGGGCGGGGCGTCAAGCCCCTGTCCTCTCGTCCTTGTTTCCCTGTGCGGAGGGCGGCCGGCTCCGGGACGGCCGGGGTATTGTTCAGTGCACCGACTGAAATGACGAGGGGTGCACATGGCGGCGGCGGACCTCACGACCCACCCCGGCCACCTGGCCCGGCGGCTTCAGCAGGCGCACTACCTGCTGTGGAACACGATGGTCTCCGAGGAGACCACCTCGCCCCAGTTCGCGGTCCTCAACGCGCTCGTCGCCGAGCCCGGCCTGGACCAGCGGACGGTGGGGGAGCGGGTGGGGCTGGACCGGTCGACGATCGCCGAGGTGATCAGCCGGCTCAGCCGGCGCGGACTGCTCGACAAGGTCCGCGACCCGGAGGACGGCCGCCGGTTCCTGCTGCGCCTCACGGAGGAGGGTGCACGGACACACCGCAGGCTGACCGTGCGCACCGCCCGGATGAACCAGGTGTTTCTCGCGCCGCTGACCGCCGAGGAGCGGACTGTGTTCTTCGACCTCATCCGGCGGGTGGCGGACGCCGCCGAGGGGCTGCGCGACCCGGGGGATCCCCTGCCGGCGCCCCGCTGACCGGCGCCCCCTGCCCATGCGGGTCAGGGCGCCTCGGCGTACACCACCCACACCTGGCCCTTCGCGAAGTTCACCGGTGTTCCGTCGCCGGTGGTGAAGGCCGTGCCGTCCGTGGCGTTCGCGCGCTCCCAGTCCACGTCGTAGGCCCGCCCGTCGCGCAGCACCTCCGCCTTCCCCGAGCCGACCGTCTCGGTGTACGGGGTGTTGTTGCCGAGGAAGTCCCCGAAGGCCGACTCGCGCACCTTCACGTACTGCACGACGACCGTCGCCGCTGTCATCCGCTCCCCGTCGGCCGTCGTCGCCGGGGCGCCGTCCATGCCGACCAGCCAGCGGTTGCGGGACTCGGACCAGGTGAAGGTGAAACGGGCCGCCGGGTAGCGCACCGTCCGCTCGGTCTCCGCGGTGCCGCCGGCGGGGGCGGAGCCGTAGTGGAAGCCGGTGGTCAGGGCGGCCGCACCCGGGGCGTCGGGCATGATCTGCCCGGGCCGCAGGAAGAGGTTGTGCGGGGCCGGTCTCCCGGAGTCGCGGACATACGCGTCGGAGGCGTTGCCCGGTGTCTCCGCCCGCAGTGGAGCCTTGTCGATCAGCGGCAGGAGCTTCGTCTGCGCGCCGGAGAAGGCGAGCGTCGGCCGGTCGAACTGGCGCAGCAGCTCCAGATCCGACTCGCGGGCGCTGCGCACCGGGCCCACGCTCTTCGGCAGCCGGGTCGCGTACACCGCCATCAGCCGGCTCAGACCGCCTTCGACCTGCTCGACGTACACCACGTCCGCGGCGTCGACACCCGTGTGCGGCCGGGCCGCGCCGGTGTTGTCGATCTTGACCGCGAGGACGCCGGGGCCGGTGGCCGTCGGATACGTCCCCTGTCTCGACTCCTTCGGCGACCCCCGTCCGTCATCGTCCGAGCCGCCCCCTCCGACGCAGCCCCCGGCCAGGGCGGCCGTCACCGTGGCGGCCAGCAGCGCCGCCGTCGTCGCGGCGCGCCGTCCGCGCATCCCTCGTCCCGAGATCACCGTCGCCACCACAGCCCAATATCATCGATTCACCCTGATTGTGCTCTTATATGCCTGCGAATGACCACAGGAGTGGTTCCTGACGGAGAATCTCCGTTTCGTCCATCGATCGGCGCAAGGTTGCACACGGAACGCCCGGGTACTCGGGCCTCGCCGTACGACCGACGCGCACGCTACGGAGGGAGCGCGAGGCGATGAGGGCAGTGACCTGGCAGGGCAAACGGGACGTGCGGGTGGAGAACGTGCCCGATCCGAAGATCGAGGAGCCGACGGACGCGATCATCCGGATCACCTCCAGCGGGCTGTGCGGCTCCGACCTGCACCTGTACGAAGTGCTCACGCCGTTCATGACCCCGGGCGACATCCTCGGCCATGAACCCATGGGCATCGTCGAGGAGGTCGGAGCGGGCGTCCCGGACCTCCAGGTGGGGGACCGGGTCGTGGTCCCGTTCCAGATCGCCTGCGGCAACTGCTGGATGTGTCTGACCGGCCTGCCCACCCAGTGCGAGACCACCCAGGTCCACGGCGAGGGCATGGGCGCCGCCCTGTTCGGCTACACCCGCCTGTACGGCGCCGTGCCGGGTGCCCAGGCCGAGTACCTGCGCGTCCCGCAGGCCCAGTTCGGCCCGATCAAGGTTCCCGAAGGCCCGTCCGACGACCGGTTCGTCTACCTTTCCGACGTGCTGCCCACCGCCTGGCAGGCGGTCGTCTACGCCGACGTCCCGCAGGGCGGCAGCGTCGCCGTGCTCGGTCTCGGACCCATCGGTGACATGGCGTGCCGAATCGCCCAGGTGCGCGGCGCCGGACGCGTCTTCGGCGTGGACCTGGTGCCTGAGCGGCTGCGCCGGGCCCGCTCGCGGGGCGTGGAGACGTACGACCTCAGGTCGTTCGACAACGAGAAGGAACTCGTGGCCGCGATCCGCGACGAGACCGACGGACGCGGACCCGACGCCGTGATCGACGCGGTCGGCACCGAGGCCCACGGCAGCGCGGCGGCCAAGCTCGCCCAGACGGCCTCGGCGATGCTGCCGCGCAAGATCAGCGGACCGTTCGCCGAACGCTTCAGCGTCGACCGGCTCGCCGCCCTCCACACCGCGATCGACCTGGTGCGCCGCGGCGGCACCATCTCGCTGTCCGGTGTCTACGGCGGCACGGCGGACCCGATGCCGATGCTCACCCTGTTCGACAAGCAGATCCAGATGCGGATGGGGCAGGCCAACGTCCGCCGCTGGAGCGACGACATCATCCCGTACCTGACCGACGAGGACCCGCTCGGCGTCGACGACTTCGCCACCCACCGGGTGCCGCTGTCCGAGGCCCCGCGCGCCTACGAGATGTTCCAGCGCAAGGAGGACGGCGCGGTCAAGGTGCTGATGCAGCCCTGACCTGCTGTCAGGAGCCGAGGATCTCCGCCAGGTCGTAGCGGACGGGCTCCTCCAGCTGCGCGTAGGTGCAGCTCTCGGGAGTCCGGTCCGGCCGCCAGCGCCGGAAACGGGCGGTGTGCCGGAAGCGCTGCCCGTTCTCCATGTGGTCGTACGCCACCTCGGCCACCCGCTCCGGCCGCAGCGGCACCCACGACAGGTCCTTACGGCCCGACCAGCGGCTCGGCGCCCCCGGCAGCCGGGCCTTCTCGTGGGCGGCCTCGTCCGCCCAGGCCGCCCACGGATGGCCCTGCACGTCGTCCATGCGCAGCGGCTCCAGCTCCGCCACCAGCTCGGCACGCCGCTTCATCGGGAACGCGGCGGAGACGCCCACGTGCTGGAGGGCGCCCCGGTCGTCGTACAGGCCCAGCAGCAGCGAGCCGACGACGGGGCCGCTCTTGTGCAGGCGGTACCCGGCGACGACCACGTCCGCCGTCCGCTCGTGCTTGATCTTGAACATGGCGCGCTCGTCCGGGCGGTAGCGCACGGTCAGCGGCTTGGCGATGACACCGTCCAGCCCCGCCCCCTCGTACTCCTCGAACCACTGCCGCGCCACCTCGATGTCCGTCGTAGCCGGAGCCAGGTGCACCGGCGCCGCCACCCCGGACAGCTCCCTGGCCAGCAGCTCCCGACGCTCGGTCAGCTCCGCGCCCATCAGCGACTCGTCCCCCAGCGCCAGCAGGTCGAAGACGACCAGGGACGCGGGCGTCCGCTCGGCCAGCGTCCGCACCCGCGAGTCGGCCGGATGGATCCGCTCCGTCAGGGCGTCGAAGTCCAGATGCCCCTCCCGCGCGATCACGATCTCCCCGTCGACCACACAGCGCTCCGGCAACCGTTCCCGCACCGCCGCCACCAGCTCGGGAAAATACCTGGTCAGGGGCTTACCGGTACGGCTGCCGAGCTCCACCTCGTCCCCGTCGCGGAACACGATCGCCCGGAAACCGTCCCACTTCGCCTCGTACTGCATGCCCGCCGGAATCGCCGCCACGGACTTGGCGAGCATCGGCAGCACAGGAGGCATCACCGGCAGATCCATGGGTCGATTCTGCGCCTACCTGGCCTGCTGCGCCCGATATGCGATACATGCGTGGTACGCCTACCGTGGCGAGCATGGGTGAAGCGGTGGAACTGCAGGCGGGTGGCCGGACCGTACGGCTGTCCAGCCCGGACAAGGTGTTCTTCCCCGAGCGCGGCTTCACCAAGCTGGACCTCGCCCGCTACTACCTGGCCGTCGGCCCCGGCATCCTGCGCGCCCTGCGCGACCGGCCCACCACCCTGGAGCGCTACCCCGAGGGGGTGAACGGGGAGAACTTCTTCCAGAAACGGGCGCCGAAGAACATGCCCGACTGGATCCCGACCGCGCACATCACCTTCCCCAGCGGCCGCAGCGCCGACGAGATGTGCCCGACCGAGGTCGGCGCGGTGGTGTGGGCCGCCCAGTTCGGCACCCTCACGTTCCACCCCTGGCCGGTCCGCCGCGACGACGTCGACCACCCCGACGAACTGCGCATCGACCTCGACCCGCAGCCCGGCACCGACTACGGCGACCCCGCCCGCGCCGCCCACGAACTGCGTTCCGTGCTCGACGAGTTCGGCGGACTGCGCGGCTTCCCCAAGACCTCCGGCGGCCGGGGCCTGCACGTCTTCGTGCCGATCGAACCGCGCTGGACCTTCACCCAGGTCCGGCGCGCCGCCATCGCCGTGGGCCGGGAGATGGAGCGGCGGATGCCGGACCAGGTGACGATCAAGTGGTGGAAGGAGGAGCGGGGCAGACGCATCTTCATCGACTACAACCAGACGGCACGCGACCGCACCATCGCCTCCGCCTACTCCGTACGCCCCCGCCCGCACGCCCCCGTCTCAGCACCCCTGCGCTGGGACGAGGTCGGGGTCGCGCACCCCCAGGACTTCGACCTCGCGACGATGCCCGCGCGCTTCGCCGAACTCGGCGACGTGCACGAGGACATGGACGACCGCCGCTACTCCCTTCAGGCCCTGCTCGACCTCGCCCGCCGCGACGAACACGACCACGGGCTGGGAGATCTGCCGTACCCGCCCGAGTATCCGAAGATGCCGGGAGAGCCCAGGCGGGTACAGCCGAGCAGGGCCAGGAAGGCGCCCGGAGGGCCTACAACTCCTTGATCCGGATGTCGCGGTACGAGACCACGTCCGTCGTGCCGTGGACCTGGAGCCCGATGTAGCCCGAGGAGAAGCGCCGCCCGTCCGTGCCCGGGTCGTCCGAGCGGGGCGGGGTGAACTCCTGGCCGCCGGTGTTGTCGAACTCGTTGATCAGCACACCGTTGCGGAACACCGAGAAGTGCTGGCCCTCCACGCGGATCTCGTAGTCGTTCCAGGTGCCCTTCTGGGTCACGCCGGCACCGGCGAGACCCACCCGGTCGAAACCGTAGACCGAGCCCGTCTTGTACATGTCGCCGTCGGGCCGGTCGAGCACCTGCACCTCGTGCCCGTACTTGATGGCGACCCACTCGGGCCGGGGCTCCTCCGGGTGGTCGTGGACCCAGGGAAAGCGCACGAAGACGCCCGAGTTGGCGTTCCCGGTGCCGGGCGCGTCGTCACGCCACTGGAGCTTCAGCGAGAAGTCGCCGTACTTGCGCTGCGGGAACCACAGCATGCCCATGCCGGGCGTGGTGGTGCTGGAGGTGATCGTCCCGTCCGGGTTCAGCCCGAACGATCCGCCGCCCACCTGCTGCCACTTGCCGAGGGACTCGGCGGTGCCGTCGAAGAGCGCGCGGTAGCCCTCGGTCTGCCCCGGCCTGCCGATCCCCGACTGGCGGGCAGCCTTCCGGATCGCCATGGACTCCCGCTGGTCGACGACCCCTTCCTTCAGCAGCCCGTCGAGGACGGACGTCACGTGCTTGAGGAACAGCGCGTGGGACGTCCACTCCCTCTCGTCCTCGATCAGCTCGCCGATCCGGCAGCGGTTGTCGGTGACCCGGTTGCGCACGCCCGAGTCGACCGTGCCGACGATCACCGTCAGCCGCTCGTCGTACTCCGGGCAGTCCGGCGCCGGAACCTGCCCGGAGACGACCGTGAAGGTCACCGTGCGGGCCGCCGCGGTGTTGCCGGCCTTGTCCGTCGCCCGGTAGGCCACCGTGTGCGCGCCCGCCCGGTCGACCACCACCGGCGCCGAGTAGGCGAGATAAGGCCCTCCGTCCAGCGAGTACTCGATCCTCTCGACGCCCGAGCCGTGCTCGTCGGTCGCCGTGACGGTCACCCGGGCGCTGTTGACGTACGCCCCCGCGGAGTTCCTCGTGCCCTCCACGGCCACGCCCGTCACCGGCGGGGTGGTGTCCTGCGGCGGCGCCGCCACGACCGTGAACCGCACGCTCTTCTCGGCCGCCACGTTGCCCGCCTTGTCGGTGGCCCGGTAGCGGACGGTGTGTTCGCCCACCTCGTGCACCATCACCGGCGCGGTGTAGGTCCGCCAGGCGCTGGAGCCGATCGCGTACTCGATCGTGTTGACCCCGGAGCCGGTGTCGGACGCGGAGACGGTGACCGTCGCCATGGCGATGTACGCCCCGCCCTGATCACGTTCCCCGGTCACCGTCGCCGAGGTATCCGGCGCGGTGGTGTCGTCCGACTGCGGTGCCACGACCGTGAACGCGGTGCTCTTCTCGGCGGAGACGTTGCCCGCCTTGTCGAAGGCCCGGTAGCGGACCGTGTGCTCGCCGACCTGGTCGACCACGACCGGCGCGGTGTACGGCTGCCAGGCACCCGCGGCGCCGAGCGCGTACTCGATCCGGTCGAGACCGGACCCGCCCTCGTCGGTGGCGTGCAGGGCCACGCTCGCGGAGCCGACGTACTGGCCCTGCGTGTTCTGCGTGCCGCTCACGTGCGCCGAAACCTCGGGCGCGGTGGTGTCCTCACCCGTGCCCTCGGTCACCGTCAGGATGCCCTGCATCTGGCCGTGGCCGGGGATCGTGCAGTGGTAGAAGTACCGGCCCGGCGTGAGCGTGACCTGGGCGGTGTGCTTGCCGCCCTGGGCGTCGTTCGGATTGGCGAGGATGTTGAGCTGCACGTCGCTGTTGAACTCGGGATCGCTGGTGACGAACGTCAGCGTGTGCGGCATGCCCGTGGTGTTGCCGGTGGCCGCGCTGTTCTCGAAGACGATGGTGGCCCGACCGGCGACCGCCGTCTGCGGCGCCGACAGGTACTTGTCGATGTCGTTGCCGGCCGTCCAGGTGAGCACCTGTTCCGCGGCCGGTGCCTGTGCCTGCCCGGCGGCGGGCAGCGCCTGCACGCCGAGCATCACGAGCAGGGCGGCCAGCAGGGCGGCCCAGATTCTTCGCTGCCGGATCACTCGGTCCCCCTCGCCAGCTGACCGGCGGCCGGGGTGGGCCCGCCGCCCTTGTACGTGACCCGCCACAGAGCCGACTTGGAGTCCGAGGTGAAGAAGCCGCGTCCGTAGTCGAGGACGTACAGCGCCCCGTCCGGGCCGAACTTCCAGTCCATGAGGTTCCTGATGCCGTCGTTGCCGGTCGGCACGATCCTCTTCAGCGACTCCGAGTGCACGGGCAGGCCACCGTCGCCCTGCGTCTTCGGGTCCATGAGCACCGCGTTGCGCGGCTGGTCGGCGTCGTAGAAGTCGCCGACGAACCACTTGCCGTCCCAGTAGGCCGGCCACTTGACGGTGCTGTCGGCCGCGACCGCGTCGGACCGGTACACCGGCCCGTTCATGGCCGCCTGGCCGCCGCCCTTCAGCCAGGGCAGCCGGTAGGTGGCCTCCTCCGGCTTGTAGGAGGGGACCCCGTTCGCGTCCCGCGGGTAGTCCGGCGCCCCGCCCGAGGGCGAGTACCAGATGTTGTTGCCGGTCACCGGCGGCAGGTTGACCAGTCCGTCGTTGTTCGGCGACTCGTTCCTAGGGTGGTCGCAGTCGTACCAGCCCAGCGGCTTGGACGGGTCCGGCAGACCGCGGTCGCGGTAGGGCTGCTTGTTGCCCATGCAGAACGGCCAGCCGCGGTTGCCCGCCCTGGTGATCGCGGCGAACGTGTCGTACTTGGCCGGACCCCAGGTCGTCGAGGGCGCGCTCGCGTCCGGGCCGACCCAGCCCGCGTACAGCACGTCGGTCGACCGGTCGACGAAGATGCGCGCCGGGTTCCGCACGCCCATCACATAGATCTCGCCGCGCGTCTTGCCGCCGCCCTCGTCCGTCTCCTTCCCGGTGAAGAGGTTGCCCTCGGGCAGCGTGTACGTGCCGTCCGGCTCCGGGTGGATGCGCAGGATCTTGCCGTTGAGGTTGTTGGTGTTGCCGGCCGTGCGGCGCGCGTCCGCGAAGGACACGCCCTTGTAGCTCGGCTCCGGGTTGTTGCCCGAGTAACCGCCGCTGAAGCCGCTGGAGTTGTTGTCACCGGTGGCGATGTACAGATTTCCCTTGGAGTCCCAGGCCATCCCGCCGCCGGCGTGGCAGCAGCTGTGGATCTGCACCGGCCACTTCAGCAGGACCTTCTCACTGGACAGGTCCAGCTTGCCGGTGGCCTGGTCGAGGGTGAACCGGGAGACCCGCCGCTCGGCCATCCGCGTGTCGCGGTTGATCCGGGAGTGGGGCGTGTAGTGCAGGTACACCCAGCCGTTCCGGGCGAACCCCGGGTCCAGCTCGATGCCGAGCAGGCCCTCCTCGACCTTGACCAGCTCGTCGCCGCCGCCCTTGTTGCCGAAGACGGTGAGCGTCCCGGCCAGGGTGACCCGCTTGGTCTGAGGGTCGTAGACGTGGATCTCGCCCTTGCCCTTGCCGATGTCGGGGTTGTTCCAGTCGGTGATCACGGGCTGCGAGGAGTCCGCGCCGCCGCGGCCGATGTAGAACACCCGGCCGTCGGGCGCGGTGACCAGCCCGTGCGGTTCGCCGATCTGGTCGTTCTGCCCCGGCTGGTTGGGCCTGGTCAGGCGCTCCGCCGTGTAGTTGGCGTTGATGGTCGCCTTGCAGTCGGCCTGCTCCAGCCGGGTCGTCCACATCAGCGCACCGCGCAGGTGCGCCCGGAAGTCGGTCTCGTCGTAGGACGACACCGTGCCACCCATGCCGGTGTAGAAGGAGCGGCCGCCGTCGTAGTCGCGGCACCAGCTGACCGGATGGTCCCAGCCGTTGGAGCCCGACCCGGGCTGGTAGGTCGATTCCCGGACCCGGGCCACCGTATGGACCTCTCCCGACGGGTTCTTCACCCAGTTCAGCCACTGGTCCGGGCGTTTCCACTGCACCGGCAGGTCCTTGGTGGCCGGGTGCCGGCGGTCGCCGACCTCGACGGTCGCGCGCTGGACGGCCGCCGGGCTCGACGCGGCCGGGCGGGCGCCCACCAGTTGGGTGAACCAGTCCGAGTACGGCTCCGCGCGCGCCGCGTCATGGATGCCGACGAATCCGCCGCCGGCCTCCATGTACGCCTCCAGGCCCGCCTCCTGCTCCGCGTCGAGGACATCGCCCCCGCCGGTCAGGAACACGATCGTGTTGAAGCGGCCGAGCTTCGCCTCGTCGGTGAACACCGAGGCGTCGTCGGTGGCCTGCACCTTGAAGCGGTGGTCGGCCGGGCCCGACAGGCCGATGTCCTCGATCGCCTCGATGCCGGCGTTCACCACCGGCGACTCCTCCCCGGCCGCCGCGGAACCGTGGAAGATCAGCACCCGGACGTTCGCGCCGCCCGGCGGCGACTTGATCGACATCGTTGTCAGCGGGGGTTCCGGATAGGGCGCCGCATCGGCGGCCGGCCCCGACAGCAGTCCGGCGGTCACGACCCCGGCGGCCATGGAGGCCGCCCGGAGACGTCTTCTCTTGCTCGGCCCTCGCAAGTGCACGGGCACCTCCTCGGTCAGCAACACCGCCAAGGAAGCTAAACCCCTTTGCCCGTCCCGCCAATACCTATGACCGGGATGCCATCAACTTTGTCTTGAGTGTGGATAAACGGGAGGGCGACCGGTACCGTCGCACCGGTTCATCACAGGTACGCCTCCGTAAAAGCCTGACCAGGGTGGGGAGTTCCGCATGGACAGACGCAGCTTCAACCGGGGTGTGCTGCTGGGCGGGGCGGCCGCCGCGGCATCGCTGTCCGTGGCTCCGGAGGCCGTCGGCGCCGACAGGCCGGCGAGGACGGCCCCCGCCGGGGGCGAGGTCAAGCGGATCAAGCTGTACGCGGAGAAGCTGGCCGACGGTCAGATGGGCTACGGCCTGGAGAAGGGCAAGGCGAGCATCCCGGGTCCGCTCATCGAGCTCAACGAGGGCGACACGCTCCACATCGAGTTCGAGAACACGATGGACGTCGCGGTGAGCCTGCACGTCCACGGCCTGGACTACGAAATCACCAGCGACGGCACGAAACTGAACCGCAGTCACGTCGAGCCGGGCGGCACGCGCACCTACACCTGGCGCACCCACGCCCCCGGCCGCCGCAAGGACGGCACCTGGCGGGCGGGCAGCGCGGGCTACTGGCATTACCACGACCACGTCGTCGGCACCGAACACGGCACGCGGGGCCTGCAGAAGGGCCTGTACGGCCCGGTCATCGTCCGCCGCAAGGGCGACGTCCTGCCCGACCGGACACACACCGTCGTCTTCAACGACATGCTCATCAACAACAGGCCGCCGCACTCGGGCCCGCACTTCGAGGCCACCGTGGGCGATCGCGTGGAGTTCGTCGTGATCACGCACGGCGAGTTCTACCACACCTTCCACATGCACGGTCATCGCTGGGCCGACAACCGCACCGGCATGCTGACCGGCCCGGACGACCCCAGCCAGGTCATCGACAACAAGATCACCGGCCCGGCCGACTCGTTCGGCTTCCAGGTGATCGCGGGGGAGGGGGTCGGTGCCGGCGCCTGGATGTACCACTGCCACGTGCAGAGCCACTCCGACATGGGGATGGTGGGGCTGTTCCTGGTGAAGAAGCCGGACGGGACGATTCCCGGGTACGACCCGCACGAGCACGGGCAGGAGTCGCCGCCGGGCGGACACGACCACTGACGGGCGCGTGCGGCGGGAGGGGCGGAGGCCCTGACAGAGAGCGCTCTCACCGGGCCGGGCGGCGGGGCTATCCTGATCCGCAGCCGCAGGTGAGGAGCGCCGACCGTGACCGACACAGCACCGCGTCCCACCCTGGAGGCCGTGGCCGCCCGGGCCGGGGTCTCGCGGGCCACCGTCTCGCGCGTGGTCAACGGCGGCGACGGGGTGCGGGACGTCCTCGTCGAGCGGGTCCGCAAGGCCGTCGAGGAGCTCGGGTACGTGCCCAACCAGGCCGCCCGCTCCCTGGTGACCCGGCGGCACGACGCGGTCGCGGTCGTCGTCGCCGAACCGGAGACCCGGGTGTTCGCCGACCCGTTCTTCGCGCTCCAGCTGCGCGGCATCAGCAAGGAACTCACCGCCCACGACAACCAGCTCGTCCTGCTGCTCACGGAGGGCCGCGACGACCACGCCCGGGTCGGCAGGTACCTGGCCGGCGGGCATGTGGACGGGGCGCTGGTCTTCTCCCTGCACCTCGACGACCCGCTGCCGGAGCTCGTCCAGCGGGCCGGTGTCCCCACCGTCTTCGGCGGGCGCCCCGGCTGGAGCGGCGACGGTCGGAATGTGGTGTACGTCGACAGCGACAACCGCGGTGGCGCCCGCGACGCCGTCCGCCACCTGGCCGGCCTCGGCCGTACCCGCATCGCGCACATCACCGGCGCCCTCGACCAGACGTCCGCGGTGGACCGGCTCGACGGCTACCGGGACGTCGTGGCGGACGCCGACCCGCGGCTCATCGCCGAGGCCGACTTCACCCCCGCCGGAGGCGAGCGGGCCATGCGCCGGCTCCTCGACCGCTGCCCGGACGTGGACGCCGTGTTCGCCGCGAACGACCTCACGGCCGCGGGGGCGCTGCGCGTGCTGCGGGAGGCCGGCCGCCGCGTTCCCGACGACGTGGCCGTGGTCGGCTTCGACGACATGCTGCCCGTCGCGGAACAGACCGATCCGCCCCTCACGACAGTCCGTCAGGACATCGAGGAGATGGGACGCCTCATGGCCCGTCTGCTGCTGCGCGACCTCGACCGCGGCACCTCCCACGAGGACGCTGCGGGCGCGCCGGCCGGCGTCGTCCTGCCGACGACGCTGGTGCGACGGGCCTCGGCGTGATCCGGCGGGTGTGCCTCAGGCCGCCGGCGGCTCGCTGCGGATCACCGCGAAGCGGGCGCCGTAGGGGTCGGTGAGCTTGGCGACGCGGCCGACGTCCGGCAGGTCCGTGGCGGGCATGCGGACCGTGCCACCGCGCTCCCGGGCCCGGGCGACCGTGGTGTCCGTGTCCGCCACCTCGAAGTAGGGCAGCCAGTGCGCCTCCTCCTCGGCGGGGTCGTCGGCGAGTGGGACGACACCGCCGAACATGGCGTCCTCGTCCGTTCCCGCGGGATGGAAGGTGGTGTAGGTGCCGCCGGGGAAGTCGACGGCGTACGTGTCGAGGCCGAGCACCGAGTGGTAGAAGGCGGCCGAGGCCGGGACGTCCGCCGTGTACAGCTCCAGCCAGCACAGCGAGCCGGGCTCCCGCACGACGTCCAGGCCCTTGTTGCGGCCCGGCTGCCACAGCCCGAAGGGCACCCCGGCCCGGTCGGCGAGGAGCGCCATGCGGCCGAGGTCCAGCACGTCCATGGGCTGCATCAGCACCGTGCCGCGCGCCTGCTCGGCCGCCTTCGCCGTGGCGTCCGCGTCCGGTGCCTGGAAGTACACGGTCCAGGAGGGCGGGCCCTGATCCGGTGTGGTCTGCATGCCTCCGGCGACGGTCCTGCCGCCGAGCTGGAAGAGGCCGTAGCCGCCCACCTCGGGCCCGCCCGGCTGGAACCGCCAGTCGAACAGAGCGCCGTAGAAGGAGGCGGCGCCGTCGATGTCGGGAGTGCCGAGATCGATCCAGTTCGGAGCGCCGGTGACATAGCGGGTGGTGAGCATCGTGGCCCTCCTCGTACAGAGTCCCGTCGTCTCTCTGCCGAGTCTCGCACCGCCCACCTGAACCCGCCGCCGGAGCGATCGAGCGGTTGCCCCGTGATCCCGCGCGCCGCCGTGCGCCACCGCCTCCGGCAGGCGACCATCGAGCCGGCCGGAGGTCCGTGAACGCGTGTTGATCCCGCGTTGATCGAACGTTTTTCATCGGCCGCGATGCTTCTGACCATGTACATCGACACGATCACCTCGCCCGAAGCCGCCTGGCAGCAGGAGGCGTTGTGCGCGCAGACCGGGGCGGACTTCTTCTTCCCCGAGCCGGGCAGTTCGGTGCGGGAGGCGAAGCGGATCTGCGGAATGTGCCCGATCCGCGCCGCCTGCCTCGACCACGCGCTGAGCAACGACGAGCGCTTCGGCGTCTGGGGCGGCCTGTCGGAGAAGGAACGTCTGGAGCTGCGTCGCGCGTCGCGCTAGTGCCGGGCGTCGCGACGGGGCGAACGTTGCTTGCCGCGGCACTGGCCACCCGGAACGCCGTGCGGCCCCGGCCGCTCGGGGCGGTCGGGGCCGCACGGTCGCAGGATCGTGAGTGCCGGTCCGCCGTCAGGCGCCGGCCCGGGCCGCCATACGGGCCTTGCGGGCGGCCAGCTTCTCGTCGAACTTGGCCGCCTCGGAGTCCAGGCCGCCCATGTACAGGCCGAGTTCCTCCTGAGCCTTGCGGCCCTCCGGGCCCAGGCCGTCGATCTCCATGATCTTCAGGAAGCGCAGCACGGGCTGGAGCACGTCGTCGTGGTGGATGCGCAGGTTGTAGACCTCGCCGATCGCCATCTGCGCGGCGGCCCGCTCGAAGCCGGGGATGCCGTGACCGGGCATCCGGAAGTTCACGACCACGTCCCGGACGGCCTGCATGGTCAGGTCCGGGGCGATCTCGAAGGCCGCCTTCAGCAGGTTGCGGTAGAAGACCATGTGCAGGTTCTCGTCGGTCGCGATGCGGGCCAGCATGCGGTCGCAGACCGGGTCGCCGGACTGGTGACCGGTGTTGCGGTGCGAGATGCGGGTGGCGAGCTCCTGGAAGGAGACGTAGGCGACCGAGTGCAGCATCGAGTGCCGGTGGTCGTGCTCGAAGCCCTCACTCATGTGGGCCATCCGGAACTGCTCCAGCTTGTCCGGGTCCACGGCGCGCGAGGTGAGCAGGTAGTCCCGCATCACGATGCCGTGCCGGCCCTCCTCGGCGGTCCAGCGGTGCACCCACGTGCCCCAGGCGCCGTCCCGGCCGAAGAGCGAGGCGATCTCGTGGTGGTAGCTGGGCAGGTTGTCCTCGGTCAGAAGGTTGACGACGAGCGCGATACGGCCGATCTCGGTGACCTTGGAGTGCTCCTTCTCCCAGGCCTCCCCGTCCTCGAAGAGGCCGGGGAAGTTGCGCCCGTCGCTCCACGGAACGTACTCGTGCGGCATCCAGTCCTTGGCGACCTGCAGATGCCGGTTGAGCTCCTTCTCGACCACTTCCTCCAGTGCGTACAGCAGCTGAGCGTCGGTCCAGGCGCCGGCGGGGCTGCCGAGGTGGGGAGTGGTGATCGTCATGGACTCTCCAGGGGACATGCGTACGAGCGATGTGCGGAAACCTACGGCATCGTAGGCTACGTTTCCGTAGGTTACGAGGCCGTAGGTTAAGGGCCGTGTAAAGCCCCCTGATCAGCGGGGTCGTCCGGACGTGCCCACCGCCGCCCTTCAGTCGCAGGTCGAGGACCGGGCGGAGTGGTGCGCTCACCCGGTCAGACGTACAGCTCGCGCAGCCGCACCGAGAGGCATGTCACACACCCCTCCAGCTTCTCGAACTCGCTGATGTCCACGACGACCGGCTCGTAGCCGAGGTCCGCGAACAGCTCCGCGGTCTTCGGGGCGCTCGCCGCCATCAGCAGCTTGTCGCCGCCGAGCAGCACGACGTGGGCGCCGGTCTCCTCCGGCACGTGCAGGAAGCGCCCGAACAGTGACGGCGTGTCCATCTTCGGGATGTGCCCGATGACCGTCCCGTCCGGCAGCGCGGTGACCGCCGACTTCAGGTGCAGCACCTTGCTCACCGGCGCGGAGACCACCCGCGCGCCCAGCGGTTCGAACGCGGCGCGCAACTGCCGGACGCCGGCGGCGTTGGTGCGCCCGCCGCGGCCCACGTACACGGTGTCACCGACCTTGAGCACGTCGCCGCCCTCCAGGGTGCCCGGATCCCAGATCCAGTTCACCGAGCAGCCGAGGCCGGCCACGGCCTCCTCGACCCCGGCGGTCTCCTCGCGCCGGGAGTCGGCGCCCGGGCGCGCGATCAGCGCGACGTTCTTGTACATCACGACCGTGTCCTCGACGAACACCGAGTCCGGGCAGTCGTCGGCCGGGTCCACCTCGATGGTTTCCCAGCCGTGCGTGCGCAGGGCCTCCACGTACGCCTCCCACTGCTCGACCGCGAGATCGGCGTCCACCCGCTGCCGCTCGATGTGTGTCACCAGCCCTTCGGCAAGACGCGGGCTGGGGCGGCGGACGAGGGCCTTCTTGCTGGGCACGAGCGTGACTCCGTATTCGGATGGGAGGTGTCTGGAGCGCGCCGACGGAGCCTCCGGGGTCGACCGGAACCCATCGGACGTCGGCCGACCATCATGCAGGGCGAGCCCGGGAGACGACACCCCCGGGGGAGGGACGAAAAGCCCGGCACGGTCGCGCTCCACTCAGCGGGTACCTCCACCGGCAGGGCCGACACGTGCGGCCGGCCCACCTCGGCGCCGTGCAGGAACAGCCACCCACAAGGGCCCCGGCCGGGCGGGCCCGGGCCGGCTCAGCCGGTGGCGACACCGTCACCCCCGTCACACCGGCACGCCGGTCTCCGCAGGGGCACCCGCCTGACACCGTGCCCGCCGCAGGTGCTCCCCGGTGAACGATCCCTCCGCCTCCAGAAGCTGAGCCGGCGTCCCCTCGAAGACGACCTGGCCGCCGTCCCTGCCGCCGTCCGGGCCGAGGTCGATCACCCAGTCGGCCCGGGCGACCACGTCCAGGTTGTGTTCCACGACGACCACCGTGTTGCCCGCGTCGACCAGCCGGTCCAGCAGGGCGACGAGTCCCGCCACGTCCGCCATGTGCAGCCCGGTCGTCGGTTCGTCGAGCACATAGACCGCGCCCGTCCGGTGCAGCCGCGTGGCCAGCTTGATGCGCTGGCGCTCACCGCCGGAGAGCGTGGACAGGGGCTGCCCGAGCGTCAGGTACGTCAGCCCGACGTCCCGCAGGGCGCGCAGTCGGCGGCGTACGCCCGGGTCGTCGAAGAAGCCGAGCGCCTGCTCGGCCGTCATCTGAAGGACGTCGGCGATGGAGGCCCCCCGTACGGTCATCCGCAGCACCTCCTCCTTGAAGCGCCGCCCCTCGCAGTCGTGGCAGGTCGTCGTCACCGGGTCCATGAAGGCGAGGTCGGTGTAGATGAGCCCCCGGCCCTCGCAGGTGCCGCAGGCCCCGCTGGAGTTGAAGCTGAAGAAGCCCGCCCCGGTCCCCGTCTCGCGGGCGAAGATCTTCCGCACCGTGTCCATGACCCCCAGGTACGTCGCCGGAGTGGACCGGCCCGAGATCCCGATCGACGACTGGTCGACCACCACGGCGTCCGGGTGCGCGGCGGTGAACTCCCCGGCCAGGGTGGTCTTGCCGGACCCGGCCACGCCGGTCACCGCCGTGAGCACCCCGGCCGGGAACCGTACGGTCACGTCGCGCAGGTTGTGCCGGTCGGCGCCCTTGACCCACAGCTCGCCGGTGGCCTGCCGCACGTCCTCCTTGACCGCCGTCCGGCGGCGCAGACACCGCCCGGTGAGCGTGCCGGACGCGGCCAGCTCGCCGGGTGTGCCCTCGAACACGACCCTGCCGCCCTCGGCACCGGCCCCCGGCCCCATGTCGACCACATGGTCGGCCAGCGCGATGACGTCCGGGTCGTGTTCGACGACCAGCACGGTGTTGCCCTTGTCGCGCAGCCGCAGCAGCAGGTCGCCGAGGCGGCCCACGTCACGCGGGTGCAGGCCGACGCTCGGCTCGTCGAAGATGTACGTCATCCCACTCAGGCTGGAGCCCAGGTGCCGCACGGTCTTCAGCCGCTGCCCCTCCCCGCCGCTGAGCGTGGCCGTCTCCCGGTCGAGGCTGAGGTAGCCGAGGCCGATCGCCTCGATGCGCTCCAGCGCGGCCACCGCCGCCCCCGCGACGGGCCCCGCCACCGGGTCGTCGATCTCCCTCAGCACCGCGATCAGGTCCGTGACCTGCATACGGGCGCAGTCGGCGATGTTCCGGCCGCCGATCCGGGTGGCGAGCGCCGCCGCGTTCAGGCGAGCCCCCCGGCAGGCCGGGCAGACGTCGTCCACCAGGAACTCCCGGACCAGGTCGCGGGTCTTCTGGCTCATGGCCGACAGGTCCCGTTTGAGATACAGCCGCTCGAAACGGTCGGCCAGTCCCTCGTACTCCGTGGTCCAGGTGCCGCCACTGCCCTTCACCGTGACCGTGCTGCCGGGCCGCCCGCGCATCAGGAACTCACGCTCGGCGGTGGTGAACCGTTCCACCGGCTTGTCCGGGTCCAGGTCGTCGCTGTTGGTGTACGTCTGCCCCTGCCAGGTGCCCGCGGCGAACGGCGGGAAGCGGACCGCCCCGCCGGCCAGGGAGCGGTCCGGGTCCAGGATGCGGTCCCAGTCGGGCCGCACCGTCCGGCCGAGGCCGTCGCACTCGGGGCACATGCCCGACGGGTCGTTGAACGAGTACGCCGTGGCCGGCCCGGCGCTCGGGGTGCCGTGCCGGGAGAACAGCACGCGGATCACCGAGTAGACGTCCGTCATGGTGCCCACGGTCGACCGGGAGTGGCCGCCGACCGGCCGCTGGTCGACGACGATCGCGGGGGAGAGGTCCTCCAGTCCGTCCACGTGCGGTCGCTCGTACTTGGGCAGCCGGTTGCGGACGAACCAGGGGAACGTCTCGTTCAGCTGGCGCTGCGACTCCACCGCGATCGTGTCGAAGACGACGGACGACTTCCCCGACCCCGAAACGCCGGTGAACACGGTCAGCCGGCCCTTCGGGATGCGCAGGGTGACGTCCTTGAGGTTGTTCTCACGGGCTCCGGTCAGGGTGATGACATCGTGCGTGAGGTCGGTCATACAGCCGACGCTAGGCGGGAAACCCGACAGCCTCTGGCGTGATTTCCCTCAGTTCTCCCTCCTCCAGCAGCAGCCAGCGCCTGATGCCGACCGACTCCAGGAACGGCAGGTCGTGACTGGCCACGATCAGCGCCCCCTCGTACGACTCCAGGGCCGTGGTCAGCTGCCGCACGCTCGCCATGTCGAGATTGTTGGTCGGCTCGTCGAGCATGAGCAGCTGCGGCGCGGGCTCGGCCAGCATCAGCGCGGCCAGCGCCGCCCGGAAGCGCTCGCCGCCGGACAGCGTCGCCGCCTTCTGGTCGGCTCGCGCGCCCCGGAACAGGAAGCGGGCCAGCCGCGCCCGGATCCGGTTGTCGGTCGCGCCGGGCGCGAACCGGGCCACGTTCTCGGCGACGCTCCGCTCCCCGTCGAGGACGTCGAGCCGCTGCGGCAGGAACCGCAGCGGGACGTGCGCCGTCACCTCGCCCGACTCCGGTGCCAGCTGCCCGGCGATGGTCCGCAGCAGCGTCGTCTTGCCCGCCCCGTTGCGCCCGATCAGCGCGATCCGCTCGGGGCCGCGCAGCTCGAAGCCGCCCGTCACCCGGGCGCCGTAGCGCAGCACGACGTCCTGGAGGGTGAGCACGGTACGCCCCGGTGGGACGGCCGTGTACGGCAGGTCGACCCGGATCTCGTCGTCGTCCCGGACCGCCTCGACCGCGTCGTCCAGCCGCTCCTTGGCCTCGGCGAGCTTCGCCTCGTGCATGATCCGGTGCTTGCCCGCTGACTCCTGCGCCGCGCGCTTGCGCGCCCCCATGACGATCTTCGGCTCTCGCTTCTGGTCCCACATCTTCTGCCCGTAGCGCTTGCGGCGGGCCAGCTTGACCCGGGCGTCGGCCAGTTCGCGTTTCTGCTTGCGGAAGTCCGCCTCGGCGGCGCGCACCGTGCGCTCGGCCGCCTCCTGCTCGATCGCGAGGGCCTCCTCGTAGTCGGAGTGGTTGCCGCCGTACCAGGTGATCCGCCCGGAGCGAAGGTCGGCGATCTGGTCGACGAGTTCCAGCAGTTCACGGTCGTGGCTGACGACGACCATCACGCCCGGCCAGGACTGCACGGCCGCGTACAGCCGTCTGCGCGCGTACAGGTCGAGGTTGTTGGTCGGCTCGTCCAGCAGCAGCACGTCGGGCCGGCGCAGCAGCAGCGCGGCCAGGCGCAGCAGCACGGACTCGCCGCCCGACACCTCGCCGACGGCGCGGTCCACATCGACGTGGCCGAGGCCGAGTTCGCCGAGGGTGGCCAGGGCACGCTCCTCCACGTCCCAGTCGTCGCCGACGGTCTCGAAGTGCGCCTCGGACACGTCGCCCGCCTCGATGGCGTGCAGTGCGGCCCGCTGCGCGGAGATGTCGAGTACTTGGTCGACGCGCAGGGTGGTGTCCAGCGTGACGTTCTGTGGGAGGTAGCCGATCTCCCCGGCCACGCGGACGGTGCCGTCGACCGGTGCGAGCTCACCGGCGATCAGCTTCAACAGGGTCGACTTCCCTGACCCGTTGACACCGACCAGGCCGGTCCGCCCCGGGCCGAAGGCGGCGTCGAGGCCCTCGAAGACGGGGGTGCCGTCGGGCCAGGTGAAGGCGAGGGACGTGACAGTGACGGAAGTAGGCATGCGGGCCTCTTTCGCGGTTGCTTGCGATCAGGGGCAAACGCGTGTCGAGACACCTGCGACCAGAGGAAAAGGCTCCATGGGCACGTCACGGGCATGAGAGAAGCCCTGTACCGGCAGGACGGCTCGGACGCCGAGGTCGCACGCGGCGCACACACCTCATGGGTGTGACGCGGTGTCTCAGGACCTCAGACGAGCAACGTCCCTCTCCAATCGACGGCAACAGGACCGGTGCAACCGTAGAAGGGGGCGCTGAGCCTGTCAACGAATTAACGGCGGACCCACCGGCCGGTCCCTCCACGGCCGGTGGGGGCCGGTCAGCTCAGCACGCGTCCCGCATCAGTTCCGCCAGATCGTGGTCCAGGTCGAGCTGGAGGTGCTCCAGTCCGACCGGCACCAGCTCGCTCGTCGCCTCCAGGAACCGGCGCACCTCGCTGGAGCGGATGTGCACGACGGCGGTGCCCTCGGGGGCGTGGAACTCCAGCACCGTGCGGTCGTACCCGTACGGCCGCACCCGCACGTCGCCGTGGCCCTCGGCGCCCTGCAGGCCCGCCGAGAGCAGCTCGCGCGAGAAGGTCCAGCAGACGTCGACACCCTCCAGCGTCGCCGGGGCGGGGAAGGTCATGCGGACGGCGAACGGGTCACGTCGGTCGTAGTGCAGCGTCGCGGGAATGCTCGGCATACGCGGCGCGGCGGCGACGAGGCGGGCCTCCACGGGCTGCTCGATGACGATGGACAACGCCTTGCTCCCTTGCGACGGCTGGACGGACTTCCGGGCGTATGACACCGGGGCACTGGAAGAGACGACGGAATGAGCCAATCCGTGCACACGAACTGCGAGTGACCTCTGTCACCGCGTTCATGCACGGGAGTGACGTGGCTCTCCTCGCGTGCCTGGTGCTGACGGGAGGGGTTGTCCGGCCGTGCGCCCACCGGGCGGATGCCGACGTCGCCCAGCGCTGGGAGCGGCAGCGCGGGACTCAAGTGAAGCGGGGCGGGCGACGGCCGTACGCCGCCCGCCCCTCGGTCCGTCAGGTCAGCTGCACCTGCGTCCGGTGTTGATGCACTGCACCATCTTGTTCATCAGCTGTGCGTTGAACACGTTGATGAAGTCCCCGTGGTCGGTGACGGGCTTGTGCGCCTGCTCGGGGAAGCCGTCCAGGGCGAAGAACGGACGGGTCTTGCCGTTGTCCTTGAGGCTCGGCGCGTCCACGTCGTACACCAGGCGCTGCACCAGCTGCGGGATGGCCTTGAAGCCGCTCGGGCACCGGCCGCTCGCGTCGGCGAAGGCCACGTGCGTGCGGTGGTTGGCACTGTCGGCGTTCCGGCCGTCCCAGCAGCTCTGGAACTTGAAGGTGCGCACCACGTCGCTGCCGGACGGGCAGAGCGGGTACTTGTCCTTCAGCTGCACCTTGTTCTCGAAGCCGGTGCAGCTCCAGGAGGCGTTGGCGTTGGCCGTGCCGTTGGTGAACGCCTTGGCGTCACCGGTGATGACGCGCAGGAACTTCGGCATCGCCGCGACCTTGCCGCGCGGGCTGCCCACGAAGTTCAACGTGGCCGCCTTGGCGGTCAGGATCCGGCCGGTGTTGCCCTCGGCGCCGCCGCCCAGCTTGTCCGCGTCGAACTCCTTGGTGCCGTCACGCAACCGCAGCACCGGCCAGTAGTAGGTCGACTTGTCGCCCTGGTTGCGGCAGCTGGTCTTGCCGGCCGCCAGGGTCTGGTCGCTGGCGAAGGCGGTGTTGGCCTGGTTGCCGACGTAGTCGTGCATGTGGTGGGCGCCATTGGTGACGCCGGGCGCGACGATGACGTTGTCGGAGTTGTACAGCTTGTTGGCGTTGACACCGCACTTGGTGGTGAAGACGCCGGTGGAGGCCGTCGCCGTCTTGCGCGGGACGCGCACGTTCGGACGTACCTTGGTGATGTCCACGAAGTCGGCCGAGACGGGGCCGTTGCCGGCCTGACCGGCGTTGGTCTGGTTGCCGGTGGCGCGCAGCGTGCAGGCCGCCAGGGTGTCGAGTCCCTGCGGCTTGGCGGCGACCCGGCCGATGGCGATGGCGATCCGGTCGATCGTCGCCTTCCGCTTGTCCTTCAGCGGACTGACGATCGCGTTCTGGGCGAACCCGGGATCCTGCTGGATCGCCCGCTGGGAGGAGGCCAGGCGCTGGTAGGCCTCGGCCACCTGCTTGTCGAGGAGCGCCAGTTCCTTGTCGACCTGGGCGCGGGCCTGCGCCGGAACGGCTGTCAGCTTCTGGCCCACGTCGGGACAGTCGATGGTCGAGGAGGCGGCCTTGGCCTGGTTCTGGGCTCCGCTCGGCGCGCTGGGCTCGCCGGCCGAGGCGTAGATGTTGGCCGCGACCAGTCCGCCGGCTCCCACGGTCAGCGCTGCCACCGCGCCCACCACCCGGCGGGTGGTTCTCGATCTCTTCCGCGTGTTGCGTCTCATCAGGCCTCTCAGAGCATCTTGCGGAGCCGCTGGGGGCTTCCCGCGTCGGAACCTCTCTGAGATACGGATGCGGGCACGGAATGTTCACCGGGTGCGCGGATTCGTGGATTTTTTTCGACCACGGACCCCGGTGCGGTGACGCGCCACCCCGAGAGGGGTGACACCCTTGCGGTCCGGCCTCTGCCGCGCCCACGGCCATGAGCGGGGCCGATGCGCCGGACACCGAGCCGCGCCCGCGGTGTGCCCGGGTGTGCTCGGTGGCGGCAGAAGCACCTGGAAGTGCTGCCGGCCGCGCGGCGGGGCGAGGGGCGGATGCGCGGCGAGCGGTCGGCGCCTGGTCACCTCCGGGCCGAAGCACGCCCGGCTCGCCACCGGCGGCCGCACGTGCGCGGGTGCCGCGCTCCGGCGATCGGCCCCCCGGACGGCCACCGGCACACCCCTCCCGGCGAGCGACCCGGCCCGCGGCTCCTTCGCCCTCCCTTTCCGCGGCGCCGGGCACCGGCCTGCCGCCGCCGCGGGCCGCCACGCGCACCGGCGACGGCCGAAGGAACCTGGCGCGTCGCCGCCGGGCCCCCGCCCGCCTACCGCTCCGGCGCCGCCCGGCTGCGTCGCACCTGGGGCAGCGTCGGCACGAGCTCCTGCGAGCCCGTCGACTGCGCCCCGGAGCACGGCTGCTGGGCCATCGCCGGGCGGGGGCGGGTGGCCCGCCTGGAGCACTGAGCGAGCGGTATGCGGTGAGGGTCGGCAGTGTGGGTACTCGTTCACCGGACGTGAAAGGAAGTGAGCGAGAATGCCACGCGGTTCGAGCTCCAAGCGGGAGCGTCAGTACGAACACATCAAGGAGAGCGCGAAGGACCGGGGCGAGAGCACCGGCCGCGCCAAGGAGATCGCCGCACGGACGGTGAACAAGGAACGCGCCCGCTCCGGCGAGTCGAAGACGGCCAGCCGCACCTCCACGAAGGACATGTCGTCCGGCAAGCGCGGCGGGCAGCGGTCGGGGCAGGGCTCCCAGGGCCCCACCTACGACCAGCTGTACCAGGAGGCCAAGCGCAAGGGCGTAGAGGGCCGTTCCAGCATGAACAAGAGCCAGCTGCAGCGCGCACTGGGCAAGTGAGGCGCATGCCTGACGAGGCCGGCGGGACTTGTCGGTCCCGCCGGCTTTCGCGCACCCCGTAGGCTCGGGCCACCATGACGACGACCGTACCCGTCCCCGACGGCTGGCCCTCGACCGAGGAGCAGGCCCGTGCCGTACAGGACGAACTGCGTGAGCACGTGATCCTCGACGAACCGGGGCCACCGCCCGGGACGGGACACGTGACGGGGGTCGACGTCGCCTACGACGACGAACGGGACGTGGTCGCCGCGGCGGCGGTCGTCCTGGACGCGTCGAGTCTCTCCCTCGTCGCCGAGGCCACGGCGGTGGGCCGGGTCTCCTTCCCCTACGTGCCAGGGCTGCTCGCCTTCCGCGAGATCCCCACGGTCCTCGCCGCCCTCGACGCCCTGCCGTGCCCGCCCGGCCTTGTGGTCTGCGACGGCTACGGCCTCGCCCATCCTCGCCGCTTCGGCCTCGCCAGCCACCTCGGCGTACTGACGGGCCTGCCCACGATCGGCGTCGCGAAGAACCCGTTCACCTTCGCCCACGACGACCCGGCCACCCCGCGCGGGAGCACTTCGGCGCTGCTCGCCGGCACCGAGGAGGTCGGCCGCGCCCTGCGCACACGCGACGGTGTCAAGCCGGTCTTCGTCTCCGTCGGGCACCGCGTGTCCCTGCCCGTCGCCTGTGCCCACACCCTGGCGCTCACCCCCGAGTACCGCCTCCCGGAGACCACCCGCAGAGCCGACGCGCTCTGCCGTGAGGCGCTGCGGCGGACCCGCTCCGGCTGATCACCTGAGTACCGGCTCTGAGTACCCGTACGGATGCCCGGCCACCACCCCGGTCGGCAGGCTGGGGCGCATGACAACCCACCGCGCACCCAAGCCTGTTGCCCACCCGACCCAGACCGTCGAGCGGGCCGTCACCATCGGGCTGATCCTCGCCGTGCTGGCGGGTATCGGCTGGATCGCCGGGATGATCTACACCATCGCCGAGTGGCCGCTCTAGGTGTGCTGTCCGGCGGATCAGGGCCGAGAAGCGACAGTGTCTGATCGCCCCCGCGCGAGCCCTGGGCCGCACCCGGCCTCAGCGCGTGGACGCGACGCGGAAGCGGATGCCCGCCGCGCGCAGCCGTTCGATCAGCGCGTCCCCCATGGCCGCCGCCGTGGTGACCTGACCCGCCGTTCTCGGCAGATCGTCGAAGGCGAGGCAGAGCGCCGACTCGGCGAGCATCTTCGCCGTCTCGCCGTACCCGGGATCTCCGCCGGAGACCTCCGTGAGCACGCGCCGGCCACCGCCCTCGCCCACGAAGCGCAGCGAGAACCAGCTCTTCGCCCGCTTCTCGGGGCTCGGCCCGTCCCCGGGCCTGAGGCGGCCTGACAACCAGCGCCGCGCGGACGGCAGCTGGGCCGCGGCGGCCACGGCGCCCACGGCCGCGACCCCGCCCACGGCGACGGGCAGGCGCCGGACGGCCGCGTACTGCCGGTAGCGGAAGTCGGGCCCGTAGCGGCCGAGGGCCGACGCCGACCGCCGCACGATCTGCGGGTCGATGGTCGGCATCGGCAGCGCCCACGCGCCGACCTCCTTGGCGAACCGGGGCGCACCCAGCGCCGCCGAGACGCGCCGGCCGACCAGCCGCGGCTCGTGCCGCCGCCGGTCCCGCGCGGCCGCCGCCATCTCCCGCAGCCGCGCGAACTGGTTCAGGGCCGAGCCGAAGGTGCCGCCGGAGAAGGCCGCGTCGGCGGTCACGAAGCCGTCCACGGTGAGCGGCACGTCCTCCGGCAGCTGCCGCACGGTGAAGTACACGCCCAGGTCGTACGGGATCGAGTCGAATCCGGCGGCGTGCACCAGCCGGGCCCCGGTCTCACGCGCGCGTGCGTCGTGCCGCACGTACATCAGGTCCACGAACTCCGGCTCGCCAGCGAGGTCGAGGTAGTCGGTCCCGGCATCGGCGCAGGCGGCCACGAGTTCCTCGCCGTACGTCACGTACGGGCCGACCGTCGTGGCCACCACCCGCGCGCTGTCGGCGAGCGCGCGCACCGAGGCCGGGTCGCAGACGTCCGCCCGCAGCACTCCCACTCCCGCACCGCCGGGCAGCCGGTCCCGCAGCCGCTCCAGCTTCTCGGCGCTGCGGCCCGCGATCGCCCAGCGCAGTCCCTCGGGCGCGTGGCCGGCCAGATACTCCGCGGTGAGCGCTCCGGCGAAACTGGTGGCTCCGAAGAGCACGATGTCGTACGGACGGTCCCTGTTTTGCATGCTCATGACACCCCTAGGTCGCGCAGCCCGTGCCGCTGTCGGTGGCCGAGGCTAGCGTGAGGAGTGCGCAGCCCGACGAGGAGCCCGGAGGAGCCCGGAGGAACGACGGTACTGGACGCGGTCTGACCCCGTCCGGCAGATCACTAAGCGCTTGCTCGTTCGGGTCTTGTGCCGAGTGGAACGTGTTCTTAGCATCACTGGTGTTACATCGTTTGTGTCACGGCACTGGGGGTTCGATGACCACGGCAACGACGCCGGCGTGCGGACCGCTCACCGGAGTGCGGGTCGTCGAGCTGGCCGGGATCGGGCCCGGCCCGTTCGCCGCCATGCTGCTCGCCGACCTCGGGGCCGACGTCGTACGGGTGGACCGTCCGGACGGGCCCGGGCTGGCGATCGACCCGGCGTACGACGTCACCAACCGCAACAAGCGCTCGGTGGTCGTCGACCTGAAGTCCCCGGACGGCCCCGACCGGGTTCTCGACCTGGCCGCGCGCGCCGACATCCTGGTCGAGGGCTACCGCCCCGGCGTCGCCGAGCGCCTCGGCGTCGGCCCCGAGGCCTGCCACGCCCGCAATCCCCGGCTCGTCTACGGCCGGATGACCGGCTGGGGCCAGGACGGACCGCTCGCCCAGCGCGCCGGGCACGACATCGCCTACATCGCCCCCACCGGCACCCTCGGCATGATCGGCCGCCCTGACCAGCCGCCGGCGGTCCCCGCCAACCTGCTCGGCGACTACGCTGGCGGCTCCCTCTACCTCGTCGTCGGCGTCCTCGCCGCCCTGCACCACGCGCGCGCGACGGGCACCGGACAGGTCGTCGACGCCGCCATCGTCGACGGCACCGCCCACCTCGCCACGATGATCCACGGCATGCTCGCCGCCGGCGGCTGGCAGGACCGGCGCGGCGCGAACCTCCTGGACGGCGGCTGCCCGTACTACGGGACCTATGAGACGGCCGACGGCGGGCACATGGCCGTCGGCGCGCTGGAGCCGCGCTTCTACGCGGAGTTCCTCGCCGTCCTCGGCATCCAGGACCAGGCGGCGGCCCGCAAGGACGTCACTCGTTGGGGTGAACTGCGCGAACAGATCGCGGCCCGCTTCAAGACCCGTACGCGGGACGAGTGGACGGCTGTCTTCGACGGCTCCGACGCCTGCGTGGCGCCCGTGCTGTCGCTGCGCGAGGCCCCGCACCACCCGCACCTGGCCGCCCGCGGCACCTTCACCGACCACGGCGGCATCATCCAGCCCGCCCCGGCCCCCCGTTTCTCCGCGACCCCGGCCTCCGTCCGAACCGGCCCGGCCGTTCCGGGCGCCGACACCGCGGAGGTCGCCCGGGACTGGGACGTCCCCGGGCTTCTCCCGTCGTCCCGACACCCTCAGCGAAAGGCCTCCTCGTGAGCACCGAAGCGTACGTGTACGACGCGATCCGCACTCCGCGCGGACGCGGCAAGGCCGGCGGCGCCCTGCACGGCACCAAGCCCATCGACCTGGTCGTCGGACTCATCCACGAGATCCGTGCCCGCTTCCCCGGCCTCGACCCGGCCGCCGTCGACGACATCGTGCTCGGCGTCGTCGGCCCGGTCGGCGACCAGGGCTCCGACATCGCCCGGATCGCCGCCATCGCCGCGGGCCTGCCCGACACGGTCGCCGGTGTGCAGGAGAACCGCTTCTGTGCCTCGGGCCTGGAGGCCGTCAACCTGGCCGCGGCCAAGGTGCGTTCCGGCTGGGAGGACCTCGTCCTCGCGGGCGGCGTCGAGTCGATGTCCCGGGTTCCCATGGCCTCCGACGGCGGCGCCTGGTTCAACGACCCGATGACCAACCTCCAGGTCAACTTCGTGCCGCAGGGCATCGGCGCCGACCTGATCGCCACCATCGAGGGCTTCTCCCGGCGGGACGTCGACGAGTACGCGGCCCTCTCCCAGGAACGGGCCGCCACCGCCTGGAAGGAGGGGCGCTTCGAGAAGTCCGTCGTGCCGGTGAGGGACCGCAGCGGCCTCGTCGTCCTCGACCACGACGAGCACATGCGCCCCGGCACCACCGCCGACTCCCTCGCGAAGCTGAAGCCGTCCTTCGCGGACATCGGCGAACTCGGCGGCTTCGACGCGGTGGCGCTCCAGCAGTACCACTGGGTGGAGAAGATCGACCACGTCCACCACGCGGGCAACTCCTCCGGCATCGTGGACGGCGCCTCGCTCGTCGCGATCGGATCCAGGGAGGTCGGCGAGCGCCACGGCCTCACGCCCCGCGCGCGGATCGTCTCCGCGGCCGTGTCCGGCTCCGAACCCACCATCATGCTCACCGGCCCCGCACCCGCCACCCGCAAGGCCCTCGCCAAGGCCGGACTCACCATCGACGACATCGACCTCGTCGAGATCAACGAGGCGTTCGCGGCGGTCGTGCTGCGCTTCGTGAAGGACATGAACCTGTCCCTGGACAAGGTCAACGTCAACGGCGGCGCGATCGCGCTCGGCCACCCCCTCGGCGCCACCGGCGCGATGATCCTCGGCACCCTCGTCGACGAACTCGAGCGCCAGGACAAGCGCTACGGCCTCGCCACGCTGTGCGTCGGCGGCGGCATGGGCGTCGCCACCATCGTCGAGCGCATCTGACCCCCTCCCGACGGATCACACGGAGCACCTCCACATGAGACTTGAGCCCACCACCATCCGCTGGGAGCAGGACCGCACCGGCCTCGTCACCCTCGTCATCGACGACCCGAACCAGTCCGCGAACACCATGAACCAGGCGTTCCGCGACTCCCTCGCCGCCGTCACCGACCGCCTGGAGGCGGAGCAGGACTCCATCCGGGGCGTCATCATCACGTCCGCCAAGAAGACCTTCTTCGCCGGCGGCGACCTGCGCGACCTCATCCGGGTCACGCCCGAGACGGCCCAGGAACTCTTCGACGGCGGCATGGCGGTCAAGCGGAACCTGCGCCGCATCGAGACCCTGGGCAAGCCCGTCGTCGCCGCCCTGGGCGGCTCGGCCCTGGGCGGCGGTTACGAGATCGCCCTGGCCTGCCACCACCGCGTCGCCCTCGACACGCCCGGCTCGAAGATCGGCTGCCCCGAGGTCACCCTCGGTCTGCTCCCCGGAGGCGGCGGCGTCGTCCGCACCGTCCGCCTGCTGGGCATCGCCGACGCCCTGCTGAAGGTGCTCCTCCAGGGCACCCAGTACAGCCCGCGCCGCGCCCTGGAGAACGGCCTCGTCGACGAGGTGGCCGACAGCCGGGAGGACATGCTCGCCAAGGCCCGGGCCTTCATCGACGCCAACCCCGAGTCCCAGCAGCCCTGGGACAAGCCGGGCTACCGGATCCCGGGCGGCACGCCGGCCAACCCGAAGTTCGCCGCGAACCTGCCCGCCTTCCCGGCCACCCTGCGCAAGCAGACGGGCGGCGCCCCCTACCCGGCCCCGCGCAGCATCCTCGCCGCCGCCGTCGAGGGCGCCCAGGTCGACTTCGAGACCGCCCAGGTCATCGAGGCCCGCTACTTCGTGGAGCTCGCGGCCGGGCAGACGTCGAAGAACATGATCCAGGCCTTCTTCTTCGACCTCCAGGCCGTCAACTCCGGCGCGAACCGCCCGAAGGGCGTCGAGCCGCGCACGGTCCGCAAGGCCGCCGTCCTCGGTGCCGGGATGATGGGCGCGGGCATCGCCTACTCCTGTGCCCGCGCCGGCATCGAGGTCGTCCTGAAGGACGTCTCCCTGGAAGCGGCCGTCAAGGGCAAGGGCTACTCCGAGAAGCTGTGCGCCAAGGCCGTCGCCAAGGGCCGTACGACCCGGGAGAAGGCCGACGCGCTGCTCGCGCGCATCACCCCCACCGCCGAGGCGCGGGACCTGGCGGGCTGCGACGCCGTGATCGAGGCCGTCTTCGAGGACACCTCCCTCAAGCACAAGGTGTTCCAGGAGATCCAGAACGTCGTGGCGCCCGACGCGCTGCTCTGCTCCAACACCTCCACCCTCCCCATCACCACTCTCGCCGAGGGAGTGGAGCGCCAGAGCGACTTCATCGGCCTGCACTTCTTCTCACCGGTCGACAAGATGCCGCTGGTCGAGATCATCAAGGGCGAGCGCACGGGGGAGGAGGCACTGGCCCGCGCCTTCGACCTGGTCCGGCAGATCAACAAGACCCCGATCGTCGTGGGCGACTCGCGCGGCTTCTTCACCTCCCGGGTCATCGGGCACTTCATCAACGAGGGCGTCGCCATGGTCGGCGAGGGCATCGAGCCCGCGTCGGTCGAACAGGCCGCGGCGCAGGCCGGCTACCCGGCCAAGGTGCTGTCACTGATGGACGAACTGACACTGACCCTGCCCCGCAGGATCCGGGCCGAGACCAAGCGGGCCGTGGAGGAGGACGGCGGCACCTGGGTCGCGCATCCCGCCGAGGCCGTCATCGACCGCATGGTCGACGAGTTCGGCCGTCCGGGCCGCAGCGGCGGAGCCGGCTTCTACGACTACGACGAGGACGGCAGGCGCACCGGCCTCTGGCCCGGACTGCGCGAGCACTTCACCAAGCCAGGCCACCGGATCCCCTTCGACGACATGCGCGAACGCATGCTGTTCTCCGAGGCGCTGGACACCGTCCGGCTGCTTCAGGAGGGCGTGCTGACCTCCGTCGCCGACGCCAACATCGGCTCGATCTTCGGCATCGGCTTCCCGGGCTGGACGGGCGGCGTGCTGCAGTACATCAACGGGTACGAGGGCGGCCTGCCCGGATTCGTGGCCCGTGCGCGGGAACTCGCCGAGCGCTACGGGGAGCGGTTCACCCCGCCCGCCCTGCTGGTGGAGAAGGCGCAGCGGGGGGAGCGGTTCAGCGACTCAGTCCGGGGCTGATCCGGCCAGCCACTCGCCCAGCTCTTCCTTCAGCGACCGCTGGAAGGCCGTGAGGAGCGCCTGCACCACCAGCGGGTGCATGTGCGCCGACAGGGACCGCACGTCACGCGCGTCACGCTCGGCGACCTCGCCGCGGAAGAGCCGGGAGAGTTCACGGGCCGCGGCGCGCGAGTGTTCGAGGAGAACCTTGCGCGCCGCGAAGATCGCCTCCGGTGAGAGGGGCACGTCCAGCAGCCCGACGCCCAACCGGAGAAGACCGAGGTCGGCCTGGAACCCGCCGTCCGCCCTCCGGACCACGCCCATCGCGACGAGCCGCTCCACGTCCTCCTCGCCGAGCGGCCGCCCGGCGCGCCGCCGCAGCTCCTCCCGGGTGACCGTCTGCACGGCCTCCGGCGCCCAGGACGCCACCACCGCCCGGTGGACGGCGAGATCGTGCGCGCTCAGGTCCGGCGGCAGCTGCCGCAGATAGCGTTCGATGCCCGCCAGCGTCATGCCCTGGTGCCGCAGCTCCTCGATCAGCGCCAGCCGGGCCAGATGCTCCGGTCCGTACCGGCCCACGCGCCGGGGACCGAGCACCGGCGGCGGCAGCAGCCCCTTCGTGCCGTAGAAGCGGACCGTGCGCACCGTGACACCGGCCCGTGCGGCCAGTTCGTCGATCGTGAGGGTCGGCTCCTCGGTGTCGGTCGTCATGTTCAGCAGTATCGCTGTCTCACCAGCGCTGTGAAACCTCCGGAGATCACCGTGACGGCGGTGTGAGAAGCAGCGTTCTGTGACATACGCCACCGCGTGAGCCGCGTAGGGCGGGGGAAGGCGGCCCCTTGGTCTGTGCCTTTACAGCGGGCACGGACCCCATGCATGTCCGGACAGCCGAGCGCGACCCGCTCGGGCGCACCAGAGAGTGGATCCACCCGTGAGCAAGGACGCCGTGAACACGGCAACAGCCGCATCCCCGAGCGACGCGGCCCAGGTGCCCGCGGACGCGGGCGACGCCGGCTACAGCAAGGACCTCAAGCCCCGCCACGTCAACATGATCGCCATCGGCGGCGCGATCGGCACCGGACTCTTCCTGGGTGCCGGCGGCCGACTCCACAGCGCGGGCCCGGCCCTGGCGATCGCGTACCTGGTGTGCGGCATCTTCGCCTTCTTCGTGGTGAGGGCCCTCGGCGAACTCGTGCTCTACCGCCCCTCCTCGGGCTCCTTCGTGTCGTACGCGCGTGAGTTCCTCGGCGAGAAGGGCGCCTATGTCGCCGGCTGGATGTACTTCCTGAACTGGTCGACCACCGGCATCGCCGACATCACCGCGATCGCGCTCTACACCCACTACTGGAGCCTGTTCACCGACATCCCGCAGTGGGTCCTGGCGCTGGCCGCCCTGGCGGTCGTGCTGGCCGTGAACCTGATCTCGGTGAAGATCTTCGGCGAGATGGAGTTCTGGTTCTCGATCATCAAGGTCGCGACGCTCGTCGGCTTCATGCTCATCGGCGTCTTCCTGCTCGCGACGCGGTCCGAGGTGGGCGGGCAGACCCCGGGCCTGGGCGTGATCACCGACAACGGCGGCGCCTTCCCGCACGGCATGATGCCCGTCGTCCTGGTCATGCAGGGCGTGATCTTCGCGTATGCCGCCCTGGAACTGGTCGGAGTCGCCGCGGGTGAGACCGCGGAGCCGGAGAAGGTCGTCCCGCGCGCGGTGAACTCGATCATGTGGCGGGTCGGCCTCTTCTACGTCGGTTCCGTCGTCCTGCTGGCCCTGCTCCTGCCCGGCTCCGTCTACTCCGCCGACCAGAGCCCCTTCGTCACGGTCCTGTCGAAGATCGGCGTCCCGGCGGCGGGCGACGTGATGAACCTGGTCGTCCTGACCGCCGCGATGTCCTCGCTGAACTCCGGCCTGTACTCCACGGGCCGCATCCTGCGCTCCATGGCGATGGCCGGCTCGGCGCCGAAGTTCACCGCGCTCATGAACCGCAGCCAGGTCCCCTACGGCGGCATCCTGCTCACCTGCGCGGTGTGCGTGCTCGGCGTCGGCCTGAACTTCCTCGTGCCGGCCCAGGCCTTCGAGATCGTGCTGAACGTGGCCTCGCTCGGCATCGTCAGCACGTGGGTGATCATCATGATCTGCCACCTGGTCTTCGTCCGCCGCGCCAAGGAGGGCCAGGTCGCCCGGCCCTCCTTCCGCCTCCCCCTCAGCCCGGTCACGGAGATCGCCACGATCGCCTTCCTGCTGGCCTGCCTCGGCATGATGTGGAACGACCCCGAGGTCGGCCGCAAGACGCTGCTGCTCGTGCCGCTCATCGCGGTCATGCTGGTCGCGGGCTGGTTCGGCGTCCGCCGCCGGGTCTCGCAGACGGCCGACCAGGAGCTGTCGCGGCTCACGAGGTAACGGGCCGGGGCCGCTCCCAGGGTGGCGTCAGCCCGGGGCCAGGCCGGTCCGGGGGTGACGCCACCGCCGCGTCAGTGCGGGTGCCTCCCGCTGCCCCGCTCCGCGTGCTCGTGCACGCCGTTCGTCGCCGCGATCTTCCGCCATGACCTCGGCTGCGCCACCGCCCCGCCGGCCGTCCCGACGGACGCGGTCCGGGCCGCCGGTGCCGTCGGCTTGGACGGCTGGAACAGCCAGGTGTCGAACAGCGCGGCCAGAGGCTTGCCGGAGAGCTCCTCGGCGTACCGCTGGAAGTCGGCGACCGAGGCGTTGCCGTGGGCGTACTTCCGCGGCCAGCCCTTGAGGATCGCGAAGAACGCCTTGTCGCCGATCTCGTTGCGCAGTGCCTGCACGGCCAGCGCGCCCCGGTCGTAGACCGCGATGTCGAACTGGTTGTCAGGACCGGGGTCGCCGGGCTTCACCGTCCAGAACGGGTCGTCCGCCGGGTGCGAGGCGTAGACGTGGTCGGCGAGTTCCTGCGCCGTCCCCTCGCCCTCGTGCTCGGACCACAGCCACTGCGCGTACCGGGCGAAGCCCTCGTTGATCCAGATGTCCTGCCAGCGCTTGAGCGACACCACGTCGCCGTACCACTGGTGTGCCAGCTCGTGGACGACGAGGGACACGTTCGACCCGCCCGTGAACTGCCGCGGGCTGTAGTACGGCCGGGTCTGGGTCTCCAGGGCGTACCCGGTGGTCGTGTTCGGCACGTATCCGCCGAGCGCGTTGTAGGGGTACGGCCCGAAGTAGCCGGCCAGCCAGTCCGCGATCTCCCCGGTTCTCTCCAGGCTCGCCCTGGCCGCGCCGTCGTTCGCGCCGAGGTCCTTGCTGTACGCGTTGAGGACCGGGACGCCGCTCTCGGTCGTGCCGGTCGTGATGTCGAACCTCCCGACCGCGAGGGTGGCGAGATACGTGGCCTGCGGCTTGTCGGAGCGCCAGTTCCAGCGGGTCCAGCCGAGCCGTGAACTCGTCGACTGGAGGCTGCCGTTGGAGATGGCCTGGGTGCCGTCCGGGACCAGCACGGACACGTCGTAGGTGGCCTTGTCGAGCGGGTGGTCGTTGCCCGGGAACCACCAGGCCGCCGCCTCGGGCTCGTTCGCCGCGACCCCGCCGTCCGGCGTGCGGTGCCAGCTGGTGAAGCCGTACGCCTTCTTCGAGGACGGCACCCCGCGGTAGCGCACGACCACGGTGACGGGCGTGCCCTTGGCCAGAGGTGTCTTCGGCGTGATCTCCAGTTCGTGCTCGCCCGACGCCCGGAACGAGGCCTTCACGCCGTTGACGCGCACCTCGCCGACGTCGAGCAGGAAGTCCAGATCGAAGCGCGACAGGTCCTGCGTGGTGCGGGCCACGAGCGTCGCCGTGCCCTCCAGCTCGTCCGTGGCCGGCTGGTACTTCAGGCGGAGGTCGTAGTGGGAGACGTCGTATCCGCCGTTGCCGTAGGCCGGGTAGTAGGGGTCGCCGATGCCCGGCGCGCCGGGGGAGTAGGAGGCGGCAGATGCCGGGATCGCCAGCAGGAGAACGGCCGCCGCCAGGGCTCCCGGCGCGATGATTCTGCGGTGCACGCAACACTCCAAGTCGGTAGGGTCCCGAAGTCTTTCCGGAGCCTATTGACCCGTTGCGGCACCGGTCATGTCCATGGCCCCTGGTGTCACACGATCGCCATCCGGCCGACATGAGACCCCTGCCCGCCGGCGACCACCGCCGGACACGCCGGTCCGTCAGGTGCCGTCTTCTGAACAGGAGTTGACCGAGGTAGCGTCCGGCCATGCCGAAACGCACGCGCTTCACGACCTGGAGACCGCTCGCGACGGCGGCCGCGGCCGCCCTGCTGGCCACGCTGCTCACCCCGGCCGCGGCACACGCCGCCCCCCACGGCAGCCGGCCCGTCCACTCCTACGAGAACGCCATCCGCGAGGCCGTCTGGGTGGACACCGGACTCGACGGCGACGGCGACGGAAAGGCCGACCGGGTCGCCGTCGACATCGTCCGCCCCCGCGAACCCGCCCGGCAGGGCCGCAAGGTCCCCGTCATCATGGACGCCAGCCCGTACTACTCCTGCTGCGGGCGCGGCAACGAGAGCCAGAAGAAGACGTACGACGCGAACGGCGACGTCGTACGGATGCCGCTGTTCTACGACAACTACTTCGTGCCCCGCGGCTACGCCGTCATCGGCGTCGACCTGGCCGGAACCAACCGCTCGGACGGCTGCGTCGACGTCGGCGGCCGCTCCGACGTCCGGTCCGCGAAGGCCGTCGTCGACTGGCTGAACGGCCGCGCCAAGGCCTACACCACCCGCACCGGCACCACCCGCGTCAAGGCCGGCTGGACCAACGGCAGGACCGGCATGATCGGCAAGAGCTGGGACGGCACCATCGCGAACGGCGTCGCCGCGACCGGCGTCGAAGGCCTGAAGACCATCGTCCCGATCAGCGCCATCTCCTCCTGGTACGACTACTACTTCCAGCAGGGTGCCCCGCTGTACGACTCCGGCCCCGAATGGCTGTCCGACTTCGTCAACAGCCCCGCTGCCCGCGCCAAGTGCGGCGCCGTGCAGCGCAGGCTCGTCGACGGGGCCCCGCGCACCGGTGACTGGACCGCGCTGTGGAGCGAACGCGACTACGTCAGGGCCGCGCGGAAGGTCAAGGCCAGCGTCTTCCTGGTCCACGGCATGCAGGACCTCAACGTCCGTATGAAGCACGTCGGCCAGTGGTGGGACGCCCTCGCCGAGAACGGCGTCGAGCGCAAGATCTGGCTCTCCCAGACCGGCCACGTCGACCCCTTCGACTTCCGCCGCGCCGCCTGGGTCGACACGCTGCACCGCTGGTTCGACCACGAACTCATGGGCTACGACAACGGCATCGACCGTGAGCCGATGGCCGACATCGAACGGCACCCCGACCGGTGGACGACCTCCAGGGTCTGGCCGCCGAACGGCACCCGGGCCGCCACCCTGCGCCCCGACCGAGGCAAGGCGGCCGGCGTCGGCACCCTCGGCCTGCACCGCGGCCACGGCACCGAGACCTTCACCGACGACCCGGACCTGAGCGAGACCGACTGGGCCGGGCAGCTAGACAAGCCCACACCGGGGAAGGCCGGTTTCGTCACCCCGCCGCTCGGGCGCGCCCTTCGCCTGTCCGGCTCCTCCGAGGTCACCGTCACCGCGACGCCCTCCACGCCGACGGCCCATCTCTCCGCCGTCCTCGTGGACGCCGGCCCCGGCACCATCCGCGACTACGCCGACGACGGTGAAGGGATCACCACCCTCACCGACCGGACCTGCTGGGGCGCGAGCACCACCGGCGACAACGCCTGCTTCAAGGAGACGAAGGCCAGGACCGCCGACGTCGACCACACGGTCGTCAGCCGAGGCTGGGCCGACCTCGGCAACCACGCGTCGGACCTGAAGGGTTCCCCGCTCACCCCGGGCAAGCGGTACACGATCACCATCGACCTGGCGGCGACCGACCACGTCGTGCCCAAGGGGCACCGCCTGGCACTGATCGTCGCGGGCACCGACAAGGGCCTCATCGACCCTCCCGCGGACCGGCCCCGGCTCGAACTCGACCTGTCCCGCACCACGGCGCGTGTGCCGTTCGTCGGCGGAGCCGCCGCCTTCGCCCGGGCCACCGAGGGTGCGGCGTTCACCAGGCCCGACGCCGGCTTCCTGGACGGCGTACGGGTGCCGCGCACCTCCCACCGCGTCCCGGAGGGAGGAAGCCAGTGATCCGCGTCCGCGCACTCACCCTGGCAGCGGCGGCCCTCGCCGCGTCCCTTGCCGCCGTCCCGGCCCGGGCCACCACCGAATCCCCGCCGCGCACCGGCTTCGAACAGTCCCAGGGCGCGCGCTGGACGACCCAGCCCGAGGAACAGGACTTCCTCGAGGCGGTCGACCGGTCGAGCAGCCGCGTCTCGGTGACACGCATCGGCACCACCAAGCAGGACCGCCCGCTCCGGCTCGTCCGGATCGGCACCCGTCCGGCACCCAGCAAGGTGCTGCTCGTCTGCAGCCAGCACGGGGACGAACCCTCCGGCCGGGAAGCCTGCCTGACCACGATCCGCGATCTCGCGTACGCCCGCGACAGCCGCACCCGGCGCTTCCTGGACCGGACCACGGTCCTCGTGGTGCCCACGGCCAACCCCGACGGCCGGGCCGCCGACACGCGCGGCAACAGCGACGGCGTCGACATCAACCGCGACCACCTCGCCCTGCGCACCGCCGAAGGCCGGGCACTTGCCGCGCTCATCCGCGACCAGCGCCCCGACCTCGTGTACGACCTGCACGAGTACGGCGCCACACCCCCGTACTACGACAAGGACCTCTTCGACCTGTGGCCGCGCAACCTCAACACCCACCAGGCGGTGCGCGACGAGGCGAAGACCCTGTCCGAGGAGTACGTCCGCCCCGCCGCGCAGCGGGCCGGCCACTCGACCGGAACCTACGGCATCTGGACCGACCCCGTGACGGGCGAACCGGTCAAACAGGTCGCAGGAGACGGACAGGAGCGCATTTTGCGCAATATGTCCGGTGTGAAGCACGGGGTCGGACTGCTCATCGAGAGCCGCGTGGATCCACTCACGGACGCGGAGAAGCAGGACGCGGCGCTGAACAAACGGCGTCGGGTCACTTCCCAACTGGACGCGCTGGGAGGCCTGTTCCGGTACACCGACGAGCGCCGTGGAGCGGTCGAGGCGGCGACGGGCAGGGCCCGGCTCACGGGCTGGGCCGACACGGGCCCCGTCTACGTGGGCGGTGCCGACAACGACGCGCCCGAACCGGCGGACGTGATCGAGGACCCGCCGTGCGGCTACCGGCTCACCCCTGGGCAGTACGCCGAGGTCGGAGACGAACTCGCGCTGCACGGTGTACGCGTACGCAAGGGCGGTGAAGGAGTGCTCGTCCCGCTGCGTCAGCCCCTGAGGGCACTGGTCCCGCTGTTGCTGGACGCGCGGGCCGCGTACCACCTGACCCAAGCTGTTCCCGAAACGCAATGTTGAAGGGGGTGAATTTGCGCCACAGGTGGTAGGGGCGTTACGGAGGACTTACGTGCCTCCTACGTCCCAATGAAAGGTGCCGCCTGTGACGAACGACCGACCAAGCGATCACAGCCCCCCTGCGGGAGGCACGCTTCCGGGTTCGGAAGCGGGCCTCCCCGGTCAGGAACGGCCCAGAACCGACCGGATAGTCTTCGGCGTCACCGCGGCGCTCACCCTCGCCTTCGTGGTCTGGGGTGCGGTGGCGACCGACTCGCTCGAGGACGTCTCCACCAGCATGCTCAGCGGGCTGATGCACAACGGTGGCTGGGCGTTCATGCTCGCCGCCTCCGGCTTCGTCGTGTTCGCCCTGTGGCTCGCGGCCAGCCGCTACGGGCGCATCCACCTCGGAGCGGAGGGGGAGGAGCCCGAGTTCCGCACGGTGTCCTGGGTCGCGATGATGTTCAGCGCGGGCATGGGCATCGGCCTGATGTTCTACGGTGTGAGCGAGCCGCTCTCCCACTACTCGACCGCCCCGCCGGGCACCAATCCGGCCGACTCCGGCGACCGCATGGAGACGGCCATGGCCACCACCCTGTTCCACTGGACGCTCCATCCCTGGGCGATCTACGCGGTGGTGGGTCTCGGCATCGCCTACAGCACCTTCCGCAGGCGGCGGCGCCAGACCATCAGTGCCGTCTTCACCCCGCTCATCGGCGAGAAGCACGCGAACGGCGCCGCCGGCCGTGTCATCGACATCCTCGCGATCGTCGCGACCGTCTTCGGTTCGGCCGCCTCGCTGGGGCTGGGCGCGCTGCAGATCGGCTCCGGAGTCCAGGAGCTGAACTGGATGGACAAGGTGAGCACCGGGCTGCTCGTCACGATCATCGCGGTGCTGACCCTGGCCTTCGTCGCGTCCGCGGTCTCCGGTGTGGAGAAGGGCATCCAGTGGCTGTCCAACACCAACATGGTGCTGGCGCTGGTGCTCGCCCTGTTCGTGTTCGTCGCCGGTCCGACCATCATCGTCCTCGACCTGCTGCCGACCTCCGTCTTCGCCTACCTCGGCGACCTGCCCCAGCTGGCCGGCCGTACGGAGGCCAGCGGCGGGGAGGGGGTCGCGGACTGGCTCGGCAGCTGGACGGTCTTCTACTGGGCCTGGTGGATCTCCTGGACGCCGTTCGTCGGCATGTTCATCGCCCGCATCAGCCGGGGCCGCACCATCCGGCAGTTCGTCGGCGGCGTCATCCTGGTGCCCAGCACGGTCAGCCTGATCTGGTTCGCGATCTTCGGCGGCTCGGCGATGAAGATGCAGGAAGACGGGCGGCTCGGCAAGGAGGCGACCGCCGAGGGCCAGCTCTTCGACGTGCTCCAGCAGTTCCCCGTCGCGACCGTCACGAGCCTGCTCGTGATGATCCTCGTCGGCATCTTCTTCGTGTCGGGAGCCGACGCGGCGTCGATCGTCATGGGCACCCTGTCGCAGAAGGGCGCGCTCGAACCCGGGCGGTTCGTGGTGGTGTTCTGGGGTGTGGTCACCGGTGCGGTGGCCGCGATCATGCTTCTCGTCGGAAGCGGTCAGGGTGATGCCCTGACCGGTCTGCAGAACCTCACGATCCTCGCGGCGGCCCCGTTCGTCGTCGTGATGACCTTCATGTGCGTCGCCCTCATGCGCGACCTTCGCCGTGACCCGGTCATGGTCCGCGAACAGATGGGCTCCGAGGCCGTCGAGCAGGCCGTCATCGCCGGACACGAGAAGTACGACGGCGAGTTCGAGTTCCGCGTCGGTCCGGGTCGCGGCCCGGACGTCGAGGGAGACCCGATCGGCAAACACTGACCGGTGACCGAGCGGCCCGGCCTCTGGGCCCGGGCCGCTCGGTCCCCTCCGCCTGCTGTGTGTGACCGCGGCGGCTCGGTGGTGTTCAGGCGAGTGCCAGTCCGGCCGCCTCCTCCGCGCACCCCCAGGCCACCGTCACCCCCGCGCCGCCATGGCCGTAGTTGTGCACCAGCAGGCGCCCGCCGGGCAGCGGTTCGCTGTCCAGGCGCACCGCCGGGCGGGTGGGCCGCAGCCCGACCCGGTGGGCCAGCACCCGCGCCCCCTCGAGCTCCGGCCGCAGCGCGGCGCAACGGCGTACGATCGCCTCAGCCGTCGCGGGGTCCGGTTCCAGCGACCAGACGCCCTCCTCCGCCGTACCGCCCAGGACGAGTCCGCCCGGCTGCGGGAACATGTACGCGTACTCCCCGGCCGCGTCGGAGGAGACCAGCCAGGTGTCGATGCCGGGGTTCTCGACGACGACCAGCTGCCCGCGTACGGGAGTCACGGACTCGTCCGGCACCAGCTCCCGCGCGGCCAGGCCCGCGCAGTTGACCACGACCGGTGCCTCGACCTCGGCGAACGAGGTCACCGTGCGCTCCTCGACCACCCCGCCGGCCGCCACGAACCGCTCCCGCAGCCACGGCAGATGCGCCGACATGTCGATGAGCGGCAGCCGGGCCCGCACTCCGGCGCCCGCATACTCCCCGGCCGAGGTGGCGCGCAGCTCCGGCACCCGCCCCGCCAGCCACGCATCGACGTCGTCGAGACGCGTTTCGCCCAGCACCCCGTCGACCACGCGTACGCCGCTGCGCCCGGCCGACTCGGCCAGCTCCTGGTACACCCGCAGCGACCGCAACGCCCACGCCCGCGCCGACGCCACCGGCTCGATCCGGTACGGCCACCACAGCGCGCCCGCGACCGCCGAGGTGGTCGCCTCGACGGAGTCCCGCGTCCACACCCGCACCCGCCGCCCGCGCTCGGCGAGCACCACCGCGGTCGCCAGTCCGACGACCCCGCCGCCGACCACCACGATCTCGCCACCGCGCTCACCGCCCATGCCCGGACCGTAGCGGAATGCGTCCCGCCGTGCTCACATCACGCACGGTGTGGGAATACTCACCCCATGTGTGCCGAGTACGCGACCTTCGGCCTGGCCCCCGCGACGCGGGCCGGCGGCGTCCGCACCGACGGTGGTTACCAGGTCCACCGCGACTTCGTGGACTTCATCGTCGACGGACGCCCGCTGCTGTTCCAGCTCTCCGACCTCGACGCGGTCTCCCCGCTCGCCTCCGACGTACCACCCGCGATCTTCACCGCCCAGGTCCGCAGCCTGCTCCTGGAGAGCCCGGCCCCGCTGCCGGGCGGCCGGTACGTCGTCTACGGATGCCCCGAGTGCGAGGACCTGGCCTGCGGTGCCGTCACCGCGGTCATCCGCCGGGACGGCGAGGACTTCCTGTGGCGGGACTTCGCCTGGCAGACCGGCGAGCACGCCGACCTGGACCTCAACGCCTACCACGGCATCGGCCCCTTCCGCTTCCGCGGCGCCGAGTACCGCGCGGCACTGACCGCCCTGCTCGACGGCTCCGCCCCGGACACCCGGCGCCGGGTCCTGCTCATCGGCTCCCGCGTCGCCGTCCTGGCCAAGCTCGCCGCCGCGTTGCGCACCATCGGCGTCGGCGCCGACATCACCCACGACGTCGACGCGGTGCCCGCCGACGAACTGAGCCGCTACGACGCCGTCGCCTTCGGCCCCGGCGTCGGCGAGCGGGAACGGGCCGCCGTCCGGCGCGCCTTCGAGGACGCCCGGGTCCCGGTCACCTGCGTCGACGGCCTCGCCCCGATCGTCCCCCTCCTCGTCGCCCAGATCGAACACGCCCTGGACCGCGGCCCGGCCGAGCGGCGCCGCCTCACCGGTCTGACCGCGGACGGGGGGACGGCGGACATCGACGTCACCTCCGCCTGCCGGGTCACGCTCACCGCCTACCGCCTCGACCGGCTCGCCCGCCCTCACACCCGCGAGATCTTCGACGGCGTCCTCGAACCGGGCCGCCACCGCGTCGCCCTCGGCGCCAAGAGGATGAGAGGGCGGTCCTACCTGGTGGCGCGCACCTCCACGACTGTGCTGGTGACCGCCGTGCCCCACTGAGAACAGGCAGGCACCCGGACCGGCCGCGGCGGCGATTAGGATCAGCGACCTGATGACTGCCACCCTCGTCGCCAAGAACCTCGCCGCCGGGCACGGCGACCGCTCCCTGTTCACCGGCCTCGACCTCGTCGTCGCGCCCGGTGACGTGATCGGTCTGGTCGGAGCCAACGGTGCGGGCAAGTCCACCCTGCTCAGGATGCTCGCCGGCCTCACCGCGCCCGAGCAGGGCGAACTGCGGCTGTCCCCGCCGGCCGCCACCGTCGGCCACCTGCCGCAGGAGCCCGAGCGCCGGCCCGGTGAGACGGTACGCGGGTTCCTGGCCCGCCGCACCGGCGTCGCCCAGGCCCAGCGGGCCATGGACGAGGCGACCCAGGCCCTGGTCGAAGGGGCGCCCGGCGCCGACGACGCCTACGCCACGAGCCTGGAGCGCTGGCTCGGCCTCGGCGGCGCGGACCTCGACGAACGCGCAGAGGAGATCGCCGACTCGCTCGGGCTCGCGGTCGACCTGGACCAGCCGATGACGTCCCTGTCCGGCGGTCAGGCGGCCCGCGCCGGCCTCGCCTCCCTGCTGCTGTCCCGCTACGACCTCTTCCTCCTCGACGAGCCGACCAACGACCTCGACCTGGACGGCCTTGAGCGCCTCGAACGCTTCGTGAGCGGCCTGCGCGCCGGGACGGTGGTCGTCAGCCACGACCGCGAGTTCCTCACCCGCACCGCCACCAAGGTCCTCGAACTCGACCTCGCCCAGCGGCAGATCAACCTCTACGGGGGTGGCTACGAGGCCTACCTGGAGGAGCGTGAGGTCGCCCGCCGGCACGCCCGGGACGAGTTCGAGGAGTACGCCGACAAGAAGGCGGCCCTCCAGGACCGGGCCCAGACGCAGCGCGCCTGGATGGACAAGGGCGTGAAGAACGCGCGCCGCAAGGCGGGCAACGACAACGACAAGATCGGCCGCAAGTTCCGCAGCGAGGCCAGCGAGAAGCAGGCCGCGAAGGCCCGGCAGACCCAGCGCATGATCGAGCGCCTGGAAGTCGTCGAGGAGCCCCGCAAGGAGTGGGAACTGCGCATGGAGATCGCCTCCGCACCCCGCTCGGGCGCGGTCGTGGCGACCCTGCGGGACGCCGAGGTGCACCGCGGTGACTTCGTACTCGGCCCGGTCTCCCTCCAGATCGACCTCGCGGACCGGGTCGCGGTGACGGGCGCGAACGGCGCCGGCAAGTCCACGCTGCTCGCCGCCCTGCTCGGCCGTGTCCCCCTGCACTCCGGGCACGCCGCCCTCGGCTCGGGCGTCCTGCTCGGCGAGGTCGACCAGGCCCGCAAGCTCTTCCACGGCCAGGAGCCGCTGCTCGACGCCTTCCGCGCGGCCGTCCCGGACACCGAACCGGTCGAAATCCGCACCCTGCTGGCCAAGTTCGGTCTGAAGACCGACCACGTCCTGCGTCCCGCGGCCACGCTCTCCCCGGGCGAGCGCACCCGGGCCGCCCTGGCGCTCCTGCAGGGCCGGGGCGTCAACCTCCTCGTCCTCGACGAGCCGACCAACCACCTCGACCTGCCCGCCATCGAGCAACTGGAGGCGGCCCTCGACTCCTACGAGGGCACCCTCCTGCTCGTCACCCACGACCGCCGCATGCTGGACGCCGTACACCTGACCCGCCGTCTGGAGGTGGCGGACGGCAAGGTCACCGAGCGCTGACAATACGTCAGGCGGGTTCCCACCGGGGGAGGAGATGGCGCGAAGCGCCCCTCCCCGGGGGCGCGGGGAACTGCGCGACCAGCCACAACGGCCCCGCAGCTCCCCACAACCCCTCCGACGGAACCGTCAGCGCCTGCCACCCTTGGGATCCACCAACCCGGCCCGGCGCAGAGCATCGGCCATCGCACTGTTGGCCGGCGGCGGCGCCTGACGCGAACCACCGCCCTGGCCGCCGCGCCCGCCGCCCTGCCGCTGCTGCGGCGGACGCCCGCCGCGCTGCCGGCGCTCACCGGAACCGCCGCCCTGCCCCTGCGGGGCCGCCTCGTCGTCCAGCCGCAGCGTCAGCGAGATCCGCTTGCGCGGGATGTCGACGTCGAGGACCTTCACCTTGACGATGTCACCGGGCTTGACCACGTCCCGCGGGTCCTTGACGAACGTCTTCGACATCGCGGAGACGTGCACCAGCCCGTCCTGGTGGACACCCACGTCGACGAACGCCCCGAAGGCGGCGACGTTCGTCACCACGCCCTCCAGGACCATCCCGGACGACAGGTCGGAGATCTTCTCGACGCCCTCCTTGAAGGCGGCCGTCCTGAACGCCGGGCGCGGGTCGCGGCCGGGCTTCTCCAGTTCCCTGAGGATGTCGGTGACGGTCGGCAGACCGAACGTCTCGTCCACGAAGTCCTGCGGCCTCAGCGAACGCAGCACGGAGGTGTTGCCGATGAGACCGGCGACCTCCTGCCCCGCCGTCTTCACCATGCGCCGGACCACCGGGTACGCCTCCGGGTGCACACTGGACGCGTCCAGCGGATCGTCACCGCCGCGGATGCGCAGGAAGCCCGCGCACTGCTCATACGCCTTCGGGCCGAGCCGCGTCACCTTCTTCAGCTCACCCCGGGACTTGAACGGGCCGTTCGCGTCCCGGTGCGCCACGATGTTCTCGGCGAGCCCGGAGGTGATGCCGGAGACCCGGGACAGCAGCGGCGCCGACGCCGTGTTGACGTCCACGCCCACGCCGTTCACACAGTCCTCCACCACCGCGTCAAGCGAACGCGACAGCTTCACCTCGGACAGGTCGTGCTGGTACTGGCCGACACCGATCGACTTCGGGTCGATCTTCACCAGCTCGGCCAGCGGGTCCTGGAGCCGCCGGGCGATCGACACGGCGCCGCGCAGCGAGACGTCCATGTCGGGCAGCTCCTGCGAGGCGAACGCCGACGCCGAGTACACGGACGCGCCGGCCTCGGACACCATCACCTTCGTGAGGTTCAGCTCCGGGTGCTTGGCGATCAGTTCCCCGGCCAGCTTGTCGGTCTCGCGTGACGCCGTGCCGTTGCCGATGGCGATCAGCTCGACCGCGTGCTCCTTCGCGAGCCGGGCCAGCTTGGCGATCGCCTCGTCCCACCGGTTGGCCGGGACGTGCGGGTGGATGACGTCCGTGGCGACGACCTTGCCGGTCGCGTCGACCACGGCGACCTTCACACCCGTACGGAAGCCGGGGTCCAGGCCGAGCGTGGCGCGCGTGCCGGCGGGGGCTGCGAGCAGCAGGTCGCGCAGGTTCGCCGCGAACACCCGCACCGCCTCGTCCTCGGCGGCGGTGCGCAGCCGCAGCCTCAGGTCGATGCCGAGATGGACGAGGATGCGGGTGCGCCACGCCCAGCGGACCGTGTCCGTCAGCCACTTGTCGGCGGGGCGGCCCCGGTCGGCGATCCCGAACCGGTTCGCGACGATGCCCTCGTACGACGACGGGCCGTCGGTCGGCTCCTCGGGCTCCAGAACGAGGTCGAGGACCTCCTCCTTCTCGCCGCGCAGCATGGCGAGGACGCGGTGCGAGGGCAGTTCGGTGAACGGCTCGGCGAAGTCGAAGTAGTCGGCGAACTTCGCCCCCGCCTCCTCCTTGCCCTCTCGCACCTTGGCGGCCAGCCGCCCGCGCACCCACATCCGCTCGCGCAGCTCGCCGATCAGGTCGGCGTCCTCCGAGAACCGCTCGGTGAGGATCGCCCGGGCGCCGTCGAGGGCGGCCTGCGGATCGGCCACGCCCTTGCCGGCGTCGACGAACGCGGCGGCCGCGGCGAGGGGCTCGACGGACGGATCGCCGAGCAGCCCCTCCGCCAGCGGCTCGAGACCGGCCTCACGCGCGATCTGCGCCTTGGTGCGCCGCTTGGGCTTGTACGGGAGGTAGATGTCCTCCAGGCGCGCCTTGGTCTCGGCACCCCGGATGCGTGCCTCGAGCTCCTCGGTGAGCTTGCCCTGTTCGCGCACCGACTCCAGGATCGCGGTCCGCCGCTCCTCCAGCTCCCGCAGATAGCGCAGCCGCTCCTCGATCGTGCGCAGTTGCGCGTCGTCGAGCATCTCGGTCGCTTCTTTGCGGTAGCGGGCGATGAAGGGCACCGTAGAACCGCCGTCGAGCAGTTCCACGGCGGCCCTGACCTGCCGCTCCCGCACGCCGAGTTCCTCGGCGATCCTGCCTTCGATGGACCCTACTTCGAGGGACCCGGGTGTCGTCACGTCCCGTACCGCCTTCTCCACTGAGGTTGCGCGGCAATTGTGGCAGGTGGCACGGACACTCGGGGGCCAGGGCGGCACCCGGCACGTCGGAAGTGACCCCGATCAGGCCCTGCGGCCGTGGGCGGTGGAGGAAGCCCCGCCGAAGAGCCGGGCCAGAGCCCGGAAAGGCAGTGTCACGACGGTGGCGATGGCGCCGCCGATCTGACGCAGTACATCTGCGATGGCACGGAACACGTAACTCTCCTCTCCTCTCCCGGCCGCTCAGGCCGGGAGAGACCGGGTACCTCGCCATCGCCTCACCATGCGTTACGGCGACACTTTGTCCCTGGCGCGGTTCACGGCCGGGGCGCGGCGGGCCTCACGCCTTGCCCAGCAGATCAGCCGGATAGGCCCCCGCCGTGACCGCCGCGTGCGCGAACGCCCCTCCCAGATCGGTCAGCCGGGCCACGCCCTCCGGGCCCAGGTGCTCGTACGGGGCCCGGTCGAGGCGGTCGGTCTCCCGCTCGATCTCCTGCCGCAGGGCGGCGCCCCGCTCGGTGAGCTCGCCCGCCCCGTCCAGCAGTCCGCGCTCACGCAGCCGGTCCGTCGCCGCGTCCCAGTCCTCCTGGCTCCAGCCGCGGGTGGTGAACACCCACTTCGGTGTCATGCCCTTGCCCGTCGCCGTGTGGGTCACCATCGCCTCCAGACCGTCGAGCCCGGCGGACATCAGCACGGCCAGGTGCCCGTCGCCCCGGTGCTCGCGCAGCAGGGTCGCCGCGTGCCAGTACGCGAGGTGCGGCTCCTCGGGGACGGGCAGGTCGGCGTGGGCGGCGTAGAGCGGCCTCGCCCCGCGTGAACAGGCCTCGGTGGCGCGCAGCGCGAGCCGGGCGGCCTCGGCCATCTCCGCCGACGCCAGGGTCTGGTCGCCCAGCAGGCGGCGCAGTGTCGCGTCGACGGCGCGCGTGCGTGCCGCGAGCACCTGGCCGGGCGTGGCGCTCTCCCACACCGCCGGCACGTGCCGGGCCACCAGCTCGTACTTGTAGTTGTAGAAGGCGGCCGCCACCGCCCCGGCCCCGACGGGCCCGAGGGCGGCGGCCCGGACGGCGAAATTCACCGCGTGGGGACGGGTGATGCCGACGGCACCGAGCTCCCGTCCCAGGTCCGGCGAGAAGTAGTGCGTCGCGTGCAGGGAGTTGAGCACGTTCTGGCAGCGTCGGCCGGCGAGCGGCTCAAGGGCGGCAGTCGTCATGCCCGGCAGATTACCAACCGCTTGGTATGTCCTCCATGGTCGTGCGCCTCGTGGCAGGAAGGGGGGCTCGTCGCCGCCGGACTACGCGGGATCACCGGAGAAGGCCCCCGCCCGCCTCGTCGGACTGCTCCGCTCGCACGCCGACGTCATCCTGACGTAGGGACACTCCAGCCGAACCGCGGCCGCCTGCGCTCCAGGAACGCGGCGACCCCCTCCGCGGCGTCGCCGCCGGCGCGCGCCTGCCCGGCCCAGTACGCGTCCCGGTCCCTGCGCCCGTCCGCGAACTCCTTCGCCGCCGCCTGCGTCAGCTGCGAACGGGAGACCAGGATCCGGGTGAACTCGGCGATCCGCTTGCCGAGATCGCCCTCGGGCACCACCTCGTCGGCCAGGCCGGTGCGCAGCGCCCGGTCCGCGTCGATCAGCTCGCCGGAGAACAGCAGGTACTTGGCGGTGGCCGGTCCCACGAGGGACACCAGCCGCCTGGTCGACGACGCCGGGTACACGATGCCGAGCTTCGCGGGTGTCACACCGAACAGCGCCCCCTCCTCGGCGAGCCGCAGATCACAGGCCGCCGCGAGCTGCGCCCCGCCGCCCACGCAGTGCCCGCGCACGGCGGCCAGCGTCGGCTTGGGAAACGCGGCGAGCGCCTCCTCGGCCGCCACGGCCAGCCGTTGCGCCTCCTCCGGTGAACCCCGCAGCGTCGAGATGTCGGCACCGGCGCAGAACGTGCCGCCCTCTCCGGTGAGCACCAGCGCCCGCACGTCCGGATCATCCGCCAGGGTCTGGAGCAGCGGCGGCAGGGAGCTCCACATCGCCGCCGTCATGGCGTTGCGCTTCTCCGGATGGCGTATGACGACGGTCGCGACCGAGTCGGTCACGCTGTACAGCAGCTGCGGCTCCATGGGCCGGATGCTATCCGGTGGTCAAACACGTACAACCCGAATAGTTCGCCGAGACGGCACAACAGGGACAGGACCAGTCCCACAACTGACCGTGTCATACGCCAATGGTCAGAAGTGCTCGATAGTTGCTGACTTCTGTTCAGTCCCGGGGTCCGCATCGCATCGTTACCAACACTCGAGAGGTGGCGACTATCGAGCGCGAGGGTGGCGAGCGGACGATGGACAACGACGGGCGCGGGTTTGGCCCACGCCCAGAGGGCGGCGCGGCGCCCCTCGGCCCCGGGCCCGCGCATCCGCTGCCGTACGAGGGGGTCTGGCGTTTCACCGCTCCGGCGGTCGAAGCCTCGGTACCGCAGGCACGGCACGCCGTACGGGACCTGCTGCGGCGTCAGGGCGTGCCGGTCTCGGACGATCTCGCCCAGGGGCTGCTGCTGATCGTCTCGGAGCTGGTGACGAACGCCGTGAAGCACGCGGCTGTGCTGTCGCCGACGATCGCGGTCGAGGTGGCCGTCGGGGCCGAGTGGCTGCGTGTGTCCGTGGAGGACAACCACCCGTACCGGCCCAGCGCGCTGGAGACCGACCACGGCCGGACCGGCGGACGCGGACTGCTGCTGGTGCGCGAGATCACCCGGGAGGCGGGCGGCACGTGCGAGGTCGAGCACACCGCGAGCGGCGGCAAGGTGATCTGGGCCGCCCTGCCGCTCAAACCCGTGCACTTTCCTTAGGAGGCCTCACCCGCTCCACGGGGGTGTCACCCTTCTGAGCGCCGTCACCAGCCGGCCGACGACCCCGTCAGTTCCCTGATCGCCGGCCGGGCCGCGTCCAGGACGGTCATGAACCAGGACGAGAAGGTGTCCTTGGCGTGCCGCTCCGCCAGCTCGGGCGGGGTCACGAAGGCCGTCGACGCCACCTCCTCCGTATCCGGCCGCAGCACCGCCTGCACCATGCCGACGAAGAGGTGGTTGTACTCCTGCTCCACCAGCCCCGACTCCGGGTCCGGATGGTTGTAGCGGACCGTGCCTGCCTCCGCCAGCAGGGACGGGGAGGCGCCGAGCTCCTCGAAGGTCCGTCGCGCCGCCGCCGCGAAGGGCGCCTCGCCCGGATAGGGATGGCCGCAGCAGCTGTTCGACCACACACCGGGGGAGTGGTACTTGCCCAGCGCGCGCTGCTGGAGCAGCAGCCGGCCGTACTCGTCGAAGAGGAACACGGAGAACGCGCGGTGCAGCTGACCGGGCGGCTGGTGGGCGGCGAGCTTCTCCGCGGTGCCGATCGTCACGCCGTCCTCGTCGACCAGTTCCAGCAAAATCGCGTCTGCGGTGCCGTTCGACGGGTTGTGCGTCGCGGTGGCAGGTGTGATCGGCATACCCATCCTTCACATCGGTCTTCGCGCCCCAAGTCTGCCGTACGAATCCGGCACTCCCGGCACTTCACGGCCCGCCCGCATGTCCCGCCCGACGGCGCGGAGCGCGGGCGGCGCCGCTCCGCCGCCGGGAGAGGCACCCAGTAGCTGATCGTGCCCGGCCGGGTGGACCGAAAATCGTCCTTGCCGGTGCGGGGAGGGGGCAGGGCGCGGGCGTGCGCCGTAGCGCCGCGTCCCCCGGCGCACTCGCATCCGAATGCGCCCCACCAGTCACGGCCGCCTCACAGAACACTCCCCGTCAGTGACAGAGGTGCGCCTCGTGCTCCGCGTGACCGCTCGGCTCCAGCTGGAAGGTGCAGTGCTCGACGTCGAAGTGGCCGCCGAGGCAGTCCTGGAGTTCGTGAAGCATCTTCTCGTGCCCGATCGCGCTCAGCACGTCCGAGCTGACGACCACGTGCGCCGACAGCACCGGCATGCCGGACGTGATCGTCCAGGCGTGCAGGTCGTGGACGTCCTCGACCCCGTCGGTCGCCAGGATGTGGGCCCGTACCTCCGCCATGTCGACACCCTTGGGGGCCGCCTCCAACAGCACGTGCAACGTCTCGCGCAGCAGTTTCACGGTCCGCGGCACGATCATCAGCGCGATGACGAGCGAGGCGACGGGGTCGGCGGCCTGCCAGCCGGTCAGCATGATCACCCCGGCCGAGACGATCACCGTGACCGAACCCAGGGCGTCCGCCGCGACCTCCAGGAACGCGCCCCGCACGTTCAGGCTCTCCTTCTGTCCGCGCATCAGCAGCGCCAGCGACACCATGTTGGCGACGAGGCCGATGGCACCGAACACGATGGCGAGCCGTCCCTCCGTGTCCGCCGGCGTGATGAAGCGCTGGACCGACTCGTACACCACATAACCGCCGGCCCCGAGCAGCAGCAGACAGTTGGCCAGGGCGGCGAGGATCTCCGCGCGGGCGTAGCCGAACGTGGCCTGGTCGCTGGGCGGGCGGTTCGCGAAGTGGATCGCGAGCAGCGCCATGCCCAGGCCCAGGGCGTCCGTCGCCATGTGCGCCGAGTCCGCCACGAGCGCGAGCGAGTCGGCGAGGACGCCACCGACGATCTGGACGACGACGATGCCGAGCGTGATCGCGAGCGCGATCCGCAGCCTGCCGCGGTACGCCGAGGTCGCCGTGGAGCCGGCCGCCGCGCCGTGCGCGTGCCCGTGATCGTGACCAGCCCCCATGAAGGCCGCCCTCCTCTGTGCGCCGTGATCGGTTTCACCGGGCCCCAGTGAACTACGGGGAGGGGGTATGTGCAACGCGGCACTGAACACCGTTGTCATCTCCCCTGACCTGCGGAAACGATGTGCAGGTCAGGCGGCCCGCCCGTCAGCGTGAGTGGTGCAGCAGCCAGCCCCGCCAGGCCGACTCGGCCATCTCGCGCACCCCGCGCCGCGCGGTCCAGCCGAGTTCCGCTGCCGCCCGGTCCGCCGAGGCCACCGCTCGCGGCGCGTCCCCGGGGCGGCGCTCCTGCACGAGCGGTGGCCGCCGGTCGCCGGTGACCTCGCCGATGACCGAGATGAGCTCGCGCACCGAGACGCCCTCGCCGCGGCCGATGTTGACCGTCAGATCGCCCGCGGCGTTCCCCGCGGCGAGCCGCCGGGCCGCCGAGAGATGCGCCTCGGCCAGGTCGGCGACGTGAATGTAGTCACGGACGCAGGTGCCGTCCGGGGTCGGGTAGTCGTCGCCGAAGATCCTCGGTGCCTCGTCGCGCGTGAGCCGGTCGAAGACCATCGGGACGATGTTGAAGACGCCGGTGTCGGCCAGTTCCGGCGCCGCGGCGCCCGCCACGTTGAAATACCGCAGACATACGGTGGAGATCCCGTGTGCCCGGCCCGCCGCCCGCACCAGCCACTCCCCGGCGAGTTTCGTCTCGCCGTACGGGTTCACCGGCGCGCAGGGCGTGTCCTCCGTGATGAGGTCCACACCCGGGTCCCCGTACACGGCCGCCGACGAGGAGAACACGAAGCGCTCGATGCCCGCCGCGGCGACCGCGTCCAGCAGGGTCGCCAGACCGCCGACGTTCTCCCGGTAGTACCGCGTCGGCTGCGCCACGGACTCCGCGACCTGCTTGCGCGCCGCGAGATGCACCACACCCGTCACGCCGTGCTCGGCGAACACCCGCTTCAGCAGCTCCCCGTCGAATGAGGAGCCCTCCACGAGGGGCACCTCGGACGGGAGCCGCGCGGGCACCCCGGCCGAGAGGTCGTCGAGCGCGACGACGCGCTCCCCGGCCTCGGTCATGGCCCTGGCCACATGGGCCCCGATGTAGCCGGCCCCGCCGGTGATCAGCCAAGTCATGGTCGCCCACCTTAAGGGGTCCTTTCGCCGTGCCCGTCCGGGTCGCGCGGCCGAGGGGCCGCAACGACCGCACCCGGCGCGATGTCCCCGATGTCCGGTCTGGGAGCGCGGTTTGTGGGCCGGGCCCCGGATCCACGATGATGATCGCGGCGGTGGCTGGTGCGAACCACGTCGATCGATCTGCCGAACGGGTGGTGAACGCGGCCTTCCCGGCATCCGATAGCCTCTGCCGACGATGCCGCCCGGGAGCCACCGGCGCGGGACGCCCCCACCATGTACAGCACCGGCGCGGACGCGCCGGTACCCAGGGAGTGAGTTCGGTTGCCGACCGCCATCCTCACCGGTCAGCCGGTCCCCGGTTCGTCGATCGAGGGTGATCTGCGCTCCCTCGGCTTCGACGTGCGGACCGCGTCCGACGCCGCCGAGGCCGAGACCCTGCTCGCCGGCGTGCCGGGCGACGAACGGGTCGCGCTGGTCGACGCCCGGTTCGTGGGGCATGTGCACGCGCTGCGCCTCGGCCTCACCGATCCGCGCTTCCCGCTCGCCGCGATCCCGGGCGCCGTCACCGCGCAGTCCGCCGGCCGCCAGGCCCTGACCCGGGCGATGGCCCGCGAGAACTCGGCCGGCGGCGGCACCACCCTGGTCGAAAGCCTCGCCGACCGCATCCTCACCGCCCTCGACGCCGACGGCACCGACGTGCACCGCCCCGAACTGGGCAGCCTCGTCGCGACCGTCCCGGGCGATCCGCAGGCGCGCAACGAGGCCCGGCAGGCGGTGGCGGACGTCGACGACGAGGCCGTACGCCTGAAGTCGGCCGTGAAGTCACGCGACGGGTTCTTCACCACCTACTGCATCAGCCCGTACTCCCGCTACATCGCCCGCTGGTGCGCCCGCCGCGGCCTGACCCCGAACCAGGTCACCACCGCCTCACTGCTCACCGCCCTCATAGCGGCGGCCTGCGCGGCCACCGGTACCCGCGGCGGCTTCGTCGCGGCCGGCGTCCTGCTCATCGCCTCCTTCGTACTGGACTGCACCGACGGCCAGCTCGCCCGCTACTCCCTGCAGTACTCCACGCTCGGCGCCTGGCTCGACGCCACCTTCGACCGGGCCAAGGAGTACGCCTACTACGCCGGCCTCGCCCTCGGCGCCGCCCGCGGCGGTGACGACGTGTGGTCCCTCGCCCTCGGCGCCATGGTCCTGCAGACCTGCCGGCACGTCGTGGACTTCTCCTTCAACGAGGCCAACCACGACGCCACCGCCAACACCAGCCCCACCGCCGCCCTCTCCGACAAGCTCGACAGCGTCGGCTGGACGGTCTGGGTGCGCCGCATGATCGTCCTGCCGATCGGCGAGCGCTGGGCGATGATCGCCGTGCTGACCGCGGTCACGACCCCGCGGATCACCTTCTACGCGCTGCTCATCGGCTGTGCCTTCGCGGCGACGTACACCACGGCGGGCCGCGTGCTGCGCTCCCTGACCCGCAGGGCCCGGCGGACCGACCGGGCGGCGCGGGCGCTGGCGGACCTCGCGGACAGCGGGCCGGTCGCCGACGTCCTAGCGCGGATTCTGCGCAAGCTGCCCGCCAAGCCGCCGTTCGGCGCCCGGTTCCTCATCGCCCTGCCCGGCGCGGTCCTGCTGGTCCTCACGGCGGCGCTCGAGCCGTACGGCAGCGCGCTGCCCGTCGCCGCCGCGGCCCTGTACGCGCTCACCTCGGCGGCCGCCGTCGCGCTGCCCCTCAAGGGCGCCCTCGACTGGCTCGTTCCGCCGCTGTTCCGCGCCGCCGAATACGGCACCGTCCTGGTCCTCGCGGCCAAGGCGGACGTGGACGGAGCCCTCCCCGCGGCTTTCGGGCTGGTGTCGGCGGTCGCCTACCATCACTACGACACGGTGTACCGCATCCGCGGCAACGCCGGAGCGCCCCCCGCCTGGCTGGTGCGTTCCATCGGGGGGCACGAGGGACGGACGTTGCTCGTCACCGTCCTCGCCGCGCTGCTCACCGCCTCGCAGTTCACGCTCGCGCTCACGGTCCTCGCCGTGGCCGTGGCCCTGGTGGTGCTCGTCGAGAGCATCCGCTTCTGGGTGTCCGCCCACAAGGGTGGCGCGCCCGCCGTACACGATGAAGGAGAACCCGCATGATCGGCCTCGTGCTGGCGGCCGGCGCCGGACGGCGTCTGCGCCCCTACACCGACAGCCTTCCCAAGGCGCTGGTGCCGGTGGGTCCCGCGGGCATAGAGGGCGAACCCACGGTTCTCGACCTCACCCTCGGCAACTTCGCCGAGATCGGGCTCACCGAGGTCGCCGTCATCGTCGGCTACCGCAAGGAGGCCGTGTACGCGCGCAAGGAGGCGCTGGAGGCGAAGTACGGCCTCAAGCTCACCCTCATCGACAACGACAAGGCCGAGGAGTGGAACAACGCCTACTCCCTGTGGTGCGGACGTGACGCCCTCAAGGACGGTGTGATCCTCGCCAACGGCGACACCGTCCACCCGGTCTCCGTCGAGAAGACGCTGCTCGCCGCCCGCGGCGACGGCAAGAAGATCATCCTCGCCCTGGACACGGTGAAGCAGCTCGCCGACGAGGAGATGAAGGTCGTCGTCGACCCCGACAAGGGGATGACGAGGATCACCAAGCTGATGGACCCGGCCGAGGCCACCGGCGAGTACATCGGCGTCACCCTCATCGAGGGCGACGCGGCCCCCGAGCTGGCCGACGCGCTCAAGGCCGTCTGGGAGACCGATCCCCAGCAGTTCTACGAGCACGGTTACCAGGAGCTGGTGAACCGCGGCTTCCGTATCGACGTGGCGCCGATCGGCGACGTCAAGTGGGTGGAGATCGACAACCACGACGATCTCGCCCGGGGACGGGAGATCGCGTGCCAGTACTGACCCGGCTCATCCCCTCCCCGCTCGTCGTCGACATCCGCCCGGGCGCCCTCGACGACCTGGCGTGCGTCCTCGCCGACGAGCGCATCTCGCACTCCGGCCGCCTCGCCGTCGCCGTCAGCGGCGGCTCCGGCGCCAAGCTGCGTGAGCGCATCTCGCCGAGCATGCCCGGCGCCACCTGGTACGAGGTCGGCGGCGGCACCCTCGACGACGCGGTCCGGCTGGCGAGCGACATAAAGGCCGGCCACTTCGACGCGGTCGTCGGCCTCGGCGGCGGCAAGATCATCGACTGCGCCAAGTTCGCCGCGGCCCGCGTCGGCCTGCCCCTGGTCGCCGTGCCCACGAACCTCGCGCACGACGGCCTGTGCTCGCCGGTCGCCACCCTCGACAACGACGCGGGCCGCGGCTCCTACGGCGTGCCGAACCCGATCGCGGTCGTCATCGACCTGGACGTCATCCGTGAGGCCCCGGTCCGCTTCGTCCGCGCCGGTATCGGCGACGCCGTCTCCAACATCTCGGCGATCGCCGACTGGGAGCTGGCGAACCGCGTCAAGGGCGAGCGCATCGACGGCCTCGCCGCCGCCATGGCCCGCCAGGCCGGCGAAGCCGTGCTGCGGCACCCGGGCGGCATCGGCGACAACGCCTTCCTCCAGGTGCTCGCCGAGGCGCTCGTCCTCAGCGGCATCGCCATGTCGGTGTCGGGCGACTCGCGGCCGTCCTCCGGGGCGTGCCACGAGATCAACCACGCCTTCGACCTGCTCTACCCGAAGCGGGCCGCCGCCCACGGCGAGCAGTGCGGACTCGGCGCGGCCTTCGCGATGTGGCTGCGCGGAGCGCACGAGGAGTCGGCGTACATGGCCGAGGTGCTGCGACGGCACGGGCTGCCCGTGCTGCCGGACGAGATCGGCTTCACCACGGACGAGTTCGTCAAGGCCGTCGAGTTCGCCCCGGAGACCCGGCCCGGCCGCTACACCATCCTCGAACACCTCGACCTGAACACCGAACAGATCAAGGACACCTACGCCGACTATGTCAAGGCCATCGGTAGCTGAACTCCGCCCCGTCGTTCACCCCGCGGGGGTGAAGGACCGGCGCAGCGGTGAGCACTGGATGGGACGCCTCTACATGCGCGAGGTGTCCCTGCGGGTCGACCGCTACCTGGTGAACACCAGGGTCACGCCCAACCAGCTCACGTACCTGATGACCGTCTTCGGTGTACTCGCGGCCCCGGCACTCCTCGTGCCGGGGATCACGGGCGCCGTGCTCGGCGTGGTGTGCGTCCAGATGTACCTGCTGCTGGACTGCGTCGACGGCGAGATCGCGCGCTGGAAGAAGCAGTACTCCCTCAATGGTGTCTACCTGGACCGCGTCGGCGCCTACCTCACCGACGCCGCCGTGCTCACCGGCTTCGGCCTGCGCGCCGCCGACCTGTGGGGCAGCGGCCGCATCGACTGGCTGTGGGCCTTCCTCGGAACCCTGGCCGCCCTCGGCGCCATCCTGATCAAGGCCGAGACCGACCTGGTCGGCGTCGCCCGGCACCAGGCCGGCAAGCCGCCGGTGAAGGAGGCCGCCGCCGAGATGCGCTCCTCCGGTATGGCACTGGCCCGCAAGGCCGCCGCCGCCCTGAAGTTCCACCGCCTCATCCTCGGCATCGAGGCGTCCCTGCTGATCCTGGCCCTGGCGATCGCCGACCAGATCCGCGGCGACCTGTTCTTCACCCGCCTGGGCGTGGCCGTGCTCGCCGGCATCGCACTCGTGCAGACCCTGCTGCACCTGGTGTCGATCCTCGCCTCCAGCAGGCTGAAGTGAGCGGCATGAAGGTCGGCGCCGTCATCATCACCATGGGCAACCGCCCCGACGAGCTGCGCGCCCTGCTCGACTCCGTCGCGGGGCAGGACGGCGACCCGGTCGAGGTGGTCGTGGTCGGCAACGGCTCGCCCGTCCCGGACGTCCCCGAGGGCGTCCGCACCATCGAGCTGCCCGAGAACCTCGGCATCCCCGGCGGCCGCAACGTCGGCATCGAGGCCTTCGGCCCCGCCGGCCGGGACGTCGACATCCTGCTCTTCCTGGACGACGACGGCCTCCTCGCGAGCCCCGACACCGCCCAGCTGTGCCGCAAGGCCTTCGAGGCCGACCCGAAGCTCGGCATCGTGAGTTTTCGCATAGCCGACCCCGACACCGGGGTCACCCAGCGCCGTCACGTGCCCCGGCTGCGCGCCTCCGACCCGATGCGCTCCTCCCGCGTCACCACCTTCCTCGGCGGCGCCAACGCCGTCCGCACCCGCGTCTTCGCCGACGTCGGCGGACTCCCGGACGAGTTCTTCTACGCCCATGAGGAGACCGACCTGGCCTGGCGCGCCCTCGACGCGGGCTGGATGATCGACTACCGGTCCGACATGGTGCTCTACCACCCCACGACCGCGCCCTCGCGGCACGCGGTCTACCACCGCATGGTCGCCCGCAACCGCGTCTGGCTGGCCCGCCGCAACCTCCCCGCGCCGCTCGTCCCCGTCTATCTCGGCGTGTGGCTGCTGCTCACCCTCGTACGCCGCCCCTCCCGTCCCGCCCTGCGGGCCTGGTTCGGCGGATTCCGCGAGGGCTGGACGACCCCGTGCGGACCTCGCCGGCCCATGAAGTGGCGTACCGTGTGGCGGCTGACCCGACTGGGCCGGCCCCCCGTCATCTGACAAGCTCGTGTCCGGCAGTACCCGGGAGAGGCCGTACCCTGGCCCCGGCTCATGCGGGCCCGCACAGGCCGCGCATCTCGAAGACGAAAGTTTCCACTAGTGAGTGAGACAACGCATGACGCCACGGTCGCGGTGAGCGCGTCCGCGGCGCCCGACGAGGGCCTCACGGCGAAGGAACTCGCCGCCAGGCACGGGCTGAGTGTGAGCGGCGCCCGGCCCTCCCTCATCGAGTACGTCCGTCAGCTCTGGGACCGGCGGCACTTCATCCTCGCCTTCTCCCGGGCGAAGCTGACCGCCCAGTACAGCCAGGCCAAGCTCGGCCAGCTGTGGCAGGTGGCCACTCCGCTGCTGAACGCGGCCGTGTACTTCTTCATCTTCGGCCTGTTGCTGGAAGCCGACCGGGGCATGAGCCGCGAGGTGTACATCCCGTTCCTGGTCACGGGCGTGTTCGTGTTCACCTTCACGCAGAGCTCGGTGATGGCGGGCGTGCGCGCGATCTCCGGCAACCTGGGTCTGGTCCGGGCCCTGCACTTCCCGCGGGCCTCGCTGCCGATCTCCTTCGCGTTGCAGCAGCTCCAGCAGCTGCTGTTCTCGATGATCGTGCTGTTCGCCATCACGATCGGCTTCGGCCACTACCCCGACCTGTCCTGGCTGCTGATCGTGCCGGTGCTCGTCCTGCAGTTCTGCTTCAACACCGGCCTGGCTCTGATCATGGCCCGGGCGGGCGCCAAGACCCCGGACCTCGCGCAGCTGATGCCGTTCGTGATGCGGACGTGGATGTACGCGTCCGGTGTGATGTTCTCCATCCCGATCTTCCTGCAGGACAAGCCGGAGTGGGTCGCGAACGTCCTCCAGTGGAACCCGGCGGCGATCTACATGGACCTGATGCGCTTCTCCCTCATCGACGACTACAGCTCCAGGTTCCTCCCCGACCACGTGTGGGCGGCCGCGGGCGGCTGGGCCGTGCTGTTCGCCCTCGGTGGCTTCGTGTACTTCTGGAAGGCGGAGGAGAGGTACGGCCGTGGCTGAGCCGACGCAGCAGGGCGAGCGGATCCCGACCGTCATCGCGGACGACCTGCACATCGTCTACCGCGTCAACGGCGCCAAGACCGGCAAGGGCAGCGCCACCGCCGCCCTCAGCCGCATACTCAAGCGGGGCTCCGACGACGCGGAGCGGGGCGTGCGCAAGGTGCACGCCGTGCGGGGCGTCTCCTTCGTGGCGTACCGCGGTGAGGCCATCGGCCTCATCGGCTCCAACGGCTCCGGCAAGTCCACCCTGCTGCGTGCCATCGCCGGTCTGCTCCCCGCCGAGCGGGGCAAGGTGTACACCGATGGCCAGCCCTCGCTGCTCGGTGTCAACGCGGCCCTGATGAACGACCTGACCGGCGAGCGGAACGTCATACTGGGCGGGCTCGCCATGGGCATGTCCCGCGAGGAGATCAAGGACCGCTACCAGGACATCGTCGACTTCTCCGGCATCAACGAGAAGGGCGACTTCATCACCCTGCCCATGCGCACCTACTCCTCCGGCATGGCGGCCCGGCTCCGCTTCTCCATCGCCGCGGCCAAGGACCACGACGTCCTGATGATCGACGAGGCCCTGGCCACCGGCGACCGCAAGTTCCAGAAGCGTTCCGAGGACCGTATCCGGGAGCTGCGCAAGGAAGCCGGCACGGTGTTCCTGGTCAGCCACAACAACAAGTCGATCCGCGACACCTGCGATCGCGTGCTGTGGCTGGAACGCGGCGAACTGCGCATGGACGGCCCGACCGACGAGGTGCTCAAGGAGTACGAGAAGTTCACGGGCAAGTAGCCCCATGCGGCCGGGGCCCCGACGGAACTGTTCCGGCGGGGCCCGGCGTCTGCAAAGGAAACGTCAACTCCGGCTCATCCCGGGAATCTTGGGGTCTTCGGTGTGTTGTCGTGATGGACAGGACACCCTGGCGAAAGCCGACGCGTTGTGCAACGTAAGCTGTACCGGTCTCGAAACATGGCAATCAGGGCGATAATGCGCGACACCACCCGTCGGACCGCCGTGCGGACGGCTGGGCGGCGTGTCCGAAATAGTGCGTATTGGGTCGGCAGTGTAGAACGGGAGATGTGACGGCGATGGCTACGGAAACTCCCCCGCTCCACGCAGCACGTGCCGTCCCCGTGCCGGGCAGTCGGCGGTGACGGGAACCGGCACGGCGCGCGCCCTCGACCCGGAGCGCGGCACTCTCGGCAAGGCCGGCGGCGAGAACTTCCCGGTGGCCCCGTTCTTCCTGCCCCGGGCCTGGCGCCAGGACCTCATGGCCGTCTACGGCTTCGCCCGCCTCGTCGACGACATCGGTGACGGCGACCTGGCCCCCGGCGGCGCCGACGCCCGGCTGCTCGGCGTGCCTCCCGAGGAAGCCGGGAACCGGCCGGCCCTGCTGGACGCCTTCGAGGCCGACCTGCGCAGGGTCTTCGACTCGACGCCGCGTCACCCCCTGCTGCGCCGCCTGCGGCCGACCGTCCGCCGCTGCTTGCTCACCCCCGAGCCGTTCCTCCGGCTGATCGCCGCGAACCGCCAGGACCAGCTGGTCAGGCGGTACGAGACCTACGACGACCTGCTCGCGTACTGCGAGCTGTCCGCCAACCCGGTGGGCCGTCTCGTCCTCGCGATCACCGGCACCTCCACACCCGAGCGGATCCGCCGCTCCGACATGATCTGCACCGCCCTCCAGATCGTCGAGCACCTGCAGGACGTGGCCGAGGACCTCGGCCGCGACCGTGTGTACCTGCCCGTCGCCGACATGAAGAGCTTTCACGTCCAGGAGGCGGATCTCGCCACGAAAACCGCCGGAGCGTCGGTCCGTGCGTTGATTGCGTACGAAGCGCGAAGGGCCCGGGAGCTCCTGAATGAAGGTGCCCCTCTGGTGGGTAGCGTCCACGGCAGGCTGAAGCTGCTGCTCGCAGGGTTCGTGGCGGGGGGAAGGGCGGCCGTCCGCGCGATCGCCGCCGCCGATTACGACGTTCTTCCCGGCCCGCCCAAGCCCGGCAAGGTCCAGTTGCTGCGTGAGGTGGGCGTGACTCTGCGAGGAGAGGGGTGATCCGGACCGTGGAGTCGGAACCACACGCGTCCCCACCGGTACTCGCCGCCTACAGCTACTGCGAGGCCGTCACCGGGCGGCAGGCCCGTAACTTCGCCTACGGCATCCGGCTGCTTCCGACGCCCCAGCGCCGCGCGATGTCGGCGCTGTACGCGTTCTCACGGCGGGTCGACGACATCGGCGACGGCGCGCTGGCCGGCGGCGTCAAGGTCGCCAGGCTGGAGGAGACCCGGGCGCTGCTCACCCGGATCCGCGAGGGAGAGGTCGACGAGGACGACTTCGACCCCGTCGCCGTCGCCCTCGCACACGCCGCCGCGCACTTCCCGATCCCGCTGGGAGGCCTGGACGAGCTCATCGACGGTGTCCAGATGGACGTCCGCGGCGAGACGTACGAGACCTGGGACGACCTCAAGGTCTACTGCCGCTGCGTGGCGGGCGCCATCGGGCGGCTCTCGCTGGGCGTGTTCGGTACGGAACCGGGGGCGCGCGGCGCCGACCGAGCGCCCGAGTATGCCGACACGCTCGGACTCGCGCTCCAGCTCACCAACATCCTCAGGGACGTCCGCGAGGACGCTGCGGACGGGCGCATCTATCTGCCCGCCGACGACCTCGCCAAATTCGGCTGCTCGGCCGGCTTCGGTGGGCCACGACCGCCGGAGGGCTCCGACTTCGCGGGCCTCGTGCACTTCGAAGTGCGACGGGCCCGGGCTCTGTTCGCCGAGGGCTACCGGCTGCTCCCCATGCTCGACCGGCGCAGCGGCGCCTGTGTCGCCGCGATGGCCGGCATCTACCGCCGCCTGCTCGACCGCATCGAGCGCGACCCGGAGGCCGTCCTGCGCGGCCGTGTCTCCCTGCCGGGCAGGGAGAAGGCCTACGTCGCCGTCCGCGGACTGTCCGGTCTGGACGCACGGCACGTGAGCCGACGGTCCATCAGGAGGCGCGCGTGACGAACCGGCGCAGCGGTGGTCAGGTCTTTGAGGGTGCCCGCTCTCGGCACGCCGGGCGGACCCCCGCGTACTGGTTGGCCTCGGGTGCCCGCCCGGTGCGGGGAGCGGCGCCACGCCTCGGCCGCCGGGCTGCGGCCCAGGGGCGCCGGGCCATGCCGGGCCTGGCCGTGCCGGGCGGTGCGTCGGCGTGCGGCCTGGCCGTGTCGGGCGGCGTGGCGTCATGTGGCCTGGCTGTGTCGGGCGGTGCGTCGGCGTGTGGCCTGGCCGTGTCGGGCGGCGTGGCGTCATGTGGCCTGGCTGTGTCGGGCGGTGCGTCGGCGTGTGGCCTGGCCGTGTCGGGCGGCGTGGCGTCATGCGGCTCGGCTGTGTCGGGCGGTGCGTCGGCATGGGGCCGGTGCCTGCGCGGTGCGGCCGGGCGGCCGCCGGTACGGGACCGGGGGAGGAAACGCTTCGCGGTCGCTGACATCCCCCTCCCCGGCACCGCCGCGGACAAGCGGCGGGCAACCCTCCGCCGCGGGGCCGCGTCCCTGACTGAGACGGCCGGCCGTGCGCCGTTCGAGAAGCACGGCCACCGCGCAGGAGAGGGTGCGCCATGACCCACGGCACGCGGTCCCGGGGACCGGTCGAGGACCGGCGGCACGCCGTCGTGGTGGGCGGCGGACTCGCCGGCATCACCACCGCGCTCGCGCTCGCCGACGCCGGGCTGCGCGTCACCCTGCTGGAGAGCAGGCCCAGGCTCGGCGGCCTGGCCTTCTCCTTCCGGCGCGGGGAGCTCACCGTCGACAACGGACAGCACGTCTACCTGCGCTGCTGCACCGCCTACCGCTGGTTCCTCGATCGCATCGGGGGCGCGGCGCTGGCTCCGCTCCAGGACCGGCTCGACGTACCCGTCCTGGATCTCGCGCGCCCCGAGGGACGCAGGCTCGGCAGGCTGCGGCGCGACGCGCTGCCCGTACCCCTGCACCTCGGGCGCAGCCTCGCCACCTACCCGCACCTGTCGCTCGCCGACCGCGCAAAGGTGGGCCGGGCGGCGCTCGCGCTCAAGGGACTCGACCCCGCCGATCCCGCCCTGGACGCCCAGGACTTCGGCAGCTGGCTGGCCGCGCACGGTCAGTCCGCCCGGGCCGTCGAGGCCCTGTGGGACCTCGTCGGGGTCGCCACCCTCAACGCGGTGGCGGGCGACGCCTCCCTGGCGCTCGCCGCGATGGTGTTCAGGACCGGCCTGCTGTCGGGCCCGGGCGCGGCCGACATCGGCTGGGCACGCGTCCCGCTCGGCGAGCTGCACGACCGGCTGGCCCGCGAGGCGCTCGACTCGGCGGGCGTGCGCACCGAGGTCCGTACCCGCGTCACCTCCGTCTCCGGCTACGACGGCGGCCGGTGGAGCGTCCAGGTCCCCGGCGAAACGCTCGAGGCCGACGCGGTAGTGCTCGCCGTGCCGCAGCGCGAGGCCCACGGCCTGCTGCCCGCCGGTGCCCTCGACGCCCCCGGACGGCTCCTGGAGATCGGTACCGCGCCGATCCTCAACGTCCATGTGGTGTACGACCGGAAGGTGCTGACCCGGCCGTTCCTCACCGCCCTCGGCACCCCGGTGCAGTGGGTCTTCGACCGGACCGAGGCGTCCGGGCTGCGCGAAGGGCAGTACCTCGCCCTGTCCCAGTCGGCGGCCCAGGACGAGATCGACGAGCCCGTGGCCGTGCTGCGCGAGCGGTACCTGCCCGAACTGGAGCGCCTCCTGCCGCTGACCCGCGGCGCCGAGGTGAGGGACTTCTTCGTCACCCGGGAGCGCACCGCGACGTTCGCTCCCACCCCCGGCGTCGGGCGCCTCAGGCCCGGCGCCCGCACCAAGGCATCCGGCCTCTACCTGGCCGGAGCGTGGGTCGCCACAGGGTGGCCCGCGACCATGGAGAGTGCGGTCCGCAGTGGAGTCGGTGCGGCGGACGCCGTGCTGGGCGCCCTGGGCCGGCCCCGCCCGCACCGCCTCTTCGAGTTCGAGGAGGCGGCGTGACGCTCGATCAAGGCAGCGCGGCAGGCGGCCCCCGCACCCTCGGTACCGCAACAAGAGGAGTAACTGTGCCCACTGTGCCCCCGGCCTCCGAGGCCGCTCGAGAGACCGCGGTGGACGTGACCGCGCTCCTGGAGCGCGGCCGGACCCTGGCCATGCCGGTACTGCGGGCGGCCATCGACCGCCTGGCACCTCCCATGGACACCGTTGCCGCCTACCACTTCGGATGGATCGACGCCCAGGGCAGGCCCGCCGCAGGTGACGGGGGCAAGGCGGTGCGCCCCGCTCTCGCCGTGCTGTCCGCCGAGGTCATGTCCGCCGCCCCCGAGACCGGCGTCCCCGGCGCCGTCGCGGTGGAACTCGTCCACAACTTCTCCCTCCTCCACGACGACCTGATGGACGGCGACGAACAGCGCCGCCACCGCGACACCGTGTGGAAGGTGCACGGCCCCGCCCAGGCCATCCTGGTCGGCGACGCCCTGTTCGCCCTCGCGGGCGAGGTGCTCCTCGAACTCGGCACCGTCGAGGCCGGCCGCGCCACCCGCCGTCTCACCACCGCCACCCGCGCCCTGATCGACGGTCAGGCCCAGGACATCTCCTACGAGCACCGCGACCGCGTCACCGTCGAGGAGTGCCTGGAGATGGAGGGCAACAAGACCGGCGCCCTGCTCGCCTGCGCCAGCTCCATCGGCGCGGTCCTCGGCGGCGCCGATGACCACACCGCCGACACCCTCGAGAAGTACGGCTACCACCTGGGCCTCGCCTTCCAGGCCGTCGACGACCTCCTCGGCATCTGGGGCGACCCGGACTCCACCGGCAAGCAGACCTGGAGCGACCTGCGCCAGCGCAAGAAGTCGCTGCCCGTCGTGGCCGCGCTCGCGGCGGGCGGGCCGGCCTCCGAGCGGCTCGGCGAGATCCTCGCCGCCGACGCCAAGAGCAGCGACTTCGAGAACTTCTCCGAGGAGGAGTTCGCCGCCCGCGCCGCCCTCATCGAGCAGGCCGGCGGACGCGAGTGGACCGCCGACGAGGCCCGCCGCCAGCACACCATCGCCATCGAAGCCCTCGACGCCGTGGACATGCCCGACCGGGTGCGTGCGCAGTTCACGGCGCTCGCCGACTTCGTCGTCGTACGGAAGAGATGATCACCATCGGCCGAATAGCTCTCGCGTAGTCGCCGGCCGGTGCGGCGAGTTCCGGACCCTGCACCGGCCGACGGCGGACCCACAGCAGATGCACTGCCTTGCACCACTGCACGAAGGGGAAGCCATGACAGCGACGACCGACGGAAGCACCGGGGCCCTGCCGCCCCGCGCCGACGCGGCCAGCGAACACGACATCGAGACCCCCGAGGCGGCCGGGGTACGAGAAGCCGCCGCACGCGCCGCCCGGCGTGCCACCGACTACCTGCTCTCCCGGCAGGACGCCCAGGGCTGGTGGAAGGGCGACCTCGAGACCAACGTCACGATGGACGCCGAGGACCTGCTGCTGCGTCAGTTCCTCGGTATCCGGGACGAGAGGACCACGCGGGCCGCCGCCCTCTTCATCCGGGGCGAGCAGCGCGAGGACGGCACGTGGGCCACCTTCCACGGCGGACCGGGTGAACTCTCCACCACCATCGAGGCGTACGTCGCCCTCCGCCTGGCCGGTGACGCGCCCGAGGCGCCGCACATGGCGCGGGCCTCCGCCTGGATCCGTGAGCAGGGCGGCATCGCCGCCGCCCGGGTCTTCACCCGGATCTGGCTGGCCCTGTTCGGCTGGTGGAAGTGGGAGGACCTGCCCGAACTCCCCCCGGAGATCATCTTCTTCCCGAAGTGGGTGCCGCTCAACATCTACGACTTCGGCTGCTGGGCCCGGCAGACCGTCGTGCCGTTGACGATCGTCTCAGCCAAGCGGCCGGTACGCCCCGCGCCGTTCCCGCTCGACGAGCTGCACACCGACCCCGGCCGCCCCAACCCGCCCAGGCCGCTCGCACCGGCGATCAGCTGGGACGGCGCCTTCCAGCGCCTGGACAAGGGGCTGCACCTCCTGCGCAAGGTCGCGCCGCGCAAGCTGCGCGGAGCCGCCATGAACAGTGCCGCCCGCTGGATCATCGAGCGGCAGGAGAACGACGGCTGCTGGGGCGGCATCCAGCCGCCGGCCGTGTACTCGATCATCGCCCTGCACCTGCTCGGCTACGACCTGAAGCACCCCGTGATGCGCGAGGGGCTGGCGTCCCTCGACCGGTTCGCCGTCTGGCGGGAGGACGGAGCCCGGATGATCGAGGCCTGTCAGTCACCCGTGTGGGACACCTGCCTGGCCGCGATCGCGCTCGCCGACGCCGGACTGCCCGCCGACCACCCGCAGTTGGTGAAGGCGGCGGACTGGATGCTGGGCGAGGAGATCGTCCGGCCCGGTGACTGGTCGGTGCGGCGGCCCGGACTCCCGCCCGGGGGCTGGGCGTTCGAGTTCCACAACGACAACTACCCCGACATCGACGACACCGCCGAGGTGATCCTCGCGCTGCGCCGGATCACCCACCACGACCCGGTACGGGTGGACAAGGCCGTCGGACGCGGCGTGCGCTGGACCCTCGGCATGCAGTCGAAGAACGGCGCGTGGGGCGCCTTCGACGCCGACAACACCAGCCCGTTCCCGAACCGGCTGCCGTTCTGCGACTTCGGCGAGGTCATCGACCCGCCCTCCGCCGACGTCACCGCCCACGTCGTCGAGATGCTCGCCGTGGAGGGCCTCGCCCACGACCCGCGCACCCGGCGCGGCATCGAGTGGCTGCTGGCCGAACAGGAGCCTGACGGCTCGTGGTTCGGACGCTGGGGCGTCAACTACGTGTACGGCACCGGGTCCGTCGTACCCGCCCTGGTGGCCGCCGGCATCCCCGCCGCGCACCCGGCGATCCGGCGGGCCGTGACCTGGCTGGAGTCGGTCCAGAACGACGACGGCGGCTGGGGCGAGGACCTGCGCTCCTACCAGGACGCCGGGGAGTGGAGCGGCAGGGGCGCCTCGACCGCATCCCAGACGGCCTGGGCCCTGATGGCCCTGCTCGCCGCGGGGGAGCGGGACTCCAAGGCCGTCGAGCGCGGCATCGAATGGCTCGCCGCCACCCAGCGGGAGGACGGATACTGGGACGAGCCGTACTTCACGGGGACCGGCTTCCCGTGGGACTTCTCGATCAACTACCACCTCTACCGGCAGGTGTTCCCGCTCACCGCACTCGGCCGGTACGTCCACGGGGAGCCCTTCGCCGACCGGCACAAGGCACGCTGATGAGCGCCCAGCCCGCCCCGCTGCTGATCGCCTGCGCGCTCGGCATCGAGCAGCTCGCCCTGCGCACGGGGGAGCGGGGCGGCGCCGGCGGGCCGGTCACCGTGCTGCGCACGGGCATGGGGCCGGCGGCGGCCGGGCGGTCCGTCACCCGGATGCTCACCGAGGCGGCCCTGCGCGACGCCGCAGTCCTGGCCACCGGCTTCTGCGCGGGGCTCGCCCCGGACATGCACCCCGGTGACCTGGTCGTCGCCGAGGAAACCCGCGACCCGCGCGGCACCACCGGCTGCGTGGGGGCCGATGTGCTGGTCAAGGAGCTGGTGAAGGCGGTGCCCGGGCGGACCGTGCACACCGGGCCGCTCACCGGCTCCGACCACGTCGTACGCGGTCACGAACGGGCCGAGCTGCTCGCGACCGGCGCGATCGCGGTCGACATGGAGTCGGCCGCAACGCTCCTGAGCGCCGTGCGCGCGGGCGAGCGCCCGGTTGCGGCCGTCCGGGTGGTCGTGGACGCTCCAGAACATGAACTCGTCCGGATCGGCACCGTACGCGGTGGAATATCAGCGTTCCGCGTCCTTCGCTGCGTCCTTCCCGCTTTCTACGAATGGCACCGTTCCTTGCTGCTCCCCAGGAGGTGAGCCAGATGGCCATGCCGCTCCGACAGTCCATCAAGGTCGCTACGTACTTGGCTGAACAGAAGCTCCGCCGGCGCGACAAGTTCCCGCTGATCGTCGAATTGGAGCCGCTGTTCGCCTGCAACCTGAAATGCGAGGGATGCGGCAAGATCCAGCACCCGGCCGGGGTGCTCAAGCAGCGGATGCCGGTCGCGCAGGCCGTGGGGGCGGTACTGGAGTCCGGCGCCCCGATGGTGTCCATCGCCGGTGGCGAGCCGCTGATGCATCCGCAGATCGACGAGATCGCGCGTCAGCTGGTGGCCAGGCGCAAGTACGTCTTCCTGTGCACCAACGCACTGCTCATGCGCAAGAAGATGGACCACTTCGAACCCTCGCCGTACTTCGCCTTCGCGGTGCACATCGACGGGCTGCGCGAGCGGCACGACGAGTCGGTGGCCAAGGAGGGCGTGTTCGACGAGGCGGTGGAGGCGATCAAGGAGGCCAAGCGTCGCGGCTTCCGGGTGACCACCAACTCGACCTTCTTCAACACCGACACCCCGCAGACCGTCATCGAGGTGCTGAACTTCCTCAACGACGACCTCCAGGTCGACGAGATGATGATCTCGCCCGCGTACGCCTACGAGAAGGCCCCCGACCAGGAGCACTTCCTCGGTGTGGAGCAGACCCGCGAGCTGTTCAGGAAGGCCTTCGCCGGCGGCAACCGGCGGCGCTGGCGGCTCAACCACTCCCCGCTCTTCCTGGACTTCCTGGAGGGGAAGGTCGACTTCCCGTGCACCGCGTGGGCGATCCCCAACTACTCGCTCTTCGGCTGGCAGCGGCCCTGCTACCTGATGAGCGACGGGTACGTGCCGACGTACCGGGAGCTGGTCGAGGACACCGACTGGGACAAGTACGGCCGCGGCAAGGACCCGCGCTGCGCCAACTGCATGGCGCACTGCGGCTACGAGCCCACCGCCGTCCTCGCCACCATGGGCTCGCTGAAGGAGTCCCTGCGCGCCCTGCGCGAGACGGTCTCCGGGAACCGGGAGTGACGCGATGACCGCCATCCCGCTGGGCGTCCCCGAGCTGCCGGCCCGGCCGATCGCGGAGCGGCGCGTCTCGCGCCGGATCCAGGTCGGCCCGGTGGCGGTCGGGGGCGGCGCCCCGGTGTCGGTGCAGTCGATGACGACGACCCGTACGTCGGACATCGGCGCCACGCTGCAGCAGATCGCCGAGCTCACCGCGTCCGGCTGCCAGATCGTCCGGGTCGCCTGCCCCACGCAGGACGACGCCGACGCGCTGGCGACCATCGCGCGCAAGTCGCAGATCCCGGTGATCGCGGACATCCACTTCCAGCCGAAGTACGTGTTCGCGGCCATCGAGGCGGGCTGTGCGGCCGTCCGCGTCAACCCGGGCAACATCAAGCAGTTCGACGACCGGGTCAAGGAGATCGCGCAGGCCGCCCAGGACCACGGCACCCCGATCCGCATCGGCGTCAACGCCGGGTCACTGGACGGGCGCCTGCTGAAGAAGTACGGCAGGGCCACGCCCGAGGCGCTGGTGGAGAGCGCGCTGTGGGAGGCGTCGCTGTTCGAGGAGCACGGCTTCCGGGACATCAAGATCTCCGTCAAGCACAACGACCCGGTCGTGATGATCGAGGCCTACCGGCAGCTCGCCGGGCAGTGCGACTACCCGCTGCACCTGGGGGTGACGGAGGCGGGACCGGCGTTCCAGGGCACGGTCAAGTCGGCCGTGGCGTTCGGGGCGCTGCTCTCACAGGGCATCGGCGACACGATCCGGGTGTCGCTGTCGGCGCCGCCCGCCGAGGAGGTGAAGGTCGGCATCCAGATCCTGCAGTCGCTGGGGCTCCGGCAGCGCAGGCTGGAGATCGTCTCCTGCCCGTCCTGCGGACGCGCCCAGGTCGACGTCTACAGGCTCGCCGACGAGGTCACGGCCGGGCTCGAGGGCATGGAGGTGCCGCTGCGGGTCGCCGTCATGGGATGCGTGGTCAACGGACCCGGCGAGGCACGGGAGGCCGACCTCGGCGTCGCCTCCGGCAACGGCAAGGGACAGATCTTCGTGAAGGGCGAGGTCATCAAGACCGTCCCCGAGTCGAGGATCGTCGAGACGCTGATCGAAGAGGCGATGAAGCTCGCCGACCGGATGGAGCAGGACGGCGTGGGCCCGGGGGAGCCTGCCGTCACCGTGAGCTGAGCGGCACGGAAGACGAAGGGGGCCCGAGCGTGACGATTCCGGAGAGAGCCACAGGAATGACAACCGCCGAATCCGCGTCGGAGTCGTCGCGGGCCGGGGCGTTCGACCTCGGCAAGCTGCTGGCCGAGCGCGGAGCCGAGCGCTACGAGCTGCACACCCGGTACCTCAACCACCAGCTCCCGCGCATGCTGCACACCATCGGCTTCGACAAGGTCTACGAGCGTGCCGAGGGCGCCTACTTCTACGACGCGGACGGCAACGACTACCTGGACATGCTCGCCGGGTTCGGGGTGATGGGCCTCGGCCGCCACCACCCCGTGATCCGCAAGGCGCTGCACGACGTCCTGGACGCCTCTCTCGCCGACCTCACCCGGTTCGACTGCCAGCCGCTGCCGGGCCTGCTGGCCGAGAAGCTGCTCGCGCACAGCCCGCACCTGGACCGGGTGTTCTTCGGCAACAGCGGCACCGAAGCGGTGGAGGGCGCACTGAAGTTCGCCCGGTTCGTCACCGGCCGGCCCAGGGTCCTGTACTGCGCGCACGCCTTCCACGGCCTGACCACCGGCTCCCTCTCCGTCAACGGCGAGTCCGCCTTCCGCGACGGCTTCGCCCCGCTGCTGCCCGACACGGCCGTACCGCTCGGCGATCTCGACGCGCTGGAGCGTGAGCTGAACAAGGGCGATGTCGCCGCACTGATCGTCGAGCCCATCCAGGGCAAGGGCGTGCTGGCCGCCCCGCCAGGCTATCTCCTGGCCGCCCAGGAGCTGCTGCACCGGAGGGGGGCGCTGCTCATCGCCGACGAGGTGCAGACGGGCCTCGGCCGGACCGGCGACTTCTACGGCTACCAGCACGAGGAGGGCGTCGAGCCCGATCTGGTCTGCGTGGCCAAGGCACTGTCCGGCGGCTATGTGCCGGTCGGGGCCACCCTCGGCAAGGACTGGATCTTCAAGAAGGTCTACTCGTCCATGGACCGGGTGCTGGTCCACTCGGCGAGCTTCGGCTCCAACGCGCAGGCCATGGCGGCGGGCCTCGCGGTGCTGTCGGTGATGGAGAACGAGCAGATCGTCGCGGGCGTCCGCGCGACCGGCGAGCTGCTCAGATCCCGGCTGGCCGCGCTGACCGGCAGGTACGAGATGCTCGCCGACGTCCGGGGCCGCGGCCTGATGGTCGGCATCGAGTTCGGCCGGCCGAAGTCGCTGAAACTGCGCAGCCGCTGGGCCATGCTCCAGGCCGCGCGCAAGGGACTGTTCGCGCAGATGGTCGTGGTGCCGCTGCTCCAGAAGCACCGGATCCTCACCCAGGTCTCGGGCGACCACATGGAGGTGATCAAGCTGATCCCCCCGCTGGTCATCGGGGAGCGGGAGGTGGACCGGTTCGTCGACGCCTTCACCGCCGTGATGGACGACGCGCACGACGGCGGGCTGGTCTGGGACTTCGGCAAGACACTGGTGAAGCAGGCGGTGGCCAACCGATGACACCTCCGCCTCTTGCCTCAGAGGCAAGGAATTTGCCGCTCTGGCAAGAGTGCGGCTGAATGGAGGCATGAGCTCCTCCGAGCCCGAGCACCCCGCCGGGCCTCATTCCGAAGCCGAGCCGCCCGCCGGCCAGGCCGGTGCGCTGCCCGCCGTGGCCCCGCAGTTGCGGGCGCTGCGGCGGCAGGCCTCCCTGACGCTCGAGGCCGCCGCCCGCGCCGCCGGACTGTCACCCGCGCATCTCTCCCGGCTGGAGACCGGGCAGCGCCAGCCGTCACTGCCGATGCTTCTCGCACTCGCTCGCGTCTACGGTACGACCGTCTCCGAACTGCTCGGCGAGACGGTCCCCGGCCGGGACGCCGTGGTGCGTGCGGCCGGCATGGAACCGACGACGGCGGGTGGCTGGACGTACTGGCAGGCCGGCGCCGCCGGGCGGGGGATGCAAGCCCTGCGTGTCCATGTGCCGTACGGCTCCCAGGGTGACATCGTGCGCGTGCACCCGGGCGAGGAGTGGCTCCATGTGCTGCGGGGCCGGCTGCGACTTCGCCTCGGAGACGCCACACACCGGCTGGCTCCCGGTGACAGCGCCCACTTCGACTCGCTCACCCCGCACCGCATCGCCGCCGAGGACCACGACGGCGTCGACCTGCTCTTCGTCCACACCCTGCTGCAGAGCCCCACGGCCGCCCTGTGCCTGGGCCCTACCCCTGGAGACGCGTCATGAGCGACATGGAGGAGAAGTTCCCGCGCGCCCTGTGGGTGCGGCTGTTGGTCTACCTCGCGGTAGGGCACCTCTTCGCCGCGTTCGTCTGGTTCCTGTTCGAGGCGGGGGCCCGCTAGGTCCTCAGTCGAGCAGCCGCTCGCGCAGCCGGTCGCGGGACTCCGGGGTGAGGCCGAGGCCCTTCTCCAGATAGGCCTCGACGCCGCCCCACGTCTCGTCGATGGTGTCGAAGGCCGCCGTCAGGTACTCGGCGCGCGCGTCGAACAGGGGGCTGAGCAGCTCCATGACCTCGGGGGAGTAGGCCGAGGCGTGGGAGCTGCTGCGGTGCACCTTGTAGCGGCGGTGCTTGGCGTTGGACTTCAGGTAGTCGTCGACGATCGCCTCGCGCTCGACGCCCAGGGCGAGCAGCGTCACCGCGATGGACAGGCCCGCGCGGTCCTTGCCCGCCGCGCAGTGCATCAGCGCCGGGACGCTGTCCTCCACGAGCGCGTGCAGCACCTGGGAGTGCTCGGCGGTGCGGTTCCTGATGATCGTGCGGTACGAGGTGATCATCCGGTTCGCGCCCTTGCCGTCCGAGAGGATCGCGCGCAGCTGTTCCAGGTCCCCGTCGCGGACCATCTTCCAGAACTCGGCGCCGTCGGCCGGGTCGCTCAGCGGCAGGTTCACGTTGCGCACGCCCGGCAGCTCGACATCCGGCCCCTCGAGCTTCTGGTCGGCCGCGTTGCGGAAGTCGAAGATCGTGTGCAGGCCCAGGGTGGCCAGGAAGGCGGCGTCCTCGCCGGTCGCGTGCGCGAGGTGGCCGCTGCGGAACAGCACTCCCCGCCGCACCCGCCGTCCGTCCACGGTCGGAAGTCCGCCCACATCACGGAAGTTGCGCACTCCGGCCAGCTCGGGTTCGGTCGACGGGACCTGCTGTGTCACGGGGGCTCCTCCCAGTCGGTGCCCGTCGGCGCGGCTCGCCGGCAGGCACCACTCGACGATACGACATGGCTGCCAGGGGCAATCAGTTGTCCACAGGCGTTGCCCGGAGCCCCCGGAGCCCTTGATTATGTTGGGGCCTGGTCGCACCTGGTCGGGCTTGTTCGAATCTGTGAGGGCGCGATGCTGGACATCTCCGAAGACGGTCGTACGTGGGTCCTCTCGGGGCCGGCCAGCAGCTACGCCGTCCACGTCACCGGACGGGACGAGCTGCTCCACCTGCACTGGGGCCCGCGGATCGGCCTAGCCGACGCCGAGGCCCTCGCCGTCCGCCCGCTGCCGGAGTACTGGCCCTTCGAGTCCCAGCTCGACGGCCGTGAGGAGTACCCGGTCGAGGGCGGCCCCCGTTTCGTCCGGCCCGCGCTGTCCGTCCGCACCGGCGAGCGGCGCGGTACGGAGTGGACCTTCGAGGGGCATGACGCCGGGGGCGGTGAGCTGCGGCTCCGTTTCCGCGACGGCGGCCTGGCCGTCACGCTGCACTACCGGATGCGCGACGACGTGGTCGAGCGCTGGGTGACCCTGGAGAACCAGGGGCCGGCCGTCGAGGTGCTGCGTGCCGACTCCGCCACCTGGACTCTGCCGGACCGCGACACCTGGCGGCTGTCCCAGCTGCACGGCCGCTGGGGTGCCGAGTCCCGGCTGCGGCGTTCCCCGCTCACCCACGGAGAGAGGGTCATCGGCAGTCGCCGCGGCCACACCGGTCACCAGCACCTGCCGTGGGTCGCGCTGGACACCGACGCGACCGAGGAGCGCGGCGAGGTCTACGGATGCGCCCTGGGCTGGTCCGGTTCCTGGCGGATCGCGGTGGCCCAGCTCCCCGACGCGCGCGTGCAGATCACCGGTGGCGCCGGGTACGACGACTCGGGCCTGCTGATGCTGGGCACGGGGGAGTCGTACACGACGCCCGTCTTCGCCGGGCTCTGGAGCGACGGTGGCTTCGGTGGGGCCAGCCGGGCCTGGCACGCCTATCAGCGGACCCATGTGGTCCCGGACGCGGACCGGGACCGGCCGGTGCTGTTCAACTCCTGGGAGGCCACCGAGTTCGACATCTCCGAGGAGCAGCAGCGGGCGCTCGCCGAGCGGGCCGCCGCCATCGGCGTCGAGCTGTTCGTGGTCGACGACGGCTGGTTCGGGGCGCGTACCAGCGACCGGGCCGGGCTCGGCGACTGGACTCCCAATCCCGGCCGTTTCCCGGGCGGGCTGGGGCCGCTCGCCGACCATGTGCACGGACTGGGCATGCAGTTCGGGATCTGGGTCGAGCCGGAGATGGTGAACCCCGACAGCGACCTGTACCGCGCTCACCCGGACTGGGTGCAGTACCAACCGGGACGAAAGCGGACGGAGTTCCGCAATCAGCTCGTCCTCAATCTCGCCCGCGAAGACGTCCAGGAGTACCTCTGGCAGCAGCTCGACGGGCTCCTCTCCAGCGCCCCGATCGACTACGTCAAGTGGGACTTCAACCGCTGCTTCTCCGACGCCGGCTGGCCGGACGACCCCTACCCGCAGCGGCTCTGGGTCGACCACGTCCGTGCCCTGTACTCCCTGCTGGACCGGCTGCGAGCCGCCCACCCGGAGGTGGCCTTCGAGTCCTGTTCGGGCGGCGGCGGCCGGATCGACCTCGGTGTGCTGGGCCGCACGGATCAGGTGTGGACCTCGGACAACACCGACCCGCTCGACCGGCTCGCCATCCAGCACGGCTTCAGCCAGATCCACCCGGCCCGGGTCATGGCCGCCTGGGTCACCGACAGCCCGAACGCCATGCTCAACCACCGGGCCAGCTCCCTGCGCTTCCGGTTCGTCAGTGCCATGGCCGGGGTGCTCGGGGTCGGCGGCGACCTCACGAAGTGGACGGAGGGGGAGCTCGCCGAGGCCCGGGAGTGGGTGGGGCTCTACAAGGAGATCCGGCCCGTGGTGCAGCGTGGCGACCTCTACCGGCTGCGCCCCCCGGAGGGCGGGCTGAGCGCGGTGCAGTACGTCCTCGGTGACGAGACCGTCGTCCTGGCCTGGCTCCAGGCACAGCGCTACGGCGAGCCCGTTCCGGCGCTCCGTCTGCGCGGCCTCGACCCGGCAGTTCAGTACGAATGCCTTGAAACGGGCGAAGTTCACCGTGGGGCCGTCCTGCTGCATCACGGACTGCGGGTCGCTCTGCGCGGGGATCTGGATGCCGCGGTCGTCCGTCTTAAGCGTAAGTAGTTATTTCTGTCCGATTAGGGTGCTTAGGTCGCTTCGTCACAACGTGCCCCGACTGTAAAGGAAGTGAGGTCGGGGTGCGTGACCATCGTCATACTTGTGACGATCTGTTGTTGCCATGCTCACGTAATCCATGCAATTACCAAGGGTGTTGCGGAAGACCGAGGATCGGTAATTCACGCTCGGTTACGGGAAATGTGCCGATGCGTCAAGGAAAACGCCGTCGTGCGAAACCGCAAGCTTGTCCCGTTGCGTCTTGGTCGCTTACGTTTCCAGACCAATCCGGACGGACGCCCAATCCTGCCGCCGCCCGGAGCCCCACACACAGACCCGACGCACGGCAGGAGCGGGGGACCCACAGGTACGACGCCTGTTCCGGTTCCCGGAACGGCTTGGGGTCAAGCCGCACCCCGGTGCGGCCGGGCATCTCCAGCCCGCACCCGACAGCTCACCTCGCAGGCGCCGGAGAGGAATTCGTCATGCCCGCGAAGGGTAAGCACCGCCGCCCCAAGACTCAGCGCCTCACTCGCTCCATAGCCGTCGCCGGAACCGGCGGGGCCGCTCTCGCCCTTCCGCTCATGGGAGCCGCCGGGGCCCACGCCGCCGCCCCGCAGTCGGCCCCGGAAAAGGCCGTCCAGTCCGCTCCGGCCGCCGGGAAGAAGGCCGCCGAAAAGGCCACGGGTGCGCGTACGTACACCGTGAAGGCCGGTGACTGTCTCGCGAAGATCGCCGACGAGCAGAGCGTCGGCGGCGGCTGGAAGAAGCTCTACGCGGACAACCGTGACGCCGTCGGCGACGACCCGTCGCTGATCCACCCGGGCCTGAGGCTCTCGATCGGCCAGCGGGCGGCGGCCGCCCCCAAGCCCTCTTCCCCGTCGAAGGCCCCGGCCTCCGAGTCGACGGCCTCGAAGTCTTCGGCGTCCTCGGCGCAGTCCTCCTCGAAGGCTTCCGCCCCGACCGGTGCGACGGCCGCCAAGCCGGCCGCCAAGCCGGCTGCCAAGCCGGCCGCTGAGAGGGCTGCCAGTGGCTTCAGCCTCCCCGTGGAGGGCGCCGTCGTGGGCACTCCGTACCGCATGTCCGGCAGCATGTGGTCCAGCGGCTACCACACCGGTGTGGACTTCGTCGTTCCGACCGGTACCTCCCTGAAGGCCGTCGGCGCGGGCACGGTCGTCTCCGCCGGCTGGGGCGGCGCGTACGGCAACCAGGTCGTCATCCAGCTGCAGGACGGCAGGTACGCGCAGTACGCCCACCTGTCCCAGCTCTCCGTCTCGGCCGGCCAGACCGTGACCGCCGGGCAGCAGGTCGGCCTCTCCGGCGCGACCGGCAACGTCACCGGACCGCATCTGCACTTCGAGATCCGCACCACGCCGGACTACGGATCCGACATCGACCCGGTCGCCTACCTGCGCTCGCACGGCCTCTCCGTCGGCTGACCGGCCGCAGGGCCACCTGTCTGACGCGCCGCCGAAGGCCGGACCCGATTCCCGGGTCCGGCCTTCGGCTGCCCTGCACGGCCGGGCACTTCGCCTTTTGGACCTGTGGAGCCACTTCCGGATCACAGACCCCCGGATCTGGCGGCTGAACCCCTGAACGTCGCTGACGGGCTGACTGTTCCGGAGTTGGCGAACCCCTGGGAGTGGCTTATCTCACCGGCCGTCAACCCCTTCCTACGGTCGCGTAAGTCACATTCGAAGGTGAATCATGAGCGGCTGTGGCAGACGATTCGAAGAGTGACAGCAGAGCAGTGATCGGGTCGTACGTGGCGGTGGGGGACAGCTTCACCGAGGGCGTCGGTGATCCCGGCCCCGACGGGGCGTTCGTCGGCTGGGCCGACCGGTTCGCCGTCCTGCTCGCCGACCGCCGGCCCGAAGGGGACTTCCGGTACACCAACCTCGCCGTGCGCGGGAAGCTCCTCGACCAGATCGTGGCGGACCAGGTCCCGCGGGCCGTCGAGATGGCCCCTGACCTGGTCTCGTTCTGTGCCGGTGGCAACGACATCCTCCGGCCCGGCACGGATCCGGACGAGGTGGCCGAGCGCTTCGAGCGGGCGGTCGCCCAGCTGACCGCCGTGGCCGGGACGGTGATGGTGACGACCGGGTTCGACACCCGGGGCATGCCCGTGCTCAGGCATCTGCGCGGCAAGATCGCCACGTACAACGGGCATGTCCGGGCCGTCGCCGACCGGTACGGCTGTCCGGTGCTCGACCTGTGGTCCCTGCGCAGTGTGCAGGACCGCCGGGCGTGGGACGCCGACCGGCTCCACCTGTCCCCGGAGGGGCATACGCGGGTGGCGCTCCGCGCGGGCCAGGTGCTCGGCATCGACGTCCCGGCCGACCCCGAGCAGGCCTGGCCGCCGCTGCCGCAGCGCGGCACCCTCGGTGTCCGGCGGGACGACGTCCAGTGGGCGCGTGAGTTCCTGGTGCCGTGGATCGGGCGGCGGCTGCGCGGGGAGTCGTCGGGGGACCATGTGACGGCCAAGGGGGCGCTGTCGCCTGACGACATCAGGATGCGGATCGCTTCGGTGGCGTGACGGTGGGTGGGGGGTCGGGGCCGTGCCGGGGGGTGTCCGTCCTCGGAACGGCGCGATGGAGTCGGATATCGAGTGACTGTCCGTTGACGCGCCAACCGCTGCGGGCGGACACCCCCCGACACGTCCCCTTCCGTGCGTACGCGGCTGCGGGTGCGTCGTGGCCGTCCCAACTGCGGGCAGTCGTGGCCGCCCCAACTGCGGGCAGTCGTGGCCCTCCTAGCTGCGGGCAGTCGTGCCGCTGGGGCGGCACGGGTGGGCGCAGCGGCACCTCGTCGCGCCGAGTTGCGCAACGCCCCGCCCCTCGCACCAACGCCCAGCACCTCGCAACGCCGGGCTCCGCACCCACCCGCCCCCAGCACCCACGCCGGGTACCTGGAACCGGGCGCCGCCGCTGCGGGCAGTCGTGCCCACTGGGGCGATGGGGGCATGTGGGTCCCTCCTGCTCAGGGCCTTCGCAGGCCCAGTTCGCGACAGAGGGCTTCCTCCGCCCACTCCTGGGCCCGGGCCCGCGGCATCCCGCCCGCGTAGGACGTCAACTGCACGGCCAGACCGTCGAGCAGCGCGGTGAGGCGGAGGGCCGCGCCCTGCGGGTCGGGGCAGTGGAACTCGCCGGCGGCCACGCCCTCCGCGATGACCTCGGCCAGGGCCGCCTTCCACCGCCGGTCCAGGTCCTGGGTGACCGCCCGCAACGCCGGCTCGCGCAGCGCCGCCGCCCAGCCCTCGATCCACAGCCGCCATCCTTTGGCCTGACCTGTCGGGGCGTACCAGCGCACGGCGGATCTCAGCCGGCGCAACGCCGTCGTACGGCGGTCGAGCAGCTTGCGCAGATGCGCGAGGTCGCCCTCGGCCGCATGCCGGAACGCGGCGGCGACCAGCTGCTCCTTCGTCGAGAAGTGATAGAGCACCAGTGCGTTGCTCACCCCGAGCGCCGAGGCCACGTCGGAGATCCTGACCGCTGCCACACCCCGGGACTCGATCTGCTCGACGGCGGCGCGCAGCAGTTCCTCCCGCCGTTCCGCCACGCTCAACCGGACTCTCGTCACGCCGTCACCCTATACGCGGGCGTGCGGCTCCTCGACGGGGCGATTCAGGCGTCCGGCGCAGAGCGGCCGGTGCCTCAGCGGTACCAGCCGAACCGGTCCGCCAGCTCGGGCAGCCGCTCCGCCACGATCGCGTGGGCGGCGGCCCGCGGTGTGGTGCCGTCGGCCTGCGCGCGGACCAGCATCCGCTCCACCAGGGCCCGCATCGAGCGGCGCGTGTGCGCGAACGCCTCCTCCGGGTCGGCGCCGATGTCCCCGAAAAGCGTCCACCACCACCAGGCGTTCGTCCCGGAGTTGACCACGACGTCCGGCAGTACGGTCACCCCGCGCTCGGCCAGCAGCGGTTCGGCCTCGGGGTGTACGGGCATGTTGGCCGCCTCGACGACCCAGCGGGCGGTGATCCGCCCCTGGTTGCCGGCGTCGATCGCGTACGGGACGGCCGCGGGCACCAGGATGTCCGCGTCGGCCGACAGCCAGGCCTCGCCCGGCAGTTCGCGGTCGCCGGGCCGCAGGGCGGAGCGGTCCACGGTGCCGTGAGCGTCCCGCGCGGCGAGCAGCGCCTCGACGTCGAGCCCCGCCGGGTTGGCGATCGTGCCCTTGATGTCGGCCACGGCCACGACGGTGAGCCCCGCGCGTGCGAGGAAGCGTGCGGTGGCCCCGCCCATCGTGCCCAGCCCCTGGACGGCGACCCGCGTCCCCGCGTACGGCACGCGGGCCCGGTCCAGGGCCGTCAGAGCCGCCTCGGCCACACCACAGCCGCCGGCCAGTTCGTCCAGTCCGATGCCGTCCACCTCGACGGCGAACGCGTCCCGCAGACGCCGTCGCGCCTCGGTCTCGTCGTCCAGCAGCGGGTACACGGCCTGGATGGAGGAGACCAGCCCGGCCTCGGCCGCGGCCCGGTCCACCAGGTCCTGAGTGAGGCCGAGATCCTCGCCGGTCGTCCACATGTTCTCGACGTACGGCCGCATGGCGCGCAGGTAGCGCACCAGCAGCGGGTACGCCTCGGGGTCCCTGGGGTCGCAGTCGATGCCGCCCTTGGCGCCGCCGAGCGGGATGTAGCGGCTGTCGGGGTCGTAGTGCAGGGCCTCCTTCATGGTCATGCCACGGGCCAGGCCGGCGACCTCCTCCAGGGTGCAGCCCGGCCGCATCCGCAGTCCGCCACTGGCGACGCCGCGCACCAGCCGGTCGACCACCAGAAAGCCCTGGTGGCCGGTGAGGTGATCGGTCCAGGTGAGGGACAGCAGAGGGGCGGTCACGCGGGGCTCCTTCGCCGGATTACTGAATCGTGGGTCAGTATGCCTGGGGAAGGACCCCCGGTGCCCGGGTGTTGTCGCAGGGGCCGACGATAATGGACAGTCTGACGACTCCACCCCTGGAGGTACCGTGGCCGGTTTCCGTTCCCTGAGCTCCGGGCTCCGTGCGCTTCGGCCCGGTGCGTTCGGCGCGGACCCGCGCGGTGAGCGCATGGCGCGCATCCGCAGATCGCCCCATTTCAAGGACGGGGTCTTCCAGAACCCCGGCGGTCCCGCGAGCACCCGGCCCTCGGGCTCGGCCCTGGACTTCGCGAAGGTCTTCTTCGACAAGGAGACCCGGCCCCGGCGCGCCCCGAAGGGCGCGGTGCCGGTGCACGCCACCACCCTCGCCGACATCGCCCGGCCCCCGGCGACGGGGCTGCGGCTGACCTGGCTGGGGCACTCCAGCGTACTGGCGGAGATCGACGGGAAGCGGGTCCTGTTCGACCCGGTGTGGGGTGAGCGCTGCTCCCCGTTCTCCTTCGCGGGACCCAAGCGGCTGCACCCGGTGCCCCTGCCGCTGGCCGCACTCGGCCCGGTCGACGTCGTGGTCGTCTCGCACGACCACTACGACCATCTGGACATGCCCACGATCAAGGCGCTGGCCGGCACGGACACGCTGTTCGCCGTGCCTCTCGGTGTCGGGGCGCACCTGGAGCACTGGGGCGTGGCCGAGAGCCGGCTGCGCGAACTGGACTGGCACGAGTCGACGACGATCGGCGGCCTCACCCTGACCGCCACTCCCGCGCGGCACTTCTGCGGCCGGGGGCTGCGCAACACCCAGCACACCCTGTGGGCCTCCTGGGTCGTCGCCGGTGAGCGGCACCGGATCTACCACAGCGGCGACACCGGCTACTTCGAGGGCTTCAAGGAGATCGGCGCGGGGCACGGGCCGTTCGACGCCACGATGATCCAGCTCGGCGCGTACTCCGACTTCTGGCCCGACATCCACATGACGCCCCAGGAGGGGCTCCAGGCGCAGCTGGACCTGCAGGGAGGCAAGCCGCACGGCGTGCTGCTGCCGATCCACTGGGGGACCTTCAATCTCGCCACCCACGCCTGGGCGGAGCCGGGGGAGTGGACGAAGGACCTGGCCGGGGAGGTGGGACAGGACGTGGCGTTCCCCCGGCCGGGCGAGCCCTTCGAGCCGGCCGGGAAGCTGCCCGGGGAGCCTTGGTGGCAGGCGGTGTCCGCACCCATCGCCCGTCCGTGGCGACACACCACGAGGGGGGCCGGCGCGCCGGTCACCGCGCCGTCAGTGGCGCCCGCGCCGGCCGCTCCGGACGGTCTCGACTTCGCGGGCGAGAAGTGATCCCGGCGGTACTGCGGCGCCTGAGGAGCGGGGAGGTCCGCCAGCGTCATGGAGCGTCTTCCGTGACCGGCGGAAGCCCCGCCGACCGCAACGCCCTCGTGAGCGGGCCCAGATCGTAGATCCCCGTCAGGTCCGACGACTCGAGCAGCCGCAACCGCGCGGCGTGCCGCGCCTGGGTGCGCAGGGTCGGGGCCAGCGGGTCGTTCGTGAACGTGATCCCCTGCCAGGCGGCGCCGAGCACGGCGGCGGGAAGCGCCTTGCCCGTCAAGCGCTTGAGGTGGGCACCGGCCGCGGTCCTGGCTTCCCCGGGGTGGGCGGCGATCCAGGTGTTGGCGGCGACGGATGCCCGTACGACCGCGTCGACCACGTCCGGATGCTTCGCCAGGAACGACGGCGAGACGACGACGTTCGTCGTGACGAACCGGCGGCCGGGCCACAGGTCCGCCTCGTCCAGCAGCACGCGCGCCCCCTCGGCGGCCAGGATCGAGGCGGTCGGCTCGGGAACCCAGGCGCCGTCCAGCGAGCCGGACCGGAAGGCGTCCACCGTCACCCGGTTGTCGGCGCGTACCAGGGAGACGTCACCCCGTCCGGTCACCGGATCGATCTTCCATCCCCGGCTCGCCGCCCAGTGCAGGAACGCCACGTCCTGGGTGTTGCCCAGCTGCGGTGTGGCGATCCGTTTGCCCTTCACCTCGTTCAGGGAGCGAATGCGGTCGGGGTTCACCACGAAGCGCACACCACCGGAGGCGGAGCCCGCCACGATCCGCAGCGCGTTGCCGCCCGACCGCAGGTATCCGTTGATCGCGGGCGACGGTCCGATCCACGCGATGTCGACGGAACCGGCGTTGAGGGCCTCGATCACGGCCGGGCCGGCGTTGAAGGTCCGGGGAGCGACAGCCGTCCCCTTCAGCTCCCGGGCGAAGAAACCCCGCTCGAGGCCGACGAGCGCCGTGGCATGGGTGAGATTGGGCAGGTAGCCGACGCGCACGGTGTCGACGGAGAGTTTCGGGCCCCGGGCGGGTGCCCCGGCCGCGCCCGCCGCGACCGGCCGGTTCTTTCCGTATCCGCATCCCGCCAGCAGGCTCAGTGCGACGGTGAGCGCCACCGCCGCCGCGAGCAGCCGGGTCAGGGGAACTGACGGTAACGGGGCAAGGCGCATGAGGGTCCTCGAGGTCAGGTGTGGAATCCGGGAGGAGGAGGGGAGGCCGCCGCGGGGACATGAGCCATGAGGCCGGGGTGGGCCACCTCGACCGGCCCGGTGAAGGCCCGGGCGGCTGCGTTCACGGCGGGTGCCTGACCGGTGCCCGGCCACAGATGCGTGAGCAGGAGCCGTGCTGCCCGCGCTGCCTCAGCGTACTCACCCGCCAGACGTGCGCTCAAGAGGAACTCCTCGTCTGCACGCGGCACTTGATCGACGTACGTGGCCTCGCACAGCAGGACATCGGCGTCCCGTGCGAGGGCGGTCACCTCGGGACTGGGCCCGGTGTCCCCCGTGTAGGCCAGGGACATGCCGCCCGCGGACAGCCGGACGCCGGCGTTCGGGACGAAGTGCGGCAGCAGGCGGGTATCGACACGGAAGGGGCCGATCCCGAAGCTGTCGCCGCCCTGGAACTCGCGCAGTTCGAAGGAGTCCCTCAGCATCCCCGGCCGGTCCAGGCAGAGCACGGCGTCGAGCGCGGAGGGCAGCGTGTACACGGGCAGGGGAGCCGGTGGCTCGTCGGTGAGGGCCCGGGCGCGCAGCAGCGGGTTGAGGTCGGCGCAGTGGTCCGGATGTCCGTGCGTGACCAGCACGGCGTCGACCTGCCCGGCCGTCACATACTCCTGGAGCGCGGGGAAGGTCGCGTAGCCGGGGTCGACGAACAGGCGGAAGCCCTCGCTCTGAACCAGATATCCGCTGCACGGCTGGTCCTTGACCGGCCATGCTCCGCAGCCGCCCAGAATCGTGAGGTGCATCATGCGGTGTTCCTGTTCAGAGGTGCGGCCTTGCGAGTTGACGGGATTTCCGATCTTACGCCCGCCTCGGAAGTGCTCAACTCGGCGCGTCAAGGGTGCCTCGGGGATTCTGGGCGAATCGGCCGAACGATGTGCCTTCACGGGGGCTTCTCGGCCAATCGGACGGCTCACGCAAGCTGCAGTGTGCACCGTTCCCCGCCGCCCGGAATATCCGCTTCCCTTTCTTTGCGGCAGCTAAGTGAAAGTAAATTCTATGAGCCGCGTCGGTCCGTAGGGGTGTTCGGTCGGCTAGGGGTGAGGTGATTGTTCTGTTCGCCCCGTTTTCGTCATAAGGGGCGCTTATCTGCGAGGCGGGGACGGTGGCAGTGTCCTGCGGGCAACGCTCTTGGCTGAAAGGCGCTCTGGACGGATGGGGTGGAAGTTTCTTTGGTTGACATTGATGTCAAGCACTTGCAACGATTTGATCAACATTAGAGTCAGAGTTGTCCGCTGATTACCGAAAGGTATCCGCGGGCAAGTGAGGGGATGGTTGTGCAGCAAGATGTTCCGGATGCCAGAGGCATTCGGGCGGAAAGAGTCCTCGTTGTCTCGCTGATGAAATCCGGCACCCATCTGGTGCAGGAACTGATGCTGGCTCTCGGCTACAAGATCTACGGTCAGTCCAGGATTCCGCAGGAAATCCGGCCGGTCCTGGGTGACGAGACGCGTGATCGAATCGTGCGCATGGTGCACGGCGACCAGGCGGCCGACGCCCTCAAAGGGCAGGGCGAAGAGGCCTTCCGGGTCGGCGCCGATCAGGCGTGGGAGGCGCTCGGCTGGGCCTGGCAGCAGCGTCTCGGAATGCCTCTGGTCAACCGCTACGGCGCTCAGCTCACCCATACCGAAGCCGTCGATCAGGCTCTGCGGCGCACCTCCGACACGCCTTTCTCCTGGACGCCGGAGAACACCTGCTGGATCGTTCCGGAACTCGACATCAAGAAGGTCGACGGGAAATTCATCGAGGAATGGTCCCGGACCGGTGAGCCGCGGATCCTCTTCATGTACCGCGATCCACGCGACATGGTCCTGTCGATGGTGAACTTCCTGCTCGGAAGGACCGCCCAGGGGTTCGGAAACTTCAGCGAGTTTCAGGTGTTCAACAACATCCTGGCCGCCAAGGGCTCCCTGGAGGAGCGTCTTCTTTACGCCCTGTCGGATCCGGCCTTCCCGGGCAGCGGTGACCATGAGCGGATGCTCTGGCTCCTGAACCACCCCAAGGTCTGCAACATATCGTTCGAGGAAATGGTGGGGCCGCAGGGCGGTGGCTCGGCCGACGCCCAGCTCGACGTGGTACGGCGTGTGATCGAGTTCGTCGGTGCCGACGCGGACCCCGAGAAGACCGCTGACGGGATCTTCCGCAGGGACTCGTTCTCCTTCTTCAAGGGCCAGATCGGCAGCTGGCGGGAGGCGTTCACCCCGCGGGTCGAGCAGCTGGCGCACGAGCGCCTGGCCAAGGCCCTGGAGCTGTACGGCTACCCGGCCTGAACCCCCGCCCTGGGCCGTCGCCCGCGGACCTTGTTCCCTCGCACGCCGAACCAAGGAGCTCCGAAACCGCATGACAGAGGTCACCAGCCGGACCCGCACCCTCGTGCTCGTGATGAGACGCGGGCTGAGCACGTCTCCGGACCACGTGCAGACCATGCTCGACCTGGACATACGGACCCACCTCCTCACCGTCGACACGGAGCCCTGGGCGAACGATCCCCGCTTCGCCTCAGTACGCCGGCTCCCGCACGACTCCGACCAGCGTGACTTCGTGAAGGCCGCCGTCGAGACCGCCCGGGAACGCGGCGCCTCCGCTGTCATCACCTTCATCGAGCCGGACATCGAGATCGTCGAGGAGGCCAACGCGGAGCTCGGCCTCGACTGGGCGATCCCCGAGGCCGCCCGCATCTGCCGCGACAAGCTCCGGCAGCGGACGTTCCTGGCCGAGCACGGCATCCCGTCGGTCTGGTTCCACCCGGTCACCGACATCGAGTCGGCCGTGGAGGCAGCCACCGACCGAGGGCTGCCGCTCATGGTGAAGCCGACCCGGGCCGCCGCCAGCGACTGCGTGGAACTGGTCAGCGACGTGAACCGGTTGAGGGCCTCCCTCAAGGTGATCCAGGGCTACATCGAAAGCGGCCGCAACTTCTACTTCTCCGGCGCCCCGGAGTCCTGGGCGGTCCTCGAGGAGTACCTGCCGGGCGAGGAGATCACCCTCGACGGCGTCGTACTCGACGGGCAGTTCGTCCTCGGCGGCGTCCACAACAAGAAGCACTCGACCGGCCCGCACTTCGAAGAGGACCTGTACACACTGCCGTTCAAGACCCCGGAGCACGAGGACGAGGTCGCCGGCATCGCCGCGAGCATCACCCGTGCACTCGGCGTGAAGCACGGCCTGTTCAACGCCGAGATGCGGCAGGACGCCGAAGGCCGCTACCGGGTCGTCGAGTTCTCGATCCGCGTCTCCGGTGGCCACGTCTACCGGCACATCAAGGACGTGTACGCCATCGACTTCGTGCGCATGTTCCTGCGCGCGGCGTGCGGCGAGAGCGTCGAGGACATCCTCGCCCAGGAGAACCAGAAGCAGCCGCCCCGGATGACCGTGTGCGCCAAGGTCGTCTACCGCAACGGGCGGGTCGTGCGCAACAGCGTGGGCGAGGCCATGCACTCGCCGTACTTCCGCACCTACTTCCCCGTGGCCAAGCCCGGCACGGACGTGGTCTCCGGCGAGAAGGGCTTCGACTTCACCGGCCTGCTGTCCGTGTGGCACCCCTGGCAGCCCGGCCAGGACCCGGCCGTCGTCCACGACGTGGCCCGCGCCCTCGCGGAGAAGCTCGACGTGGAAGTCGTCGACGCCGACGAGACGCAAGGGCAGAAGACCCGGTGACGGCGTCGCCACACGCCAGACGCCGCCGGGCCGTCGTCGGCGCGATGCTGCCGGTGGCCCTCCTCACCGCCTCCTGCGGTGACGCGGCCACCGAGAAGGCCGCTTCACCGCTGGTCAAGAACGTCACGCTTGTGAAGTCCGGGAAGCTGGTGGTCTGCACCAACGTGCCCTACGAGCCGTTCTCCTTCTCCCGCAACGGCAAGGTCGTCGGCTTCGACATCGCACTCATGGACAAGGTGGCCCGGCGGCTCGGGGTGAAGCAGGAGATCGTCGACATCGACTTCGACCCGATCCGGAGCGGCGCGGCCCTCAACTCCGGCAGGTGCGACGTCGCCGCGGCCGGCATCACGATCACCGAGGAGCGCAAGAAGAACGTCGCCTTCTCGGACTCGTACTTCGACGAGGCGCTCAGCCTGATGAGCCCCAAGGGCAAACCGGTGGCCACGCTCGACGAGGCCAGGTCCGGCAGACTTCGCGTCGGCGTGCTGACCGGCACCACGAGCATGAAGGCCGCGGTGGACAAGGGCATCGAGCCTCAGGAGTACAAGGACTCCGGCAAGCAGCTCACCGCTCTGCGCTCGGGGAGCGTCGACGTCATCGTGCAGGATCTCCCCGTGGTCACCAGCTGGCTCAAGAAGCCCGAACTGGCCGGGAAGTTCGCCGCCGGACAGCCCATCAGCACCGGAGCGCACTACGGCTTCGTCGTGAAGAAGAAGGGCAGTGAGCACCTGCTCAAGGTGATCAACGAGGTGATCGCCGAGGCGAAGCAGGACGGCAGCTACGCCCAGCTCCACCAGAAGTGGCTCGGTGTCCCACCCGAGCAGAGCGCGACTTCCTGAGGGAGCCATGGCCAAGACGTCCGCAGCTCCCCTGCCCCTCGACCCCGCTCCCGCACCCTCCGCGACAGCCGGTTCCAGCCCGCGCCGCCGTCGACGCATCAGCCTGACCGTGCAGTACGCGGTGTTCGTGATCGTCGTCGCCGCGGTGGGGCTCCAGGTCGACTGGGCCGCCGTCCAGGAGCACTTCCTCGACCTGGGCGTCGCCCGCGAGACCTTCCCCGAACTGCTCACGGTGGCGCTGCGCAACACCGTCCTCTACACGCTCTCCGGGTACGTCCTCGGCTTCCTGCTCGGGCTCGTGCTGGCCCTGATGCGCCTGTCGTCCGTACCGCTGCACCGCTGGACGGCCCTGCTCTACATCGAGATCTTCCGGGGACTGCCGGCGCTGGTGATCTTCCTGATCATCGGCTTCGGGATCCCGGTCGCCTTCCCCGGATTCGCGCTGCCCGGGGACATCTACGGGCAGGTGGCGCTGGCACTGGGCCTGGTCTCGGCGGCGTACATGGCCGAGACCTTCCGGGCCGGCATCCAGGCCGTGCCCAAGGGGCAGATGGAGAGCGCCCGTTGCCTGGGCATGTCGCACACCCGGGCGATGTTCTCGATCGTGGTGCCGCAGGCCCTGCGCATCGTCGTGCCGCCTCTGACCAACGAACTCGTCCTGCTCTTCAAGGACTCCTCGTTGGCGTTCGTCCTGGGGGTCACGGCGGCCACCACCGAACTCGCCAAGTTCGGTTCCGACGTGGCGGCCGACCAGGCCGATTCCACCCCGCTCGTGGTGGCCGGTCTCGGCTACCTCCTCATCACCGTCCCGCTCGGGATCCTGGTGCGCCGGCTGGAGAGCCGCCGCGCCGAAAGGGGCTGACGCATGGCCACGGCTCAACCAGCCGTCGAAGTGGTCGCACTGCACAAGTCGTACGGAGGGCTCGACGTCATCAAGGGAGTCGACCTGCGCATCGCGCCGGGCGAGGTCGTGTGCGTCATCGGCCCCTCCGGGTCCGGCAAGTCCACGCTGCTGCGCTGTGTGAACATGCTCGAGGAGCCCACCTCGGGCGTCGTCACGGTCGACGGTGTCCGCATGAACCACCCCGACACCGACCTGGACGCGGCCCGGCGGCGGATGGGCATGGTGTTCCAGATGTTCCACCTCTTCCCTCACCTGACGGTGCTGGGAAACGTGACCATCGCCCAGCGGCGTGTCCTGAAGAGGGACCGAGCCGAGGCGGAGCGTGTGGGGCGTGACTGCCTGGCCCGCGTCGGCGTCGCGGAGAAGGCCGACGCCTACCCGGCGCAGCTGTCCGGCGGGCAGCAGCAGCGCGTCGCCATCGCCCGGGCGCTGGCGATGAACCCCAGCGTGATGCTCTTCGACGAGCCGACCTCCGCCCTCGATCCCGAACTCGTCGGCGAGGTACTCACCGTCATGCGCGACCTCGCTCTGGACGGCATGACGATGCTCGTCGTCACGCACGAGATGGCTTTCGCGCGGGACGTGGCCGACCGCGTCGTCTTCATGGACGCCGGAGTGATCGTCGAGGAGGGCCTGCCGTCGCAGGTCATCGACGATCCCCGCCAGGAACGCACCCGCACCTTCCTCCAACGGGTTCTCGGGCCGCAGGGTTCTGCTGAACCGGGGCCGGGCTCGACCAGCACGGGGAGAACACATGAGTTCCACTGACACACACGACACGGGTGAGGCGCACCAGGACGACCACGCCTTCGCGCGGGCCTGCGCGGAGGAGGCGGGCGCGCGGCTCATGGAGATCAGAGCAGCGGCGGCGCCGGACACCGACCCGCGCGAACTGAAGGCCGCCGGCGACCGTGGTGCCCAGTCGGTCCTCGCCGACTTGCTCAAGCGGCACCGGCCGTACGATGCGGTCCTGTCGGAGGAGGCGGCCGACGACCGGGGCCGGCTGAGCGCGCGCCGGGTCTGGATCATCGATCCGCTCGACGGCACCCGCGAGTTCGCCGAGCCTCACCGCGAGGACTGGGCCGTGCACGTGGCCCTGTGGGAGGAGGGCCGGCTGAGGGCGGGAGCCGTCGCGCTGCCCGCACGCGGCACCGTCCTGTGCACCGACGATCCGGTGCCGCCCCGGGCGGCCGTCCGGCGGCGTCCGCGGATGCTGGTCAGCCGCACCCGGCCGCCGGAGTTCGTCACCCGTCTGGCCGAGGAACTGGGCGCCGACCTCGTACCCCAGGGTTCGGCCGGGGCCAAGACCGCGTCCGTCGTGCTCGGCGAGGCGGATCTCTACGTGCACGCCGGCGGCCAGTACGAGTGGGACTCGGCGGCACCCGCGGCCGTCGCCGCCCACTACGGCTGCACCGTACTCAGGCTCGACGGCAGTGTGCCGCGCTACAACCGGGCCGATCCGATGCTGCCCGACCTGGCCGTCTGCGCACCGGAGCTGCACGAGCCGTTCCGGGCGGCGTTCGCCCGGGTCTGCCCCGACTGGCCGGTCGCCGAGGAGGGCGCGGGCGTATGACGGCCGTCTTACACCAGGGTTGTACCGTCTGGCTGACCGGACTGCCGAGCTCCGGCAAGACCACCATCGCCGCCGCGCTCGCCGAACGGCTACGCGGCGACGGACACCGCGTCGAGGTGCTCGACGGTGACGTGATCCGCTCGTTCCTCTCGGCCGGCCTCGGCTTCAGCCGCGAGGACCGCTACACGAACGTGCAGCGCATCGGGCTGGTCGCCGAGATCCTCGCCCGGAACCGGATCATCGCCCTGGTCCCGGTGATCGCCCCGTACCGGGACAGCCGTGAGGCCGTGCGCAAGCGCCACGAACAGAGCGGGACCCCGTACCTGGAGGTTCACGTCGCCACGCCCGTGGAGGTGTGCGCGAAACGCGATGTGAAGGGGCTGTACGCCAAGCAGGCCGCAGGCGAACTGACCGGTCTGACAGGGGTGGACGACCCCTACGAGGTGCCCGAGTCCCCGGACCTGCGCATCGAGACCCAGAACCAGACCGTGCAGGAGTCCGCCGTGATGCTGCACGCTTTGCTGATCGTGAGGGGGTTGTTGTGACGGGGGCGACCGCAGCGCAGTCGCACATGCCGGTGTCGCGGATCTGGAGCCACCTGGACTCGCTGGAGTCGGAGGCGGTGCACATCATCCGTGAGGTGGCGGGTGAGCTGGAGAACCCGGTGCTGCTGTTCTCCGGAGGCAAGGACTCCATCGTCATGCTGCACCTGGCGCGGAAGGCGTTCGCCCCGGCGCCGGTCCCGTTCCCGCTGCTGCACGTGGACACCGGGCACAACTTCCCGGAGGTGATCGCCTACCGGGACCGGACGGTGGCCCGGTACGGGCTGCGGCTGCTCGTGGCCGACGTGCAGGACTACATCGACCGCGGAGTCCTGCGCGAGCGCCCCGACGGCACCCGCAACCCGCTCCAGACCCTCCCGCTGACCGAGGCCATCCGGCAGCACCGCTTCGACGCGGTGCTCGGCGGCGCACGGCGGGACGAGGAGAAGGCGCGGGCCAAGGAACGGGTGTTCTCCCTGCGGGACGAGTTCTCGCAGTGGGATCCGCGCCGGCAGCGCCCCGAGCTCTGGCAGCTCTACAACGGCCGCCACGCTCCGGGCGAGCACGTGCGGGTCTTCCCGCTGTCCAACTGGACCGAACTCGATGTGTGGCAGTACGTCCAGCGCGAACGGATCGAGCTGCCGGAGATCTACTTCGCCCACGAACGGGAGGTGTTCCGGCGCTCCGCGATGTGGCTGACAGCGGGGGAGTGGGGCGGACCCACCGCGTCCGAACCGGTGGAGAAACGCCTGGTCCGTTACCGGACGGTCGGGGACATGTCCTGCACCGGCGCGGTGGACTCGGACGCCAGGACCGTCGAGCAGGTCATCACGGAGATCGCCGCGACCCGGCTGACCGAGCGGGGCGCCACGCGCGCCGACGACAAGCTCTCCGAAGCGGCGATGGAAGACCGCAAGCGCGAAGGGTACTTCTAGGGATGAGGACGACCACCGAGCAGACCGCCGAGGGGCCGGCGGGCGCCACCACCCTGCTGCGCTTCGCCACCGCGGGCTCCGTCGACGACGGCAAGTCCACGCTGGTGGGACGGCTTCTGTACGACTCGAAGAGTGTGCTGGCCGACCAGCTGGAGGCCGTCGAGCAGGCATCCCGCAACCGCGGCCGGGACACCCCGGACCTCGCACTGCTGACCGACGGTCTGCGCGCCGAGCGCGAGCAGGGCATCACCATCGACGTGGCGCACCGCTACTTCGCCACCGCGCGGCGCCGGTTCGTCCTGGCCGACTCCCCGGGCCACGAGCAGTACACCCGGAACATGGTCACCGGCACCTCCACAGCCGACCTGGCCGTCGTCCTCGTCGACGCCCGCAAGGGGGTGGTGGAGCAGACCCGCCGCCATGTCGCCATCGCCGCTCTGCTGCGGGTGCCGCACGTGGTGCTCGCGGTGAACAAGATGGACCTCGCCGGTTACGAGGAGGCGGTGTTCGCGCGGATCGCGGTGGAGCTGACCGCGTACGCGACCGAACTGGGCGTCCCGGAGATCACCGCGATCCCGATCTCGGCGCTGGCCGGGGACAACGTCGTCGAGCCGTCCGCGAACATGGACTGGTACGGCGGCCCCACCGTCCTCGAACACCTGGAAAGCGTCCCGGTGAGCCGCGACCTGTCCGGCGACGCGCGCCTCCCGGTGCAGTACGTGATCCGGCCGCAGACCGCCGAGCACCCCGACTACCGCGGATACGCGGGCCAGATCGCCGCCGGCAGCTTCCACGTCGGAGAGTCCGTCACCGTGCTGCCCTCCGGCCAGGTGACGACCATCGCGGCCATCGACGCCCTGGGTGTCCCCGTCCCGAGCGCCTCGGCCCCTGAGTCCGTGACCGTCCTGTTCGACGACGCCCTGGACGTCGCCCGCGGTGACCTGGTCGTGCCGACCGCCGGCGCCCCCGAACTCACGCGGCGTGTCGAGGCGACGGTCTGCCACCTGCATGAGAGGCCCCTCGTCGTGGGGGCCCACGTGCTGCTCAAGCACACCACGCGCACGGTCAAGGCGGTCGTCAAGGACCTCCCCTACCGGATCGACACCGGACACGGTCTGGCGCGCCGTCCCCGGCCGGATTCCCTGACCGCCAACGACCTCGCGACGATCGTGCTGCACACCTCCGAGCCGCTGGCCATGGACGGATACGCGCACTCGCGCCGCACCGGATCCTTCCTGCTGATCGATCCGGCCGACGGGGCCACACTGGCCGCGGGCATGGCGGGCGCCGCGTTCACGGACGGCTGCGAGGGAGGCCTGTGAACCGGCCGGTGTACGACCCCCCGCGCACGGCCGAGTCCATCGCGACGGCCGGCAGGCCGCCGGGCCCGCGGGCGGCCCCGGCGCACGCCCCCGCGGCCCCGCCCGCGCTTGAACTGCGAGGGGTGTCCAAGTCCTTCGGCCGCCCCCGCGGCGATCAGCTCGTGCTCGACGACATCAGCCTGGCCGTGGCACCCGGCGAGTTCGTGTGTCTCCTGGGTGCCTCCGGCTGCGGCAAGTCCACCCTGCTCGCCCTGGCGGCCGGGATCGACGAACCCAGCGCGGGGGAGGTCTCGGCGGTGGGCCCGCGCCCCGCGCTGATGTTCCAGGAACATGCCCTGTTCCCGTGGCTGACCGCCGGCAAGAACATCGAACTGGCGCTCAGGCTCAGAGGAGTTCCGCGGCGTGAGCGCCGCCTTGAGGCGGAACGCCTGCTGGGGCTCGTCCGCCTGAGCGGCGCGTACGGCAAACGGGTGCACGAGCTGTCCGGCGGCATGCGCCAACGCGTCGCGCTGGCCCGCGCCCTGGCCCAGGCGTCACAAGTCCTGTTGATGGACGAGCCGTTCGCGGCGCTGGACGCGATCACCCGCGACCTTCTGCACGAGGAGCTGATCCGGGTCTGGCAGGAGTGGAACCAGCCCGGCACGGACGCCCGCAGCCTGTCGGTGCTCTTCGTGACCCACAACGTCCGGGAGGCGGTGCGGCTCGGCGGCCGGGTGGTGCTGCTGACCTCCCGGCCGGGCCGGATCGCCCGTGAGTGGCGCATCGACCTGACGTACCCCAGGCGTCTGGAGGACGAGGCAGTGGCGGAGAAGTCGAAGGAAATCACGGAAGAGTTACGCAAGGAAATCAGCCGTCATGCCAGGAGCTGACACCAGACGGCCCCGGAGGGCGGCGGATCCCCGGACCCTCCTGCCCAACACCCCGCGGGACGGCAACGAACTGGACGGGCTGAGTACCGGGCTGGACGCTCTGCAGAGCGCACAGCACAAGGGCGGCGCCAGGCTGGGCAAGGTGCTGCTGACGCGCGTGACGCCCCCCGTGGTGGCCATCGCCCTGATCCTGACGGTCTGGGAGCTGGTCCACCTCGCGGGGGTCAAACCGGACTACGTCCTGCCCGGACCCCGCGCGGTGTGGGACGCCCTGGTGGAACAGTGGTACCTGGGCACCACGCTGGGCGTGATCGGCCAGAGCGTCTCGCGCGGCGCCCTCGGCTTCCTGGCGGCGATCGCCATCGGTACGCCCCTCGGACTGCTCGTGTGGCGTGTACGGCCCGTCAGGACCGCCGTCGGGCCGATCCTGTCCGGGTTGCAGTCCCTGCCCTCGGTGGCGTGGGTCCCGGCGGCGGTCATCTGGTTCGGCCTGACGGACACCGCCATCTACGCCGTCGTGCTGCTGGGTGCCGTACCGTCCGTCGCCAACGGGCTGGTGGCGGGCATGGACCAGGTGCCGCCGCTGTTCGTGCGCGCCGGGCGGTCGCTGGGCGCACGGGGCCTGCGGGGAGTGCGTCACATCCTGCTGCCCGCCGCCCTGCCCGGTTACCTCGCAGGGCTGAAACAGGGCTGGGCGTTCTCCTGGCGGTCCCTGATGGCCGCCGAACTCATCGCGGGATCCCCGGAGATGGGGTACGGGCTGGGCCAGATGCTGGAGAACGGGCGCGTGGCGCAGGACATGCCTCTGGTCCTCGCGACGATTCTGCTGATCCTGTGCGTCGGCATCAGTGTCGAACTCCTTGTCTTCGCACCATTGGAGCGGTACGTGCTGCGTACCCGTGGGCTGCTGGAGCGTGCGCCGTGAACGGTCAGAACGTCTTCGAGAGCGAGGGCATCACCGCCGGGGACCTGCGGGGTCTGCGCTACTTCCTGGCCGTGGCCGACGAGTTGAGCTTCGGCCGGGCCGCGGTGCGACTGCACATGACGCAGCCGGGACTCTCCCAGGGCATCAAGGCGCTGGAGCGCCGGCTCGGCATGCCGCTGTTCGAGCGTGACCGGCAGGGCGTCGCCCTGACGGCCGCGGGCCGGGTACTGGAGCCGAAGGCCCGGCAACTGCTCGCCCACGCCGAGGAGTTCGATCGCTTCGCCAGTGTGCTGGCAGGCCGTCACAACGGCAAGCTCACCCTCTCCTACTCCCGCTCGGGCGGCATCGGGCTGGCATCCGAACTGACCAGCCGATTCCGTGAGCAGTACCCCCACATGACCGTCGAGACCGCGACGGGCCACACCCACTCGAACGTCGAGAGGATCCGGATGCGCGCGATCGACGCCGGCTTCATACGGCCGCCGATCGACGGCGACGACCTCCAGTGCTCCGTCATCGCCTACGACCGCGTGGTCGTCGCCGTCCCGACCGGCCACCCGCTCGCGGACCGGCCCGGCGTTTGTCCGGCGGACCTCGCCGGCGAGCCGCTGGTGTTCTTCCCGCGTGAGCGCAGCGGCCTGTGGGAGTCCATCCTCGGCGCCGTGTACGGCCAGGGTGCCGCGCCGGAGATCAGCCGGCTGGAACCCGACGAGGCCCACATGCTGGCGGCCGTGGCACAGGGGGCGGGCATCACGCTGGTCACCGAGCCGTCGGCGGCGCTGCTGGCCGTGCCGGGCGTGGTGTTCAAGTCCTTCGCCGAGCCGGTCGCCGTGCCGATGGCGCTGGCCTGGCGGAAGGACAACGCCAATGCCGCCCTGCACACCTTCGTGTCGTTCGTCCACGGTGCCGTAGGACCGGCCGTGCCTCCTTCGTCCGTGCCGGAGGCCGTCGCCGCCGGGCGGCCAAGGCGCGGACGGCCGTCGGACGGCGCGGCGGTCGCCCGGATCCCGCGCACCCTGGCTAAGCGGGAACTGCGTCCGTCCGGTGTTCGGCGGTGAGCGGCATGCGGATCTCCTGCGTGCAGCACTTGGCGCCGCCGCCGGCCTTCAGCAGTTCGGACAGGTCCACGCCGACGGGGTTGAAGCCGTGCGCGCGCAACTGCTCGATCAGCCCGGTCGCGGCCTGTGCCAGGACCACGTTGTACCCGTCGCTGACCGCGTTGAGGCCGAAGACCGCGGCATCGGCTTCGGAGGCGATCAGCGCGTCGGGGAACAGGTCGCGCAGCACCGCGAGACTGCCGGGGGAGAAGGCGGACGGGTTGTACATGATCTGGTCGTCGTCGAGCACGGCGAGAGCGGTGTCGAGGTGGTAGTAGCGCGGATCGGTCAGGGTGAGGCTCACCACCGGGCGCCGGAAGTACTCCTGGGCCTTGAGATGGCCCGCGGGGTCGGAGCGGAAGCCGCAGCCGGCCAGCAACCAGCGGCCGGTGACGAGGTAGTCGCCCTCGCCCTCGTTCACGTGGTCGGACTCACGCACCTCCAAGAAGCCGTTGGCGCGGAACCACTCGGCGTAGGCGGGTGCCTCGGCGGCGCGCTCCGCGTTGCGGAAGCGTGCGGTCAGCACCCGGCCGTCCACGACGGTGGCCCCGTTCGCGGCGAAGACCATGTCCGGCAGACCGGGCAGGGGATCGATCAGCTCGACGGTGTGTCCCAGCGCGACGTACAGGTCTCGCAGGTCCTCCCACTGCGCGACGGCCAGTCGTTGGTCGACCGGTTTGCTCAGGTCCATCCATGGATTGATCGAGTAGGTGACGTCGAAATGGGTCGGCGGACACATGAGGTACCGCCGCCTGCGGAACACACGCGAGTGCTCATCGAGCATCAGGGCTGCCTCCGGCGTGCTTTCGGAATTCCGGTACGGAGCAATGTGCACGTTTCGCATTCGGGAGTGCACTTAACCAGTGGCTCACGAAAGGCGAGGGCCTGTCCAATCCTTTCTCCTAATCAGCTCATAACGCGGCTCTATAGCGAAGACAGGAGGCCTGAGATGATTTCAGGAACCGCTTGACAAGGGGCTCTACGCGCTGCGAAGGTCACGGTAAATGTTCATATGGCATGGGAGGGATGGGGTGTGGGAAAAGCATTAGCCTTGACGAACGGTGAAGTCGTGTCAGTTTCCGATGCGCGCATCGAGGCGGCCTTGGACGCCGGGGATCCGGATATCGGCACGCTGTGGGAACTGTGCATGCTCTTCGAGTTCGACCGTGAGGAGACCGCCGACGGAATAGCCGAGTGGCTGGGGCCCGCGGAGGGGCTCCGCATTCTCGACTGCGCCTGCGGAAGCGGCTTTCCCGCGCTGGAGCTGATCCGCCGCGGCTATGACGTGACCTGCACCGACGGCAGCGAACTGATGCTGACGCACTTCCGGCGCAACGCCCGCATCGAGGGCCTCGACGTCCGGCCCGAACTCGTGCTGTGGGAGGACCTCCCGCGCCGGCACGCCGAGGGCTTCGACGTGGTGATGAACCGCGGCGGGGGCAACTACATCTACGCCGGCGCCTGGGACGACGAAGGGCTGGCCGACCAGTCCACGATGGCCGAGGCCATCGGCCAGTGGGTGGCCTGCGTGCGTCCCGGCGGGCGCTTCTACGTCGACATCACGCGTGCCGAGGATCTGGAGCGGCGCGAGGACCAGTCGGTCGTCCACCCCACCCTGCGCATCGGGCAGCACACCGTCGACATCGCCGAGACCATCTCGATCGACCGGTCCACGGGGATCCGCACCTGGTCGAGCAGGCTGACGGTGGACGGCATCCACTCGGAGTTCCAGCGGCGGTCCCGCTACCTGCGCCACGACCAGCTCATCGAGATCCTCAAGGGCTGCGGCCTCACCGACGTGCGCAAGACGCCCGTCGCCGGTGAGTACTACGACATCTACACCGGAGTGCGTGCCTGACATGAAGTTCCGGTCTCTGCACCCCAACCTCCGCGTCCGCATCGTCGTGGGATCCGTGCAGCGCTTCCTCCACGTCATGGTCATGCCCCTGATGACCGTGTTCCTGGCCCAGCGGTTCGGTGTTGCGGCGGCGGGTGCGATGGTCCTGGTCATCGCCGTGTGCGAGGTGTCGGGATCGCTGATCGGTGGCTACCTGGCCGACATCCACGGCCGCCGCCCGCTGCTGCTGGCGGGTGAGGCGGGTGTCGTCGTCGCGTACGTGACGATGGCAGCCGCCGCGATGCCCTGGTGGGAGAACGCCGGCGTCATCTACGCCGGCTTCCTCGCCGGGAGCCTCGCCTCCAACCTCGCGGTGCCGGCGAACGACGCGATGGTCGTCGACGTCAGCACCCCCGAGTCACGGCAGTTCGTCTACACGATCAACTACTGGTCGATCAACCTCGCCCTCGCCTGCGGTGTTCTCATCGGTGGCTTCCTGTACGGGGACTACTTCCCCCAGATGCTCGCGGCCGTCGCCGCCGGATCGCTCGCCGTGTTCCTGGTCACCTTCGTCAAGATCAGCGAGACGGCTCCGGCCGACACGGCTTCGCAGAAGTCCGAGTCGGCGCGCGCCTACATCCGCAGCTTCGCATCCGGATACCGCGCGGTCCTCGCCGACCGGCTCTTCTCGGCGCTTCTCATCGCGGCGACCCTCCGCATGGCCATCGAAGTCCAGATCAACTACTACATCAACGTACGGGTCAGCGAGACCTTCGAGGAACAGCGGCTGTTCAGCTTCGGATCCTGGGACGCGACCGTCAACGGCGTCGAGATCCTCGGCATCCTGCGCGCCGAGAACACGCTCCTGGTGGTCCTGCTCGCCCTGGTCGTCCACCGGGTGCTGCGCCGGATGAGCGACGGGCCGCGGCTGTACGCCGGCGTGATCCTGTTCACCGCCGGCTACATGGTGATGGCCGTGTCGGGCAGCGGCTGGGTACTTCTCCTGGCCATGCTGGTCCTCACCGTCGGCGAGCTGCTCAACGTGCCGGTGCAGCAGACCATGCTGGCCGACCTGGTCCCCGAGCAGTCGCGCACCAAGTACATGGCGGTCTTCAACCTCAACGTCCGCCTCGCCCTGCTCATCGCCTCGCTGTGCATGACCCTCGGAGCGGTCGTCTCGCGCTGGGGGGTCGCGGCGCTGTACGGCGTCTTCGGAGTCGTGATCATCCTCAAGTACCGCACCGTCCTGGTCGCACGCGCCCGGGAACGGGCCGCGCTCGACGGGGAGGGCTCCGAACTCGTGGGGCGTCCGGCACAAGACTGAAAGGGAAACACATGGATTCGTCGCGGACGGACGGCCCTGTCGTCGACGTACTGGGCGTGGGGTTCGGCCCGGCCAACCTGGCACTCGCGATCGCGGTCACCGAGCACAACGAGACCGGCGGCACCGCCCCGCTCACCGCCGAGTTCCTCGAACGCAAACCCGCGTTCGACTGGCACGGCGGCATGCTCATCGAGGGCGCCACCATGCAGGTGGCCTTCCTCAAGGACCTCGCGACGATGCGCAATCCGGTCAGCCGTTTCGGCTTCGTCCCCTACCTGCACGCCCGGGACCGGCTCGTCGACTTCATCAACCACAAGGTCCTGTATCCGTCACGCGTGGAGTTCCACGACTACCTCTCCTGGTGCGCGGGCCAACTGGACCACCTGGTCCGCTACGGCCACGAGATGGTCTCCGCCCGGCCGGTCACCGAGGACGGGGTCGTCACCCACTTCGAGGTCATCGCCCGCGACGAGGGCAAGGGCGAACTGACCGTCAGGAAGGCCCGCAACCTGGTGCTCGCTCCGGGCCTGATACCCCGTATGCCCAGCGGGCTCGAGGTCTCCGCGCACGTACGGCACAGCTCGACCACGCTGCACGACCTCGCGCGGCTGGACGCCTCGGAGCGCACCCCGCGCCGATTCGTCGTCCTGGGCGCGGGGCAGAGCGCCGCCGAGGTCGCCGACCACCTGCACCGCGCCTACCCGGCCGCCGAAGTGCACGCGGTCTTCTCCCGGTTCGGCTACAGCCAGGCCGACGACAGTCCCTTCGCCAACAGGATCTTCGATCCCTCGGCCGTCGACGACTTCCACGGCGCGCCCCAGCAGGTCAAGGGCTCGCTCTTCGGCTACCACGCCAACACCAACTACTCGGTCGTGGACGTCGACCTCATCGAGGAGATGTACCGCCGGATCTACCAGGACAAGATCGTCGGCGTCGAGCGTCTGCGCCTGCACAACGTCTCGGTGATGCGCGACGTCCAGGAGTCCGACGAGTCCGTGAAGCTGACGATCCATCACCTGCCCACGGGTCGCACCACCGACCTGGAGGCCGATCTGCTGGTGTGCGCCACCGGCTACCGCGCAGCCGACCCGCTGGACCTGCTCGGCCCCGCCGGAGACCTGCTGCGCCGTGACGCGGAGGGAAGACTGCTCGTCGAGCGCGAGTACCGGGTCGCCACCACGGCCGAGGCGGAGGCGGGCGTGTACCTCTGCGGAGGCACCGAGCACTCTCACGGCATCACCTCCTCACTGCTGTCCAACGCCGCCGTACGGGCCGGCGAGGTCCTCGACTCCGTGCTGGAACGCACCGGACGCGCGGTGAACCCGGCCGTCGCGCGGCAGGACGCCGCCCCGGCCAAGGCGTACTGACAGCCGACCAGGACCGATGGACGCCCCACAAGCGCGTGCTGAGAGAACGAGAGGCACATGATCAGGACGTTCCGTATCCACGAAGAGAACGCCGCCCAGGAGTTCGGCATGGCCTGCCAGCGCCTGGTGCCCTGGGCCGGACAGGGCGAGGAGCCGCCCTTCGGCGCCATGGCCTGCTTCCTGTCCCCAGGAGACAGATCCGCGCCCGACTGCCACGACCAGGACGAGGTGATGATCACCTTGGGCGGCCGGGGCACGGTCGACGTCGGCGAGGAGAGCGCCGCCATCGACACCGGCACGGTGCTGGTCATTCCCCGCAACCAGACCCACGTCGTGCACAGCTCCGGTGACACCGGCCTCAGCTGGGTCTCCTTCTACTGGCCCCTGCACGAGCCGGAGAACCCGCAGAACCCGCAGAACCCGCAGAACCCGCAGAACCCGAAGAACGGGGACGAGGCATGAGCGCGTCCACCCTCACCTGGATCACCGCGACTCCGCCGACGCCCAACGGCGAACTGCACGTGGGCCACTTGGCGGGCCCCTACCTCGGCGCCGACGTGCTGCGCCGCTTCGTCCTCGCCGAGCGCGAGCGCGTCCTGATGACCAGTGGCCTCGACGACCACCAGAGCTACGTCGCCGTGCGCGGGGAACTCGACGGACACACCGGCGAGGAGGTGGCGGACCTCAACGGCGAGCGCATCACCCGCGGCTGGGAACTCGCCGGAGCCGACTTCGACCGGCTGGTCGCGCCGCGCCGCGATCCGGGGTACGCCGAGTTCGTCCAGACGTTCTTCCAGAAGCTGTACGACAACGGAGTGCTGGTGCCCCGCACCCGGCCGCTCCCCTACTGCGTGCCCTGCGACCGCTGGCTCTACGAGGCGTATGTCACCGGAGGGTGTCCGCACTGCGGCAGCAGCTCCAACGGCAACGCCTGCGAGCCGTGCGGCCGGCCCAACGACTGCGGCGACCTGGTCGATCCGCACTGCGTCGTGTGCGGCGCGGCGGCCGAGCTGCGCCCGCAGACCCGCCTCTACCTGCCGCTGGCGCCCTTCGCCGACCGACTGGCCCGCTTCTGGCGGGACACGCTGATGCCGCCGCACCTGCGGGCGCTGTGCGAGCGGATGCTCGGGGACGGCATGCCGGAGATCGCGGTCAGTCACCCCTCCGACTGGGGTGTCCCGGTGACCGTGCCCGGCTTCGAGGACCAGCGGACCTTCGTGTGGTTCGAGATGGCGCCCGGGTACCTCCTGCAGTGCGATCCCGACTCCGCCCGGCCCTCCGTCGGTCCCATCCAGTTCTTCGGCTACGACAACGGCTACTTCCACGCCGTGCTCTTCCCGGCGCTCTTCATGGCCTGGGACCCGGAGATGCCGCTGGCCAGGGCGTTCATCGTCAACGAGTTCTACCGGCTGGAGGGGAAGAAGTTCTCCACGAGCCGCCGGCACGCGGTGTGGGCGCTGGAGGCGCTGAAGGAGGGGGGCGCCGACGCCCTGCGCTTCCACGTGCTGCGGGACCGGCCCAACGGCCGGCAGACCAGCTTCAGTCGCGGCGACCTCGTCCGGGCTCGCGAGCACCTCGACACCGTGTGGAACGACTGGCTGAACCGCCTGATGGAGGCCGTACGCGTGGAGACGGGCGGCGTCGCCCCGGCCGAGCGACCGGCCGGAGCCGACGGCTGGAAGCTGCTCGAGGCACGCCTCACCCGCCTCTGCCACGAGCTGCGCGAGGCGTACTCCGTCGAGGGGTTCGACACCCGCCGCGCGGTCGCTCTCCTCGACGAAGTCGTGTGCCTCGGGGCCGACTTCGGACACGTCCACCGCCACGAGCGGGAGCGCCCAGCGGGCCGCGACGCGTACCGGGCCGCCCTCAGTGGTGAACTCGCCGTGGCGTCGGCGCTGGCTGCCTGGGCGGCCCCGATCGTCCCCATGGGCGCCGCCCGGCTCAGCGAGGTCCTGGGATGGGACCCCGGACGGCGCGTGGACGCGGCGGCGCTGACCCCGCCCCCGGCGGGGACGGTGCTCACGCTGCCGGACGGCCCGGTCTTCGGGAGCTGACGGCCGATGCGAGTACGGGATGCGCGCCGGCGCCCCCGGGTGGCCGTGGTGGGGCCCTTCAGCGGGCCACGCGCCGCCTGGGGCGAACTCCTGAGCAGCGCGGTCGACTCGGTGCGCCGGGCCCCCGTCGAGTGGGAGTTCTTCGACGACCAGGGTGACGCGGAGCAGGGCCGGGTCAGGGCGGACGAGATCGTCACCGACGGCGGATTCGCCGCGGTCGTCGGCCACTTCAACAGCCTCGGTGCCCGCGAGGCGCTGCCGGTCTACCGGGAGCACCGGTTGCCGGTGCTGCTGCCGCTCGCCACGGCACCCGGGCTGCTCGACGGGTCCGACGGCCTCGCGCTGAGGTTGTGCTCCGACGACGCCGGGCAGGCCGCGGCCGTGGTGGCGGCCTGCCGCGAGCAGGGGTACGAGCGCCTGGACGTGGTGCACGACGGTACCGGCTACGGGCTGCGCCTCGCCGGACTCCTGCGGGAGGCCGCCGAGCCGGAACTGCGGGTCGGTGTGCACTCCCGGTGGCACGCGGCCGAGGGGGCGGCGGTCGCGCTCTGCGGTGTCCACCACGGGGCGGCCGCGCTGCTGCGGAGCCGTACGCCGCTGGAGCCGGGACAGTGGATCGTCGCCACCGACGACTGCGACGTACCCGAGTTCGCCGAGCTCGCCGGGGCCGCCGTCGAGGGCGTGCGGGTCGCCCGGCTGGCCGGAGGACCATCGGCGCGGGTGGTGGCGGCCTGCGCGGCGTTGGCGGGAGCTCTCGGCAAGCATCCGGAGCGCCGTGGCGAGCGGCTGGTGCAGACCGTGCGGGGCGAACTGGCCTGGGTGCTGGACGCGCGGGGCGAGCCGGTGCAGGGTTCACCCGGCGCCGGCTGGGAGGTGCTGCCCGTCGCGGCCCCTCCCACGTCTCGGGGTTCCTTCGACGTGGCAGTGGTCGGAGCGGGCGTGGTCGGCAGGGCGACGGCGGCCGAAGTCGCGGAGCGCGGACGGTCGGTGGCGCTGCTGGACGGTGGTGGAGACGCCGCCAGCACGGTGTCCGGGGCACTGGTGCGGGCCTTTGAGGCCGACCCCGCCGAGCGGGCCCGGGCGATCAGATCGTTCCAGCTTCTGTGGGGCCGTGAGGAGCGGGCGGCCGCCCATGGTTTCCGCAGGACCGGCGCGCTGGTCCTGTTCGGCCCGGGGGGCAGGGCCGCCGCGGACGAGGGAGTCGCCGACCTGGTCGCCGGGGGCCTTGCCGCCGAGGTCCTGGACATCGACGACGTGACCCGCCGCTGGCCGCTGATCGAGGGCGGAGGTCTTGAGGGCGCGGTGTGGGAGCCGGGTGGCGGGTACGCGGTGGCGGCCGTGGCGCTGGCCGCGATGACGGACCGGGCGCGCCGTGCCGGGGCGCACATCGTGCACGGCACCGCCATCCGGACGCTGGCCGCCGGCTCCGGTTCCGAAGTCGTCGTGGACGGTCACCTGCACGCGGCGGCGGCGGTGCTGGCAGCGGGCTGCGGCACGCCCGAACTGCTCGGTGAGCACTGGCCGGCCGGGCACACGGCCCGCACCAAGCGAATCCAGTACGCGATCTTCGAGCGGCCGTCCGGCACGGGGGGCGACCCGTTCCCCGCGCTGGTCGACCTGACCACCGGGATGTGGGCGCGGCCCGACGGCCTGGACGCGGTGCTGGCCGGATTTCCGGTGGAGGAGTGGAACGTGCCGCCCGCCGCCGACACCGTCCTGACGTCGGATCAGATCGACCTGCTCCGGGAACGGGCAGGTCCGCGGCTGCCGTTCCTGACCGGGGCGAAGGCGCTCACCAGCGTTCGCGGCCGCGACCTGTACGTCAGTCCGGCACCTCTGCTGGGACCCGTGCCCGGCATTCCGCGCACCGTGGTGGCGGCGGGCTGGTCGGGCTCCGGGTTCAAGTCGGCTCCGGCGGCGGCCGAGGCGGCGGCCGAGCTGGCCGACCGCGTCTGCCACGGTCAAGGCCTGAACAGCCGCGGCAGTCATGGCCAGACCGATACGTTGAGTGACGAAGAGTGGGAGGGCGAGAAGGCCACGGAGGACCCCGAGGCGCTTCCGGCGGGCTGACCCGGGCGGACACCGGGCCGACGGCGAGGGCCGGGGAGCGACAGGCTCCCCGGCCCTCGCCGTCGGTCCGGTGTCCGCTTCTGACCAGGACGGATCGAAATTCCTTCGTTCGCGGCCGACTGTGTCCGGGGGTTATCGGTCTGTCGTGCGAGGCCTCATACCAGAGCAGGACGCTTGCCCTATGAGTTTGTCAACTGCCCACCGCACATGATGCGCTGACGACTACTGTCAGTGTCCGTCGGGAGTCAGACGGATCAGGGAGTGGGGACCGGCACGTGCAGGCGCAGGGCGGACGAGGGGGTCGACGCGAGGAGGATCCCCGTTGCCCGCGCACGACCGACGCCGGTCCGGGCACCCCCGCGGCTTCCGGGGCACCGCACCCGGAATCCGGGCGCGTCCGAGCCACGCACAAACGGGGCGGCCCGGGGCGCTCTGCTCGGGGCGCGCGGAAGCGGCCGCGTGAGCCCGGGCGCACCCTCGCAAGCCCCCCTGGCACCCAGTCCCGACGGACCAGTAGCAGGACACCGATGTCTCACTTCCGCGCCCCGGCCGCACACGCAGACCGCCGTGAGGGCGGCCGGCACGGGCGGCCGCCCGCCCGCACCGCACCCGCGCTGCCCGAGACCCACATACGGCCCCAACTGCTGCGGATCGCCGTGCTGCCCCCCGTCGCCGTCGCCCTCAGCGGCTGTGCGGCCGTACTCTTCGTCATCCGGTCCACCGGAGCACGGCCGGGCCTCACGCTGTGGGCCGTGCTCGCCGGGGCGGTCTCGGTGACCCTGGTCGGCATCGTCGTCGCGGCGGTGGCCGCCAACCGCGCCGCCAGGTCCCTGCACGACCGCATCGCAGTGCTGCGCCGCACCACCACGCGGCGCGAGGCCGACCTGCGCGCCCTGGTCGAGACACTGCGCCGCGGCGACGGACCGCCGCAGAACAGCCCCGAGAGCCCCCGCGGCGGCACCGCCGAGGACGCCGACGACGTGGAACTCCTCGCCGCGGATCTGGCCCGGGCACACCACTGTGCCGTCACCGCCGTCGTCCAGGCCTCGCAGCTCTCCAGCCAGACGGGCAGCGAACAGAAGCTCGACGTCTTCGTCAATCTCGCCCGGCGCCTGCAGTCACTGGTGCACCGGGAGATCTCCATCCTCGACGAGCTCGAGAACGAGATGGAGGACCCCGAACTGCTCAAGGGGCTCTTCCATGTCGACCACCTGGCCACCCGCATCCGCCGCCACGCCGAGAACCTCGCGGTGCTCGGCGGGGCCGCCTCCCGCCGCCAGTGGAGCAACCCGGTCTCCATGACCGAGGTGCTGCGCTCGGCCATCGCCGAGGTCGAACAGTACTCGCGGGTCAAGCTGGTGCCGCCGATCGACGGCACCCTGCGCGGGCACGCGGTGGCCGACGTCATCCACCTGCTGGCCGAACTCGTCGAGAACGCCACGGTGTTCTCCGCCCCGCACACCCAGGTGCTGCTGCGCGCGGGCCTCGTCACCTCCGGGCTCGCCGTCGAGGTCGAGGACCGCGGCCTGGGCATGCCCCTGGAGGAGCAGACGCGGATGAACGCGCTGCTCGCCGACCCCGACCAGGTGAACGTCGCGCGGCTGCTCGCGGACGGCCGCATCGGGCTGTTCGTCGTCTCGCAGCTGGCCCGGCGGCACGGCATCACCGTCCGCCTCCAGACCAACATCTACGGCGGGGTGCAGGCCGTGCTCGTCGTGCCGCAGGCGCTGCTGGGGCCGGAGCCGAAGGCGCCCGGGGACGGCGCGGACCTGCCGGATGTCGGGCCGGCGGGCACGGACCGGCTGGCGGTGCCGGTGCGGCAGCACGGCCGGCCCGAGCATGACGGGCAGCACACGCAGGGGCAGGAGGACGGGGCCGGGGCGGACAAGCCGCTCGGAGGCGCGGTACCCGACGGGCCGTTCGGGGATGCGCCCGACCCCCGTGCGGCGTCCGTCGCCGGATTCCCGCTCGCGTCGGTGCCCGCGTCCGGCTCACCGTCGCCGGCCCCGCTCGCGGCACCGGCCACACCCGCCGGATACCGGCACGGAGCCCAGCAAGCCCCGCAGGGCAGCCCGGCGAGTGGCCCGCACACGCCCCTGCCCGTGCGCGGCACCCGTCGTGAGCGTCCCAACCCGGCCGAGGCGCGGCCCGGCATCCGGCCCGACGACCGTCAGCTCCTCGCCGAGAACGTGACCACGCCGCCCGCCCCCCGCAACGGCGCCGTGCGCGGCACCATGGGCAAGCCGCAACTGCCCCGCCGCCGCGCCCAGGAACACATCGCGCCCCAGCTGCGCGACGGCCCGGCACCGCGCCAGGACCCCGACCACCTCGCCGGCCACGACCCCGGCCTGATGGCGGCCTTCCAGCGCGGCATCAGCCTCGCCGAGGCGCAGCAGCACCTGGAGACCGAGAACACGGCGTGGGACGAGGCGCGGGCGGCCCACAGCGAGCCGGGGCACCTGGATGAGACGTCCGTGGAGCCGGCGTCCACGGAGCCGACGCACCTGGAGTCCGCGCACAGGAACCCGATGTCCGACCACACCGTCACCCGGCACGACGGGAGCACCCCCACCGGATGACGACCCCCGCCCCCAGCGCTCCCGCAGACCTTCGTAACCCAAGGAGTCGATCCACCATGGCGAGCGATGCGCCGACCGCCCACGTATCCGATCTCGACTGGCTGATGAGCGGCCTCGTGCAGCGCGTACCGCACACGACCGCCGCCGTGCTCCTGTCCTGCGACGGGCTCGTGAAGTCCGTGCACGGACTCGACCCGGACAGCGCCGACCACATGGCCGCCCTGGCCTCCGGTCTGTACTCCCTTGGCCGCAGCGCCGGCGTCCGCTTCGGAGACGGTGGCGACGTACGGCAGGTCGTGGTCGAACTCGACTCGACGCTGCTGTTCGTCACCACGGCGGGCTCCGGCACCTGCCTGGCCGTGCTCGCCGGGCGAGAGGCCGACGCGGCGGTGCTCGGCTACGAGATGGCGATGCTGGTCAAGAGCGTCCGCCCGTACCTGGTGACCGCTCCCCGCCAGCAGTCCGTCGAATCCCCGGCGATGAGGCCTTGAGCGTGACGGCGGCCGGCGACGGGCCCTGGCTCGACGACGCGGCCGGGCGGCTGGTACGCCCGTTCACGGTCAGCAACGGCCGTACCCGTCCGACCGTCGCGCTCGACCTGATGTCGCAGCTGATGGCCACCGGGGCGACCCCCCTCGGCTATCTCGGCCCCGAGCACGCGCAGGCGCTCGACCTGTGCCGCGCGCCCGTCCCGGTCGCCGAGGTCGCCGCCCATCTGAAACTGCCGGTGGCCGTCACCAAGGTGCTGCTGGCGGACCTCGTCGACTGCGGGGCGCTGACCACCAAGCCCCCCGCGTTCCACCACAACCCGACGGACCGGGCCCTTCTGGAGGCAGTGCTCGATGGACTACGACGACAGCTCTGACTACGCCGCCGGGCCCGGCCGCGGCTCGGACCCGTTCCCCACCGCACTGAAGATCCTGGTGGCGGGCGGGTTCGGCGTGGGCAAGACGACCTTCGTCGGCGCGGTCAGCGAGATCGCGCCGCTCAGCACGGAGGAGCTGCTCACCACTGTCGGCGCCGCGACCGACAACCTCGACGGGATCGAGAACAAGGTCGAGACGACCGTGGCCATGGACTTCGGCCGGATAACGCTCGACCGGGAACACGTGCTCTACCTGTTCGGCACTCCCGGCCAGGAGCGGTTCTGGTTCATGTGGGACGAGTTGTGCGCCGGCGCGCTGGGTGCGGTCATCCTCGCCGACACCCGCCGGCTGCAGGACTGCTTCGCGGCCGTCGACTTCTTCGAGCAGCGCGGTCTCGAATTCATCGTGGCCGTCAACGAGTTCGACGGTGCCTACCGCTACGACCCCGAGGAGGTGCGCGCCGCGCTCGACCTGACCGAGGACATCCCCGTCGTGCGCTGCGACGCCCGGATCTCCAGTTCCGGGGTCCAGACCCTGCTGACCCTCGTGCGCCACCTCATCGCCCACACACCCGCCCCCACGACGGGGCACGGCGCCCACACGTGACACCGCAACCCCTACCAGGGAGCCCGTATATGACGCATGCCCACAGCGCGGGAGCACGCCCATGAGCTACGACCCGCCCCGCCCGGCCGGTCGTCTGCTGCTCACACCCGAGGACAAGGAGGCCCCCGCCCGCCTTCGCCGACTGCGCGAGCTGGGCCTGGGGGAGCGCCCCGAACCCGCACTCGACGCCTTCGCGCACCGCCTCGCCGAGCTCACCGCGGCACCCTACGCCATGGTCAACTTCCCGCACGAGCAGGGGCAGTTCTACGCCGGCCTGTCCGTCCCGGCCGTCGCACCGGTCCTGCTCAGCGACGGCACCGGCCCGCGGTTCGGCCGTACCCTGCCCCGCGACCATGGGTTCTGCCCCCATGTGGTGGCGCGCCGCAAAGCACTCGTTCTCGAGGACGTCCGCGACTACCCGCGCTTCGCGGGCAACCCGGTGGTCGACGAGTTCGGCATCCGTTCCTACCTCGGGGCGCCGCTGGTCGACGGCACGGGCCTCGTGCTGGGCACGGTCAGCGCCGCCGACGTCGAACCCCGGCCGTGGGGAAAGCCGGGCCTGAGCGCCATCAAGGAACAGGCCGCGCAGCTCGTCCCGCTACTGGAGGGCCGGGGCGGCCTGCCGCTCTACTGACGCCCGCGTTTGCTGTGCCTGCTGGGAGTGTGAAGGAAAGCTGAGGCGGCGCTTAAGAAATCCTCGATGGACCGGTGCGGCCGCCGTACGGCAGATTGCTGTGCGATTCCACTCCCCACCCGGCCCACGGGCTCCTTCGGTATGCCCGGAGCCGGGACTCACCCACAGGAGCCGTAGCGGTGAAGGCGCTGGTCAAACAGAAGGCGGAGCCCGGGTTGTGGCTCGCGGACGTCCCGGAGCCCACCGTCGGGCCCGGCGACGTCCTGATCAAGGTGCTGCGCACCGGTATCTGCGGCACCGACCTGCACATCAGGGCCTGGGACGGCTGGGCGCGGCAGGCCATCCGCACCCCGCTCGTGGTCGGGCACGAGTTCGTCGGCGAGGTCGTGGAGACCGGGCGCGACGTCACCGACATCGGCGTCGGCGACCGGGTCAGCGGCGAGGGCCATCTGGTCTGCGGGAAGTGCCGCAACTGCCTGGCCGGACGACGGCACCTGTGCCGGGCCACCGTGGGGCTGGGGGTGGGCCGGGACGGGGCGTTCGCCGAGTACGTCGCCCTGCCCGCCGGCAACGTGTGGGTGCACCGTGTGCCGGTCGACCTCGACGTCGCCGCGATCTTCGACCCGTTCGGCAACGCCGTGCACACCGCGCTGTCCTTCCCGCTGGTCGGCGAGGACGTCCTGATCACCGGGGCGGGCCCCATCGGCCTGATGGCCGCCGCGGTCGCCAGGCACGCCGGCGCCCGCAACGTCGTGATCACCGACGTCAGCGAGGAGCGGCTGGAGCTGGCCCGCAAGATCGGAGTGAGCCTCGCGCTGAACGTCTCCGACGCCGGCATCGCGGACGGGCAGCGCGCCCTCGGACTGCGTGAGGGCTTCGACATCGGTCTGGAGATGTCCGGCCGTCCCGAGGCGCTGCGCGAGATGGTCGCCAACATGACGCACGGCGGCCGGATCGCGATGCTCGGCCTGCCCGCCGAGGAGTTCCCCGTCGACTGGGCGAGGATCGTCACCTCGATGATCACCCTCAAGGGCATCTACGGCCGCGAGATGTTCGAGACCTGGTACGCCATGTCCGTGCTGCTGGAAGGCGGCCTCGACCTCGCCCCCGTGATCACCGGCCGGTACGGCCACCGTGACTTCGAGGCGGCGTTCGCCGACGCGGCGAGCGGCCGCGGCGGCAAGGTCATCCTCGACTGGACGGCGTGACCTCCCACTTCCGCGAGCATTCCCAGGAGCTTTCCATGTTCGACTCCGTACGCGACGACCTGCGCGCCACCCTGGACGAGATCCGCGCCGCCGGTCTGCACAAGCCCGAGCGCGTCATCGGCGGTCCGCAGTCCGCCACGGTCAACGTCACCGCGGGCGGCCGCCCCGGCGAGGTCCTCAACTTCTGCGCCAACAACTACCTCGGTCTCGCCGACCACCCCGACGTGGTCGCCGCCGCCCACCAGGCCCTGGACCGCTGGGGTTACGGCATGGCCTCGGTCCGCTTCATCTGCGGCACCCAGGAGGTGCACAAGGAGCTGGAGGCGCGGCTGTCGGCGTTCCTCGGGCAGGAGGACACGATCCTGTACTCCTCGTGCTTCGACGCCAACGGAGGCGTCTTCGAGACGCTGCTCGGCCCGGAGGACGCCGTCATCTCCGACGCCCTCAACCACGCGTCGATCATCGACGGCATCCGGCTCTCCAAGGCCCGCCGCCTGCGGTACGCCAACCGCGACCTGGCCGAACTGGAGGCCCGTCTGAAGGAGGCCTCCGACGTGCGCCGCCGTCTGATCGTCACCGACGGCGTCTTCTCCATGGACGGCTACGTCGCCCCGCTGCGCGCGATCTGCGACCTCGCCGACCGCTACGACGCGATGGTCATGGTCGACGACTCGCACGCCGTCGGCTTCGTCGGCCCCGGCGGCCGCGGCACCCCCGAGCTGCACGGCGTCATGGACCGCGTCGACATCATCACCGGCACCCTCGGCAAGGCCCTCGGCGGTGCCTCCGGCGGCTATGTCGCCGCCCGCGCCGAGATCGTCGCCCTGCTGCGCCAGCGCTCCCGCCCGTACCTCTTCTCGAACACCCTCGCCCCGGTGATCGCGGCGGCCTCGCTCAAGGTGCTCGACCTGCTGGAAGCGGCGGACGACCTGCGCGTCCGGCTCACCGAGAACACGGCCCTCTTCCGTGGCCGCATGACCGAGGAGGGCTTCGACGTCCTCCCCGGCGACCACCCCATCGCCCCGGTGATGATCGGCGACGCCGCGGTCGCCGGGCGCATGGCGGAGCTGCTGCTGGAGCGCGGCGTCTACGTGATCGGCTTCTCGTACCCGGTCGTGCCGCAGGGACAGGCCCGGATCCGCGTCCAGCTGTCGGCCGCCCACTCGGCGGACGACGTCAACCGCGCGGTCGACGCCTTCGTGGCGGCCCGGGCGGAGCTGTCCGGCTGAAAAGCACCGGCGACCTGAGAGAATCGGTCGCATGATCGAAGCGCGGCGGCTCCACATTCTCCGTGCCGTGGCCGACCACCGCACGGTGACGGCGGCGGCCGCCGCGCTGTACCTGACCCCGTCGGCCGTGTCCCAGCAGCTCGCCGCGCTGGAGCAGGAGACCGGGCACCGGCTCGTCGAACGCGGCGCCAAGGGGGTGCGGCTCACCCCCGCCGGCGAGATCCTGCTCAGCCACACCAACGCGGTCCTCGCCCAGCTGGAGCGGGCCGAGGCCGAGCTCGCCGCCTACGCTTCGGGCGAGGCCGGCACGGTCACGGTCGCCTCCTTCGCGACCGGTATCGCCCTGGTGGTGGCGCCCGCGGTGGCCCGCCTCGCCGACGTGGCGCCCGGCATCCGCATCCGCGTCCAGGACGCCGAGGGCGACGCCAGTCTGCCGATGGTGCTGGACCGGCAGGTCGATGTCGCCGTCGCCGTCGAGTACCGCGGCGCCCCGCCCGCCGACGATCCTCGACTGGCGCACGTACCGCTGTACGCCGAGCCCTTCGACGCGGTCGTCCCGGTCAGCCACCGGCTGGCCGACGCGGCGGAGGTCCCGCTCGCCGAACTGGCCAAGGACTCCTGGATCGGTCCGTATCCCGGCAACCCCTGCCATGACGTGGTCGTGCTGGCCTGCGAGAACGCCGGCTTCCAGCCTCGTATGGAGCACTCCTCGGACGACTTCCGCGCGGTCGTGGCCCTCGCCTCGGCCGACGCCGGCGTCGCCCTGGTACCCCGCTCGGCGCTGCGCGGCATGGATCTCGCCGGGGTGGTCGTCCGCCCCGTCGACGGCACGGCCCCCACCCGGCGCGTCTTCGCCGCCGTACGCCGGGGAGCCGAGCAGCATCCGCTGATCCGCCCGGTGCTGGACGCGCTCGGCGGGGCGGCGCAGACGCAGCCGCTGCCGTTGCCGCTGTGAGCACTCTCCTGACCCTGGACGCCGGGACCGGCAGGCGCCCTCACCAGGTGATTGTCAGTGGCAGCCGCTACCGTGCCTGCCATGCCGGATGCCGAAGACGTACGCCGTATCGCCCTGTCCCTGCCGGACACGACGGAGAAGATCGCCTGGAGCATGCCCACGTTCCGGGTCGCGGGAAAGATGTTCGCGACGCTGCCGGAGGACGAGACGTCCATCGCCGTGCGCTGCCCCAAGGACGAGCGGGACGAGCTGGTGCTCGCCGAGCCGGAGAAGTTCTGGATCGCCGGCCACGAGGCACAGTTCGCCTGGGTGCGGGCCCGGCTCGACGCGCTGGAGGACGAGGGCGAGTTGCGGGACATCCTCGCCGACTCCTGGCGTCAGGCGGCCCCGGCCCGGCTCCTGGAAGCACACCCCCGGCTGGGTCTGCCGGTGGACTGAAAGGGACGGGGAGAAAGCCCGCGACGCGCCTGTCCGGCGACCAGTCGCCCGGAAACGGATGCGCGATCACCCGCGCGAGTGCGGTATTGTTTCCCTGCGCGTTCGGCCGGGGGAATCCCCAGGTCAGACGGGCAACGGGACGTGGCGCAGCTTGGTAGCGCACTTGACTGGGGGTCAAGGGGTCGCAGGTTCAAATCCTGTCGTCCCGACAGCATCGACAGCGGGCCCGCCGGAAACGGCGGGCCCGCTGCTTTTGTCGGTTCAGCCGCCGACCGTCCGGATCGCCGCCCCGGCGCGGCACCTCCGGCGGGCCGGCTAGATCACACAGCCCGCGTGCGCCAGCGCCTGCTTGAGCAGCACCCCGTGGCCGCCCGGCATCTCGCTCTGCACGGCCTCGGAGACGGCCTCCTGCGGGCTGAACCACACCAGGTCGAGCGCGTCCTGCCGGGGGCGGCAGTCACCCGTCACCGGCACGATGTAGGCGAGGGACACGGCGTGCTGGCGGGGGTCGTGGTACGGCGTGATGCCCTGCGTGGGGAAGTACTCCGCGACCGTGAACGGCTGGAGCGACGCCGGGACGCGGGGCAGTGCGACCGGGCCGAGGTCCTTCTCCAGATGGCGCAGCAGGGCGTCACGGACGCGTTCGTGGTGCAGCACGCGGCCGGATACCAGCGTCCGGCTGACCGTACCGTCGGGTCCGATGCGCAGCAGCAGACCGACGCTGGTGACTTCGCCGCTGTCGTCGACGCGGACCGGGACGGCCTCGACGTAGAGGATCGGCATGCGGGCGCGTGTCATCTCCAGTTCGTCGGAGGACAGCCAGCCGGGCGTGGTTTCGGTCATGTCAGACATTGCTTGATCATACTTTCAGCCGTTCGGACTTCCTGGGTAGCCGCTCCTCGAGAACTGTGACCGGCCACACGTCGTTCATTCCCCTCCCGGGGAGTCGTCCGGCAGCCGGTAGACGCGGACGGCGTTGTCCCGCCCCGCCCACCGGGCGAACCGCAGCGCGTCCCGCGCGGACAGTTCGTCGGCGTCCACCCGGCCCTGAAGCAGCTCCGCCAGGCCCTGCCGGAAGGCCAGGGCCCCGAGGTGGTAGAACTCGGCCACACCGTAGGCGTCGGAGCTGTACAGCAGTTTGCGGAACGGTGTGATCTCCAGGGCCTCAGCGAGGACCGCCCCGGCCCGGGCGGGACCGACGTGGTGGAGGGTGAGGCCGACGTCGAAGTACACGTGCTCGAAGACCGTGGCGAGATAGGCGGCCTGGCGATGGTGGGGCCAGCAGTGCAGCAGCAGCACGGGAATCGTCCCGGCAGTCAGGTGCAGCCAGTCCGTGAGCAGGGCCGGGTCGGCCCGGTGCAGCCGGATGTCGCTGTCACCGAAACCGGTGTGCAGCTGCAGCGGCAGGCCGAGGTCGACGGCCGTCCACAGCAGGTGCCGTACGAGGACGGGGTCGTCCAGGCGGCCGCCCGCGGGAAGCCAGTGCCGGGCGGCCCCGGTGACCACCGCGTCCGAGGGGCGGGCCGGGTTCAGGTCGAAGCCGGTGCGGTAGGCGGCCACCGACTTGACGGCCACCACGCCGGGACGCCGAACGGCGTCCAGAGCCGCCGCGCGGAAGGCGTCCGCGTACGCGTCCGGCTCCACCCCCGCCTCCCGCACCGACTCGGCGACGCTCTCCAGCCGTACGACCTCGTGAGCCGACCCGCCCGCCGCGTCGGCGACCTCGCGCGGAGCCGTCAGCCGGCCGGGGCAGTAGCCGGTGTCGACGCAGAAGACGTCCGTGCCGGCGGCCCGCAGGAAGCGCCGGTGCACCTCACGCCAGCCCAGTTCGAGGCGCCGGGCGAGATACTCGTCGGCGGGCGCGTGCCGAGGCAGGTCCAGGAGCGGAGCGCAGTGCCGGCGCACGGCGACGCCCACGGGGCTGTCGAAGGGGGAGACGCCGGGCCAGGCGTCGCCCTCGGTGAGGAGCGGCTCGAAGGCCGCGCGGTCGAGGTCGGCGGACACCGTGCCGTGGCAGTGGTGGTCGACCAGCCCCAGGGCGTCGAGCGCCTCGCGGACCGCGCCCACGTCAGTACTTCCAGCGGTACGCCGCCGCCACCTGGTCGTCGTCCAGCCCGGCGACGGACGCCAGCTCGCCGCGCCGCACGGCGATCACCGCGTCGGCCAGGACCGGGCCGAGCGCCCCCCGCAACGACTCGTCCGCGCGGAACTCCTCGACGGCCCGCTCCAGCGAGACCGGCAGCCGCCGTACGCCCCGGGCCGTCGCCTCCGCCTCGGTCAGCCGCGCCGGGTCACCCGTGATCTCCTCGGGCAGCGCGGCGGACGACCTCAGGCCGTCGAGACCGGCGGCGATCAGACAGCCGATCGCGAGGTAGGGGTTGGCGGCCAGGTCCACGGGCTTGATCTCCAGGTTCGCCGCCCGGTCGCGCAGGCCCGCGGTGCCGGTGACGACCCGCAGGGCGGTCTCGCGGGTCTCCCGGCCCCAGGCGGTGAACACCCCCGCCCACTGGGAGGGTCTGAGCCGCAGATAGCTGGCGGGGCTCGGCGCCGTCACCGCCGTGAGGCCGGGCAGATGAGTGAGGAGGCCGGCCGTGAAGGACTCCGCCTCGGGCGTCATTCCGTACCGGCCCTCGCCGCCCGAGTGCAGATTGACCCCGTCGCGCCAGGCGGAGAGGTGGACGTGCCCGCCGTTGCCGACGCCCCGGCCCACGACGGCCGGGGCGAAGGAGACGCGCAGCCCGTGCCGCCCGGCCACCGCCCGGACGGTCTGCCGTACCAGTACGCTGCGGTCAGCCGCGGCCACCGGATCCACGGCACCCACCGTGATCTCGAACTGCCCGGCCGCGTACTCGGGATGGACCTGCTCGACGTCGAGCCCCTGGGCCGCGCACGCCGCCAGCAGGTCGGCGGTGAACTCACCGAGTTCGACCTGCCGGGCGGCACCGTACGCGGGGCCGGTCGTCGCGGGCACGAACGTGTCGCCGGGCGCGTCGCCCCGGGCCACGGTCCACTCCACCTCCACGGCCGCCTTGAAGGTCAGGTGGTGCCGTTCGGCCGCCTCGGTGACGATCCGCCGCAGGAACGTGCGCGAGCAGCCCGGGTGCCGCTCCCCGTCCTGAGTGATCCGGTCGACCGGTGCCCACGCCCAGCCGGGCTGCCCGGCCAGCACCACGAGCTGGTCGAGGTCCGGGTACAGGCGCAGGTCACCGTCGGGTGATCCGAGGACGTCCGTGGTGACGATGGAGTCGTTCGCCAGGAACGTGTCGAACACCGGGGACATGCCGATGCCCCAGGCCGCGGCCGAGGCCAGCCTGGCCGTCGGGACGGTCTTCACCCGGCCGATGCCCGCGGTGTCGACGTAGGACAGCACGACGCCGTGCACGCCGCGCCCGGAGAGCTCGCCGCTCAGCGCGGTGGCCCGCTCGACGTCACCGGGACGGCCGCCCGGCACCGGATCGGCCAGGGTGGTCATACGCCCTCCTCGGCAGGGGGTGAGAGCCCGGTCAGGGTTTGACAGCCACCGCGCCGTACTGCGGCACCAGCACGGACGAGTCCGCGTCGGCACGCCACTGACCGCACGACACCATGCCGGGTTCCAGCAGTTCGAGGCCCTCGAAGAACGCGGCGATGTCGGCGCCGCTGCGGGCGGTGATCGGGGGAGTGGCGTTCTCGTTCCAGAACTTCATGGCGGGGATCTGGCCCGCGCCGCCGAGTTCCTCGTCGAAGGTCGGGTGGGTGAGGACCAGACAGCTGCCGGAGGGCACCGCGGCCATCACGCGGCGCACGATCTCCCGGGCCTTGCCGGTGTCCAGGACGAAGTTGAGGATGCCCAGCATCATCACGGCGACGGGGCGCGTGAAGTCGAGGCTCTGCCCGGCCCGTTCGAGGATGGCGTCCGGGTCGTGCACGTCGGCGTCGATGTACGCGGTGAGACCGTCCCGGCTTCCGGTCAGCAGGGTGCGGGCGTGCACCAGCACGATCGGGTCGTTGTCGACGTAGACGATCCGGGAGTCGGGCGCGATCCGCTGGGCGATCTCGTGCGTGTTGTCCGCCGTCGGCAGCCCCGTGCCGATGTCGAGGAACTGCCGCACCCCGCGCTCACCGGCCAGGAACGACACGGCCCGGCCGAGGAAGTCCCGGTCCGCCCGGGCGATGTCCCGGATGACCGGGAACATGTCGGCGACGTGCTCACCGACCCGCTGGTCGACCTCGTAGTTGTCCTTGCCGCCGATCCAGTAGTTCCACACGCGCGCGTTGTGCGCCACACCGGTGTTCAGCCTCGCCGAGCCGCTCGTCGGGGTGTGGCTCTCACTCACGTCTCTTCCTCTCCTCGCACGAGCGGCCGGAGCCGGCCGCCGCCGCCCCATTGTGCCGCTCCGGTGATCACGCTGTCCCGGAAATCGGCAGAGCCGGCAGCACCGGCCGGGGCCGTCGCGGCGCGCTGTGGAGGAGAACACCACCGGCCTTACTACTGGACCTCGCTGGGCGCGGGGGACGGGGTCCTGCCGGCCAGCACGTCGTTCAGTCGCTGGGTGCCGATCCGCACCGCCTGTTCGAGGGAGTCGTGCTCGTCCCCGTGGAGTCCGCCCGCCGTGACGGTGATCGCGTCGTCGCCGACGCGTACCGCGGCGACGTCCAGGGTCAGCGTGGCAGCCGCGCCCCCGGTCGTGCCCTGCACCGTCACGCGCAGGCCCTCACGGGCGTCGCCCACCTTGGGCAGCGACGTCTCGATGACCTGGACGGTGCGCTGTTCGCCGTCCTCGGTCATGGTGAACCGGTCGCACTTCTCCGGCAGGGCCGCCATCCAGTCCAGGGAGTCCTGCGGGCCGGTCCGGCCGTAGGAGGCGACCTGGTACAGCAAGCGGGAGTCGCCCTGCTCGAAGCCGCGCAGCGCGTTCGCTCCCGGCGGCTTGCCCAGCAGGTCGTCGTCGAAGAGGGAGTTCATGAGCCGCTGGCAGTCGGCGGCGTCGGCCTTGGCGGTGAGGAAGTCGGAGACGTCGACCGTGCCGATGAGCAGGCCGTCGTGCCAGTTCTCGGCTTCCGCGTCCTTCACCTGGGTCCAGTCGTCCTCGATGTCCGCCTCGGTGATCAGAGCGGTCCGGGCGGCGTTCTCGGTGAGGGTGGCGCTGGGCGAGGGGGACGGGGTCTGCCGCTTCCCGGCGGCCTGGGACGCTGTGACGCCCGAGGCGCGTGAGCCGTCTTCGTCGCCACTGTCCGAGCAGGCGGCGGTGGTCAGGAGCGTGCCCGCGGCCAGGGCGGAGGAGAGAACGCGGGCGAGCCGCGACGGACGACGGGTCATCGCAAGGGCCTCCTGAGAACGCGAAGCGTGGCCCCAGCGCACCACCCGCGCCGACGGACCACCACCGGCGCCGGACCGTTCGGGTGAGGTCCGCGCGCACCCCGGCAGCCTCACCCGCCCCGGCCGCGCGGCCCGCCTGCCCTGGCGGGGAGCGCCGCAGGGCAATCCCATGAAGCGGACCGTTCATTCGCCGGGGCCCGATCCGGCAGGTGGTCCGGAACGCGGGAGGAGGAGTCTGCGGGCGCTCGCCCGACGGTGGAGGGAGGCTGGTTGCTCGGGTGAGACGTCAGCCGGCTCGCCGCAGGACGTCCTGCGCCACGTCCTTGTCCACCGCCGCCCGTACCAGCGCGGCGGCGAGGACAGCGGGGTCGGTGCTCCCGGCCAGTTCGGCGAGGCGCCCCGGGTCCGCCGGCAGCTTCAGCCGCTCGGCGCCCTGCAGCGCCTTGGCGTCCAGATAGGGGGCGGCCTCCGGCCAGACGCGCTGCGCCTCGCGCAGGAAGATGTCGGCGCCGGCCGGCCCCATGCCCGGGAACGCCTGCAACAGATGGCGGAGTTCGGGGACCTCGCCGTCCGCTTCCCGGCGCAGCCGCCGTAGGTCTCCGCCCCACCGTTCGTTCAACAGCTCGGCGGCCTGGCCGAGTTGTGTGGCCGTGCGCTCGTCGTAGCGCCGGTAGCCACCCTGGCCGAGCGCGTCCACCCGCTCCTGCCAGGTCGCCCCGGCCATGCGGCGCGGATCGCGCAGCCCCGCCTCGTGCAGGGCACGTGCGGTGGCCAGCGCGATCGAACCGCGGATGCGGGCACTGAGCAGATGGGACAGCACCAGCAGCCGGTACAGCGGCTGCGGCGTGTCCTTCAGCCGGATGCCGGCCTCGTCCGCGTAGGTCCGGCCGTGCGCGCCGAGGAGTTCCCGGACGACGCGCTCCTGCCGGCTCATGGCTAGCCCTTCAGCGGGTCGTGGCCGACGGTCATCAGCCGGTGCCTCAGACGTGTGTCCTCGGCCGTCACCTCGGGGAGCGGCTCGTTCTCCAGGTCCACCTGCGAGGTGACCCGGTCCACGACGTTCCGCATCACCCGCAGGTCGTCCTCGGTCAGATCGGTGCGCCGCTTCTGGAGGATCGCCAGGACGTGCTGTCCGGTCTCGGTCCCCGCCTGCTCGGGCAGCGGCTCCGCTTCCTCGTCGGCGTCCCGCGTCCGCAGCCAGGCCGCGAGTTCCTGTGAGGTCATGTTCACCACGCGGTGGAAGTCCTCCCACAGCGCGTCGAGTTCGAGGGCGTCGGTCATCTCGTGCCCCTTCCGTACGTTCGTGCGCGTCGGGTCAGCTCTGGCGGGGGAAGTTCTCCGCGTCGAACATCCACCGCTGCTTCTCCAGCTCGGCGGTGAGGCCGATCAGCAGGTCCTGGGTGACCGGGTCCGCCTTCTCGGTCGCGTCGATACGCTCGCGCAGCCGGCCGATCGCGTCCTGGAGCGAGTCCACCATCACCCGCACCGCGTCCGAGTCGCGCACCCAGCCCTCCCCGGGGGCGGGCAGGGTGAAGGTCTTGGCGATGGTCTCGGGCCGCCCGTCCGGCGGGACGCCGAGTGCCGCGGACCGCTCCGCCACCGTGTCGGCGAAGTTCCGCGCGGCCGAGACGACCTCGTCGAGCTGGAGGTGGATGGACCGGAACCGCGGTCCGACGACGTTCCAGTGCGCCTGCTTCCCGATCAGTGAGAGTCCGAGCAGATCGACCAGTGTGTCCTGGAGTGCCTCGCAGGCGACCTTCCGGGCCTCGTCGGGCAGTGTGCTCCGCACGGCCGTCATAGGGCGCTTCTCCTTCCCGCGTTCTTCCTCGTCGTCCTGAGCAGTGCGTCACGCTCCTCCTCGCAGGTGCCGCCCCACACGCCCGAGGCCTGGCCGTTGCTCAGCGCGTAACTCAGGCAGTCGTCGGTGACGGGACAGCGCGCGCAGATCCGTTTCGCGGCGTCGACGTCCCGAAGGGCGGGTCCCGTGGTGCCCACGGGAAAGAACAGCTCAGGGTCCTCGTCCACGCAGGCGGCGCTCCGCAACCACTCCATGGACGCGCGGGTGCCCCGGGCCCACTGACGCAAACCCGAAGCGGAACGGTGGAAACCGGCCGTCCTCACCTGCGATAACACTCCTCAAGAGCCCTCGCCCCTCGGAAAGCTTTCCAGCGGTGCCGGCAAGGGTCTATAGTCCGAAACTAGCGGTGCTAATTAACTGGTGGTGTGAGGAGCCCTCGTGCGTACCGTCCACTTCGCGGCCGCCCGCCGCACCCCGATCGGCAGGCTGCGGGGATCCCTCTCCTCGGTACGGCCGGACGACCTCGCCGCGGCCGTCGTCCGCGCCCTGGTCACCGACGTGCCCGCGCTGGACCCGGCCCGCGTCGACGACGTCTACTGGGGCGCCGCCAACCAGGCAGGCGAGGACAACCGCAACGTCGCCCGCATGGCCGCGCTGCTCGCCGGCCTGCCCGAGTCCGTACCCGGCGCCACGGTCAACCGCCTCTGCGCCTCGGGTCTGGAGGCCGTGACGACGGCCGCCCGCACCATCGCCGCCGGCGAGGCGGACATCGTGATCGCGGGCGGCTCCGAGTCGATGAGCCGCGCCCCCTTCGTCCTGCCCCGCCCGGACGAAGCCCTGCCGCACCGTATCGAGACCGCGGACACCCGCCTCGGCTGGCGCCTGGTCAACCCCGCGATGCGGGACCTGCACGGCCTGCTGTCCATGGGCGAGACGGCGGAGGAGGTCGCCGCGCGGTACGGCATCCCGCGCGAACGCCAGGACGACTTCGCGCTGCGCAGCCACCAACGGGCGGTCCTGGCCCGCAAGTGCGGTCACTTCGACGACGAACTGCTGCCCGTGGAGCGCCCCGACGGGGTGGTCGTCGACACCGACGAGTGCGTCCGCGAGGACACCTCTTACGAGAAGCTCTCCCGTCTGAAGCCGGTGTTCCGGGAAGGCGGCACGGTCACCGCGGGCAACGCCTCCCCGATGAACGACGGCGCCGCCGGTCTCCTCCTGGTCAGCGAGGAGGCACTGAACGACCTGGGCCTGGAATCCATGGGCCGCTACGTCGCCGGCGCCTCCGCGGGCGTCCACCCCGACGTCATGGGCATCGGGCCCGTCCCCGCCACCCGCAAGGTCCTGGGCCGCGCCGGCTGGAGCATCGGCGACCTGGAGGAGGCCGAGTTCAACGAGGCCTTCGCGGCCCAGGCCCTGGCCTGCGTCGACGAGCTCGGCATCGATCCCGAGCTGGTCAACCCGAGCGGCGGCGCCATCGCCCTCGGACACCCCCTGGGCTGCTCGGGCGCGCGCATCCTGACGACGCTGCTGCACCGGATGCGGCGTACGGGTGCGGGCCGGGGACTGGCCACGATGTGTGTCGGGGTGGGGCAGGGGAGCGCGCTGCTGGTCGAGCGGGTCTAGGACGCCGGAGCGGGACAACCACCAGGCGAGACGGCCCTGCGGGCCCGGTTCGTTGCACATAGCATCAGTGTTCGCATGAACACCATGACGCTCTGGCACATCACCGGCTGGGAGTTCGCCGCCCTCGCCTTCGCGGCCCTGCTCGTCGGCTTCTCCAAGACCGCCGTGAGCGGGGCCAACACGGTCAGCCTGGCGATCTTCGCCGCGGTGCTGCCCGCCCGCGCCTCCACCGGCGTCCTGCTGCCGGTCCTGATCGCCGGGGACCTGCTCGCCGTCGCCACCTACCGGCGGCACGCCCACTGGCCGACGTTGTGGCGGCTGTTCCCGGCGGTCGCCGCGGGCGTCGTGGTCGGCACCGTGTTCCTGATGTGGGCGGACGACGCGATCGTCCGGACGTCGATCGGCGCGATCCTGCTGCTGATGGCGGCGGTGACGGTGTGGCGCAGGCGTACGGCCGGCAAGGAGGAGGAACCGGCGTCGGTCACCACCCGGGCGGGCCGCCTGAAGGCCCGCTCCTACGGTGTCCTCGGCGGCTTCACCACCATGGTCGCCAACGCGGGCGGCCCGGTCATGTCGATGTACCTGCTCTCGGCGGGCTTCCGCAAGCTCGGCTTCCTCGGCACCTCGGCCTTCTTCTTCCTGATCGTCAACGTCTCCAAGCTGCCCTTCAGCGCCGGGCTCGGCCTGATCGACGCCCGCTCGCTCCTGCTCGACCTGGCGCTCGTGGTGTTCGTGGTGCCCGGCGCGCTGTTCGGCAAGTGGGCGGTGCACAAGATCAACCAGCGGTTGTTCGAGCAGCTGGTCATCGCGGCGACCGTCGTGGGCGGCCTGCAGCTACTGCTGCGCTGACTCCCGCAGCAGCGCCGGAAGATCCGCGAACGAGTCGATCACGTGATCGGGCGTGCCGTCGGCGGCCTCGAGCGCCTCGGGCTGGAACTTGCCGGTCCGCACCAGGACTCCGGTGACACCGGCCCGCTGCGCCGCGAGCACATCGGACTCGACGTCGTCTCCGACCATCACGGCCTCGTCCGCGCCGACGCCCAGCCGGGAGAGCGCCGCCTCGAAGAACGCCCGTGCGGGTTTGCCGGTGATCTCGGCCTCCACGCGCGCGGCCCGCTCGAGACCGGCGAGGAACGCCCCGGAGTCCAGCCGCAGCCCCTCGGCCGTACGCCAGTACAGGTTGCGGTGCATCGCCACCAGCCCGGCCCCGCGCTGCAGATGCCCGAAGGCCCGGTCCAGCGCCTCGTAGCCGAACCCGGGCCCGGCCCCGCCGACCAGCACGACATCGGGCACGGCATCGGTCTCCGTCATGTCCACGACGGTCACACCGTCGAGGTCCTCCTCGATGTCGCCGCTGTTCAGCAGGGCGCACCGGGCGCCGGGACGGTGCTCGGCGAGGTACGCGGCGGTGGCGGCGGGCGCGGTCAGGATGTCGTCGGCGGACACCGGGAACCCCGCGTCCGCGAGCGTCCCGGCGATCGACGACCGGGTGCGGGAGGTCGTGTTCGTGACCAGCAGGACGGCCGGACCGGCCTCCCGCACCTCACGCAACGCCTCCACGGCCCCGGGCAGGGGCCGCCACGAGACGGTGAGCACACCGTCGATGTCGATGAGCACGGCACGCACGGACTCCATGCCTGGACGATAGCCACCCGGAGCCGGTCAGTCGCGGGGGTGCCGGCGCAGCAGATACGTGTCCATGATCCAGCCCTTGCGCTCGCGGGCCTCGGCACGCAGCCGCTCGATGCGGGGAGCGGCCTCGGCGATCGGTCCGGAGACGAGGATCTCGTCCGGAGTGCCGAGGTAGGCGCCCCAGTAGATGTGGATGTCCTCCTGCGCGTACCGCCGGAAGGCCTGGTGGGCGTCGAGCATGACCACCACGTCGTCCGCGTCCTCCGGCAAGCCCTCCGCGAGCCGCCGGCCGGTGGTGATCTGCACCGGCCCGGCCACCCGGTTCAGCCCCGTCCGGTGCCGGGCGGCGAGCGCCGAGACACTGGAGATGCCCGGCACGACGTCGTACTCGAACGCCACCGTGCCCCGGTCCAGCACCTCCTCCAGGATCCCCAGCGTGCTGTCGTACAGCGCGGGGTCTCCCCACACCAGGAACGCGCCGGTCTCGTGCGGGCCCAGATCCTCGCCGATCAGCCGCTCGTAGACGCCGGCACGGGCGCTGCGCCACGCCGCGACGGCGGGGGAGTAGGCCGTGCCGCCGGCGGCACGGTCCCGCTCCGGGTCGCGCGCCTCGACGATCCGGTACGTCCCGTCCGTCAGGTGCGTGGCGAGCAGGTCCCGGCGCAGGCCGGTGAGATCGGCCTTGGCCTCGCCCTTGTCCAGGATGAAGAACACGTCCGTGTCGCGCAGCGCCCTGACCGCCTGCAGGGTCAGCTGGTCGGGGTCGCCCGCGCCGATGCCGATGACATGAATCCGTCGCACGCCCCCGAGTCTGCCGCACCCCAGCCTGGGCCCTCGGCCGCCGGATCAGGCTCCCGGGCGCGTTCCCCGCAGCCGGGGCGCCCGCGCCCGCGCGTCCACGGCCCGGCCGTTGTGCTCCACCTCCTGGGCCAGTTCGCGGGCCCATACGGCGACCCTGTCGATGTCGATTCCGTACGGGACGGGAGTACCGGAGCCGGACACCCACGCCTCGGCCGCGCCCGCACCGCGCCGCAGCAGCCGAGCCCCGCCGGTGAGGTTGCCGCGGGCGGCGTGGGTCAGCCCCACGGCGAGCTGGGCGAGGCCGCGCCACAGTTCCCGCTCCTGCTCCGGCCCCGACTTCCAGGCATCCTCGAAGACCTCGTGCGCGTGGAACGGCTTCCCCTCGTCCAGCAGCCGCTGCGCCTCGGCGACGGTCTCCTCCGGCGTGCGGACGACGCCCTCGGGCTGCCGGGGGACGCCGTCGGTCCCGTACGGCAGGGGCCGGCCGAGACCGTCCCGCGGCCGGGCGTTGCGCGCCCGCCCCTCGCTGTCGCGGTCCCGCGCGCCGGCCGGGCTTCCCGTGCTGCCACTGCTTGTGCTGCCCATACGCCGATTGTCCCGCCCAGGCCGTTTTCGGCGCGGCCAGGGGTGTGGGGTACAGTGCTGTTCGCGCGATCACGCGGTTCACCGCGGTGGCGCGCACCGGGACGTGGCGCAGCTTGGTAGCGCACTTGACTGGGGGTCAAGGGGTCGCAGGTTCAAATCCTGTCGTCCCGACAGGAGTCTTCTCCGTAGTCGCAGGTCAGGGCCTTGGATCACAGCATGTGAGACGAGGCCCTTGATCGTTCAGGGCACTCGACACACCGCTTCTCCGCCTCGCCCGACCGCTAGAGAGAGAAATTCGACGTCCCTTTTTGCTGGTCTTTCCCTCGCTCCTCCGGCATGGCGACACTCCGTAGCTGCGAACTGCGTGGATCAGGACCTTTTACGTCTGTCCACGAGGATCCAACTGGCCTCGGCGATGGCTGCCGCCATCAGCAAGGCAAACCCGGCCCATCTGATATTTGTCTCTGCTTCAGTTATGGCACGATTCCCGTACTTCTCGGGTGGTGCGAGGAACCCGCACTGGGCGCCAAAGACCCGTATGATGCTTGACATTGACAAGATGAAAATCGCTGCTCCTGGCCAGCGAATGGTCTCCGGAGCTTGAGCGATGACACCCATCAATGCGATAGAAAATCCCGCAAGAAGCGGGGCCGCGGTGCCAGCCATCGATTCAACGGCCGCGCCCCAACGGGGCCGGTCGTTTCCATCTCTCTAGGGACGGGGATTCCTCAGACATGCACCCTCACCGCTGAAGTGCTTGCATCGAGCCAGCCAGGTGTATCCCAGAGGACCGGAACCTGTTCCCAGCGCTCGCAGTGGCCCTTGGACGGTCATCGCAGACAGCTACTGCTGAGGCGCCTCGCATGCACAGTGAGTAAAGTTTCGTTACGCTGTGCATGACCAGGCCCTCAACGGCCGTACTCGGGACCGCAAGCCTCCCCCTCCGAAGGAGGAAGCATGACCAGCACCCCCTTGCTGTCAGATGAGCAGCGCGGACGCGTGGCACTAATGCTGACCGACATGCTGGAGCTCATCAGCGTCGAAGCGGCGCTTGCAGACGGCTCTCCGGATGAAGAGGCGAAGGCGCGACTTCTCGCGCGGCGTGAGGAGGGAGCGGGTCGAATCGACATGGGCCTAGTGCTCGACATCGCCGACCAGCTCGGCGAGGAGGCATTGCGAAAGGCGGCGGAGCAATACTGCCCACCCGCCGCCCGTATGTCCATGGACGCGCTCCTGAAAGGCGAAGGTGGGATGCTGCCCCTCGTTCGGACTCGGATTGCACGGAGCGACGCTTTCGGGTGCGCCCTCGGGGCGGCCGCTGTTGTGGGAGGCGTTGCTTGCGGCGGAGTGATGGGTGGGTGCGGCGCCGTGCTCGGGATTATGCTGATGGCCGAAAGCTGCTGAGCGCTCAGTCGCCAGTCCGAGGCCTATCGGACCCCACCATCCCAGTGTCGGCCGGTACGAGATCGCACCCGGCTTCCTCCATCTGGGCTCGGGTGTCGTCGATCTGCCGCTCGAGCCGATCGGCTTTCTCCAGCAGGACCCGGCGGGCTTCGGCGAGCGGTTCCGTTTTCGCTTCGTTTAGTACTCGCTTCAGCTCCCTGGCGAGAGCCCTGATCCTCGAGCGAAGGTCCCTGCATTCCACTGGCTCAGGCATATTCCGCCATTCCTTCCGCATCTGCGACCCATCGGTCGGTCTACTCCTGGTAGTCCCCTCGTACGAATCTACGCTTGATGCATTCCGGCGGCATTCCGGCGGTCGTACTGCCTGCGTCTCCCGGCTGACCTCACCCTTCACGGGCCGGGTTGTCCTACTGATGATCAGATAACATCATTTCGGAGCCGTGTCCCGCGACGCCCGCTCACCCTCGTCGACGCGGAACGTCGGGCGGTGGTCACTCGCGGTGATCCTGGTGGTCATGGTGGCGAGCCGGCCGACGGCCAGCGCGATCTCCTGTGCCGCCCGGGCGCGTTCGCTGACCGCCACCCCGAGAAGCAGGGCGGTCAGCGCGGCGGAGCCGTTGAACGCCTGCAGGGTGATCATCTTGGTCAGCAGATCATGCCCGGCGAACGGGCCCGTGTTCTGGGCGGCCGCGATGATCGCGAAGGTCGACACCGCGAGGGCGCAGGGCACCGCTCCGGCGAGCTGGAAGCGGAAGGCCGCCCAGATCAGCAGCGGGAAGGCGACGAACAGCAACGGCGTGGTGCTGGTCTCCAGGAAGCCGACGCAGACAGTGGCCGCGAGCAGCAGGAACCCTTCCGCCCACCGGCCCGGCGAGGCGTTCCCGGGCCAGTGTGCCGAGCGGAGAAGGAGCAGGAGCGGTGTGACCGTCAGGACGCCCATCGCGTCGCCGGTCCACCAGACCGACCACGTCGGCCAGAAGTCGCCGGTGTCCAGCACCCCCGTGAGGACGAGCGTCCCGGTGCCCGTCGTGGAGCTGACCAGCATGCCGGTGAAGGCGCCGAGAAAGATCAGCGCCAGGGCGTCACGGAGGCGGTCCAGCTCGTTGTGGAACCCGGCACGGCGCAGCAGGGCGTACGAGCAGACCGGCGCGAGCGTGTTGCCCGCCGCGATGGCGAGGACGGGCAGGACCGACGGTCCGAGTGAGATGTTGGTCAGGAAGGCGCCGAGCGCGATCCCGGGCCAGACCCGCGGCCCGAGCAGGAGCAGCCCGGCCAGCGCGATGCCGCTGGGCGGCCAGACAGGGGTGACCTGGCCGCGCACCAGCTGCTGGAGAAGTCCGAGCTGGCCCGAGCCGTAGTACAGCGCGGCGACGGCGCAGATCTGCATGGCGACCAAGCCCCCGCGCCGGGGCCAGGCATGCCGTGCGACAGTCATCGGGGGCCTCCGCATCGACATCCCCTCGACCATCATCCACCGGAGCCGACGGAACCTCCACGGCGCCGCCGGGCGTCAGGCGGGCGGGGTGCGCAGGGCGAGGACCGCCATGTCGTCATGGCCGTCGCTGGGATGGTGATCGGCCAGCGCCTGTACGAACTCCTGCAGTGGCAGAGCCGCATGGACGGTGGCCAGCGCGGCGAGCTCGTCCAGGCTCTCGTCGACGGAGCGGGCCGGATCTTCGATCAGCCCGTCGGTGAAGAAGACCAGGGTGGCGCCCATGGGGAGGGCACGGGAGTGGTCGGGGCGGGGTTGCTCCTGGTCGACCCCGAGCGGCAGTCCTGGCTCGGCGGACAGGTATTCCGCCCGGCCGCCCGCGGTGACCAGCAGAGGCGGGACGTGGCCCGCGGTGCTCCAGTGCAGTCGCCAGCCCGTTCCCTCCGGTTCGAGGCGGGCCAGGGCCGTGGTGGTGACGGGGTTGGTGGTGATGGCCTGGAGGGTGCGGTCGAGCCGGGCGAGGACCGCACCGGGCGTACTGCCCCGGTCGAACAGCAGAGCCCTCAGCATGTTGCGTGTGGAGGCCATGGCTGCCGCCGCCTTCAGGTCGTGCCCGACCACGTCACCGATGACGACCGCCACGGTGCCGCCGGGCAGCGGGATGGCGTCGTACCAGTCCCCACCGAGCTGGCTGGGCTCCGCGGCCGGGCGGTAGACGGCGGCGGCGGTGAAAGGCCGCAGGTCGGGCAGCGTGGGCAGCAGCAGCCGCTGGAACTGCTCCGCCCCGACCCGTACCCGTTCGAAGAGGCGCACGTTCTCGATCGCGATTCCGGCGGCACTGGCCAGAGCCGTGACGACGTTCTCGTCGTGGATGTCGAAGGGCTGCCCGTCGCGCCGCTCGGCGAGGTACAGGTCGCCGTAGATCTCACCGCGGACGCTGATGGCGACACCGAGGAGCGTACGCAGACGGGGGTGGCCGGGCGGGAAGCCGACGGAGGAGGGATGGGCCGTGATGTCGTCGAGCCGCAGGGGCGCGGGGTGGCTGATCAGGTGCCCGAGGACACCTCGTCCGCTGGGCAGGGAGGTTCCGGCCAGGGCTGCGCGCTCGTGTCCGGAGAGACCGGCCGTGATGAACTCCTTCAGGCGCTCTCCCGACTCGTCGAGCACGCCCAGTGCCCCGTAGCGGGCGCCGACCAGGTCCATGGCGGTGGTGACGATGCGGTGCAGTACCGCGGTCAGCTCCACCTCCCGGCTGATCGCCACCACGGAGTCCAGAAGGCCCCGCATGCGGTCCATGGCCTCCACCAGGGCCCGCAACTGCTCGTCGATCCGGCCCAGCTCGGTACGCAGGCGCACCTGCAGGTCGGGGAGCTGCGGCTGCCTCGGCTGCTCTCGCCGCTCTCCCGCCATCACGAGCGCCTCGTGGCCTGCTGCCATGTCGCCATGGCGTGCCGTCTCACCTGGTCCAGCTTAGTGCCGGGCCACGGCGACCGGTCGTCGAAGCCGGTGGGCCGAGGGGACGACCCGACGCCGCGCGGCGCGATCGTGGGACCGTGGAGGGAACCGGACATCCGGACCTCCAGAAGGAGCACCGGCCATGACCACCCACCCGGCTCACCCCGCCGCCCGGTCGATCAGGACCACGCCCGAGGGCCTCATGTGGGAGCCCAGCGAGCGCTGGGTGCGCGGCCGCAAGGGCGACGTCACCGTCGTCGACAGCCGGCACCCCGTACTCGTCTGGGAGCCCCACCTGCCCGTGCCGCAGTACGCCTTCCCGCGGGCGGACGTCCGCACCGACCTGCTCCGCCCGGCGAAGAACCCGCCCACCGGCAAGCACACCGGCTCCCGCGTCTTCTACGACCTCGACGCCGAGGGCGAGGTGCGCGAGAACGCGGCCTGGACGTTCCCCGCCGACGACCTGGCCGGCCACATCGCCTTCGAGTGGTTCCTGCGCGCCGACACCGGCCTCGACCACTGGTACGAGGAGGACGAGGAGATCTTCGTCCACCCCCGGGACCCGCACAAACGCGTGGACGCGCTGCCGAGCAGCCGCCACGTCCAGGTCGAGATCGACGGCCGGCTCGTCGCGGACACCCGCGCCCCCGTCCTGCTCTTCGAGACCTCCCTGCCGACCCGCTACTACCTCCCCCGCGCCGACGTCCGCCTCGACCTCTTCGACGCCACCGACCACAGCACCGGATGCCCCTACAAGGGCACCGCCGAGTACTGGTCGTGGCGTGGCGGGGGCGACGTGCCGCCGAACGTCCTCTGGAGCTACCCCGACCCGCTGCCCGCGGTGGCGGCGGTCCGGGGGCGCGTCGCCTTCTTCAACGAGGCCGTGGACATCATCCTGGACGGCGAACGTCTGGAGCGCCCGGAGACACCGTTCAGCCGGATGCTGCGCACGAGGTGACCGGCCCCCTCACGGCCTCACCAGCAACTGGAAGTCGAAGGTGTAGCGCGAGGCCCGGTAGATGTGCGTGCCGTACTCGACCGGGCGCCCGGTGTCGTCGTACGCGGTGCGCTGCATGGTGAGCAGCGCCGCGCCCTCCTCCTCGTCCAGGCGGGCGGCCTCCGCCGCGGTGGCCGAGCGGGCCCCGACGCGCTGCCGGGCACTGTGCAGGGTGATGCCCGCCGACCGCATCATCCGGTACAGGCCCGTCGACTCCAGGCGGGTGCCGGCGAGGTCCAGCAGCGACGCCGGCAGGTAGTTGCACAGCAGGGCGACCGGCTGGCCGTGCGTGTAGCGCAGCCGTTCCAGGGCGGTGACCTCGCTGCCCTCGGCGACGCCCAGGGCGGCTGCCACGTCGCAGGAGGCCGGGACGGCCTCGTTGCGCACGACCTGGGTGGTCGGCCCCTGCCCGGCCGCCTCCAGGTCGTCGTAGAGGCTGCTCAGCTCCAGCGGCCGCTTGACCTGGCTGTGCACGACCTGCGTGCCCACCCCGCGCCGCCGCACCAGCAGCCCCTTGTCGACGAGGGACTGGATGGCCTGGCGGACGGTGGGGCGGGACAGGCCGAGGCGCACGGACAGGTCGACCTCGTTGCCCAGGAGGTCGCCCGGGGCGAGGACCCCGTGCTCGATCGCCGCCTCCAGCTGCTGGGCGAACTGGTGGTACAGCGGTACGGGACTGCCCCGGTCCAGGGTGAAGTCCAGCGAGCTGAGTGCGGGCGCGGGCGCGGTGCGGGCCCGGTCACCGGTCTTCGCCATGGACGAACCCCCCTACGGGTGTCAGGAGTTGCTCGGGAAACCGAGGTTGATGCCGCCATCGGCGGGGTCCGGCCAGCGGGTGGTGATGACCTTGCCCTGGGTGTAGAAGGCGATGCCGTCGTTGCCGTAGATGTGCAGGTCGCCGAAGAGCGAGTCCTTCCAGCCGCCGAACGAGTGGTAGCCGACGGGCACCGGGATCGGGACGTTGACGCCGACCATGCCCGCCTTGACCTCCAGCTGGAAGCGGCGGGCGGCGCCGCCGTCCCGGGTGAAGATCGCGGTGCCGTTGCCCCAGCGGGAGTCGTTGACGATCTTGATGGCCTCTTCGTACGTCTCCGCGCGGACCACGCACAGCACTGGGCCGAAGATCTCGTCCCGGTAGGCGTCCGCCGTCAGCGGTACCCGGTCCAGCAGGGAAACGCCCAGGAAGAAGCCGTCCTCGTGGCCCTCGACCGAGAAGCCCGTACCGTCGACGACCACCTCGGCGCCCTGCTCCGCGGCCGAGGACACGTACGACGCCACCTTGTCGCGGTGCTCGCGGGTGATGAGCGGGCCCATCTCGGAGGCCGGGTCGTCGCCCGGGCCGATCCGCAGGTTCCTCGCCCGCTCGGCGATCCTGCCGACGAGTTCGTCGCCCGTGTCACCGACGGCCACGACCACGGACACGGCCATGCAGCGCTCACCCGCCGAGCCGTACGCCGCGTTGATCGCCTGATCGGCGGCGAGGTCCAGGTCGGCGTCGGGCAGCACCAGCATGTGGTTCTTGGCGCCGCCCAGGGCCTGCACCCGCTTGCCGTGCTCGACGGCCGTTCGCTGGATGTACTTGGCGATCGGCGTCGAGCCGACGAAGGAGACCGCCTCGATGTCGGGGTGTTCCAGGAGCCGGTCCACGGCGGTCTTGTCGCCCTGCACGATGTTCAGGACGCCCTCCGGCAGACCGGCCTCGGCGGCGAGCTCCGCCAGCCTGAAGGACGCCGAGGGGTCCTTCTCGCTGGGCTTGAGCACGAAGGTGTTGCCGCAGGCGATGGCCAGCGGGAACATCCACATCGGCACCATCGCCGGGAAGTTGAACGGCGTGATGCCCGCGACCACGCCGAGCGGCTGGCGGATCGAGGCGACGTCGACCCGGGTGGAGACCTGGGTGGACAGCTCGCCCTTGAGCTGGACGGAGATCCCGCACGCCAGCTCCACGATCTCCATGCCGCGTGCGACCTCGCCGAGCGCGTCCGAGTGCACCTTGCCGTGCTCGGCGGTGATCAGCTCGGCGATCTCGTCGCGGTGGGCGTCGAGCAGCTCGCGGTACTTGAACAGGATCGCCGTGCGCTTGGCGAGCGACGAGACCCCCCAGGACTCGAACGCGGCCTTGGCGGAGGCGACCGCGGCGTCCACCTCGTCGACGGTCGCGAACGCGACCTGCTTCTCCTGGGCGCCGGTGGCCGGGTTGTAGACGGGGCCGAAGCGGCCGGAGCCGCCCTCGACGGGCTTGCCGTCGATCCAGTGGGTGATGGTCTTCATCGTGCGGGGGCCTTTCGTGGAGCCTGTGGCAGCGGGGAGTTCGTCAGCGGGGCGTTCAGAGGTGCCGGCGGCGTCCGGCCACCTGGCGGTCGTAGCGCTCGCGGGCCTGGACGGCGGCCTCGCGGGAGGCGGTCTCGGCGACCGGCACGTCCCACCAGGCCTCGGCCGGAGGAGCGGTCGGCGCCGGGTCGGTCTCGACGTACACGCACGTCGGCCGGTCGGAGGCGCGGGCCGCGGCCAGTGCCTCGCGCAGCTCGCGCACGGTCTTGGCGCGCAGCACGTCCATGCCGAGGCTCGCCGCGTTGGCGGCCAGGTCGACGGGCAGCGGGGCGCCCGTGAAGGTGCCGTCGGCCGCACGGAAGCGGTAGGCGGTGCCGAACCGCTCGCCGCCGGTCTCCTGCGACAGGCCGCCGATGGAGGCGTAGCCGTGGTTCTGGAGCAGCACGATGTTGACGGGCAGGCCCTCCTGGACGGCCGTGACGATCTCCGTCGGCATCATCAGGTAGGTGCCGTCGCCGACCAGCGCCCAGACGGGCGTCCCCGGGGCGGCCTGCTGGACGCCGATCGCGGCCGGGATCTCGTAGCCCATGCAGGAGTAGCCGTACTCCAGGTGGTACTGGCGCGGGCTGCGGGAACGCCACAGCTTGTGCAGGTCGCCGGGGAGCGAACCGGCCGCGTTGATCACCACGTCGCAGTCACCGACGGTCGCGTCCAGCGCGCCGAGCACCTGCGTCTGCGTCGGGACCGCGTTCTCGTCACCGGCGCGGTAGGCGGCCTCGACGACCTCGTCCCAGCGTGCCTTGCCGGCGCGGTACTCCGCCTCGTACTCCGCGCTCACCCGGTCCCCGGAGAGCGCCTCGAGCAGCCTCTCGAGACCGGACCGCGCGTCGCACACCAGGGTGCGCGCGGCCAGCTTGTGCGCGTCGAAGCCCGTGATGTTGAGGTTCAGGAACCGCACCGCCGGGTTCTGGAAGAGCGTGCCGGAGGCCGTCGTGAAGTCGGTGTAGCGGGTGCCGACGCCGATCACCAGGTCGGCGGTGCGGGCGAGTTCGTCACTGACCGCCGTGCCGGTGTGGCCGATGCCGCCGAGGTCGGCGGGGTGGTCGTGGCGCAGCGAGCCCTTGCCGGCCTGGGTGGAGGCGACCGGGATGCCGGTGGCCTCCACGAACGCCTTCAGCGCCGCCTCGGCCTCGCTGTGGTGGACGCCGCCGCCCGCCACGATCAGCGGCCGCTCGGCCGACCGGATCGCCTCGACGGCCGCCGTCAGTTCCACCGGGTCGGGTGCGGCTCGCCGCACGTACCAGACCCGCTCGGCGAAGAACTCCTCCGGCCAGTCGTACGCCTCTGCCTGCACGTCCTGCGGCAGCGCGAGGGTGACGGCGCCGGTCTCGGCCGGGTCTGCCAGGACCCGCATCGCCTGGAGCGCGGAGGGGATCAGCGCCTCCGGGCGGGTGATGCGGTCGAAGTACCTCGACACCGGGCGCAGGGTGTCGTTGACCGACACATCCGCCTCGACCGGGTGCTCCAGCTGCTGCAGCAGCGGGTCGGGGGCGTGCGAGGCGAAGTAGTCGCCGGGCAGGAGCAGCACCGGCAGGCGGTTGATGGTGGCCAGGGCGGCGCCGGTGACCAGGTTGGTGGCGCCCGGGCCGATCGAGGTCGTCACCGCCTGCGCGGACAGGCGGTTCAGCTGCCGGGCGTAGCCGACCGCCGCGTGCACCATGGACTGCTCGTTGCGGCCCTGGTGGAACGGCATGACCTGCTCGCCCGCCTCCAGCAGCGCCTGCCCGACCCCGGCCACGTTGCCATGGCCGAAGATGCCCCAGGTCCCGGCGATCAGCCGGCGGCGCACGCCGTCCCGCTCGGTGTACTGGGCGGACAGGAACCGAACCAGCGCCTGGGCGGTCGTCAGTCTGCGGGTGGGGGCGCTCATGCGGGGGTCTCCGGGGCGGTGTAGAGGGGGAGCCGTGGGTCGGCCGGCTGGTCCGGCCAGGTGTCGCGGATCCAGGCGTGGTCGGGGTGGTCGCAGATCAGCCAGGCCCGCTCGGCCTCCGGGCCGGCCATGACGTTGAGGTAGTACATGTGGTGGCCGGGCGTGGCCATCGACGGTCCGTGCCAGCCGTCCGGGATCAGGACGACGTCACCGTCGCGGACCTCGGCCAGCACGTCGGTGTCCCGGCCCGGGCCGGAGGGGGAGACACGCTGGTAGCCGAGCCCGGGGATGCCGTCGTGGCCGGCGAACTCGAAGTAGTAGATCTCCTCCAGCACGGACTCCTCGCCCGGCCGGTGCTCGTCGTGCTTGTGCGGCGGGAACGACGACCAGTTGCCGCCCGGAGTGATCACCTCGACGGCGATGAGCTTGTCGCACTCGAAGACCCCGGCCGCGCCGAAGTTGTTGACCTGCCGGGAGCAGTTCCCGGTGCCGCGCAGCTCCACGGGCACCTCGGAGGCCGGCCCGTAGCGGGCGGGCAGCCGGCGGGTGCAGCGGGCGCCGGTCAGCGCGAACCGACCGCCGGCGGCGGAGGTCACGGTCGCGCGGGCGTCGCGCGGCACGTACGCGAAGTCGCTGACGCCGCTGAACACGTCCGGGCGGCCGTGGAGTGCGAAGGTCTTCTGGCCGAAGTCGTCAGCGGCGGTGACCGTGCAGCCGCCGCTCAGCGGGACGACGATCCACTCGCTGTCGTCGGTGTCGAAGGTGTGGGTGCCGTCCGGCGGCAGCTCCAGTACCCGCAGGCTGGAGTACCCCCAGCCGGCCTTCTCGGGCGTGACGTCGACGGTGTACGGGCCGCCGAGGGCCTTACCCGCGGGAAGGTGATACGTCATCGTGTGCCTTTCGGATCACAGCGGAGCGACTCACATCTGACCGGTTCACAACAGACCGACGGCCGTGTCCACCGCCTCTTCCACACTGCCCCCGGCCGGGTAGAGCAGCGAGCGCCCGACGACCATGCCCTGGACGGTGGGCAGGCGCAGGGCCTTGCGCCAGCGTTCGTACGCGCCCTCCTGGTCGTCGCCGACCTCGCCGCCCAGCAGGACCACGGGCAGCGTGGACGTCTCCAGGACCTCGGCCATGTCGTCCGGGTCGTCGGTGACGGGCAGCTTCAGCCAGGTGTAGGCGGAGGTGCCGCCCAGCCCGGAGGCGATCGCGACGGACCGCGTCACGGCCTCGGCGGACAGGTCGTTGCGGACCTTTCCGCCCACCCGCCGGGAGATGAACGGCTCGACGAACAGGGGAAGTCTCCGGGCCGCCATGGCGTCGACGGCCCGGGCGGTGGACTCCAGGGTGGTGAGCGAGCCCGGGTCGTCGTAGTCGATGCGCACCAGGAGCTTGCCCGCGTCGAAGCGGAGCCGGGCGATGTCCTCGGCGCGGTGGCCGGTGAAACGGTCGTCCATCTCGAAGCAGGCCCCGGCGAGTCCGCCGCGGTTCATCGAGCCCATGACGACCTTGTTCTCCAGCACCCCGAGCAGGAGCAGGTCCTCCAGGATGTCGGCGGTGGCGAGCACCCCGTCGACGCCGGGCCGCGACAGCGCGACGCACAGCCGCTTGAGCAGGTCGGCGCGGTTGGCCATGGCCAGGCTCCGGTCACCGACCCCGAGGGCGCCGCGCGCCGGGTGGTCGGCGGCCACGATCATCAGCCGGCCGCTGTCGCCGATCAGCGGGCGGCGTACCCGGGCGGCGGCAGCCTCGGCGACGGCCTCGGGGTTCCGGGCTCTGACCGTGGTGAGGTCGGGGATGCCGATGTTCAAGGAAGGCTCCGTTTCAGTGGCTCGCGCCAGGTGACGGCACCCCGGCGAGAAGGTCCTCGATCTCGGACTCGGTGGGCATCGCGGAGGAGCAGGCGAGGCGGGAGGCGACGAGGGCGCCTGCGGCGTTGGCGTGGCGCATGGTCTTCTCCAGGTCCCAGCCGGAGAGCAGACCGTGGCAGAGCGAGCCGCCGAAGGCATCGCCCGCGCCCAGGCCGTTGACCACCTCGACGGGAACCGGCGGCACCTCGGCCCGGCTGCCGTCGCGGTGCACGGCGAGCACGCCCTTGGGGCCCTGCTTGACGACGGCCAGCTCCACGCCCGCCTCCAGCAGCGCCTCGGCGCAGGCCTGCGGCTCGCGCACACCGGTGGCGATCTCGCACTCGTCGAGGTTGCCGACCGCCACCGTGACGTGGCGCAGCGCCTCGCGGTAGTAGGGGCGGGCCTCCTCGGGGTCGCGCCAGAACATCGGGCGCCAGTCGAGGTCGAAGACGGTGATCCCCGACCTGTCGCGGGCCTTGAGGGCGGCCAGGGTGGCGGAGCGGCTCGGCTCCTCGCTCAGGCCGGTGCCGGTGATCCAGAAGATCCGGGCCCCGCGGATCGCGAAGAAGTCCAGCTCGTCCGTGTGGATCTCCAGGTCCGGCGCCTTGGGGCGGCGGTAGAAGTACAGCGGGAAGTCGTCCGGCGGGAAGATCTCGCAGAACGTGATCGGCGTCGGGTACGCGTCGACCGGGGTGACCCAGCGGTCGTCGACGCCGAAGGACCTCAGCTCCTCGTGCAGGTAGGTGCCGAAGGGGTCGTCGCCGGTGCGGGTGATCACCGCCGTGCGACGCCCGAGGCGGGCCGACGCGACCGCCACATTGGCCGCCGAACCCCCCAGAAACTTCCCGAACTTCTCCACTTGTGGAAGTGGGACGCCGGTCTGGTGTGGATAGAGGTCGACTCCGACGCGGCCCATCGTGATCAAGTCGAAATGCTGGGCTGACCCGGCCATGCGCGACCTCCTCGGGAAGCTGGGGATGCGGGTCCGAAGGCGCCCTGACACGGTGGGGACGTGGATCCGTGGACCTGCCGCCTCCCAGGTTTAGGCCCGCGAGGGCGGCGCTGTCAATACTTTGTACTTACATTCGGACCTGCTTGTGAAATGATGTCTTAACAAAGTATTGACAGTGGGCGCGGCAGGGACTTGGATCCCGTGGCATCGCAACAGTCTGCTTGCGGCATCATGATCCGGACTCCGTAAGGCTCCGGGACCACGGATCCCTCGTGATCCCCTCTCCTTTCCCCGCAGTAGCACAGTGAGGTGCCAGGAAAGATGGACCGCTCTTCCCACCCCCGCTCCCGCAGGATCGCGCCCGTCGTCGCCGTCGCCGCGGCGGCGGCCCTGACCCTCGCCGGCTGCTCCAGCAGTTCCGGGGGCAAGAAGTCCGAGGAAGGCGCCGCGAACGCCTCCGCCGGCAAGGCCACCACACCGCGCATGACCGTCGCGCTGGTCACCCACCAGGCTCCCGGCGACACCTTCTGGGACACCGTCCGCAAGGGCGCCGAGGCCGCGGCCGCCAAGGACAACATCAAGCTCGTCTACTCCGCCGACCCGAACGCGGGCAACCAGGCCAACCTGGTCCAGAACGCGATCGACCAGAAGGTCGACGGCATCGCCGTGACCCTCGCCAAGCCGGACGCGCTCAAGGGCGTCATCGGCAAGGCCGAGAAGGCCGGCATACCCGTCGTCGGCCTCAACTCCGGTCTGAGCGACTGGAAGAAGCTCAACCTGCTGGAGTTCTTCGGCCAGGACGAGTCGGTGGCCGGCGAGGCCTTCGGCAAGAAGCTCAACGAGGTCGGCGCCAAGAAGGTCCTCTGCGTGATGCAGGAGCAGGGCAACGTCGGCCTGACGCAGCGGTGTGACGGCGTGGCGAAGACCTTCGAGGGCAAGGTCGACCCGCAGAACGTCAACGGCACCGACATGCCGGCCGTGAAGTCGACGATCACCGCCAAGCTGAAGCAGGACCCGTCCATCGACTACGTCGTCACGCTGGGCGCGCCCTTCGCGCTGACCGCGGTGCAGTCGGTCGGCGACGCCGGCAGCAAGGCGAAGGTCGCCACCTTCGACCTCAACAAGGACCTGATCAAGTCCATCAAGGCGGGCGACATCCAGTTCGCCGTCGACCAGCAGCCCTACCTGCAGGGCTACCTGGCCGTCGACGGCCTGTGGCTCTACAAGAACAACGGCAACTACAGCGGCGGCGGCGAGCAGCCCGTGCTGACCGGCCCGGCCTTCGTCGACAAGTCCAACGTCGACAAGATCGGGGAGTTCGCCGCGAAGGGCACCCGGTGATGAGCATGACCCAGCAGGCCACGCCGGCGGTGGAGACACCGCCGGCCTCCGGCCAGAAGCAGTCCGACGGCCGGACAAGGCAGCGCCCGCCGGCGCTGCGGCTGCTCGCCCGGCCCGAGGTCGGCGTCTTCCTCGGCGCCGTCGCCGTGCTCGTGTTCTTCCTGTTCGCGGCCCCGCCGGTGCGCGACGGCAGCTCGATGGCGAACATCCTGTACCAGTCGTCGACCATCGGGATCATGGCGCTGCCGGTGGCGCTGCTGATGATCGGCGGCGAGTTCGACCTGTCCGCCGGTGTCGCCGTGATCACCTCGGCGCTGACCGCGTCGATGCTCAGCTACCAGCTGACCCTGAACGTCTGGATGGGCGTGATCGTCGCCCTGATCGTGTCGCTCGCGATCGGCGCGTTCAACGGCTGGCTGCTGGTCAGGACCGGCCTGCCGAGCTTCCTGGTCACCTTGGGCACCTTCCTCATCCTCCAAGGTGTGAACCTCGCGATCACCAAGCTGGTCACCGGCAACGTCGCCACCGACGACATCAGCGACATGGACGGCTTCACACAGGCGCAGAAGCTCTTCGCCTCGACGTTCGAGGTCGGCGGGGTCAACGTCAAGATCACCGTGGTGTGGTGGCTGGTCTTCGCGGCCCTGGCCACCTGGGTGCTGCTGCGCACCAAGTACGGCAACTGGATCTTCGCGGTCGGCGGCAACAAGGAGAGCGCCCGGGCCGTCGGCGTCCCGGTGACCTTCACCAAGATCTCCCTGTTCATGCTGGTCGGCTTCGGCGCCTGGTTCGTCGGCATGCACCAGCTGTTCTCCTTCAACACCGTGCAGTCCGGCGAGGGCGTGGGCCAGGAGCTCATCTACATCGCCGCGGCCGTCATCGGCGGCTGCCTGCTGACCGGCGGCTACGGCTCCGCGATCGGCCCGGTCTTCGGCGCCTTCATGTTCGGCATGGTGCAGCAGGGCATCGTCTACGCCGGCTGGAACCCCGACTGGTTCAAGGCCTTCCTCGGCGTGATGCTCCTCGGCGCCGTCCTCATCAATCTGTGGGTCCAGCGCACGGCGACCCGGAGGTGACAGCGATGACCAGCAAAGAACCCGGCACCCACGGCGCCGTCCTTGAGGACACGCCGCCCACGCAGGACCGCCCCCTCGTCGAACTCCGCGGCGCCGGCAAGTCCTACGGCAACATCCGCGCCCTGCACGGCGTCGACCTGACCGTCCACCCCGGCAACGTGACCTGCGTCCTCGGCGACAACGGCGCCGGCAAGTCCACCCTCATCAAGATCATCTCGGGGCTGCACCAGCACACCGAGGGCGAGTTCCTCGTCGACGGCGAACCCGTGCGCTTCTCCACCCCGCGCGAGGCCCTCGACAAGGGCATCGCCACGGTCTACCAGGACCTCGCCGTCGTCCCGCTGATGCCGGTGTGGCGCAACTTCTTCCTCGGCTCCGAGATGACCAAGGGCCCCTGGCCCGTGCGCCGTCTCGACATCGAGAAGATGAAGAGGACCGCGGACGAGGAACTCCGCAACATGGGCATCGTCCTGGACGACCTGGAGCAGCCCATCGGCACGCTCTCCGGCGGCCAGCGCCAGTGCGTCGCCATCGCCCGCGCCGTCTACTTCGGCGCCCGCGTCCTCATCCTGGACGAGCCGACCGCCGCCCTCGGCGTCAAGCAGTCCGGTGTGGTGCTGAAGTACATCGCCGCCGCCCGCGAGAAGGGCCTCGGCGTCATCTTCATCACCCACAACCCCCACCACGCCTACATGGTCGGCGACCACTTCAGCGTGCTGCGCCTCGGCACCGTGGAACTCTCCGCCTCCCGCAGCGACGTCAGCCTCGAAGAGCTGACCAACCACATGGCAGGCGGCGCCGAACTGGCCTCCCTCAAGCATGAGCTGGCGCAGGTCCGCGGCGTCGACGTCGAAGAGCTCCCCGAGGAGGGGGACCTCACCGCTCCCGTAGCCACGTCTTCGGAAGGAAAGTCCTGACATGGCCCTCGCGCTCGACCGCATCCGGGTGGGCTCCGCCCCCGACTCCTGGGGCGTCTGGTTCCCCGACGACCCCCAGCAGGTGCCCTGGGAACGCTTCCTCGACGAGGTCACCGAAGCCGGCTACTCCTGGATCGAACTCGGCCCCTACGGCTACCTGCCCACCGACCCGGCCCGGCTCACCGACGAGATCACCAAGCGGAACCTGAAGGTCTCCGCGGGCACGATCTTCTGCGGACTGCACCGCGGACCCTCCGAGTGGGACTCCACCTGGGAACAGGTCAGCCGCGTCGCCGCCCTCACCCAGGCCATGGACGCGAAGCACCTGGTCGTCATCCCGTCGTTCTGGCGCGACGACAAGACCGCCGAGATCCTCGAACCCCCGGAGCTCACCGTCGAGCAGTGGCGCAACCTCACCACGGGCATGGAGCGCCTCGGCCGCGAGGTGAAGGACCGGTACGGCCTGGACATCGTCGTCCACCCGCACGCCGACACGCACATCGACAACGAGGAGCACGTCGAGCGGTTCCTCGACTCGACCGACTCCGACCTGGTCAACCTCTGCCTGGACACCGGGCACTACGCCTACTGCGGCGGCGACAGCGTCAAGCTCATCGAGACCTACGGCGAGCGAATCGGCTACCTGCACCTCAAGCAGGTCGACCCCGAGATCCTCGCCGACGTCGTCAGGAACGAGATCCCGTTCGGCCCCGCCGTCCAGCGCGGCGTGATGTGCGAACCGCCCGCCGGCGTCCCCGAGCTGGGCCCGGTCCTCACGGCCGCCCAGAAGCTGGGCGTCGACCTCTTCGCCATCGTCGAGCAGGACATGTACCCCTGCGAGCCGGACAAGCCGCTGCCGATCGCGGTGCGCACCCGCAAGTTCCTGAGGTCCTGCGGCGCCTGACGACCCGAAAGGACGGCCATGGCCGAGCGCGCCACCCACACAGCCCTTGGCGTAGCAGTCATCGGGACCGGAAGGATGGGCGCCGACCATGTGCGCCGCATCCACGAAGTCATCAGCGGAGCACGGGTGGTGGCCGTCGCGGACGTCGACGCGGAGCGCGCGAAGGCCGTCGCCGCGCGCGTCGACGGCTGTACCCCCTACACCGACCCGGCGGCCGCGATGGCGGCGGCCGACGTCGACGCCGTCCTGATCGCCTCCCCGGGCCCGGCCCACGAGGCCACACTCCTCGCCGCGTTCGAGCACGATCTGCCCGTCCTGTGCGAGAAGCCGCTCACCCCCGACTCGGCGTCCGCCCTGCGCGTCCTCGAAGCCGAACTGCGCCTCGGCCACCGCCGGGCCCAGGTCGGTTTCATGCGCCGCTACGACCCCGAGTACGTCAAGCTCAAGGCCCTGCTGACGACCGGTCAGCTGGGCCGTCCGCTCATGCTGCACAACCGGCACCGCAACGTCGCCAGCCCGCCCTCCTTCACCAGCTCCATGCTCATCAGCGACTCCGTCGCCCACGAGGCCGACGCGACCCGCTGGCTGCTGGGCCACGAGATCACGGCGGTCACCGTGCTGCGCCCGGCCCCGTCCGCCGGCGCGCCCGGGGGACTGCGTGATCCGCAGTTCGTCGTCTTCGAGACCGACGGCGGCGCCCTCAGCGACGTCGAGATCTTCGTCAACTGCGGCTTCGGCTACCAGGTCCAGGCCGAGGTGGTCTGCGAACGCGGCACCGCCCGCATCGGCGACGGCCACGCCCTGGTCACCAACATGGCCGGCCGCTGGGGCGGCACCATCGCCCAGGACTTCACCGAGCGCTTCGAGACGGCCTACGACCAGGAGATCCAGGCCTGGGTCGACGCCACCCGCCGTGGCGAGGTCACCGGCCCGAGCGTCTGGGACGGCTACGCGGCGGCCGCGGTGTGCGAGGCGGGGGTACGGGCGCTGGACGACGGCGGCCGGGTGGAGATCGCACTGGAGCGGAAACCCGCGCTGTACGCCTGAGCGGGGCCCGGGCACGCATGCCCCGGGCCCAGCTCTGCGTGTGCGTCAGATCCTGGTGCGCGGCCTGACCTCGAACCCGGCCTGGCGGTAACAGGCGGGTTCCCGGCCCTTGCCGTTCATGCCTGCCGTACCTCCTCGATCGTCACGGGACGGTGCTCGTGCAGCGACAGGGTGCACGCGTCGGCGATCCAGCCCGCCTCCAGGGCGTCCTCGATCGTGCAGGGCGACGGGCGCGCGCCGGCCACGACCTCGGTGAAGGCGGTCAGTTCGGCGCGGTAGGCCGCGGTGAAGCGGTCCATGAAGAAGTCGTGCGGGGTGCCCGCCGGGAAGGTCACGCCCGGCTCGACCGAACGCAGCGGCAGCTTGTCCTCCAGGCCGACGGCGATGGAGTCCTCGAAGCCGTGGATCTCCATGCGGACGTCGTAACCACGCGCGTTGTGGCGGGAGTTGGAGACCACCGCGATGGTGCCGTCGTCGAGGGTGAGGATCGCGCCGGTGGTGTCGGCGTCGCCGGCCTCCTTGATGAAGCCGGCGCCGCGGTTGCCGCCGACGGCGTACACCTCGGTCACCTCGCGCCCCGTCACCCAGCGGATGATGTCGAAGTCGTGGACCGAGCAGTCGCGGAAGATGCCGCCGGAGGCGGCGATGTACGCGGCGGGCGGCGGGGCCGGGTCCAGCGTGGTCGAGCGGACCGTGTGCAGTGTGCCGAGCTCTCCGCTCAGCACGGCGGCGCGGGCGTTGACGAATCCGGTGTCGAAGCGGCGGTTGTAACCGATCTGGATCGGCACGCCCTTGTCCCGGACCGCCTTGAGCACCTCGACGCCCTCGCCCATGGTCTTGGCGACGGGCTTCTCACAGAAGACCGGAACCCCGGCCTCGACCCCGGCCAGGATCAGCGCCGGGTGGGCGTCCGTGGCGGCGGCCACCACGATCCCGTCCACGCCGGCCGCCAGCAGGGCCTCCGGCGAGTCCACGACCTCGGCACCGAACCGCTCCGCGGCGGTCTTCGCGGCGTCCGCGAACGGATCGGTGACGACGAGCGACTCGACGGCGTCGAGCCCGGAGAGGGTCTCGGCGTGAAAGGCGCCGATACGGCCGAGGCCGAGAATTCCGATTCGCATGGGGTGTTGCTCCTTGATGCAGGGTGCTGTGCGCCCCATGGGGGCGCGGGGCTGTGCAGATATGCGGCTCCGCCGCGTGGGCGCGATCAACCACAACGGCGCCGCACACGGCCGGCGACGAGCGCGGCCAATCCTCAGTCGAGCCCTCCCAACACGTTCTGGTCCCAATCGATGACCGACCCGGTAACCACCCCGGACCGCTCCGAGAGCAGAAAGACCACGAACTCGGCGATCTCATCCGGCTGGCCCAACTTGCCCATCGGCAGCTTCTCGGCGGCCTGGTCACGCCAGTCGTCCCCGGCCCCGTGGAACGCCCTCTGCGTCGCGTCCTCACCCTCCGTCGCCGTCCAGCCGATGTTCAGCCCGTTGATCCGGACCCGGTCCCACCGGTGCGCGTGCGCCGCGTTCCGGGTCAGCCCGATCAATCCCGCCTTGGCGGCCACGTACGGCGCCAGGAACGGCTGCCCCCCGTGCGCCGACGACGTGATGATGTTGACGACCGTGCCGGGCGCCCCACGCCCGACCATGTCGGAGACGGCGGCCTGCATGGCGAAGAACGGCGCCTTGAGGTTGATCGCGATGTGCTGGTCGAACAGCTCCGGCGAGGTGTCCAGCAGCGTGCCCCGTGACGTCAGCCCCGCCGAGTTGACCAGGCAGTCGATCCGCCCGTACGCGTCGACGACCTCGGCGACGGACGCCTTGGCCTGCTCCGCGTCCGCGAGATCGGCCCGTACGAACATCGCCTTGCCTCCGCCGGCGGCCAGCTCGGCCACCAGCGCCTCACCGGGCCCGGGGCGCCGCCCGGTGACGGCGACGACCGCGCCTTCGCGGACCGCGGCCCGCGCGATGGCCGCGCCGACCCCCTGGCTGCCGCCGTTGACCAGGACGACCTTGTCGTCGAGAAGTCCCATGGAGTCCTCAGCTCTCTCGCCGTTCGCCACCGGCCCGCAGCTCCGCCCGGAGTACCTCCGGCGTCCATCCCTCGCGCAGCGCCCGCCGCACGAGGTCCGCCTGCGACGGCGGGGCCAGACCGCCGGCCGGCGGGTCGCTGTCGAGGTTGGTGGGGAAGGGGTAGCCCTCGGCGCTCGCCGCGATCACGTTCTCCAGCCACGCCTGGTCGGCACCCCGCGCCCTGCGCTCCAGCAGCACGGGATACACGGCGCCCGCGACGGCCTCCCGGTCCACCGTCTCCATCGCGCGCCCGAACGCGGACGACACCTGCAGCAGGTTGGCCATGCGCCGGACGTCCGCCGAGCGGTTGGTGCCGGCGGCGTGGAAGAGGGCCGGGTTGAAGAACACCGCGTCGCCCTTCGCCAGCGGCAGCTGCACGTACCGCGCCTCGAAGTACGCACGGAACTCCGGGAGCCGCCAGGCGAGGTAGCCCGGTTCGTACTTCTGCGAGTGCGGCAGATACATCGTCGGCCCGGACTCCACGGGCATGTCGCAGTGCGCGACCGCGCCCTGCAGGGTCAGCGCGGGGGAGAGGCGGTGCACCTGCGCCGGGTAGGCGGCGGCGACCTCGTTCGGCAGGAAGCCCAGGTGGTAGTCCCGGTGCACGGTCTGTGCCGCAGCGCCCGGGTTGACCACGTTGAGCTGTGAGGTGACCTGGTAGCCCGGGCCCAGCCAGGCCGTCGACACGAGGGCGAGGACGTCGTTGGCGTAGTAGTCGGCGAACACCTCGGCGTCGTACCGGGCCGTCTTCTCCAGCGCGTTCCACACCCGGTCGTTGGCGCCCGGCTCGGCGAAGTGGTCACCGGCCGTGGCTCCCGAGGCGCGCTGCTCGGCGATCAGCGCCTCGAACACGGCGGTGGCGCGGTCCACGACCTCCGGGTCGGGAAACGCCCCGCGGAAGACGACGATGCCGGGGCCGTCGGCGAGCGCCCGCACCAGCTCGGCCTGGACCACGCGGTCGCCCTCGAGGAGGCCGGCGTCGTAGACCGGCACGTTCCGCTCCACGGCGAAGGCGTGCGGGTAGTCGGCGGGGTCCGTCGCCTGCTCGACCAGCGCGCGGAACGCGTCGAGATCGCAGTCCTGCTCGGACAGCCAGGTACGAGGGGTCACGGGGGTGAAGGACATCGTCGTCCCTTCGGGGTCACAGAGCGACGCAGCCCTGTCATTCTTGTCAGTACAAACCCCTCGAACAACCAGCAGCGAGCCATCAAAAACCCCTCAAGGAGCCGACGCATGGGTCACCCCTTCCCGATCCGGGAGATCGCCCGTCAGGCGGGCCTGAGCGAGGCGACCGTCGACCGGGTCCTGAACGGCAGGGGCGGAGTGCGCGAGAGCACCGCACGGGAGGTCCGCCAGGCCATCGCCGACCTGGACCGGCAGCGCACCCAGGTCCGGCTGGTGGGCCGGACGTTCATGGTGGACATCGTGATGCAGGCGCCCGAGCGCTTCACCACGGCGATCCGCGCCGCCCTGGAGGCCGAGCTGCCGTCGCTGCACCCGGCCGTGCTGCGTTCCCGCTTCCACTTCCGTGAGACCGGCCCGGTCGAGGAGCTGGTGCGCACCCTGGACCGCATCGCCCGGCGGGGCTCACAGGGCGTGATCCTCAAAGCCCCCGACGTCCCCGAGGTCACCGCCGCGGTGGGCCGGCTTACGGCGGCCGGCATACCGGTCGTGACGCTGGTGACCGACCTGCCGTCCAGCGCCCGCCTCGCCCGCGTCGGCATAGACGACCGGGCGGCGGGGGCGACGGCCGCCTATCTGACGGGCCAGTGGCTCGGGGAGCGGCCGGGCAACATCCTCACCAGCCTCAGCAGCGGGTCCTTCCGCAACGAGGAGGAGCGCGAGATGGGCTTCCGCGGCGCCATGCGGGCCCGGCACCCCGAACGCACCCTCGTCGAGATCGCCGAGGGGCAGGGCCTGGACGCCACCCAGTACGACCTCGTCCGCGCCGCGCTGGAACGCGACCCGGACATCCGTGCCGTCTACTCGATCGGCGGCGGCAACATCGCCACGCTGCGTGCCTTCGACGACCTCGGCCGCGAGTGCGCCGTGTTCGTCGCACACGATCTCGACCACGACAACACCCGCCTGCTGCGCGAGCACCGCCTGTCCGCCGTGCTCCACCACGACCTGCGTCAGGACGTGCGCGAGGCCTGCCACATCGTCATGCGGGCGCACGGGGCCCTGCCGCCGGCCGGGCCGACCCTGCCGTCGGCGATCCAGGTGGTGACGCCGTACAACATGCCGCCGCAGGCGGCCGTGTGATCCGGCGGCGCGCCCGGGCGTGGGTCCGGGAGAAGGCCCGTCCCGGCCCCTACGGTCGGGCCCATGTGGACCTCGCGCCCGGACGGTGGCCCCGAGCGGCTGGTGACCCTGGTCGACGGCGTGTTCGCCATCGCCATCACCCTGCTCGTCCTGGACATCTCCGTGCCCCGGGACCTGGATCCCGCCGGATACCGCGAGGCCCTGCGGGAGCTGCTCCCGGACCTCGGGGCATACGCGCTGAGCGTCGCGGTGCTCGGGAGCTTCTGGCGCGGCCATCGCGGGATCTTCAAGGAGGTCCGGGAGGTCGACGGGCAGGTGATCGGCATTTCCATCGTCGGCCTCGGCGTCGCCGCCCTCGTCCCCTTCCCGACCCGCCTGCTCGCCGAGTACGGGGACCAGTCCGTGTCGGTCGCCGTCTACGCGGGTGCGGTCGCCGCGCTCGGCGGCTGCCATCTCGCGGTGGCCGCCGTCCTGGCCAAGCGCCCTTGGCTGCGCCACGACCGACCCACCGAGTCGGCGAGCGCCCTCTACCTCCTCGACAGCGCCGTGATCGTGGTGGTCTTCCTCGTCACCGTCCCGCTGGTCTTCGCGACCGGCCCCGTCATCATGTGGCTGTGGCTCATGCTCATCCCGGCGAAGGTCTACCTGGGCAGGCGGCTGCAGAACCCCCGTTGAGGGAGCGGCGTCACCCCTGCGCGGCCACCTCCACCCACGTTCCGCCGCGCGCCGAACGCGCCATGGCGTCCAGCGCGGCCGCGCTGTGCACGGCGTCCGTGACCGTCGCCCCGTGCGGGGTGCCCTCGGCGACGGAGCGGAGGAAGCGGTATGCCTCGATCACCTTCAGGTCGTCGTACCCCATCGCGTTCGCCGCGCCGGGCTGGAACGCGGCGAACTCCCCGTGCCCCGGCCCGACGTACACCGTGGTGACGGACTGGTCCTGGTACGTCGTGCCGCGGCTGACGCCCAGCTCGTTCATGCGGCGGAAGTCCCAGAACACCGCGCCCTTGGTGCCGTGCACCTCGAAGCCGTAGTTGTTCTGCTCGCCGACCGAGACCCGGCAGGCCTCCAGGACACCGCGCGCCCCGGAGGCGAAGCGCAGCAGGCAGCTGACGTAGTCCTCGTTCTCGACCGGGCCGAGTTCACCACCGAGGGCGCGGCTGTGGCCGGCCGTCGCACCGCTCGGCCGGGCCCGCTCCGGGAGGAAGACCGCCGTGTCCGCGGTGAGGGACGCGATGTCGCCGAGCAGGAACCGGGCCAGGTCCGCACCGTGCGAGGCGAGGTCCCCCAGGACCCCGCTGCCGCCCCGCTCCCGCTCGTACCTCCAGGTCAGGGCGCCCTCGGGATGAGCCGCGTAGTCGCTGAACAGCCGGATGCGGACATGCGTGACCGTGCCGAGCTCGCCGGAGGCGATCAGTTCGCGGGCCGCCTCGACGGCGGGAGCGTTGCGGTAGTTGAAGCCGACGGTGCCCTGCACCCCCGCCTTGGCCACCGCGTCCGCGACCGCGCCGGCGTCCTCGGCGGTCAGACCGACCGGCTTCTCGATCCAGATGTGCTTGCCGGCCTCGGCCATCGCGACGCCGATCTCGCGGTGCAGGAAGTTCGGCGCGGTGATGCTGACCGCCCGCACCCGCGGGTCGGCGGCCACCTCGCGCCAGTCCCGCGTCGTCGAGGCGAACCCGAACCGCTCGGCCGCCTCCTCCGCCCGGCCCGGCACCTCCTCGGCGACCGTCACCAGCTCCGGAACGAGGGGCAGCCGCGGATAGTGGTGCCGCACGCGTGCGTACGCCTGCGTGTGCACCCGTCCCATCCAGCCGAAACCGATGACGGCGACGCCGAGCGTGTCCACCATGAGAGCCCCTCTTTGGACCGTTCCATGACCTGTCCAGCCCACCCTGAGCGGCGTTTCCGCCAGCTGTCAACCCTTTGACAAGCGCCTGGCCCGCATGGAACGGTCCACTCATGAGGCCGCCGACCATTCGTGACGTCGCCGAACGGGCCGGCGTCTCCAAGTCGCTGGTCTCCCTTGTGCTGCGTGGCTCCGGCCAGGTTCGCCCCGAGAAGCGGGAGGCCGTGCTGCGTGCCGCCCGGGAGCTCGGCTACCGGCCCAACGCCGCCGCCCGCAGCCTCAGCGAACAGCGCACCCTCCCCCAAGCTCTCGGCTCCGCTCGAGCAGGGGGGACCCCCATGGTCGGCGTCCTCCTCGACGACCTGCGCAACCCCTGGTTCGTGGACCTTCTCGATGGCCTGAACTCCCTGCTGCACGCGGGCGGCCTGCGCATGCTGCTGGCCGACGCCCGCCTCAGCCGCCGCACCGGCCAGGACCCGGCCGATCCGCTCCTGGACCTCGGCGTGGACGGCCTGGTCGTGGTCGGCACACTGCCCGAGCCGGCGGCCCTCGGCACGGTCGCGGACCGGATGCCCGTCGTCCTGGCGGGCACCCGCGAGCCGGTGCCGCCCGGGGTGGACCAGGTCGCGGGCGACGACGAGAGGGGCGCCCGGCTGGTCACCGAGCACCTCATCGGCCTCGGCCACCGCCGCATCGCCCACCTCGCGGGGTACGGGGCCGTCGGCGAACTTCGCCGCCGCAGCTTCGAGGCGGCCATGCGGGAACGCGGGCTGGCCGACCGGGCCGTCGTCGAGACCGGCGACATGACCGAGGAGGGGGGCTACCGGGCGGCCGTCCGTCTCCTCAGCCGGCCCGACCGCCCCACCGCCGTCTTCGCCGTCAACGACATCACCTGCGTCGGCGCCCTGTCGGCGGCCGGGGAACTGGGCCTGCGCGTCCCGCACGACGTGTCCGTCGTCGGCTACGACAACACGAGCATCTCCCGCCTGCGTCACCTGTGGCTCACCACGGTGGACAACGCCGGACACGAGGTCGGGCGCCGGGCCGCCCGCTTCCTCCTGGACCGGTTCGAGCGGGCCGGGGGAGAGGGCCGGCTGCACCTGGCGGCGCCGACGCTGGAGATCCGGGGCACGACGGCACCGCCCTCCTGACTCCGTCCGTCTCAACCCGTTTGCCCAGGTAGGGAGTTACCGGCAACGTCGCGTATTGTTTGCGGCATATGCCCGGACGTCGACCCGAAGGGGGACGAGGACGTGGAGGACGTGGACGGGACTCGGCGCCGGCGGGGTGCCGGACTGACCGGAAGTGCCGTCACGGCGCTGCTGGCCGTCGCGGCCGGTGCCGGTCATGCGGCCACGGCGGAGATCCCCTGGTGGGCCGTGCTCGCCGTCGCCGTCTCGACAGCAGGCCTCGCCGGCCGGACCGGAGCGGGGATCGGCCGCCGCCGGGGGCCGCGGGGCTGAGCCCGCCCCCCCATGCGGTAGGGTTGACCTGCGTGATCAAGCGGTTCACCCGCGCGAGACGCATCGGGACGTGGCGCAGCTTGGTAGCGCACTTGACTGGGGGTCAAGGGGTCGCAGGTTCAAATCCTGTCGTCCCGACTTGTGAGGCAGCAGGTCGAAGGCCGCACCGGAGAACTCCGGTGCGGCCTCTCCGTTTCACGGCCGGGACCCGCCGCTGCCGAGTCAGCGGGACACGGCGTCCACGAGGCCGGCCAGCGCGGCGGCGAGCCGCTCCAGGCCGGGTCCGGCGGGGCCGCCCGGCTCGGTCATGTACGTGTCCCGGCGGATCTCCACCATGAGCGCCTCGACCCGCGGGTCGCTCCCGTAGAACTCCAGCGGTACGTAGGCCCCGCTGAACGGGCTGTCGAGCTCCGTCTCCCCGAACGCCGTCCGCGCGGCCTCCAGCAGCCCGTCACTGGTGTGGAAGGGGTCGGTGCCGAGACACACCGGCGGCCGGGGCCCCTCCCCGTGCAGCTCGTACGGCAGCCGCGCGCTGGGATACGAGTGCACGTCGATGACGACCGCCCGCCCGGTGGCCGCCAGACGCTCCCGCACGGCCTGTGTCATCGCCCTCGCGTACGGCAGGAAGTACCGCTCGACGAGCGGCCCGGCCTCGACGTGCCCGGGCCGCAGCACCTCGCCGTGCGTGGTGTGCGTGTACACCGCGCCCATGCCGACGGCCCGCATCTCCTCCCGCTCGTCGGGGAACCGCTCGGGATCGACCACCAGCCGCGACAGCCGGTTGACGAACCGCCACGGCGTGACGCCGGCCAGGCCCGCCGCCACCTCGGCGATCCGAGCCGTGTGCGCGTCGGTGATGTGGTCCAGCTCCCGGGCGAGTTCCTCGTCGTCCAGGACGATGTCCGCCCGTACGGACGGCGGGATCTCCCGCGCCGCGTGCGGCACGTGCAGGATCACCGGGGAGCGCCCGGCGCCGGGCAGGACGCCGAAGGAGTGCGGGGCGTCGGTCATGCGGCGGCTCCACGGGACGTGATCAAGGGGCGCCCTCGGGGCCCCGGCCGGTTTGGAGACGACCCCGCCCCGACCGGACACTATGCCGGTCGGGGCGGGTTCGCATGCCCTCGGGCGGGTCGACCGCCCCGGGGCCGACGGCGTCAGCTCAGGGACGCCAGGGCGCCGTTCCACGTCGCGGACGGGCGCATGACCTCCGCGGCCTTCGCCGGGTCGGGCTGGTAGTAGCCGCCGATGTCGGTCGGCTTGCCCTGCGCGGCGATCAGCTCGTCGACGATCTTCTGCTCGTTGGCGGCGAGCGTCTCGGCGAGCGGCGCGAAGGCCTTCGCCAGCTCCGCGTCGTCGGTCTGCCGGGCCAGTTCCTGCGCCCAGTACAGGGACAGGTAGAAGTGGCTGCCGCGGTTGTCGATGCCGCCGACGCGCCGGGTCGGGGACTTGTCCTCGTTGAGGAAGGTCGCCGTGGCCCGGTCGAGGGTGTCGGCCAGGACCTGGGCGCGGGCGTTGCCCGTGACCTTGGCGTACTGCTCGAAGGACGGCACCAGGGCGAAGAACTCACCGAGGGAGTCCCAGCGCAGGTAGTTCTCCTTGACCAGCTGCTGCACGTGCTTCGGCGCCGAGCCGCCCGCGCCCGTCTCGAACAGGCCGCCGCCCGCCATCAGCGGCACGACCGACAGCATCTTGGCGCTGGTGCCCAGCTCCAGGATCGGGAACAGGTCGGTCAGGTAGTCGCGCAGCACGTTGCCGGTGACCGAGATGGTGTTCTCGCCCCGGCGGATGCGCTCCACCGACAGCTTGGTCGCCTCGACGGGGGACAGGATCCGGATGTCCAGGCCCTCGGTGTCGTGCTCCGTCAGGTACTGCTCGACCTTGGCGATCAGGTTGGCGTCGTGCGCGCGGGTCTCGTCCAGCCAGAACACGGCCGGGTCGCCGGTGGCACGGGCCCGGGTGACGGCCAGCTTCACCCAGTCCCTGATCGGGGCGTCCTTGGTCTGGCAGGCGCGGAAGATGTCACCGGCCGAGACGGTCTGCTCGATGAGCGCGGTGCCGCCCGCGTCGACCAGGCGGACCGTGCCCGTGGTGGCGATCTCGAACGTCTTGTCGTGGCTGCCGTACTCCTCGGCCTTCTGCGCCATGAGGCCGACGTTCGGCACCGAGCCCATGGTGGAGGGGTCGAAGGCGCCGTTGGCCTTGCAGTCCTCGATCACGGCCTGGTAGACGCCCGCGTAGGAGGAGTCCGGGATGACCGCGAGGGCGTCGTGCTCCTGCCCGTCCGGGCCCCACATGTGGCCGGAGGTGCGGATCATGGCCGGCATGGAGGCGTCGATGATGACGTCCGACGGCACGTGCAGGTTCGTGATGCCCTTGTCGGAGTCGACCATCGCCAGCTCCGGGCCCTCGGCGAGCTCGGCGTCGAAGGAGGCCTTGATCTCGGCGCCCTCGGGCAGCGAGTCCAGGCCCTTCCAGATGCCGCCCAGACCGTCGTTCGGGGTCAGGCCGGCCGCGGCGAGCTTGTCGCCGTACTGCGCGAACGTCTTCGGGAAGAAGGCGCGCACCACGTGGCCGAAGACGATCGGGTCGGACACCTTCATCATGGTGGCCTTCAGGTGCACCGAGAACAGCACGCCCTCGGCCTTGGCCTTGGCGACCTGAGCGGTGAGGAACTCGCGCAGCGCGGCGACGCGCATCACCGAGGCGTCGACGACCTCGCCCTTCTGCACGGGTACCGACTCACGCAGCACGGTGGTGGTGCCGTCGTCGCCGACCAGCTCGATGCGCAGCGCGCCGTCCTCGGCGATCACCACGGACTTCTCGGTGGAGCGGAAGTCGTTCTGGCCCATGGTCGCCACGTCCGTCTTGGACTCGGAGGTCCAGGCGCCCATGCGGTGCGGGTGGGACTTGGCGTAGTTCTTCACCGAGGCGGGGGCGCGGCGGTCCGAGTTGCCCTCACGCAGGACCGGGTTCACGGCGGAGCCCTTGACCTTGTCGTAGCGGGCGCGGATCTCGCGCTCCTCGTCGGTCTTCGGGTCGTCCGGGTAGTCCGGCAGCGCGTAGCCCTGGCCCTGGAGCTCGGCGATCGCGGCCTTGAGCTGCGGGATGGACGCCGAGATGTTCGGCAGCTTGATGATGTTGGCGGCGGGCGTCTTGGCCAGCTCGCCGAGCTCCGCGAGGGCGTCCGGGATGCGCTGGTCCTCGGTCAGGTACTCCGGGAACAGGGCGATGATGCGCCCGGCCAGCGAGATGTCGCGGGTCTCGACGGCGACACCCGCCTGCGAGGCGTACGCCTGGACCACCGGCAGGAAGGAATACGTTGCCAGGGCCGGGGCCTCGTCAGTGTGCGTATAGATGATGGTCGAGTCAGTCACCGGGTGCTCCGCTCCGCGTCTGCAACATTGCTCGACATCAAGATATCTCCTGATCGACCTCGTCTCGACAGGGGTCCGCGACCGGTTTCGGTGACATCCGACCTGCCGTGACCGGGTGACCACGGGGCGTCGCCGACGGCCGCCCGCCCAGATGGTCCGGATCATGGTCGGCGACGCGCTGAACCCGTGAGGCCTCAGTCGAACCGGGCGGTGGTCATCTCTCCCGCTTCGATCCCGCCGGTCCGCTGCTGCGGGATGACGGCCGCGCCCTGCTGGAGCGCCACCGTCCGGGTCGGGGCGGGGATGCGGATGCCCTCGGCGCGGTAGCGCTTGTGCAGGCGTTTGATGAACTCGTGCTTGATCCGGTACTGGTCGCTGAACTCGCCGACGCCGAGGATGACGGTGAAGCCGATGCGGGAGTCGCCGAAGGTGTGGAACCGGATGATCGGCTCGTGGTCCGGCACGGCGCCCTCGACCTCGGCCATCGTCTCGGCGATGACCTCGTTGGTCACCCGCTCCACGTGCTCCAGGTCGCTGTCGTAGGCGACACCGACCTGGACCAGGATGGTCAGCCGCTCCTCGGGGCGCATGAAGTTGGTCATGTTCGCCTTGGCGAGCTGACCGTTGGGGATCACGACGAGGTTGTTGGACAGGTTGCGGATCGTCGTCTGCCGCCAGTTGATGTCCTCGACGTAGCCCTCCTCGTTGCTGCTGAGCCGGATGTAGTCGCCGGGCTGAACCGTCTTCGAGGCGAGGATGTGGATGCCCGCGAACAGGTTGGCCAGCGTGTCCTGAAGCGCCAGCGCCACCGCCAGACCGCCGACGCCCAGAGCGGTGAGCAGCGGGGCTATGGAGATCCCCAGCGTCTGGAGCACCACCAGGAAACCGATCGCCAGGACCAGGATCCGGGTGATGTTGACGAAGATCGTGGCCGATCCGGCGACACCGGAACGGGACTGGGTGAACGTGCGCACCAGGCCGGTCACCACCCGTGCCACCGACACCGTCGCCACGAAGATGAGCAGCACCGTCAGCGCCTGGTTGGTGTGGTGCTGCACCGTCCGGGTCAGCGGCAGCACCGCCGCCGCGCCCGCCACGCCGCCCACGACCGCGGCCCACGGCACCACGGCCCGCAGCGCGTGCACGATGACGTCGTCCCCCGTCCAGCGGGTGCGGTCGGCGTGCCGGCCCAGCCAGCGCAGCAGCATGCTCAGCGCGAAGGCCGCCAGCAAGCCCGACGCCAGGGCGATACCGGCGAAGACGAAGTCGTCCACGGTGAGCGCGCGGTTCACCGGTCGCCTCCCGGGAGAAGTGCTGCGGCGAACTCTGTCGCCGACGGCCGGATGTGAAGTGTCGTCACGTCGTCACCTGCTCGGTTTCCGGGATGTCCGTATCGCGCCCGACCGCCCTGACCTGCGATGGGCACGGTCGTTCATCCTGCCGCATCCCGAGCGCGGTTTCGTACCGGAGACCGGGGCGAGCGGAGGGTGAGTTGCTGCACATGACGCGCCGTCAGCGCTCCGGCGCACAGATCTCGCCGCTCAGATCACCTTCAGCCGGACGAGCGCCCCCAGCGTCAGCGCCCCCGGCAGCAGCGGCAGCCAGACGGTGATGACCCGGAAGGCCATCACCACGGCCGTGGCCACCGCGGCCGGGCCGCCCGCCGCCACCAGTGCCACGACCAGTGCCGCCTCCACCGAGCCGATCCCGCCCGGGGTGGGCACCAGCGCGACGGCGACCGTCGCCGCCAGGTAGGCCACCGCCATGTGCGCGGGCGGCACCGGCAGCCCCAGCGCCTGCCCCACCAGGACCAGTACGGAGGCCTGCAGCGCCGGGAAGGTGAGCGAGCCGCCCCACAGGGCCAGGGCGCGGGCCGGCCGGGTGTGCACCGAGCGCGCCTCGCCGAGTGCCGTCCGCAGGAAGGACACCAGGGCGGAGCGCACCCGTGGGACGAGGGCCAGTACCGCCACCGCGACGACGAGCACCGCGCCGGCACCGGCCAGCAGCGGGCCGAACGCCCCCTCGGGCAGCAGCGTGCCGAGCCGCAGCGCGTCCGGGAACGCGATGAGCAGGGCGCCGAGCAGGGCGACCCGGCCCACGCTCTCCGCCAGCAGGTACAGCGCGAGGGCGGCCGAGGAGCGGGCCAGGGGCAACCCGCACACCGTCATGAACCGCAGGTTCACCGCGCTCGCGCCCAGCCCCGTCGGCAGCAGGTGGTTGGCCGCGCCCGCGGCGAACTGCGTTGCCAGCAGCCGCCGTCCGGGCAGGCGTTCGACGACCGCGCCCTGGCGGGTGCAGGCGGCGGCGACCCAGGTCAGACAGGTCGTGCCGGCAGCCGCCAGCAGCCACGGCCACTCGGCGGTGGCCAGATGCGTGAAGCCCTCGGCGAGTACCGACCGGTGGCGCACCGCGACCACGGTGACGAGCAGCAGCGGAAGCAGACACAGGATCTGACGCAGGCGGCGGACCGGGAGGCGACGGGTGAGTCGTCGCGGGCGGAGTTCGGGGAGTTGTACCGCTGTCACATCCGCAGAGGCTTCCCACGCCCCGCCAACGGCGGGTTGCGGGAGCGGGGACGGCGCCTTACGCGCGGACAGCGGCTGTGAGGAGAGCGTCATCGGGGCCTTTGGGGGACGGAGAGAGGGGGAGCGGGGAGAAGGGGGCCGGAGAGGGGGATCGGGCTGATTGTGCGGTATGCCGGGGGCGATACGCGAGCGCCTTGACCTCAAGGTTGCTTGAGGTTCTACCTTCACTGCCATGAGCATGGAGACCACAGCGTGGACACAGCTGCACAGCGTCATGAACGCCGAGCAGGAGCGCCGCCCCTTCGCCTTCGCCACCCTGCGCCGCATCGGTGCGTTCGCCCGACCGCACCGGCGCCGCATCGCCCTCTTCGTCCTGCTCGGCGTGGGCACCGCCCTGCTCGCCGTGGCGACGCCCGTCCTGGCCGGACGGGTCGTGAACGTGATCGTCTCGGCCGGGGACGAGGGCACCGTCGTACGTCTGGCCCTGCTCATCGCGCTGATCGCGGTGGCGGAGGCGGCGCTCGGCATCCTCGGCCGGAGGCTGTCCGCGACGCTCGGGGAACACCTCATCCTCGACCTGCGGACCGCCGTGTTCGACCATGTGCAGCGCATGCCGGTCGCGTTCTTCACACGCACTCGTACGGGCGCCCTCGTCTCCCGTCTCAACAACGACGTCATCGGCGCCCAGCGCGCGTTCAGCAACACCCTGTCCGGAGTGGTCAGCAACCTCGTCACGCTGCTGCTCACGCTCGCCGTGATGCTCACGCTGTCCTGGCAGATCACCCTGCTGGCGCTGGTGCTGCTGCCGGTGTTCGTGATCCCGGCCCGGCGCATGGGCAGCAGGATGGCCCGTATGCAGCGGGAGGCGGCGACGCTGAACGCGGCGATGGGCACCCGCATGACCGAGCGCTTCTCCGCACCCGGCGCCACCCTGGTCAAGCTCTTCGGGCGCCCGGAGGAGGAGTCGGCGCAGTTCGCGGAGCGGGCCCGCCGGGTCGCGGACATCGGCGTCCGGACGGCGACGGCCCAGGCGGCCTTCATCACCGCCCTCACCCTGGTTTCCGCCCTGGCCCTGGCGCTGGTCTACGGCCTGGGCGGTTACCTCGCCCTGAGCGGCACCCTGGACCCCGGCGCGGTGGTGGCGCTGGCACTGCTCCTGACCCGGCTGTACGCACCCCTGACCGCGCTGGCCGGCGCCCGTGTCGAGGTGATGAGCGCCCTGGTCAGCTTCGAGCGGGTCTTCGAGGTCCTCGACCTCCGGCCGCTCATCGAGGAGAAACCGGACGCCCGCCCGGTACCCGAGGGGCCCGTGGCGATCGAGTTCGACGACGTCCGCTTCGCCTACCCTGCCGCGGACAAGGTCTCCCTGGCCTCCCTGGAGGAGGTCGCCTCCCTGGACAGGCGCGGCGGCGACGAGGTCCTGCACGGCATCTCCTTCCGCGCCGAGCCGGGCCAGACCGTGGCTCTCGTCGGCTCCTCCGGCGCCGGCAAGTCGACCGTCGCGCAACTGCTGCCGCGCCTCTACGACGCCGACGAGGGCGCGGTACGCGTCGGCGGGATCGACGTCCGCGACCTGAGCGCGCGGTCACTGAGGGAAACCCTCGGCATGGTCACCCAGGACGGGCACCTCTTCCACGACACCGTCCGCGCCAACCTCCTCCTGGCCCGCCCCACGGCCACGGAGACCGACCTGTGGGACGCCCTGCGCCGCGCCCGGCTCGACGACCTCGTACGGTCCCTGCCCGACGGCCTCGACACCGTGGTCGGCGAACGCGGCTACCGCCTCTCCGGCGGTGAACGCCAGCGCATGACCATCGCCCGGCTGCTGCTGGCCCGGCAGCGCGTCGTCATCCTCGACGAGGCCACCGCACATCTCGACAACACCTCCGAGGCCGCCGTCCAGGAAGCACTCACCGAAGCCCTCGAAGGCAGGACCGCCATCGTGATCGCCCACCGGCTCTCCACCGTCCGGGCGGCCGACCAGATCCTGGTCGTCGAGGCCGGCCGGATCGTCGAACGCGGTACGCACGAGGAACTGCTGGCGGCGGGGGAGCGGTACGCGGAGTTGTACCGGACCCAGTTCGGCGGGGCGGCGAGTCCGGCGGCGGAAAGGGTGTGAACGGCTCCGGGCACCCGTACGTACCCCTTCGTGAGTACTCCTGCCCTGCCCGCCAGGGCAGGGCAGCCCGCACTCGGAGAGGCGACGTGTCCCAGCAGCAACCGCACGCACGATCCACCGACCGGAACCCGTCGTGTACCCACCGGCTGCGCGCCGCGGCGCTGGCCGGCGCCCTGGCCGTGCTCCCCCTGGTCGCCGCCTGCGGCGGTGGTGACGACGCGAAGCCGGCCGGCAGCGGCAGGACGGCGACGCCGGGCACGTCCGCCGCTCCCGCCGCCGGAGTCGTCGCGCCGGCGAAGGTGGAGGTGATCGCCGGCCTGGCCGGATGCAAGGTGAAGATCCGCACCGAGGCGGACGAACTGCGCGAGGGCGTCTGCCACACCGAGAAGGGCGACTTCCTCATCACCACCTTCCCGGAGGAGAAACTCAAGGAGACCTGGCTGGAGTCGGCCAGCGTGTACGGGGGCAAGTACCTCGTCGGCATGCGCTGGGTGGTCAGCGCCAAACCGGAGATGCTCGAGCCGCTCCGCGCGAAACTCGGCGGCATCGTCCGCCAGTTGCAGGGCATCGGCCCCACCGCGAACGCCTCCTGACGTCACGCGCGGCCGCCGCGTGCCGCGTACCTCTGGATTTCCTCAAGGGGAGATTGAAGGCGCCACGCCCGGGGGCATGGTCCGGGCACCTGGTGCGCTCGCCCCGGGGAAAGGGGGACGTGATCGTGATCGCTTTGGTCGTGGTGTTGGTCGTGGTGGCCGCCGCACTGGGCGTGGCCGTGCTGTGTGCCGTGCTCGTGCGCCGGGCGTGGCGGCGTGCCTGGGACGATCTGGGGCGGCAGGCCCACGGGTACGGGGCGTGGCCGGCACGCAGTGGTCCGGGTGCGGCATCGGCGACAGGAAGTACGGGCACCTTCTCCGGCGATTCGTCCTGGTATGCCGCGAGCGATGCCTGCGACAGCTCGCCGTCCGGCTCTTCCTGCGGCGGTTCCGCCTCCTGCTCCGGCGGCAGTTCGTCGTCCTGCGGCAGTTCCTCTTCCTGCGGTAGTTCGTCGTCGTGCGGTAGTTCGTCGTCCTGCGGCAGTTCCTGCTGACTGACGTGGGGGGCCGGGCGGCCCCCCACCTCGTGGCTCGAAGAACCTCGCGGCTCACGCGGTGTGGATCTCCAACGCGGCCCGCACGGCGGACTCCACGGCTCCCTCGATCCACGCCGGCTTGACGGACGTGTGGTCCCCGGCGAAGTGCAACGGCCCTTCACGCACGGGGATGGCGGGCAGCAACTCCGTGTGCTGCCCCGGCAGGAGCACGGACGCCTCCCCATAGGCGTAGGGGTCGCGCAGCCAGCTCTGGGTGCGGCCCGCGCCGGTGTAGAAGACCTCGATGCGCTGGCCGTAGACCTGCTGGAGGCCGCACAGGGCGTGCGGATACCGCGCCTCGTCGTCCAGGGAGTCCCAGCGCAGCGCGTCGTCCGCCCAGCTGTAGGACGCCAGCACCACACCTCCCGCACTGCCCGCGACCGGGTGGGACGGGTGGAACATGAACCGGTTGGCGTTGTCCGACACCGAGCCGCCGCCCACGACGTCCACCGCTTCCGGCTGGTCGCGCACGATCGCGCGGTTGGCGGCGTAGTGGGTGCGCTGACCCGCCGTGATGTGCCCGTCCGGCACGGAGGGGTGGGCGCCGAGCAGGCTGCCGTCCGCGGCGGCGCGCCCGGTGCGGTAGGCGTCGTACAGGCCCGGTTCGACGGCGTTCAGCTCGCGCTTCCAGTCGGCCTCGCCGAACTCCCACCAGCGACGGCTGAACTCCAGCAGCACCTTGGTCGCGCTGTCGTAGTGCAGCTCGCTGACCGCGCGGCGCTTGCCGTACGACAGGGGCGGGGCGATCTGCACGTGGCGCAGGCCGGAGAAGGGAACCGTGACCACGGCGACGTCGGCCGTGAACTGCTCGCGTACGACGGGCCCGTCGCGGCCCTCGGACACGGTGTCCACCCACACGTGCGGGCCCTTGCCCCGGACGTGCGTGGTGTCCGGCGAAGGACGGTCCGGGTGGTGGTACTGGATGCGCGTGACACGGCGGTCGAAGCGCACGTCCTCCCGCACCCGTTCCAGGAGGGCGTCCGGCAGTACGGCGGTGCCGCCCTCGAGCTCGTAGAAGGGCGTGTCGGGGCTGATGAGGGAGGAGCCGATGAAGCTGTGGATGAAGGACAGCGGGAGGCGTGAGGTGAGGTTCTCCAGGGTGCCGATCAGGTCGATGGTCCGCTCGTCGAAGCCGGCGTGCTCGGTCAGGAAGCGGTACATCGACCAGTCACCGAACCGCTGCACCACCCGGGCCCAGCCCCGCAGCCGCTCCGGGAGCGGCTTGCCGACCCGCTTGCCGTCGCGGCCCACGTAGCTGAACTCGTCACGCACCGGGTCCAGCACGGAGCGCAGGATGGCGGCCGCGGGGGTGTCCCAGTGGGCCTTCGGCACGCCGAACGACCGGTTCACGCGCCGGGGTGCGCGGGCGTACTCGTCGCGTCGTACGCGGATGCCGTTGACGTGGATCCAGGTGCGGCCCGCGGGACGCCCCTCGTTGTCGACGTCGACGTAGTGGAAGCGCCGTTTCTCCAGGCCGAACTGGTCGATCAGCTCCATCACCAGGGGGTGGCTGCCCGGGATGCGCATCGCGCCCGCCTCGGCGTACTGGCGGGGATCGGCGAAGGGCTGCTCGGCGCGTTCGTGACCGCCGCTGCGGAAGGTCTTGATGCGTCCGCCCGCGCGGTTGCCGTTGGCCTCCAGCACCGTCACCCGGTGCCCCGCCTTCTTCAGCAGCCAGGCGGCGACGAGACCGGCCGGACCGGCGCCGATCACCAGCACGTTCCTGGGGCGGGCCCGTCGCCCGGTCGGCAGGCCCTTCCGCAGGACACGCTCGTAGCGCGGAACCAGGGGGCGGTCGTCGGAGTCCAGTACGAGGAGGGCACGGGCGACGGCGAGGCACCGGTCGAAGTCGGCGCCGCGGCCCTTGCCCGCCGCAGTCGGTGCGGCCGGTGCCGCCGGTGCGGGCAGAGCCGCGGCGACACCGCCGGTGAGGGCCGTCGCCGCCGTGGCCGCGCCGGCCGCCGCCGCGAAGCCTCTCCGGGAGAAACCGCCGTCCGAGCGCGCCACCGAGTGATCTTCAGTCATGGCGGTCTTTGTACTGGCGGTCGTGACCGGGCGTCCGCCCTTCGCTCCGGCGTTGACTCGAAGGAGCGAAGACGGTGACAAACCCTGACGTCACAGCGGGTCCGCCGCAGGGGAGCGATCGGGAAACCCGAAGGGATGAAGGCCGAGGCAAACCCCGCCGGCCGCCGCGACCGATCCTCCACACTGCCCCTTGCGTGTCCACATCCGTGCTCTCCGAGTGCGGGCGACGGAGGGGGAAGGGTGGTGCAGCGGCGCACTCCGTTCGGTGACAAGGCCCGTTACTGGTTCGACAGCACGCTGGCCCGCGGCTCCTCCGCTCTCGTCGGCTGGATGGCACTGGTGTGCCTGGCCATCGTCGTCCCGGCCAGCGCGGTGCTGGTGTGGACCGACCCCGAGGCGCCGGCGCCCCTCACGGGCCGGCTGGCGCAGGTATGGCGCCTCACCGGGGAGACACTGCGGCTGGGCGGCGCGACGGGCGCGCCGCTGCGCGTGACGATGTCGGTGCTGCTCGCCCTGGTCGCCCTGCTGTACGTCTCCACGCTCGTCGGGTTGATCACGACGGCGCTGACGGAGCGGCTCACCGCCTTGCGGCGAGGCCGTTCCACCGTGCTCGAACAAGGGCACGCGGTGGTCCTGGGGTGGTCGGAGCAGGTCTTCACGGTGGTGAGCGAGCTGGTGGCCGCGGGCGCCAACCAGCGGCGGACGGCGGTGGCCGTGCTGTCCGACCGGGACAAGACCGCCATGGAGGAGGCCCTGAACACGAAGGTGGGCCCCGTCGGCCGCACGCGGCTGATCTGCCGCAGCGGCCCCACCACCGACCCGGCCGTGCTCACCCTCACCAGCCCGGCCACGGCCGGTGTCGTGCTGGTCCTGCCCCGCGACGAGCCGGACGCCGACGCCGAGGTGGTCAAGACGCTGCTGGCGCTGAGGGCGGCCCTGGCCGCGGAGACATCCCGGCCGCCCGTCGTCGCCGCCGTCCGGGACGACCGTTACCGCCTGGCCGCCTCGCTGGCCGCCGGACCGGGCGGCGTCATCCTGGAGAGCGACACCGTCACCGCCCGGCTGATCGTCCAGGCCGCGCGCCGCCCCGGGCTCTCCCTGGTCCACCAGGAACTCCTCGACTTCGCCGGCGACGAGTTCTACCTCGTCACCGCGCCGGACCTGGCCGGCCGGCCGTTCGGCGACGCCCTGCTGTCCTACCCGACGTCGAGCGTCGTCGGGTTGATGCGCGCGGAGACCCCTCTGCTCAACCCGCCGCCGCAGACGACCGTAGCCCCGGACGACCTGCTCATCGTCATCTCCCGCGACGACGACACGGCCTGGCCGGCCGACTGCGCGGAGCTGGTCGACAAGTCGGCGATCGCGTCCGGCCCTTCCGCGCCCGCTCGGCCGGAGCGGGTTCTCCTGCTGGGCTGGAACCGCCGGGCACCGCTCATAGTCGACCAGTTGTGCCGCCGCGCCCGTCCCGGATCAGCCGTCGACGTGGTGGCGCACGACGGTGAGGTGACCGTCCGGCAGGTGAGCGAGGCCGACGCGCGCAGCGGCAGCGACCTGACCTTGACCATGCACCACGGAGACGTCACCCGCCCCGAGACCCTGCGACGCCTGGACGTGCACTCCTACGACAGTGTGATCGTGCTCGGCCAGGACCCCGCTCCGGGGGAGCGGCCGGACGACCCGGACAACCGCACCCTCGTCACCCTGCTGCTGCTCCGTCAGCTGGAGGAGGCCACCGGCCGCGAACTGCCCGTCGTCACCGAGCTGATCGACGACCGCAACCGGGCGCTGGCCCCGATCAGCCCCGGAGCCGACGTGATCATCAGTGGCAAGCTCATCGGCCTGCTCATGGCACAGATCTCGCAGAACCGGCATCTGGCCGCGGTGTTCGAGGAACTGTTCTCCGCCGACGGCACCGGCGTGCGCATGCGGCCGGCCACCGACTACGTCCTGCCAGGCCGTGAGACGTCCTTCGCCACGGTCGTGGCCGCGGCACGGGATCGCGGCGAATGCGCCATCGGTTACCGAAGCCGCGACAGCGCCCCGACGACTCCCGGCCCCGGCGTGCGGATCAATCCGCCCAAGAGCGAGCGGCGCCGCTGGACGGCCGGGGACGAGGTCGTCGTCGTCAGCGCGGACTGACGCTCTTCCATCGTGGCTTGGGCTGTTGTCCGACGGACACACCCTAGGGGTGGCCTTCTGCGGGCTGCGGTTCGAACGTGAAATACGCACTCAGGCAGTGGGGCTCGTCCTCGCCGAAGGACACCGTGCGGCGAGGAAGGTTGCTTCAGATCCTGCTCAGTCAGCGCTCCGCCAGTCGTTGCGGACCACATACGGGATCTTGAGACCACGAGCAGCCGATGGCAGGCTCATGCCGCATGATCGATGACTTCGCGAAGGACAACCTGCACGGGAGACTGCGGCGGGACCGCAGGGCGCTGCTCTGGAAACTCGACGGCTTGTCCGAATACGACGCCCGCCGGCCTCTGACAGCGACCGGGACCAACCTTCTCGGTCTGGTCAAACATGTGGCCACCGTCGAGGCCAGGTACTTCGGCGAGGTCTTCGACCGCCCTTCCCCGGAACCGCTGCCCCGGTGGCAGGACCACGACGGCAGCGATCTGTGGGCGACCGAGGACGAGACCCGCGACCAGATCATCGGGTTCTACCGGCGCACGTGGGAACACTCGGACGCGACGATCAGTGAGCTTCCCCTCGACGCCCCCGGACATGTGCCGTGGTGGCCGGAGCCCTATGCGGACACGAACCTGTTCGCCGTCATGGTCCATGTCCTCGGCGAGGCCATCCGGCATGCCGGGCACGCCGATATCCTGCGCGAGGGCCTCGACGGCCGGACCGGGGTGCGCGCCGAGAACGAGAAGCAGGTCGACGAGGAAGCCCGTGCGGCCTACTGCGCGAAGATCGAGCAGGCCGCCAGGTCGGCCGCACCGATCAAGGCTTGAGGCCGGCCGGTGGAGCGACGCCCGTCGCCGCTCCGCCGTCGCAGCCGCCTTCTTGGTGCCATCCGTCTTCTGCCTGGCCCGGCAACCGACGACCAGCGTGCTGCCACCCTCCTGGTCCGACGAGTTGACCACCGGCCGGCCGCGCGCCGAACTCGCCCCTCTGCTGCCGGCCCGCGCCTGTCCCTACCCGTCCGACGACGCCCGTTACGCGGTCCGGCCCGGAACCTATACTCCCCAGCGTGCCATCCAACGGGGAGTTGTCGCCGCACGACAGTCCGCTCCGGTTCGCCATGCTCGGTCCGCTCCGGGCCTGGAGCGGCGACATGCGGCTCGACCTCGGTCCGGTGCGCCAACAGGCCTTGCTGACGGCGCTGCTGCTGCGGCCGGGCACCACCGTCAGCCGGCAGCAGCTGCTCGATGGTGTATGGGGCCCGGAGCCGCCGGGCACCGGTGCCAAGGTCATCCCGGTCTATGTGCACCAGCTGCGCCGGCGTCTCGACCCGGAATCAGCAAATGCCTCCAGGTCCGTCATCGTGACCGACCGGGGTGGCTACCGCTTCGACGCGCGAGGCGTCCGGACGGACGTGGCCCGACTGCGGGACATCGTCGAAGAGGCCCACAGCGCCCGGGATTCCGGTGATCTGGCCGCCGCGGTGAGTGCGTGGTCCGCCGCTTTGAACCTGTTCCACGGTGAACCCCTGTCAGCGCTCCCCGGGCCGTTCGCCGAGGCGGAGCGTCTACGGCTGTCGGAGTACAGGCTCGTGCTGGTGCGGGACAAGGTGGAGTGCCAGCTTCGGCTGGGCCGGCAGGCCGAGGTCGTCGCGGAGCTCTTCGCTCTGTCCGCGACGCACCCCCACAACGAGTCTGTGGCCGCCCTGTTGATGCGCGCCCTCTACGCCGCCAACCGGCAAGCCGACGCGCTGTCCGTCTTCACCAAGACGCGCCGCCGTCTGGTGGAGGAACAGGGAGCGGAGCCGGGCGGTGAACTGCGTCGGGTGCACGAAGCAGTGCTACGCGCTGATGAAGCTCTCCTCGTCGGCGCACCCCCGCCGGCAAGCCGATCGACGGACCGGCGGCCGCCGGCCGCGTGCCCCCTTCGGCGCCTGCGGGACGAACTACCGGTCGACGTCAGCGGGTTCACCGGGCGCAGCCCCGAGCTGGACGCGCTCCTCGCGCCGGTGGACGAGCAGGCGGTGACAGTCCGTGCGGTGGACGGCATGGCCGGAGTCGGCAAGACCGCGCTCGTGGTGCGCGCCGCGCGGGCGCTACGCGACCGTTTCCCGGACGGCTGCCTGTTCGTGGACCTGGGCGGTCACCGGCAGGGACGGGAACCGGCTGTGCCGGAGCGCGTGCTGCGCCGATTGCTGCGGGCGGTCGGCGGCCTCACGGAAGGCGACGACGATCCTTCGGGGGACGTCGAGGGCCTGGCGGCGTCCTGGAGAGCGGCTACCGCCTTCCTCCGGCTCATGGTGGTGGTCGATGACGCACGCGCCGCGCAACAGGTTCGTCCACTGCTGCCCGCCGGTCCGGGCAGTCTCGTGCTGGTGACCAGCCGCCGGCGGCTGACCGGGCTCGACGTCGATCGCAGGATTTCGCTGGCCCCGCTGGAGACGGACGAGGCGGAGGCCTTGCTGACCGGTGCCGTCGGCGGCACCGGGTCCGGTCCGGAGCGTGCCGCGGTGCATGAACTGGCCCGCCTGTGCGACCGGCTGCCGCTGGCTCTGCGGGTCGTCGGGGCCCGGATGCAGAGCCGCCCGCTGTGGGCGCTGGAGCGCATGGTGGTCCGGCTGGCCGACGACGAGCACCGTCTCGCGGAACTCGCGGTCGAGGACCGCAGTGTGGAGGCGGCCTTCCAGATCTCCTACGATCAGCTTCCCGACGCGCAGCGCCGGGCGTTTCGCGTACTGGGCCTCTCGCCCACCGTGAGTTTCGATCGGCTGACCATGGCCGCCCTGCTCGGCGTCACCCCGTCCGCCGCCGAGCGCGCCCTGGACAGCCTGGTCGAGGCGAGCCTCGTCCAGGAGGCCGTCACGGGACGCTACCGCCTGCACGACCTGGTCGCGGTCTACGCCCGGCGCGTCGCCGCCGCGCACACAGCAGAGGCCGCCGCGGCGCGGGCCGGGGTCTTCCGGCTCTACGTGGCAGCCGCCCGCCGTGCGAGCGACTGGGGCCCCGTCGCGTTCCCCACCGGTCCGAGGGCCGACACGGCGCCCTTCGCCCACGGGGAGGAGGCGACGGCATGGCTGGACGCGGCGGGCGGTGAACTGGTCGACGTGGTCGCCCAGGCGGCGGCCGTGGGCCACGTGGACGACGCCGGCCGGCTCGCCGAGGCATTGTGCGACTACTTCACCCGGCAGGGCCGGTACCACGAGTGCCGGGCCGCCGTGGAGATCGTGCTGCCGCTCACGGAGCAGCTCACCGACCAGCGCCTGGTCTCCCAACTGCGCACCTGCATGGGCATAGCGTACGGGCTGCAGGGACACCACGGGCAGGCGCGCCGCTGGCTGGGCGAGGCGCTGCGGATCAGCCGCCGCGCCGGAGATGTCCTCGAGCAGGCACGGGCTCTGGGTTCCCTCGGCATTTTCGCGAACGCCGCGGGGCAGCCGGCCGAGGCCGCCACGCTCCTGGACGAGTCCGCCGACCTGTCCCGGGGGGTGGAGGACGACTGGCTCGCCGTGATGTACCTGGCCAATGTGGGCGCCGTCCACCATCAGGTGGGAGAGAAGGACAAGGCGCTGGAGTGCTACACGGCAGCGGTCGGTCTCGCCGAGAGGATCGGCAGGCCCCGGATCCTGAGCAAGACGCTCTTCCGTCTGGGTACGCTCCAGCTGGACCGCGGGCACCACGTGCCGGCCGCCGACGCGCTGACCAGGGCAGCCCGACTCGCCGAGCGGGTAGGGGACACCCCCCTCTTCGCCGCGGTCCTCGGCAGACTCGCCGCCGCGGAGGAGTGCCTGGGCAACCCGGCCGGAGCGGCCCGCCTCCACGCCGAGGCACGCGCGGCGGTCGGCGGACGGACCGGCGCCGGGCTGAAGGCCGAGATCCGTAACCGCCTGGGCTGGCCCCAGGCCGCGGCGGAGGACCTCCTCCAGGCACGCGACCGGTTCGAACGGGCCGTCGCCCGCCCCCGCACGGCATCCGGTGAACTCGCGTAAGCCCGCATACCTCACAAACGGCTGTTCCTCATCTCCCTGCCGCACCGCTGCCTCCGCGTCCGGCCGATGAACCGGGATTTCATCCGCATTTCAACGCCCCTGGCCAGCATGGACTCATCGCTCACTGCGTGTGAGCCGCGCCCGCATCCACAACGAAGAGGACACATATGGGGCTGCTACATGCCTGGCGTATGCAGAAACTCGTTTCGGACGCCAGAACCGCCTATCGCAGAGGCGACGCGTCCTTCCTCGCCGGGTTCGACATCGACAGCCGAGCCAGGGTGTCCATGAAGGCGATCCGCAAGGAGATCGACAAGATCATCACGGCCGTGGAGCCGATCGGCTGGGAGTGCGTCAGCGTCCAGCCGTTCCTCGCGTCGGTTCAGATCGACTTCATGCGCCGAGAGTGAGCACGAACCCGGAGACCTCCCCCACGCACGAAGCGAGCCCCCGAACAGTCGGAAGCGAAGGAGACCAACGATGACCACGCGAAACGCCGGCACGCCCTGGGGAATCACCCGCATGGCACCGTATGCCGAGACGCGGCCGGTTCCGCTGCTCACTGCGGTGATCGACCCGGAGACCCAGATCGCAGTCGTGATCGACGAACACGGCCAGGCGGTCGAGCTCCACCACCAGACGAGCAGCGGCACGTCGAGCTCCACGAGTACCAGCTGCGCCGACAGCTATGACTCGGACAGTTCGTCGGACTCCGACCACGACTGATGACGACACGCCCGGTCGGGCCGGTGCTGGTACTGACCGGCCTCCACGACGTGACCGCCGATGTGGTCCTGCGCATCCTCGCGGAACACCGGGTCCCGGTGGTCCGTCTCGACCCCGGCACAGACCTGCACAAAGGTGCCGCGCTCACCGCCACGTACCGTACCGGTGATCAGCGCGGCACCCTGCGCACGCCGACCCGCGAGCTCGACCTCACCGAGGTGCGCTCCGTCTGGACACGCCGTCCCTCCCCCTACCAGGGGCCGCCCGGACTGGGCGACCAGGAGCGCCGGTTCGCTGCCTCTCAGTCCCTGTGGGGCGTCGGCGGCATCCTGGCGTCGCTTCCCGGAGCCCACTACGTCAACCACCCGTGGAACAACCGGGCGGCCGAGCACAAGCCGGCCCAGCTGGCCACCGCGCAGCGCAGCGGCCTGTCCGTCCCGTCCACGCTGATCACCAACGACCACGAGCAGGCCCGCGAGTTCGCCGCCCAGCACTCCGGTGGCGTGGTCTACAAGCCGTTGTGGAACACGCCCTGTGCGATCGACGGCACGCCACAACAGGTATGGGTTCGCGAAGTGCGCCCGCACGAGATCACGCCCGCCGTGGCCGTCTGCCCGCATCTGTTCCAGGCCAAGGTGGAGAAGGCGTTCGACGTGCGACTCACAGCTGTCGGCAGCCGGGTGTTCGCGGTCCGCATCGACAGCCCGGACCTGGACTGGCGGCGACGGCAGTCCCGCATGGAGTGCGCGCCGATCGCCGTCCCCGCCGGGATCGCGCGCTCGGTGTCCGTGTACCTCGACACCTTCCGACTGGTCTTCGGCGCCTTCGACTTCGCCGTCACGCCCGCCGGCGACTGGTACTTCCTCGAGTGCAACCCCAACGGACAGTGGGCGTGGCAACCCGACCCGGTGACCGACTCGATCGGCCATGCCATCGCCGACGAACTGCGAAGGCCCTTGGAGTGTGAGCCGGCCCGTGCCGGCGACGGTGCGCAGGCGCGGCCGCGGCAGCCGGGGCCGCTGTGGTCCACGACGTCCATGTAACAGGCAGGTCCGCGACCGAGGCGACAACTCGGCTCAATCTGGCAGCCGTTGTCATCGAGGTTCTCTGCTACTTCAACTACCAAAGCAAACGTGTGCAGTTGACCGGTAAATGAGGATACCGAACTTGGGTTCAAGGGAAGCCCAACGTCTCCCGGACTTCAACTATTAAGCGGCAATAAGAAGTTGACAGGGCAACACAAAAAAACGCCGTCTCGGATTCCTTGAGTGGCAGAAGAGGCGTGCCGCAGGTACCGTCTTTTGCAGAAGCAGAACTCCCCCTCAGGAACGGGAGATGCGGCATGACCGTCACACGCGAAACAAGCACCGACAACGCCGTGTTTCAGCTCGTTGCAAACGAGTTCAGCAAGGCGCTGGCCGATGGCATCAAGAAGGCCCTCGAAAAACTCCAGGACCCTGCGGCCTTCGACCATATGTTCCAGGAAAAGGTACGCGAGCAAGGCCTTGAAGGAATGCCGGATTCGAGGAGTGCCTTCAGCGGCTTCTGGAAACTGTACAGAGGCTGCGCTGTGGACATCGGCTGGCTGAATGACTCGGGAGAGGCTCCCCGTTCTGCCATGATCGTGAAGGAGCTCAAGGCCCCCCAGAGCGCTCTGGAGGATCTGGGCGACGGCCCTGCGGCAAGGTGGGGCATCGGCATCGGCTTCGGTCCCATTCAGGTCGGATTCCACACCTAGACGAGCCTCTCCGATGGGCTCAGTGGTCCCAGGCGGTTGGCGAGCGGCTGACCGCCTGGCCGACGTGGAAGTTGTGCAACATGACATCGCCCAGCGTCAAGAGGCCTTGGGCGACGCGGACGGCGACGCATTCGATGTGGGTCCGCCGGGTCTTTCCGGGTTGTTGATGGACGGCCGGAGCAGGGGGAAGTCCTGTTCCCACTGGGTCCGCTCGAACGGCTCGGATCCCATGGTATGTCAAGGGCTCCGTGGAGGACGTGGCGGTTCCTTAGAACGCATTCTGGCGTAGTGCCAACGGCTCATGGAGGCGGGATGGCTACCACACACGAACAAGCAGCAACAGCACGAGACCACTATGACGGGTTCCGGAGAGTCGTCGAAATCGTGAGCGACGCGCATGCGCGAGGGCTCGCACATATCCTTCGGAAGCTCGCGGACCCGGATTTCTTCAGGTCGACAGTCACGGCCATGGCGGATTCGCGAGACCTTCCACAGGCGGCCGTGGACGACATACCGGCCCTCTTCAACGACTTCTGGGCGCTGATCATGGGCGTGAACACGGAGATCAAATGGCTGAACCATTCCGGGGTTCCCGTCCGCTCCGGTGCGTATGTGTCGGAGCCCATCACCCCCACCCGTGAGCAGCCGTCTGCTGACGGTCCTGCCACAAGGGCCGGCATCGTCCTTCACTCCTACTTCAGCCTCTAGGCCCTGGCAGACAGAGGAGTGACGAATGTGGGTACCGGGGTGTACTTCTTCCGCGCTGACCGATATCTGCGCTACGACCGCGGCGACGACCTGGCCGGTAGCCCCCTCCCGGTCACCGGGAACTGGCCAGGGCTCGCCGAGGTGGGCTTCGCCCGGCCCGATGCTGCGATCAACCTCGAGGTCGGCAAACTGTATTTCTTTCGAGGTGCGAAGTACGCGCGTTACGACGTCGCCACCGATCGCACCGACCCGGGCTACCCACTCGCCATCGCGGGCAACTGGCCCGGACTCGGTGAGGCCGGATTCGCCAGCGGTGTGGACGCGGCGGTCAACTGGGGCAACGGCAAGGTCTTCTTCTTCAAAGGACCGAAGTACCTGCGTTACGACGTCGCCACCGATCGCACCGACCCGGGCTACCCACTCGCCATCGCGGGCAACTGGCCCGGACTCGGTGAGGCCGGATTCGATGCGTCGGTACGTGCGGTCGTCGACCTGTTCGACGGGCGCTCGGTGTGGCTGCCGAATGCCGAGCGCATCCCGGCCACGAAGACGGGTCCGAAGTACCTCCCGCTCCCCTGGCGTGGTGTCCTGCACACAACCGAGGGACCCACTATCGCCGGCGCCCTACAGACTTTCATCGCTACCAACTTCTGGCCCACCCTCACCATCGAGCCGAAGACGCTTCGCGTGGTCCAGCACTACTCCCTGAACGCCGGTGCCCGGGCGCTGTCGGACCAGGCGACCCCAGAGAACGCCGCCCGGTGCGTGCAGATCGAAATCGTGGGGTTCGCCGCACAGACCCCGACTTGGGCATCGGAGCACCTGGCCTTCATCCGGGAGGTCGTCCGCGACATCGAGTCCCTCGTCCCGATTCCCCGGATGTCGGGCCGTACGTTTCTGGATGCGGCAGGAGTCGGCTCCAACCCCGGCAACCGCATGTCGGTAGCGGAATGGAAGCGGTTCTCCGGCTGGTGCGGGCACCAGCATGTTCCCGGCGAGACCCACTGGGACCCCGGCGCCATCGACATCGACATAGTGCTTGGCTGATTACTTCGCGCCACCGACGGAGCGCACGTGTACCTGGAGGGACGACTGGGCTGCTCGCCCCTCGGCCTGAGGGGCACTCTTCATGACCTGGCCGGCGTCGTTCCGCCCGCCCTGCCGGGTCCCGTGGGTTTCCGTCGATCGTGCGACGGGGACCCGACGCCGGTGGTGGCATACGGAGCGGAGCAGCGGGTGCGCCTGCCGGCGCTGCGGGCGGGCTGGCTGACGCAGACATTCGTCCACTGGCCGTTCCGGCCTGCCACGGTCCAGGCGCTCCTGCCCGCGGGACTGGTCGTGGACGAGTACGAGGGGTCCGCCTGGGTGGGGCTCACCCCCTTTGTCATGGCGGACGTGCGACCCCCCGGTGTTCCCGCCTCGCTGCCCGGCCTGCCGACGTTCGCGGAGACCAACCTGCGCACGTACGTACGGCACCGTGACGGCCGGGACGGGCTCTGGTTCCTGTCCATCGAGGTCGCCTTCCCCCCGATGGTGGCGGCCCGAGCCATCGGCGCACCGTACAACCCGGGCACCCTCGACGTGTCCACGGACGGGGACACCGTCTCGTACTCCGGTTCCCGATGGCTCGGTGACGCCTCCTATCGCCTGGTCGTCCGGCCTGGAGACCCGATCGAGCCGACGGAGCGGGACGTGTGGCTGACCTCGCGCTGGCGGGCGTACACCCGCAGGCTCGGCATGCTCTGGGAGACGCCCGTCGAGCACGAGCCGTGGCCACTGGCCGGCGCCGGTGTCGAGGTACTGGAGGAGACGCTGACCGCCGCAGCGGGCCTGCGGGAAGCCCCCCTCGGTGAGCCCCTGGCGCACTTCTCGGAAGGAGTCAGGCATGTACGGCTCGGGCCCTCCAGGCCGTGCGTCCCGAAGCGTGTGTCCAAGCCTTCCTGACTCACCTCGACGGCATCGCGGCGCCGTCCCGCGACGCCCGCGCGTGCGCTTCGACGGCTGGATCGCGGGGCTGGGCACCTCCTCCGGCACACGGATCGTGCTCGGACACTGGCAGGGGTCGCCCTTCGAAGCGTTCAGTGACGTGATGCTGGAGCGGGCCGACGGGGACAGGCTGCTGCTGGCCCCCACGCGGGAGACGGCGGACTTCATCAGCGGCACCTACGTCTTCGACACGGTCCGTGTCGTCCCGGTCGAGGTGAGCATCACGGACCACGCCTGGACCGTCACCGCCGGACCCCTCGACCTGCGTTTCACCACCGGCCGGCGAGGGCTTCTGGGCCTCGCGCTGCGGACCGTGCCCGGCGCGCTCGCCCGCCGTCCGGCATGGAGCGCGCTGACGGACCTGCCCGCCCGCCTGCTGCTGCCCGGCGTGCGCACCCGCGGCAGCGCCGGGCAGGGCCGCCGGGAGTGGTACGGCGCCCGGGACCTGCTGCCGATCCGTGCCGTCTCGGCCGCCTACGAGGGCGCGGACCTCGGTGCGATGGCACCCGTCGAGCCGCCCGTGCGCTTCGGGTTCGGTTCGGCACCGAGAGCCCCTGCCGTCACCCGCGTCACGACGACGGTCGAACTGTGCCCGGAGTGAGGGCGCCCGGGCAGCGGTACCCGGCTGGAAGCCCCCGTCACTCGGATCGTCGCGTTCACGCCCCGTAGGCATGCCTGCGGGGCAGGGGTCCGACGTGGGCACGGCGGCCGGGGCGGACGGCGGCGTGGCGCTGCCCGGGGCCCGCGCCGTCGCGGGCGGCCAGGGCGTCGGCGACGGCACCCGTGGCGAAGGCGTAAAGGCCTTGTGCAGCAGGTCCACGACGAGTTCCTTGCGGGGCCAGGTCTGCGGTGGGGCGCCGACGCCCGTCGCGTTCTCCCGAAATCTGGTCGTTGGTGAGGCGGACGACGGCGAACTTGGCGGAGGCGACCGGTCCGCGCAGTCCGGCCTGGGCCATGACCGACCGGAGCACCCCGAGGAGAGCGGCCTGGCCGTAGTGCATGCCCCAGTTGACGGGCAGCGGCTGGGGGCCGGGTCGTTCGGGCAGACCGGTCAACCCGTCCGCACCAGCGGCTGCCGGCGGTGTCCGTTGGCGAGTACCCCGACGCGGCGCGGCGCCTGTGACACGGCGGTCCTCCTCCGTGCGCTCCCGGCTGCTCGCCCTGGGTGATCACCTGCGCCGTTCGGCCCCGCGCGGGTCGCGGCCGCCCGTCACCAGGGACAACCTGGACGAAGCCCGGGTGCCCGCTGCCTGCGGGCCGACGCCGCTTCGGGATCGCACCGCAAGGGAGACTGTCTTGACCGACGCCACGCCCCGCCTCGACGACGCCGGCGAGAACGACGACGTCGTGGCATTGCTGATGCGGCAGCACAACCACATCCGTGATCTCTTCGCCGAGGTCGAGAACGCCACCGCCGACGACCGGACGGAGGCGTTCCGCAGGCTCGTCCGCCTGCTGGCCGTCCACGAGACCGCCGAGGAGGAAGTGGTCCACCCGGCAGCCCGCCGTCTCCTGCAGGACGGTGAGCAGGTGGTCGACGACCGTCTCGGAGAGGAGAGGGCCGCGAAGGAGAAGCTGAGCCGACTCGATGACATGGACCCCCACGACCCCGGCTTCATGCCCGCCTTGCGGGAACTGCGCGCGGACGTGCTGCAGCACGCGGCCTCGGAGGAACAGTACGAGTTCCCCGGGCTGCGCGAGAAGGCCGGAGCGCAGCAGCTGTCCATGATGGCCACGGCGGTCCGTGCCGCCGAGGCCATGGCGCCCACCCGCCCGCATCCGGGAGTGGAGACCGCGGCGGAGAATGTCGCCGCCGGACCCGTGGCGGCCGTGATCGACCGGTCTCGTGACGCCGTCCGCAAGGCGATGGGCAAGGACAGCTGACCGGATCGGGACACAGTGGCCCACACCGGCCCGTGCCCGAGCAGCTCAGCGCCGCGCTCGTCCCGGACCCGGACGACCGTCGGCGGATCCGCATGGCGTGAGCATCGGACGTCGGGGAAATACAGGTCAGAGGCTTGATAGCCCCGCTTGGGTCAGCAAACGGTCAGCATCGGGCGTGGGAGGGTCCCAGCGGGTGTCCTTCTCGTCCACTGCGCCGGCGCCATGGGCCTCGGCTTCGGCACCGTCGTCATTCCCGACACCGAGACCGAAGCCGCCTCCACTGCGGCGGCCTCCGCGTGACCTGCTGCGTCTTGCGAGGCCTGGGCGAGGGGTTCCGGGGAGCGGTGCAGGAACGCCTGCGCGAGCAGCAGACCCGCCGCACGAAGGCGCTTCCCGGTGCGAAATACTCTCCCGATGAGTTCACGCACTTCCCCGGTCAGCCAGCCGGTCACGATACGGAGGGCGGTCGCGCGGGATGCCAAACGGCTCACGCGGCTCGTGCGTGGCTCAGGCGCCTATGAGGGGAAGTACGCAGCCGCAGTCGCGGGCTACCGGGTCGGTCCTGATTACATCGAGGCCCACCGCACCTTTGTGGCCGTCGGCGCCGACGAGCACGGAGGCCGGGTCCTCGGGTTCTACTCGCTCGTTCTTGCCCCACCGGAGCTCGACCTGCTGTTCGTCGCCGACGAAGTGCAAGGACGGGGTATTGGACGGCTGCTTGTGGCGCACATGCAGTCCGAGGCCCGTGCTGCCGGGATCGACCGTCTCAGGGTCGTGTCGCACATTCCCGCCGAGGACTTCTACCACCGCGTCGGTGCAGTGCGGACCGGGACCGTGCTCGCGAACCCGCCCGCCGTGCCGTGGGACCGTCCCGAATTCGAGTTTCACATTCCTTCGGAATGACGCGGTGTGCCGGTTCGCAGGGCATCGGCTTCGCCTGCATGGTGGCCGGCTCGCAGGAGCCGCTGGGCGCCGCGGTCCCGAAAGGCGGCCCTGAAGCGCGGCGACAGGGCCGTCGCCCGCAGCACCGACTCCCTCGCGGACCTGCCGGCCGCCCGCGGCGAGGTGATCCGCCTCGTTGAGCCCGGCGGCTTCGCCACCGGTCCGGTCCGGGCGTGCCCGACCTCGATGCTCGCGGGGCCGCCACCGGAACGCGGACCGTGCCGCCGGGCCGCGGCTCAGGCGTCGATGATGACGGGGATGATGAGCGGCTTGCGACGGTGGGTGCGGAACGCCCAGTTCGCCACGGCGCGGGCGAGGAGCTGTTCGAGTTGGCGCGCGTCCCCGACGCCTTCCTCGGCCGCGGTGGCCAGGGTCTTCTCGATGACGGGGATGACCGGCTCGAAGGTGGTGTCGTCGTGGACGAAGCCGCGGGCCAGGAAGTCGGGGGCCTCGGCGAGGGCGCCGGTGTCCGCGTCGACGATCGCCACCACCGTGACCACGCCTTCGGCGGCGAGGGTGAGGCGGTCCTTGAGGGACGCTTCGGTGGCGCCGCCGACTTCCATGCCGTCCACGTAGACGTTGCCGGCGGGGACCTTGCCGGTGATGGACGCCCGCCCGTCGACCAGGTCGACGACGACGCCGTCCTCGGCGATGACGACCCGTTCGGGGTCGACACCGGTACGGATGGCGAGGTCGCCGTTGGCCCGCAGGTGGCGCCATTCGCCGTGCACAGGCATGACGTTGCGGGGTTTGACGATGTTGTAGCAGTAGACGAGTTCGCCGGCGCTGGCGTGCCCGGAGACGTGCACCTTGGCGTTGCCCTTGTGGACCACGTGGGCGCCCCACCGGGTGAGTCCGTTGATCACCCGGTAGATGGCGTTCTCGTTGCCGGGGATCAGGGAACTGGCGAGCAGGACGGTGTCGCCCTTGCCGATGCGGATCACGTGGTCGCGGTTGGCCATCCGTGACAGCGCGGCCATCGGTTCGCCCTGGGAGCCGGTGCACACCAGAGTGACCTTGTGGTCCGGGAGCTTCTCCAGCTCCTTCGTGCTCACGACCAGACCGGAGGGGACCTTGAGATAGCCCAGGTCACGGGCGATGCCCATGTTGCGGACCATGGAGCGGCCGACGAAGGCGACCTTGCGGCCGTGCTGGTGGGCGGCGTCCAGGACCTGCTGGATGCGGTGCACGTGGCTGGCGAAGCTGGAGACGATGACCCGGCGCGGCGCGGTGCGCATCACCTGCTCGATCGCCGGGTTCAGCTCCAGCTCGGAGGTGGTGAATCCGGGCACTTCGGCGTTGGTGGAGTCGGTGAGGAACAGGTCCACGCCCTCCTCGCCGAGGCGGGCGAAGGCGCGCAGATCGGTGATGCGGTCGTCGAGAGGGAACTGGTCCATCTTGAAGTCGCCGGTGTGCAGCACCATCCCGGCCTGGGTGCGGATCGCGACCGCGAGGCTGTCGGGGATGGAGTGGTTGACCGCCACGAACTCGCAGTCGAAGGGCCCGAAGCCGCGCCGGTCGCCCTCCCGCACCCGCACCGTGCGCGGCCGGATGCCGTGTTCTTTGAGCTTGGCCTCCAGAAACGCCAGCGTCAGCTTGGAGCCGACGAGGGGAATGTCGGACCGCTCGCGCAGCAGGTACGGCACGCCACCGATGTGGTCCTCGTGGCCGTGGGTGAGTACCACGGCCACGATGTCGTCCAGCCGGTCCCGGATCGAGGTGAAGTCCGGCAGGATCACGTCCACGCCGGGCTGGGTCTCCTCGGGGAACAGCACGCCGCAGTCGACGATGAGCAACTTGCCCGCGTGCTCGAAGACGGTCATGTTGCGGCCGATCTCACCCAGGCCGCCCAGGGCGATGACCCGCAGCCCTCCTTCGGGAAGGGGCGGTGCGGCTTTCAGCTGGGGGTGCGGATGACTCATACCCTGACGGTACCCGGAGAGGGGGACAGGGTGATCCATTGCCTGTGCGATCTCCTTTTCCCGACGGAGCGGGGCACCCGCAGCGTGCCTCGGCACAACCGGCGACCTACGTCGGATCGAAGAGGCCGCGGCCAACAAATGCTGCGTACCATGTTTAAGTCCAAGATCTAGCGTTTGGGTGTTTTCGCAGGTCAGGGACCTGATTGCCGCCTCCAGGTCAGCAAACGGTCAGCATCAGGCCGGACGGCTTCCGGCTTGCTGACCTGCACCGCGGCAAGGGAGCCTGCTGCCCCGCCCTGCGACTATTCCCGGCGCGGGGACGGATCTGGCGGGAAAGCCAGGCCGGTGACGGTGCCGGCCTGGACGATCGGGCCGTGCTGGGTGCCGCCGGAGACGGTGTTGTGCACCGTGGCTGGGCGGCTCGCTGCGGCGGCCGCCAGTCGGCGCAGCGACGCCCCGAGAGCACTCAGTTCCTCGCCGGTGAGCGCCCCGGCTTCCACCAGCCCGCAGAGACGAGTCTGCCACTCGGCCGCGATGCCGGACACGGCGCGCTCGTCCACCGCGGTGCCCGTGAGGAGCAGCCGCGCACGCGCGTCGTCCAGGCTGGTGATCGCGACGGTGTCCGCGCCCGCACGTGCCAGGAACCGGCCCATCAGTGCGCGGGCGTGAGTCCAGGAATCGGTGACCATGAGGGAGACCAGGGTGGCGGCCCCCGATGCCGCCATCGCGGCCAGTTCTGCGTCCATCGCGTCCTCCTGGATGCGCAGGGATGAAATGTCCCGGTCGACGGTCAGACCGTGTCGGCCGGCGGCTCGGGGTCGGGCGCCGGTTCCGCTCCGATCTCGGGAGCGGGAGGTCTCGGCGGGTCGAATCGACGTAGGAGGTCCTCCGCTGTCTCGTGGCGGTTGTGCTGCTCGACGAGCTGTGAGAACTGTCGGGCCAGCATCGCCCGCCGGTCGTCGTCCTCCGTGAAGCCCATAGCTTCGAAGAACCCCGACAGGTGGTCTGCAGCCGAGGGCTCACGGGCTGGGAGATCGGCAGACTCTGTGCCGATGTCCGGCGTCCAGGGTCCTCCTGGCCGGTTCGGCAGCATCTCGAGCAGGCGCTCGGGGATGTCGGTGTCGTTGGCAGCGGAGGTCAGCTGCGCCAGCAAGGGGAGGTCGGCCACGGTCTTCGCCACGTGCTCGTCGTTCCTGGTGAGCCACCACACGACGGCGCTGCCGGTGTCCTTGAGGGCGTCCTCGCCCAGATACCGGCGCTTGCTCTGCTCGTACTTGCGCTGGTGCTCCCAGACCGCCTCGTCCTTGCGCACGCTGGCGAGCCGATCCAGACGCTCCTGATCCTCGTCGGGCAACGTGAGGTTGATGTCCTCGGCCATCGCCCGGAGGTGGCCCGTGGAATCCGGGCACATGCGGCTGAGGGCGCCACCGAGTTCGTGCTGAAGGAACGAGGCGTGGCCGGGTTCCCGCTTCTCGGCAATCGCGCGGGCCCGGCTGAGGACCGCGTCGACGGCGAGGCCGGCCGGGTTGACGACCGTGCCGCGCCCCGGACCGTCGGCGAAGCACCACCGTACGGTCGCCGAGAAGACGAAGTGGTAGTCGTCCCAGAGGCTCGGGAGCGCGACTCGGTTGACGCGGTACTCGGTTCGCTCCACCGGGGCAGCCGTGAGCTGCTCCTCGAAGCTGACCGGCACCGGGCCGCGGCGCTGCGAGGCGACCCGGAAGGTCACCGCGGGCAGCCCGAGAAGAAGCGCGGCCAGCGCCGGCCAGGTCCAGCCGGGCCATCGCTGCACCAGGCCGACGATGGTCAGCAGCAGGCCGCACATGACAGTGAGGAACACGGTCGTCGTCTTGCGTGCGGTCGTCATGATCGCCCCCTTCTGGCCGATGCCGACGGGGCGGCAGGACCGAGGTTCTGTGCCACGCCGATCTTGTGGAGCAACAGGTCGGTCGTCTCGGTGGAGTGGGCGCCGGCGCCCGGAGAAGCGAACTCCGCCTGGCGCGCGGACGCGTACAGCGCGGCGAACGCCGCGCCCCGGTCCTCACCGCATCGGTCGGCGGCAGCGACCAGCAGGTCGAGGAGGACCTCCCCCCGGTCACCGGCGCCCTCGGCCGCCCAGTGCAGCCAGCTCTGTACCTCTGCCCGTGATGCCACGCATCGGCCTTCCGGCCGCGACACCGCGTGGGTCAGCACGGCACGCCAGCACGTGATCAGCGAGCGTCGTACACCGTCCTCGTCGACCAGGGCGCGAGTGGTGACGGAGCGGTCCGTGAGCGGCTCCGGATCGCTGACGCGCAGAAAGATGGCCAGGTCGGTCGGTGCGAGGTCGCCGCGTGCCAGCCGGTCGAGCAGCCTTCGGCGTAGCCGTCGGCTGCCGGCCACCAGGTCGCACAGGGCCTGCAGCGCATGGGCCGTGCCGCGCTCACGCCGGGCGAGATGGTGCAGCCGGATCAGGGCGTGGTCCGGATGGTCCAGCGCGAGGACGTCGGCGCAGACCTGGACCAGCACCTGGGCGAACTCACCCGTCAGCCGACGGTACGCGCACCACTGGTAGATCCGCTCGCGGAAGTCCCTGCCATGGGCGGGGTCCGCGAGACCGCAGGTGAGCGCCTGAACCGCGGCCTCCGACCGGGCTCTGCCCGCTCCCTGTGCGCTCCACCGTTCGGCGAGCGCGGCGAGCGCGTCGGGCCGCCCGGTTCGCAGAAACTCACCCGCCAGCCGGGCCACCAGTCCGTCGCGGATGTCCGGCACGAGATGCGGGTCGCTCGACTCGACGACCCGCGCGACCCACGCGCCGAGGTGCGGCCGCAGGTCGGGCATGTGGTCCCAGAAGTGGGCGCGGACGGCGGAGTCGTAGTCCAGCTCGGTGAACCGCACGCGACCGTCGGGCCCGGGGCGGGCCGAGATCTCCGACAGCCGCTGGGCGAGGTCCTTGCGCTGGAGGAGCGGAGTCTCCTCCTCGGGGGCCCCGACCGTGCTCAGCAGAAGTGCGGCCGCCCGGTGGACGACGTCGGCGTGCGCGCCGTGGAGCATGGACACGGCGACCATCAGGGCGCGTTGGGAGGCGTCGGGCAAACCGGCGACGCGGTCGGCGACTTCGGCGTGGCGCCCGGCACGCGCACGTTTCGCGGCCGCGCACCACTCGGGGAATCCCTCGCGGGGCCCGGCCGTTTCGCGGGCACGGCGTATGCGGTCGGCGAAGTCGGCGATCTCCCGCATGGGTTTGCGTTCGCTCAGGAACTCGTCGACAGTGACGTCGTTCCGGAGAAACTGCTCGCACGGCACGCCGTGGGCGCGCAGGTGTCGTCTGAGAACCTCCATGGGGAAAGCTGGCGGTCCAATCTCGACACGGAAGTGCTGCAGGTCGGGATCGAGGGCCCCTTCGTGCGGCATGACGACGACGAGATGGGCCCGCCGCTCGCGCACCGTCTGGCGCAGGGCGGGAAGGCCGCCCCGGGCCGCATGCCACAGACCGGCCTCCGCGGTGGACAGGTCGAGCAGCAGCCGGTCGCCCGGGTCGACGAAAGCCGGGTCGTCGTACAGCGGCAGCTCGTCCAGCTCGGCGGGCAGGAGTTCGCGGAAGGCGCCGCCGGGACGGTGGTGTTCGCGCAACAGTACGCGAGCCGTGGCCGAGCGGCCGCTGCCGGGAGCACCGTCGAGGATGACGGTGCCCGTCTCCTCGAGTGTGTTGCGTGCCCTTCCCATGTTCACCGGAGCGACTAACACCCTTCGGGTCCAGCGCAGTTGGTCGTCGGGAAGCTGCCGGAAGACCGGCTTTCGGGGTTCGTGGGCAGCGGAGCCGAGGTTGACGTAGATGTGGCCGTCGCCCGTGTGCGTGACGCCCCGCGTGCTCTCGACCCGGGTGGTGTGTTCTCTGCTCACCGTCGGTCGTCCTGGGGCCGCTCCGGCTCCCCGAACCGCTGGTGGACGTCCCCGTGGTGGTCGCCCTCGGTGTACGTCGTCCCGGTGCCCGAGATGTAGCGGTCGCCCGACACATGGCGTGAGTTGTTGTAGATGCTGCCGCTGCCCGTGTGGACCGCGCCGTGGGAGTTCTTCACGATCGTGCCGCCGACGTCACCGCTGAAGTCGCCCGCTTGGACGGACGTTCCACTCACGTCCCCGATCGAGTTGTGCACGCTGGTCGACTTCGGCGACGGCTCGCCGGGCTGGATCAGGTCCCGCAGCTCGGGTACCAGCTCGGCGACCAGATCGCCGATCCGCCGGACGCCCGCCTCGGTGTCGTGGGTGCTGTCGAACGGTACGGACTGCAGATCGGCGAGCCGCGCCAGCTCGGGGGGCATGGCCGCTTTGTTCAGCCGGTCGGTCTTGCGGCCGTCCAGCACGGGAACGACGATGAGCCCGCACTCGAACGCGGCCTCGATCTCCTTGCGCACCCAGTCGTCGGGATCTTGCAACCGACTGCGGAAGTTCGTCCAGTCCGGTCCTACGACGGCCAGCAGCACGCAGCTGTGGCGTAACGCGGTCAGGAGAACCTCGGGGTAGGCCTCCCCTGGGGTGATGGACCTGGACGCGCGGAAGACGCGGTCCTGGCCGAAGCGACGTGACAGCTCCTGGTCGAGGAGGGCCGCGGTCCGCTCGCCGTCGCCGGTGCGGTAGTTGATGAATACGTGGGGCATGCCAGTGACTCCTTCAGATGGTGGAGGGGCGCGACAACGTGCCGAGTCGCGGTCCCAGCCGGCGTACGGAGGAATGGTTCGCGTGGCGCGCCAGGGCGCGGGCGAGCCGTCTCAGGTCGGTCGTGACCGTCGCGGAACCCACGGCCTCCACTCCGTCGAGCAGGGGCGCCGCCAGGTCGCAGGCGTGGTCGATCTCGCCGGCCGACGCGTAGGCGAGTGCGCGGCGGACGCCGTACCTGACCTGGGTGCGAACCGCGTCCCCGCCGACCAGGGCGAGTTGTCGGTCCAGTTCCTCGCTCGCCTCCCGCGGCTGCCCGAGATCGACCAGGCACCAGCCGGTGACCATGCCGACCGGATCGGGAAGGTGCATGGTGCCGATCACCGGCTCGTCGGTCCCTTCGTCCTGAAGAGAAAGAAGCGCACGCGCGCGGTCCAGCGCGTCCAGACAGGCCCGGCGGTCACCCGACAGGGCGTGGCCCTGGGCTTCGCGCTGTGCAGCGAGCCCGCGTATCCGCGGGGGCAAAACCCTGCTCTGCGCGCGACGGGCCAGAGCGACTGTCTGCTCGGCGTCGTCCCGGTACAGCGTGATCAGGGCCCGGCGGACCAGCGCGTAACCCGCCAGTGCCCGATCGCCGCCGGCGGCCGCCAGATCGACCGCGCGCTGAGTCCACCACAGAGCCGCCCGCTCGTCCCCGGTCTCCTGCACCAGCCAGCCGACGTATTCGGCGTACCGGGAGCCAAGGGCCAGCAGGTGGCGACGGGTGCCGCTGTCACAGTGGGCGGACAGTTCCCGCAGGGTGTGGGTCTGTGCGATCAGAACGGGCAGGAGTAGACCGGGCGGCACCGTCTGGCCGAGTCTGCGGTAGTGGGTGAACAGCGAGCGGGAGGCTTCCACCATTTCCGCGCCCGCGTCCGGCGAGGCCGGGCCCGCGCTGTCGGACCGCCACGCCATCAGCGAAGCGGCACCGGCGCCTATGGCATCCCGTCGACTCAAGGGCTGGAAGGTGTTCGGGCCGTCCGGCGACAACTGCATGATCCAGTCCTCCTCGTGGACAAAGCCCGGCGCCGGATCGACGGGCGGGTCGGTGGTCTCTGGTGCGAGCAGGGACAGCAGGGTCCCGCCGGCTCCAAGGGCGGCGTCACACAGGCGGGCGAGGTCACGGCTGGGGGCCTTCAGGCCCCGCTCCACCTTGCTCAACTGCGCCTTGCTGTAGTGCACGGAGCCGGACAGGGCGGTGAGGCTGAGCCCTGCCTCCAGACGCCGCTTCCTCAACTCCTCGCCGAACCCGGTGGACGGCTGTGGCACGGAAACCTCCAACCCCTCCCGCCATCGGCCGAGTCGGCGCTGCACGTAGCGTGCGGCAGTCTGGCCGGGGCGGACAAGACGATCGATGCTGTTTCCCGTTTCCTTCTCCGACATGGGAACGCGACATGCGCGGCAGGGAGGACCGGAGAAACGGACTATCTGGAAGTCGCTCCGAAAAGGGAGGCGATCGTGCGCTCGACCACCCACCGGAAGACGTCCAGTCCACTGCCGTGGTCCTCGCCCCGCTCGGCGATCACCGGTGTGATGCCGAGAGCCCGCACAAGACGGCGGTACTTGTCATGGTCGTAGCCGCGGTCCGCGAGCAGGACATCAGGCCGTCGGCGCGGGCGGCCGACCGGTCCCGCTACCCGCGGGATCTTGTCGAGCAGAGGCGGCAACTGGGTGACGTCGCCCACGGTTACCGCCGGTGAGCGACACCGCGAGCGGGATGCCCTGACCGTCGCCCGCCGGGTGCCCTCTCGTCCACTGCGCCCGCTCCATGGGCCTCCTCGGGACCGTCGTCATTCCCGACGCCGAGACGGAAGCCGCAGCCGACTCCATCGCGGCGGTCCTCTGCGTGACCTGCTGTGCCACGATCACCCGCGCTCGCGAGCGGGGCTGGTCCTAGGTCGGCAGGGCAGCCGGTTGCTACGCCACCTGGGGCTGTACGGGTAGGTCATGATGAGCGTCCGAGGGAGGGGCGGGCGGCGCCCGACCCGTACGTACGGCAGAAGAGCCCCGTATCCGCCATGCCGCCGCCTCCCAGCAGCGATACTGGATGCATGGACCCGACGATCACCGCTCCCCGCGCCGAGGTGCTGCGGGACCGCTACCGCAGCCGATTGCCCGAGCGTTTGCAGGAGCTGGCCGGCCCCGTCGAGGGCACCGTGGACCTGCCGCTCCACATCGTCTGGTCCGGGCGGACGAGCTACAGCCTGGACCGTCCGAAGTCCCGCATGACGCTCTACCGGACTGTCCTCGCCGAAGGACTGAGTGAGGACCTGGTGGCCCTCCTGCACCACCGGCTGCTCATCGAGCAGTGGCCCGTGCTGCGGCGCTTGGTTAGTCCCTACATCCGCGAGGTCTGGGAGGACGCCTTCCCTGAGCTGCTCCGCACCGCTCCGGCCGACACGACCGCCGCGTGAAGCTCACTCCGCTCCACGAGCGTCTCCTCGCCGACATCCTCGACCTCGGCTCCCCCTACCCTCTGGTCCTCACCGGCGGATACGCCGTGCAGGCCCACGGCCTGGTCGAACGCTTCAGCCGCGACCTCGACGTCGCCACCGAGAATCCCGCTCCGATGCAGGAGATCGTCGCCTCACTCACAGCAGGTCTCAGCGCGCGCGGATGGCGGACCACGCACGTCCAGACCGATCCGCTCAGCGGCCGTTTCCTCGTCACCGATCCGGACACCGGCGAGGAGTGCGAGGTCGACGTCCTCAAGGAGGCGTTCTGGGCCCCTCCCGCTCAGACCCCCTACGGCCCTGTTCTTTCCCTCGATGACGTGATCGGCACCAAGGTCCGTGCCCTCGCCGACCGCGGTACCGTCCGCGACCTCATCGACGTCCAGGCTGCCTCCCGCCACCGCTCCACCGCCGACCTCGAATCCCTGGGCCGCCGTCGTGCCCACGACGAGTTCAGCCTTGAGGACCTCCGGGACAGGCTCATTGGCGCGGACTGGTACGAGGATGAGGACTACACCGCGTATGGGCTCACCTCCCGCCAGATCGACGAACTCAAGACGTGGGCACTGGAGTGGGCGGAGGATCTGGGCGCGCGGATCCATGACGAGAACGCCTGAGAGGCGGACATCGCGCCCATCCCGCCTCTACCGCCGTTGCAACGAGAGGAGGCGGAGTAGCCAGTAGTTGTAACCCGGAGCCGTCCACGATGGGTGGCCACCCGGCACGGCGGATGTGCAGGGCAGTCGAGCGATACCCCGCAGTGGAGCGTGGCCTTCTGCGCTCCTTCACACGGCCGGATCCGCTACTTGTCGTGCTCGTTGTGCATGGTCAGCAGAGACCCTGACAGGTGCTTACGGAAGGCGGTACGTCTCGCCGTCCGGTTGCGCGGGGCCTCCCTCGTCCTCGATGGGGAACTGGTGGCCATGCAGCCGGTAGACCGTCTCGCCTGGCGCAGCCAGCATCCGTGCCTGCCGCCAGACCGCATCAGCGTGGTTCGCACGGAAAGTGCAGGTGAGGAGCCTTCTTGCCCGAGTGAAGTCGATGTTCCTCGGCATCTTCGAGTCCGAGGGGTGCCGGTGTACAGTGAGGACCGCCCTTGACCTGCAGAAAGCTGGCAGGGAGCCGTCTTCCAGGAGTCCAAAGTGCTGCGTACTCTCTTCAAGTCCAAGATCCACCGCGCCACCGTCACCCAGGCCGACCTGCACTACGTGGGATCGGTGACCATCGACGCCGACCTGCTCGACGCCGCCAACCTGCTGCCCGGTGAACTCGTGCACATCGTGGACATCACCAACGGCGCGCGGCTGGAGACGTACGTCATCGAGGGCGAGCGCGGGTCCGGTGTGGTCGGGATCAACGGGGCCGCCGCCCATCTCGTCCACCCCGGCGATCTGGTGATCATCATCAGCTACGCCCAGGTGACGGACGCCGAGGCGCGGGCACTCGTTCCCCGGGTCGTGCACGTGGACCACGACAACCGGATCGTGGACCTGGGCACCGACCCGTCCGAGCCGGTGCCGGGCTCGGACCAGCAGCGCAGCCCGCAGGCCGCCAGGGCCTGACCGGCGATCCACGCAGAGGAGCAGGAGCGTGTCCATGAGCGCCCCGGAGATTCGTGACGACCGGGCGGCGGGCCGCCTGGAGGCGGTGGCGGACGGTGAAGTGATCGGCCGCGTCGAGTACTTCGTCCTCGACAGCCCCGGGCGCGCGATCGTGCCCGTCCACACGATCGTCGAGCCGGCCCACGAGGGCAAGGGCGTCGCGGGCGCGCTGGCGCGCGAGTTGTACGGCATCGCCGGGCGCGAGGACAGCGCGGTGGTTCCCCTGTGCCCGTACGTCGCGAAGTGGGCGGAACGCCACCCCGAGGAGGCTCCACCGGCCGGCCAGGACCTGTCGGCCGCGGCGAAGGAGTGGCTGGCAGCGCATCCGGGCCGCTTCTGACCGACGACCGGCATCCACCGGCATCCACCGGCATCGGCCGTCTCGTGCCAGGGCGCGCGCCGCCCGGTGCCGGTGGGGCCGGGCGGTGCCGGTGGATGCCGGTCGTCGGTCGGGACGCGCGCTCCTGCCCCGGACACCCCCACCTGGACCCGTTCCCGTCCCGCACCGGGGTGACTGGGGACGCGGGTGCCGGGTAGGCGGGGGAGTAGTCCAGAGCCGGAGTCGACCGACTGGCTGGAGGACCTGATGACCAACCCCTATCCCGACCCCGTGCCGCCGGCACCGACACCGGGCCCGGATCCCCAGCACCCGGATCCGCACCCGGACCCGGTGCCGAACCCGCAGCCCCCGCCGGGCCCCGAGCCGACGCCGCCGCCCCCGTCCCCGACCCCGCCACCGGGTCCGACACCGCCGGCGCCCCCCGGGCCGGACCCCGTGCCCGGCCCCGACCCGTCGCCCATCCCCCCGGGGCCGGAACCCGTACCGAACCCCGAGCCGGGCCCGCCGCTTTCCTGAAGCGAGCGCACGGCAACGGGGCCGGTGGACAGCCGAAGCGGCTGTCCACCGGCCCCGTATCGGGTCCGTCGGCGCGGAGCGCTACGCGGAGACCTCCGACCGGTCCCCGCCCCACAGCGTGTGGAACGACCCGTCCCGGTCCACCCGCCGGTAGGTGTGCGCACCGAAGTAGTCCCGCTGCCCCTGCGTCAGCGCCGCCGGCAGCCGCTCCGCACGCAGCGCGTCGTAGTAGGCGAGGGCCGCCGCGAAGCCCGGCGTCGGCACGCCCTGACGCGTCGCGGCGACCAGCACCTCGCGCCAGTCGTCCTGGGCCTGGGCGATCTCCTGCGCGAACGTCTCGTCCGACAGCAGGCTCGGCAGGTCCGGCCGGGCGTCGTAGGCGGCGCGGATCCGGTCCAGGAAGGCCGCCCGGATGATGCAGCCGCCGCGCCACAGCGCGGAGACGGCACCCAGGTCGATGTCCCAGCCGTACTCACCGCGGGCCGCGTCGATCTCGTGGAAGCCCTGCGTGTACGACACGATCTTCGACGCGTACAGCGCCTGCTCCACCCGGTCGGCGAAGGCTCCGGCCTCCGCCTCGCTCAGCGGCTTCGCCTGCGGGCCGGCCAGGCCGCGCGAGGCCTCCCGGAGCCCGGCGTGCCCGGACAGCGACCGCGCGAAGACCGCCTCGGCGATGCCGGACACCGGCACACCCAGGTCGAGCGCGATCTGCACGGTCCAGCGGCCGGTGCCCTTCTGCTCGGCCTGGTCCACCACCACGTCCACGAACGGCTTGCCCGTCGCCGCGTCCACGTGCGACAGCACCTCGGCCGTGATCTCGATGAGGTAGGAGTCGAGGCGGCCCCGGTTCCAGGTGCGGAAGATCTCCGCGATCTGGGCGGGGGAGTAGCCGGCGACGTCCCGCAGCAGCTGGTAGGCCTCACCGATGAGCTGCATGTCGGCGTACTCGATGCCGTTGTGCACCATCTTCACGAAGTGCCCGGCACCGTCCGGTCCGACGTGCGAGACGCACGGCGAACCGTCGGCCGCCTTCGCCGAGATCTTCTCCAGCATGGGACCCAGCGAGTCGTAGGACTCCCTCGGGCCGCCGGGCATGATGCTCGGCCCGTTCAGCGCGCCCTCCTCGCCGCCCGAGACACCCATGCCGACGAAGTGGATGCCCTGCTCGCGCAGCTCGCGCTCCCGGCGGCGTGTGTCGGCGAAGTGCGCGTTGCCGCCATCGATGATCATGTCGCCGGGCTCCAGCAGCGGGGCGAACTCCTGGATCACCGCGTCCGTCGGCTCACCGGCCTTCACCATCACGACCAGCCGCCGCGGCCGCTCCAGCGCGGCCACGAACTCCTTGGCGCTCTCGCACGCGACGAACTTCCCCTCGCCGCCGAACTCCTCGACCAGGGCGTGCGTGCGCGCGGGCGTCCGGTTGTGCACCGCCACCGTGTAGCCGTTGCGGGCGAAGTTGCGGGCGAGGTTGCGGCCCATGACCGCGAGACCCGTGACGCCGATCTGCGCTGTACTGCTCATACGGTTGGCTCCTAAATACCTTGGTACCGGTGCTGCCGGTGGGGCCCCACAAGCATGCCCCGCCGACCATCCTGACGTGCCGCTACTTCGTCCGCACGCGCGGGTCGCACGACGTCGCGCAGGCACATACGCACGAGAGCCCCCCTGGCACTCAGCGGCCGTACGCGTCCCCGCGCGCGCCGCACCCGCGCACCGCGTGGCGTACACGATGCAGAGCCGTGGCACACGTCGCGCAACAGGGGCCTGTTACCGGCCATTTGGGCAACCGGGCGGCCGATAGCCGCCTTGTCGTGGCCGGTTCGCAGCGCTTACTTTTGCCCCTCCTGACGCATGCCTAGGGGGCTCTCGATGGCCGTACGCGGCCGGCATCGCCGGTATCAGCCGAACAGGATCAACCGCGCTTCACTCACCGTCACGGCGGGTGGTGCGGGCATGGCGCTCCCGTTGATGGGCGCAGGCACCGCTCAGGCGGCCGACGTGGACACCTGGAACAAGGTCGCCGCCTGCGAGTCGAGCAACAACTGGGACATCAACTCCGGCAACGGCTTCTACGGCGGGCTGCAGTTCACCCAGTCCACCTGGGAGGCCTACGGCGGCCGGGCCTACGCGGCCCGCGCCGACCTGGCCACCAAGCACCAGCAGATCGCGGTGGCCGAGAAGGTACTCGACGGGCAGGGCCCGGGCGCCTGGCCGGTGTGCTCGGGCCGGGCCGGACTGACCCGGGGCGATGCCGGGCCCGGCGTCCGGCCGGCGGCCGGGAGGACGAAGCAGGACGAGAGGAAGAGCGCCAGGACCTCCATCGAGGACGTGCGGCCGCAGAGCACACCGCAGTCCCGGGCGGGCAGCGCCCAGATGTACACCGTGGTCCGCGGCGACACGCTGTCCGGCATCGCGGAGGAACGAGACGTGCGGGGCGGCTGGCGGAGCCTGTACACCGCCAACCGCGCCGCCATCGGAGCCGACCCCGACCTGATCGTGCCCGGCCAGCGACTCGCGCTGCGCGGCGAGGGCGCCACGAAGACGCGTCCGGCGCCCGAGCGCGCCCCGTCGGCCGAGCCGTCGAGGAGGAAACCGGCTTCGGATCGCACCGGGGAGCGCGCCAAGGAGCGGTCGAAGAAGGAGCGCGAGGAGCGTTCGAAGAGCGAGAGCAAGGACCGCGCGGCACGATCCACGACGTCCCGGCAGGGCGTCGTCGCCCCGGTCAGCGCGTCCCTGGGCACGCCCTACCGCAAGGCGGGCTCGGCCTGGTCGCAGGGCTACCACACGGGCGTCGACTTCCCGGTGCCGACGGGCACGACCGTCAAGTCGGTCGCGGCGGGCACCGTCGTCAGTGCCGGCTGGGGCGGCTCGTTCGGCTACCAGGTCGTGGTCCGGCACGGCGACGGCCGCTACAGCCAGTACGCCCATCTCTCGGCGATCTCCGTGCGGGACGGGCAGCCGGTCAGCGCCGGCCAGCGCATCGGCCGCTCCGGCTCCACGGGAAACAGCTCGGGCCCGCATCTGCACTTCGAGGTGCGGACGGGGCCCGGTTTCGGGACGGATGTCGACCCGATCGCGTATCTGAGGGCCGGCGGGGTCAGGATCTGACGCGCGCGCGGTGCCGGTCGACGGTGGGCAGGGAGACGTACGGCACCCCGAAGAGGGGCATGTAGGGGACGTCCGGGCCGGCCTCGGGCGCATCGGCGGCATCGGCGGCCAGGGGTCGGGGGCCGGATACCGGTGCGTCCCCGGCCCGTGCCGGTCCGGCTCCGCCGCGGTCGCCGGTCCCAGTCGCCGCTCCGCCGCCCGGCGCATCGGGCAGCGCGGCCACGGCGAGGAGCGGTGCGCCCACGGCGACGAGCGGCGCACCCACGATGCCTGGCGCCCCCACCGGCCCGCCGGACGAACCGCCCGGGCCGGGAACGCCGGACGAACCGCCCGGGCCGGGAACGCCGGGCGAGGCACCCGAGGTCGCCCATGAGGCGCCCACCGGCCCGGCCGGGCCGCCGGACAGCACCTCCACCGTGCCGCGCGGCTCACCGCCGGCCAGGCCCCCGGCCTCCGCAGGCCCGGGCAGGAAGCTGAGCGCCGCCAGATCCGTGTCCGCGAGCCCCGTCCCGGCCCGAGCCGGCCCGGTCCCGGAAGCCACCAGCCCCGTTCCGGCCCGCTCCGGCCGGGCCTGCGCCAGACGCTCCGTCGTCAGCAGGATCAGACCGCCCGCCGCCACCACTCCGCAGCTCAGGGCGAGCACCGTGCCCGTCGTGCCGTAGCGGAAGGTCTCGCCGAACATGGTGATGCCGACGGCGGCCGCGACCACCGGGTTCACGACCGTCAGTGTGGCCAGCGGCGCCGCGAGGCCGGCGCCCCGGTAGGCGGCCTGCGACAGCAGCATGCCGGCCGTGGCCAGGACACCGATGACCGTGAGGGACGGTGCGTCAGCCGCCGACACACCGCCGGTCCAGTCGACCGCGACGGTCTTGGTGAACACCGAGGACATGCCGAAAGCGATACCGGAGGCGGTCGCCAGCAGCATGCTGCGGACCGCCGGGTGCCGGTGCGCGGCCCGGGCGGCGATCATCAGCGCCACGACCGCACCGGCGGTGACGAGAGCCAGGGCCACCCGCTGCGCCGTGTCCAGCGACCGCGCGCCGGACGCGGCGACCAGGGACAGCAGACCGGCGAGGCCGACCGTCGCCATGATCGCGCCCCGCCAGGCCGTGGCGCCGGCCCTGCGGCCGACGAACAGGGCCGCCATCGGCAGGGCGACCACGATGGTCAGCGCGCCGAGCGGCTGCACCAGGCTGAGCGGGCCGTACGCCAGCGCCACCACGTGCAGCAGCCCGCCCAGGCCGTTCAGCGCGACCGCCGCCCACCAGCCCGGCCGGCTCAGCGGCGCGTACTGCTCGCCCGGCGAGGACTCCGCCACCCGCTCCTGCACGATCGCCCCGCCCGCGTAGGCGACCGCGGAGACGAGGGACAGCAGAACGGACAACGCGAGGGCGCTCATCGGCTGCTCCTCTGCGGCAGGCGGGGGCGTTCGGCCCGGCGCGGCGAATGGTCGGCTTTCATGACCAACACCCTGCCGTGTCCAGGTCTTCCCGTCGTCGTCCCTGAGCACTCATTGGGTCCTACTGCCGATGGAGTACGAGGGGAACCCCGTCATCCCCAGGGTGGGCGACGCCGGTCGGGGGTCACCAGGCCGCATCCCTCAGGGGTCTTGGTACTACTGCTCTTCGTGAACCTCGACCCCGACCTCGTCGCGCTCCGCCCGCTCGGCGCCTTCTTCGGCTTGCGCACGGGAGGAGCGGCAGCCGGGCCTCTTCCCACTCTGGCACAGACGTACGCCGACGCGTCACCGGACAAAGGCGGAAATCCTCTGACATTCCGCGTCCACAAGGTCGCGAGCGCCCTGCACACCCGCGAGTCGCGCGTCGCCGCGTCGGTGGCCCACCAGGGTCTCGCGGCCCGCCTGTGGTCCGTGGCCTTGGGCTGCGCCACGCTGTACGGCCGTCTCCCCGACCTCGACGCCCGGCTGCTGCACTGGGACGCCGACGCAGCCGCCCCCGACGACCTGTGGCTGCCGGACGTACGGCCGCTGCCCGGGGACGCGCCGACCCTCGCGGACGTGGTCCTGCACGGCCACCTCGAACCGCTGTCGGCGGCCCTGCGCGTCCGTCACCGCCTCGCCCCCGGACTGCTGCGAGGCAACGCCGCCTCCGCGCTGGCGGGCGCCGCCCGTGAGCTGGAGCGCTGGGCCCGGCGGCACGGCCGTACGGACCCCGCGGCCCGGGCGCGTGACCTGGCCGCGGAACTCCTCGCCCACCCCCTGCTCGCCGGCTCCGGAACTCTCACCGGTACCGGCTTCCGGCGCCGCAGCTGCTGTCTGTACTACCGCGTGCCGGGCGGTGGCGTCTGCGGCGACTGTTGCTTCCCGAGCGCGCCCCGCTCTTCCCCACGCGCCACATCTGGGTGACCATGAAAGGGAACGGCGGCTGAGAGCAGGGAGTTGCGGGTGCGAGTGGGACTGCTGACCCGGGAGTACCCGCCGGACGTGTACGGCGGTGCCGGCGTCCACGTGGAGTTCCTCGCCCGGGAGCTGAGGGCACTGGTCGACCTCGACGTGCACTGCTGGGGCGAGGGCCGTGCCGACGGCGTGCGCCGCCACCGGCCCTGGTCCACGCTCGACGGCGCCAACGACGCGCTGCGCACCTTCTCCGTCGACCTCGCCATGGCCGCCACCCTCGAGGGCCGCGAACTGGTCCACTCCCACACCTGGTACGCCAACCTCGGCGGCCACCTCGCCAAGCTGCTGTACGGCATCCCGCACGTGATGACCGCCCACTCCCTGGAGCCCCTGCGCCCCTGGAAGGCCGAGCAGCTCGGCGGCGGCTACGAGCTGTCCAGCTGGGCCGAACGCACCGCGATCGAGTCCGCCGACGCGGTGATCGCCGTGTCCTCGGCCATGCGTGAGGACATCCTCGGCTGCTACCCCGCGCTGGCCCCGGAGCGTGTCCACGTCGTGCACAACGGCATCGACACCAGCCTGTACCGGCCCGACCACGGCACCGGCGCCCTGGACCGGATCGGTCTCGACCGCTCCCGCCCCTACGTGCTGTTCGTCGGCCGCATCACCCGCCAGAAGGGCGTGCCCCATCTGCTGCGCGCGGTGCGTGACATCGACCCGGCCGCGCAGGTCGTGCTGTGCGCGGGCGCGCCGGACACTCCGGAGATCGACCAGGAGTTCCGCGAGCTGTTCGGGGAGCTGAGCCGGGTCCGCGACGGCGTGTACTGGATTCCGAAGATGCTGCCGCGCCGGGAGGTGATCCAGCTCCTCACCCACGCCGCCCTGTTCGTCTGCCCGTCGGTTTACGAGCCGCTCGGCATCGTGAACCTGGAGGCCATGGCCTGCGGCACTCCCGTGGTGGCCTCGGCGGTCGGCGGTATCCCCGAGGTCGTGGACGACGGCCGGACGGGCCTGCTGGTCCGGCCCGGCGACGGCTTCGAGGCCGGTCTCGCCCGGGCCGTCGACACCGTCCTGGCCGACCCGGTGGCCGCCCGGCGGATGGGTGAGGCGGGGCGGGAACGCGCGGTCGGCGAGTTCGGCTGGGACGCGGTGGCCCGCCGCACGGCCCTGCTCTACGAGGAGATCGTCAAACAGGCTTAGCGGGTCCTGCTCTCGGGCAGGCATCGGAAAATCGGCGTGAGGGGAGCGGCCATGCGTGGTGGTCCTTCGATCCTGGGGATCGTACTGGCGGGCGGCGAGGGCAAGCGGCTGATGCCCCTGACCGCGGACCGCGCGAAACCAGCCGTCACCTTCGGCGGTACGTACCGCCTGGTCGACTTCGTCCTGTCCAACCTCGTCAACGGGGACATCCTGCGCATCTGCGTCCTGACGCAGTACAAGTCGCACTCGCTGGACCGGCACATCACCACGACCTGGCGGATGTCCAACCTGCTGGGCAACTACGTCACGCCCGTCCCGGCCCAGCAGCGCCTCGGCCCCCGCTGGTACCTGGGCAGCGCCGACGCGATCCTGCAGTCCCTGAACCTGATCTACGACGAGCGCCCCGAGTACGTCGCCGTGTTCGGCGCCGACCACGTCTACCGCATGGACCCCCGCCAGATGCTCGCCCAGCACATCGAGAGCGGCGCGGGCGTGACGGTGGCCGGCATCCGGGTGCCGCGCACCGAGTCCTCGTCCTTCGGGGTGATCACGCCGGGCTCGGACGGCCAGACCGTGGAGCGCTTCCTGGAGAAGCCGGCCGACCCGCCGGGTCTCGCGGACGACCCGAGCTGCGTCTTCGCCTCGATGGGCAACTACATCTTCACCACCAAGGCCCTCATCGAGGCGCTCAAGCGGGACGCCGAGGACGAGTCGTCCGTGCACGACATGGGCGGCTCGATCCTGCCCCAGCTCACCGAGCGGGGCGAGGCCGCGCTGTACGACTTCAGCGCCAACCACGTGCCCGGCGAGACCACCCGCGACCAGGGCTACTGGCGCGACGTCGGCACGCTGGACGCGTACTACGAGGCGCACATGGACCTGATCGCCGAGCGCCCCGCCTTCAACCTGTACAACCGCAGCTGGCCCGTCTACACGCACTCGTACCAGCTCTCGCCGGCCCGCTTCAACGCCGGCGGCATCGCCAGCGAGTCCATCATCAGCGCGGGCTGCCTGGTCCGCGGGCAGGTCACACGTTCGGTGCTGTCGCCCGGTGTCGTGGTGGACCCGGGGGCCGTGGTGCAGGGCTCGGTGCTGCACGACAACGTGCACATCGGCCGGGGTGCGGTGGTGCGCGGCGCGGTCCTCGACAAGAACGTCGAGGTGCCGCCTGGTGCGACGATCGGCGTCAACCCGGAGCGGGACGCCGAGCTGTACACCGTCTCCAAGGGCGGGGTCATCGCCCTGGGAAAGGGCCAGCTGGTCAGCTGAAACCGGCGGGCCGGGCACCGGTCCGTGACGCCTCCCGGGTGACTCCCACGGAGATGCCCGGCGCCGCAACCTGTGTTGGACTGACCGCGGATGCACCATAAGTCCCACCCCTGTCTCCGGGGCGGGACTTAATCTGTTGTTAACTGTATGTAGCGTGATCGTACTTGACCGTAATCGGCTGGGGGCGCTTGACTGCTGGCCCACCCGTCGTCGACGCGAGGCAAGCCCTTGACTGCTGACCTGCTCGCTCCACTCGACCTGGCGTTCTGGAACATCGAGTCCGCGGAACACCCGATGCACCTCGGCGCGCTCGGGCTCTTCACCGCCGGCTCGCCCGCCGCGGGTGCCCACGCGGCGGACCTGCTGGCGGCCCGCGCCGCGGGCGTGCCCGGACTGCGCATGCGGATCCGCGACGTGTGGCAGCCCCTGCCCTCCGCACTGCGGCGGCCGCTGGCCTTCGGTGGCGCGGCCCGCGAACCCGACCCGCACTTCGACCCGCTGGACCACGTGCGGCTGCACGCCCCGGCCGCCGACTTCCACGCGGTGGCGGGCCGGCTCATGGGGCGTCCGCTGGAGCGCGGACGGCCACCGTGGGAGGCCCATGTCCTGCCGGGTGAGGACGGCACCTCCTACGCGGTGCTGTTCAAGTTCCACCACGCCCTGGCCGACGGGCTGCGGGCGCTGACCCTCGCCGCGGGGATCATGGACCCCATGGACATGCCGGCGCCCCGGCCACGCCCCGCTGAGACCCCGCGCCCCCTGCTGCCGGACGTGCGCGACCTCCCCGGTCTGCTGCGCGGCGCCCTGTCCGACGTGAGCCGGGCCCTGGACATCGGCGCCTCCGTGGCCCGCTCCTCCCTCGACGTCCGCTCCACCCCCGCGCTCACCTGCGAGCCGAGCGGCACCCGCCGCACCGCCGGAGTGCTCCTCGACCTCGACGACGTGCACCATGTCCGCAAGGCCGTCGGCGGAACCGTCAACGATGTCCTGATCGCCATCGTCGCGGGCGCCCTGCGCCGTTGGCTCGACGAGCGCGGCGACGCCGTCGAGAGCGTCGCGCCCCGCGCCCTCATCCCGGTCTCCAAGCGCCGCCCGCGCACCGCCTACCCGCAGGGCAACCGGCTCTCCGGCTACCTGATACGGCTTCCGGTGGACGATGCGGATCCGCTGGCCCGCCTCGCCGCGGTCCGCACCGCCATGGACCGCAACAAGGACGCCGGCCCCAACCGGGGCGCGGGCGCCGTCGCGCTGCTCGCCGACCACGTCCCGGCGCTCGGCCACCGGTTCGGCGGGCCCCTGGTCGGCCAGGCGGCCCGGCTCTGGTTCGACATCCTGGTCACCAGCGTGCCCCTGCCCAGTCTCGGCCTGAAGCTCGGCGGCGACCCGCTCACCGCCGTCTTCCCGTTCGCCCCGCTGGCCCCCGGCCACTCGCTGGCCGTGGCGGTCTCGACGTACCGCGGAAGCGTCCACTACGGCCTGGTGGCCGACGGCAGGGCCGTGCCGGACCTCGACCGGCTCGCCGCGGCCTTCTCGGAGGAGGTGCGGACGCTCAGCACGGCCTGCCGGTCCTGAACAGAGCGGGTTTGGCGGTGCGGCCCGGCGCTGAAGTAAAATCCGCCGTTCGAAAGGCGGGCGCGACGGGCGCCCCGCGACGGCAGAGCAGGGAACGACAGCGGCGATGACGGTGACAGAGGACGGCCCGCAGGCCATGGACGAGGCGAGCGGGCTCTCGTACGGACCCGGCATCGACCCGGAGCGCCTGGCGGTCTGCCTCAGCGTGCTCGAGGAACTCGACAAGCTGGAGATCGACCACCCGGACGCCATCGCGGTGCGCCGGGCCACCGCGGGCGTCTACCGCACGGTCAAGCAGCGCCGCCGCCAGGAGCGCCGGGCCGCCAAGACCGCCCACGACAAGGCGGTCACGGAAGCCACCGCGACCGGCTCGGCCCAGCGCATCGACGACGAGACCGAGGGCCTGCTGCCGTCGTCGAACACGCAGGAGGGCAGGATCGCGGGGATACTCCAGCGTCCGCGCTCCTGCTACACCTGCAAGACCCGGTACGTGGAAGTCGACTACTTCTACCACCAGCTCTGTCCGGACTGCGCACAGGTGAACCGCTCCAAGCGCGACGCCCGCGCGGACCTCGCCGGCAAGCGGGCCCTGCTCACCGGCGGCCGGGCCAAGATCGGCATGTACATCGCGCTGCGGCTGCTGCGGGACGGCGCGCACACCACGATCACCACGCGCTTCCCCAAGGACGCCATCCGCCGCTTCAAGGCGATGGACGACTCGGCGGACTGGATCCACCGCCTGGAGGTCGTCGGCATCGACCTGCGCGACCCGGCGCAGGCCGTGGCCCTCGCGGAGCGGGTCGCCGAGGCGGGCCCGCTCGACATCCTCGTCAACAACGCGACCCAGACCGTGCGCCGGCTGCCGTCCGCCTACGCGGCCCTGGTCGAGGGCGAGAGCGCCCCGCTGCCCGCGGGTGAGCTGCCCGCCCACCACGTCATCGGCGCGTTCAACTCCGGCGCGGTCGACGGGCTGGCCGCGCTGCCCCTCGGTACCAGCGGACTCGACGCCCAGAAGGTCGCGGACCTCGCGCTGGTCGCGGGCAACGCCAGCGTGGCCCGGCATCTGGACGGTACGGCGATCGACGCGGGCGGCCTGGTTCCCGACGTCGTCGAGTCCAACACCTGGGTGCAGACGATCGACCAGATCTCCCCGGTGGAACTGCTGGAGACGCAGCTCTGCAACTACACGTCACCGTTCATCCTGATCAGCGCGTTGCGCCCGGCGATGGCGGCGGCCGCGAAGAAGGCGGAGAGCGGGCGCGCGTACGTCGTGAACGTCTCGGCGATGGAGGGCGTCTTCGGGCGCGGCTACAAGGGAGCGGGGCACCCCAACACGAACGCCGCGAAGGCCGCGATGAACATGGTGACGCGGACCAGCGCGCAGGAAATGTTCCAGACCGACGGAATCCTGATGACCTCGGTCGACACGGGGTGGATCACGGACGAGCGGCCGCACTACGACAAGCTGCGGCTCGCCGAGGCCGGGTTCCACGCGCCGCTCGACCTGGTCGACGGGGCGGCCCGGGTCTACGACCCGATCGTGCGCGGAGAAGCGGGCGAGGATGTGTACGGGGTATTCCTGAAGGACTACGCGCCGGGGAAGTGGTAGGGGCCGCGAGCCGGCGTCGTGCGGCCGGGTGTGGCCGACCGCTTCGGGATCTTCGACTGACGGCATGTCATGACGCGAAAGCGCTGGTACGGGCATACGCCGATCGGGTGATCCACAAAGCGGGGCCTTATCTGACAAAGGGGCGTGGAAACCCCAGTTGAACACCAGATGTCGCGCGATTGTTACCGCTCGTTTTCAGCCCCATCGAGCGGGTGCCCGCTCATTTGGTTAGTCTGGGGCGGACGGACAGCAGAACGGGACCCACACCCACGTTCCGTCATGGGACGAGCCGGTTCACCACTGCCCGCGCTCCCGCGAGTTACCGGCGCCACCGCGTCCGAACTGCATGAGGTACCAGACCCCGAGCGGGCGTCAGGCGCAGCAGGCCGGCGCACACGTCCCGAGGGTGACCGACACATAAGGAGTGCGCGGTGACACCGGAGAAGACCAAGAGCGAGCAACGCCCCAAGGAACGCATCGAGCGCAAGGGCCGGCGGTCCGACGAGCTCGGCAGCCTCGACGTGTGGGCCCGGTCGGCCCCGATCCGCCTCGCGGGCTACGAGGAGGACCTCGTCGAGCCGCACATCCTGCCCAGCGTGGACTGACCGGACGCCCCCTGCGCGAGGGCCGAGCGCAGGGCGTGCCAGACTCGCGTCCATGCTGATCAGGGAAGCGACGGGGGACGACTGGCCGCGCATCTGGCCGTTCTGGCGCCGCATCGTCGCCGCGGGCGAGACGTACGCATGGGACCCGGGCACCTCCGAGGAGGAGGCCCGGGTCCTCTGGATGAATCCGGCGAAGCGCGTCTATGTCGTCGAGGACGACGGCGGCACGGTCGTCGCCTCCGCCTATCTCACTCCCAACTACGGCGGGCCCGCCGCCCGTATCGCCAACGCCGGCTTCATGGTCGACCCCGACCAGGGCGGCCGCGGCTACGGCCGTGCCCTCGCCGGACACCTCCTGACCGAGGCCAGGGCCGCCGGCTATCGGGGCATGGTGTTCAACGCCGTCGTCGAGACCAACCCGGCCGTGAAACTGTGGACGTCCCTGGGCTTCGCGATCCTCGGCACCGTTCCCGACGCGTTCGAGCATCCCCGGCGCGGACTCGTGGGACTGCACATCATGTACCGGGCGCTGTAGAGCAGGCCCGTCAGGGGCGGACGTACGGCCGCGTCATGATCTCCATGTTGTGCCCGTCCGGGTCGTCGAAGTAGGCGCCGCGTCCGCCGAAGAGGTCGTTGACCCGGCCGGGCTCGGTGTGGTGCGGGTCGGCGTAGTAGGTGACGCCCAGCGCCTCCAGGCGGGCGATCATGGTGTCGAACTGCTCCTCGGGCACGAGGAACGCGTAGTGCTGCGGCTGGACCGGCTCGTCGGTCTTCTCGTAGTAGTCGAGGGTCACGCCGTTGCCGAGGTCGACGGGCAGGAAGGGCCCGAAGGGGGCGCCGACCTCCAGCCCGAGGACGGCCGCCAGGAAGTCCGCCGACAACCGGCGACGGGAGGCGTGGACGACGGTGTGGTTGAGGTGGGCGACGGTGGTGGGCAGTTCGGGCACGGGCTGTGCGTAGGACATGAGTGTGAATCGTCTCCGGGTCTCGGGTCCGTGGTGAAGCGCCGTCGTGGCGCACGGGGATGAGGACACGGAGACGGGAGGCGGGGCTCGCGCCCTCTCCGGCTCCCGGCGGGCCCCGGGCGGGGTCACCCCCGCCGCGCTCACGCCGAGGCCGGGCGCCTCACTCGTGCATGGCCCACGGCCGACCCGGCAGTCACCCGCCCGACTCTAGTTCATCGGCGCCGTACGCGGCCACGGATTTCCTTGCTCCAACTGCTCGGCCAGCGCCAGGAGTTGTGACTCCGAGCCGGGGCGCCCCACCAGTTGCACGGCACAGGGCGCGCCCGACGGGAGAGTTCCGCAGGGGACCGACATGGCGGGCCAGCCGGTGAGGTTCCACGGTGGTGTCATGGGTGAGTGGTTCGTGTTCGCCAGCAGATTGCTCAGCCAGCCCCGCTCGTGCCAAGGTCCCGCCTTCGGGGACCGCCGGGCCAGCGCGGGCGTGAGCAGTACGTCGTACTCGGCGAAGAACGGGGCCAGCCGTCCGCGCAGTCGCTCCCGGCCGGCCGCGGAACGCACGGCGGTGATGAAGGGCCGGCCGAGCCTCGCGTGGACCCGGGTACGCCGGGTCAGCAGACGGGGGTCGAGGTGCTGGGCGTCCGCGGCGGTGCCCGCCGTCCAGTGGACCAGTGAGGTCAGTGCGAGGGACATCGGGTAGGGAGGGTCGGCGCGCCTGACCTGATGGCCCGCCTTCATCAGTACTCCGGCCGCCTCCCGGGCGGCCGCCGCGTAAGGCCGGCTGATGGTGACCCCCGCCAGTGGGCTGCGCAGTGACACGGCCACTCTGAGGGAGCCGGGCCGGACGGGCGGGGCGGGCTCGTCACCGGCGAGGACGGAGAGCATCAGCCGGGCGTCCTCGACGGTGGTGGCGAGCGGCCCGTTCTCCGACATGCCGAACCAGTTGCTGTCACCGGCACCCGTGGGGACGGCCCCCTGCCCCGGTTTGATGGTGACCAGGCCGCAGTTGGCGGCCGGTATGCGCAAAGAGCCCATGCCGTCGTTGCCGAGGGCGACCGGCACCATCGCCGCGGCCACGGCGGCGGCGCTGCCGCCCGAGGAACCGCCCGCCGTACGGATCGGGTCCCAGGGATTGCGGGTGGTGCCGAACACTCCGTCCGTGGTGGCGAAGATGCACAGTTCCGGCACGTTCGTCAGCCCCACGACCACCGCGCCCGCCGCCCGGAGCCGGGCCACCGTCACATGGTCGGTCTCGGCCGGTGTGTCCGGGGTGGCGGCCGAACCGGCACGGGTGGATTCGCCGCGCACCGCGAGGTTGTCCTTGACGGCCACGGGCACCCCGGCCAGGGGCAGTTCGGCGAAGTCGCCGCGGGCGGCCACCTCGTCGGCCTCGGCGAGGGCCGCCTCGGCACGCACGGTGCGAAAGGCCCCGATCCGGCCGTCGAGCCGTTCGATCCTCGCGAGGTGCTCGGCCACCACCTCGCGGGGAGTGACCCGCTTCTCGCGGACTGCGGCCGATATCTCGGTGGCGGTGCGGCCGGTCCAGGTCATCACGGGGACTCCTCGGAATCGCGGAGAGGGACGGGCTTACTGGCGGGTACGCGGGGAGGACTGTGCACGGCCCTGCCGCGGCACTAGTGCGGTGCGATGGCTTCGAGCCAGTCCCCGACCGTGACGACATCCGCCCACTGCGGGAACAGCTTCTCGACGAGCATCCGGTGCACCTCGGGGTCGGTGTCGAGGCAGGCGTCCGCCAGGACGGTGAGGCCGAAGTCCAGGTCGACGGCGTGCCACAGGGTGGACAGCACCACAGCGCTGGTGGCGATGCCGGTGAGGACGAGGCTGTCGATGTCCCGGGCCCTGAGTACCAGGTCGAGGTCGCTGCCCGAGAAGGCGCTCCCCCGTCTCTTGGTGACCACGACGTCGCCCTGCTGGGGCGCGACGTCGTCATGGATCTCGGTGCCGGGCCGGCCCTCGGTGAACAGACCGGCCCGCACGACGCCGGCCATCACCTTGTTGCGGGGACTGACCTCCGGATCACCCGGCCGTAACCCCATCATCACGTAGATCACGGGGATGCCGGCCGCCCGGGCTCCGTCGATCGCCCCGCGCAGGCGCGACAGATATCCGGAATCGGCGCCGGCGATGGCCACGACGTCCCGCTGGACGTCCATCACCAGAAGCGCGCTGTTCGCCATGCTCGGGGGTCCTTCCTTCTTGACGAGACAAGAGCGAGTCTGGTGGATCTGCCGCGCCGTGGCAGGAGCTTCGGGAGATCCAATTGGGCGGCCGGCGCGGACCTCCCGTGACCAGGCCGCGCTGCGGGGGGAGACGCACGTCACATTCTTCGATGTCACATCGGGCACCCGACCCTGACTCATAGGGGCGTAAGCATCGACAACGACGAAGGAGCTCACCATGAGCGCGCGTCTCGACGTCTTCGCCCTCCCGAGTGCGGGCAAGCTCATCAAGCAGTTCACCTCCCTCGGGCGGCTGGTCGTCGACTCGCCGCTGCCGGCCGCCACCCGGGAGCTGGTCTCGCTCCGGGTGAGCCAGATCAACGGGTGCGCCGTCTGCATCGACATGCACACCAAGGATGCCGCCGCCGCGGGCGAGTCCTCCGTACGTCTCCATCTGGTGGCGGGCTGGCGGGAAGCCACCGTGTTCACCGAGGCCGAGCGCGCCGCGCTGGAGCTGGCCGAGCAGGGCACCCGCATCGCGGACGGCGCCGGCGGGGTCCCGGACGACGTGTGGGAGCGGGCCGTCAAGCACTACGACGAGGACCAGCTCGTGGCGCTGGTGACTCTGATCGCCTTCATGAACGCCGCGAACCGGCTGAACGTCATCCTCCAGCAGCCGGCCGGCGACTATCGCCCCGGCCAGTTCGAGTAGCCCGTCTCACCGCCGCAGGAGGTCGAAGGGGACGCCACGCCACAGCGCGCGGACTTCGCAGGTGGCGTCGTCGGCCAGGTGGTCCTCCGGAACGGCCCAGACCCGCACCGGTGCGGCGTCGGCGGTGACCGGGGCCCAGCCCGGGTCACCGCGGGCGGCGAAACCGGTCCAGGCGCCGAGCATGCGCCGGGACAGTGCCCGGTCCTGTTCGTCGGGAACGCCTCCGATGAGGAACGCGGCGCCGTCCGCGTCCAGGTTGCCGAAGGCGAACGGGATGTCGGCGGTGTGCCAGGGCCTGGCCTCGCCGCCCGGAGTGACCCGCCTGCGGGCGAAACGGGAGAGATGGGCCCGGCCGCCGGCTCGCGCGTGCTGTTCCGCGAGCCGGCGGGCGTACTCGCCGTACCGCGCGTCGCCGAAGAGCGCGAGGTAGCGGTCGAGCACCGCGGCGCCGGGCATCAGCTCGCGGTATCCGTCGAGCAGCCGGGCGGGGACCCGGAGGGCCTCGGCGAACTCCGCCAGTTCCCGCTCGGAGGCCACTCCCCGCACGCCTGCGACCTCGTGCAGGAACCAGTACTCCTCCAGGGTGTGGCAGACCAGCAGGTCGACGTCGCGGGAGGTGCCGGCCGCCAGCGCCGAGAGCGGATCCAGGGGCAGCACGTCGCCGTCCACGACGGGCTGGAACACCACCGGGTCGTACGCCTGGAGCGCCGTCACGGGGTGGTCGGCGCACTGCCCGGCGACCCTGCCGGCAGCGGCCACCAGGTCCTGCGGCGCGGCCGACAGCAGGCCCTCTCCGGTCGGATCGACCCCCGCCTCGGCCGCGATCCTGGCTGTGACCGCCGCGGCGACCTCGACGCTGAAGAAGGCGTGCGGAACGCTGTGGGCGATGGCCCTGCGGAACAGCCCTCGCGCCCGCTCCATGGCCATCAGGCAGACCACCGATCCCGCTCCGGCGGAATGTCCGGCGACCGTGACGTTCCCGGGATCGCCGCCGAACGCGGCGATGTTCTCCCGGACCCAGCGCAGCGCGGCCGTCTGGTCGAGCAGTCCCCGGTTGCCGGGGAACCCCGGCACATGGCCGAAGCCCTCGAAACCGACCCGGTAGTTGCAGCTGACCACGACCGTCCCGGCGCGAGCGAGCGCCCCGCCGTCGAAGTCGGGCTGGGCGGAGGATCCGAAGGTGTACGCGCCGCCGTGGATCCAGAACAGCACGGGCAGCGGCCCGCCGGCCCGCCGCGGTACCCACACGTTCAGGGTGAGCACGTCCTCGTCCCCGGGGCGCCACACCGGTGCGCCGGGAAGTTCCGCCGACTGCGGCGCGATGGGCCCGAAGCTCGTGCAGTCGCGTGGCGCGGTCCAGCCGTCGACGGGCCGCGGCTCGCGGAAACGGCCGGGACCGAAGGGCGCGGCGGCGTACGGGACACCGAGAACGGCCACGACACCGTGGGCCTGCCGCCGGCCGCGCACCGGGCCGCTCGTCGTCCGGAACCCCACGTCCGCCCACGACTTGTCCCCCATGCGCCGGAAGCCTTCCACAGTCTCCCGCGGCTTCGCCGACGACTGCTCGGGCTGCGCGGGCCTCAGGGCCCGAGCCGGGCGCGCAGCCACTCCTCCACCTCGCCCACGTGCGCGGCCGCCGCCGCGCGGGCCGCCTCGGGGTCGTGGGCGGCCAGGGCGCGGTGGATGGCAGCGTGTTCGCGGCGGGTGCGGGCGAAGGCGCCCTCCTCCTGGAAACCGCGCCAGACGCGGGCCCGGAACGTCCGCGACGACAGGCCCTCCAGGATCGCGGCCATCGTCTCGTTTCCCGCCGCCGCCGCGATCTCGCGGTGGAAGGCCAGGTCGTGGGCGAGGATCTCCTCCGGATCGTCCGTGGCGTTCATCGCCGCCAGGTGCCTCTCGACCTCGGCCAGCTGGTCCACCGTGATCCGGGCGGCGGCCAGCGCCGTCGCCGTCGACTCCAGGATCCGCCGTACCTCCAGCAGCTCCACCAGGCGCGGACCGCGCGACAGATCCGCCACGACGCCGAACGTCTCCAGCAGGTCGCCGGCCTCCAGCCGTGACACGTAGATGCCCGACCCGTGCCGGGCCTCCAGCACGCCCATCACCGTGAGCGCGCGGATCCCCTCCCGCATCGAACTGCGGGAGATGCCGAGCTGAGCGGCCAGGTCCCGTTCGGTCGGCAGCCGCTGGCCCGGCTCCAGGCCGCCCTCGGCGATCATCGCCTTGATCCGCTCGATGGCGCGCTGCGTCACGGTGCCCTTCTGCGGGGCTGTCTCGTCGTCCACGCCATTCCTCCGATCAGGCGTTCCGGCGCAGTCTAACCAGCACAGTGGTCGGACCACCCCGGAGCAAAAAAGCGGAAATGTGAGGCAGCAGGGTGTTCGGTGGCGCCATTGGTCTGATAAGTATGCGGGGATCCGCTGGAAGACCGGTAGCTCGGGCCGCCACCGGCCGCGCACAGGACTGACGCCCCGCCGCCGCAACCGAACCGAAAGGCCTTCCGTGTCCCCGACGCCCGCCCGCATCACCGCGGTCGACACCCACGACATCCGCTTCCCCACCTCGCGCGAGCTCGACGGCTCCGACGCGATGAACCCGGACCCCGACTACTCGGCGGCCTACGTCGTCCTGCGCACCGACGCGGCCGACGGACACGAGGGGCACGGATTCGCCTTCACCATCGGGCGGGGAAACGAGGTGCAGGTCGCCGCGATCGACGCGCTGCGCGGACATCTGCTCGGCCGCTCCGTCGACGACCTGTGCGCCGACCCCTCCACCCTGAACCGTGACCTGATCGGCGACAGCCAACTGCGCTGGCTCGGGCCCGAGAAGGGCGTGATGCACATGGCCATCGGCGCCGTCGTCAACGCCGCCTGGGACCTGGCCGCCAAACGCGCCGGACTGCCGCTGTGGCGACTGCTCGCCGAGGCCGACCCCGAGTGGCTGGTGCGCCAGATCGACTTCCGCTACCTCACCGACGCCCTCACCCCCGAGGAGGCCCTGACCCTCCTGCGCCGCGGCAGACAGGGCTCCGGGGAACGCACGGCCCGGCTCCTGGAGCGCGGATACCCCGCCTACACCACCTCGCCCGGCTGGCTCGGCTACGGCGACGACAAGCTCACCCGGCTCGCGGCCGAGGCGGTCGCCGACGGCTTCCGGCAGATCAAGCTCAAGGTCGGCGCCGACCTCGACGACGACATCCGCCGCTGCCGCGTGGCCCGTTCGGTCATCGGCCCGGACATCCGCATGGCCATCGACGCCAACCAGCGCTGGGACGTCGGTGAGGCGATCCGCTGGACCAAGGCCCTCGCCGAGTTCGACCCGTACTGGATCGAGGAACCGACCAGCCCCGACGACATCCTCGGGCACGCGGCGATCCGCCGGGCCGTCGCCCCCGTCAAGGTCGCCACCGGCGAACACGTGCACAACCGGATCGTGTTCAAACAGCTCCTCCAGGCCGGTGCGCTCGACGTCGTCCAGATCGACGCGGCCCGCGTCGGCGGCGTCCCCGAGAACCTGGCCGTCCTGCTGCTCGCGGCCAAGTCCGGCGTGCCGGTCTGCCCGCACGCGGGCGGCGTCGGTCTGTGCGAACTCGTCCAGCACCTGTCGATGTTCGACTACGTGGCCCTGTCGGGAACCACCGAGGACCGGGTCCTCGAGTACGTCGATCACCTGCACGACCACTTCCTCGACCCGGTGGTCATCCGCGAAGGTCACTACACGGCACCCACCGCGCCGGGCTTCTCGGCCGCCATGCGGCCCGAGTCACTGGCGCGCTACGCCTACCCGGGCGGCCAGTTCTGGGCCGCCGACCTCGACGAGCGGAAGAAGGGACAGGCCGCATGAGTGACTTCGAGGGCATCAGAGCCCTGGTGACGGGCGGCGCCTCCGGCATCGGCCGGGCCACCGCCGCCCTCCTGGCTGAGCGCGGCGCCCAGGTAGCCGTCCTCGACCTCGACCCGTCGCCCGTGGGCGAGCCGCTGCTCGCCTTCCGTGCGGACGTCACCGACGACGGGTCCGTGCGCCGGGCCGTGGCAGCCGCCGTCGCCGGCCTCGGCGGGCTCGACGTCCTGGTCAACAACGCGGGCATCGGCGCCCAGGGCACCGTCGAGGACAACCCCGACGACGACTGGCACCGCGTCTGGGACGTCAACGTCGTCGGCATGGTCCGCACCACCCGCGCCTGCCTGCCCCACCTGCGCGCCTCCGCACGGGCGGCCATCGTCAACACCTGCTCCATCGCCGCCACCGCGGGCCTGCCGCAGCGCGCCCTGTACAGCGCCACCAAGGGCGCCGTGTACTCCCTCACCCTCGCCATGGCGGCCGACCACGTCCGCGAGGGCATCCGCGTCAACTGCGTCAACCCGGGCACGGTCGACACCCCCTGGATCGGCCGCCTTCTCGACGCGGCACCCGACCCGGCCGCCGAACGCGCCGCCCTGGAGGCCCGCCAGCCCACCGGGCGGCTGGTCGGCGCCGCCGAGGTCGCGGGCGCCATCGCCTACCTGGCGAGCCCTCTGTCCGGCGCCACCACGGGCACCTCACTCGCCGTCGACGGCGGTATGCAGGGCCTGCGGCTGCGCCCGGTGGCCCGGTGAACCGCCTCGGCAACAGCGGCGTCCAGGTCAGCGCCCTGTCCTTCGGAGCGGCCGCGATCGGCAACCTGTACACCGAGGTCGGCGAGGCCCAGGCCCACGACGCCGTGGAGGCGGCGTGGCAGCGAGGCGTGCGCTACTTCGACACCGCCCCGCACTATGGCCTCGGACTCTCCGAACGCCGCCTCGGCGCCGCCCTGCGCGAGCACCCCCGCGACCAGTACACCGTCTCCACCAAGGTGGGCCGACGGCTGGAGCCCTCGGACGGCGACGGGGACGACCTCGCAGGCGGCTTCGCCGTGCCCGCCACGAGCCGCCGCGTGTGGGACTTCAGCGCCGACGGCGTACGGCGCACCCTGGAGGCCAGCCTCGAACGGCTCGGCCTCGACCGCGTCGACGTGGTCTACCTCCACGACCCGGACCAACACGCCGAACAGGCCTTCCGCGAGGGCTACCCGGCGCTGGAGAAGCTGCGCTCGGAGGGCGTGGTCGGCGCGATCGGCGCCGGGATGAACCAGGCGGAGATGCTCACCCGCTTCGTCCGCGACACCGACGTCGACGTGGTGCTGTGCGCCGGCCGCTACACCCTCCTCGACCAGAGCGCCCTCACCGCGCTGCTGCCCGCAGCCCACGAGCGCGGCGCGTCCGTCGTCATCGGCGGCGCCTTCAACTCCGGACTGCTGGCCGACCCGAAACCCGGCGCCAGGTACGACTACACCGCCGCGCCCTCCGAGCTGGTCGAGCGGGCCCTGCGCCTGAAGTCCATCGCCCACCGCCACGGCACCACGCTGCGCGCCGCCGCCCTGGCCTTCTGCGCGGCCCACCCCGCCGTCGCGAGCGTCCTGGTCGGCGCCCGCTCGGCCCACGAGGTCCGCGACTGCGCCCACCAGTTCGCCGCCCGGGTGCCCGACGCGTTCTGGCAGGAGCTGCGCGAGAAGAACCTGCTGCCCGCCGACGCCCCCGTCCCCGCCGAAGCGGCGTCCGAGGAGCCGTCATGAGAATCGCCCTGCACACCAAGGTCCGCGCCGACCGCGTCACCGACTACGAGGCCGCCCACCGCGAGGTCCCCGGGGAACTCACCGACGCCATCCGCGCCGCCGGGGCCACCTCATGGACGATCTGGCGCAGCGGCACCGACCTGTTCCACGTCCTGGAGTGCGAGGACTACGCCCGGCTCCTCGCCGAACTGGAGAAGCTGCCGGTCAACGTCGCCTGGCAGGCCCGCATGGCGGAACTGCTGGACGTCGTGCACGACTACTCCGGCCGGGGCGCGGACGCCGGACTGCCCGTCGTCTGGGAGCTGCCGTCATGACCGTGGTAGACGCCCACCACCATGTGTGGGACCTGTCCGTACGGGACCAGGACTGGATCACCGGTCCCGAACTGGAGCCGCTGCGCCGCGACTTCGGCATCGCGGACCTCGAACTTGAGGCGAGAGCCGCCGGAGTCGCCCGCACGGTCGTCGTCCAGACGGTCACCGTCGCCGAGGAGACCCCGGAGTTCCTGGCCCTGGCCGGCACGCACGACCTGGTCGCGGGCGTCGTCGGCTGGACCGACCTCACCCGCCCAGGCGTCGCCGACGAACTGGCCCGGCTGCGGGAACTCCCCGGCGGGCAGTACCTCAAGGGAATCCGCCACCAGGTCCAGGGCGAGCCCGACCCCGAGTGGCTGCTCCGCCCGGACGTGCGCCGTGGACTGACCGCCGTAGCCGACGCCGGGCTGGTCTACGACCTGGTCGTGCGGCCCCAGCAGCTCCCGGCCTGCGTCCGGGCCGCCGCGTCCCTGCCCGGCCTCACCTTCGTCCTCGACCACCTGGGCAAACCGCCCGTCGCCTCCGGGGATCTGGAACCCTGGGCGTCGGACCTGCGCGCCCTCGCCGCCCTGCCCAACACGGTCGGCAAGCTGTCCGGCCTGGTCACCGAGGCCGATCACGCCTCCTGGACCCCGGCGGACCTGCGCCCCTACGCCGAGGTCGCGCTGGAGGCCTTCGGACCCGGACGCCTGATGTACGGCTCCGACTGGCCGGTGTGCACGCTCGCGGCCTCCTACGGAGAGACCCTCGACCTCACCCGCGACCTGACCTCCCCGCACGAGCACGAGCGCATCCTCAGCACCACCGCGACCCGCGTCTACGGCCTCTGAGCGCCCACCGCCAGGCGCGTCGGCGGCAGGTACTCCCGTACGAACGTCCGCTCCCAGCACGCGCCCGTCTCCCGCAGCTCGCGCCAGGTCGTGTAGCGATAGCGGAACAGGCGGGCGCGCACGTACCGCGGGGGCTCGTCCGGCGGGAACGGCGAGCGGCGCAGCAGTTTCAGGGTGTCCCGGTCGTTCTCCAGCAGCCGCTCCACCAGCGTCCCGAACCAGGACCCGGCGTACGCGGGGGAGAGGGCCGCGAACCACATCAGCCAGTCGAGCCGCAGATGGTACGGAGCGAACTGGCGCGGCCAGTGCCGCGGATCCCCCGGCTTGCCCCGGAACTCGTACTCCCGCCAGTCGGACTCCTCGCGCGGCACGTCGTCCGCGGTGCCCTCGACCACCACCTCGTACCGGACCCGGCTCACGCTGCCGAACGCCCCGTAGGTGTTGACCAGATGCAACGGGTCGAAGGAGCGGTTCATCACCTGGCGGCGGGACAGCATGTTGCGCACCGGCTGGTAGCTGAGCCCCAGCAGCAGCGCGGCCACCGCCAGCACCACGACCACGTACCACAGCGGCGCGTGCGGGACCTTTGGCGGATCGGCCGGGAACCGCACCGCCGACAGCGCCAGCACGATCGTGATCCAGTTCAGCCAGGCGAAGTTGCCCGACAGCACCAGCCACAGCTGGGTCACGATCATCAGCGCGGCCGCGGCCGTCGCGACCGGTTGCGGGGTGAACAGCAGGAAAGGCACCACGAGTTGGGTGAAGTGGTTCGCGGCCACCTCGACACGGTGCAGGGGCCTGGGCAGATGGTGGAAGAACCAGCTCAGCGGCCCCGGCATCGGCTGGGTCTCGTGATGATGGTCCAGACACGTCAGCTTCCGCCAGCACTCGTCGCCGCGCATCTTGATCAGTCCCGCGCCGAACTCCACGCGGAACAGGACCCACCGCAGCAGGAACAGCACGACGACCGGCGGCGCCACCTCGTCGTTGCCGAGGAACACGGCGAGGAAGCCGGCCTCCAGCAACAGCGACTCCCAGCCGAACGAGTACCAGGTCTGGCCGACGTTGACGACCGACAGGTACAGCGCCCACGGCACCAGCCACAGCAGCATGCCCGCCCACAGGGGCAGCAGCGAGTCCGCCCCCGCCAGCAGCGCCGCCGACACCGCGCAGCCCGACCAGGCGCAGACCGCGAAGAAGCGGTCCGAGTAGTGCAGCTGGAACAGACTCGGCGCCCGCCTGAACGGCACCCGCTCGGTGAAACGCGGCACCGGAAGCATGCCGCGCCGCCCGATCAGCGCACGGAACTGGAGCGCCGCCGTCAGAAACGCGACCAGGTACACGGCGGCCAGCGCCCGCTGGAAGACCAGCCGGGTCAGCCAGTAGTCGGATACGGTGAACCAGTCCACGGCCGAGCACTCCTCCCGATGCGGCGCCGGAGCCCAGTGTCACGCTCCGTGTACCACCCCACTGGTCGCGTACGCCGAGCGAGTGAAGCGGACACGGGCATCCTCCGCGGCCCTACGGGCGTCTTGCCAACCAGAGGGCGCCGGACCCGCCGAGCGGCCCGTAGACTCGACGAGACCGGTCGAAGAATCGGACGAACCCTGGCAAGGTGGGACATGGCTGATCGGGGAGCGAGCGCCCTGTCACTCCCGGACGACTGGCCCGCCCACCCGGACCCGGTCCTCGCGCTCAACCGGATGGGCAGCTTCGACTGGGACCTGGACACCGGCCTGATGCACATGGACGCCCAGGCCCACGAGATCCTCGACGTGCTCCCCGAAGAGTACGACGACCGCCCCGAAACCCTGTCCGAACGCGTCCCGCCCGACGAGGCCCGGCGCCTGGACACGGCGGTCTCGCAGGCCCTGAAGGACGGCAGCGAGAACTACGGCGCCTACTTCCGCCTCCGCCGCCGCGACGGCACCCTGCGCTGGACCCACACCCAGGGCTACATCCGGCGCGACGACACCGGACGGCCCCGCCGCATCATCGGCATCGTCCGGGACGCCACCCAGGAGCTCGGCGAGAGCGACGCCCGCCTCGACCGGACCGCCCAGGGAGAGGCCCGCCGGCAGCGGACCAGCGTCGTCGAACTCACCACGGCCGCCCTCGCCCACGCCCGCACCGTCCAGGACGTCATCGACGTCCTCAAGGACACCCACGGCGTGACCCACCTGGGCGCCACCAGCCTCGTCGTGGGCCTGATCGAGGCCGGCCGTATCAGGCTGGTCGCCGAAGGGCCCGCGGGCAGTTTCGTGCCCGGCACCCGGGTCACCCGGATCGACGAGCCCTACCCGATGAGCGAGGCGGTACGCACCCTCGGGCCCCGCTTCATCGAGTCGCCGGAGGAGTTCGCCGAGCGCTACCCGGCCCTGTGGCCCCACCTCACCGGCCTGAAGATCACGTCGGCCGCCTATCTGCCGCTCATCGTCCAGGCCCGGCCCATCGGCGCGATGGGTCTGCTCTACAGCGACCGGCGCGGCTTCACCTCCGAGGAGCGCGACATCCTCGTCGCCCTCGGCAGCAGCATCGCGCAGAGCCTGCAGCGGGCCATGTTCTACGAACAGGAGATGGACCTCGCCCAGGGCCTCCAGCAGGCCATGCTGCCCCGCACCATCCCCAGCGTGCCCGGCGCCGACATCGCCGTCCGCTACCGGGCCGCCACCATCGGCGGCTCCCTCGGACGGGACATCGGCGGCGACTGGTACGACCTGATCCCGCTGCCGGGAGGCCGGGTCGGCGCCGTCATCGGCGACGTCCAGGGCCACGACACGCACGCCGCCGCCGTCATGGGCCAGCTGCGCATCGTGCTGCGCGCCTACGCCGCCGAGGGGCACCCCCCGGCCACCGTCATGGCCCGCGCCTCCGTGTTCCTGCACGAACTCGACACCGACCGCTCCGCCACCTGCCTCTACGCACAGGCCGACCTGACCACCGGCGTCCTGCAGATGGTCCGGGCCGGGCACATCGACCCGCTGGTGCGCCACACCGACGGCTCCTGCCGCCGGGTCACCGTCCCGGGCGGGCTGCCGCTCGGCCTGTCCGCCGAGTTCAGCCGCCTCGACTATCCGGTGGCCACCATCGAGCTCGATCCCGGCGACACCCTGCTGCTGTGCACCGACGGACTGGTGGAGCAGCCGGGCGCCGACCTCGACGACGGCATGCGCACCCTCACCGCGCTCGTCGCCACCGGCCCCGACGACGTGAGGGACCTCGCCGACCGGCTCATCGACGTGGCCGCCGAGCGAGGCGGCGGCGACGACGTGGCGCTGCTCCTGCTGCGCCGGCGCGACCTGGACGGACCGCACCCCGGTCGCCGGCTCCAGTGGCTCGTGTCCCCCGGCGACCCGGCCGCCCTGGCCGACGCCCGGCACATGATCCGCACGGCGGTCGGCGCCTGGGGCGCCCGGGACCGCGCCGACGAGATCGAACTGGTCGCCGACGAGCTGATCACCAACGCCCTGATGCACACCGAGGGCTCCGCGATCGTCACCCTGCGGGCCCTCACCGGCTCCGAGCGCCGGCTGCGCGTCGAGGTCGAGGACACGTCCAGCGCCCTGCCACGCCGCCGCGAGGCGGGCGAGTCGGGCGTCTCCGGGCGGGGGCTGCTGCTGGTCGAGCTGCTCACCGACGTGTGGGGCGTGGAGGCCCGGGGCGGCGGCAAGGCCGTGTGGTGCGAGTTCGTGGTTCCGGGCTCCCCGTGACCCCGCGTGGCACTCTGGACCTATGCCGGAACTGCCCGAGGTCGAGGCGCTCAAGGACTTCCTGACCGAGCACCTCGTCGGCCACGAGATCGTACGCGTGCTGCCCGTCGCGATCAGCGTCCTGAAGACGTTCGACCCGCCCCTGTCCGCCGTCGAGGGGCACGAGGTCGCCGCCGTCCGCCGGTACGGCAAGTTCCTCGGCATCGCCACCGCGGACGGCCCGCACCTGGTGACCCACCTGGCCCGCGCGGGCTGGCTGCAGTGGAAGGACCGCCTCCCGGACGGCCCGCCCCGCCCCGGCAAGGGCCCCCTCGCGCTGCGCGTGGCCCTGGAGACCGGTGCCGGCTTCGACCTGACCGAGGCGGGCACCCAGAAGCGGCTCGCGGTGTACGTCGTGGGGGACCCGCAGGACGTTCCGGGCATCGCCCGGCTCGGCCCGGACCCGCTCGCCGACGACTTCGGCGAGCGGCGGCTCGCGGAACTGCTCGCCGGTGAACGGCGGCAGCTCAAGGGCGCGTTGCGCGACCAGAGCCTGATCGCGGGCGTGGGCAACGCCTACAGTGACGAGATCCTGCACGCGGCGAGGATGTCGCCGTTCAAACTCGCCGCGTCCCTGAGCGACGAGGAGACGGCACGGCTGTACGCGGCCCTGCGCGACACCCTCACCGAGGCGGTCGAACGCTCCCGGGGCGTGGCGGCCGGACGGCTCAAGGCCGAGAAGAAGAGCGGCCTGCGCGTGCACGGCCGCGCCGGTGAACCGTGCCCGGTGTGCGGCGACACCATCCGCGAGGTCTCCTTCAGTGACTCCTCGCTCCAGTACTGCCCGACCTGCCAGACGGGCGGCAAGCCGCTGGCGGACCGCAGGATGTCCCGGCTTCTGAAGTAGTCACCGGTGTGCGCTGCAGGATCCGTGTGCCGCCCGCCGCCCGCCGGGAGTGGCGTTCCGTGGTGTCCTCGAGGTTGCCGCCCGTCTCCCGGACCGTTCCGCGCTGGCCACCGCTGCCGCCTGGGCGGCCCCGGTGTCCAGAAGTTCCTCACGCACATAGCCGGTCAGTTCCGCCACGCGCTCGGCGGCCGCTTCCTCCTCGGAGAGGAGGATCATCGACCGCACGTCCACCGCTCGGCACGGCCTAGCGCGGCGGTTCCAGCCGCACCAGGCTCTCGCCGCTCGAGGTGCGGATCTCGTAGCGGACGATCTCGTCGGAGTGCTTGGAGGAACTCGCCATCATCGTGTGGGGCTGGGCGTCGTGACCCGTGCCGTGCCAGCTCGTGGCGGTCTCCTCGGTGCCGTCGCGGCCGACGATGACCAGATGGCAGGCGCGGGGGCCGGCGGAGTCCTTCACCTTCAGCTCGACCCGGCTGCCGGAGGCCTCGTCCTCCGTGGTGACCTGCGCCCACACCCCGGTCCGCGCGTCGGTCGCCGCGATCTGCACGGTCTCCTCGCCGCTGCCCTCGGCCATCATCGCGACCCCGGGCACGGACACCGCGAGCACCACCGACGCCGCCATGGCGAACACCAGTCGTCTGCGTCCGGCCCGGCGCCGGGCCGCCACCTCGGTCAGCAGCCGGTCCAGCATGCGCTGCCCGGGCTGCGCCATCGGGTGCACGAACCGTGGTGTCGCCCGCCGGTACAGCATCAACTGCCGTGTCGTGGCGCCGAATTCCGTCACCTCTGCAGCGCACCGAGGGCACTCCATGAGGTGGTCCTCGAAGCGGAAGGCCTCCGCCTCGTCCAGCACGCCGAGCGCGTAGGCGCCGACGTCGCGATGCCTTTCCAGGGACCTCATGCCGAATCCTCGTGCCGTTGGGTGCGGGTGGGGTTACTCCTTGCTCCCACCGGTACGGACCAGGCCGCGGAATCACTCAAGCCGGTGACAGAATCGCAACCTAAGGATTCGGAGCGGTCCGGCCCGCGGATTGGTCCCGGGGCGCGGAAATCTAAAAAAGATGGATCGCGAGGTGTCCCAGCGGCAGTCCGAGCTGCCAGGCGGGCGTCCAGACCTTCGGTCCCTCGTCCTCGCCGGCCACCGGAGCACCGCCGGGCACCGCGTTCAGATCGGGTGCGAGCAGCTCCGTCTCCTGGAGCCAGCGCCACGCCTCCTCGGCCAGCTCCAGGTCCGGGTCGGGCAGGCCCGACCCGGCGGCCTCGGCCGTGAGCTCGGCCAGCCGGTCGCGCACCCACTCGTGCCACGGCTGGTCGTACGCGGTCAGTGACAGCCAGGTCTCCAGCTGTGTGACCACCCTGATGCCGGACAGCTCCCCTTCCGTGTCGGAGAGGAAGATGGTCAGCGCCAGGGCGTCACGCCCGGCACGGAACTCGAAGGACGTCGGCGGCATGAGATCGCCGGTCCGCAGCAGTTCGTCGGCGATGTACTCGGCGTACAACCATGCCATGGGGACGGTCAGTTCACTGCCGCCGCCGTCCGTGCTCTCGTGACCTCTGTGCTGCATCCCTTCCTGCCTTCCTCCGGTACGTGCGCGTCGACACCGGGCCCCGGGGCGCCGACGGCCCTATCCGGAACACGGATGGGAACAGCCGATTACTCAACCGGGGTCCTCGGCAAGGCGCTTTACGGAGGCTTGACCCGCCCTTCGGTTTCACCGCAGGTCGGCGGCGTAACCCGGCAGCACCCGGCGCAGGGCGCGCAGCGCGTAGTACGCGCGGGACTTCACGGTACCGGGCGGGATCCCGAGGGTCGCCGCGGCTTCCGCCACACTCGCCCCCTGGAAGTACACGAGCACCAGGACTTCACGGTGCTCGGGAGTGAGTGTCTTCACAGCCTGGCGGACATCGAGCATCGCCGCGGCCCGCTCGGCGTGGTCGGAGATGACCCGCGCGTTCTCCAGCACGGCGTCGCTGACCTCGGGCGGGCGGGCCTGCCGGGCGCGCCGGGCGTCGATCGCGAGCCGCCGTCCGACGGTCATCAGCCAGGGCCGTACGGACTCGAAGTCGTCGGCGTGCAGTGCCTCGGGGTGCTGCCAGGCGCGCACGAGAGTCTCCTGTACCAGGTCCTCCGCGCGCTGCCGGTCGCCGTCGCAGAGCCGGAGCAGGAGCGCGAAGAGGGGCCGGCCGTGCTCCCGCTGCAGTGCGGCGAGCTCGTGCTCGGCGGTCGTTTGGTCGGTGAGAGTGGATCCGGCCGTCATGGCCGTATGCCACCGCAGGGCGCCGCCAGGGCACAGGGCACGTACCCCGCTGTGCGACGGACGGTCGATCGCGTCGACGAACGGTTCGACGAACGGTCAACCCGCCCGGCCATGCGGGTGCCGGAGGGGCCGGTGGGCGTGTCGGAGCCGCGTGAGGCGGCGCGGGCCTTCTTTCCTGTTTGTGCGTAAATACGACCACAATGCCCACAGTGGGGTGAATGGATGATCACGCGCAGTCGGCAGGTGGCCCTGGCCCTGGCCGTCCTCCTCACCGCGGGTGCCGCCTGCCAGGCCCGTGGCCACGAACCACCGGGGCCCGGACGCAAGGCACCGCCCGCGGCCGGACCCCGCGGCTTCACGCTGGTCGCCTCCGGCGACGTCATCCCGCACAGCTCGATCACCGACCGGGCCCGCTTCGACGCCGGCGGCACCGGCTACGACTTCCGGCCGATGCTCGCGGGGGCCCGCTCGGTCGTCTCCGGCGCCGACGTGGCCCTGTGCCACATGGAGACCGTCTACGGCGCGGACGGCGTCTACACCGGCTACCCCACCTTCAAGTCCCCGCCCGAGGTGGCCGACGCCCTCGCCGCCACCGGCTACGACGGCTGCTCCACCGCCTCCAACCACAGCCTCGACGACGGCGCCGACGGCATCCGCCGCACCCTGGACGCCCTCGACCGCGCGGGGGTACGGCACGCCGGCTCGGCCCGCACCGAGGAGGAGGCCAACGCCGTCACGCTGCTCCACGCCGGCCCGGCCAGGATCGCGCACCTCGCCTACACCTACGACACCAACGGCTTCCCGCCCCCGCCGGGGCAGCCCTGGGCCGTCGATCTCCTTGACGAGGCCAAGGTGCTCGCGGACGCCCGTGCCGCGCGCCGGGCGGGCGCCGACGTGGTGGTGGTCTCGCTGCACTGGGGAACTGAGTGGCAGGACACCCCCGACGAGCGGCAGCTGACCCTGGCCCGGAGCCTCACCGCCGCGCGCACCCGGGGACGCCCCGACATCGACCTGATTCTCGGCACCCACGCACACGTCCCGCAGGCCTACGAGAAGGTCAACGGCACGTGGGTGATCTACGGGATGGGCGATCAGATCGCCGGCGAGATGACCAACCACCAAGGTCTCAAGGACCCGCGCGGCAACCAGTCCACCCTCGGCCGTTTCACCTTCGCCCCGCCCGCCCGGCCGGGCGGCCGCTGGGAGGTCACGAAGGCCGAGTTCGTCCCCCAGCTGTTCGACGTCGACGCCGGCCGGGTCGTGAACCTCAACCGGGCGATCGCCCAGGGGGCCGAGGTCCAGGCCGTCCGCGACCGCATCCGCGACGTCGTCCTCAGCCGGGGCGCGGCCGGCCACGGCCTGGTGATGGGGGAGTAGTCCCGGGTCCTCCTACGGCACCACCGTCACCGGCCACCGCCCCGCCTTCACCAGGCGCACCGCCACCGAACCGACGATCCGGTGCCCGGCCTGTTCCGAGGCACCCACGACCACCGCGTCCGCCTTCAACTCGTCGGCCGCCTTCACCAGGCCGTTGTACGGGTCGCCGCGGAACGTGTGGAACTCCCAGCGGACCTCGAAGATCCCCTTGAGCCGCCGCGCCGCGTCCCGGATCTGCGCCACCAGATCCTCGGCGATCTCGTCGGTCGTGTCGGCCACCGGTGCCCCCAACGCGGCGCCCGCCGCCAGGACCGGCTGCACGTACACCACGGCGAGCAGTGCGTGCTGCCGCCGCGCCAGGCCGGCGGCGTAGGCCGCGGCCCGCAGGGAGGATTCGGAGCCGTCCACTCCGGCCACGATCACCTTCGGGCCGTCCGTGCCGCGTTCGAACCGATGGGCGTGATGTTCCGTCACGCTGCGAGGCTATCGGAAGCCGCAGGTCCGGCTGCGCGGCGGGAGGCCCCCACTCGCCCGGACTGACGCGCCGTGACCGGCCGGGACGAGCTCCGGCGCCGGGCGAGGCAACGCCTGCCGGACCCCCTCAGCAACGGCCCCGCGCCCGGCCGGTGAACGGGAACCCCACCCCAGAAGCCGTCGTGTGAGCATGCGCAAGTCGCGGGGAAACGGGCACCCGAGAGGCGGACAGCGGCCCCGCCGTCTCGGAGGGGCCGCCGTCAACGGCGGCGCTCGGCCTCGCCGGAGGGGACGGGACCGAGCCCGCCGACCCCCTCTTCGGTTTCGCCCTCGACTGCGAATGGGGCGGCAACTGCCGTTCCCCCTGGCGCGCCGCCGTTGACCCGTTCGCCTGGGCCGGCCGGGTGAAAAGGTGCCGCCGCACCGGTGTCGCTCAGGTGCGTCGGCCCTCCGCCGGGCGACTGATGAGTCATGAAGAAGGATCAGTTGCTCACCCGGCGCCGCGTCCTGATCGCCGGAGCCGGCGCCGTGGGGGCGGCCGCCACGGCCGGTGTGCTCACGGTGGCCACCGAAGACGGCCCCGCCGGGTCCGTCACGACCGCGGGCCCGCAGGCCCGCCGTCCGCTCAACTCCTCCGCGTACCGGCTTCAGCCCCTGACCGGGTACGGCCCGCCGCAAGCCGCGCCCCGCCGGACCCTGGTCCGCCGCGAACCGCTGCTGCGGGTCTCCGGGCGCGGCCGCGCGATGGTGCTGACCTTCGACGACGGACCCGACCCGCGCTGGACCCCGGCCATCCTGGACACGCTGGCCAGGTACGACGTACGCGCGATGTTCTTCGTATGCGGCGGGATGGCCGCCGACAACAGGGAACTGCTGGCCCGGATGGCCGACGAGGGCCACATCGTGGGGAACCACACCTGGTCCCACCCGCTGCTCACCCGCCTCACCCGCCGTCAGATCCGCTCCGAGATGGCACGCACCTGCGAGGTCATCGAGGACGCCTACGGCGAGCGCCCCGAGTGGTTCCGCGCCCCCTACGGCGCCTGGAACCGCGCCGCGTTCCAGATCGGCGCCGAACTCGGCATGGAACCGCTCGCCTGGACCGTCGACACCCTCGACTGGACCAGCCCCGGCGCCCGTTCCATCGTCGAACGCGTGGAGGACGGCGCCGCCCCCGGCGTCGTGGTGCTCTCGCACGACGCCGGGGGCAACCGCTCGCAGAGCGTGCGCGCCCTGCGGCGCTATCTGCCCGAACTGCTCGACTCCGGCTACCACGTCACGGTGCCCCGGCGGCACTACGCGTAAGAGGTGAGTGACGACGGGCCTTCGCCCGCCCGGACGAGGACGCTCAGCGCACCTCGACCAGACGGGCGAAGGTCACGACGTTGCCCGCGTAGCCGTCCTGCTCGGAGAAACCGCCACCGCAGGTGATGACCCGCAGTTCCGCCGACCCCTTGGAACCGTAGACACGGTCGCCGGGGAAGTTGTCCTTCTCGAAGACCTCGACGCCGTAGATCTCGAACACGACGGTCTTCCCGTCCTGCCGGTCGACCTCGACGCGGCTGCCCTTCCGCAGGGCGCCGAGCGCGTAGAACACGGCCGGCCCCAGCTGGTTGTCGACATGGCCGACGACGACCGCGGTGCCCTTCTCTCCGGGAGTGACGGCACCGGTGAACCAGCCCGCCAGGTTCGGGTCCTCCGGCGGCGGCGCGCCGACCCAGCCGTCCCCGTCCAGGCCCACGGGGATGATCGGAGCGTCGACCTGGATCGCCGGGATCCTGATCCGGGCCGGGGGCGCGTAGGCCACGGGCCGGACGGCCCCGGCGAAGCCGCCGCCGGGCACGCGGCTGTCCGCCGCGGCCGCCGTCGCCGGCTGCGGCGGGCCCTGGTCGAACTCTCCCGAACCATTCCGAATGAGCGCGAGACCGGTCAGCAGAACAAGCGCTATCACGCCCCACGGGACACGCTTCCTCTGCCGCGCCTCCTCCGCCTCGGCCAGCTCGGACGCAGACATTCGCCATCCCCTCTCGACGCGGCCGTCGCCGTGTCACTCGCGCATACCAGAACGCTAAGTCCGGCGCGCGACAGCGGCGACGGGACAGGAGCGAACGGGTGGCCGCCCCGAAGTCCGGCCGTGCCGTGGCGAGTCGAGGTGCGCCATCCGAGTCGCCGCCCCGGTGGAATTTCTGACGGGGCGTGACCTGCGGCGATGGCCGATCGGGCGGCCCGTGTGCGGAGTGCTTGATCACCAGGACGGACCATCGCCGAAATGCGATACACGCGAAGGCGACTGACTGTCTTTCTGGGAGGCGCTTTCTCGCCGATCGACCGGGGACGGGTCCCGGGGCGTCTTCCGCGGAGGTTCACATGCCTGACACTCGTGCCCTGGTGGTCGCCGGTGCCGCGGTCGCCGCCCTCGGTCTCTCCGCCCCTGCGGCCACCGCGTGGGAGTCGCCCAGCAACATCGTCGCCCTGCCCAACGTGATCGCCCGCGGCGGCCAGCTGACCATCACGGTCGACGGCTGCCGCAACGGCGGCACGGCGACCTCCAGCGCCTTCTCACCGACGAGGCTCACGCCCATCCACGGTGCCAACGAGACGGCGCGGGGCACCGCCACCATCAACAGCAACGCCCGCCCGGGTCAGTACGACATCATGGTCACCTGTGACGGCAGGAGGCTGACCAAACCGCACGCCTTCACCGTCATCGGCGGTGTCCGCGGTGGTATCGGCGGTGGCAGCACCACCGGTGCGACGCCGACCGACATCGCCATCGGCGGCGGTCTCGTGGCGGCCGCGGCCATCGGTGGCGGTGTGTTCTGGATGCGTCGCCGCGCCGAGCGGCGCATCTGACGCCGCGGTCCTGCTCACCGGGTCGTCTCGCACGTGAACGGTCTTGGCCCCGGATCCCTCGAGGGATCCGGGGCCAACACCTGCGGGCGGGCGGTGCGGGGCGACGGACGGTCAGGCGGCGTCCTCGTCGGTACGGCGGCGTGCGCGGTGGTACGCAGTGCCGAGCGAACCGGCGATGAGCGTGGCGCCGCGCCGCCCTGACCCGTCCCCACGCCCGCTACGGGTGGCGGACGTGGTGCCCCGGGTGATCGGGGTGGTGCGCCCCGCGGCCGCCGGCGACGCTCAGGCGTACGGTCCCGCGCGACTCCTCACAGTCGAAGTGCACGTCGTACACGGCGCCGGGCTCGGTGTGCCAGTCGACGTCGGCCGTCGCCCAGGACTGCCAGCGAGGGATGGTGACCGCGTCGAAGACCGCTGAGGAGACCGTTGCCTCCCCCTGGCACGCGTTGCGGTCCACCCGCAGCGCGATCCGCTCGCCCGGTGCCACGGTGGACGGCACGACACCGAAGCCGAAGTCGGGCTCGACCGCCGCGTCGGCGGCCGGAAGGCAGGAGGTGAGGGCGCCGGCCCCCAGCAGCGCGGCCGAAGCGGCCCATATCGCACGCATCGTGACCTCCGGGTCCCCGAGGAGCAGCCGCGGACCTGTTCCGCTCACTCACACATGCACCTCGATGCCCGAAACGCTAAGAACATGCGATCGGCGGCGCGATCGCAGTCGCGCGAACGGGGCACGCGGGTGGGCCACCCGGGGGAACCACCGTTACCACGGCCGGGGGACGGTGACGGTGTGTCGCTCGCCGGGGCCCGGCCGGGACGGTGGTGCGGGCGCCGTCAGCCGCCGGCGCCCGGGAAGAGGTTGAGGAACGGATCCGCCGAGGCGGTCACGCCCCTGCCGTAGGGCGAGTCGAAGTCCCAGATCAGAAACAGCAGGAAGGCGATGAGCGCCGAGAACAGGGCGGCCAGGACCACTTCGCGCGTCGTTCTGCGGATCTGGAGAGCGAAGATCATCCCGATGGTGACGACGGCTCCGGCGATCAGCCCGAACCACACCACGCCCGGCATGGTCTCCCCGGTCGACTCCGCCCGGGCGATCCGGGCCTGGCTGGCCACGGTCACCTGATCCAGGAGCGGCTGGTAGGCCTGGGCCTCGAAGTCCGACTCGGGCTCGTAGTCGGTGACGTCCCGGCGGACCCGCTCGAAGAGCTCGCCACCACGTTCGGTGACCTCGCTCTTGTCGGCCATGGTGTCCCACTCGGTGGTGACGACGTGGCTCACATACGCCTGGATGTCGTCCCGGATGCGGTCCCGCACGTCGGCCGGGTAGACCCGAACACGCTCCGAGATCTCGTGCAGCGCGGTGGCTTCCGTCTGGACGTGGTCCTGGGCGGCGCTGCGCGCCTCCCAGACTCCGGCGATCGCCAGCCCCAGGACGATGGCGTACACCACGCCGATCCACATCGTCATGTACTCGATGACGTCCGGGGTCTCGCTGGGGTCCTCGTCGTCGGCCGCCGTGCGGTGCCGTACGAGGGTGATGACGACCACCACGACACAGGCGGCCACCATCGCGAGGGTGAGAACAAGCCATTCCGGCAAGAGGTGCCTCCAGAGCTTCAGGGATCAGCGCGCGCGCAGCGCGGCGACGGCGACCACCGCGGGCACCGTGACGAGCAGGACGAAAGTGAGCGGCGACAGGGCGTTGCTCACCCGCCGTGGACGTGGCGCGGTGCGGTACGCCGGGTAGTGCACCGGCGTCGCGGCCGGAGGCGGCGTGGACTCCACCGGTGCCGGTGCCGGTGCCGGTGCCGGGACCGGCCCCGGCCCTGGCGGAGGGGGCGGCGGAGGTGCCGGTCCGGGGGCCGGCCGTGGCGGGGGCGCCGCCGGGCGTGGATCGGGGGGCGGCGGCGGTTTCGGCCGGGGTGTGGGCGCTGGTTTCGGCGGTGGGGGTGAGGGCTCCGGCGACGGGGTCGGGTCCGGAGGCGGAGCCGGGGTGGGAGTGGGGCTCGGGGTGGGGCTGGGTGTGGGAGCCGGTTTCGGAGGCGGAGGTTGCGGCGTGGGGGTGGGTGTCGGTGTGGGCGGCGGGCACGGCCAGCCGGTCGGCCAGGTCGTGCTCCCGGCGAAGGCCGCCGCCTCCGTGCCGTCCGGCCCCGTCGAGGCGTACGCGCAGGCGTCGGCCGCCGCCGGTCCGGCCGGTGCGCCGACGAGCGCCCAGGTCAGCGTCGCCATCGCCAAGGCCCGCACGGCGAGGGCGGCTTGGGTCGAGAGGGGTGCGTGCACGACGAAGATCATGAGCCTTGATCCGGCGAGGCGTGCCGGAGTGCGAGGGGATTGCCCCGAAAGGGGGATGTCCGGGTGCCGGAGGTTTGATCAGGGGGCGCCCGCGGGGGCTCTGAAGCGCATGAGTGTGCGGGGACGTGCGGCGCGCGTCACAGGTTCCGGAAAGAAATTTGGCCGGTGATTGAACACAAACCAGGCCCCCATGCGTACTCATGACCGTGCGGCGGCGCAGCAGGGCGCTGCAACACCCTTGGGATTATGGGGAGTTGTTGACGATGAAGACCTCCTGGCGGAGCGCTTCGCTCGTGGCGAGCGCCGCGGCGGTGATGGCGCTGACGACGGCGTGCGGCCAGGACAGCCCTCCGGCGGCCAGTCAGAACGTGGGCGCCACGGCCGCGCCCGGCGGAGACTACGGAAACATCGGCGCGGGGGTCGGGAACGCGGCGGGCGGCGCTGGCGCCCAGGCCTCGCCGAGCCCGTCCAGCCCGACCACGTCCACCCCCGCGGGCAAGCTGTCCGTCTCCACCGCCGAGAAGGTGGGGAAGGTCGTGACCGACAGCCTGGGCCTCACCCTGTACCGGTTCGACCAGGACACCGAGCAGCCGCCCAAGTCGAACTGCGACGGCGACTGCGCCAAGACCTGGCCGCCGGTGCCCGCGGACGACGCCGAGGCGGGGGAGGGCATCGACAAGGCGCTGCTGGGATCGGTCACCCGGGCCGACGGCACCAAGCAGCTCACCGTCGGCGGCTGGCCCGCCTACCGCTACGCCAAGGACGTCAACGCCGGTGACGTCAAGGGCCAGGGCGTGGGCGGCAAGTGGTACGCGCTGGCCCCCGACGGCAAGAAGGCGCAGGGCGGAGCCGGTGGCGAGGGAGCCGAGGCCGCGGACCTGCCCGGGCTGTCCACCCGCAACGACCCCAAGCTGGGCGAGATCGTCATCGACAAGAACGGCATGACGGTCTACCGGTTCATGAAGGACTCGCAGTGGCCGATGAAGACCCAGTGCACCGGTGCGTGCCTGGACAAGTGGCCCGTCGTCGCTCCGGTCGACGAGAAGGACACCAAGGGCATCGACCTTCAGGGGTCCACCCCCAACCAGGGGTACGTCGTCTTCGACCGCCCCGACGGCATCAAGCAGCAGTCGATCGACTGTGTCCCGATCTACACCTTCGCCGGTGACAAGAAGGCCGGTGACACCAACGGCCAGGGCGTCGGCGGTACCTGGTTCGCCATCCGCCCCGACGGGAAGCCGGTCGGCGCGCCGGCGAAGTAGTGAAAGCTCTCCACGGCTGACCAACCCGTCGCACGCCGACGCGGTCGCCGATTCGGTCCGCCCCTCCGTGCCCCACGGAGGGGCGGACCGTCATGTGTTCGAATGCCGGTGCGGGCGGGTATCAATGCGGCACGTGCCGCAGGCAGTGACCGGGAACGGATGGTCAATTTCCGTTTCTGGTCGCTCCATTGGCGGGCGATCAGTAGCCTCTGCTCGAACACCGGATCGCCTACGCCTTGGAGAGATAGATGGAGCGTCCCGCCTGGGCTCCACGGAGCATCGACATCTCGGTGCCCAGCGTTTCCCGGATGTACGACTACTACCTGGGCGGATCGCACAACTTCGAGGTCGACCGGGAAGCGGCCCGCAGGGCCATGGGGTTCATGCCGGGACTCCCCAAGATCGCACAGGCGAACCGGGCGTTCATGCGCCGTGCCGTGCGTTACGCGGCCGGCCAGGGCATCACCCAGTTCCTGGACATCGGCTCCGGCATCCCCACCTTCGGCAACGTGCACGAGGTGGCCCAGGCCGCCTGCCCCGGCGCGCGCGTGGTGTACGTCGACCACGACCCGGTGGCCGTCGCCCACAGCCAGGCGGTCCTGGAGGGCGACGACGACGCGGACATCGTGGCGGCCGACCTGCGCAAGCCCCAGGACATCCTGCGCAGCATCCAGGTGGAGCGGCTGATCGACCTGAATCGGCCAGTGGCCCTGCTCCTCGTTGCCATACTGCACTTCGTGGAAGACGAGGACGACCCGTACGGGGCGGTGGCCGAACTGGGCGAGGCGCTCGCGCCCGGGAGCCTCCTCGTGCTCACCCACGCCTCCTACGAGGGCATCCCGCTGCCGCCCGAGCGGGCCGGGGGCGCGGTGAACGTGTACAAGGACAACCGCAACCCGCTGGTCATGCGCACGCGCGAGGAGATCACGCGGTTCTTCGAGGGGTACGACATGGTGGAACCCGGACTGGTGGCGATGCCGCGCTGGCGGCCCGACACCACACCGGAGGACGACGATCCGTACGCGTTCTCCGGTTTCGCGGGCGTGGGGCGTACGGCGTGATCGCGGAACCGGACGGGCCGGAGGGCAGACTGCGCCGGTTCGCGACGATCTGGAGCCGGGCGGTCTTCCCGGTGACCTCGACGTCGTCGACCCGGCCCGAGTTCGAGGAACAACTGCTGCCCCTGGCCCGGCGGTTGAGTCAGGCACTGCTGGCCCGGCGGTTCGACTCCGACGCGGGGCGGGCGGTCGGCGCCGCCCTCGTCGACGCGCACTGCACCGACCCGGAGGCGCTCAGCCGCACGCTGGACTGCGTGGACGCCTACCTGGTCCTGTACTGCGGCGGCGACGGCGACCAGGAGGACCTGCGGGCCCGGTGCGCGCGACTGCAGCACGCGATGGCCGCCGGCTTCGCCCGGGCGCTGCGCGAGCGGACGCTGGCCGAGCAGGAGGCCATCGCCCAGGCCGCGCTGAAGGCACAGGGCGTGGTCGCGCAGGCCCTGCACGCGAGTGAGGCACGCTTCCGCGCGGTGTTCGAGGGCGCTGCCATAGGCATCGGCATGGCCGATCTCGAGGGCAACATCCTCCAGGTCAACGGCGCGCTGCTGCGCATGTTCGGAATGTCCGAGCAGTCCCTGCGCAGCCGCAACGTCAGGGAGTGGACCCACCCCGACGACGCGCCGCAGACCTGGCGGCTCTATGAGGAACTCGTGCGCGGGGAGCGGGAGCACTACCACCTGGAGAAGGCGTTCTACCGCCCTGACGGAACGGTCCTGTGGACCAACCTGACGGTCTCCCTGCTGCGTGACGCCGACGGCGACCCGCAGTACCAGCTGGCCCTGATGGAGGACACCACCGAGCGCCGCCTGCTCAACCTGCGGCTGCGCTACGAGGCCACCCACGACGCCCTCACCGGCCTGCCCAACCGTGCCTTCTTCTTCGAGCGCCTGGAGAAGGCGCTGAGCGCCGGGGAAGGCCAGCGGTTCGGACTGTGCTACCTCGACCTGGACGGCTTCAAGACCGTCAACGACAGCCTCGGTCACGCGGCCGGCGACCGGCTGCTGGTGGAGGTCGCCGACCGGCTCCAGTCCTGCGCCACCGCGCCGGGCGAGATGGTCGCCCGGCTCGGCGGCGACGAGTTCGTGGCACTGACCACGGGACCCGGCACCCAGCGCGAGGTCGACGAGCTCGCCGGGCGCATCATGAACGCGCTGCTCGCCCCGATCAGTGTCGACGGCCGGGAGCTGACGGTGCGCGGCAGCATCGGCATCGTCGAGGGCCCGGCCGGGGAGCGCAGCCCGGCGGAGGTGCTGCGCAGCGCCGACATCACGATGTACCGGGCCAAGTCGGCCGGCGGCAACCGCTTCGAACTCGCCGACCCGGAGGCGGACGCCCGCGCCATCACCCGGCACGGCCTCACCACCGCGCTGCCGACGGCCCTGGAGCGGGGCGAGTTCTTCATCGAGTACCAGCCGCTGGTGCACCTCGGCGACGGCAGTGTGCGAGGCGCCGAGGCCCTGGTGCGCTGGCTGCACCCGCAGCACGGCGTCCTCGGCCCGGACCGGTTCATCCCGCTCGCCGAGCACACCGGCCTGATCGTGCCCCTGGGCCGCTGGGTCCTGGAGCAGTCGGTACGCCAGGCCCGCGAGTGGCGGGAACTGCAGGGCGGTGCGGACGCCGTGGGCCCCCTGCGGATCAACGTGAACCTCTCGCCCTGCCAGCTGACCCACCCGGGTCTGGTCCAGGACACCGTCGACATCCTGGAGCGCACGGGCATCGAACCGGACGCGCTCTGCCTCGAGGTCACGGAGTCGGCCCTCATCGGTGCGGACGACGACCTGCTGAAACCGCTGCGCCGACTGGCGGAGATGGGTGTCGACATCGCCCTGGACGACTTCGGCACGGGCTACTCCAATCTCGCCAACCTCCGCCGGCTCCCGGTGAGCATCCTGAAGCTGGACCGTTCCTTCACCCAGAGCATGCAGCAGTTCCCGGTGGATCCGGTCGATCTGAAGATCGTGGAGGGGATCGTCTCCCTGGCCCACACCCTGGATCTCGCGGTGACGGTGGAGGGGGTGGAGACGGGGGCGCAGGCCGAGCAGCTGCGGATGCTGGGCTGCGACACGGCCCAGGGCTGGTACTACGCGAGGCCGGGCCCCCCGGACCGGCTGCACGAGCTGGCGTTGATGGATGCGAACGGGTGATCCTCCACCCGGCCGGGGGCGCCGGTCCCCGTGCTACCGCACCGCCCTGGCCGCCGCCCCCGCCGAGGCGACGTCCAGCTCCACCGTGACCCCCTCGCCCTCCCGGCGGCCGCGTTCCTCGATCGCCAGGCCGATGAGGGCCAGTTCCGCCGCGGCGTCTCGCAGTGCGTGCCGGTCAGGGGTCTCCTGGGGCGGCTCCGTCGTCTCCTCGCGGTTCCAGGCGGCGACCGCCGCTTCCGCCAGGGGCCCGGGAAGGTGCACGGTGATCGGCCCGGCCTGGGCGGCGACACAGGCGCCGATCGCCGCCAGCACGGTCTTGTCGTCCTGATACCTGACGTACTGTTCATCAGCCACCAGGCGAGCCTACGCATGTCGGGTTCAGCGTTCCAGGAGCATGCGCTGGAGTTCGCGCGCCGCCCGGGGCGGTGCCACGTCGCTGCGGTGGGCCAGGGCGATCGTGCGGTTCAGGCCCGGTCTGGCCAGGGGTGTGACGCGCAGTCCGCGGCCCGATCGCGCCGCCACCATCCGGGGCACCACGGCGACACCCAGCCCGGCCCGTACGAAGCCCAGTACCGCGTCCATCTCCCCGCCCTCCACCGCGAAGTCCGGCTCGAAACCCTCGGCACGGCACGCGGCCACCGTCAGCTCGCGCAGGTCGTAGCCGTGCCGGAACATCACCAGCCGCTCCCCCTCCAGGTCGGCGACGCGCACGGCACGCCGCCCCTGACCGGGCCGCGGCGCGTCGGGGGACGACACCACCACGAGGTCCTCCCGCAGCAGCTCCACCGTGGTCAGCGCCGGCGACGGCGTCGGCAGCGGCAGCACCACCAGCGCCAGGTCCAGCGCGCCACGCGCCAGCTCGCGCACCAGGTCATGGGAGCCGCCCTCCTCGATCAGCAGCCGGATCCCGGGGTAGCGGTCGTGGAACGCGCGCAGCACATCCGGCAGCAGCCCCGTGCACAGACTCGGCGTGGCCCCCAGCCGCACGCGCCCGCTGCGCAGCTGCGCCAGCTCCTGCACTTCGTGCCGGGCGGTGTCCGCGTCGGCGAGGATGCGCCGGGCCAGCGGCAGCAACGCCTCACCGGCGTCCGTGAGCGTGATGTTGCCCCGTGCCCGCAGGAACAGGTCGGCGCCCAGCTCCCGCTCCAGCGCCTTGATCTGCTGCGACAGCGACGGCTGCGCGACATGGACCAGGTCGGCGGCCCGGGTGAAGTGCCGGGTCTCGGCGACGGCCACGAAGTACTGGAGCTGCTGGAACTGCATCCTCCTACGATAGTCATCGCCTATTGAATCAAGCCGGACCATGTCTTGGACCGATCGGCCGCGTGTCCGTAGCGTCAGGTGCCATGGCTCTGGCAACGCGGACGGACCGACGGCCGTCCATGGCACGCACCGTGTGGGACTCCACCGTCGGCAAGAAGACCGTGATGGCGGTCAGCGGTCTGATCATGCTGCTCTACCTGGTCGTCCACATGACCGGCAACCTGAAGATCTTCTTCGGGGCCGGCGAGTTCGACCACTACGCGCACTGGCTGCGCACCGTCGGCGAGCCGTTCATGCACTACGAGTGGACGCTGTGGCTGGTCCGCGTGGTGCTCGTGGTCGCGGTCGCCGCCCACGCCGTGTCCGCGTACCAGCTCAGCCGGCGCGACATCAGGGCGCGGCCCGGCAAGTACGTGCACAAGAGACCGCGGGCCTCCTACGCCACTCGCACCATGCGCTGGGGCGGGATCATCCTCGGCCTGTTCATCGTCTGGCACATCCTCGACCTGACGACCGGCACCGTGCATCCCGGCTTCCGCCCCGGCCACCCGTACCAGAACGTCGTGGACACCTTCTCCACCTGGTACGGCAACGTCGTCTACATCGTCGCGATGCTCGCGCTGGGACTGCACATCCGGCACGGCTTCTGGAGCGCCGCCCAGACCCTCGGCGTCGGCAGCCGCACCCGCGACCGTGCCCTGAAGACCGTCGCGAATGTTCTCGCGCTGCTGCTCACGGCCGGTTTCATCGCCGTACCCGTGGGCGTCATGACCGGAGTGGTGAGCTGACATGTCCTCGTACGCCGACTACCTGACCGGTGAGCCGGTCGCCGACACCAAGGCCCCCTCCGGCCCGGTCCACGAGCGGTGGGACAAGCGCCGGTTCGAGGCCAAGCTGGTCAACCCCGCCAACCGCCGCAAGCACACCGTGATCGTGGTGGGCACCGGCCTCGCCGGCGGCTCGGCCGGGGCCACCCTCGCCGAGCAGGGCTACCACGTCGTCCAGTTCTGCTACCAGGACTCCCCGCGCCGCGCCCACTCCATCGCCGCACAGGGCGGCATCAACGCCGCGAAGAACTACCGCAACGACGGCGACTCCGTCCACCGGCTGTTCTACGACACCGTCAAGGGCGGCGACTTCCGGGCCCGTGAGTCGAACGTCCACCGCCTCGCGCAGATCTCCGTCGAGATCATCGACCAGTGCGTGGCGCAGGGCGTGCCGTTCGCCCGGGAGTACGGCGGACTGCTCGACACCCGGTCGTTCGGCGGGGTGCAGGTGTCGCGCACGTTCTACGCCCGCGGCCAGACGGGACAGCAACTGCTGCTCGGCGCCTACCAGGCGCTCAGCAGGCAGATCGCCGCCGGCAACGTCGAGATGCACCCCCGTACCGAGATGCTCGACCTGATCGTCGTCGACGGGCGGGCCCGCGGCATCGTGGCCCGGGACCTCATCACCGGCAGGATCGACACCTACTTCGCGGACGCCGTCGTGCTCGCCTCCGGCGGCTACGGCAACGTCTTCTACCTGTCGACGAACGCCATGAACTCCAACGCCACCGCCGTCTGGCGGGCCCACCGGCGCGGCGCCTGGTTCGCCAACCCGTGCTTCACCCAGATCCACCCCACCTGTATCCCGCGCACCGGCGACCACCAGTCCAAGCTGACCCTGATGAGCGAGTCGCTGCGCAACGACGGGCGGATCTGGGTGCCGAAGGCCAAGGGGGACCACCGGCCCCCGAACGAGATCCCCGAGGACGAGCGCGACTACTACCTGGAGCGCGTCTACCCGTCCTTCGGCAACCTGGTGCCCCGCGACATCGCCTCGCGCGCCGCGAAGAACGTCTGCGACGAAGGACGCGGCGTCGGCCCCGGCGGCCAGGGCGTCTACCTGGACTTCGCCGACGCGATCAGGCGCATGGGCCGCGAGGCCGTCGAGGCCAGGTACGGCAACCTCTTCGACATGTACCAGCGGATCACCGACGAGGATCCGTACCGGGTGCCCATGCGGATCTACCCGGCCGTCCACTACACGATGGGCGGCCTGTGGGTCGACTACGACCTCCAGACCACCGTCCCCGGCCTGTTCGCGATCGGCGAGGCCAACTTCTCCGACCACGGGGCCAACCGGCTCGGCGCGTCCGCGCTGATGCAGGGCCTCGCCGACGGCTACTTCGTACTGCCCGCCACCATCAACGACTACCTCGCCCGCAACCCCCGCCACGACGAGGTGACCGACGAACACCCCGCCGTCCAGGAGGTGCTGGCCGACACCCAGGACCGGCTCAACCTGCTGCTCTCCGTCGACGGCGACCGCACCCCCGACTCCTTCCACCGCGAGGTCGGCGAGCTCATGTGGGAGTTCTGCGGCATGGCCCGCACCGACTCGGGGCTGCGCAAGGCGCTGGAGCGCATCCCGCAGATCCGTGCGGAGTTCTGGCGCCGCGTCAAGGTGCCCGGCAGCGGCAAGGAGTTCAACCAGTCGCTCGAGAAGGCCAACCGTGTCGTCGACTACCTGGAACTGGCCGAGCTGATGTGCCTCGACGCGCTGCACCGCGCGGAGTCCTGTGGCGGTCACTTCCGCGAGGAGTCCCAGACGCCGGACGGCGAGGCCGCCCGCAAGGACGAGGAGTTCGCCTACGCGGCCGCCTGGGAGTTCACCGGCACCGGCGAGGCCCCGACCCTGCACAAGGAAGACCTGGTCTTCGAGTACGTCCACCCCACCCAGCGGAGCTACGCATGAAGCTCACCCTGCGCGTCTGGCGGCAGCGGAACGCCGACGCCGACGGCACGATGTCCACGTACGAGGTGGACGGGATCTCGCCCGACATGTCCTTCCTGGAGATGCTCGACACGCTCAACGAGGAGCTCATCCTGCGCGGTGAGGACCCGGTGGCCTTCGACCACGACTGCCGCGAGGGTATCTGCGGAGCGTGTTCACTCGTGATCAACGGGGAGGCGCACGGGCCCGAGCGGACGACCACGTGTCAGTTGCACATGCGGTCGTTCAGGGACGGCGACACGATCGACGTGGAGCCGTGGCGGGCGTCCGCGTTCCCGGTGATCAAGGATCTGGTCGTGGACCGGTCGGCGTTCGACCGGATCATCCAGGCCGGCGGGTACATCACCGCGCCGACGGGCGCGGCCCCCGAGGCGCACGCCACGCCGGTGCCGAAGCCGGACGCCGACTTCGCGTTCGAGCACGCCGAGTGCATCGGGTGCGGGGCGTGTGTGGCGGCCTGCCCCAACGGGGCGGCGATGCTCTTCACTTCCGCCAAGATCAACCATCTCAACGTGCTGCCGCAGGGGGCTCCGGAGCGGGAGACGCGGGTGCTGGACATGGTGGAGCAGATGGACGAGGAGGGGTTCGGGGGGTGCACGCTGGCCGGGGAGTGTGCCACGGCTTGTCCCAAGGGGATTCCGCTGATGTCCATCACCAGCATGAACAAGGAGTGGCTACGGGCTACGCGGAGGGTGGCCAGGCGGTAGGTGCCGGGTGCGGGTGCGTTGGGGCTGGTCGCGCCCACGCGGCGGAGCCGCATATCGGAACAGCCCCGCGCCCCCTTTGGGGCGTCGCACTTCTGGCATTCAGCATTCTGGCACCCGCACTCCTGACGCTCGTCACGCCAAGGTCAGGCGGCATGGGCACAACAGTGGGCGGCGGCACCGCTCGCCGCCTCCGGCCCGTGACCAGGAGAGAGCCATGACCGGCGTACTGACCGTCGACCGCCCCGCGCACCCCACGGCCCCCACCCGCTACACCGTCTCCCTCGCCCGGAACGAGGAGGACGTGCGTGCCGCGCAGCGGTTGCGGCACGACGTCTTCGCGGGCGAGCTGGGCGCCCTGCTGGCCGGCCCGCAGCCGGGTCTGGACATCGATCCGTTCGACGCGTACTGCGACCACCTGCTCGTGCGCGAGGAGACGACCGGTCAGGTCGTCGGCACCTATCGGCTGCTGCCGCCGGAGCGCGCGGCGGTCGCCGGGCGCCTGTACTCCGAGGGCGAGTTCGATCTGTCCTCCCTCGCCGGGATCCGGCCGGAGCTCGTCGAGGTCGGCCGCTCCTGCGTGCACCCCGGCCACCGTGACGGCGCGGTCATCAGCCTCATCTGGGCCGGAATCGCCCGCTACATGGCCGACCGGGGCCACGAATGGCTCGCGGGCTGCTGCTCCATCCCGCTCGCCGACGGCGGCGCCCTCGCCTCCGCGACCTGGGACCGGGTGAGCGCCCGGAACCTGTCGCCTCAGGAGTTCCGGGTGCGGCCCCTGCTGCCGTGGATCCCCGGCCCCGCACCCGCCACCCGCGTCGAACCGCCCGCGCTGCTGCGCGGCTATCTGCGGCTCGGTGCCTGGGTGTGCGGCGAACCGGCCCACGACCCGGACTTCGGCGTCGCCGACCTGTACGTGCTGCTGCCGATGAGCCGGGTCAACCCGCGCTACCTGCGGCACTTCCTCTCCCTCGTCCCGGCCTGATGAGCGCCTGGCTGCCCACCGCACCCTGCATGCCACGGGCGTGCGTCGAGGCGTCGGCTGCGGTGCCCGCGCGTGCCGTGCCGCGGGCCGTCCTGCGGCTCACGGCTGTCGTCCTGCTGCTGCTCACGGGGATCGTGCTGTCGCCGCTCGGCGCACGGCTTCCGGCGTCCCTGGTCCGGCGGTGGTGCCGGTCCATCGTGCGGGCCGCGGGGGTACGGGTCCGTATCACCGGCGCCGCCGCCCCGGCCGGGGGCCTGCTGCTGGTCGCCAACCACATCTCCTGGCTGGACGTACCGCTGCTGGCCGCCGTACGGCCCGCCCGGATGCTGGCCAAGACCGAGGTGCGGCAGTGGCCTGTCGCCGGGTGGCTGGCCGCACGCGGCGGCGTCCTGTTCATCGACCGGGACCGGTTGCGGGCCCTCCCGGACACCGTCGCCCGGATCGCAGCGGCCCTGCGCGAGGGCGCCGCGGTCGCGGCCTTCCCCGAGGGCAGCACCTGGTGCGGTCGCGCCCAGGGCACCTTCCGCCGGGCCGTGTTCCAGGCCGCCCTGGACGCCGGGGTGCCGGTCCAGCCGGTGCGGATCGGCTACCGGCTCGCCGGGGGAGCCGCCACCACCACGCCCGCGTTCGTCGGCGACGACACGCTGCTCGCGTCCCTGTGGCGGGTGGCCACGGCCCGCGGCCTCGTCGCCGAGGTCGAGGTACGGGACCCCATCCCACCGGCCAGCCGGCCCGACCGGCGGTCCCTGGCCCGCGCGGCACAACCGCAGACGGCCGCGCCCGCCTGGATCCACTCGGTGCTGGTCGCCTGAGGCCCGTCGAGAAAGTGCCCTCCGCCGTGCGACGCCCGGTACGCCCGGCGCGTGCTCTCGCCGCACCGGCCGACAGCCCGAGTACATCCAGTACGAGGACTTCCGGCCGGCATGCCGAGGGCGCGCACCGGACGCCGCGCGGCCGCCCTCCGGGCGACGAGGTCACTTCCGGGACGGGCCCCGGACGGGCCCCGGCCGTCTCAGCCGGCACCGGCCAGCGAGCGGGCGAGATAGGGCGCCGTCCGGCTGTCCCGGGAGTGCGACACCCGCGTGGGCGGGCCCGCCGTCACGATCCGGCCGCCCGCCTCGCCGCCACTCGGGCCGAGGTCGATGACCCAGTCGGCGCCCGCCACGACGGACATGTCGTGCTCGACGACGATCACGGTGTGCCCGGCGTCGACGAGTCCGTGCAGCTGCCGCATCAGAACGTCGACGTCCGCCGGGTGGAGGCCGGTCGTCGGCTCGTCGAGGAGGTAGAGCGTGTGGCCGCGCCGCCCGCGTTGCAGCTCACTCGCCAGCTTGATGCGCTGCGCCTCGCCACCGGACAGCTCGGTCGCGGGCTGGCCGAGGCGCAGATAGCCCAGCCCCACGTCGAGCAGGGTGCCGAGGCCGCGGGCCGCGGCCGGGGTGTCCGCGAAGAAGTCCGCCGCGCTCTCCACCGTCAGATCCAGCACCTGCGCGATGTTCCGTCCCCGGTACGTCACCTCCAGCGTCCGAGGGTTGTACCGGGCTCCGCCGCAGTCCGGGCAGGGCGCGTACGTGCTCGGCAGGAAGAGCAGCTCCACACTCACGAAGCCCTCGCCCTGGCAGGTCTCGCAGCGCCCTCCCGCCACGTTGAAGGAGAACCGCCCGACGCCGTAGCCCCGCTCCCGGGCCCCGTCCGTGGCCGCGAACACCTTGCGCACGACGTCGAACAAGCCGGTGTAGGTGGCGAGGTTGGAGCGCGGGGTGCGCCCGATCGGCTTCTGGTCGACCGAGACCAGCCTGCCCACCCCCGGCACGTCCTGCGTGATCTCTCCGATGAGGGTGGACTTGCCGGAACCGGACACCCCGGTGATCGCGGTGAACACGCCGAGCGGGAACTCGGCGCTCACGCCGCGCAGGTTGTGCCGGGTGACCGGGCCGGTCGTCAGCCACCCGCGCGGTTCGCGCACCTCCCGGGCCGGGGCGGGGGAGTCGTCGAACAGGTAGCGGGCCGTCGCCGATTCCTCGACGGCCGCCAGCCCGGCCACCGGCCCGCTGTGCAGCACCCGTCCGCCGTGCTCACCGGCCCTCGGGCCCACGTCCACCAGCCAGTCGGCCCCGCGTACGACATCGAGATGGTGCTCCACCACGAACACCGAGTTCCCGGACGCCTTCAGCCGCTCAAGCACCGTCAGCAGCGCCTCGGTGTCCGCCGGGTGCAGCCCGGCCGACGGCTCGTCGAGGACGTAGACGACACCGAACAGGCCGGAGCGCAGCTGGGTGGCGAGGCGCAGGCGCTGCAACTCGCCCGCGGAGAGGGTGGGGGTGGCGCGGTCCAGGCTGAGGTAGCCGAGACCCAGCTCCAGGACCGGGGCGATACGGGACCTGAGGTCCTCGGTGAGGACCCGGGCGGTCTCCGGCCCGGCGTCGAGCACAGGGGCCAGCTCCGCCAGCGGCAGTGCCGCCAGCTCGGCGATGGTCCGGCCGCCGAACGTCACCGCCAGCGCCTCGGGCCGCAGCCGGCTGCCGCCGCAGGACGGGCACGGAGCGCTGGTGAGGAACCGCTCGGCCTTCGCCCGCAGGGCCGTGCTCTTGGAGTCGGAGAAGGTCTTCATCACGTACCGCCGGGCGCTCATGTACGTGCCCTGGTACGGCCGCTGGATACGGCCGGCGTCCCGCACCGGGTGCACGGTGACCACCGGCTGCTCGTCCGTGAACAGGATCCACTCGCGCTGCCCGGCGGGCAGCTCCCGCCACGGGCGGTCCACGTCGTATCCGAGCGCGTCGAGGACGTCCCGCAGGTTCTTGCCCTGCCACGCGCCCGGCCAGGCGGCGATCGCGCCGTCGCGGATCGACAGCGACGGGTCGGGAACCAGCAGTTCCTCGGTCGTCCGGTGCACCCGCCCGAGCCCGTGGCACTCCCGGCACGCCCCGGCCGCCGTGTTGGGCGAGAAGGCGTCGGAGTCGAGGCGCTCGGCGCCGGGCGGGTAGGTGCCGGCCCGGGAGAACAGCATGCGCAGGGAGTTGGAGAGGGTGGTGACGGTGCCGACGGAGGAACGCGAGGTGGGCGCCGCGCGGCGCTGCTGGAGTGAGACGGCCGGCGGCAGACCGCTGATCTCCGCGACCTTGGGCGCGCCGACCTGGTGGATCAGCCGGCGCGCGTACGGCGCGACCGACTCGAAGTAGCGCCGCTGCGCCTCCGCGTAGATCGTGCCGAACGCCAGTGACGACTTCCCCGAACCGGACACGCCGGTGAACACGGCCAGCACGTCCCGGGGAATGTCGACGTCGACGCCCCGCAGGTTGTGCTCGCGGGCACCGCGGACGCGGACGTACGGGTCGTGGGGGTGGTGGGGGTCGTGCATGGGCACCGACTCTAACCGGAGGTGATCGCGGCCAGCCGCCGGTAGGAGTCCAGCAGGGCCTCACGGTCGTAGGTGCTGGTGGTGACCAGGACCTCCTGCGCGTCCGTCTCCTTCACCAGCGTCTGAAGCTCGTGCGCGACCTGCTCCTCGGTGCCGGCGATGTGACCGGCGAGCCCGGACTCGTAGAAGCCGCGCTCCCTGGCCGGCAGGGTGAGCGCCTCGACGCGCTCGGCGGGTGGCAGGGGCGGGAAGGTGCCGTGGGTGCGGGAGTGGGCCATCGACCAGGCTTCGGGGATCAGCAGCCGCCGGGCCTCCTCGGGGGTCCCGGCCACCGCGACCGTGCCGGAGACGACGACGTAGGGTTCGTCCGCCCAGGCGGAGGGGCGGAAGTGTGCGCGGTAGTGGTCGATGCCGCGCCGCATCCTGTCCCGGTTCCGCAGGTCGCCGATCACCATGGGCAGCCCCAGCCGGGCCGCGATGCCGGCGCCCTCGCCCATGGCCAGGACGAACGGCGGTACGGTCAGGCCTTCCGCGGGACGGGCGTGCACCCCGGTGGGGGAGGTGCCACGGAACCAGCCGAGCAGCTCCCGGACCTGGGCCTCGAAGTCCTCGGCGTCGCCCTTGCCGCGGCCCAGGGCCCTGCGCACCCCGTCGGTGAAGCCGACGGACCGGCCCAGTCCCATGTCGATCCGCCCGGGGAACAGCGACTCCAGGACCCCGAACTGCTCGGCCACGACCAGCGGCCGGTGGTTGGGCAGCATCACCCCGCCGGTACCGACCCGGATCGTCCGGGTCGCGCCCGCGACGGCGGCGGCCAGCACGGTCGGCGCTGAGCCGGCCACCCCGGGGACGCCGTGGTGCTCCGACACCCAGAGCCGGTGATACCCGAGCCGTTCCAGCTCCCGGGCCAGCCGCACCGTGTCGCGCAGCGCCTCGGGGTGGGTGTGCCCCTCGCGGGTGCGGGAGCGGTCGAGGACGGACAGGCGCACGGGTTCCATGCGAGGTTCTACGCCGCGCGGGGCCCCCGGTATTCCGTGGCCGCTGTGCGGGGAGCACCGCGGGAAAACCGGATGACCGCGTCCTCGCACGTCAGGACAATGTCCCGGTACCCAGAAGCGAAAGGCGGCCGACCATGACCGTCCCCAACGTCCTGCTCTCCGGCATCGTCGGATCCACCGCGTACGGCCTCGCCCGCGAGGGCTCCGACATCGACCGTCTCGGGCTGTTCGCCGCGCCCACCACGGAGCTGCACGGACTGCGCCGGCCCAAGGAGTCCCACGTCAGCACGGCACCGGACCGCACGCTGCACGAGGCCGCCAAGTGGTGCCGGCTGGCCCTGGGCGGCAATCCGACCGCCATGGAGCTGGTGTGGCTCCCGGACGAGCTGTACGAGGTGCGGACGCCGCTCGGCGACGAACTCATAGGCATCCGGGCGGCGTTCCTGAGCGCCCGGCGTGTCAGGGACGCCTACCTCGGCTACGCCACCCAGCAGTTCCGGCGGCTGGAGGCACGCGGCGACGGTTCGTTCTCCGCGGACACCCGGGGGCGCACCGCGAAGCACGCCCGGCATCTCAAACGGCTGTGCGCGCAGGGCCTGGAGCTGTACACCACCGGGCGGCTGACGATCCGTGTCGCGGACCCCGAGGAGTACCACGCCTTCGGGGAGCGGGTCGCCGCCGACCCGTCGGCCGCGCTGCCCCTGCTCAGGCAGTACGAGACGGCCTTCGACTCGGGCCCCACGGTGCTGCCGGAGGAGCCCGACGAGGCGCCGGTCGAGGCGTGGCTGCGCCGGGTCCGCGCGGACTTCTACCCGGAGGCCGTGCCTCAGCCCTCGGGGTGCAGCAGCCCGCGCTCGTAGGCCCTGACCAGGTTCTGCGGGACGAGGTGACGCACGCCGTCGACGGTGACCGGGACCAGCGCCGGCGTGGCGGCCTTCCACTGGGCGCGGCGGTGACGGGTGTTGCTGCGGGACATCTTCCGCTTCGGGACAGCCATGGGACTCCTCCTCGGTGGGCCGGTCACCGGGGACGCTACATGAAAATGGATCCCATTAGCAACGAGAGTCTCCGGGGACCGGCCCCATGTGTGCCGAAGGGGCCGTCAGTCGTCGGCGCCCACGAGCATCCGAATCTCGAACTCCTCGTGCACGTCGCTCTGCTCGGGCCGGCCCTTGTCCAGAAGCGTGCCGAGCCAGCCGAGGAAGAAGCCCGCCGGGATGGAGACGATGCCGGGGTTCTGCAGCGGGAACCAGGCGAAGTCCGCGTCCGGGTAGATCGACGCCTCGGTGGAGGAGACCACGGGCGAGAACACCACGAGGAGCACGGAGCAGCCCAGTCCGCCGTAGAGGCTGAGCAGGGCTCCCTTCGCCGAGAAGCGCCGCCAGAAGAGGGTGTAGATGATCGTCGGCAGGATCGCCGACGCCGCCATGGCGAAGGCGAGGAAGGCCAGCGTCGCGGTGTTCGAGCCCCAGGCGACGAGGGCGAGCAGGATGCCGAGGACGCCGATGACCGCGCCGGACAGCCGGGCGACGGCCAGCTCCTCCGTCTCGCTCGCCCGGCCCTTGCGGATCACCTCGCCGTACAGGTCGTGAGCGAGCGACGAGGCGGCGGCCAGCGTGAGGCCGACGGCCACCGCGAGCAGCGTCAGGTACGCCAGACAGGTCAGCAGCGCGGTGAGCAGGCTGCCGCCCAGTTCGTGGGCGAGGAGGAGGACCGAGGCGTTGCCGGTGCGGTCCGTGCCGACGATGGCGTCCTGGCCGACGAGTGCGGTGGCGCCGAGGCCGAGGACGCCGGCCCCGAGGCAGATCGCGCCGACCAGGCCGATGGCCCACAGGAGAGAGGAGCGCAGGACGCCGCTGCCGCGCGGGGCGAGCAGCCGCATCAGCACATGGGGGAGGGCGGCGAGGCCGAGGACGATGGCCAGTTCCAGGCTGAGGAAGTCCAGCTTGTTGCTGACGGTGCCGCCGTAGCGCAGCCCGGGTTCGAGGAACCGCGCCCCGTTTCCGCTGCGGTCGGCGGCCGCCGTGAGCAGGGCGTTGGGGTTCCAGTCGTAGTGGTGCAGCACCCAGCCCGCCGTGAACAGCACGCCCACCACCAGCATCACGGCCTTGATGATCTGGATGACCGTGGCACCGGGCATGCCGCCGAGGGACGCGTACAAGATCACGAACGTGCCGATCACGGCCACGCACAGGGTGCGTGTGGTGGCGCTCGGCACTCCGGTGAACTGCGTCAGCAGGGCCACACTGCCGACGAGCTGGGCCACCAGGTACAGCGTCGCGACGGCCAGCACGCACACCGAAAGGGCCAGCCGCACCGACCGCTGCCGCCGGGGCAGCCGCAGTGCGATGGTGTCGCCCAGCGTGAACCTGCCCGTGCGGTGCAGGGGTTCGGCGATGAGCAGCAGCACCGTCATCCACGCGACGGTGGTGCCGCCGAGGTACATCAGCCCGTCGTAACCGGTCAGGGCGACCAGTCCGGTACTGCCCAGCAGCGTGGCGGCTGACAGGTAGTCACCGCACATGGCCAGGCCGTTGCGCAGCGGTGACATGGCACGGTTGCCGAGGTAGAACTCGCTGATCTCGTCGCGCTGGGGGGCCGTCAGCAGTGCCGTGAACAGGGTGATCACGACGACGGTCAGGAACAGTACGAACGTCAGCTGGAGGCTGCTGTCGTCGATGGCGGCGGCGGTCACCACGCGCGGGACCCCCTCGCGCCCTGCTGGAAGAACCGGCCGGCCTCGGACCGCGGCGCGGCCGGACCTGCCCGGCGGCTCTCGTCCTCACGCATCCGGACCCGGAGGCCGTGGGCGAGCGGATCGACCCGGGTGCGCATGTGCCGGACATAGCACCACGCGGTCACGCCCATGACGGCGAACTGCCCGAGACCGAGGGTGAGCCCGACCGTGAGACGTCCGAACAGCGGCTGGTTCATCACCGCGGGCGCGAAAAACGACACCAGCACGTACAGCAGGAATCCGCCCACCGACAGGATCGTCGCCCGGATGCCGAAGCGGCGCTGCGCGCGACGCAGCGACCGGAATTCGGGATGGCTGGATATCCGGAACGGCTGCGTGTGTTCGACGTGTGGAAGCGGAAATGTGGGAGAGTCCTCCCGCCGTGGTGGAAATTCGGGCACAGTCGCACCTTCTTCGCTGCTTCGTGCCCCGCATTCGACCCCGTTGTCGCAAGGGCGTGTCCGGCGTTCGGGCAGGGGTGGGGGACGCCGAACACGCGGTGGGGGGTGCGGGCTCTGTGGGGGGTGTGAAACCGGGAAACTCGCTGCTCGGAATCACGCAGGCGGCCGGCCCCGGCCGCGGGTGGTGGCCGGGACTGAATGCGGAGTATGTCAGTGCAGTGCTTGAGCCATCAACTGTGGTGCTGAATTGGCACATTCTTCGGCCAGGCTGTCTCAAAAGACGCGGCAGCCCGGGACGGTCCAAGGTTGCCGGCAGGCCCTAATGTGGACAGTGTGAGTGACGACCGCAGCAAGGCCCCGCTGGCCGTGTTCGACCTGGACAACACCCTCGCCGACACCGCGCACCGGCAGCGGTTCCTGGAGCGCAGGCCGCGCGACTGGGACGGCTTCTTCTCGGCGGCGCCGCAGGACCCGCCGCTCCCGGAGGGCATCGCGCTGGTCAAGGAGAGCGCCCGGGACTGCGAGATCGTCTACCTCACCGGGCGTCCCGAGCGCTGCCGCCGCGACACACTCGACTGGCTGGCGGCGCAGCAGCTGCCCGAGGGACGGGTGTACATGCGGCGCGACGCCGACCGCCGGCCCGCCCGGTTCACCAAGCTGGACATCCTGCGGCGACTCGCCCGCACGCGCGAGATCCGCATCCTCGTGGACGACGACGAACTGGTCTGCCAGGGCGCCCGGAGCGCGGGCTTCACCGTCCTGCAGGCGGACTGGGCGGCCCGGTCGGCCGAGCTGAAGGTGGCGCAGGAGCGCGAAGGGCGGACCTGAGGGCACGTCCCTACGCGGGCTCCTCCAGCCGGAAGCCCACCTTGAGGCCCACCTGCCAGTGCGCGATCTGCCCGTTCTCCAACTGGCCGCGTACCTGTGTCACCTCGAACCAGTCCAGGTTGCGCAGGGTGTGCGAGGCCCGGTCGATGCCGTTGCGGATGGCCTGGTCGACGCCGTCGGGGGAGGTGCCGACGATCTCCGTCACCCGGTAGATGTGGTCCGACATGCCGCTGCTCCTGTTCAGGGACGGACGTGTGTCACGCGTTACTCCACCGTGCCCCAAGCGGCGGCGAAGCGCGAGACGTCACCTCGCGCCGCGCCGCCGCCGAAGGGGACACCGGTGTCAGCGCGCCACGCTCAGCGACAGCGCGAACCGGCCCGCGCCGTCCGTCCACCAGTGCGCCAGGTCCAGCCCGGCCGTGAACAGTTCGGCGCGCACGCCCTCCCGCCGGAACTTCGCCGACACCTCGGTGCGCAGCTCCTCGCCCGCCGCGAAGTCGACGGCGAGGCCGAGCGCCGGCACCTTCACCGTCTGCGCCGTACGGGAGCGCAGCCGCATCTCGATCCACTCGTGCTCGGCGTCCCACCGGGCCACGTGGTCGAACGCGGCGGGCTCGAAGTCGGCGCCGAGCTCACGGTTGATCACGGTCAGGACGTTCTTGTTGAACGCGGACGTCACCCCGGCCGCGTCGTCGTACGCCCGGACCAGCACCCCCTCGTCCTTGACCAGGTCGGTGCCCAGCAACAGGGCGTCACCGGGGGCGAGCAGAGCACGCACCGACGCCAGGAACGCGGCCCGTTCGGCGGGCAGCAGGTTGCCGATCGTGCCGCCGAGGAACGCCACCAGCCGGGGCCCTGGGGTGTCCGGCAGCGTCAGCTGCGTGGTGAAGTCGGCGATCAGCGCGTGCACGTCGAGTCCCGGCCGCTCTTCCGCGAGAGCCTGCCCGGCCTGGGTGAGGGCGCTCTCACTGACGTCGACGGGGACGTAGGTGTGCAGGTCCGCAAGGGCGTCGAGCAGGTGCCGGGTCTTCTCGGACGAACCGGAGCCCAGCTCGACCAGGGTGCGGGCCCGGATCGCCTCGGCGATGTCGCCGGAGCGGGCGCGAAGGATCTCCCGCTCGGCGCGGGTGGGGTAGTACTCGGGCAGTTCGGTGATCTTCTCGAACAGGTCGCTGCCGTGCGCGTCGTAGAACCACTTCGGCGGCAGCGTCTTAGGTGTGCCGGTCAGACCCCGGTGGACGTCGGCGCGCAGCGCGGCGTCCGTGGCGTCCTCGGGCAGGGTGCGGGTGACGTGGAACGGGCTCACGTGCGGGGCTCCTTCGGGGACGGCGTGAAGGCGTCGGCCGGCTCCTTCAGCGGCGTCAGCAGCACGTCCGTGCGGCCGGCCGTCAGCAGGGTGCGGTCCGGGACTTCCTTCCAGTGCGGGTCGTCGTCGTAGGGCTCGGAGGCCACGACGGTGCCGCCGCCGGGCCGGGTGAGGTGCCAGAGGGTGTCGCCCCAGGCGGTGGCGGTGATGGTGTCGCCGTCGGTGAGCAGCAGGTTGAGCCGCGAACCGGGCGCTGCGGCGGCGACCTCCAGGACCGTGTCGGCCAGGGCCTGGCCCTGCTCGTCGCCGCTCCGCAGCCGGGCCAGGACCAGTGCCCACACGAGCGCCGAGTCGTTGCGGGCCTCCAGCGACAGCAGGTCCTCCGGCGGCAGGGTGCGGGACACCTGCGCGAGCGAGCCGGGCCAGCCCCTGACCGCGCCGTTGTGGCTGAACAGCCAGGCCCCCGCGGCGAACGGGGCGGCCGCGGCCTCCGCGTCCGCGCCCGACAGGGTCGCGTCCCGGACCGCGGCGAGCAGCGCGGTGGTGCGTACGACGCGGGCGAGGTCGGCGAAGGACACATCGGCCCAGATCGGCCCGGCCCGGCGGTAGCGGGCGGGCACCGGGTCGCCCTCGGCGTACCAGCCGACGCCGAACCCGTCGGCGTTGACGGTGCCGTAGCGCTGCCGCCGGGGCGCCCACGACTGCCGGTACAGCCCGTGCGGGGGCTCCACCAGGAGCCGGCCGAGCGGCTCCCCGGGCCCCACGTACGCCACGTGGCGGCACATCAGACGTCCTCCGAGCGGGCGGTGCGGAACCCGGAGAAGATCTGCCGGCGGATCGGGTAGTCCCAGTTGCGGAACGTGCCACGGCAGGCCACCGGGTCCACGGCGAACGAACCGCCGCGCAGCACCTTGTGGTCGGACCCGAAGAAGACCTCCGAGTACTCCCGGTACGGGAATGCCCTGAACCCCGGGTAGGGCAGGAAGTCGCTCGCCGTCCACTCCCACACGTCGCCGATCAGCTGCCGTACGCCGAGCGGCGACTCGCCGGCCGGGTAGCTGCCGGCGGGCGCCGGACGCAGGTGCCGCTGGCCGAGGTTGGCGTGTTCGGGACCGGGGTCGGCGTCGCCCCACGGGTAGCGCATCGAGCGGTCACCTGCCGGGTCGTACCGGGCCGCCTTCTCCCACTCGGTCTCCGTGGGCAGCCGGCGTCCGGCCCAGCGGGCGTAGGCGTCCGCCTCGTACCAGCACACGTGCAGCACCGGCTCGTCCGGCGGAACGACCTCGGTCACGCCGAAGCGACGCCGCAGCCATTGCCCGCCGTCCCGCCGCCAGAACAGCGGGTGCGCGATGGAGTTCCGGCGGATGTGGGCCCAGCCGTCCGGATCCCACCAGCGCGGGTCGTCGTAGCCGCCGTCCTCGATGAACGCCTGGTACGCGCCGTTCGTCACCGGGGTGGTGTCGATCCAGAACGCCGGCACCTCACGCCGGTGCGCGGGGCGTTCGTTGTCCAGGGCCCACGGCTCATCGGAGGTGCCCATGGTGAACGGGCCGCCCGGGACGAGGACTTCGGGCGGGCCGGTGAACAGGGGCGCCGGCTCCGGGTCGGGCGCGGTGAGCGCCTGCGGTCCGCGGCGCAGCTGGTGAGTGATCAGCATGGTCTCGTCGTGCTGCTGTTCGTGCTGCGCGATCATCCCGAAGGCGAACCCGGCCTCCGTCAGCCGTGTCCCGTGGAACGCGGCCTTCTCCAGCACGTCCAGGACCCGGCCGCGTACGTCGGCCGCGTAGCCGCGTGCCTCGGCGGGTGCGAGCAGGGGCAGTTTCGGCCGGTCGGCCCTCGGGTGCTCGAAGGCGTCGTAGAGGCTGTCGATCTCGGGCCGGATCGCCTCCTGCCCGGCGACGGCCCGCAGCAGCCACTGCTCCTCCTGGTTGCCGATGTGCGCGAGGTCCCACACCAGGGGCGACATCAGCGGGGAGTGCTGCGCGGTCAGGTCGGGTTCCTCGACGCAGCTCGTCAGCAGCATGGTGCGTTCGCGGGCGACGACCAGCGAGGCGACCGCGCGCTCGCGCAGTGCCTCGGGGTCGGCCGTCCCGGTGCCGGCGGCGGGGCTGGTGTCGGTCATGGGCGGATGTCCTTCCCGTGGGCGCGACCGTCCGTGGCGCGCTGCCGTTCGAGGAGGTCGTCCGCGGGGCAGCGGCCCCGGACGACGTAGTGGTCCAGATGGGCCGCGACGGCGGCCGTCACCCCGGGCGCGGCGCCGAGCCTCGGCAGGGCGTCCAGAGCGGCCGTGAAGCACGAGACGGCCACCTCGCGCAGTTCGGTGTCGGCCAGGCCGGTGCGGGCCGCGTCGCGCCACAGCGGGTTGTGCGGCGCGGGCAGGCCCAGCGTGCGCTCGCCCAGCGGCTTCGCGGCCCGGTAGGCGGTCTCGGCGGCCTCCGGGTCGTCGAACAGCGCCGCCGTCACGGCCAGCGGCACGATCCACCCGTCGTCGCCGGGCTGCGCGTCGATCATGCGCAGTTCGAGGTGGCCGCGCGGCCTGACCGGCGGGAACAGTGTGGTGACGTGGTAGTCGAGGTCCTCGCGGGTGGGCGGCCTGGGGTGCCCCTTCCGAGTCCATTCCCGGAAGGTGAGATCCTCCGGGACGTGCCAGGGACCGCCGTCGTCCTGCCGCCGTACGCACATCACGGGGGAGTCGAGCACGTGCCGGGCCCAGGCGCCGCGCGGGTCGCTGTCGAGGGCCGGTCCGCCCGCCCGGCCCGCGCCGATCCGTGTCCACAGCAGCTGCCGGGTGGACACCCAGCCGGTCGGCCGGTGACCGGCGAGGGGTGAGTTGGCGAACGCGGCCAGCAGCACCGGGCCCAGGTGATGGGCCAGCCACCAGCGCCGCACGAAGCCCAGGGGCCCCGGCTCCTCGTGGCCGGCGTCCAGGCACACCTGCACGGAGGCGGAGGTGCACATCATGGCGCGGCCTGCCGGGCCGGTGCGGTCGAGGCAGGCCTCCATGGCGTCGTAGCGCGGTTCGCGCAGGAACCGGCGGGGTTCGTGCCAGGGATCGTGGCCGAGGCCGACGAGCGTGAGGCCGTCGTCGCGCAGGGCCGCGCGGACGGCGTCGAGGTCGGCGGAGACGGTGGCGATGCATTCCGTCAGTGAGGCGGCGGGGGGCGAGCTGAGCTCCAGCTGGCCGCCGGGCTCCACGGTGAGCGCCGACCTCAGGGGCAGGGCCCGCAGCGCGGCATAGGCCGCTTCCAGCCGTTCGAGTGTGACGGGGAGCTGCGGTGAGCACAGCTCGTGGATGAGCCATTCCACCTCGACGCCGATGCGGCGCGGTGGGCCGGTCTTGAAGCAGATGCCGCGGACCAGGGCCTCGACCTCGGCTTCGTGCAAACCCGGGTGAGGCTCGGAACAGCCACCCGCCGGGGCAGTTGACGCATCGGACATGTCTGGATCCTCCTGAGATTCCACCATGCCACCGGTCCGGGCTTCATGACGGCCCGGGCCGGAATCACTCGTCCCACCCAAGACTCTCGCGCGGCTCGGCACAAGGGGGCCAACCAGGGCGTTCCGCGGCGGTCATCCCGGTCGGCCGGGGTATCCGGGTGCTTTCCCCGGTGTGCTCCGGCGGCGGAAACTCCGTTGCGCCGTGGCTCCGGCATCACGCACGATGCCTGCGTGAGCACGACAAGATCGGCCCGCGCGGCACGCGCTCACGGCGCGCACGGGGGTGGCGCCGTGAGCGTGCGCCTGCGGGGCATCGCGCGGCAGACCGAGAAGATCGTGGCGTCGGGGTGCGGGGTGCCACCGGGTCCCGGACGGGCCCCAGGTGTCGGTCGCGACGGCACTCCGGGTGGTGTGCGAGGGCACCCGCGTGTACGGACCGCGACCGCTGCCGGTGTCCGCCGTACGGGTGACCGAGACGCCGATCGTGCCGAACTTCGCGTTGCTGCGCCTGTCACGGCCAGTACCGAGAACTCGGGTCTTCCGGTCCGTACTCGGTGCGGGTGCGCTGTGCCTGATCGCGCAGTTCCCCGCGCCCCTTCCGGACCGGACGCCGGGCGGTGTGGTGCGGGGAGCCTTCGAGAGGGTTCTCAGCTCCAGCCGTACCGCTCCCGCAGGCGGTGTCTGACCGCGTTGAAGCGCATCCGGTCCAGCGCGCAGGCCTCCCGGCGCATGCCCTGTTCGTGCAGGCGCAGGACGCGGTCCACGGCGACCCACGAGTCGCGGCCCGACCGGTCCCACGGGCCGCTGCCGATCGGTACCCACTCCCGGTCACCGGAGTGGCTCTTGCTGGACAGCTGGACCGCGAGGAACGTACCGCCCGCCTCGCGTGCGACGACGAGCACCGGGCGGTCCTTGCCCCGGCCGTCGTTCTCCTCGAACGGGACCCACGTCCAGACGATCTCCCCCGGGTCGGGGTCGCCGTCGTGCGCGGGCGAGTACTCGGTGCGGACCCGGCCCACCTCGCGCGGGTCGGCCTGGGTGGTGGCGGTGGGGCCGTGACGGCCCGGGACGTGTCCGTCGGCGATCGTGCTCACGGAAGGCACCTTAGGCGCTGCCCCGGTGAGCGGCGTGGGGAGGGTCACTCGCCGTCCGCCGGCGCAAGCGCGGCCGGCCCGTGGAGCGGCGGGGCCCGCGTCAGGCGGCGGCGGAGCGGGCCGTGACCGGAGGATCGGGCCACTTCTCGCACCAGCGCAGCTCGGACTCCAGCTGCGCGGCCACCTGCAGCAGCAGCGGCTCGCTGTTCGCCGGGCCGAGCAACTGCGCGCCGACCGGCAGACCGTCCGCCGTGAAACCGGCGGGCACGTTGACACCCGGCCAGCCCAGTACGTTCCACGGCCAGGCGTACGGGCAGGCGGCGATCATCGCCCGGTCGGTGGCGAAACCGCTGAGTTCGAGCAGGGCGCCGATCCGGGGCGGGGGAGCGGCGGTGGTGGGCGCGAGGACCACGTCGTACGAGGTGAAGAACGCGCCGATCCGGCGGTGCAGCACGGCCTCCGCCCGCCGGGCCACCCGCAGCGGTGCCCCGCCGAGCAGCCGGCCCAGCCGGGCCGCGCCCCGGGTGCGCCGGTCCAGCAGCGCCGGGAAGGGCGCCTCGTCCACCCGCTCGGCGATCCCGGCCGTCGCCCGGGGCACGAAGGTCAGCCCGATCTGGCCGTACGGCGGGTCCGCCTCCTCGACCGTGTGCCCCGCCGCCGCGAGGCGCTCGGCGAGCGCGACGACCCGGGCCCGTACCTCGGGACGGAGCCGGGCGGGCACGGCCGTGAACGGTGGCTTCAGGGAGAGCGCGATGCGCAGCCGCCCGGGGTCTCGGCCGATGACCGGCAACAGGTCGACAGCCGGGGGCCGGTGCGGGTCCCGCGCGTGGTTGCCGCTCGCCGCGTCCAGCAGGAGTGCGGCGTCGGCGACCGTGCGGGCCAGGGTGCCGTTGACGGTGATGCCCTGGAAGGACTCGCCGCGCGGCCAGGTGGAGATGCGGCCGCGCTGCGGTTTGACGCCGACCAGATGGGTCCAGGCGGCCGGGATCCGCACCGAGCCGGCCCCGTCCGAGCCGAGCGCGGCGGGCACCAGACCGGCGGCGACCGCGGCGGCCGAACCGCCCGAGGACCCGCCGGGCGTGTGATCCGTGTTCCACGGATTGCGGGTCGCCCCGAACGCGGGCCCCTCGGTGAAGGGCCACTGGCCGAACTCGCAGGTGTTGGTCTTGCCGACGATCACGGCACCAGCCGCGCGCAGCCGCCGCACCGCCTCGCCGTCCTCGGCGACCGGCGGGAACTCCCCGCAGCAGCCGAAGGCGGTCGGCTCGCCGGCCACGTCCATGTCGTCCTTCACCGCCACGGGCACTCCGAGCAGCGGCAGCCGCGTACCGGCGGCCAGTTCCCGGTCGGCCGCATCGGCCTCGGCCAGCGCCGCTTCGGCCCGGACGATCCGGAAGGCGTTGATGCTGTCCTGCGTGGCCTCGATCCGCGCCAGGGTCCGCTCGACCAGCACCCGGGACGTCACTTCCCCGGCGGCCAGCGCACGGGCGGTCTCCGCCAGGCCTGCCGAACGGTCGAGCGTCATACGGGCACCTCCGCGAACAACTTTTCTACCGAACGGTAACGTCCGGGGGCCGCTGGCGGAACGCCGACGGCCCAAGTGGAAATTCACCCACAGCTCACCTTCTACCCCACTGGGCTCATCCGCTCCTGTTCAAACCATTGACGCCTCCGGGCCCCGCCCTTACTTTCTGTGCCCCACCGCTGATCGGCTTTCCGAACCTTGTTCGGTATATCGATCCCCGTGTCTCATGGAGAGCCCCCTGTGACCCCACGACCCGCCCCGTCCCGCCGTACCCTGCTGCGCGCCCTGACCGTCCTGCCCGCCTCGGCGGCGCTGCTGGGCGAAGCTCCCGGGATGCTCGGCGGTTCCCTGGCCGCCGCACCCCCGAACGGCTCCGCCACGCGCTACACGATCGTGCCGTTCCTCAACGGCGACGACGGCACGGTCAACGTCTACCAGGCGGACGACGCCACCGACTTCCGGCTGGTGCGGGCCTCCGCGTACACCCCGCCCGCCGGCCGGATCCGCGACGCGAGCATCCTCAGACACACCGACGGCTACCACTACGTCACCTACACGACACGCACCTGGCAGGACCCCAGCACGACCATCGGCTTCGCCCGCAGCTCCGACCGCGTCAACTGGACGTTTCTCTACGACTACACCGTCCCCGTCGCCAACCTCTCCCGCGCCTGGGCGCCCGAGTGGTTCGTCGACAGCGACGGCAGCGTCAACATCATCGTGTCCTGCTCCACCACGAACGACGAGTGGATCTTCACGCCCTACCGGCTGAGGGCCGCCAACTCCGCCCTGACCGCGTGGAGTCCCCCGGTGGCGCTGTCGGGCATCGGCGCCAATCACATCGACACGTTCATCGTGAAGATCGGCTCGACGTACCACGCCTTCCCGAAGAACGAGACGACGAAGTACATCGAGTACGCCACCGCCTCCCGTCTCGACGGCCCGTACACGATCCGCAGAACGGGCGACTGGGCGGGCTGGGGCAGCTACCGGGAGGGCCCCGCGCTGGTACAGCTGGACAACGGGGGATGGCGGATCTTCTTCGACGGCTACGGCGACGGGAACTACTACTACAGCGACAGCCACGACACCTTCGCGACCTGGTCCGCGCCGGCCGCGCTGCCCGCGATCTCCGGAACGGCGCGGCACTTCACGGTGGTCAAGGAGACGGTGCCGGGCGGCCCGGACCTGGCGAGGAACGTCACCCGCTCGTTCCGCTCGGCCAACTACCCGACCCGCTACTGGCAGCAGCAGTCCGCGCTCCTCAACCTCCCCGTAGTCAGCGGCTCCAGCACCACCGCCGAGAAGCAGGCCGCCACCTTCACGGTCGTCGCCGGCCTGGCGGACGCGAGCGGCTGCTCCTTCCGGGACGCGGCCGGCAATCACCTGCGCCACTGGGACTTCCGCGCCCGCTTCGACCGGAACGACGGCACCAGAACGTTCGCCGAGGACGCCACGTTCTTCCTCCGGGCCGGAGCGGCCTCGGGCTCCGTCCGCTTCGAGTCGTACAACTACCCGGGGCACTACCTGCGCCACTACGCCTACCAGCTCCGCGTGGAGCGCTCGAACGGAACCGACCTGTTCCGGCAGGACAGCTCGTTCGTGCCGGTGACGGCCTGGGCCTGACCGGGACGCCCGGCGGCGCGTCAACGAGCTCTGCGGTGGGCCGATGCATCACCGCCCGAGCCGGTGGGCAGGTGAGACGTACCTTCTTCAGCGCCGAACGCCTCAGGGAGCCCTCGTGTCCACAACCGACAAGGACGCAGCCGCTGACCCGCAGAGAGGGGACGACGGCACCCCGCTGCGGCGCGCCATCGGGCCCGGACTGCTGGTCCTGTTCGTCATCGGCGACATCCTCGGCACCGGCATCTACGCCACCACCGGCCAGGTCGCCGGCAAGGTGGGCGGAGCGCTGTGGCTGCCGTTCGTCATCGGATTCGTGGTGGCCGTCCTGACAGCCGCCTCGTACGTCGAACTCGTCGGCAAGTACCCGAAGGCGGCCGGGGCCGCGCTCTACACGCAGAAGGCGTTCCAGGTCCCGTTCCTCACCTTCATCGTCGCCTTCATGGTCATGTGCTCGGGCCTCTCCTCGGCGAGCGCGGCGGCCCGTGCCTTCAGCGGGGACTACCTCTCCGAGTTCACGGACCTCCTCCCGCCCACCCTCGTCGCGATCCTGTTCATCCTCGCCCTGGCGGCGCTCAACCTGCGTGGTGTGGCGGAGTCCGTGAAGACCAACGTGGTGCTCACCCTCGTCGAGCTGACCGGTCTGCTGATCATTCTCACGATCGGGGCCTGGGCCGTCCTGACCGGCGACGGTGAGCCCTCACGACTCGGCGAGTTCCAGGCGGAGGGCACCGGCTTCGCGCTGCTCACCAGCGTGCTGGGGGCGACAGCGCTCGGTTTCTTCGCCTTCGTGGGCTTCGAGGACTCCGTCAACATGGCCGAGGAGACCAAGGATCCGGTGCGGACGTTCCCGCGCGCCATCTTCATCGGCGTGGCCGTCACCGGCACCATCTACGTCCTGGTCGCCCTGGTCTCCTCCCTGCTCGTCGACTACCGCGTGCTGGAGGACTCCAGCGGCCCGCTGCTGGAGGTCGTCAAGGCCGGCGGGATCGACTTCCCGCCCAAGCTCTTCGCCCTGATCGCGCTGTTCGCGGTCACCAACTCGGCGCTGATCAACATCATGATGGCGTCCCGCCTGTGCTACGGCATGGCGAACGAACGCATCCTGCCCCGTGCCCTGGGCCGTGTGCTGCCCCGGCGCCGCACCCCCGTCGTCGGCATCGTCTTCGTCTCGCTCCTCGCCATCGGCCTGGTCTCCACCGGCGAGATCGAGGGCCTCGGTGACACCACGTCCTTCCTGCTCCTGTGCGTCTTCGCCGTCGTCAACGTCACCGTCCTCGTGCTGCGTCGCGACCGCGTCGCGCACCAGCACTTCCGGACGCCCACCGCCCTGCCGGTGGTCGGCGCGGTCACCGCCCTGATCCTGGCCAGCCCGTTGTCCGACCGGCCGGCGAGCGTCTACATCCGGGCGGGGGTGCTGCTGGCCGTCGGAATCGGGCTGTGGGTGCTCAACAAGACGGTGATGAAGGTGCGCGGCGAGGCGTGAGCGGCGCCGGGCCACCACCTTCCCGCACGACGGCGGCGGGAACGTGATGGCCCGGCAGGGGTGGTTCAGGGTGGTTCAGGGGTGGATCAGCGGGTGAACGTGACCCGGTGTTCCTTCAGGGCACTGCAGTTGGAGCCGTACACCTGCACATGCGTGCCGGCGATGCTGCCACCCCAGTCCACGCAGTGGCCCTTGCCGTAGGCGTAGGTGGGACCGGCGTACGAGGTGAACAGCCCCTCGTCGTAGTGGTGCTCGTCGGTGTCCGGGATGTAGATCCAGGCGGACATGTTCACGGCCTTGCCCGGGTTGTTGCGGATGGTCGCGACGCAGTTCTTGCCGTTGGAGGAGTTGTAGGTCAGGTAGACCGTCCCCAGCGAACCGACGGCCGCCGAGTTGACCGTCTTGTAGCCACTTCCGCAGACCCTCTGCGGAGTGGTGTCGGGCGCGGCGGAGGCGGGCGACGCCAGGGCGGTCATGGTCCCCAGCGACAGGGCCGCCGTGGCGGACGCGGCCAGCACAGAACGGGTGAATCTCATATTTCCCCCTTGCAACTCTTCGAGATGGTTGCTCCTGCATGATGTGACCCGCCCGGCGTCCAAAGGGTTGTGCGTCAGTTCGCGTGAAAATCAAGAGAGTTGACGACGAGCGTGCGCTGGGGGTCGCCGGCCGGGCCGTGGCCCGCGAGCGCCTGAGCATGCCCACGCCGGACCGCGTTGACTCACGAGTCACTCATGGCACACGCGAGATCCCGAGTATCTGCTCAGGGGTGTCACACAGGCTGCACATTCCCCTTTCAAAGTCTCGTTAGCGTTACGGCTCGATCCCACGTACGAACGTGACCAGGCCGCGGCCGGCGAGCCGCCGGAACAGCCAGATCGGGAAGACCACACACATGGACTACTGCTCCTCGTGCCGTCGGCACCTCAACGGCGCCTTGGTCTGCCCGGGGTGCGGCGCCTACGCCCCGGACATCGACCCCTCCGCCGCCCCCGGCGCACGGCTTGGCCAGAACGCTTCGCAGGCCGGGAACGTGTGGGACGACCCGAGCGTGTGGGAGGAAGCCGACGCCGGCACGCGTGAGATCCACCTCGCGCACACCGGGTCCGCCGCCGGCCCGGCGAAGACCCCCGCGGCGGACACGCCGGACGGCTCCGGGACCGCGGACACCGACGCGACCGCCACCGGCGGCTTCACGGCCCCGCCGCAGGGGCGCGCCGCACGGCGGCGCCAGATGGCCCGCTGGAAGAAGAACCAGCGCCGGGCCGTGGTGGCGACCGCGTTCGCGCTCGTGGGCGGCGGGCTGACCGTTGCGGGCATGAACGGGAACGCCACCGACTCGAAGCAGTCGGCCACGGCCCCGGGCGACACGGCCATGGGCGGCACCGGAGGGCAGGCGCCGACGTACACCGAACCGACGTCGTCCCGGCGCGACACCCCGCGTTCCTCGCCCACGCCCGCCACCACCCCGGCCTCGCACCGTGAGCAGCCCCGTGCCGCCCGCACCACGCCGACGGACACCCGGACGGACTCGGGTTCCACGCCCCGCGCCCTGCCGAAGACGACGCAGCAGCCGAGGACCACCGACCCGGACGCCGCCGGCTCCGCAGCCGGCGGCGCCGGAGATTCCCCGTCGACGGTGACCGAGCGGACGACACCACCCACCGCCGACGACGGCCACGACACCCAGCAGTCCGCGGACACCGCGCCGCCCCCGCCCGCCGCCAGCCCCACTCCCGCCGAGACGCCCCCCTCCAGCGGGAACTCGGACCCGAAGGAACTCTGCCTGGTCGTCGTCTGCCTCGGCTGAGACATGCCAGGGCGGCCGCCGAAACAAACCGGTGGCCGCCCCCAGCCCATCCGCGGCTCGCCGCGCTCCACGACCCGCTCGCCCCCCGAGCGCCTCGACCTGGGCCCGTACCCGCGGGCTGAAGGAGGAGTTCGGGGCTCGCCGGGTGCTCGCGGGAACAGTGGCCTGACCCCGGCCCCGCCGCCTCCGCGACGAGCGGAACCCGCCCGTACAATCCTCGCGACCAAATCGGGGGCGTCGGCAGCGGGGGAGTCCGCGTGGAAACCATCATCGTGCAGTTGCCCGGACCCGCACTGTGGGGCGAGGCCCAGCCGGGCAGACCCGAACTCATCCACCTGGGGCCCGGGGACATCGCCGACTTCGGCCGCGGCGCGCCCGGTGACCCCGCGGTGCGCATCGTCCTCACCGATCCGGGGATCTCCCGCCGTGCCGGGCAACTGGAGGCGGCCGGGGACTACTGGCGGCTGTCCAACTTCAGCCGCAGCGTGTCGTACGTGGTGGAGAACCTGGAGGGAGCCGGCGAGTACCTCACCGTGGCCCCCGGGCGGCTCGGCGCGCCCGTGCCGTTCGAGTTCGCGCGCGTCGTGCTTCCCGCTCTGGCCGGCACCGCCACGTTCAAGGTGTTCGCACCACAACACGCCTACCTCGGCGAGCAGGCGGCACCTGGCGGTGGTGAGCAGACCGTGCACCCCTTCGCTCTGGACCCGACGTCGAAGTACTTCCTCGTCCTGGTGGCCCTGTGCGAACCCCGGCTGCGTGACCCCTCCGGCTCGGCGCTGCCCGGGGTCGGGCAGATCGTGGAACGGCTGCGGCCGCTGGAGACGTGCCGGGACCTGACCCGCTCGGCGGTCAACTACCACATCGACTACCTCGCCTTCGCGAAACTGCGCCTGGACCCGGGCGAGGAGACCGCGACCGGCGCCAAGCGCACCCGGCTCGCCTCGGTCGCCCTGCGCTTCGGCCTGGTGCGCGAGGAGCACCTCGGCCTGCTGCCGCCGCGCGGCGCGGGCCGCCTCGCCCCGCAGGGGGCCGGCGCATGACCTGATCCGGCGGAGGCGACGACCTGCGGACACCCGCACCGCCCCGCCTTCCCGAGGGCTTCCGCGTCGACGGCTGGGAGCTTGGCGCGATCATCGGCTCCGGCGGCTGGGGGACCGTGTACGAGGCCTGCGGCAGCGACGACGGCGCGCCCGTGGCGGTGAAGGTGCTCCCGACCGGTGCTCTGGGGCCCGGACAGCGCGCCGCGCCGCGCTCGGCGAACTCGTGGCGCTTGAGGTCCGGTTCAGCGCGGAGGCCGACCACCCGCACCTCGTCCGGACCCACGCCGTGCGCACCATCGAGGCACCGGAGCTGCCCACGCTGGACGGCGCCGTCGCACTGGTGATGGACCGTGCCGAGGCCAGCCTGAAGGACGTACTGGACGGCGCCGGGGCCGGCCGGCCGATCGACGGCGCCGACCGGATCCTGCGGGGAGTCGCCGCCGGACTCGCCCACATGCACGACGCGGGCTGGGTGCACGGCGACCTGAAACCGGCCAACGTCCTGCTCGGCCCGGGCGGGCAGGTGTGGCTGGCCGACTTCGGGCTGGCCGCCGAACTCGACGGCACCCACGCCCATGGCGGCCGGCTACCGCACCAGCGACCGAGCGCTCGTGAGCCGGCCCGGCGGCCGACCCTGACAAGTGTCAGGTGTCGCCGGCGCGGTGACGGCTCCTACGGTCGGCACAGCACGACCAGAACACTCGCCGACCACCTGAAAGAGGACTCATGAGCCGTCGATCGCTCAGGACACTGCTGGCCGCCGGGGGCGCCGCCGCGGTGATGGCGCTCCTGCCCACCTCCGCCCAGGCCGCACCGCACTCGGGCGGCAACTACGGGGCCTACGGCATGGAGGGGCAGTACCCCACCACCTCCTTCTGCTCGGGCACGTTCCGGCAGATCGGACCCACCAAGTACGCCGAGGGCATGGCCCTGAAGTACTTCTACTCCGACAAGTGCGGCTCGTTCGCCCGGATCGAGAACTCGCGGGCCAACTGCGCCGCCGTGCTGCAGCGCTCCGACAACGGCGTGGGACGCGCCGACGGCTGGGTCTCCGAGACCGTCGACCCGGGCATCAACTACGCCTACACGCAGATGGGCAACAACCTCAACGGCCGTGTCTCGCGCGCCCTGCTCTCGTGCGACGGCCACGACCTGGTCGCGACCGGCTGGTACTGAGCCGCACACGCGCCACCGCCGGCCGGACGGGTCGCTGAGCCCGGCCACCACGAGCGCGGCGGGTCACCGCAGGACCGGTGACCCGCCGCGCGGCGTGTGGCGGGGACGGGGTGTCAGCAGTCCCGGACGCCGGCGATCTTCTCGCCACCCCGGATGTACAGGTTGTTCACCCAGGCGATGTCGCTGCCGGCGAACTCCTGGACAGCGGTCCACCAGTTGTTGCTGCCGACGGCCGGGTCGTGCACCATCTGGCCCTGCGTCTGGCACACGGCGTCCGCCCACCACTGCGAACGGACCGCGAGGCGGGGCGAGTCGGTGGTCGGCTGCTGGCGCAGATTGACGTCGGTCGCCCAGATGTAGACGTCGGTCAGGGTCGGGTCACCGTTGTCGGCGACGGCGGCCGGAGCGGCCTGTGCGGTCGTGGTGAGGCCGCCGACGGCGAGTGCCGCCGCGGCCAGGCCCATGGCGGTACGGCTGATGAGTCGCTTCATGTCTGTCCCCCGTAGGACGGTGGTGCGGATGGTCGGTGTCGTGCCATGGGTCAGCAACTCGCCGAGGCGGGCAGGTCGCCGTACTCGTCGCCCTTGAGGTAGACGGCGCTGACGTAGCCCTCGGCGAGCTTGACCCAGACGTTGTTGGTGATGCCGTAGTCGCTGACCGTCTCGCCGCGCTCCCAGCAGTAGGCGCCGCGCGGCTGGCCCGCCGGCACGGAACCCACCTTCGGGAACGCGCGGGCCGGTCCGGAGCGGACGTTGACGGTCTCGTACGGCACGACCGCGTACGGCGCGGCCATGACGCGGACGGTGCCCTGCTCGCCCGCGGAGGACGCGACGGCGGTCCCCGCGGTGAGCGGGCCGAGCAGAGCGAGCGCCCCGGCGCCGGCGAGCGCGGCCCTGGCGAAGATGCGAGTGGTCATGTCGAGTTCCCCCTGAACGGTGTGGCCGATGCTCAGAACTGTAGGGAGACCAGGGGCGACGCGGTCCTGACAATTGTCAGGGTCATCCGCGACGGCGGGGGCGGTGTGCGGGGCGGGCGGACGCGCCATGACACGGCCGAAAACCGCTCGACGGCCACGGCCGCCCCTGTCTACGATCCACGGCGCGGCATCGCGTGCCGGTCACCGGCCGGGTGAGGCATGGAGGCGCCGCGGAGATGCCCGTGGAGGCATTCAACCGTGTCTGTCGAGTTCAATCACACCATCGTGCTGTCCCGTGACCGGGAGAAGTCCGCTCACTTCCTCGCCGAGATCCTGGGGCTGGAGGTCGGGGCGCCGGCCGGGGTGTTCCTGCCCGTGACGACCGCCAACGGCGTCACCCTGGACTTTCTCACCATCGACGCCGACATTCCCATGCAGCACTACGCGTTCCTCGTCTCCGAGGACGAGTTCGACGAGGCCCTCGCCCGTCTCGTCGCGGCCCGGATCCCGATCCAGGCCGACCCGCACGGCAACCACCCGCGCCGGATCAACCGCCACGACGGCGGCCGGGGCGTCTACTTCCTCGACCCGGCGGGCCACGGGCTGGAGATCATCACCCGCCCGTACGGCACCGACCCGTCCTCCCCGCTGAACGGCGTCACGGAGGACGTGCCCGGAGCAGTCTGAACCGGACCTCGGCCGGGGGCGGGAGCAAGGCCGTCCCCGGCCCGACGGTCAGCCCCCGCCCGCGCTGAGCCGCGCGGGAGCCGGCTCCGGGCCGGTGCCGGGCATGTGGCCACGGCGGGGGAGCAGCAGCGGAGTGGTGAGGAGGAGAGCACCGGCGAGCGCGATGGCGGTGCGGGGGCCGGTCAGGCCGGCCAGCACGCCCCACAGGGCGGTCACAGCCGCCGTGGTGGCCTTGCCGGTGGCCGACCAGGCCGCCAGGGTGCGGGCGACCCGGTCCGCGGGCGTCCGCTCGAGCCGGTACGTCGCGAACACCGGGTTGAACACGCCGCAGCAGGCGATCAGCCCGAACTCGACCACCATGACCAGCACCAGCCCGGCCGTGCCCGGGCCGACGAAGGCCGGCCCCAGGGACCAGCACGCCCGCAGCACCCCCGAGGCGAGCAGGACCCGGTGCCGGCCGAACCGTGTGACGAGCCGCGCGGCCAGTCGTGAGCCGAGAAGGCCGCCGGTGCAGGGCACCGCGAAGGCGAGGGCGTACTGCCAGGGCTCGAACCGCAGATCGCCGACCATCAGCACGAGGAGCGGTGGCGAGGCCGCCATGATCAGGGCGTTGCTCAGGAGCGTGTTGAAGAACAGCGGGCGCAGTCCCGGATCCGCCAGGATGTACCGCCATCCGCCGAGCAGTTCGCCCGCACGGGGCCGGGCCCCCAGGGGAACGGCCCGCGCGGGGCGCTTGTCATGGCCCCCGACCGCCCGGATCCCGAACGCCGAGAGCAGATAGCTCACCGCGTCCGCCGCCACGGTCGCCACCGGGCCGAACAGCCCGATCACCGCCCCGCCCAACGGCGGCCCCACCATGCTGGCCGTCCAGTTCGTCGCCTCGAACCGTCCGTTCGCGACCAGCAGGTCCCGGCCCGGCACCAGTTCCTTCAGGAACGCCCCGGCCGCCGCGTTGAAGGTGATGTCCGCCGCCGCGACCACCACCGACACGAACAGCAACTGACCGAAGCCCAGCCGGCCAAGGACGAACGCCACGGGGATGCTCAGCAGCACCGCGCACCGCAGCAGATCCGTCGCGATCATCACCGGGCGTTTGCCGCGGACCTCCACCCACGGACAGAGCGGCACCGACACCACCGCGCCGACCGCGGGCCCGACCGCCGCCAGCAGCGACACCTGCGCCGGCCCGGCGTCCAGCACCAGCACCGCGATCAGCGCGAGCGCGTCGAAAGCCAGCCACGTACCGGCCGTGCTGACCGCGTACGCGCCCCACAACCACCCGAACCGCCGCCCCAACGACCGTCTGTCCGCCATACCCGGCGCACGCTCCCAGCTCCCGAGGCCGCTCCGCTGCCGACCGGGAGCCATCCAAGCGAGGACCGGGCCGTCCGGGCAAACAACCGTCCGTGGGCCGTGCCACAACCATCCGTTGTGTCACGGCGCTCCGGCCGGACGGGGGCGGTGTCAGCGCTGGTACAGCCCCACCAGCGTCCCGTCCGCGAGGCGGCGCCTGTCGACCTCGGCGTGCACCTGGTCCGCGTCCGGCGCGTCGGGCAGGACGCACGGTTCGGACAGGGCGTAGAGGCGGAAGAAGTAGTGGTGCGCGTCGTCCCCGGGCGGAGGATGCGGACCGCCCCAGCCGTGCTGTCCGTAGCCGTTGACGAGCTCCGTGCCACCGGGTGGGCAGTGCCCGGCCTCGACGCCGTCGCTGTGCGGGTCGATGCCGACCACGACCCAGTGCGCGAAGGTGCCCGACGGGGCGTCGGGGTCCTCGCAGAGCAGGACCAGTTCGGTCGCGTCGTCCGGTACGCCGCTCCAGGTCAGCGGCGGAGAGACGTTCGGTCCCTCGTACGCGTACCGGCGCGCGATGAAGGAGTGGTCGTTGAACGCGTCGCTGCGCAGTTCGATGCCGGTCATGTGCCCCGGTGTACCCCTGCCGGGCCCGGACATGCGGTCGGGGGTCCGCCAGGCCGTTTCGCCGGCGTCCCGCCAGCTGCCCCATGTCCCGAAACGGGCATGTTCCAGCAGGTCAGGCTGTATGTGGCCGCGGCATCCACCAGGTGGCCGCGCGGGAGAACCCGCACCGTTGTGCAAGCGGCGGATGGCTGGGTACTCGCGTTCGGCGGCCCGTCGACGTCGGTCCGCCGAGCGGTGCGAGTGTGCGGAGTGGGGAGATCGAGGGTGGGATTGCGCGAGGTGCGGGACGCTCGGGCTTTTCGAGGCTGTGTCCGGATTCTGGCGGGCCGCTACCGTCTGGACACGCTGATCGGTTCGGGTGGCGCGGCTGACGTGTACCGGGGCGTCGACCTGCGCCTGCGGCGGCCGGTCGCTGTGAAGGTCTTCCGCGCCGGCACCGGTTTCGACACGGAGGAGGCCTTCCGCAGTGAGGCCGTGATCCTGGCACGATTGCAGCATCCGGGACTGGTGACCGCCTTCGACGCCGGACACCATGGCGGCGATGCCTTCCTGGTCATGCAGCTGATCGACGGGCGTACCCTGAAATCCCGCATCGCCGAAGGTCCCCTGTCGTGCGAGGCTGCCGCCGCGCTCGGCGCGGCATTGGCCGAGGCTCTGGCTCACGCCCATGAGGAGGGGATCGTCCACCGCGATGTCAAGCCGTCCAACATCCTCCTGGACTCCTCCGGCCGTCCCCATCTGACCGACTTCGGCATCTCCCGGCTGCTGGACGCGACCACCCGCACCGCTACCGGCGCCCTGACCGGCACGGCGGCCTATCTCTCCCCCGAACAGGTGCTGGGCCAGCCCGTCGGCCGGCCCGCCGACATCTACGCCCTCGGCTTGGTCCTCCTCGAATGCCTCACCGGCCGACTCGAATACGACGGCGGCCCTCTGGAGGCCGCCATAGCGCGCCTGTACCGCCGACCCGCCCTCCCGGACTTCCTGCCCGACGGTTTCGCCACCCTCCTTCGGGACATGACCAGCCTGGAAGAGCAAGTTCGTCCCAGCGCGTACGACTGCGCCCAAGCCCTGACCGGTCTCTCCGGAACGAGCGCGGCAGTCCTTGCCGCACCCGCTGCCCGGCCGGCGCTCAGCGCCGTACCTCCCACAGTCGCGGATCACGCCGACAGCACCCACCGGAGCCTGTCGCCCGCCGCGAAAGCGCTCGGCAACTCCAGCACCTCGACAGGTCTTGCCCGGTCAGCCTCCCAAGGCGGCCGTCTCCGAACGCGTGGGGCGGCAGCTGCACTGGCCGCCCTGCTCGCCGCGGGCCTGGTGGTCACCGACGGCCTCTCACATCGCGACGCCACGGACGAAGCGGCGCCGGAAGCGGCCCCCTCCGCCCCTGCTCCGGCCGCCCCTTCCCCGGACAAGTCCGCTCACCAGGACGACACGCCCTCCGCATCGGTGACCCCGCCTTCGCGCCACCCCACCGCCTCTGGCCGGCCGCTGAGCGACTCCGTCCCGAGGCACAACACTCACCCCCAGCCCGGCAGCGCCGAGTCCACCACTCACCCTGCCACCAGTCCCGGCGATTCCGAGCCGGCCGCGGCCGACGCAGCCGCGAAGGACAGGGCAAAGGCCTCCGACGAACCGCCAGGCCATGCGCGGAACAGCCAGAAGGGCAAGGAGGCAGCGCCTGCCAAGTAAGGGACCCACGCTCGGTGGAACCTCGCTGCTCCACCACGTCGTCCGCGCTGTCACCGTCGGCGAAGTCCTCCAGGGTGTACACCGACCCGGCAGGTCAGCGGATCAGGTCCCCGGCCCCGGCGCCCGCCGGGTCAGTCCACGGCCGGGGCGCGCAGCGGCTCGCCGACACTCCTGAGGTGGCGTAGCGCCTCCCGGTGCGAGGCGATCAGCCCGGTCCGGTGGTACGGGATGCCCAGTTCCCCGCAGTACCGCTCGGTGATGGCCTGCGCCCTGGCGAGTGCGGGTGTCGGCATACTGGGGAAGAGGTGGTGCTCGATCTGGTAGTTGAGCCCGCCCATGAAGGCGTCGACCAGTGCGCCGCCCCGGACATTGCGCGAGGTGAGGACCTGGCGGCGCAGGAAGTCCAGCCGGGTCCCCTCCTCGATCATCGGCATCCCCTTGTGGTTGGGCGCGAACACCGAACCCAAATAGATACCGAACAGGCCCTGGTGAACGGCGAGGAACAGGAGCGCCTTGGCGGGGGAAAGGACGGCGAACAGGCCGCCGAAGTACAGAACGAAATGCGTTATGAGTAGCGTGCCTTCGAGCGCGGGCCTCTTCACCGATGGACTTTTCAGAGCCCGGAAGCTGCTGAAGCTCAGATTCAAACCCTCCAGGGTCAGCAGCGGGAAGAAGAGCGCGGCCTGGTGTTTTCCGATGAAACGCGGCAAACCCCGGGCCGTGCGCGCCTGTCGGCGCGACCACACGAGAATGTCAGGCGAGACGTCCGGGTCCTTCCCCTCGTGATTGGGGTTCGCGTGGTGCCGGGTGTGCTTGTTCATCCACCACCCGTAGCTCATGCCCAGTAGCAGGTCGGCGACGAGCAGTCCCCCTGCCTCGCTGGGCCGTCGGCGGGAGAAGACCTGTCGGTGGGCGAGGTCGTGGGCGGCCAGTCCGAGTTGGCCGAATACCACGGCCAGGGCGACGGCGACGAGCAGTTGACCCCAGCTGTCGCCCAGTGCGGCAAACGCGCCGACGCACCCCGCGAGAGCGAGGGCGACCAGTCCGAAACGGACCGTGTAATACAGCGGACGGCGCCGGAGAAGCCCGGCCTCGGTTATGCGCCGCGACAGCTCGGAGAAGTCGCTTCCCCTGCTGTGCGGCTGTCGTTCTCCTCGCGTCGGCGGGTCCACCGGAAGCACCATTGACGTTGTCATGGAGTTCAGTATTCAGATCCTTCTCCGGCGGCATAATGGCGCCCGCCCCCTGAACGAGGTGGGGCCAGCGCCACCATGGTTCCGGGGGCGGGCCGCAGCCCGGGCCGCCGACCGCCTTCCGTTCGGAGACCAGACGCACAGAGGTGTCCGTGACAGCTCGCGGCCGATGGCGGTCAGGCGGTCAGGTGGGTGACCACCGAGCGCATCGCATGGCGCAGGGCCGGACGCGTCTCCTCCGGCGCGTTGAGGGTTTCGAACCCGTGGTGGCCGCCTGGGACATCGACCAGTTCGAGTCGCGCCGCGCAGTCGCCGGCCGCGGTCACGAACGCCTCGACCGTCGCGGCGATCTCGGGTGCCTCCCGCCCGACGCGCAGGAGGACGACGGGCAAGGACCCCGCCTGACCGACCGCCCTGGCGGGATGGAAGCGGCTGCCGGCCATCCCCCAGGCGGGAAGCGGGGCCAGCACGGGGTAGGAGGCGGCCAGGCAGCGCAGCCAGGCGGGGGGCTTTGCCAGCCAGTCCGTGGTGAGCAGGCCGCTGCCGGAGAAGAACCACAGGGCGATCCGGTCGGCGTCCACCCGGGCGTCGGCCCGCACCAGCTCCACCCCGGCGGCTATGTCGGCGGCGGCGCGCTCGTAGTCCGCGATGTCGTGGAGGCGGTGGTCGAGGGTCGCGCCGACCATGCCCTCCGCGGCGGCCAAGCGGGCGTATCCCATCAGGGTCGGCCAGTCACGCGGGCGCGGCCGCGCTCCCGCGGGCACCGGTCCGCCGTGCACGAACACCACGGCCGGTCGCGTGCCCTCGCCGCCGGGGACGTACAGATCGACATGACCCTGGCGGTCGCGGGGCGACTCGGGGACGTCCAACGGGAACGGACGCAGATGTGCGGGCGCCGGCGCATCGCCGGCCGGCCGCAGGCGTTGCCCCTCACCGGCCGCTGCCCGCAGCAGGACGTCCGCCAGCTCGGCGGGGCAGGACAGCATCGGCCAGTGCCCGGTCGGGAGCTCGAAGAAAGTGACCTGAGGCCGGGTCAGGACAGCGAGGGCGGGGTCGCCGAAGTCGACGAGCCTCTGCACTTGGCCGATACCGGCGCCGTTCCTGGTGCACAGCACGCCGGTGACGGGAACCGCGGCCACCGCTCCGGTCAGACGCAGCGGCTGAAGCAGGGTGCCCAGCGGCTGCGGCGCTGCCAGGGCGGTCAACCGCTCCAGGGCCGCCTCGCCGACGCCGGCGGTACTGCCCCAGCGCTCCCACTCGCCATGGGCCGGTGGCTCCAGCACGCCCTCGCGCTCGCCTGCCTCGGCGCGTTCGGCCAGCCGCGCACGCAGCACCTGGTCCGGTACGGCGGCCAGCGCCGGAACACCGTTCTGCGGCATCCCCGAGTCCAGGTACACGACGCGTGCGACGCGCTCCGCCCGCCGGTCAGCGGCGCCGAGCACAGGATGGATCCCGTAGTCGTGACCGACGAGCACGATCTCCCGCCCCGATGTCACCTCCACCGCGTCGATCGCCGCGATCACGTCCTCGATGTGCGTCTCCAGCCCGACGTGCGCCGGCGCGGCGGGCCGGGCCGGGTCGATGCCCGTCAGCGGCACCGCGTGCGCCGCGTTGCCCGCCGCGACCAGCCGCGCGGCCGTCTCCTGCCAGACATGGGCCCCGGTGAACACGCCCGCCACCATGATGAACACCTGCACAAAGGCCTCCCCGGACTCGTCACATGACGCCGCGCCGGCCGCGTACGCCACCGTCCGCGGGCCGAGGCGTCTGCCTTGCCCGCGCAGCGGTACCGTAGAAACTCCCCTTAAGGGAGGTTCAACTGTCGACCTCGAACGAGCTGTTGTGGAGCATCGGGGAGCTCGCCGAGCGCGCCGGTGCCACCGTGAAGACCGTCCGCTTCTACTCCGACCGGGGCCTGCTCCCCGAAGCCGCCCGCAGCAGTGGCGGACACCGCCGGTACGGCCCGCAGGCGTTGGAACGACTTCGGCTGATCCGCTCCCTGCGCACCCTTGACCTGCCCCTGCCCGAGATAAGCCGCATCCTCGAGGACGAAGACGCGGCCGGCCCCGCACTGGAGAACGCCGTCGACAGCCGTCTGCGTGAGCTCGGCAGTGAGCTGAGGGCCCTGCGCTGGCGGGAAGCGGCACTCCAATCGGTGCGGGACTGCCCGCCGGCTCAGCGCGCCGGTCGGCTGAGGCTGCTCGCCGCACTGGACACCCCGCCGAGCACCGCACCACTGGCCAGGTTCTGGCGCAATTGGCTGCCACCGAGGATGCCGCGCCCGGCGACCGCGGCATTCCTCGAAGCGGCCGTCCCCCAGCCGCCCGACGAACCGCACCCCTCCCAGGTGCTCGCCTTCGCCCGGCTGCACGCGATGACGACTGCTCCCTGCCCGGACGGTCGGCAGCCCCAACCGGAGGTGCACCGAGTGGCCGGGGCTCGCGGCGCCGCCCTGCTGTACGCGGGCCTCGCCGAAGCATTCGAACTCGCGGCCTCACACCTGCGCCGGACACACGACCCGCATCCGGGCGAGGCCCTGGACGCCTACGTCGCGGCATACGCGAGCGCCTACGGAAGCCGGGACACCCACGAGTTCCGTCGCGTGCTGGCCGCCCGTCTCACGGCCGAGCCGCGCCTGCACCAGTACTGGGAACTCGCTGCCGTCGTCCTGACTCCGCCGGGCAGCCGCCCGCAGCCGACCCCGGGCTCCGCGGACGACTGGCTGCGCGCGGCACTGAGCTTGCACAACGCCGAAGCAGCCTGAGTCACGTTCCCCCCTGAGGCACCCGGCGGGGCCCGAAGCGTTCAGAAAGGCCCGATGGTGGAACTGATCACAAGTGGGTGGCACGTGATTCCGGGAAGCCTTTCGGAAGTGGGCTCGGGGGAGAGTCGGTGACGGCGAGTGGGTGAGCAGGGCGGCCGCGACTGGGTGTGCATGACTCCGGACGACTTCGACCGGGAAGCGCCGCCACGCCCGGAGGCGGACGGACGGATCCCGGCCGAGCTGGACGAGTGCGGTACGCCTCCTCTCTTCGGTGACGAACCTGCTCCGGCAAGGACTGGGCGGCCGAGCGATACCGAACGAGGCTGCCAGGGACGGCTGTTCTGACCCCGGGCGGTGCTCGGGGCGCACGGGAGCCGCTCCGCCACTGCCGGGGTCCGCGCGGCGCATCGTCACCGGCGCCCACGACGGGATCAGATCAGATTTCGCACACGCCACGCCGCGATACCGTGCGGTGCGCCGTGCTAGCGTTCGCTGTTTGCAGCGTCGCTGTGGCGGTACTCCGCTCGGAGTTCCTGACCGGTGACCGCGTCCCTGCCGCGCCTTCCTCGGGACGGCTTCTTCGGAGGAAGGCTTTCTGTGAGCGAATCAGCACGTGGCGATGCCCGGCGGCAGGACCGTCTGTCCGAGGTGTCCGGCGCCGCTTCGACGGTGCCCATGGTGACGTCCTTCGCGCGGTTGGGGTTGCCGGCCAAGCTTCTGCGGGCACTCGACGAGCACGGTGTGACGGTGCCCTTTCCCATCCAGGCGGCGGCGCTGCCGGACGCGCTCGCGGGACGGGACGTCCTGGGCCGGGGCCGTACCGGGTCGGGCAAGACGCTCGCCTTCGGCCTGGGCATGCTCGCCCGGACGGCCGGGCAGCGCGCCCAGTCCAACGAGCCACTGGCGCTCTGCCTGGTGCCCACCAGGGAGCTGGCGCAGCAGGTCGGCGAGGCGCTCACCCCGTACGCCGAGGCGCTGCGGCTGCGGCTCGCGACCGTGGTGGGCGGAGTGTCCATCGGACGGCAGACCGCCATGCTGCGGGACGGCGCCGAGATCCTCATCGCCACCCCCGGCCGGCTGCACGACCTCATCGAGCGCAAGGACTGCCGGCTGGGACGGGTGCGCATCACGGTCCTGGACGAGGCCGACCAGATGTGTGACATGGGGTTCCTGCCGCAGGTCACCGAGATCTTGGACCAGGTGCGTTCCGACGGGCAGCGAATGCTGTTCTCCGCGACCCTGGACCATGACGTCGACCAGCTGGTGCGGCGCTACCTGCGCGACCCCGCCGTCCACTCCGTGGACCCCTCGTCCAGCGCGGTTTCCGCGATCGAGCACCACCTCTTCGTCGTGCACGGCCCGGACCGGTACGCCGTGACCACGGAGATCGCCGCCCGGGACGGCCGGGTCCTGCTGTTCCTGGACACCAAGCACGGCGTCGACCAGCTCACGCGGCATCTGCGGGCCAGCGGCGTGGCCGCCGCCGCCCTGCACAGCGGGAAGTCCCAGCCGCAGCGCACCCGGACCCTGGCCCAGTTCAAGAACGGGCAGGTCACCTCGCTGGTGGCGACGAACGTCGCCGCACGCGGCCTGCACGTCGACGACCTCGACCTCGTGGTCAACGTCGACCCGGCCACCGATCCGAAGGACTATCTGCACCGGGCGGGCCGCACGGCCCGGGCCGGCCGCTCCGGCACCGTCGTGACCCTCGTCCTGCCGGGACAGCGCCGCGAGACGAGCCAGGTCATGGCGGACGCCGACGTCGCTCCCAAGGTCACCAAGGTGCGGTCCGGCGAGGCTGAGCTGAGCCGTATCACCGGCGCCAAGGTTCCCTCCGGAGTTCCTCTCGACGGCGGGTCGGCCGTGCCGCGCCCCAAGAACCACAACGCCCCGTTCCGCGGCCTGGGCAGCGCCAAGGACGGGAAGGGCGGCTCCGGCAGCAGGTCGTCCCGCAAGAGCGGCGAGGCCCGCCGGCTCGCGGAGGCCCGCAAGGCGGCCAGGGTGCGGCGCGGCGGCTGAACCCGGCCTGCCGAACGGCCGGCCCTGTACGTGCACCGGCCCCAGCCGCGACTCCCCGGCGCCTCGCAGCGGTCAGGCGGTCAGAGCCTGCTCGGTGGTGGGGTGGCAGGGGATGAGCGCATCGACGCCCACCAGCTGCAGGACCCGCAGAACAGACTGCTGAGCACCGGCGATGCGCACCCACCCGTCAGCGTCGCTCACCCGCTGATAGGCGGCGACGAAGACGTTGATGCCGCTGGAGTCCATGAAGGTCACATCGCTGAGGTCGGCCACTATCCGCGGTGGCACCGGCCCGTCTTCGACCTGCAGAGCCTGGCGGAGCACGTCCTGCACGTCGTGGTCGATCTCGCCCCGCAGGGTCGCGACACAGACGCCGTCGACCGCGCGGTGTTCGACGGACAGCCGCTCTGGCCGGCGCGCTGGTTCGATGTGGGCCACGGTCTCCTCGACTGCTGTCCGGGCTCGTCCCCGGTTCAGGGCGTGCGGGGATGATTCTGCCCCACTGATCCGGCCGGAAGCCTCCCCGAGGCCGATTCGAAAATCATCGGTGCGGCATGCACGGCGGCAAAGGGGGTAGTGGCGCGCTAGACGGGGGAGTGAGGGCGGACCGGTGGATTCTGATGCCGATGGTGACGGCTGTACTGCACAGGTGGAAGATCTGGTGCGTGTCGGCTTCGCCCTGGGCGGCGATGACGGTTGCATCGCGGACGCCCGCCAACACGCCGCCGCCTTCCTCGACCAGGCGGCCGACGACTACGGCGTGCTGGTGCCCGTGCGAGCGAAGGAGCTCACCCAGCTGGTGGTCAGCGAGCTGGTCACCAACGCCTGCAAGTACGCGCCGGGCCCGGTCCTGGTGGAGTTGGGCCTGACCGCCGGTGCGGTGGAAGTGGTCGTGTGGGACAGCGATCCCAGGGTCCCCGCGGCCTGGGCCGCGGATCCGGGCAGGATCGGCCGGCACGGCCTGGAGATCGTCAAAGCGGTGACGGAGGGCCTGTCCGTCGAGTCGGAGGCGGTGGGCAAGCGCATCGCGGCCCGCGTCACCCTGCCCGGCGCATCCGGCGGCACCCGGCTCGGAGGCTGACGCGGGGACGGCTGAAGCCGCTCGGTCCCTGCTGTGCGCGGCCCACATCCGCAGCCGGTCACAGCCACTGCTCCGGCGCGCGGCCCGTCCGGTTCACCGTCCGGCCGACAACACCAGCGAACCGTCGGCCGCCAGACCCACCCCCACCCCGCCGCTGATCCGGTCGAGCGTCGTTCGCAGCCACACGCGGTCCGCCCGGGGCGCCGGCTCCAGGCGCAGTCGTCGCGCGCGCAGCGGCACCATGCGCAGCCCCACCAGCCGGCCGCTGCCGGCGTCCAGGGACACGAAGTACGCCAGCCGCAGGTCGTCGCGGTACTCCTCGTAACCGGGGATGCCCTCGTAGTCGTCGATGAAGTCGCCGCAGCCGTACAGGATCAGCCGGTCCCGGTACACCTCCAGCGGCCGGGGATGGTGCGAGGAGTGCCCGTGGACGACGTCGACACCCCCGTCCACCAGCGCGTGCGCGAAGCGGACCTGCTCCCTGGGCACGTGGAACCCCCAGTTCGAGCCCCAGTGCACGGACACGACGGTCGGATCACCGGCCCGGCCGGCCCGCCGGACGTGCCGCACCACCGCATCGGCCACGGCTCGCGAGAGCTCCGGCAGGTACGCCACACCGGGCAGCTCCGCCGTCGCCGCCCACCCGGACGGGATGCCGCTGGAGCGCGCCCCGAGGGCGAGCACCAGCAGCCGGCGGCCACCGGGGAGGGGGACGGTCGCGGGTGTGAAGGCCTCGTCGGCGTTCCGGCCCGCGCCCGCGGTCCGCAGGCCCGCCCGCCCCAGCACGTCCAGCGTCTCCAGCAGACCGGCCCGGCCGAAGTCCAGGACGTGGTTGTTGGCGACGACGGTCACATCCGGCCGCGCCACCGCCAGGGCGGGCAGATTGGCCGGGTGCATCCGGTAGTGGATCTCCTTGTCGGGGGCGAACGTGTCGCCGCACGTCACCGACGTCTCCAGATTCACGATCCGCGCGTCCGGCGCGGCGGCCTCCAGTACCCGCAGCGCCGTCCCCCACGGCCAGGACGGACCGGCGGGCGCCGGCACCGGCCCGTGCACCGACTCCGCCAGCCGGACGTAGGACCGGGCGTCCTCGATGTACGCCTCCCGCAGCACCGGATCACCGGGATGCGCCAGGATCTGGTCGACACCGCGCCCGAGCATCACGTCACCGCACAGGAACAGCGTCACGACGCCGCCGCCCACACCTCCACGGTAGAACGGCCGCGTGGCCCCGCCGGAACCTCAGGCGTCGACCCGCACGGCGCACGACCACCCGTACGGATCCGGCCCGATGCGCAGCTCGTCCCACGCCACCGCCGTCGGGACCGCCCCGGTGACCGCCACGTCCGCCAGCCCGGCCGTCGCCAGCCGGACGTCCAGCCCGCCGTCGGCCTCGTCCGCCTCCACGTCCACGGGCACCTGCCCGTACACCCGCAGCCGGAAGATGACCTCGTCCAGCAGCGTGGCCAGCAGGTCGTCGTCGCTGGCCTCGTCCAGCCGGATCCGGTCCACGGCGGTGGGCCGGACCCCGGAGAGGTCGGCGAAGCACTCCACCATCCCCAGCACGGCCTCCGCCAGACAGTGCTCCCGGCACGCCGCCCACGCCTCGATCCGGATGTCGTCCGGGCGCGGCACCGCGCGGTGCCCCCAATCGCCCGGCTGCCGTCCCTGCCCGCCGTCGCTCGTGTCACCGCCCATGAGACATCGACTGCCCGACGTACGCGCACCCATGCGGCGCCGGTGCTCGCCTACGGGGTCACATCGGCTCGTCCGCGAGGTACGGCGGCGCCGGGTCGTACTGGATCTGACGGCGCACGGCCCGCGCGTGGTCACGGCCGTGCAGCCGCCCGACGAGCCACAGCGCGCTGTCGACACCGGCCGAGACGCCCTGGCTGGTGACCAGGTCGCCGTCCACCACGTAGCGCACGTCCCGGACGACCGTCACGTCGCCGCGCGCCTGAAGGGTGTCCTCATGGCTCCAATGCGTGGCCACCCGGCGCCCGCGCGCCGGACCCGCCGCGTGCAGCAGAAACGCCCCGGTGCACACGCCGTGCACCCACGCGGCCTCCTTCGCCGTGCGGGCGATCCAGTCGGTGATCACTCGGTTGTGCGGCTGGACCTCGCGCGCGCCCCGTCCGCCGGGTACATGCAGCACGTCCAGGGGCGGATGGTCGTCCAGGGTGTGGTCGGGCAGGACGCGCAGGCCCTTGTTGCAGCGCACGGGCCCGGCGTGTTCGGCGACGAGCACGGCCGTGTCGGCACCCCCGCGGAGCCGGGCGGAGACGTTGAAGACCTCCCAGGGCCCCACGAAGTCGAGCTCCTCGGCATCCTCGAAGACCAGCAGGCCGTACGTCGTCATGCGGGCTCACCTTCCAGTGGGAGAGCAGTCGGCTGAGACTGGGGAGCACCGGCGGGGCCGGCGGTGGAGCGGAATCTGGCGCGGTAGTCCGACGGGGCGACGCCGAGCCGGCGGTGGAACGTGCGGCGCAGCGTCTCGGCGGTGGCGAAGCCGCAGCGGCGGGCGATGGCGTCCACCGGTTCGTCGCCCTCGGCGAGGGCGCGCTGGGCCGCCTCGACGCGCACCCGCTCGACGTACGCGGTCGGCGGCACGCCCAGCTCGGCGGTGAAACGCCGCTGGAGGTGGCGCGGGCTCAGGCCGGCATGCGCGGCGAGGCCCGCGATGTCGTGCCGGTTGCCCGGGGCGGCGTGGATCGCGGTGACGGCGGCCCGCACCGGGTCCGTCGCCGGCTGCCGCGACCACAGCGCCACGCTGAACTGCGACTGGCCCCCCGGGCGGCGCAGGAAGAGCACCAGCCGGCGGGCCACCGCGTGTGCGACGTCCCGGCCCAGGTCGTCCTCCACCAGGGCGAGCGCCAGATCCATACCGGCCGTCACCCCGGCCGACGTCCACACCCGCCCGTCCCGGACGAAGATCGGGTCGCGGTCCACCCGTACATCGGGGTACTCCCGGGCCAGCTGCTCCTCGCGGGCCCAGTGCGTGGTGACCCGCCGCCCGTCCAGCAGCCCCGCGGCCGCCAGCAGGAAAGCGCCGCTGCACACCGAAGCGACACGCCGCGCTCCGGCCGCCGCGGCGGTGATCCACGCCATCAGCGCCTCGTCCTCGCGGGCCCGGTCGACACCTCGGCCGCCGACCACCACGAGGGTGTCGACACCGGCCGGGTCGAGGTCCGTCACGCCGTGCGCGACATGCACGAGCAGCCCGCTGGCCGATGCGACCGGCCCCGCCCGGGACGCCACCACCACGCAGGCGTAGTCGCCCGCGCTGTGGAACACCTCGTGGGGACCCGTGAGGTCGAGCGGCTGGAAGCCGTCGAAGACGACGAAGGCGATACGGCGTGATGTCACCCCCTCACGCTCCTGCGCGACGCGGCACGGCGTCAACGACACGCATCCCACGGATCGCGCCATGGGACGCCCACCGCATCGTGGGTACCACGGGAACCGGGGGAGAGGAGGCCTGCGATGAACTCCCAGACGGTCACCCTGCCCGCCGGCGACGCGGCGCTCACCGGCGATCTGACCGTGCCGCCCGCCGCCCGCGCGGTCGTGCTGTTCGCGCACGGCAGCGGCAGCTCCCGGCACAGTCCCCGCAACCGCGAGGTCGCCGCCGGTCTGCGTACCGCCGGACTCGGCACCCTGCTGATCGACCTGCTCACCGAGGAGGAGGAACGGCTCGACGTGGTCACCGCCGAACTCCGCTTCGACATCCCGCTGCTGGGCCGCCGGCTGGTGGCCGCCGTCGACTGGCTGGCCGAGTCGCCCGCCACCCGCCGGCTGCCCGTCGTCCTGTTCGGCGCCAGCACCGGCGCGGGCGCGGCCCTTGTCGCGGCCGCCGAGCGTCCGGGCCGGGTGTCGGCGGTCGTCTCGCGGGGCGGCCGGCCCGACCTGGCGGGTGACGCCCTGGAGGCCGTCCGGGCTCCGGTGCTGCTGATCGTCGGCGGCCGCGACCAGCAGGTGCTGCGGCTCAACCAGGAGGCGGCCCGGCGGCTGCGCGTCCCGCACACCCTCCACGTGGTGCCCGGCGCCACCCACCTGTTCGAGGAGCCGGGCGCGCTCGGCCAGGTCACCGAGGCGGCCCGCCAGTGGTGCCACGAGCAGCTGAGGACCGCGGCGGGCTGAACGGCGGCCGGTGCCGTCCGGGGAAGCTGTCCGTGGGCACCCGCTTCGGCGCGGTCACGAGCCACGCACGTCCGCGCGGCGCGCATCGTCCGGTGGGCAGCGGGTACGCGGGTGCCGGACCGGCCGAGGGCCCTCTCCGTGTGGGAAACAGAGGTGACCGTCATGCGGTTCCGTGATCGCCGCCAGGCCGGCGGGGAACTGGCCGACATCCTGCGCACCCGGCAGCACGAGGGGGCTCTGCCCCGTCCTCTCGTCCTCGCTCTGCCGCGCGGCGGGGTCGCGGTGGCGCGCGAGGTCGCCCGGGCCCTCGACGCCCCGCTGGACGTGGTCGTCGTACGGAAGATCGGGGCGCCCTTCCAGGAGGAGCTCGGCGTCGGTGCGATGGCCGGGGACGAGGTGCCGCTCCTCGACCAGGACGCCCTGCGGCACCTGGGGCTCAGCGAGGCCGCCCTGGCCCCCGTCATCGAACGGGAGCGTGCGGAACTGCGCCGCCGTGAGCGGCTCTACCGGCAGGGCCGCCCCGCCCCCGACCTGAGCGGACACACCGTGATCGTGGTCGACGACGGCCTGGCGACCGGTTCCACCGCCCGGGCCGCGCTGCGGTTCGTACGCCGCCAGGAGCCCGAACGGGTGGTGCTGGCCGTGCCGGTGGGATCCCCGGAGGCCGCCGAGTCGCTGCGGGCCGAGGCCGACGAGGTGATCTGCCTGCACCGGCCGGCCGCCTTCATGGCCGTGGGCCTGTGGTACGAGAACTTCGACCAGCTGACGGACCGGGACGTCCTCGAGGCCCTCCGCGTGCGGCTCTGACCCCTCGCACGGGAGCAGGCGGGGCGGCGGGCCGGAGCCCGCCCGCTCAGACGACGCCGTCCGCGCGCAGGGCCGCCACCTGTTCCTCGGTGCGGCCCAGCTCGCCGAGGATCGCCTCGGTGTGCTCGCCCACCGCCGGCACCGGGTCCATGCGCGCGGCCAGCCCCGCGAGATCGGCCGGGGGAAGGAGGGCCTCGACCGTGGCACCGGGCACCGCGACCTCGGTCCAGCGGCCGCGGGCGGCCAGCACCGGGTGGTCCAGGAAGGCGGGGACGTCGTTGACCCCGGCGCAGGCGATGCCGAGGGCCTCCAGGTCCTCGAGGATCTCGTCGGACGCGGAGCGGGCGAAGCGTGCCGAGACGATGGTGTTGAGCTCCTCGCGGTGGGCGACGCGGTCGGAGGCGGTGGCGAAACGCGGATCGTCGACGAGCTCGGGCCGGCCGAGGAACCCGGTGCACAGGGCCGCCCACTCGCGCTCGTTCTGGATGGAGAACAGCACTTCTCTGCCATCGGCGGCCGGGTACGTCCCGTACGGCGCGATGGTGGCGTGCTGCGTGCCGATGCGCGGGGGCTGGCTGCCGCCGTGCCGCGTGTAGTAGGCGGGCTGGCCCATCCACTCCGCGAGCGCCTCGAACAGGGACACCTCCACCGGGTGGGCCTCGCCGGTGACGGCGCGCGTGTACAGGGCCGTGAGGACGCCGCTGTAGGCGTACATCCCGGCGGCGATGTCGGCGACGGAGATCCCGGTCCGGGCGGTCCCCTCCGGGGTCCCCGTCAGGGACACCAGCCCGGTCTGGCACTGCACGAGCAGGTCGTACGCCTTGCGGTCGGCCCACGGGCCGGTGGTGCCGTACCCGGATATCGTGCACGGGATCAGGCCGGGGCGGCGGGCGGTGAGGGTGGCGACGTCCAGGCCGAGCCGGTCGGCGGCGCCCGGGGCGAGGTTCTGAACGAACACGTCGGCACCGTCGAGGAGTTCGTGGAGGATGTCGCGTCCCCGCGGGTCCTTGAGGTCCAGCGTGAGGGACTCCTTGGAGCGGTTGAGCCACACGAAATAGCTGGAGTGGCCGTGCACGGTCGTGTCGTAACGCCGGGCGAAGTCGCCGCCGCCCGGCCGCTCCACCTTGATCACGCGAGCACCGAGGTCGGCGAGCTGCCGGGTGGCGTAGGGCGCGGCCACCGCCTGCTCCAGGCTGACCACCGTGACCCCGGACAGGGGATACCGCTGCACGCTCATGCCTCAAGCTCCTGAACCTCGTACCGACCGGCCCGGCCAGTGTCTCCCAGGGGAAGGGCGCAGGCATGGGACCTCGGGCGCGATCCGGATCACGCCGCGCGGGAGCCGGATCGCACGGGGCTATGGCCGGGCGAGGCGCCGCATGGCCAGTGCGAGTTGCAGCCGCAGCCGGCCCTGCGGGGTGCGCACCGGCCAGCCGAGCAGGTGCTCGGCGTGGGCCAGCCGGTCCTGCAGCGTGGAGTGGTGGACGTTGATCTGCGCTGCGGCCGCCCGCAGGCTCGCAGTGGACGCGACGGCGTGCAGCGTCACCGGCAGCCAGGGTGCGGTCGCCGCGGCGGTCTCCAGGGCACGGACGTCGGGCGGCGGTTCGGCGCCCGGGGCGACCAGACCGGCGAGGAGGGCGATACCGCCCAGCTCGTCGGCGTACACGACGCGCGGCCCGGGGTCCTGCGCGGTGCCCTCGGCGGTGAAACGCAGTGCGGTACGGGCGGCGGCCCACGACCCGGGCAGCTCGAGCACGGGGACGGCGGGTCCGACCCCGAGCCGGCCGGCCGGACCGGCCTCCACCCCGTCGGGTACGACCCGTGGCCGGTCGTTCAGCGGGGCGAGGGCACGGACCGGGGCCGCCGGGTCCAGGCCGAGGCGGCGGGCGGCGTGCAGCCGGGCGGGTTCCGGGGCACTGGCGTCGAGAAGGGTCTCCACCAGCGCCGGGTCGTCGGCCGGGGCCCGGCCCCGGGTGCGGTCGAGCACGACCCTCACGGCACCGGCGGCCCGTTCGAGAATCACGGCATCGACGACGCTGGCCGCGCCCCCGGTGCCGTACCGTGCGCTGCCGGCGTCGGCTGTGCCCACCGCGCCCGCTGCACCGGTCGCGCTGCCTGCGCCGGTCGCGCTGGCTGTGCTGGCTGTGCTGGCTGTGCCGGTCGTGCTGGCTGTGCCGGTCGTGCTGGCTGTGCTGGCTGTGCCGACCGTGCCGGTCGCGCCGACTGTGCCGGTCGCGCTGGCTGTGCCGACCGCCGTCGCGGTGCCGAACCTCGTATCGGGCACCGCCCCGGTGCCGTCCCAGGTCTCCGGGTGGGGAGCCGGCCTGGCCTGGCCGGCGTCGTCCGGGTCGGGAGCCGGCCTGGCCTGGCCGGCGTCGTCCGGGCGGGACTCTGTCCGGGTGTGGTCCGGCCCGACCACCCCGGGCGCCGCTGCGGCCCGCTCCAGCCACAGGGTCGCCGCACCGCCCGGGGCCAGCCGCGCGGACGGCCACGCGGGATCCGGTGGCGTCTCGGTGTCCCGGCGGGTGCCGTCGGCCTCCACGCGGACGTGCACGCGCCGCTCGGGGTCGACCAGCCGGGCTGGGCAGCCCGCCAGTACGGCGGCACCGCGGACAAGCGCCTCCACACCGGCCCTGGACTCGGCCAGACGGTCGAAGTAGGCGATGACCCGGACCGCCGCACCGGCGTCCGGATCGAGCGCGGTCAGGCGCCCGGCCAGCTCTTTCATAGGCCCATGGTGCGGCATGCGGCCGTGCCGCGGCAGCCGGCCGCAGGGCTCGCGGACACGCGGACGCACCTGGTGCCGTCACATCCCGAGCAGCCTCCGCAGCCAGTCCACATGCGCCGCCCGCGCCGACTGGGAGAGCGCCGCCTGGGGGGCGAAGCCGTCGAATCCGTGGAAGCCGCCGGGCCAGACGTGCAGTTCGGCCACGCCACCGGCCTGCCAGATGCGCGACGCGTAGGCGACGACCTCGTCGCGGAAGGTCTCGGCGGAGCCGACGTCGAGGAAGGCGGGCGGCAGCCCGGACAGGTCCTCGGCCCGGGCCGGCGCCGCGTACGCCGGTACGTCGGGCCCGCCGCGCCGCGCGCCCAGCAGGGCGGTCCAGCCGGTCTCGTTGGCGGTGCGGTCCCACACCCCGAGCCCTGCCATCTGGTACGCCGACGGCGTGTCGTTGCGGTCGTCGAGCATCGGGCACAACAAGACCTGGCCGACCGGCTGCGGCCCCTTGCGGTCCCGGGTCAGCAACGCCAGAGCCGCGCACAGCCCACCGCCGGCGCTGGCCCCCGCGATGACGATCCGCTCCGGGTCGGCCCCGAGCTCGGCGGCGTGGTCGGCCGTCCACAGCAGCCCGGCGTACACGTCCTCGATCGGCGCGGGATGCGGATGCTCCGGTGCCAGCCGGTACTCCACCGACACCACCACCGCGTCCAGCGCCCCGGCCCAGGCCAGCGGGCCGTCGACGCCGACCCGGTTGTTGCCGATGACCATGCCACCGCCGTGCACGTGGTAGATGACGGGCCGTGCCCCGGCGGTCCCCGGAGCGGTCGGCCGGCAGATCAGCAGCGAGATGTCGGGCTCGCCCTCCGGACCGGGCACCTGCCGGTCCTCCACCTCGAACGCCCCGCCCATGGTCAGGTCCAGATCGGCCAGCATCTCGATGCCCGGGCCCCGGCGAGCGTCGGCGATCTCGTCCAGCGCGAGACCGGGACTGATCATGTCCTTGATCAGCTCGAGGGCAGCGGCGAGTTCCGGGTCGAACGGGGGCGGAACATGTGTCATGACGTCTCCTCGGGCGAGGTCGCGGCGGCTCGTGCGGACAGGATCGGGCCGGCCGGGCCGGGCCCGGGCGCCGCCGTACGGCGGAACCTCCCCGCCGTACGGCGGGTGGCGCTCCGTGCTGCGTCTGCCGGCCGAGCCTCTGCCCACCGTGGAGCCGGCCCGGCGGCTGGGGGTGCCCCCGAGCGCCCGTGTCCCCGCATGTGCGCGTCCCGCACGCGACGGGCCTGGTGAGCCGCGCCCGCGACGGCCGCCGCGTCCGGCGCGGCCCGCTGGGGAGCGACTGGCGCGGCACGGCGGCGGCTGAACGACGCTCAGTGGCCGCCGTACCCTACCGGGCCGGAGCGTAACTGGGGGCCGGCACGCTCCGGGAGACGATGCGAGTGCCGCAGCCGTCGACGACCCGGACCTGGAGGGAGCCGCAGCCGCAGCGCGTCCATTCCGTGCGGCCCGTCGCGGTGGTGTGCCGGGACAGCACCTGGAACGGCTCACCTCCGTCCGGCCAGCCGCAGTGCGGGCAGACGATGCCGGTGGTGCTGCTCATGTCTGTGACTCCTCGTACCTCGTGGCTGGTTGACCGTCGCGACACAGCCAGGGTGCGTCGAAGCGTCTGTGCACGTCCAGGTTGACTTTGCGGACTCGACTGTGAAGTCTCGCCTTCATGATTGACCTGCGCCGGCTGCACGTCCTCAGGGCCGTCTCCCACTACGGCACGGTCACGGCGGCGGCCCGGGCCCTGCACTTCACCCCGTCCGCCGCCTCCCAGCAGATCCGGCAGCTCGCCCGCGACCTGGGCGTGGACCTGCTGGAGCCGCAGGGGCGGGGGGTGCGCCTCACGCCCGCCGCCGAAAGCCTGCTCGCGCACGCCGACGCCATCCAGGCCCAGTGGGAACAGGCCGAGATCGACCTCCGGGCCGACCGCGGGGCGCCGTCCGGGGTGCTGCGCGTGACGGGTTTCCCGGTGGCCGTCTCGGTGCTGCTGGCCCCCCTGGCGTCCCGGCTGGCGGAGCGGCACCCCCGGCTGTCCGTGCGGATCACCGAGGCGGGTGTGCCGGAGAGCTTCGACCTCCTCTTCGAGGGCGAGGCCGATCTGGCGGTCGTCGAGTCGACCCCGCACAGCCCGCCGATGAGCGACAAGCGGTTCGACCAGCAGCCGTTGCTCGACGACCCGTTCGACCTGGTCGTTCCCGACGCGCATCCACTGGCGGGGCGGGACCGGGTCGACCTCGCCGAGGCTGCCTGCGAGCCGTGGATCGCGCCGGTGGAGCAGAGCCCCTGCCGCCGGCACGTCCTGTCGGCCTGCGGCGCGGCGGGCTTCACGCCCGACGTCGTCCACCACGCCCGCGACTGGGACGTCACCGCCCACCTGGTCGCCCACCGGCTCGGCGTCGCCCTCATCCCCCGCCTGGCGCATCTGACCCCGGACCTCCCGATCACCCGGATCCGTTGCGCCGGCAACCCCCACCGCAAACTCCTCACCTGCACCCGAGGCGCCGGTCATGCCCGCCCGGCCGTGGCGGCGGCCCTCCACGAGCTACGAGAACTGGCCCTCACGGCCGTCGCCTGACCCCCGTCGCCGTGCGCACCGGCACCGCGGCCCCCGCCCCGGTCGCACACCGTCCGGCCACCCGTGTCCGGCTGCCTCCGCGTGACGGCTTTCCTGCCCGGTGGTGTGTGCCCCGCCATCGGGCAGCCCGTCAGGGCGGCCCTGCGCGCCGCTCACCGCGCTCACGGTCCGGCGCTCAGAACCGGCCACCGCGGGAGGCGCTCAGTGCCCGGGCGCCCCCACCCGCAGCGCGTCCATGACGAGGTCCAGGAGCCGGGTGGCGCGGGGTTGCCAGTCGCTGTGGGGGTCGATCGTCCACAGGCCGCCGATGGCGAGGAAGAAGTCCTCCGCGGTGATGCCCGGGCGGATGGTGCCGGAGGACTCGGCGGCGCGGAGCAGGAGTTCTGCCGCCGCGGTCACCGGGGCGTGACCCGGCTTCGCCGGCTTCCCGGGTGCGCTGGTGGCCTGACGGAGCGCGTCGGCCAGCCCCGCCTTGGTCATGGCGAAGCGCGCGAGACGGTCCATCCACTCGCGCAGCGCCCGGTCCGGTTCCCGGCTCTCCAGCAGCGGTGCCGCGGTGTCGGCGACCTGCTGCATCTCGTGGCGGTAGATCTCCAGGACGAGTGCCTCCCGGCTGGGGAAGTGCCGGTAGAACGTCCCCTGCCCGACACCCGCCTTCTTGGCGATCGCGCTGAGCGGGGCGTCCGCCGAGCGCGTCAGCTCGGCCAGAGCCACCTCCAGGATGCGTTCGCGGTTGCGTTGCGCGTCCGAGCGCAAAGGGGCGTCCCCGTTCTGCGGCACTCGTCCTCCTCGCGGTCCCTGGCCGAAACCCGGCCCTTGTTAAGCGGACAGTTGTCCGTTACGTTTCCGGGTAACGGACAACTGTCCGCTTGTTCCATCGTATCGGCGGGCCGCCCGCGCGGACAGCCCGCGACGGCCGTGTGCACGGCGGACCCGCCCCTCATCCCGCACCTTGCGAACCCGCACCGGCCCCACGGGCCATGCCACCTGATCTTGTGACGTGAGAAAGAAGGCTTCCATGCCCCCATCGGCGTCCAGCGACCTCACCCTGTCCGTCAACGGCGAGAAGTACACGCTGACCGTCGACCACCGCACGACCCTGCTCGACGCCCTCCGCGAGCGCCTCGACCTGACCGGCACGAAGAAGGGCTGCGACCAGGGCCAGTGCGGTGCCTGCACGGTCCTGGTCGACGGCCGCCGGTCCGTGTCCTGCCTCCAGCTCGCGGTGGCCGCCGAAGGGCGTGAGATCACCACCATCGAGGGCGTGGCCGAAGGGGAGCGGTTGCATCCGGTGCAGCAGGCCTTCCTCGACCTGGACGGTTTCCAGTGCGGTTACTGCACGCCGGGACAGATCTGCTCGGCCATCGCGGTGATCGAGGAACACGCGGCCGGCTGGCCCAGCGCCGCCACCGGGGACGTCCGGCCCGAGGCCGGACCGCCGCCGCTCACCCCGGAGGAGATACGGGAGCGCATGAGCGGCAACCTGTGCCGCTGCGGTGCGTACGTGTCGATCGTCCAGGCCGTGGCCCGGGCGGCCGAGCAGAAGGGTGCGGCGGCATGAGGGAGTTCGGATACCAGCGCGCCCTCGACGTCTCCGGCGCGCTGGCGTTGCTCGACGCCGACCCGGAGGCCCGCTTCCTGGGCGGCGGCACCAACCTGGTGGACCTGATGAAGACCGGCGTCGAGCGGCCCGCCCGGCTGGTCGACATCCGGGAACTGCCCCTGAACCGGATCGAGCCGGCCGAGGACGGCGGACTGCGCATCGGGGCGACGGTCACCAACAGCGACCTCGCCGCCCATCCCGAAGTCCGGCGCCGCTATCCGGCGTTGGCGCAGGCGGTCCTCGCCGGTGCGTCCGGTCAGCTGCGCAACATGGCCACCGTCGGCGGAAACCTGCTCCAGCGCACCCGCTGCGGCTACTTCGCCGACGTCACCTCCCCCTGCAACAAGCGCACCCCCGGCAGCGGCTGCCCCGCGGTCGAGGGCGAGCACCACAACCACGCCATCCTGGGCGCCTCCGGACACTGCGTCGCCACCCACCCGTCCGACATGGGCGTGGCGCTGACCGCCTTCGACGCGCGCGTGTCGTACGAGACGGCGGACGGGCCGGGCGAGGTGCCGCTGGCCGACTTCTACCTGCCGGTGGGGGAGACCCCGCACCTGGAGACGGCCCTGCCGCCGGGCGCGCTGATCACCGGCGTCACCCTGCCGCCCGTCCCGGCCGCGGCCGGCTCCCGCTACCGAAAGGTGCGCGAGCGCGCCTCGTACGCCTTCGCCATCGGCTCCGTCGCCGCCGCGCTCGACGTCCAGGACGGCGTGGTGCGCGACGTACGCCTGGCCTTCGGAGCGGTCGCCTCACGCCCCTGGCGTGCCCGAACGGCGGAGGACGTCCTGACCGGGGCCCCGGCCGACGCCGGGACCTTCGCCGCCGCCGCGGACGCCGAGCTGGCGGGAGCGAGGCCCCTGCCCCACAACGGATACAAGGTCACACTGATGCGCAACCTCGCCGTGGCCGTGCTGAGCGAACTCGCCGAGGAGGCCGCCCGATGACCACCGCCACCCGAGATTCCGTCGGTACCGCGCACACCCGCGTCGAGGGCCGCGACAAGGTCACCGGCGCGGCCCGCTACGCCGCGGAGGTCCCCTTCGCCGAGCTCGCCCACGGGTGGCTGGTGCTGTCCACCGTCGCCCGCGGGCGAGTCAGGTCCGTCGAGACCGAGGCCGTGCTCGCGATGCCCGGCGTCCTCGCCGTGCTGCACCACCACAACGCCCCGCGCGTCGACACGGACTACGTCGGCCTGCTGGGCGTCCCTCCGGACCTGACCGTGGCCCTCTTCCAGCATGACCGGGTGGCCCACCGGGGCTGGCCGGTGGCGCTGGTCGTGGCCGAGACGTCCGAGCAGGCCAGGGAGGCCGCCGAGTCCCTCGTGGTGCACTACGAGGAGGAGCCGCACGACGTCGCGTTCTGCGCGGAGCGGCAGACGGAGGCGTACACGCGCGACAGCCATGCCCCGGCCGTGGTGCGCAAGGGCGACCTGGAGGCGCAGCTCGCCGCGTCCGCCGTCGTGGTGGACGCGGAGTACACCACGCCCGAGGAGCACCACAACCCGATGGAGCCGCACGCGGCGACGGCCCGGTGGGAGGGCGGCCGGCTGGAGGTCGTCGACTCCAACCAGGGCACCACCTGGGTCGCCGGTGAACTCGCCAGCCTGTTCTCCCTCGACCCGGCCTCCGTGCGGGTGCGGTCCGAGCACGTCGGCGGCGGCTTCGGCAGCAAGGGCGTCCGCGCGCACCAGGTGGCCGCCGTGATGGCCGCGACCGTCCTGCAGCGCCCGGTCAGGGTCGTCATGACCCGCCGCCAGATGTTCTCGCTCGCCGGCTACCGCAGCCCCACGGCCCAGCGGGTCAGGCTCGGCGCCGACGCGGACGGGCGGCTGCGCGCCCTGGAGCACCAGTCCCTGAACCAGACCTCGACGGTGTACGAGTTCGTCGAGCCGGGAGCGGCGGCGAGCCGGGCGATGTACGCGGCCGACGCCCATCACACGGTCAACCGGCTGGTACGGCTCGACGTACCGAGCCCGACGTGGATGCGGGCCCCGGGTGAGGCGCCCGGATCCTTCGCGCTGGAGTCGGCGCTCGACGAGCTCGCCGAGCGGTGCGGCATCGACCCGATCGAGCTCCGCGTACGCAACGAGCCGGCGGCGGGCCCCGTGTCGGGGCTGCCCTTCAGCAGCCGCAATCTGGTCGCCTGCTTCGAGGAAGGCGCCCGCCGGTTCGGCTGGTCCGGGCGGGACCCGCGCCCGGGGGCGCGCCGGGAGGGGCGCTGGCTGATCGGCACCGGCACGGCCGCCGCCTCCTTCCCGGCGGGAGTCATGCCCTCGACAGCGGCCGTCACCGCGGAGGCGGACGGCACCTTCACGGTGCGGATCAACGCCGCGGACATCGGCACCGGTGCCCGCACCGCGCTCACCCTGGTCGCCGCCGACGCCCTCGGGGTGCCGACGGACCGCGTCCGGGTCCGTATCGGGGACAGCGACTTCGGTCCCGCCATGATCGCGGGCGGCTCGATGGGCACCCGCTCCTGGGCCTGGGCGGTCACGGCCGCCGCCGGGGAGCTGCGCCAGAGCCTCGCGCCGGGCGCCGAGATCCCGCCGGAGGGCATCACCGTACGGTCGGACACGGCCGAGGCCGTCGGCGCCCTCGCCCAGAAGGAGCGGCACTCCTTCGGGGCTCAGTTCGCCGAGGTGGCCGTGGACCCGGCGACCGGCGAGGTCAGGGTGCGCCGCATGCTGGGCATCTTCGCGGCCGGCCGGATCGTCAACCCGCTCACGGCCCGCAACCAGCTCGTCGGCGGCATGATCTGGGGCATCTCCATGGCCCTGCACGAGGAAGCCGTCCGCGACCGGGCCTCCGGCGGTCTCTACGGCGCCGACCTCGCGGGCTACCACGTCGCCGCACACGCCGACATCCCCCACATCGAGGCCGACTGGGTCGACGACCCCGACCCGGACGACCCGGTGGGCATCAAGGGCATAGGTGAGGTCGGCATGGTGGGCGCCGCGGCGGCGGTCGCCAACGCGGTGTGGCACGCGACCGGCGTCCGCCACCGGAACCTGCCGATCCGGCCCGACCGGGTGCTGATGGCGGGCGGCGATGCTTGACCTGTCCGGGCAGCTGAGCGAGTGGATCGAGGAGGGCCGGGAGTTCGCCGTCGCCACGGTCGTCGCCGTCGGCGGCAGCGCCCCGCGCCCTCCAGGGGCCGCCCTTGCCGTCGCCGCGGACGGCACGGCGATCGGCTCGGTCTCCGGCGGCTGCGTGGAAGGCGCCGTCTACGATCTGTGCGTCCAGGCCCTCCAGGACGGCGAGACGCTCGTCGAACGGTTCGGCTACAGCGACGAGGACGCCTTCGCGGTCGGACTGACCTGCGGTGGAACCATCGACGTCATGGTGACCCCGTTCGATGCCCGCCGGGGAGCCGAACCGGCCGCCCTGCGGGCCGCCGCCCGAAGCGAGCCGGTGGCCCTCGCCCGGGTGGCCCGGGGCCCGGCCGGCCTCCTCGGCCGGGCGGTGCTGGTGCGGCCCGACGGCACCCACCAGGGCAGCCTCGGCGGCCACCGGGGCCTGGACCGCACGGCGATCGCCGAGGCCCGTGCCCTGCTGCGGGCCGGCCGCACCGGCACGGTCGACCTCTCCGAGGACGGCTCCCACTGCCCGGGCGGTCTCACGCTGCTCGTCGAGTCGGCCGTCCCACCGCCCCGCATGATCGTCTTCGGTGCGATCGACTTCGCCGCCGCCCTCGTCGGGGCGGGCAAGTTCCTCGGCTACCACGTGACCGTGTGCGACGCCCGCCCCGTCTTCGCCACCCGGGCCCGCTTCCCCGACGCCGACGACATCGTCGTCGACTGGCCCCACCGTTACCTGCGGGGGACGAAGACCGACCGGCGCACGGTGCTGTGCGTGCTCACCCATGACGCCAAGTTCGACGTGCCCCTGCTGGCCGAGGCCCTGCGGCTGCCGGTCGCCTACGTCGGCGCCATGGGCTCGCGCCGCACCCACGAGGACCGGAACCGGCGGTTGCGGGAAGCCGGCGTGAGCGAGCGCGAACTGGCCCGGCTGAAGTCCCCGATCGGCCTGGACCTGGGTGCGCGCACGCCCGAGGAGACCGCCGTGTCCATCGCGGCGGAGATCATCGCGGCGGGAAACGGCGGGACGGGACGTCCGCTCACCGGCTCGGGCACACCGATCCACCGAGCCGTGCGGGAGAGCGGGCACCTGCCCCGAGCGGTCTGAGCCGCGCCCCCGCCGACGGCACGCCGCAGGGGCCGCAGTCCTCTCGGGCCGCGGCCCCCGCGCGGGTACCCGGCCGGCCGTTTCGGGTCGCGGCCCCTCGAGGGCCGGACGCGAGCGGATCAGGCCGCGGTCGGCTCCGTGGCGTAGCCGTGCAGGCGGGCGATGACCTCGGTGAGCTGCTCGGCGACCTCGGTGTCGTCGGCCGGGTGGGTCTCGGCGAAGCGGGTCATGGAGCCGGGGATGGACAGCTTGACGTCCTCCAGGACCTTGCCGCCGGCCACGCCCACGGACTTGCGGGTCTCGTCGTGCGCCCAGACACCGCCGTACTGGCCGAACGCGGTGCCGACCACGGCGACCGGCTTGCCGCTGAGGGCGCCGGCGCCGTACGGGCGGGACAGCCAGTCGATGGCGTTCTTCAGCACGGCCGGGATGGTGCCGTTGTACTCGGGGGTGAAGAAGATCAGGGCGTCCGCGGCGGAGGCGGCCTCGCGCAGCCGGGCCGCCGCGGGCGGAACGGAACCCTCGACGTCGATGTCCTCGTTGTAGAAGGGGATCTCGGCAAGGCCCTCGAACAGGTCCACCTCGGCGCCCTCGGGGGCGAGCTTGACGGCCGCCTCGGCGAGCTGCCGGTTGTGCGAACCGGCGCGGAGGCTGCCGACGAGGGCGAGGATACGAACAGACATGCTGACTCCCACGTAGTGAAGAACGACTCCGAGAAACACTGCCGTAACGATCCGGACCAGGGTCCGTTTACTGTTGTAGCACTCTAACCGGACCACGGTCCAGTTTCTTCCCCATGCTTTACGCTGGCCTCATGTCCGCCATCCCGCCCTTCCCGACGCCCCAGGAGCCCGTCGACCACCCCGAGCTGCTCCAGCTCGGCAGCGCGATGGCGGCCGATGAGCCATGCCTGCGGGCCGACGCCGCGCGCAATCGGGCCCGGTTGCTGGAGGCGGCCGCGCGGCTGGTGGCGGAGCGTGGCGCGGACGCCGTCACGATGGAGGCGGTGGCCGCCGCCGCCTCGGTCGGCAAGGGCACGGTCTTCCGCCGGTTCGGCGACCGCACCGGCCTGCTGACGGCACTGCTCGACCACTCGGAGAAGAAGTTCCAGGCCGCGTTCCTCGCCGGCCCGCCGCCCCTCGGGCCCGGGGCGCCGCCCGTGGAGCGGCTGCGGGCGTTCGGCCGCGCGATGCTGCGCCGGTCGGCCGACGAACTGGACCTGCAACTGGCGGCCGAGCCGTGCGCGCCTCGCCGCTTCACCATCCCGGCCCGCAGCGTGCTGCGCCACCACGTGGCCGTGCTGCTGCGGCAGATCGTCCCGGAAGCGGACTGCGAGCTCCTCTCGTACACCTTGATGGGCCAGCTCGACCCGGCCCTGATCCACCACCTGACCTCGCAGCGCGGAATCCCCCTGGCCCGCCTGGAGGACGCCTGGATCGCCCTGGTCGACCGGGTGGCGGGCGCGCCCCCGGCCGGCTGATGACCCTCGCGGATCTCCGTGACCGTTCACGGCATCCTCACAACTCCCCCGCCCGAAGGGTCCGTTGGCGCTTCTGCCAAGATGCCCTTCGTCATGGTGCAGATACCGAAACCGCCCACGCCCCCGTCCCCCGCACCGACGCGCTCCGTGCCCACGAGCGCCGATGTGGCCCGCCTGGCCGGCGTCTCGCGCGCGACCGTCTCCTACGTCCTCAACAACACCAGTGCCGTACGGATCAGTGAACCCACCCGCCGTCGCGTCCACGAGGCCGCGAAGGAACTCGGCTACGTCCCGCACGCGGCGGCCCGCAGCCTGCGCGCCGGGCACAGCCGTATGGTCCTGATCCCCGCGCCGACCTTCCCCGTCGGCCCCCTCTACAGCCGCTTCCTGGCCGACCTCCAGAGTGCCCTCGCCGCCCTGGACTACACGGTGGTGCAGCACGGCACCGGCGGCCCGCACGGTGACGAGGCCGCGCGCGGCTGGGCCGAGTTGCGGCCCGTGGCCGTCCTCGTGCCCGGCTCCGGGCTCGGCCCGCGCGGGGTCGCGGTGCTCAAACGCTCCGGGGCACGGGCCGTCGTCACCCTCGGCCCGGAGACCATCGAGGGCGCGCACGCCCTGCTCATGGACCACGATGTCGTCGGCCACAGCGCGGGTGCCCACCTCTACGACCGCGGCAGGCGCCGGATCGGCGTGGTCGTCCCCCAGGAAGCGGGCCTGGAGGCGTTCTCGGCGCCCCGGCTCGACGGTGTGCGCCAGTCCGTGCGGGGCACCGGCGCCACGGTGACCGAACTGCCCCTCGCGTACGACGAGGAGGCCGCCGCGCGTCTCGCCGCCCGCTGGCGGACCCTCGGCCTGGACGCCGTCTTCACCTACAACGACGAGTACGCGATGCTGCTGATGCGGGCCCTGCAGGACGAGGGTGTCAGCGTCCCCGAGGAGACGGCGGTGATCGGCGCCGACGACCTGATGCTCGGCCGGCTGCTGCGGCCGCGGCTCAGTACGGTGCGGCTGGAACTGCCCCCCGGCCGCGAACTCGCCGAACTGGTCGACCGCGCGGTGCGCAGGCCCGGGAGTGAGCCCGAGGCGCACAAGGTGCTGGGTGCCACGGTGCTGCAACGCGAGTCGAGTTGACCCGCGCGGCGCGTTCCGCGGCGGCTGACCGGATCTGTGCGGCCGGCCGGGAGCGGACGACCTGCCGGGGCACGTCGGCACGGCTAGGATGTTGCATGCTCAACAAATTGAGGACGCGTCAGCACGCGGGCCGCAGCGCGCAAGGCTGCGCCCGGTCGGCGCGTCCCGTCATGTGACCGCCGAACCGGCCGCGCACACACGGGAGTTCCGCTCGCCCGTCAGCCGGTGACCGATCGATCGGAGAGCCGTCTTGCCGTTGCTCGACACCAGGACCTGGCAGCCCAGCACCCTGACCGGGCCCGGGTACACCGTCACCGAGCCCGCCACCGGCCAAGCCCTCGGCCCCCTCACCCTCGCCACCCCGGAGGACGTCGCGGCCGCCGCCGGCCGTGCCGCCTCCGCCCAGCGGGAATGGGCGCGTGCCCCGCACTTCGCCCGTGCCGCCGTGCTGCGCAAGGCCGGCGACCTGTTCACGGCGCACGCCGACGAACTGCGCGAGTGGCTCGTCCGCGAGTCCGGCTCCGTCCCCGGCAAGGCCGACTTCGAACTGCACGTCGCCGCCCAGGAGTGCTACGAGGCCGCCGCGCTCGCCTCCCGCCCGGCCGGCCAGGTCCTGCCCAGCGAGGCGCCGCGCCTGTCCTACACGCGCCGCGTGCCGGCCGGCGTGGTGGGCGTGATCTCCCCGTTCAACGCCCCGCTGATCCTGTCCATACGCTCCGTCGCCCCCGCCCTGGCCCTCGGTAACGCGGTCCTGCTGAAGCCGGACCCGCGCACCGCCGTCTGCGGCGGACTGTCCCTGGCCGCGGTCTTCGCCGCCGCGGGCCTGCCGCAGGACCTGCTGCACGTGCTCCCCGCAGGCCCGGACGCCGGGCAGGCCCTGGTCGCCGACCCGCGCGTGCCGGTCATCTCCTTCACCGGCTCCACCGCCGCCGGACGGGCCGTGGGCGAGTCGGCCGGCCGCCACCTCAAGCGGGCCCACCTGGAACTGGGCGGCAACTCGGCCATGATCGTGCTGGAGGACGCCGACCTCGACGCGGTGATCTCCACCGCCGCCTGGGGCTCGTTCTTCCACCAGGGCCAGATCTGCATGACCACCGGACGCCACCTGGTGCACGCGTCCCTGTACGACGAGTACGTCGAGCGGCTGGCGGCCAAGGCCGACTCGCTGGCCGTCGGCGACCCGTACCGCGACCGGGTCCACCTGGGCCCCATCATCGACTCGGGTCAGCTCGCCAAGATCGGCCAACTGGTCGAGTCCAGCGTGGCCGCGGGCGCCAAGCTCGCCGCGGGCGGCACGTCCGACCGGCTCTTCTACCGTCCGACGGTCCTCGCCCACGTCGGCGACCACACCCCGGCGTACACCGAGGAGGTCTTCGGTCCTGTGGCGCCCGTACGCTCCTTCACCACCGCCGACGAGGCGGCGGACCTGGCCGCGCAGAGCCCCTACGGCCTCTCCCTGGGCATCGTCACCAGGGACCCGGCCCGCGGCCTGGACCTCGCCGAGCGCATACCCACGGGCATCGTCCATATCAACGACCAGACCGTGAACGACGAGGCCGTGGCACCCTTCGGCGGAGTGGCCGCCTCCGGCACCGGCGCGCGCTTCGGCGGCGAGGCCAACCTCGAGGCCTTCACCGAACTGCGCTGGACGACGGTACGCGGAGACGTGGCGCCTTATCCCTTCTAGGACGGCGTGGGGGCCCCGCACAAACGGCCCCGCGTCACTCGCTCTGCTGCGGCTGCTGGGCCTGCTGCTCGGCGACCGCCTTGCGGACCTCGTTCATGTCGAGGTTCCGGGCCTGCCCGATGACGTCCGTCAGAGCGGCCTCGGGCAGCGCGCCCGGCTGGGCGAACACGGCGACCTGGTCACGCACGATCATCAGCGTCGGGATCGACTGGATACCGAAGGCCGCGGCCAGCTCCGGCTGCGCCTCGGTGTCCACCTTGCCGAACACCAGGTCCGGGTTGTCCTCGGCCGCCTTCTCGTAGACCGGTGCGAACTGCTTGCACGGCCCGCACCACTCGGCCCAGAAGTCGATCAGGACGAACTCGTTGTCCGTGACCGTCTGGTCGAAGTTCTCCTTGGTGAGCTCCACGGTGCTGCTCATGGCGTAAGTCCCTCTTCCTGGTGTGGGTAAAGCGGTCGGCACAACACGGCCGACCGGATGCGTATTCCGCGCCCCTACCCGTGTGGCCAGGGCGCACACCACCCACCAGACTGACCCCATGACGGAAACGGAAACCAACACGTACGACGTCGTGGTGCTCGGGGCCGGTCCCGTGGGGGAGAACGTCGCCGACCGGACCCGGGCCGCCGGTCTGACCACCGCGGTCGTGGAGAGCGAGCTGGTCGGCGGCGAGTGCTCGTACTGGGCGTGCATGCCCAGCAAGGCCCTGCTGCGGCCGGTCATCGCCCGGGCGGACGCCCGCCGCGTGCCCGGCCTGAGCCAGTCGGTGCGGGGCCCCCTCGACGCGTCCGCGGTCCTCGCCCACCGCGACTACTACACCTCCCACTGGAAGGACGACGGACAGGTCGGATGGCTCGACTCCATCGGCGCCGACCTGTACCGCGGCCACGGGCGGCTCACCGGCCCCCGCAGGGTGACGGTCACCGGCCCGGACGGCGTCGAACAGGTCCTGACCGCCCGGCACGCCGTGGCCGTCTGCACCGGCAGCCGCGCCGCCCTGCCCCCGCTGCCGGGGCTGGACGACGTCAAGCCGTGGACCAGCCGGGAGGCCACCAGCTCGGCGAGCGTGCCCGGCCGCCTCATCGTGGTGGGCGGTGGCGTGGTCGCCACCGAGATGGCCACCGTCTGGCAGGCCCTGGGCTCCGAGGTCACCCTGCTGGTCCGCGGCAAGGGCCTGCTCGCCCGGATGGAGCCCTTCGCCGGAGAACTGGTCGCGGAGGCGCTCACGGAGGCCGGTACGGACGTCCGCACCGGCACCGGCGTGGAGTCGGTGACCCGTGAGAACGGCACGGTCGTGGCCGTCACCGACAAGGGCGACCGCATCGAGGCCGACGAGATCCTCTTCGCCACCGGTCGCGCCCCGCGCACCGACGACATCGGTCTGGAGACCATCGGCCTGGAACCGGGCTCCTGGCTGCCGGTCGACGACAGCCTCCGCGTCACCGGCCACGACTGGCTGTACGCCGTCGGCGACGTCAACCACCGCGCCCTGCTCACCCACCAGGGCAAGTACCAGGCCCGGATCGCGGGTGCCGCGATCGCCGCGCGGGCCACCGGCGAGACGCCCCTCGCGGGGCCGTGGGGCGCCCACGCCGCGACCGCCGACCAGGCCGCCGTCCCCCAGGTCGTCTTCACCGACCCCGAGGCGGCCGCCGTGGGCCTGTCCCTGGCCGAGGCGGAACAGGCGGGGCACCGGGTACGGGCCGTCGACGTCGACCTGTCCACCGTCGCCGGGGCCGGCCTGTACGCCGACGGCTACAAGGGCCGGGCCCGCATGGTCGTCGACGTCGAGGACGAGATCCTGCGCGGTGTGACCCTCGTCGGCCCCGGTGTGGGCGAACTCATCCACTCCGCCACGGTCGCCGTCGCCGGCCAGGTCCCGGTCAGCCGCCTGTGGCACGCCGTCCCCTCGTACCCGACGATCAGCGAGGTGTGGCTGCGGCTGCTGGAGGCCTACCGGGACAACTGAGCCCGACTGCCGGTGAGACGCGGGGCGGCACCTGACAGGTCCTCAGGGACCGTCGGTGCCGGGGCGGCCGTCCGACGTGCCGCCCCGCGAGGATGCGCGACAGGGTGGTCCGGCCGGCATCCGAGGCCATCGCCTCCGGCCGTCGGGCGGGAGCATCGGCCGGCATCAGTTTCTCCGGTGCCTCAGGGCAGTTCGAAGCCCAGTGCCCGCGCCGCCTCCTGGGGCGTCGGCTGGGACCAGCGCTCCGTCATCGCCTGGTTGGACGACAGCGAACGCGACTCGGCCCGGTCCAGATACAGGACGCCGTCGAGGTGGTCGGTCTCGTGCTGCACGATCCGTGCGGGCCAGCCGCCGAACACCTCGTCCACCGCGCGCCCGTGCTCGTCCTGCCCGGTGAGCCGCACCTCGGCGGGCCGTGCCACCACCGCCTGCCAGCCCGGAACGCTCAGACAGCCCTCGAAGAACGCGGCCCGCGTGCCGCCGACGGGCTCGTAGGCCGGATTGACCAGCACCCGGAACGGCTGCGGCACCCGCCCGCGCGCGAGACGCACCTCCTCCGGCACGGGGGCCGGGTCCTCGATCACCGCGATCCTCAGCGGCACACCGACCTGGGGCGCCGCCAGACCCACCCCGGGCGCCGCGCGCATGGTGACCCGCAGAGCCTCGACGAACCGGGCCAGCAGCGCGGACCCCAGCTGCCCGTCGTAGCGCTCGGTGCCACGCCGCAGCACCGGATCGCCGGCCGCGACGATGCGCAACGGCCCGCCATCGGCGAGGAGTTGCTCGACCCGCTCGGCCAGGGGCGCGTGATGGCTCGGAGTTCCCATCGCGTCAGGATGACACGGCACCTTCCACCCGAGCGTGATGCGCATCACACGCTCTCCTCGGGAACTCAACCCCCGGCCGCACCGACTACTGCACCGCAACGGCCACGAAGACGTCCCCGGGAGAAGCCCGCCGATGACCACCGCCCCCTCGACCACCACGGACGAGGCCCCGAAACCCGCCAAGCCGGCACCGTCGAGGAACAGCCGGGCCCTGCTGCGTCCACTCATCCTCCGCCTGCACTTCTACGCCGGGGTCCTGGTCGCGCCGTTCCTCCTCGTCGCCGCCCTCACCGGCCTGCTCTACGCCGCCTCCTTCCAGGCCGAGAAGGTCGTGTACGACCACGAACTGACCGTCCCCGTAGGCAGGACGAAGCTACCGGTCGGCGAGCAGGTGGCCGCCGCCCGCGAGGCCCACCCCGAGGGCACCGTCTCGGCCGTCCGCCCCTCGCCCGAGGCCGACGCGACGACGAGGGTGATGCTGTCCGGTGTCCCGGGCGTCGACGAGGGCCACACGCTCGCCGTCTTCGTCGACCCGTACACCGCGGAAGTGCGCGGCTCCCTCGAACAGTACGGCTCGACCGGCGCGCTGCCGCTGCGCACCTGGATCGACGAGTTCCACCGGGATCTGCGCCTGGGCGAACCGGGCCGCTTGTACAGCGAGTTGGCGGCCAGCTGGCTGTGGGTGATCTCGGCCGGCGGACTGGTGCTGTGGTTCTCCCGCCGCCGTGCGCTGCGCAAGGTGCGGGGAACCGGCGGACGGCGTCGCACGCTGGGACTGCACGGCAGCGTCGGCGCATGGGCGGCGGCGGGCTTCCTCTTCCTCTCGGCGACCGGTCTGACCTGGTCGGCCTACGCCGGGGCGAGCATCGACGAGTTGCGGACCTCGCTGGGCCAGGCCACCCCGTCGGTGTCGGCGGCGGCGGGCGGTGAACACGGCGGCCACGGCTCCGCCGCAGGGCAGGCGGGAGACGCGGCGCACGGTGTGGGACTCGACAAGGTGCTGGCGGCGGCGCGGGCCGAGGGCCTCGGCGACCCGGTGGAGATCGTGCCGCCGGCCGACGCGAAGTCGGCGTACGTCGTGAAGCAGGTGCAGCGCGGCTGGCCCGGGAAGCAGGACTCCGTCGCGGTCGACCCGGCCAGTGGCCAGGTGACCGACGTGCTGCGGTTCGCCGACTACCCCGTGCTCGCGAAGCTCACCCGCTGGGGCATCGACCTGCACACCGGCGTTCTGTTCGGCCTGGCCAACCAGATCGCCCTGATGCTGCTCGCGCTCTCGCTGATCCTGCTGATCGTCTGGGGCTACCGCATGTGGTGGCAGCGCGGCCGCGGCAGCGCCTTCGGCCGGCCGGTCCCGCGCGGCGCCTGGCAGCAGGTACCGCCGCAGATCCTGGTGCCGCTGCTCGCCGGGGTCGCCGTACTCGGGTACTTCCTTCCCCTGTTCGGCATCCCGCTGGTGGCTTTCCTCGCCGTCGACATCCTGTTGGGAGAGATCGCCTACCGGCGGGGGCGACGGTCGTACGGATCCGGAACAGCCGCCCGGTGACATACCCGCGCCGACGCGCCGGTGCCCGGCTCCCCAAGGGGGGCCGGGCACCGTTCGTCAGGCGAGGGCCGGCGCCGCGTCAGCGTTCCCCGAAGTCGCCCGCCAGCGCCGAGGCGATCCGCAGATGCGTCTCGGCCTCCTCGTGCCGCCCCTGCCGCTGCAGTGTGCGGCCCAGCATCAGCCGGGCGTAGTGCTCCACGGGATCCCGCTCGACGATCGTCCGCAGCTCTGTCTCCGCGCGCCACAGCTGCGCCGAGTGGTAGTAGGAGCGTGCCAGCAGCAGCCGCGGTCCGGTCTGCTCCGGGACCTCCTCGACCAGCCCGCCCAGGACGCGCGCGGCGGCGGCGTAGTCCTTGGCGGCGAAGAACAGCTGCGCGCGGTCCCAGCGCTCCGCAGGTGTTCCGTGGTCGTAGTACACCGGCTCGTGGGTCGTGTTCACGGGTGACCTCCTTCGGTCCCGGCAACCGAACCCGGTGGTTCAATATTCCACTACTTGGTCCGGCTCAACGGACGCGGCCACGGGGCTTGAGCGGCGTCGTGGGCAGCTCCGGCGCGGCGAGCGGAGCGCCGTCATATCCCTTCACCTCGCCGAACCTGCTGCCTGCCATCCAGTCGGCACGGGCCTGTTCGATCTCTGCCTGCGTGCGGCCCACGAAGTTCCACCACATGATCAGTTCCTCGGCGAACGGCTCCCCGCCGAGCAGCATCACGCCCGCGTCGGATCCGGCGCGCAGCGGGAGCTCGCCGCGGCCGCACCCGAGGTACAGCATCGAGCCCGGCAGCACCGGCACGCCGTCGACGTGGACCTCACCCGACATGGACAGCACCCCGTACTCGAAGTCGGGCACGAGGGGCAGCCGGACGTCGGCACCGCGGTCGAGGGCGAGGTCGGCGCCGACGATCGGCGTGTACGTCGTGCCGGGCGAGGCCGCGCCGTCCAGGTCGCCGAGGAGGACGGTCGCCGTGAACCCGGGGGCCGTCACGGTCGGCAGCCGGGCGTGGTGCTCGAACTTCGGGTCGACATGCCGGTGCGCGTCCGGGAGGGCCACCCAGAGCTGCGCGCCGTGCAGGTAGCGGGCGTGTGACCTGGGGCTCTCCTCCGAGTGACTGATCGCCCGGCCGGACGTCATGAGCCCGAGCTCGCGTGGGCGGATCGTCTGCAGGCTGCCGGTGGAGTCGCGGTGCAGCACTTCGCCCTGGTGCAGCCAGCTGACGGTCTGCAGGCCGATGTGCGGATGGGGTGGCACCTGCATGCCGGGCTCGTCGGCGATGTCATCGGGACCGTAGTGATCAACGAAGGCCCAGGCGCCGATCATGCGCCGGCCGAGGTTCGGCAGCAGCCGGCGCACCTCGGTCGACTCCCCGAGCTGTACGCGTCGAGGGCTCAGCAGCTCGCGGACGGGTTCGGCGACGACGAATCCACGGCCGCCGCACACGCTCGGTGCGGGCGCGCGGTCAAGGTTGCTCATGCGGCACAACCTAGTCGCGCCCGGGCGTGCGCGCAGAGAGTCCAGCGCCCCGGGCGAAGTACTGGGCTGACGCCGGCCCCGCCGGCAGGAGCTGACCGCGCCGTCCGCACCCGGTGGAAGCTAATGGATCAGGGCGTTCAGCGTAATGATCACTATGCCGATCAGCATGTCCAGGCCCCCTGCCAGGCATGCGGACGGCCACCCGTGCCCAGCGGTACGGGCCGCCCAGACGCCCACGGCGAACAAGGCGGCGGTGTTGAACAGCAGGGCCGTGTCCGCGGCCGCGGCCTCCGACCACCACCCGGCGACCGCGGTGAGCAGCATCCCCACCGTGGGCAGCGCGGCGGCGACCAGTGGCCATTCGGCGAGCACCGACCGCAGTCTGCTGGTGGTGGCAGCCCCGTCGCCGGACGCACGCTGGGCGATCACGTGCGCGTACCCGTGGGCGGCACTGGACGCCACCGCGGTGATCAGCACCCACAGCGCGTCCTCACCGGGATCGGCCTCCTCACCCGTCGCGTCCAGCGCGGCCACCATGGCGCTGGCCAGCACCAGTCCGTAGATGCCGCTGAACAGCCACTGCTCCGACGACTGCCGCCGCGGGATCCCCTGTGGTGCCGTGCCTTCGGGGCGGACACGGTCGGCGCGGTCGGGCATCGCGTCCCCTCGGTGCGGGAAGAGGCCTGGATCCGCACATGCTCACCCGCGTGCCGCCGGAGAAACACGACGCCACGCGGGTGAGCCCGCTCGATGCGCCTGAAGGGGGCAGCCCCGCCGGCGCCGGAGACCACGGCACTAGGATGGTCGGCCGGGTTCGGCCGGAGGCAGGAAAGGGGCAGCACGTGGTGGGTCTCCGCGACGCCGTCGCGCTCGACGACCCGGTGGGGGAGTCGCTCCGAGGCCACCACGGGCACCTCGCCCGCCGGCTCGGCCGGGCTGTCACCTACCTTCCGGCCGTCGCGACCTTCTCCGCGATTCCCGCGGAGGCGGACCCGGCGGCGTGGGCCGACCTGGCCGCGTTGCTCGGGCCGGGCGAGTTCGCCGACATGTTCAGCTGTCCCGCGGCGCCGCCGTCGGACTGGGATCCGGTCTTCGTTCTCGAAGGCCGCCAGATGATCTGGGTCGGCGACAGCCGCCCGGACCGGTTCCCCGCAAGGGAGGATCCGGGCATCGTCGAACTCGGCGCACAGGACGTGCCGGAGATGCTCGGCCTCGTCGAGCGGACCCGGCCGGGGCCGTTTCGGCCACGCACCCATGAACTCGGCACCTACCTCGGTGTCCGCGACGGCGGCACGTTGGTGGCGATGACGGGAGAGCGGCTCAGGCCTCCCGGATGGACCGAGATCAGCGCTGTCTGCACCGCCCCCGAGGCGCGTGGGCGTGGCCACGCGGCCCGTCTGGTCCGCGCGCTCATCGCGCGCGTCGTGGCCCGGGGCGAACGTCCCTTCCTCCACGTGGCCGAGGCGAACACCGGCGCGATCGCGCTCTACGAACGGCTCGGGTTCGAGACCCGGAAGCACGTGACGTTTCGCGGGTTCCGCATCCCCTGAGGGAGCCGGACCGGCAGTCGGCCCGGCCGGCTACTGGGCCGGCGTCCTGGCCTGCCGGTGCGACGCCTTCGCCGGACGCAGGCCTGAGTCCTGGGCCGACTTCCGGAGCTTCGAGGCCTTCCCGGGCACCCGCGCGATGCAGGGCTTGGTGGACTGGCCGGAGCTGGAGTCCGATCTGCTCGCCGACGGCGTACCGCTCGACGGCCTGTATCCGCTCTACGTGGACCGCGCCCTCCACCGGGTGGGGGAACTGATCCGTGGCGCGGCTACGACCGGCTGCGGAGCACCCGAAACGCCGGCATCGCCGATTCGCTGCTCACTTCCCACGGCGTCGGCAACTCGGGCACGCCCGGCACTTCGGTCACTCGGGACCTCGTCACCGACGCGGCCACGGGCGAGGCCTTCGAGATCTCCGCCCCCGCGCCGGCCGGCAGCGGGGCGTCGGCCACCGCGTGCCGGTGTCCCGGCCGAGGCGCCCTGTTCCTGTCCGCCCCTTGACCACCGGTGTCCCCCTCCCCGATGCTCGGTTGCGTATGGCGGTGCGTGTATCTGATGAGGCAACCGGCAGCGGTGACACGCCCGCGTGTTCTCCCGTATGAGGAGCAACTCATGGCTCACGAGGTTCGTGCCGTAGTCGCCCGGAAGAAGGGCGCCCCGGTGTCCGTCGAGACGATCGTCGTCCCCGATCCCGGCCCGGGCGAGGCGCTGGTCGAGGTCGAGGCGTGCGGTGTCTGTCATACCGACCTCCACTATCGCGAGGGCGGGATCAACGACGAGTTCCCCTTCCTGCTGGGGCACGAGGCGGCCGGCCGCGTCGAGGCGGTGGGGGAGGGGGTCACCGGCGTCGAGCCCGGTGACTTCGTCATCCTCAACTGGCGTGCCGTGTGCGGCCGGTGCCGGGCGTGCGGCAGGGGCAAGCCCTGGTACTGCTTCGCCACCCACAACGCCACGCAGCCGATGACGCTGCTCGACGGTACCCCGCTCTCGCCCGCTCTCGGCATCGGCGCCTTCGCGGAGAAGACACTGGTCGCGGCCGGGCAGTGCACCAAGGTGGATCCGGCCGCCCCGGCGGCGGCTGCCGGGCTGCTCGGATGCGGGGTCATGGCGGGTTTCGGCGCCGCCGTGAACACCGGCGCCGTGGGCCGAGGGGACTCCGTCGCCGTCATCGGCTGCGGAGGTGTCGGTATGGCCGCCGTCGCGGGCGCCAGGCTCGCCGGCGCGTCCAAGGTCATCGCCGTCGACATCGACCGGCGCAAACTGGACCGAGCCCGGACCATGGGGGCCACCCACACGGTCGACGGCACGCGGGCCGACGTCGTGGCGGCGGTGCGCGAACTGACCGGAGGCTTCGGCGCGGACGTCGTCGTCGATGCGGTGGGCCGCCCCGAGACGTATCAGCAGGCCTTCTACGCCCGGGACTTGGCCGGCACGGTCGTGCTGGTGGGTGTGCCCAACCCGGAGATGAAGGTGGAGCTGCCGCTGCTGGACGTCTTCGGGCGCGGCGGCTCGCTGAAGTCCAGCTGGTACGGCGACTGCCTGCCCTCGCGCGACTTCCCGGCCCTCATCGACCTGTACCTGGGAGGCCGGTTCGACCTGGACGCGTTCGTCACCGAGACCATCGGCCTCGGTGACGTGGAGGAGGCCTTCGAGAAGATGCACGGCGGTGACGTGCTGCGCTCCGTGGTGGTGCTGTGATGGCCGGCGCCCCGCGCATCGAGCGCCTCGTCACCAGCGGCACCTTCAGCCTCGACGGCGGCACCTGGGACGTCGACAACAACGTCTGGATCGTCGGTGACGACGACGAGGTGGCCGTCATCGACGCGGCCCATGACTCCGACGCCGTCCTGGAGGCCGTCGGCGACCGCCGCCTGTCGGCCGTCGTGTGCACCCATGCCCACGACGACCATGTGCGCGCCGCGCCGGACGTCGCGCTCGCCACGGGTGCGCCCGTCCTCCTCCACCCCGACGACCAGGTGCTGTGGAAGACGGCGCATCCGAACCGGCGGCCCGACGGACCGCTCGCCGACGGCGACGAGATCGTCGTGGCGGGCATCGGCCTGCGCGTCCTCCACACGCCCGGACACGCACCCGGGGCCGTGTGCCTGTACGCCCCGGATCTGGGGGCGCTGTTCAGCGGCGACACGCTGTTCGCGGGCGGGCCCGGCGCGACGGGGCGCTCGTACAGCGACTTCGGCACGATCATCACCTCGATCGGTGACCGGCTGCTGACGCTCCCGGGGGAGACGGTCGTTCACACCGGCCATGGCGACACGACCACCATCGAGGCGGAAGCCCCACACCTTCAGCAGTGGGCCGCCCGCGGCTGGTGACTCGGGCACCGCACCGCCCGGCCGTGGCCGAGAAGCATCGCAGTGGTGTCGAGGGCCCGCTTCTGCGGTTGCCTGCGCCCTGACCTGCGTTTCTCATAGTGCGGTTGGTTTTGTGTCGCACAACCAAAATGAGGGTCTCGGCCGTCCCGTGAACTCCTTGACAAGGGTTTGTGGACGCCCTCACACTGGCGTTGCGTTCACCGCAATCCGTTTCGCTATACGCACCGAGGTGTCATGATGATTCCCGCGTGCCGTCTCGTGGATCTGCCCCGAGGCGAGGCTCACAGGCTCGACATCGACCCGCCCGTCTCGGTGTTCCACACCGACGACGGCGAACTCTTCGCCATCGACGACACCTGCACTCACCAGGACGCCTCGCTCGCCGACGGCTGGCTGGAGGGCTGCGAGGTCGAATGCCCGCTGCACGCCTCGAAGTTCGACCTCAAGACCGGAGCCGTCGACGCCCCGCCGGCCAGGCTCCCGGTGCGCACCCACGAGGTCTTCGTCGAGGACGGCATGATCTACGTCAGGCTGTCCACGGCAGCCCCCAACCTGCCTCCCTGCGTCGCCGCCCGGCTCGCCGGGGGCGTCGCGTGAGGACAGTGGCCGTGGTGGGCGCGTCGCTGGCCGGTCTGTCAGCGGCGCGCTCGTTGCGCAAACAGGGGTACGACGGGCGACTCGTCGTCATCGGTGACGAAGTCCACCGCCCGTACGACAGGCCGCCGCTGTCCAAGGAGTTCCTGGCCGGCGGCATCGGCGAAGCCGATCTCGCGCTCGAGCCGGACGACGAGGACCTGCAGGCGGAGTGGCTGCTCGGCACCCGCGCCGCCGGACTCGGCAGCGCGCCCCGTTCCGTGCGGCTCACCGACGGCCGGGAGGTGAGAGCCGACGGCATCGTCATCGCCACCGGTGCGTCCGCCCGGACCCTGCCCGGCATGGACGGACTGGCCGGTGTGCACACCCTGCGCACCCTGGACGACGCCCGCGGCCTGCGGGACGAACTGACCCGGGGCGGGCGCCTGGTCGTGATCGGCGGCGGCTTCATCGGTGCCGAAGTAGCCTCCACCGCCCACACTCTCGGTCTCGACGTGACCATCGTCGAAGCCGCGCCCACTGCGCTGGCCGGGCCGCTCGGCGCGACCATGGGCGGCATCGTCTCCGCCCTCCACGCGGACCACGGCGTGCGGCTGTTGTGCGGAACGGGCGTCAAGGGGCTGAGCGGCGAGACCCGCGTCGACGGCGTCCTCATGGAGGACGGCCGCAGCATCCCGGCCGACATCGTCGTCGTGGGGATCGGGGCCCGTCCCTGCGTCGAGTGGCTGGTGGGATCCCGGGTCCAACTCGCCGACGGCGTCAGGTGCGGTGCCGACGGCCGAACCAGTCTGGCCGGGGTGGTCGCGGTCGGCGACTGCGCCTCCTGGTACGACCCGCGCGCGGGCACCCACCGGCGCGTGGAGCACTGGACCGGCGCCCGGGAGCGCCCCGACGCGGCCGTGGCGGCTCTGCTGTCCTGGGGCGAATCCGAGCCGGGCATACCCCGGCCGCCGTACTTCTGGTCCGACCAGTACGGCGTGAAGATCCAGTTCGTCGGCAACGCGGCGCGCGCCGACAGCGTGACGATCGAGGACGGCACCGTCGACGATCGCAACGTCCTGGCCGTCTACCGGCGAGCCGGACACCCGGTCGCCGTACTCGGGATGAACCAGCCGCGGCTGTTCATGCGCTGGCGCAAGCAACTCGCGGCCAGAACGTCCTGAACGAGGTCGCGACCGCACTTCCCGGCGTCACCGCGAGGGCCGGGACCGGCGCACCTCGAGCACGTCGTCGAGGCGGTGCGGCGGCTCAGCCCAGGTAGCCCATCCGGTGGCTGATCTCGTCCGCGCCCTTGACCAGCACCGGGGCGAGCTCGTGTATACGGTCCTCGGTGAGCCGGTAGGCGGGCCCGGAGGCGCTGACCGCGGCGATGACCTCTCCGTCCCGGTTGCGGACCGGCGCGGCCATCGCGTGCAGCCCCACCTCGAACTCCTCCAGCGTCCAGGAGTAGCCACGCTGCAGCGCTTCGGCGAGGTTCTTCTCGAGTTTCGTCTTCGCGGTCAGCGTGCGGGGCGTCAACTTCTTCAGGCCGGCGTTCGACAGGAGCGCGGCACGTTCCTTCGGTGGCATGTGGGCCAGCAGGATCTTGCCGCTGGAGGTGGCGTGCAGCGGTGTCAGCTGGCCCACCCAGTTGAACGCCGTGACGGCACCCGGTCCGCGTACCTGGTACAGGTTGATGGCGTACTGCTCCTGCATCACGGCGAGGTTCACGGTCTCGCCGATCTCATCGGCGAGACGCTCGCAGACCGGGCGGCTCTGCTGGGTGATGTCGATACGTCCGGTGACCGCGCCGGCGAGACGGACGAGACCGAAACCGAGGCGGTACTTGCCGCGCTCGCCCGCCTGTTCCACCAGGCCGCGTACCTCCAGGGCGCCGAGCAGCCGGAACGCGGTGGACTTGTGGACGTCGATCTCGGCAGCCACCTCACTGACGCCGGCCTCTCCGCGCCGGGCCAGGATCTCCAGCACGGTGATGGCGCGGTCGACCGACTGCACCCCGCCGGCCGGCGCACTTGTCGTTTCGGTATCCGGATGGTAGTTGCTCACAGCGCAACTATACGGGCGATCAACATGGCCGAAAGCTGTGCAGGTCACGAGCCTGGGACAGACCCGACCGAAGTTGCGCCGTCCGCAACCTGGTGCGCATAGAGATACCGGTACTAGCATGCCGCGCATTCTGTACGGCGTGAGCGAGACGAGGCACCATGGCGCACTTGCAGTACGACTTCGTCATCGTCGGTGGTGGATCGGCCGGCAGCGCACTGGCCAACCGGCTCTCCGCGGACCCCGGCAACCGGGTGCTGGTCCTGGAGGCGGGCAGACCCGACTATCCCTGGGACGTCTTCATCCACATGCCGGCGGCGCTGACCTACCCGATCGGCAGCCGCTTCTATGACTGGAAGTACGAGTCCGAACCCGAGCCCCACATGGGCGGCCGCCGCGTCTATCACGCGCGGGGCAAGGTGCTGGGCGGCTCCAGCAGCATCAACGGGATGATCTTCCAGCGCGGCAACCCCATGGACTACGAGCGGTGGGCGGCCGACCCGGGCATGGACGCCTGGGACTACGCGCACTGCCTGCCGTATTTCCGGCGGATGGAGAACTGCCTCGCCGCCGACCCGGACGACGAGTTCCGTGGGCATGACGGGCCCCTGGTGCTCGAACGCGGGCCGGGAACCAGCCCGCTCTTCGAGGCCTTCCTCAAGGCCACCGAGGAGGCGGGGTACGCCCCCACCGACGACGTGAACGGATACCGGCAGGAAGGATTCGCCCGGTTCGACCGCAACGTCCACCGCGGGCGCCGGCTCTCGGCCGCCAAGGCGTACCTCAAGCCCGTGCGCAAGCGCCCCAACCTCACCGTCACCACGCGCGCCCTGGTCACCCGCGTCCTCTTCGAGGGCAAGCGCGCCGTCGGCGTCGAGTACCGGCGCGGCCGCGGCAGACCCCAGCGGGTGCGTGCCCGCGAGATCATCCTGTGCGGAGGGGCGATCAACTCCCCGCAGTTGCTGCAGCTCTCCGGCGTCGGCAACGCCGAGGAGCTGAGCGCGCTCGGCATCGACGTCGTACACGATCTGCCTGGGGTCGGCGAGAACCTCCAGGACCACTTGGAGGTCTACATCCAGTACGGCTGCAGGCAGCCCGTCTCCATGCAGCCGTACCTCGCGAAGTGGCGCGCCCCCTTCATCGGCCTGCAGTGGCTCTTCCGTACCGGCCCCGCCGCGACCAATCACTTCGAGGCGGGCGGCTTCGTCCGCGGCAACGAGGACGTGGACTACCCGAATCTGATGTTCCACTTCCTGCCCGTGGCGGTCCGCTACGACGGCTCCGTGCCCGCGGGCGGACACGGCTACCAGGTGCACGTCGGGCCCATGTACTCCGACGCCGTCGGCTCGGTGAAGATCAAGAGCAAGGATCCGGCGGAGCACCCCGCGCTGCGCTTCAACTATCTGTCCACCGAGCAGGACCGCCGTGAGTGGGTCGAGGCCGTCAGGGTCGCCCGGGAGCTGCTCAACCAGCCCGCCATGGCCCCGTACAACGCCGGGGAGATCTCGCCCGGGCCGTCCGTCGAGACCGACGAGGAGATCCTCGACTGGGTCGCCAGGGACGGGGAGACCGCGCTGCATCCCTCCTGCACCTGCAAGATGGGCACCGACTCGATGGCGGTCGTGGACCCGGCCAGTATGCGGGTGCACGGAGTCGAAGGGCTGCGGGTCGTCGACGCGTCCGTCATGCCCTACATCACCAACGGCAACATCTACGCGCCGGTGATGATGATCGCGGAGAAGGCGGCCGACCTCATCCTCGGCGAGGAGCCGCTGCCGCCGTCCACCGCCGCGTACTACCGGTACCGCGACGCACAGGCGTAACCTGCGGTTTTCATGGAACCGGTCGACCCGGAAACGAGACGCTCCGGGGCTGCGGCCGTCGTGTTCTCCTGACTGCCTCCGTAGCGGAAACGTCATGGGCCAACCCCTTGACGCGGGTTCCGGCCTTCTTCCAGAGTGTTCCACCAAAAGCAATGCGGTGCGCGATGCGCAACGAGATTCGCTCGAAGGGCTCCCGACGTGGCAGACCTGTTCGTGGACGGAAAATGGCGCGATCCCGTGGCCGGAGGTCACCGGGAGATCCGCTGTCCCGCCGACGGCACGCTCTCCGCGACCGTGTCCGAAGGCACCCGCCCCGACGCCGAGGCGGCCATCGCCGCGGCCCGCCGGGCCTTCGACGAAGGGCCCTGGCCGCGCACCCCCGAGCGCGAGCGAGGCGCGCTCCTCCTGCGCACCGCCGGCATCCTCGAGCGCGACGCCGATGCGTTCGCCCGCGCCGAATCACTGGACACCGGCAAGCGCCTGGTGGAGAGTGTCTACGACATCGCCGACGTCGTCTCCTGCTTCCGCTACTACGGAGGACGTGGCGGCACCGACGCCGGCCGGGTGATCGACACCGGCCGCGACGACGCGGTCAGCCGCGTCGTGTACGAACCGATCGGCGTGTGCGGACTGATAACTCCCTGGAACTATCCGCTGCTCCAGGCGAGCTGGAAGGTCGCCCCGGCACTCCTCGCCGGCAACACAATCGTCCTCAAGCCCAGCGAACTCACCCCGTCCACCTCGATCCTGCTGATGCGGGCCCTCGAGGAGGCCGGGATCCCGGAGGGAGCCGCCAACCTCGTCCTGGGGACCGGGCCCGAGGCGGGCGCACCGCTCGCCGAGCACCCGGCCGTCGACATGGTGTCCTTCACGGGTGGCCTGGACACCGGCAGACGCATCATGGCCACCGCCGCCGCGACCGTGAAGAAGGTCGCGCTGGAACTCGGCGGCAAGAACCCCGACGTCGTCTTCGCCGACGCCGACTTCGAGACGGCCGTGGACTTCGCGCTCACGGCCGTCTTCCTGCATTCGGGACAGGTCTGCTCGGCCGGCGCCCGGCTGATCGTCGAGGACTCGCTGCACGACCGGTTCGTCGACGAGGTGGTCCGCCGGGCCCGGCGGATCCGGCTCGGCGGCCCCTTCGATCCGCGGGCCGACACCGGAGCGCTGATCTCCGCACAGCACCTGGCGAAGGTCGAGGCCTACGTCGCCGCGGGTGTCGCCGCGGGTGCCGTCCTGCGCTGCGGCGGGGAACGCCCCGGCGATGCGGCCCTGGCCGGCGGACACTTCTATCCGCCGACCGTGCTCGACGAGTGCGACCAGAGCATGCGGGTGGTGCACGAGGAGTCCTTCGGGCCGGTGCTCACCGTGGAGCGCTTCACCGACGAGGACGACGCCGTACGCATCGCCAACGACACCGAGTACGGGCTCGCCGGCGCGGTCTGGACGCAGGACGCGGGCAAGGCCCAGCGCGTCGCCCGCCGGCTGCGCCACGGCACGGTGTGGATCAACGACTACCACCCCTATGTCCCACAGGCGGAATGGGGCGGGTTCGGGCACTCCGGCGTGGGCCGGGAGCTGGGACCCACCGGCCTGGACGAGTACCGGGAGCCCAAACACATCTGGCAGAACATCCAACCCCGGCCGCAGTACTGGTTCCGCGGCTGAACGCCGAAAGAGGTCGAACATGACCCCAGCAACGACCGAGGCGCCGCGGCGGCGCGACACCCCCGAGGACCGGGCGCCCACCCCGGTCATCTCCGTGCGCGAGCTGTGGAAGGTGTTCGGGCCGAAGGCCGGCCAGGTACCCGGCTCCGAGGAGCTGCGCGGACTCACCCGCCGCGAACTGATGGACCGCACCGGTTGCACCGCCGCCGTGCGCGACGTGAGCTTCGACGTCGCCCCCGGCGAGGTGTTCGTCGTCATGGGACTGTCCGGCTCCGGCAAGTCCACCCTGGTGCGCTGTCTGACCCGGCTCATCGAACCCACCGCCGGCGAGATCCTCTTCGAGGGCGAGGACATCCGCGACGCCGACGCGGGCCGCCTGCGCGAACTGCGCCGCAGCAAGTTCTCGATGGTCTTCCAGCACTTCGGGCTGCTTCCGCACCGCCGGGTCGTCGACAACGTGGCGTTCGGTCTCGAGATCCGCGGCATGAGCAGAGCCGAGCGCACCAGGCGTGCGCTGGAGGTCGTCGAACTCGTCGGCCTCTCCGGGTACGAGAGCTCCTACCCCGACCAGCTCTCCGGAGGTATGCAGCAACGCGTGGGCCTCGCCCGGGCGCTGGCCGGCGACCCGGACGTGCTCCTCTTCGACGAGCCGTTCTCGGCGCTCGACCCGCTGATCCGACGGGACATGCAGAACGAGGTCGTCCGCCTGCACCGCGAGGTGGGCAAGACGATGGTGTTCATCACCCACGACCTGTCCGAGGCGCTGCGGCTGGGCGACCGCATCCTCATCATGCGCGACGGCCGGACGGTCCAGTGCGGCACCGGCGACGAACTCGTCGGTGCCCCCGCCGACGACTACGTGCGCGACTTCGTCCGGGACGTGCCCCGTGGCGACGTGCTGACCCTGCGATGGATCATGCGCCCGGCCGATCCCGGCGACGCCCTGGACGGTCCGGAGCTGGGACCGGACGTCGTCGTGAAGGAGGCCACCCGGGCGGTGCTCGCTGCCGAGAAGCCGGTGAAGGTCGTCGAGAACGGCAAGCTGCTCGGCATCGTCGGCGACGAGGAGATACTCGCGGTGGTCGCGGGGCAGGAAGGCGACGCGTGATGACCGTCGCCGTGCGGAAACCGGAGAAGCCGGAGAGAACCGGGACCGAGGAGCCCCCCGCTCCCGCCCGCCGCGTACGCACGGTCAGCCGCTCCATGGTCGTGGCCGCGATCCTGCTGGTCTGGCTGCTGCTCTTCACGGTGCTGCGCGGCAAGCAGACCCTGTCCCTCGCGGCGGCGGACCTGACCGATCTGCACCGGTGGTTCAACGACGTCAACGACTCGGTCGGCGCCAACCGCAACTCCAACCCGCTCTTCCTCTACTTCTTCAACGAGATCCGCCTGGTCATCGACACCCTGGTGACCTTCGTCCAGGAGCTGATCTCGCAGCCGACCCCGGGACGCCCGGTGCCGCGGATCGGCTGGCTCGGTGTCGTCGGCATCGCCGGCTACGTCTCGTGGGCCGTCGGCAACTGGCGGGTCGCGCTGCTGGCCGTGGCCGGCTTCACCTTCCTCGGCCTGCAAGGGCTCTGGCAGGAGAGCATGGACACGCTGGCCCTGACCCTCTCCGCGGTCCTCGTGGCGCTGCTGTTCGCCCTCCCCCTGGGGGTGTGGGCGGGGTTGTCGGACCGGGTGAACCGGATCGTGACGCCGTTCCTGGACTTCATGCAGACGATGCCGACCTTCGTCTACCTGGCGCCCCTGACCCTGTTCTTCCTGATCGGTCCGGCCTCCGCCACCATCGCCACCGCGATCTACGCGGCACCGCCGGCGATCCGCATCACCGCACACGCCATCCGGTCCGTGCCCGAGACCACCGTCGAGGCGGCGGACTCGATGGGCGCGACCCGGCGGCAGGCGCTGCTGAAGGTCCTGCTGCCGATGTCCAGACGGACCGTGGTGATGGGCGTCAACCAGACCATCATGGCCGCCCTGGCCATGGTGACCATCGCGGCCCTGATCGACGCCCCGGGCCTCGGCAAGACCGTCGTCCAGGCCCTGCAGTCGCTGGACGTCGGCACGGCCTTCAACGCCGGTCTGGCCATCGTCGTCATGGCCATCGTGCTGGACCGGGTCACCACCGCGGCGAGCGGACGGGCGGAGACGGCCCGGGGCTCGGCCAGTCCCTTCCTCAGGTGGCGGCGGCACCTGCTCGCGGGCGGCGCGGTGGCGGCGGCGGTGCTGGTCTATCTGTCGCACACCTATGTCTGGGCGGCCGAGTTCCCCGGCGAGGGCGGCGTCGGCAGCGGTATCTCCAAGGGGACGACCGACGTGACCACCTGGGCGCAGGACAACCTGGCGGGCCTGACCAACGCCTTCCGCGACATCCTCACCAACGGCCTGCTCAATCCCTTCCAGACCCTGCTCACCGACTCCCCGTGGTGGCTCGTCGGCGCCGCCCTCGTCGCGGTCGGCACGGTGCTCGGCGGATGGCGCGCCGGGGCCACCGCCGCCGTGTGCGTGGGCCTGCTGGTCGGTACCGGCGTGTGGTCCGACGCCATGACGACGCTGGCCTCCACCGCGGTGGCGACCGTGCTGGTGATGCTGCTCGGCGTCGTCCTCGGAGTGTGGATGGGGCGCAGCGCGCTCGTCGACCGGCTGCTCAGACCCTCCCTGGACGCCGCCCAGGTCATGCCGCCGTTCGTCTACCTCGTGCCGTTCCTCGCGCTGTTCGGCGCGACACGGTTCACGGCCATCGTCGCCGCCGTCGTCTACGCGGCGCCCGTCGCCGTCAAGATCATCGCCGACGGGGTGCGGGCCGTACCCGGGGCCACCGTCGAGGCGGCCACGTCCAGCGGGTGCAGCACCTGGCAGCTCATCACCAAGGTCCAGCTGCCGATGTCGCGCGGCGCCCTGACCCTCGCGACCAACCAGGGCCTGATCTACGTGCTGTCGATGGTCGTCGTGGGCGGCCTGGTCGGTGCCGGGGCCCTCGGCTACGACGTGGTGGCCGGGTTCTCGCAGGGCCAGCTGTACGGCAAGGGACTGGCGGCCGGGCTCGCCATCGTCCTGCTCGGGATCATGTTCGACCGGATCACTCAGGCAGCGGCTCGCCGCGCCGGCGCATAAAGGGAGCAGCAGATCATGGCACGACATCGGAGAGTCGGCGCGGCCGGCCTGGCCGTCCTCGGCCTCACCCTCACCGCCTGCAGCGGCGCGAAGGTCGGCGAGGACAGCGCGGGCGGTTCGGGCGGCTCGGGCAAGTGCGGCACCTTCAACCTCGCGATCAACCCGTGGGTGGGCTACGAGGCGAACGCGGCGGTCCTCGCGTACGTCGCCGAGCACGACCTCGGCTGCAAGGTCGAGCAGAAGGACCTCAAGGAGGAGATCGCCTGGCAGGGCTTCGGGACCGGCGAGGTCGACGCCGTCGTCGAGAACTGGGGCCACGACGACCTGAAGAAGAAGTACATCACCGATCAGAAGACCGCCGTCGAGGCCGGTCCGACGGGCAACAAGGGCCTCATCGGCTGGTACGTGCCGCCGTGGCTGGCGAAGGCGCACCCCGACATCACGGACTGGAAGAACCTCGACAAGTACGCGTCGAAGTTCAAGACCTCCGAGTCGGGCGGCAAGGGGCAGCTCCTCGACGGCGACCCGTCGTTCGTCACCAACGACGAGGCGCTGGTGAAGAATCTCAAGCTCGACTTCAAGGTGGTGTACGCGGGCAGCGAGACCGCGCTCATCCAGGCCTACCGCAACGCCGAGAAGAACAAGGAATGGGTGATCGGCTACTTCTACGAGCCGCAGTGGTTCATGTCCGAGGTGCCGCTGAAGAAGGTCAGCCTGCCCGAGTACAAGACGGGCTGTGACGCCGACACCGAGAAGGTCGCCTGCGACTACCCCGTGTACGAACTCGACAAGATCGTCAGCGCCAAGTTCGCCAAGTCGGGCAGCCCGGCCTATGACCTGGTGAAGAACTTCACCTGGACGAACGACGACCAGAACACCGTCGCGAAGTACATCGCGGTGGACAAGATGGCACCCGAGGCGGCGGCGAAGAAGTGGGTCGAGGCCAACCGCGGCAAGGTCGACGCCTGGATCAAGTAGAGCGCGGGAACGCCCGTGTGAAACCCGCCGGGAAGGCCCGGCAGGCTGTGCGGTCAGCCTGCCGGGCCCCGTCGTTTTCCGGTGATTCCTCCCTGTCGTCCCGCGGTGCGCTCCCGGCGTCGCGGACCCCTTGACACGCCGATGCGCGGGGGGCACATTGAGTTGCGCAAGCTGAACCATGTTGCGCAGACAGCAACTGGATCTCTTTCGACGTCGGAGGTGCGGCGATGGCGGGACCCCGGGTGGTCATCATCGGAGCGGGCGTCGTGGGAGCGGCGCTCGCCGACGAGATCTCCGCACGCGGCTGGACCGACGTGACCGTGGTCGACCAGGGCCCGCTGCCCGCCACCGGGGGATCGTCGTCGCACGCCCCCGGCCTGGTCTTCCAGGCCAACCCCTCCAAGACCATGACCGAGATGGCCCGTTACACCGTCGAGAAGTTCCGCTCGCTCGACGTCGACGGGCAGCCCTGCTTCCTCCAGGTCGGCGGCCTGGAGGTGGCGACCAGCCCGGAGCGCGTCGCCGAACTGCGGCGGCGCCGAGGCTGGCTCACCTCCTGGGGTATCGAGTCCCGGCTGCTGAGCACCGAGGAATGCGTCGCCCAGCACCCGCTCGTCAACCCGGACCGGGTCCTCGCCGGCCTCCTCGTGCCCACGGACGGCCTCGCGAAGGCGGTCCTCGCCGTCGAGGCACAGATCCGCCGGGCCACCGAGCGCGGCGTGCGGTTCCTCGCCCGGCACGAAGTCCTCGACGTCCAGCGGGCGGAGGGGGAGGTGACCGGCGTCCTCACCGACCAGGGTGAGATCCCCGCCGACATCGTCGTGTGCTGCGCCGGCATCTGGGGCCCGAGGATCGCCCGCATGGCCGGCATGAACCTCCCGCTCACGCCGCTCGCCCACCAGCTCGCCTGGACCGGCCCGGTACCGGCCCTGGCGGGCCAGACCGAGGAGGCGGTCCGCCCGATCCTGCGCCACCAGGACGCCGACCTCTACTACCGCGACCGCTTCGAGGGCCTCGGCATCGGCTACTACGGCCACCGCCCGATGCCCGTCTGCGCCGACGACATCCTCTCCGTGGACGAGGCCGACGACATGCCCTCCGTCCTGAAGTTCACCGAGGAGGACTTCGAGGAGGCCTGGAGCGAGACCCGGTCCCTGCTTCCCGCGACGAAGGACGCCAAGGTCGAGGAGGGCATCAACGGCCTGTTCTCCTTCACCACCGACGGCCTGCCCCTGCTCGGCGAATCCCCGGACGTCAAGGGCTTCTGGGTCGCCGAAGCCGTCTGGGTCACGCACTCCGCGGGCGTCGGCCGCGCCATGGCCGAGTGGCTGGTCGACGGCTACTGCTCCTCCTTCGACCTGCACGAGTGCGACGTCAACCGCTTCGAACCGCACCAGCTGTCGCCGGAGTACGTCCTGGCCCGCGACTGCCGGAACTTCGCCGAGGTCTACGACATCCTCCACCCCCTCCAGCCGCCGGGCGACCCGCGCCCGATCCGCACCAGCCCCTTCCACCCCCGCCAGCAGGAGCTGGGCGCCGTCTTCCTCGAGGCGAACGGCTGGGAGCGGCCCCAGTGGTACGAGGCCAACGCGGGCCTGGTCGAAGGCCGTTCCATCGTCACCCCCAACGACTGGGCCGCGCGGTACTGGTCGCCCATCGTCGCCGCCGAGGCCCAGACCACCCGTGAGACCGTCGCCATGTACGACATGACGGCACTCAAACGGCTGGAGGTCGGCGGTCGCGGTGCCGGCGCGTTCCTGGAGCGGCTGTGCACCGGCAAGGTCGCCAAGTCCGTCGGCTCGGTGACGTACACGCTGCTCCTCGGCCACGACGGAAGGCTCCGCAGCGACATCACCGTCGCCCGGCTCGCCCCCGACCTCTTCCAGGTAGGCGCCAACGGCAACCTGGACCTCGACTGGTTCACCCGCCACCTCCCCACCGACGGCACCGTCCACGTCCGCGACATCACCCCCGGCACCTGCTGCGTCGGCCTGTGGGGACCGCGCGCCCGTGACGTCCTCCAGCCGCTCGCCGACGCCGACTTCTCCGCGTCCGGCCTGAAGTACTTCCGTGCCAAGCGCGCCCACATCGGCTCCGTGCCCGTCACCGCGATGCGTCTGTCGTACGTCGGTGAACTCGGCTGGGAGCTGTACACCACCGCGGACCTGGGCCTGAAACTGTGGGACACGCTGTGGCGCGCGGCCGAGCCGCTGGGCGGCATCGTGGCCGGGCGGGGCGCGTTCAACAGTCTCCGGCTGGAGAAGGGGTACCGGTCGTTCGGCACCGACATGACCTATGAGCACGACCCCTTCGAGGCGGGGGTGGGCTTCGCCGTGAAGCTCGACAAGGGCGACTTCGTCGGGAAGGCGGCGCTGGAGCGGCGCCGGGCCGACGTGCGGCGCAAGCTCACGTGCCTCACCATCGACGATCCCAGGGCGGTCGTCATGGGCAAGGAGCCGGTGTACGACGGGGACCGTGCGGTCGGGTACGTCACCAGTGCGGCGTACGGCTACACCATCGGCAAGGGCATCGCCTACGCGTGGCTGCCGGTGGAGCTGGCCGCTCCGGGGACCGTGGTGCACATCGGGTACTTCGACCAGTTCGTCGAGGCGGTCGTGGCCGAGGAGCCGTTGTTCGATCCGGCGATGTCCCGGCTTCGTGGGTGAGTTCTCGTCTGCGGCCGCGTCGTGGCTGTCGCGCAGTTCCCCGCGCCCCTCGGGGGCGTTCAAACTCAGCCTCGTCTGAAGGAGCTCCCCAGGTGACCGCACAACTCCTCGACGGCGAAGCCACTGTCGCCGTTGCCGGCAACCACCCGCTCCACCCCCATCTCTCCGAGGACGGAGACGCCCGATGAGCCCCCGCACACCCGGCGCCGAGCTCCCGGAACACCCGGACTGGCTGTGGCGCAACCCCGAGCCGAAGCGCTCCTACGACGTCGTCATCGTGGGCGGCGGCGGCCACGGGCTGGCCACCGCCCACTACCTGGCGAGGAACCACGGCATCACGAATGTCGCCGTGCTGGAGAAGGGCTGGCTGGCGGGCGGCAACATGGCCCGCAACACCACGATCATCCGCTCCAACTACCTCTGGGACGAGAGCGCCGGCATCTACGAGCACGCCCTCAAGCTGTGGGAGGGCCTGGCGGACGAGCTCGACTACCCGATCCTCTTCTCCCAGCGCGGCGTCCTGAACCTCGCCCACAGCCTCCAGGACGTCCGCGACGGCGTGCGCCGCGTCGAGGCCAACCGGCTGGGCGGCGTGGACGCCGAATGGCTCGACGCGGACGGGGTCAAGGCAGTCTGCCCGATCGTCAACGTCTCCCCGGACGTGCGCTACCCCGTCCTGGGCGCCACCTACCAGCCGCGCGCCGGCATCGCCAAGCACGACCACGTGGCATGGGGCCTGGCACGCTCCGCCGACGCCGCCGGCATCGACATCATCCAGAACTGCGAGGTCACCGGCCTCGACGTGACCGGCAACCGGGTCGTCGGAGTCCGGACCACCCGGGGCCCGATCGCGGCGGGCAAGGTCGCGCTCTGCTCGGCGGGCCACACCTCGGTCCTGGCGGCCATGGCGGGCATCGAACTCCCCATCCAGAGCCACCCCTTGCAGGCGCTCGTGTCGGAGCTGCTGGAACCGGTGCACCCCACGGTCGTCATGTCCAACGCCGTCCACGTGTACGTCAGCCAGGCCCACAAGGGCGAACTGGTGATGGGCGCGGGCATCGACGCGTACAACTCCTACACCCAGCGCGGCGCCTTCCACATCATCGAGGAGCAGATGTCGGCGGCCCTGGAACTCTTCCCGGTCTTCGCCCGCGCCCATGTGCTGCGCACCTGGGGCGGCATCGTCGACGTCAGCCCCGACGCCTCACCGATCACCGGCCTCAGCCCGGTGGACAACCTCTACCTCAACTGCGGCTGGGGAACCGGCGGTTTCAAGGCCACCCCGGGCGTCGGCTGGGTCTACGCGCACACCATCGCCCACGACGCGCCGCATCCGCTGAACGCCCCCTTCTCGCTCGACCGTTTCACCACCGGCGCGCTTGTCGACGAGCACGGCGCGGCCGCGGTGGCCCACTAGGACCACTGGAAGCTCTGGGAGCCGATCCATGCTGCTGATCCCTTGCCCATGGTGCGGACCTCGCGACGAGGCCGAGTTCCACTACGGTGGCCAGGCCCATGTGCCGTACCCGGAGGACCCGGCGTCCCTCACCGACGAGGAGTGGGCCCGCTACCTCTTCTTCCGCGACAACCCGAGGGGGCCCTTCGCCGAGCGCTGGAGCCACGCCGCGGGCTGCCGCCGCTGGTTCAACGCCGTGCGGGACACGTCGACGAACGAGATTCTGACGGTGTACCGGGCGGGGGAGGAGCGCCCGGCCACCTTCCAGGCACGTTCCGTGCGGGTAGCCCGTCCGGCGATCGAGGACGAGGCCGCTCAGGCCGATACGGGGGTCAGGGGGCAGAGCCCCCAGCGAGGTCCGGGGGCAGAGCCCCCGGTTTCGGGAAGGGGCGGGGTGGGGGAGAGCAACCAGCCCTTCCGCCACCCCACCCGAGGTCGGATCCGCCGCGACAAACTCCTCACCTTCACCTTCGACGGCACCGAATACCAAGGCCACGAAGGCGACACCCTCGCCTCCGCCCTCCTCGCCAACGGAGTCATCCAGACAGGCACCAGCATCAAACTGGGCCGCCCCCGCGGCATCTTCTCCGCCGGCGTCGAGGAACCCAACGCGGTCGTCCAGATCGAGGAACCGTTCCCCGAGCCCATGCTTCCGGCCACCACGGTCGAACTCTACGACGGCCTTGTCGCGGCCGGCCTCCCCGGCCAGGGCCGCCTCGCCACCGAACCGGACCCGGCACGCTATGACGCCGTGCACACCCACTGCGACCTCTTGGTCGTGGGCGCGGGCCCGGCCGGGCTCGCCGCCGCGGCGGCGGCAGCGAGGACCGGCGCCCGCGTCGTCCTCGCCGACGACCAGCCGGACCTGGGCGGCAGCCTCCTCGACACCGGCGAGCACCTCGACTGGGTGGCCGAGACGACCGCCCGTCTCGCCGCCGCCCCCGACATACGAGTCCTGCGCCGCACCACCGTCTTCGGCTACTACGACGACAACCACCTCCTCGCCGTGGAGCGCCGCACCAACCACCTCGGTGCCGAGGCCCCGGAGCACGTCTCGCGCGAACGCGTCCACCGCATCCGCGCCCGCCGCGTCGTCCTCGCCACCGGCGCCCACGAACGCTCACTGGCCTTCGCCGACAACGACCGTCCCGGTGTGATGCTGGCCGCCTCGGTGCGCGCCTACCTCAACAAGTACGGTGTCCTGCCCGGCCGTCACGCCGTCGTGTTCACCACCAACGACAGCGCGTACGCCGCCGCCCTGGACCTCGCCGCGGCGGGCGTCGGCATCGCGGCGATCGTCGACACCCGCCCCGACGCGGGGGAATGGGCCGAGCGGGCCAGGGCGGCCGGCATCGAGGTGCTGACCGGACACGCCGTCACCGGCACTCAGGGCGCGGCGCGCCTCACCGCCGTGACCGTCGCCCCGTACGGAGAGTCCACCGGGCAACGGGAGTTCGCCGCCGACCTGCTGCTGGTCTCCGGCGGCTGGAACCCGGTGGCGCACCTGTTCAGCCAGGCGGGCGGCACACTGCGCCACGACGAGACGCTGGGCTCGTTCGTCCCCGACACCTGCCGTCAGGCGGTCGAGGTCGCGGGCGGCGCGAACGGCACGCTGGACCTGGCCGCGGCGCTGGCGCAGGGCGCGGCCGCCGGTGCCCGAGCCGTCGAGGCCGAGGGCTACGCCCCCGCAACCCCCGGCCTCCCGTACGTGCCCGCACAGCCCCGGCGGACGCCCCCCATGCACGTGTACGTCGTCCCCGGCGCCCCGGGCGCGCCCCGGTTCGTCGACCTCCAACGGGACGTCACCGTCGACGACCTGGCCCGCGCCACCGGTGCCGGGATGCGCTCGGTCGAGCACACCAAGCGCTACACCACGGCCGGCACCGCCAACGACCAGGGCAAGACCTCCGGCGTGCTGGCGAGTGGCGTCGTCGCCGAACTGCTCGGGGTGGACATCTCGGCCCTCGGCACGACCACGTTCCGCCCGCCCTACACCCCCGTCTCCTTCGCCACCCTCGCCGGCCGCGACCGGGGCGCCCTGCACGACCCGGTCCGCACGACCGCCCTGCACGAGTGGCATGCCGCCCACGGCGCGCTGTTCGAGAACGTCGGCCAGTGGAAGCGGCCCTGGTACTACCCGCGTGACGGCGAGGACATGGAGGCGGCCGTGCTGCGCGAGTGCGCCGCCGCCCGCGAGGGCGTCGCCTTCATGGACGCCTCCACCCTCGGCAAGATCGACGTCCAGGGCCCGGACGCCGCCGTCTTCCTCGACCTGCTCTACACCAACATGATGAGCACCCTGAAGGTCGGCATGATCCGCTACGGCGTGATGTGCCGCCCGGACGGGATGGTCTTCGACGACGGCACCGTCATCCGCCTCGACCAGGACCGCTTCCTTGTCACCACCACCACGGGCAACGCCGCGGCCGTGCTGGACTGGATGGAGGAGTGGCTCCAGACGGAGTGGCCCGGGCTGAGGGTCCACTGCACCTCCGTGACCGAGCAGTGGGCCACCGTCGCCCTGGTCGGTCCGAAGTCGCGCGCCGTGCTCGGCTCACTCGCGCCGCAACTGGCCGTGCACAATGACGACTTCCCGTTCATGGCATGGCGGGACACGGCAGTCGCGGGCATCGACGCACGGGTCTGCCGGATCAGCTTCTCCGGTGAACTCGCCTACGAGATCAACGTGTCGCCGTGGGAGGCCCTCGCCCTGTGGGAAGCGCTGTACGAGGCGGGCGCCCCGTACGGCATCACCCCCTACGGCACGCAGACCATGCACGTGCTGCGCGCGGAGAAGGGCTATCCGATCGTCGGCCAGGACACCGACGGTACGGTGACGCCGCAGGACCTCGGCATGAGCTGGGCGGTGTCCAGGAAGAAGCCCGACTTCATCGGCAAGCGTTCCTTCGCCCGTGCCGACACCGCCCGCCGCGACCGCAAGCACCTGGTCGGACTGCTCCCGGAGGACCCGGGCGCGTTCCTCCCCGAGGGCACGCAGCTGGTCGCCGGCAGTGTGCTGCCCGCGCCGCCCGTCCCGATGCTCGGTCACGTCACGTCCAGCTACCGCAGCGCGGCCCTCGGCCGGACCTTCGCGCTCGCGCTGGTCAAGGGCGGCCGGGACCGCATCGGCGAGCGGCTCTACGCCCCCGTGGGCGACCGGCTGGTCCCGGTGACCGTCGCGAGCCCCGTCCTCTACGACCCCGAGGGAGCCCGCCGCGATGGCTGACACCGCCCTTACCGCCCCGCTCCGCAGCCCGCTGTCGGACGCGGCCGGCCGGCTGGCCACCGCGACCCGTACCTCCCGGGGCGCGATCCGGCTGGCGGAGCTGCCCTTCCTCACCCAGATGAACGTGCGCCTCGACCCGAAGGGCGCGGCGGCGGACGCGGTGGGGCTCGCGCTGGGTCTCCAACTGCCCGTCGACCCCTGCACCATCGCCCGCGCGGGGGAGCTGGCCGCGCTGTGGCTCGGCCCCGACGAGTGGCTCGTGGTGGGCCCGCCGGGCGGTCAGCGGGACCTGGAGAGCCGCATTCGCAAGGCGGCGGGCGACGAGCACGTGTCCGTCATCGATGTCTCGGCCCAGCGCACCACGCTTCTCGTCGCGGGTCCGCGCGCCCGCGACCTGCTGGCCCACGGCTGCTCGCTCGATCTGCACCCGCGTGTCCTCGGCCCGGGCCGCTGCGCCCAGACGACTCTGGGCCGCACCCAGGTCGTCCTGGTCGCCCGTGACGACCCGAGGGCCGGGTTCTGGGTGCTGGTCCGCTCGTCCTTCGCCGGCTACCTCACCGACTGGCTGCTGGACGCGGCTGTGGAGTGGACGGGCTGACACGGGTGCTCGCCGCGTCGGTTGATCTCCCCAGGGGCAGATGGCGCGTAGGCGCCCTGTAAGGAGACGGGCACGCGACGACCCGGGCCGGGCTCAGCCCGGGTAGCCGAGACGGCGGCTGAGCTCGTCCGCTCCGGCGACGAGCACCGGTGCCAGTTCGCGCAGCCGCTCGTCGGTCAGGCGGAAAGCCGGCCCCGACGCGCTCAGCGCGGCCACGACCTCACCGTCGCCAGAACGCACCGGCGCCGACAGGGCGTTGAGGCCTTCCTCGTACTCCTCCCTGGTGACGGCGTAGCCCTGCTCACGGGCCTCGGCCAGTTCCGCCTCCAGTTTCTTCCTGGAGGTCACCGTGCGCGGTGTCATACGGGGCAGGCCGGCCTCGGCGAGAAGCGCGTCGCGGTCCATGCGGTCGAGGTGGGCCAGGAGCACCTTGCCGCTCGACGTGCAGTGCAGCGGCGTCTGGCGCCCCACCCAGTTCTGCGCGGCGATCGCCGAGGTACTGCGCACCTGGTAGAGGTTGATCGCGTGGCAGGACTCGAGCACGGCGATGTTCATGGTCTCGCCCACGTCGTCGACGAGACGCTCGCAGACGCCCCGCCCGTGCCTGGTGACGGCGATGCGGCCGGTCACGGCGCCGGCCAGGCGCACGACTCCGAAACCGAGACGGTACTTCCCGCGCTCGCTCTCCTGCTCGACCATCCCATGCGCTTCCAGCGCGCCGAGCAGCCGGAAAGCGGTGGACTTGTGGACGTCGATCGCCGACGCCACCTCACTCACGCCCGCCTCGCCGTGCTGGGCGAGGATCTCCAGCACCGAGACAGCACGGTCAACGGATTGCACTCCGCCACTGGGAGCGCCTGCGGACTCGACGCCGTGGTTGCCCATGGCGAAACTCTAGGCGAAATGGACAACAGGCGTGAGGGGTGGAGGTCATTTTCCTCAGCGGAAGACGACCGTACGGTTGCCGTTGACCATGATGCGGCTCTGGCTGTGCCACTCCACGGCCCGCGCCAGGACCTGTGCCTCGACATCGCGCCCCAAAGCCACCAGAGCGTCGGGCCCTTGCGCGTGGCTCACGCGGATGACGTCCTGCTCGATGATGGGCCCCTCGTCGAGGTCCGGGGTGACGTAGTGGGCCGTCGCCCCGACGAGCTTGACGCCGCGCTCGTGTGCCTGGACATAGGGCCGGGCGCCCTTGAAGCTCGGCAGGAACGAGTGGTGGATGTTGATCGCCCGGCCTTCGAGCTGCTTGCACAGATCGTTCGACAGGATCTGCATGTAGCGGGCGAGCACCACCAGGTCGATGTCCAGCTCGTCGACGAGCTCCAGCAGTCGCGCCTCCGCCTCGGGCTTCGTCTCCTGGGTCACCGGCACGTGGTGGAAGGGGATCCGGTAGCTCTCGGCGAGCGGCTCGAAGTCCCGGTGGTTGGAGACGATCGCCGGGACCTCGATGTTCAGCGCGCCGGTACGGCAACGGAAGAGCAGGTCGTTCAGGCAGTGCCCGAACCTCGACACCATGATCAGCGTGCGCGTGGGGGTCGACGCGTCGTACAGCTGCCAGGAGATCCGGTACGCCTCCGCCACCGGTGCGAAGCCGGATCTCAGGTCCTGAAGTGAGGTTCCCGGGTCCGAGACGTCGAAGTGCACCCGCATGAAGAAGCGGTTTTCCAGCCGGTCGTCGAACTGCTGGCTCTCCTGGATGTTGCCGGAGTGCCGGAGCAGGTAGCCGGTGACGGCGTGGACGAGGCCCGAGCGGTCGGGGCACGACAGGGTGAGGACGAACTCGCGGCCGGCTGTGGGTCCAGGAGACACTGAGCCCTCCCTGAGAGGGGTGCGCAATACGCAACAACGGGTCTGATGCGCAACATGGTCCTGGCTGTGACGGCCTGCGGTCAAGGTCTTGACAGCGCTTCCGGCGGGCTGCACTGTGAGTTGCGTAGCAAGAACTTCGTTGCATATGAAGCAACCGAGCTGCCTGTCCGAGGCGCTTCACTTCGAGGTGGACCATGACTACGACCGGCCTGCCGGAGAGCCTGATCGCGACGCTTCCCGGTGACCACTACACGGACCCGGAGATCTTCCGCCTGGAGCAGGAGCGCGTCTTCGAGTCCATGTGGTTCTGCGCGGCACGCGCGTCTGAACTGGCGAAGCCGGGTGCGTTCCGGACCGTGGACGTCGGGCGGGAGAGCGTCCTGCTGGCCCGGTCGCGGGACGGCTCCGTGCGGGCCTTCTTCAACGTGTGCCGGCACCGGGGCGCGAGGCTCTGCACGCAGGAGTCCGGCGAGGTGAAACGGGCCTTCCAGTGCCCGTACCACGCCTGGACCTACGGCCTCGACGGCAAGCTCGTCGCGGCTCCGAACCTCACGAAGATGCCGGACGTCGGCCGCACCGAATACGGCCTGGCGAGCGTGGCGGTACGCGAGTGGCTGGGCTACGTATGGGTGTGCCTGGCGGAGGACCCGCCCTCGTTCGAGGAGTCTGTGATCGCGGACGTGGTCGCGCGCCTGGGGGACGTGGAGTCCATCGAGCGGTACGAGGTCGAGAGCCTGGAGATCGGCCGCCGGATCGTCTACGACGTCAAGGCCAACTGGAAGCTGATCATCGAGAACTTCATGGAGTGCTACCACTGCGCGACCATCCACCCCGAACTGACCGAGGTGCTCCCGGAGTTCGCCGACGGCTACGCGGCGCAGTACTACGTGGGACACGGCGCCGAGTTCGGCTCGGACGTCCAGGGCTTCACCGTGGACGGCTCGCAGGGCCTGGACCGCATTCCCGGCGTCACCGAGGAACAGGACCGCCGGTACTACGCGATCACGGTGCGGCCGCAGGTGTTCATCAACCTGGTCCCGGACCATGTGATCCTCCACCGGATGTTCCCGGTCGCGGTCGACCGCACCATTGTGGAGTGCGACTGGCTGTACCTGAAGGGTGTGGTGGCCGGCGGCCGGGACGTCAGCCGCTCGGTGGAGCTGTTCGACCGCGTCAACCGGCAGGACTTCGACGCCTGCGAGCGCTGCCAGCCGGCGATGAGTTCCCGGCTGTACGCCAAGGGCGGCGTCCTGGTACCCAGCGAGCACCACATCGGCGAGTTCCACGCCTGGCTCCGGGACCGCATCGGCACCCGCGCGAACCGCGCGGAGCGCTGACGCGAAGGCGTCCTCAGGCGAGCGCGTCCTCCGTGAACTGGTTGGTGTCGAAGAGCTGTTTGATGTGGCCGCCGAGTTCGGACCAGTGCTGTGCGGAGAGTTCGGCGGCGGCGAGGGCGTCGCCGCCGGCGCAGACGTCGACGAGCTGGTCGTGGTGCTCGATGGTGTTGCGGCCCCCGAGCAGGGTGGAGAACGTGCGGTAGAGGATGCGGTGGATCTGCGGGTGGAGCTGCTCGACGATCCTGCTGAGGACGGGGTTGTCCGCCGCGGCGATGGGGACGGCGTGGAAGCGGTCGTCCGCGGCGATCCCGGCCCATGACGGACTCGGCCCCACCCGCCGACCGGCGCCGGGTTCCTGGCACGCGGGCGAGCACTTCGACGTCCGCCCGGCAGCCACCGAGGCGATGGGCGTCGAGCGCACCCTGGCGCACTTCGCGCCCCTGGCGCACGGCAGGCCGGGCCTCGGCTAGCCCGCCCCGGACGTGTCGTCGAGGAAGCCGCCGGACTGGTGCTGCCACAGCTTCGCGTAGGCGCCGTCGAGCGCGAGCAGCTCCTGGTGCGTGCCCTGCTCGACGATTCGCCCGCGGTCGAGGACGACGAGCTGGTCCATGGTGGCGACCGTGCTCAGCCGGTGCGCCACCACGAGCGCGGTCCGCCCCTCCATCAGCCGCCACAGCGCCTCCTGCACGAGGAGTTCGCTCTCGGAGTCCAGGGCGCTGGTCGCCTCGTCGAGCAGCAGGATCGGGGCGTCACGCAGGATCGCCCGCGCGAGCGCCACCCGCTGGCGCTGACCGCCCGACAGCTTCACTCCGCGTTCGCCCACCAAGGTGTCGAAGCCGGCCGGCAGGGCGTCGGCGAACTCCGTGACGTGGGCTGCCTCCGCCGCCCGGCGGATCTCGGTGTCGGTGGCGTCCGGCCGGGCGAACGCGATGTTGTCCCGCAGAGTGCGGTGGAACATCGCCGGGTCCTGCGGCACGTAGGCGATCTGGCTGCGCAGGTCGGCCTGGCGCAGCCGGCTGATGTCCTGACCGCCGACCAGGATGCGGCCGCCGTCGATGTCCGTCATCCGCAGCAGCAGCCGGGTGAGGGACGTCTTGCCGCCGCCGGACCGGCCGACCAGGCCGAGTTTCGTCCCGCTCGGCACGTCCAGGTCGAGACCCTCGAAAAGCGGCCGGCCACCCCGGTGCGCGAAGGTCACCTTCTCGAAGCGGACGTCGGCGGCCCGGGGGCGCAGCGGCTCCGGTTCCGGCGGGTCGAGCACGGTCGGCGGCGTCAGGAGCAGCTCCGTGAACTGCGCGGCCTCCGTCATGGAGCTCTCCAGCCGACGGTAGATCTGGTTGAACTCGAACATGATCCGCGTCGCGTTGCCGTAGTAGGTGAAGGCGACCACGATCGCCTCCACGCCGTGCCCGCCCCCGCCCAGCGTGACCGCGAGCAGCAGACCCACCGCGTTGGTCAGCACCGACATCGGCGCGACCAGTGTGTCGATGCGGAGGTTGCCGTAGTCCCACGACCTGAGCATGAGCCGCCGCGACGCCGCCACCCGCGAGCGGTGCTCGGCGGCCTCACGCTCCTCGGCGGCGAACGCCCGCACCGTGTCCATGTTCATCAGGCTGTCGGCGACATGGCCCGACACCCGGGCGATCGCCTCCTCACGCAGGTCGACCAGAGCCTGGCGGCGGCGGATGAGGGGCACGACGAGCACCGCCGTCAGCGCGATCATCACCAGCAGCCCGACCACGAGCAGGGGCTCGTAGCGCCACAGGACCACCGCCCCGAACGCCAGCGGTACGAAGCTGCCCACGATCTGGAAGGCGAGTGTGTCCACGAACTGCTCGAAGCGGGAGGCGAAGCTGAGGACCCGTTTGGTCAGCGAACCCGCGAAGTTGTCGTGGAAGAACGCGGCGTCCTTGGCGAACAACTCGTCCATCCCGACCACGTACAGGTGCTCGATGCCGAGGGCGTCGAGGCGGTTGAGGCAGTGCATGGCGACGCGCCACAGTGCCTCCGCGAGCAGCAGGACACCCGCGAAGCCGAGGACGTACGGCAGTGTCGAGCCGACCGTGACGTCCCTGTCACCGGCGATGTCGCCGACGAGCTTGGCGACAACGAGCGGCGCCACGTAGTTGATTCCTGTGTTGCCCAGCGCCATGAGCAGCATCGCGGGTGCCGACAGCCGGCGGAGCCGGGCCAACTCCCGCCCGTAGTAACGGAGTGCGAGAAGCACCGAGCGTTTGTCCGGCTGGACCCTGCGGGTTTCAGGCGTTTCCATCCCACCCCTGTGTCGTCCTGTGGCCGCCCGCCACGTGCCTGCGCGGGCAGGGGCCTTCGCCGCAACGGATGTGTGGATTTCGGTCCGAGTCCGGAAGTGTCCCGCGACGGCGACCGCGCCGTCCAAGTGTTTTCCGGACGGGCGGTGGTGCGCGGGGGAGCGCGAAGGGGCGCGGCGGGACGGACTCCCGCTACCTCGTGTCCTGCCCGGTGGGACGGGCCGGATCGCCGCCGGCCGGGAGCAGGGTGAAGACCCGGTCGAGGCCCACCAGGGTGAGGACCCGCAGCAGGTTGGCGGGCACGGCGGACAGGGCGACGTCGGCCCGCGCCTCCAGGGCGCGCTGGCGGGCGGTGAGGAACGCGGTGATGCCGGAGGAGTCGCAGAACTCCAGCCCGGACACGTCGACGACCAGACACTGACCCGGTCGGAGGTCCAGCTGGTCGACCTGCCGGCGCAGTTCGGGGGCCTGGTCGAAGTCGAGGTCGCCCGACAGCCGCAGAAGGGGTCCGGCCGGGGTCTCGCGGTGGGTGATGCGCAGCGGGTTCATGAGGTTCTGGCGGGGTGTGCGGGGGACGGGGTGGCGGGGGCGCCGAGGGCGAGCAGGGCGGTGTCGTCGCCCAGCCCGTCGCCGAATCGCTTCAGCAGCCCGGTCAGCGCCGTGATCACTTCGTGTGGTGCGGCGGGAGCGTGCTCGGCGGCGAAGGCGCGCAGGGCGTCCTCGCCGAACAGGTCGTCACGGCCGGGGCCCGTGCGTGCCTCGGTGAGGCCGTCGGTGTACAGCACGATCGTGTCGCCGTCGGCCAGGACGGTCTGCGCGGTGCCGATCGGCGCGCCGGGCAGCACACCGACGAGCATGCCGCCGGGGGTGGGCAGGAACTCGGCCCGGCCGTCGGCGCGCAGGACCAGGGCCGGGGGGTGGCCGCCGGAGGCGAGGCGAACGGTCGTCGGCCCCTGGCCCCGGCCGGGCTCGACGATGCCGAACACGCATGTGCAGTAACGAGGGTTGCCGCCGGCCGTGTACCTCTCGTGCAGTACGGCGTTCAGCGTGGCCAGGGCCGCGGCCGGGTCCGGGTCGTGGTGCGCGGCGGCCCGGAGCGTGTAGCGGGTCAGCGAGGTCAGGGAGGCGGCCTCGGGCCCCTTGCCGCACACGTCGCCGAGGAAGAACGCCCACCGGTCACCGGCCACGGGGAACAGGTCGTAGAAGTCGCCGCCGAGCTGGTCCGGCGAGGCCGCGTGGTAGTAGACGGCGGTCTCCAGCCCGGGCACGGCGGGCAGCGAGTCGGGCACCAGGGACCGCTGGAGGACGGCGAGCGCGTCGGCCAGCCGGGCCCGGTCCGCCTCGGCCTGCCGCCGGGCCTCGTCCGCCTCGGCACGCGCACGCTCGGCCTCGGCACGGGACCGTTCCGCCTCCTGGCGACGGCGCAGGAGCTCCTCCTCGTAGGCGCGGCGGTCGGAGGCGTCGAGGACCGTGATGCGGATCAGCAGGGGCTCGCCGCCCACGCCGTGCTTGATCACGGCGGAGACCAGCACCGGCAGCCGGCCCCCGCCCCGGCGCTTCATCTCCAGGGCGATTCCCCGCAGCTCGCCCTGCATGCGCAGCAGCGGTGCGAAGTGCGTCTCGTGGTACAGCCTCCCGCCCACGGTGAGCAGGTCCGTGAAGCGCATCCGGCCGATCACGGCCCGGCGGTCCAGGCCGAGCCAGTCCAGAAGCGTGTGGTTGATCTTGGCGATGGTGCCGTCCATCATCGTGGACAGGAAACCGCACGGTGCGGACTCGTACAGGTCTTCCGCGCTGTCCTCCAGGAGTGCGGTGAAAGCGGCGTGCGTGCTCGCCTCGTCCCCGGCGGGGTCCGGTACGCCGCCCGTGCGGCACATCACCGGATGGTGTCCAGGAAGCCGAGGATCGCTTCCGTGGTGGCCTCGGGTGCGCTCAGCTGCGGGCAGTGCCCGGTGGCGGCGAGGGTGACCAGACGGGACGACCCGATCGCCGCGTGCACGTAGGCGCCGACCTCGCGGGGCGCGATGGCGTCCTGCTCGCATTCCAGCACCAGGGTCGGTACGGACACGCTCTTCAGGTCGTCGCGGCTGTCGGTCAGGAAGGTGGTCCGGGCGAAGACCCTGGCGATGTCGGGGTCGGTGGCGCAGAAGCTGTTGGTCAGCTCCTGGCCGAGCTCGGGCCGCTCCGGATTGCCCATGATCACCGGGGCCATCGCGGACGACCAGCCCAGGTAGTTCGCCTCCAGTGAGGCCAGCAGTTCCTCGATGTCCTCCGTGCTGAAGCCGCCCCGGTACTCCTCGTCGTCGATGTAGCAGGGCGAGGGAGTCACCATCACCAGTGCGCCGATCCGCTCCGGCGCGGCCTGCGCCGCCAGCACGCCCACCATGGCGCTGACCGAGTGCCCCACGAACACCGCCCGCCTCAGGTCCAGCTCCTCGCAGACCTCGACCACGTCCCTGGCGTAGCCGTGCAGTGAGGAGTACCGCTCCTCACTCCACGCCGACAGAGCCGAACCGCCGGAGCCGACGTAGTCGAACAGCACCAGCCGGTACCGCTCGGCCAGCGCCGGCACCACCAGCCGCCACATGTTCTGGTCGCAGCCGAACCCGTGCGCGAGGACGAGCACCGGCCCGTCGTCGCGGCCGGTGACCTTCACGTTGTTCCTGTGGCGGACGTCCATCGGGCCATGCTCGCACCACGCCCGGACCGGTCCGACAGCGGGGCGGGACACGGCGCCGGCAAGTCATCCCAGGTGGAGCGGGAGCCGCACGGCCAGATCGCCCAGCTCACACCGCTCCGCCTCGGTCGGCGCCCGCCTCCCGGTGCCGACCAGCAGCGCGTCCAGGTCGCGGAACGACGAGGGGAACGGTTGCCCCACGATCCGCTCCAGCATCTCGCGGGACCGGGCGAGCCCCTCCTCGGGCGGCTCCTCCTGCTCCGGGAGGTACGCGATCAGGTCCAGGTGATGCAGGGTCCACTCCATCACGTACGCCGAGAGGTAGCCGGCCACGGTGAGGACCTCGTCGCGGGTGCCGACCCTGCGGGCCGGGTCGGCGAGCAGGGCGGCGCGTCCAGCGGCGGAACCGACGTCGTCCAGGTGGAACTTGAGCAGCCTCGGGTCCTCGTAGGCGGCGGCCAGCCGGACCGTCAGCGCGTCGAGCGGGTCGTCGCCGCTCGGCGGCGTGCCGGACACCTCCCAGTACGTCACCGCGTCCCGGGTCGGCTCCCCCTCGGCGGGCGTGGCGAGGGTGATCAGCACGTCCTGGGCGTCGATGACGAGGTGGCACACCAGGTCCCGGACCAGCCAGCCCCTGCAGCCGGACGGACGCGTGAAGTCCTCGTCGCGGAGACCGGCGACCGCCACGCGCAGCGCCGCCCAGGAGCGCGAGAAGAGACTGACGTGGTCCACGTCGGCAACCTAGTGCCGGGCCACGAGGAGGGACAAGCGCTCGTCGGCGGCGGCCCCGGCGCGGCGGCCGGCGAACACGCCAGGGCCGGCCTCAGCCGCCGGACGCCCCCAGCGGTCCCGCTACGAGGGCGACCAGTTCGTCCGGGGTGCGCGGCCCGGGCACCGACTCGGCCAGCAGGCCCTGGGCCCGCAGCAGATCGGCGGTGGCGGCGCCCCACGGCAACCTGAGTCCGGCCTCCCGCAGCAGATCCGTGCGGGCCAGCGCCACGGGTGCCGGGCCGGTGCGCACGCCGGACGGCGTGAGGAGCGCGGCGTCGTCGGCCCACCGCAGGGCGAGATCCACGTCGTGGGTGGCCATCACCACCGTGGTGCCGGACTCGCGGAGACCGTCGAGCGTGACGAGGAGCCGCTCCTGGCCCTCCGGGTCGAGTCCGGCCGTCGGCTCGTCGAGGATCAGCACCCGGGGCCGCATGGCGACCGCGCCCGCGATGGCGGTGCGTTTGCGCTGCCCGTAGGAGAGCAGGTGGGTCGGCCGGTCGGCCAGGGCCGTGATGTCCAGCGCGGCGAGCGCCTCCGCCACCCGCGCCCGTACCTCGGAGTCGGGCAGGCCGAGGTTCAGCGGCCCGAAGGACACGTCCTGCTCGACGGAGGCCGCGAACAGCTGGTCGTCCGGGTCCTGCACCACCAGCTGGACGGTCGTCCGCAACCGGGTCAGACCCTTGCGGTCGTACGTCACCGGCTGCCCCTGGACCGTCAGCCGGCCCTCGTGCGGCCGCAGTCCGCCGCTGAGCAGCCGCATCAGCGTGGTCTTGCCGCTGCCGTTGCGGCCGAGCAGCGCGAGAGCGCGCCCCTCGCGGATCTCGAAGTCGAGGCCGCGGAGCACGGGCGGGCCGTCCTCGTAGGCGAAGGACGCGCCCCGCAGGGCGACGAGGGCGGGCTCGCTCATGTCAGCGGCCTTTCCAGTACGAAGGTGAGAACGGTCAGCGCGACGAGGAGGGCACAGCTGGCGGCCGTGAAGCGGACGGAGACGCGAGCCTCGGGCAGCAGCACGCGCAGGGTGCCGTCGTAGCCGCGCCCGGCGAGACCGGCCTGGAGGCGGGCCGCCCGGTCGAAGGCCCGGATGAACGCGGTGGCGCCCAGCCCGCCCAGGGAACGCCAGGCCGCTGCCCGCGTGGTGTGCCCGAGCCGCGCCGACTGCGCCTCGCGGATCCGGCGCACCGAGTCCAGGAGCAGGAAGCTCATGCGGTACGTCACGAGCGCGACGTCGACGACGGGCGCGGGGACGCCGGCCCGGACCAGCCGCGGCAGCAGGTCGGACATGGGCGTGGTGAACGCGAACAGCAGCACACCCAGGGAGGCGGCGGAGGTGCGCAGCAGCAACTCCCCGGCACGCACGGGTCCGCCGTCGGCGAGGGAGACGAACCCCCCGGGCCCGCCGACCTGGACGAGCAGCGTGACCGCGCCGGTCACGCAGAAGCCCAGCGGCACCCGGTAGGCACGCCACAGCCGCCGCCGTGGCACACCCGCCGGGCCCAGCAGCACCACCAGGGCCGTCACGAGCACCAGGGCCGCACCCGGCCAGGGCGGCAGCGAGACGGCCAGCACGGTCAGTCCCAGCCCGAGCACGGCCTTGTCCACGGGATGGCGGCGGCGCCAGCGACTGCTGTGCGCCGCGGCGTCGATCGGCAGCACGGGCTCAGGACCTCTCGGCCGTGGACTCCTCGGCGCTGCCTGGGGCCGGGTTTCCGGTCGCCCCCTCCAGCGCCCGCCGCTCGCCCTGCCGGCGGCCCCGGCGCAGTCCGAAGTAGTAGGCGAGGACACCGGCGCCGAGTGCCGCCTGGAGGGAGAACAGGGCCGACTCGATCTCACCGGAGGGCGGTTCGTACAGCGGTGAGAACCAGGGCTTGTAGTCCGGCTCGATCTCGGTGATCGCCGTCTCGGCCTCACCGTCGGAACCCGTGAACGGTTCCTTCTTGTGGTCGCCGAGGCCGAGCGCGAGCGGCAGCACGGCCAGCGCCGCCACGGCGAGCAGCAGCAGGAGGTTGATCCTCGTGTTCTTCCTCATCGGGTCACCGCCTCGGTCTCGGTCCGGGACTGCTTCTCGGCGAGGAGCACGCCCAGCCGGGTCAGTTCGCCCTTGCTGGACTGCACCAGCAGCCGCATGACGAGCACCGTGAGCAGGCCCTCGCTCACCGCGAGCGGGACCTGGGTGATGGCGAAGATGGAACCGAACTTGCCGAGCGCGCCCAGGAACCCGCTGCCCGGGTCGGGGAAGGCCAGCGCCAGCTGCACGCTGGTGACGCAGTAGGTGGACAGGTCGGCGACGAACGCGGCGGAGAACACGGCGACCATCAGGGGCACGTCGTAGCGCCGCAGCAGCCGGTACACCGTGTAGCCGGCCCAGGGCCCGGCGATCGCCATGGAGAAGACGTTGGCGCCGAGCGTGGTGAGACCGCCGTGCGCGAGCAGCAGCGCCTGGAAGAGCAGGGTGATGGTGCCCAGCACCGCCATCGCCGGGGGCCGGAACAGGATGGCGCCCAGCCCGGTGCCGGTGGGGTGGGAGCAACTTCCGGTCACGGAGGGAAGTTTCAGGGCGGACAGGACGAACGTGAAGGCGCCGGAGGCGCCGAGGAGCAGAGTGCTCTCGGGGTGCTCGCGCACCTCACGGGTGAGCGACCGGACTCCGTGGACGACGAACGGCGCCGATGCGACACCCCAGGCGACCGCGTGCGCCGGCGGAAGGAAACCCTCGGCTATGTGCATGGCTCAGCAGACCCTCTCCAGCACCTCGTGGATGGTTGACGCGCCTTGGCCGGTCTCCTGGCTGACGGGTACCACCGCCCGAACCCCGCCTTCCCGGGTCACGAGGACCCAGTGGCTGCCCGTCAGGGCCGGAGCCGGACTTCCCGATCACAGTGGCGAGGGCCGCACCGGCATCACACCGGATTTCCCGTTCACCAAGGCCAGGTGACAATAAGGCCGGGGTAAGGGCGATGACAAGCCACCCCGGGGGCGCGTGAGGGGGCGCCCGTTCGCACACCGGCGCATCTTCCAGCGGATCCTGGCGGCACGTGCAGGCGGCCAGGACCTGGTCGGCGACCGCCCGGACCGCGTCAGTCGTCGCCCGCGTCGTCTCCGTCCGCTTCGCCCTCGCCGCCCCCGTCGGCCGGGCGCGGGCTCTGCGGAGCGGGCTCCTCCACCTGCCCCGGACCGCCGTCGTTCGCCTCGTTCTCCGGGCTCGTGGCACTGGGCGAGGGCGAGGCGGGAGCCGGGGAAGCGGACGGTGTGACGCGTGGGGTGACTTCGGCCACTGTTCCGGTGGCCGGCGTCTCGGCGGCCGCCGGGGCGGAGGGGAGGGGCGAGCCGGAGTCGGCGGACGGGGTGGCGGCGGGACTGCTCGCGGTCGGGGATGCTTCGGGTTCCGTGCCCTCCGTGGCGGTGCTGTCGGGCGAGAACCACCGCATGCCGATGACCATCGCGGCGATGAACAGCGCGGCCGCGGCGGCCGCCCCGGCCACCTTCGACCGGTCACCGAGGCCGCCCCGCCGCCCCGCACGGCCCGAACGCCCTCCCTGGGCCGCACGGGCCGCGCTGCGATGCCCCGGGGTGGCGGGCAGCGCGTAGGTGGTGGGACTGCCGGTCCCGGCGCCCGGGTACGGTCCCGGAACGGAAGACGGCGCCGGGGACTGGGAGTTCGGCCGGAGGGGCGAGGAGAACGCCGGCAGCGGCTCGGGCAGGCCCCGCCAGGATCCGTCGGCGAACCATTCGGCGGCCTGCTGGGCGGTGGGCCGGTCCTCGGGCTGCTTCGCGAGCAGGCCCAGCAGGTAGTTCTCGAACGCCGGTGGGAGTCCGGCGACTCCCAGCTCGCGCGGCGGTACGGGGACCGAGTCGAGATGCTGGTGGAGGAGCGCGACCGCGGTGTCCGCCTGGAACGGAGGGCGGCCACTGAGGAGCTGGTAGAGCACGCACCCCAGGGAGTACATGTCGGAAGCCGGGCCCGCGGGCCGGCCCAGGGCGCGTTCGGGGGCCAGGTAGAGGCCGGTGCCGACGATCTGACCGGTGGCGGTGAGCGCCGCGCCGGGGTCGTCGAGGAAGCGCGCGATGCCGAAGTCACCGATCTTCAGCGTGCCGTGGGCGTCGAGCAGCAGGTTGGCCGGCTTGACGTCCCGGTGCACGATGCCCTGTGCGTGCGCGGCGGCGAGTCCGGCGGCGGCCTGTGCGGCGAGGGCCGCCACCCGTTCGGCGGGGAGCGCGCCGGAGGCGGACAGCACCCCGGCGAGGCTGTCCCCGTCGACCAGCTCCATCACCAGGTACAGCCGGTTGTCGTACTCGCCGAAGTCCAGGACACCGACCACGTTGGGGTGGTTGAGCCGCCCGGCGGTCTGGGCCTCCAGGCGGAACCGGGAGGCCGCCGTGGCGTCCGTGTCCTGAGGCAGCAGCAACTTGACGGCCACCGGCCTGGCGAGCATCTCGTCGTACGCACGCCAGACCTCTCCCATTCCGCCGCGCCCGATCTCAACGTCCAGCCGGTACCGGCCCGCTAGCAGCACTCGTCCTCGTCCTCATGCTCGTGGGAAGGTCGTCGCCGCAGGCCTAACTCCCCGCGTTCGCAACGGGGTTGGTGGGGTTGCCGCAGCCGACCCAGAATACTGGCGCCGCGTGACACCGTTTCCCGCCTTCGGGCCCCCGGGCGGCACGGTCCCGGACATCCCGGACCGGAAAGGCCGCCCGGGGGAAGTGACGCGAGCGCGCGTGAAGTTGCCGCGGTCGTCGGCGAGGTCCCCTATTCCCGGCCGGTTCAGGCCGCCTTCCCGTCCTGTTCCCGCCGGCGCGGCAGGAGCGCCACCGCCGAGGCCGGTACGGCGGCGAGGACCAGCCACGGCACGCAGGACGGAAGGTCCAGGTCGAGCAGGAGGCCGGTGGCCGCGCTGCCGGCGAGGACGATCAGGCCGGAGACCGAGGACAGCGCGCCCGTGTAGAGGCCGAGCCGGCCCTCCTCGGCGAGGTCGGGCACCCAGGAGCGCGCGGCGGGCACGACCAGCATCTGCCCCAGGGTGAGCAAGATCACGAAACCCGCGGTGGGCAGCAGGCCGGTGGTGCCCGTCCAGCCGGCGGGGCGCGCGGCGGCCACCACCGCGAAGCCGGACGCGATCAGCAGCAGCCCGGCGGTCATGGAGCGGCGCAGGTCGAGCCGGTCGCCCGCCCAGCGGGTGATCGGCAGCTGAGCGAGGACCACCAGCACCGAGGACAGGGCGAACAGCCAGGACAGCGGCGCCTGGGAGCCGGCCGCGCGCCGCACCTCGTCCGGCAGGGCCAGATACAGCTGGTTGTAGGCGAGCAGGTAGGTGCCGTACGCGCAGCACAGGGCCAGGAAGCGGCGGTTGCGCAGCAACAGGCGCGCCCCGCCCCGCTCCCGGACGCGGAGCCGGCCGGGGATGTGCCGCGGCATCAGCCAGAGGTGCCCGGCGAGGACGCACACGAACACGGCGGCACCGGCGAGGCACGCGGTGCGGAAGCCGACGGCCAGCAGCAGCGCGCCGAGCAGCGGCCCGACGAAGGCCCCGGCCTGGCCTGCCACGCTGAACAGCGCCAGCACCCGGGTGCGCGGGCCGTGCCCCTCCTCCTCCCAGGCCACCGCCTGGCGGGCCACTTCGGACTCCACGGCGGGGGAGAAGAGCGCGGCGGCGAAGCCGATCACCAGCACCGCCCCGATCACGGCCCAGGTCGCCTCGGCGTACCCGAGCCAGGCGAACCCGGCGATCCGCAGCGCGCAGCCGGCCAGGACGACCGGCCGCACCCCGCCCCGGTCGACGAGCAAGCCGCCGACGACGAACAGCCCCTGCTGGCTGAAGGTGCGCAGCCCGAGCACGAACCCGACCAGCCAGCCCGCCATGCCGATCGCCGTGCCGAGGTGCTCGGCCAGGAACGGCAGGACGGCGAAGAAGCCGATGTTGAAGGCGAGTTGGGTCCAGATCAGCAGCCGCAGCAGGGGCGACAGCTCCCTCCAGAGCCGCCAGGTGCCTTCCTTCGGGGCGCGGGAGTCCTCGGTCGGGCGTGCGGTCCGGAGGGTCGGGACGCGGGACATGAGACCGGTCATCGCTTTTCTGTCGTCGAGGTGGAGGGGGGTCTCAGGAGGGCGTCGGGGTGTTCCGGCAGCGGGGCGGGACGCGCCTGTTCCGGGGGAGGCCCGGCCGGGCTGCCGGGACGCTTCCGCCGCCGGGGCGGTCGTACGCCGCCCGCGGCCGTCACCGCGAGTGCCCCCAGCAGGGCGAGTACGGCGGCGGGGACGAGGACGGCCCAGGGGGCCCGCTCCGCGTACGGCTGGTTCTCGGCGAGCAGCAGGCCCCATTCGGGGGACGGCGGTTGCGCGCCCAGGCCGAGGAAGCCGAGCGCGGCGAGACTCAGCGCGACGCCGGGCAGCCGGAGCAGCGCGTGCCGGGTCACCGGCGGCAGGACGGCGGGCAGCAGTTCGTGCCGGAGCAGGTACCAGCGCCCGGCGCCCAGCCCGCGGGTGGCGGCCAGATGGGTGGTCGCCCGCTCCTGGCGCAGCAGCGCGGAGGTGTGGGCGGCCAGTGGGGACCAGGCGACGACGCCGACGGCGACGGCGGGTGTCCACGGGCCGCCGCCCGCGATGCCGGCGACGAGCAGGCCGGCCAGGACGGGCGGCACGGCGCCGGCCGTGTCGACGAGCGGCCCGGACAGCCGCGGCAGCACTCCCAGCAGCAGCCCGAGGGCCAGGGCCGCGGCGCTCACCGCCAGGGCGGTGCCGAGGGTGGTCAGTGCGCCGTGCGACACCCGGGCGAGGACGTCCCGGCCGAGGGCGTCCGTCCCGAACGGGTGCTCCGGGGAAGGAGCCCGCAGCCGGGCCGTGGTGTTCAGGGTGAGCGCGTCACGCGGCAGGCCGAACCCGATGACGGCGGCGAGCAGCCCGCCGTACAGCAGAGGCAGGAAGCGGGGCGCGGGCGGCACGGCCCGGTGCGGGGAGTGCAGGGCGCCGTCGCGCAGGGCGGGACCGATCAGCAGCCGGGCCGTGAGCCGGGCGAGGAGTCCGGCGGTGGCCGCCAGCAGGACCAGGGAGAGCGTGCCGGCCTGCAGGACGGGCAGGTCCTGGGCGAGAGCGGCGTGCAGGGTGAGCCGGCCGAGGCCCGGGATGTCGAAGATCTGCTCGACGGCGACCGAGCCGCCGGTCAGACCGACCACGAACAGCCCCAGGTTCGGCAGCAGTCCGGGCACGCAACGGCGTACCGCCTGACGTGCCACGGACTTCGGCGGAACGCCACGGGCCGCGGCGGCCGACGCCCACGGTTCGGCGAACGCGCCGGGCAGCAGGTCGTCCAGCAGCCGCCCGAGCAGCGCTCCGGCGGGCAGACCGAGGGCCAGCGAGGGCAGCACCAGCCACCGCGGCCCGTACCAGCCGAGGGCGGGCAGCCAGCCCAACCGCACACCGATCACCGAGGCCAGCACCGAGGCGACGAGGAACTCGGGCAGGGCCGCCAGCACGGCCGACGTCGTGCCACCGGGGCCGCGCCCGGTGAGCCGTCCCCGCGCTCCGAGGAGGAGCGTACGGGCGCACACCGCTGCCGCCGTGCCCGCCGCGACCGCCAGGGCCCCGGCCATCAGCAGCAGCGACGCGCCGAGCGCCTGAACAACGGAGGGCAGTACCTGCGCGCCGGACACCCACGACGTACCCGCGTCACCGTGCAGCAGCCCGCCCAGCCAGTGGCCGAGCAGCGCCGACGGGCCGTCGTCCAGGCCGAGTTGGTCCCGGACGGCGCGCAGTGTCCCGGGCGTCGGGTCACGGTCCGCGGAGCGGGCCTTGAGCACGGTCAGCGCGGGGTCGGTGCGCGACAGCCACGGAAGCAGGCCGACGGCGGCGAGCAGGGCGGCCGTGAGCACGGCCCGCCACAGCAGGGCCGGACCACCGCCGCGCGCGAGAGCGCCCAGGACGGTGAGGACCTTGGCCAGGGGTGAGATCGAGGAGTTCAGTGTCGTCCCCGGCTGCTCACGCGAAGGGGATCTCGAAGTGCACCACGCCGCTGCCGCCGGGCACTTCCTCCCGCTCGTCGCACACCACCTTGCCCAGTGACCGCCACAGGCCCATCGCACCGGGCGAGTGCGGATACGTGTGCAGATACACGGACCGGTAGCCACCGTCGGACCGCGCGAAGGCCACCAGGCCCTCCACCAGCCGCCGGGCCAGACCCCGCCGCCGGTGCTCCGGGCGTACGTACACCCGTCGCAGCTGAGCTGTCTCACCCGAGGGGAACCGCTCGGCGAGCCGGCGCGGGTTCGGCGGGTGCGCCGGCCCGCGGGCGTCCAGCGCTCCCGTGGCAGCCACCGTCCCGTCCCGCTCGTCCACGGCGACCAGGAGGGTGTGCCGCGGCGGTTCGACGTAGAAGGACACCGGATCGATGATGTCGGCGTGCCACCGGGGCACGTAACCGGTTGCGAAGTCGCGGTACACGGCGTCCAGCATCACCGCCCGCGCCCCGTCGACGTCCGCGGGCATGGCTTCCCTGATGCTGTACTCATGCATTTGCACATCATATGCAAATAGCAACCCGGCGCCATCAGCGTTCACTCCCGATGTCCGCCGCGCACGGCTCGGGCGGTTCAGCTCCCGGACGGGGCGAGCAGCACGAAGTCGGCGTTCGCCGGGTCGAGGCAGACGGCCAGCCGGCCGACGCCCTCCGCGTCCACCGGGCCCATCTGCACGCTGCCGCCGTGCTCGGTCACCCTCGCCACCGCCGCGTCACAGTCCTCCACGGCGAAGACCGGGTGCCAGTACGGCCGCCCGTTGGTCAGCGCCAGATCCTCCTTCCGGAGCTCCATGAGGCCCCCGTGCATGCGGTCCTCGGGCAGGCCGGCGGGCGTGATGAGGGTGTAGGTGCCCCCACCGCCCGGCATCGGCATGTCGCTGAACTGCCACCCGAAGAGGCCGCCGTAGAACTCCCGCGCGGCGGCGGCGTCGCTGGTGTAGAGCTCGGTCCAGCACAGCGAGCCCGGCTGGTCCACCAGGTCGAGGCCCTTGTTGGTCCCCGGCTGCCAGACGGCGAACTGGCCGCCCAGCGGGTCGCTGAACTGCGCCATCCGGCCCCACTCGTCGAGATCCATCGGCGCCACCCGCACGGTGCCGCCCGCCTGCCGCACGGCCTGCGTCGTGGCGTCGGCGTCGGTGACGCTGTAGTAGAGCATCCAGGCCGGGCGCGCGCCCTCCTCCGTGAGCTTGCCGAGCCCGGCGACGACCTTGCCGTCCTTCCGGAACATCCCGCCCTCGAAGTCCTCACTCTGGCCCATGGACTCGTACTCCCACCCGAGCACGGCGCCGTAGAAGGCCGCGGCGGTCCGCACGTCCGGGGCGCCGAGGTCGAGCCAGCAGGGGGAACCGGGGGCGTACTCCGTGGTGATCATGGTGATGCATCCCTTCCGCAGATCCTCTGTGGCCCCAGCGTGACACCGGGCACTGACACCCGCCCGTCGGCCGCCCGTGGAACCATCGGCGTCATCGCCCGGTCGGGTGGTCGTGGACCGGATGCTGCGAGGGTGGTGGGCGGAGTCCTTCCACTGGATGGACCGCGACCTGGTCGCGGCGCCCCTCCGGGACATGCTCCGGCCCGGCGGGGCCCTGGTGCACATCTCGGACCTGAGGACGGACGAGCTGACCGTCGACGGTCTGCCGCACCCGGCGGTCCCCTACACGGCGGTGGACGAGCTGGTCAAGCGGTACCTGGGGCCCGTACGGAGAGCCGGCCGGGGCCTGCTGCCGCAGGGGACCCCGGGGGGAGAGGCCGAGGTCTTCGCCCGGGCCGGATTCTCCGGCCCCCGGCGTCTCCTCGTGCCGGGCGGTCAGGCACTGGAGCGGGCCTCAGACGATGTCGTCGCCTGGGTGTTCTCGATGTCGTTCTCGGCGCCGCACCTGTTCGATGGACGCCGGGACCGCTTCGAGGAGGACCTGCGCCGGCTGCTGCGGAAGGCCTCCCCGTCGGGTCTGTTCTCCGAACGCGGCCCGAGCACCGAGGTCTTCCTGCGGCGGAAGGACGGGACCGCGCGCTGACGGGAGGGAGCGGGTGAGGGGCACGGCCTCGCAGAGCGGCCACCTTCGGTGTCAGTGGACGGACAGACCGCCGTCGACGAAGACCGACTGCCCGGTGATGTAGCCGGACGCCGGGCCCGCCAGGAAGACCGCCGCTCCCGCGAAGTCCTCGGCCAGGCCGTTCCGTCCGATCATGGTGCGCGCGGCGAGCGCGGCCACCTTCTCGGGATCCGACGACAGCCGCGCGTTGAGCGGTGTCATGACGAAGCCCGGCACCAGCACGTTGCAGGTGACTCCGCGCGGTGACCACGCCTCGGCCTGGGACCGCGCCAGCGACTCCAGCGCGCCCTTGGAGGCGCCGTAGGCACCGCTCTGGACGAACGCGCGGTGCGCCTGCTGGGAGCTGATGTGCAGGATGCGCCCGTACCCGCGCTCCGCCATGCGGGGCCCGAACCGCTGCCCCAGGAGGAAGGGCGCCTCGAGATTGACGGCCATCGTCATGTCCCAGTCCTCCTCGGTGAGTTCGTCCATCGGCGGACGGACGTTGATCCCGGCGCTGTTGACGAGGATGTCGGGCTCACCGAACGCCTCGACGGCCCGCTCGGCGGCCGCTCGCACGCCCTCCCGTGTGCTCAGGTCGGCGCCCACCCACGCGGCGCGGCAGCCCTCCGACGTCAACTCCTCGACGGTGGCCGCCAGCCGGGCCTCTCCCCGGGCCACGGCCACCACGCTCGCACCGGCCCGCGCGAGGGCGTCGGTGATGGCACGGCCGATGCCGGAACTGCCGCCCGTGACCACCGCGACCCGGCCGTGCAGGGAGAACAGCTGGGAGAGGTAGGCGTGTGCGGCCGGTGCCGGTTCCGTCGTCATGGCGAGAACTCTACCGGCCTGGCGCCTATACCCCGGGGGGGTATATAGTGTGGGCCATGGATCACACTCATGGCCACGATGAGCGCCAGCACGGGACGGCCGCCTCATGGGGGACGGCCGTCAAGGCGACGCTCCACTGTCTGACCGGGTGCGCGATCGGTGAGATCCTCGGCATGGTGATCGGCACCGCCCTCGACTGGGGCAATCTGCCCACCATGGTGCTGGCGATCGGGCTCGCGTTCCTCTTCGGATACTCGTTCACCCTGTTCGCGGTCCTGCGGGCCGGTCTGGGCCTCAAGCCGGCGATCCGGGTCGCGCTCGCCGCCGACACCGTCTCGATCACGGTGATGGAACTCGTGGACAACGCGATCATCGCGCTCACTCCCGGGGCGATGGACGCCCACCTGACGGACACGCTGTTCTGGTCCGCCCTGCTGGGCGGTTTCGCGGTCGCCTTCCTGATCACGGCTCCGGTCAACAAGTGGATGATCGGCCGGGGCAAGGGGCATGCCGTGGTGCACGCCCATCACTGACAGGCATCACCCGCGGCAGTGGCCTGGATCACATGCCGCCCATTGAGTGCCCCGCACGGGAGATGCCCGTACCCATGGGTGACGACCGGGCGGGGCCGGATGCGAAGATGAGGCGCCATGACAGCTGGGTGGTGTGCTCGCACGTTACGGGCCGCGGTGTTCGCGGCTGTCTGTGTCGTGCTCGCCGCTCTCGGCCACGTCATGATGTCCGGCGACCACGTGTCCGTGCGGACCCTGGTGGCCGGCTGGGCCGTGACGGCCTCGGCGGGCTGGTGCCTGGCGGGCCGCGAGCGCGGCCTGCGACTCGTCGTCGCCGTGGCGGTGGCCGTCCAGACGGCCCTGCACTCGGCGTTCTCGCTCGAGCCGTCGGCCGTCGGGGCAGCGGGTGGCGCCCACCCGATGAGCATGCGCTCCATGGGCGCACACTCCACGGACACGGGCCCCATGGGGCATGAGACGCACTCCATGGGCTCGACCTCCATGCACATGGGGCACGCGGGAGACGTTCCGGGCGGCGACTCGTCGCTCGGCATGCTCGTCGCCCACCTGCTCGCCGCCCTGCTGTGCGGTCTGTGGCTGGGCCACGGGGAGCGGGCCGTGTTCCGCCTGCTGCGTGCCGTGGGCGGCTGGCTGGCCGCGCCGCTGCGGCTCCTGTTCGCCCTGCCCGCGCCGCCGCCCCCGCCCGTACGCGCGCGACGACGGTCCTCGGACCGGCCGCCGCGTCTCGCCCTTCTCGTCCACGCGATCACCTCTCGAGGGCCACCTGCGAGGGCCGCTGCCGCCTGACGGCAGCCGGTGACACCGGGGCCGCACCGGCGCGCCCCGGAACCGGTCGTACCTCCGTGCCCGCGACCCCGCCGCACGGATACGGCCGCATTCCCTCCCTCACCCGGACCCCGGAGCCACGCGCACACGCCCGGCCTCCCGTACCGGCGTCGCCCGCGCGCCCGTGGCTCCGGCAATCTTCGAGAAGGACACCAGGTGACCACTCCTGCCCTGCCCCCTGCCCGCCGGAGAGCGGACCGCCTCGCCTCGGCCGACGAGTCGATAACCGCCTGGGCGCTGGCCGCCCGCGGCGGTGACTCCGTGGCCGTCGACCGGTTCGTGCGCGCCCTGCACCGCGACGTCATCCGCTACGTGGCCCACCTGTGCGCCGATCCGCAGGCCGTGGACGATCTGGCGCAGGACACGTTCCTGCGGGCGCTCGGCAGCCTGCACCGGTTCGAGGGCCGTTCCTCGGCACGCTCCTGGCTGCTGTCCATCGCCCGGCGAGCGGTGGCCGACAGCCTCCGCCGCACCGCCGTACGCCCCCGCCGTGCCGACGTGCCGGACTGGGAGCTGGCCGCCGAGCTTGCCCAGCCGCCCGGACTGCCCGGCTTCGACGACGGCGTGGTGCTGCTGGAGCTGCTGGCCGGGCTGCCGGACGAGCGGCGTGAGGCGTTCGTCCTCACACAGCTCCTCGGTGTGACGTACGCGGAGGCCGCCGAGCTGAGCGACTGCCCGGTCGGCACCGTCCGCTCCCGCGTGGCGCGGGCCCGGGCGACGCTCATCGCCCTGCTAGCCGAGGCGGAGGAACCGGTACCCGCCGTGTCGCCCGCCCTGGCCGCGGCCTGAGGCGGGCGGCGTCAGGGCCGGGCCGGCTCGATGTTCTGGTCGGCGTGGAAGAGGTCGTCCGGCCCGTAGGTGGACGCTGCCGCCCAGGGCCAGGAGGATGCCGCCCTCGATCGAGGCCACCGGACTTTCCTGGACTCTCTATCCAACTGCTGGACGCATGGTCTAGCGTGGTGCCGGGAGAAGGGGGGACGGTGCGATGACCGCCGATGACCAAGCCCTGGACGCCGAACGGGACGCGATCCTCTCCGCGCTGACGCCGGTCGCCGACGGCATCGCGGCCACCTTCGGGCCGCTCTGCGAGGCCGTGCTGCACGACTACCGGAAGCCGGAGAAGTCGGTTGTCGCCGTGGCCGGGTCGGTGACGGGCAGGACGGTGGGCGGAGCGATGAGTGAGATCGGCATGGGTGTCCTGGCCCGTGGTGACGAGGCGTCCGACGAGCTGAACTACGTCACCCGCACCGGCAACGGCACGCTGGTGAAGTCCTCCACGATGGTGCTGCGCGACTCCACCGGAGCCGTGTTCGGCGCGCTCTGCCTGAACGTGGACGTCAGCGCCGTCAGCCAGGTGCACGGCCTGCTGGGCGCGCTCGCCGGTCTCGGCCCGGCCCCGGCGGAGCTGCCGACCACCACCTTCGGCAATGACATCGACTCCGTGGTCGACGCCCTCGTCGACGCCCACCAGTCGAGGCAGCGCGGCAGCTGGGCGGAACTCGGCCGCGCGGAGCGGCTGGAGCTGTTCGGCGGACTCGACGCGCGCGGTGTCTTCGCCGTGCGCGGCGCGGTCGAGCAGGTCGCCGCACGGCTCGGCATCTCCCGTGCCTCCGCCTACAACTACCTCTCCCAGGCCAGGGCCGCCCACGACACGTCGACTGGAGAGCACACGTGACGACCACCACCCCACCGGTCACCCTCGACGACGTCCGGGACGCCGCCGAGCGGCTCAAGGGCATCGCGCACCACACGCCCGTGCTGCGCTCGCGGACCCTCGACGAACTCGTCGGTGCCGAGGTCCATCTCAAGTGCGAGAACTTCCAGCGCGCCGGCGCCTTCAAGTTCCGCGGTGCCTACAACGCCGCCTCCCGCCTCACCCCCGGCCAGTTGTCCCGGGGCATCGCCTCCTACTCCTCCGGCAACCACGCCCAGGCCGTCGCCCTGGCCGCCCGCGAACTCGGCACCACCGCCGTGATCGTCATGCCGGAGGACGCGCCGCCGTCCAAGCGCGCGGCCACCGCCGGCTACGGAGCCGAGATCGTCGGCTACGACCGCTACACCGGCGACCGGGTCGCGATCGCCGAGGCCCTGGCCGCAGAGCGGGGCCTCACCGTCATCCCGCCCTACGAGCATCCGCACGTGATGGCCGGACAGGGGACAGCCGCACTCGAACTCCTCGAAGAGGCGGGAGAGCTGGATGCGATACTGACGCCGGTGGGCGGCGGCGGACTGATGGCCGGCAGTGCCACCGCGGCCAAGGGGCTGCACCCCGGCATCCGCATGATCGGCGTCGAACCGGAGGCCGGGGACGACACCAAGCGCTCGCTGGAGGCGGGGCGGCGCATCAGCATCCCGGTGCCGCGCACCATCGCCGACGGACAGGCGCTGCCCACACCCGGGGAACTCACCTTCTCCGTCAACCGGCGTCTCGTCGACGCCATCGCGCTGGTCGGTGACGACGCGATCAGGGACGCGATGCGGTTCGCGTTCGAGCGTCTGAAGATGGTCGTCGAGCCGAGCGGCGCCACCCCGCTGGCCGCCCTGCTCACCGGCCGGGCGGGCCCGCTCCCGCGCCGCGTCGGCGTGATCGTCTCCGGCGGCAACGTCGATGCCGGGCGTTTCGCCGAGCTCTGCGGGAGCGGCCTCTGAGCGGGCTCTCCCCCGGATGGCGGTCCCCGCTGGACAGGCGGACGATTGCAGGGTAGGGACCCGGAAGGGAGCGTGTCATGCTGGAAGTGAAGACGCTTGACAAGCCGGATGAGCGGCGTGATTTCTCGCGCGGCCACCTCGAGGCCGTCCACATGACGGATCTCGACTTCGCCGTGGCGACCTTCGAGCCGGGCTGGCGCTGGTCCGAGTCCGTGGCGCCGATCGCGGGCACCGACAGCTGCCAGATGCACCACAACGGGTACATCGTCCAAGGACGCATGCACATCCGCATGGACGACGGCGGTGAGACGGAGGTCGGTCCCGGCGACGTCTTCGTCGTCTCGCCCGGCCACGACGCCTGGGTCGTGGGCGACGAACAGGTCGTGACCTACGACTTCCAGGGGCAGACGGCCAGGGAGTACGCCAAGAAGGACTAGGACATCGGACGTCACACCGGGAGCAACCTCGCCACCAGCGCGCCCAGTTGCCGGACGTCGCGGCACTCGTGCATTCCGACCGGCTCCGCGTAGGCGGGCGCGACGGAGTCGCCCGTGCCCCAGCGGGAACGCTGCTCGGGATTCAGCCAGTGGACGCGGCGGGCCCGTTCGGCGATCCGCCGGACAGCGGGCAGATTCGGGTCGCTCCGGTTCGTCCGCGCGTCGCCCAGGATGAACACCGTGGTGCGCGGACCCGCCGCGCCCTCCTAGCGTTCCGCGAACTCGCCCAGCGCCATGCCGTAGTCGCTGCTGCCGTGATAGCCCGTGAGCGCCGCCTCGGCCTGGATCCGGGCGCCCAGCCCCTCCGGGCCGGCGGTGCCGTGTTCGAGCAGCGCGGTCACCTCGTCGATCCGGTTGACGAAGGCGAACACCCGTACCTTGCTGAACTGGTCGTGCAGTGCCTGCACCAGCAGCATCGTGAAGTCCGAGAAGCCGGACACCGAGCCCGACACATCGCACAGCAGGACCAGTTCGGGACGGGCGGGACGCCGTCTGCGCAGTACTGGCTTCATGGGCACACCGCCCGTCGACAGCGACCCGCGCGCCCCGGGAGGCGCGACGGCGCCGGGCCGCGAGCCGGGTGGCGAGCTTGCGGGCGAGCGGCTGGACCACCCTGCGCAGCTCGGCCAGCCGGTCCTTGCCGGCGAACAGGAAGTCGACCCGGTCGGCGGCCGGGGCCACCGCCCGCCGGGCGATCTCGTCCCGCCCGCGCCGCTCGGCCACCCGGCGCCGCGCCTCCGCGGCCACCAACGAGCGGAAGGTGTCGATGCGGCGCCGGATCTCGTCCTCCAGCAGCCGGTCCGCGAACCCCGGGCTTCCGCCCTCAGCCCGCACATCGTCCCGGACCCGGGCGAGCAGGGTCTGCGGGCGGAGCCGCTCGAGCGGCTCCGCCCCGCACCGCTGACCGGTCAGTCCCCGCTCACCAGGATCACCTCCAGCGTGCGCGGGCCGTGCACGCCCTCGACGCGGTCCAGCTCGATGTCACTCGTCGCCGACGGTCCGGAGATCCATGTCAGGGGACGCGCCGGGTCGAGGCGTTCGAGGCCCTGCGGCACCGACGAGACCACCTGGGAGGGCACCCGCACGACACAGATGTGATGGTCCGGGACGAGGGTGATCCGCCGCCTGCCCTGGTCGTGCGAGCCGTCCAGCACGATCGTCCCGGTCTCCGCGATCGCGACCGCACAGGCGGTCACCACACTGTCCACCTCGTCGAGTTCGTGCGGCGTGCTCTCCGCCCGGTCCGCCACCCGCGTCACCGCGGTCCGCGCCAGCCACGACGGGTCCAGCCCGGGCGGCACCAGCACCGAGGCGGACCCGCGCTTGTCCAGCAGTGCCGCGATCAGCCCGGCCAGCCCCTCGCCGTCCGTGCGGTGCACGACCGCCCGGTAGTCCGCCAGGTTCTCGGCCAGCAGATCCACCGTCTGCGAGGCACTCCGGTCACCGTGCTCGCGCAGATAGTCACGCGGCACCGCCCGCTCGTACGGCACGTCGTCCCCGGCGGTGTCCGCCAGCGCGCGCCGCACCCGCCCCAGGATCCGCTCCCTGCTGCTCACTTGGCACCGCCCTTCCCGCCGCGCGTCCGCTGCCACCAGTCCCGGAACGGCTCGGCGGGCACCGGCGGCAGTTCCCGGGTCCCGCTCCAGGCCCGGCCGGGCCCCGGCAGCGACCGGGGATGGAAGCGCCGGGTCCGCGAGGCCGCGCGCTGCCCGGTGCGCAGCGCGCCCGGATGCGTCAACGCCCAGCGGGCCGCCCGCATCGCCGCCCGTTCGGCGGCATGCCCCTTGGCCGGCCGCAGCACCACCTTGTTGCCCTGCCGCGTGACCTCGCCGCCCTCCACGACCCGTTCCCTCAGGTGCACCAGCACCTCGGGGATGTCGATGGCGACCGGGCACACCTCGTAGCACGCGCCGCACAGCGAGGACGCGTACGGCAGCGAGGCGTCGATCTCGCTGCCCGTGCCCCGCAGTTGCGGGCTGAGGATCGCGCCGATCGGCCCCGGGTACACCGAGCCGTAGGCGTGACCGCCGGCCCGCTCGTACACCGGGCACACGTTGAGACACGCCGAGCAGCGGATGCAGCGCAGCGCCTGCCGGCCGACCTCGTCGGCGAGGGTGTCGGTGCGGCCGTTGTCCAGCAGCACCAGATGGAACGTGCCGGGCCCGTCACCGTCCGTCGTACCGGTCCAGGTCGACGTGTAGGGGTTCATGCGCTCCGCGGTCGAGGACCGGGGAAGGGTCTGGAGGAACACTTCCAGGTCCCGCCACGTCGGCACGATCTTCTCGATACCGACGACCGAGATCAGCGTCTCGGGCAGCGTCAGGCACATCCGGCCGTTGCCCTCCGACTCGACGACCACCAGCGTGCCCGTCTCGGCCACCATGAAGTTGGCCCCCGAGATGCCGACCTTGGCCCGCAGGAACTTCTCCCGCAGGTGCAGCCGGGCCGCCTCGGCGAGTTCGGCGGGTGTGTCGGTGAGGCCGTCGGGTGCGGGGCGGCCCCACTCGCCCATCTCCGACCGGAAGATGTCCCGGATCTCGCCCCGGTTGCGGTGGATGGCCGGGACGAGGATGTGCGAGGGCCGGTCCCCGCCCAACTGCACGATCAGCTCCGCGAGATCCGTCTCGTAGGCGCTGATGCCCGCGTCCCGAAGCGCCTCGTTGAGCCCGATCTCCTGCGTCGCCATCGACTTGACCTTGACGACCTCCGACTCGCCGGTCGTCTTCACCAGCCGGGTGACGATCTCGTTGGCCTCGGCGGCGTCCGCGGCCCAGTGCACGACGCCGCCCGCGGCCGTCACCGATTCCTCCAACTGGATGAGGTAGCGGTCGAGGTGGCGCAGCGTGTGGTCCTTGATCCGCTTGCCCGCCTCACGCAGCCCGGCCCAGTCGGACACCTCGTTCACGGCCTTCGCCCGCTTGGCGCGGATGGTGTGCGTGGCGTGCCGCAGATTGCCGCGCAGGGTCGTGTTGGCCACGGCCTCCCGCGCGGCCTCGGGGAACGCCGGCATCCCGAGATACGTCCCGCTCATACGGCCGGTTCCTCCTCCGTGCTCGCCAGGATCTCCGCGATGTGCACCGGCCGCATGCCGGTCCGCAGCCGGGCCATCGTCCCGCCGATGTGCATCAGGCAGGAGTTGTCGGCGGCGCACAGCACCTGAGCGCCCGTCGACTCGGCGTTGCGCACCTTGTCGGCGCCCATCGCCGCCGAGACGTCGGGATTCTTCAGGGCGAAGGTGCCGCCGAACCCGCAGCACTCGTCCGCCCCCGGCAGCTCGACCAGCTCCAGCCCCTTCACGGCCTTCAGCAGCCGCCGCGGCCGGTCACCGAGCCCGAGCCCGCGCAGCCCGTGACAGGTCGGGTGGTACGTCACCGTGTGCGGGTACCAGGCCCCCACGTCCGTCACGCCCAGCACGTCGACCAGGAACTCCGTGAGCTCGTACGTCTTCGGCACGACCGGCGCCAGGGTAGCCGCGAGGGTGTCACCGCGCCCCTCGGCCCGGGCCCGCTCACCCATCCGCGGATACAGCTCCCGCACCATCGCCCCGCACGACCCGGACGGCGTCACGATCGCCTCGTACTCCCGGAAGACATCGGAGAAATGCCGGGCGAGCGGTTCGGCCTCGTGACGGTATCCGGTGTTGTAGTGCGCCTGTCCGCAGCAGGTCTGCGCCATCGGGAAGTCGACGTCGACGCCCAGCCTGGTCAGCAGTTTCACCACGGCGCGCCCGGTGTCCGGATACAGCGTGTCGTTGACGCAGGTCAGGAACAGGGCGACACGCATCGCGGCTCCTTGTGTTCGGTCATCGGATGAGTGCAGCGTAGTCCGGGCGCGGGACCCGGGGGAGAGGCGCGTCAGGGCCCGGCGAGCCGGTCCTGCGCCGCGCGCCACCGCTCGGTCCCGCCGCGCGGCTCGTACCGGGTCAGCGGCTGCGTGCGGACGAGCAGTGCCCGCATCTCCGCCAGGTCACCGGCCAGCCCGTGCGTCCGTGCCTGCACGAGCACGTTCCCCAGGGCCGCCGCCTCCGTCGGGCCCGCCACCACCGGCAGCCCACAGGCGTCGGCGGTCAGCTGGCACAGCAGCGCGTTGCGGGTACCGCCGCCCACCACGTGCACCACGTCGACCGGGTGCCCGGCGAGCCGCTGCGCGTCCAGGACGGCCCCCCGGTGGGCGAGGGCGAGGGAGTCCAGGATGCAGCGCGTCACCTCGGCCGGCGACCCGGGCACGGGCTGGCCCGAGGCCCGGCACGCCTCGGCGATCCGCTCCGGCATCCGCCCGGGCGCGAGGAACGCCGCGTCCCCCGCGTCGACCACCGACCGCAGCGCCGGCACCTTGGACGCCTCCAGCAGCAGCGCGCCCAGATCCGGGTCGCCCCAGGCCCGCACGCACTCCTGGAGCAGCCACAGCCCCATGATGTTGCGCAGATAACGGACCGTGCCGTCCAGCCCCAGTTCGTTGGTGAAATTGGCCGCCCGGCTCTCCTCGGTCAGCACCGGCGCGTCCAGCTCCAGACCGGCCAGGGACCACGTGCCGGTGCAGATGTAGGCGAACCGCTCACCGGACGCCGGCACGGCGGCCACGGCCGACGCGGTGTCGTGCGACCCGACGGTCGTCACCGGTACCGGACCGGCGAGCCCGGTCTCCTCCAGCACCCGGTCCCGCAGTACACCCGCCGGATCGCCGGGCCGGCGCAGCGGTGCGAACAGGCCCAGGTCGATGCCCAGCCGCGAGGCGATGCCGTGCGACCAGTCACGCGTCCGGGGGTCGATGAGCTGGGTGGTGGAGGCGTTGGTGAGCTCGGTGCCCTGCTCGCCGGAGAGCCAGTACGCGATCAGATCGGGCACGAGCAACAGCCGCTCGGCGCGCGACAGCTGGGCCGTTTCCCGAGCCGCTGTCAGCTGGTACAGCGTGTTGAACGGCGCGTACTGCAACCCGGTCGCCGCGTACAGCTCCGCCGCCGGGACGGTCGCCCACACCTTCTCCGCGACACCCTCCGTGCGGGAGTCCCGGTAGTGCACGGGGTTGCCGAGCAGCGCCCCGTCCGCGTCGAGCAGCCCGTAGTCCACCGCCCAGCCGTCGATGCCCACGGAGTCGACCTGCCCGGCCGCCCGCAGCCCGTCCAGCACTCCGGCGTACAGAGCCAGGACGTCCCAGCGCAGCCCCTCGGGCACGCGTACGGGCCGGTTCGGGAAGCGGTGGGCCTCGGTCAGCTCCAGACTGTCGGGGCCGACGCGACCGGCCATGACGCGCCCGCTGGACGCGCCGAGGTCGACCGCGGCGTACGTCCTCACTGCCCCGCTCACCGCAGGAAGGCGGCCGCGACGCCGGCGTCGACCGGGATGTGCAGCCCGGTCGTGTGGGTCAGGTCCCCGCCGGTCAGGGCGAAGACGGCGTTCGCGACGTGCTCGGGAAGCACCTCGCGCTTGAGGATGGTCCGCTGGGCGTAGAACTCACCCAGTTTCTCCTCCTCGACCCCGTACACGGCGGCCCGCTGAGCCCCCCACCCTCCGGCGAAGATCCCGGAACCGCGCACCACACCGTCCGGGTTGATCCCGTTGACCCGGATCCCGTGCTCGCCCAGCTCGGCGGCGAGCAGCCGCACCTGGTGCGCCTGGTCGGCCTTGGTGGCCGAGTAGGCGATGTTGTCGGGTCCGGCGAACACGGCGTTCTTTGAAGCGATGTAGACGATGTCACCACCGAGCCCCTGGGCGATCATCGTCCGCGCCGCCTCCCTCGACACCAGGAAGGACCCGCGCGCCATGATGTCGTGCTGGAGGTCCCAGTCCTCGGCCGAGGTCTCCAGCAGGGGCTTGGAGATCGAGATCCCCGCGTTGTTGACGACGAGATCGACCCCGCCGAAGGCCAGGACGGCGGCCTTGAAGGCCTCGGCGATCTGCTCCTCGGACGTGACGTCCACCGTCACGGCGACGGCCTTGTCGGGCCCGCCCAGCTCGTCGGCGACGGCCCGGGCGTTCTCGCCGTTGAGGTCCGCCACGACCACACACGCCCCCTCGGCCGCGAGCCGGTGCGCGATGGCCTTCCCGATCCCGCTGCCCGCGCCGGTGACGAGCGCGACCCGCGTGGCCAGCGCCTTGGGCTTCGGCATCCGCTGGAGCTTGGCTTCCTCCAGGGCCCAGTACTCGATGCGGAACTTCTCGGACTCCTCGATGGGGGCGTAGGTGGACACCGCCTCCGCCCCGCGCATCACGTTGATGGCGTTGACGTAGAACTCCCCGGCCACCCGGGCCGTCTGCTTGTCCTTGCCGAACGAGAACATCCCCACCCCCGGGACCAGCACGATCGCCGGGTCGGCGCCGCGCATGGCGGGGGAGTCGGGCAGGGCGTGCCGCTGGTAGTAGGCGGCGTATTCCTCGCGGTACCCGGTGTGCAGTTCCTTCAGCCGTCCGACGGCCTCGTCGAGCGGGGCGGTCGGCGGCAGGTCGAGCACCAGCGGCCGCACCTTGGTGCGCAGGAAGTGGTCCGGGCAGGACGTGCCCAGCGCGGCCAGCCGGGGGTGCTCGGCGCTCGCGAGGAAGTCGAGGACGACCTCGGAGTCGTCGAAGTGCCCCACCTGGGGGCGGTCCTGGGAGGCGAGGGCGCGCACGTACGGCGCGAGTGCGGCGGCCCGTTCCCGGCGCTCAGCCGCGCTCAGCGCGGCGTAGCCGTCGATCACCGGCCCGAAGGGCTCGGCCCTGCCGCGTTCGGCGAGGAACTTCTCGGCGGTCCGGATGATGTGCAGCGAGTTCCGCTCGCACTCCTCGGACGTGTCGCCCCACGCGGTGATCCCGTGCCCGCCGAGGACGCACCCGACGGCCTGCGGGTTGGCCTCCTTCACGGCGGCGATGTCCAGCCCGAGCTGGAAACCGGGCCGCCGCCACGGCACCCACACGACGCTGTCCCCGAAACACTCGGCGGTCAGCTTCTCCCCGTCGGCGGCGCAGGCGAGCGCGATCCCGGAGTCCGGGTGCAGATGATCGACGTGCGCGGCGTCGACGAGCCCGTGCATCGCGGTGTCGATGGAGGGAGCGGCCCCGCCCTTGCCGTGCAGGCAGTAGTCGAACGCGGCGACCATCTCGTCCTCGCGCTCGACGCCCGGGTACACGCCGGCGAGCGCCCGCATCCGATCGAGCCGCAGCACGGCGAGCCCCGCCTCGGTGAGCGTCCCGAGGTCCCCACCGGACCCCTTGACCCACATCAGCTCGACGTCACCACCGGTCACGGGGTCGGTTTCGATGCCTTTCGCTGAAGCGTTGCCGCCGGCGTAGTTGGTGTTACGGGGGTCAGAACCGAGCCGGTGCGACCGGGCGAGCAGAGCAGCGGCCTCGGGATGGACAGCCATGACAGTTCCTTTTCAGAAGAGAGTGGGTGACGACCTCAGGGGCGCGGGGAACTGCGCGACCAGCCACACACGGTCCGCAGCCCGAATCGAACAGAACCCGGCAGACGCTCACGCCCCCCAACCGGCCTGCTGCCCCCCGACCCGCTCGGCGACAATCGCCTCGGCCCACCCACAACGCCGGTACGCCGAAACGGGGTCGGGGTCCAACCCCATCTCCTGACGCACCTCACGAAGCAGCGGCCGCACGTCCGTATTGAAGGCATCCATCAGCACGGCGTTGGCCTCCAGCACGTCACCGGACCGCTGCGCCGCACCCAGCGCGTCACCATCGACCAGCAACGCCTTCGCCGTGGCCTCCTGCACGTTCATCACCGACCGGATGATCGCCGGGATCTTCGCCTCGATGTTGTGACACTGATCGAGCATGAACGCGACCTCGGGCGTGAACCCCCCGCCCCGCACCACCTCGTACATGATCCGGAACAACTGGAACGGATCCGCGGCCCCGACCATGAGGTCGTCGTCCGCGTAGAACCGTGAGTTGAAGTCGAACCCTCCGAGCTTGCCCTCCCTGAGCAGGGTCGCCACGATGAACTCGATGTTGGTCCCCGGCGCGTGGTGCCCGGTGTCGACGACGACCTGAGCCTTCGGCCCGAGCTTCAGGCAGTGGGCGTAGGCCGTACCCCAGTCCGGCACGTCCGTCGTGTAGAACGCCGGCTCGAAGAACTTGTACTCCAGCAGCATCCGCTGTCCGTCGCCGAGCCGCTCGTAGACCTCGGCGAGCCCCTCGGCCAGCCGGTCCTGCCGCCCCCGGACGTCGTCCTGCCCCGGGTAGTTCGTCCCGTCGGCGAACCACAGCTTCAGGTCGCGGGACCCCGTCGCGTCCATGATGTCGACGCACTCCAGCAGATGATCCACCGCCTTGCGCCGCACCGCCGCGTCGGGATGACAGATGCTCCCGAGCTTGTAGTCGTCGTCCTGGAACGTGTTGGAGTTGATCGCACCCAGCCGCACGCCACGCTGCTCGGCGTGGATCGCCAGCGCCCCGTAGTCGTCGACCCTGTCCCACGGAATGTGCAGGGCGACCGTCGGCGCCACACCGGTGAACTCGTGCACCTTCGCCGCGTCGTCCAGCTTCTCGTAGGGGTTGCGCGGCACACCCGCCTGCGCGAACACCTTGAACCGGGTGCCCGAGTTCCCGTACGCCCAGGACGGCGTCTCGACGGCCTGTGTCTTGAGAGCGGTCTTCGCCGCGGCGAGCTCGGTCACGTCGGAACTCCTGTGACATCGGGTCATGACGACCACTGAATGAAACGATTCAGGAGGCGAAGCTATGGGCCCCCCGAAGGGGTGTCAACCCCTCACGCCGACACCGTTCACTGTGACCGCCGTATGGCCGCCGGTCCTCGAAATTTTTTCGATCGTGACCCATTGACGTGACATGCGCGGCCCGCCTAACGTCCCGGCAACCCAGTTGAAACCTTTCACGACGCCGGAAGGGCCGTCCCGCCGGCGTCGTCGAGGAGCCCCCATGACCCACCCGTCCACCACGGGTCCGGCACCGGTTCTGGCACTGAGGGACGTCTCCAAGTCCTTCGGAGCGGTCCGCGCCCTGCGGGACGTCTCCCTGGAGCTGTTCCCCGGGGAGGTGCATGCCCTGGCCGGTGAGAACGGAGCCGGCAAGTCGACCCTCATCAAGACACTCGCCGGAGTGCACCGGCCGGACACCGGCCAGGTGCTGCTCGACGGCGCGCCCGTCGCCTTCCACGGCCCCGGCGACGCCCGCGACGCCGGCATCGCCGTGATCTACCAGGAGCCCACGCTCTTCCCCGACCTGTCGATCGCCGAGAACATCTACATGGGCCGCCAGCCGCGCCGGGCCCTCGGCCGCATCGACCACAAGGCCACCCGCAACGCGACCGCCGCGCTCATGAAGCGCCTCGGTGTCGAACTCGACCCCGACCGGCCCGCCCGCGGCCTGTCCATCGCCGACCAGCAGATCGTCGAGATCGCCAAGGCCCTCTCCTTCGACGCCCGTGTCCTGATCATGGACGAGCCGACCGCCGCCCTCACCGGCAGCGAGGTCGCCCGCCTCTTCGGCGTCGTCCGCACCCTGCGCGAACAGGGCGCCGCCGTGCTGTTCATCTCCCACCGGCTGGAGGAGATCTTCGAGATCTGCCGGCGGGTCACCACCCTGCGCGACGGCGCCCGGGTCGGCAGCGAGCCGCTGGCGGGCATGACCGAGGACGACCTGGTGCGCCGCATGGTCGGCCGCGACCTCGACGAGCTGTACCCCAAGCAGGACGTACGGCCCGGGGAGGTCGCCCTGAGTGTGCGCCGGCTGACCCGCGAGGGCGTCTTCACCGACGTCTCCTTCGACGTGCGGCACGGCGAGATCGTCGCACTCGCCGGACTCGTCGGCGCCGGGCGCACGGAGGTCGCCCGGGCCGTCTTCGGCATCGACCGCCGGGACGCCGGCGAGGTCCGCGTGGACGGCAAGGCCCTGGCCAACGGATCTCCCTCCACCGCGATGTCCGCCGGACTCGCCCTGGTCCCCGAGGACCGGCGTGCCCAGGGCCTGGTGATGGACATGTCCATCGAGCGGAACATCGGGCTCACCGGACTGCGTACGACCGTGAGAGCCGGGTTGATGGACCGCGGCGCCGAGCGCGGCCGCTCCCTCGACTGGGCCGTCAAGCTGCGGGTCAAGTACGCCCGGCTCGCCGACACCGTCAGCACCCTGTCCGGCGGCAACCAGCAGAAGGTCGTGCTCGCCAAGTGGCTCGCCACCGGCCCCAGGGTGCTGATCGTCGACGAGCCGACCCGGGGCATCGACGTCGGCACCAAGGCCGAGGTGCACCGGCTGCTGTCCCAGCTGGCCGCCGACGGTGTGGCCGTCCTGATGATCTCCTCCGACCTGCCCGAGATCCTCGGCATGGCCGACCGCGTGCTGGTGATGCACGAGGGACGTCTCACCGCCGAGATCCCGCGCTCCGACGCCACCGAGGAAACCGTGATGGCCGCAGCCACCGGGAGGGCCGCCGCATGACGGTCGTCACTCCCCAGGAGGCCCCCGTGGCCGACGTGCCCAAGTCGAGCGGAACGCGGCTGGCCGACCGGGTCTTCAAGATGCGCGAACTCGCCATCCTGCTCGTCTTCCTGGTGATGATCGCCGTCACCCAGGCCGGAAACAGCGAGTTCCTGTCCGAGCAGGGCGTCAAGGACCTGCTGCTGAACGCGACGATCCTGGTGCTGGTCGCCACCGGCCAGTCCCTCGTGGTGATCACCAGGAACGTCGACCTGTCCGTCGGCTCCACGCTTGGCATCAGCGCGTTCGCCGCCGGCACGTATCTCCAGGGCGGCGGCGACCCGGCCGTGGCGATCGCCCTGGCGGTGCTGCTCGGCGTCGGCTTCGGACTGCTCAACGGACTGCTGGTCAGCCTCGGTCAGGTGCCCGCGCTCGTCGTCACCCTCGGCACGCTCTACATCATCCGCGGCATCGACTCCATCTGGGTCGGCTCCCGCCAGATCACGGCGGCCGATCTGCCCGCCGGATTCGTCGACTTCGGCTCCGGCGGCATCTCGGCGGTGCCGTACCTGGCGCTGATCGCGCTGGCGGTCCTCGTCGCGACCGCCTACTACCTCAAGCACTACGGCAGCGGCCGCGAACTGTACGCCCTCGGCTCCAACCCCGAGGCCGCCCGCCTCGCCGGCATCCCCGTCCGCAAGCGGATCCTCACCGCGTACACCTTCTGCGGCGCCCTCGCCGGCCTCGCCGGCGCGATGTACCTCGCCCGCTTCGGCAACGTCGACTCGGGCACCGGCAGCGGCTACGAACTCACCGTCGTCAGCGCGGTCGTGGTCGGCGGTGTCGTCTTCACCGGCGGCGCCGGGAGCGTCTACGGCGCGGCCCTCGGCGCTCTGCTGCTGACCTCCATCAACAGTGTGCTGCCCGCGCTCGGCGTCAGCTCCGTCTGGGTGCTCGCGATCAACGGCATCCTGCTCATCCTCGCGATCGCGGTCGACCGGATCGTCGCGCTGCGCGTGGCCTCCGCCCTGAAGAAGAGGAACGCCCGCCATGGCTGACATCTCCCTGAGCCGAGCGGTCCGCTGGGACACGGTGGTCGGCGCTCTGCTCATCGTCGTCCTGCTGTTCTCCTTCGGCTTCGTCGACGGGTTCGGCAACGCGCTCAACCTGTCGTTCCTGATCGGCAACACGCTGCCGATCGCGCTCATCGCGCTGCCGATGACCCTGCTGGTCGTCTCCGGGGAGATCGACCTGTCGGTGGCGTCCACGGCCGGGCTGTCCGGTGCCGTGATGGGGTCCCTGTGGAACCAGGGCATGGCCATCGAGACGATCATCCCGGTCTGTCTGCTGCTGGGGGTGGTGTGCGGGCTGGTCAACGGGCTGCTGGTGACCAGGCTGGGGCTGCCGTCGCTGGCCGTCACAATCGGCACGCTCGCGGCCTACCGGGGTGTCGCGCAGATCGTGCTCGGGTCCGACGCCGTGACCGACTTTCCCTCCCAGTACCTGGACTTCGCGGCTGGGCGCCTCGGTGACACGTTCATTCCGTACGCCTTCCTGCCGTTCCTGGTGCTGCTCGCCATCGCGGTGGTGGCGCTGCACGCCACGCCGTTCGGGCGGTCGCTGTTCGCGATCGGGGCGAGCGAGGAGGCGGCGCGGTTCGCCGGGATCCGGGTGAAGCGGCAGAAGCTGATCCTGTTCACGATGACGGGGCTGATGTCCTCGCTGACCGGCGTCTTCTGGGCGCTGCACTACGCCAGTGCGCGGTACGACAACGCGACGGGGCTCGAACTGTCCGTCGTGGCGGCGGTGTTGCTCGGTGGCATCGACTTCGACGGTGGCAAGGGCACGTTGGGCGGTGCGATCGCCGGGGTGTTCCTGCTCGGGGCGCTGCAGAACGTCATGAGCCTTCAGGATGTTTCCGCACAGTCGCAGATCGTCGTGACCGGGGTGTTGCTCGTGCTTTCCGTTCTGGGGCCCCGGGTGGCTCGGCAGATCGCCGTCCTGCGTGCTCAATCGCCCGGCTGACCGGTGGTCTGTGGCTGGTCGCGCCCACGCGGCGGAGCCGCATATCGATACAGCCCCGCGCCCCTGGAAGAAGGGGCGTTCCCCTCAACCTCGTTCTAAGGAAACCGTCATGCGCAAGTCCACCGTCCGCCGCGGCTGCGCGGCACTCGCCACCGCCACCACCCTGGCTCTGGCCCTCACCGCATGCGGCGGTACCACCAAGAAGGACGTCGCCGACGAGGGCGGGTCGGCCGCCACCGCCGGCAAGGCCGACCCGAACGCCGAGCTGAAGAAGGGGCTGACGGTCGGGTTCCTGCCCAAGCAGGTCAACAACCCGTACTTCACCTCCGCCGACAAGGGCGGCGAGAAGGCACTGAAGGAGCTCGGCTCCAGCTACAAGGAGGTCGGCCCGTCCAGCGCCACCGACACCTCCGGCCAGGTCTCCTACGTCAACACGCTCACCCAGCAGCAGGTCGACGCCATGGCCGTCTCCGCGCAGGACCCCGGCGCCCTGTGCACCGCGCTCAAGCAGGCCATGAAGAACGGCGTCAGGGTCGTCACCTACGACTCCGACACCAAGCCCGACTGCCGCAACGCCTTCGTCTCGCAGGCTTCCGCCGAGGACCTGGGCCGTACCGAGGTGCAACTGCTCGCCAAGCAGATCGGATACGAGGGCGAGATCGCGATCCTGTCCGCCGCGCAGACCGCGACGAACCAGAACACCTGGATCGGCTTCATGAAGGACGAGCTGAAGAAGCCCGCGTACAAGAACATGAAGCTGGTGAAGGTCGCGTACGGCAACGACGACGCCCAGCAGTCCTTCCAGCAGACGCAGGGCCTGCTCCAGGAGTACCCGAACCTGAAGGGGATCATCTCCCCGACCACCGTCGGCATCAAGGCCGCCGCCCAGTACCTGTCGGGCTCCAAGTACAAGGGCAAGGTCAAGCTGACCGGCCTCGGCACCCCGAACGACATGCGAAAGTACGTCAAGAACGGCACTGTCGAGGCGTTCGAGCTGTGGGACCCGGCGAAGCTGGGCGAGCTGGCCGCGCGGACCGCCGTCGCGCTGTCCTCCGGGCAGATCACCGGCAGGGAGGGCGAGACCTTCACGGCCGGCTCCATGGGCGAGTACACCATCGGCGAGGGCGGCGTGATCAGCCTCGGCAGGCCGACCGTGTTCGACGCGAAGAACATCGGCCAGTTCGACTTCTAGTCCTGGGAGGGTTGTCGATGCAGCGCGTGTGCTTCCTGCTGAAGGTCAGGGCGGACCGGCTCGACGAGTACCGCGAGCGGCACGCCGAGGTGTGGCCCGAGATGCTCCGGGCGCTCTCGGAGACCGGCTGGCACAATTACTCGCTCTTCCTGCGTGAGGACGGACTGCTCGTCGGCTACCTGGAGACCGAGGACTTCGCGGCCGCCCGGGCCGGAATGGAAGCCACCGACGTCAACGCCCGCTGGCAGGCGGAGATGGCGCCGTTCTTCGAGTCGCTGGACGGCGTCCGGCCCGACGAGGCCATGAAACCGCTCACCGAAGTGTTCCACCTCGCATGACGATGGAGTCCACGAGATGCACAGACGTACGTTGCTGGCCGCCGCCCTCGCCGGTGCCGTGGTGACCCCGGCGCTCGCCTCCGGTACCGCGCGGGCCGCCGCCCCCGGTCCCTCCGTCACCCGGACCGGCACCACCACGCTCGACGGCCGGGCCATCTTCTTCGTGTCGTACGACGGGCTGGTCAACAACAACGCGTTCCAGAAGAACGGCCTGCTGACCTACAAGGGCCACCAGTACGCCGTCTGGTACACCGCCGACCGGAACGCCGTCGTCGGCCGCCGCGCCCTCGGCGCCGGCACCTGGTCGACCGTGAAGGTCGGGCACACTCTGCGCTACGACGACTCCCACAACGTCATCTCCATGGGTGTCTCCAAGGCCGACGGCCGTCTGCACCTCAACATGGACTCCCACAGCGACGGCTTCACCTACGTCAAGTCGGTCGCCGGGCTGATGGACAACCCCGGCGGGCTGAGCTGGGACGCCGGCCGCTTCGGGGCGCCTCAGCCGACGCTGGACGGGCTGGCGCCGACCTCGCAGTTCACCTACCCGCAGTTCATCTCCACACCCGACGGCAAGCTCCAGCTGAGCTACCGCGTCGCCGTCTCCGGCAACGGGCGCAACGCGCTCGCCGAGTACGACGGCACGAAGTGGACCGACCTGGGGGAGTGGTCCAGTTCCACCGGCACCTACACGAGCGAGCACGGCTCCTCCACCGCCCGCAACATGTACCTGCACGGCATCGACTACGACCGCAGCGGCCGGCTGCACTGCTTCTTCACCTGGCGGGAGCAGAACGGCGCCGTGATGTGCAACAGCGGAGGCATCACCAACCACGACACCGGCTACGTCTACTCCGACGACCGCGGCCGCACCTGGCGCAACGACGCGGGTACCGTCGTCGGGGTCACGGGCGGCTCCGACAAGGTGTCCGTGGCCGACGCCGGCCTGGTCGTGGACCCGCTCAACCCGGACCACTCCCTGATGAACCAGGAGAGCCAGTTCACCGACTCCGCGGGCCGGCCGCACGCGATCATCTCCTATGTCCCCGGCCGCTTCGGGCAGTGCACCACCGACTATGTCGCCGACCGGACTCGTAACGGCCGCGCGTTCCACCTCCGGAAGAACGCCTCCGGCACCTGGCAGAAGACCGAGATACCGGTCCCGCTCAACTCCAGCCAGCGCACCAAGCTGATCCTGGACAAGTACGACAACGCCTACGCGGTCCTCCCCTTCGGGCGGATCGCCGCCGCCTCCGCCGCCTCCGGGTACACGGACTGGAAGCTCCTGTTCGACGGCAGCGGTCTCAACGCCTTCGGCGAGGTCGTCGTCGACGAGACACGCGTCGCCCAGGACGGGGTGCTGTCCTTCATGCACCAGGAGAGATCCAGCGGTACGACGCCCTCGGCACTCCACGTGACCGACTTCCGCCTGCCCGCCTGACCGGATCCGGTCCCCGGGGCGGCCTGCCGGTAATGTGAGGCAGCCCCGGCCGCCCACTCGTACTCCCCTGGAGGTCCCCGCCCGATGGTCCAGTCGGTGGGTATCAAGGACGTCGCCCGCGCCGCCGGAGTCTCCGTCGGCACGGTCTCGAACGTGATCAACCGTCCGGACACCGTCGCCACCGAGACCCGGGCGCGCGTGCAGTCCGCGATAGACCGGCTCGGCTACGTCCGCAGCGAGTCCGCTCGCCAGCTGCGAGCGGGCCGCAGCCGGATCATGGGGCTGCTCGTCCTCGACATGGGCAACCCCTTCTTCGTCGACGTCGCGCGCGGCGCCGAACGCGCCGCACGCCAGGCCGGGCTCGGCGTGATGGTCTGCAACAGTGCCCAGAACCCGGGCGAGGAAGCCGAGTACCTGTCGCTCTTCGCCGAGCAGCGCGTGCGCGGCGTGCTGCTCACACCGGCCGACGCGACGGGCCGCAACATCGCGGCGTTCCGCCGGCACGGCATCCCGTTCGTGCTGGTCGACCGCGTCGCCGAGGGCACCACCGAGTGCTCGGTCTCCGTCGACGACGTCGCGGGCGGCGCCCTCGCGGTACGCCACCTCGTCGACGCCGGGCACCGCTCCATCGCCTACGTCAGCGGCCCGCCCGGCCTGAACCAGGTCCGCGACCGGCGCACCGGCGCCCTCGAGGCGCTCGCCGAGGCCGGGCTCGGCCCCGACGCACTGCGTGAGCTGCCCACCGAACGGCTGGACGTCGCCGCCGGCCGCGACGCTGGTGCCCGCCTCCTCGGCCTCGCCGACCGGCCGACCGCGGTGTTCTGCGCCAACGACCTGCTCGCCCTCGGCGTCCTGCAGGCCATGTACGCGGCCGGTGTCGGCGTCCCCGACGACCTCGCCATCGTCGGCTACGACGACATCGAGTTCGCGGCGGCCGCGGCCGTCCCGCTCACCTCGGTGCGGCAGCCGGCCGTCACCATGGGCGCCATGGCCGCCGACCTGCTTCTGGAGGAGACGGAGGAGGACGGCAGGGCCCGACCCCACGAGCACCGCAGGGTCGTCCTCCAGCCCGAGCTGGTGGTCCGCCGCTCCAGCCTGTCCGCCCGCTAGGCGACCACCAGGGCTGAACCACCGTTCAGCAAGGTTTCATGATCGGAGGGCTCACGAGCGGACGATCCCTGTGATGAACTGGGACGCGGCCCGAAAATCCGTCCGTCCCGGGAGCTCCGTTGACCTCCAGCTACCGCCAGCCCGGAGTCGTCCTCACCGACCGCCGCTTCACCGTCCCGCTCGACCACGGCAACCCCGGGGGAGAGACGATCGAGCTGTACGCCCGTGAGGTCGTCGCGAGCGACAAGGCACACCAGGACCTGCCGTGGCTGCTCTACCTCCAGGGCGGTCCCGGCTTCGGCGCGGACCGCTCCGTCGGCCGGCCCGGCTGGCTCGGCCGCGCGCTGAAGGAGTACCGCGTTCTCCTCCTCGACCAGCGGGGCACCGGCCACAGCACGCCCGCCAACCGGCAGACCCTCCCGCTGCGCGGCGGCCCCGCCGAGCAGGCCGGCTACCTCACGCACTTCCGCGCCGACTCGATCGTCCGCGACTGCGAGGCCATCCGCGCGGAGATCACCGGCGGCGAGCCCTGGACCGTCCTCGGCCAGAGCTTCGGCGGCTTCTGCGTCACCAGCTACCTGTCCCTCGCTCCCGAGGGCCTGGCCACCGCCGTGATCACCGGCGGTCTGCCCTCCCTGGACGCCCACGCCGACGACGTCTACCGGGCCGCCTTCCCGCGCATCGAACGCAAGGTCACCGCCCACTACGCCCGCTACCCGCAGGACGCCGAACGCGCCCGCCGCATCGCCGACCACCTGCTGACCCACGACGTGGTCCTGCCGAGCGGCTACCGGCTCACCGTGGAGGCCTTCCAGTCCCTCGGCATCGCCCTGGGCACCGGCGACGGCACGCACCGCCTGCACTACCTCCTCGAGAACGCCTTCGTCCGCACCCCGCAGGGCTTCACGCTCTCCGACGCGTTCCAGGAGCAGGCGCAGTCCATGCTCTCCTACGCCCGGCACCCGCTGTACGCCCTGATCCACGAGTCGATCTACGGCCAGGACGCCCGGCCCACCGCCTGGTCGGCGGAGCGGGTCCGGGCCGAGTTCCCGCGGTTCGACGCCGCCAAGGCCCTCGCCGGTGACGAGCCTCTCCTGTTCACCGGCGAATCGATTCACCCCTGGATGTTCGACTGCGACCCGGCCCTGCGGCCGTTGCGTGAGACCGCCGGCCTGCTCGCCGCCCGTACCGACTGGGCGCCCCTGTACGACCAGGCCCGCCTCGCCACCAACACGGTGCCGGTGGCGGCGGCCGTCTACCACGACGACATGTACGTCGACACGGCTCACTCCCTGCGCACCGCCCGCAGGATCCAGGGCCTGCGCACCTGGATCACGGACGAGTTCGAGCACGACGGCATCCGCACCGGCGGTTCCCGCGTGCTCGACCGGCTGCTCGCGCTGGCGCGGGGCGAGGCGTGATACCGCGCCGGACCCGGGGAGATGCCGGTGGCGGGGATTAGTCTGCCGGCATGACGACCACTCAGCTCCAGCCCATGCCCACCGACTGGCGGCGTGCCCTCGCGGTCGTGGCACACCCGGACGACCTCGAGTACGGCTGCTCGGCGGCGGTCGCGGCCTGGACGGACCAGGGCCGCGAGGTCGCCTACGTGCTGGCGACGCGGGGCGAGGCGGGCATCGACACGCTGGAGCCGGAGAAGTGCGGCCCGCTGCGGGAGCGGGAGCAGCGGGCGAGCGCGGCCGTGGTCGGCGTCTTCGAGGTGGAGTTCCTCGACCACAAGGACGGCGTCATCGAGTACGGCACCGCGCTGCGCCGCGACATCGCCGCCGCGATCCGCAGGCACCGGCCCGAGCTGGTCATCACGCTCAATCACCGGGACACCTGGGGCCAGGTCGCCTGGAACACCCCCGACCACGTGGCCGTGGGACGTGCCACGCTCGACGCGGCCGGCGACGCCGGCAACCGCTGGATCTTCCCGGAACTCGTCGAGCAGGGCCTTCAGCCCTGGGACGGTGTGCGCTGGGTCGCCGTCGCCGGTTCCAGCACACCCACGCACGCGGTGGACGCGACACCGGGCCTGGAGCGCGCGGTGCGGTCCCTGCTGGAACACCGCACCTACATCGAAGCCCTGACCGACCAGGACCCTCAGACGTACGCCCGTGGCTTCCTGACCCAGAACACCGAGGCCACCGGCGAGCGCTTCGGGGGCAGGCCCGCGGTGGCGTTCGAACTGTTCAGCAGATGACGGAGAAGACCATGACACAGTCGTTCCGTATGCTGAACGCCATGCGAGATCACACGGCCGCCCGGGCGGAACTGCGCGGTGACTGCGAGCGGTGCTTCGGGCTGTGCTGTGTCGCCCTGCCCTTCGCGGCGTCGGCCGACTTCGCGGTCGGCAAGGACGCCGGCACACCCTGCCGCAACCTCCGGGACGACCACCGCTGCGGCATCCACGCCAGGCTGCGGCAGAAAGGATTCACCGGCTGCACCGTCTACGACTGCTTCGGCGCCGGACAGCAGGTCTCGCAGATCACCTTCGGCGGCCGGGACTGGCGGCAGGGGCCTGCGGAGCACGCCCGCCGCATGTTCGACGTCTTCCCGGTCGTCCGGCAGCTGCACGAGCTGCTGTGGTATCTCACCGAGGCGCTCGCCCTGCCCGCGGCCCGGCCCGTCCACCCCGATCTGCGCACGGCCCTGGAGAGGACCGAGGAGCTGGCCGGCCGCACCCCCGAGGAGCTCGCCGCGCTGGACGTGGCGGCGCACCGCCAGGAGGTCAACGTCCTGCTGCTGAGGACGAGCGAGCTGGCCAGGTCCGGCGCCAAGGGCCGCGGGAAGGACCGCAGAGGCGCGGACCTCGTCGGCGCCCGGCTCAGGGGCGCCGACCTGCGCGGCGCGACCCTGCGCGGCGCCTGCCTCATCGCCGCCGACCTCACCGGCGCCGATCTGCGGGGCGCGGACCTGATCGGCGCCGACCTGCGCGCCGCCGACCTCACCGACGCCGACCTGACCGGGGCGTTCTTCCTCACCCAGCCGCAGCTGAACGCGGCCCGGGGGAGCGCCGCGACCCGGCTGCCGGAGTCAGTCACCCGCCCCGGGCACTGGACAGGGCGGCTCTGAGACCGGCTCGCGTACCGGTGTGCGCCGCTCCGGGTGCAGCCGCAGCCCCTCCGGCATCAGCGTCAGCCGTTCCGTCACCCGCAGCCGGTAGGCCGGGTCGGGCCGCAGCTCGTAGCGGCGCAGCAGCAGGCCGAGCACCAGCGTCGCCTCGTGGAGGGCGAACTGGCGCCCGATGCAGGCCCGCGCGCCGGTCCCGAACGGCTTGAAGGTGTGCGGGGCCCGGGACCGCACGGCCGGCGCCTCGAAACGGTCCGGGTCGAACCGTTCGGCGTCCGCGCCCCACGCCTCGGGATCCCGGTGCAGCATCGGCGTCAGCACCAGCGCCCACGCCCCGCGCCGCATGGGGTGCTCCCCGGCCAGGACCGTGTCCTGACGCGCCTCCCGGGCGAAGGCGGGCGCGGTGGGCCACAGCCGCAGGGACTCGTCGAGCACCCGGCGGACGTAGCGCAGCCTGGCCACCTGCTCATAGGCGGGCTCCGCCGTGTCACCCCACACGCGGTCCACCTCGGCGCGGGCCCGGGCCGCGACGCCGGGGTCCCGGGCGAGGTAGTGCAGGGCGAAGGAGAGCGCGCCCGACGTCGTCTCATGGCCGGCGACGAGGAAGGTGATGACCTGGCGGCGGACGTTCTGAGCCGCCAGCCGTTCCCCCGTCTCGGGGTGCGCCGTCTCCAGCATCCGGTCGAGCAGGTCCCCCTGCCCGCCGCCGTCGGCGCGCCGGGCCCGGACCAGCTCGTCCACCGTGCGGTTGAGGAAGGCGATGTCGGCCGCGTTGCGGCGGCTCGCGCTCCGCAGCAGCAGCGGAGCCAGCGGGAACGGCACCGTGTTGAGCCGCTGCGCATAGGTCAGCGTGCCGATCATGGCGGTCACGAAGGGATGCGGCCGGGGCCGTTCGAACGACCCGAAGTCGTGGCCGAAGCCGGTTCGCGCGATCGTCTCCAGGGTCAGCTTGGTCATGTCACCGGACACGTCCACCGCTCGGCCCGCCTCGGCCGCCCGGTCCCAGTGCTCCGTCAGCCGCCGGGCGGCCGCCAGCATCATCGGGTGGTACCCGGCCATGGCCTCGCGGCTGAACCCGGGGGCGAGCACATCGTGCGCCAGCTGCCAGTTCGGCTCGTGGTTGTACGCCGTGAACAGACCGTCCCCGGCGACCGGCCGCAGGTTGGCGATGCCGAGCCCCACGTGCTTGGCGAACCGCGACTCGTCCGCGAGGTCGGCCGTGTGCCGGGCGCCCCACACGAACACGAACTCCTTGCCGAAGGCCTTCCGCCGGAAGACCGGCCCCAGCCGGCGGGCGTAGCGCAGCGTGTCCTGCAGGGGAGTGTGCCGGTTCACGCCCAGCACGTCACCGAGGAAGGGGACCCGGCGCGGCGGATGCGGAATGCGGTCCAGCTCCGGCCAGCCCAGCTCGGCGCTCCGGAACCCCTTGGGCCCCACGGCCCGTGTCGGCGCCTGCGTCATGACGCGATCTCCCTTGATCCAACGGTCTTGGCCCAACGGCGCGTTCGCACGTGTTGTACGTGGGTTCAATAGCGCGTTTCAGTCTGGTCCCGTTGTTGAACCGGCGTCAAGTAAAGTGCGGGCATGGCCGCGAACCAGGGCGGGCGGACGCGCCGCCGGCTCAGCACCGAGGAGCGCCGGGAGCAGCTTCTGTCGGTCGGCGAGCGGCTGTTCTCGGAGAACCCGTACGACGATGTGTGGATCGAGCAGGTCGCCGAGATCGCCGGGGTGTCGCGCGGGCTGCTGTACCACTACTTCCCGACCAAGCGGGACTTCTTCGCCGCGGTCGTGGAGCGCGAGAGCGAGCGGATGCTGCGCATGACGGCGGCGGTGCCCGGTGTCCCGGTGCGCGAGCAGCTCGCGGTCGGTCTCGACAGCTTCCTGGAGTACGTGGAGGCCCATGCGCACGGCTACCGCGCCTTTCACCGTGCCGACGCCGCGGGGGACCAGGCGGTGCGACGGGTCTACCAGCGGGCCCTGGGTGCCCAGGAGCGGCAGATCGTCGCGGCGCTGGCCGGGGACCCCGAGTTCGGCCCGGCCTTCGAGACGCGGCCGGAGGTGCGGCTCGCCGTGCGCGGCTGGCTGGCGTTCACCACGTCCGTCTGTCTGGAGTGGCTGCGCGGCACGGAGTTGAGCCGGGAACAGGTGCGCGACCTGTGCGCACGCGCCCTGCTGGGCGCGCTCACTCCCTGAAAGGACTCGTAAAGATCATGTGACCTGGTTGGCGCGCACTCCGATCTCCGATAGGTTAGGCAAGGCTTACCTAAGGAGGTCTGGGATGGGTGACGACAGCCACAGCTGGACGGCGGCCCCTGCCGCGGCGGAGCGGGCGCGCTCGGTGCTCGCCGCCGCGTGGTCCTGCTCGGTCACCGCGGAGGGCACGCGCGAGGAGCTGGCCGGCGCCCACACGGTGACCGAGGACGGCAGGGTCCTCGTCGATGTGCCCGAGGACAGCGCGCTGGCCGCCGCCGCGATCTGCGCGCCCCGCGGCGAGCCGTCCGCGGTGCTGGAGTTCGCCGACGTGGCCCCCGTCCCCGTGCGCGACCGGATCCGCGCGCGGCTGTGGCTCGCGGGCTGGTTCGCCGCCCGAGGGGAGAGGCTCGCCTTCACGCCCACCCGCGTGGTGCTGCGGCAGCCGTCCGGGACCGTCGTAGTGGACCCCGGGGAGTTCGCCGCCGCCGTACCCGATCCGCTCACCACGGCCGAGTCCCGGCTGCTGACCCACCTGGCCGACTGCCACGCCGACGCGGTCGAGCGGCTCACCCGGCTCGTCGACTCCGGCAGCCTGCACGGCGCCGTGCGGGTCCGGCCGCTCGCCGTCGACCGGCACGGACTGACGCTGCGCATCGAACGCGCCCGCGCCCACGGCGACGTACGGCTGGCCTTCCACACGCCCGCCGACGACATCGCGCAGCTCACCGAGCGCATGCACGCCCTGCTCGGCCAGGCGGCCGCCGCCTCCTGCCCCCGGGCCCTACAGCGGCAGCGCACAGACGGCGACCGGTGAGGGGAACGGTTCGCCCGCGCGGCGCAGCGCCCCGCTGCGCTCATCCACCCGGAAGACGGTCACGGTGCCGGACTTCTGGTTCGCGGCGAACAGCAGCGTGCCCTCCGGCGAGAACGCGATCTGGCGTGGGAAGTCACCGCCTACCGCAACGGTGTCCAGCAGCCTGAGTTTCGCGCCCTCGGCCTCGACGGCATAGCGCGTGAGGCTGTTGTGGCCGCGGTTGGCGAGATAGGCGTAGCGGCCGTTCGCGGTCACCAGGACCTGCGCCGGGTAACTCGTGCCGGGACCCGTGCCGGTGGACTGCGGCTCGCCCACGCTCACGCGGCCGGAGGCCGGATCGTACGCGCAGACCGCCACCGTGTTGTCCACCTCGTTGGCGAGGTAGGCGAACCGGCCGCCGGGGTGGAACGTGAGGTGGCGCGGACCGGCGCCCGGCCGCGTCCGCGCCTGCGCGACCTCCTGGAGCGTGCCGGCTCTGTCGTCGAGCCGGTACGTGTAGACGGTGTCCGTACCCAGGTCGACGGCGAGCACATGGCCCCCGTCCGGGCTGGTGATGATCTGGTGCGCGTGCGGGCCCTGCTGCCCCGGTCCGGGCGCCGGACGGGAGTGCCGGACGAGGTCGGTGCGCTCGCCGAGGGCGCCCGTCGGCTCGATGGGGTGCACGGCCACGTCGCCGGAGCCGTAGCCGGCGCTGAGCAGCCAGCGCCCGCCCGGATGCACCGACAGGTGGCAGGGGGCCGCGCCACCGGTGCTCCGGCTGCCCAGGATCTTCCGGTCGGACAGCCGGACGGCGGTCACGGCACCGTCCTCGCGCTCGTTCACCGCGTACAGCGTGCGCCGGTCCGGGTGGATGGCGAGGTACGACGGGTCGCCGACGCCGCCGAGGGTGCCGGTGCCGACGATGCGCCCCGTCGCCGTGTCGTACGTGGCCAGGCCGATGCCCTTGCCGCCACCGTCGACGGAGGTGTAGGTGCCGAGATAGAGGGGATGCGGCCCGGACGGGCGCCGGGCCTCCCGGGACGGGCTCCCGCTCGCCTCGGGGGCCGCCGGAGCCGTCGGGGGCGTGGGGGCGGGCGAGTCGTCGCAGGCCGGGAGCGTCGCCGCGCCGGCCCCTGCCGCCAGTACGCCCACGAACCGGCGCCTGCTCCAGCCGTCACCGCTCATGTCGCCCCTCAGGTCGTCCCTCGTCCCCGTCGCGACAGCCACCATGGCGTGGATCACCACCGGGTGCAAGGCAGGCACCGGGCGTTGCACGTGATGCAACGCCCGGGCGGGGTCGCACGCGGGTGCCGCCTCAGTGGGAACGCCCGCCGAACCCGGCACGGCTGCGCCACATCTGCTCCTGGACGCCGAGGCGCTCACGCAGCCGTGTCAGGCGCGGCATCCGGGCGCGCTGCTCACTCGACACACGGTCGAGTTCCTCGAGCAGGCGCCGGGAGCGGTGCTCGGTGTCGAGCTCGTCGAGGATCCGGTTGACCTCCGTCAGTACGGCGCCGAGCAACTGCCAGTGCCGCGTCTCGCGCCGGGCGTCCTCGCGCAGCAGCGCGGCCAGCTTGTCGCGGGTGCCCGCCGCGGTGCGCAGTTCCGTGGCGAGACGTTCCTCCGCCGACTCCGCGCTCTCGCTGAGATGAGTGGTCACCAGCACCGCGAAACTCACCACGGCGTCGGCGATCTCGGACAGCAGCTGCTGCAGCACGGCGCCCGTCTCGTCCTCGAACAGCGGCTCCGGTTCGCGCTCCTTGGCGAGGTCCGTGAAGGAGCGGGCGAGCACGCGAAGGACGACCGTGCAGATCTCCAGCGTGTCCAGGCCGGTACGCAGCACCACCCGGTGCAGCAGGCTGTCCCGGACCCGCGGGTTGAGCCGCAGGCTGTCCTCGGCCTGCCTGAGCGCCGCGTCCACCTCGACGATGTCGTGGTCCAGACGCCGCGCCTCGTACAGCCGCTCCTCCGCACGGTTCACGGGCGTGCCGCCGGCGGCCTCCTCGCCCATGCGCAGCATCAGTTGCCGCAGCCGGCGCGCCAGCCCGTCGATCGACTCGCCCGCCTCCTCCACCCACACGGGCGGGGCCAGCAGCAGATTGCAGGCGAGCCCGACGGTCGCGCCGATCAGCGTCTCCACGACCCGGGCCCACGCGGTGTTCCCGACGGTGGTGACTCCGAGGACCAGCATGGCGCTGATCGCGACCTCGGGCACGTACTCCTCCACCCGCACCAGCCGTCCCACGGCCAGCGAGGCCACGAGGAGCAGTGCCAGGCTCCACCAGGTCAGGCCCACCAGCAGACTGAACGCGATGGCGAGCAGGACCCCGGTCACCACGGCGTTCACCCGGCGGAACCCGTTGGTGAGCGTGGCGTACAGCGTCACCTGGACGACCAGCAGCGCCGTCAGGGGAGCGGTGAGGGGCGCCTTCTCGGGGCTCAGCCGCAGCGCGATGACGTACGCGATCGTCGCCGCCGTGGCGGACCGCACGGTCTGGACGACCACCGGATCCCGGTGTTTGCGCAGGATCCTCAGGGCGGGCGCCGTCCACTCACGTACCTCTCGCATCCTCGGCCTGTTCCCCTTCCCCTGGCTCGAAAGCATCCATGAAGGAAGTTAACGCCAGGGGACGGACGGGGCGACCGAGGGGTCCTCAGGCGGACACCTTGTCGAGGAAGGCGCCCAGATTGCCCAGGGTCCGCTCGATCTGCTCCTGGAGCGTGAGGCTCTCCTCGAAGCGGGCCCCGGTCTCCGGCGTCTTCTTCCCGCGTACGTAGAGGGAGCAGGCGAGGTCGGTGCACATGTACGCCCCGACGGAGTTGCCCTCGCGGCCGGCCGCCCCCGCCTTCCGCGCGGTCATCAGCGACACACCGCCCCGCGGGTGCGTCGTCAGGCACAGCGAACACATGCTGCGGTGCAGGAAGCCGCGCTGCGCGGCCTGGAACCGCATCGCCACCCCGACGAGCCGCCCCTCCCGCTCGACGACCAGATAGCTGCGATCGGGCGCCCCCGGATCGCGCCACCCGAGGAAGTCGAGGTCGTCCCACGGACGCTCGGCGAGGTCGCGGGGGACGGCCAGACGCTTGGCCTCGCCCTTGGAGCAGTTGATGAACGAGTTGCGGATGTCCGGTTCGGTGAGTGATCTCATGGGAGGGCTCCTGGTCGTCACCGAAACCTAGGGGCCCTAGGTTTCTGGGACAGGCTAGAAGGGCCGGCGAGGGGGAGCCAGTGGATTTTCCGGACGGCACGTCACGACGGCACGGGCGGCACCGCGCCAAGGCCTACTCCGCCCCCGACACCTCCGGCGGCCACACCCCGGGCGTCAGGACACCCAGTGCGTAGGCCCGGGCCACCAGTTCCGTGCGGTTGGCGGCGCGCCAACGGGACGAAAGACGGCGCAGGTGGTAGGTGACGCCGTCGGGCGTGAGGCCGGTTTCCCGGGACGCGCGGGCCGTGGTGGCGCCGGAGGCCAGCAGGGCCAGGACGCGGGCCTCCATCGGTGTGACCCGGGCCCGTTCCGTGGGCGGTGCGCAACCGGGCCGGCGCTCGCCGTCCACCCGCAGCATCACCAGCAGCGCCGGCGTGTCCTCCACCGTGTCACTCACCGGGTCCGCCGTCAGTTCGCCGTAGCGCTCCGTGCCGTCGGGGGCCCGCCAGCGCACCGAGACCTGGTAGCGCGAGCGGTGCCGCAGGCGCAGCGCCTGGGCGATGCGCTCCACCTGGGTGGCCTCGCTGGGGCAGAACAGCTCCAGCACGTCACGGCCGCGCAGCCGCCCCGGCGTCGTACCGCACTCCGCGGCCATCGCCGGGTTGGCGAGCAGCACCGCCCCGTACACGTCGCACACCGCGACCGGCATCGCGACCCGGTCGAACAGCAGCAGCGCGCGGTTGCGCCACGTCACGGCCTCCTGCCGGGCCTGCTCCACGAGTTCCTCCCTGCCATGCCGGGGCGCCGTACGCAAGGGCGAAGCATGTGCGCGCACTACAGAATCATGTAGGGCCGCCGTACGGCCGGCCGGGCCCCGTGGATCACGCTGGACCGGAGTACTCCCGTACCGCGAAAGGCAGTTGCCGCGTCATGCGCCCCACCGCACAGGCTCCCCGGCCCGCACCGTCCCTCCCCGGCGTCCCCGTCGCCGACATCTCCGCCACCGGCCCCGGCGCCACGCCCATCCAGCAGGCCATGGATCTCATGCGCGAGCACGGGCCCGTGTTCCTCCGGAGGCTGTACGGGCGCGACACGCTGTTCGTGGGCGACCTCGACCTCGTGGCCGAACTCGCGGACGAGCAGCGGTTCGCCAAGCACATCGGCCCGGGCCTTCAGAACGTGCGGGAGTTCGCCGCCGACGGCCTGTTCACCGCGTACAACGACGAGCCCAACTGGGCCAGGGCGCACGACATCCTCATGCCCGCCTTCGCGCTCGGCTCCATGCGGACCTACCACCCCGTGATGCTGAAGGTGGCCCGCCGGCTCATCGCGTCCTGGGACCGCGACGCCCGCGCCGGAGCGCCCGTCGACGTGCCCGGCGACATGACCCGCATGACGCTCGACACCATCGGACTGGCCGGGTTCGGCTACGACTTCGGCTCCTTCGAGCGGTCCGAGCCGCACCCCTTCGTCGAGTCGATGGTCCGCTGCCTGGAGTGGAGCATGACCCGCCTGGCGCGCGTCCCGGGCAAGGACTACTCGGCGGCGGACGCGGCCTTCCGGACCGACTCCGCCTACCTCGCCCAGGTGGTCGACGACGTCATCGCCGCCCGCACCGGCAGCGGCCAGAGGCAGGCCGACGACCTGCTCGGCCTGATGCTCACCGCCGAACACCCGGCCGACGGCAGCAGGCTCGACACCGCCAACATCCGCAACCAGGTCATCACCTTCCTGATCGCCGGCCACGAGACCACCTCCGGCGCCATGTCCTTCGCGCTGTACTACCTCGCCAAGCACCCCACCGCGCTCCGGCTGGTGCAGCGCGAGGTCGACGAGCTGTGGGGCGACGTGGCGGACGTCGATCCGACGTACGACGAGGTCGGCCGGCTGACCTACACCCGCCAGGTACTCAACGAGGCGCTCCGGCTGTGGCCGACGGCCGCCGTGTTCTCCCGGGAGGCCCGCGAGGACACACTGCTCGGCGGCCGCATCCCGCTGCGCGCCGGGCAGGCCGCCCTGGTGCTCACCCCGATGCTGCACCGGCAGCCCGTCTGGGGCGACAATCCCGAGCTGTTCGACCCCTCCCGCTTCACGCCCGAGGCGGAGGCGCGGCGCCCGGTGCACGCCTTCAAGCCGTTCGGCACCGGAGAACGCGCCTGCATCGGACGGCAGTTCGCGCTGCACGAGGCCACCATGCTGCTGGCCATGCTCGTCCACCGCTACCGGCTGCGCGACCACGCCGGCTACCGGCTCGACGTCAAGGAGACCCTCACCCTCAAGCCCGAGGGCTTCACCCTCGCCCTGACCCCGCGCACATCCGCCGACCGTGTCCACCCGCCGCTGCCCGGCGCCGCCCCGGTCAAGGACTCCCCGTCGGCCGCGCCTCAGGGACTGCCCGCCCGCGTCCGCACCGGCACCGCCGCCCTCTTCCTGCACGGCAGCAACTACGGCACCTGCCGCGACTTCGCCGGCCGGCTCGCCGACGAGGCCGCCGCCGTGGGCTGCGAGACCGAGGTGGCGCCCCTGGACGCCTACGCCGGCGGGCTGCCCACCGACCGGCCCGTCGTCATCACGGCCGCCTCCTACAACGGGCGCCCCACCGACGACGCCACCGCCTTCGCCGCCCGGCTGGAGGAGACCCGCGACCTGTCCGGCGTGACGTACGTCGTGCTCGGCGTCGGCGACCGCAACTGGGCCGCCACCTACCAGCACGTCCCCACCCGGATCGACGAACGGCTCGCCGAGTCCGGCGCCGCCCGGCTGCTCGACCGGGCCGCCGCCGACGCCTCCGGCGACCTCACCGGCACCGTCCGCGAGTTCACGACGGCCCTGCGCACCGCCCTCCTGGAACGGTACGGCGACCCCGACGCCACCACTCCGGACACCGGCGGACCCACGACCGCCTACGAGGTCCGCACCCTGACCGGCGGTCCGCTGGACGCCCTCGCCGAACGGCACCAACTCGTCCCCATGCGGGTCACCGAGGCCCGCGACCTCACCGCGCCCGGCTACGCCCGCCGCAAGCGCTTCGTCCGCGTCGCGCTGCCGGCCGGCGTCACCTACCGCACGGCCGACCACCTCACCGTGCTGCCCGCCAACGACCCGGCCCTCGTCGCCCGCGCCGCCGCCGCGCTCGGCGCCGACCTCGACACCGTGCTGGACATCCGCGCCACCCGCCCCCGCCGCGACGGCATCGCCGTCGACCGCCCCGTGACGGTACGGCAGCTCCTCACCCACCACGTGGAGCTCCAGGAGCGTCCGAGCGCCGGGCAGCTCGCCGCGCTCGCCGCCGCCAACCCGTGCCCGCCGGAGCGCACGGCCCTGGCCGCCCTCACCGACGACCCGCGCACCCTCGTGGAAATCCTCGAGGATTACCCGGCCCTGCGGGGCGCCCTGGACTGGCCGCGTCTGCTCGACCTGCTCACGCCGCTGCGTCCCCGCCACTACTCCATCTCGTCCTCGCCCGCCGTCGACCCCGGCCACGTGGACCTGATGGTCTCCCTTCTGGAGGCCCCCGCCCGCTCCGGCAAGGGCGTCTACCGGGGCACCGGGTCCGGACACCTGGCGGCGCTGGGGACCGGCGACACGGTGTACGCGCGGGTGCAGCCGTGCCGGGAGGCCTTCCGCATCGACGCCACCGGCGGCTCCACGCCAGTCGTCATGATCGCCGCGGGCACCGGTCTCGCCCCGTTCCGCGGCGCCATCGCCGACCGCACGGCGGCCCTGGCGGCGGGCGCCGAACTGCCCCCGGCCCTCTGCTACTTCGGCTGCGACGCGCCCGACGCCGACTTCCTGCACGCCGACGAACTGCGCGCCGCCGAGGCCGCCGGGGCCGTGTCCCTGCGCCCCGCCTTCAGCGAGACGCCCGAGGGCGAGGTGCGGTTCGTGCAGCACCGCATCGCCGCCGAGGCCGAGGAGGTCTGGGCGCTGCTGGAAACCGGCGCGCGCGTGTACGTCTGCGGCGACGGCTCCCGGATGGCGCCCGGGGTGCGGGAGGCCTTCCGTACCCTGTACCTCAAGCACACGCCGGGCACCGACGGGGCGGCCGCCGAGCAGTGGCTCGACGCACTCGTCGCGGACGGGCGTTACGTCGAGGACGTGTACGCGGCCGGCTGACCGCAGGGGAGGGGTGGGCGCACGGTGGTGGACTCCTGGGAACGGGCCCGGCACGTCCTTCGGGAGGCGGGCCTGGACCCCGGCCGCCTCGCCCGCCTCCGGCCGCTGACCGGCGGCACCTACAACACCGTCGAGGAACTCCGCCTCACCGACGGCGACCGCTACGTACTGAAGATCCCGCCCGCGGCCGCCACCCCCGGCATGCGGCACGAACGCAGACTGCTCGTCTCGGAGGCCGAGTTCTACCGTTCGGCCGCCGCCGCCGGGGTCCCCGCCCCCCGGCTGGTGTCCGTGGGCGACGGCTTCCTGCTGATGACGGCCTGCCCGGGCGAGGTCTGGGACGACACGCTCACCGACGGCGAACAGCGCGCGCTGCGTGCGGAGCTGGGGCGCCGGACGGCCCGTCTGCACGACGTGACGGGCACCGGCTTCGGCTACCCCTCCGGCGCCCTCGGCCCGCTCGCCCCCGACTGGCGGACGGCGTTCACCACGATGTTCGACGCCGTCCTCGACGACGCCCGGCGCTACAACCCCCGGCTGCCCCGGCCCGTCGACGCGGTGGCCCGTACCGCCGCCTCGGCGTACGGCGCCCTCGACGAGGTCACCGTCCCCCGCCTCGTCCACTTCGACCTCTGGCCGGGCAACATCCTGATCGACCGCACGGCCGGCGGGCCTCGCATCGGCGGGCTCATCGACGGGGAACGCATGTTCTGGGGCGACCCCCTCGCCGAGTTCGTCTCCCTGGCGCTGCTGGGCGACATCCGCACGGACGAGGCGTTCCTGGCGGGTTACCGGGAGGCCGGCGGCCGGGCCGTCTTCGACACGCCGGCCCGCCTGCGCTACGCCCTGTATCGCGCCTATCTGTACCTGATCATGCTCACCGAGACGGTTCCGCGCGAGGCCGGTGAGGAGCACCTGCGGTGGGTGCGGGAAAGGGTGGACCCGGAACTGGTGACCGCCCTGGACGAGATCGAGGCGGTTACCGGGGGTTAGCGCCCGCTCGGCGCATCCGGGGCCGCGCTGAGGTTTCGCAGGTCACGGCGGAGGTACTCGCGCGGCGCACGGACGACCGGAAGGAGTACGCCGTGACCGACCACCGCCTCGAAGGACCCGGCGAGAACGGTGACCCCGTCCCGCGGGACATGCCGGACCAGCAGGCCGACGTCGGCGAGGACCCGTGGGAGGTCGCCCCGCGCTTCACGGGCACCGGCAAGAACGACAAGACGGATGAGCGCGACGAGGACGAGGACGGGGCCGGGGACGCGAAGCCCGCCGACGACGTCCCCGACACGGACGAGGCGGGGACGGGCCGGCAGGGGGCGCCGCGGCAGGGAGGGGTGCACCCGGAGCATCCGGTGCCGGACGAGCCGGCCGACTGAGCGCCCCCGGCGCGTCGGTTCCTTGAACGCCGATGGCCGCAGCCGGCTGTGGGGGTCGGCTGCGGCCATCGGCCATGTTCGGGGGCTTTCGCTGTGCCACTCGGCCCGGTCGGCGGTGCGGTCAGCCCACCTTGCGTCCTCGCATCGGTGCCGTCCGCGCGCCCCCGCCCTGCTGGAGCCCCTCCAGGAACTCCTCCAGCACCGCCGTCGCCGTGTGCTCCGGCCGCCAGCCGAGCTCCCTGACCGCGCGGTCGCAGTCCATCAGGGGCAGGCGCAGCACCGCGTCGAACAGATGCGGGGACGCGGGCAGCAGGTGCAGGCCCCAGGCGGCGGCGATCGCCGAACGCGCCGCGGTGCGCGGGACCCGCACCGGGCGGGCGCCGAGCATCTCACCCAGCAGCCGCGCGTCGACCGTCTCCCCGGCCGCCAGGTTGAAGGCACCTCGGGCCTCGGAGTGCACGGCCAGCCGGTACGCGTTCGCCGCGTCGTCCGTGTGCAGGGCCTGCACCCGAAGTCCCGGGATGTCGGGCAGGAAGGGCAACAGCTCCGGGCGGGCCAGCGGGCCGGGCAGGAACCGGCCGCCGAAGATCCGGCGCTGTTCGCTCGCCGACTCCCACTTGAAGAGGAAGGCGGGCCGCATCCGCACCACCCGCGTGGCGGGGTGGTCGCGCTCGAACGTGTCCAGCGCCCGCTCCAGGTAGGCCTTCTCCCGGCAGTAGGCGGCGTCCGGCCAGCCGTGCGTCGGCCATGACTCGTCCACCGCCCGGTCCTTCGGGCCCGGGGAGTACGCCCCCACCGACGAGGCGTGCACCAGCGCCGGTACGCCGGCGGCGGCCACCGCCTCGAAAACCCGGATGCTGCCCAGCACATTGGTGCGCCAGGTCGCCGCCGGGTCGTGCGTCGGCTGGAAAGCCCACGCCAGATGGACCACCGCGTCCGCGTCCGCGAACCGCTCGGCCAGACCGGACTGTTCGGAGGCCAGGTCGACCGCCGCCCAGTCCGTCTTCGGCGGCGACCAGTCGGGGATCCGCCGGGACAGGCCCAGGACGGAGGCGACCTCCGGGTCCTCCGAGAGAAGGCGCACCACACTGGTGCCCACGTTGCCGGTGGCGCCCGTGACGACGATCCTCTTGCCCACTGTGCTGCTCACCTTCGGCTCCTCTCCGTCGTACCCGTCCTCGGGAGTCGACCGAGTACCCGGTTCGCGCGCGTGCAGCGGATGGCCGGCGCACGAGAAGGCCCCGGCCGGATGGGGGGGATCACGGCCGGGGCGGCTTGGAGGGCGGGCGCGGAGGGCGGTCGCCTCTCGGCGAAAGGCTCCACAGGGCTTCAGCCGAACGATCGTCCCTGTGGGCGAATGGTGAGGCCCGGGGACACTGTCCCATCCGCACCCACGGGTAGTTCAACGGAGAACCACTCTTGGGTGTTCCAGGCCAGGGGCCTCTTCGCGGTGACGTGCGTCACTGCTCCTGGTGTCCGTGGTCCCCGTGGTCGAGGACGGTTTCGGCCCACAGGTTCTCGGCCTGGAGCAGCAGCGTGCCGAGCACCGCGGTCCGGGCGGCTCCCTGCCCGGCGTGCTCGCGAAGCTTCTCCTGCAACTGCTCGTGCAGCTCCTGCACGTTCTTGTCCAGCTCGCCGTCACGGCAGGGGGCCGTGCTGCCCTTCAGCAGGCAATCGGCCTCCCTGAGGCAGACGTCCCCGATCAGATCCAGCAGCTCCGCGTACGTGCGCAGCGCCGGGCCCTCGGGCGGGGCCGACGTCCGCTTGTCGTCCACGGCCACCGCCAGGGCCCTGGTCAGGGCGGTGACGTGCCCGGTGACGCGGCTCCAGCGTTCGTCCTCGTCGGTGGGCGGCAGCGGCATGGACGAAACGCGGTGCAGGGTGCGCAGTGGGCCGTAGGTCAGGCGCAGGCTCTCCTGGCTCCAGCCGCGCGCCGACCGCAACGCCTTCAGGCGGTGGTCCAGCCGCGCCGCGGCGCTCACCCAGCCGGCGGCGGTCTGCGCGTCCCACTCGCCCTCGCGCAGGTCCCCCGCGACAGAGCGCAGTACCTCCCCCGACCCCCGGGCGAGGCCCGCCAGGTTCTCCCGGACGTCCCGCAGATGGACCGGCGGCAGGACGAACGCGTTGACGGCGACGCCGATGACGGCACCGAGCGCGGCCTGCCCCACACGGTGCCCGACGCTCGACATGGTCACGGAGCCCGCGGTGAGGGTGAACAGCGCCGTGGTCGCCGCGTAGATGCCCTGGTCGCCGAAGCGGGGCCAGTTCGCGAGCAGCATCAGCACCGGAACGGAGAGGGCCAGCGCCCCTGTCGTGTCGCCGGTGACGGCCCCCGCCGCCGAGGCGAGCACGGTGCCGACGCAGATCGCCCCGAACTGCCGTGCCCCCGTCAGCACCGAGCTGTAGACGGTGGCCTGCACCATCACCAGCGCCACCCACGGCGCCATCAGCGCCAGCGGGTCTCCCATCCACACGCCACCCACCAGCCAGGCGAGCACCGCCGCGGCGGCGGCCTTCAGCGACTGCACGAGCAGGTCCCGCTGCCGCCCCGGCCCACGCCAGGCGGCCCGGGCGGCATCCGCGACGCTCCGCGCCTCGCGCCGCACGGCGTCCACCGGCCGCGCCACGCGAACTCCCCGCCCCGGGCCGGTCATACCCTCCTGCGGCCCCTCGGCACCGGCCCGGCCGTCCGCCGCATGGTCAGGCTCCGTACTTCTCGTCGTCCGGCGGTCCGCCGCCTTCTCGGGACTCGTCTCCCGGGCCGTTCGCCCGGCCGGGTAGGAGTCGTCCGTCACCGCTTCCTCACTCGTCACACGCGTCATGCGCTGCGGGTATCCGTCTGACAGGACGTTTCACTCCGGCTCATGCCAGCGGGCTGTCACGCAGCGACGACATGAGGTGCGCTGGATCGGCGTAGACGGCGTCCGCGCCGGACTTCTCCAGGTCGGTGCGCGGAATGCCGCCGCACAGCACGCCCACACAGCGCACCCCGGCACGGCTGCCCGCCCGCATGTCCCACACGGTGTCACCGACGAACACCGCCCGCTCCGCCGGCACCCCGGCCAGCTCCAGGGCGTGCTCGACGGGTTCGGGCGCGGGCTTGCCCGCGTCGACGTCGTCGGCGCTTGCCGTGGCGGTGATGGCGTCGTCCGCGTCGATCGCCCGGCGCAACGCGCTCAGCTCCGCGCCGCCCGCCGAGGTGGCCAGCACCACCGCCCAGCCCTCGCGGTGCAGACGGCGCAGCAGCGGCCCGGCATCCGGCAACGCGGGCAGCCGGTCGAAGTACTGCCCGTACAGCGCCTTGTGCCCGGCGCTGATGTCGGCGTCCTGGCCGGTGTCGCGGTCGTCGCCCAGCAGATGGGCGACGAGGTCGGTGGACGGCAGGCCCACCGCCCGGTGGATGGCGTGCATCGGCACGTCGTGACCCGCCTGCCGGAAGGCCTCCCACCACGCCACCACATGCAGATGGTTGGTGTCGACCAGCGTGCCGTCGACGTCGAACACCGCCGCCCGTTCCGCTTGTGCCATGCGTGTGATCCCTTTCTCGCTTCGGCCTGCCCGCCCGGGTACCACCTCAGCCGCCGGTCACGCCCGACGGCACCCGCCGCTCGCGGGTCCAGGCCAGCAGCTCCGGAAGGGACCACGTGGTCACCACCCGCTCGGGCGGCACCCCGCACTCCTGTGCCCGCGCGCACCCGTTGATCTGCCAGTCCAGCTGCCCCGGCGCGTGCGCGTCGGTGTCGATGGAGAACAGCACACCCGCCTCCACGGCCCGGCGCAGCAGCCGCCGCGGCGGGTCGAGCCGCTCCGGCCGGCTGTTGATCTCCAGGGCCGTGCCCGTCTCCGCGCACGCCGCGAAGACCTCGTCCGCGTCGAACTCCGACTCGGGCCGTCCCCGGCCGGTCAGCAGCCGGCCCGTGCAGTGCCCGAGCACGTCGGAGTGCGGATCGCGGACCGCCGCCACCATCCGCCGGGTCATGGAGCGGGCGTCCATGCGCAGTTTGGAATGCACGGACACCACCACGACGTCGAGCCGCTCCAGCAGCTCCGGCTCCTGGTCGAGTGAGCCGTCCTCGAGGATGTCGCACTCGATGCCGGTCAGCAGCCGGAACGGCGCCCAGGTCTCGTTCAGCTCCGCCACTACGTCCAGCTGCTCCCGCAACCGCTCGGGCGACAGCCCGCGCGCCACCGTCAGCCGCGGCGAGTGGTCGGTCAGCGCCGCCCACTCGTGGCCCAGCGCGGCCGCGGCCCGGCCCATCTCCTCGATCGGGCTGCCGCCGTCCGACCAGTCGGAGTGCAGATGGCAGTCCCCGCGCATGCGTGCCCGCAACTCCTGTCCGCCCCGCACGGCCGGCCGCTCCCGCGCCTCCCCCTCCAGCTTCCGCAGATAGCCGGGCACCTCGCCGGCCAGTGCCTCCCGCACCACCTGGGCGGTCTTCGGGCCGACCCCCTTGAGCGACTCCAGCGACCCGGTGTCCGCCCGCTGCCGCACCTCGTCCTCGCCCAGCTCCCGCAGCACCCGGGACGCCGTACGGAAGGCGCGCACGCGGTACGTGGGCGCCAGGGACCGCTCCAGCAGGAAGGCGATCCGGTCCAGTGCCTCGACGGGATCCATCGCCACCTCCACCTCAAGGGTTCCCCAGCACCCGGTGGGCCGCACGACGTACGGCGGCGGTTTGCCCGGTACGCACCCGGGTACTGCGATGCCTCGTCCCGACCGCTTTGCCGAGGAGGCCTTCATGTCCGCCCCCAGCGCGCCCCGCAGCAAGGTCGCCTTGATCACCGGAGCCGACTCCGGCATCGGCAGGGCCACCGCCGTGCGCCTCGCCGAGGCGGGCATGGACGTCGGCATCACCTGGCACAGCGACCAGAAGGGAGCCCAGGAGACCGCCGAGGAGGTCCGGGCGCACGGGCGGCGCGCCGAGGTCGCCCGCATGGACCTCACCCGGCTGCCCGAGGCCGCCGACACCGTGGACGACCTGTGCGAGCGACTCGGCCGCGTCGACGTGCTGGTCAACAACGCCGGCACCGGCACCATGACGCCGTTCCTCGACCTGGAGCTGTCCGACGTGCGCGAGGTCCTGGACGTCGATCTCGTCGGGCCGTTCCTGTGCGGGCAGAAGGCCGCCCGGCGGATGATCGGGCAGGGCGACGGCGGGCGGATCGTCAACGTCACGTCCGTCCACGAGCACCAGCCGCGGGTGGGCGCCGCGCCGTACTGCGCGGCCAAGGGCGGTCTAGGGCTGCTCACCCAGGTCATGGCGCTCGAACTCGCCGAGTACCACATCACGGTCAACGCCGTCGCACCCGGCGAGATCGCCACGCCCATGACCGGGCAGGAGGACACCGACCCGCACACCGAGAGCCGCCCCGGAGTGCCGCTGGGACGGCCCGGCGACGCCCGCGAGGTCGCCGCCGTCATCGCCTTCCTCGCCGGTCCGGACGCCTCCTACGTCACCGGCGCCTCCTGGAGCGTGGACGGCGGCATGCTCCGCATGGGCCCGCAGGCCGGCTCGCACCTGACGGGCGACGACTGGCGCCGCCCCTGAGCGCGCCCGCGAGCTTCCTCCCCGCCGTCGCTCTCGCCGTCGGCCGGGAGCCGCGCTGTCGCCGGTTGCGCTCTACCCTCGATGCATGACCGAAATCGCGAGCCCGTACATATCCCAGCCGCGGATCATGGTGCTCGGGGTGCAGCCGGGCACACCGCCGTTCCGGATCGTGGAGATCGACGGCCAGGTCGTCGGTGAGGCCAGGGCCGTCACCGACGTGCTGGCGGCCGCCGCCGCGTTCGGCATCACGGTCCACGACCTGGACGATCCGGACGTGGTCCGCTGGGTCGGCGGGGACAAGTTCACCTGGACGCTGCGCTAGGCCTGTCGGCCGACGGCTTCTTCTCCCTCCGGGCGCCGCGGGGCCTGCGCGCGTGCACCGCTCGGCTCAGCCGCCGGCCCAGGAGCAGGTAGCCGATGAGCGCGCCGCTGGTGTTGAGGATGACGTCGTCGATGTCGAAGGCGCGGCCGGTGACCAGCGCGCCCTGGGCGAATTCCACCAGCAGCATCACGACGGCGGTCAGCAGCAGCACGCGCAGGATGCCGCGGGCGCGCGGAGCGACGACGGGGACCAGGACACCGAAGGGGACGCCCAGCAGGATGTTCCCCCCGATCTGCCGGACGGCGTCGCGCAGCGCCGGCTGGTCGAGATAGGCCTTCAGGGAACGGCCCGGATGCATGTTGGTGTGGGTCAGCGCCTCCGACGCGGGCGAGGGCTGCAGGGTCAGCCGTGCCAGCACCACCGCGAAGGCGACCATGAACGTGAAGGCGCACACCATCGCCAGCAGTCGGAGCGGCAGCGGCAGCGGGCGCCGCTCACTCCCGGAATCCGCGGTACGGAGACGTGAGGCTGCACCGGCCATTCGGTCCTCCACTCTTCAACATCGCTGCGTGACACGGCGGTTACCCGCAGCCGCGGCGACGATGCCGCGCGGTCCGCGGCGACACCGCCGCCGCGGACCGTTCCAGCCACTGTCGCCCCCGGTGCCCCGGGCACTCGAGGCGCCGGGTCGCCGCACGGTCAGCTGCCGTACGAGACCCGCACCTCCGTGAAGCCCAGGGAACGCAGGAGACCTTCGAGCATGCCCGTGGTGTTCGACTCGGCGCGTGCGGTCAGTTCGCTCTCCTTCGCCGCGTCGCCGATGTGCCGTACCGCGAGTTTCTGCACGGCCTGCTCGCCGTTCGGGTTGTCCGAGAACAGGTCCCCGAGGCGGTCGAAGAGTCCGCGCTGCTTGGAGACGGCGTAGGAGCGGTCGGGGTCGAGGGCCGGCTTGCCCAGTTGGGCGTGGGGAAGCCGGAGTGTGGCGGACGTGCGGTCCCCGTTGACGCGCACGTCGTTCTCGCCGACCTTGCCCAGGTCGACGTAGGCGTCGACGGTGCCCGCGCCGACGTACAGGGTGCGGGTGCCGCGGATCGCGTCGGGCAGGAACTTGGCGTCCTTCTCCAGGTCCACGACGACCTGGAAGTTGCCGGAAGCGGCGTCGTAACGGCTGATGTCCTGGATGGACTTCAGCAGCGCGGGACCGGACCGGTCGTGGGTGTCGGTGCCGAACAGGTCCTTCAGGCCCGGGACCACGCTCAGCCGGATCCCGGCGAAGAACACGACCAGCACCAGCACGAGCGCGGCCACCACCTTCGCCCAGCCGGGCATGCGCCTGGGGAGGCGCTTGACGGGAGTCGTCATGCGACGGCCCTCCTTCCTACTGACCGGATGCCCGCCAATGCCCCTGCCAGACCGCCCGGTTGAGGGCCGCACGAGGTGGCCGGGGGCGCGCAGGGCGCACCCGGCCGGGGCCGGACCGGCAGCCCGGTCACCGCCAGAGGCGCACTCATACCGGTCCGGAGGTGGCCTCCGGCTGCCCCAGCGCCGCGTCCAGCGTCGGCTGCGGCGGCAGCAGCCGGGACATGCCGGTGATCCGCAGGACGCGGAGCGTCAGGGGATGGGCGCAGACGAGGAGCAGTTGCCCGTCCCGGTCGAGCACCCGGCTCCTGGCCCGGTACAGCAGCCGCAGACCCGAGCAGTCGAAGAACTCGATCCCGCTGAGGTCGATCACGACCCGGGCGGCGGGGCGGTTCGTCTCCCGGTCCAGGTGCGGGGCGATCTCCGTGGCCGCGGCGAGGTCGATGTCGCCGCGGAACTCCAGCACCGTGTGCCCCCGCTCGTGGCGGACGCGCAGATGCCGGGTGAACGGTGCAGGTTCCTGCCGCACGACGAGATCGCCTCCAGCCTGCTCCGTGCGTGGGGAGGGGCCGCGGTCCTCAAAACCGTTCCCCACCCCGCAAGTTACCCCCCAACGAGTGAATTTCAGCATGTTCGATTGACATATGTCTTTGAATTGTGGGCGAGTTGGCCGAGGTTCGCGCCGGAATGTGAGCGGGGGTGAGCGCGGGCGCGCTTCCAGGCGCGCGCCCTGTTCTACGACAGGGCGTGCCAGGCCTTGGCGAGGGCCTGGCGGAACTGCTCGGTCTGGTGTGCCGTGAGGTCGCGCACCATCCGCTCCTCCAGTTCGCGGACCGGCCCGGCGTGCCGTGCGAGCAGCTCCCGGCCGTCGTCGGTGAGCAGGATCAGCAGTTCGCGGCGGTTGCGGGGATTGCGCTCCCGGCGGACCAGTCCACGTCCCTCCAGGGAGCGGACGAGATCCGCGATGGACTGCGCCGTGACGAAGGAGTCGCGTGCCAGCTGGGCCGCGGACAGTCCGTCGTGTCGCTCCAGGACGGTCAGCGCGGTGTACTGGAGGGCGGTGATGCCGGAGGGTTTGACCAGTTCGTCCAGGTGGGAGCGCACGACGAGCTCCACCTGCTTGACCATGTAGAGCAGGGAAGGGGGCGCCTTGGTCACCTGTGTGTCGAGCATGGACGCAGGCTAGAGCATTGACAGGAAACCTGTCTGTAAAGAGACTGCGGACCAACAGGAAACCTGATTGTTGAAATCTTGGCGACGATGCTGAGGAGCGGCGATGACCACCTTCGAGAGGGAACCCGGGCAGCTGTTCATCGGGGGCCAGTGGCGCGAGGCCGCCGACGGGGCGCGCACCGAGGTGGTCGACCCGTCCCGGGGAGCGGTCGTCACCACCGTCGCCGAGGCGGGCCCGGCCGACGTCGACGCGGCCGTACGGGCCGCCCGCGAGGCCTACGACGCCGGCGACTGGTCCGGGCTGAGCGGCCGCGAGCGTGGCCGGGTGCTGCACCGCGTCGCCCGGCTGATCCGTGAGAACGCCGACGAGCTCGCCGCGCTGGAGAGCCTCGACGTCGGCAAGCCGATCACCCTGTGCGGCGCGGTCGACGTCACCAACGCGGCCAACGACTACGAGTACTACGCGAACCTCGCCCAGAGCCTGGACGGCGCCCTGCGCGACACCCCCATGAACGCGCTCGCCTACACCAAGCGCGAGCCGCTCGGCGTGGTCGCCGCGATCACTCCGTTCAACTTCCCGCTGATCCTGGCCGGTTCCAAACTCGGCCCGGCCCTCGCGGCCGGCAACACCGTCGTCCACAAGCCGGCCGACGAGACCCCCCTCAGCGCCCTGTACATGGCGCGGCTCCTGAAGGAAGCGGGCGTGCCCGACGGTGTGGTCAACGTCGTGACGGGTGCGGGCCCGGTGGCGGGCGAGGCACTGCTGCGCCACCGCGGTGTCGACAAGGTCGCCTTCACCGGCTCCACCGCGATCGGCCGCCATGTGGCGAGCGTCGCCGGCGAGGCCCTCAAGCCCGTCACCATGGAACTCGGCGGGAACGCGGCCCACGTCGTCTTCGAGGACGCCGACCTGGAGAAGGCGGTCGGCGCGGTCATCAAGGGCTTCGTCTTCAACACCGGCCAGTTCTGCATGGGCGGACCGCGCCTGCTGGTGGCCCGCTCGGTGTACCCCACCCTGCTCGGCATCCTGGCCGAGGCCGTCCCCGGCGTACCGGTCGGCGACCCTCGCGACCCGGCCACCGTCATCGGCCCGATGGCTGCCGAGAAGCACCTGAAGAAGGTCGAGGAGTACGTCGCCCTGGCGCGCAAGGAGGGCGCCCGCGTCGTCTGCGGCGGCGAGCGGCTCGATCTCGACGGCGGCTACTACTACAAGCCCACCGTCCTCGCCGACCTGTCGAACGACTCCCGCGTCGTCCAGGAGGAGATCTTCGGCCCCGTCCTCACCGTCCAGCCCTTCGACGACGAGGACGAGGCCGTCGCCCTCGCCAACTCCACGCCCTACGGCCTGGCCTCGGGCGTCCAGACCAGCCATCTCGCCCGCGCCCACCGGGTCGCCGACCGGCTCCAGGCCGGCATCGTGTGGATCAACGACTGGGCCATGCTCGACCCCGCCGTGCCCTTCGGCGGCGTGAAGGACTCCGGCTACGGCCGCGAGTACGGGCCCGAGGCCCTCGCCGGTTACACCAAGGTCAAGTCCGTCGTCGTCTCGCTCGACTGAGCCACCGCAAGGAGCCCACCCGATGCCCATCACCACCCGTGCCGCGGTCGTCGAGTCCGGCGGCGCGCCCTTCACCCTCTCCGACGTCGTCCTCGACGAACCCGGCGCCGGCGAGGTGCTGGTCCGCATGGTCGCCGCCGGCCTGTGCCACACCGACCTCGGTGTGGCGGGCGGCGGACTGCCCTTCCCGCTGCCCGGGGTCCTGGGCCACGAGGGCGCGGGCATCGTCGAGGACGTCGGCCCCGGCGTCACCTCCGTCGCGCCCGGCGACCACGTCCTGCTCTCCTTCACCTCCTGCGGCGACTGCCGCAACTGCCGTGGCGGTCACCCGGCGTACTGCGCGACCTGGCTTCCGCTGAACCTGATCGGCGGCAGCCGGGCCGACGGGACGGGCACCATCAGCCGGGACGGCGAGACCCTGGGCGGGCACTTCTTCGGTCAGTCCTCCTTCGCCGACCGGGCACTCGCCGACGAGCGCAGCGTCGTCAAGGTCGACCCGGACGTACCACTGGCGTCCATCGCCCCGCTGGGCTGCGGTGTGCAGACCGGCGTGGGGGCGGTGTGGAACGTGCTGAAGCCGGAGACGGGCGCCACGGTCGTCGTCCTGGGCTCCGGGGCGGTCGGCCTGTCCGCGGTGATGGCGGCGGCCCTCACCCCGGCCACCAGGATCGTCGCGGTGGACCGGGTCGCCGAACGCCTCGCGCTGGCGACGGAGCTGGGGGCCACGCACACCGTGGACACCAGCCGGGAGGACCTGGCCGAGGCCCTCACCGGCATCACCGGCGGCCAGGGCGCGGACGGTGTCGTCGAGACCACGGGCAACGTCGGCGTCCTGCGCCAGGGCGTCGACGCGCTCGCCGCCCGCGGCACCCTGGTGGTCGTCGGCGCCCCGCCCTTCGGCTCCGAAGTCGCCCTGGACGTCAACGGGCTTCTCGGCGGCAAGCGGATCGTGGGACTGACCCTCGGCGACAGCGAGACGCAGACCATGATCCCGGCCCTGGTCCGGCTGGTGAAGGAGGGCCGGCTCCCGCTGCACCGCCTGATCAGCACGTATCCCTTCGGGGACATCGACCGTGCGGCCCAGGACATGAAGTCCGGCAAGACGATCAAGCCGGTGCTGGCGTTCTGACAGCTCCGCGCAGCAGGGCACCCGAGGGTGGCCGGGCAGGTATGCCTTCCCGGCGCTCTCGGCGTGGGTGCGGGGGCCGGGGCGTCGCGCAGCCCGGCGTCGCGGGGCGCCGCTGCGCTCACCCTCCCCCAAGCTCTCGGCTTCGCCCGATCAGGGGGGGACCCCATCGCCCCAGCGGTACGACTGCCCGCAGCGGCGGCGGCCGGTTCCAGGTACCCGGTGGGGTGCTGGGTGCGGAGCCCGGCGTTGCGAGGTGCTGGGGGCGGGGCGTTGCGCAACTCGGCGCGACGAGGTGCCGCTGCGCCCACCCGTGCCGCCCCAGCGGCACGACTGCCCGCAGCTAAGACGGCGTGCAGCCGCGTACGCACGGGAGGGGACGTGTCGGGGGGTGTCCGCCCGCAGCGGTTGGCGCGTCAACGGACAGTCACTCGGCATCCGACTCCATCGCGCCGTTCCGAGGACGGACACCCCCCGACACGTCCCCGACCCCCCACCCAGCGGCAGGCGCAACGCGCAACGCCCGACCCAACCCCACCGCGGGACGCGCAACGCGCACCGCCGCCGAAGGGGCCGACCGCTCCCGCTCAGTCGTTCAGCAGCACCAGCTTCCCCGTCGTGCGGCCCGTGTCACCGGAGGCGTGGGCCTCGGCCGCGGCCGACAGCGGGAACGTCCCGGCGATCGTGGCGCGGAGTTTGCCCCGCGCGGCGAGTTCCGCGATCGCCTCCATGCCCGCACGGTCGGCGTCGACCAGCATCCGGACCGCTCGCACCCCGAGCCCCTCGGCCTCCCGGTAGAAGTCGTCCGAGCCGCCCGGCAGGATCGACACCACGACCCCGCCCGGGCGCAGCACGCGCAGCGAGCGCAGCGAGGTCTCACCGCCGATCGTGTCCAGGACGACATCGACGTCCTTCACGGCCTCGGCGAAGTCCGTCTCCCGGTAGTCCACCGCCTCGTCCACACCGATGCCCCGCAGGAACTCGTGCTTGCCCGCGCTCGCCGTGCCGATCACATACGCCCCGAGCTCCTTGGCGATCTGCACCGCCACGTGCCCGACACCGCCCGCCGCGGCGTGGATCAGCACCCGCTGCCCGGGCCGCACGCCCGCGTGCTCCACCAGCGCCTGCCACGCGGTGAGCGACACCAGCGGCAGCGCGCCCGCCTGGGTGTGGTCGATCCCGGCCGGCTTGCGGGTGAGGGCCCGCACCGGAGCGATCACGTACTCGGCGTGCGATCCGTGCCCGAACGGGTACGGCAGCATGCCGAAGACCTCGTCCCCGGGCGCGAACGCCGCGACGCCGACACCGACCGCCTCCACCACTCCGGAGACGTCCCAGCCGAGGACGAAGGGCGGCTCGCCCAGAAAGCCGCCGGTGGCGCGGTGCTTCCAGTCGGTCGGGTTGACCCCGGCGGCCCGCACCCGGACCAGCACCTCGTTCGGCCGCGGTTCCGGGCGCTCGATCTCGACTTCCTTCAGGACCTCGGGACCGCCGAGGACGTCCTGGCTGATGGCTCGCATCGTGCTCTGTGTGGTCATGGTGATCAAGCGTGCCTGCTCACGCACCGCCCGCCAATGGCAAGATTGCCAACATTCGATAGGATCGTGCCATGCGGCGTGAACGAGTGGTGGTCCTGGCCCTGGACGGTGTGTACCCCTTCGAGCTGGGCATCCCGAGCCGGATCCTCGGCGCGGCCGACGACAGGTACGAGGTGCTGACCTGCTCGGTCGACGGCGGACCGGTCCGCACCAACGCAGACTTCGGCGTCACCGTGGAACACGGCCCCGAGGTCCTGGCCACGGCCGGCACCGTGGTGATCGCGCCCATCGCGCCCGACCACCTCACCGACGAGGTGCCCGGCGACGTGCTGTCCGCGCTGGCCCTCATCCGCCCCGGCACCCGCATCGTCTCCATCTGCACCGGCGCCTTCGTCCTCGCCGCCGCCGGGCTCCTCGACGGACGCCGGGCGACCACGCACTGGCAGGTCGCCGAGCGGTTCCGCCGTATGTTCCCGCGCGTCGACCTCGACCCGGACGTGCTGTTCGTCGACGACCACCCGTTCCTCACCTCCGCCGGGGCCGCCTCCGGCGTGGACATCTGCCTGCACCTCGTCCGCAAGGACCACGGCAGCCGGCTCGCCAACGCCGTCGCCCGCCGCTGTGTGGTCCCGCCGTTCAGGGACGGCGGCCAGGCCCAGTACATCGAACAGCCAATCCCCGAAGAGGGGGCCGCCAGCACCGCGGCCACCCGCGCCTGGGCCCTGGAGCGCCTGGGTGAGCCGCTCACCCTGGCCGAACTCGCCGGCCACGCCCGGATGAGCCGCCGCACCTTCGCGCGGCGCTTCCACGACGAGGTCGGCCTCAGCCCCGGCCGCTGGCTGATCCAGCAGCGGGTGGCACGGGCCCGGCATCTGCTGGAGTCCAGCGACCTCACCGTCGACCAGATCGCGGCCCGAGTCGGCTTCGCGACCGGCGCCTCGCTGCGCCAGCACCTCGGCGCGGCGATCGGGGTGTCGCCGCAGGCGTACCGCCGCACGTTCCAGGCCGCCCGCTGACACGTGCACGCCCAACTCCTCAGGCGGGCAAAGTCATTTGTCGATCTGTTGCCTTCTTCCGGAGCGTGACCGAACCCTCACCTCCGGCAGGGGATGAGTTTGATCCTTTGCGGTTCAAACCCGATAGGGTTCCGATCGGCGCTGCGAGTTGACGCGATCGCGTCCAGTCGGCTCGCGGTGCGTACTCATGAGTGCGATCCACACCCCCCGTTCGATCGTGTGCTTCGAAGGATGCAGATGGAACTCGCCACTCCGCCACCGGCGGCGCGGGCCCCTGTCGCCTGGTACAGCTGGTGGTTGATGCCGCTGGGCCTGGGAGGCGGGACGGTTGCCGCCACGTTCATGAGCTCGGAGCGAATAACCGTCGCCGTCGCCGGTGCCGCCGCGACGGCCGCCGGCGCCGTGTGCGTACGCCTGCTGCTGCGTACCCGAGCCCAACTCCAGCGCGCGGAGGCCTCCTTCCGCACCACGCAGGCCGAGCACAACCAGCAGTGGCAGCAGCATGTGGCGGGTCTGGAGCGGAAGTTCTCCGCCGACCGCGCCACCCTGGAGTCCCAGCTCAACGAGCAGCACACCACCTACGAGCGCCGCCTGACCGACCAGAGCGCCACGTACGAGTCGCAGCTCGCCGACCAGTCCCGGGCGTACGAGGAACGGCTGGCCGAGCAGGCCACGTCCTACGAGACCCGGCTCGCCGACCAGGCCGAGGTCTGGCAGGAACAGCTGTCCCACCAGCTCGCCGCCGTCGCCCGGCTCGCCGACGAGCAGCTTCCCGACGCGATGGACAAGCTGCGCTCCGGTGAGGCCATCGACGACATCCTGCCCACCGTCAACCAGTGCGCGAAGGTCAGTTCCGACCTCCAGGCGGAACTGCGCAAGCTGCTGCGCACGGCCCTGATCGGTCTCGAGGCGGAGTTCGACCGCTCCACCTCCGCCGAGCAGGCCGTCATCAGCATCGGCAACCGCATCCACGTCCTGACCAGCAAGCTCCGCGGCCGGCTGCACGAGATGCAGGGCGAGCACGGCCGGCTGCCGGCCGTCGCCCGCGGCCTGATGGAGCTCGACCAGGAGCTCGGCCCAGCCGACTCGCTCGCCGCGAGCATCGGCGTCCTCGGCGGATCGGACCGGCCGGGGCGCCAGTGGCAGGAACCGCAGCGGCTGCTGAGCGTGGTGCGCGGCGGCATCGGCCGGATCAAGGACTTCCACCGCGTCCAGGTGCGCCACCTGCCCGAACTCGGCGTCGACGGCGGCCTCGTGGACCACCTCACGCTGATCTTCGCCCACCTCCTGGACAACGCGGCGCGCTACTCGCCGCCCACCGAGCCGGTGCTCATCTCCGGCAAGGAGGTCCCCAACGGTGTCGGCATCGAGATCCAGGACTCGGGCAAGGGCCTGAGCGAGGAGAAGAAGCGCGAGGCCGAGCACGCCCTCGCCGGTACCGCGCCCGGCGCGGGCCTCGGCGGCATCACCGAGGACGCGAGCATCGGCCTGCGTGTCGTCGGCGCCCTCGCCCGCCGCTACGGCATCCGCGTCACCTTCGCGGACTCGCCCTGGCTCGGCACCTCGGTGGTGGTCGTGGTTCCGCACAAGTACTTCAGCCCGCTGCCCGCGGCCACCGCAACCCCGGCCGTCACCGCCCCGGAGGCCCGCACCGCCACGTCCCCCCCGGTCCGCGAGACGGTGACCGAGCCGGCCCCGCCACCGGTCGCGCAGGCCGAGGCCATGGAGACCACTCCCGGCGGCCTGCCCCGGCGCCGCAGCAAGCGGAACGAGGCCGACGGGCCGAGGCAGACCGAGCGGGCCGACCGGAGTACCCCCGCCGCCGTGCCGCCCGACGCCTCCTTCTCCGGTCTCGCCGCCTTCGCCACCGCGGGACGTGACGCCGCGTCGGCCTCGCAGGCGGCAGACGACCGCGACACACCCGCCGGACGCGAGTCCACCGAGCACCGCACCCAAGAGAGCGACTAGTCCCGATGACGCAGCAAGGAACAGACGTGAGCTGGGCGCTCCGCGATCTCGTCGAGAGCATCCAGGAGATCCGTTTCGCCCTGGTGGCCTCCAGCGACGGAAAGGCCATCACTTCCTACGGCGCCGAAGATCCCGACGACGTCGACCGCTTCGCCGCCGTGGTGGCCGGCCTGCAGGCCCTGGCCCAGCCGGTGGCCGAGCAGTTCCCCAAGTACGCCGGCCAGTTGCGCCTGGCGATGATCGAGGTCGACGGCGGGCACCTGTTCGTCGTCCGCGCCGGCGTGGAGACGTACCTCGGTGTCCTCGCCAGGGAGGGCCTCGACCAGGGCCTGCTCGGGCACCAGATGCGGGACCTGGCCCGCAGGATGGGTGAGCTCCTCGGCACCACTCCGCGCCTGGAGGAGCACTCTGGATGAGTGCTCCCCGCAGAACGTCGGACCCGTCCGGTCTCGAGCGCTACTACGTCCTGACCGGAGGGCGCAGCGGACCGGGCGGTGCGGCGTCGAGCCTTGACGTGGCGACTCTCGTCGTCGCCCGCGCCGCCCCGTTACCGGGGATGCAGCACGAGCACGAGGAGATCCTCAGGCGCTGCCGCGACCCGCTGTCGGTCGCCGAGCTCGGCGCTCACCTCGGGCTGCCCTTCAACATTCTCGCGGTGCTGCTGTCGGACCTGCTGGACGCAGGTCGCGTCGAAGCCCGTAACCCCATCCCGGCACACGACGCCGGCCGCGGGCCCGACCTCGCGCTCCTTGAGGAGGTACTCAGTGGACTTCAAAGGCTTTGACCAACCCGGAGGGCGGGCAGCCGGGGACACCCGCTCGGTGAAGGTGATGATCGCCGGCGGCTTCGGCACCGGGAAGACCACCATGGTCCGGTCGGTCAGCGACATCAAGCCGCTCACCACCGAGGAGACCCTCACCCAGGCCAGCGTCGACGTCGACCACCTCATAGGCGTCGCCGACAAGACGCAGACCACCGTCAGCCTGGACTTCGGCAAGATCGGAATCAACGAGAGCCTGGTGCTGTACCTGTTCGGCACACCGGGCCAGGAGCGGTTCTGGTTCCTGTGGAACGGGCTGTTCAAAGGGGCGCTGGGCGCGATCGTCCTGGTGGACACCCGCCGCCTGGAGTCCAGTTTCCGGGCGATCGAGGAGATGGAACGCCAGGATGTCCCCTTCGTGGTCGCCCTGAACGTCTTCCCCGACTCGCGGAACTACCCCGTCGAGGAGATCCGGGACGCCCTGGACATCCCCGACCACACCCCGGTGGTGGCCTTCGACGCCCGCGACCGGGCCTCCAGCCGGGACGTCCTCGTCGCCCTCATCCACCACCTGAAGGAACGCTCAGCCGTGGCCCTGGAGCCCCGATGAACGATCAGACCGCCCCGCGCGGTTGCCCCGTCGCCCACCATGGAGCCGAACTGACCCGGCTCTACGGCCCGGAGGCCGCCACCGACCCGGCAGGCATCTACGAGCGGCTGCGCAAGGAACACGGCCCGGTCGCCCCCGTCCTGCTGGAGGGCGACGTGCCGGCCTGGCTGGTCCTCGGCTACCGCGACAACCGGCGGGTGCTCGACAACCCCCGCCAGTTCAGCCGGGACGCGCGGATCTGGCGGGACTGGCGGGAGGGCCGGATCGAGGAGACCTCGCCGATCATGCCGATGGTCGGCTGGCGCCCGGACTGTGTGTCCCAGGACGGCGAACCGCACCGCAGGCTGCGCGGCGCCGTCACCGACGGGTTGCAGGCGGCGGCCGCCCGGGGCATCCGGCGGCACGTCACGCACTTCGCGAACAAGCGGATCGACGCGTTCGCCGACGCAGGGCGCGCCGACCTCGTGGCCGACTACGCCGAGCAACTGCCGATGCTTGTGCTCACCAGGATGCTGGGCCTTCCCGCGGCGGACGGGCTGCGCCTGATCGAGTCGTGCGCCCAGGTCTTCAAGGGCGGTGAGGGGGCCCTCGAGCACAACGACCGGATCATGGAGATCCTCGCGGAACTCGCCGAGCGCAAGCGGGCCGAGCCGGGCTCCGACTTCGCCACGGCCCTGCTGGAGCACCCAGCCGGCCTCGACCACGACGAGGTCGTCAGCCATCTGCGCCTGGTGCTGATCGCCGCGCACACCACCACCAGCAATCTGCTGGCCCGGGTCCTGCAACGGGTCCTCACCGACGCCGCCCGGCTGTCCGGTCTGGTCAGCGGGGAGCTGAATGTCTCCTCGGTGGTGGAAGAGGTCATGTGGGACGCCCCGCCGCTGTCCGTGCTGCCGGGCCGGTTCGCGACCGCCGACCTGGAGCTCGGAGGCCATCACGTCCAGGAGGGAGAGCTGCTCATCCTGGGCCTGGCCGCCGGCAACGTCGACCCGGAGGTACGGCCCGACTCGGCCGTCGCCGTGCAGGGCAACCAGTCGCACCTGGCGTTCAGCGCCGGACCGCACGAGTGCCCGGGGCAGAACATCGGACAGTCCATCATCGAGATCGGCGTGGACGTCCTGCTGCACCGGCTGCCGGACCTGCGCCTGGCCGTACCGCCGGAAGAACTCAGCTCGACCGCCTCCACGTGGGAGTCCCGGCTGGACAGCCTGCCGGTCGAGTTCGCCGTCTGAACCACGCCGACGCACCGTTGCCCGGCCGGCTTCCGGCCGGGCAACGCCGTGCGCGCGTGCGGTGGCTCGCACGCTCAGCAGGTCGTCAGCCGAGCCGCGTCCGGGTAGTCCGGCTCTGGCCGCGGGGCCGCCGCGGAGGTCGGCCAGGCGGGTGCGAGCAGCGGCCCGAGCCTTCAGGACCGGGGCGTCAGCCGTCGAGCCAGTCGCCTGCGACGCCCGTGGGACGGTATCCCGTAGCGTTCCAGAGGAAATGCGGGTGGGCACAGCCGAACATGTAGGCGAGCAGTGCGGTGTCCTCCCTCCCGGTCTGATGATCGTGCAGGGTGTGGAACCTCTCGGATCCGACTACGCCGGCGTCTTGTTGGACATGACGGGCGCGTTCCGTCGACGGCGCGGCGCTGGATGCCTCCACGGCGGCTATGTAGGTGCGGCGCAAGATCTCCCATGCGTTGTCCGTGTTGCCGTGCCAGGGGCCGTGCAGTGCCTCGAAGGCATGGAGCTCGGCGTCGAAGAGGGCCCATGCCCGGGGGTGTTGGGCTCGGCAGCGTGCGGACAGCTCGGCGGTCCGGGTGCTCAGTGCCGGTGCGGTGGGCCGCGGGGCGATGGTGAGGGTGGTGCCATGGGTGAGGATGCCGGTGCACGGGTTGGGCTGCAGGTCGCACAGCGGGCACTCCTCGGCCGGGGGGAGGCCCTGGGTGATGCCGTCGAACCACAGGGCGTGGCGGCCCGTGAGCCCCATCCACACGATGGTGGTGGTCATCAGCCAGGTGTTCCACATAGGGCTGTGGGCCTCGGGCATGCAGCCGTACTTGACGAGGGCTATCGCGCAGGCAGCGTAGAGCGCCTTGGTGTGGGTGGGCATTTCGGCGAGCCAGAAGTTGCTGATCTCGCCGGTGAGGGCGTCGGCCCGTACATCGGCCATGTCGTCGATGACGCGGCACAGCAGCAGGGAGGCGAGGTTTTCCTCCTGCCAGAGTTCGGTGTCGGGGGCGACGTGCCAGAACAGGCAGTCCAGCATCTGCAGGGCCGAGTAGGCGCTCTGGTTGAGAGGGTTGGTCTGGGGGAGCGTGACGCTGCCCGCGTCGTGCTGTCGCAGCCAGTACTCGTCGACGGATCGCTTGTGGGCCGCGAAGAGCCCGGAAACCAGGGCCCGCGCGCTGTTGGTGCTGAAATTCTCGGCCAGGCGGCCTTCGACGTGTCGGGTGAGGCGCGTTGTGTCGATGGTGTCGACCACGCGTTTGTACTCGTGGAAGACGAGGATGTCGTCCTCGAAGCGGTGGCGGTGGCCGAGATCTCGTTCGAGGTCGTTCATCTGCCGGGTCCAGGACCATCCACCGGTCAGGACGCTGTCGAGTTCCCGGCGGTGTGGCCAGGTCTTGACGGTGAGGGGACGGCCGGCGCTCTGCCGCCAGCGGTAGTCGTCCAGCGTGCGCGCGGGGGGCGTGGGCAGCCGACGGCACAGCGGGCAGGCGCAGGCGGTTGTCTCCTCCTGCGCCCGCGGCGGGGTGAGTGCCCGGCTCCTCCAGGCCCCCTCCAGCATCGTGCAGGTCAGTCTGCAGACCTCGATGTCGGTGCTGACTTGGGGGAAGGCTGCTTCGATCATGCGCAGGCCGGTGTCGAGGTGCCTCAACCTGGCGTAGCCCTCCTCGTCGGGCGGGAGGAACGCGGGCCGCGCCAGATGGAGCGCTCCCTCCACACGCAGCGTGGTGCTGGAACGGGCGGAGCCGAATCCGCTCAGCCGCTGCTGAGCGGCGTTCTGGGACCTCCGGTACTGCTCCGTGCTGCCATTGATGTGTTTCACCAGGAGGCGGGCCAGGGTGTTCCCCGCCTCCGTGGGCTGGAGCCGGGCGCTTGGCTGCGCCGGGAGTGAGCTGTCGGCGGACGCCTTCGGAACAGCACCTGCGACTCGAGATTTCACACCGGTCTCCCAATAAGCTGTGGTCCTGGCAACGGAGTCGATCGACCGTGGTCGTTGACCGGCCGTGCCCGGGAATCTTCTGAACTTGCCGCGACGGCCCCGCCGGACAGCCGGACGCACGCGACCGGCTTCGGCTCCTGCTACGAACGACCGCGAGGGGCACGACTGCTGCGTTGACGGCACTCCTGCTGCGAGGCGAGCACCCGCCGCCTCAGCTGTGTTGATCAGGAAGCACTCGCGGCCCGTCAGGCGTGGCGCGACCACCGGATCCGGGATGCGCTGCCTCGCCCGAGGCGTGCGGGGAGCTGACAGAGGTGTCGGAGGGCAGGTCGAACCGGACGTCCTGAGGCATGCGTTTCCTTTCGGGAGACGGAACGCGGAGTCCCCCCACCCCTGCGAGCGGACGGTCACCAGGACCGCCCGCACACTCGAACTGGTCATCCTGACTCGAAAGTTGAGGCGAGAAGCGGTACGAGGCTGCCCAAGGTGCTAATGAGCCATTCGTGACCGGACCGTGATCTCGGTTACTGCTGAAACCTCTTGAGCTGCGTACACTCCCACCTCCCTCGGACAACCGGAATCTCCCGGTCGTGCGGCGCGGGGGAGACGCCGTCCGCGACCGGCCGGGCCCGGGTGGGCATCGGACCGACCCGTGACGTCGTCATGGCCGAAGGCACCGTCGAGACGGTTCAGCCCGGCGAGCCGACCGAGCAGGACGCCGAACTCTCCGCCGCCAAGGCCTGGTTCGACCCCCGCGGCCTCACCACGCCGTACCTCCGCTTCCGCGTCGTGCCGCGGCGGGTCAAGGCACGGCGGGAGGCCGGCGAGCTGGACGGTCGCGAACTCATGCGCGACGGAAGGTGGTTGACGACCGACTGAATGGGCCGGACCGGGATATCCGCAAGGGAGAGGGCCGCGGGGCACGACCGCACCGCGGCCGGGATCCTGCGGAGGAGACATGGCCCTGGTGAATGCGGGCGTTCTGGTGCTCGACTGTGCCGAGCCCGAGAAGCTCGCCGTGTTCTACAAGGAACTGCTGGAGGGGGAGGAGGCGGACGCGACCGCCAACCGGGTGGAGATCCGGAGCGCCGACGGCTTCCGCATCGCCCTGCGGCGGGACGTCAACGCGACCCCGCCCAGCTGGCCCCGTCCGGAGAATTCGCTCCAGGCGCATCTGGAGTTCGTGGTGGACGACCTCGACGCGGTGGAACGCCGGGTCATCAGCCTCGGCGGGCGTCCCCTGGAGGCGAAGGAGGCCTCCGGCCCTCTGGAGGAGCGTGGCTACGCCGACCCGGCCGGGCACTCCTTCACGTTGCGCCGCACCGCGCCGACCGCGCCCAAGCAGGGCTGACGGCGGCGGCGGAGGCCGGCGAGGCACTGCCCGGGACCGCGGGGCCGTACCGGTCCTTAGGGACAGTCCGGTTCCGCCCCGCCGCAAGGGCGGGGCGGAACCGGGTGGCGGTCAGTCGCGGCCGCCCTTGTCGCCGGCCGGCCAGGTGCCGGTCGAGCGCTCGATGGCGGTCGCGCCCGCGCGGTCCACGGCGCTGCGCACCACGGCGAAGATGGCGCCCTGGACCGCGGCGGCCAGCAGCACCTCCCCCCAGCCGCGGTCCCGGTCCAGCGCGTCGGGCGCGTCCTCTTCGTGCCGGATCGCCATCCATGTCTTGCGGAAGGCGAGCCCGGCCAGCCAGCCGCTCGACCAGCCCAGCACGAATCCGAAGGGCTGGTAGGCGAGGGGGAGCTTCTTCTTCTTGGCCACGTGTATCTCCTAGGTCGGTGTGTGGGGGTGCCTTGCTGTGGTCAGGGTGTGCCCGCGGCCGGGACCCGCTCCTCGGGGCGGACCGGCCCGGGCGGTGTGCCGTCGCCGAACGGCCGGCCGCCCAGCTCCTCGCGGTGGTGCGGGGTCAGCCAGCCGGACAGGTCCGGGCCCAGGGGCACGACGCGGGTCGGGTTGATGCCCGTGTGCACCTGGTAGTAGTGGCGCTTGATGTGGTCGAAGTCGACGGTGTCGCCGAAGCCGGGCGTCTGGTACAGGTCACGTACGTAACCCCACAGCACCTGGTTCTCCGTCAGCTTCCAGCGGTTGCACTTGAAGTGGCCGTGGTAGACCGCGTCGAAGCGGACCAGCGTGGTGAACAGCCGGATGTCCGCCTCGGTGATGGTGTCGCCGACCAGGTACCGCTGCCGTTCCAGCCGCCCCGCGAGCAGCTCGAGCCGCCGGAACACGCCCGCGCAGGCGGCCTCGTACTCCTCCTGCCCGGTGGCGAAACCCGCTCGGTAGACGCCGTTGTTGACGTCCTCGTAGACGTCCGCCATCACCTCGTCGATCTCGTCCCGGTGCCCGTGCGGGTACAGGTCGGGCGCCCCGTCCCGGTGCAGAGCCGTCCACTCGGTCGCCAGGTCGAGCGTGATCCGCTGGTAGTCGTTGGTGACCAGCTTCCCGCTGGGCACGTCCACGACCGCCGGGACGCTGACCCCGCCGGGGTAGTCCTTCTCCCGCCGGTCGTAGGCCTCGCTCAGGTAGCGGATGCCGAGGACCGGGTCGCGCTCGTCCTCGTCCAGGGTGAAACGCCAGCTGCGGTCGTCCTGGATGGGGTCGGTGACGGCCAGGGACAGCGCGTCCTCGAGACCGAGCAGCCTGCGGGAGACCAGCGAGCGGCTCGCCCACGGGCAGGCACGGCTGACGACCAGCCGGTAGCGGCCGGCCTCCACCGGCCAGCCGTCCCGGCCGTCCGCCGTGATCCGGTCGGTGAAGTGCGCCTTGGACCGTTTGAACCTCCTCCTTCCATAGGCGCTGTTGCCGTCGCCGTCGTCGCGGCTCATGGGGGTGACCTCCTTGCCGTACGTGTGCCCTGGTGAACGCGTTCCCCGTTTTCCGCGGACGGCACGGTATGAGCACCGCCGACCGGGGCAATCGGCGTGGGTGACTGAAGAAGCATCTGATCGGAGGACCCGCGTCACCGTACTGGTGGCGCTCGCTGCCAATCTGGTGATCGCGGCCGCCAAGGCCGTCGGCGGCCTGGCCGTGGGATCACCCGCATTGCTGTCGGAGGCGGCCCATTCGGTGGCCGACAGCCTGAACGAGGTGTTCCTGCTGGCGGCGCTGCGCCGCAGCCGTCGCCCGGCCGACCGGCGTCATCCCTTCGGCTACGGCAAGGAGCGGTTCTTCTGGTCGCTCCTGGCGGCCGTGGGGATCTTCGTCATGGGGGGCTGTTTCTCCTTCTTCCAGGGCTTCGAAGCCCTGGCGAGCGGAGCGGAGGAGGATCTCGGCGGCTATGTGGCCGGACTGATCGTGCTCGGCATCGCCCTCCTCGCGGAGGGCGGTTCGCTGGTGCGGGCGCTGTACCAGGTCCGCCGGCAGGGCGGCACGGGTGACGGGATGCGCGACCCGGCCCTGCGCACGGTCGTCGCCGAGGACGGCACGGCGGTGCTCGGCGTCTCGCTGGCCATCGTGGGCATGGCGCTGCACATGGTCACCGGCCAGGTGGTCTGGGAGGCGGCGGCCTCCCTCGCGATCGGGGCGCTGCTCGTCTTCGTCGCGTACCGGCTGGGCCGTGAGGCGCGTGACCAGCTGATCGGCGAGGCGGCCGACCCGGAGTCGAGCGGGCGGATCCGGGCGCTGCTGCAGGCCCAGCCGGAGATCGACAGCGTGGAGGCGCTGTTCACGATGAAGACGGGGCTGGACACGGCCCTCGTGGCCGCTCGCGTCGACCTGGTGCCCGGCCTGGACAGCGAGCACGTCGAGGAGGTCGCCGTACGCATCAAGCGCTCGATCGCCCGGACGGTCCCGGAGGCCGACCAGATCTTCCTGGACGTCACGGACCGCCCCGCGGGCGAGGCAGCGGAAAGCCCCGCCGCGACGGGGGAGCGCGGCGGGGCCTGACGCTCGCCTGCCCCGCGTCGGACGGTCCATGCACCCGGGAAGAAGAAATTTTTTCGCCGACTGCCCCCGCGCGGGGCGGTCGGCCCCCGGGAGTCACCCGCCGTCGGCCGGCTCCAGTACGAACACCGGGATCTCCCGGTCCGTCTTCGTCTGGTAGTCGGCGTACGCCGGGTACGCCGCGACGGCGCGTTCCCACCACTCCGCCTTCTCCCGGCCCGTGACCTCACGGGCGGTCATGTCCTGTTTGACCGGGCCGTCCTGGAGCTCCACACGCGGGTCGGCCTTGAGGTTGAAGTACCAGACGGGGTGCCTGGGCGCGCCGCCGAGAGAGGCGACCGCGGCGTAACGCCCTTCGTGTTCCACCCGCATCACCGGTGTCTTGCGCAACTTGCCGCTCCTGGCGCCCCGTGAGGTCAGGACCACCACCGGCATCTTCGAACCGCGCAGGGTCGTCCCCTCGGTGCCGCCGGAGCTCTCGTACAGTTCCACCTGCCGGCGCACCCACTGCGTCGGGCTGGGCTCGTACTCACCTGCGAGAGGCATGGCATCCGTCCCATCGTCGTGTCGGCAACTGACTGGCACCCGAATTCAACACCGGTAGGCCCCGGAATCATCCGCTGGCCGGCGCGTACCGCCCCCTCGCGCGCCTCACCCCGGCGCGACCGCCATTCGCACGGCCAGGACGGTCATCACCCCGCCGGCCACCAGCGCCGTCGCCAGCCGCCCCCGATGGCCGGTCAGCGCACGGCCCAGCAACGCACCGCTCCCGGCGAGCAGCACCTGCCAGCTCGCGGACGCGGCGAACGCGGCCAGGACGAACACACCCTGTTCCAGGGCACCGGCCGGATCCGTGGCCCGGGAACCGAGCACCAGGGCAGCGAAGTAGATCACAGTGGTGGGATTGAGCAGCGTGACGCCGAGCAGTCCCAGGTAGGCCCGGGCCGGGGTCGGGGGAGCGGGGGCCGTGCGCGTGGCGAGCCGGTGGCCGCGGTACTCGCGCACCGCCCCGGCCGCACCCCACGCCGCGAGCGCGAGCAGCACCAGCACACAGACCCAGCGCAGCGGCCCGAGCACCGGCCGCAGCCCGTCGGCCAGGGCCGTCCCGCCGAGGGTGGCCGCGAGGGCGTACAGCCCGTCGGCGGTGGCGACCCCGAGCGCCGCGCAGACACCGGTACGCAGGCAGGCCCGGGCGGTGAGGGAGACGAGGTAGGTCCCGACCGCGCCGACGGGGACGGCGATGCCGTATCCGGCGAGCAGCCCCGCGACGAGAGCGGCCGTCATGACTGTGGCGGCGTCGGCCCTCCACGGCGGCCGGACCGCTGCTGTCGGCGCGCGGCAGGAGCGGCGACGGACAGCGGCGGGAGGGCATCGGGCACGTTCATGGCTGGATCCTCAGGCCCGCCCGCCGTACCGGCAACCGGTTTTCGGTTCCGCTCGAACTGAGAGACGGCATTCCTCGGCCAAGTTGCACGTCACCACCGATCTGGCCGAACTTCGCATCCCTCCATTAGGTGCCTGGGGCATCTAATGATGGCCGGCCCGACGCACACTTCCTCTGTGAGGTCTTCATGACGGACACGACCGCACCCGTGGCCTTCCCCCAGAGCCGGACCTGCCCCTACCACCCGCCCGCCGGCTACGAGCCGCTGCGCACCGAGCGCCCCCTGACCCGTATCACTCTCTTCGACGGCCGCGAGGCCTGGCTGGTCAGCGGCCACGCCACCGCCCGCGCGCTGCTCGCCGACCCGCGCCTGTCCTCCAACCGTGACCGCCCCGGCTTCCCCGTCCCCACCGCGCGCTTCGCCGGGATCCGCAACCGCAGGGCGGCTCTGCTGGGCGTGGACGACCCCCAGCACCGAGACCAGCGGCGCATGGTCGTCGGGGACTTCACCCTCAAGCGGGCCGCCGGACTCCGGCCCCGGATCCAGCAGATCGTGGACGAACGGCTCGACGCGATGATCGCCCGGGGCGCGCCCGCCGACCTGGTGAGCGCCTTCGCGCTGCCCGTGCCGTCCATGGTGATCTGCGCCCTGCTCGGCGTCCCGTACGACGACCACGACTTCTTCGAGAGCCAGTCACGGCGGCTGCTGCGCGGCCCGGAGACCGCCGACGTGATGGACGCCCGGGACCGGCTGGAGGACTACTTCGGCGAACTGATCGACCGCAAGCGGAAGAACCCCGGCACCGGCCTGCTGGACGATCTGGTCCAGCGGCAGCTGCGCGACGGCGCTCTCGACCGCGAGGGCCTGATCGCCCTGGCGCTCATCCTGCTGGTCGCGGGCCACGAGACGACCGCCAACATGATCTCGCTCGGCACCTTCACCCTGCTCCAGCACCCCGAGCGGCTCGCCGAGCTGCGCGCCGACCCGCGGCTGGTGCCGGCCGCGGTCGAGGAGCTGATGCGGATGCTGTCGATCGCGGACGGCCTGCTCCGCCTCGCCGTCGAGGACATCGAGGTGGCCGGGCAGACGATCCGCGAGGGAGACGGCGTGGTGTTCGCGACCTCCGTCATCAACCGCGACGAGACGGTCTACCCCGAGCCGGACAGCCTCGACTGGAACCGCTCGGCCCGGCATCACGTGGCGTTCGGCTTCGGCATCCACCAGTGCCTCGGCCAGAACCTCGCCCGCGCCGAGCTGGAGATCGCCCTGCGGACCCTCTTCGACCGGCTGCCCACCCTCCGCCTGGCCGCGCCGGCCGAGGAGATTCCCTTCAAGCCGGGCGACACGATCCAGGGGATGCTGGAACTCCCCGTGACTTGGTAAGAGGCTTCCCCCCATGCACATCGACATCGACAAGGACGTCTGCATCGGTGCGGGCCAGTGCGCCCTGACCGCCCCGGACGTGTTCACCCAGGACGACGACGGCATCAGCGCCCTGCTGCCCGGCCAGGAGGACGGCGGCGGCAGTCCGCTGGTGCGGGAGGCGGCCCGTGCCTGCCCGGTGAGCGCCATCACCGTGTCGGAGACGGTGAGCTGACGCGGCCTCCCCGTCCGGCGCTCCCGCGGGAGTCGCTAGGGTTTCCGGGATGACGGAACAGGCCGCCCGGAAACCCTTCCTCTACGTCGTCGTGTGCGCCGCCGGCGTCGCCGCGGACCTCAGCAAACTGATCACCGCCGCGCAGGAGCGGGACTGGGAGGTCGGGGTCATCGCGACGCCCGCCGCCATGAACGGCTTCTTCGACACCGCGGCCGTCGAGGCACAGACCGGCCGCCCGATCCGGTCCGCCTGGCGCGCCCCGGGCGAGCCGCGCCCCTTCCCGGCCCCCGACGCCGTGGTCGTGGCCCCCGCCACCTTCAACACCCTCAACAAGTGGGCGGCCGGCATCGCCGACACCCTCGCCCTGGGCACCCTCTGCGAGGCGGCGGGGCTCGGCGTGCCGATCGCCGTCCTGCCGTGCGTGGCCGAGGCGCTGGCCGCCCACCCCGCCTACCGGGAGAGCCTCGAACGGCTGCGCGGGATGGGGGTGCGGTTCGGGGAGCCGTACGCGGGAGAGCCGGGAAAGGGCGGCGGGGGACGGGAGTTCGGCTGGGAACGGGGGCTGGACCTCGCCGGCTGCCGCTGAGTCCGGGCCCACACGGGCACGTACGCCCCCCGCAGCCCCTGCGCACCGCAGCCGACCCGGCACCCCGTCGCCGCTCACTGAACGGGATCAGTGGGGCCCTTGAGGCTCGAACTCCGTACCGCAGGGCCCCGCTCCCTCACTCTCGGACAGCTCAACTCGCGCCCCACTCATCGTCAACGTCCTGTAGAAGCGCCCGATCCGCTCGGTCGACCGGCCCACATAGTGCCCGATGAACGACCGCCGGAACCGGTCACCCGAGCGGTTCGGCCCCGAACCGTGCACCAGGCTGCCGTTGAAGAACAGAACATCCCCCGGCTCCATGTCCACCGGCGCGGGGGCCAGGCCCGGCGGCGGCGGGACATACTCCCGCGCGAAGGAGACCTCCGCGTCCGCCTCCTTGGGACAGAACAGGTCCATCCGGTGGGTGCCCGGCACGACTTCGAGCCCGCCGTTCTCCCGGTCGATCACGTCGCAGGCCAGCCACGCCGCCACGCACGTGCCCGGTTCCACCCGCAGATAGAAGTTGTCCTGGTGCAACGCCTGGCCCCGGGCTCCCGGGGGCTTGAAGTAGAACATGCTCTGGGCGGCCAGGACCTCCTCACCCAGGAGCCCCTCGAGGACCGTGCGCAGCCGGGCGTCCAGCAAGACCTCACGCGCGAGGTCGTTGATCTCGTGCGGATGCATCACCCTCGGCCACACGTGCAGCGGATCGGCGTCCGGGCCGGACGCGCGGGGCTCGAAGTGCCCCGGTACCCGGCCGCCCGCGTGCAGCGCCGCGAACCCGTCGCACAGCCGCTCGGTCTCATCGGCCCCGAAGAGCCCGCGGACGACCGTGAATCCGTCCTCTTCGAATTCTTCCCGGTACCGCCGGAGCACCGCGGGGTCCAGGATGGGAGCGCCGGTGGCGCCCTTGCCCGTGACTGTCATGAACGCACCTCTCGGTCAGGTGTTCCCGGTGGACAGAACCTAGGTCGTCGAGTCACCGAGAGGGATGCCCGTGCGTGCTGACGCATTGCCCGGCACTGCCGGACCCGAGGACGACGGGGTGCCCGCCCCGCCTCCCGGCCTCGTCGTGACCGGCCACTTCGACCAGCCGTCCGGCTACGCCGTCAACCGGCCTCGCGGGTCGATGAGCTGGCTGTTCACCTGGACCCTGTCAGGCGGAGGCCTGCTGTGGCAGGGCGGAGCGAAGACCTCGGCCGGCGCGGGCCGGCTGGTCGTGCTCGCCCCGGGTGTGCCGCACGGTTACGCGACCGGGCCCGGGGACCGGCACTGGCGGTTCTGGTGGGCGCACTGCCAGGCCCGCCCGGCCTGGGCGGCGTGGCTGCGGCCGTACGACGCCGGGGACGGGATGTACGTGGTCACCTCCGTCCCGGCCGGAGCACACGACCGCGTCGAGGCGGCGTTCCGGCGCATGCACACCGACGCCCGCCGACCCGGGGCACCGCCCGAGACGGTGCCACCCGGCGGGCAGATCGCCGTCGCGCACGACAGCACCGCCCGCGAACTGGCCCTGTGCGCACTGGAGGAGGTGGTCCTGATCACCACCGCGGGTGCCCGGCCGGCGGCACCCCGTCCCGGCCTCGACGCACGGATCCGCCGGGCCCAGGAGCTGATCGACGCGGACCCGGGCGCGCCGCACACCGTACGCTCGCTCGCGGAGGGTGTCTCCCTGTCACCGTCCCGCTTCGCCCACCTGTTCAGTCGGCAGCTCGGCCGGTCGCCCATGCGCGCCCTGCGTGAGGCGCGGCTGCGCCACGCCGCCCGGCTGCTCGAGGGCACCGACCTTCCGGTGGAACGCGTCGCGGCGGCCTCGGGGTTCGCCAGTCCGTTCCACTTCAACCGGGTCTTCCGTGAACGCTTCGGGACGCCGCCCGGCGCGTACCGGACCGCGCTGCACGGCAATGGTTTCCGAGGTGTGCCGAGAACGGGTGAAAACGTACTGCCGAAACCAATTGCACCGCGCGGTAATCCCTTTCCGCCCACTGATTGACATTTTGTCAAAAAGGGTCGGCTGTGCACGCAAGGCGCGAAACCGTGAGATCTCTTGTTCCCGCTCGCTGACCTGTGCAAAGGTGTGCCGTGTCGGCGTGCGGGCGACACGCCTTCCTTTCGTGTGCGCGGCATCCGTGCCCGACATACCCCTTGGTATGGACTTTATTCCGCATGTCCTTGAGAGGAATGCAGCCGTGAATGACGCTGGCCTGTCGAATTCCCCGGCTTCGGCCCGCGGGTCCGGCGCCACGGACGAGCAACTGAGCGCCGAGCTCAGAAAGTGGACGGGCGCGACCCCCGCGCTCCACCCCGTCGGCGAACTGCTGGACCGGCACTGGGAGGCGGCCTTCGCGTACGCCAGGCTGTGCACCGACGGCCCGCGCTCCGCCGGAATACTCACCACCGCCGCGTTCACCCGCATCTTCGGCGAGACCCTCCGCCAGAACGGCCCGACCGCCGCGTGGCGGCCCCATCTGCTCGTCACCGTACGGCGCGTCGCCGCCGAGTGGGCCACCGACCACAAAGGGGAGATGCTCCACCCGGATCTGCTCTCCGGGGCCGGTACGGGGGAGCGGGTGGCCGCCCGTCTGCTGCCGCCGCAGCACCGGCGCCTGCTGTCCGGGGCCTTCCAGCGGCTGCCCCAGTCCGCCCGCTGCCTGCTGTGGCACATCGACGTCGAGGCCGAACCGCTCGCCGAGCCCGCCGGGTTGCTCGGCCTGGACGAGGAAGGAGCGCGCGTCGAACTGGGCCGGGCCCGCGACCGGCTGCGCGAGGAGTGCCTCCAACTGCACCGCGAACTCGCCCCCGACGAGGAGTGCCGCCGCTATCTGCGCCTGCTCGACGTGACGTACCGGCGTGGCGGCCACGACATCGACCCCGATCTACGCGCGCATATCGAGGGCTGCGGGCACTGCAGCGCCGCCTCGGACCAGCTCGGCCGGTTCAACCACGGGCTCGGTCCCGCCCTGGCGGAGGCGGTGCTGGGCTGGGGCGGGCGGGAGTACGCCGAGTGCCGGGTGAGCGGTCCGGAGCCGGTCACCGGCGATCAGGAGCCCGGCGGTGAGCGGCTCGGGCCGCTCCGGGGGGCGGCCGGTGGGCCCCTCCTGGACACGGCGGGCTCGGCACACGGGGCCGTCCCGGACCCCGTCGCTCTCGCGGGCATGGTGGGGGAGTCGTTCACCGACCCCGTCGGCACAGGGGCCGCGCCGGCCGCCTCCGCGGCCCGGGCGGAGACGTCAGGCCACGCCCACGACGGTTTCCCGGCCCCTCCCGCCACCCCGCCCACTCCCGGGCCCACTCCCGGCAGGCGCGTCGAAGGCCGCCGCGCGGCGGCCCGCCGATCGGCCCACAAGGCCGCCCGTCGCGCCGCCCGGCGCCGCAATCTCACCGTGGGCGTCCTGACCGTCAGCGGCCTGGTGGTACTCCCGCTCGTCCTGTGGTCCGTCGGCGGCTCCGGCGAGGACACGCCGCAGGGCGGAGCGGAACGGCCGTCCGGAGCGCCCGGCACCGGTGCGGGCGAGTCGACGAACGACCCATCCCGGATCGGGTCCGGCGAGAGAGGAAAGGATGTCCTGCGGGGCCGGCTGCACAACCTCGCCTCCGACCTGTGCGTCGGCATCGCGGGCGAGAAGGCCGTGGCGGGTGCGGAGGCCGAGCTCGCCGACTGCTCCTCGGACACCACCCAGCAGTGGACGTACGAGACGGACGGGCTGCTGCGCAGCGGTGCCGCCCCCGATCTGTGCCTGGACTCGCGTCTCGGCTACTCGGTGCGGCTGGCCCCCTGCTCGGGCGGGTCCCGGCCGGACGCCAAGGACGTCCGCTACGACTTCACCCTGCAGGGCGCTCTGGTGGCCCGCTGGAACCAGGATCTCGCCCTGGCCCCGTCCGCGACCGACGGCTCGGGAGCCCTGGTCCTCAAGGCCCGAGCGGACGACGAGGCACAGCGCTGGGTGATCGACGGCTCGAAGGCCGACCTCCAGATGGAGGCCGTCACCTGGAACGCCCCCGCCGCCCCTGCTCCGCGCCCCACGCCGACACCGGCCTCCACGCCCGCACCGACGCCCACGCCTTCCGGGACGCCTCCGCGGACCCCGGCCCCGTCCGCGACGCCCCCCGGCCCCGCAGCCGGCGACGAGCGGCCAGGCCTCCACCGACCCGTCCTGTTACCGCTACGGGTACCACTGCGAGGAGGACGGCCGGTACGACTACCCCGGCTATGGCTACCCGGGCTACGGCTACGGTGACGGCGGCTATGACGGCGGTTACGGCGGCTACGGCTACGGGGGCGGACGTCGCTGACCGCGCGTTCAGGTCCCGACGACGGCCAGCGACAGCCACAGCGCCACCACGGCCGGCACCAGCGCCGCCGGAACGGCGAGCAGCCCGAGCCGCGTGAACTCCCCGAGCCCGACCCGGTGCCCGTGCTGCTGCACGATCCGCCGCCACAACAGGGTCGCCAGCGATCCGGCGTAGGTCAGGTTGGGACCGATGTTCACACCGAGCAGCACCGCGAGCACGGCGCCGGGGCCGGCCCCGGCGGTCAGCGGCAGCAGCACCAGCACCGCGGGAAGGTTGTTGATGAGGTTCGCCAGTACGGCGGCCAGGGCGGCCACGCCCAGCAGTGCGAGCAGGCCCGAACCGTCCGGCAGCACCCGGTGGAGCGCGTCGGCGAGCCCGTGGTCGACGACCGCGCGCACGACGACGCCGAGCGCGAGCACGAACGCCAGGAAGGCGGGAGCGGCGGACCGCACCACGGTCAGCGCGGTGGCCCGCCTGCGCAGCAGCGCCCGCCCGGCCAGCACCAGCGCTCCGGCCAGCGCGGCCCACGCCGGTGCGATCCCCACGGCCGAGGCCACGACGAACCCGGCGAGCGTGCAGCCCACGGTGACCAGGGCGAACAGTGGCAGCTCGGGGGGCCGCTCGGCGCCGGGGGAGGGGAGAGCGGTGGTCAGTTCGTCATCGAAGTAACGCCTGAACACCAGGTACTCGGCGCCGATCGCCACCAGCCAGGGCAGCGCCATGAGGGCCGCGAACCTGGTGAAGCTCAGCCCGCTCGCCGTGAACGCCAGCAGGTTGGTCAGGTTGGAGACCGGAAGCAGCAGCGAAGCGGTGTTCGACAGATGGGCACAGGCGTAGAGGTGCGGACGGGCCGTCACGCCCATCCGGGTGGCGGTGGCGAGCACCACCGGTGTCAGCAGGACGACCGTGGCGTCCAGGCTGAGCACGGCCGTGATGACGGAGGCCAGGGCGAACACAGCGGTCAGCAGCCGCCCGGGGCGCCCCGCGGCCCAGCGGGCCATCCACGCTCCGCACGCCGTGAAGAGCCCTTCGACGTCACAGAAGTGGGCGAGCACCAGCACGGCGGCGAGGAAGCCGGTCACGGGCCCCAGCCGCTGGATCTCCTCCCACGCGTGAGAGGGGGAGATCACGCCGACGGCGACGGCCAGCCCGGCGGCCGGAACCGCCACCACGGCCTCGGGCAGCCCCCGCGGACGGGCAACGGCCCACACGAGCACGGCGACCAGCAGCGTCACGGACAGGACTTCGGCGAGCGGGGTGTTCAGGGCGGGGTCCTCCGGGGCGTGGTCAGGCCGTGCCCGCCCATGAAACCAGGCTTGGGTAAGAGAACCACGCCGCGGTCCCCGCGACGGCCCGGGGCCGCCCGTCGTGGCGGCGCCGGCCGCAGGGAGTGGTCGGGTCTGTCCGTTGTGGTCGCAGGGGATCTGTGGTCGGCTCTGCCTGCCGTGGCCCGCGTCAGCCGCAGGGGATCGGTGGCCCGGCCCATCCCGATGTGGCCGGTGCAGCCGGAGAGGACCGGCGATCCGGACTCCCGCCGCCCGGGCAGCCGCACCGGGCCGGTCAGATCTCCTCGGGGAGCAGCGCCAGCTCGGCCCAGATCGTCTTGCCCTCGGCGGTGTGTCTGCTGCCCCAGCGCTGGGTGAGCTGGGCGACCAGGAGCAGACCGCGTCCGCCCTCGTCCCAGGTCTTGGCCCGGCGCAGGTGCGGCGCCGTGTGGTTGGTGTCGGACACCTCGCAGATCAGCGTGGACGCGTCGTGGATCAGCCGGAGCCGGATGGGCGGGGCGCCGTAGCGGATGGCGTTGGTGACCAGCTCGCTCACCACCAGTTCCACGGTGAACGTGGCCTCGGCCAGGCCCCAGCGGTCGAGCTGGTCGACCACCTGCTTGCGGACCGGGGCCACCAGCGCCGGATCGGCGGGGATGTCCCAGGTGGCGACCTGGGAGGCCGGCAGGCCGCGGGTACGCGCCAGCAGCAGGGCCACGTCGTCGGCGGATCCGCCCGGCGGGAGCAGCGCGTGCAGCACGCGGTCGCAGATCTCGTCCAGGGAGTCGGCGGAGGCCGACAACGCCTCGAGCAGCATCCGCTGACTCGCGTCGACGTCCCGCTCGCGGCTGGCGAGCAGCCCGTCCGTGTGGAACGACAGGACGCTGCCCTCCCGCAGTTCCACCTCCGCGGCTTCGAACGGCAGGCCCCCGACGCCGAGCGGCGGCCCGGAGGGCAGGTCGAGCAGCCGCGCCGGGCCGTCCGGCGGTACGAGCAGCGGCAGCGGGTGCCCCGCCCGGGCCAGGGAGCAGCGGCGCGACACGGGGTCGTACACCGCGTACAGGCAGGTCGCGCCCACCTCCCCCGTGCCGGCCTCGACGCCGGACTCCTGGGAGAGCCGGATGACCAGGTCGTCGAGGTGCGTCAGCAGCTCGTCGGGAGCCAGGTCGATGTCGGCGAGGGTGCGCACGGCGGTGCGCAGCCGGCCCATGGTGGCCGAGGCCTGGATGCCGTGGCCGACGACGTCCCCGACGACCATGGCGACCCGCATCCCGGACAGCGGGATCACGTCGAACCAGTCGCCGCCGACGCCGGAGCGGATGGCGGGCAGATAGCGGGAGGCCGCCTCCACCGCCGCGGTGCGCGGCAGGGTGCGCGGCAGCAGGCTGCGCTGCAGGGTGAGGGTCGTCTCGCGCTCGCGGGAGTAGCGGCGGGCGTTGTCGATGCAGACGGCCGCGCGGGCCGCGACCTCCTCGGCCAGCAGCACATCGTCGGCGGTGAAGGGTTCGGGGCGCTGGAATCGGGTGAAGACCGCGACGCCAAGAGTCGTGCCCCTGGCCTGGAGCGGCACGGACATCGTGGAATGTATGCCGTACTCGCGGACCCGCTGGAAGCGGGCCGGGTCCCAGGCGAGCCACTGCTCGAGAGCGCCCTCCGTCCCCGAGGCCACGATCGTGTGGCCCAGGATGAGTGAGGCGGCCTGTGGGGAGTTCTCCGGGTAGACGTCCACCTGCCCCGGCTTGACGACGGCCTCCGGGCTGTCCGGATTGACCGACTGGTGGGCGGACCGGCGCAGACTCACCGGCGAGGTCGGGGGACCGGCGGACTCGCCGCCGTGCTCGCGTACGTCGAGCAGGTCGACGCTGACGAAGTCGGCGAGCGCTGGCACGCACACGTCCGCCATCTCCTGGGCCGTGCGGGTGACGTCGAGGGTGGTGCCGATGCGCACGCTCGCCTCGTTCACCAGCTGCAGCCGCTCGCGTGACCGGTACTGGTCGGAGAAGTCGTGGGCGGTCACGCACACGCCCCGCACCTGTCCCGAGTCGTCGGTGATCGGCGCGATCCTGGCCAGCCAGGCGTGCGCTCCCCGGCTCTCGCCGCTGGCCTTCATGTACGCCTGCATGTCCTGCCGGCGGCCGGTGCTCAGCACCCGGCGCAGATTCTCCTCGAACTCCCGGTTCTGCGGCCGGCTGCCGATCTCGGTGGGTTTCAGCCCCCGCAAACGGTCGGCGGGCAGTCCGAGCAGGTCGGCCATGGCGTCGTTGAGCCCGCGAAGCCGCAGCCGGTCGTCGAAGATCATCATCGCGCAGGGTGACTGCCTCACGGCCGCCCGCACCAGCGGGTCGTCAGGCAGCTCCGCATCGGCGGCGTCCGGCGGGGACACGGCGACCCAGTCGACCGTCTCCACGCCGTCCGGCGGCCTGCGGTGCGCGAGCACCCACACGGACACCGTGTGACCGTCGCGGTGCCGCAGGGCGAGCACGCCGCTCCACCGACCGTCGATCGGCACCGGGGGAGGGTCCGGGCTGCCGGCCAGCAACTCGGCGGCCGGGCGGCCCACCACGTCGGCGGCGGTGTGGCCGAGCAGCCGGCGCGCGCCCTCACTCCACCCGGTGAGCGTGCCGTCGGCGGCGATGACGGCACGCGCGGCCACGCCATCGTCGAACGGCTCGTCCGGGCTCATCGTCGCCACTCCATACGGGCACTCACAGTGATTGGGGAGGCCACCAGAGTCCCAGCCTAGTCCGTGGAGGGCCGGCGTGAACCGGTGACCCCGCGCCCTCCGGCATCGCACTGCCGAGGCGCGGGACCGGCCGATGTGACGGCCGAGGAAGCAGGGAGCTTCCGCACCCTTGACGGTCCTGTGTGGCGTCCCGGAGGCGAGGCCGCCGAGGATGCGCACGGAGTGCCCGGCCGCCGCACCGTCGCGCTGCGCGACGGCTGGCGCTTCGCGCTGGTCAACCCCGGCGGGACCACCGACGCGGGCGGCGGCTACGCCGACGTCCGGCTTCCCGGGTACGACTACTCGGGGTGGCGCGAGATCGCCGTACCGCACGACTGGAGCATCGAACAGGCCCCCCACCCACGGCACCACCAGCGGCACCGGTTTCCTCCCCGGCGGTCTCGGCTGGTACCGCCTCGGCTTCGAGTCCGAGTCTCCTCGCAGACCTCCACCCGGTGAACAGCCGGTCCTGTCCTGACCGTTGACGGGGCGTCACATCAGCCACAACCATGGTCGGCGTCCGCATCTGGGAGCGCTCCCACACCGTGAGCGCCACCCGCCCCTCCGCAGAGGAGCCCAGACGTGAAACGACGCAGAACCGCCCTGCTGTCCCTGACGGCCCTCCTGGCGACCGCGCTCACCGCGCTGCCCTCCGCGCCGGCCGGAGCCGAGGAGACCGAACAGGTCAGGAACGGCACCTTCGACACCACCACCGACCCCTGGTGGGCGACCGCCAACGTCACCGCCGGCCTGTCCGGCGGCCGCCTCTGTGCCGACGTACCCGGCGGCACCACCAACCGCTGGGACGCGGCCGTCGGGCAGAACGACATCGCGCTCGTGAAGGGGGAGACGTATCGCTTCTCCTTCAGCGCGAACGGCACGCCCGCCGGGCACGTGGTGCGCGCGATCGTCGGCCTGTCCGTATCGCCGTACGACACCTACTACGAGGTGACACCGCAGCTCAGCGTCTCCGGTGACACCTACTCCTACACCTTCACCTCACCCGTCGACACGGACCGGGGCCAGGTCGGCTTCCAGCTCGGCGGCAGCGCGGATCCGTGGCGCTTCTGCATGGACGACGTCTCGCTGCTCGGCGGGGTGGCGCCGGAGCCGTACGAGCCCGACACCGGGCCCCGGGTCCGCGTCAACCAGGTCGCCTATCTCCCCTCCGGGCCGAAGAACGCCACCCTGGTCACCGACGCCACGGCGAGGCTGCCCTGGGAGCTGAGGACCTCCGCCGGGACGGTGGTCGCGAGGGGCACGACCGTGCCGCGCGGGGTCGACGTCTCCTCCGGGCAGAACGTCCACTCGATCGACTTCGGCGCCTACCGCAGGAAGGGCTCGGGCCTCACACTCGTCGCCGACGGTGAGACCAGCCGTCCCTTCGACATCGGCGCCGGCGCCTACGAGCGGCTCCGGCTGGACTCGGCCAAGTACTACTACACCCAGCGCAGCGGCATCGCGATACGCGACGACCTGCGGCCCGGCTACGGCCGCCCGGCCGGGCACGTGGGCGTGGCCCCCAACCAGGGCGACACCGCCGTGCCCTGCCAGCCGGGCGTGTGCGACTACTCCCTGGACGTCAGCGGCGGCTGGTACGACGCCGGCGACCACGGCAAGTACGTCGTCAACGGCGGCATCTCCACCTGGGAGCTGCTCAGCACCTACGAGCGGGCCCTGCACGCCCGCACCGGCGACGCCGGCAAGCTCGGCGACGGCACGCTCGCCATCCCCGAGAGCGGCAACAAGGTCCCGGACCTCCTCGACGAGGCCCGCTGGGAGCTCGAGTTCCTGCTCAGGATGCAGGTGCCCGACGGGAAGCCGCTGGCCGGGATGGCACACCACAAGATGCACGACGAACAGTGGACCGGCCTGCCCCTGATGCCGGACGACGACCCGCAGAAGCGCGAGCTGCACCCGCCGTCCACCGCCGCCACCCTGAACCTGGCCGCCACCGCCGCGCAGGCGGCCCGCCTGTACCGGTCCCACGACAAGGCGTTCGCCGACAGGGCTCTGGCGGCCGCCCGCAAGGCCTGGTCGGCCGCGCTCGCCAACCCCGGCCGCTACGCCTCCGACAGCGACGGCACCGGCGGCGGGGCCTACGCCGACAGCGACGTCACGGACGACTTCTACTGGGCGGCGGCCGAGCTGTACCTCAGCACGGGGGAGAAGCAGTTCGCGGACCACATCATCAAGTCCCCGGTCCACACCGCCGACATCTTCAAGCCCGTCGGCTTCGACTGGGCCCGCACCGGGGCGGCGGGACGCCTCGACCTCGCGACCGTGCCGAACAAGCTGCCCGGCCGGGACAAGGTGCGCCAGTCCGTCGTCAAGGGCGCCGACCGCTACCTGGCCACGCTCCTGGCACAGCCCTACGGCATGCCCTACGCGCCGGACGGCAACACCTACGACTGGGGCTCCAGCCACCAGGTGCTCAACAACGCCGTCGTCCTCGCCACCGCCTACGACATCACCGGCGCCTCGAAGTACCGGGACGGCGCGGTGCAGAGCATGGACTACATCCTGGGCCGCAACGCGCTGAACATCTCCTACGTCACCGGCTACGGCGAGGTCAGCTCGCACAACCAGCACAGCCGCTGGTACGCCCGTCAGCTCGACCCCAGCCTTCCCAGCCCGCCGAGGGGCACCCTCGCGGGCGGACCCAACTCGGGCATCCAGGACCCCTTCGCACAGACCAAGCTGCAGGGGTGCGTGGGACAGTTCTGCTACATCGACGACATCCAGTCCTGGTCGACCAACGAGCACACGATCAACTGGAACGCCGCCCTGGTCCGCATGGCCGCCTTCGTGGCGGACCAGGGATAGGTGCCGGACCGACCGAGCCGGGGGGGAGCCGGGGGACGCGCCGACAGGCCGCCCCCGGCGCCCCCGCGTAGTCTGGTGCCATGCACGCGGTGCGGGTAGGCGGCGTCGAGGTCGTCTACGACCGGGTGGGCCAGGGCCCGCCTCTGGTGCTCGTGCACGGCGCCATGACGGACGCCCGACTGTGGCGCGCGCAGGTCGAGGACCTGTCCGACGAGTTCACGGTGATCGCCTGGGACGAGCCGGGCTCCGGCCGCTCCTCCGACGTGCCGCCCTCCTCCGTCCTCGCGGACTACGCCCGTTGCCTGGCCGCGGTCGTCGAGGACGCCGGCCTCGGCCCCGCCCATGTGGTGGGTCTCGGGTGGGGAGGAACCATCGTGCTGGAGTTCTACCGGCATCACGCCGGACTCGTCAGGACGCTGGTCCTCGCCGACACCTACGCCGGCTGGAAGGGCTCGCTGCCCCACGCGGAGGTACGGGCGCGGATCGAGGGAGCGGAGCGGATGCTCGACGTCCCCGACGAGGACTTCGCGCCCACCATGCCGGGCCTGTTCGCCGGTGAGCCATCCGCCGACGCCGTACGCATGCTGTCCCTGATGTCGGCGGACACGCGCCGCGGGAGCATGCGCACGGAGCTCACCATCATGGCGGAGGCCGACCTGCGCGACCTGCTGCCCGGGATCGAGGTGCCGACACTCCTGGTGTGGGGGGAACTCGACGGGCGTTCTCCGGTGGAGCAGGTCGCCCGCCCTTTCCTCGAAGCGATCCCGCAGGCCACTCTGGTGGTGCTCCCCGGCACCGGGCACCTCAGCAACGTGGAGGCGCCGGAGGCGTTCAACCGGACCGTCCGGGAGTTCTGCCGTTCCCATACCTGAGCGGACCGGCCACGGCCCGGCGCGCCGGCTCGTGCCCGACGAGTTCCCCGGGCCGTTCGTGGGCGGTCAGGGTGTGCAGCCGGGCCTGGTCGAGCGGCTCGTGGACCTCCACGTACTCGCCGTGCGGCAGTCGCCTGATCACACCGGTCGCCCGGCCGTGCAGCACCAGTTCCCGGTCGCGCAGCCGCAGACCCAAACAGATTCGCCGGGTGACGACGAGGACGACCGCCGGCACGACGAACACGCCGATCCGCACGGTCCAGGTCACGGTGTTGATCGACAGGTGGAAGCGGGTCGCCACGATGTCGTTGCCGCCACCCGCCAGCAACAGCAGGTACAGGCTGATCCAGGCCGCCCCGACAGCCGTGCGCACCGGCCGGTCGCGCGGCCGGTCCAGCAGGTGGTGCTCGTGCCGGTCGCCGGTGAACCTGGCCTCCAGGAACGGGTACACGCCGATGAAGACCAGCAGCAGCGGGAAGACCACGACCGGGATCAGCACCCCCAGTACCAGCGTGTGACCCCACAACGTGATCTCCCAGCCGGGCATGATCCGTACCAGCCCCTCGGCGAAGCCGAGATACCAGTCCGGCTGGGCGCCCGTGGAAACCTGGTCGGCGCGGTACGGGCCGTACGACCAGACCGGGTTGATCGTCGCCACCGCCGCGATCAGCGCGAGGACCCCGGACACAAGGAAGAAGAAGCCGCCCGCCTTCGCCAGGTACACCGGCATGAACGGGGCGCCCACCACGTTGCGTTCGGTCCGCCCGGGCCCCGCGAACTGGGTGTGCTTGTGGTACACGACCAGTACCAGGTGAAGCACGATCAGCGCCGCCATGATCCCGGGGATCAGCAGGACGTGCAGCGAGTAGAAACGGGCCACGACGTCGTCGCCGGGGAACTCCCCGCCGAACAGGAACAGGGCCAGGTACGTGCCCACGACCGGCACGGACAGCAGCGCGCCGTGCACGAACCTCAGGCCCGTGCCCGACAGCAGGTCGTCCGGCAGCGAGTAGCCGAACAGCCCCTCGAACAGCCCGAGGAGCAGCAGCAGCCACCCGAACAGCCAGTTGACCTCACGCGGCTTGCGGAACGAGCCGGTGAAGAAGTGCCGCATCATGTGCGTCAGCATTCCGGCGGCGAAGACCAGCGCCGCCCAGTGGTGGATCTGGCGGATCAGCAGCCCGCCGCGCACGTCGAAGCTGATGTCGAGCGTGGACGCGTACGCCTCGGACATGCGCACGCCGTTCAGCGGCGTGTAACTCCCCTGGTACGTGACCTCGTTCATCGACGGATGGAAGAACAGCGTCAGATACACCCCGGTGAGGACCAGCACCACGAAGCTGTACAGGCAGATCTCGCCCAGCAGGAAGGACCAGTGGTCCGGGAAGACCTTGCGCAGGTACTTCCTGCCGAGCCCGTGAATGCCGAGCCGCCCGTCGAACCAGCCGGCGAGACGCTCACCCCCGGCGCTCACACCGCCTCCTGGGGCACGTGCGCCAGCTTGTCCGGGTTGGCGACGACGTAGATGCCACACACCCGGTCGCCCTCCGGAGTGAGGTCCAGGACCAGGACGGCGTAGGGGGCGTCGCCGTCGAACAGCACCGCGGCGTCGTCGCCGTTGACGCGCCGGTGGCGCCAGACGGGGTTGCGGGGGCCGCCGCGCCCGTTCGTGAGGAGCCGGGCCACCTTGTCCCGGCCGCGCACCGGGCGCAGGGCCGCCGGCCTGCGCTTGCCGCCGGCGTCCGTCCACGCCGTGACATCCGGCGCCAGGACCTCCATCAATTCGGCGATGTCCCCGCCGAGTGCCGCCCGCACGAACCGCTCCGTCGCCTCCCTGCGCACCCGGGGATGCGCCTCGTACCGCGGCCGCCGCGTGTGCACGTGTTCCCGTGCCCGGTGCGCCAGCTGCCGCACGGCGGCGGGGGAGCGGTCGATGACCTCGGCGATCTCGGCGTGCGGGTAGCCGAACACCTCGCCCAGGACGAAGACCGCGCGTTCCAGCGGGGTCAGGGACTCCAGCACCACGAGCATCGCCAGCGACACCGACTCCGAGCGCAGCACCGGGCCGTCGGCGGTGTCCGCGCCCTCCTCGGTGACCAGGGGCTCGGGCAGCCACGGGCCGACGTACGTCTCACGCCTGCGGCTGACCGCGGCCCGGCGCCGCAGCGCGTGGTTGACCGCCACCCGGACGAGATAGGCCCGGGGGCTGTCGACCCCGGCCAGGGGAGCGCCCCCGCCGCGGGCCGTCCAGGACAGCCACGTCTCCTGCAGGACGTCCTCGGTGTCGGCGACACTGCCGAGCATGTTGTAGACGACGCCGAACAGCAGCTCGCGGTGGTCGACGAACACCCCGGTCGCCTCGTCGAGCGGGGCGGCGGTGCCGGCTGCGGATGTCTCGGTCATGCGTGGGCCTCCCAGAAGCGCGCTCACCACTGCGAGCCGCGCCGGGGCCCGGAATGTGACATCGCACGGTGCGATGTGACACAGGTCTCAGCCGACAGGGGGTGGTGGTACTCCTTCGGTACCGTCGGGTACCACATGTGACCTGCACGTATTTACGAGTCAGTACCCGAGCGGTACCGTGAAGTCATGCCAGCTCTCAACGTGGAGTTCAGCGACCGCGAACTTGAGGACCTCCGGCAGATCGCCAAGGAGCGCGGTACGTCCATGAAAGCGCTCGTACGAGAGGCCGCCGCGGCCGACATAGCCCGCCACCGTGCCCTGCAGGAGGGCGCCGAGGCGTTCCGGCGGTTCTTCGCGAACCACGCGGACGAGTTCGCCGCCGCCTTCCCCGAGGACGAACCGTCCGTCAAGGGCGAAGGACGGGTCGCCTGACCGATGGCACCCGTCATCCACATCGACGTGCCCTGGCTGCTCCATCGGCACGAAGAGGTCCTGCCGGACCAGCCCACCGTCAATGACTTCTCCGCGCTGGTCGCCGCCGTCGCCCGGCACCGCGTCGACCCGCCGCGCCTCGGAGTGGACTCCGACGCCGCCTGGCGGGCCGCCGCGCTGCTGCACACCCTCGCCGTGCTCCGGCCGCTCCCGGCGGCCAACGCACGCTTCGCCTGCGCGACCGCCGTGGCCTACATGTTCGTCAGCGGTGTCGGCATCGACCCGCCCTACGGCGCCCTCGTCGATCTCGCCCGCGATCTGATGTCCGGCGCGACCGACGTCTACGGCGCCGCGGACCGGTTGCGCTCCTGGCAGATATGAGCGCCCGCGCACTGCGCGAAATGTCGAAAACCGGTGCGAGCGGCGTCTGTCCGTTCGTTTTCTGACTTTCTGTCAATGGGCTGGATGTTGCACAGGCGCCTTGTTGGCCGTGTGGGGGTTGTGCAAGAGTGAAACACACGTGCGGGGGGAATGGCCGGGTGTCGCACGTGATTTGCTGACCGGGTCCGATTCACCGTCGGTGAATTCGCACCTCCCGCGCCGCGCCAAAGAGGTACTCACCAACCGGGCTCCTTTTTCGGCGCCAGGACTCTGTGTGTCACATGAGCGTGGGAAGGAACCGTCTCAGTGCCCACCCCCCACCCCCCTCGTCCTCCGTATCCCCCGCCCGGCGGGGATCCCGGGGACTCCGACGAATCCCTTGCCGCCCCGCTCAGAGGCAGCCCGGAGGGCGAGGTCGCCGCCCGTTCCGTCGCGCTGCTGATGGCGCGGCACTGGCAGCCGGTGCACGACTACGCGGTCATCTGTCTGGCGTCGTCGGCGCAGGTCGCCGCGATGGTCACCGGGACCGCCTTTCACCGGACCCTCAACCGCCTGGCCTTCGGCGAGTCGGCCGTCGCACTGCGCCCGGCCCTTCTGGTGACCGTGCGCGACACGATCCGCGAGTGGTCCGGTGACGATCGGATATCCGCCGTCCTGCCCGCGTTGCAGAAACCCGCCGGCGGGCGCGGCCTGCGGGCGGCGACGTCCATGACGCCCGAAAATCGCGTCCTCGCGGAGCGGGCATTTCAGGCACTTCCCGCAGCCGCACGCTGTTTGCTGTGGCATGTCGAGGTCGAGGCAGATCCTTTAAGCCTCCCCGCCGGTCTGCTGGGCATGGACACCGACATCGCGTCGGCCGCACTCGAACAGGCCCGTGACAAATTCCGTGAGGGGTGTGTGCATGCCCATCGGGAACTCGCGCCGACTCAGGATTGCCGGTTCTACAACCGCCTCCTCGACGTGCCGATCCGCCGGGGCGGCGCACTGCTGCCCGACGTCCAGGACCACCTGGTGGAGTGCCGGTACTGCCGGAACGCCGCCGAACAACTGAGCCATTTCGAGGGCGTGCTGGGGCCGCTGATCGCCGAGGCGGTGCTCGGCTGGGGTGCGCGCCGCTACCTCGACTCGCGTCCGGGCCGCGCCTCGCACGGCACGCGCGGCGGACGCGCCGGCCGGCGCGGTGGCGGGCGACGGGGAGAGGGGCGGGCCGATACCGGACGGCACCGCCTGCTGTCCAGGCTCCCCGTACCCGTGCGCCGGGTTCCGGGCGCACGGGTCCCGGACGCGCTGCGCTCGTCCCGGGCGCTGCTCTCGGGCGTCGGGGCGGTGTCGGCCGGGGTGCTGGCGACCGTGCTCATCCTCAGCGCCTCGTCGTACGACGGCGGCCAGGCCGACCCGGCGGGCTCCAACAGCGCGGCCGGCTCCGAATCCGTGACGCCGCCGGACACGGCCGGGCTTCCCACGGCACCCGTCGTGACACGGCTGCGCAACGCCGGTGCCGACCTGTGCCTCGACATCCGGGACCTTCCGAAGGAGGGCTCCGGGACGAAGCTGGCGGAGTGTTCCACGGTGTGGACCCAGCAGTGGACGTACGAGAACGACGGGCTGCTGCGCAGCGTCGCCGATCCGGGGCTGTGCCTGGATTCCCACAAGGACGCCGGCGTCGTCGTCCTCGGCACCTGCGCCGAGGAGGACGCCGAGCGGGGCGACGACGTGCGCTACGACCTGACCGTGCAGGGGGAGTTGCTGCCCCGCTGGGACGAGCAGCTCGCCCTCACCTCCACGGACGACGATCCGGACGCCGACATCGTCGTCAAGGTCCGCGACCGGTCCGACGCGCAGCGCTGGCGGCCGGAGCCCCTGCCGACGGCGGCGGACTCCCTGTCGATCGCGCAGGACGAGGCGCCCACGGCACGGCAGGTGGCGTTGCCGGAGGGCTGAGCGGCCGGAGCCGGGCTGAGACCCCCTCCGGGACGTCTCAGCCCGGCCCTTCCGTGAGGTCGGCCGGCCCGATCGTGCCCGGTGTGGCGTGGCCCGACAGGGCCAGGGTGAGGTCGAGTTCGGCCAGGAGACAGCGGATGACGTGTTCGACGCCGGGCCGGCCGTCGAGGCCGAGGCCGTAGACGTACGGACGGCCGACGAGGACGGCGCGGGCACCGAGGGCGAGCGCCTTGAAGATGTCGTCGCCGGTGCGCACGCCGCTGTCGAAGAGGACGGTGAGCCGGTCGCCGACGGCCTCCACCACGCCGGGCAGCGCGTCCGCCGCCGCGACGGAACCGGCCACCTGGCGCCCACCATGGTTGGAGACGACGACGCCGTCCATGCCCGCCTCCACCGCCCGCCGGGCGTCGTCCGGGTGGAGGACACCCTTGAGGACGATCGGGCCGTCCCAGTGCTCCCGCAGGAACGCCAGATCCGGCCAGGTCTTGGACGGGTCGGCGAACATCCCGACGAAGTGCGTCACGGCCGCGTTCGGGTCCTCGTGCACCGGCTTGGCCAGGCCGGCCCGGAAGGCCGGGTCCGAGAAGTAGTTGGCCGTGCCGACGCCGTGCAGGAACGGCAGATAGGCCTGGTCGAGATCGCGCGGCCGCCACGCCAGCAGCGGCGTGTCCAGGGTGACGACGAGGACGCCGAACCCGGCCGCCTCCGCCCGGTTCAGGAAACTGCGGGCCACCTCCGGGTCCCTGGGCCAGTACAACTGGAACCACCGCTCCGCGTCGCCCATCGCCTCGGCGACCTGCTCCATGGGCGTACTCGACGCGGACGACAGGACGAAGGGCACTCCCTGCCCGGCCGCGGCCCGGGCCGCGGCGCACTCGGCGTCCGGGTGCATGATCGACAGCACGCCGACGGGGGCCAGCGCCAGTGGAGCCGGCAGGGCGCGGCCCAGCACCTCCACCGACAGGTCCCGCTCGTGCACGTCCCTCAGCACGCGCGGCACGATCCGGCGGCGCTCCAGGGCCGACCGGTTGGCGCGGGCGGTGCTGCCGCTGCCCGCGCTGCCCGCCACATAGCCGACCGGGCCGGGCCCGAGCCGCTGCTCGGCCAGCTCCTCGAGCCGGGTCAGGTCGGTGGGCAGCCGCGGTACGGCGCCCGCCATCCCGTTCAGGTAGATCTCGTACTGGAAGTCCGCCCAGTGCCTGGCCACCGTACGCAACCGCCTCTCGTCGTCTCCTCGCCGAGACCGTGCCGCCGAGCCGACGATACCGATCGTCATGCGGGCAACTCGGCGGCAGGGTCTGCCGACGGGCTGCCTGCGGCGGGGGGTGCGGGCAGGTGCGGATGCCGTCGGTCACTCCTCGTCGTCCGCGTGCGGTCCGTGGTCCGGCCCGGTGTCCGGTCCCTGGGCCCGCACCCGCCGCACGTGCTCCAGGGAGTCGCGCAACTCCGTGAGCCAGTCGTCGGTGTGACGCTGGACGAGGCGCACGCACCAGGCCAGCGCGTCGCTGCGGCTGCGGGCGACGCCGCCGGCGATCAGGGTGTCGAGGACCTGGCGCTCAGGCTGGCGCAGCCGCGTCATGACGGGCGCGGCCACATGGGTGAACAGTGCGCGGCGCCCGCCGCACTCCACACCCCAGGACACCTTCCGGCCGAACCGGTGCTCGGCCTCCCGGGCCACCGCCATGCGGTCCTCGCGCGTGCGTTCCCGGAACTCCTGCACCCGGCTCTCCCGAGCCGCCTCGCGTTCGGTGGCCGGGGCGTCCTCGGCCAGCCGGGGTTCGGGGATGCGGCCGATCACCGTGATCTCCTCGCGGTCGACCGTGATCTCGGTCAGCTCCTCGAAGAGGTCGTCGGGAAGGCGGCCGGCGAACCAGCCGCGCAGCTTCTCTCTCTGTTCATTGGTAATCATGTAATGACGATTACTCGCCCGGAACATGAACGCAAGGGGTCGTGAAGTGGTCGGCTCAGAGCGGAATCGGAATGTTTCAGGCCTATTAACGAGCACACGGAAATCGGCCATCTGGCCGCTTCGCGCCCCCGTAGACCGTGCAGTTACAGGGCTCCGGCCATGCTGGTTCCGTAACTTCGCGCCACTGATTCAACACGCAAGGTTACTGAAACCGATGGGGTCGATGTGTGTTTCGGCAAGGGACTCGGCAGACTCGCGGTCGCCGTTCCGGGCACCAACCGAGCGCGGGCCGGCACACCCTGTCATCGAGCGGAAGGATGCACACAATGCGGAACACCGCGCGCTGGGCCATGACCCTCGGCCTGACGGCCACCGCCGTCTGCGGACCCCTCTCCGGGGCCGCGCTCGCCGACCCCGGTCAGGCCCCCGCCGCGCTCTACGCCCCGTCGGCCCTCGTCCTCACGGTGGGCCACGGTGAGAGCGCGGCCGACGCGACACCGGAACGCGCGGTCACCCTGACCTGTTTCCCGGCCCCCTCCGGCACGCACCCGGTCGCCGGCTCGGCCTGCGCGGAACTGCGCGGCGTGGGCGGCGACATCCACGCCCTGACGGCGGGCGGGGGCGCGGTGTGTACCAAGCAGTACGACCCCGTGGTCGTCACCGTCGACGGTGTCTGGCAGGGGAAGCGGGTCTCCTACGAGCGCGTGTTCTCCAATGACTGCGTGAAGAACGCCCACGGATCCGGCGTCTTCTCGTTCTAGGGCCGGGATCGCACCGGTTCCCGTGCGGACATGGCGGCTCGAGGCTGGGGAGCCGGGCCGCTGTCGCGGGGACCTGCGATCTCGTACAAGGGGGCCGGCGGGCGGAGTGGGGCCGCCCGCCGGCCCCTGGGCTTTCAGGCCTTCAGGCCTTCAGGCCTTCAGGCCTTCAGGCCTTCAGGCCTTCAGGATCGTGGCGATCACGCCCGGTCGCGGTGGCTCGTGTCGCACCACGGATACCGCCGGCTGCGCCGGCAGGTGCACAGGGCGACGCGGAAGCGGTCGGAGGTGACGACGGAACCGTCCTCCAGTTCCACTTCCACCGGGCCCTCCATCAACAGCGGACCCTTGCGCTGGACGCTGACCCGGCGCGGAGCCGCGGGCCGGTCAGACGGGTCAGACGGGGAGTTCGGCACGGACCACCACCAGTTCCTCGTTGTCCTCGGCGGCGGGCAGCAGCCCCCGCTCGCGCAGCCAGCGCTCCCGGCCGCGCAGCACCGGACCGAACGCGATCCGGCGACGCCGGGTCACCGCGGCCTTCAGGCCGGTGGCACGCAGATGCTGCACGGTCACGTCCGGGGCGCTGAGCGCCGACTGCACCATCAGCAGCACCCCGCCGGGGCGCAGCAGGGCGGGCGCCTCCAGGCAGATACGGTCCACGACCAGCCGTCCGTCATGGCCGGCGTCCCACGCGCGGGCCGCGCCGCGCGGCTGTCCCGGGCCGTCCGGTGCCGGGACGTACGGGGGGTTGGCCAGGATCAGGTCGAACGACTCACCGAGGACGGGGTCGAAAAGGTTCCCGTGCCTGATACGGACCGAAACCCCGGCTCGCGCGGCGTTCAGCCGTGCGGCCCACACCGCCCTCCGCGACACGTCCACGGCGGTCACACGGAGGCCGCGACGCGCGGCTTCCAGGGCCAGGGCACCGGTTCCGGTACCCACGTCGAGCACCTCGGCGCCCGGGGGCAACGGCTCGTCGAACAGCGCACCGGCCAGTAGCTCGGTGTCCTCCTGCGGGGCGTACACACCCGGGGGTACCAGTGGATTCACGGCGGTCGGGTACCCCGGCCGTCAGGAGATATGGGTGGTTTCGCGGGGGAGCGGTGACCGCAGTGACGAACGGGACGCGCGCCAGTCGGCCAGCAGCCGGGCACCGAAGCGCTCCTCCACGAACTCGGTGGCGTCGATGCCGAAGGCGACGTCCGGGGCGAGGTGCGGCTCCCGCTCCAGCAGGCCACCGATGACGTCGCGGCGCACGATCTGTTCGTGGACCGCGTCGGCCTCGACGTGCTCGTCGTAGAAGTGCTCGGCGGCGGGCCCGGCGCCGGTGCGGCGCATGGCCTCGGCCAGCCGCCGCGACCCCGGTGACGAGGTGATCTCCACCGTCGCGAAATGCCCGACCAGGGCACCTCTGAGAGCCCGGTGCAGACCGAAGAGGGACATGAGGTTCACGGTGACCAGGGCCTCGGCGGACGCCACGTCGAGATAGCGGCCGTACGTCGTGTCCAGGCCCAGGTCCGTCATCAGGTCGGCGAACAGACGGGCATGCACGCGCTCGGCGCGGCCACCGCCCCACTCGTCGAACTCCACCGCCGCCATCGCCGCCTTCGCCCGGCCTGACAGCCGGGGCAGCACCCAGGCGTGCGGGTCCGCTTCCTTGAGGTGGTACAGCGATCGCTGGGCCGCGTACTCACGCAGGTGCCACAGCTCGCCCTCGTCGCGCAGGAAGTGGCTGACGCCCGTGCCGTCGACGGGCTCCACCAGGAGTTCCGCCAGCGCCTCGTCCACGCTGTCGTGGGCCCGGGCGTCGCCCCGCAGGGCGGACAGGAAGCGGTGTTCCAGCGCCGCCCGGGTGCGCAGCAGGTCGGGGTCCCACTCGCGGTCGGGGGACACGCCCGCGAAACCGCGGTAGTGCAGCTCGTAGCACAGGTACAGGGCCAGCTGGAGATCCTCCCCGTACACGTCGGCCCGGGCCACCTCCTCGAGGCCGGGCAGCCGGCCCGCGCCCCGCAGATACGCCTCGATGCCGCTGCTCAGCGGCCCGCGCGGGGTCGGCAGGGCCGGTTCTTCGAGTCCTGGTTCTTCACGGTCGTGCGCCATGCGCGCCGGGTACCCGGCCGGAGCCCGCGGTCACCCTCCGGCTCGGCACCTGCACCGGCGCAGGGCGGCGGTCCGCCCGGCGTCACCCCGGCCTTCACGGCAACGGGCCCGGGCCCCGCAGCATCAGCGGCCGCCCGGCCCGCCGCCGCGGGAGCCCGGGCCCCCGGTTCCCTTCAGTCCCTCTTCGGCTCCCCCTCGGACTCCTCCTGGGCGCGTGTGTTCGGGGTGATGGCCTCACCGGCCTCGCCCCGGCGGCGGCGCTGCTCAGCGGTGTCCCGAGTGCGGTTCTCGGCGTCCTCGATCTCGCGCAGCACCTCCCCGAGCGCCGTCTCGGGCCGCTCGTCCCGCTTGCCGGAGTGCGTGGGTTCCTTGTCCTGGGACACAGGTTTCTCCCTTCCTCTTCGTACGTCCGTGTCTGTCTGCCGGGGGGTCAGCCGGAGGCGGTGGCCGCGATGCGCAGCGGCACCGGCTCAGCCGGGGCCGCCTCCTCGCTGCGGCGTGTGACCTCCGCCCACCAGGACGGGCCGTCCTCGATGTGCCGCAGCAGCACGCCCTCGCGGATCGCCCACGGGCAGATGGTGACGGCACTGAGGCCGGTCAGCTTCATCGCGGTGTGCCCGATCACCGCTCCGGCCAGGCTCTGCGCGGCCCGCGGCGCGGATATGCCGGGCAGACGCGCGCGTTCGGCGGCGGGCAGCGCGGACAGCCGGGCGATCGCCTGCCGCAGCTCAGCGCGGTGCAGCTGACGGTCCTCGAACGGGCCGTGGCGTCCGGGCGCCGCGCCGCACAGCCGGCCCAGCTGCTGGAACGTGCGGGAGGTGGCGACCGCGGTGCGCGGACCCTCCCAGCGGATCCGTGCCGCGACGTCCCGCAGCTGATGGCGGACCTTGCGGCGCAGCGCCCGCACCCGCTCCGGCGAGGGCGGGTCCTCGTCCTCGAAGAACTCGTGCGTCAGCCGTCCCGCGCCGAGCGGAAGGGACGCCACGAAGTCGGGCAACCGGCCGCGTCCGAAGGCGACTTCGAGTGAGCCGCCGCCGATGTCGAGCAGGGCGAGCGGCCCCGACCGCCAGCCCATCCAGCGCCGGGCGCCGAGGAACGTCAGCTCCGCCTCGACCTCGCCCGGCAGGGTGCACAGGTCGACGCCCGTACGAGCCCGGACGGTGTGCAGCACTTCCCGCCGGTTGGGCGCGTTGCGCACCACGGCGGTCGCGAACGCCAGCGGCCCGGCAGCCCCCCACCGGGACGCGGTCCGGCTCGCCTCCGCGACCGCGTGCACCAGTTGCTCCAGGGACTGCTCCGGTATGGGTCCCCCCGGTGCGACCTGTTCGGACAGCCGGAGCCGCCACTTGGCGGTGTGCACCGGGAGAGGTACCCCACCGTCCGCGTCGGCGACCACCAGTCTGACCGTCTTCGATCCCACATCCACCACGCTGATACGCATGGCCGGTGGGTACCCACTTCCACGGCGGACCAACGAAGCGGGCCGCAGCGTACGCCGAAGACGGGCCCTGACGGTGCGCTTCAGGCCATCTGGCGCCGCACCAGCTCGTGCAGCCGGCCGTTCGTGTCCACGAGCAGCTGCGCGGGCGGTCCCTGCTGGACCACCTTGCCGTCCTCCATCACCACGACCCGGTCGGCGTCCAGCACCGTCGACAGCCGGTGGGCGATGACGACCCGGCTGGCGTTGAGGGCCTTGGTGCTCTCGATGACCGTGCGCTGCGTCTCGTTGTCGAGGGCGCTGGTCGCCTCGTCGAAGAAGAGGATGCGCGGCCGGCGGATCAGCGCCTGGGCGATCATCAGCCGCTGGCGCTGACCTCCGGAGACGGCACCGCTGCCCGAGACGATGGTGTGCAGTCCCATCGGCATCCGCTTGATGTCCTCGCCGAGCCCGGCCATCTCCGCCGCCGCCATCGCCTCCTCCGGCGTGTACGGCTCGGTGCCGCAGATGACGTCCAGGATCGAGCCGGTGAACGGCTGCGCGTGCTGCAGCACCACACCGCACTGGCGGCGCACCGCCGACTGGTCGAGGGCGGCCAGGTCCTGACCGTCGTAGAGGACGCTGCCCGACAGCGGACGGTCGAAGCCGATCAGCAGGCGCAGCAGGGTCGACTTGCCGCAGCCGCTCGGGCCGACGACCGCGACGAACTCACCCGGCCGCACCTCGAACGACACGTCGTCCAGGACCAGAGGGCCGTCGTCCGAGTAGCGGAAGGACAGCCGCCGCGCCTCGAGCGCCCCCGACAGCGGACCCGGACGGGTGCTCGCGGTGCGCACCTCGGGTGTCGCGTCCAGCACCGGCTTGATCTCCTCGAACAGCGGCAGCGCCGCCACGGCCGAGACGAACGCGCCGGTCAGCTGTGTGACGGAGGTCAGCACCATCGTCACCGAGGTGTTGAAGGTGAGGAACGCGGCCGCCGACATCGAGCCCCGGGCCGGGCCGGCCAGCAGCATGAACATCAGCAGGGTGCACAGCGGCAGGTACACCGCGCCCAGCACCGTCGTGAGGTTCTTGATGCGGCCGACCTTCTGCTGGAGTTCCCGGCTGCGCGCGAACTCCGAGGCCCACGCGGCGTACGCGTAGTTCTCGGCGGCGGCCACCCGCAGCTTGGGCAGACCGCGCAGTGTCTGGAAGGCCTGGTTGTTCAGTTTGTTGGAGAGCACCACCAGCCGCCGCTGCCAGCGCACCTGCCACAGTCCCAGCCCCAGGAACACGGCCGCGATGACGACGAGCATGCCGATCGCGGCCAACGCCATCGGCACGCTGAACCACAGCAGCAGCCCGAGGTTCATCGCCCCGACCGTCACCGACTGCGCGACCGTCGGCCCGACCCCCGCCAGCAGCCTGCGGATCGAGCTGATGCCCATGGCCGCGCTGGCCAGTTCGCCGGTGGAACGCTCGGTGAAGAACTTGGTCGGCAGTCTCAGCAGCCGGTCCCACACGGCCGGCTGGAGCGTGGCCTCGATCCGGCCCTCCAGCCGCAGGATCGTCATGTTCTGCAACAGCATGAAGGCCGCCGCCACGACGCTGCCGAGCATCACCGCCAGGCACACCTGCACGATCAGGCCGGTCTGCGCCTTCGGCACGAACTCGCCGAGCACCTTGCCGGTCGCGATGGGCACCAGCGCGCCGATCGCCACCGTGACCAGACCGCTGATCAGCAGGCCCGTGAGGTCGCCGCGCATGCCCTGCACGCAGAACCGCAGCAGCCGCAGCGGGCTGAGACTCCGCTCGGGCAGCGGCCGGTAGAACATCACCGCGCGCGGTTCGAACTCGTCGGCGTTGGCCTTCTCCACCGGTGTCTCCCGGCCCGTGGACGGATGGACCGCCACGTAACCGCCGCGCCGCCACAGCAACGCCACCGGCGCGCCCGACAGGGCCCGGTGGCCGACGAGCGGGCCGACGTTGTCCCGCCACCACCGCCCGTCGAGCCGCACGGCCCGGGTACGGACGCGCGAGGCCAGGGCGACCTGTTCGACCGGGTCGAGGCGGTCGCCGCCGGTGCCCTTCTGGGCGGGCTCGGCGAGAGCGATCCCGGCCGCCCGGGCGACCAGCTTGCACGCCGCGTACGTGGCGTCGGCGTCGGCCGCGGTGGTGCGCTGGGACGACCGTTTGCCGATGGAGGCCAGCAGCGTCCGGTCGGCCTGGGTGCGCACCGCCTCACCGGCCTTGATGCCTTCGGCGGTCCGCGCCTCGTGGGTGCGCTCCAGCTGCTCGATCCAGCGGTCCAGCGTGGTCAGCAGCCGGTACTGCTGGTCGACCATGCTCTGCCAGAGCGCCGGGTCCATCAGCAGATCGGCCGCGGCCTCCGCGCCGTACAGCGAGCCGTACTGGACGCTGCCGGGCGGCACCTGCATCCAGAACACGTCGTCGTCCGTCGGTGCCGCGGCCCGCTCGGTCGCCATCGGCGCCTGGAAGAGGATGGACAGGCTGCGCCCGACTCCGAGGGCGAGCGCGTACTCCAGCGGGCTCGTCGTCGGCGGCACGTACTGCGGGTTGCCGTACTCGTCGTACGACCACGTCGCGGTGTCGGCGGGCTGGTACAGCTCGCGCAGCCCGATGCGGTGCACCACGCAGTCCCGCAGCGGGCGGGCCACCAGGGTGTGCTGGGGTCCGGCCACCGGGCCGAGCACCAGCGAGCCCGCCTCCAGGCGGCCGAGGTGGTGCCAGTGGCCCTGCTGGGCGGCGTCGACCGCGAACAGGTCGACGGCCCCCGCCGCGACCAGCCACAGCACCTGCGGGCCCTCCAGATCCAGGCGGTTGAACCCCGCGCAGTCGATACGCGAGCCCATCTGCCCGAACGCGGTGAGGACGAGGTCGCCCTCATGTCCCTGAAGGGTCGTCATCTCACCGCTCCCTGACCAGCGTGGCGTACGCGCCGCCGCGCGCCACCAGCTCCTCGTGCCGTCCGCGCTCCACGACCGTGCCGTGCTGGAGGACGACGATCTCGTCGCTGTCGCGGACCGTGCTGAGCCGGTGCGCGATCACCACACAGGCACAGCCGCGCTTGCGCAGGTTGTCCATCACGACCAGTTCGGTCTCCGCGTCCAGCGCGCTCGTCACCTCGTCGAGCACCAGGATGCTCGGCCGGCGCACCAGCGCCCGCGCGATCTCCAGGCGCTGGCGCTGCCCGCCGGAGAAGTTGCGGCCGTCCTGCTCCACCTTGCTGTGGATGCCGCCCGGGCGGCGCGTGATCACGTCGTACATCGCGGCGTCCCGCAGCGCGTCCTCCACCGCGTCGTCCGGGATCGACGGGTCCCACAGCGCCACGTTGTCGCGGACCGTGCCCTCGAAGAGGAACACCTCCTGGTCGACGAAGGAGACCGAAGCCGCCAGAGCCCCGCGCGGGATGTCCTCGATGCGCTGTCCGTCGATGCGGATGACGCCCTCCCAGGGCGCGTAGAGACCGGAGATCAGCCTCGACACGGTGGACTTGCCGCTGCCCGAGCCGCCGACCAGCGCGACCTGCTGTCCGGGGCCGACGGTCAGGTCGAACCCGGCGAGCAGGGGCTTGTCCAGCGGGCTGTAGCCGAACGTGATGTTCTGCAGCTCGACATGACCCTGCAGCCGGCGGGTCGACTCACCGGTGCCGGGACGGCCGTAGAGCGGGTCCGCCTGGAAGTTCTCGACGTCCTTCAGCCGGGCGACGTCCGCCGCGAAGTCCTGGATGCGCCCCGCGACACCGTTCAGCCGGGTCAGCGGGGCGGTGAACCGGGTGACGAGGGCCTGGAAGGCGACGAGCAGCCCGACCGAGATGTGGCCCTCGACCGCCCGCATGCCACCGATCCACAGGATCAGGGCGCTGTTGAGGGTGGCGAGCGTCGGCGCGACCACGCCCAGGTAGGCACTCGGCACCCCGAGCCGCTGCTGCTCCTCCAGGGTGGTGGCGTGCTGCCCGGCCCACTTGCGGAAGTAGCCGTCCTCGCCGCCGGTCGCCTTCATCGTCTCGATCAGCTGCAGACCGGTGTAGGCGGTGTTGGTGAGCCGGGCCGTGTCGGCACGCAGCTTGGCGGTGCGCGTGGCCCGCAGCCGTACGACGACCCGCATGGCGACGATGTTCAAGAGCGCCACGCCGATGCCGACGAACGTCAGTTGCGGGTCGTAGGTGTACAGCAGCACCGCGTACAGCACGACCACGATGGCGTCGACGCCCGCCGCCGCGAGGTCGCGGGACAGGGTCTCGGCGACCGCGTCGTTGGACTGGAGCCGCTGGACCAGGTCGGCCGGGCTGCGCTGGGAGAAGAACGTCACCGGCAGCCGCAGCAGGTGCCGCAGGAACCGGGCGCTGGACAGGGTCGAGGAGATGATGCGGCCGCGCAGCAGGTTGGCCTGCTGGAGCCAGGTCAGCACGACCGTGAGCAGCACGCACGCCGCCATCGACGTGAACAGCACGCCGAGCAGCGAGGTCTGGTTGCCGATCAGGAACTCGTCGATGTAGGTGCGGCTGAGCGCGGGCACGGCCGCTCCCACCGCCACCAGCAGCAGACTCGCGAGCACCGCGGCGGGCATGGTGCCCGCGGTGCCGCGCAGCCGGGCGGGCATCGCGCCCAGGACACCGGGCTTGCGGCCGCCCCGGGTGAAGTCCTCGCCGGGCTCCATGACCAGCACGACACCGGTGAAGCTGCCGTCGAAGTCCTCCATGGGGACGAAGCGGCGGCCCTTGCCGGGATCGTTGATGTAGACGCCGCGGCGGCCGAAGCGACGGCCCATGCCGTCGTAGACGACGTAGTGGTTGAACTCCCAGAACAGGATGGCCGGCGACTTCACCTCGGCGAGCGCGGCCAGGTCCATCTGCATGCCCTTGGCCGTCAGGCCGTAGGAGCGGGCCGCCTTGAGGAGGTTGCTGGCGCGCGAGCCGTCCCGGGAGACGCCGCAGGCGATGCGCAGCTCCTCCAGCGGGACGTGCTTGCCGTAGTGGCCGAGCACCATAGCGAGGGAGGCGGCGCCGCACTCCACGGCCTCCATCTGGAGCACGGTGGGCGTGCGGACCGCCTTGGCCCTGCCCTTGGGCACCTTGCGCTTCGGCGGGGCGGCACGCCGCCGGCCCCGGGTCTGCTGTGCGGTGGCGCTCATGGCAGCAGCCAGTCGACGGGACGCTGGTCGGCCAGCCGGATCGAGCCCGAGGCCATCGTCATCGAGGTGAGCTTGTACGGCGGCCCGTCCGCGGACGACCACGCGTAACCGCTCTTCGTCGCGGACGACTTGTCCAGCCGGACCGTCACGGCCACCGGCCTGCCCTTCCTGGTGAACTGCTCGCCGAGCTGGCTGTCCCCGAGGAACGCGGCGATCTCCTGCGGGGACTGGGCCGAGCGGTCCACCGACTTCACATGGCCGCGCAGTACGCCGTACTCCTGGGTGGGCACCGACTGCACGGTCAGGTCCACGGCGGCGTCGTCGGGGATCGAGGCGGCGTTCTCGGCGGGGACGTAGACCGTCGCGTACAACGGGTCCCTGGTGTGGGCGACCTTCTCGACGGCGGCGACGTTCGCGCCGGTCTGGATGATCTGCCCGACGGTCGCGGCGAGCGCGGAGACGCGGCCCGCGTCGAGCGTGCGGACGACCGTTTCCCCTTGCGCCGTGCGCACCTTGAGCACGGGGGAGTCGGCGGGCAACTGCTCGCCCTGCTTGGCGAGAACCGCGGTGACCTGCCCCGCGACGGGACTCTGGAGGAGGTAACTGCCCTGCCCGTGCGTGAGGATGGCCGGTGCGCTGACGGTGGAGGTCACCGAGCCGGTCACCGCCCATACCGAGGCGGCTGCCATCGTGACCACCGTCACCGAGAGCACGAGCCAGCCCTGCGGGCGGGCGAATCGCACCGGGAGATCGAGTTCCTCCGGTGACTGGAGTTTGGCGAGGGCCTGTTGGCGGAACTGCAAGGGAACTTCCCTCACCCGTAGAAGAGTTGCTGAAGGCCGTGACGGGAGTCGTCACGGCACCCGAAGAACCCGGAACCGCCGGCTGCGGTTCCGGGCCTCAACGGCACAAGGCTCGATCAGAGACCGGAGACCAGGCCGGCGACCGGGGCCGTGTTCAGGCCGGTGACGCCCTCGACGGTGCCGACGGCGGTGTCGACCACGCCGGAGACCGGGGCGATGCCGTTGACCGTGTCGGTGACGGTGTTCACGGCGTTCACGGAAAGGCCGCCGGAGACGGCGTCGAGCTCGGCGTCGGCGATCTCGACGGTCTCAACCTGGGGGGTGGAGTTCATGATGGAACTTCCCTTCATATGGATATCTCACAAGGGGGGAGCGGCCCCCTCTGGGGACAGATGACGGCCGCGACCGCGAGCGCAGGACTCCCGTTTCCGAATGCCCTGTGTGGCTCCCGCGGTGCGATGGATCAAAGCACGCTGCGGGCGACGGCTTCCAATCAACCAGGCGTCTCACCAGGCAACTTGCGAACCACAGGCACCGAAGCGTGCAGGTATGTGCACGCTACAGTGGCGAATTCTTCACACCGGCCACGGCATCGGCTCATTCGATCCCTTGTCCCTCGGCGCGGCGAATCCGGCACTCCCGCCCCAAAAGGCGTGACCGGCGCGAGTGGCGTGTGGATAACTCTCTGTCCGGTGACCGGGTTGCGTTTTCGGTGTGGAGATTCGCTGGAGGCGGGATTCAACTCGACGATCGCAACAGATCGTTCCCGGGTGGATACGGACTGTGCCGCTCCGGGGGTGCCGGGTCCGGGCATGCCGCTGAAGGGCCGTCATCCGGCCGCGGAGCCGCCGGCGGTCGGCTGGCCGCCCTCTGGGTCCGGCCCCTGTGACCAGGGCAGTCGCAGACCGTGCGGTCGGTGGGCAGGCGGCGGGAGCTGGCTGATTCGGCGATGCGAACGGAATCACTTGCAAACGGAATTGAACGCCCCGTGCGGCCCGTGCGTACCAACAGCCATCCAGGCGCCCCCCAGCAGCTGCCGGACGGCGGCACATACTCCGTCCCCAGGAGGAGAGAAGTTTGAGTCACAAGCGAATTCCGAAGCGCAAGGCCGCGATAGCGGCGGGCGGTGTGGTGGCGCTCGGCGCGGCCGCGATCCTGCTCCCCAACGCCAACGCGTCGCAGGACGGTTCGTCCGGCGACGCGGCGGCAGCGCCGAAGACTCTGAAGGCGGGCGACGCCTCGGATCTCGCCTCGCAGCTCTCCGGGCTCCTCGGTGAGGCGTTCGGCGGCTCCTACTACGACAGCGACAGCAAGCAGCTCGTCGTCAACGTCGTACCGGGCGACAACAACAACGTCATCGTGCAGGCGAAGGCGGCCGGCGCGAAGGTACGCGAGGTCGAGAACAGCTGGTCGGAACTCCAGGACGGTGCGTCGACGCTGAAGTCCAAGGCGACCATCGCGGGCACCTCGTGGTCGATCGACCCGCGCACCAACAAGCTCCTGGTGACCGCCGACAGCACCGTGACCGGTGCCAAGTGGGACAGACTGGAGAGCACCGTGCGGAGCCTCGGCTCCGGCATGGCCACCATCAAGAAGTCGGCGGGCACCTTCAAGCCGTTCGTCTCGGGCGGTGACGCCATCTTCGCGGGCGGCTCGCGCTGCTCCCTCGGCTTCAACGTGACGGCCGCCGACGGTTCGCCCGCGTTCCTGACGGCCGGTCACTGCACCCTCGGCGGCAACGAGTGGTCGGACACCCAGGGCGGTCAGCCGATCGCCACCGTCGATCAGTCCACCTTCCCGGGCGACGGTGACTTCGCACTCGTGAAGTACGACGACCCGGCGACCGAGGCGCCCAGCGAGGTCAACACCGGCAACCAGACCGTCCAGATCACCGAGGCCGCGGAGGCGACCGTCGGCCAGGAGGTCTTCCGGATGGGCAGCACCACCGGACTGTCCGATGGTCAGGTGCTCGGCCTCGACGCCACGGTGAACTACCCCGAGGGCACCGTCACGGGTCTCATCCAGACCAACGTCTGTGCCGAGCCCGGCGACAGCGGCGGTTCCATGTTCACCCAGGACGGTCTCGCGATCGGCCTGACGTCGGGCGGCAGCGGTGACTGCACCGTCGGTGGCGAGACGTTCTTCCAGCCGGTCACCACGGCCCTGGAGGCGGTCGGCGCGACCCTCGGCGCGGGTGGCGGCGCGGGCGCCGGTGCCGGTGCCGGTGGCGAGGAGGCCGGTGCGGGTGAGCAGGCCGGTGGCGAGGAGGCCGGTGCCGGCGAGCAGGCCGGTGGCGAAGAGGCCGGTGGCGAAGAGGCCGGTGCGGGTGAGCAGGCCGGCCAGGGAGCGGGCGCCGGAGCCGGCCAGGGCCAGGGCCAGGGCCAGGGGCAAGGTCAGGGCCAGGGCCAGGGCCAGGGCGTCGAGGACAACTCCGGCCTGACCGAGTCCCGCTGACCCCGGCACGTCGGCAGCCGGTCCGATGACGCCGGCCCGGTCCCGCCCCCTTCCTGGCGGGACCGGGCCGGCACACCGGTGTTCGGCCATGTCCCTATTCGAGGGCCCTGAGCAGCAACAAGGCGATGTCGTCGAGCCGTTCCTCCCCGTCCGTACGGTGCCGCTCCTGGTGGACGAGGCTGTCGGCCAGCTCGTCCAGCGGCTGCTCCCCGGCGTCCGTCAGCCGCCCGCCCAGCTCCGCGAGGGCCTCCTCGAAGTCCGTGCCGGGGGATTCGACCAGACCGTCCGTGTAGAGGACGAGCAGGGAGCCGGGGGCGAGGGCGACCTCCGTCGTCGGGTACACCGCCGAGGCGTCGACGCCCAGCAGCGGGCCGCCGGCCAGGTCGAGGACGCGCACCCGCCCGTCCGGCCGTCTCAGCAGCGGCGGCGGATGACCGGCCCGCGACATCACGGCCCGTCCGTGCGCCGGGTCGAGCCGCAGATACAGGCAGCTGGCGAACAGGTCGGCGCCCAGGTCGAGCAGCAGCCGGTTGGTGCTGCGCATGACCTCCTCGGGCGCCTGACCCACCGCCGTGTACGCGCGGACCGCGGTGCGGACCTGCCCCATCAGCCCGGCCGCCGTGACGTTGTGGCCCTGTACGTCCCCGATCACCGCCGCCGCCTTGCCCTGCGCGGCCACCACGTCGTAGAAGTCTCCGCCGATGTCCATGCCCTGCGTGGCGGGCACATAGCGAGCGGCCGCCTCGATACCGGGCAACGACGGCAGGGAGTGCGGCAGCAGCGCCTCCTGCAGGCCGTGCGCGAGCCGGTGTTTGGCGTCGTAGAGCAGCGCCCGCTCGAGCGCCTGGGCGATGAGTCCGGCCATACTGGTCATCACCGCCCGTTCCTCCGTGGGGAAGTGGTGCGGCTCGGCATAGGAGAGCACGCACGTCCCCACCGTCCGGCCCTGGGCGATCAGCGGCAGATAGGCCCAGGCGGCGAACCCGTCGGGTGTCGCGAGCCGCGCGGGGTAGAGGCGTTCCAGCTCCTCCTGCGACTCGAAGAACGCGGGCACGCCCGTGCGCAGCACCTGCGTGCCGGGGGTCGGCTCGGACAGCGGCATCCCGTCGAACCGCTCCACCACGTGCGCGTCCCGGTACCCGCGATGTCCGAGTACGCGCAGCCGGTTGGCCCGTGAGCCAAGGACGACCAGGGCCTGGCTGCCCACGGCCGGGGCGATCTCGTCCGCGACCAGTTGCACCACGTCCTGCACCCCCACCGCCTCGGTGAGCGCGCCGGCCAGGTCCAGCACCTGCGACATGGTGACCAGCCGGGACGGTTTCCCGTCGGCCGGCGGCACGGCCCGGTTCATCTCCGACACGGCCCGGGACCTGGTGATCCGTACGCTGAGGCCCGTGGTGCTCGGATACAGCCGGAACGACAGCCACTCCCCGGGCGGGCGCAGCGCCACGAACGAGGCGGTGTGCTGGCTCAGCAACGCGGCCCGGTACCGGTCCTCGTACACCGGGTCGTTGAGCCACGGCACCGACGCCCAGAGCTGGGTGCCGAGCAGCCGGCTGACCGGGACGTTCAGCAGCTCGGCCGCCGCCGCGTTGACGAAGCCGATCCGCCCGTGCAGATCCAGCGAGACCAGTCCGTACGGCAGCCGGCTCACCATCCGGGCCGCCTCGACCGTGCCGAGGGTGCCTGCCATCCCGCCCACCAGGGGCGAGGCGAGCAGATCGGTCTCGGGGTGCGGCGGGACGCTGTGCTCGGCGGCCCGCTCCAGCCGCACCGCGAGCCGGCCGCAGGCCGCGACCAGATGCTCGCGTTCCCGATCCGAGAGCTCCGGCGGGTGCGCGCCCGGCCAGGTCACGAAGACCGCGCCGTACACGGCGGACTCGGTGGCGACCGGAACCGCGGCCAGCGCGAACGGGTAGGGCAGCACGACCGCGATCCGCGGATAGCGGCGGGCCATCTCCTCCTCGCCGCCGACCCACACCAGCCGCCGCTCGCGCGCCGCGTCGGAGACCGGGATCGGGGCGCTCAGCCCCACCCGCTCCCAGGGCGCCGCGAACGCCCGGGGCAGCCCGGCCATCACCGCCATCTCCAGCACCGGCTGGTCCGGCGACAGCAGGTACACCGCGCCCGAGTGGGCGTGCACCTCGTCCATCATCGAAGCCAGCGCAAGGGACAGCACGGGGCGGCCGACCGGCGTCCTGGCGGCTGCCGGCGCCTGCGCGGACGACTGCCCGTCGGACACGCCGACCACCTCCTCGCACGGCCGCGCGACCTGGCCCCGGAACAAATCTCCCCCCTGGCGGGCCGTCGCGCACGGCGAGCGCCGACCGAGAAGCCGTTCGGTTACCAACGGTCACAGTGCCTGGCCTCGCCGAAGGCGCCGACGTACCCCGAAAGCCGTCGCTCATGCCGCCGAAGCCGAAGCGCGGACGGGCGTATGAGCGCCACACGTGCGCCCCCTCGCACCCTGATGGCCGGTTCTTCGCGCCCACGCAGGGTCACGATCACGAACAATGGGGCACGCGCTCAACAGGACAAGGGAATGTATGACGAGCCGAGGGGGTGGCAGTGATCCGGGTGCTTCTGGTGCACGACGAGTGTCTCGTGCGATCGGTGCTGGCGGAGTGGCTGCGGGGGGAGTCCGATCTGGCGGTGCACGCCACGTCGTGGAGCGGGGCGCCCGGCATGCTGCGTTCCGTGCGGCCGGACGTCTGCGCGGCGGACCTGGAGTGCGCGGACTCCTACGGCATCCCTCCGCTGGGCGAGCTGTGCCGTCCCGGGCCGGACCGGATGCGGCCCCGATTACTCGTGCTCGCCACCGCGAACCGGCCCGGCCTGCTGAGGCGGGCGGCGGAGGCGGGGGCGCTCGGCTACGTCGACAAGGAAGGGTCGCCGCAGAACCTGCTGGCCGGGATACGGGCGGTCGCCGAGGGGAAACGTTTCGTCAATGACTCCCTGGGCTTCGGTTTCCTCAAGGCGGCCGAGATGCCGCTGACCCGAAGAGAACTGAGCGTGTTATCCCTCGCGGCCGAGGGAGCCTCCATCGCCGAGATCGCCGGAAGCCTGCACCTGTCCCACGGGACCGTGCGCAACTACATGGCGGCCATCACCCGCAAGACCGGGGCCCGCAACCGGGTCGACGCGATCCGCATCTCGCAGGGACAGGGCTGGCTCTGACCGCCGCCGGGACGAAGCGGGTGTCCAGTTCCCGACGAGGTCCCGGTACAGCGCCGAGGAACGCATCAGCTCCTCGTGGCCGCCGCACGCCGTGTTCGGGCCGTCCATGACCAGAACACGGCCGGCGCGGCGGGCGGAGCTGATGCGGTGGGCGACGACCACGAGGGTCCCGCCCGGCCGCGCGGCGAACGCCCGCTCGGCGCGCTCCTCCGTCTCGGGGTCCAGGTGACAGGTCGCCTCGTCGAGCAGCGCGAGCGGGGCGTTCGACAGATAGGCCCGGGTCAGCGCGACCAGCTGCCGCTCGCCGGCCGACAGCGCCGCCGGGTCGATCCACGCGCCGAGGCCGCCGAGCCGGCCGGCCAGCGGGGCGAGGCCGACCGCCTCGGCCGCGGCCAGCAGTTCGTCCTCGGTGACCCGGTCCGGGCGCAGGTACGCGAGGTTCTCCGCCAGGGTGCCGCCGAAGACGTACGCCTCCTGCGGGATGAGCACGCGTGCGGCGACGGCCTCCGGCCCGGGCACGGCGTGCCCGCCCACCGTGATCGTGCCCCGGTCCGGCGTGAGGAGCCCGGCGACGAGGGCGGTGAGCGTGGACTTGCCGGTACCGCTCGGACCGACGACGGCGAGGTGAGAGCCCTGCGGAAGGCTGAGGTCGAGGTCCTGGACGACGGGGGTGCTGGCGGGGCCGTAGGCGAAGGTGACGGAGGAGAGGGACAGGGCCGGGGGTACATCGGCGGAGCGTCCGCCGCCCGGGCCTGCGAGCCGTGCCGTGGCGGCGTCGCGGGGCGTCGCTGTGGCATCCGACGGGCAGCTGCGGGTGCGGTGCGTGTCGGCGTCGGCGGGATAGGGCGGTCGGTTCCGGTGGGGTGTGCCGGGGGGTGAGGACGGCTGGTTCGGGTGGGTTGTGTCGGTGCCGGCGAGGGAGGGCGGCCTGTCTGGGCGGGTGGTGCCGACGGGGGGCAGTGGCCCGTTCGGGTAGGCGGTGGCGGTGGGTGACGTGCCGGCGTCGGGGCGGGAAGGCGGTCCGTCCCGGTGGGGTGTGGCCGCGTGGTCCGTGCCGGTGGCTGGGAGGGCGGGCGCGTCCGGGTGGGCGGCGTCTCCGGCGCCCGGGTCGGTGGCAGTCGGCGCCAGCCTGCGCAGGACCACCGTCAGGCGGGAGCCGCTGGTGCCCAGGCCGTGGATCAGGTTGCGCAGGGCCGGCAGGAGGGACTGGGTGACGTAGGCGAGGGCACCGACCAGGGCGCCCGTGGTGACACCGCCGTGAGTCAGCAGCCACGGGGCGGCGGCGAGCAGCAGCACGATCGGCACCTGGCCGCCGAGCGCCAGGGACGCCACCCGCAGCACGCCCCAGTGGGCCAGGGCGCGTGCCGCCCGCAGTTCCGCCTCGACCCGTTCACCGGTGGCGGCGGCGATGTGCGCCTCGGCGCCGGTCGCCGCGATGTCCCGCAGGCCCGGGCAGACGGCACCCAGCTGTCCGGCGAGGGCCTCGTCCGCCACGAGGAACGTCTCCTGCCGCCGGGCGAGCGGCCGCAGCGTCGCCGCGAACAGCACCACCCCGGCTGCCAGGGGCGGCCCCACCACCAGCAGCAGCGGCGGGGCGAGCGTGAACAGACCGGCGAGCGCGCCCGCGGCCGTGAACACGAAGGAGCGGGACACCATGACCAGCCCCGCGAAGGTGTCCCGCGCGATCTCCACCTGCTGGGTGAGCCCCGACAGGCAACCCGCGTCACCGGTCCGCACCCCGCGGGAGACCACCCGCTCCACGAGCCGGTCCCGGAAGGGTTCGACCAGCGCGGCGACCGCGGCGTAGACCCGCGCGGTCCCGTACGAGCCGATCAGCACACCGAGCCCGGTCACCGCGAGCCAGATCAGCCCGGCCTCCGGCCGCCCCCGCAGGAACCCGTCGTCCAGAGCGCGGGCCGGCCCGTACCCGAGCAGGAACGTCTGCCCGGTCTCCAGCACTGACCAGGCGGTGAGCCGCAGCAGGACCCTTCGGCGGTCCAGCAGGAAGCGCAGGCCCCGGGCGGGGATACCGGTGGCGGTCACGCCGGCACGCTCCTTTCGGCACCGGTTCCGGCGCTGTCCGTCCCCTCCCCGAACACCGCCCGGTACTCCGCGAATCGCCACAGCTCCTCGTGCCGCCCCACCGCGCGCACCCGCCCCTCGTCCAGCCAGGCCACCGTGTCGGCGCACGCGGCCGCGGCGCTGCGATGGGCGACCAGGAGCCGGGTGCGGCCCGGACCGTCGCCGAGGAGGGCGTCGGTGATGTGGCGTTCCGTCACGGTGTCCAGGCTGGACAGCGCGTCGTCGAGGATCAGCAGACGGCCACCGTGCGCGAACGCCCGGGCCAGACCCAGCCGTTGGGACTCGCCGCCGGAGCGCGGGGCGTCGGTGACGGTCGTGTCGTAGCCGTCGGGGAGCCGGCGCACGAAGTCGTCCGCGAGGGCCGTGCGCGCCGCCTCACGGATCCGGTCGGGGGAGGGGTCCGCAAGACCGAGGCCGATCGCCTGCCCGACCGTGCCGCCCAGCAGAGCCGGGCGGGCGAAGGCGTAGCCGACGGCACGGCGCAGGTCGTCGTGCGCCAGTTCGCGCAGCGGCACACCGTCGAGAAGCACCTCGCCCGCGTCCGGGTCGGACAGCCGCCCGGCGAGCGCGGCCAGCAGTGACTTGCCCGCGCCCGACCGGCCGACCACGGCCAGAGTCGTGCCACCGGGTACGACGAGGTCCACTTGGTCGAGCACGGTGCGTCCGCCACGCCGGGCGGTCACACCGCGCAGTTCCAGCCGTCCGGGGCCGTCCGGCAGGCGGCGCGCACCGAACGCGGTGGCGGGCTCGGCCTCGACCTCGGCGAGGCGGCGGGCCGCCGCCCGCGCCCGCGCCAGGCCCGCCAGGCGCCCCACCAGCACGCCGATGCCCGTCGCGAGCATCGCGTACCGCGAGGCGGCGAGCACGTCGCCCACCGACAGGTGCTCCCGGGTGAGCAGCACTCCGGCCACGGCGACGACCCCGAGCTGCAGCAGCGGTGCCACGGCGACCGCCTGTGCGGCGGCTCGTCCCTGGACCCGCCACATGCGGTGCCCGGCCTCGGACAGTCCCGGCAGGGGCCGCAGCACTCGGGCCGTCTCCCGGGCCTCCGTACCCGCCGCCCGGACGGTGCGGAACCCCTCGACGGCCTCCGCCAGGGCGGCCGCGATCCGGCCCTGGGCCTGCTGGTAGCGCGTGGCGCTCTCCGTCGTGCCACGGGCGACGGCGCGCAGCAGAAGAGTCAGGACGGGGGCCCCGGCGACGAAGACGGCCGCGAGCCGCCAGTCGATCAGGCCGAGCGCGACCACACCGCCGACGGGCCCGGCGAGGGCGGCCAGCAGCGCCGCACGGGCCGCTGGAGTGGTTCCGGCCTCGGCGGCGTTGCCGACCATGCGCGCGACGAGGTCACCGGCGCCGAAACGGTCCGCGGCCCGCGGGCCGACGCCCAGGACATGACCGGTCAGCCGACGGCGCAGCCACGCGGTACTGCGGGCGTCGACGGTGCCGGTGAGAACGGTCTGGGCCGCGTCCAGCACGGCGAGCAGCAGCACGAGACCGGCGCAGTACAGCACCCAGCGGGTCGCCCGGTCGTGCGCCAGCAACAGGTCGAGGGCCCGGCCCAGAGCGGCCGGCAGCAGCAGTTCGGCACCGGTCGCGGTGACGCTCACCAGACACAGCGCCACACAGCGGGCCCCGCTGTGCCGGGTGGCCGCACGCAGCAGCGAGCGCGCGTGCCCGGCCGCCCGGTCGTCGTCGGCACGCGTGGTCATACGGGCCTTTCGTAGGACGGGACGGGCCCCGGGCGGCCCCTCCCCGAAGGGAGGAACCGCCCGGAACCTTGCCGCAGACGCGGTCAGAGACAGAGCAGAACGCTCGCCGCGCTGACGCAGGAGAGCAGGCTCGCGGTGCTGGCGCCGCCGGTGTACGTCCGCTCCTCGGTCTCGATCGTCTGCAGGTCGAGAAGTGCCATGGTGTGTCCTTCCGTCGGTTTGTCCGTCCGTGGTCATCCGTGGGGACGGGGTGGTGTCACGACTCCGCCGGATCGCGGAACCGCGTCTGTGAGGGCCGCCGGTTCGGCGGCGGGAGGAACGGCAGGTGGGCGTCGGTCGCCGGGTCGAGGGCCGCGCCGAGTGCCAGCAGGCACCCTGCCGTTCCGGTGGCGAGGTCCATGGAGAGCCGCATCATCTGGTGTCCCGGGAAGGCGAGTTGGCCCTCGTACGCCATCGCGAACCAGCCGAGTCCGGTGATCTGCCCGGCCAGCCGGTCCGCGGTCGCGCCCGGCGTGGTGGTGCGGCTGAGGTGCAGAATCATTCCCGCGCGGCCCTGGAAAAGACCGGGCTGCGCGTAGAAGCGGGAGGTGGCCGCGGTGAGCACGCCGGAGCGGGCCGCCTCGAACTCCGCTGCGGTGTCAGGGGAGTGGGCCACGAGGTCGTCGAGGACCATGCCGAGCCCCGCGCTGCCGTCGCCGAGGTAGGGCAGGGTCCGCCAGCCCTCGTCGACCTCCAGTTCCCCGCCCTCGCGGGTCACACAGGACTCGAGATCCCGGCGCAGGGCGACGGCCGCCGCCTCCAGCCACGCCGCCTGGCCGGTCCACTCGTACTGCCGCAGCATGAGCAGCGCGGAACCGGTCGCACCCCGCATGAGTCCGGCGCGCCGCCGCGCGGTGGCGGGCAGCGGCTCGGCGAGCCGTCCCACGAGGATCCGCGCCGCCTCGTCAGCCCGCTCGCGCAACTGCGTCTCGCCCGTGGTACGGGCCAGTTCGCCCAGGACGAGGCCCAGTCCGGCCAGTCCGCCGTGCAGGTCGGAGGAGAGCTTCTGCCAGCGCTCGGCGAGGATGCCCTCGACCAGGTCCAGTGCCCGCTGCCGGTGGCCGAGCCGGTCCAGGACCAGTGCGACGCCCGCGAGCCCGTCGTACAGGCCGAGCGGGGTGCCCACCGGGGCCGGCGCGGTCCGCGCCAGCAGCCAGCGCTCGCCCTCCTCGTACCGCTCGGCGCCGATCGCGTCCAGCGCGTACAGCACCCCGGCCGCGCCGTGGGCGATGCCGAGCCCGCCGCCGTCCGAGAACTGGGCGACATCCCCCGGGAAGAGCCGGTCCTCCCGCTCCGGGGTGGCCGAGGCGAGGATCGCCTTGACCATCGAGTCCCGGCTGTACGGCCAGTCGCCGGGGTCCACCGGCGAGGAGGAGGCGGCCACGGTACGGCCCGGCCTCTCCCCCGTGATCTCCGCGACCGCCTCGTCGAGGAACTCCCGAGGCACGTCCGGGAACTCCTGGGAGATCACCTCCGCCAGATGCGCCGCCTTCCCGCGGTCGACCACGAACAGCGTGGTCACGGGCATGAACAGGGCCAGCCGCAGACAGGCCAGCGCATAGCGGTCGACAGCGGCGCCCCGGCGGTCCGGCGGTGCGAAGAAGCCGGGGTGGGCGACGACCTGGCGGCCGCTCTCCTCCGCCGGGGCCGCGGCCTCGAAGTCGAGGAGGCAGACCGATTCCTCGTCCGGCGCGACCATGATGTTGAAGACGTGCAGGTCGTTGAAGACGATGCCGCGCGCGTGCACCGCGGCCACGGCCTCCTCCACCTTGCGGTGGATGCGCAGCGCCCACGCCGTGTACGAGGCGACCGCATCGGGGTCCGGGTCCTGGGCCAGCAACGGGTGCCGCTCCGCGAAGAACGAGTTGAGCGGACGGCCCTCGAGGAAGTCCATCACCAGGAAGCGGTGGCCGCCGAGCTCGAACCAGTCGCGGACCTCCGGGACGACGCCCGTCCCCGCGACCCGCTCCAGTGCCCGCTTCTCCCGCTCCAGCCGGGCGACCGCGTCGGCGCCGTCCGAGGCCAGCCCCGCGTGCGGCCGGCCCTCCTTCAGCACGACCTTGCTCCCGTCGCGGGTGTCGGTGCCCGCGTACACACCGCCGCCGTTGGAGAAGTGCAGCGCCTTCTCGACGCGGTACGGCAGCTCGCCGAGGGTCGTGGTGTTGCGCGCGTCCAGGTGCGGCTGCAGGAACGCCGGCAGCGTCACCCACTCCGGTACCTGGAAGGACGGCGACCTCCGGTCCGGCACCAGCCGCCCCTCGCCGTCCCGTACCGCGGGCACCAGCGAGCCCCGTTCGTCCACCACGAAGGAGCGTGCGAAGGCGCCGTAGCGGACGTACAGCGGGCCCTCCCCCCAGCGCAGGTCCGTGAGGATGTACGGCCCCTCGAACCCCTCCAGCAGCGCGCCCAGCTCGCGCAGGACCTGCTGTAGCTGCTCCTCGTCGGCCGGATAGACGGTGACGAACTTGCCGCTGCCGTCGCGGGGCGCGTACTTGGTGTTGCGCAGGTGCAGCAGGTGCGGTCCCGGCACGAACTTGAAGGGGACGCGCCGCTCGACGCAGTAGTCCCACACGATCCCGGCGATCTTCTCCGCGTTCGCCCGCGTGGCCGAGGCGTGGATCTTCCAGCCCTGCGCCGGGCCGGGAAGCGGCTCGCCGTCCGTGCCGAGCGGCGTCATCGTCAGCCAGTCGCCGATCCGGGCCGCCTCCCAGCCGTCGGGCACCGGCCGGCCGGCCGTCTCGTAGAGGTGCGCCGCCGTCCCCTGACCGCTCCCCGCCAGCCGGTCCGGCGTCTCGTAGAAATGCCGGTCGGCGAGCGCGTACACCTCGTACCGCTTGTCCATGCGTCCCCCTCCGTGACGAGCACCGAGCTTTCCAGCCACACAACGGGGGCCAACAGTCACGGCTGTCACGAGAACCCTGTGCGGAACGCATGCGTAAAGACGTGTTCGATGCCCTTTCGATCACGAGGTGGGCCGGCTCCACGGAATGCTCACAGGGGCTGCGCAGGTGTCTCATAAGCGCTGTAATGGCCAACGTGGTCAGTGAGGGCGCCCAGGCACGCGGAACGCGAACGCTGCGGGTCGAAGGTGCCCTCAAGGCGATCGCGGTCGATGAGGAGTCACCCGAGCGGGTGCGCCGCGTCCTCGAACAGGCCCTCGTCTTCGCCGGTGCGGCCTTCGTCGCCGTGTACGTGCCCAGCGAGGACGGCGAGCTGCTGTGCCTGGCGGAGTCGGCCGGGGTACCGCGGACGCTGTACGGGCTGCGCGACAGCTACCCCCGCGCCGGCCGGTCCCCGGTCGCCGCGGCCCACCGCGAGGGACGGCCGGTGTCGCTGGGCCCGCGGGAGCTCGCCGAGCACGCCCAGGCGCGACGCGTGCCCTCACGGGACTTCCACCTGATGGCCCTGCCCGTACAGGGGGACGGCGGCGGCTGTCTCCTCGCCGTCAGCGAGCGCCCCGACGGGTTCGGCACCGACGACCGCGAGTGCCTGGAACTCGTCTCCGAGGCGGTCGCCTTCCCCACCCCGGCGGCGCTCACCGAGGGCGGTGACCTGCCACCCGGCGCCTTCAGCCTCGCCATGGACAGCGGCCGCGTCCGCGTCGGTGACGACCTGCTGGACCTGTTCGGCCTGGACCCCGTGGAGTTCGACGGCCGGGTCGAGACCCTGCTCGGCATGACCGTGCCGGAGGACCTGCCCTCACTGATGTCCGTGGTGGAGGCGGACCACATGTCGATCGGGGACCGGGAGCTGGAGTTCCGCGTGCTCCAGCCCACCGGGCCGCCGAGGTGGCTCCGGTTGCGCGGACGGCTCCTGCCCGGCGGGGAGGGCCGCCCCGTCCGGCTCGTCGGCACCGTCGCCGACGCCTCCACGCTGCGCTCCGACGTCACCGACGTGGCCCGCGTCCAGCGACTGGCCACCGCGCTGGCCACCGCCGTCACCGTCCGCGACGTCGGCAAGGCGGTGGTCGCCGCGCTGCGCCGGCCGCTCAGGGCCGACCGGATCGCGCTCGCCGAGCTGGAGGCCGACCGGCTCGTCGTCACGGTTCTGGATCCGCCCGGCCCCGAGGCATGGCCCGAGCTGTGGCGCACGGAATGGCGTTCCGAGTGGCCCGACGCGCCCGTGCGCGCCATGCCCACCCTCGCCGCCGCCCTGCGCGAGGGCCGTGCCCGGATCTGGCCCGCCGGCAGCCCACTGGAACGCGCCCTGGCGGAGGTCGGCCCCGGCGGTCTGGCCGTCCTGCCGCTGCCCGCCGGGAACCGCATGGCCGGGGTCTGCCTGATCGGCTGGGACAGTCCGCACGACTTCGGTGCCGACGAGCGCGCCCTGCTCACCGCCTGCGCGGGGCTCGCCGGACAGGCCCTGGTACGGGCCCGCGCCTTCGACGCCGAGCACGAACTCGTCGGCATGCTCCAGCGCCAGCTGCTGCCGCGCCGCCTGCCCGAGCTGCCCGGGGCGGCGGCCGTCGCCCGCTACCTGCCCAGCACGGCGGGGCTGGAACTCGGCGGCGACTGGTACGACGTCATCCCGCTGCCCGACAACCACGTCGCCCTCGTCATCGGCGATGTCCAGGGCCACAGCGCGGGCGCCGCCACCCTGATGGGCCAGATGCGGACCGCGCTGCGCGCCTACGCCGTCGAAGGGCACCCGCCGGACGTGGTGGTGGCGCACGCCAACCGGCTCCTCACGGACATGGACAGCGACCTGTTCGCCACCTGCGCCTACGTCGACGTCGACCTGGAGGAGGGCGCGGCCTGGTGCGTGCGCGCCGGGCACCTCCCGCCGGTACTGCGGTATCCCGACGGCACGACGGAGATCGCCGAGGCCGAGGGCGGCCCGCCCCTCGGAGTGATCAGCCGGGCCGACTTCCCGATGAGCCCGCTGCGGCTCCCGCCCGGCACCCTGCTCGCCCTGGTCACCGACGGGCTCGTCGAAACGCCCGACGCCGACATCGACGAGGGCATGGACCGTCTGGCCGGGCAGCTGGCCGACGCCGCCCCCGGTGACCTGGGCCTGATCGCCGACGCCCTCCTCGGCAACGCCCCGCGCAGCGACGACGTCGCCCTGCTCCTGATGCGCTACGACGGCATGGAGCTGCGCCCGCTGCGGGAGAGCTGGACGGTGTGGCGGGTGCCGCAGGCGGTCGGGCACGCCCGCCGCTTCGCCCGGCGCACCCTGCGCTCCTGGGGCGTCACCGAGGATGTCGACGCCGTGCTCCTTGTCGTCTCCGAACTCGTCACCAACGCCCTCGTCCACACCGACGGCCGGGTCCGTATGGACCTCACCCTCGTCGACAACCGCCTGCGCGTCGCCCTCGCCGACGCCTCACCCCGCTCGCCGGTCCGGCCCACCAGCATCGGCTGGGAGGCCACGGGCGGCCGCGGCATCCTCCTCGTCGAGGCCCTGTCCGCGACCTGGGGCACCCTGCCGGTCAGCGGTGGCAAACAGGTGTGGGCGGAGCTGGTGCTGGGGCGGTGAACGTCTCCGCGAACACCGGGTGACCGGTGCGGATCACCGGGTACCCGGGCGGCGCAAGACGGAGAAACCCGCGAGGAGCCGAAGGAAGAGGAACGACATGGCTCAGCTTGTCCGCGACATCATGACCGGCGATCCGGCCACGGTCGCGCCGCAGACCTCCGTCGCCGAGGTGGCCCGCATCATGCGTGACGAGGACCTCGGCGTCATCCTGGTGACGGACGGTGACGACCTGCGCGGGGTGGTCACCGACCGCGACCTGGTGGTCCGGTCGATCAGCCAGGGCGGTGACCCCGAGCGGACCGCCGTGGCCGGCGCGTGCAGTGACGAGGTGGTCACGGTCGGCCCCGACGAGGACCTGGGGCAGGCGGTGCGGCTGATGCGAGAGCACTCCGTGCGCCGCATCCCGGTCGTCGACCACGGACGCCCCGTGGGCATCGTCTCCCTGGGCGACATGGCCGTGGAGCGCGAGCCGGAGTCGGCGCTCGGCGACATCAGCGCCGCCCGTCCCAACACCTGACGGCGGCGTCCCTCCCCGTACGGTCCCGCGCACACAGCGTGCGCGGGACCGTCCTGTGCGGGAGAACAGGCAAACGGCGCAGGGGAGTTCGGAGCATCCGCGCGGCGTCACACCCCGGGTTTGTTCGGTTTGCTCCGGGGCACTCGAACAGGCAGCGGATGCAGAAGGAAGATGATGAGTCGTGACGACCATGGACACCAGTGACAAGCCCGTCCGTCGGCCCGAGACCGGCTGGTCGAGAGCACGCCGCCTGCGCGGCAAGGCCGCGCCGCGGACCTGCCTCCCCGCCGTCGAGGACCGGGCCGCCACCCGGACCACGCGCTCCGAGCCGGACTGGAACATCGTCAGGGGCGAGGACTGACGGTTCCCCCCGGGGCCGCGCGGTGACGAACTGATCAACTCAGGGCGCCGACAACTGACGAAGTGATGTTCACATCCGTCGGATCGGCACTAAGGTGAGCCGAATGAAGGCTCTCGTGCTGTCCGGCGGCGCAGGAACAAGACTGAGGCCGATCACACACACGTCGGCCAAACAACTCGTGCCAGTGGCCAACAAGCCCGTGCTCTTCTACGGGCTGGAATCGATCGCCGAGGCAGGCATCACCGACGTGGGCATGATCGTCGGGGACACGGCGGACGAGATCCGGGAAGCGGTGGGCGACGGGTCGAAGTTCGGCCTGGACGTCACCTACATCCCCCAGGAGCGGCCCCTCGGGCTGGCGCACGCGGTACTGATCGCCCGGGACTACCTCGGTGACGACGACTTCGTCATGTACCTCGGCGACAACTTCATCGTCGGCGGCATCACCGGCCTCGTCGACGAGTTCCGCCACAACCGGCCCGACGCACAGATCCTCCTCACCCGAGTCGCCGACCCACGCGCCTTCGGCGTCGCCGAACTCGATGCCTCCGGCCAGGTCATCGGCCTCGAGGAGAAGCCCGACCGGCCCAAGAGCGATCTCGCCCTGGTCGGCGTCTACCTGTTCACCCCCCTGATCCACGAAGCGGTACGCGCCATCGAGCCGTCCTGGCGTGGCGAGTTGGAGATCACCCACGCCCTCCAGCACCTGATCGACTCCCGGGCGGACGTGCGCTGCACGCTCGTCAAGGGCTACTGGAAGGACACCGGCAACGTCGGCGACATGCTCGAGGTGAACCGCACGGTCCTCGAAGGCGTGGAACGGCGGATCGACGGCGACGTGGACGACGCCTCGGAGACCATCGGCCGCGTGGTCGTGGAAGAGGGCGCGCGGATCGTGGGCTCCCGTATCGTCGGGCCCGCCGTCATCGGCTCGGGAACCCTCGTCAGCGACTCCTACGTCGGCCCCTTCACCTCCGTCGCCGAGAACTGCCGGATCACCGACAGCGAACTCGAGTTCTCCATCGTGCTGCGGGACTCCTCGATCCAGGGCGTCGGCCGGATCGAGTCCTCCCTGATCGGCCGGCATGTAGAGGTGACCCCGGCCCCGAGTGTCCCCAGCGCCCACCGTTTCGTCCTCGGAGACCACAGCAAGGTGCAGATCACTTCATGAACGTCCTCGTCACCGGAGCCGCCGGGTTCATCGGCTCCCGCTACGCCCGCCTACTGCTCGCCCCGGACGCGCCGGACGCGCCGCGCGTCACCGTGCTGGACAAGCTCACCTACGCCGGCACCCTCGACAACCTCGAACTCGGCCATCCCAGGCTGGAGTTCGTGCAGGGCGACATCTGCGACGCAGAACTGGTCGACAAGCTCGTGGCCGACGCGGACCAGGTCGTGCACTTCGCCGCCGAATCGCACGTGGACCGCTCGATCACCGGCGCCGCCGACTTCGTGCGCACCAACGTGCTGGGCACCCAGACCCTGCTCGACGCCGCCCTGCGCCACGGCACGGGCCCCTTCGTGCATGTCTCCACGGACGAGGTCTACGGCTCCATCGAGTCCGGCTCGTGGCCGGAGGACCACCCGCTCCAGCCGAACTCGCCGTACTCGGCCTCCAAGGCCTCCTCCGACCTGATCGCGCTGTCCTACCACCGCACCCACGGCCTGGACGTGCGCGTCACCCGGTGCTCCAACAACTACGGCCCGCACCAGTTCCCCGAGAAAGTCATCCCGCTGTTCGTCACCAACCTCCTCGACGGCCACAAGGTGCCGCTGTACGGCGAGGGCCGCAACGTCCGTGACTGGCTGCACGTCGACGACCACTGCCAGGGCATCGACCTCGTCCGCACCAAGGGCCGGCCCGGCGAGGTCTACAACATCGGCGGCGGCACCGAACTCACCAACAGGGAACTCACCGGACTGCTCCTCCAGGCCTGCGGCGCGGACTGGGACCGGGTGGAGTACGTCGAGGACCGCAAGGGCCACGACCTGCGCTACTCCGTCGACTGGTCCAAGGCCCGCGACGAACTCGGCTACCGGCCGCGTCACGACTTCACGGGCGGCCTCGCCGACACCGTCGCCTGGTACCGCGACAACCGCGCCTGGTGGGAACCCCTGAAGCGACGTGTCACCGAGGAGCGCGCATGAGGTGGCTGGTCACCGGAGCCGGCGGAATGCTCGGCCGCGACGTCGCCCTGGAGCTGACCCGGCGCGGCGAGGACGTGGTGGCCCTCGACCGGACGGCCCTGGACGTCACCCGGCCGGAGAACGTCGACAGCGCCGTCGCGGACCACCGGCCCGACCTCGTCGTGAACTGCGCCGCGTACACGGCCGTCGACGACGCCGAGACGGACGAGGCCCGCGCCCTGGAGATCAACGGCGAGGGGCCGCGCCTGCTGGCCCGGGCCTGCGCCGCGCGCGACGCCCGCCTGATCCACGTCTCCACCGACTACGTCTTCTCCGGTGAGACCCGTACCGCCCCCTACCCGGAGGACCACCCGACCGACCCGCGCACCGCCTACGGCCGCACCAAGCTGGCCGGGGAGCTGGCCGTGCTGGAGGAACTGCCCGGGCGAAGCGCGGTCGTGCGCACGGCTTGGCTCTACGGGGTACACGGCGCTAACTTCGTGCGGACCATGATCGGTCTCGAAGCCCGCCGCGACACCGTCGACGTCGTCGACGACCAGCGCGGGCAGCCCACCTGGAGCGCCGACGTCGCCGAGCGGATCGCCGATCTCGGCGTACGGATCGGCCCCGACGCGCACGGCGTCTTCCACGCCACCAACTCCGGCGAGGCCACCTGGTACGAGCTGGCCCGCGAGGTGTTCTTCCTCGTCGGCGCCGACCCGGACCGGGTGCGTCCCACCACCAGCGCGGCCTTCTCCAGGCCCGCGCCCCGCCCGGCGTACAGCGCCCTCGCACACAGCCGGTGGCAGGAGATCGGCCTGCCGCCGCTACGCGACTGGCGCTCCGCCCTGCACGAAGCAATGCCCCGTATCCGCAAGGAGTCCTCTTCGTGAAACGCCATGAGTTCCTCCGGGAACTGCACAAGGTCAGCGCCAACCGCAACTACCTGGAGATCGGCGTCAACGACGGCCGCAGCCTGACCCTGTCCCGTGTCCCCAGCATCGCGATCGACCCCGCCTTCAAGGTGGTCTCGGAGCTGAGGTGCGACGTCCACCTGGTGAAGGCCACCAGTGACGACTTCTTCGCGCGGGACAATCCGCTCCAGCACCTCAAGGGCGGCCGTCACCCGCTGCGCAACCTGCGTCGCGGCCGCAGCCCGATCGGCTACTGGCGCCGCACGACGCTGGACCTGTCGTTCATCGACGGCATGCATCTGTTCGAGTTCGCGCTGCGCGACTTCATGAACGTCGAGAAGTACTCGGACTGGGGAAGCGTGATCGTCCTCGACGACATGCTGCCGCGCAGCATCGACGAGGCGGCCCGGGACCGGCACACCAACGCCTGGACCGGTGACGTCTACAAGATCACGGAGGTTCTGGCGCGCTACCGCCCCGACCTCGTGACCGTCCAGGTCGACACCGCGCCCACCGGCCAGCTCGTGGTGTTCGGCGCCGACCCGAACAACCGGGTGCTGCACGACAAGTACGACGAGATCATGGCCGAGTACAAGGTGCCCGACCCGCAGAAGGTCCCCGAGGCGATCCTGGAGCGCGCCGGAGCGGTCCGCCCCGAGGCTCTCCTGGAAGCGGGCTTCTGGCGCCCCCTGGCCCAGGCCCGCAACCGCGGCCTGCCCCGCTCCGTCGGCTGGGAGCCCCTGCGCCGCTCCCTGGAACAGGTGGGCGTCAGCCGCTGACCCGGGCGCCGGCCACCGCCCGGGGGTGGCCGGCGCCGCGGCCTGCCTCGGCGCGCACGGCCACGCGCCCGGAGGCGGGGCCCGGCAGCGGGCCGGCTTCCCCCGCCGTGCGCCGGCGTCTGCCCGTAGGCGGGCGAGGCCGGCCGGCAACTGCTCCGGAGCACGGGCGGGTCCCGTCGCCGCACAGTGCGATCCCCGGTCGCCCACCGCGTACGGCTCCGGTCGAGGAGGACGACCTGGCCGAGCAGCCGGCGATCCCGGGCCGGTCCGCGGCCGGACCGGACCCGGCGCTGCCGCCCCAGGCGGCCTTCGCCGGAGCCCGGCACCCGGTCATCGCCGCCGCGAGCCGGGAGCGGCTGGCTCCGGGAACGCCGGCCGGGCCGCCGCGGCGCAAAGAACCCTTCCGGTCTGCGCCGGTCGCGCTGCTGTGGCCGGCGTCGTGTGAACGCACGGCAGGTCGCGGTCAGCCGCCCCCGCGTGTCCGGGAGGGGTGCGCGCCCCGCCCGGACACGCGTACCGCCCTCAGGCGCTGCGCGCGCCGCCCGCAGTGGCCCCGGGCGTCACGGACAGGCCGCGCACCCGCCTGGCACGTCAGCGCCTCCCGGCCCTCAGGCGGGGAATCGCCCTGCGGCGCGCTGCACCCAGCACACGCCGGGCGCCACGGGCCACTCGCAGGGCGAGACCCGGACCCGGCACCGGCACCACCAGGACCTGCCCGGCGGCGGCGCGCAGCGCGAACGGCAGGCCGGTGAAGCGCGGCTGAGGGGCGGACGGGGTCAGGCAGAGCGCCACCCGCCAGGTGTCGCGTGAGAGATCCTCGGTGGGCAGCGCCGCCCCCAGCAGTGCCCCCGACCCCTGCGCCGTGGGGGAGAGCGTGCCGGGCGCGTCGAAGTACCGGTGTGCGGAGACGAACCGCAGCCGCACCTCGGTGTCGCCCGGGACGTGCAGCGGAAGCAGCGCGCGGAAACGCCCGCCGGAGACCGAGACGTCGGACTGCTTCACACCACCCAGCCCCAGCCGCTTGCCCCGGGTACCGAGCTCCAGGGAGAGGTTGCCGTGCGGCTGGGTCCAGTACGGCAGGACCGTGCGGCTCCCGACGACCCCCGCCTCCGGCGCCGGCCGGCTCTCACGCGGCGCCGGGCCCAGCCGGCACTCCTTGGTCCAGCCGCCCAGCTTGACCCGCACGAACGCGTCCCAGGCGCCGTCACGCGGCAGAGCCGCCGGATCGACGGTGGCGGTCGCCCGCAGCACCAGCCGGACCTCCTCGCCCTCCCCGGCCGGGACGGTCTCCCGGGTGAAGCGCACGGGCTGGAAGTACTGTGCGGCACTGGACCGCTCCCGCAGCAGCAGGTCGGCGGTGGCCTGCCCGAAGCGCACGGCGCTCTGCGCGGACACCCACTCCACCGCTTCCCGCACGTCCTTCGGCGTGTCGTCCAGCGGTGCCGCCCCGGCATCGGCCGGGAACGTCATCGGCCGGTCACCCGACCTGTACTCCGCCGTGAAACCGATGCTGAGAGCGCCGTCCCGCCACTCCACGTGCCCGGGGGCCGCCTCGGGCGCGATCCCGGCCTCCCACTGGGCGAAGGCCACCACGTCGTCGTACCGGTCGGCCGCGGTCAGCGCTGCCACGACCTGCTGTGCCGGCTGCAGCCCGGCCGCGACGCCGGGCCCGAACCGTTCGACGACGACCTGGTGGATCTCCGTGAAGAGTTCCCTGCGGTAGTCGTCCGGCAGGTTCAGCAAGCGCCGGCCCCGCAGCCGCTCGACCATCTCCACCCGCAGCCACCTGCGGAAGAGCTTGTCCCGCACCGGACCGGGCTCGGTGTACCGCTCGACGACGTCCAGGGCCTCGCGGAGGTTCTTGAAGTAGCCGACGGGATCGAAGCGTTCGAAGCCGGCGTTGGAGCCGTCGTCGCGCCGGATGTGGTAGTAGCAGACGTAGTCGCTCAGCACGGAGACGTTCTCCGCGCGCAGGTACGCCTCGGCGATGAAGACGTGGTCCTCCAGGCGCCGCCTGCCCTCGGGGAAACGCAGGCCGATGCGGTCCAGGAACGCCCGGCGGAACATCTTGTGCGGGGTGAGGCTGTCGATGAGCGGCGCGTTGCCGACGGTGGCGCGCGGGTGGTTGCGGCGGAACAGCTCCACCGGCACCCCCCTGCCCTTGCCGGCCATCTTGCCCACGACGACGTCGGCGCCGTTGGCCACGCCGTAGTCGTACATCCGCTCCAGCGCCTCGTCGCCCAGGTAGTCGTCGTTGTCGACGAACATGACGAACTCACCCCGGGACGCCTCGATACCGACGTTGCGGGGCTTGCCCGACCAGCCGGAGTTCTCCTGGTGGATGACCTTCATCCGGGGGTCCTCGGCGGCAAGCGCGTCGAGCCGGGCCGGGGTCTCGTCGGTCGAGCCGTCGTCGACGAAGATCACCTCGTACTCGTCGGGAGGCAGCGACTGCCTCTTCAGTGAGGCGATGCAGTCCTCGATGTAGATCCCCGGGTTGTACACGGGGACGATGACGCTGACCTTGACCGGCATCGGGTTTCCGGGCCCCTTCGGGTCGCTTGCCGTAGATGTCCTACTGCTGGTTGCCCGATGCTAACCCGGCCGGGAACGCCGACCCACCTTTCGAGACCGGGCCGTGATCATCTCGTGGGCGGGCAACTCAGGTGCCCCGTCTGTCTGTTCGCGGTCAAGTGAGCACCGGGACGGAAGAGCCGGCGGCCTCTGGCTAGGCTGGAAGCGTGCGACTGCTCCTCATGTCCGACACCCACCTCCCGAAGCGGGCCAGGGAGCTGCCCCCGCGGCTGCTGGCCGAGATTCCCGAGGCCGACGTGGTGTTCCACGCCGGCGACTGGGTCGACACGGCCACCCTCGACCTGCTCGAGGACCGCTGCCGCAGGCTCGTCGCCGTGTACGGCAACAACGACGGCCCGGACCTGCGCGCCCGGCTGCCCGAGGTGGCGCACGCGGACCTCGGCGGCCTGCGTTTCGGCGTGATCCACGAGACGGGTCCCAGGCAGGGCCGGGAGCAGCGCTGCGCTGCGCGCTTCCCCGACGTCGACGTGCTGGTCTTCGGCCACAGTCACATCCCCTGGGACACCACGGCCCCCACCGGCCTGCGCCTGCTCAACCCGGGCTCCCCGACGGACCGCCGCCGGCAGCCCCACTGCACGTACATGACCGCCACCGTCGCCGACGGCCTGCTCACGGACGTGGAACTGCACCGGCTGCCGCCCCGCACACCACGCTGATCGAGCTCTGCGGCCGCCGTGACATGATCCGCGCATGGGTCAGGACGAGCGGCACCTCCTGGACAACCGGCGTCTCCGGCTACGGTTCCACACCTGGCCAGGGGACTCCCCCGGGAGAACCGAACCCGTCACCGTCGGGCCGGTGCCTGCTCTAGAGTCGGCCCTATGACGGAGGCACCGGCCCTGGACCGCGGAGCGCGGTCCCGTGACGCGATACTGGACACCGCCGGCGACCTGATGGCGCGTCATGGTTACGCCGCCACGTCCATCTCGATGATCTCCGCCGCGTGCGGACTGCCGGTCAGCTCGATCTACTGGCACTTCCGCAGCAAGGACGGGATCTACGTGGCGGTGCTGGGGCGTGCCAGGACCGCGTTGCTGGCGGCCCTGCCCCAGGCCGAGGTGCCGGGCGCCGACGTCGCGCAGCGTCTCGACACCTTTCTCGCGGAGGTCGGGAGCGCGTTCCGGCGTCAACCCCGAGGCGTGAAGCTGCTCTTGGGGCTGGGAATGGTGCAGCAGGACGCCAGCGCGGCGGCCCTGGCCGAGGTGCGTCGATACCGCGACGCGCTGGTGGCCTGGGCCCGGGATTCGCTGAGCTCCGTCTTCGCCCTGCGCGACCGCCCCGAGGTGGCGGACGAGCTGGCACGCTTCACCCTGAGGATGGCCGCCGGAACCGTGGTGGCCCGCTGGTTCGAGCCGGACGCGGTTCTGGAGACCGGACCGCTACGCGTGGCGCTGCTGGCGCTGGCGAGCCACCACGGCGTTCCGGTGGGACACGTCCCCGGCCGGGACGCCCCCTCCCGTGGCGTCGCGAACAGGGAATGACCCCCCGTACCGGCAGGCCGACCGCGTCCGGGCCCTGCCGTAGCGTCCGGTGCCCCGACCGGAACAGGGCGACTGCCGTTGTCATCGCACGACTCCCCGCGGAACGGGGCCGGGCTGCCAGAACGAGCAGTGGTGGTCGGCCGCGAACCGGGTCGTCGGGCCGACCCGGCCCGGGGACAGCACCTGGACGCGGTCGCCGTCGGCCGTGTGACGCGGCCAGGGCGGGGTTCCGGGCATGCCGGGGTCGCCGGTGGCGGCGAATCGGGCCCAGTAGGCGGTCATCGTGGCGGACAGCCGCCGCTGCGCGGGTGTCAGGGGCGCCAGCGCCTCCGTGGGGAAGAGATAAGCCAGTTCGGAAGCGTGGAAGGAGCCCTGCGGCGTGTGCGGTGCCGGGATGAAGGGCGGCGCCTGGGCGTCGGCGAACTCGTAGGCGTAGACCGGCGCCCGGCCGCTGTACAGCCGGCTGTCGGCCCGTGCCGGGCAGGCGAACCGCTGGTCGGTGTTGACGGCGGAGTAGGCCAGGTTGGCAGACGGATACGCCGAGGCGGGGTAGGTGTCCAGGATCGCGGCAGCCCGGTCGCCGTACTGGAGCCTGATGAGGGCGGCGTACGAGTCGGGGGTCAGGGGGCCGCCGCCGAGCAGATCCACGTACAGCGCGGTGAAGTAGCGGTATTCGTCATGGGTGCTGCCGCTCAGCGTCGGGACCGCGTTCACCCGCCCCTCGGCCCACGCCGTGTGCGGAGAGCGGGGGAGGATCCGGGGGCCGGTGTTCGGGGCCCACAGGGAGGCGGTCCCCGTCCCGGTGGCGCGGATGAGTTCGGTGGTGGGCACGGCCCGCAGGCAGTCCGCCGCGGTCGTCGGGTCGGTGCAGCCGACCGAGGCCGCGAAGTCGCTTCCCTTCCGCTCGGCCGCGGCGGGCGGAAGGGGGGTCAGACCGCCGCCCCCGGCGCAGGCTCCGCTCTGCTGGATCACCCGGTGGAACAGGCCTTTCGCGGTCGGCGAGGCGACGTGCAGGCAGGTGTCCGCCGATCCCGCGGACTGGCCGCCCAGCGTCACCCGGTTCCTGTCGCCGCCGAAGGCACCGATGTTGCGCCGCACCCAGCGCAACGCGGCCTGCTGGTCCATCAGGCCGTAGTCGCCGGAGGCGTGGTCCGCGTTCTCGGCGGACAGTGCGGGGTGGGCCAGGAACCCCAGTGCTCCGAGGCGGTAGTTGACCGTCACCACGACCACACCCCGCGCGGCCAGCGCGGCGCCGTCGTAGTCGCTGCCCGCGCCGTACGCGTTGGCGCCGCCGTGCAGCCACACCAGGACGGGCAGGGGCCGGGCGCTGCCGCGGGCGGGTGTGCGGACGTTGAGGTACAGGCAGTCCTCCACGGTGCTGCCGGTGCGGTTGGACTCGCCGGGCAGGACGGGGCCGCCGTCGGGGAGCAGTGTCAGCGGTAACTGGGGACAGGGGTGGGCCGGTTCGGTGGCTTTCCGTATGCCGGACCACCGCGCCGCGGGCCGCGGCGGACGCCAGCGCAGCTCACCGGTCGGCGGGGCGGCGAACGGGATCCCGTGGAAGACCCGTCCGCCGCCGTGGACGGCCGCGCCCCGCACCCAGCCCCGGTCGGTGCGCACGACCAGGGAGTCGGGGCCGGCCTCGGCGTGGGCCGTGGAGGGGGGAATGGCCAGGGACAGAAGCAGGGCGGCCGAGGCGGCTGTGGCGCGGGCCAGGGCGGGGCGCAGGCGCGAGACTCTCATCCGTCGCTCCAAGTGCCGGAGTCGGTTGGGCGGTTGAGGCGCGGGGGTCATGGCGTGTGCTCGTAGGCGCCGATGTCGCAGGCGGTGCCCTGGGGACGCGCGACGCCGCGCTGATCGGTGGCCGGGCAGCCGTCGGCCGCGTCCAGGGCGGGGCTGCCGGGCAGCAGCGCGACGGTGTCGGTGGGGCCGCCGTTGTCCGCGAGCGGTCCGATCAGGGGGGCGCGGCTGGGCAGATCGCCCGCTGCGGTCAGCCGGCAGCTGCCGTCGCCGTCGAGGTTGTGGCCCTGCGAGGTGATGGTGGCGAAGGCCTTCTTGCAGTTGGCGGGCCAACCGTCGACGGTGTTGTTCGCGATGATGGAGTTGCGCAGCGTCATGCGCCCCAGGGGCAGGTCCACGATGTCGGGGATAGGTGAGGGCAGGCTGTCGAGGTAGGCGGGCGCGATGTTGATCCCGCCCCCGCCGTCGCTGGAACGGTTCCCGGTGATGGTCGAGTTGAGGATCTCCACGGTTCCCGTCCCGCGGATGTCGATGCCTCCGCCGTAACCGGCGAGGCTGCCGGGCCGGTCGCCCGGGTTCGTCACCCGGTTGTCCGCGATCGTCGAGTTGGTCACGGTGCCGGTGTCGTCGAACCTGATGCCGCCGGCCTCTCCCGCGACGTTTCCGCTGACGGTGCTGTCGATCAGATCGAGGTGGGAGTCCGGGACGTTGAATATGCCGCCGCCGTAACCGGCGGAGTTCCCGGTCACGACGACCCGTCGCAGCGTCATGTGATGTCCGTTGGCGATCGCGCCACCACCGGTGTCGGTGATGGGCAGTTCGCGCTGTTTGGTTACCCCGCCGGTGATCGTCAGGTCGGACAGCCGGCTGTCCGCCTGCATGCGGAAGGCCCGGTCCAGGTGGTTGGCGTCGATGACCGTGGTCCGTGCGCCGCCGCCCTCGATCGTGACGGGGGCGGCGACGTTCAGGTCGCCCGTGGTGGGGTCGGGGTTGTCGCCGATGATCAGCCGCGGGTCGGGCGGGATCGTCAGCCGGTAACGGCCGGGAGGCAGCGTGATCGTGCTGCCCGGTCTGGCGTTGGCGGCCATCACCGCGGCACGCAGGCTGCACCCGCCCGAGGCGGTGAGACACCGGCCGTCCGCCGCGTCGGCGTCGACCGCGTCGGACGTGGTGTCCACGGTGAACACCGCAGGTCCGGGGGCCGCGGTAGTGGCGGCACGGGCGACGGGGTGTGCGGCGGGATGTGCGGCGGTGGCCAGAAGGACGACGGCGGTTGCGGCCGTCACGGCTGTGCACTTCATGAGGTGAACCCCTCTCCGCGAGGAATCCGGGCGTACCAGGACTCGGCTGCTGCGAGGACTTCGTGCTGATGAGCGATGCGCGCTCGTACGGGGAACGGCGTCGGCGCGTCCGGGGGGCGCGTCTCCTGGGTACCACCCGTGGTCTGGAGGGAGCGTTCCATTCAGACCGCCCCGTGTCCACCGACGGTCCCGGAAATGGCCGAATGAGGATGTCGCCGCCAGCCGGTGCGGGGAGCCGCACCGGCTGCGGCCGTGGAGACCCGCCGGGGGGAGAGAGGGCACCGCGGGCTGACGGTGAGGACGGCCGGCGCGACCGTGCCGGGGCCGCCGCGCCCGCGGCCCTGGGGAGGCGTCAGCGGGTGGGGTCGAGGAGTATCTTGCGGACGCCGTCGGAGCGGCCCGCGAACAGTTCGTACGCCTCCGGGCCCTCGGAGAGGGCGAAGCGGTGCGAGACCATGATCTCGGGCTTGATCCGGCCGGCACGGGTGAGGGCGATCAGCGGAGGGAGTTCGTAGTGCACCGAGCACAACCCGATCGCGAACTCCAGTTCCTTGACCTGCGCCAGCCCCATGTGGAAGGGGAACGCCCTGCTCTGACTGACCCCGATGACGCTGACCCGGCCCGCCTGCCGGACGGCCTTGAGGGCGAGCTCGATGGTCGCGTCGGAGCCCACGGCCTCCACCACGGCGTCCGGTCCGCGCCCGCCCGTCATCTCCCGTACCGCCGCCCGCGCGTCCTCGCCCTCGACCGGCTCGACGCCCAGGCCGGCGGCGAAGGCACGGCGCTCCGCGACCAGGTCCGCGCCCAGCACCCGCGCGGCGCCCATCGCGAAGGCGGACTGGGCGGCCATCAGGCCGACCGGGCCGAGGCCGATGACCAGGACGGTCTCGCCGGGCTGGATACGGGCACGGCGGCAGCCGTACCAGGCGGTGGGGGCGTTGTCCGTCAGGACGACGGCGGCCTCGTCCGAGACGTCCTCGGGCAAGTGCACCAGGTTGACGTCGGCGTAGGGCACCGCCACGGCCTGGGCCTGACTGCCCGGGAGTTGCGGGCTGACGCCGTAGCAGAGCTCCGTACTCGACTTGGCGCGCTCGCACCGGGCGGTGAACCCGGCCGCACACGAGCGGCAGTGCGCACAGCCGACAGAAGCGGGCACCAGAACCCGGTCACCGGGCTTGAAGCGGGTGACCTGGCCGCCCGTCTCGGCCACCACACCGACACACTCGTGCCCCGGTGTGTAGCCCAGTTCCGGGCTGAACGGGTTGCCGCCGTACAGGTGCAGGTCGCTGCCGCAGATGCCGGCCGCCGTCACCCGCACCACCGCGTCGGTGGGGCTGGTGACGGCCGGGTCGGGTGCGTCGCCGTAGCGGATGTCGTGACGGCCGTGGTAGGTAAGTGCCTTCACCGGAATTCTCCCTCCCTTCAGCCCGGTCAGTCCGCGATCTTCAGCACGAGCTTGCCGTGGTTGTCACCACGGAACAGCCGCATCAGGGTGTCGGGGAACGCCGCGACGTCGCCGGACACCACATCCTCGAGGGACGTCAGCCGGCCCTCCGCCCGCCACTCGGCCAATCGCGCGACGCCCTCGGAGTACCGGTCGGCGTAGTCGAACACCACCATGCCCGTCATGGAGGCGCGGTTCACCAGCAATGACATGTAGTTGGCGGGGCCCTGCGGCTTCGTGCTGTTGTACTGGGAGACCGCACCGCAGACGACGACACGGGCACCGCGCGCCAGCCGCAGCAGGACGGCGTCCAGAACGTCGCCGCCGACGTTGTCGAAATACACGTCGACCCCGTCGGGGGCGTGCTCGCGCAGCGCCTTGCGGACGTCCTCGCTCTTGTAGTCGATCGCGGCGTCGAACCCGAACTCGTCGACCACCAGCCGGCACTTGGCCTCACCGCCCGCGATCCCGACGACCCGGCAGCCCAGGATCTTGGCGATCTGCCCGACGACGCTGCCCACCGCCCCCGCCGCACCCGAGACGACGACGGTCTGGCCGGGTTCGGGACGCCCGATGTCGATCAGACCGAAGTAGGCCGTCAGGCCGGACATGCCGAGGAGGCCGAGATGGGTCGGCAGGGGAGCCGCCGCCGGATCGACCTTGGTCACGCCGAGCCCGTCCGACACGCAGTACTCCTGCACGCCGAAGGCGCCCGACACATGGTCGCCGACCGCGAACCCGGAGTGCCGGGAGGCGACCACCCTCCCCACCGCGCCGGCGCGCATCACCTCGCCGATCTCCACCGGGCGGATGTAGGACCTGCCCGCGTTCATCCAGCCGCGCATGGCCGGGTCGATCGACAGACAGAGCACCTGCACCAGGAACTCCCCGTCACCCGGCTGCCCGGCCGGCTCCTCGACGTGCTCCCAGTCGGTGGGGCGCGGCTCTCCCACGGGACGCGCGGCAAGGCGTATCTGGCGGTTGATTCTGCTCATCTCAGGTGGCTCCTTCTGCGGTCGCGTCGGCTCGGCGGCCGGCACGGCCGGCGGACTGCCGCGCACCGACCCTCCTCGGTGGCATACCGTCCAGTCGGTACGGTCGGTGAGCGTACGGGTGCCGTACCGCCCGAGGCAAGAGCGGGCCGCCGCGGAATACGGCTCAGTCTCGTGCCCCCGCTCCGCCCGCCGCGCGGACGGAGCGGGCAGCCGCGGCGGTCATGCCGTGAGCGAGCCGGCCGCCGGCACGGGAGCGGGAGCTACTCCCGGCCCGGGACCGCCATCTCTCCGAGGAGCGACCAGTCGTCCTGCGGGACGTTCGCGTTCACGATGCGCGGCGTCTCGACCAGATGCGGCGGCAGCGTCCGCTGCGCGGCCTTGAAGTGCGCGGACTGCACATGCGCGGCCCCGGCCTCTTCGTCGCGGAAGGCCTCGACCAGGACGTACTCCGCAGGGTCCGCCACACTGCGCGACCAGTCGAACCACAGGCAACCGGGCTCGGCGCGTGTCGCCCGGGTGAAGTCAGAGGTGATCTCGGGCCAGCGGTCGGCGTACTCGGGACGGACTCGGAACTTCGCGGTGATGAAGATCATGGGATTCCCTCGCTGATGTCTGTGTACCGTGCCGACCTGTCGGGGCCGGTGACGAACCTGACGTACTCCGGCCGGACGCCGGTCTGGATCTCGGTCGTGCTCTGTTCGGGCTGTGATTCCACCGGGTGCCCCGCCGGCCGCTAATTCCGTTGTGGCGCGCCGGGCCGGTCTGCTGCACTGCACGGGACGACGTCACCGATTCCCGAGGAGCCCCGGATGCGCACTGCGTACATGTCCCCCCAGTCAGGAACGGACCTCTCCTCGAAGGACATGACGCTTCGTGCACTTGCTCAACCTGGGAATCCTCGCCCATGTCGACGCCGGTAAGACCAGCCTGACCGAGCGACTGCTCCATTCGGCCGGGGTGATCGACGAGGTCGGCAGCGTCGACGACGGGAACACCCGTACCGACACCCTCGCGCTGGAACGGCAGCGCGGCATCACCATCAAGTCCGCCGTCGTGTCGTTCCCCCTGGACGGTGTGGCGGTCAACCTCATCGACACCCCCGGCCACCCGGACTTCATCGCGGAGGTCGAGCGGGTGCTCGGCGTGCTGGACGGCGCCGTCCTCGTCGTCTCCGCCGTCGAAGGCGTGCAGGCGCAGACGCGGGTGCTGATGCGGACCCTGAAGCGGCTGCGCATCCCGACCCTGCTGTTCGTCAACAAGATCGACCGGAGCGGGGCGGACCCCGGGAAGGCGCTGCGGTCGATCTCGGCCCGTCTGACCCCGGCGATCGTGCCGATGGGAACGGCCGCCCGCCCGGGCACGCGGGAAGCCCGATTCATCCCGGGGCCCGGCCCGGCCGCCGCCCTCGACGTCCTCGCCGACCATGACGACACCCTGCTGTCGGCGTACGTCGAGAACTCGGTCACCGAAGCCCTGCTGCTCACCTCGCTCGCCGCCCGGACACGCGAGGCCCTGGTCCATCCCGTCTACCTCGGCTCCGCCGCGACCGGCGCCGGTGTGGACGCGCTCCTGACCGGCATCGAGGAACTGCTGCCGACGGCCGACGGCGCCACGGACGGGCCGGTGTCCGGCACCGTGTTCAAGATCGAGCGCGGACCGGCGGGGGAGAAGGTCGCCTACGCCCCCGATGCGAGGCGGTCCACGCCGGACAGATCGCCAGGGTGTGGGGTCTCGGCGACATCAGGATCGGCGACGCGCTCGGCGAACCCCGCAAGCCATACGAGCGCTTCTTCGCCCCGCCCACCCTGGAGACGGTCGTCGTCCCCGGTTCGCGGGTGAACCGGGGAGCGCTCCACCTCGCGCTCACCCAGCTCGCCGAACAGGACCCGCTGATCGGGCTGCGCCACGACGAACGGCGGCAGGAGACCTCCGTGTCCCTCTACGGCGAGGTGCAGAAGGAGGTCGTCCAGGCCACCCTCGCCGGCGAGTACGGCCTCGAGGTCACCTTCCGGGAGACGACGCCGCTGTGTGTCGAACGGATCGTCGGCACGGGACAGGCCGTGGAGTTCAACAAGAACGACCCGAACCCGTTCCTCGCGACGGTCGGCCTGCGCGTCGAACCGGCACCCGCCGGCTCGGGCGTCTGCTTCCGGCTCGAGGTGGAACTCGGTTCCATGCCGTACGCCTTCTTCAAGGCCGTCGAGGACACCGTGCGCGAGACCCTCGGCCAGGGCCTGCACGGCTGGCAGATCCCCGACTGCGTGGTCACCATGACGCACAGCGGTTACTCGCCCCGGCAGAGCCACGCCCACCAGGGCTTCGACAAGAGCATGTCGAGCACCGGCGCCGACTTCCGCGGCCTGACCCCGCTGGTGCTGACCGAGGCGCTGCGGCGGGCCGGAACGAGGGTCCACGAGCCGATGCACCGCTTCCGCCTCGAAGCCCCGGCCGACACCCTCGGCGCACTGCTGCCGGTCCTGGCCGGGCTCGCGGCCGTACCCGGGACGACGCGGAACCGGGACGACACCTGCGTCCTCGAGGGCACCGTACCGGCGGCCCGGGTGCACGCCCTGGAGCAGCGGCTGCCGGGACTCACCCGGGGCGAGGGCGAACTGGAGAGCGCCTTCGACCACTACGCGCCGGTCATGTACGGCACGGTCCCCGAGCGCCCGCGCACCGATCACAACCCGCTGAACAGGAAGGAGTACTTGTTGAACGTGACACGAAGAGTGGGCGGCTGAGTGTGCGGGCCGTCCGAGCGGGAACTTACCTGGGAGTCAGGGGTGTTGACGGTGTCCTGACATCGCCGGACTGTAATGGACATGCCGACTATTCGAGCGCGTCTGCTGATTGTCCTGGCTGTCCTCTTCGGCTCCGTGTCGGTGGCGGGCGTCCCGCCCGCCACCGCCGCGCCCCCTCCCGGCCCCCTCTGGTTCGACGATCCGGCCGTCACGGTCCAGGGCGGCCGCTTCACCGACGCCCACGGCCGGGAGATCGTGCTGCGCGGCTACAACGTCTCCGGCGGGACCAAGCTGGCGGAGAACGGCGGCCTGCCCTTCGCGTCGGTCGCGGACGCGCGCAAGTCGGCGGCCGCGCTGCGCGCGCTCGGCGGCGGCAACACCATTCGCTTCCTGCTCTCCTGGGCCTACGCCGAGCCCGAGCGCGGCAGGGCGGACACGTCCTATCTGGCCGCCGCGACGGCCCAGATGAAGGCCTTCCTCGACGCGGGGATCCGCGTCTACCCCGACTTCCACCAGGACCTCTACTCCCGGCACCTCTTCGACGCCGACAGCTGGTACACCGGTGACGGCGCCCCCCGATGGGCCGTGGAGGCAGGTAACTACCCCGACGAGTCCTGCGGGATCTGCCTCTTCTGGGGCCAGAACATCACCCAGAACGAGGCCGTGAAGCGGGCGTCGCACGACTTCTGGCACAACGCGCACGGTGTGCAGGACGCCTTCCTCGCCACCGCGGAGAAAACCATGGCGTACGTGCGACAGCACCTGAGCGCAGACCAGTTCAGGGGCATCGTCGGCTTCGACCCCTACAACGAACCGCACGCGGGCGTCCTCGACTCCGGGCAGACCAGCCGGGCCTGGGAGAAGGACGTGCTGTGGCCGTTCTACGAGAGGTTCCGGGCCCGCATGGACACGGCGGGCTGGCGAGACAAGCCCGCGTTCGTCGAGCCCAACCTGTTCTGGAACGCCAACATCGACTTCCAGCGGCAGGAAGGCGGCCTGCTCGACGCCGGCCGGCTCGGACCGCGCTACGTCTTCAACACCCACTTCTACGACCAGAAGGCCATCTCCGGCGTCTTCATGTGGGGCAAGGCGGCCGACGGCCAGTACACGGGCGACTTCCGCACGGTCCGAGAGCGGGCCGCCGCCGCGCAGACGGCCGCCGTCGTCAGCGAGTTCGGGCACCCGCTGGCCGGCATCGTCTCCGACAAGGCACCCACCGTCCTCAAGGCGATGTACCAGGCCCTCGACTCGAGGCTGAGGGGCGCCGACTGGTGGTCCGACCCGGCGGCCTCCGGACCGGTGCTCTCCGGCTCCCAGTGGCAGTGGGACATCTACAACGGCCGTCACCGCGAGCTGATGAACGGCAACCCCGGCAAGGTCCTCACCCAGGGCGACGCCTGGAACGACGAGGACCTGTCCGCCGTACGCCTGGACGACTCGGGCAAGCCCGTGCTGCGCCAGGACGCCCGGCTCCTGGACCGCCTGTACCCGAGCGCCAGCGCCGGCACGACTGTCGGCTTCACGTACGAGGACCGCTCCCGGGACGGCTCGACGACTCTGACCTGGAACCCGGTGCCCGGCTCCCTGCCGAACGTGCAGCGGCTGGTGGGGTCAGGGCAGTACGGGCTGCTGCTGTGGCGCTCGAACGGCGGCGCGGCGCCCACCGAGCTGCATCTGCCGGCGAGCTTCCCGACCGCTTCCACCACGGTCGTCTCCGACCTGGGCACGGTCCACGCGCCGCCCGCGTACACCGCGTCCGCCCCGGTCGGCGTGGCCGAGGAGCCGGGCGGCGCGGGAAGCCGCCGCCTGCTGCTCACCGCGCCGGACTCGGGAGTCCTGCACTACGCGCTGGTGACCAACGGGGCGGCGGCACCCTCGGCGGAACTGCTCGCCGCGGCACGCTCCGAGCTGGCGGCGTGGGCGGCGAAGGAGGTCAGCCGGCGGGCGGGCTAGTCCAGCCGGCCGCCACATGACCCAGCCGGACCCGCTGCGGGTGGTCGCCGACCGGCACGGACACGGTCTTCTTCCCGGTGGTGAAGTCGATGGCCGTGACCTGGTCGGTGCCGCTCTCGGAGACGACACAGGACCTGCCGTCACCGCTGACCGTCGCCCAGTAGGGCTTCGAGGCGGTGACGAGCGGGCCCTCCTTCAGGGTGGCGCGGTCGACGACGGTGGCGTAGTCGTCCATCGTGCCCGCGACGCACAGCTTGCCGCCGTCGGGACTCATCGAGATGCCGTGGTGGCGGGAGTCGTTGACGAACGTGGTGCGGTCGTCGCTGGTCGCCGGGTTCTTCGGCAGGGTCTTGGTGCGGGTGATCTTCTCGGTCGCGATGTCGTACTCGAAGAAGCCGTTGAAGAACGACACCTGGAAGTACAGCTTGGACTCGTCCGGTGAGAACACGGCCGGCCGGACGGCGTCGGAGTGGTCCTTGAGCCCCAGCGCGTCCAGCTGCGGGCGCATGTCGATGACCTTGACCTGCTTGAAGGTCGTCGCGTCGACCACCGTGATGCGCCGGTCGCCCTTCGTCCAGTCCAGCCACGGTGCGTCGGTCTGCGTGTTCACGTCGCCGATCGCCATGTTGTAGATGTACTTGCCGTCCTGGGTGAAGATGTTCTCGTGCGGCTTGTCGCCGGTGGCGAACCTGCCCAGCTCCCTGCCGGTGACGATGTCCAGCACGTGCACGGTGTTGGAGGTCGACGCCGACACCGCGACCCGCTTGCCGTCGGGGGAGACCGCCATGTGGTCGGAGCGGTAACCGGACACCGGGAAACGCCAGTTGATCCGCCCGGTGGTGACGTCGAGGCTGACCACGTCGGCGAAGCTCGGCCGGGAGACGACCACCGACGAGCCGTCCGGTGTGGAGTACATGTCGTCGACGAACTGGTCGTGGCCCTCACCGACCGTGTTGCGGATCGTCATGAAGGCGATCCATCGGATCGGGTCGGCGTTGATCTGCGCCATCCGCTCGTCCTTGTCGGGGATGACATTGATCCGGCCGAGCTTGGCGAAGTCGCCGGTCGACTTGATGACATCGGCGGTGCCGTCCCAGTTGTTGCCCACGAACAGCACCTCGCGCAGCGCGGCGGAGGCACCCGCCGCGTCCGCCTGGGCGGCGGTCGCGGGAACCGCGGCGGTCAGGGCGAGGGCGGCGGTCAGGGAGCACAGGTGCCGTCGTCGGAAGACGGGCATGGCTGATCCCTCCTCAAAGGTGGGGTGAGGAATCTGAACACACGTGCTTTCAGAGTTAACTTACTGCAAAGTAAGGAAGGGTGGCCTTCTCCACAAGACCGTGTGCACGACAAAATCGGTGTTCGACCGGGGATGGACGTCCGAACGCGGAGGGGGAGCCGGTGCCGGGCCGACTCAGAGCGCCGACCGGCCGCTACGGCGGCAAGACCGCCGAGGAGCGGCAGGCCGAACGCCGCCGGAGGTTCCTCGACGCCGCGCTCCAACTCTTCGGTGACGCACCGGGCTTCCGCTCCACCACGGTCGCGGCGCTCAGCGAGGCCGCCGGACTTTCCACCCGCCAGTTCTACGAGGAGTTCCGCACCCTCGAGGACGTGCTCGCCGCGCTGCACCTCCAGGTCAACGCCTGGGCCGAGTCGGCGGTGCTGGAGGCGGCGGCCGCGGCGGCGGGCCTGCCGCTCGCCGAGCGCGCCACCGCGATCTTCCGCGCCTACGCCGGGAACGTCACCGCGGACCCGCGCCGGATCCGCATCACCTTCGTCGAGATCATCGGCGTCAGCGCGCGCCTGGAGGAACAGCGGCTCGCCCGCCGGGCCGGCTGGGTCGACCTCATCTGCGCCGAGGCCCGGGCGGCGGCCGAGCGCGGGGAGGCGGCACGCCGCGACTACCGTCTCGCCGCGACAGGCTTCATCGGCAGCGTCAACGGGCTGCTCCACGACTGGAGTGCCGGCTGGGTCGAGGCCACGCTGGACGAGGTCGTCGACGAACTGGTCCGGCAGCTGATCGGCATTCTGCGGCCGCCGGGCTGGAACCCCTGACCGGACCCCTGAGGGGCCTCTCAGGGCTCCACGCTCGGCTTCGCTCGCGCGGGCGGTGCCCCCATCGCGTCGAAAACGACGGACCCTAGGCCGACATCAGCACCACGAAGTTCGTCGCGACCACCAGCACGAACCCCAGCAGCAGACCGGCCAGCAGCCGCATGCGCGACTCGCGGTACGCGGCCTCGTACTCACCCCGCAGTTCCGTAGCACGCTGCCCCGTCCGCTGCCAGGAGGCCCGGGCGAGCGCCAGGTGCTCCACCGCGAACCGCCGCTCCAGCTCGCGGCGTTGCGCCTCGGTCAGCCAGTCGAGCCCGGCGGCGAAGCGCGCGGCGGCCGCGCGGGCCTCCTCGTGTGCGGCGGCGGCGAGCAGGTAGCCCTCGACCTCGTTGTGGAACGCCCGCATGTCGGCGGGGAGATCCTCCATGGCGGTCACCGCAGCGTCAGCTCCCGCTCGGCCGCGACGTCCGGGTGATGCAGGTCGAACGCCGGGGATTCACTGCGGATCCGGGGGAGGACGACGAAGTTGTGGCGGGGCGGCGGACAGGAGGTGGCCCATTCCAGGGAGCGGCCGTGGCCCCACGGGTCGTCGGCCGTGACCGGCTTGCCGTACTTGGCCGTCTTCCAGACGTTGTAGAAGAACGGCAGCATCGACATGCCGAGCAGGAAGGAGAAGACGCTCGACACCGTGTTGAGCGCCGTCAGGCCCTCCACCGCCAGGTAGTCGGGGATCCGCCGCTGCATACCCTGAGCGCCCAGCCAGTGCTGCACCAGGAACGTGCCGTGGAAGCCGGTGAACAGCGTCCAGAACGTGATCTTGCCGAGGCGCTCGTCCAGCATCCTGCCGGTGAACTTCGGCCACCAGAAGTGGAAGCCGGAGAACATGGCGAACACGACCGTGCCGAAGACGACGTAGTGGAAGTGGGCCACCACGAAGTACGAGTCGGACACGTGGAAATCGATCGGCGGCGACGCCAGCAGCACACCCGTGAGCCCGCCGAACACGAACGTGATCAGGAAGCCGGTCGCCCAGAGCATCGGCGTCTCGAACGACAGACTTCCGCGCCACATGGTGCCGATCCAGTTGAAGAACTTCACACCGGTGGGTACGGCGATGAGGAACGTCATGAAAGAGAAGAACGGCAGCAGCACACCGCCGGTGACGTACATGTGGTGCGCCCACACCGTCACGGACAGACCCGCGATCGCGATGGTCGCGCCGATCAGGCCGAAGTATCCGAACATCGGCTTACGGGAGAAGACCGGGATGACCTCGGAGATGATGCCGAAGAACGGCAGGGCGATGATGTACACCTCTGGATGGCCGAAGAACCAGAAGAGGTGCTGCCACAGCAACGCGCCGCCACCCGCGGCGTCGAAGACGTGGGCGCCGAACTTGCGGTCCGCCTCCAGGGCGAACAGGGCCGCGGCCAGGACCGGGAAGGCGAGCAGGACCAGCACACCGGTCAGCAGCACGTTCCAGGTGAAGATCGGCATGCGGAACATCGTC
>NZ_BMWE01000001.1 GCF_014651075.1 Streptomyces djakartensis | reverse complement strand
TAGAGAGGGTAAGGCTCCCAGTAGACGACTGGGTTGATAGGCCGGATATGGAAGCACGGTAACGTGTGGAGTTGACCGGTACTAATAGGCCGAGGGCTTGTCCTCAGTTGCTCGCGTCCACTGTGTTGGTTCTGAAACCACGAACAGCCCCACGCTGCCACGCGTGGTGCGGCTGACAGTTTCATAGTGTTTCGGTGGTTATAGCGTAGGGGAAACGCCCGGTTACATTCCGAACCCGGAAGCTAAGCCTTACAGCGCCGATGGTACTGCAGGGGGGACCCTGTGGGAGAGTAGGACGCCGCCGAACAAATATTGGGAAAACCCCGCACCATATCGGTGCGGGGTTTTCTGCGTTTAGGCTCGTCGCCATGCGCTACGACCTCGTCCTCTTCGACAATGACGGTGTTCTCGTCGACAGTGAGCCGATCTCCAACCGGTTGCTCGCCGCCTATCTCACCGAGCTCGGACACCCGACCTCGTACGAGGACTCCATCCGTGACTACATGGGGTCCGCGATGCACCGCGTCCACGACCTCGTCCAGGAGCGGACGGGGCAGCGGCTGCCGGAGGATTTCGACGACGTCTTCCACGGTCGGGTGTTCGCGGCGTTCGAGCGGGAGCTCAAGCCGGTGGACGGGGTCGCAGAAGTGCTCGAGAAGCTCGCGGTGGACGAGGTGCCGTACTGCGTGGCGTCCTCGGGGAGTCATGAACGAATTCGTGTGGGGCATCGGACGACCGGGCTCGACCGGTGGTTCGACGACGAGCGGATCTTCAGCTCGCAGGATGTGGGGCGGGGAAAGCCGGCACCCGACCTGTTCCTGCACGCGGCGGAACGGATGGGGGCCGCGCCGGAGCGGTGCGTCGTCGTCGAGGACAGCCCGCTCGGCGTGCAGGCGGCGCTCGCGGCCGGGATGGACGTCTACGGGTTCACGGCCATGACACCCGCCGCCAGGCTCACGGGAGCCACCGGACTCTTCGGCAGCATGGGGGAGTTGGCCGACGTGCTGGTGTGACCGCCCGCCGGTGAAGATGAGCACAATTCATCTTTGGCTGGATCTACCCACGAGTACGTCCGGGCCCTACGCTCGCCGCCATGACTGATGTGCTGCGGCGCGGCAGGGCCTCGCTGGCGTTCGGATTCTGCGTGCAGGGGGTCGCTTTCGCTCTGCTCGTGACGCGGATTCCGGCCATCCAGGACCGGTACGGGGTCTCCGACGCGCTGCTGCCGGCCTTCCTGGCCGCTGTGCCGATCCTCGCCGGGGTCGGGAGCGTGAGCACCGAGCGGCTGGTGAAGCGGGTGCCGCCGAGCCGGCTGCTGCGGTGGTCGCAGCCCGTGGTGCTGCTGGCGCTGCTCGGGGTCGGGGCCGGGCAGCGGATGGTGGAACTGGGCGTCGCGCTAGCGGCTTTCGGGCTCGCCGTCGGAGTGCTGGACGCGTCGATGAACATGCTCGGGGTGAGCCTGCAGCGGTCGTACGGGCGCAGCATCATGCTCAGTTTCCACGCGGCCTACAGTCTGGGCGGGATCGTCGGGGCTTCGATGGCGTGGGCGGGGGCGCACTGGGGTCTGGCGTTGTGGGTGTCGTATCTGCCCGTCGCGCTGGTGCTGCTGCCGGCCGTGCTGGTGGGGAGCCGGTGGTACGTGGACGGGGACGACCCGGCGCCGGTGGAGGAGACGGCCGGCGAGAGGCCGGCCGTCGTGTTCCGGTGGCTGTTGCCGCTGTGTCTGGTGATGACCGTCGCGTATATCGGCGACTCGACGGTGTCCAACTGGAGTGCGAAGTACCTGCAGGACGTGCTGGGCAGCTCGGAGCAGCTGGCGACCGTGCCGTACAACGTGTACATGGTCACGACGCTGCTGGGGCGGGCCATCGGGGACTTCGGGGTGCGGCGGTTCGGGGCGGCGGCCGTCGTGCGGGGCGGGGCGCTGGTGGCCGCGGGCGGGTTCGCCGTGGTGGCCGGGGCGCCCGGGGCGTGGGTCGGGATGCTGGGGTTCACGCTGCTGGGACTGGGGCTGTGTGTGCTGGTGCCGCAGACCTTCGCTGCTGCGGGTCGGCTGTTCCCGGGGGCTTCGGATGCGGCGGTCGCACGCCTGAATGTCTTCAACTATGTGGGGTTCCTGATCGGTTCGCCTCTGGTCGGTGCGCTCGGGGACATGTGGAGCTACCGCGGGGCCATGCTTGTGCCGATGGTGTTGGTGCTGGTGACGCTCGTGTACGCCCGGTCGTTCGCGGCTCAACCGGACCGATACGGTGGCGGGCATGAGCGGCCGCGCACAGCTGATGTGGGACGAGGCAGTAACGGGCTATGACTTCGGTCCGGGGCATCCGATGGACCCGGTCCGGCTCGCCCTGACCCGGAAACTGGTCGACGCCTTCGGGCTGGACCGTGAGGTGGAGGTCGTCGCCGCCAAGGCGGCCGGGGAGTCGACGCTGCGGCTGGTCCACCGGGAGGACTACATCCACGCGGTGAAGGCCGCGTCGGTGGATCCGGGGGCGGCGGACCAGTCGTACGGGCTGGGGACGATGGACGATCCGGCCTTCGCGGGGATGCACGAGGTGTCGGCGCTCATCGCGGGGCAGTCGGTGGGGGCGGCGGAGGCGGTGTGGCGGGGTGAGGCGCTGCACGCGGTGAACTTCGCGGGCGGGCTGCACCACGCGATGCCGGGCGGTGCGTCCGGGTTCTGCATCTACAACGACGCGTCGCTGGCGATCGCCCGGCTGCTCGAGCTCGGGGCCGAGCGGGTGGCGTACATCGACGTCGACGTGCATCACGGGGACGGGGTGCAGGCGGCGTTCTGGGAGGACCCGCGGGTGCTCACGATCTCGCTGCACGAGCACCCCCGGACACTGTTCCCGCAGACCGGGTGGCCGGAGGAGACGGGGGCGGACTCCGCGCCGGGCTCGGCGGTGAACGTGGCGCTGCCGGCCGGGACCGGGGACGCCGGCTGGCTGCGGGCCTTCCACGCGGTCGTGCCGGAGCTGATCGCGGACTTCCGGCCGCAGGTGCTGGTGACACAGCACGGGGCCGACACGCACTTCGAGGACCCGCTGGCGCATCTGGCGGTGTCGCTGGACGCGCAGCGGGCGGTGCAGGTGGCCTGTCACGACCTGGCGCACGAACACGCCGACGGCCGGTGGGTGGCCCTGGGCGGGGGCGGCTACGCGGTGGTGGACGTCGTGCCGCGGTCGTGGACCCATCTGGTCGGCATCGCGGCTGACCGGGCCGTGCCGCCCGAGACGGTGATCCCCGAGGGGTGGCGGCAGGAAGTGTTCGCCAGGACGCGGCAGTTGGCCCCGGCGCGGATGACGGACGGACGCTGGCCGATCTCCTTCTCCGGCTGGGAGGGAGGCTACGACCCGGCGGACCGGCTGGACCAGGCGGTGCTGGCGGCCAGGCGGGCGGTGTTCCCGTTGCGGGGGTTGCTGGCCTGAGCGCGTGGGAGGGCCCTCGGTAGGCCGACCGTGCGGTGTTCGCCGGTTCCCGGGACAGCCGCGGGCCCCGTCGCGGACGATTTCCTGGTGCTGACCCGTGAAGTTCTCCGAGCGCACCTGGTGGGCGCGCGTCTCGCCGGGACGGTGGCCACGTCGCGGGAGAAGAGCCTGCGGAGCTACCGGCTCTTCGCCGCCCGGGACCCCCGTGTGCTGCTCGGCATCGATCCGGAAGGGTCCTGGAAGCAGCAGGACCTGGTAGAGCTGATGGCGGACAGATGCGGGGTTTCGGCCGATTCCCGGTGGACTTCCGGCCAGGACGTGATCGATCCGGAGAGGACGCTGGCGGCGCTGGACGCCTTCGCGGAGCGGCTCGGGGATGCCGCCCGGCGTCGCGTGCCCGTGTTCCTCGGCACCGGGCACCCCCATCGGCTGCTCGGTTTCTACGCCGCGCTGGCAGACGCGCTGTCGGCGGCGGGATGTACCGTCCTCACCCCGGCGCAGGGTCGCTGTGTCGACATAACGACCCGGTTCGGCCTACGCACGTACAACCTCGACTACGTACGGGGAGTCGCGCTGGTGCGGGCTCCCGACGGGGAACGCCCCGGTTGTGAGCCCGGCGCACACACGCACTCCCCCCTCCCGGTTCGGACCGCGCTGGCCGCTGCCGCGGAGGCCGGCGGGCCGCTTCCCGAGCTGGTGATCGGGGACCACGGGTGGGTCTGCGGAGCAGGTCAGCTGGGGTTCGAGGCCATCGGGCCGGCCGACACGGACGACCCCGCCCCGTTCGTGGGTCAGGCCGAGGGGTCCGTGTCCGTCGTCGTTCCACTTGATGACGGCGTGCGGTCTGATTACTACCTGCCGCTTACCCGCTACGTACTCAATCGGGCGTGTCTGTCACAGTAGGCCGCCGATGGGTGCACCTCTTCCCCACTCGCATCACCCGCCCCTACATTGGGGAGTGAGCACGCAGCGACGAAGAGTCACCGGAAGGGGAAGCCGGTGGCCGTCGAGTGCGGAAGGTTCAGGTGTGTCATGGCTGCAGCTGGCGAGAGGCCTCTGAACGAGGTTCAGTTCCTTACCGTGGCGGAAGTCGCCTCGGTGATGCGAGTGTCGAAGATGACCGTGTACCGGCTGGTGCACAGCGGTCATCTGCCCGCGATCCGTGTGGGGCGGTCCTTCCGCGTCCCGGAGCAAGCGGTTCACGAGTACCTCCGCGAGAGCTATGTGGGGGTGGAAACCGCCTGACGACCACCTCGATTACGACCTCAGCGCTCGGTTGGGTAGGCTAGCCCCTCGTAGGTCGTGTGGGCCCATGGCGCCCAAACAACCGAGTGATGAGAAGTGAGCGAGGGTAGTCGTGGGCTCTGTTATCAAGAAGCGGCGCAAGCGGATGGCCAAGAAGAAGCACCGCAAGCTGCTCAAGCGCACGCGCGTTCAGCGTCGCAACAAGAAGTAAGTTCGCGACGCGGACGCCGCGAGGGCGTCGTGTGGCCCCCCACCTGATGGTGGGGGGCCACACGTGTGTCGGCTCGTACGTCCGGCTGCATCCGTCACTTGCCGCATCGGGCGGTCATCACAGCGCAACACCGACCGGCTAAGTTGGCCCCACGGGGGAACGCGGCGGGGGCAAGAGGTTGTCTGGAAGGGAAGGCGCTGATCTTGGGCAAGGTCGTGCTCGTCACCGGAGTGGCCCGCCCGCTGGGAGGCCGGTTCGTCCGGCGGATCCAGCGTGACCCCGACGTGGACCGGGTCATCGCGGTGGACGAGGTGCCGCCCGAGCACCATCTCGGCGGGGCCGACTTCGTCCAGGCCGACATCCGGCAGCCCGGGATCGCGCGGGTGCTCGCCGAGACGGGCGCCGACACGATCGTCCACCTGGACGTGACGGGCACCCCGCTGGGCAGCGGAAACCGGACCTCCCTGAAGGAGACCAACGTCATCGGCACCATGCAGCTGCTCGGTGCCTGCCAGAAGTCCCCCAGCGTGCGGCGGCTGGTCGTGAAGTCCAGCACCAACGTCTACGGGTCCGCGCCCCGCGACCCGGCCGTCTTCACCGAGACGACCCCGCCCAAGTCCCTGCCCAGCGGCGGCTTCGCCAAGGACACGGTGGAGGTGGAGGGCTACGTGCGGGGCTTCGCGCGCCGCCGGCCCGACGTGGCGGTGGCCGTGCTGCGGTTCGCCAACATCCTGGGCCCGACCGCGGACACCCCGCTGGCCTCGTACTTCTCGCTGCCGGTGCTGCCGACGGTGTTCGGCTACGACCCGCGGCTGCAGTTCGTGCACGAGGACGACGTGATCGAGGTGCTGCGCATCGCCTCGCACGAGCCGCGGCGGGGCACTCTCAACAGCGGCACCTTCAACATCGCCGGCGACGGTGTCCTGCTGCTCTCCCAGTGCTCGCGGCGCCTGGGCCGCCCCACCGTGCCCCTGCTGCTCCCGGCCGTCACCTGGGCGGGCTCGCTGGTGCGTACGCTGGGTATGTCCGACTTCTCGCCCGAGCAGATCCGGCTGCTCACCCACGGCCGGGTCGTGGCCACGGGCCAGATGCGCGAGACGCTGGGATTCCAGCCCAAGTACACGACCGCGGAGACGTTCGCGGACTTCGCACGCAGCCAGGGACCCGGACTTCTCCCGCCGGAGGCCCTTGCGGGGGCCGTCGACCGGATCGCCGCGCTGCCCATCGCGGGCGGCGGTCACCCCCCGACGCAGAGCGCCAACTGAGGAGCGCATCAACGATGGCGGATGCCAAGGTCATTCCGTTCGACGACGACCGGAACCGCGGGAGCGCCGCACAGCGCCCCCAGCGTCGCCGGAACCCGGGGAACCGGCGCCCGGGCACGGAGTCCGCGCCGGTGCAGCCCCTGCCCACCAGGGCCGTTCCGCAGGATGATGTCCCCGTGACGTCCGATGAACAACCGCCGGCGGGCTCCGAGGGCGGCGACGGCGGTCTGGAGCGGCGTATCGCGGGCGGTCTGGCCTTCCTGCGCCGCCGCCTCACCGGGGACTACGAGGTCGACGACTTCGGCTACGACGAGGAACTCACCGACCAGGTCCTGATGTCCCTGCTGCGCCCGCTGTACGACAAATACTTCCGGGTCGAGGTGAAGGGCATCGAGAACATCCCGTCCGAGGGCGGGGCGTTGATCGTCGCGAACCATTCCGGGACGCTCCCGATGGACGGCCTGATGATGCAGGTCGCCGTGCACGACAACCACCCGGCGGGCCGGCATCTGCGGCTCCTCGCCGCCGATCTGGTGTTCATGCTGCCGGTGGTCAACGAACTCGCCCGCAAGCTCGGCCACACCCTGGCGTGTGCCGAGGACGCGGCGCGGCTGCTGGAGCAGGGCGAACTGGTCGGGGTGATGCCGGAGGGTTTCAAGGGCCTGGGCAAGCCCTTCGCGGACCGCTACAAGCTGCAGCGCTTCGGCCGGGGCGGTTTCGTCTCGACGGCGCTGCGCGCCGGCACGCCGATCGTGCCCTGCTCGATCGTCGGGGCCGAGGAGATCTACCCGATGATCGGCAACGCAAAGACGGTCGCCCGGCTGCTGGGCTTCCCGTACTTCCCGCTCACGCCGACCTTCCCGTGGCTCGGGCCGCTCGGGGCGATTCCGCTGCCGACCAAGTGGACGATCCAGTTCGGTGAGCCGATCGCCACGGACGGCTATCCGCCGGAGGCGGCCGAGGACCCGATGCTGATGTTCAACCTGACCGACCAGGTCAGGGAGCAGATCCAGCACACGCTCTACAAGCTGCTGGTGCAGCGGCGGTCGGTGTTCTTCTGATGCCGTACGCCGATGGGCGCCTCCCGTTCGGAGGCGCCCATCGCCGTCTGTTCCGCTGAGCCGTCAGTTCGTGCCTTCGCCGTCGATGCCCAGCTCGGGCAGCAGGCCGGGCAGGAGCGGCGGGAGCGTCACGTCCGGCTTGGGGACGGGGGTGTTGCTGCCGTCCGCCGAGGGGGAGGTGCTCGCCTCGCTGTCCTTCGGCGGGTCGAGCAGGCCGCCGGTGCTGCCGCCGAGCAGGCCGTCGCTGTCGCCGCCGGAGCCGGCCGAGCGGCTGGGGCTGCCGCTGCTGGTGCCGCCCTTGTCGGGCTTCCCGCTGCCGCTCTTGCCGGGGCGGGCCGACCGGTCGGTGGCGGAGGAGTCGCTGGAGGCCGTCTCGGAGGCGCCCTTGCGCTTGCCCTCGCCGCCGTTCTTCGCCGGGGGCTCGGGGAGCAGGGAGCGCAGCGGGGCGACGTCCTCCTCTATGGCGTCGAACACCGACGACACCTGCTCGCTGACGTCCCCGAGCTGGACGGGGAGCTTCTCGCGCAGTTCGCCCCAGGCCTCGCGGTGGGAGCGGGAGAACGCCGACAGGGCCTGGATGGGGCCCAGGGAGTCCGGGTCGCGCTGGTACGCCTCGCTCAGCAGCCGGTGGCCTTCCGACGCGTCGTGCCGCATGCCGGAGAGGGCGCGGCGGATCTCGCTGAGCGACTCGTGGTCCAGGGGGCCGCTGCGGCCGCGCTCCATCAGGCGGCGGGCTTCGCTGAGGCGGGTGGAGGCGTGGTCCAGGTAGACCCGGCCGCGCTCGTCGGCGCCGTCGGCGAGGCCGAGTTTGACGTCCTCGATGCCGCGCTTGAGGCCGTAGAGCGAGTCGCCGGGCAGGGCGTCGGAGCTGGCGGCGGAGACTCCGCCGAGGGCACTGGCGGCCACGCCGACACTGAGGCCGCCCGCGGTGAGGCCCTTGGCGAGCCGGGAGCGCGGCCGGAACTTCTTCAGCGGGCCGGCGCGGTGGGTGCCGCGGGCCCGGGGGGAACGCTGCTCGGGGACCGAGCGGTCCGTCGCCCCGCCTCCCGCGGCGCCCTCCTGGAGCATCGCCTCGAAGGCGGCCACCAGCTGGGCCCGCTGGACGACCTTGACCTCCGGGTCGAGCTCCGGTTTGGGCAGCGCGTCGAGACCGGAGGCGAGCGCCATCAGGCGGGCCTGTTCGGTCTCCTCCGCAGCGGCCGGTGCCGGTCCTTCGGGCCGCTCGGCCGCCGTGCCCTGATCGGACTGCTCCTGAAGGGCCTGGGCGAAGGCGCTCGCCCGCCGGTGCGCCGATACGTTCGCGATCACTGGCGGCACCTCCTCTCGTCATGACGGTCGACTCCCCAGGGGGTCCTGAGGGTTGCACACCTTGAGTACGACCACACGATCGAGTGACCGGAGTCGGTCAGGGGCGACCACAGGGAGCCTGCATCCCGCACAACGAGTGGCGCGGCACTTGGGTTACGGACGCCGGGTGATCGGATGTCGGAACCAACGGACTATCACGGAAAGTGAGTTGGGCGTCGCTCAATGTGCCTGCCGGTCAGCGGGCGTCTTCGGGAAGGAGCCGGGCGAGGGTGCGGACGGCCCGGTACTGGAGGGTCTTGATGGCGCCCTCGTTCTTGCCCATGACGCGGGCGGTCTCGGCGACGGAGAGGCCCTGGAGGAAGCGGAGCGTCACGCACTCCTGCTGCTGCGGGTTGAGCCGCCGCACCGCGTCCAGGAGGGCGGCGTTGGAGAGGGACTCCAGGACGGAGTCCTCGGGAGAGCGCTCGACCTCGTTGGCGTCGAGCATCTCACCGGTGGTGACCTCGAGGCGGAAGCGGCTGGACTTGAAGTGGTCCGCCACCAGGTTGCGGGCGATGGTGACGAGCCAGGCGCCGAAGTCGCGGCCCTGCCAGGTGAAGGTGCCGATGCGGCGCAGCGCCCGCAGAAAGGTCTCACTGGTGAGGTCCTCGGCGGTCGCCTTTCCCCCGACCCGGTAGTAGATGTACCGGTAGACCGTGTCGCTGTACTGGTCGTAGAGACGGCCGAAGGCGTCGGCCTCGCCGGCCTGGGCGCGCTCCACGAGGTCCATCATCCGGGCGCTGTCGCTGTCCGCGGCGGGCCGGCGGGCGGTGGTGGCCGCGCCGGACGGGCGCCCTCGTCTGCCGACCGCGGCGCTGCGCTCGGCCAGTGCGTAGCACGGGCCGACGGGCGCGGCGGTGGCGAATGCGGGGACGGCGTACGCGGTGGGGACGAAGCCGCGCAACAGGTCGAGGACCGTTGCGCGCAGCGTAGCCAGGCCCGAGGCGTCAACCCCGACGTGTGGGTACACGGGACTCCCAGAGGCAGAGCTTCCATCACGTGCAGTGCGGGACCTTTCACCCGTCGTAGCGACGGAGGGGTACCGGATTGCGTCTGAGGAGAATAACGCTTCGTGTAGGCCCTGCTACACCGAGTTGCTCAAATCATCGATTACGTCGCTTCTGTAACCGATTCACGCCGGATCAGGCGTCGACGTCTGACCGATTGTTGATCGGAAGCGTTCGGATCGCGGATGGGTCCAGGGCATGTTGTGGCCGTGTGCAGCCAAGAGGACTGGACGCGAGGTTGTGGGGGTACGCCAGTTGGATTTACGGGGCTTGTCAGCCCGTAAACGAGGGTGTCGCGGATTGACCGGATCGTCAGCGGCGGCGGCGGTGCAGGGCGATCGCCGCCGCCGTGCCGCCGGCCACCGCGCCGACACCCGCCGCGGCGGGGATGCCGACCTTGGCCGCCTTGCGGCCGGTGCGGTAGTCCCGCAGGCGCCAGTCGAGCTCGCGGGCGTGCTTGCGCAGCTTGGAGTCCGGGTTGATGGCGTAGGGGTGGCCGACCAGGGACAGCATCGGAATGTCGTTGTGCGAGTCGCTGTAGGCGGCGCAGCGGCCGAGGTCCAGGCCCTCCGCCGCGGCCAGGGCGCGGACCGCCTCGGCCTTCGCGGGGCCGTGCAGCGGCTCGCCGACCAGCTTGCCCGTGTAGACGCCGTCGACGGACTCGGCGACCGTGCCGAGGGCACCGGTCAGGCCCAGGCGACGGGCGATGACCTGGGCGATCTCGACCGGGGCGGCCGTCACGAGCCACACCTTCTGGCCCGCGTCCAGGTGGGCCTGGGCCAGAGCCCGGGTCCCGGGCCAGATGCGCTCGGCCATGTACTCGTCGTAGATCTCCTCGCCGATCGACTGCAGCTCGGCGACGCGGTGGCCCTTGACGATCGACAGCGCCGAGTCGCGGGCCTCCTGCATGTGCTCGGGGTCCTCGATCCCGGCCAGCCGGAACCAGGCCTGCTGCCAGGCGAAGCGGGCGAGCTCGCGCGTCTCGAAGAACTTCCGTTTGTACAGGCCACGGCCGAAGTGGAAGAGCGCGGCGCCCTGCATGACGGTGTTGTCCAGGTCGAAGAAGGCGGCGGCCCGGACGTCGCCGTGCACCGGGAACTGCGGTTCCTCGGTCGTGGCGGCGGCCTCCTGTGAGGTCTTGCGTGCTGCCTCCGCCGAAGCCTCGCCTGCCAAAACACTCCGTGCCGTGGCGGAGCGCCTACGGGGAGTGAGCCATCCAAGAGCGGCCATGGCGTGAGCATAGCCAGTCCGTCAGGTGGTTCCGGAGTCATGAGGTTTGGAGCGTGTGAACTCTCGGCGAGTGAGTCGTTAAGGGCGCGGCGTGCGACGATCCGGGCCGGCGTGTCCGCTGGCCTTTCGTTGCCTGGCTTGGGGGCTTCCGCTCGTTCACGGCCGCGCGACAATGGCCGACATGGGTTCCCTCTTTCGTCGCAAGCCCCCTCGGGACCGGCTCGTCACGCTGATCCGCAAGCCCGGCTGTCATCTGTGTGATGACGCACAGGTCGTCGTGGAGAAGGTGTGCGGCGATCTCGGAGTCCGCTGGGAGTGGAAGGACATCACCGAGGATCAGCGGCTGCACGACCAGTACTGGGAGCAGATCCCGGTCGTGCTGGTGGACGGCAGGCAGCACACGTTCTGGCGCGTCGACGAGGGCCGCCTGCGCAGGGCGCTGACCGACTGAGGGCGGCCGGTGATCTGACTGACCAGGTAGTCCAAAGAGGTCGGCAGGTCGCTTAGGATCGTCCGTGGCTGTCTCGGGGGCGGGATGACACAGAGGAGAGTGTGCGGTTTTGCCCCCAGAAGCAGAGGGACGGCGGTGCTTGTGCGCCGGTCCCCCGCGAAGACGCCGGGGGTGCGTGAGCCCGGTCACGTTGGCCGGGCAAATCGGACACCATCTTTGTGCACGCGTTCACAAAGACATAGCCTGCATTCGACGGGGCGGTCATGTAGGGACGTATGACCGCCTACAGCCCCGCTCTACCCGCAGGAGCACCGTGGCAACTGGCCGAACTCACCGACCGGCGACCCGCAGCCGAGGGATTCCCGAGGCCACCGTCGCCCGGCTTCCGCTGTACCTCCGCGCCCTGACCGCGCTGTCGGAGCGCTCGGTGCCCACGGTCTCCTCCGAGGAGCTCGCGGCCGCGGCGGGGGTCAACTCCGCGAAGCTGCGCAAGGACTTCTCCTACCTCGGCTCGTACGGGACCCGGGGTGTCGGCTACGACGTCGAGTATCTCGTCTACCAGATCTCCCGTGAGCTGGGGCTCACCCAGGACTGGCCGGTCGTGATCGTCGGTATCGGCAACCTCGGCGCCGCCCTCGCCAACTACGGCGGCTTCGCCTCCCGCGGTTTCCGCGTCGCCGCGCTGATCGACGCCGACCCGGCCATGGCGGGCAAGCCCGTCGCCGGCATTCCGGTGCAGCACTCCGACGACCTGGAGAAGATCATCCAGGGCAACGGCGTGTCGATCGGTGTCATCGCCACCCCCGCGGGCGCCGCCCAGGCCGTCTGCGACCGGCTCGTGGCCGCCGGGGTCACCTCCATCCTGAACTTCGCGCCGACCGTGCTGTCCGTCCCGGACGGCGTCGACGTGCGCAAGGTCGACCTCTCCATCGAGCTGCAGATCCTCGCCTTCCACGAGCAGCGCAAGGCAGGCGAGGAGGCCGCCGCCTCCGACGGTGGCGTCCCGGCCGCCGCCACGCGCGGCGAGTCCGCCGACCAGGGGCCTGACGGGGACATGCCCGCCGTGATGCCGGCATGAGCCTCCTCGTCGTCGGACTCAGCCACCGCAGCGCTCCGGTCAGCGTGCTGGAGCGGGCCTCGCTCAGCGCGGACGCGCAAGGAAAGCTGCTCCAGGACACGGTCGCCGCCGAACCGGCCGCCGAGGCCGCGGTGCTCGCCACCTGCAACCGCATCGAGCTCTACGCCGACGTGGACAAGTTCCACGCCGGTGTCGCCGAGCTGTCCACGCTGCTCGCCCAGCACAGCGGCGTCGGCCTCGAGGAGCTCACTCCGTATCTCTACGTGCACTACGAGGACCGGGCCGTCCACCACCTGTTCTCGGTGGCCTGCGGGCTGGACTCGATGGTCGTCGGCGAGGGGCAGATCCTCGGCCAGATCAAGGACTCCCTGGCCCGGGCGCAGGACCTGCACTCCGCGGGCCGCCTCCTGAACGACCTGTTCCAGCAGGCCCTCAGGGTCGGCAAGCGCGCCCACTCCGAGACCGGCATCGACCGCGCCGGCCAGTCCCTGGTCACCTTCGGCCTGGAGCAGCTGGCCGCGGGCGGCGACGTGGAGACCTGGGCGAGGGGCAAGAAGGCCCTGGTCATCGGGGCCGGTTCGATGTCCTCCCTGGCCGCGGCGACGCTCGCCCGCGCCGGAGTCGCCGAGGTCGTCGTCGCCAACCGCACCTTCGACCGCGCCGAGCGGCTCGCGCAGATACTCTCCGGGGGCGACGACACGGACGTGCTGGCCCGCGCGGTACCGATGGAGTCGGTGCCGGCCGAGCTGACACGTGCCGACATCGCCGTCTCCTGCACCGGCGCGACGGGCCTGGTCCTGACCGCCCAGGCGATCGCCGCCGCGGTGGAGGGCCGTACCGGGCGGCCGGCCGCCGAGGTCGAGGACGACCGGCCCGCTCAGTCCCGCCAGGCGCCGCCGCAGGCCACTGCCGTCGGCAACGACGAGAACTGCCCGCTCGACCTGGCGGCCGTACAGCCCGGCTTCTCCGTCATGGGGGAGGCCGCCGTGGCCGGTATGGACGCCGCCACACTGGAGCAGCACGCCGCGTGGGTAGCGGGCGGCACCGCCGACCGCCGTGACACCGCCCGCCGCGGCCCCGAGGCCGACGCCGAGCTGATCGGCGCGCTCGCGGCGACCGCGGCCACCGTCGGGCGGATCCCCGAGCGGCGCCGGCCCCTGCCGGCCGAGGAGCCGCAGCGGCCGGAGCCCGTACTCTTCCTGCTGGACCTGGCGATGCCGCGCGACATCGACGCGGCGGTGCACCGGCTGGCCGGGGTGCGGCTGGTGGACATCGAATCGCTCGCCGAGGCCTCCGCGGGCGCTCCGATGGCTGCCGATGTGGACCAGGTCAGGCGTATCGTCTCCGACGAGGTCGCGGCCTTCGGGGCAGCGCTGCGGGCGGCGCACATCACGCCGACCGTGGTCGCCCTGCGCACCATGGCCGCCGATGTCGTGGCCAGCGAGATCGCCCGCCTGGACGGGCGGCTGCCCGGCCTCGACGACAAACACCGAGCGGAGATCACCCAGACCGTGAAGCGCGTGGTCGACAAGCTGCTGCACGCGCCGACCGTACGGATCAAGCAACTCGCGGCCGAGCCCGGCGGCGCCGGGTACGCGGACGCGCTGCGGACCCTGTTCGACCTCGACCCCGAGACGGTGGCAGCCGTCTCCCGGGCCGAGGACAGCACAGAGAAGGACCGAGGCCCGGCATGAAGGACAAGGCGCTGAGGCTCGGTACCCGGCGGAGCAAGCTCGCCATGGCCCAGTCCGGGCTGGTGGCCGAGGCCGTGAGCCGGGTGACCGGGCGGCCCGTCGAGCTCGTCGAGATCACCACGTACGGCGACGTCTCGCGTGAGCAGCTCGCCCAGATCGGCGGCACCGGCGTGTTCGTGAACGCGCTGCGCGACGCGCTGCTCGCGGGCGAGGTCGACTTCGCGGTGCACTCGCTGAAGGACCTGCCCACCACGCAGCCCGACGAGCTGGTCGTCGCCGCCGTGCCCGTGCGGGAGGACCCGCGGGACGTGATCGTCGCCCGGGACGCCCTGAAGTTCACCGACCTGCCCGACGGGGCCCGCATCGGTACCGGTTCGCCGCGCCGCATGGCGCAGCTCAACGCGTACGCGCGCAGCCACCGCCTGGATATATCCACGGTTCCGATCCGCGGCAACGTCGACACCCGGATCGGGTTCGTGCGCAGCGGCGAACTCGACGCCGTCGTGCTCGCCGCCGCCGGACTGAACCGGATCGGCCGCGCTGACGAAGCGACCGACTTCCTGTCGGTCGACACGGTTTTGCCCGCCCCCGGCCAGGGGGCCCTCGCGATCGAGTGCAGGGCGGGGCGCACCGCCCAAGACGCTGCCCTCATCGCCGCGCTCGCCGAGCTCGACGACCCGTTCACCCGGGTCGCCGTGACGGCCGAGCGGTCACTGCTCGCCGCCCTGGAGGCCGGCTGCAGCGCGCCCGTGGGCGCGCTGGCCGACCTTTTGGCCGACGGGCAGACTTTCAAGGAAATGCGCCTGCGCGGCGTCGTCGGCACCACCGACGGCACACGCATGGTGCAGTTGTCCACCACCGGTCCCGTGCCCCAGACGCACGACCGGGCAACGGCGCTCGGTCGCGAACTCGCGGCCGAGATGCTCGCCCAGGGCGCGGCCGGTCTGATGGGGGAGCGAGCACATTGAGCCCCACCACCCTTTCCGCCGGTCCTGAACACGGGCACGTCACCTTCCTGGGTGCCGGACCCGGAGATCCGGGACTGCTGACTCTGCGCGCCGTGGAGGCGCTGGCGCACGCGGACGTCCTCGTCGCCGAGCACGAGGTGCTCGACGTCGTACGTCAGCACGCCAGGCAGGGCGTATCCGAGGTGCACACGGATCCGGATCCTTCCCAGGATCCGGCGCCGGGCACAGGAACGCCCCAGCTGACGGTAGTTGACGGCACGTCAACCACCGTCGCCGCCCCCGCGGTGCGGGATGCCGCACATCTTGTCATGGAGGCCGCGAGGGGCGGCAGGCGGGTCGTGCGTGCGGTGTCCGGCGACCCGGGCCTCGACACGTACGCCGCCGAGGAGATGCTGGCGTGCGCCGCCGCCGGGGTGCCCTTCGAGGTCGTCCCCGGCATCGCGAGCGCCGTCGGTGTGCCCGCGTACGCCGGTGTGCCGCTGCGGGACGCGCAGGGCGCGGACGTGCGGTTCGTCGACGCGCGGACGGCCTCGGACCGGTGCTGGACGGAGGTCGGCGCCTCGGACGGCACGGTCGTCGTCTCCACCACGCTGGACTCCGTCGCCGCGGCGGCCGGCGAGCTCGTCTCCGCGGGCCGCAAGCCGGACACCCCGATGACGGTCACCGTCGCCGGTACGACCACCCGGCAGCGCACCTGGACCGCCACGCTCGGCACGATCGCGCAGACGCTGAAGCAGGCCAAGGTGCTGCCGTCGCCCGAGGGCGGCCGGCCGGTGATAGCCGTGGTCGGTGAGCGTTCCGCCGCCGCCCAGCGCGACCAGCTCGCGTGGTTCGAGTCCAAGCCGCTGTTCGGCTGGAAGGTCCTCGTGCCGCGGACCAAGGAGCAGGCGGTGTCGCTCTCCGACCAGCTGCGGTCGTACGGGGCCGTGCCGCACGAGGTGCCGACGATCGCCGTCGAGCCGCCGCGCACGCCCCAGCAGATGGAGCGGGCGGTCAAGGGGCTGGTGACGGGCCGCTACGAGTGGATCGCCTTCACCTCGGTGAACGCGGTCAAGGCCGTGCGGGAGAAGTTCGAGGAGTACGGGCTCGACGCGCGTGCCTTCGCCGGGATCAAGGTCGCGGCGGTCGGCGAGCAGACGGCGGGCGCGCTGATCGCCTTCGGCGTGAAGCCGGACCTGGTGCCGAGCGGCGAGCAGTCGGCCGCCGGTCTGCTGGAGGACTGGCCGCCCTACGACCCGGTCTTCGACCCGATCGACCGGGTGTTCCTGCCGCGCGCGGACATCGCCACGGAGACGCTGGTGGCCGGGCTGATCGAGCTCGGCTGGGAGGTCGACGACGTCACCGCCTACCGGACCGTGCGGGCCTCGCCGCCGCCGGCGGAGACGCGCGAGGCGATCAAGGGTGGCGGGTTCGACGCCGTGCTGTTCACGTCGTCGTCGACCGTGCGGAACCTGGTGGGTATCGCCGGCAAGCCGCACAACGTCACCGTGATCGCCTGTATCGGCCCGGCCACGGCGAAGACGGCCGAGGAGCACGGGCTCCGGGTGGACGTCATGGCTCCGGAGCCGTCCGTGCTGAAGCTCGCGGAGGCGCTGGCGGAGTTCGGCGCGAAGCGGAGAGCCGCGGCTGTGGAGGCCGGGGACCCCGTCACCCGTCCGAGTGAGCGGCGGCCGGGGGCGCGCAGGCGGCGTTCCACGACCTGAGGTGTGGCGATGAGCTTCGCGGACTGACGACGCCCGTGCGGCCCCCGTACTCGTGAGCGAGACTGCGGGGGCCGCAGGTGTCCGTCCGGCCGGATCGGGGTCGCCGGCCACTGGGCCTTGCGGGATATGCCGAGTTTAGGTGGGTTTCGCACGGAAACTCAGTGAAGCGGTTACGCGACGAAGGCGACGACGAGGTCCACCCACATCACCTGCACCCCGCCGCGGCGATCACCCGCACGCGGTCCCCGCCCGCGCCGCCGACGCTCCTCCATCGCCGCCTTCGGCATACCGCCGCTCCAGGGCTCTTACGTCGGTGTCACCGCGTGGCCGTAGCGGAGCAGGTTGGACGGGTCGTAGGTGGCCTTGTCGTGGCGCAGGCGGGTGTAGACCTCCGGGGTCCAGGCGCGGGCGCGGTCCTGTTCGTCGCCCGGGGTGCCGTGAATGTTGACCATGGTGTGGCCCGTGCCGTAGGGGGCCATCGCGGCGTAGAGGCGGGTCGTCGCCTGTTCGACGGCTTCGGCCACCGGGGGCGCGGCCAGAATGCCGACCGACTCCATGAAGTAGCGGGCGTCGCGTGCGCAGACGGCGTCCTCGACCAGGGCCGGGCGGGCCAGCGCGCCTCCCATGTGGCGCAACGAGGCCGCCAGCAGGGGGTGGTCGGCGCCGGCCGCGGGGCCGACCTGCTCCAGGAACGCGCTGATCGCGTCCGGCGGCAGGTCGCGCAGGAGCGTGCAGCACTCGCGGGCCGGGAGCGGGTCCTGGGGTTCCATGTGGATGCGGTCCAGGTCCGTGTAGTCCATCTCCCCGACCAGGTCGACGGCCACGGGGGCGGCCGCGCGGAGCGGGGCGATCAACGCCTCGCCCTCGGCCGGGTCGCCGGGCCAGGCGATCGCGACACGCGCCCAGAAGCCGCCGCGCAGGGGCTCCGGGAGCTGGGGGATGGGCGGCAGGCGGAGCATCGAGAACATGCTGCACATCTCGTCGGGGACGGTGCGGGTCCAGTCCGCCCAGGCCCGGAGCAGGGCCTCCGCGTGTTCGCCCGGGCAGTGGATGCCGCCGCCGTACAGGCGGGAGAGGGGAAGCAGTTCGGTGACGAGGGACGTGACGACGCCCACGTTGCCCTTGCCGCCGCGCAGGGCCCAGAACAGTTCCGGTTCCTGCTGGGGGTCCGCTTCGCGCAGCCGGCCGTCCGGGGTGGCGACCTGGAAGGAGCGGACCAGGTCGGCGGCGTAGCCGTAGGCACGGCCCAGGACGGGGAGTCCGCCGCCGAGGGTGTAGCCGATGACACCCGCGTCGGTGGAGGTGCCGCACAGGCCCGCGAGGCCGTGCGGGGCGGCCGCTGCCAGGACGTGGCTCCACTTCGCGCCCGCGGCGACGGTGGCGGTGCGCGTGGTGGGGTCTACCCGGACGTCCGTCATACGGGACGTGTTGATCAGCAGGCCGTGCTCGATGGGGAAGTTGGCGCCGTGGCCGGTGGCCTGGACGGCGACGGGAGTGCCGGTGGCCTTCGCCCAGCGCAGGGCGGTGACGATGTCGTCCGGGCCGGTCGCCCCTATGACGACGTCCGGTGTGTGGAGGGCGGCGAGGTTGAAGCCGGTGACCTCGTCGGCGTAGGCGGGGTCGCCGGGGCGGAGGACCGGGCCGTTGATCTCCGAGAGTGCGAAGAGGTCGGGGGTGTGGGTGTGGGTGGTCATCGCGTCCTCCGTGGGGGGTGGGTACGGAGGGACGGCGGCGGTGTCGTTCGGCCGTCGGGGTCCTTGTCCTTGGAGTCCTTGTCCTTGGAGTCCTTGGACTTTCAGGATGGACCCTGGGTGGGTGGGGGCGCATTGTGGGCGGCGTGGTGCTCTCGGCGTCGGGGCTGAGGGCGGCGCGTTGCGCAGCCCGGCGGTGCGGGGTGCCGTCGCGCCCACTCGTGCCGCCCTGGGACTTGTCCGGTCGATCATGTGACGAGTCCGTCCGGGTCGTTGACGTGGGCACGGGGCGAGGGGCCTCTCAGACCGACCGAGAGCGACCGCTGCACCGTGACGGGATGCCCCACACGGCGCAGCGGATCGGGACACAGCAGCCCCTCTGCCTCAAGTTCAGCCCAGTCCGCAGCGATCGAGTGCAGCACGAAGCTGGTTGAGGCCCTCCACTCTCCAGTGGTCCCGGTCGGGCATTTGGTCGTCTCGGCGCCAGCGCCAGGCGGAGAACATCGCCCAGTTCAGGGCGCGGCACCGGTGGATCAGGTCGTGGTCAGCCCCCGCATAGTGCCTTCCCACTTCTTGGGGCGCATGGGCGAGGTCGAACTCGATCGGCCCACGGCAGCAGGTGGCAAGGTCTACGAAAAGCGGCCCTCTACTCGTTTTCAGGAGGTTGCCCGGGTGAGGCTCGCCGTGCAACAGCTGGTCGCCGGCTTTGTCGCTGCTGATCGCGGCGCTCAGTCCACTGAGTGTGTCGCTGAGGAGTGCCCGGTCAAAATCGGGCAGCTCGGGAGACTGCTCCCGGTCGTTCACCTCTCTCAGTGCCACGGCGACTCGGTCGGTGAAATGCGGTGCGTCTAGATCGATCTGCCGCAAGGCGGCATGGTGCCGCAGGAACACGTCTGCGTAGTCGGCCGGCGCGATCTCTGATCCCACAGGTTCGTAGTAGGTCCAGAGCGAGATGGCGAACGCGTCACGCAAATAGACTCGGGGCTCGACCCGACGCTCGAGCTCAGCCACCGGCGCATCGACGTCGGCGAGACGGCGAGCAACTTCTACTTCGAACTCGGCATCAGCCAGATGCCCCGAAGGTGCGACCCGAGCCAGAACATCGCAAGGAACCAGGCGGAGCGCGATGCGGTCCGAGTTGTGGATGACGATCGCATCGTCTACCTGAAGACCCAGCTCCGAAGCGGTCGCCCGTCCTGCCTCAACCGCGCGGTGGAGTTCTAATGGCTCCATACCGTTCTCCCTCTTGTTGAGTCACACACGTCTGGGGACAGCAGCGATGCCCCGATCTTCGTGAACATCATTCGGCGGCCAGCCCCGGACCCGGCGACAAGCATCGCAAAGCGGGACCTGCACAGGCCCTGGGATTTACTCGGCCGATCATGTGACTGGCCCGTGTCCGGGTCGTTGAGGTGGAAACGGGACGAGGGGATCTGACGGATGTCGAAAAAACAGCCTCGCGCGGTCGCCACCCGCTACGACAAGCGCGGCTACGTCTACCTCGGCACCACCACAGCGGCAGCCCTGGTCATCTGGCTCCGGACATGATCGGCCGGACAAGTCCCTGGCGGCACGATTGCCCGCGGTAAGCGACAAGGCGTCGGCATCGCGAGGATTTGGGCGGGCGTAGCGTAGGGGCATGACGACGTACGGATCTTTTCCCGGTACGCGGCCGCGGCGTCTGCGGACCAACCCCGTCATGCGGCGGATGGTCGCCGAGACCAGGCTGCACCCTGCCGATCTCATCCTCCCGGCCTTCGTGCGTGAGGGCGTCGACGAGCCCGTGCCGATCGCCGCCATGCCGGGAGTCGTCCAGCACACCCGGGACAGCCTGAAGAAGGCGGCCGCGGAGGCCGTCGCGGCCGGTGTCTCCGGGATCATGCTGTTCGGTGTCCCGGAGGAGTCGAAGAAGGACCCCCTCGGCACGCCGGGGACCGATCCGGACGGGATCCTGCAGGTCGCCCTGCGGGACGTGCGGGCCGAGGTCGGTGACGATCTCCTCGTCATGTCCGATCTGTGCCTCGACGAGACCACCGATCACGGGCACTGCGGCGTGCTGGACGACCAGGGGCGGGTCGACAACGACGCGACCCTGGAGCGGTACGCCGAGATGGCCCAGGTGCAGGCCGATGCCGGGGCCCATGTGGTGGGCCCGAGCGGGATGATGGACGGGCAGGTCGGGGTCATCCGTGACGCCCTCGACCAGATCGGGCGGGAGGACGTCGCCATCCTCGCCTACACCGTGAAGTACGCCTCCGCCTTCTACGGGCCCTTCCGGGAGGCTGTCGCCTCGTCCCTGCAGGGGGACCGGAAGACGTACCAGCAGGATCCGGCGAACGTGCGGGAGTCCCTGCGGGAGCTCGCCCTCGATCTCGAGGAGGGCGCCGACCTGGTGATGGTCAAGCCCGCCGGCCCCTACCTGGACATCCTGGCCCGGGTCGCCGACGCCGTGGACGTGCCCGTGGTCGCCTACCAGATCTCCGGCGAGTACTCGATGATCGAGGCCGCCGCCGAGAAGGGCTGGATCGATCGGGACCGCGCGATCATGGAGGCCCTGACCGGTATCCGGCGGGCCGGGGCCCGGAACATCCTCACCTACTGGGCCACCGAGGTGGCCCAGAAGCTGAACCGTCGGTAGGACATCGGCAGGGCGTCAGTAGGACAGGGCCTGGTCCATGTCCCGCAGCCAGTACGTGACCGTCAGCGAGCTGTCGTAGTACACGCCCTCGGCGGGCAGCTTCGGGAGCGCCGAGGGGCCGCCGCTGCTGTTCGGCGTGCGGCCCTGGAAGCCGACCGTGAGCTTGTGACTGGTCCTGCCGTGCTCGCCGCTGCCGTCGGCCGCCGACAGCGTCACACCCGCGTAGCCGGACTCGCCCGGCGCCAGGGTCGTCACCGCCTGCGCCCGCGAGTCCCCGATCGGCTGCGGGACCCACTGCATCTCGTCGAAGCGGAGCACCGGGAAGTACGTCAGGTCGCAGTACTTCGAGCCGGTGTTCTTGACCGTGATCAGCATGTGGTTCAGGGGGCGGGAGACCGGCTCGGCCGTGACGGTGGTGTTGGAGCCGTTGCAGGAGACGCGGTTGGCCGGGTCGGAGGGGTCTGTGGGCTTGGCCGTCCCGGAGTTCCCGCGCTTCGGGTTGCCGGCGGTCCCGGAGTTCCCGCCGTCCGCCTTGGCGGCCGTCTCCGACTTCGTGTCCTTCGTGTCCTTCGTGTCCTTCGCGTCGGTGACCGCGGTGGTCGCCTTGGCCGGCGCCGTGGCCGCCGACGTCAGCCGGGGCTCCGCGGCACCCTCGTCCTTCGTGCCCGTGCCGTCCTGACACGCCGTGAGGGCGAGGGCGGCCAGGAGGGTGACGGGGAGGGCGTGGAACTTGCGCATGAGTGGGTCTTCCTTTCGGACAAAGGTCGTCGGTGTGCGGGCCTCAGCGAGCCGCGCCACCGGCGTGCCGGGAGCGGCGTGCTTGGATGACCTGAGCTTGTGCGGTGAACCGTCCCAGCCGCCACAACCGGCGGGCGATCAGGGACGCTGGAACGCCCGCACAGGACTTGACCAGGGGAAACGGCCCTCCCCTGGAACGGGGGAACGGGACGGTGGGGCTCATGGGGGATGGAGGAACGGGTGTCGGAAGGCACGGCCGCGGCTGACTTCGCCGCGCTGCTGGGGGAGTTGAAGGAGCGCTCCGGGCTGAGCTACGGGGTGCTCGCCAAGCGGCTCCACATGAGTACGTCGACGCTGCACCGGTACTGCAACGGGGACGCCGTACCGACCGACTACGCGCCGGTGGAGAGGCTCGCCCGGCTGTGCAGGGCGTCGCCCGAGGAACTCGTCGAGTTACACCGGCGGTGGGTGCTCGCCGATGCCGACCGGGGGCGCAAGGGCGCGGTCGCTCCGGTGCCGGAGGTGGTGCCCGAGGCGGAGGCGGCTTCGGAAGCGGGTCGTTCGGAAGGGCTGGAGGTGGGCGCCCCGGGGGAGGCCCCGGGCCACCGTGCGCGGCGTCCGCTGCTCGCCGGTGTCGCCGTCGCCGTGGTCCTGGGCGGGGTCGGCCTCGCCGTGGCGGTGCCCTCGGGCGGGGGCGACGACGCCGGACGTGGCGGTTCGGCGGCGGTATCCGGCGGAGGGAGCCGGCCGGACGGCCGATCGGCCGCCTCGGTGTCGCCCTCGGGCAGCCCCTCCGCCCGCACCGGCAAGGACAAGGTCAGGGACAGGGCCAAGGGCGAGGGCGAAGGCAGAAGGAAGGCCGCCCCCTCCAAGGCTCCCGCCTCATCGGCCCCGGCCGCCGGCACCGGGCCAGGCACCGATCGCCCGGGCCGGGACACGGCCGGGGCCCCGGGACCCGCCCCCCTCACCGTGAACACCAGCCCGCACGCCTGGGAGAGCCCCTGCTCCCAGCGCTACCTGGTGAACCGGCCGCCGGGTCAGGTCGGGCCGCCGCCGCTGGAGCAGGACGCGCCCGCCTGGGTCGCGGCGACGGGAGCCGTGCCGTCCGGGGAGCAGTACCTGAAGCTCACCGTGCAGGGCACCGGCAAGAAGACGGTGGTGATCGACGGGCTGACGGTCCGTATGGCCGGCAAGCGGGCGCCGCTCGCCTGGAACGACTACGCCATGGGCTATCCGGGCGTCGGCTGCGGCGGCGGCGTCCCCACTCGCTTCTTCACGGTCGCCCTCGACGCCGCGCGGCCCGCCGTCGTCCCCGAGGCGGGGCATCGCGACTTCCCGTTCAAGGTGAGTGAGTCCGACCCGGAGGTGTACCACATCCGGGCCGACGCCTCCGCCTACGACGTCAGCTGGTACCTGGAGCTGAGCTGGTCCAGCGGCAGCCGCAAGGGCACGCTGACGGTGGACGACCGGGGCCGGCCGTTCCGCACTAGCGGGAACAACGGGCGACCGGCGTACGAGTTCCCGCTGGGCGGGGAGAAGTGGGTCGAGGCCGGGACCACCGGCTGACCCGGTGGAACTCGCGTACCGGCTTCGCCAGTCGTATACGGGCACCACCAAGTCGCGCGGGGCGTTAGGTTGTTGACCGACGGCTTGGTTGTTGATTGAACTACCTACTCTTCGGGAGACGTCCATGACCGCTGACGCCCTCAGCCAGGATCCCTCCGAGCTGCAGAGGAGGATCGACAGCAGCAAGGCGCACCCGGCCCGGGTCTACGACGTCTTCCTCGGCGGCAAGGACCACTACCCCGCCGACCGGGAGGCGGCCGCCGCCGCGCTCGCCGCCAACCCGCGCGGATACCTCGACGTACGGCACAACCGCGACTTCCTGCGGCGCGCGGTGACCGACCTGGTGGAACAGGACGGGATCCGGCAGTTCCTCGACATCGGGACCGGGCTGCCGACCGCCGAGAACGTGCACCAGATCGCCCAGCGGATCGCGCCCGCCTCACGGGTCGTGTACGTCGACAACGACCCGGTCGTGCTGGCGCACGCGCGGGCCCTGCTGACCAGCGGCCCCGAGGGCCGCACGGACTACATCGACGCCGACCTGCGGGAACCGGGCAGCATCCTCGAACAGGCAGCGAAGACACTGGACTTCGGCCAGCCGGTCGCGCTGTGTCTGGTCGCCGTCCTGCACTTCGTGGCGGACGACGAGGCCTATCCGCTGGTGCGCGAGCTGCTCGACGCGCTGCCCGTCGGCAGCCGGCTGGTGCTCAGTCACCTCACCGACGACCTCAACCCGGAGAACATCCGCGCGGTCCAGCGGACCTACACGGAGCGGGGGTTCACCTTCGTGCTGCGGTCCCGGGCCGATGTCGAGCGGTTCTTCACGGAGAACCGGCTGGAGCTCGCCGACCCGGGCGTCGTCCCCGCCCACCGGTGGCGGCCCGACCACGCCGCGCCCGTCCCCGAGCAGCCGGAGGCGTCCTTCCTCGCCGGGCTCGACGACCTCGAGAAGGTGCGCTACCGCGACATCAACGACGTGACGGACGCGGACATCAACGTCTACGCCGCGATCGGCGTGAAGGGCTGAACGGCGCGCCCCCTGCCTGGCCGGAGCGCTGCGGATCGCGGACAGGACCTGACCTACATGCCCCCTACGGTCGTGCCATGACTACTTCCCCGGAAAAGACGGAGCTGTGTCAGGCACTCGCGGAGCAGCGGGAGCTGCTGCTGATCACCGTGCGGGGGCTCGACGACACGCAGGCCGCGCGGCGGACCACCGTGAGTGGGCTGACCTTGGGCGGGATCGTGCGGCATCTCGCCCAGGGGGAGGAGACGTGGACGCAGATCATGGTCAAGCGCGACGGTGAACTGCCCGGCGGCATGCTCGACATGGAGCAGTACCGCATGGGCGAGGGGGACACGCTCGCCGGACTGCTGGAGCGGTACGCGGTGGCCGCGCGGGCGACCGAGGAGGCCGTCGCGGCACTCCCGGACCTGGACATCAGGGTGCCCCTGCCGAGGACCCCGTGGTCGCCGCCGGAACCCGAGTACTGGTCGGCGCGGCGGATCCTGCTGCACATGATCAGGGAGACGGCCCAGCACGCCGGGCACGCGGACATCATCCGGGAGGCGCTGGACGGTGCGAACACCACGGCCCAGCGCTGAGCGCCGACCGTTTCGGACCCGGGCGTCGAAGCACTCCCGACCGATCCGGTCACCGGGCGCTTCAGCGAGAGCGCTCCGCCAGGGTGAGCAGCAGGTGTGCGGACTCCGGTCGCAGGAAGTCCGAGTGGGCTCCCGCGGGATGCAGACGGGTGCGCCGGCTGCCACGGTACAGCCAGTCGGCGTCCACGTTGACCACGTGATGGTCCAGCGTGGTCTGCTCGTAGACCTCGTGCGTGGGCAGCAGCCTGGTGGTGAACTGCGGAACCGGCGCCGCGCCCGCGCCCGAGTGACCGATGCCGGGCGCCTTCTCGGCGCGCAGGTGCCAGAAACCCGTGGCCCGGTCCCAACGAGAGTGGGTGAGGACGAGGGGACCGCGCAATGGTGCACCGGGGTGCCCGTCGCGTGGGAAGAGCGCGCCGAAGTGCCGGACGAAGGCGTCACGTGGGGCGGCCATCTGGAAGATCAGGGTGCTGTCCACGGTGAACGGGCGGCGAGGATCGTGCGGTGTGCTCCAGCCGAGCACGGGAGGTTGTTCGGCGGCCCGTTGCACCGCCTCGCACAGGAACCGCCCGCCGAAGGAGTGCCCGACGAGGTGCAGGAACTGTCCGTTCTGGTTGGCCAGCACCGCGGGGCCCGTCGGGTCGGTGCGTTCGGTGTCCAGGTAGCCGAGCAGATGGCCGAGGACGAACGGGGCGTGACCGGTGCCTTCGGCGCTCATCGCGTGGGCGCGGTCGCGGATGCGGCGGTAGCCCTTGAGCGTGGGCAGACTGGAGGACGGCCAGCGGACCACCACGCACCAGGGACGGTAGCCCTCCTTCAGCCCCGGATAGCGGTCGGGCGCCGCCTCGTACAGCTCCACGGACTGCCGGAGGAGGCGCATGGCGGTACGGGTGGCGCTGCTCGGCGCGGTCTGCCACCCGTGCACGTACACATGGATGTCGGTCGCCCAGCGCGGGACGGCCAGCCTGCGGGACAGGTGCTCGGCGACGCGGCCCGCGGGCACGGGCGCACCGCTGCCCGGCTGCGTGAGCCTGCCCTTGTCGTCCAGGTCGATCTCGACGGGTGCGGGCAGCCGGGACGGCTGGGCGGTCACGAAACGAGGTCCAGTCGGCTGTCGATGCCGCAGTGCAGCGAGTAGGCCAGGGCCAGTGGGTTGCGGAACTCCGAAGCGAAGCGCCGCACCAGCAGCCGGCTTATCTCCCCCGCGGTGTAACGACCGGTCAGGTAGAGGTCGAGGAACGCGTACGCGTACTCGGTCGCGAAGTCCTGGGGCATGTCGATCTGCGGGGCGAGGACGCCGTCGGCGCCCATGTCGATCAGTTCCTGCCCGAGATGCTTCAGCCTGCCGGGTGCCGCGGCCCGTGCGGTACCACAGGCGTTGAGCAGAACGAACGGCTTGAACCTGGCACGGCAGTCCTGGCGGAAGCGGCGTCGCTTCCTGGACACCACCGGGCCGTCGATGTGCTCGTCGTCGGAGAGCCGGATGGACAGGCCCGGGGTCGACGGGCCGGTGTGCACCATGCGTCCGTGGCACCAGAAGTACATGACGTCCTCGTTGAGCACCGGCCCCGCCAGCGCGTGCAGGAGGTCACTGCCACGGGAGCGCACGATCAGCCGCGAGCGCTGCTCCAAGAGCTTGTGCACCTCACGCGCGCGGCCCACGCGGTCGAGGGAGTCGTCCTTGTTGAGGCTGGTGGTGGCCAGGTCTCGGTGGCCGAGCGGGGCATGGTCCCAGGGATAGCCGGTATTGGCCTGCTCGATCTGGTGCCGGTGCCCCAGGAACGCTTCCCAGGGCGTGGCACACGCCGCGGGGTCCACCGCCAGCATGGGCCACGGCAGGTGCAGTTCGGAGTCGAAGCTGATCCGCAGCGGTTCCTTGCCGGCGAGGGCGGTCAACAGGAAGTCGCGGAAGCGGCCGAGGTCGTAGCCGCTGCCGTGGAGCATCACATCGAGCAGGTCGTACCCCTCCTCGGCGAGCCTCGCCGTCACCGACTCGACCCGGTCGGCGAATTCGCTCAGGTCGGAGGTCTCCGCGAAGGGGCGGCTGCCGACCCGCGCCCCGAACTCGTCGCCCTCGCTCTGGTAGTACACCACCAGGTCGTGCCACCGGTTCCGCAGGCGGTCCGCCCGCTCCCGCAGGTCGTCGGGGGACACCTCCAGCGGTGCCTCGTGCCAGCGCGGAACCGCCGGGGCCGGGGACGCGTCCGGGGCGCAGGCGAAGATCGTCAGTACGTCCTTGCTGGTGCGGTACAGCTTCACCCGCAGCTCCGCCGGGGGCTCGCCCTCCGGCGAACGCGGCGGGCTCCCGAACTGCGGCGGTACCCCCGTGAAGCCGTGTGAGGGATCCTTGAGCACCTCCACGGCCAGATCTTGCGGCATCCGGGTCAGTCCTCCCTGGCACCCTGCACGTGGACAACGGTCTTCAGCTCCTGCAGCACCAACCCCGAGGCGTGGTCGTACAGCATGAAGCGGACGTCGTGGGCGCCCGGCTCGGGAGCGATCAGGATGAAGCGGGTGGGGGCGCCGTCGGGATCGTACGGGGCTGTGGCCGGGTCTACCGTGGACGCCGTCGGACAGCTGACGGCCACCATCAGCCGGGGCGGCCGGGTCGCCGTGGCGCTCCCCTCCCGCTCCAGGCGGACTTCGATCGTGACGGGCCGGTCGGTGGTCACCACGTCTGTGAGCAGGGTCAGCCGGGCCCGCCAGGCGGGCCGCGCGGTGCGCAGCCGCCATCGCAGTTCCGCCATATCGGGGTGGTCCGGGCCGAACGTCCGCTCCCAGCGCGCGAGCAACTCCTCGTGCGACGGCGCCGAGGCCGGGTCGTCGGCCTCCAGGCAGGCGAACACCAGCTCGGTGAGGCTCTCCAGGGTGTCCGGATGGTCCGGGCCGAACATGCGCGCGCGTCCGGCGTGCACCGCCTTCAGCAGGGCCACCGCGGCTTCGTGATCTCCCGCTTCGAAGAGGGTGTGGGCGAGTTGCGTCGCGAGAGTGGGGAGGAAGCCGCCGAAGCGGTCGGCGAACATCTCGACGAGCACACCCAGGCCGAGGGCCTCGTCGTCGTCCTCCTCCGCCCGCGCCGGTCGGCCGGCGGACGCCGGCTCGCCGTCCCGCGCTGCCGCCTGCTCGTGGACACGGACGACGTCCTCGACCGTCCCCGGGTAGTCCGGCGCCGCCGGCAGCAGGGCGGCGCGGCGCAGCAGGTCCCGCAGCACCTCCAGCGCCTGCTCCGGCTCGTCCGCCTGCGCCAGAGTGTGCGCCAGCACGGGCAGCACTTCCAGGGTGCGCCGGTGGCCCGGGCCGAAGAGCTCGGTGGCGTCGTCGACCAGGCTCCGTGCCCACCGCACCGCGTCGTCCGCCGGGCCGGTGTCCGCGGTCAGCCACGCCAGGTTGCCGCGCACCCAGAACCGCGTCTCGTGTTCCTCGGGGAGGACCTCCTCGCACTGCTTCAGCAGCTCCTCGAAGACCGCCGCCGCGCGATGCGGGTCACCCGCCTCCCAGCAGGCGTGCCCCAGGCGATTGCGGTACCCCAGGGTCCGGGGGTGCTGCGGGCCCCTGATGCGGTCGCTGTCGTCGACCAGCGTCATCATGTCCCGCACGCTCCGCACGCGCTGGCCGGCCTGGCGCCGGGCACAGGCCAGAGCCCAGCGTGCGGTCAGCACCGCAACGTGCTCGGGACCGAAAGCCCGGACATGGTCGTCCACGAGCGATTCCCGCAACCGCAGCTCGAGCGTGATCTCACCCGCCGCGCCCTGGGCGGCTGCGAGGGTGGCGCGCGCGTTGAGCGTCCTGGGATGTTCCGGCCCCAGAACACGGGTCAGGTCAGCCATCAGGCTCTCGGCCACCGCCGCGGCCCTCGTGGCGGTGGCCTGCCCCAGCAAGGACTGGGCGATGGTCCGTCGAAGGGCGAGGGTGTCGAGATGGTCGGGGCCGAGCAACCGCTCGTGGTCCCGCAGCAGTGCCTCCAGGTCCCGCACGGCCCCCGCCCGGTCACCGGTGTACAGCCGCCAGCGCGCAAGTGCGCTGCGGACGTCGAAGTCCTGCGGGCTATGGGCACCATGGAGCCGCGCGAGATCGCCGACCAGCCTCTCGCCGAGCATGACCGCCTGTTCGAATTCGCCCCGCTCGGCGAAGGCGGTCGCAAGCCGGCACCTGGCCGCCAGCGTCTCGCCGTGATCCACCCCACGCAAGCGGGTTCGGTCGTCCACCAGCGCTTCGAACGCGACGATCGCTCGCTGGTATGCGCCGGACTCCATCCAGGCGTACGCCAGCCACGAACGCGCGTTCAGGGTGGTGCCGTGGTCCCTGCCACGCACCCGAGTGCAGTCGGCTGTCAGTCGGTGGGCGAGTTCGGCGGCGCGGCTGGGGTTGCCCGACGCGCATTGCGCGCCGACCAAGTGCAAGCGAACGTTGAGCACCTGCGGGTGGTCAGGCCCGAACAGGCGCCTGCGCCCGTCGAGCACGAACTCCAACGTCCTCAGGGACAGCTGGTGCCGGCCCGCCGCCTTCTGTACCAGGCCCAGGCCCAGTCGGCTGCTCAGCGTGCGCTGATGGGCGGGCCCTCGTGCGCGGGTCCACGCCTCGACCGCTTCCTCGTACAGGGCGATGGCCCGGTCGTGCTGCTCGGCGGCCGAGTAGGCAGCCGCCAGGTTCTCCAGCATGAGCAGCGTGTCCGGGGCGTCGTCGCCCAGCAGCCGGCGGCGGTCGGCGAGCAGTGCGGTGAACCCCGCGATCGCGCCCTCATGGTCGTCGGCGTCCAGCCGGGCAAGCGCCAAGCCGTTGCGGGAGTTCAGCGTCGCATGCGCCTCCGCGCCAAGAACTCGGGTCCGGGCCTCGACCAGTTCCTCGTAGACCGAGATGGCGCGCTGATACTGTCCCGCCGACTGCAAGACCCAGGCGCGCCAGCTGTTGGTCTCCAGCGTGTCCGGGTGGTCCGCGCCCTGGACGCGGGTCCGGTCGGCGAGGAGCGCGTCGAACACCTCGCTCGCTCGGCCGTACTCACCGGCAGAGCGGTAGGCCGCTCCCAGCCACGACCGCATGCCGAGTGTCGAGGGATGGTCCGGACCGTAGACCCGCTCGTAGACCTCCACGAGCCCGCCGAACAGCTCGAGCGCCTGCGCGTAGCGCTCCTCCTTGACGAACACCCGGGCGAGGGAGTGGCGGATCGAGAGGACGCGTGGATGGTCCGGGCCCAGGAGCGGCTCCATGTCCCGGAGCAGGTGCTCCAGTTCCGCGACCGCGCGTGGATGATCACCCATCGACTGACGGGTCCGGGCCAGGGAGTTGCGCGTGGCGAACACATGGGGATGCTGCGGGCCGAGGACCCGGGTGCGGTCCCGCAGCAGCTCCTCGAACACCTCGATGGCGGCCGGGAGGTCGGAGGCCTCGCGAAGCGCGATGGCCAGATGGGCGCGCGCTGTGAGGGTGGCCGGGTGATCACCGCCGTGCACGCGGGTTCGGTCGGCGACGAGTGCCCGGCGCTCCCGGACCGAGCGGGGGTGGTCCCCCATGAGCTGCCGGGTGAAGGCCAGCGCCCCCCGTGCGCGCAACGTGTCCGGGTGGTCCGGGCCCCGCACCCGCGCGTAGTCGGCGATCACTGCCTCGTAGCCCTTGACCGCCCGGACGTAGTCGGCCCGGTCCCGGTGCGTCTGCGCGATGTCGTCGCGGTAGTCGAGGGTCGCGGGATGGTCCGGGCCCTGGATCCGGGCGCTGTCCGCCGCCAGTGTCTCGAACTCCGCCAGCGCCGCGTCCGGCCCGTACGCATCGGACAGCTCGTACGCCAGCTCCTTCCGGCTGCGCAGGGTGTCCGGGTGATCCGGTCCCTGCACGCGCTCGCGGGCGGCGACCACCTCCCGGTACAGGGCGACCGCCCGGCGCGGATCGCCCGCGGCGGAGTGGGCGGCGGCCAGCCAGCCGCGGCTGGTGAGGGTGTCGGGATGATCGGGCCCGTGCTCCCGCTGCCGGTCCTCGACCGCCTGCTCGTACAGGGCCAGCGCGGTGCGGTGGTCACCGGCCTCACGGTAGGCGTAAGCGAGGTTGGTGCGGCTGGCGAGGGTGTCCCGGTGCCCCGCCCCCAGGACTCGCTCCCGGTCGGCGACGACCGCCGCGAACTCCTCGACAGCGGCGTGGTACCGGCCCGCGGTCTGGAGCGCGTAGGCGAGGTCGTTGCGGCTGCCGAGGGTGTCCGGGTGATCGTCGCCCTGGATTCGGCGGCGATCGGCGACCACGGCCGTCAGATCCTCGACCGCCCGCATCACATCGCCCGCCTTGCGGTGCGCGTACGCCAGTCGCTCCCGGGCGGCCAGCGTCTCCTTGGCGTCGGGGCCGCACTGCTGGCGGCGGTCGAGGTAGACGTTCTGGCACAGCCGGACCGCCCGCGCCGGGTCGCCGGCCTTCGCGTGCAACTCCGCCAGGCGGTCGCGGTGATCGAGAGTGGTGTCGTCGTCGACGCCGAGCAGCGCCTCGCTTCCCTCGACGGCCCGTGTCATCAGCGGAATCGCCAGGACGTGCTGCTCCCGCGCCACCAGCTCGTCGGCGGCCCGCCGGTACATCTCGACCGCCTCGGCGCCCGGCTGTGCGGCCGGTCCCGTCTCCGCCAGCGCCTGGACGTGGATGAGCAGCCTCCGTACGCGCTCGGCCGGAGCGCCGGACAGTTCCGCGGCCAGCGCCCGCTCGGCGAGGTCCCGTGCCTCGGGCGCCTCGGGCGGCTCGGCGTGCCGCAGCGTCTGCTGCACGAGGCGGTGCAGGGTGAGGCCCTCGGGGCCGGACGTGAGCAGGTGGTAGTCGCGGAGCGCGTCGAGCGCCTCCTCCACCTTGCGCTCGGGCCGGCCCAGATGCCGCAGCACCTCGCGCGGCGTCGCCTCCGGGGCGTACCAGGCCAGCGTGTACAGCAGCGGCACGGCCAGGGGGTGACGGGACCGGATGGACTCCAGGCTGGTGCGCCAGATCTGGGCGATCGTACGGCCCGAACGGCCTGCCCCGTCGTTGAGTACGGCGTCCGGGACGCGGGCCAGCTTCGCCTGGTAGGCCGCGAAGCCGATGCCGGTCTCCCGGAGGTGGGCGCCTGCCTGCGTGAGCGCCAGGGGCAGATGCCCGAGGTTCTCGGCGAGCCGCGCGGCCTGCTCCCGTTCGGCGGCGGGGCGGTCGCCCCATCGGCCGGCCGTCGCGCACAGAAGGTCGACGGCCGCCCCGTGCTCCAGCACGTCCAGGCTGACCAGGCGGGCTCCGTCGGGCCAGCCGGTGCGGCACCGGCTCGTGACCAACTGGTGGCCACGGTCGAGGAGCCGGCCCAGGAACGGGGTGAGATGCTCGGGCCGCTCCACGTTGTCGTACACCAGCAGCCAGCCGGAGTGGGCCTCCAGCCAGGCCAGCGCCCACTCGGTGCGCTCCTTGGCGGGGGCCCCGCGGGCCCATTCCGGGTGTAGGCGCAGGGCCAGCTCGCCGAACCCGGAGGCGATCTGCTCCTCGCTCTCGGCGGTGATCCACCACACGAGCCGGTACTCGTCGCTCTGGTGTGCGTAGCGCAGCGCCAGGGCGGTCTTGCCGATCCCTCCGAGACCGCTCACCGCGGTCGTGACCGTCTGCGTGACGACTCCGCCGCCGGACAGCAGGGAGGCGCGTAATCGGCCCAGGTCGTCGATGCGCCCGACGAAGGGCGCCGACGGCAGCACGGGCAGGTTGTCCAGCCGGGCGGGCGGGTCGACCGCCAGGGCGGCGGCCTTGGCCGCTTCCGACAGCACCGTGGTGTGCTCTTCGGTGTGAGGATTGCCGCCCGGGCGGAAGCGGTCGAAGGCCTGCCCCGGTACAGCCAGGTCACGCTCCAGGACGGCAGCCCCGGCGGCCCGCGACTCCTCAGAGATGATCATGACTCCCCCGTGTCGATCACCCGCACCGTGCCGTGCGTCCTCCGCCCGCGGTGCTGGAGGAATATGCAACTGTACGGGGATCAAAAGGAGTTGTCACCGGTGTGGGGGGCGACGTGAGCCCATCGCCCCCCACACGGGGTCACAGCCGCTCAGGCGTCCGAATCCCCAGCAGGCCCATGCCCCGGTGGAGCGTGCGGGCCGTGATGTCGCAGAGGAACAGGCGGTTCTCGATCTGCTCGGGCGCCTCGGCCTTCAGCACCGGGCACTTGTCGTAGAACGTCGTGTAGAGCGACGCCAGCTGGTACAGGTACGCGGCCAGCTTGTGCGGGGCGTACTCCGCGGCGGCTTCGAAGACCGTGTCGCCGAACGAGTCCAGGTGCAGACCGAGCGCCCGCTCCGCCGGGGCGAGTTCGAGCTCCGGGTGCGCGACCGGCTTGGTCTCGCCGGCCTTGCGCAGGATCGACTGGATCCGGGCGTACGCGTACTGGAGGTAGACGGACGTGTCGCCGTTCAGCGACACCATCTGGTCCAGGTCGAACTTGTAGTCCCGGTTCGGCGACGTCGACAGGTCCGCGTACTTCACGGCACCGATGCCGACCTGCGCGGCCCGCTCCTGGATCTCGTCCTCGGTGAGGTCCTGCGCCTTCTCCCGTACGACCTCGGCGGCCCGCTGCACCGCCTCGTCCAGCAGATCCTCCAGCCGTACGGTCTCGCCCTCACGCGTCTTGAACGGCTTGCCGTCCGCGCCGAGAACCGTGCCGTAGCCCATGTTGTGCGCGGTGACGTGCTCGCTCAGCCAGCCGGCCCGGCGGGCCGTTTCGAAGACCATCTTGAAGTGGAGCGACTGGCGTACGTCCACGACGTACAGCAGTGTCGTCGCCCGCAGGTCGAAGACGCGGTTGCGGATCGCCGTCAGGTCGGAGGCCGCGTAGCCGAAGCCGCCGTCCGCCTTCTGCACGATCAGCGGGACCGGCTGGTCGTCCTTGCCGCGGATCTCGTCGAAGAACACCACGAGCGCGCCCTCGGAGCGCACCGCGACACCCATCTCCTCCAGGAGGCGGGCGGTCTCGGGCATGCCCTCGTTGTAGGCGGACTCGCCGACGATCTCCTCGTCGCGGATCTCCATGTCGAGCTTCTCGAAGACGGAGTAGAAGTAGACCTTTGACTCGTCCACGAACTGCTGCCACAGCTCGAGCGTCTCCTTGTCACCGGACTGCAGGGCGACGACCCGCCCCCGGGCCCGCTCCTTGAACTCCTCGTCCGCGTCGAAGAGCGCACGCGACGCCTTGTACACCCGGTTCAGGTTGCTCATCGCCTGCTGGCCGTCGACGTCGGCCGCGGGGGCCAGCTCGCCGGGGTGCTCGAACAGGTACTGGATGAGCATGCCGAACTGGGTGCCCCAGTCGCCGATGTGATGCCGGCCGATCGTCTTCTCGCCGGTGAAGTCGAGCATGCCGCGCAGGGCGTCGCCGATGACCGCCGACCGCAGGTGACCGACGTGCATCTCCTTCGCCACGTTCGGCTGGGCGTAGTCGACGACCGTGATGCCCGCGTTCTCCTTCAGCGGCACGCCGAGACGCTCGCCGTCCGCGTGCCGCACGGCGAGGTTCTCGGTGATCGCGCGGTCGGTGACCGTGATGTTGAGGAAGCCGGGGCCGGAGACCTCGACGTCCTTGATCAGCTCGCCCGACTCGACCCGGGAGACGACCTGCGTCGCCAGCTCCCGCGGGTTCGCCTTCTCCTTCTTCGCGAGCGCCAGGATCCCGTTGGCCTGGAAGTCCGCCCGGTCGCTTCGTCGCAGCAGCGGGTCCGCGGAGCCGGCCTGCGGCACAGCCGCCGACAGGGCCGCCGCGAGGCGCTGGTGGACGGAGTCGCTGAGGGACGTGACCGAGGCCATAGGTAAGGGTGCCGTTCTCCTCGAGGGAATCGATAGACACGGCCAGTATTCCATGCGGGTAAAGCCGTTTTTCCGGGCGCGACCTGGTCTGGGACAATGTTGCGGTCAGCCGTGCGACCGTGCCGGCTTCCCGACGGAGAAAGAAGGACGTGCCGATCGTGGGTCAGAGCACCGAGACCACCGACTGGGTCTCCCGTTTCGCGGATGAGGTCATCGAGGAGTCGGAGCGTCGGGCCCCGGGCAAACCCGTCGTCGTCGCGTCCGGACTCTCACCGTCCGGGCCCATCCACCTCGGGAACCTCCGCGAGGTCATGACCCCGCACCTCGTCGCCGACGAGATCCGCCGCCGGGGACACCAGGTGCGGCACCTGATCTCCTGGGACGACTACGACCGCTACCGCAAGGTGCCCGCCGGCATCGCGGGCGTCGACGAATCCTGGGCCGAGCACATCGGCAAGCCCCTGACGTCGGTCCCGGCACCCAAGGGCTCCTCGCACCCGAACTGGGCCGAGCACTTCAAGGCCGCGATGATCGAGTCGCTGGCCGAGCTGGGCGTGGAGTTCGACGGGATCAGCCAGACCGCGCAGTACACCTCCGGCGTGTACCGCGAGCAGATCCTGCACGCCATGAAGCACCGCGGCGACATCGACGCGATCCTCGACCAGTACCGCACGAAGAAGGCCCCGGCCAAGAAGCAGCAGGGCCAGAAGCCGGTCGACGAGGCCGAACTGGAAGCCGCCGAGGGCTCCGGCGCGGCCGGCGAGGACGACGGCAGCTCCGGCTCCGCCGGGTACTTCCCGTACAAGCCGTACTGCGGCAACTGCGAGAAGGACCTCACCACCGTCACGTCCTACGACGACGACTCCACCGAGCTGACGTACGCCTGCACCGCGTGCGGCTTCTCGGAGACGGTCCGGCTGAACGAGTTCAACCGCGGCAAGCTGGTCTGGAAGGTCGACTGGCCGATGCGGTGGGCGTACGAGGGCGTGGTGTTCGAGCCGAGTGGTGTCGACCACTCGTCCCCCGGCTCGTCGTTCCAGGTCGGCGGGCAGATCGTCGGGATCTTCGGCGGGAAGCAGCCGATCGGCCCGATGTACGCGTTCGTCGGCATCTCCGGCATGGCCAAGATGTCCTCCTCCCGTGGCGGGGTGCCCACGCCCGCGGACGCCCTGAAGATCATGGAGCCGCAGCTGCTGCGCTGGCTGTACGCCCGGCGCAGGCCCAACCAGTCCTTCAAGGTCGCCTTCGACCAGGAGATCCAGCGGCTGTACGACGAGTGGGACCGGCTCGACGCCAAGGTCGCCGACGGCAGCGCGCTGCCGGCCGACGCCGCCGCGCACTCCCGTGCCGTGCGTACGGCCGGAGGCGAGCTGCCCCGGACGGCCCGGCCGCTGCCCTACCGGACGCTGGCGTCCGTCGCGGACATCACCGCCGGGCACGAGGACCAGGCGCTGCGCATCCTCAGCGAACTCGACCCGGAGCAGCCGCTGACCTCGCTGGCGGAGGCCCGGCCGCGGTACGACAAGGCCGAGGCCTGGATCAACACGCACGTACCCGCCGACCAGCGGACGATCGTGCGGGACGAGCCCGACACCGAGCTGCTGAAGTCGCTCGACGAGCAGGGCCGGGAGTCGCTGCGGCTGCTGCTCGACGGGCTCGCCGGGCACTGGTCGCTGGACGGCTTGACGCACCTGGTCTACGGCGTGCCGAAGGTGCAGGCCGGGTTCTCCGCCGACGCCACGCCGAAGGAGCTGCCGCCGGAGATCAAGACGGCTCAGCGGTCGTTCTTCGCGCTGCTGTACCACCTGCTGGTCGGGCGGGACACGGGGCCGCGGCTGCCGACGCTGCTGCTCGCGGTGGGGCAGGAGCGGGTCAGGGCTCTGCTCGGGCAGTAGTCGCCGCCGACGGGAAAGGGGGCCCTCGAACGAGGGCCCCCTCTGCGCGCTAGGCGATGTGCTCTTCCAGCAGCTCACTGTTGAGACGCGCCGCGAACTGGTCCATGTACTGGTTCAGCTCACGAGACTGCAGGCGCAGCCCGTACGTGGCCTCGACGTTCGCGGCGAAGGCGCCGGGTGTGGGCATGCCCTCGCCGTCTATCGAGTACCGGAAGACCTGGTACAGGTCCTCGTCCGAGGGCACCGCGTCCGCTACGCCCTCGCCCAGGGGGCGCATGCCGCCCGCGCCGTTCGGCACCTGGACCTGAGGCTCCGGCGCCTGCTCCCGGGACGGCTCGGGCGCCGGGGCGGGCTCGGCCTCAGGTTCGGCCGCGCGGGGCTGGGGCGGCCGCCCTGCGGCCTGCTGCGGCTGTCCTTCGTAGAAGGCCTGATGCTCCCGTGGAGGCGTATACCGGGGCGGCTCGAAGTTCGGGTCGTAACCGCCGTTGTACTGCGCGGTCTGAGGAGTGGCGAACCACTGGCTCGGCCCCTCCTCGACAGCAGCGGCCGGCATCGACGCCTCGGAGGGCGCCGTCTCCTGGACGGCCCTGGACTCCAGCGCCGGTTGCCGTGCCGGTGCCGGCGCGGCAGGAGCCGCGGGCTGCGGTGGGAGCAGCTGCGGTTCGATCCCGGCCGCCGCCAGCCCGGCCGGCGCGGTCTCCGCCAGCGGCACTCCGTACCGTGCGAGGCGCAACGGCATCAGCGACTCCACGGGGGCCTTGCGGCGCCAGGCCCGGCCGAAGCGGGAGCGGAGCCTTGCCTGGTAGACGAGACGTTCCTGCTCCAGCTTGATGACCTGGTCGTAGGAGCGCAGCTCCCAGAGCTTCATGCGGCGCCACAGCAGAAACGTCGGCACGGGGGACAGCAGCCAGCGGGTGAGGCGCACACCCTCCATGTGCTTGTCGGCCGTGATGTCCGCGATCCGGCCGATGGCGTGGCGGGCGGCTTCCACCGCGACCACGAACAGGATCGGGATCACCGCGTGCATGCCGACACCGAGCGGATCCGGCCAGGCCGCCGCGCCGTTGAAGGCGATCGTCGCGGCCGTCAGAAGCCAGGCGGTCTGACGGAGGAGGGGGAAGGGAATCCTGATCCAGGTGAGGAGCAGGTCCAGGGCCAGCAGGACGCAGATGCCCGCGTCGATGCCGATCGGGAAGACGTAGGAGAAGTTCCCGAAGCCCTTCTTCAGAGCCAACTCGCGGACCGCCGCGTACGAACCGGCGAAGCCGATACCGGCGATGATCACGGCTCCGGCCACGACCATGCCGATGAGAACGCGGTGCATCCGAGTCAGCTGCAGTGGCGCGGCCACCCGTCACTCCCCTCCCCTTGCGTGTTGTTGCGCGCAACAGGGTGGCACATGTGTGCGGAGGACAGGTGGCCGGTTCCGGTCGGGAACGTTCAGCTCTTCGCCGCGGACTCCTTGGACGCCGACTTCGACGGCCCGTCAGTCGCGCCCTTCGAGGGCTCGTTGGACGCGCCCTTCGACGGGGACTTCGACGCGGACCCCGACGCGGACTCAGAAGGGGCACTGCCCGCCTTGCCGCCCGCGCCGTTCGCCTCGGACACCGCCTTCACCGCCTCCTTGGCGGCCTTCTTCGCGTCCTTCATCAGGTCGTCGGCGCTCGGGGTCTTGTCACCGGCCAGGCCCGCGCCGTTGTAGTCGACCGTGACGACCACGTTCTCGACGCGCGCCACGACCGTCTGCTGCTTGAAGGTGCCTTCCTTCTTCTTCAGGTCGTACCGTACGGCCGTCGCCTGGTCGCCCGTCCCGGACACCGGCTCGGACTTGGCGCCCTTGGCACCCTCCACGGCCTGGGACTCCTGCACCTGCTTCGCGTAGAACTCCTGGGCCTGCTTGTCGCCCGAGCCGCGCGTGACGTCCGACTCGAAGCGCAGCATCGACACGTTCAGCCAGCGGAACTGCGAGCCCTTGACGCCGTTGTTGTCGAGGCTGTCCCAGGAGCAGCCGGCGCGGGTCGAGACGTCGTCCGACTTGCCTTCCTTGCCGGACTTGCTCTCCGGGACGAGGTCCTCGAGCGTCTTCTTCGAGAGCGCCTTGCAGGGCTCCGGAAGCTTGCTGTACGCCGCCGCCTCCACGGTCGGCGACGGGCTCGCGGACGCCGAGGCCGCCGCATTGGCCGCCTTGTCCGTGCTCTCGCCGGAGCCGGAGTCCGAGGAGCAGCCGGCGGCGACCAGCATCACGGGGACGGCGGCCGCGCAGACAAGGACGCGGCTGAGGCGCTTCGCTCGCTGGTCTCGCTCTTCTCGCTGTGCTCGTCGCTGCATGGTTCCTTCACTCATGACGCTCGTGGTTCCTGCGGTCGGCAACGGGTCCGAATGGTCACCGTACGCGGTGAGGCAACGGTGTGTTCTTCCTTCGCGCGCTTTGCGGGGGTGGGTGAAGGGCGCGTGAACGGGCCTCAGTCGCTCAGTGAATCCGCCAGCCGGAGGGCCAGGTTCTGGGCCCTGTCCTGCAATTCCTTGCTGTCCGGGACGGCACCGACGGTCATCGGCTGCTCCACGTACTCGATCGTCACGATGACGTTCGACGTGCGGAACGCCACAGTCACCGTCCGCTGCTTGGCGGTCGAACCGGAGCTGCTCAGCTCGTCGTCGAGGAACGCCTCGTCGCCGAGCTCCTCCAGGACGCGGGGCTGGAGTTCGGTCGGCGTGGCGGACGTCGACGGGGAGGGCGACCCGGTGGAGGGGGAGGAGGTTGCCGTGGGGGAGCCGCTCGGGGCGGCGGTGGCGCCGCCGGCCGGGGTGCTGCCGGCCGCGGCGGACTCGGTGGCGGTCGGCTCCGGGAGGTGGGCGGCGGCCTCCTTCTCCGCGAAGAGCTGCTCGGCCTGCTGGTCGTCGCTGACCGCGCTGTCGTAGGAGACGATCCGTTCGAAGTCGACGAGCAGATGGTCGGTGGCCTGCGGGCTGTCGACCTTCCACCGGCAGCCGACCTTGCGGTCGGTGTCGAAGGTGACCGTGGCCTCGCCCTCGTAGGCCTTCTCGCGCTGTTCGCGGTCGCTGATCTGCCGGATGCCGGGCAGGAGTTCGTCGAGGGTGCCGTGGCCGACGGCGGTGCAGGGCTCGGGGAGTGTGCGGTAGCGGCCGGGCTCCGCGGCGGCCGATGCCGTGCCCGTGTCGCCCGGGTTGGAGTCGTCCGTGGGGCCGCCGTCGTCCGAGCTGCCGGTGCAGCCGGCCAGCAGGACGGCGAGGAGCGCGGCGACACCGGGTGCGTACGCCTTCCGTTGCACGTGGTGGCTCCTCTCGACGCGGATATTGGCTTGCCGCCTCAAGGCGGCCAGTGAACACAATGTCTATCGCACGCACTGCCGTGGACGCCGGTCCGGATTCCCATTCGTCGACCTTGGCTCCGGTAAGTGCCTTTGGAGACTTCTGTTCGCGCATGGGGGATTGAGGACGCTATGTCATATGTAGAGATGCCTGGTGCGAAAGTGCCGATCCGGATGTGGGCCGACCCGGCCACGGTCGAGGACTCCGCACTGCAGCAGCTCCGGAACGTCGCCACCCTGCCCTGGATCAAGGGCCTGGCCGTCATGCCCGACGTGCACTACGGCAAGGGGGCGACGGTCGGCTCGGTCATCGCCATGCAGGGCGCGGTGTGCCCGGCTGCGGTGGGAGTCGACATCGGCTGCGGCATGTCGGCGGTGAAGACGTCCCTGACGGCGAACGACCTGCCCGGGGACCTGTCCCGGCTGCGGTCGAGGATCGAGCAGGTGATTCCGGTGGGCCGGGGGATGCACGACGATCCCGTCGACCCGGGGCGGCTGCACGGGTTCGGTACGGCCGGGTGGGGCGACTTCTGGGGGCGGTTCGACGGGGTTGCGGAGGCTGTCCAATTCCGGTCAGAACGCGCCACAAAGCAGATGGGAACACTCGGCGGAGGAAACCATTTTGTCGAGGTATGCACAGATACGACCGATTCTGTCTGGCTGATGCTCCACTCCGGTTCCCGCAACATCGGCAAGGAACTGGCCGAGCACCACATCGGCATCGCGCAGAAACTCCCGCACAACCAGGGCCTGGTCGACCGCGATCTGGCCGTCTTCGTCGCGGACACCCCGCAGATGGCGGCCTACCGGAACGACCTGTTCTGGGCGCAGGAGTACGCGAAGTACAACCGCTCGATCATGATGGCGCTCCTGAAGGACGTGATCCGCAAGGAGTTCAAGAAGGCGAAGCCGGCCTTCGAGCCGGAGATCAGCGCGCACCACAACTACGTGGCCGAGGAGCGCTACGACGGGATGGACCTGCTCGTGACCCGCAAGGGCGCGATCCGGGCCGGTTCAGGCGAGTACGGGATCATCCCGGGTTCCATGGGCACGGGTTCGTACATCGTGAAGGGCCTCGGCAACGCCAAGTCCTTCAACTCGGCCTCCCACGGCGCCGGCCGGCGCATGAGCCGCAACGCGGCCAAGCGCCGGTTCTCGACGAAGGACCTGGAGGAGCAGACCCGGGGCGTGGAGTGCCGTAAGGACTCCGGCGTGGTGGACGAGATCCCGGCCGCCTACAAGCCCATCGAGCAGGTCATCGACCAGCAGCGGGACCTGGTGGAGGTCGTGGCGAAGCTCAAGCAGGTCGTGTGCGTGAAGGGGTGACCGTCACAGGTCCCGGTGCACCTTGGTGTTCGATGCCTGGGCTCGGGGGCGGAGGATCAGCAGGTCGACGTTGACGTGGCTGGGGCGGGTCACCGCCCAGGTGATCGTCTCTGCCACGTCGTCGGCGGTGAGGGGGTCGGCCACGCCTTCGTAGACCTTCTCCGCCTTTTCCCGGTCGCCGGAGAAGCGGGTCAGGGCGAACTCGTCTGTCTTGACCATGCCCGGCGCGATCTCGATGACGCGGACCGGCTGGCCGACGATCTCCAGGCGCAGGGTCTCGGCCAGGACGTGGGCGCCGTGCTTGGCGGCGACGTAGCCGGCGCCGCCCTCGTAGGTGCCGTGGCCGGCCGTGGAGGAGACGACCACGACCGTGCCGTCGCCGCTCGCGACCAGCTTGGGCAGCAGTGCCTGGGTGAGGTTGAGCGTGCCGATGACGTTGGTCTCGTACATCTGCCGCCAGTCGGCCGGGTCGCCGGTGGCGACCGGGTCGGCGCCCAGCGCGCCGCCCGCGTTGTTGACCAGGACACCGATGGTCTGGAAGGCGGTGGCGAACTCGTCGACCGCGGCGCGGTCCGTGACGTCGAGGGCGTAGGCCATGGCCTGGTGGCCCGCCGCGTTGATCTCCTCCGCGAGTGCCTCGATGCGGTCCTTGCGGCGGGCCGTGAGGACGACGCGGTAGCCCGCTGCGGCGAGTTGCCGGGCCGTCGCGGCGCCGATTCCGCTGCTCGCACCCGTGACGACGGCTATGCGGGAGGCGGCGGGCTGGGCGGCGGTGGCCATGGGAGCTCCTCTGGCGTGGTCTGCGGGCCGGCTTCTGGTACGGCTTTCCGGACAGGATAGGAGGGTCCCACGGTGGGAGAATGAGGGCTGGGTGATCCCCTGGTTTCCCACGGAGGTGGATCATGGGAGAGGCACGTGAGGTCATGGACCGGCTCACGGACGCGGTCACCACGCACGCCGATCTGAAGACCATCGGCGAGCTGTACGCCGAGGACGCGGTCGCCTTCACCCCGGACGGGGGCGAGCTGCGCGGGCGCGACGACATCGTCGAGTACTGGCGGACGATGACGGAGGCGGTTCCCGAGGCGACGTTCCGGGCGTTGCACTCGTACGAGGTCGGTGACACGGCCATCGACGAGGGGATCTTCAGCGGGCGGAACACCGGGCCCCTGGAGCTGCCCAACGGGGAGACGCTGCCCCCGACGCAGAAGGAGATCGCGATCCGCGGGGTGGACCTCGCCACCGTGCGGGACGGGCGGATCGTCGATTACCGGCTGTACTTCGACGAGATGGACTTCCTCGGGCAGTTGGGGTTGCTGCCGCCTGACGAGCCGTTCTGAGATCTGCCCCGGGTCCGGCTCAGTTTCCTCGCGGGGCGTACATGATGACCGCCATGCCCGCGAGACAGACCAGTGCGCCCGTGACGTCCCAGCGGTCGGGGCGGTAGCCGTCCGCGACCACGCCCCACAGGATCGATCCGGCGACGAAGATCCCGCCGTACGCGGCGAGCACGCGGCCGAAGTGGGCGTCGGGCTGGAAGGTGGCGACGAAGCCGTACGCGCCGAGCGCGAGGACGCCGCCGGCCGCCCACAGCCAGCCCCTGTTCTCCCGGACGCCCTGCCAGACCAGCCAGGCGCCGCCGATCTCGAGCAGGGCGGCGAGGACGAAGAGGGTGGCGGAGCGGAGGATGTGCATGCGGGCAGACTCGCACACCCGGAGGTATGGTTGAACTGTAAACAACCTGGAGGGTGAGCGATCATGCAGTTCGGGATCTTCAGCGTCGGCGACGTCACGCCCGACCCCACCACCGGCCGGACGCCTACCGAGCGCGAGCGGATCAAGGCCATGGTCGCCATCGCGCTGAGGGCCGAGGAGGCCGGGCTCGACGTGTTCGCCACCGGTGAGCACCACAACCCGCCGTTCGTGCCGTCGTCCCCGACGACGATGCTCGGCTACGTCGCCGCCCGCACCGAGCGGCTGATCCTCTCCACGGCCACCACCCTCATCACCACCAACGACCCGGTGAAGATCGCCGAGGACTTCGCGATGCTCCAGCACCTGGCCGACGGCCGGGTGGATCTCATGCTGGGCCGCGGCAACACCGCCCCCGTCTACCCATGGTTCGGGCAGGACATCCGGCAGGGCATCCCGCTCGCCGTCGAGAACTACGCCCTGCTGCACCGCCTGTGGCGCGAGGAGGGAGTCGACTGGGAGGGGAAGTTCCGTACGCCTCTGCAGGGATTCACCGCGACGCCCCGCCCGCTGGACGGCGTGCCGCCGTTCGTCTGGCACGGCTCGATCCGCTCGCCGGAGATCGCCGAGCAGGCCGCGTACTACGGCGACGGCTTCTTCCACAACAACATCTTCTGGCCGGCCGACCACACCAAGCGCATGGTCGAGCTGTACCGGACGCGCTACGCGCACCACGGCCACGGCACCCCCGAGCAGGCGATCGTCGGGCTCGGCGGGCACGTGTTCATGCGGAGGAACTCGCAGGACGCCGTGCGCGAGTTCCGCCCGTACTTCGACGTCGCGCCGGTGTACGGGCACGGGCCGTCGCTGGAGGACTTCACCGACCAGACGCCGCTGACCGTCGGCTCCCCGCAGCAGGTCATCGAGAAGACGCTGGCCTTCCGCGACTACGCCGGCGACTACCAGCGCCAGCTCTTCCTGGTCGACCACGCCGGGCTGCCGCTGAAGACCGTGCTGGAGCAGATCGACCTGCTGGGCGAGGAGGTCGTACCGGTGCTGCGCAAGGAGTTCGCCGTCGGCCGCCCGGCGCAGGTGCCGGACGCGCCGACGCACGCGGCCCGGCTCGCCCGGCAGTGACCGTGCCGTGACCGCGCCCCCTCCGCATTCATCCCGGCGTGAACGCGGAGGCCTTCTGCAAGGAACCGGTAAGAAGGACGCCCCGGCGCAGCTCGCCGGGGTCCGGGGAGCCGGTGGCTTGGCACACTGGACGCGTGCCCCAAACAGTGCTGCTCGCCGAAGACGACCGCGCCATCCGCAACGCCCTGGAGCGCGCCCTGACCCTGGAGGGCTACCAGGTCATGGCGGTCGCCGACGGTGTGGAGGCACTGGCGCAGGCCCACCGCCACCGTCCGGACGTCCTCGTCCTGGACGTGATGATGCCCGGCATCGACGGGCTCCAGGTGTGCCGCGTGCTGCGCGCCGAGGGCGACCGGACGCCGGTGCTGATGCTCACCGCCCTCGTGGAGACCGCCGACCGGATCGCCGGCCTGGACGCGGGCGCCGACGACTATGTCGTGAAGCCCTTCGACGTCGAGGAGGTCTTCGCCCGGCTGCGCGCCCTGCTGCGCCGCACCAGCCCCGTGGGCGTCGGGACCACCCCGGCGGCCGAGACGGCCGAGACACCGGCGCCGGTCCCCGAGCGGTTCCTCGACGCCGCCGGGATCCGCATGGACCCGCAGGCGCGCCGGGCCTGGCGCGGCACCCGGGAGCTGGAACTGACCCGCACCGAGTTCGAGCTGCTGGAGCTGCTGCTGCGCAACGCCGGCATCGTCCTCGACCACTCCACGATCTACGACCGCATCTGGGGCTACGACTTCGGCCCCGGCTCGAAGAACCTCGCCGTCTACGTCGGCTACCTGCGCCGCAAGCTGGACGAGCCGGGCGCGCCGCAGCTGATCCACACGGTGCGCGGCGTGGGTTACGTGCTGCGGGAGGACTGAGTGGGCCGTCTCCGCCGGTTGCTGAGCGGGCGGCGGCCGGGGCTCGTCTCGTTGCGTACGACGTTCGCCGTGTCGTTCGCGGCGGTGACGGCCGCGGTGACGGTCCTGGTGGGCATCCTGTCCTACAGCGCGGCGGCCAGGCTGGTCCGGGTGGACCAGCAGACCGTGTTCGACGAGGTCGTGCAGGATCTGCGGGACGAGGTGCGGCAGAACCGCATGACGCCCGGCGACTTCTCCTCCGCCGCGCCCGGTCACGACCTGGTGCGGCCCGCCCGGACCGATGTGCAGGTGCTCGGCCCGGACGGCCGCGTGGCCGATCCGGGCAGTCCGGGGCTGCCGGTCACCGGCGCCGACGTGCGGATCGCCGCTGCGTCGCTGTCCGGGCGGGTGGTCGAGCACAAGGACGTCGACGTGGGCGACGACGTCTACCGGGTCGCGACCGTCTCCCTGGGCGGCGGCCGGGGCGCGGTGCAGGTCGCGCAGGAGTTCAGCGACGTCGAGGACCTGCTGCGGGCGCTGCAGCAGCGGACGCTGGTGCTGATGGCGGCCGTCGTGACCGGCGCCGGCCTGTTCGGCTGGTGGCTGGCCCGGCGGATCACGCGGCGCCTGGTCGTCCTCACGGACGCCGCCGAGGACGTCGCCCGCACCCGTCGGCTCGGCATTCAGGTGCCGGTGGCGGGGCACGACGAGGTGGGCCGGCTGGGCCGTGCCTTCGACCGCATGCTGGGCCGGCTCGCGCAGTCCGAGGAGGACCAGCGCCGTCTGGTCCAGGACGCGGGCCATGAACTGCGCACGCCGCTGACCTCCCTGCGTACGAACATCTCCCTGCTGCGCCGGATCGACGAACTGCCGCCGAAGACCCGCGAGGAGCTGGTCGCCGACCTCGGGCAGGAGGCCCGTGAGCTGACCGACCTGGTCAACGAGCTCGTCGACCTCGCGGCCGGGCAGTCCGACACCGAGCCGCCGCGGCGGGTGGACGTCGCCGACCTCGCGGAGGAGGTGGCGGGCCACGCCCGGCGCCGCAGCGGGCGGCGGATCGTGCTCCGCGCGAGCGGCGACACCACGACCGACGGGCGGCCCGGGATGCTGACCCGGGCGCTGTCCAACCTCGTCGAGAACGCGGTGAAGTTCGACCAGGGCGGCACGGCCCCCATCGAGCTGGTCGTCGCCGGGCCCGCCCGGCCCGGCACGATCCGCGTCGAGGTCCTCGACCGCGGCCCCGGCATCACCGACAACGACCTCGCCCGCGTCTTCGACCGCTTCTACCGCGCCGCCGACGCCCGCTCGCTGCCGGGATCCGGGCTGGGCCTGTCCATCGTCCGCGAGGTGGCACTGGCGCACGGCGGAGCGCCGTTCGCGTTCCGCCGGGACGGGGGCGGGACGGTCATCGGGTTCACGGTGGGCGGGGGCATCGCCGGGGACGAGCGCTGAGCGCCGGCCGCGCGTGGGCGGCGCTCAGGGCGCGTCACTGATGTCACGCCTGAAGCCACACCGCCTGGTCCGGTGCCAGCCGGCCGTTCTCGAGCGGGCCGCTGGACAGCAGAAGCGCGGAGTGCGCGGGCAGGTCGTACGGCTCGCCGGAGAGGTTGACCACGCAGACGAAGCCCGGTTCGCGGCTGAAGGCCAGGACTCCCTCGGGGGTGTCCAGCCAGGCCATGGTGCCGTCGCCGAGGGCGGGGTTGTCGTGGCGGATGCGCAGCGCGGTGCGGTAGAGCTCCAGCATGGAGTCCGGGTCGCCGGTCTGGGCTTCCACGCTCAGTGCGGCCCAGTCGGCGGGCTGGGGCAGCCACGGCTCGGCGGCGGCGCCGTCGGGGCTGAAGCCGTAGGGGGCCGTCCGGCCGGACCAGGGGATGGGGACGCGGCAGCCGTCGCGGCCCCGGTCGGTGTGGCCGGAACGCTCCCAGGTCGGGTCCTGGAGGACGTCCTCGGGCAGGTCCTCGACCTCGGGCAGGCCCAGTTCCTCGCCCTGGTAGACGTAGGCGCCGCCGGGCAGGGCGAGCATCAGCAGGGCGGCGGCCCGGGCGCGGCGGGTGCCGAGTTCCAGGTCGAGGGGGCCCTCCGGCCGGTAGCTCTCGTTGGCCACCCAGCGTTTGACGGTCCGGCGGCCGTAGCGGCTGGGGTGGCGCATCACGTCGTGGTTGGACAGGACCCAGGTGGCCGGCGCGCCCACGGCGCCCAGCATGGCCAGGGAGTCGTCGATGACCGAGCGCAGGTCCTTCGGGTGCCAGCTCGACATGAGGAAGTCGAAGTTGAAGGCGGTGTGCAGTCCGTCCGGGCGGACGTACGCCGCCAGTCGCTCGGGGGTGTCGGCCCAGGCCTCGGCGACGAAGGAGCGGTCGCCGGGGAACTCGTCGGCGACCCTGCGCCAGGCCCGGTAGATCTCGTGCACCTCGTCACGGTCCCAGTGCGGATGGTCGACGTGACGCAGGGGCTGCCCGGCGTCCGGATCCCGTCGGGGCGGCAGGTCCGGCAACTCCGGATGCTTGATCAGGCCGTGGGCGACGTCGATGCGGAAGCCGTCGACGCCCCGGCTGAACCAGAACCGCAGGACCGACTCGAACTCCGCCCGGACCTCGGGGTGCTCCCAGTTCAGGTCGGGCTGCTGGGGTGCGAACAGGTGCAGGTACCACTGCCCGTCGGGCAGCCGGGTCCAGGCCGGGCCGCCGAAGCAGGACACCCAGTCGTTCGGCGGCTGGGAACCGTCGGGCCCGCGGCCGGGGCGGAAGACGTACCGTTCGCGCTCGGGACTGCCCGGCCCGGCGGCCAGGGCCGCCTGGAACCAGGCGTGCTGGTCGGAGGTGTGGTTGGGCACGATGTCGGGGATCACGCGGATCCCGTGCGCGTGCGCATCCTCGATGAGCTGTTCGGCCTCGGCCAGCGTGCCGAACCGCGGGTCGATGTCCCGGAAGTCGGCGACGTCGTATCCGTGGTCGGCCATCGGCGACCTGTACCAGGGGTTGATCCAGATGGCGTCCACGCCGAGGGACTTCAGGTACGGAAGCCGGGAGCGGATCCCGGCGATGTCGCCCACGCCGTCGCCGTTGGCGTCGGCGAAGCTGCGGATGTAGACCTGGTAGATGACGGCGCTGCGCCACCAGGGGGCGGTGGGGGACACGTGGCTCCTTCTGATGCTGGACGGGACTACTTCGCGGCGCCGGCGGTGAGCCCGGCGACGATGCGGCGCTGGAAGAGCAGCACCATGACCACCAGCGGGACGGTGACGAGAACGCCCGCGGCCATCTGGCTGCCGAAGGGGGTCTCGTACGTCGTGGCGCCGGTGAACTTGGAGATGGCGACCGTGGCGGTCTGCATACCGGGCTTGTTGGTCATCGACAGGGCGATGAGGAACTCGTTCCAGGCGGCGATGAAGGTGATGATCGCGGTGGTGAAGATGCCCGGCGCGGCGAGCGGCACGATGACCTTGCGGAAGGCCTGGCCCCGGGTGCAGCCGTCGACCATGGCGGCGTGTTCCAGCTCGTCGGGCATCTGCCGGAAGAACGTGGTCAGGTTCCACACCGCCAGCGGCAGTGCGAAGGACATGCTCGGCACGATCATCGCCTGGTAGGTGTTGATCCAGCCGATGTCGGTGAACAGCTTCAGCAGCGGCACCACGATCGACACCACCGGGAACATCGAGGTGGCGATGATCAGGGTGAGGATCAGCCGCTTGAAACGGAACTCCAGCCGGGCCATCGCGTACGCGGTGAACGTCGCCAGCAGCAGCGCCAGTACGGTCGTGATCCCGGCGACCACCAGACTGTTGAGCAGCGCCCGCCCGAAGCCCTGCGCGGGGTCGAAGACCGCCCGGTAGTTCTCGAAGGACAGCGGCGACGGGACGAGCGTGGTGTCGAAGATGTCGCCGGTGCGGCGCAGGCTGGAGACCAGCATCCAGTAGAACGGGGCCAGGCAGTAGGCCACGACCGCGACGACACCCGCGTACACGAGCCCGTTCCGCCATTTCGCGGTGATTGCCGTCATGCCGTCACCTCCCCGCGGCGGAGGAAGCCCCGGCGCCCGCGGCCGCCACCCCCGACCAGATCCGTACCCAGCAGCCGGACGAACGCGAGCGCGATCAGGAAGACGTAGAGGAAGAGGATCACCGCGTACGCGGAGGCGGGACCGAAGCGGACGTTGGCCGCCTCGTTCTGCGCGAGCATCGACAGCGTCTCCACCGAGTGTTTCTGCGCGCCGACGAGGATGTAAGGAAGGTCGAACATCCGCAGCGCGTCCATGCACCGGAACAGCACCGCCACCAGCAGCGCGGGCTTCACCAGCGGCAGCGTGATGTGCCAGAACTGGCGTACCGGGCGGGCCCCGTCCATGCGGGCGGCCTCGTAGACCTCCTTCGGGATGACCTGCAGCCCGGCCAGCACCAGCAGCCCGATGAAGGGCGCGGTCTTCCACACCTCCGCGACGATGACGGCGGCCTTGGCGTGGAAGCCCTCGGTGGTCCACAGGATCTGCTGACCGAGCAGCGCGTTGGCGACGCCGTCGCTGTTGAAGATCCACCGCCACAGCAGCCCGGAGATGGCCGTCGGCACCGCCCAGGGCACCAGGATCCCGGCCCGCACCAGGGCCCGGCCCCGGAACGCCCTGTGCATGATCAGCGCCATGGCCACGCCGGTCACGGTCTCCAGCCCGACCGTGACGACGGTGAAGAACGTGGTGTTCCAGAAGGCGTTCCAGAACCGCGCCCCGGCCTCGCCGAAGATCTCGGCGTAGTTCCGGAGCCCGACGAACGGCTCGGTGTCGCTGATGAACCCGGTCGCCGGATCCAGCCCCTTGGGCCCGTACAGCGACTCCTTCAGCGCCATGAGCGTCGGGTACAGCACGACGACCGTCAGCACCAGCAGCGTCGGGGAGACCAGCAGCGCGGCCAGCCGCCCCGCCCCGGCGGTGGCCCGGTCCGGCCGCCGTGTCCGTACGCCGGCGGGGCTGCCCGTCGTCCGGGGGCGGCCCTCGCCGGTGGTCTCCGGTGAAGCATCCGTCTGGGTCATGGCGCCGTCACTCCGCCGCGGTCTTCCGCAGCGCCTTCCGCAGGTCCTTCAGTGCCTGCGCGCTGCTCTTCTCACCGGTCAGGGCGGCGTACGCCTCCCGCTGCACCGCCGCGGTCACGTCCCCGTACGGCACCACCCGGGGCCGCGGCACGGCCCGCAGCACCGACTCCTTGAGCACCGGCAGGTACGGGTACTGCTCGATGAGCGCCTCGTCGTCGTACAGCGCGGCGTACGGCGGTGCGAGGGAGGCGTCCCTCAGGAAGGTCGCCGTGTTCTCCTCGCTGGTCATGAACTCGATGAAGTCCAGGGCCGTCGCCTTGTTCTTCGCCGACGAGGACACGGCCATGTTGTGGCCGCCGAGGCTGGAGGAGCCGGGCCCGTTCAGGCCGGGCAGGGGCGCGACGGCGAACTTGCCCTTGACGCCGCTCTTCTGGGCCAGGGAGTACATGTACGGCCAGTTGCGCAGGAAGACCAGCTTGCCGGACTGGAAGGCCTGGCGGCCGTCCTCCTCCTGGTAGGTGATGGCCTCCTTGGGGATCGTCCGGTCCTTGAAGGAATCGACGAGGAAGTCCAGGCCCTTCCTCGCCTCCGGGGTGTCGACGTCCGGCCGTCCGTTCGCGTCGGTGACCCGGCCGCCCGCGGAGTGCACGGCCTCGGCGAAGTTCACCGTCAGTCCCTCGTACTTCTGGAACTGCCCGGCGTAGCAGGACATGCCCTTCGCCTCGGGGAGCCGCTTCACCTTGGCGCAGGCGTCGGTCATCTCGGCCCAGCTGACGGGGGGTTGGGCGACCCCGGCCTTCTTCAGCAGGTCGGAGCGGTAGTAGAGCATGCCGCCGTCCGAGCTGCTCGGCACCGCGTACAGACCGCCCCGGTACTTCGAGGTCTCCACCACCGGCTTCAGCATCTTGCCCATCGGGAACCGCTTCCCGGGCAGCTCGTCGATCCACTGGTGGGCGGCGAACTCCGAGGTCCACACGACGTCGAGGGACAGCACCGTGTAGGCGTCGGACTTCGTCTCCGCGTTCTGGATCATCTGCTGACGCTGCGCGTCCGCGTCGGTCGGCAGCTGGATGAAGGTGACCTTCTCCTTCGGGTGCGCCTTGTTCCAGCGGTCGAGCATCGGCTGGACGGTGCCCGTGGTGTCCTTGCCGGCCACGTACGTGATGGGGCCGCGCCCTTCGAACGACGGCGCACCGGCCTGCCCGGATCCGCCGCCGGGCGAGCCGCAGGCGCTGAGGAGAAGCCCGGTGGCGGCGAGTGCGGCCGCTCTGGTCGTGGTTCTGGTCGTCACTGTCTCTCCTGGTCGTGCGGAACCGGGGTCGCGGTTTTGCGAGACTGCGCTGTCACGGAACTCGACAACCAAACCCGCAGTTCAAGGCTGTGTTTGCGGACCTGCCTGCAAGGACTTCAAGGCGGTCGGGACAACGTTTGCAAGCTAGGGGTGCGATTTGCCGAAGTCAATGCGTTACGTGGGAGTAATCGGCCGACAAATCGATCCCCACTCATGTGAAAGCGCTGTCACGAAGGCGGGGAAACCTGCGAATCCCTGTGCTACCGTCCGCTCATGCCTCCAGCTCAGCGGCACCCCACCATGGCCGACGTGGCCGAGCGGGCCGGGGTCTCCACCTCCACGGTCTCGCGCACCCTGCGCGGCCTGTCCACGGTCTCCCCGGACGTCCGCGCCCGCGTCGAGAAGGCCGCCCGCGAGCTGAACTTCGCCGTGTCACGTCAGGCCGCGAGCCTCGTCACGGGCCGGACCGGGACGGTGGCGGTGCTGGTCCCGACCCTCAACTCGTGGTTCATGGGGTCCGCCCTGTCCAGCCTGGCCCCCCTGCTCCGGGCGGCGGGCATGCAGCTGAACGTCTACGAGATCCCCGACCTGACCGAGCGCACCGCCTTCTTCGAGCACCTCCCGGCCCGCCGCAACGCCGACGCGCTCCTGGTGTTCTCCTTCGACCTCACCGACGAGGAGACCGCCCGGCTGGACGACCTGGGCATGCCGGTGATCTACGTCAGCCAGCACGTCGACGGGCGCCCGAGCGTCTACGTCGACGACGTGGCCGGCGCCCTGCACGGCACCCGGCACCTGCTCAACCTCGGTCACCGCCGTATCGCCTTCGTCCAGACGGTCGATGCGAGCGGGTTCTCCTTCAGCTCCAAGGGACGGCTGCTGGGATACCGGCAGGCGCTGACCGAGGCGGGTGTGCCGCTCGACCAGGACCTCGTGGTCTCGACGCGGGTCGGCGACAAGCGCTCCGCCGCGGAGGCGCTCGGCGGGCTGCTGAGCCTGCGCGAGCCGCCCACCGCCGTCTTCGCCGAGATGGACGAGGTCGCGGTCGCCCTCATCTGGAACCTGCGCAAGTCCCAGATCCCCGTACCCGAACGCATCTCCGTCCTCGGCTTCGACGACCAGCCGCTGGCCGACTGGTTCGACCTGTCCACGGTCGCCCAGTCACCGTCGGACATGGGGCGCGAGGCCGGGGAACTGGCGCTGAGGCTCATCAACGACTCGGGGGACCCGGGGCAGGACCACGAGCGGCACGTCGTCCTGCCGACGTGTGTGATCCCGCGGGCCACGACGGCCCCGGTGGCCGGGACTTGGGGGGAGGGGGAAGACCCTCTCGTGACGCCTGACCGCCTCTGAGCGGGCTGTGGGGGTCATCGAGCGCCTTGTCCATGGCCGGATGCTCATTGCAGCAGGTGATCGACGTGACGTCGGAGGATGCTCAGCGCCACCTCCGGGGAGTGGTGGCCTGCGAGGACGTGGACCGTGAGGCCATCGGCCACGGCGAGGAGGGTGTGTGCCTCGCGGGTGGGGTCGAGGTGCTGTGGGATTTCCCCGGTGTTCTGGCCGTAGCGGACCAGCCACGCGATGAGTTCATGGAGTTTGGCATAGGTGTCGTGCAGGACGGCGGCCAGTTTCTCGTTGGCCGAGGCGTGGGTGATGAAGGCCAGCCAGACGCGTGCCTGTGTCTGTGATCCTTCGTCCAGCAAGGCCAGTTCGGCCAGAGTGTGTGACAGCAAGGTGGCCGCGGCCTGGGGCGTGGAGGCTGTGGCGATGCGCTGGTTGGCGCGTTCGCTGACGCGTTGGGAGATGTGCTCCAGCACAAAGAGCAGCATGTCCTCCTTGGTGCGGAAACACCGTTGGACGGCTCCCATGGACACATTCGCCTGCGCGGCGACGTCGCGGAGGCTGACGGCTTCCATGCCGGAGCGCGCGATCAGCGTGCAGACTGCCTCGGCGATCCGGCGCCGCCGGTCCTCGTAGTCGACCTGTCTGGGCACGCTCCACTCCTCCTGTTTTCCGATGCACTTGCATCATATCCATTTGCGCTCCAGGATGTGATGCGACCGCATCAGAACGATGCGCGGACACCGGAGAGGACCCACGTCATGGCGAAGACGCTCAAGAAGTCGGACAACAGCACAGGTCAGGGGCTGCTGTGGTTGTTCGGCGTCATTCTGGTCATCCAGGGCTTCGGCTCCGCCATCACGGAGGCCGGGTGGGATACCAGCTTCGGTGTCGCCGGCCTTCTGCGGGCAGCCCACGTGCCGGAGTGGGGCACCCTCCTGGTCGGCTTCGCGGGTGTCGCCCTGTTAGCGGCAGCGGCGCGCCGTCACCGGGCGAAGAGGTAGGCCCACCGACGGTCGTGAGCGCCGTCGCGGCCCTTCATCGTTGCCTTGGCCCCCAGAGCGTGCCCGTGCGGACGGCGGCAGTGGCTCAGCAGCCGGACACCGGGCCGGCGCTCAGGGCCTGGGAGCCCCAGGTGAGCTTGCGCAGGGAGTCCTTGGGGCCCTTGCCCGAAGCGGTGCCGCCGCTCGCCTTGACCCGGACGGTGACGCCGGAGGGGTCCAGCGCCACCAGTTCGCCGCACACCGTCCCCTGGCGGGTGTGCACGCTGACCGACGCGGCGCCCTTCTCGCTCGCCGGCGCCACCCAGGTCGCCATCACCCCCGCCGCCGTGGCCAGCACGCCGGCGACCGCGAGCCAGCGCGCGCGGTTGACCAGGCCCCCGATGCGTTCGCACTCCTTCTCCTCCCACCGCAGGAGCCGTGCCTCGTCGGCGTGCCGCAGCGCGTCCTTCGGCCGTCCGTGCGCGGCCGAGGCTGCCGCGAAGGCGGAGGCCAGCAGGGCCAGGAGGCCGAGTGCCATGGCGAGTACGACACCCCACCGGTAGCCGGGAGTCAGCTCGGCGACGTTCTCTCGCCCCTTCAGCACCAGGACGGCCGCCAGGAGCGCGGTGGCCGTGGCGAGGAAGTTGCGCCAGCCCTCGGCCTGGTGGCGTGCGATGTCCAGCTGCGACTGGAACATGTCGTACAGCCGCTGCCGGGCCTGGAGACGGAGGGCACGCGCGGAGAGGCGGGGAGGGACGGTCATCAGGACCCCTGCGGTGCGGCCGGCCGGACCACAACCGTCCACCACGCACCACAGCCCCCGTGTTCCAAGGGGTCCTGAGGGTGGGTGACCGGGCACTCGCAATCCATGCGGTGCTGCTCGGGGTCCGGGGCGACGGGGCCGCCGTTGCGCCGCCAGGGCCATCCCTTGAGCACGGTGCCGGGGGAGAGGCGGGGGAGCGCGAACACGTTGCTGCCGTGGCAGACCGGGCAGGTGCCGGTGAACTCCGGGATGCCCGCCTCGTCCGTGTGCTGCCGCAGATCGCCGGGCGGTGCGACCCGCTGCTCCCGGTAGGGCACGTCCTCATGGGCTGTCACATGGACTCCTTCTCCGCCTCCGGGGTACGGCCCGCCTCCCTGGACGGGACGCGATAGCCGAACAGCGGCGCGTAAAAGGTCAGGCGCCGGTGGACCTCGGGAGCGTCCAGTCCGGTCTCCTCAGCCGCCAGCCGGATGTGCTCCTCCGTCACCTCGCCGGCCAGGGCCGGTTCGCTCCCGGTGAGGCGCTCGGTGAGGATGACGACGTCCCGCCAGTCGGGGGCGTGGGTGTCGTCCGGGGCCGGGTCCCGGGGCAGGGGGCAGTCCAGGGTCAGCCCCAGTTCCGAGTAGGAGGCGAGCGCCCGGTAGGTCTCGCACAGACCGAGGCCCATCCGCACGGCGGTGATGGTCAGCTTCAGCGGGGTGACGCTTCCCCGGCTCAGGGGCTCGAACTGGAGCAGTTGCTCCAGGGTGGTCCGGACCGTCGCGTCCAGTGCCTGGCTGGGCGCCTCCATCCCGGAGGGCGCCGCGACGGCCGGCAGCGCGGGGGCGCCGAGGGCCTCGTAGGCGCGCAGTTCGGACACCGCCACGTCCAGGGAGACTCGGCACGCGCGGGCGTAGGTGATGATCTCCCGGCGGGTGACCTCGGTCTTCCACTCGTGCGCCCAGGCCGTGCACAGCGCCTCGACCACCCGGAGATGAGGCTTCAGGCCGAGGGACTCCTCGGGCACCTGGACGACGTCGATGCCGTACGGTTCGGCGGCCCGGCGCACGGCGTCGGCCGCTTCACCGACCGTGGTGCGCAGTTGAGCCGCAAGGATCACGAGGAACAGGGTGTCGACACGGTTGGACGCGGGGTCGTGGCCGGCCGAGAAATCCCAGCCGCGGCCACGGAAACGCAGCGACCTGTCGTCGTCGACCAGTACGTCCGGGCGTTCGTGGGCCGGGGTCCGCCACCACGTACGCACCGCTTCGACGGTTTCGGCGCGTACGAGTCCCGCTGCGGCCAGCGCCTTGACCGCTCCGATGTCGTCCTCCACACATTCGGGTTCCGGTCTGTTCCACAGAGTTCGCAGCACGGTCCAGGTGCTCAGCGGGCCGTCGACCTCGTCTCCCTGCCCGAGGCCGGCCCACCACGAGGGTGCCTGGACTGATGCCAGGGGGCCACCCGAAGGGTCGTCCATCCGCAGGCGTAGCCGCTCCGCGATCTCTCGGATGGAGCGGGCGGTGTATTCCACCGTCGGGTCACCGCGCTTGGCCGACAGCCGGACCAGCCTCAGCAGGCTGATGGACGGCTGAGCCAGCAGTTCCAGCGTCAACATGGGATGTGTGAGGCCAAGGGCCGCTTCGTCGCCGTCCACGAACCGGACGTCGTCCAGGTCCCCGCTCACCCGGAAGCCGAACCGCTCGTAGCGTCGGGCGACAGCCGCGACGGCGGCGGGTTCGATACCGAGTTGCTTGGCGATGAAGGCGGCGACGGAAGGCGTCACGTCCTCGGGGAGGACCCTGAGCTCCGAGACCTGTTCAGCGCCGAGGACAGCGAGTTCCTGCTGGTCCGGAATGTGCCGGGCGAGCTCACCGAGTTCCGGCGGCTCCGGGATCCCGGGGATGAGGGGCCGGAGCCGGCCGACGAGTTCGGCGATCTCCCGGAGCGTCTTGCCATGCAGGCCGGCGATGAGCAGGAGGGGGATGTGGGCCGGTGGCTCCAAGCCTTTCAGGAGCGCGGTGTAACGGCCTCCATCGGTATAGGCCTCACAGAGTTCGGCCAGCAGTGGGCCGATTTCGATGTCGGCCAGCCCCGGAATGTCGTCCACCTCCGGGACCGGGACCCCGGCGACGGCGTAGCGCCGGAGGGCGCGTACAACGGTCCGCAGGTCGTGCCCGCCGTCCACAGCCGCCCTGAGCGCCGCCACCATGGGGCCCCAGCGGGAGTCGGGCATGGTCCGGAACAACAGCCCGTCGAGGGCCGTGGGTTCCGGGAACCCGGCCGGGCAGCCGATGACAGCGCGGTCACGCCTCGGCCGGCGTCCCTGCCCGGGATCGTCCACCAGCTGGGACCTCCACCAGCGGAAGAAGTAGGCCGGGGAGGCGATCTCCTCGGTGTCGGTGGACGAGACCGAGCTGCGGACATCGTCGGCAGGGAGACAGCCGAGCGAAGCCAGGGCCATCGGGCGGACTGGGGAACTCACGGTCGCGCCGTGCCACGTGTCGAGCCTCACCCGGACACCGCTGGACAGCAGGCGCCGGAGCACGGTCTCGCCGATGCGGGCGTCGTCCTTGACGAGGTCCCACAGCCAGTTGAGAGGGATCGGGTCCCAGAGCCTCAGTGTGTCCACGGCCTCGGCCAGTTCCTGGCGGACCAGGTCGGCCGTGAAGCCGTGGAGCTGGTTGCGGCTGACGCTGAGATCCGGTCGGTGACGACGGCGCAGGTTGACGACGTAGCCGTGTGGCCGCTGGTCGCCCCCCACGAAGATTCCGTCCACCAGACGTGCGCCTTGACCCCGGACCCACCACGGGCCCTCGGGCGACTCCTGGGGCACCACGGGGGTGATCGACTTCAGGACGCCCGGCTCCCATTCGTCGTGGTCGTGCGGTGTGGTGAGACGGTCCTCCACACGCAGCCGCACCGGGGTGTGCCAGATCTGTTCCCGCAGGATCCTGATGACGGAGGGGGGCGCCTCGGTGAATTCGGGGCGCAGGTAGAGGCGGACCCGGGTGCCGGCCTCCATGGACCGGTCGGCTGAGGTGCGCATCAGGCCGGAGTCCGACGTGACATGGACGTGGTGGCCGACGCCGCCACTGCCGGATCCGCTCTCGTCGGCGGGCCGGGTGGTGACCTCGATCGTCTCGGCGAGCATGAAGTAGCTGAAGACGCCGATGCCGAAGCGGCTGTTCAGTTCGGGTTTCACGCCCTTGCGGCGCCAGCGGCGCAGTTCGCGGACGTGGTGTGGCGACTGCTCATACCGCTGGCCGGCCTGGGAGAAGAGCTTGTCGAGCTCCTCCTCGGTCATGCCGATGCCGTTGTCCGCGCACTCCAGGTAGATCCGCCCGTGCTCGTTGCGCCCCAGGACGAAGGTGACGGTGTACTCGGCCAGTTCCTTGACGGATGTGCCCGGGCGGAGGCCGCCCTCCTGCTGCGGGACGGTGGCGGCGTAGTTCTGGCGGGCATGGCGCCGACGGCAGGCGTCGAGGGCGTTCTGGTAGAGCTCCCGGAGGGCGAGCATATGGTCGCCGTAGAGCTGGGTGCCCATGATGAGGGGCTTGACGCCGTCCTCCGCGAGCTGAAAGCGGGGCGGTGGCGACTTGTAGCTTCCGTTCTGCGGCTCCAGGCCGCCTGTGCCGATGTGCCGGGGGAGCCCGGCGAACAGGGGTGCACCGCGGTGGGCGTCGCGGAGGTCCTGCGCGGCGGCAGTCGCGGCGTGCGCCTGGCGGTCCAGCGCCACGTGCAGGGCGGCGCCGGGGCACTCGAACACCAGCCCCCAGCCGTGACCGCCGGAGGGGGCGAAGCCGCCGTCGTCCAGCCCGGCGGCGAGTCTCGCCGGGTCGGCCACGGTGGGGTCTTCCCCGAGGTGGTCCACGACGATGCCGTCCAGCATCCGGGGATCGATGGCGAGCAGCTCCGCCATGTGCAGGAGTCCGGCGAGGTGGGCCGGACGCCACGTCGTCGTGTCGGGCAGCATCAGACGCTCGGCCAGCTGATTCTCCCAGGTCCTTCCGTCCGGGGCCTTGGCCGACGGGCGGGTACGCATCTGGGAGGCCACCTGGAGGAGCGCGTCACGCAGCCGGTTGCGGCGGGTGGACTTCGACGAGATCTCGAGGAACGCCGCGTACTCGGCGGCGTCCGTCAGCAGGCCGAGTACCTCCGCCATGCTCTCCAGGGCGCCGATCACCTGCCCGGCGTCCGGGTACCAGAGCTGATCCCAGTCGGCCAGGAGCCGGTGCCGCAGCCACTGTTCGGCGGCGACCGCCGCGGCGTGCGCTCCGGTGTCGCGCAGCCGGCGGCGCTTGGCGTCGATCTGCCGGTAGGCCCTGCGAATGTCCTCCATGTCCTGTCTGATGTGACCCCTGAACGTGCCGTCCAGCCCGGGCGGTTCGTCCTCGTCCTCGCAGGGACCGGCCGCCGCCGGGTAGACCTCCGCCAGGGCCCGTCGGCTGCACGCCACGGCGCCCTCCCGGACGAAGGGCGTCGCCAGGAGAGCGACCACTTCGAGAGGGCTCAGCCGTCCTCCAGTGCCCTCCGGGACGAGCCGGTGGAGCTGGGTGAGGACACGTTCGGGGAACTGCGGGTCCTCCCAGGGGTCCCGGCCGGCCTTGCGTTCCCGGTTCGCGTCGTGCCGGATACGGAGAACCTTGTCGATCAGCAGACTGAGGCGGTCCTTGAGCCGGCCGGTCGCCACGGCGTCGCTGGTGACCCTGCCCCACAGGGGCGAGTCGTGCATGGCGGCGGTCCACCCTCTGGCGCCCGGTCCGGACTCGCAGATCTCCCGCCGGGAGGGTTCGGCCGGGGGATCGCCCAGAGGACTGCCCAGCCACGAGACCTCCACCGGGTGCCGGCTCCCGTTGTCCCGGGCGATCTCCTCGGTGCGACGCTTCACATGAGCGATCACCTCGGCGACCGTGCGCCACGGCGTGTCCGGGGACAGTGCCTCGGCCAGCGCCCGGCCCATGAAGCTGCCGTCCTCGGTGCCCATGGCCCGTTCCCCCGCCACGCACGCCTGGACCAGAACGACATTGCGGCGCTGGGGCGACACCTCCGGCGGGGGCGGGGACCCGATGTCCGGGTCGGCCTCGTCCCGGCAGGCATCGAGACAGAGCATCACGGTGCCCGTCGAACGTAACTTGTCCAACAGCTCGTTGGGCGCCACCTTGATGAGACTGCGCAGCGTCGCGTCGTCCGCGTCGCTGGGCACCAGGAAGTCCGCGTCTCCTTTGCGCACGCCGTGACCGGAGAAGTAGACGAGAGCGAAGTCGTAGTCCTGGCACTGGGCCAGAAAGGTGTTCAGGGCCGCGACGATCCCGTTCCCGGTCGTCTGCTCCTCGGTGTCCAGCACGGTGATGGCGGAGTCCGGGTAACCCGACCCGAGCAGGGCCTCCTTGAGGCGGGACGTGTCCCGGCGGACGAACTCAAGACCTGGCTGAGGGGCCGCGATCAGCAGTGCCCGTGACACACCCTTGCCCATGACGGAGCGGTCTCCTCCCCCGTCGCCAGGAAGGACGAGCTCCCCGGCGCCGCGCTGTCGTCAGGGCAACAGTATGGCGTTCTGCCCCTGGCTCAGGGCCACACCAGGCAATAAGGCTGATGCCCTGCCTCATGCAGCCGGTGGCTGAAGTCCTGCCACTCGTGCAGCGAATGGGAGGGGCGGGGTTGTGACCTGTGCTTTCTCGGCTAAATGTGCGTTGACCTGCGGGAACTCGTCTCGGTAGTTCTCACGGGTCAACGCCGTTTCCCGGGCTCATGTGCCCTGGATGTGCCCTGCCCTGGCTGCAGAATCGGCTGGGAAGCACCCGCCCTGCCCGGCGCATACATGAGGCCGCCTTGCTCGCTGCTTCTGGCCCTGGTCACATGGTCATTGGTCTTTGGTGGGATCCGAAACGGGGGGCGCGTGAGCGGCTTACAGGTCTCTGTGTGGAAGCGTTACGGACATGACCGTCTCTACGTGAATCAGCCGGACGGCACGAAGATCGCCTGGCTCGACCGCCGCACGGGGTCTCTGGAGCTTCTGGTCGAGGAGCAGCGGGACGCGGTACTCGACGCCCTCGCTCCCTACCTTGCTGCTTCTTCTTTGCCTGTAGCGCACAAGGCACTGTGTTCTGATGACGACCTTGCGGGGAACCGCCCCGGAGACGCGCTGCAGACGAAGGTGGACGAACTGGCACCCGGCTTCTGGCGGTGGGCGTTGGCCAGGTTGTCCGGTAGGCGTCTGGAGGTGGACAGTTGGCGCACCGGACTGGCCGGTGAGCGCCGGGTGGGAGTGGAGTTGGAGAGGCTGGTGCGGCGAGGCTGGCGAGTACTGCATTCCATACCCCTGCCAGGCGATGTCGACATCGATCACGTCCTGATCGGTCCGGGCGGAGTCTTTTGTGTCAACACGAAGTGCCATCGTGGGGCGCGTGTGTGGGTGGGCGACGACTCGGTTCGGATAGGCGGCCAGTCGTACCCCTACGTCCGGAAGAGTCGAGCCGAGGCGCGTCGGGCATCGAGCGCGCTGACGCGTGCGTGTGGTTTTCCCGTGGATGTTCAGCCGGTACTTGCCTTCGTTGCGGTGGCAGAGCTGCAGGTCGTGCCGTCACTCCGCGACGTGCGTGTCCTTCAGGAGCGCGACATCGCGACGTTCAAGCACCTCAAGACTGGCTGGAGACCGGACGCGGTCGACTTGGTGTACGCGGCGGCGCGTGATCGCCGCACGTGGGTTCGCTCCTGAACGGTTGGCTGGGTTACAGCCAACTTTCGCGGAATGTGGCTGGTTTACGTCACTACTCGCCGGTCCTTGTTGAAGGCGGCGCTTCTCTCCCACATCCTGGAAGGCTTTCGGTCGAGCCATGATCTGGGGGGATAGGTGTCTCTTTACTCTGCACTCCGCGCGAACCATCCGGAGGCGGTCCACCGCACGCGCCAACTTATCGAGTACATGCGCGAATTTGTTCGCGGGTCGTACAAGCCAGTGCGGGACTGGCAGAAATACCCGGATGCCCTCTGGCTTTCCGACCTTCCGGACGACATGCTCCGGCGGAACCCGGATGGCGACCGGACGCTGCTCAAGGTGGTACACCGCCCGCCTCGCCCGGCTCCTGTCCTGCCCGAGGTGCTGGTGGGATGGGTCGATCCCGAAGCCGCCGCCACCGCGTCGCCCGAAGAACCTCCGCTGGCCGAGTCGGGACCGGGTCAGGGTTGGCAGGAGGACGAGAACGGAGACCTGTTCGAAGTTTCCGAGATCCGTCGGGAGGAAGCGCACGACGTGCTGCGCGCCTACACGAGATGGCTCGACGCGTGGCGAAAGTGGTCGGAGAAAGAGCGCGTCGACCGTCCTTACAGGGAACTCCATCAGCAGCTGTACCGAATGGCGACCAGGATTCAGCAGGACGGCGAGGAATACGAGGCGGTACTGGGCGCCGGATTGCTGACCGTCGGAGCCGCACGTCCGTCGGCGCGCACCACCCGGCACATTCTGACGGCGCCGCTGATACTCACCGTGAATTCCACGAACATGTCCATCACCGTCGCCCTCGCCCCCGGCGAACCGGCGCGGTTGGAGGACAGCGAGTTCCTTGACGCGGACGCGGGCTACAGCACCCGTCTGCTGAGCCCGCTGCGGGACCGTGTCGATACGGAAGGGTTCCATCCGCTGTCCCGTGACTCCCAGGACGTGCTCGGCGACTGGTCGGAGAGGGCGTTCGGCACGGATCGCGCGGTGGCGTTCCATCGTGGCTGGGCCCGCCCACCCGCTGACCCGGCGCTGCCGGTGCCCACGCTTGGGTTCGCGCCGGCGATCATTCTCCGCCAGCGGGGCCAGGGTGCCCTCGTGAACTTCTACGACGGCATCGCGAACCGCCTCGCCCAGCCCGGTGCTATCGCTCCGCTAGGCCTGGCTCAGTTGCTGTACCAGCTGGAAGCGGAGGACCGCAGGGTGTGGGGTACGGCGGCAGGGAGCCGTGACGTGCCGCCCGCCCTTGGCCCTGACCCGCTGTTTCCGCTGCTGTCGAACGAAGCCCAGCGGGAGGTGCTGAGGCGCCTACAGACCGATACCGGCGTCGTCGTTCAAGGACCGCCGGGCACGGGAAAGACGCACACCATCGCCAACCTCGTGTGCGCCTTGCTAGCGGACGGCAAGCGAGTGCTCGTGACGAGTGAGAAGGGCCAGGCTCTGAAGGTCCTGCGGCAACAACTTCCGCCCGAGTTGCGCAACTTGTGCGTCCTTCAGGGCGACCGGCGTCAGGACGGCAGCAACGACCTGGAACAGTCCGTGCGCGCGCTCTCCCAGCTCAGTGCCACCCAGTCGACCGAGCGTCTCGACGTAAGGATCAGGAGCCATGAGGCGCTGCGCTCGGAACTGTCGGACACCCGCGCGCGGCTCCGTGACGAACTGCGCGCCATACGTGAGGCGGAGTGGTACGAACACCTCGACGTGGCACCCGGATACAAGGGGCGGCTCGCGGAGATCGTGGAGACCGTTGCTGCCGGTGCACCGAAGTACGACTGGATGCCCGCTCTGCCCGCCTCGGCACCGCGCGAACCTTCGCTGAGCCAGGACGAGGCCCAGCGCCTGCTGGGTCTGGTGTCCCGGCACGGGGCCGGAGTACTGGACGAGCATGCCCCCCGCTGCCCGGACCCCGCGGACTTCGTCGCACCCGTGCTGTTCGAAGAAGCGGTCAACGCCCTGGACGCCGCTGTATGTGCCTGTGCTGCGTCGGCTTCCGACACACTTGCCCTCGAACTCGCAGACTGCGGGAAAGAGTTGATCGCGACACTGGTCGGTCTGCTGGACGCGGCGGAACACGCGCTGCAGAGCGAGGGACTGCCGGGTGACCCTGCCGCCTGGCCGCCCGAGGAGTGGACCACGCGCGCCTTACAGGACGGAATGGCAGGCCGGCGGCAGCAGCTGTGGGAGGGAGTGCGGCAGGCGTCCGCCCGTGCCGAGGACGTGCAAAGCGTGCTTCAGCACATGCCCTTCGCCGTGCTCGACGTACCCGCCGTGGCGCTTGCCGAGGAATCACGTCTCATCGCCGCCGGGAAGGACCTCGAACAGTACTTGCGTGCAGGCGGCAAGCTGCGCAAGTTCGCCCCCAAGCCGGTCCAGAAGGAGGCCCAAGCCTTTCTGCGGGACTGCCGGGTGGATGGGCGGCTGCCCAGCACACCGGACGAGATTTCCGCGTTGGTGGCTCATCTGGCGGCACGCCAATGCGTTCGGCAGCTGAATGAGCGCTGGAAGAGCGTTGACGCGCCCGAGGCCGAGGGCTCCACGCAGGTGGCTCTGTCGGAGCTGCTGGACAGGGTGCCGACGCTCCGCGCGGTGGACGGGTTCACCCAATCCGTGCGTACGCTGCACGAAGTCCTGCTCAAGGCCCGGATCAGGGCCACGGTTCGGACGGCACAACAGTGGGACGACGTCCGTACGTCGGCGAACGGTGCGGAACGGCTGCTCCGTGCCCGTGAGGCGGAGGAGAGGCTGCGGTCCATCTCCGAGCAGCTGCCGCGACCCGATGCCCGCGGAGTGGCCGAACTGGCAGAGGTGCACCGTGCTGTCACCGCCCGTGATCCTCGGGCGTACACGTCCGCGATCGACTCGCTGACCGAGGCGTTCCACCGTGAGGCCGATCGCCGGGAGGCTCGCAAACTCCTGGACCGACTGTCCGAGGACCACCCCGAACTGGCCCGGCGCTTCGCCGAGTCCCCGACCGAGTCGGCGTGGGAGACCCGCCTTGTAAACCTGGATGGAGCCTGGGCATGGCGGCAAGCGCGTACCTTCCAGGACTCGATGCTGGCACCAGGCAGGGAAGCCAAGCTGGAAGGTGAATTGGAAGCAACTGAGACGCAGTTGCGGAGAACGGTGACCCAACTGGCGGCCGACCGGGCGCTGTACCACTGCCTGGACCGGATGACGGCCGGACAGAAGCAGGCGCTGAGTGCCTACGCGTCGGCCATGGCGAACGCAGGCAAGGGAATGACGGCACTTGGCAAGCGGCACCTGAAGGCCGCCCGTTCCGCGATGCGTGACGCGCGTGCCGCGGTTCCGGCATGGGTCATGCCGATCAAACAGGTGGCCGAAATGATCGATCCCGAGCCGGACGCCTTCGACGTCGTCATCGTGGACGAGGCGAGCCAGGTCGGTCTGGACGGTCTGATGCTGCTGTGGCTCGCTCCGAGGATCATCGTCGTGGGTGACGACAAGCAGTGTGTCCCGTTCTACACAGGCGGCAAGCACGAGCGGCTCAACGAACTCCTCGACTCACTCCTGCCCCATCTCACCGACTGGCAGCGGGACGGACTCAGCCCCAAGTCCAACCTCTACGACCTGCTGTCCGCGCGCTTCAGCGAGACGATCCGGCTCACCGAGCACTTCCGGTGTATGCCGGAGATCATCAAGTGGTCCTCCGCCCAGTTCTATCCCGACAACGAACTCGTGCCGCTGCGGCAGTACGGAGCGGACCGGCTGCGGCCCCTTGAAGTCGTTCATGTGCAAGAAGGTCGCTGCGAGGGGCGGCGAGAAACCCTGGTCAACAGGCCCGAGGCCGAACTCATCGTCGCTAAGTTGCAGGAACTTGCGGAAGACGAAGCGTACGCGAAACGGAGTTTCGGAGTCATCGTGCTCCGTTCCGGACACCAGACAAGGCTATTGGAGAGTCTCATCGACACGCGGATCGACTCCACGATCCAGGAGCGGCACAACATACGTGTCGGCACGGCCGAACAGTTCCAGGGAGACGAAAGGGATGTCATCCTGCTCTCGTTGGTCGTCGACGCCGACAACACCCGGGCCCTGACCGGCCAGGGTGACGGAAGGCGGTTCAACGTGGCCGCCAGCCGGGCCCGCGACCAGATGTGGCTGTTCACCTCTGTCACACCGGACCAGCTGCGCAGCAGGGACCTGCGCCACTCCCTGCTCACCTATATGCAGGCGCCCCCGGAACTTCAGGGCACCTCTCCCGGCCTTTCCGCCGTTTCCTCCGACGAGCAGTGCGAGCCGTTCGACTCGCTCTTCGAGCAGCAGGTTTTCTGTAGGATCAAGGAACGCGGCTATCACGTCGTCCCCCAGTGGAAAGTCAGCGGCAAACGCATCGACCTCGTCGTCGTTGGAGAGACGGGCCGCCTCGCTGTGGAGTGCGACGGCAGCCCGTATCACTCCACCCCTGACCAGATCCGTGACGACTACGAGCGGGAGCGGGAGCTGCGCCGGGCAGGCTGGCAGTTCTGGCGCATACGCAGCAGCGAGTTCGCCCTGTCTCCGGAGGATTCACTGACTCCGTTGTGGAAGCGCCTTGACGCTCTGGGGATCCGACCCGGAGCCACCGAGGAGGCCCAGGGGGACTCGGGGAGCACTTGGGCCCCAATCGAGATGGACGATGCCGACCTCACCACCGATGAATTCGACGCCATGCTCGATGAGGATGCGTCCCTCTCTCTCGAAGGGGCCTGATGTGAACGAGATTTTCGACGACAGCACGCTGACGGAGATTGCCCACCTGATCTGCGGGGACGAGACGCCGCTGCTTTACCGGAAGGGGTACGAGATAGCCGCGTTCTTCCAGCGTGCGGGGTGGGACGACGTTCCGGAGTACGACAGCACACCGCGGCACAAGTGGGCCTTGCATCTCCTCAGGGAGCGACAGGGGGACGGTACGGACGACGCCAAGCGAGCCGTCCTTCGCCTGGCGAATCGCCTTGAGTACTACAACCAGCAGCAGGAGTACCACGCCACGTTGAAGCGGCTCAACGAGATACTTGTGCTCGACGGGCGCCGGATCGGTGAGGAAGGAGGCCAGCCGGTCCTTGTCCGCTGCGAACCCGGTTTCGAGGACGAAGTACGGCAGCAGTTGCCGCGTGTGGAGCTGAAGGTCTCCGTGACGGAGGTGGTGAGCGACCCGGAACTCGCCGCTACCGTGCAACTCCGACTGGACGAGGCACGCACCTGCTACGAGCACGGCGCCTATACGTCGGCGGTCATCATGCTGGGCAGTCTCCTGGAGGGGGTGCTCGCGCATGCCGCGCAGGTCCGCGCCGCAGGCGTACGCATGCCGAAGCCGATGCGGAACATGGGGCTGAATGATTTCGTCGACTTCGCGTACGAGAACAAATGGATCGAGCATGATGCCAAACTCGCCTCGGAGCTTGTCCGGCACTACAGGAATCTCGTCCATCCCCTGGCGGAGAAGCGGACCGGACACAGCCCGAATCGCGACACGCTCGACATGTGCTGGCCGGTGGTGAATGCCACGCTAAACGATCTCGCGGCGACGGCGGCAGCGCCTCCTGCACCGCCTACTCCGCGTGCGCCCACAGAACGAGGTCATGGTCGCAATCCTAATGCCTCCGCACCACGCCCAACGCCGGCCACTGTCGCTCGTCGCCGTTCGGGCGGGACAACAACGGCAGGCACTTGAACCGCCGGTGTCCGATCCAACGTGGGCGGAGAAGCACGGAATGACACTAATGCCGCGTGCGCGATACCCGCGTCGTAGATTGACGCGTCGCCTGAAATGCCCAATTTTCGAAACCTAGCTGTATTGGCCTGAAGCGTTGTTGACGAGGCTGATCGAGGGTGGGTGTCAGAATTCGGCCCGGATATCGCTTTGACGCATCAGTTGAAGGCGAGTTCACGGAAGGTGTTGCGAACCTCGGTCAATGGCCCACGATCCCTTGTGTAGTAGAGCTTGTTGGTTAGGAGCACCGCCCAGCGGTCCTTGGTGGGGAGATCCACATGCCTGTGCCGGTGAAGCCGTAATGGACCCAGATGTCCTCGTGGGCGGTCGCGCCGGGGGTGGGATGCCAGAACAGGCCACGAGCGGGTTGAAGCTGGCCCGTCTGGAGCGTCAGGGAGTGGGTGATCCACTCGCTCCCGAAACCAGCCCGGAACTGGGAAGCGGCAGGGGCGAGCATGTACCGGAGGAAGGCGGCGAGGTCGTCGAGGACGGTGAAGACGCCTGCGATGCTGCAGACGCCTCCCAGGAGGCGGGCAGAGAAGTCGTGGGCGACTCCCTTGAGGTGGGTGTCGGTGTTCTGGTCGAGTTCGGTGGGAGCGCAGCGGGCGGCGAGGTCGGCGGTCAGGGGGCCGAAGCGGGTGCCAGTCATCCCCAGCGGGTGCCAGGTGCGGGCGGTGGCCAGTTGGTCCAAGGGCTGGCCGGAGAGGTGTTCGGCGAGGTAGCCGAGGATGAGGGCGGCCCGGTCCGTGTACTCGACGGCTTCGCCGGGTGATCGGTGGAGTGGCTCGTGCAGTACGCCGCGGCGGATGTCGTCCGGCTTGGTGCCGTAGAGGTTCTTCAGCTGGGCTCGCAGTGGGACGCCGGCGGTGTGCGTCAGCAGCTGCCGGGCGGTGACGGATCCGAGTGGGTGTCCGGTGACCTCCTGCCAGAAGCTGCCGAGCCGCTGGTCGAGGTCGAGGATTCCGTGCTCCCACAAGGCGCCGATGGAGGACCAGACGGCCAGGATTTTCGTGAGGCTGGCGGCGTCGAAGACGGTGTCGGTGCGCATCGGCACGTCCGGCTCGTCGGGGTCGAGGACCGCTTCAGCCGCCAACTGGGAGTCCCCGCGTGACCGAACCGACCGCCCCGGACAAGAAGCCCTTCCTGTACGTCGTCGTGTGCGCGGCGGGGGTGGCCTGTGACGTCGGCAAGCTGATCACAGCCGCCCAGGAGGCGAACTGGGATGTTGGCGTCATCGCCACACCGCAGGGATTTGGCTTCATCGACGCCACGGCGATCGAGGCACAGGCCGGCTACCTGATCCGCTCCGCCTGGCGTTCACCGGGAGACCCGCGCCCACTGCCCCCGGCGGACGCGATCACCGTGGCTCCGCCACCTTCAACACGATCAACAAGTGGGCCGCCGGGATCTCCGACACCCTCGCCCTGGGCATCCTGTGCGAGGCGTACGGCATGGGCATCCCGACCGTGGCACTGCCCTACCTGAACTCCGCCCAGGCTGCCCACCCCGCCTACCAGCAGAGCCTGGACCGGCTGCGGGGTATGGGGGTCCTGATCGGTTCCTGCGAACCGCACCGGCCGAGGGCTGGCGGCGCGGCGGATCTCTTCCGCTGGGACGAGGCGCTGGAGTTGCTGGAACCGATGGTCAGCACGGTGCGCTGACCCGGCACGAGTCTGAACACCAGGGTGGCCCCCGGCGAAGAAAGTTCACTGAGGAAACACGGGAGCGTTCATTCAGGAAACTCGCGCCCGCCGCGGCACCAAAAAGGGCGATGCCCGAAGACCCCGCCCGATCCACAGGAAGCCCAGTTCAGGGCCACACCAGGCAATAAGGCTGATGCCCCGCCTCATGCAGCCGGTGCGAGAAGTCCTGCCACTCGTGCAGCAGTTGGTACACGTTGAACGCGTCCCGGGGTCCGCCCCGGTCCGGGACCGTCGACCAGATGAAGGCGGCCGCGCCCACCGCCTCCTCGCCGATGCCCCGCAGGGGGTCGACGACGGTCATCGGGAGTTTGACCACCGCGTAGTCGGGGTGCAGGACGACCAGTTCGAGCGGCGGCACCTTGTGCAGGGGGACGCCTTCGATGCCCGTCAGGACCATCGCGGCCATGGTCTCCGGCTTTATCTTCGTGAACATGCCGTTCATGCCGAGCTCGTCGCCGCCGAGCTCCTCCGGACGCATCGAGATCGGGACGCGGGCCGCGGTGGCGCCGTCCGGCGCGCCGAAGTACTTGTACGTCACCCCCACCCGACCACCATTCCTGCTCCCGGCCCGAAGATCGTCCACTCGACGTTCAGTACGTCCGTCGAGCCGCTCCGGTTCACTCGGTGCACCCTGTGGCCGACGTGTCTCCTGCGTGTCCTCCGCCTCGCGCCGGTGCCTTCCCCGCCTGGCACGTCGAGGACCCAGGTCATCAGTCCCCTCGCCCAGTCCGCCACCGCGATGCATATCTCCACCCGACTGCTTTTCTAGGACGCGTCGCCCCCGCCGCGCAACCCGATCATCGTGTCAGTGACCTCCCCCGCGGCCGCCCGCCGAAACGTGCGCTGAATCATCTGACCGCAGGATCTTCGCAGCCTCCGACCACGGTGGACCGTTTGAGCTGCGTGATTCGGGTCCAGTCTCGCAGACGACCGGCGATCGCCGCCCGGATGCCGGGCCGGTCACCTCGGCCGTCCCTTCTTTCTTCTTCCCTGTCCTACCCTGAACAGGTCCCTCACCCCCGGATTCCGACGAGGTCGGAGAAGGTCGGAGAAGTCGCAGGTCATGAGCGAACTGGCATATCCGTATGAAGCACCGGCCTCGCAGGCTCTGTTCGACCGTGCGGCGGCCGTCACACCGGGTGGCGTGAACTCGCCGGTGCGGGCCTTCCGCGCGGTCGGCGGCACGCCGCGGTTCATGGTGTCCGGCACCGGCCCGTATCTGACGGACGCCGACGGGCGGGAGTACGTGGACCTCGTGTGCTCCTGGGGGCCCATGATCCTCGGGCACTCGCACCCCGAGGTGATCGCCGCCGTACAGGACGCCGTCTCCCGCGGCACGTCCTTCGGCACGCCCGGTGAGGGCGAGGTCGCGCTCGCGGAGGAGATGGTCGCCCGGGTCGCGCCGCTGGAGCAGGTGCGGCTCGTCTCCAGCGGGACCGAGGCGACCATGTCCGCCATCCGGCTCGCCCGCGGGTTCACGCGGCGCGCCAAGGTGATCAAGTTCGCCGGCTGCTACCACGGGCACGTCGACTCACTGCTCGCCGCCGCCGGCAGTGGCGTCGCGACCTTCGCGCTGCCCGACACCCCGGGCGTCACCGGCGCGCAGGCCGGTGACACCGTCGTCCTGCCGTACAACGACCTCGACGCCGTGCGGGCCGCCTTCGCCGCCCACCCGGGCGAGATCGCCTGCGTGATCACCGAGGCCTCCCCGGGCAACATGGGCGTCGTGCCGCCCGCGGACGGCTTCAACCAGGGGCTCAAGGACCTCTGCGCCGAGAACGGCGCCCTCTACATCTCCGACGAGGTCATGACCGGCTTCCGGACCAGCCGCGCCGGCTGGTTCGGGATCGACGGCGTGGTCCCCGACCTCATGACCTTCGGCAAGGTCATGGGCGGCGGCTTCCCGGCCGCCGCCTTCGGCGGGCGGGCGGAGGTGATGGCGCACCTCGCCCCGGCCGGGCCCGTCTACCAGGCCGGCACGCTCTCCGGTAACCCGGTGGCCACCGCGGCCGGGCTCGCCCAGCTGCGCCTCCTCGACGACGCCGCCTACGACAAGGTCAACGCCGTGTCGAAGGAGATCCAGGGCCTCGTCACCGACGCCCTGACCAAGGAGGGCGTCGCGCACCGGCTGCAGACCGCCTCCAACATGTTCTCCGTGTTCTTCACCGACCGTCCGGTGCGGAACTACGAGGACGCCAAGGCGCAGGAGTCGTTCCGCTTCACCGCCTTCTTCCACTCGCTGCTCGCGGACGGCGTCTACCTGCCGCCGTCGTCGTTCGAGTCCTGGTTCGTGTCCACCGCGCACGACGAGCGGGCCGTGCAGCGGATCGCCGACGCCCTCCCGGCGGCGGCCCGAGCGGCCGCGGAGGCCACGGCATGAGCGGCGGGAACAGCGGCGGCAACGGCGACATCACCGTCGTCCACGTCATGCGGCACGGCGAGGTGGCCAACCCGGACGGCATCCTCTACGGGCGGCTGCCCGGCTACCACCTCTCCGAGCTGGGCCGCAGGATGGCCGACCGGGTCGCCGAGCACCTGTCGGACCGTGATGTGACCCATGTCGTCGCCTCCCCGCTGGAGCGGGCGCAGGAGACGGCGGAGCCGATCGCCAAGGCGCACGGGCTGGATCTCGCCACCGACGAGCGGCTGATCGAGGCCGCCAACATCTTCCAGGGCAAGACGTTCGGCGTCGGGGACGGGGCGCTGCGCAAGCCCGGCAACTGGAGGCACCTGGTCAACCCGTTCCGTCCGTCCTGGGGCGAGCCGTACGTCGACCAGGTCGTACGGATGATGAACGCGCTGAGCGCGGCGAAGGACAAGGCCCGGGGGCACGAGGCGGTCGTGGTCAGCCACCAGCTGCCGATCTGGATCGTGCGGTCGTACGTCGAGCGGCGGCGGCTGTGGCACGATCCGCGCAAGCGGCAGTGCACGCTGGCGTCGCTGACGACGTTCACGTACCAGGGTGACCGGATCGTCTCCGTCGGCTACAGCGAGCCGGCCCGCGATCTCGTCCCGGCGCATCTCCTCGCCGGGGCCAAGCCGGTGAAGGGGCAGGCCAAGGCGTTCGGCGCCTGAGCCGCACGCCGGTCGCGTGAGGCGCACCCGGGTCGCGTAAGCCCTTTCTGTTCACCTCTGATCGCTTCGTTACGGAATCTGCAAGTTTCGACGGAACCTCCTCGTTCGTCGCGTCCTCTGACTGGGTGACCACCAGAGAACGTGACGAACGGGGATGCCATGCGCCCTTACTCCCGCAGGGGAATGCTCGGACTCGGCGCGGGGGCCGCGGCCGCCGTCTCGCTCGCCGGCTGCGGCGGCCTCACCGGGTCGGATGACTCCCGTCGCACCGATGGTTCCGGCAGCTCCGCACAGGGTGGCTCCAAGTCGAAGCCCAAGCCGGCCGCCCGGCCCATCGGCGACGGCTCCACCGCCTACACCGGCAAGCAGCCCCACCAGCCCGCCGAGCCCGAGCCGCTGGAGCCGGGTCAGACCCCGCCACAGTTCGTCGTGTTCTCCTGGGACGGCGCCGGCGAGGTCGGCAACGGCCTCTTCCCGCGCTTTTTGGACCTGGCCGAGGAACACGGCGCGAGCATGACCTTCTTCCTGTCCGGGCTGTACCTGCTGCCCGAGTCGAAGAAGCGCCGCTACGACCCGCCGAACAACCCGCGCGGCGCCTCCGACATCGGCTACCTCACCGACGAGCACATCAAGGACACGCTGAAGGGCCTCCGCCGGGCGTGGCTGGAGGGCCACGAGATCGGCACCCACTTCAACGGGCACTTCTGCGGCGAGTCCCGCGGCTCGGTCAAGAACTGGACGCCCCGGCAGTGGCGCAGCGAGATCGACCAGGCGAAGTCCTTCGTGAAGGAGTGGCGCACCAACACCGGGTGGACCGACCTGCCGTCGCTGCCGTTCGACTACGACAAGGAGCTCGTCGGCGGTCGTACGCCCTGTCTGCTCGGCCAGGACAACCTGCTGCCCACCGCCCGTGAGCTCGGCTGGCGCTACGACGCCTCCTCGCCCGGGGGCCGCCAGGTGTGGCCCGTCAAGCGCCAGGGGATCTGGGACCTGCCGTTGCAGCAGATACCTTTCCCCGGCCGCGGCTTCGAAGTTCTCGCCATGGACTACAACATGCTGGCGAACCAGTCCATCAGCACCACGAAGGCACCCGCGCACAACTACCCGGGCTGGCGGAAGCAGGCAGCCCAGGCGTACATCCAGGGATTCAAGCGGGCATATGAGACAAACCGGGCGCCCCTCTTCATCGGCAACCACTTCGAGCAGTGGAACGGCGGCATCTACATGGACGCCGTCGAGGAGGCCATCAAGTACATGGCGAGGGAGAAGGAGAAGGGCGCGGATGTGCGTCTCGTCTCCTTCCGGCAGTTCACCGACTGGCTGGACGCGCAGCGGCCCGAGGTGCTCGCCAAGCTCCGGACGCTCGAGGTCGGGCAGCAACCGGCAGGGGGCTGGAAGGGGTTCATCGAGAAGAACCCGCAGGAGGCCGGTACGCCCCCCCGAAACGCTGCCTGAAATGCGGTTTTCCGCCCGCAAGGGGGGCGGGCGGAAGCCCCGGAACCGGCATGCGAAACTTTTCACATGAGTGCCGCCAGTCGCGCCCCCCTGCGTTCGAACCGCACCCGCCGTGTCCGCCGCGCCGCCCTGACCGCCGGCGCCGCCCTGGCCGCGCTGCTCGTCTCCGCGTGCGGCTCCGGCGGCACCTCCGGCGGGGGCGGCAACACCAACTTCGTGACCGGCACCGACGGCATCGCCACGGTCGCCGAGGGCGAGCGCACCCCGGCTCCCGACCTGTCCGGCAAGACCATCGCGGGCAAGACCCTCGACGTCGCCGACTACAAGGGCAAGGTCGTCGTCCTCAACGTGTGGGGCTCCTGGTGCAACCCCTGCCGCGCCGAGGCCAAGTACTTCGCGAAGGTGTCCAAGGCGTACGCCGGCAAGGGCGTGCAGTTCGTCGGCATCAACACCCGCGACGCCACCTCCGGCGCCGCCCTCGCCTTCGAGAAGGACTTCGGCATCACCTACCCCAGCCTCTACGACCCCACCGGCAAGCTGCTGCTCCGCTTCAAGAAGGGCACCCTCAACCCGCAGGCGGTCCCCACCACCCTCGTCCTCGACCGGGACGGGAAGATCGCGGCCCGCTCGCTGTCCGCGCTCAGCGAGGAACGGCTGCTGAAGATGCTCAAGCCGGTCGTCGCGGAGAAGTGACGTGACCGCAGTCACCACGCTCGCCGCGGTCGCGGACCCCAGCGGCACGGTGCTCGAGGGGGCCCTGCTGGCGGCCCTGCCACTCGCGCTGCTCGGCGGCCTCGTCTCCTTCTTCTCCCCGTGCGTCCTGCCGCTGGTGCCCGGTTACCTGTCCTACGTCACCGGGGTCGCCGGCACCGACCTCGCCGAGGCCCGGCGCGGCCGGATGGTCGCGGGAGCCTCCCTGTTCGTGCTCGGCTTCACCGCCGTGTTCGTCTCCTCCGGGGCCCTGTTCGGCTACTTCGGCGCCACGCTCCAGGAGTACAAGGACGTCCTGTCCAAGGTGCTCGGCGTACTCATGATCCTCATGGGCGTCTTCTTCATGGGCCTCATGCCCTGGGCCACCCAGCGCGAGTTCCGTTTCCACCGCAGGCCGGCGACCGGGCTGGTCGGCGCGCCCCTGCTCGGGGCGCTGTTCGGGATCGGCTGGACGCCCTGCATCGGCCCCACCCTCGCCTCCGTGCTGGCCCTCTCCTCCGACCAGGGCAGCGCCGGGCGCGGCGCCGTCCTCACCGTCGCGTACTGTCTGGGCCTGGGCGTGCCGTTCGTGCTCGCCGCGGTCGCCTTCCGCAAGGCCCTCGGAGCCTTCGGGTGGATCAAGCGCCACTACGTCTGGGTGATGCGGATCGGCGGCACCATGATGATCGTGACCGGTCTGCTGCTGCTGACCGGCGCCTGGGACCGCATCGTGCAGGAGATGCAGGTCTGGTCCGACGGCTTCACTGTGGGGATCTGATCCATGAGCAAGACCACCGCCTCCGAACCGGCCCCGCCCGCACCCGAGGACCAGGACCTGGGCGCCGCCGGCTCCCAGCTGTCCACCGCCCCCACGGAGGAACCCGCCGGCCTGCCCTCGCTGGGCGTCATCGGCTGGGCCCGCTGGTTCTGGCGGCAGCTGACCTCCATGCGGGTCGCGCTGCTGCTGCTCCTGCTGCTCTCCCTCGGCGCGATCCCCGGCTCGCTCATCCCGCAGTCCGGCCAGGACGAGACGAAGGTCGCCGACTTCCGCGAGGGCAACCCCACCCTCGGTGACATCTACGACAAGCTCGGCCTGTTCCACGTCTACAGCTCGGTGTGGTTCTCCGCGATCTACATCCTGCTGTTCGTCTCCCTCATCGGCTGCATCGTGCCCCGCACCTGGCAGTTCGTGGGCCAGCTGCGCGGCCTGCCGCCGGGCGCTCCCAAGCGGCTGACCCGGCTGCCCGCCCACACCACCTGGCGCACCACCGCCGAACCCGAGCAGGTCCACAGCGCCGCCCTCGCCCTGCTGAAGAAGCGCCGCTTCCGCGCCCACCTCGCCGGTGACTCCGTCGCCGCCGAGAAGGGCTACCTGCGTGAACTGGGCAACCTCGTCTTCCACATCGCCCTCATCGTGATGCTGGTCGCCTTCGCCTGGGGCCAGCTCTACAAGTCCGAGGGCAACAAGCTGATCGTCGAGGGCGACGGCTTCTCCAACACCCTCACCCAGTACGACGACTTCAAGTCCGGCAACCTCTTCACGCCCGACGACCTGGTGCCGTTCAGCTTCAACCTGGACAAGTTCACCGGCACCTACGAGCGCACCGGCCCCAACAAGGGCACCCCGCGCACCTACCAGGCCGCGCTCGACTACAGCACGGGCCCCTACGGCAAGGACCGTAAGACCACCGTCAAGGTCAACCACCCGCTGGAGATCGGCGACGCCAAGGTCTACCTGGTCAGCCACGGCTACGCGCCCGTCATCACGGTCCGCGACGGCAAGGGCGAGGTCGTCTACGACAGCCCCGTACCGCTGCTGCCGCTCGACTCCAACGTCACCTCCTCCGGCGCCGTCAAGGTCCTCGACGGCTACCGCGACCCCCAGGGCAAGAAGGAACAGCTCGGCTTCAACGCCTTCTTCGTGCCGACCTTCGGCGGCGCCGCCAGCGGCACGATGCTGTCGCAGTTCCCGGCGCTGGACTCCCCGGTGCTCGCGCTGTCCGCCTACCACGGCGACCTGGGGGCCGACTCGGGCATCCCGCAGAGCGTGTACCAGATGGACAAGACCAACATGAAGGAGTTCAAGGACTCCCAGGGCAAGCTGTTCAAGAAGCTGCTGCGGCCCGGCGAGACCATGACGCTCCCGAACGGCGCCGGTTCGGTCACCTTCGGCAAGGACGTCAAGGAGTGGGCCGGCTTCCAGGTCGTCCAGGAGCCCGGCGGCGGCTGGGCCCTCACCGGGGCGATCGCCGCCATCGGCGGTCTCGCCGCCTCCCTGTTCATCCAGCGCCGCCGCGTCTGGGTGCGCGCGGTCAAGGGCGCCGACGGCGTCACCGTCGTCGAGATGGCGGGCCTCGGCCGCAGCGAGTCCGCCAAGGTGCCCGAGGAGCTCGGCGAACTCGCCGGGACGCTCTACGACCGGACACCGGCCGCGCCCGACGCCGACGGTCCCGCAGATTCGCCCGACCCCGACCCCGACCCCGACCAGGAGCCGGGCCACGACACCCCCGTACCCGCCGAAGGGGCTGAGCAGCAGTGACTCTCGCCGCCGCCACCAACGAAAACCTCGCGAACATCAGCAACGTGCTGATCTACTCCGCGATGGCCGTCTACACCCTGGCGTTCTTCGCGTACATCGCCGAATGGCTCTTCGGCAGCCGCAGCAAGGTCGCCAGGACCGCCGCCGCGCTCACCGCCGGGCCGGCCGGGGCGAAGCAGGCGCCCGCCGTCACCGCGAACCAGGCCGGCGGCACCGCCGTCCTGGAGCGGCCCAAGGTCACCGTGCGGGCGTCGGCCGGTCGGCGGGACGTGCCGGACGGGCCCGGGGCGCACGGCGGCGACGCGCAGGGCGACCTGTACGGCCGTATCGCCGTCTCCCTCACGGTCCTCGCCTTCCTGGTCGAGTCCGGTGGTGTGCTGGCCCGTGCCCTGTCGGTGGAGCGGGCGCCGTGGGGCAACATGTACGAGTTCAACATCACGTTCTCCACGGTCGCCGTCGGTGTGTACCTCCTGCTGCTGGCGCTGCGCAAGAACGTCCGCTGGCTCGGCCTGTTCCTGATCACCACGGTCCTGCTGGACCTCGGCCTCGCGGTCACCGTCCTCTACACGGCCAGCGACCAGCTGGTCCCCGCCCTGCACTCGTACTGGCTGTACATCCACGTCTCGACCGCGATCTTCTGCGGCGCGGTCTTCTACGTCGGCGCGGTCTCCACCGTCCTGTACCTCTTCAAGGACTCCTACGAGAACAAGCTCGCCACCGGCGGCCGTCCCGGCACCTTCGCCACCTCCGTCCTGGAGCGGCTGCCGTCGTCGGCCTCCCTCGACAAGTTCTCCTACCGCGTCAACGCCGCCGTCTTCCCGCTGTGGACGTTCACGATCATCGCGGGCGCCATCTGGGCCGGTGACGCCTGGGGCCGCTACTGGGGCTGGGACCCGAAGGAGACCTGGTCGTTCATCACCTGGGTCGCCTACGCCGGCTACCTGCACGCCCGCGCCACGGCCGGCTGGAAGGGCCGCAAGGCCGCCTACCTGGCCCTCCTCGCCTTCGGCTGCTGGCTGTTCAACTACTACGGCGTGAACATCTTCGTCTCCGGCAAGCACTCGTACGCGGGCGTGTGACCGGGGCACGGACAGCATGGATCCGGCTCACCCGAACCTCGCCCCAAGCCGGCGCCTCGGCGTCGGCGGCCGCCGCGCCGGCTTCCGAGGCGCCCCCTCCCCGCACCTCACCTGATCTCCTCCTGCCGTGCCGACAGGACCATCGACAGCAGATCGGCCACCCCCTCCTCCTCGTTGCTGGGGAGGATCAGGTCGGCGCACCGGCGCACCGACGGGTGGGCGTTGGCGACCGCAGCGGCGAGGCCGGCCGCGCGCAGCATCGGCAAGTCGTTGGGCATGTCGCCGACCGCGGCAACAGCGGCGACCCGTATCGCGTGGTGGTCGGCCAGCCAGCGCAGAGCCGCCCCCTTGTCCACGCCGGTCGGCGCGACCTCCAGGAAGTAGGGCGTGGACCAGGTCGCGAGGACGCCGTCGCCGGGGTGGACCAGACGACGCGCCAGCGACGGTCCCACCAGGTCGGGGTGCACGGCCAGAATCTTGAGCACGCCGTCGCCCGGGATCGGCACCTCGGCGACGTCCGGAACGCACGCGTGCTGCCAGCAGTCCGGTACCAGCTTCTCGAATCCCCGTTCCAGGAAAAGTCCGTGCAAGGTGTCCACTCCGAGCACCACGCCGGGCAGCCGGGCGCGCAATCGGGCGAGGGCCGTGCGGGCCCGGCGGCGGGAGAAGCCCCGGCAGCGCAGCGGCTTCCCGGTCGCGACCTCCGCCACGACTGCTCCGTTGCTGCACACCACCAAGCCGTCCGTGCCGATGTCACGGCAGACGGACAGCGCGTCGCGCAGGGGACGGCCGGTCACACACACCACTGGGACGCCGCATCGCGCCGCTTCGGTGAGCGCGGCGTGGGTCAGAGGTCCGACGGCGCCCCGCTCATTGAGCAGTGTGCCGTCGAGATCGGTGCAGACCAGACGGATGCGGTCCGGCGCGCTCACGGTGTGGACCGCCTGGCCGATACGGGAGTTCCGCGGACCGGCGCCCGCACCTTGAGACGCACGGGCCGGTCCTGGTGCAGCCACACCTCGACCCAGCCCTCGCGGACAAGGCGCTGCCGCGCGGGCGCCGCGATCAGCGCGATCCAGACCCAGTTGCTGTCGGGGTCCAGGAGCCAGGGGATCGTGCCCGGCGGTGCGGCGGGCGCGCCTTCCTCGCCGCGCCGGGCCGGCGGCACCATGCCCACCAGGATCGAAGGGACGTCGAAGACGTCCAGGGAGACCGGGCGTCCGCTGATGTCCAGGGAGATCCACAGGCGGGAGGCGAAGCCGATCTGCACTCCGCCGCTCGCCGAGAACGGCGCGTCGGACACGTTGCCGACGGCGGAGATCAACCCCACTGCGAGGTCCCAACTCGTGTCAACGGTGCTCTCTGCGGTGACCGCGTCCAACTGCTTGTTCTGCTCGGTCATGCCTCTCCTTCGCCACATCGGTGTGCGGACGTCCCAAGGCGGACGGACGACAAGGCCGTGCGTTCGTACGCGTTGCGAAGCGGCTTCGTAAGGTGCCGCGCGCTGTCAGACGGCCTGAAGCCGGTCCAGCCCGGACACCGCCGGGCGGGCGGGGATGCGGGCGGGCCGGAGTTCGAGCTCGCCGACGACAGTGTCATCCGGCGCCTCCAGCGCCCAGCGCACGGCCTGTGCCACTGACGAGGTGGCCATCTTCATCGGTGAGTCGTCACCAGGTAAGTTGGCGATGGCCCCCGGGCTGATCAGGGTGGTGCAGACGCCGTGCACTCGTTCCTCCAGCAGCAGCACCTCGGCGAGTGCCTTGAGCGATGCCTTCGTCATGCAGTAGGCGGCCCCGCCTTCGAAGAAGCGGCTGCCCGCGTGGCTGCCCATCAGGACGATTCGGCCCCCGCCGCGGCGCAGGTGCGGCAAAGCCGACTGCACCAGTGCCAGCACCGACGTGAGATTGACGTCGACCGCCTCCCGCCAGTCGTCAAGGGGGAGCGAGGCGACGTCGCCGAGGGCGCGTACGACTCCGCCGGTCACCACTGCGTCCAGGCCGCCGGCGGCCTTGGCGACCCGGTCGACGGCGAGGCCGACCTGCTCGGGATGTCGCAGGTCGCAGATGACCTCGTGCATCCAGGGCAGTCGTGCGGGTGTCCGGGAGAGGGCGTGAACACGCCACCCAGAGGCATGCAGCTCCTCGGCCACCGCCCGGCCGGTGCCGCGGTTGGCCCCGGTCAGCAGCACGACGGGATCATCCGTGTGGGGCGCGCGGGCGTCCTTCCTCGTCGCGCCGATGTCGTCCGCGGCCGCGCTCATCCCCGTATCCTGCGCACCAGGTCCGTCCAGGCACGCACCACTGTGCTCTCGTCGGCGCCCTGCCGGAACAGGTCCTTGTCCAGTGGATTGCCGGCCTCGTCACGCAGCCGCATGCAGTCAGGCGACACTTCGGAATTGACGACGGGTCCACCGTCCGCGCCGACACCCACCACCAGGCAGAAGTCCCACAGGTCGAGCGGCGCCAGCCAAGACCGCAGCGCGTCGTTGCACTGGAGCGCGCACTCGCGGAAGGCCGTGACGTCCACGCCCGCCGCGCGGAGGTAGTCCTCGCCGATCGGCTGATCCTCAGGATCGATCCGGTAGTCGAACTTCACCACCGGGGGCTGGAACCGGTGACCCTCAGGGAAGAGCCCGGGGTACTTACGCACGGTGGAACCGGTGGCGACGTTCTTCACGATGACCTCGAACGGCGGTGCCGGCACGTAGTCCGCCCGGTAGGAGATGGAGTCGAGCCGTTCCCTGAAGACTGTTCTCACGCCCTTGCCGGCGAGACGTTCGGCCGCTGCCTCGTAGAAGTCGAGGCGGAGCGCCGCGGTCTGCGGCATCAGGGCGTCCCGGTCGTACGTGAAGCTGCGCAGGCTCGGTATCAATTCGACATCGCAGGTACCGTCGCCGTTCATCCAGAGTTTCTTACTCCGGCCCTCGACATCGGGCAGACGTGTGCGCTTCGTCATCTCCGCATCTCCTTTTACGGTTCTGTCGATTGAGCGGGGAATTTACCTCATCGGACAGGCCGCTTCCCATGGTGTCTGCGGAAATGTACGCAGCCTGTACGGGGCTTGTACGTGGCCGAGGCAATATGGCGGAGGCACATCGCGGAACGTTGTCTTCCCTTAGGAGGGAACGTCGGAATGGCGCAGGGCCAGAGTGCGCAGCACAGCAACACTGAAATACCTGACGAGCTACGAGGAAAGACCCCCGGCCGGCATTACGGGACGGCCGGGACGAAGCTTCTGTTCGAGGATGACAGCACTCGGGTGTGGCTGCTTGAGCTGCAGCCGGGCGAAGCCAGCGAATGGCACGAGCATCCCTGGGACTACGTATTCGTTGTCGACCACCCCGGTCAGGTGCGGCTGGAGTACGAGGACGGCGAAATAGAGGACCAGGATGACTTCATCGGCGAGGTGGTGCACCGTCGGCGTGGAAAGCCGCACCGGTTGGTGAACCGAGGTGACCGTTTCTACCGGAACGTGGTCATCGAATTCCTCGGGCAGGCTCCGCCGGCGAAGTGGCCGCCCGCCGACACGAAGTGAACGCACCGCCGGCTGGAGCGTGTCCCCACGGACCGCCGAACCGGCCGGAGAAGACGACAGCGAAGTCGATCCCACAGCAGGAGGCCCAGCATGACCAGCATCGCTCAGTGGCTCGAAGAGAACGTGACGACCGACAAGCGAGCCCTGGACTGGTATCAGGAGGAGGAGTGCGAGCCCCGCATCGTCCGTGCCTACCGCGAGCTGCTCAGCGGTTACGACATCGACACGTCGAAGATCCTCAAGACGACCGTCGAGATTGAAGGTGAGCATGCGGGCGTGGTCCGGGTGCACGACATCAACTACTTCTCCATCTGCGCCCACCACTTCCTGCCGTTCTTCGGAAAGATAGCCATCTCGTACGTCCCCGGCGACCGCATCCTCGGCCTCGGCAAGTTCCCGAGGCTCGTGCAGGCGTACAGCAGGCGGTTCCAGATCCAGGAGCACCTGGTGAAGGAGATCGCCGAGGAGATCATGAGCTCCGGGGGTGCTCGCGCCGCGAGGGTCGTCTCCAACGGACGGCACATGTGCATGTGCAGCCGTGGCCCGTCCGATCAGACCGTGATCACCGACACCTCCTACGTCACCGGTGACAAGGATCTGTTCATCCGCTACGGCCTGGACGTCTGACGACCCGTCCCCGCCACGGGCACCGCGCGGCAGACATGCCACAGGGCTGTCTGCCGCGCGGCCGAGTACGGCGTCCGTCCCGGCCGGCGACTGTGTGAGGAGAGGCGATGCGGCTCGACTTCCTGCCCCCGCGAGCACTGACCGACGGGGCCGTGCACCACTACTGTCTCCAGTGCCACGAGGACGCGGTTAAGTGGCGCACCACGGACGGCCGGCGGCACTGTGTGTGCGGTGCCTGCGGAGCGGTGCGGGACCGAGCGCTGGTACTCGACCCGGCGGTCACCTGGTGGACGGATGAGGACGGCGAGTACTGGCACGCTACGGCGGGCGTCTTCGTGCGGGACCCGCGCGGACGCTTCCTCTTCTTCGACCGGACGGCGTTTCCTTTCGGCCTGACGATCCCGGCCGGACACGTGGATCGGGGCGAGGCGCCGCACCTGGCCGCGGCGCGCGAACTGGAAGAGGAGACCGGACTGGCCGCGCGCCCATTGAGGTTCGTCGGCCGAACACCCATCCTGGGCGATGGGTGCCGCCGGGGTGCCGACGCTCATGTGTGGCAGGTCTACCACTGTGAGGCAGGCGACGGCGGCGAGGCCGCGGTGCGCCTCGGCCCGGAGGGTGCCACCGCCGTCTGGCTCACCCCGGCAGAGGCGTTGAAGCGCCCCCTCACTCTCGCTGTGCGTAAGGTCCTTGGCACGCACATGCATGAACTCGCCACTTTCTGACAGGGGCCGACGAGCGCCAGTTCTTTGACCAGCATTCTTGCGGTCAGAGGGGTGCGACCGGTGGCCGGTCTCTCACGGGCCCCACTCCACCGACGGACCAACGCGCCTACGATTGCCCGGAGTTCGATCAAGCCCGGAGGCGTCCTGAGCCGTCTGGGTGAGCGGGGAAAGGTTCCTTCGGTGACTATCGACGAACCAACGCGAGCAGGTCGGCGGGAGTGGATGGGACTCGCAGTCCTTGCGCTGCCGACGATCCTCATCGGTCTCGACATGTCCGTGCTGCACTTGGCCGCCCCTGAGCTCAGCGAGAGTCTGAGGCCGAGCAGCGCGCAGTTGCTCTGGATCGTCGACATCTACGGGTTCCTGGTCGCGTCGTTCCTCGCCACCATGGGGACTCTCGGGGATCGGATCGGCCGGCGGAAACTGCTGCTCATCGGCGCCGCAGCGTTCGCCGCCGCGTCGCTGCTCGCCGCCTATGCGACCGGAGCGGCGATGTTGATCGCGGCGCGGGCCCTCCTGGGTATCGCGGGTGCGACCCTCATGCCGTCCACCTTGTCGCTGATCAGCAATATATTCCGCGATCCGAACCAGCGACGGTTCGCCATCGCGGTGTGGATGACCAACTTCAGCGTCGGCGGGATGATCGGCCCAATTGTCGGCGGCGTGCTTCTGGAGCACTTCTGGTGGGGGTCGGTGTTCCTGGTCGGTGTGCCGGTGGGAGTGATCCTCCTGATCGTCGGCCCCGTACTGCTGCCCGAGTACCGCGATCCCCAGCCGGGCCGGTTGGACCCGCTCAGCGTCGTCCTGTCCATCGTGACGGTGCTGCCGGTTGTCTACGGCTTCAAGCAGGTGGCGCAGGACGGTGTCCGCGCGACGTCGCTGCTGGCCGTCGCCCTCGGAGTGGTTTTCGGAGGCGTCTTCGTACGCCGCCAGTTGCGGATCACCAACCCCATGCTCGACCTGCGGCTCTTCAGCCGGCCCGGATTCTCGGTGGCGCTCGGGGGCCAGACGATGGGTCTCTTCGTCGTGACCGGGACACAATTCCTGGTCCTCCAGTACTTTCAGCTCGTTCTGGGGCTCTCCCCCCTCGCCGCCGGTCTGTGGGCGCTGCCCGCGATGGTGGCGGGGGTGGTGGGCACCCTCCTCGCGCCGGCCGCTGCCGCCAAGCTGCATCCCGGCAGGGTCATGGCGGGCGGCTTCGCGCTCGCCGTGCCCGGGCTCTTACTGATCAGCCTGGCGGGCCCGGTCTCCGGCTTCGCGCTCACCGTCATCGGCTTCGCCGTCCTTTCCTTCGGGGTCCAGGCGGCACTCGCCCTCACCAACGACGTCATCATCAGCAGTGCGCCTCCGGAACGCGCGGGCAACGCCTCGGGCCTTGGGGAGACGGGCGCCGAACTCGGCAACGCACTGGGCGTGGCAGCGTTCGGCTCGGTGGCCACCGCGTTCTACGGAGCACGGATGATCGGCGACGCCCTGCCTGAGGGCGTCCGGCCAGAGCTGGCCGATCTCGCCCGGTCCACGCTTGCGGGCGCCACCGAGGCCGCCGGCCGCCTGCCGGACGCGGTCGGCGACGAGATGCTCGCGACCGCCCGGGCCGCCTTCACCGGCGGCATGCACGCGTCGGCGCTGTGCGGCGTCGGCATCCTGGTGCTGCTGACGCTGGCCAGCCTGAACCTGGCGCGCCGGTCCCTCGACGACGCTGCGGGAACGGCGAAGGACGTCACGGGGACGGAGCCGGACAAGACGGCGAAGCGGGACGAAGTGAACGGGGACCCTCCGGTGGAGGCGGGGACCGGCAGAGGGGCTCCGCCCGGCCGCCGTTCCCCCGACTGACCGCCGGACAGCGGAAGAACCGCAGTCGCCCCGACCGCCCGGCCACGCCGCTACCGCGAATTACGCACTGGTGCAATACGGCGCGATGGAACCGGTCCGGCTTCGGAGGGCTCTCTTCGGCATGCCTGTCAGCGCCCGAAAGGAAGTAGATAACTGCATCTACGATCCTTCGGGATGAGATCGTCATTGTTTAAGTCGGGAGGGTGTGGAGATGTATTCTCGGGTGCCGCTGTACAGCGGGACACCCGTGCAAGAAGAGTGATGGAGGCTGCTATGAGGTTCAGTGTCCTCGGCCCGCTGGAAGTGTCTTCCGACGACGGAATTCCTCTGAGACTCGGTGGTTTGAGACAGCGAGTCGTACTGGCCACGCTTCTGATAAATGCGAATCACTTGGTGGCAGTGCCCCATCTAGTGGAAGCCGTGTGGTGCGAAAAGCCTCCGCCCTCGGCGGCCGTCAACATCCGAGGATATATCAGCGCGTTACGCCGATTACTCCGAGATGGTGAGAACGACGAGGGCCATGTACAGCCGCGGCTTGCCACGCTGACGGGCGGATACCTGCTGCGCGCGGGCACGTCCGAGCTGGATTTCTCCTTGTTCATGAACCGATTACGGCAGGGCGAGCGGGAGATTGCAGCGGGACAGGTCGAAAAGGCTGCCCAGAGCCTCCAGTCCGCCCTGGACCTCTGGCGCGGGAATCCGCTCGAAGGGCTCCCCGTGCCGCTGACCGTCCATGCCGAGCTGGAACGCATGACGGAACTTCGACTGCTTACCGTGGAACGCGCCGCCCAGGCGCGACTCGATCTGGGACAGGCGGACGCTCTCGTACCGGAGCTGTCCACTCTCACCAGACAGCACCCGTTCCGAGAACGGCTGTGGGAGCTGCTGATCGTCGCCTTGCACCGGACGGGACGCCAGGCGGACGCCCTCGCCGCATACGCACGGGTGAGGCGAATGCTCGTCGAGGAGCTGGGGATCGACCCGAGCGACCGGCTGAAACGGCTGGAGCAGCAGATTCTCCGCGGCAACCCCAGTCTGGACACCCTCGCGACGGCGGCCAACCCACCAGTCGTATCAGGACCGCCCCAGTGGCACGCCTCCCATCGCACGGTCCGCCGTGTCAGGGTGCCGTCCGGGGCCCCCGGCTGCCCCGACTGGGCATGCGGCCCGGAGCTACTGGAGCGCTGCAGGCCATGAGCCTCGTCGCGGAGCCGGGGAGTCGCGCCGCTGGCGCGGTGACCCGTCGATCGAGGCTGCTGCGCATCCCCGTTGGAGGCAAACGCTTCAGGCCGTGCATCGAGGACGTCATCGAGGAGCGTCTGGAGGACCTCGGCGAGTAGCGCGGGCGAGGTACCGCGTGGCAGGGCCGGTTCGACGCCCCACTCGACCTGGCCGGGCGGGGCGTCGTGCCGTGCCGCTCAGAGCTGACGAGCCGTGCCCGCCACGATGTCCCGCAGCCGCTCGACGTACAGCCGCATGTTCTTCTGGGCGATGTCGGTGTCCGGGTAGCGGGCGGCGAACCACAGGCCTTCGTGGAGGCGGGTGATCCAGGCGCAGACCTGGTCGCCGTAGGACACCCGGAGCAGCCCGTACGCCGTCCGGTCCGTCCAGTCCTGAGAGCCGGGGATGGCGCGCGTGTCGACGAACGACACGATCGAGTACAGGTCGGGGGAGGTGGGGCGGAAGTCGGCGCCGAGCAGGTGCAGGACGCGGGCGAGGGGGATGCGGGCCAGCCTGCGGTTGGCCTGGAGGGCGGCGCGTACGGTGCGCAGGGCGCTCGGGAAGTCGGACGCCTCGGACAGCGGAACCTCGATCGGGGCGCCGCCCACGTACCAGCCGACCGACTGCGACCACTGGGACTTCACCCGGGTGTGGAACGGCACGACCGTGCGGTAGACGGACTCGCCGCCGACCTCGTGGACGAAGAGGGCGGTGGCGGCCAGAACACCGACCAGGCTCCCGCCGTACGGGCGGCAGTACGACTCGAACGCGGCGGCGGCGTCCGCGTCCACCATCATCTCGCGCATGAACTTCTGCGTGGGCAGCCCGCCGCCGGGTTCCAGGCCCAGATCCACGGGGAAGGCCGGCAGCCGTCCGTCGCAGCGCTGGATGAACTCCCGCCAGCGGGCGACGATCTCGTGGTCCGCGTCGATGCGGTCCGCGTCCGCGCGCTCGGCCTCGCAGAAGTCGACGTAGCTGCTCACCGGCTCCGGCCCCACGGCGCCGCCCGCGACCGCGGCCCGGTACAGCTCGTGGATCTCGGCGGGGATGCGGTGGATGGAGTAGGCGTCGACGTTGCTGTGGTCGAAGGCCATGTACACGCTGGTGCAGTCGTCCCGGACGACCGCCGTGTAGATGAGGTTGGGCCAGCGCAGGGCGTCCGCCGTGGTGTCGAAACGGTCCTGCAGGTGCTGGGCCAGGGCCGCCGCGTCGGTGAAGTCGCCGACGTCCTCGCGGTGCAGCCAGACGGCGTCCGGGTCGAGCGTGAAGCGGCGGATCGAGTCGCCGGGCCCGCCCGCCCAGCGGAAGCCGCTGCGCAGCGTCTCGTGCCGCAGCGTCCAGCCGCGCAGCGCCTCGCCCAGCGCGTCCAGGTCGGCCCGCCCCGGGATGTCGAACGCCGCGCCCAGCCAGGTCGGCACGAACAGACCGTCCTCGCGCACGGACCGGGCCGTCCGGATGTGTGACTCCTGGATGTACGCCGGTGGTCTGGAGTCCTCCGGCAGGGCCTTCGCCGTCGCGACGGTCGCCGGACTGAGTGTCCACTCGAAGAGGCGCCCAGGTCGGACCTCGCAGCGCTGGATATCAGTCATTCGCACAGGACGTCTCCGTTCGCAGGTGGGATAGACCCGACCAAACGAATGGCGGACCCTGCCACCGGCGACGCCGGGTGTCGCCGCAATTCAATGGAACGGATGGCTTCTCGAACGGAAATACGGGCCCGGCGGAGTGCTCAGGTGACGCCGATGTCCTCGTTCCACAGCGCCGGGTGGCTCGCGGTGAAGTCCCGCATCAGGGCGACGCACTCACCGTCGTCCAGCACCACCACCTCCACACCGTGTTCCGCCAGCCAGTCGTGGCCGCCGTGGAAGGTGACCGCCTCGCCGATCACCACACGGGAGATGCCGAACTGCCGGACCAGCCCGGAGCAGTACCAGCAGGGGGACAGGGTCGTCACCATCGTGGTGCCCCGGTACGAGCGTTGCCGGCCCGCCGCCCGGAAGGCCGCCGTCTCCGCGTGCAGGCTGGGATCGCCGTCCTGGACGCGCCGGTTGCGGCCACGGCCCAGCAGGGTGCCGTCGGCGCCGTAGAGGGCGGCACCGACCGGGATACCGCCCTCGGCGAGACCCGCGCGGGCCTCCTCGACGGCGGCGGCGAGCCATACGCGTGCCTGTGCCTGATCCATGACCTCATGCATGACCGGGCCCGGGCTCTTCGTAACCTGAGCCACTGCTTGAGCCGTTGCCTGAGCCGATACCTGCGCCGATGTCCGCCGCGCCTGCGGCATCGAGCCGCTCCAGGTAGGCGTGGAGGGCACCCGCGCCCTCGATCATGGCCCTGCCGCGGGCCGTCAGGGCCGCACCGCGCGCCGCGATCGCCGCCCGCAGGGCAGCGCTGCCGCCCTCCCGGCGCAGCCCCTCCAGAACCGGCCTGATCTGGTCGAACAGATAGTGACTGCGGCGCAGGATCTGCACCAGCCGGGCGTCGCGCACATCGGCGGGCCCGTAGACCCGGTAGCCCGTGCCCCGCTCGCGCCCCGGCGTGAGCAGCCCGGCCCCCTCCCACACCCGCAGCGCGGACGTCCGTACACCCAGCAGCGCCGCCACCTCCCCGATGCGCAGGCCGCCGGAGCGGGGCAGCGGGGCGGGCGGCTCGGCCGCCAGGAGCTCCAGGGCCTCGCTCGCGGCCCGCAGGGACACCCGCTCCTCGTGCAGGGCGGCGTGCGCCGCGTCGACCAGCGCGAGCGCGCCCGGGACGTCACCGCCGTGCAGCGCCCGCATGACCGGCGCCGCCGTCACCGGCCCGTACCCCCGCAGCAGTGTCCGGTACGCCAGCAGCGCACCGCGGTGCAGATCGGTGTAGGCGCGGTAGCCGGACGCGGTCCGCGCCGCCGGCGGCAGCAGGCCGGCGTCCTCGTAGTTGCGGATCTGCTGCGTCGAGACCCCGGCCAGGCGGGCCAGGTCGACGGGGCGGAGGCGGCGTGCGTCGGTCATCGATTTGAAGGTTACGGCGCAGCAGGAGCAGGACGCGCCTCAAAAGTCTCAACACAGCACTTAAATGGAAGACTTGAAGGAATGGACAACTGCATCCGGGTCACCGGCGCCCGACTCCACAACCTCCGCGACGTCTCCCTCTCCCTGCCGAAGAACAAGCTGGTCGTGCTGACCGGCCTGTCCGGCTCGGGCAAGTCCACACTCGCCTTCGACACCCTCCACCAGGAGGGCCAGCGGCAGTACCTCGAGTCGCTGGGCATGGTCACCGGCTGGACCAGCAAACCCGCCGTCGACTCGATCACCGGCCTGTCCCCGTCCATCAGCGTCGACCAGCACCTCACCAACCGCAGCCCGCGCTCCACGGTCGGCACGGTCACCGAGGTCTTCACCTACCTGCGGCTGCTCTGGTCCCGCATCGGGACACGGCCGTGCCCGGACTGCGGCAAGAGCATCCCGCCGTCGTACGCGAACGCCGCCGAGGCCGCCGACGTCGACGAGGACGCCGAGGGCGAGCAACGGCCCTGCCCGCACTGCGGCTGCCTGGTGCCCGAACTGGTCATGGGCTGCTTCTCGTTCAACAAGCCCGCCGGAGCCTGCCCCGCCTGCACCGGCCTCGGTGAGGTCATCCGCCCCGACATACGGCGCCTGGTCGACGGCACGAAGTCGGTCGCCGAGGGCGCGGTACGCGGCTGGAACGCGAAGTACACCGAGTGGAGCCTCCCCCAACTGCGCGCCGCCGCACAGCACTACGGATTCGCCTTCGACACCGGCCGGCCGGTCGGCGACCTGAGCGATCAGGAGCGCGACCTGCTGCTGCACGGCGTCGAAAGCCCCGAGTTCCGGCGGCACTTCCCCGGCACCGAACCGCCGAAGACCGTGTCGGCGGGCCGCTTCGAAGGGGTCGCGACAGCACTGCTGCGCCGCTACGACGACCGCGCCGACGACCCCGAGTACCGCGAACGCGCCGAACAGCAGGGCCTGGTGAAGCAGCTCTGCGAGGAGTGTGGCGGGGCCCGGCTGCGGCCGGAGAGCCGGGCGGTGACCGTGCACGGCCTCACCATCGTCGAGGCCACGCGGCTCCCGCTGACCGACCTCGGCACCTGGCTCGCCGGTCTGCGCGAGCGGTCCGACGAGGACGAGTGGCTGCTCGTGGAACCGGTCGCCGCCGACCTGGAGGAACGGGTACGGCGCCTGACGGACGTCGGGGTCGGCTACCTCACCCTCGGGCAGGCCACCCCCAGCCTCTCCGCCGGCGAGACCCAACGTCTCCGGCTGGCCGCCCTGCTCGGCTCCGGACTGACCGGCGTGCTCTACGTCCTGGACGAGCCGACCATCGGCCTGCACCCCCGCGACACCGCCCGCCTCGTCGGCGTCCTGCGCCGCCTGCGGGACCTCGGCAACACCGTGCTGGTCGTCGAACACGACCTCGACGTGCTGCGCGCCGCCGACCACGTCGTCGACGTCGGCCCCGGCGCGGGCCGGGACGGCGGCCGGATCGTCGCCGCCGGCACTCCCGAGGAGGTCGCCCAGACCGAGGGCTCGGTCACCGGCGCGTACCTCTCCGGCCGCCTGTCCGCGCCGAGTTCACGCCGACGCGGCGACAGTGACCAGGCGGTGGTGATCCGAGGGGCCAGGGCCCACAACCTCAAGGACCTGACCGTGCGGATCCCGCTGCGCCGCCTGGTGACGGTCACCGGCCCGTCCGGCTCGGGCAAGTCGACGCTGCTGCTGGACACCCTCGGCCGGGCCGCCCGCCGCCACTTCCACCGCGCCGGAGACCCGCCCGCCGAGCACGACGGCATCGACGGCTGGGAGCACCTGTCCAAGGCCGTCCTCATAGACCAGGAGCCGGTCAGCCGCGTGCCGCGCTCCAACGCGGCCACCTACTCGGACGTCTTCACCCCCATCCGCGAGGTCTTCGCCGCCCGCAGCCGCGGCGCCTTCACCGCCGGCCACTTCTCCTTCAACGTGCCCGGCGGACGCTGCGAACGCTGCGAGGGCGCGGGCGTCCTCACCGTCCGCATGCACTTCCTCCCGGCGGTCGAGGTGCGCTGCCCGACGTGCAGGGGCCGCCGCTTCCGGCCGGAAGTCCTGTCGGTCCGGCACGAGGGCCACGACATCGCCGAGGTGCTGCAGGCGACGGTGGACGAGGCCCTGACCGTCTTCGCGGACGTCCCGGCGGTCGCCACCCGGCTGCGCCGCATGGCGGACGTCGGCCTCGGCTACCTCCCGCTCGGCCAGCCCGCCACCACCCTCTCCGGCGGCGAGGCCCAGCGCCTGAAGCTCGCGAAGGAACTGGGACGGCGGACGACCGGCCGTGTCCTGTACCTCCTCGACGAACCGACCACGGGTCTGCACTCCGCCGACACCGCCCGCCTCCTCGACGTCCTCCAGCGCCTGGTCGACGCCGGGCACTCGGTCGTCACCATCGAGCACAACACGGATGTCGCCCGGGCCTCGGACTGGCTGATCGACCTGGGGCCGGAGGGCGGCGCGGGCGGGGGCCGGGTCGTGGCGGAGGGGACGCCGGAGGACGTGGCGGCCATGGGGGCGTCCGGTTCCTCTCTGACGGGTGGGTTCCTGACCGGGTGACGTGCGCAGTGCTCTCGGGCCGCCCGCTTCTTTGCCAGTGTCGTGCTTCCACGGCCTGCGTCAAGGGCGCTGCACTCCGCTGCGCTGCGTTCCGCGTCGCCTTCGGCGATGGCCCTGCGGGCCACCCTTGACCCAGTCCGCTCCAGCACGCGAGAGAAGCGAGCGGGCGGCCCGGGGAAAGCGGGGTCCCAGGTTCCTTGCCCCCTTAGGCCGGCTGCGTGGCCGCCCGGCGATCGGGGGCGCGGTCGCACCTCGCCAGCACACCGGGTGGGCTCAGCGGCCATCCGTGGGTGGGTGGTGTGGCGGCGCCCCCCTGCCGCGTTGGGTGGGTGGGGGCACGCCGGGTGGGATCGGCGGCCTTCGGTGGGTTGGTGGGCTTGGCGGTTATCGGTGGGTTGGTGGGGCCGCTTTGCGGGGTTCGTTGGTGGTGTGGGGTGCTGATGGGGTCGGGAAGTGGCGTGGGAGTGGGGAATTGGAGCATTTGTGCCACGGGCTCTCTCCCTGACCTGCGCTTTCGCACCGGCCCTTGGCACAAACGCTCCACTTGCTGCTCCGGACCCCCGAATCACCCCGTGCCCGTGCCCGTGCCCGTTTCCGTGAGACGAGCCGTGCCGAGCCGACGCACCCACCGATCACGGTAGGCCGAACTCCCACCCACGGTTCGCCGCCAAGCCCACCCGGCGTGCTGGCGAGGCGCGACCGCGCCCCTCCTCGCCGAGCGGCTACGCAGCCGACCGAAGGGGGCGACGTGCCTTGGCCACCCGTTCCTCCCCGGCCGCTCGCTCGCTTCTCTTCCCGTGCTGGAGCGGACTGGGTCAAGGGTGGCCCGCAGGGCCATCGCCGAAGGCGACGCGGAACGCAGCGCAGCGGAGTGCAGCGCCCTTGAGGCAGGCCGTGGAAGCACGACACTGGCAAAGAAGCGAGTGGCCCCGACAGTCACTTCGTCGTCCTCGTCTTCTTCGTCAGTGGTGCCTCTCCAGCACGGCGTAGTCGGCGAAACTGCGCCGGTAGCGCAGGTGGTGGGTCTCCTGGGTGTGCCTGCGCTGCCACTCCTCGACCTCGCCGGGTGACCGGCACGGCCCCGACGTCGCCCCGCAGTCCGCCTCCTCGCCCGAGACGCAGTACGCCTGGTACTCGGGCAGCGCGGACGCGTCCTGCACGATCGAGTACGGCACGTACCGGAAGACCCGGCGTCCCGCCGACTCCCCGCCGTGCTCCTCCCGTTGGTGCTTGCGCAGCAGAACGTTCGCGTCCGTCACGGCACTCGCGTCGAACGCCGCCCGCGCCCTGTCCCGCCGGACCGACAGCTCCTCGCACGCCGCGCACCCCCGCACCGGCAGCGGGGGCCGGGCGGGATCGGCAGACAGCCCCTCCCTGGAGCGGTCGTTGACGGCCCGTACGCCCGCACTGAGCCGCTCGTCCAGGGTCGCCGGCCGGATCCTCTCCGGGTCCGCCTGCCACTCCCGGCCACCGCCGACCGGGCGCAGCATCACATGCGGGCCGGTTCTGTCCCGATACTCGCCGACCCTGTTCGTCTGCGGGTCGTAGACGAGCGTTCCCGGTTCCATTTCGCGCACCTCCGTAACTCTGTGTGCATAGAGCGTTGCGCACCGGAACGGCACGGTTCAATGCTTTGCGTGTGACACCGGTGCACTGTCACGGAGGGGGATGCCGTGAGCCGACGGAACGGCGGGGCGGAGTCGGGAGCGAGCACGGCGGCCGTGTTCGGCGAGGTGCTGCGGCACTTCCGCGAGGCGGCACTGCTGACGCAGGAGGGGTTGGCGAGGCAGATTCCGTGCGACCGTTCGCACGTGGCGCGAGTGGAGGCGGGCACGCGCGTGCCGCAGGACTCCTTCGCGAAGGCGTGCGACGAGCTTCTGGGCACGGGTGGGGTGTTGGCACGGTTGTGGGGGCGGATCGACTGGTATCCGCAGGTGGAGCATCCGGATTGGTTCCGGCGGCGGGCCGAGATGGATGAGGAGGCCGTGAGCCTGCGGGAGTACCAAGAGCGTCTGGTTCCGGGGTTGTTGCAAACAGGTGATTACGTCCGTGCGCTGTTCGCACGCGTTGCCAGCGGCGACGAAGTCGAGGAGCGGGCTCGCGCCCGACTGAGTCGGCAGCGGCGGTTTCTGGCTGAGGATGGACCCCTGTACATCGCCATCCTGGACGAGAGCTGCCTGCGCAACGTGGTCGGTGGGCCGGGAATCATGCGGGACCAGTGTGCCCACTTGCTCACTGTCGCAAGGCGCCCCAACATCCGTCTTCAAGTCGCTCCAGCAAGCTTCTCGGAACTGCTCCGGCCCAACGTCTCCATGTCGCTGATCGAGCTGCCGGACGGGCATCGGTGGGTGTATTCGGAGTCGTTGGACCGAGGCCACTTCAGCGACGATCCGGCCGTCTTCAGAAGGCATAGCCACGCCTATGATGTGCTCAGGGCAGACGCTCTGTCGGTCCGCGAGTCGGTCGCCCTGATCAGCGACGCGATGGAGGGGTACGAGCAGCATGAACAGGCACGAACTCTGCGCGGCGAACTGGATCAAGAGCAGCCACAGCGGCGAAAACGGCGGCAACTGCGTGGAAATCGCCCCCGATTTCCCCGCCGCCGTCCCCATCCGCGACAGCAAGACCCCTGACGGACCGGTCCTGGTCGTGACCCGGTCCGCCTGGTCCTCGTTCCTCACAGCCCTGCGCTGACCTACTGCCCGCCCCGCATCCGCCGATCTGCCCTCAGAGGCTGCGGGCCGTGATGTCGCCCTGCGCGGTGGTCGCGTGGATCGTGAGGGCGGCGTCGGCGCCGTCGGAGTTCTTGAGGGTGTTGCTGATGCGGCCGTAGCCGGTGCCGGCGTTCAGGGAGGCGGAGACGCCGGGAGCGGCGCCGATCGTGATGTCGCCCTGCTCGACGCGCAGCGTGACCGTGCCGCGTACGGCCTCGGTGACCGTGATGCCGCCCCGTTGGGTGCTGATCTCCGCGGGGCCGGTGAGGCGGCCGACTGAGATGTCGCAGTCATGGCCGGTGAGGCGGGCACTCGCGGCCTCGTCGAGCTTGACCGAGCGGTAGCCGCCCTCGAAGGCGACCTCGCCGAGCCGTCCGACGCCACGCAGTTCGGCCGCGTGCGTCTTCGCCTCGATGTGGGAACCGGCCGGCAGCTGGACCGTCACCTCGACGGATCCGACGTCTCCGAGGATCCGGTTCTTCGCCTCCGGTGCCTTGACCCGCAGGACGCCGTCGCCGTAGGTGACCTCGATCTGCTCCGCCGTTTTCATGTCGCGGCTCTTGGTGGCGTCCGTGGGCCGGACCTCGACCGTGCTGTCGGTGCGGTCGGCGGCGATGACCTGGATGCGTCCGGCGGGGATGTCGAGGACGGCGGTCACCTGGGCGGGGGTGTCGAACTTCTGCATCGTGCGCTCCTTGGGCTCGTTGTTTCCGATGTTTCCGATGACAGAAACGCTACGTTGCGTTCGAGAGTGCGGCAACTAGTTCGTTGCATGTATCGGGAATAAGTGCAGTTCAAAGCTGAGAAATCATTGCAATGGATGGAAAGCTAACGCAATGAAGGCCAGCTAAAGCGTTGCAATGGGCTGCAAGTGAACGCTATGCTGCGGGCATCAAGGACGACGAAGGAGACCGCGATGCCGGGAGGCAGGCTCACCCAGCAGGAGCGCCAGCAGATCGCACTGGGGCTGGCCGACGGCCTGGCCTACGCGGAGATCGCCAGGCGTCTGGACCGCCCGACCTCGACGATCACACGCGAGGTCATGCGCAACGGCGGCCCCGTCTCCTACCGCGCGGATCTCGCCCACCGCGCCACCGAACGCCGCGCGCACCGTCGCAAGCAGGCCACGCCCCGGGCGTCCACCGCGACACCCCCGCAGCCACACGGGCGCGACCCCCAAGCGGTGCGCGACTACGAGGAGTTGTTCACCACCGTCTTCATGGCTCAAGGCCTGCCCAAGATGACAGCCAGGGTGCTGACCTGCCTGTACACCACCGACGAGGGGAGTGTGACCGCGTCAGAACTCGTCCGGCGTCTCCAGGTCAGCCCGGCGTCCGTGTCCAAGGCGATCGCGTTCCTGGAGAGTCAGGGCCTGGTCCGCCGGGAACGCGGCGAAGGCCGCCGCGAGCGCTACACCGTCGACGACGACGTCATGTACCAGTCCACGATGGCCGCCGCCCGCTCCACCGCCCAGCTCGGCGAGATCGCGCGGCAGGGCGTCGGCGTTCTCGGCCCCGGCACACCGGCCGCCCACCGCCTCGAGAACATCGCCCGGTTCCTCGACTACGTCTCCGAGAGCATCACCCGCGCCATGGAACAGGCCCGCGACATCCTCCACACCAAACCCGAACCGAACCTCGAACCCGAACCGGCGTCAGAGCGCACTGAGGAGCCATAGCGCTACCTCAGGGCGGCCACCTCAGGGCTCGTCCCGGTTCGGGTCGTCGTCCTTCTTCTTGTCCTCGTCGAGCTTCTTGTCCCCACCGAGCTTCTTGTCCTCGTCGAGGGACTTCAGGAAGTCGGGGTTGTCGTCGGGCGCGACCCACTGCCGGGAGCGGCCGCCCCTGACGCCGGACCAGCCGTCGGCGGCGGGGCTGCGCTTCTTGCCGGCGATGAGCCAGGAGATCGAGCCGACGAGCGGGAACACCAGGACGAGGAGCGCCCACAGCGGCTTGGGCATGTGACGGACGTCGTCGTCCTGGGTGCTGATGCAGTCGATGAACGCGTACACGCTCAGCGCCAGTGGCACGAGGAACATCAGTACCCGGAGCATGCTGCCTCTCAGCGAAAGCGGTGGGCGGTTCCAGGCCAGGGTAGCCGCTCGGGGATACTGGACCGCATGGCTTACGACGATCTTCGCTCCCTGCTCAGGGCGCTGGAGCGCGAGGGCGACCTCAAGCGCATCAAGGCCGAGGTCGACCCGTATCTGGAGGTCGGGGAGATCGTCGACCGGGTCCAGAAGGCCGGCGGCCCCGCCCTGCTCTTCGAGAACGTACGCGGGTCGGCCATGCCGCTCGCGATGAACGTGTTCGGAACCGACCGGCGTCTGCTGAAGGCGCTGGGCCTGAAGTCGTACGGCGAGATCTCGGAGAAGATCGGCGGGCTGCTGAAGCCCGAACTGCCGCACGGGTTCGTCGGCGTGCGCGAGGCCTTCGGCAAGCTCGGCTCGATGACCCATGTACCGCCGAGGAAGGTGAAGGACGGCCCCGTCCAGGAGGTCGTGCTCACCGGCGACGACGTCGACCTGGAGCAACTGCCCGCCCTGTTCACCTGGCCGAAGGACGGCGGCTCCTTCTTCAACCTGGGGCTCACGCACACCAAGGACCCCGAGACGGGCATCCGCAACCTCGGGCTGTACCGGCTGCAGCGGCACGACAAGCGCACCATCGGCATGCACTGGCAGATCCACAAGGACAGCCGGAACCACTATCAGGTGGCGGCCCGGCGCGGGGAGCGGCTGCCCGTCGCGATCGCCTTCGGATGCCCGCCGGCCGTGACGTACGCCTCCACCGCGCCGTTGCCGGGCGACATCGACGAGTACATGTTCGCCGGGTTCCTCGCGGGCAAGCGGATCGAGATGGTCGACTGCAAGACCGTGCCGCTGCAGGTGCCCGCGCAGGCCGAGGTCGTGATCGAGGGCTGGCTGGAGCCGGGGGAGATGCTGCCGGAGGGGCCGTTCGGCGACCACACCGGTTTCTACACGCCGCAGGAGCCGTTCCCCGCGCTGAAGATCGACTGCGTGACGATGCGGAAGCGGCCGCTGCTCCAGTCGATCGTCGTCGGCCGCCCCCCGACGGAGGACGGCCCCCTGGGCCGGGCCACGGAGCGCTTCTTCCTCCCCCTGCTGAAGATCATCGTGCCGGACATCGTGGACTACCACCTGCCGGAGGCGGGCGGCTTCCACAACTGCGCGATCGTCTCGATCGACAAGAAGTACCCGAAGCACGCGCAGAAGGTCATGCACGCCATCTGGGGCGCGCACATGATGTCGCTGACCAAGCTGATCGTGGTCGTCGACTCCGACTGCGACGTGCACGATCTGCACGAGGTCGCCTGGCGGGCGCTGGGCAACACGGACTACGCCCGCGACCTCAGCATCGTCGAAGGGCCCGTGGACCACCTCGACCACGCTTCCTACCAGCAGTTCTGGGGCGGCAAGGCCGGAATCGACGCGACGAAGAAGTGGCCCGAGGAGGGCTACACGCGTGACGGCGGCTGGCCCGACATGGTGGAGTCCGATCCGGAGACGGCGGCGAAGGTGGACCGCCGCTGGAAGGAGTACGGGCTGTGACCTCCGCTTCCGCGGCCATTCCGCAGCCGGGACGCACCAAGGCCTTCCTGCGCCTGGTGATGATCGAGCACTCGGTCTTCGCTCTGCCCTTCGCCTACATCGCCTCGCTCACCGCGATGTACCAGTGGGACAGGAACGTCCACTGGGGACGGCTGCTGCTGGTCACCGTCTGCATGGTGGGCTTGCGGACCTTCGCGATGGCGGTCAACCGGATCATCGACCGGGAGATCGACGCGCGGAACCCGCGTACCGCGCACCGCGAGCTGGTGACCGGCGCGATGTCGGTGAAGCACGCCTGGACGGGTGCGCTGATCGCCCTGGCCGTCTTCCTCGGCGCGGCGGCCCTGCTGAACCCGCTGTGCCTGGCGCTGGCTCCCGTCGCGGTGATCCCGATGGTCGTCTATCCGTACGGCAAGCGGTTCACGAACTTCCCGCAGGCCATCCTGGGCCTGGCCCAGGCGATGGGCCCGGTGGGCGGCTGGCTGGCGGTCTCCGGCTCCTGGTCCTGGGAGGCGGTGATCCTCGGTCTGGCGGTGGGCGTCTGGATCGGCGGCTTCGACCTGATCTACGCCTGCCAGGACGTCGAGACCGACCGTGAGATCGGCGTCATGTCCGTCCCGGCGCGCTTCGGCGTCCCGGCGGCGATCTGGGGAGCGCGGGTCTGCCACGCGGTGACGACCGCCCTGTTCGTCTGGTACGCCCTGGCCACCGGCGCCGGCGCCTTCTTCTGGCTGGGCCTGCTGATCGTCGCGGGTGCCTTCCTGTACGAGCACACCATCGTCCGCCCGCACGACCTGTCCCGGGTCAACAGGGCGTTCTTCAGCGTCAACGGCTTCATCGGGATCGCCCTGTTCGGGTGCGCGCTGCTGGACCTGCTGGTGCGCGGACTCACCGTGTGAGCGCGGGCGCGGTGGCGTGGCGGCGGAACACGAACGCCGCCGCCACGCCCGCCACCAGTCCCAGCAGATGCCCCTGCCAGCTGACGCCCGACTGGGTCGGGGCGAGGCCCGCCAGTATCGAGCCGCCCCAGACCGCGGCGACCAGGACGCCGGCCACGACGCCCAGGGGGCGGTGCTCGACGAAGCCGGTCACCAGCAGGAAGCCGAAGAGGCCGAAGATCAGGCCGGAGGCGCCCGCGGTGTTGGTGTGCGCCGGGGATACGAGCCAGACGCCCAGGCCGTCCACGACGACGATCAGCGCGCACACCAGCAGGAAACGGCGCAGCCCCGCGAGCGCGGCCAGGAAGCCGAGGACCAGCAACGGCACCGTGTTCGCGGCCAGATGGGCGAAGCCGAAATGGATGAACGCCGACGGGACGACGTCGACCAGCTCGGACGGGACACGCGGGGTGACGCCGAAGCCGTCCAGCGCGTGGCCGGTCAGGACATCCACCAGCTCCAGCAGCCACAGCAGCGCGACCCAGACGAGCATCAGCTTGCCCGCGGCCAGCGCACGGTCACCTCTCGACCACCCGGCTTCCGGACCCGGCATGTCGGCCCCCAGTGCTCGCTCGTCCTCTCCGTGCAACGGCCCGCCCCCCTGGACCGGTTCCCACCCTGCGACGCCCGATAGGCTCAGTGTTGTGAACCCAGCCAAGCCAGGCGAGACGCCGCGTGCGCCTTGGATCGTAGGGGTGTCCGGCGCCTCCGGCACCCCCTATGCCGCTGCCGTGCTGCGGGCCCTCCTCGCCGCGGGCGAGAGCGTCGACCTCGTGGTGTCCCGGGCCTCCCGGCTCACCCTGCTCGACGAGACCGGGATCTCCTTCCGGGACGCCCACTGGCGTGACGACCTGCGCGAATGGCTGTCCCGGGGCGCCGACGGCAAGCCGGGCACCTTCTCCGTGGACGTCGACGCCGTACGCCACTGGAGCGCCGGCGACCTGGCCGCCGGACCGTCCTCGGGGTCGTACCCCGCCAAGGGCATGCTGATCGTGCCCGCCTCGACCGCGAGCGTGGCCGGAGTGGCGCTCGGGTTGTCGAAGGACCTGTTGCAGCGCGCGGCGAGCGTGACCCTGAAGGAGGGGCGCAAGCTGGTCGTGGCCGTACGCGAGACCCCGCTGAACGGCCAGACCCTGCGGCATCTGGTCACTCTCGACGACGCGGGCGCGACCGTCGTACCGGCCTCACCCGCCTTCTACGCGGGCGCGACGCACATCCAGGACCTGGTGGACTTCGTCGCCGGACGCGTACTCGACGCGGCGGGCGTGCCGCACGGGCTCTACCGCCGCTGGCAGGGGGAGCTCGGCGGCGGGCAGGACCGCGCCGGCTGAACCACCCCCTCCGGACCTCACCACAACCACAGACCTACTTCAGCGGAAGGCTTCGATCGCAATGGACGCGGTGGACAGGCAGCTCATCCAGGCCCTGAGGGAGAACGGCCGGGCCTCCTACGCGGAGCTGGGGCGCCTTGTCGGCCTGTCGGGACCCAGTGTCACCGACCGCATCAACCGGCTGGAGGCGGCCGGGGTCATCACCGGCTACCGGGCCACCGTCGACGCCGCCTCGCTGGGCCTCGGCGTCATCGCCCTGATCGGCATCTCGCTCTCCGACGCCGCCGACCACGAGGACGTGGCGCAGCGCCTGAGGGACCTGTCGGAGATCGAGGACTGCTGGTTCATCGCGGGCGACGACTCGTACATGCTCAAGGTGCGGGCGACGGACGTGGACGGCCTGGAGAAGATCATCCGGCGGCTCAGCGGGACGAAGGGCGTCTCCCGGACGCGTACCACCATCGTGCTCTCCACGAAGTGGGAGAACCGGGTCGGGGAACTGCCCGAAGAAGAGTAGCCGTACGGTTGGGACGTCGTCGTAGAAAGGTGTGGGCATGGATCTCGGGCTCAAGCGCGAGCTGGAGGAGAAGGTCAGGGCGGGCGTCCGCCTGAGCCGTGAGGACGGCATCGCGCTGTACGAGTCGGACGACCTGGCCTGGCTCGGCGGCCTGGCACACGAGGTGCGCACGCGCAAGAACGGCGACGTCGTGCACTTCAACGTCAACCGTCACCTCAACATGACCAACGTGTGCACGGCCTCCTGCGCGTACTGCTCCTTCCAGCGCAAGCCGGGGGAGAAGGACGCGTACACGATGCGCATCGAGGAGGCCGTGAAGCTCGCCAAGGCGATGGAGCCGGAGAACCTCACCGAGCTGCACATCGTCAACGGCCTGCACCCGAACCTGCCGTGGCGGTACTACCCGCGTTCGCTGCGGGAGCTGAAGGCCGCGCTGCCGAACGTCTCGCTGAAGGCCTTCACGGCCACCGAGATCCACCACTTCGAGACCATCTCCGGGATGAGCGCGTCCGAGATCCTGGACGAGCTGATCGACGCCGGTCTGGAGTCCCTCACCGGCGGTGGCGCGGAGATCTTCGACTGGGAGGTCCGGCAGCACATCGTGGACCACCGCACCCACTGGGAGGACTGGTCCCGGATCCACCGGCTCGCGCACGAGAAGGGCCTGAAGACTCCGTCCACCATGCTGTACGGGCACATCGAGGAGCCCCGGCACCGGGTGGACCACGTGCTGCGGCTGCGTGAGCTCCAGGACGAGACCGGGGGGTTCCAGGTCTTCATCCCGCTGCGGTACCAGCACGACTTCGTCGACATGCGGGACGGCAAGGTCCGCAACCGGTTGCAGGCGCGGACGCAGATGGCGACGGGGGCGGAGGCGCTGAAGACCTTCGCGGTGTCGCGGCTGCTGTTCGACAACGTGCCGCACGTGAAGGTCTTCTGGGTGATGCACGGTGTGCAGACGGCGCAGCTCGCGCTGCAGCATGGTGCGGACGACATGGACGGGTCCGTGGTCGAGTACAAGATCACACATGATGCGGACGACTTCGGGACGCCGAACAAGCTGACGCGTGAGGATCTGCTGGACCTGATCCGCGATGCGGGGTTCCGGCCGGTGGAGCGGAACACTCGGTACGAGATCATTCGGGAGTATGACGGGCCTGACCCGGAGCGTCGGGAGTCGCCGCAGCCGATGCGGGTGTGACTCCGTCGGTTCCGGGGTCTTCGGTTCCGGGGTGTGCCGGTTCGGTCTCGGGTGCGGGCCGTAGGTGGTGCTCGCGCAGTTCCCCGCGCCCCTGGGGCGTGATCCGGCTGCCTGTGGAAGGGCCGGGCGCGCCCCGCGGCGGAGCCGCATATCGGCAGGGTCCCGCGCCCCTGGGGTGGGTACCCGGAGGGCATGGTCAGGACCGAGGCGCCTGAGGACGCCTATACCGCTGAACCCTTCGTTCCTGGTCGCGGTGGGCTTCCCGCCCTGCGCAGGGCCGCCGCCGAGTGCCGGGGCTGCCCCCTGCACCGGGACGCCACCCAGACCGTCTTCGGTGCCGGGGACGAGGACGCCCGGGTGATGCTCGTGGGTGAGCAGCCCGGCGATCAGGAGGACCGGCAGGGGAAGCCGTTCGTCGGGCCCGCCGGACGGTTGCTGGACAGGGCGCTGGAGGAAGCCGGCATCGACCCCGCCGAGGCCTATGTCACCAATGCCGTGAAGCACTTCAAGTTCACCCAGGCCGAGCCGCGCAAGCGGCGGATCCACAAGGCGCCGAACCTGCGGGAGATGACCGCCTGCGGGCCCTGGCTGGCCGCGGAGCTCGCGGTCGTGGAGCCGGAGTTGATCGTGGTGCTCGGTGCCACCGCCGGGAAGGCCCTGCTCGGCTCGTCCTTCCGGGTGACGCAGGTGCGCGGAACGGTGCTGGAGGAGGAGATCCACGGGCGGCCGGAGCGGCTGGTGCCGACCGTGCACCCGTCGTCGGTGCTGCGGGCCGATGACCGGGAGGCGGCGTACCGAGGGCTGCTCTCGGATCTGAGAGTGGCGGCGCAGGCACTGGGGTAATAACTACAATCCATCCATGCCCCTTACCTTCACGCTCGATCCCGCCGTCACCCCCGAGCTTCGAGACGGCCTGCTCGACCTGTGGGCCGACGTCTCCAACGCCGGCGGAGCCGTCGGCTTCGTGCCGCCGGTGGCGCGGGAGGACATCCGGCCCTCGCTGCTGAAGCACTTCGCCGCGATGGCGGAGGGCGACGTCAGGCTGCTGGTCGGGCGCGACGAGGAGGGGCGGGTCGCGGCGACCGCGTTCCTGACCCGCAACACACATCGCCTGATGACGCACTGGGTCTGGCTGTACACGGTGATGGTGCACCCGCGTCACCAGGGGAAGGGCTACGGCCGTGATCTGCTGGCCGCGGCGGCGGACGCGGCCCGGGGGCTGGAGGGCATCGAGGCGATCCGGCTGACCTGCCGGGGCGGGCTCGGGCTGGAGCGGTTCTACGAGTCGTGCGGCTACAAGGAGGTCGGCCGGATCCCGGGCGCCATCCGGGTGGCGCCGGATGACGACCGGGACGACGTGATCATGCTGCTGCCGCTGCGCTGACCCCCGTGCAAGATCGGCCGCCCGGCGTGCTTCACTGAACGCTGGCCCCTTTTGGAATCGGAAGAGTGGATTGAGATGCTCCGCTACACGCTGATGCGCCTCGGGATCTTCGTGGGCTGCCTCGTGGTGGTCTGGGGCGCCGTCTACTCCGGCCTCGCCCCCCGGGGTCTGGGTGACAGCAACGGCCTGTGGATCGTGCTGCTCGCCCTGCTGCTCTCCGCGCCGATCAGCTTCGTCGTGCTGCGGGCGGAACGGGACCGGGCGTCCGAGCAGATCGTGCGCCGGGTCGACCGGTTCAAGGCCGGCATGGAGGTCAGTCGCAGCCAGGAGGACGTCGAGGACACGGCCGGCGACACGTCCCGGACGCAGGGTCAGACCTCGTAAGGCCCCTCACAGGCGTTCAGCGCCCCGTTTCCGTACATGTGCGGAAACGGGGCGCTTTGCCTTGCATGGGTGCTTGCGTGTTTCCGCCTGTCAAAGCCAGGCTTTGGGGTCCTCAAAGTTCAGGTGTTAAGGTTCTTGTCATGAAGTCGGCAGTCGCGTCCCCTCCGCCCCTGAGCGTTCTGCTCGTGGCGCGCCTGCACGTGGATCTCTGTCGGTGCGCGTCCGCTGCCTGTCGTCCCTGACGTATCGCACAACCCCGTCGTCACCCACGTCAGTCCCCCCTACGCGTCCCCCAACGGAGTCAGTCCGTGTCCTCACACACGAAGTCCTTCAAGGTGCCCTTCTGGGCCCAGATACTCGCCGGTCTCGTCCTGGGCGTGCTGCTCGGCTGGCTCGCCCGCAGCCAGGACCTGTCCTGGCTGGTCACGACCCTGGAGAAGGTCGGCGACACCTTCATCGGCCTGCTGAAGCTCGCCGTCGCCCCGCTCGTCTTCTTCGCGATCCTGGTCTCGATCACCAACCTGCGGAAGGTCAACAACGCGGCCCGGCTGGCCTCGCGCACCCTCCTCTGGTTCATGATCACGTCGCTGATAGCGGTGAGCATCGGTCTCGTCATCGGCCTGCTCACCAACCCGGGCGCCGGTACCGGCCTCACGCCCAAGGACGGCGCCAAGCCCGAGGACACCGGCTCCTGGATCGACTTCCTGACCGGCATCGTGCCGACCGACGTCATCACGCCGTTCACCCAGCTGAACGTCCTGCAGATCGTCTTCATGGCCGCCGTCGCCGGTATCGCCGCCCTCCAGCTGGGCGAGCGGGCCCAGCCGATCCTCAACCTGAGCGAGTCCGTCCTGGAGCTGCTCCAGAAGGCGCTGTGGTGGGTCATCCGGCTCGCCCCGCTCGGCACCGTCGGCCTCATCGGCAACGCCATCGCCACCTACGGCTGGGACCTCATCGGCAAGTACGCGACGTTCACCGTCGACATCTACGTCGGCTGCGCGATCGTCCTGTTCGTGGTCTACCCGGCCCTCCTCGCCACCGTCGCCAAGGCCAACCCGATCCAGTTCTTCAAGGGCGCCTGGCCCGCCATCCAGCTGGCCTTCGTCTCCCGCTCGTCCGTGGGCACCATGCCGCTGACGCAGAAGGTCACCGAGCGGCTCGGCGTGCCGAAGGAGTACGCGTCCTTCGCGGTGCCGTTCGGCGCCACGACCAAGATGGACGGCTGCGCCGCGATCTACCCCGCGATCGCCGCGATCTTCGTCGCCCAGATATTCGGCATCCAGCTGGGCGTCGGCGACTACCTGCTGATCGCGTTCGTCTCGGTGGTCGGTTCCGCCGCCACGGCCGGTCTGACCGGCGCGACGGTCATGCTGACCCTCACCCTCTCCACCCTCGGCCTGCCGATGGAGGGCGTCGGTCTGCTGCTCGCGATCGACCCGATCCTCGACATGATGCGCACCGCGACCAACGTGGCGGGCCAGGCGCTCGTCCCGGTCCTGGTCTCGGCCCGGGAGAACCTGCTCGACCGCGACGCCTACGCCACGGCCGACGGCTCCTCCCTGGAGGAGCCGCTCGACGAGCCGAGCGACAGGAACGAGCCGGTCACCGCGGCTGTCTGACGGAGCGCCGGGGGCACTGCCTGCTACTTCGGAACCTCACCGAAGAGCAAGCGGTGCCCCCGCCGTGTCCCCGTACACGACGCTGACGCTGTGCTGTGGCAAGGCCGCGGCCCCAGCCCGACCGCAGCGGGCCGGGCTGTCGGGATTCCGCCACATCCCCCGGTGTCCGGGAAAGGCCCCGCGGTGACGGCCCGCTCGGACCGTACGCTAAGCCGCATGGGTGCCGTGAAGACCAAGCGGATGCCGCGCGCGGTCCGTGAACAGCAGATGCTGGACGCCGCCGTGCGGATCTTCGGCCGGCGGGGGTACATGGCCGCGTCGATGGACGAGATCGCCGAACTCGCGGGCGTGTCCAAGCCGTTGGTCTACCTGTACCTGAACTCCAAGGAAGACCTCTTCACCGCCTGCATCCGCCGTGAGGCCAAGGCGCTCGTCGAGGCGGTACGGGCCGGTGTCCGGCCCGGTCTGCCCGCCGACCGGCAACTCTGGGAAGGGCTCGGGGCGTTCTTCGCGCACACCGGGCGCAACCCGGACGCCTGGGCGGTCCTGCACCTCCAGGCCCGAACGCACGGCGAGCCGTTCGCCGCCGAGGTCACCGCGATGCGCGAGGAGATCGTCGCGTTCGTGACGCAGCTGATCCTGGCCGGGGCCCGCGAGCAAGCTCTCGGCTGCGCTCGGGCAGGGAGGTACCCCCATGACCCCGACCTGCCGGAGCGGGAGGTCGCCGGGCTCGCCGAGGCCCTGGTCGGCGCCGCCGAGTCGCTCGCCGCGTGGGCCAACGCCGCTCCGGGCGTCACGGCCCGGCAGGCCGCGGCGACCCTGATGAACTTCGCGTGGGCGGGGTTGGGGGACCTGATCGCCGGGCGGCCGTGGTCGCCGCCGGAGGGGGAGCGAGTGGGGGCGTAGGGCGGGAGGGCCCCGGGGAGCGGGACCCTCCCGCCCTGCGGAGGCCGATGAGGCCCGTCGCCGGCGACCGGGGAACCGGTCGGCGCGTCATGGTGTCGGCTCCCGGCTCGTCGCCCCGCACGCGACATGTCGGCGGCACCCCGCCAGTCCGTCAGGCCGGGAACACACTCCCGGCCACATGCAGGCGGTTCCCCCGGCCCCGCAGCTCGAACCGGCCGTCGCCGGCCCCGTACGTCACCGACCCCGGCAACAGGACCGGCGCTCGGAACTCCGCCCGGACGCGGCAGGATTCCGGGGCGCCGTGTGCGGCGAGGCAGCGGGCCAGCGTCCACATGCCGTGGGCGATGGCCCGGGGAAAGCCGAACAGGCGGGCGGTGAGCGGGTGGAGGTGGATCGGGTTGCGGTCGCCCGACGCCGCCGCGTAGCGCCGTCCGGCGTCCTCGGCGAGCCGCCACTCGGCGACGGCGGGCAGTGGCTTCGCTGCGTCCTTCCCGTGGGCGCCGGCGGGTCGCCGCGTGCGGTGCCGGGCGAGGTACGTGCTGCTCGACTCCCATACGAGCTCGCCGCCTTCGCGCATCTCGGTGACGACCGTCGCCTCCGTGCCGCGCCGGTGCGGTGCCAACCCCTCGACATGAGTGGTGAGTTGATAGGAGCCGGTGGCCGGGATCCCCCGGTGCCGGACGACCGTGATCGACGTGTGGACCAGGCCCAGCAGCGGCAGCGGGAAGTCACGGCCGCTCATCAGCCGCATGGCCAGGGGGAATCCCAGCACGTGCGGGTAGGTCAGCGGCAGCGCGTCCTCCCCGGTCGGGAATCCGCAGACCCGCTCGTACGCCGACAGCCGTGCGAGGTCGACGCGCAGACCGGGCAGGACCAGCCGGGTGCGCGGGAACTCCGCGTCGGCGGAGGGCCGTTTGAAGGGGGACAGCAGGGCCCCGCGGGCGAGCAGCGGGAGCAGGGGAGGGCGCTGGGTGAGGACGAGAGGGGCGTCGGCCATGGGCAACTCCCAGCTTCGACGGCGGCCTGGTGAAGGGGCGCACTTCTTACCCCGAAGTCAGGTTACCGGGGGTAATGCCGCGTCGCGGCCCCTGTGGCCCCACCGAACCTGAAGGAACCTCACTTGATCCCCGAGAATGCACAGGCCCGGCTCCGGACCATCCCCGAACCCGCACATACTCCCCACGTGCGGGCCGTACGATCCGGTTCCTACCGCGAGTAACCCCTTTCTGCGGGTTCAGCCGGTTGAGCGCCTCGGCGTGCGAGGCACGTACGTCAGGCAGCAAGCAGTTCTCCACTGCACGCCCCAGGAGCAGCCCGTGTCCCCTGTCCCTTCCCCCTCCGCCTACGGCGACCCGTACGGCGGACCGGTCCTGGTCGAGCCCGAGACGCGGCGGCTGGACGGGGTCGTGCGGGAGGCGTCCGTACCGCCGCTGGCGGCGCCGTGGACCCACGGGTCGCTCGCCGACCTGCCCTTCGACAACGCGAGCGCGGACCCGGACGCCGTGGCGCTCAGCCGCAAGGACGCCGACGGCCACTGGAGCGACGTCACGGCGGCCGAGTTCGCGGGGCAGGTGCTGGCCGTGGCGAAGGGGCTGATCGCCGAGGGTCTGACACCGGGCGACCGGGTCGCCGTGATGGCCCGCACGATCTACGAGTGGACGGTCCTGGACTTCGCGGCCTGGTCGGCCGGGCTGGTCACCGTCCCGATCTACCCCACCTCCTCCGTCTTCCAGGCCCGCTGGATCCTCCAGGACTCCGGCGCGGTCGCGCTGATCACCGAGACCGCCGGGCAGGCCGCCGCGCTCGGCCCGGAACGCGAACGCCTGCCCGACCTCAAGCACCTGTGGATCGTGGAGAAGGGACACCTGGACCGGCTCGTCGAAGCCGGTGCGCACCTGCCCGACCAGGAGGTCGAGGTGCGGCGCGGCATGTCGGGCCCCGACACGCTCGCCACCCTCATCTACACCTCCGGCACCACGGGCCGCCCCAAGGGCTGCGTCCTCACCCACGGCAACTTCTTCGCCGAGGTGGACAACGCGATCGAGCTGCTCTACCCCGTCTTCCGGGCGAAGACCAGCGAAGAGGCCTCGGTCCTGCTGTTCCTGCCCATGTCCCACGTCTTCGGCCGCATGGTGGCCATCGCCTGCGTCCGCGCCCGCGTACGGCTGGGCCACGCCCCGAGCATCAAGGCGACCGACCTGCTGCCGGACCTGGCGAGCTTCCGGCCGACCTGTCTGCTGGCCATCCCGTACATGCTGGAGAAGGTGTTCAACGCGGCCCGCGCCAAGGCCGAAGCGGGCGGCCGCGTGGCGTCGTTCGACCGTGCCGTGTCGGTCGCGCAGCGCTACGCAGAGGCGGTGGAGGCCCAGCAGACCGGCACCGGATCCGGCCCCTCCCACGCCCTCAAGGCCGCCCGCCTCTTCTACGACCCGCTGGTCTACCGCCGTATCCGCACCGCCATGGGCGGCAGGGTCCGCTACGCGATCTGCGGCGGTTCACCGCTGGGCCGGCGCCTCGCCGCGTTCTACGCCGGCGCCGGCATCGAGATCTTCGAGGGCTACGGCCTGACGGAGACGACCGCCGCGGCGACCGTCACCCCACCCCTCAAGCCCCGCCTCGGCACGGTCGGCTGGCCACTGCCCGGCACCCGCGTCCGGATCGCCGCCGACGGCGAGATCCTCGTCGCCGGCGACCACGTGCTGCGCGGCTACTGGGACCCCCAGGCCGGCGGTGTCGTCCCCGCCGCCCCCGACGGCTGGCTCGCCACCGGAGACCTCGGCGAACTGGACGACGAGGGCTACCTCACGATCACCGGCCGCAAGAAGGAACTCCTCATCACCGCGGGCGGCAAGAGCGTCGCCCCGGCACCGCTGGAGAACTGGCTGCGCTCCCACCCCCTGATCTCCCAGTGCCTCGTCCTGGGCGACGGCCGCCCCTACGTCGCCGCCCTCATCACCCTCGACCCGGACGGCGTCACCCACTGGCGCCAGATGAACGGCAAACACCCCGTGCCGCCGAAGCTCCTCGTCGACGACGAGGAACTCCGCTCCGTCCTCCAGCGCGCCGTCGACGAGGCCAACAAGCTGGTCTCCCGCCCCGAGTCCATCCGCCGCTTCGCGATCCTCCCCGAGGACTTCACCGAGGAGGCAGGCCACCTGACCCCGTCGATGAAGCTCCGCCGCCAGGCCGTGATGCGCGCGTTCGCCGCGGAAGTGGAGGGGCTGTACACCCGATGAGTCACTTTTGCCATCTCTTCACACGTGCTGCTTGACGACACACGGTGTCTCCCCGTTGGCTTTCAGCCACCTCCTCGTCGCGATGCTCCCCCTCGGAAGGCACCACCAGTGATAGCGCGCACCACCCGCCGGACCGCTCCCCGTCCCCTCTGCATAGCTCTGGCGGTCTCGGTATCGGCCCTGTCCCTCGCCGCGTGCGGCGGCGGAAGTGACGACTCCGCGGTGAAGAAGGGCAACGACATCACGGTGGGTCTGCTGCTGCCCGACCGGGACACGGCACGCTTCGAGAAGTTCGACTACCCGCTGATCAAGCGTGAGGTCGCCTCCCTCACCGAGAACCAGGGCGAGGTCCGCTACGCCAACGCCGAGGCGAGCGTCACCAGACAGAGCGAGCAGTTCCAGAAGATGATCGACGACAAGGTCGACGTCATCCTGGTCGACGCGCTCAACTCCAAGACGATCGCGACGGACGTACGGAAGGCCAAGGACGCCGGCATCCCGGTCATCGCCTACGACCGGCTCGCCGAAGGCCCCATCGACGCGTACGTCTCGCACGACAACGAACTCGTCGGACAGGTGCAGGGCCGCGCCATCACGGGCGAACTCGGCGACAAGGCCAAGAACAGCAAGGTCGTCATGATGAACGGCGACCCCGGCGACCCCAACACGGCACGGTTCAAGGACGGCGCGCTGAGCGAACTCCAGGGCCAGGTGGACATCGTCGAGCAGTACGACACCACGGAGTGGAAGCCCTCCGTCGCCAAGGCGAACATGAAGAAGGCGATCAAGGCCGTCGGGCTGAACGACATCGCCGCCGTGTACTCCGCCAACGACGGCATGGCGGGCGCCGTCATCGAGGCGCTCGAGGAGGCCGGTGCCACGAGGATTCCGCCGGTGACCGGGCAGGACGCCAACCTGGACGCCGTGCAGCGGGTCGTGGCGGGGAAGCAGTACATGACGGTGTACAAGTCCTTCCTGCTGGAGGCCACGAACGCCGCGAAGATCGCGGTGGCCAAGGTGCAGGACCGCTCGATCGAGTTCGCCGCACTGACCCGGGACACCGTCGACAGCCCCACGAAGAAGAACATCCCGGCGATGCTGGTGCCGGTGGTCGCCCTCACCAAGGACAACATCAAGGAGACGGTGATCACGGACGGCGTCTACACCGTCAAGGACATCTGCACCCCGCAGTACAAGGCGGACTGCGCGGCGATCGGGCTCGAGTAGGCCGTCGTCGAGCCTCATCCTCATCGGGGGCGGGTGAGCCTGCGGACCACCACTGCCAGGATGTCGCCGCGTTGGACGAATCCGGTGTGGCGGGAGTCGTGGCTGTGAGCGGCGTTGTCGCCGAGGAGCACGAACCGGTCCTGCGGTACCGGCTTCCCGGCCCTGGCGGCAAGGGCGGGTCCCAGACCCGCGGGAACCGGGTCGCCGGGGCCTGCCACGACGCGCTTGATCATCCAGCCATGGGCACCGGGTGGCCTACTGGCCGGCCGGGTAGCCTCTCCGCGCGTCACCAGGGCTCCCGGCGGATCACCGGAGGGCGGTCGCCACGCTGCGACGACGACGCCGCCTCTGCCGATGTCAGGGACCCCGTTGCGGCTGAGCCGCCGAACCAGCACCCGGTCGCCGTTGCGATAGGCGCGTTCCATGCTGACACCGGCGACGGTGATCACTGCGAAGCGGCGCCGCGCCAGAAGTACGCCCCCCAGACAGCCGAATGCTGGCGGTGGCCGGCTCCCACGGCACCATCCAGATATGGGACATCACCTCACCACTGCCCCGCCGCTCCGCCGTATCCGGCACTGGTGACGCGGTCCTGGCTCTCGCGTTCAGCCGAGATGGCACCACCCTCAAAACCCTGGGCACACACACGCCGTTGCGAACACATACCGTCAGCCCCGGGCCTGGAGCCGCGCGGGTCTGCCAACGAGTCGGCCGGAGCCTCTCCCGAGAGGACTGGCAGGCTTATCTCCCCAAGCTGCCCTACCGGCGGATCTGCTGACCGATCTGCCGGACGCATGCCATGTCGAGAGGATGCCGGCCGACCGCCGAGACCCTGCCGGGCCGTGTCCGCCTCCCGTGACCGGATCCGAACTCGCCGCACCGGCACGGCTCTTGACTTCGCGAGGCCCGCGCGCGACATTCCCCACCCCTTCGCGTTCCTCTCGGGCTGGAGCGGCCATGACCACGAGCAGCAACTCAGCGGCGGCTTCCAAAGCCCCGTCCCGAAGACGAGTGCTGGCCGGTGCCGCGGGTGCCGGACTCGCGGTCGCCGCCGGGGTCCAGCAGGGTGCCCGCGCCGCCGACCTGCCCCCGCTCGGCACGTACGACGTCGTCGTCATCGGGTCCGGCGCGGCCGGGATGACGGCCGCGCTGACCGCCGCCGGGCAGGGGCTGAGCTGTGTGGTCGTGGAGAAGGCACCGACCTTTGGCGGCTCCACGGCCCGCTCCGGCGCCGGGATCTGGATCCCGAACAACCCGGTGGTCCTCGCGGCCGGCGTCCCGGACACCCCCGCGAAGGCCGCCGCGTACCTCGCCGCCGTCGTCGGCCCGGACGTCCCCGCGGACCGGCAGCGCGCCTTTCTCACCCACGGCCCGGCGGTGATCTCCTACGTCATGGCCCGCAGTCCCCTGCGCTTCCGCTGGATGGAGGGGTACAGCGACTACTACCCCGAGCTGCCGGGCGGCCTCCCGAACGGCCGCTCCATCGAGCCCGACCAGCTCGACGGCCACCTCCTGGGCCCCGAGCTGGCCCGTCTGAACCCGCCGTACATGGACGTGCCCGCCGGCATGGTCGTCTTCAGCGCCGACTACAAGTGGATCGCCCTGGCCGCGGTCAACGCCAAGGGGGCGGCCGTGGCCGCGCGGTGTCTGGCCCGGGGCACGGCCGCGGCGCTGCGCGGCGAGAAGCCGCTCACCATGGGCCAGGCGCTGGCCGCCGGCCTGCGTGCGGGGCTGCGGTCCGCGGGCGTGCCGGTGTGGCTGAACACGCCCCTGACCGACCTGCACGTCGAGAAGGGCACGGTCACCGGAGCCGTCGTCACCCGGGACGGCGTCCCGGGCCTGCTCCGGGCCCGCCGGGGCGTGATCGTCGGTTCCGGCGGCTTCGAGCACAACGCGGCGATGCGGGCCCGCTTTCAGCGGCAGCCGATCGGCACGGACTGGACGGTCGGCGCGAAGGAGAACACCGGCGACGGCATCCGGGCCGGTGAGCGGCTCGGCGCGGCCCTCGACCTGATGGACGACGCCTGGTGGGGGCCGGCGATCCCGCTCCCGGGCGACCCGTACTTCTGCCTCGCCGAGCGGACCCTCCCGGGCGGCCTGCTGGTGAACGGCTCGGGCAGACGCTTCGTCAACGAGGCGGCCCCCTACAGCGACGTCGTCCACACCATGTACGACGTCCACGGCACGGAACCGGCCATCCCGTCCTGGCTGATCACCGACCAGAACTACCGCAACCGGTACCTCTTCAAGGACGTCCTGCCGGTCCTTCCCCTCCCTGACGCCTGGTACGACTCGGGCGCCGCGCACAAGGCCTGGACCCTGGACGCGCTGGCCACGTCGATCGGCGTCCCTGCGGCGGCTCTGCGCACCACGGTCGAGCGCTTCAACGCCCAGGCGCGGCAGGGCGAGGACCCCGACTTCCACCGGGGCGACAGCGCCTACGACCACTACTACACGGACCCGTCCGTCCTCCCGAACTCCTGCCTCGCCCCTCTCCGGCTGCCCCCCTACCACGCCTTCCGCATCGTCCCCGGCGACCTCGGCACGAAGGGCGGCATGCGCACGGACGCCAGGGCCCGCGTGCTGCGGGACGACGGCTCGGTGATCCCGGGCCTGTACGCCGCCGGCAACGCGAGCGCCGCCGTCATGGGCCACAGCTACGCCGGCGCGGGTTCGACCATCGGCCCGGCGATGACGTTCGGGTACGTCGCGGCGAAGGACATCGCGGGGACGCTGTAGGAGGACGGCGAGGACGGCGAGGGCGGCAGGGGCCGGCCGGCGGCCTGCGGACCTGTCCGCGCCAGGCGCCCGCCACGACGGCTCTTGACCTGGAGCGCGCTCCAGATCCGACAATCGGCGGCATGAACCCGACTGATCGTCAAATCGTCCTGGGAACCATGGACTTCGGCACCCGCGTCGACTCCGACGGGGCCTTCGCGATCCTCGATTCGTTCGTCGCCGGCGGTGGTGTCTGGCTCGACACCGCGAACTGCTACTCCTTCTGGGCCGACCCCAGTGGCGTCGGCGGCGCCAGCGAGCGCCTCATCGGCGCGTGGCTCCGGGCCCGTCCCGGCATGCGCGACTCGGTGCGGATCGCGACGAAGGTCCGCCAGAACCCGCTCGTTCCGCATTCCTGGCCGGAAAGCGCCGAAGGACTCTCCGCCCGCGCCGTCCACACCGGCGTGGCGCAGAGCCTGGAACGCCTGGGCGTCGATCACATCGATCTGCTCTGGGCCCACGCCGAGGACCGCACTGTGCCGCTGGAGGAGACGGTCGGTGCCTTCGGTGAGCTGGTCTCGAAGGGAGTGGCCCGGCGGATCGGGGCGGCGAACCATGCCGCCTGGCGCGTCGAGCGCGCCCGGTCACTCGCGCGGGAGCAGCGCGTGGAACCGTGGACGGCCCTGCAACTGCGCCACTCACTCGTCCAGCCCCGCCCGCTCACCCCCCTCGCGGAGGCCGGCCACCGCATGCTCGCCGCCGAGGACCTGGACCTCGCGCGCGCGGAGGGGCTTGCCGTCTGGTCGTACAGCTCCCTGATCTGGGGTTCCTACGAGCGCGTGGACAAGCCGCTGCCGCCCACCTACGAGCACCCCGGGACCGCCCGGGTGCTCGCGGTCCTGGACGATGTCGCCGGCGAGCTCTCGGCCACGAGGAACCAGGTCGTCCTGGCCTGGCTGATGCGGCAGGGGATCGATCCCATCGTCGGCGCGAGCCGGGTGGAGCAGATCGAGCAGGCACTCGCCGCACGCCGGGTGCGGCTCAGCGACGAGCACCTGGCGCGCTTCGCCGAAGCGCGGTAGCGCCATGAACCGAGGGGGCTCCATGATCACCCTGACCCCGGCGGCGGCCGCCGACCGCGCCGGTGTGTCCATCGACACGCTGCGCTACTACGAGCGCGAGGGCCTCATCGGCCCGATCCGGCGCTCCGCCGGCGGGCGCAGGGAGTACACCGAGGACGACCTCTTCTGGATCGGCATGGTCACGTGCTTCCGCGACGCCGGCCTCGGCATCGCGGACCTGCGGGGGTTCGTCGCCATCCTGCGTGCCGAGCACTCCCCGCAGGAGCGGGTCGTCTTCCTCCGCGAGCGCCGTGCCGCCCTGGAGCAGCGAGTGGCGGCACTGTGCCGGGCCATGGAGGTTCTCGACGAGAAGATCGCTTACTACAGCTGAGCGTGGGGAGCCCCGAGTGTGAAACGCGCCAGCGGTACAAAAACGGCTAGGAGGCTGCCTCGGGCCGCTTGCGGGCCACCAGGAACGCCTGGGCGGTCGGCTCGCCGAGTGCCTCGTCCGGCTCGCGGACGCATCGCGCGCGCAGGGCGAGACCGGTGGCTTCCAGCAGGGGGATGATCCGCTCCGGCCGGCGGCGCCGGAAGTCGAGTGCGACCTGGTGGCCGAAGGCCTCCTCGTAGCGGCGGCTGGGCTCGTCACCGGCCTGGAAGGCGACGAGCAGGTGGCCCCCGGTGCGCAGGACGCGGGCGAACTCGGCGAAGACCCCGGGCAGCCGGTCGTCCGGGGTGTGGATGGTCGAGTACCAGGACACGACCCCGTCGAGCGAGCTGTCGGGCAGGTCCAGGTCCAGCATCGAGCCCTGCTCGAACCGCAGGCCGGGGTTCTGGCGCCGGGCGACGGTGAGCATGGATTCCGACAGATCGAGGCCGAACACCGACAGCCCCCGGGACGCCAGGTACGCCGTCAGCCTCCCGGGCCCGCACCCCAGGTCGGCGACCTCGCCCCCCTCGCCCACCAGCGCGGCGAAACCGTCCACCAGACCCCGGTCCAGCGGCCTGGCCGCGAGGTGGTCGCCGAAGTGGGCGTCGTAGTCCTCGGCCACGGTGTCGTAGAAGGTGCGGGTCTCGGTCAGGAAGTCGGCGCCGGTCATGGCACGGGACCCTACTGCGGGGACTCGTCTCCCCGGCTGTTTCCGCACTGCCCCTCGCTCCGGCCCTGTCCGGCCCCCATTCCGGCCCCGAGCCCGGCCCCGATCGCCGTCCCGAATCCGAGACCCAGAGCCAGACCCAAACCGAGGTTGTCGAAGACGGTCATACCGAGCACGAGCCCTACGGCCGTGCCGAGCGACAGCCCGACGGACAGGCCGGCCGCCAGGCGTCTGTCGGCGGGCGCCCCGCCGCCGTCCTCACTGTTCTCCAGGTCTTTCCGCATCCGCCCATCGTCGCACGGGCGGAATTCGGCGAGAATTCACTGGACGACATGGCCGGGAAAAGGCAGGAGCCCCGCCGCCTGACGGCGGGGGGCTCCTTGGGTACTACTGATCAGACCGGCGTGACGTTCTCAGCCTGCGGACCCTTCGGGCCCTGCGTGACGTCGAAAGACACCTGCTGGTTCTCCTCGAGCGAACGGAAGCCGCTCGCGTTGATCGCGGAGTAGTGGACGAAGACGTCGGGACCGCCGCCCTCCTGGGCGATGAAACCAAAGCCCTTTTCGGCGTTGAACCACTTCACGGTTCCGGTAGCCATAAGCCCTCCTTGGGCTCAAAAAGGGTTGCCCTGCTCCAGAACCAGCAAGTGTGAAGATTTGAATTCTGCACAACTGCATACGTCTGAGAATGACGAGAGCCCGCGGTCACATGCTCCGCAGGCTCTGTACTGCAAGGGAAACCAAACTGCAACTTGCGATGAGCCTAGCACGCGGGCACCGGAAAGCAATAGGGGTCAAGATCACGTCACCCGAATGTTTGAACATCCTCCGCCGACTGGCCGTGAAGGCGCCCGCCGCGCCTCACGGGCCGACCGCGGGGCCGGGCGAGGGTCGGTAGGCCATGAGGGCTAGCCTCACGATGTGGACAATCCTCGCACCCGGCCGCGCGTCGGCCACATCCAGTTCCTGAACTGCCTGCCCCTCTACTGGGGGCTCGCCAGAACGGGCACGCTCCTCGACTTCGAGCTGACGAAGGACACCCCCGAGAAGCTCAGCGAGAAGCTGGTGCAGGGCGAACTCGACATCGCGCCGATCACCCTGGTCGAGTTCCTCAAGCACGCCGACCGGCTGGTCGCCTTTCCCGACATCGCCGTCGGCTGTGACGGCCCGGTGATGTCCTGCGTGATCGTCTCGCAGGTCCCGCTGGACCGGCTGGACGGCGCCCGGGTCGCCCTCGGGTCGACCTCCCGCACCTCCGTCCGCCTCGCCCAGCTGCTCCTCGCCGAGCGCTACGGCGTACGGCCCGACTACTACACGTGCCCGCCGGACCTCAGCCTGATGATGCGGGAGGCCGAGGCGGCCGTCCTCATCGGGGACGCGGCGCTGCGCGCGAACATGCTCGACGGGCCCCGCTTCGGCCTGGCCGTGCACGACCTGGGCCGGCTGTGGAAGGAGTGGACCGGGCTGCCGTTCGTCTTCGCGGTCTGGGCGGCGCGCCGCGACTACCTGGAGCGTGAGCCGGTCCTCACACGCAAGGTGCACGAGGCCTTCCTCGCCTCCCGCAACCTCTCCCTCGAAGAGGTCGGCAAGGTCGCCGAGCAGGCCGCCCGCTGGGAGGACTTCGACGAGGAGACCCTCGCCCAGTACTTCACGACGCTCGACTTCCGTTTCGGCGGACCGCAGCTGGAGGCGGTCGCCGAGTTCGCGCGGCGGGTCGGCCCGACGACCGGCTTCCCCGCGGACGTGAAGGTGGAGCTGCTGCAGCCGTAACCACCCTGCCCTGTGAAGCTCGCCGTTCCGCCCGTACGGCCGAGACTTCGAAACTACACTCGCGCCCCATGCGCAACTCCCGCAGCATGTGCACCACGGTGGCGCCCCGTTCGCACGGACGGGCCGGCGAAGGTCTCCGCAGAAGACGGCCCGCGCCGGTCGCGGGAGCCGGTACCCGGCCGGAGCCAGGGGGCGGTGACGTCCCCTGACCTCCCCCACATCCCCCCACACCCGGCCCCGCCGCAGCAAAGGGCGCCACAAACAGTCCCGGGACCCCCGCGCCCACTGGCTGCTGCTCGCCCTCACCCTTCCCCTCGTCTTCGCCTTCCTGATCTTCGAGGGCTGGACCCAGCACGAGGTCGACGCCGCGAAGACGCGGACGCCCTGCGTCTCGCCCGTGCCGGAGGCCGTCGCCGAGGGCGGGCCCGTGATCGGGATCAACCGGGGCGGGATCAGCACCGGTTCGATGCCCGCCCGGACCGTCGCGCTCACCTTCGACGGCGGGCCCGATCCCGTGTGGACCCCGCGGCTGCTGGACCTGCTGAAGGCCAACCGGGCGCGTGCCACGTTCTTCGTGCACGGGGCCCAGGCCGCCCGCCACCCGGAGCTGATGCGGCGTATTCGTGCCGAGGGGCATGAGATCGGTTCCAACACGTACACCGGGGCCGTGCTGGGGGAGTCGTCCGCGCCCCGCTTCCAGGCCGAGCTCGAGCTGACCCAGAGCGCCCTCGCCGGGACCACCGGGCAGCGTACGAACCTGCTGCGGATGCCGCGCACCACCACCCCCGACACCCTGTGCGGCCGCGAGTGGCGGGCGGCGCGGCGGGCCACCGGGTACGGGTACGTGCTCGTCGCCGCCGACAAGGGGACGCGGAAGCCGGCGCAGGGGCTCGTGCGGCAGCTGAGCCAGACGGAGAGCGCGTATCTCGAGGCGCGCAGGCTGCTGAAGAACCGGAGCGTCGAGCGGTTCACCACCGTCTCCGAAGGGCTCGGGCTCATCCCGAACGCGCCGCCGTCGCTCGTGGAGCGGTGGCTGGGGCGGGGGCTGATCTGGGTCACCGGCGCAGGGCAGGTCTTCTCCACCGCCATGATCTGGATTCTGGGCGTGGCGGGAGGGCTGGGCGTGCTGCGGCTGCTGCTGCTCGCCATGTTCGCCCGGGCCCACGTGCGCCGGCTGGAGCGGTTCCGGACCGGGGCGCCCTGGATGCGGGACACGTCCGGACCCGTGACCGTGCTGGTCCCCGCGTACAACGAGGAGGCCGGGATCGGGTCCACCCTGCGGTCGCTGCTCGATTCCGGCCATCGCGAGCTGCAGATCGTCGTCATCGACGACGGATCGACCGACCGGACCGCCGACATCGCCCGGAACACGGGTGATCCCCGGGTCGAGGTCGTACGGCAGCCCAACTCGGGCAAGGCCGCCGCCCTCAACCGGGGTCTCGCCCACGCCCGCCATGACATCGTCGTGATGGTCGACGCCGACACCGTGTTCGAGCCGGACGCCGTCGAGCGGATCGTCGAGCCGCTCGCGCATCCGGCCGTCGGAGCGGTCAGCGGAAACACCAAGGTCGGCAACCGGCGCACTCTGCTGGGCCGTTGGCAGCACCTCGAGTACGTCTTCGGCTTCAACCTCGACCGGCGCATGTTCGAGGTGCTGGAGTGCATGCCCACCGTGCCGGGGGCGATCGGGGCCTTCCGCCGGGACGCGGTGATCGGGGTCGGCGGGGTCAGCGAGGACACCCTCGCCGAGGACACCGACCTGACGATGGCGCTGTGGCGGGCCGGCTGGCGGGTGCTGTACGAGGAGTCCGCCGTCGCCTGGACCGAAGTGCCCAGCAGCGTCAGGCAGTTGTGGCGGCAGCGGTACCGGTGGTGCTACGGCACGCTCCAGGCGATGTGGAAGCACCGCGGGGCCCTCCTCAGCACCGGGCCCGCCGGGCGGTTCGGGCGGCGCGGTCTGACGTACCTCGCGCTCTTCCAGGTCGCCCTGCCGCTGCTCGCGCCCGTCATCGACGTCTACGCCCTGTACGGGGTGCTGTTCCGGGACCCGTGGGAGTCGGCCGCGGTGTGGTTCGCGTTCCTCGGTGTGCAGATCGTCTGCTCCGGCTACGCGCTCAGACTCGACGGGGAGCCGGTGCGGGCCCTGTGGTCGATGCCGTTCCAGATCGTCGTCTACCGGCAGTTGATGTATCTCGTCGTGATCCAGTCGCTGGTCGCGCTGCTGCTGGGGAGCCGGCTCAGGTGGCAGCGGATGAAGCGGTCGGGGACGGCCGCTGAACAGATCGGCGGGCCCGTCCCGTATAGGAGTGTGCCGATGCGCTGACCCGAGAGCCCCCCACAGCACCTTCGAGGCGCCGATGAGCGACTGGACCGACCGTCCGCCCCGTACCGCACCCCCGCCTTCTATCCGCACCGCCCCCCTGCCCGGCATGTCCTCGCCCGCCGCGCCCGGCCGTTACGACAGCGGCGGCCACGAGCGCGGCCGGCGGGGCGGCGGGCCGGGCGGCAGCAGGAGTCCGCGGCGTCGAGCCGGCAAGGGCCGCCGGCTGGTGCGGACGGGGGCCGTGCTGACGACCGCCCTGCTGCTCGCCGGCGCCGGTACGTACGTGTGGGCCGGCACCCGGCTGAACCAGGAGGTCGACCTCGGCGCGCTCGGCGGCCGGGCGCGGGCGGGGGAAGGCACCACCTACCTGGTCGTCGGTTCCGACAGCCGTGAGGGGCTGTCGGAGCAGGATCGGAAGGACCTGAACACCGGATCCACCGACGGCCGCCGTACCGACTCGGTGATCCTGCTGCACACCGGGGCGAACGGCACCACCATGCTCAGCCTGCCGCGCGACTCCTGGGTGACCCTCCCGCCCTACGTCGACCCCGGCACCGGCCGCAGCTACCGGGCCGCGCCGGACAAACTGAACGCGGCGTACTCGCTGGGCGGCCCCGACCTGCTCGTGCGGACCGTCGAGCGCAACACCGGTGTGCGCGTCGACCACTACGCGGAGATCGGGTTCGCCGGGTTCGTGGGAGTCGTGGACGCCGTCGGCGGCGTCGACATGTGCCTGGACAGGCCCGTACGGGACAAGGACTCCGGCGCGAACCTGCCCGCAGGCTGCCAGAACCTGGACGGCGCCGAGGCCCTGGCCTTCGTGCGGCAGCGCAAGCAGGAAGCCGAGGGCGACCTGGCGCGCACCCGCAACCAGCAGAGATTCCTCGCCGCCCTCGCCCGCAAGGCGGCCACCCCGTCCACCCTCGCGGACCCGTCCAAGTCCTTCCCGACCGCGAGCGCCGGACTCGACACGCTGATCGTGGACGAGGACACGGAGCTGCCCGACCTCATGTCGCTGTTCGAGGCGTTGCGGAAGGCCGCGTCGGGCCGGGGCCGGCGGTTGAACGTGCCCGTCGCCGACCCGGATCTGCGCACCTCCAAGGGCAGCGCGGTGAAGTGGGACGACCGGCGGGCCCGTGCGCTGTTCACGGCCTTGCGGGAAGACCGGCCGATCGGCTGACGGCGAATCCGGCGGGATATCGGACGGGCACCTGGAGGAATTACCAGCGGATCTGCACACCGTTCACCGTGCGGCCGTGAGAAACCGGGGAAGGGGCGGGGCGACGGACGCAGGCCGCGTCGCACATTGCACTCATGTACCGTGCAACGGCGGAACTTGTGAAGGTGGCGCGTGCTTCGGTGACCGAATGTTCACGCATGTGAATTTGGTCGCCTGAATTCAGGGCGCGGCAATGCCGGTGACTGGCCGTCCGTTCTCCTGGCGTGCTTTGATCGGTCGCGCTTGAGCACTTTCGAATTTTGATACGAAGGGAACCGCCCTCCATGGCCTTCACCCCGCAGATCCAGACCGCCCAGATGTCCGACGCCGAGCTGGACACCGTCGCCGGCGGCCAGGCGGGCGGCGCAGCGGGTGCCGGTGCCGCAGCCGGCCTCTACGTCGAGACGACGGCCGCGGGCGTCACCGCCGGCCTGGGCGGTGGCGCGGGCCTCGCCGTGTCGCCGCAGGGTGTCGCGGCGGACCTGCACCTCAACGCCGCTGTCGCGCACTGACGAACGCGAACCGAGGGCCCCGGATCCGCTGGATCCGGGGCCTTTCGCGTCGGCCGGACGTGGACCGTTCACAAATCTCGTAGGCTCGGCGGCACGCCTCTTCTCCACAACCCGCCCCACTCCGCACCGGATACGACCCCAGGACACCCGCCATGCCACGACGCCGCGCATCGAGCTCGTCGACGATGGCCCAAGTGGGATGAGCACCTCGTCACTGGCCGTCGCCGCCGCGCTGTGGGGCGCGGCGGCGGGCGCGTTCCTGCCGCGCGCGGCCTACCGGTTCTCGGCCCCCTCGGGGGAGCCGTGGCACCAGCGGTGCCCCGGCGGCCATGCCATCGAGGGCTGGCTGGGACGGGCCTCCTGCCCGGAGTGCGAGAAGGCCGGGTACGGGCCGCGAACGACACCACTGGTGATCGCCACCGCCCTGGTCTGCGCCGCCCTCGCCGCCGCCACCGGTACCCGGCCCGAGCTGGGCGTGTGGCTGCTGCTCGCACCCGTCGGGGTGCTGCTGACGGTCGTCGACTTCCGGGTGCGGCGGCTGCCCGACCCGCTCACCCTCCCGTTCGCCGGAGCCGCACTCGCCCTGCTCGGCCTCACCGCGCTCGTGCCGGAGCACGCGGGGCAGTGGACGACCGCCCTGCTCGGCTCGCTCGCGCTGGGCGGCGGCTACTTCGCGCTGTTCCTCATCAACCCCGCGGGAATGGGCTTCGGCGACGTCAAGCTCGCCCTGGGCACGGGAGCGGTACTCGGCTGGTACGGCTGGCCGACCGTGATGCTCGGCACGTTCGCCGGGTTCCTGCTGGGCGCGCTGTACGGCGGCGCCCTCGTCGTCGCCCGGCGGGCCGACCGCAAGACGGCGATCGCCTTCGGGCCGTTCCTGATCACGGGCGCCTTCCTGGGACTGCTGGCCGGGGCCCTGACGGCCTGACGTCCAGCGGTCCGTAGGGCTGGCGTACGCTGGCCTGGTCCGTCCACAACCCTTACGAAAGGGACGCCCGGTGACCGAGAAGGCCGACCTTCAGCCCATCCTCGACCGTGCAGCCGCCGGTGGGCGGATCACCCCCGAAGAGGCGCTCGCGCTGTACCGGGACGCCCCGCTGCACGCGCTGGGCGCGGCCGCCGACGCCGTACGCCGCCGTCGCTACGCGGGCACCGAGCACATCGCGACGTACATCATCGAACGGAACATCAACTACACGAACGTCTGCGTCACGGCCTGCCGTTTCTGCGCCTTCTACGCCGCCCCCAAGGACACCGCCAAGGGCTGGACGCGCGACCTGGACGACATCCTGCGCCGGTGCGCCGAGACGGTCGAGCTGGGCGGCACCCAGATCATGTTCCAGGGCGGGCACCACCCGGACTACGGCGTCGAGTACTACGAGAAGCACTTCTCCGCCATCAAGAAGGCCTTCCCGGAGCTGGTCATCCACAGCCTGGGGGCGTCCGAGGTCGAGCACATGGCCCGGATCTCCAAGGTGAGCGTGGAGGAGGCCATCCAGCGCATCCACGCCGCCGGGCTCGACTCCTTCGCCGGCGCCGGTGCCGAACTGCTCCCCGAGCGGCCCCGCAAGGCCATCGCCCCGCTGAAGGAGTCCGGCGAGCGCTGGCTGGAGATCATGGAGATCGCGCACAACCTGGGCGTGGAGTCGACGTCCACCATGCTCATGGGCACCGGCGAGACCAACGCCGAGCGCATCGAGCACCTGCGGATGATCCGGGACGTGCAGGACCGCACGGGCGGCTTCCGCGCCTTCATCCCGTACACCTACCAGCCCGAGAACAACCACCTGAAGGGCCGGACGCAGGCGACGATCTTCGAGTACCTGCGGATGATCGCCATCGCGCGGCTGTTCATGGACAACATCGCCCACATCCAGGGCTCGTGGCTGACCACGGGCAAGGAGATCGGGCAGCTCTCCCTGCACTACGGCGCCGACGACCTCGGCTCGATCATGCTGGAGGAGAACGTCGTCTCCTCCGCCGGAGCCAAGCACCGGTCCAACCGGCTGGAGATCATCGACCTGATCCGGAAGGCCGGCCGGGTGCCCGCGCAGCGGTCGACCACGTACGAGCACCTCGTCGTCCACGACGACCCGGCGATGGACCCCGCCGACGACCGCGTGGTCTCGCACCTCTCGTCCACGGCCATCGAGGGCGGCACGGCTCACCCCGAGCTGAAGCTGCTCGCCCCCAACTGAGCCCCGAGCCGATTCCCCTACTGATCAGCCCTCAACCGATCGGCGGCGCAGAAGAGTTGGAGACCATTCACACGGCCGACGCGGTCCGCGTCACCTGGGACTCCGAGCCCGTCAAGGGTGGCGCGGTGGTCGTCGGACGGGACCGGATCGGCGCCGTCGGGAAACTCGCCGACGTGCGCGAGGCGTTCCCGAAGGCACGGGTGCGTCGCTGGCCCGGCACGCTCGGCCCCGCCCGCGTCCACGAAGGCCCGCTCCCGGACGCCCCGAGCCCCCGCGAACGCGTCCACGCGGTGCTGAAACTCGGCGCGGTGGCGGTCCTGGAGGAGTACGTCGACTCGGCGGAACTCCGGTCCGCCGCCGACCGCAACGACGTCGTCGTCCTGCCGCGTGCGCGGCACACCGCGATCGTCCCGACCGGCCGCGCCGACCTCGCCGTCTACGACGCGGCGGGGGAGTGCGTCGCGACGGTGTGCGCGGGGCGGCTCGTGCACCGGCGGCGCTGAAGCCGGCCTCCCCCGGCACCGGGTCAGCCCGCGAACTCCCGCGCGAACGCCCCGGAACTCTGCCTCACCCCGCTGCAGTCGGTAGCCGCCCGGTCGGTGGCCGTGCCGTCCGGGCACTGCCGGTCCCGCGCCGCCGACCACATCGACACCCACCCGATGCCCTTCTCCTCGGCGAACGCACGGACCTCGGCCGCGTCGGCGAGCGTGAAGGTCTCGCCGTCGACGTCGTTGACGCCGATCATCGAGGTGAGCGCCATGCCCCGCCAGGCCTCCGCGTCCGACGTGCCGAAGACCTTCCGCAGCTGCTTGTGCGCGGCCTTCGCTGCCGCGAGGGCGTAGCCGCCCATGTCGCCGTCGTAGGACTTGCCGTAGTTCATCGTCATCAGGTTGACCGTGGCGACCCGTACGGCGTTGTCGTTGGCGGAGTGCAGCAGCGCCAGGCTGTCCTTGCCCATGCCGTGGGGCATCACCGGGAGGGTGAACGAGACCTCCAGACCGGTGCGTTCCTTCTGGAGCAGGGCGATCGCCTTCGAACGCACGCCGACGGAGGCGGAGTCGGCGAGTTCGTCACCCTCGACGTCGAAGTCGGCCCGGGTGGCACCGGCCGCGTCGAGGGCCTCGCCGTAGGCCGCCGCCAGTTCCGGCGCGCTGTCGCAGGCCGCCGCGAGCTCCTTGCCGGAGGCACCGCCGAAGGAGACCCGGACCTGGCCGCCGTCCGCCTTGAGCTTCGCGATACGGGACTTCACCGCCGGATCACCGATGTCACGGGTGCCGTCCCAGCGCGGGGTGCACCCGTCACCGCCGGCCAGCACGAAGGCCAGGTTGTACGTCGTGGGGGAGCCGGCGGTGTCGGTGCCGGCGGCATCCGTGGCGCTGACGTACGGGGCGTACGAGGTGCCGGGCCCGTCGGGGCGCGAGGTGCTCGGCGGGGCCGGCGCCGAGGGCGCCGGGCGGGCCGCCTCGCCCTGTCCGGAGCACGCCGTGGTGGCGAGGGCGATCAGACAGCCCAGCCCGGCCGCCGCCGGCTTCCGGTGACTGCGCATCGCGCACGCTCCCGTTCTCGTGAGGTCAGGCCATGGGCCCCTAGTACGCGCCCCGGCGGCGAACGTTTCACGATGGGTTTCTCGCAGGAGTACCGATTTCAGGGCATAGAGGAAATTCTAGTGTCCGGGCCGATCGTTCCGGCCGGGCCCTCCGCGCGGCGGCCGTACTGCAACAATGGCCCCGTGACCCGCGCATCCCTGGACAAGCAGCCGCACGAAGTCGCCTCGATGTTCGACGACGTGGCGGAACGGTACGACCTGACCAACGACGTGCTGTCCCTCGGCCAGGACCGGCGATGGCGCAAGGAGGTCGCCAAGGCGGTCGACGCGCGCCCCGCGCAGAAGGTGCTCGACCTGGCGGCGGGCACCGGCACCTCCTCACTGCCCTTCGCCCGGACCGGCGCCTACGTCGTCCCCTGCGACTTCTCCCAGGGGATGCTCCAGGTCGGCAAGGAGCGGCAGCCCTGGCTCCCCTACACCGCCGGGGACGCTACACGGCTCCCCTTCAGGGACGACACCTTCGACGCCGTCACCATCTCCTTCGGGCTGCGCAACGTGCAGGACACGGACGCCGCCCTGCGCGAGATGCACCGGGTGACCCGGCCCGGCGGGCGGATCGTGATCTGCGAGTTCTCGCACCCGACGTGGGCGCCCTTCCGCACCGTGTACACCGAGTACCTGATGCGCGCCCTGCCGCCGGTCGCCCGGGCCGTGTCCTCCAACCCCGACGCCTACGTCTACCTCGCCGAGTCCATCCGCGCCTGGCCCGACCAGCCCGCGCTCGCCCAGCGGCTGGGCAAGGCCGGCTGGTCGCGGGTGGCCTGGCGCAACCTGAGCGGCGGGATCGTCGCCCTGCACCGGGGCTTCAAGAACTGACCCTCACGGGGAACCGGTGACCATGTACGGGTCGCCCGGCTCGTCCAGCTCCCGCCGGAGTCCGCCCCGGGGCGGGCGCGGGATCCGCGGCTCGTGCACGCCTCCGCCGCCCTCGCCGGGGCCGAAGTCGAACCACACGTACACCATCGAGTCGCGCGGCACCTCGGCTCCGGGGCGCGGGTACTGGCGTACGACGTAGTCGACGACGGCGAGATGGAAGTCGGGCCGGTCCGGTGCGCTGAGCGACAGGCCCCGCGTCCGGGCCGCCTCACGCGCGTCCACGGCCATCAGGCCGACCAGATGCGGCACTCGCACTTCGGGTGTTTTGCGGGACATGTGCACAGATGTCACCCCCAGCGGTACGGGAAGGGTAACTCCCGTTACGCGCCACCCGGAAGCGACGGGCGTCCTTCTGTGACACTCGGCCACGCGATGTGAAGGGACGGTCGCGCTCCCGGGGGCGGCCCTTCAGCCGGGCGGCGGATGCGGCTGAATAGACTGCGCATGACCAGTGCCGGCCGGCACCAGATTCCGAACCTTGGGGAGATCCCGCCGTGACCGACGTGACCGAGCCCCTCTCCGAGAACACCGCCGATGTGATCGTCGTGGGCGCGGGGCCGGCCGGCTCCACGACCGCCTACCACCTCGCCAAGGCGGGACTCGACGTCCTCCTCCTGGAGAAGACCGCGTTCCCGCGCGAGAAGGTCTGCGGCGACGGCCTCACCCCGCGTGCCGTCAAGCAGCTGGTGGCGATGGGCATCGACATCTCGGAAGAGGCCGGCTGGCTGCGCAACAAAGGCCTCAGGATCATCGGCGGAGGGGTGCGGCTCCAGCTCGACTGGCCGGATCTCGCCTCCTTCCCCGACTACGGCCTCGTCCGCAAGCGCGACGACTTCGACGAGCAGCTCGCCCGGCAGGCCCAGAAGGCGGGCGCCCGGCTGCACGAGCGCTGCAACGTGGGCGCGCCCATCGTCGACGACCGCACGGGCCGCATCACCGGCGTGCGCGCCAAGCTCGGCGAGGACAAGCGCGAGGTCACCTTCCACGCGCCGCTCGTGGTGGCCGCCGACGGCAACTCCACCCGCCTGTCCCTCGCCATGGGCCTGCACCGCCGTGAGGACCGCCCGATGGGCGTCGCGGTGCGGACGTACTTCACCAGCCCGCGCCACGACGACGACTACCTGGAGTCCTGGCTGGAACTGTGGGACCGCCGCGGCGCCGAGGACCGTCTGCTGCCCGGCTACGGCTGGATCTTCGGCATGGGCGACGGCACCTCGAACGTCGGCCTCGGCGTGCTCAACACCTCCGACTCCTTCAAGGAACTGGACTGGCGCGAGGTCCTGAAGGCCTGGTGCGCCTCCATGCCGGAGGACTGGGGCTACACCCCGGACAACATGACCGGCCCCATCCGCGGCGCCGCCCTGCCCATGGCCTTCAACCGCCAGCCGCACTACACCAAGGGGCTGTTGCTGGTGGGCGACGCCGGCGGACTGGTGAACCCCTTCAACGGCGAGGGCATCGCCTACGCCATGGAGTCCGGCCAGATCGCCGCCGACGTCATCGTCCAGGCGCACGCGCGGTCGACGCCGGCCGGCCGCGAGCTGGCCCTGCAGCGCTACCCGCGCGTCCTCAAGGACACCTACGGCGGCTACTACACGCTCGGCCGGGCCTTCGTGAAGCTCATCGGCAACCCGAAGGTCATGCAGATCGCCACCCAGCGCGGACTCACGCACCCGCTGCTGATGAAGTTCACGCTGAAGCTCCTCGCGAACCTCACGGACCCGACCGGCGGCGACGCGATGGACCGGATCATCAACGGCCTGAGCAAGGTGGCGCCGAAGGCCTGATCAGGCGGCGCCGGGCACCCTCGACGCCGGCCCGCCGGCCACTTCGACGCCGGCGGGCCGGCCACAGAAAAGCCCCAGAAGCCACTGAGGGCACCTGCGGCCGGCTCGGGCGTCCCAGGGGGCCTGCCGCGCCCGGCCGGGCCTGGAGAAGCGCCGCCAGGGCGTCGGGAGAGGCACGCGGAAGACGGGAGGGCCGCTGCCCCGGGAGAGGCAGCGGCCCTCAAGACCGGTCCCGTGAGATCAGAGGACGCGCACCGCGCCGTCCGCCGGGTAGCCCGACAGGTCCTGGATGACGACGCCCTTGGACGGGTTGGCCGCGTCCAGGTACTGGCCGTCGCCGATGTAGACACCCACGTGGTAGGCGGAGCCCTTGCCACCCCAGTAGAGGATGTCGCCGACCTGGAGGTTGGAGAGCGAGACGTCCGTGCCGGCCATCGACTGGTCCTGGGAGACACGCGGCAGGTCCACACCAACCTGCTTGTACGCGGCCTGCACCAGCGAGGAGCAGTCCCAGGCGTTGGGACCGGTGGCGCCCATGACGTACGCGTCGCCCACCTGAGCCTTGAGGAAGGCGATGACGGTCGCGACGCTGCCGCTGGAAGGCGCCGACACCGACGTGGAGGCGGAAGCGGAGGTGGAGGCGGACAGCGTGGCGCGCTCGGCGCTGCGGGCGGCGCGCTCGGCGGCGGCCTTGCGGGCGGCCTCGGCGGCCTTCTTCTTGGCCTCCGCCTTCTTCTTCGCCTCGGCGAGGTCCTTCTTGGCCTCCGCGGCCGCCTTGGCGGCGGCGGCGTCACGCTCGGCGCGCAGTTCGTAGTTCGCTGCCGCCTGCTGCGTGGCGGCCGCGGACTGGGCGACCTGAGCGGACAGGTCGGCCGTCAGGGTGGGCAGTTCGATGGTCTGCGTCACCGGCTCGGCGGCGCTCGCCGAAGCCGACGCGCCCGCCGCTGCCATGCTGAGAACGCCACCGGCGACTCCGGCGCGCAGGGCGATCGTGGAGGTCGCGCTGCGGCGGGGTTTCCGGTGGCTGCGTATGTGAGCGGTGTGGGACATGGGAACAACCGGTACCAGGGGCTCCTTCATATCTTCAAGAAACGTGTGCTGCGCCACAGTTGTTCAAACGGGACCCCAAAACCCCCGCTCGAGGCTCTTCATTGACGCCGTAACGGACATTGCGGGCGCGCTGTGACCGGCCTGTGATCACGGCCTTTGATCAATACGCCCGAATTGCCCCGCACCTACCATCGGTTGGCTTGATTGGCCAAGCCCCGTTCTCATGGATCTTTCACGGGTGTGGCGGAGGTCACGGAACGGCGGCCCCGCCGACCACCTCGGGCGGCGTGGATCACGACCGGATCACGACCTCGCGAAGATCGTGAACGAATGCACGCGTCCACACCCCGCTCCGCATGCCCTCTGACGTGTGAACGCGCCAATATCAAGAGATCCGGTCCGCCGCCAATTTGCATGCACGGGAACCTTCTTGATATTGAGACGCACCCTCCTGCCTGCGGCGACGGGCCAAAATGTCACCTCTCGTGATCACTCGGACGCTTCGCGTGTGAAGATCACCGCTCATCCGACTTCATGATCGATCGTCAGGTGGTGGAGATCACAAAGCTTGTGCAATACCCCGTGTCGCAGATCACAGAGCGTCGGGCATAAGATGCACGCGGTTGGGCTTGTGACCTGCTTCACATGTTCCCGATCTTCGCCGGGGCGGGCGGGGTTCGAGGGACTGAGGGGGCGGGTGTGAGCCCGATGCAAACCGCCAGCAGTCAGTGCCGACTGAGAGGAGCGAGGAGCGGTGAACGCTTATGCGCCCATCCTCGTACTGGGAGCCCTCGGGGCAGGCTTTGCGATCTTCTCCGTGGTCATGGCCACGTTGATCGGGCCCAAGCGGTACAACCGGGCCAAGCTCGAGGCCTACGAGTGCGGCATCGAGCCGACCCCCACGCCGGCCGGTGGCGGGCGCTTCCCCATCAAGTACTACCTGACGGCGATGCTCTTCATCGTCTTCGACATCGAGATCGTCTTCCTCTACCCCTGGGCCGTCACCTTCGACGCCCTGGGGATCTTCGGGCTCGTGGAGATGCTGCTCTTCGTGCTCACCGTCTTCGTCGCGTACGCGTACGTATGGCGGCGCGGCGGCCTGGAATGGGACTGAGGGGCCACACGTCATGGGACTCGAAGAAAAGCTGCCGAGCGGCTTCCTGCTGACCACCGTCGAGCAGGCCGCGGGCTGGGTGCGCAAGTCGTCCGTCTTCCCGGCCACGTTCGGCCTCGCCTGCTGTGCCATCGAGATGATGACCACCGGCGCCGGACGCTATGACCTGGCACGCTTCGGCATGGAGGTCTTCCGGGGCTCGCCGCGCCAGGCGGACCTGATGATCGTCGCCGGGCGGGTCAGCCAGAAGATGGCGCCGGTGCTCCGGCAGGTCTACGACCAGATGCCGAATCCCAAGTGGGTGATCTCCATGGGGGTCTGCGCCTCCTCGGGCGGCATGTTCAACAACTACGCGATCGTCCAGGGCGTCGACCACGTCGTGCCGGTCGACATCTATCTGCCCGGCTGCCCGCCACGGCCGGAGATGCTGATGGACGCCATCCTCAAGCTCCACCAGAAGATCCAGTCCTCCAAGCTCGGCGTGAACGCCGAGGAAGCGGCCCGCGAGGCGGAGGAGGCGGCGCTCAAGGCCCTGCCCACGATCGAGATGAAGGGGCTGCTGCGATGAGCGACGCGAACGGCAACGACGTCAACCCCGAGAAGGACCTCTCCGCGGAGAACCTCCCGGGCCGGCGCGGCCAGGGCGGCGAGGAGATCCGCGTCCAGCGCGGCATGTTCGGCGCGAACAACGGCGGCGACACCTCCGGCTACGGAGGCCTGGTCCGCTCGGTCCGGCTCCCGGGACCGGCGACCCGCCCCTACGGCGGCTGGTTCGACGAGGTCGCCGACGAACTGGAGGGGGCCCTGGAGGAACAGGGCCTGCTCCCGGACAACGCCATCGAGAAGACGGTCGTCGACCGCGACGAACTGACCTTCCACATCGAGCGCGAGCACCTGGTCCGCGTCGCCCGCACGCTGCGCGACGACCCGGCCCTGCGCTTCGAGCTGTGCACCGGCGTCAGCGGCGTCCACTACCCGCACGACAAGGGCCGCGAGCTGCACGCCGTCTACCACCTGCGCTCGATCACCCACAACCGGCTGATCCGCCTGGAGGTCAGCGCCCCGGACAGCGACCCGCACATCCCGTCGCTGTTCTCGGTGTATCCGACGAACGACTGGCACGAGCGGGAGACGTACGACTTCTTCGGCATCGTCTTCGACGGCCACCCGGCCCTGACCCGGATCATGATGCCGGACGACTGGCAGGGCTTTCCGCAGCGCAAGGACTACCCCCTCGGCGGCATCCCCGTCGAGTACAAGGGCGCCCAGATCCCGGCTCCGGACCAGCGGAGGTCGTACTCATGAGCACATCGCACGCCTCCCCCCGGGAGACCACCGAAGGCACCGTCTACACGGTCACGGGCGGCGACTGGGACGAGGTCGTCGAGTCCGCGGCCCGCGCCGACGACGAGCGCATCGTCGTCAACATGGGGCCGCAGCACCCGTCCACGCACGGCGTGCTCCGCCTGATCCTGGAGATCGAGGGCGAGACCGTCACCGAGGCCCGCTGCGGAATCGGTTATCTGCACACCGGCATCGAGAAGAACCTCGAGTACCGGACGTGGACGCAGGGCACCACGTTCGTGACGCGCATGGACTACCTGACGCCGTTCTTCAACGAGACGGCGTACTGCCTCGGCGTCGAGAAGCTCCTCGGCATCGAGGACCAGATCCCGGACCGCGCCTCGATCATCCGCGTGCTCCTGATGGAGCTGAACCGGCTGTCGTCGCACCTGGTGTGCATCGCCACCGGCGGCATGGAACTCGGCGCCACCACGATCATGATCTACGGCTTCCGTGATCGTGAACTCATTCTCGACATCTACGAGCTGATCACCGGCCTGCGGATGAACCACGCCTACATCCGCCCCGGCGGACTCGCCCAGGACCTGCCGCCCGGCGCGGTGGACCAGATCCGCGAGTTCGTGAAGAAGATGAAGAAGAACCTCCCGGAGTACGACAAGCTCGCCACCGGGAACCCCATCTTCAAGGCCCGTATGCAGGACGTGGGCTACCTCGACCTGGCCGGCTGCATGGCGCTCGGCGCGACCGGCCCGATCCTGCGCTCCACCGGCCTGCCGCACGACCTGCGCAAGGCACAGCCCTACTGCGGCTACGAGACGTACGACTTCGACGTCCCGACCGCCGACACCTGCGACAGCTACGGCCGCTTCCTGATCCGGCTGGAGGAGATGCGCCAGTCGCTGAGGATCGTCGAGCAGTGCCTGGACCGGCTCCAGCCCGGCCCCGTCATGGTCGCCGACAAGAAGATCGCCTGGCCCGCCCAGCTCGCCCTGGGCCCCGACGGGCTCGGCAACTCCCTCGACCACATCAAGAAGATCATGGGCACCTCCATGGAGGCCCTGATCCACCACTTCAAGCTGGTCACCGAGGGCTTCCGCGTCCCGCCGGGACAGGCGTACGCGGCGGTCGAGTCACCCAAGGGCGAACTCGGGGTGCACGTGGTGTCCGACGGCGGCACCCGCCCCTTCCGGGTCCACTTCCGCGACCCGTCCTTCACCAACCTGCAGGCCATGGCGGCGATGTGCGAGGGCGGCCAGGTCGCCGACGTCATCGTCGCGGTGGCGTCCATCGACCCCGTGATGGGAGGCGTCGACCGGTGACCACATCGTCTTCCGAGCGGGGCGTCAGCCTGGGCATGCCCGAACTGCCCGCACCCGCCTACCCGGACGACGTCCGGGCCCGTCTGGAGACCGACGCGCGCGAGATCATCGCCCGCTACCCGGACTCCCGGTCCGCCCTGCTGCCGCTGCTGCACCTCGTGCAGTCGGAGGAGGGCCACGTGACCCGCACCGGCATGCGGTTCTGCGCGGACATGCTCGGCCTGACCACGGCCGAGGTCACCGCCGTCGCCACCTTCTACACCATGTACCGGCGCCGGCCGAGCGGTGACTACCAGGTCGGGGTGTGCACCAACACCCTGTGCGCGGTCATGGGCGGCGACGCGATCTTCGAGGAGCTCCAGGAGCACCTCGGCGTCGGCAACGGCGAGACCACCGACGACGGCAAGGTCACCCTGGAGCACATCGAGTGCAACGCGGCCTGCGACTTCGCGCCGGTCGTGATGGTCAACTGGGAGTTCTTCGACAACCAGACCCCGGCCACCGCCAAGCGCCTCGTCGACGACCTGCGCGCCGGCCGGCCGGTCACGCCCACGCGCGGGGCGCCGATGTGCACCTTCAAGGAGACCGCCCGCGTCCTGGCCGGCTTCCCCGACGAGCGGGAAGGGGCCGTCGAGTCCGGGGGAAGCGCGGGCCCCGCCTCCCTGGTCGGCCTGAAGCTCGCCAAGGGGGAGTCCGCTCCCGCGCGCGTGGTGCATCCGCGCGGTGAGCCGACCCGCACCGGGACACCGCACGACCCGTCGCCGACGGAGCACCTGAGCTCGCACGACGCGCCGCAGGACACATCGGCCTCCGACCCTGCCCACCCGGCCGGGCCCACCGCCGAGGAGGGGGAGTGATGACCTTGGCAGCCGAGCTGAAAGACATGAGCCCCGAGAAGCTGCTCGCACCGGTGCTGTCGGCCTTCTGGGACGAGGACAGGTCCTGGACGCTGGACGTGTACCGGCGGCACGACGGCTACGAGGGGCTGCGCAAGGCGCTCGCCATGACGCCGGACGACGTGATCGCCTACGTCAAGGACTCCGGTCTGCGCGGGCGCGGCGGCGCGGGCTTCCCCACCGGCATGAAGTGGCAGTTCATCCCCCAGGGGGACGGCAAGCCGCACTATCTGGTCGTCAACGCCGACGAGTCGGAGCCCGGGACGTGCAAGGACATCCCGCTCCTCCTCGCGAACCCGCACAGCCTCATCGAGGGCATGATCATCGCGTGCTACGCCATCAGGTCGTCGCACGCCTTCATCTATCTGCGTGGTGAAGTCGTCCCCGTGCTGCGGCGGTTGCACTCGGCCGTGCGCGAGGCCTACGCGGCCGGCCTCCTCGGCGAGAACATCCTCGGCAGCGGACTCGACCTCGACATCACCGTGCACGCGGGCGCGGGCGCGTACATCTGCGGTGAGGAGACCGCGCTGCTGGACTCGCTCGAAGGCCGCCGGGGCCAGCCCCGGCTGCGTCCCCCCTTCCCCGCTGTCGCGGGCCTCTACGCGTGCCCGACCGTGGTGAACAACGTCGAATCGATCGCGTCGGTTCCCGCGATCATGCAGCGGGGCAAGGAATGGTTCCGGTCGATGGGGAGCGAGAAGTCACCCGGCTTCACGCTCTACTCCCTCTCCGGCCACGTCGCGAGCCCCGGCCAGTACGAGGCGCCGCTCGGGATCACGCTCCGCCAGCTGCTCGAGATGAGCGGCGGGATGCGCCCCGGACACCGCCTGAAGTTCTGGACGCCGGGCGGCTCCTCGACCCCGATGTTCACCGACGAGCACCTCGACGTCCCCCTCGACTACGAAGGAGTGGGCGCCGCGGGTTCCATGCTCGGCACCAAGGCCCTCCAGTGCTTCGACGAGACGACCTGTGTGGTCCGAGCCGTCACGCGCTGGACCGAGTTCTACGCCCACGAGTCCTGCGGCAAGTGCACGCCCTGCCGCGAGGGCACCTACTGGCTCGTGCAGCTGCTGCGCGACATCGAGGCCGGCAAGGGACAGATGTCCGACCTCGACAAGCTGAACGACATCGCCGACAACATCAACGGCAAGTCCTTCTGCGCCCTCGGCGACGGCGCCGCCTCGCCGATCTTCTCCTCGCTGAAGTACTTCCGCGAGGAGTACGAGCAGCACATCACGGGCCGGGGCTGTCCCTTCGACCCGGCCAAGTCGACGGCCTGGGCCGACCGCACGGAGGTGACCGCATGACCGTGACCACCAACGCTCCCTCAGGCGGGGGAGAGGCGGCGGTCCCGCCGGAGGACCTCGTGTCGCTGACGATCGACGGCGCGGAGATCAGCGTGCCCAAGGGCACCCTGGTCATCCGGGCCGCAGAGCAGCTCGGCATCGAGATCCCCCGGTTCTGCGACCACCCCCTCCTGGACCCGGCCGGAGCGTGCCGCCAGTGCATCGTCGAGGTCGAGGGCCAGCGCAAGCCCATGGCGTCCTGCACGATCACCTGTACGGACGGGATGGTGGTGAAGACTCACCTCACCTCGCCGGTCGCCGAGAAGGCCCAGAAGGGTGTGATGGAGCTCCTGCTCATCAACCACCCGCTGGACTGCCCGGTCTGCGACAAGGGCGGCGAGTGCCCGCTGCAGAACCAGGCCATGTCGCACGGCGACGCCGAGTCCCGCTTCGAGGGCCGCAAGCGGACCTACGAGAAGCCCGTCCCGATCTCCACGCAGGTGCTGCTCGACCGTGAGCGGTGCGTGCTGTGCGCCCGCTGCACCCGGTTCTCCAACCAGGTCGCGGGCGACCCGATGATCGAGCTGATCGAGCGGGGCGCGCTCCAGCAGGTCGGCACCGGCGAGGGCGACCCGTTCGAGTCGTACTTCTCCGGCAACACCATCCAGATCTGCCCGGTCGGCGCGTTGACCTCGGCGGCGTACCGATTCCGCTCCCGGCCCTTCGACCTGGTCTCCTCCCCGTCGGTCTGCGAGCACTGCTCCGGCGGCTGCGCCACGCGCACCGACCACCGGCGCGGCAAGGTCATGCGCCGCCTCGCGGCGAACGACCCCGAGGTCAACGAGGAGTGGATCTGCGACAAGGGGCGGTTCGCGTTCCGGTACGCGCAGCAGCGGGACCGGCTTCAGACGCCGCTGGTGCGCAACGCCGAGGGTGAGCTGGAGCCGGCCTCCTGGCCCGAGGCGCTGCAGATCGCGGCCCAGGGGCTGCTGGCCTCACGGGGCCGCACCGGTGTCCTCACCGGTGGTCGCCTCACCATCGAGGACGCCTACGCGTACAGCAAGTTCGCGCGGGTGGCGCTCGACACCAACGACATCGACTTCCGGGCGCGCGTGCACAGCGGCGAGGAGGCCGACTTCCTCGCCGCCCAGATCGCCGGCCGCGGCCGGGACCTCGACGGCACGGGCGTCACGTACGCCGCGCTGGAGAAGGCACCCGCGGTCCTGCTGGTCGGGTTCGAGGCGGAGGAGGAGGCGCCCGGCGTCTTCCTGCGGCTGCGCAAGGCGTGGCGGCGGCACGGACAGAAGGTCTTCTCCCTGGCCACGCACGCCACGCGCGGTCTGGAGAAGGCCGGCGGGACGCTGCTGCCGGCGGCTCCCGGCACCGAGACCGAGTGGCTGGACGCGCTCGCGAGCGGCGTCGGCCTGGAGGACGGCGGCGCCACCGCCGCCGAGGCGCTGCGCGCCGAGGGCTCGGTGATCGTCGTCGGCGAGCGGCTGGCCGCCGTGGCCGGTGGACTCACCGCCGCCGTCCGCACCGCCTCGGCGACCGGGGCCCGGCTGGTGTGGATCCCGCGCCGGGCCGGGGAGCGCGGCGCCATCGAGGCGGGCGCGCTGCCGTCGCTGCTGCCGGGCGGACGTCCGGCCACCGACCCCCGCGCGCGGGACGAGGTCGCCGCCGTCTGGGGCGTCGCGGGACTGCCGCACCGCTACGGCCGCGACACCGGCCGGATTCTGGAGGACGCCGCGACCGGCGAGCTCCAGGCCCTGCTGGTGGCGGGCGTGGAGATCGCCGACCTGCCCGACCCGGCACGCGCGCGTGCGGCCCTTGACGAGATCGGTTTCCTGGTCTCGCTCGAACTGCGGCCCAGCGAGATCACCCGCAAGGCCGACGTGGTCCTGCCCGTCGCCGCGGTCGCCGAGAAGGCCGGCACCTTCCTCAACTGGGAAGGCCGGGTGCGCTTCTTCGAGGCCGCGCTCAAGCCCGACCAGATGATTCGCCGCCTCGCGCCGACCGACGCGCGCGTGCTGCAGATGCTGGCCGACGCCATGGACGTCCACCTGGGGCTCCCGGACCTGCGCACCATTCGCGCGGAGATCGACCGACTCGGCGCCTGGGACGGTCCGCGGGCCACCGGGCCCCTGGAGACCGCGAGCGCGCTGCCCCGCCCGGCCGCCGGGGAGGCCGTGCTCGCCGGGCACCGGCTGCTGCTCGACCAGGGCGTCCTGCAGCAGGGCGACGAAGCACTCGCCGGGACGCGGCACGCCGCACGCGCGCGTGTGTCGTCCGCGACCGCCGCGGAGGCGGGCGTCAAGGAGGGCGACCTGCTCGCCGTGACCGGCTCGGCGGGAGTCGTGGAACTCCCGCTGCAGATCAGTGACATGCCCGACCGGGTGGTGTGGCTCCCACTGAACTCCACCGGTGGCGGCGTCGCCTCCGACACCGGGGCGCGGCCCGGCTCCCTCGTCCGCATCGGCCCGGCGACCTCCGCCGGCGAGGCCCCCAAGGAGGTGGAGGCATGAGCCCGTACCTCGCCGCTGAAGACCTCTCGATGTTCGGCACCGACCCCTGGTGGCTGGTCGTCGTCAAGGCGGTCTTCTGCTTCGCCTTCCTGATGGTGACCGTGCTGATCTCCATCGTCATGGAGCGCAAGGTCGTCGCCTGGATGCAGCTGCGCATCGGCCCCAACCGGCACGGCCCCTGGGGCATGCTCCAGTCGCTCGCCGACGGCATCAAACTGATGCTGAAGGAGGACGTCGTCGTCAAGCGCGCGGACAAGGTGGTGTACGTCCTCGCGCCGATCGTCGCGGCCATCCCGGCCTTCATGGCGATCGCGGTGATCCCGTTCGGCCCGGCCGGAAACGAGGTCTCGATCTTCGGCCAGCGCACCACGATGCAGCTCACCGACCTGCCGATCGCGATGCTCTACATCCTCGCGGTCGCCTCGGTCGGCATCTACGGCATCGTCCTGGCGGGCTGGAGCTCCGGCTCGACCTATCCGCTGCTGGGCGGCCTGCGCTCATGCGCGCAGATGATCTCCTACGAGATCGCGATGGGCGCCGCCTTCGCCTCCGTGTTCCTCTACTCGGGATCGATGTCGACGTCGGCGATCGTGGAACAGCAGCAGGACCGCTGGTACATCGTCCTGCTGCCGCTCTCCTTCGTCCTCTACATCGTGACGATGGTCGGCGAGACCAACCGCGCCCCCTTCGACATGCCGGAGTCCGAAGGCGACCTGGTCGGCGGCTTCAACACCGAGTACTCCTCGATCAAGTTCGCGATGTTCATGCTCGCCGAGTACGTCAACATGGTGACCGTCTCGGCCGTCGCCACCACGCTGTTCCTCGGCGGCTGGCGGGCACCGTGGCCGGTCAGCACCTTCTGGGAGGGCGCGAACCACGGCTGGTGGCCGATGCTCTGGTTCACCGTCAAGGTCCAGCTGCTGCTGTTCATGTTCATCTGGATCCGCGGCACCCTCCCGCGGGTCCGCTACGACCAGCTGATGAAGCTCGGCTGGAAGGTCCTCATCCCGGTCTCCCTGGTGTGGCTGATGCTCGTCGCGACCGTCCGGGCCTTCCGCAACGAGGGCTACGACTTCGGCGACATCGCCCTGTACGTCGGCGGCGGCGTGCTCGCCCTGCTGGTGCTCTCCTTCGTCGCGGACATGTTCCGCGAGAAGTCCAGGCAGGCCGAGCGGCCGGCCGAGACCCCCGCCGCCTTCGACCCCATGGCGGGCGGATTCCCCGTGCCGCCACTGCCGGGACAGGAACTCCCACCGGTTCCGCGACGCCGCCCGCGCGGTGAGCGGGAGCTGATTGTCAGTGGCGGCCCCGATACTCAGAGTGACGGACCCCTGGGCGGATCTACGGATGGAAAGGAGGCGTCCGATGGCTGAGGAACTCGAGCGTTCGCAGGCCGAGGAACCGAAGGACACCAAGCCCGGTTTCATGAACCCCGTGGCCGGCTTCGGCGTGACCTTCAAGGCCATGTTCAAGAAGCGGCTGACCGAGCAGTACCCGGAGCAGCAGAAGACCACGGCTCCGCGCTTCCACGGACGGCACCAGCTCAACCGCCATCCGGACGGCCTGGAGAAGTGCGTCGGCTGCGAACTGTGCGCGTGGGCCTGCCCGGCCGACGCCATCTACGTGGAGGGCGCGGACAACACCGACGAGGAGCGCTACTCGCCGGGCGAGCGGTACGGCCGCGTCTACCAGATCAACTACGCCCGCTGCATCCTGTGCGGCCTGTGCATCGAGGCCTGCCCCACGCGCGCCCTCACGATGACGAACGAGTTCGAGCTGGCCGACTCCAGCCGGGCCAACCTCATCTACACCAAGGAGCAGCTGCTCGCGGGCCTGGAGGAGGGCATGGTCGACTCGCCCCACGCCATCTACCCGGGCATGGACGAGCAGGACTACTACCGGGGCCTGGTGACCGAGGCCGCGCCCGGCACCGAGCGGCAGGTCGCCCACTCCAAGGGCGAGGTCGTGCAGGAGGCCGACTCGACCTTCGGCGGGACCGAGCCGGCGTCAGGGAAGGTGATCGGGCGATGACCACCCAGCTCGCCGCCTACTCCACCTCCACCGGAGAGGCCGTCCAGTTCTGGATCCTCGGCACCGTCGCGGTGCTCGGCGCCCTGGGCACCATCCTCATGAAGAGGGCCGTGCACAGCGCCCTCTGCCTCGCCGGGACCATGATCGTCCTGGCGGTGTTCTACCTCGCCAACGGCGCCTACTTCCTGGGCGTCGTGCAGATCATCGTCTACACCGGCGCGATCATGATGCTGTTCCTGTTCGTGGTGATGCTCGTCGGCGTCACCGCGGCGGACTCCCTGAAGGAGACCATCAAGGGCCAGCGCTGGCTGGCCGCGCTGTGCGGCCTCGGCTTCGGCATCCTGCTGACGGCCGGGATCGGCAACGCCTCCCTGGACGAGTTCAACGGCATCGGCCAGGCGAACGCCGGCGGCAACGTGGAGGGCATCGCCGCGCTCCTGTTCACCAGGTACGTGTTCGCCTTCGAGATCACCGGCGCCCTGCTCATCACGGCCGCCGTCGGCGCCATGGTGCTCACCCACCGCGAGCGCACCGAGCGCGCCAAGACGCAGCGCGAGCTCGCCGAGCAGCGCGTCCGGGAAGGCAAGTACCTGCCGCCGCTGCCGGCCCCCGGTGTCTACGCCCGGCACAACGCGGTCGACATCGCGGGCCTGCTGCCCGACGGCACCCCCTCCGACCTCACCGTCAGCAAGACCCTGCGCGAGCGGGGCCAGATCCGGGACGTGTCGCAGGAAGCGCTCAACGACCTCAAGGCCCTGGAGCAGCGTGCCGAGGAGCGCCTGGAGCGGAAGGCCATCGCGCCGGCCACCTTCAAGCGGCCCGAGGAGGCGTCGAAATGAACCCGGTCAACTACCTCTATCTCGCGGCCCTGTTGTTCACGATCGGCGCCACCGGCGTGCTGATCAGGCGCAACGCGATCGTGGTGTTCATGTGCATCGAGCTCATGCTCAACGCCTGCAACCTCGCGTTCGTCGCCTTCTCCCGGATGCACGGCAACCTCGACGGCCAGATCATCGCCTTCTTCACGATGGTCGTCGCCGCCGCGGAGGTCGTCGTCGGGCTCGCGATCATCGTGTCCCTGTTTCGTGCCCGCCACTCGGCCTCGGTCGACGACGCCAGCCTGATGAAGCTGTAAGGGGTCGGGAGAATCGTGGAGAACCTGATTGCGCTGCTGATCGCGGCGCCCCTGCTCGGAGCGGCGGTCCTGCTGTGCGGCGGACGCCGGCTGGACGCCGTCGGCCACTGGATCGGCACGCTGCTCGCGGCCGTCTCCTTCGTCCTCGGCGTCGTGCTCTTCACCGACATGCTGGGCAAGAGCGCCGATCACCGTCAGCTGAACCAGCACCTGTTCAGCTGGGTCCCGGTCGAGAGCTTCCAGGCGGACGTCGCCTTCCAGCTCGACCAGCTGTCCATGACGTTCGTCCTGCTGATCACGGGCGTCGGATCGCTGATCCACCTGTACTCGGTCGGGTACATGGAGCACGACGAGCGGCGCCGCCGCTTCTTCGGCTACCTGAACCTGTTCCTCGCGGCGATGCTGATCCTCGTCCTCGCCGACAACTACCTGCTGCTGTACCTCGGCTGGGAGGGCGTCGGTCTCGCCTCCTACCTGCTGATCGGCTTCTGGCAGCACAAGCCCAGCGCCGCCACGGCCGCGAAGAAGGCCTTCCTGGTCAACCGCGTCGGCGACATGGGCCTGTCCATCGCGATCATGCTGATGTTCTTCTGGTTCGGCACCTTCGCCTTCGGGCCGGTGCTCGGCGGCCACGGCGAGGCCGGGCTCGCCGGCGCGGCCGGTGAGGACAAGCTGACCGCCATCGCCCTGATGCTGCTGCTCGCCGCGTGCGGCAAGTCCGCCCAGGTGCCGCTGCAGTCCTGGCTCGGGGACGCGATGGAGGGCCCGACCCCGGTCTCGGCGCTCATCCACGCCGCGACGATGGTGACCGCGGGCGTCTACCTGATCGTCCGCTCCGGCGCCGTCTTCAACGGCGCACCCGACGCGCAACTCGTCGTCACCATCGTCGGTGCCGTCACGCTCCTGTTCGGTGCGATCGTCGGTTGCGCGAAGGACGACATCAAGAAGGCGCTGGCCGGCTCGACCATGTCGCAGATCGGCTACATGGTCCTCGCCGCCGGCCTCGGCCCCATCGGCTACGTCTTCGCGATCATGCACCTGGTGACGCACGGCTTCTTCAAGGCCGGGCTGTTCCTCGGCGCCGGTTCGGTCATGCACGGCATGAACGACGAGGTGGACATGCGGAGGTACGGCGGCCTCCGGAAGTACATGCCGGTCACGTTCGTCACCTTCGGCCTCGGCTACCTGGCCATCATCGGCTTCCCGGGCCTGTCCGGCTTCTTCTCCAAGGACAGGATCATCGAGTCGGCGTTCGCCAAGGGCGGCACCGAGGGCTGGATCCTCGGCGCCTGCGCCCTGCTCGGCGCGGCCATCACCGCGTACTACATGACGCGCGTGATGCTGATGACGTTCTTCGGCGAGGAGCGCTGGCGCAACGCCCCGACGCCGTCGCCGGCCCAGCCGGACGTGGAGCCCGCCGCCGAGACGCGCGGTGAGTACACCCCGCCGCACCCGCACGAGTCGCCCAAGGTGATGACGATCCCGATGATCGTGCTGGCCGTGGGGTCGGTCTTCGGCGGTGCGGTCTTCAGCATCGGCGACCGCTTCGTGCACTGGCTGGAGCCCGTCACCGGACACAGCCACGGCGACTCGCCGCTCAGCGCCGCCACGGTCACGAGCGCGACGGTCGCGTGCATGGTCATCGGCGTCGCCGTCGCCTGGGCCCAGTACGGCCGCCGCCCGGTCCCGGCCGTCGCCCCGCGCGGCTCGCTGCTCACCCGGGCCGCCCGGCGCGACCTGCTTCAGGACGACTTCAACCACGTCGTCCTGGTCCGCGGCGGGGAGCACCTCACGCGGTCCCTGGTCTACGTCGACCACACCCTGGTCGACGGCGTCGTCAACGGCACGGCGGCCTCGGTCGGCGGCCTCTCCGGGCGGATGCGCAGGCTGCAGAACGGCTTCGCCCGCTCCTACGCGGTCTCGATGTTCGGCGGCGCGGCGCTCATCGTCGCCGCGACCCTGCTGATGAGGGCGGTCTGATACCGATGTCCTTTCCTCTGCTGACAGCGACAGCGGTGCTCCCGGCCGTCGGGGCGATCGCCACGGCCGCCGTACCGGCCGCGAGGCGCACCGCCGCCAAGTGGCTGGCACTGCTCTTCTCGCTCGCCACGCTCGTCCTGGCGATCACCGTCCTGGTCCGCTTCGACCCGGGCGGCGACCGCTACCAGCTCACCGAGTCCCACGCCTGGATCGCGGACTTCGGCGTCCGCTACGAACTGGGCGTGGACGGCATCGCGGTGGCGCTGATCGCGCTCACGGCGCTGCTGATCCCGTTCATCGTCCTCGCGGGCTGGCACGACGCCGACCCGCTGGAGACCGGCAGCAGCCGGTGGCGGCCGACGCAGGGCTTCTTCGCCCTGATCCTGGCCGTCGAGGCGATGGTGATCCTCTCCTTCGAGGCCACCGACGTCTTTCTCTTCTACATCTTCTTCGAAGCCATGCTCATCCCGATGTACTTCCTCATCGGCGGCTTCGGGGACCGTGCCCACGAGCACGGCGAGAAGGCGGCGGCGACGCAACGGTCGTACGCGGCGGTGAAGTTCCTCCTCTACAACCTGGTCGGCGGTCTGGTCATGCTGGCCGCGGTGATCGGGCTGTACGTCGTCGCCGGGACCTTCTCGCTGACGGAGATCGCCGAGGCCCGAGCGGGCGGCTCGCTCGACATGGCGACCAACACCGAACGCTGGCTGTTCCTCGGCTTCTTCTTCGCCTTCGCGGTGAAGGCGCCGCTGTGGCCGCTGCACACCTGGCTGCCCAACGCGATGCAGGAGTCCACCGCCCCGGTCGCGGTGCTCATCACGGCGGTCGTCGACAAGGTCGGCACCTTCGCGATGCTCCGCTTCTGCCTCCAGCTCTTCCCGGAGGCCAGCAAGTGGGCGACGCCCGTGATCGTCGTCCTCGCGCTGATCAGCATCGTCTACGGGGCGCTGCTCGCGGTCGGCCAGCGCGACATGAAGCGGCTGATCGCCTACGCGTCGATCTCCCACTTCGGCTTCATCATCATGGGCATCTTCGCGATGACCAGCCAGGGCCAGTCCGGGGCGACGCTCTACATGGTCAACCACGGCATCTCGACGGCCGCGCTGATGCTGGTGGCGGGTTTCCTGATCTCCCGGCGCGGCTCGCGGCTCATCGCCGACTACGGCGGAGTCCAGAAAGTCGCCCCGGTGCTCGCCGGCATGTTCCTGATCGGCAGCCTCGCCACCCTCTCCCTGCCGGGCCTCGCCCCGTTCGTCAGCGAGTTCCTGGTCCTGGTCGGCACGTTCACGCGTTATCCGGTGATCGGCATCATCGCCACCTTCGGCATCGTCCTCGCCGCGCTCTACAGCCTCGTGCTGTACCAGCGGACGATGACGGGGCCGGTGAAACCCGAGCTCAGCGCCATGCCGGACCTGAGGGTGCGGGAACTCGTGGTCGTCGCCCCGCTGGTCGTGCTGCTGATCTTCCTGGGCGTCTACCCGAAGCCCGTCACGGACATCGTCAACCCCGCGGTGGAGCAGACCATGTCCGACGTTCAGAAGAAGGACCCCCAGCCCGAGGTGGAGGCGGCCAAGTGAGCGCATCAGCCGTCCACAGCCTGTGGACAACCGCGGCCGAACCGATCACCAAGATCGACGCGCCGAAGTTCGAGTACGGACAGCTGGCGCCCACCCTGATCGTCGTGGGCGCGGCGATCGTCGGGATCCTGGTCGAGGCGTTCGTACCGCGCAAATCGCGTTACTACGTCCAGATGTTCGTGTCCGTCGTCGCGCTCGCCGCCGCCTTCGCGGCGGTCGTCGCGCTGGCGGCCGACGGGTTCGGCACGACCAAGGCGCGCGTCGCGGCGATGGGCGCCATCGCCGTCGACGGCCCCGCCCTCTTCCTGCAGGGCACGATCCTGCTGGCGGGCCTGGTCGGACTGTTCACCTTCGCCGAGCGGCGCCTCGACCCGGCGGCGGACGGCAACCGCGTCGACTCCTTCGCCGCCCAGGCCGCGTCCGTGCCGGGCAGCGAGAGCGAGAAGGCGGCGGTGAAGGCCGGGTTCACCACCACCGAGGTGTTCCCGCTGCTGCTGTTCGCCGTCGCCGGCATGCTGATCTTCCCGGCGGCCAACGACCTGCTGACGCTGTTCGTCGCGCTGGAGGTCTTCTCCCTCCCGCTGTACCTGCTGTGCGCGCTCGCCCGCCGCAACCGGCTGATGTCGCAGGAGGCGGCGGTCAAGTACTTCCTGCTCGGCGCGTTCGCCTCCGCGTTCACCCTGTTCGGCATCGCGCTGCTGTACGGCTACGCGGGCTCGATGTCGTACGCGACGATCGCGCAGGTCGTCGACGGTACGGTCCAGGACGTGAACCCGGCGCTCGCCGGCACCATGGGCAACGACGTGCTGCTGCTGATCGGCGCCGCGCTGCTGGTGATGGGGCTGCTGTTCAAGGTGGGCGCGGTGCCGTTCCACATGTGGACCCCGGACGTCTACCAGGGCGCCCCGACCCCGGTGACCGGTTTCATGGCGGCGGCGACCAAGGTGGCGGCCTTCGGCGCGCTGCTGCGGGTGCTGTACGTCGTCCTGCCGGGCCTGCGGTGGGACTGGCGGCCGGTGATGTGGGCCGTCGCGATCGTGACCATGCTGGGCGGTGCCATCGTCGCGATCACCCAGACCGACATCAAGCGGCTGCTGGCGTACTCGTCGATCGCGCACGCCGGGTTCATCCTCGCGGGCGTCATCGCGACCACGCCCGACGGGGTGTCGTCCGTCCTGTTCTACCTGGCGGCGTACTCGTTCGTGACGATCGGCGCCTTCGCGGTGGTCACGCTCGTACGCGACGCGGGTGGTGAGGCGACGCACCTGTCCAAGTGGGCGGGGCTCGGGCGCAGGTCCCCGCTGGTGGCGGCGGTGTTCGCGGTGTTCCTGCTGGCCTTCGCGGGCATTCCGCTGACCTCCGGCTTCGCCGGGAAGTTCGCCGTGTTCAAGGCGGCGGCGGAGGGCGGGGCCGCCCCGCTCGTCGTCATCGGTGTGATCTCGTCGGCGATCGCGGCGTTCTTCTACATCCGCGTCATCGTGCTGATGTTCTTCAGCGAGCCGCGGCCGGAGGGCCCGACGGTGGCCGTGCCGTCGCCGCTGACGATGACGGCGATCGGGGTCGGTGTGGCGGTCACGCTGGTGCTCGGCGTGGCGCCGCAGTACTTCCTGGATCTGGCGGGGCAGGCGGGCGTGTTCGTGCGCTGACGCGGCGCTCGCTGTGTGGCTGCGGCCCGGTACCCGTTCGGGGTGCCGGGCCGCAGCCGCTTTCCTGGCCGCGATGCTGCGAGCCCGCTCAGCGGAGGACGCGGGCAGCCTGTGGATAACTCCGGGGGCTGTCGGCGCCGCCCCCTATCGTGGACGCAGTGGTCGAAGGACGACGTACGGGGGGCACGACGATGGGTGGGACGGGCGGTATCGCCGAGATGGCAGTGACGCAGAGCGAGGCGCTGGCCGCGCTGCACCGGGTCTTCGGGTACGAGGCCTTCCGGGGTGAGCAGGAGGCGGTCGTCGAGCACGTGGTGGCCGGCGGTGACGCTGTCGTCCTCATGCCGACCGGGGCCGGGAAGTCGCTGTGCTACCAGATTCCCTCCCTGGTCAGGCCGGGTACCGGCGTCGTCGTCTCGCCGCTCATCGCGCTCATGCAGGACCAGGTGGACGCCCTGCGGGCGCTGGGCGTGCGGGCCGGGTTCATGAACTCCACGCAGGACTTCGACGAGCGGCGGATGGTCGAGGCCGAGTTCATGGCGGGGGAGCTTGACCTGCTGTACCTGGCGCCGGAGCGGCTGCGGCTGCAGAGCACGCTCGACCTGCTCTCCCGCGGAAAGATCTCCCTCTTCGCGATCGACGAGGCGCACTGCGTCTCCCAGTGGGGCCACGACTTCCGGCCCGACTACCTGGCCCTGTCCCTGCTCGGCGAGCGCTGGCCGGACGTGCCGCGGATCGCGCTCACGGCGACGGCCACGCACGCGACGCACCAGGAGATCACCGAGCGGCTGGGCATGCCGTCGGCCCGGCACTTCGTGGCGAGCTTCGACCGGCCCAACATCCAGTACCGGATCGTGCCGAAGGCCGACCCGAGGAAACAGATGCTGGGCTTCCTGCGCGAGGAGCACGCGGGCGACGCGGGCATCGTCTACTGCCTGTCGCGCAACTCGGTCGAGAAGACCGCCGACTTCCTGAGCCGCAACGGCATCGAGGCCGTGCCGTACCACGCGGGCCTGGACGCGGGTACGCGCGCGGCCCACCAGTCCCGCTTCCTGCGGGAGGACGGCCTGGTCGTGGTGGCGACCATCGCCTTCGGCATGGGCATCGACAAGCCGGACGTCCGCTTCGTCGCCCACCTCGACCTGCCCAAGTCGGTGGAGGGCTACTACCAGGAGACGGGCCGGGCCGGGCGGGACGGGCTGCCGTCCACGGCCTGGATGGCCTACGGGCTGAACGACGTCATACAGCAGCGCAAGCTCATCCAGTCCGGCGAGGGCGACGAGGCGTTCCGGCGGCGGGCCCAGGCCCACCTGGACTCGATGCTGGCGCTGTGCGAGACCGTCCAGTGCCGCCGGGGCCAGCTCCTCGCCTACTTCGGCCAGGACCCGGACACGTCCGGCTGCGGCAACTGCGACACCTGCCTGACCCCGCCGGAGACCTGGGACGGCACGATCGCGGCCCAGAAGGTGCTGTCGACGGTGGTGCGGCTGCAGCGGGAGCGCGGGCAGAAGTTCGGCGCGGTGCAGATCGTCGACATCCTGCTGGGGAAGCGGACCGCCAAGGTCATCCAGTTCGATCACGACCAGCTGTCGGTGTTCGGTATCGGCGACGACCTGACCGAGGCCGAATGGCGGGGCGTCATCCGGCAGTTGCTCGCCCAGGGGCTGCTCGCGGTGGAGGGCGAGTACGGCACGCTGGTGCTGACCGAGGCCAGTGGGACGGTGCTGCGGCGGGAGCGGGAGGTGCCGCTGCGCAAGGAGCCGAAGAAACCGGTGACCTCCCGGCCGGGGACCTCGTCGTCCTCGGGTTCCGGGCGGGGCGAGCGCAAGGGGAGGACCGCAGCCGCCGAGCTGCCCGAGGCGTTGCAACCGGCCTTCGAGGCACTGCGCGCCTGGCGGGCGGAGCAGGCCCGTGAGCAGGGCGTCCCGGCGTACGTGATCTTCCACGACGCGACACTGAGGGAGATCGCCACGGTGTGGCCGACGTCGGTGGCGGAGCTCGGCGGGATCAGCGGGGTGGGCGAGAAGAAGCTCGCGACGTACGGCGAGGGCGTGCTGGAGGTGCTGGCGTCGATGGACGGGGCACCCGGACCGGCCCCGGCACCCGGGCCCACCGCCGGCCAGTCGTCCGGCCCGGAGGCGGCCGGGCCTGACGACTGGCCGGAGCTCGACGAGGAGCCGGAGCCCGACTGGATCTAGGGCCGGGCGCCGGGGCAGGACTCGGGCGTGGCGGCCCGGCACGGTCAGGGCAGCGGCAGGTCCGGGCGCCGGACGCCGGTCACAGCGCCCGTGCCGCGTACGCCCTGACGTCGGCGTCGGAGTCCGTTGTCGCCGTGGCCAGCGCCGCGCGGGCCTCCTCGATGGTGCCGTGCCTGGTCAGTGCGAGGACGGCGGCCTTGCGGACGTCGGCGTTGGCGTCCGCGAGGGCCTTCGCGAGGGAGGGCACGGCGACCTCGGGGTCGGCCACGGACAGGGCCGTGGCGGCACCCGCCCGCACCTGCCAGGCCGTCTCGGACAGGGCGGCCACCGCTCGCGCGGTGAGGGGCGCCGGGCAGCCGGTGGTGCCCAGTGCCCCGTAGGCCGCGGCACGCACCAGGGCGTCGGGGTCGTCGAGGAGGCCGGTGAGGGCCGCCTCGATCGGGGCGGCGGAGCCGGCCGGGGCGTCACCCGTCAGCCGCCCGGCGCCCACCGTGGCCAGCCCCTTGGCGATCGCCACCCGGACCTCGCGGGACGGGTCGGCCGGGGCCGCGCCGGCCAGTTCACCGGCGGCGTCGATCGACACCAGCGCCCGCACGGCCTCGATCCGGACGGCGGTGTCGGAGTCGGCCAGGGCGCCCGCGAACAGGACGGCGTCTCCGAGGCGCAGGGCACGCAGGACGTCCAGCGCCGCGGCACGGACCACCGGGTCGGGCTCGGCCAGGGCGGCGGCCAGGCCGTCGCGCAGGTCGGGTCCGGGCGGCAGCGTCTCGACGAGCTCGCGCAGGGACGCGGCCGCGGCGGCACGCACCTCGGCGGCGGGGTCACGCAACGCGGCGGCGAGGGCGGGGCCGGTGCCCGGCGGCAGCGTCTCGGTGAGCACGGCGACCGCCTCGCGGCGGACGGCGGGCACGGGGTCGGTCAGGTAGGGGTGGAGGGCGCTGAGTTCGGGCTCCTCGTCGGCGAGCGCGACCAGTTCCAGCAGGCGGGCGGAGGACTCTTCGGCAGTGGCGGCTGAGGGCAGTTCCCGGCCACCCGGAGTCCGCTCCGGCCCGGCCTCCACCAGGGCAGCCACCGGTGCCAGTTCATGTGACCCGGCCGTCGCCACGTCCTCGGCGTGGACCTCGCCGAGGTGACGGGAGGCGCCGCCGACGGGGGCGAAGCCGTCGACCGGAACGAGATAGGGAGCCACGGGGCGGGCCGTGAACTCCATCGCACCGGCAGGGGACTTGCGCAGATCGAGATGGTGGAACCAGGACGCGTCGTCGCGGGCGGGATGGTCGAGACGGTCGTGGTAGAGGCCCCAGCGGGACTCCGTGCGGGCCAGGGAGGAGCGCGCGGCCATCTCCGCGCAGTCGCGGATGAAGGTGACCTCCGCGCAGCGCATCAGTTCGTGCGCCGTGCGGGCGCCCATCGCGGCGATGTCGTCGCGCATCCGCTCGAACGCCTCCAGGGCCAGCGACAGCCGGGCACCGGACTTCGGCGGTGCCACGTAGTCGTTCACGAAGCGGCGCAGTTTGTACTCGACCTGGGGCTGGGGCGGGCCGTCGGGGTTGCGCAGCGGGCGGTAGATCAGCTCGTGCGCCTCCCGGAGCTGCTCCAGCGGCAGTTCCCCCTGGTACGCCGAGTACCGCGAGGCGTCCGCGCCGGCCAGGTCGCCGAAGACGAAGGCGCCGATCATGTAGTTGTGCGGCACGCAGGCCAGGTCACCGGCCGCGTACAGGCGGGGCACGGTCGTTCGGGCGTGGTCGTCCACGCGGACGCCGGAGGCGGAGTGGCCGCCGCACAGGCCGATCTCGGAGATGTGCATCTCGATGTCGTGGGTGCGGTAGTCGTGGCCTCGGCCGGAGTGGAAGGTGCCGCGGGTGGGGCGCTCGGTGGAGTGCAGGATCGACTCCAGGGCCGAGACCGATTCCTCGGGCAGATGGCTCAGCTTCAGGTAGACGGGGCCCCGGTCGGACGCCACCTCCGCCGCGAACTCGGCCATCATCTGGCCGGACCAGTAGTCGGAGTCGACGAAGCGCTCGCCGTGCCGGTTGACCTGGTAGCCGCCGAACGGGTTGGCGACGTAGGCGCAGGCCGGGCCGTTGTAGTCCTTGATCAGCGGGTTGATCTGGAAGCACTCGATGCCGGTGAGCTCGGCGCCCGCGTGGTAGGCCATGGCGTAGCCGTCGCCCGCGTTGGTGGGGTTCTCGTAGGTGCCGTAGAGGTAGCCGGAGGCGGGCAGGCCGAGGCGGCCGCACGCGCCGGTCGCGAGGATCACGGCGCCCGCGCGGACCTGGACGAACCGCCCGGTGCGGGTGTTGAAGCCGGCCGCCCCCACGGCCTGCCCGCCGGCCGTGAGCACGCGCACCGGCATCACCCGGTTCTCGATGCGGATCCGCTCCCGCATCTCGCGCCGCCGCAGCTGCCGGTACAGCACCTTCTTGACGTCCTTGCCCTCCGGCATCGGCAGGACGTAGGAGCCGGAGCGGTGGACCTGGCGGACCGCGTAGTCGCCGTGCTCGTCCTTCTCGAACTTCACGCCGTACGACTCCAGCCTCTGCACCATGGCGAAGCCGCGGGTGGCGGTCTGGCGCACGGTGGACTGGTCGACGATGCCGTCGTTGGCGCGGGTGATCTCGGCGACGTAGTCGTCCGGTTCGGCACGGCCGGGGATGACCGCGTTGTTCACGCCGTCCATGCCCATCGCGAGCGCGCCGGAGTGGCGGACGTGGGCCTTCTCCAGCAGCAGCACGTCCTTGCCGTGCTCGGCGGCGGTCAGGGCCGCCATGGTGCCGGCGGTGCCGCCGCCGATGACGAGGACGTCGCAGGTCAGTTCCTCGGCGTCGGTGAGGGACGGGACGGCCAGGGGGGTGTCCGCAGGGGGGTTCACGGAGGTGGTCACCGCAGTGCCTTTCACGTACCGAGCGAGGTGAGGACGTCGCGCCGCAGGGCCAGGCGCGCCGGGTCGTCGTGCGCGCCGCGGTCGCGGGGGCGGGGCACGTCCCGTACGGCCACGAGGCCGCCCGCGCCGAGCAGGGCCACCCGGTCGCCGAGGAACAGGGCCTCGTCCACGTCGTGGGTGACGAAGACGACGGTGGCGCCCGTGCCCCGGAGCACCTCCACGAGCAGGTCCTGCATGCCCGCGCGGGTCTGGGCGTCGAGCGCGCCGAACGGCTCGTCCATCAGGACGGCGCGTGGCCGCCCGGCCAGGGCGCGGGCCAGCTGGGCCCGCTGGCGCTGCCCGCCGGAGACCCGGTGCGGCAACTGCCGTGCCTGCGAGGCGAGTCCCACCCGCTCCAGCCAGGCCTGGGCCTGTTCCCGGCGTTCGGCGCGGGGCACACCGCGGATGGCGAGGGGGAGTTCGACGTTGGCGCGCAGGGTGCGCCAGGGGAGCAGGGCGTCCTCCTGGAAGACCAGGGCGCGGTCGGCCGAGGGGCCGGTCAGTGGGCGCCGGTCCTCGGTGATGTCTCCGGCGAGCGGGGACAGCAGGCCGGCGAGGGTGCGCAGGAGGGTCGACTTGCCGCAGCCGGAGGGGCCGACGACGGTGAGGATCTCACCGGCGGCGATGTCCAGGCCGACGCCGTCCAGGGCGGGGGCGCCGGGGCGGCCGAGGCGGGCCGCGGTGAGGGTGAGCCGGGTGCCGCGGATCGGCGATGCGGCGACGGCGGTCTCCGAAACGGTGCTCGGGACGGTCTCAGACGAGGTGCTCATCGCGTGCCTCCTCGGGTGCGGAACCGCCCTTCCCGGCGGTGGGGGCGGCCGGCGCGGGCCGCGCGGACCCGGCGGGCCGGGGCGGCCGGGCCCCGGGGACATAGGCGGTGCGCGGCAGCCAGCGGGTCAGACGGCGGCCCAGCAGTTCCACGGCCGTGGAGGTGAGCCAGCCGAGCACGCCGATGGTGACCATGCCGACGAACACGCCCGGGTAGTCGACGACGGTGTAGTCCTGCCAGGTGCGGTAGCCGACCCCGTACTGGCCGGAGATCATCTCGGCGGAGATCACACAGATCCAGGACACGCCGATGCCCACGGACAGGCCGCCGAACACCCCGGGCAGCGCGCCCGGCAGGACGACGGAGCCGAGGATCCGCCACCGGCCGCCGCCCATGGTGCGCACCGCCTCCTCCCACACGGGGGTCAGGGCCCGCACCGCGTGCCGGGTGGAGACCAGGACCGGGAAGAAGGCGGCGGTGAAGGTGATGAAGACGATGCCCTGTTCGTTGGAGGGGAACAGCAGGATCGCGACGGGGACCAGGGCGATCGCGGGGATCGGGCGGATCACCTCCAGCACCGGGCCGAGCAGGTCCTCGGCGAGCCGCGAGCGGGCCACGAGCACGCCCGTGGCCACGCCCAGGACGGCGGCCAGCAGGAAGCCGGCGAGGATCCGGGTGAGGCTGTCGGTGAGGTCCGTCCAGTAGTCCGGCCCGGACAGCCGGGCGGCGAAGGCCCGGGCCACGTCGGTGACGGTCGGGAACTGCGAGAACCGCAGCCACAGGTCGACGTTCAGGCTGGTCAGCGCCTGCCACAGGCCGAGCGCGGCGACCAGCGAGAACACCCGGAGCGCGTACCGCTTCACGAGGCCCGCTCCAGAGCGTCGGCGTACGGGACGACGCGGGCCCCGTCGTGTCCGGCGACGTACGCCTGCGCGGTGTCGGGCGCGACGAAGGGCAGCAGCCGGTCGCCGTCGGCCACCCACACGGCCTTGTCGGCGAACCACAGCGTGCCGGTGGTGGCGTCGGGGACGTAGGCGGCGCGGAGATCGTCGCGGTGCCCGGCGGCGTAACGCAGCAGCGCGGAGGGAGAGTCGAAGGTGACGGTCTTCGAGGCGCCCTTGGGCCAGGCCTCGCTCGCGGCCGGCGCGGGCTCGGTGGCGAGACGCCTGGCGTACGCCGCCGGTCCGAGGGCCTTCTTCACGTACCGGTCGTCGACGAAGGAGTCGACGTCCACGTCGCCGGTGAGTTTCGCCGACTTGAGGACCGGCACGTCCTTCTTCAGGGCGGAGACGAGCTGGGGCTTGATCGCCGGGTCGAAGGTGGCGATGCCGTGCGCGCCGTTGTAGAGGTAGACGACCTCGGCGGGCAGGCCGGTGGCCTTCGCGACCTTCTCGGCGGCGTCCACCGGGTGCTCGTTCAGGTAGTCCGTCGCCTGCGCCTGGGCCTTCAGGAACGCCTCCAGCACGGCCGGGCGCTCCTCGGCGAACTTCTCGCGGGCGGTGACGCCGTGGAAGGTCGGCAGGTTCAGCCGGGCGCCGTCGTACACGGCCTTCGCCTTGCCCTGGTAGGCGAGCAGGCCGGGCCACGCGACGAACTGGGACAGCGCGTCCGCGCTGCCAGCGGTGAGGGCGGAGGCGCCGACGGAGGGCTGCTGGTTGAGCTTCTCGATGCCGCTGTCCGGGTCGATGCCGGCGCGCCGCAGGGCACGGACGAGGGTGCCGTCGGCGGCCGAGCCGACGCTCGTGGAGACCTTCCTGCCCTTCAGGTCCTTCAGGGAGGTCAGCTTCGAACCGGGCGCCGTGACGATGGTGTTGAGGCCGCCGCGCAGGTTGTAGCCCGTGACCGACACCAGGTGGGTGGGGCTGTTCAGCTGCTTGCCGCGGGCCGCGTTGATGAGCAGCGGGAAGTCACCCATCGAGCCGATGTCGATCTTCCCGGCGGTCATCTGGGCGGTGATCGGCGCTCCGGTGGCGTAGTCCTGCCAGTCCACCTTGTAGTGGACGCCGTCGTCGAGCGAGTCGAGCTGCTTCTCGAAGGAGCCGAGGGAGCGGAGCAGGGTGCCCGCCGTGACGGTGTTGATCGTCCGGGACTGGTAGCCGACGGTGACGGTGACCGTGGAGCCGCTGCCGGCCTCGGCGTCACCGCCGCAGGCGCTGAGCGGGAGCAGGAGGACGACCGCGGACAGCGCGACCGCTGTGCGTCGCGTCGTGGTCGGGGACGTCGTAATTCGGGACAGCGTGGTTCGGGACAGCGTGGTTCGGGACATGGTGGTTCGGGACATGGTGGTTCGGGCCTCTCACCGCAGCAGATAGGGCATGTTGACCGTGACGGCTCCGGTGGGGCAGCGCGCCGCGCACGGGCCGCAGTACCAGCACTCGTCGACGTGCATGTAGGCCTTGCCATTGCGCTCGTCGATGGCGAGGGAGTCCAGCGGGCACATGTCCACGCAGAGCGTGCAGCCGTCGATGCACTTCGACTCGTCGATGGTCACGGGCACGTCGGCCCGCTGGGGCGCCAAGGGCATGGATGTCTCCGGGAGAGTGCGCGAGCGGGGTGGTTACCGGTTCCGGTGCAGCAGGCCGCTCATGGTGATGCGGTCGCCGCGGAAGCGGATGAACTCGAGGTCGACGGGGCGGCCGTCGGCGAGGTGGGTGAGGCGTTCCAGCATGAGGACGGCGGCACCGCGCGGGGCCTCCAGCACGGCGGCCGAGTGGGTGTCCGCGCTGACCGCTTCCAGGGTGATCTCGGCGTGGCCGAGACGCCGGCCGGTGACGGCCTCCAGGAGGCGGAAGACGTCGGTGTTCTCGAGGTCGGCGCCGAGCAGCTCGGTGCCGATGTCGAGAGGGATGTAGGTGAGGTCGAGGGACAGGGGCAGACCGCCCAGGCGGCGCAGGCGTTCGATGTAGAGGACGTCGGTGCCGGGCGCCAGGTGGAGGCGTTCGGCGACCGGCGCGGGTGCCGGGGCGGGGCCCATGGTGCGGACCTCGTTGGTGACCCGGCCGTGCTCGCGGAGGGTTTCCGCGAGGCCCATCAGGCGGTCGAGCCCGTGCGGGTACTTGCGGGCCACGACCACGGTGCCCACACCGGGTTGGCGTTCCACGAGGCCCTCGGCCCGCAGCAGGTCGAGTGCCTCGCGGACCGTGTTGCGGCTGGCGCCGTAGTCGGTCGCGAGGGTCGACTCGTGGGGCAGGGTGCCGTCGGGAAAGGCGCCGGCGAGCAACTGGCGGCGGAGCAGATCGGCCAGTTGCCTCGCCCGGTCGGCGCGCAGCCGGCGCCGCGCGCGGTGGGCGGCGACGGTGGTCGCGGCTCCCTGGCCGGCGTGGTCCCGGATGCGGTCGGTAGGCATGGATCGGACCATACCTATCCGATAGGGAAAGTAGTGTTGCGGGAGTGTTGCGCCACCGGGAGTGTGACCGGTTCGACGACTGAACTGGGGGTTTCGGCCGTGGCGCGGCAAGATCTGCCACCGGTCCGCCACGACCGATGGCGGGCCGGTACGGCTACGACATGGCCGTCAGGCCGGGCGCGAACACGATCAGCAGGGGCACCAGCGGTACCAGCGCGGCCATGGTGGTGGTCATGGCCCGGTGCCGACGGCCCAGCCGGGGCGGCGGTTCCAGCAGCCGGTCGACCCGCTCGCCCAGCAGCCGGTGGCTGGAGGCGCAGGACAGCACGCCACGGTGCTGGTTGAGCTCGATCAGGGCCAGAGCCGTGGTCAGGTGGCCGCAGCGACGGGAGGCGGTGTCGTCGGCGGCCAGTTCGACCAGTCGGTGGGTCTGGTCGCAGAAGTGGGCGAACAGCGGGACCCGCGGGAAGCCGGTGGCCAGGGCGGTGGACAGGTGCAGCAGCCAGTCGTGGCGGGCGCGGGCGTGTCCGCGCTCGTGGGTGAGGACGGCGTCCAGCTGGTGCCGGGTGAGGCGGTGCAGCGCGCCGGTGGTGACGATCAGCTGGGGCGGGTTGCCGGGCATCCACCAGGCGTCCGGGTACTCGTCCTCCAGCACGAGCAGGGGACCACGCGCGGCTCCCAGGTCCGCCGGCAGATCGGGGGCGCGCTCGCGCAGATGGGCACGGGACCGGGCGCGGCGGCGGCGCGCCTCGACCAGTTCACGCGCGAGCATCGCGGTCGTCCAGGCGGCACCACAGGCCAGCAGCAGGGTGAGGGCGGCGGCCCACGGCGGGGCGGTGGACAGGTCGTACGCCGCGGTCACCGCGGGCGGCGCCGGGGCGAAGAGCTGGGCGCGGACGGTTCCGAAGACGGCCGCGGCGCCCAGGGCGAGTGCCGTGACGCAGCACAGCAGGACGGTGGCGACCAGGCACTGCCACACCCACAGCCCGACCACCGGTTCCCGCTCGGGCCACGCGGCCCGGGTCAGCGCACGGGGAACGGGTACGGCGGCCAGCACGGCGACGACACTCAGCAGGAGCAGGCAGACGGTCATGGCCACGGGCTCCGGTTCCTGGTCGGAAGAGGGGCGGCTACGGGTCGTGCTGGAGGGCGGCCGCCGGGCGCGCGGGCGACGCGGTCGCCGTGCGCGCCGGTGACCGCGACGAGCGCGGCGGACGTGCCGTGCGCCGTGCGCGTGCGGGCGCACGCACCGCCCGACGCCCAGTATGACGGTGCCGGGCGGTGCGAGTCAGGGGTCGAGCGGATCGGAACAACCGGGACCGGGCGACGGTCCGCCGGACCCGGGCTCCTCGGTGGGCTCACGCACCTCCGGGCACGACCCGCCCCGTCACCTCTCCCAGCCCCACACGCACCCCGTCGGGCCCGGGCGCCCAGGCCGAGAGCGTCACCACGTCGCCGTCCTCCAGGAACGTCCGCTTGCCGTCGGGGAGTTCGAGCGGGTCGCGGCCGTTCCAGGTCAGCTCCAGGAGCGAGCCGCGCTCCCGTTCCGACGGGCCGCTGACCGTGCCCGAGCCGTACAGGTCGCCGGTGCGCAGACTGGCGCCGTTCACGGTCATGTGGGCCAGCTGCTGCGCGGCCGTCCAGTACATGGTGGAGAAGGGCGGCTCGGAGACGACGTGGCCGTTGACGGCGACGGTGATCCGCAGGTCGTAGCCGCCGGGTTCCTCGTCGCTGTCGTCCAGGTACGGCAGCAGCGCGTGGGTGCGGGCAGGCGGGGCCACCCGGGCTTCCTCCAGGGCGTCCAGCGGGGTGATCCACGCCGACACCGACGTCGCGAAGGACTTGCCGAGGAACGGGCCGAGCGGGACGTACTCCCAGGCCTGGACGTCGCGTGCGGACCAGTCGTTCAGGAGGCAGAGACCGAAGACGTGCTCGCGGAAGTCGGCGAGGGCCACGGGCGCGCCGAGCCGCGACGGCACGCCGACGACGAAGCCGACCTCCGCCTCGATGTCCAGGCGGACGGACGGGCCGAAGACGGGAGCGGCGTCGGTGGGCGCCTTGCGCTGGCCCGAGGGGCGTGCGATGTCCGTGCCCGAGACGACGACCGTGCCGGAGCGGCCGTGGTAGCCGATCGGCAGGTGCTTCCAGTTGGGGGGCAGGGAGTCCTCGGCGTCGGGGCGGAAGATCCGGCCGACGTTCCGGGCGTGGTTCTCGGAGGCGTAGAAGTCGACGTAGTCGGCGACCTCGAAGGGCAGGTGCAGGGTCACCTGGGACAGGGGGTGGAAGAGCGGCTCGACGGTCTCGCGGTGGGACGGCACGGTCACCCAGGCCGTCAGCGCCCGCCGAACGTCCGACCAGGCCGTGCGGCCGGCGGCCAGCAGCGGGCCGAGGGTCGGCTGCGCGAGCAGGGAGGCGTACGGGGAGCCGAGGGCGTGGGCCGCCGCGCCGGCGTCCAGCACGTGGTCGCCGAGCCGGACACCCACGGCCCGGTGCGAGGAGCCGGGGAGGGAGAACACGCCGTACGGCAGGGTGTGCGGACCGAAGGGATCGCCCTCGGGGACATCGAAGGGGGGCATCGGGTGCTGCCTCGCTTTCGGGTGTGCCGTGTCGTCGCCACGTGTTCGTGGTCATGCCACACGTTACGGGTGACACACCGCTCCTGGGCAGAGGCCGAGGAGGTGGACACGGACGAACGGGGCAGGTGAGCCCGGGGATGACCGCCCGGTGCGCCTTTCCCGGCACCTTCCTGCCGGACGCGCCTCCCGCAGGTTCGCGTGTGGCGTGGATCACGGGAAAGGGAAAACCTGCCGTCCGCACCCGGCGTCTAGCGGGTGTGAGAGCAGTCAGGAAAGCACCGGGCGAGCCGGACGAGGAGCGTCTCGTCCGGCTGGTGGCCGCAGGCGACCGCGCGGCGTTCGAGGAGCTGTACCGGCGCACCGCGCCATGGCTGGCGGTGCGTCTGCGGCGCCGCTGCGCCGACGAGCAGATCGTCGCCGAGGTCATGCAGGAGACGTATCTCGCGGTGTGGCGTGCGGCGGGCGCGTTCGCCGGGGCCGCGGTCGGAGGGACCGCCGTCGGCTGGCTGTGGACGATCGCGGCACGCCGTCTCGTCGACGCCTTCCGCCGCAGGGCCCACCACGCCCAGCCGCCGCCCGCGGCGGCCGCGCACCCCGTGGCGCCCGCCGCCGAGGAGGAGGCCCTTGCGGCGACCGTCGACGGCGACATCGGGGACGCGCTGCGGCGCCTGGCACCCGAACTCAGACAGGTACTGCAGGCCATGGTGCTCGACGGACTGTCCGTCCGGGAGACCTCGGTCCTGCTCGGCGTGCCCGAGGGCACCGTCAAGACCCGTGCCCGCCGGGCACGGACCGAGATGCGGAGGGCCCTGGCATGAGCGCGGAACACGCGGCGGCGCGGCTCATCGACGCGTACGCGCGCGGCGACACGCACATCGCAGCCGACGAGGTGTGGGCCCTGGAGGCCCATCTGGAGCTGTGCCGGATCTGCCGCGACCGGCTGTCGGCCGCCACCGCGGCGGGAGCACCGGCCGTGACGGCGGTGGTCGACGCCGTGTGGGCGGACCTGGAGCCCCGGCTGGCCGCCACCGCCCCCCACCGGCGGCTCCGGCCGGCCCGGTGGCCCAGGTGGCTGACCCCCACGATGGTGCCGTGGCTGGCCACGGTCATGAGCGTCACCCTGTTCGCCCTGCTGTTCGACCTGACCGGCACCGGCCCGGGGCACGGCCCCGGCGCCGGCCGGGTGCCGCTGGTGCTGCTGCTCGCCCCCGTCCTGCCCGTGCTCGGTGTCGCGGCGTCGTGGTCGCGCGGCCTGGACCCGGCCTGCGAACTGACCGCCTCCACACCCCGGGCCGGTCTTCCCCTGGTGCTGCGGCGTACCGCGTCGGTGCTCGCCGTGGTCGTCCCCGCCCTGCTGGCGTGCGGATGGGTGACCGGGGTGACGGCCGGGCAATGGCTGCTTCCCTGCCTGGCGTTCACCTCCTCGGCCCTGGCGCTGGGAGGAGTCGTCGGTGTGACCCGCGCCGCCGCCGTGCTCATCACGGTGTGGGCCGCCGTGGTCGTCGCACCGGCCCTGGCCACCAGCCGTACCCCTCTCGTCCTGCACACGGACGGCCTGCCCGTGTGGGGCCTGATCCTCGCCCTCGGCACCGGTGCCGTCATCGCCCGCAAGGGCGCGTACGCCGGCCCCGGAGCACTTCGATGACCGACCGGAAGGAACACCACTCGATGTCCGCGATCAGCGCGGCCGACCTCGCGCCGACGCCCTACGCCTGGCAGATCCGGGCCACGGGGCTGAAGGTGAGAGCAGGCCGCACACGGCTGGCCGTCGACGGGCTCGACCTGTCGCTGGGCACCGGCGTGACCGGTCTGCTGGGACCCAACGGGGCCGGGAAGACCACCCTCATCCGGGCGCTGGCCACCGTGCTGCGCCCCGCCGGAGGCAGCCTGGAACTGCTCGGCAGGTCCGTGACGGACAGGGGCGAGCACCGGGCGCTGCGCCGCCGGATCGGGTATCTGCCGCAGGAGTTCGGCTACTACAAGCGCTTCACGGTGCGCGAGTTCGTCGAGTACATGGCGTGGCTGAAGGAGGTCCCCAAGGCGGACGTCCCCGCCGCGGTGCAGCGGGCAGTGGAGCGGGTCGGCCTCGCCGACCGCGCCGACGAGCGGCTGAAGACCCTGTCGGGCGGCATGGTGCGGCGCGTGGGGATCGCCCAGGCCATCGTCAACGACCCGGCGATCCTGCTCCTGGACGAACCGACCGTCGGCCTGGACCCGGCCCAACGGCTGCGCCTGCGCCAGCTGTTGCAGGAGCTGGGAACCGACACCTGCGTGGTCGTCTCGACCCACCTGGTGGAGGACGTCGCCGCCGCCTGCACCGACGTGGTGCTCTTCGACGAGGGCCGGCTGGTCTTCCAGGGCACCCCGGGCGACCTCGCCGCGGCGGGCGGGCCCGAGCACGTGGGCGACAGCCCCCTGGAACGCGGCTACTCGGCGCTGCTCCAGGGCCCCGAGCAAGGAAGGGGCACCTGGTGAACTCACGTGTCCTGCGCACCGAGCTGAGACGCTCCGTCGCCCCGTGGGCCGGCGCCCTGATCCTGACGATCGCGCTGGCCTTCCTGTATCTGCTGGACGGGATGTGGTGGAAGGGCACCACGGCGTGGACCGCCCAGTGGACGCCCCTGGCGCTGTGGACCCGCGCCCTGCTGTTCTACCTGTGGCCACTGGCCGTGGGACTCGGGGCGCTGCAGGGCCTGCGCGACCACCGCTCGAAGATGTCCGAACTGCTGACGACCACATCGCGCCCCGCCTGGCACCGCGCGGCCGCGTCGGCGGGTGCGACGGCCGTCACCCTGGTCTCGGGCTTCGCGCTGCTCGTCCTCGTGGGCGCGGTCCACGTGCTCGGCGACACCCAGTACACGCACCTCGGTTGGCTGCCGATCTCCCTGGTGGGAGCACTCGCCCTCGTCGCGGGATCCGTACTGGGCATGGGGGCCGGGCGCACCCTGCCCTCCGTGCTCACCCCTCCGGCCCTCGCCATGGGCGCCTTCGTGTTCACCGCTCTCATGCACATGTCGCTGGGCCGGACGAAAACGACCACGGCGGAGGGGCTCCCGGTCTCGGAGCCGAATCGGATCTCCCTGCTGTCACCGGCGGTGGAAGAGGTGCGCGACACGCTGCTCACACTCTCCGCCGCCGTGCACGCCGGGCAGACGATCTGGCTGCTGGGCATGGCCGCGACGGGCTTCGCGCTGCTGGTCGCCGCGACCCCGCGCACCCGGCTGCTGGCCCTGGCGCCCGTCCTGGCGGGCGCGCTGCTCGCCCTGCTCGTCCTGCCCTCCGACCCGCGCCGGATGTACGTCGTCGACGAGGCCGCCGCGGAGCCGGTGTGCGACGGCCCGGTATGCGTGACCAGAACGCACCGGGCGCGACTCGCCGAACTGGCGGGCCCCGGCAAGGAGGCACTGCGTCTGCTGCGCGGCTCCCTGGGCGGCCGGGCACCGGTCTCGGTCCGGGAGAACACCGCCGTACTGCCGGACGGCGCCACGCCGCGGTGGTCCCCCAGGACCGTGCTCTTCGACTTCGACGACGACGTCATCGCCGCCGCGAAGGGCCGGGAACTGACCCGGTCCCTGATCGCCGAAGGCATGGTGCCGGGGTGCACCCCCGCCGGCTGGAGCGGTTTGGGCAACGACGAGTTCGCGCAGGCCGTCGCGGTGGGCTGGGTCCTCGGAGACCTCGAACCCCTGCCCGGCACCTGGTCGGCACGTCTGCGCCGCGAGGTCGAGGTCCAGGCCCGCCCGGTGTGGATCAAGCTCCGGGCGCTGCCGCGGGACGAGCAGCTCTCGCGGATCCACGCGATGCGGGCCGCCGCGCTCTCCTGCGAGGGCGACCCCCTGGAGGCCCTGAAAGGCGGTAAGTCCCGGTGAGATGGCTGGTGCTGTACGCGCGCTCGCGTCAGGTACCCGCGTCGCTCGCCGCGGTGGTGGTCAGCGCGGCGGCGGTGTGGGGACTCGCCCGGGACGGCGGCGCCGGGCAGGGCGACCCGCGGCCGTCCGTGCTCGTCCTCGCCGCGGGGGCCATGGCGGTCTCGATCGGACTCAGCGGGCAGGACCTCGCGCTGGACCGTACCGCGGCGATCGCCTGGGCCCCCCGCAGAGCGGCGCACGTGCTGCTCGCGGCCGCGTTCGTCTGCGCCGTCCTGCTGACCCTGCAGGCGCTGGGCCATGACCTGGCAACCACCGCGTTCGTCGCCCGGGACAGCGCCGGACTGGCGGGACTGGCCGCCCTGGGCGCGGCCCTCTCGGGTGGCCGGTACGCCTGGGCGCTGCCGTTCGGCTGGCTCTCGTTCGCGTTCCTCGCACCACCCCCGGCCGGCGTGCCCGCGCAGGTGGCGGCCTGGATGCTGCTGCCGGCCGGCACGGCGGCGGCCACCTGGACAGCAGGGGGCCTCGCGATCGTCGGCGTCACGGCCTACGCCGTCGCGGGACCGAGGAGGTAGCCGCTTCCACAGCCGCGTCCACAGCCGCGTCCATGGCCTTGTCCACCGGAGTCGACGCAATCTTGACGGAGCGGTGCGAACGGGGCGACTCTGGGCGGGTGCCGGAAGGCCTCGGGGAGGGGGCGTTCCCACGGCACATCTGGGGGGCGGATGGCCATTGGGGAGGCCGGTCCGGGCGCGGCGCGGCATGGTTCTCGGCTGAAACGGCTGGAAGAGACCATGCGGGCGCGGCTCGGCCGGGAATGTGTGTACGTACCGTCGTGCCGTTTCGGGCTGTACGTGGCGCTGCGCCACTGGTGCCCGCCGGGCGGCCGGGTGCTGATGTCGCCGGTCAACGACGACGTGATCCTCTTCGTCGTGCTCGCGGCCGGACTGCGCCCCGTGCAGGCGCCGTTGAACCCGCTCGACGCGTCCATCGACATCGACGCCGTGCCCGACGAGACGTGGAGCTCGGTGTCGGCCGTGCTCACCACCAACCTGTACGGGAACCCGGACCCGGCGCCGCGCCTGCGGGAGAGATGCGACGCGCTGCGGATCCCGCTGTTCGAGGACGGGGCGCACGCCATCGGCAGCCGGGTGGGGGACCGGCCGGTCGGCGCGTGGGGGGAGGCTTCGGCGTTCAGTCTGTCCAAGCACGTCGGGGCCAAGGCAGGAGGCATGCTCTCTCTGGCGGACCCGGGTCTGCGGGACGCGGTGGAGAAGACCTGCGCCGGATTGCTCACGCCGAATCGGCTGACGTCCGAACTCGCCTACGCCGTCCGGCCGTACGCGGAGGCGGCGGTGCGCGGGCTGCGGCTGCGGCGCGCCGCCTGGGCCGCGGTCCGGCTGCTGGGGCTGGCGGACCGCGAGGAGATCCGGATGCCCCTGCGCCCGGACGAACTCGCGCGGGCCGCCCCCCGGGCGCCCGGCCTCGACGCCCACGACCCGTGGGTACGCGTCGACATGCACGACTACCGCCAGGAGTCCGGCCGGCTGCGGCTGCGGCGCATCGGACGCCGGCTCGACCGGCTGGACGACGTGCTCGACGCCTGCCGCGTGGGGACGCAGCTGCTGCTGTCCACGCCCTGGGCCAAGCCGCGCGACGCGTACGGCACCCAGCCGCTCTTCCGCGTCCCGCTCTTCGTGGCGGACCGGGACGCGGCGATCGCGGCCCTGGCACGTCAGGGCGTCGTCGTCGGCTACCTCTACGACCCGCCGCTGGACGACTACGCCGGTGCGGAGTTCACCGACCCCTCACCGGCGCCCGAGGCGGCCCGCTGGTTCGCGCGGCACGCGCTGCCCGCGGACCCGCTGCGGGCCCGGACGGTGGTCGAGGCGCTGGAGCGGTCCGGGGCACGCCCCGTCGAGGCACCGGGAGGGCCGGGTCAGTACCGTGGCTGAGATCCAGGTGCACGCGCCCGCCACCACGCGCGCCGACGGCGACGGACCGGAGCCCGCCGGCAGCGGGCCCACCCACGACTCGCTGTTCAAGAACGCCTACTTCCTCATGCTCAGCACCGGCGTGTCCGCCGTACTGGGCCTGGGGTTCTGGCTGGTGGCCGCGCGCTACTACTCCGAGGAGGCCGTCGGGCAGGGCTCCGCCGCCATCGCGGCGATGCGGCTGCTCGCCAGCATCACCGCCACCACGATGATCGGCGCCGTCGTCCGCTTCGTGCCCCGCGCGGGACCGGAGACCGGGCGTCTGGTGTGGGGCACGTACGCGGCGAGTTCGCTGGTCGTGGCGCTCGCCGCCGCCGTCTTCCTGCTCACGCTGGACGCCTGGGGAGCGTCGTACGCCCCGCTGGGCACACCCATGGCCGGGGCGGTGTTCGTCGCGGCGTGTGTGGCCTGGGCGCTGCTCACCCTCCAGGACGGGGTGCTCACCGGATTGCGCAAGGCGGAGTGGGTGCCGGCCGGGAACGCGGTGTTCTCGATCGGGAAACTGGCTCTCCTGGCCGTCTTCGCCGGCACGCTGCCCGTCCTCGGCATCTTCGTGTCCTGGGCGGTGGCGATCGCCTTCTCCACCCTGCCGCTTGGCTGGCTGATCTTCCGCAGGCTCATCCCGCGCCAGTCCGCGGCCGACCGGCATCTGCGGCCGCCCGGATTCCGCGAGATGGGCCGCTTCCTCGCCGGGGACTCGCTGGGCGCCCTGTTCAGCCTGGCGATGATCAACCTGCTGCCGGTGATGGTCGCGGTCCGCTTCAGCGCCGCCGAGAACGGCTACTTCTACGTGGCGTACACCGTCGGCGGCACGATGGAGTTCATGGCCATCAACATGGCCTCGTCCCTCACCGCGCACGCCTCGCACGACCCGCGTCAACTCGCCGACGGCGTCCGGGGCGCACTGCGCCGCATGACGCTGCTGCTGGTCCCGGTCGTGGCGGTGCTCGTCCTGTTCGCCCCGTACATCCTCACGCCCTTCAGCCCGGACTACGCCGAGCACGGCTCGACGGTGCTGCGGCTGCTCGCCCTCGGCGCGCTGCCGCGGGTCGTGGTGGAGCTGTACATCGGCGTGCTGCGCGTTCAGGGGCGTACGGGGGTGCTGGCCGCGCTCCAGGGGGCCATGTGCGCCCTGGTGCTGGGCAGCGCGGCCGCGCTGTTCACCCCGGCCGGCATCGCGGGCGCCGGCTGGGCGGTGCTGCTGAGCATGACGGTGATCGCCGTCGTCTCCACGGCCGGACTGCGTGCGGCCCTGCGCCACGACGACAGCGCACCCGCCGCCCGCCCGCCCGTCACCGACGCCTACGGCACCCGCTGGGCGAAACTCAACGCCACCGCCGGATACGGCACGACCTGGGCCCGCCGTGCCGCGTACCGGCAGGGGGGCGGCGACGAGGACACGGTCACGTTGTTCATCGGGCGCCCCGGGTACGAGCGTGAGGCGCTGCAGGCGGACACACTGGCGCTGATCGTGCGGCCGGATGGTCCGACCCGCGAACCACCACCCCGCGAACCACCACCCCGTGAGCCCACGGACCAGGAGCCACGGGAACGGCGGCTGCGCGGTGCCCTCTGGAGCCTGCTCGGTGTCGCCGCCGTCTTCTTCTCCGCGCCGCTGCGCGAGCTGCCCTGGCTCGGCGGCACCACCGTGAACGAGCCGACGGGGCGGCAGCTGCTGGCGGGCCTGCCGCTGCCGTCGCTCACCGCCCAGGGCCTGCTGCTCGTGGTGTTCGCCGCCGCGGTCACCCTCTGCGCCCGGCGCGAACCGTGGTTGCCCGGCGCGGCGTTGTGCGCCGCCCTGCTGGCCCTGTACGCCGCACCGGTCGCCCTCGGACGGGAACCGCCCCCGGTGGACGGGGCGTTGTATGTGAAGACCGCCGGGTTCCTCGCGGACGTGCTGGGCCTCGACGGGCCCGAGCCGCTGCTGCGCTGGGCGCCGCCGGCCTGTCAACTGCTGTGCCTGGTGCCGCTGTGGCTGCTGCTCGCGAGCGCGGGCGGACGGCTGCCGTGGCAGGCGCGCTGGGGGGTTCTGTATCTCGTCGCGGTCGGCGGCTGGGTGTGGCGCGAGGCGCTCGCACCGGTCGCGCCGCCCCTGCTCGCCGTACTCGCCGTACTCGCCGTACTCGTCAAGGTCTTGCCGCTCTGCCGTCGCGCCGCGTGGGTCCGGTGGCAGCCGCACCGCGGACAACCGGACGGACCGACCGCCCACTGACCCGTCACCCGAGCCGAACAGAGCCACACCGAGCCGAACCGCCAGGGGGGAACCACCGTGCGTCCGCCAGCAACTCCACGGGAGAGAGCCACGCCGGAACCCACGCCCGCCCAGGACGGCACGGACCGGTCCGGCACCGCACCCGAGACCTCCAGCCAGTCCTCCAGCCCCTCCTCCTCGGAGTCGTCGAGCCCTGCCCATGAGCCCGTGACGGACCTGTCCGACCTGCCCCCCGCCCGGACCGGACGGCGCGCGCCCGCCTGGCCGGGTGTGCCGCTGCTCGCCGCGCTCGCCCTCTGGGCGTACGCGGTGCGGCACACCGACGTCTCGCGGCTCGACGACTACGGGCTGGTCACCGCGCTGCACCCCGCCTTCTGGGCCGGGCTGCTGGTGCTCACCACCGGCTTCTGGTTCACGGTCCGCGACCCGCGCCGGCCGGGCGGCTGGGGGGCGGCGTACGTCCTCGGCCTGCTGGTGATGGAGCGGGCCACCCAGGCCGTGGTCTACCCGACCCCGCTGTACGCCTGGGCGTGGAAGCACGACGCGGTCATCGACCATCTGCTGACGGCCGGCGGACTCCAGACGGCCGACCAGATCGGCGACATGGCGGTCTACGACCAGTGGCCGGGCTTCTTCGCCGCCCAGGCCGCCCTGGTTCGGTTGCTGGGCGTGGAGTCGTCGGCGATGTTCATGGCCTGGTGGCCCCTGGTCTCCAGCCTGATGCTGCTCCTTCCGCTGCTGCTGATCTACCGCACCTTCACCGAGGACCGGCGGCTGATCTGGACGGCCGTCTGGCTCTTCTGCGTCGCCAACTGGGTCGGGCAGGACTACTTCTCGCCCCAGTCCGTCGCCTACGCGCTGCACCTGGGCATCCTGGCCGTCGTCCTGCGCCGCTTCGGCCGGTCCGCCGTGCGCAGCGGGCAGCCCCGGCAGGCCGTGTGGACGGTGGTGATCACCGTCATGATCGTGGCGATCGTCATCTCCCACCAGCTCACCCCGGGCATGCTCGTGGCCTGCCTGCTCGCCCTGTGCCTCAGCCGGCGCCACCGCGACTGGGTCCCGCTGGCCACGACGCTCGTGATCTTCCTCGCCTGGTGCCTCACGGCCGCGCTGCCGTTCCTGTCCGCGGCCATGCCGGACATGATCCGTTCCATCGGGGACGTGGGCGCCAACGTCGAGACCGGTTACGGCGCCACCCCGACGGGCACCGGAGCGATCGCGACCTCCTGGGCGGCCCGGCTGCTGTCCGGCGCCGTCCTGCTTCTCGCGGCGGCCGGCGTCCTGCGGCAGCGCGTGCTGCGGCACCGCGCACTGCCCCTGCTGCTGATCGGGGCGGCCCCGCTGCCGATGTTCGCGGCCAGCGGCTACGGCAGCGAGATGATCTTCAGGGTGCTGCTGTTCATGCTGCCGGGCGCCGCGTTCTTCGCCGCCGCCGCGCTGCTGCCCACGCTCCGCACGCCGGCCGCCGACGCCGCCGCGAGGGAGGCCGGCGGCCCCGCCGTGAGCCGCCGGCGGGGTATCGGCACCTGGGTGCCGCTGACCGCCCTGCTCCTCGGCACCCTGGCGTTCGTCCCGGCCTACTCGGGCAAGGACCGGATCAACTACTTCCCGCCGCAGGAAGTGCGCCTGGTGCGGCAGCTCTTCGACGAGGCTCCCGAAGGCTCGCTCGTGGTGGCCGCCAACCGCAACTACCCCCTGGCGTACGACTCCTACGGGAGCGTCGACCACTACTGGTTCCTCGACGACGCGCGCGGTCACGTCGACCGGATCGTCAGGAACCCGGCCGCCACCCTCGCCGGTGACATGGCGGGGGTGGAGCGGCCGGCCCGGGCCTACTTCCTGCTCACCCAGGGCCAGCTGGCCAACTCCGAGATGAACGGGCAGCTCACGAAAGCGCAGCTGGACCGCGTCCAGAAGTCCGTCGCCGCCTCACCACGGTTCCACCTGGTCGCCGAGAACAGCGCCGGATGGCTCTACGAACTGAAGCAGACCCGAGGAGGGGAGCGATGACACCGCAGGAACTCGTGGTCCGGATGCTGCCGCCGTTCGGCGGCTGGCTCGCGCTCGCCGCGCTCGCCCTGCCCGGCGGATCGCCGCTGCGGGGGGCCGCCGTCGTCGCCTTCCTGGCCGCCGGCCCGGGAGCGGCCGCGGTCAGAATCTGCGCCCCGGCGCCGGCGGCGGGGGCCGCCGAAGGGCCCGCCGAGGGCCGCGACCCGGACTTCGCCCGCCACTCCGACCTGCTGGAGCGGCTGATGCTGGTGCTGTTCCTGGGCGTCGGCGCCGTGCTGCTCGTCGCGACCGTACTGATCGCCACGCACACCTTCAGCGCGCAGCGTGTGCTGCTGACGCTGACCCTGCTGACCACACTCGCCGCGTTCTGTCCGCCGCTGCGTGCCTCCCCGCCGCCGACGACGCCGACGACGCCGAGGACGCCGAGGACACAGAGGACGCCGAGGACACCGAAGGGTTCCGCTCAGTGAGGTTCAACCGTCCCCACCGTCCCTTCCGCCGCGACCCGGACCCGGCCGGACGGCCCCGCACACCCGGGCCGGACGGCAAGCATCCGGCCGCCGGCCTGTTCGCATCGGGCCGGCGCCGTCTGCTGATCGCGGCCGCCACGGTGGTCAGCGCGGTCCTGGTCGCCGGTCTCGCCCTCCGCGACGCCTCCGGACCGGAACCTGGAGCCACCGGTTCCCGCGCGGACTGCCGCCCCACGGCCCTCCTGGAACCTCCCTGCGGCGCCTGGTTCGGCGCCTTCGTGCCGCACGAGCGGGACAACCTGCCCGAGAAGGTGCGGGCGTACGAGGAACGCGTGGGCCGCAAGCTCGACATCGTGTACACGTACCACGACATGTCCCTGCCCGAAGGCACCCGCCGGGAGGGCCGGCTCCTCACCCCGGAGGAGCAGCGCGTCGGCGAGGACCACCTGCTGCTGCTGTCGTGGGAGAGCAAGTGGTGGGGCGGCACGAAGAAGCAGCAGCCGACCTGGAGGCAGATCGCGGCCGGCGAGCTGGACAGGACCGTCATCGACGTCCAGGCCCAGCGCATCAAGGACTACGGCAGGAAGGTGTTCCTCTCCTTCGACCTGGAGATGGACACCCGCACCCCGGCCAACGGCACGCCCGCCGAGTACGTGAAGGCGTACCGGCACATCCACGACCGGTTCCGCGAACTGGGCGTCGACAACGTGGTGTGGACGTGGATCACCACGGGCTATCTCGACCACGCCGACGTGATCAAGGCGATGTACCCCGGCGACGGCTACGTCGACTGGGTCGCCTACAACCAGTACAACTACTACCGCTGCCACGACACCGGCTGGCTGACCTTCGCGCAGACCCAGGACACCACGCACGAGTGGATCCGGAAGAACATCTCCGACGACAAGCCGCTGATGCTCTCCGAGTTCGGCACCGCCGCCGACCCGTCCCGACCGCGGCGGCAGGCCGAGTGGTACGCGCAGGTGCCCCGGGTGCTGAAGAACCTGGAGGGCGTCAAGGCCGCCCTCCAGTGGAACCACCGCGACCCCGGGCCGCACTGCGACCTGGCCCTCGCCAACGACGCCGCCTGGGAAAGCCTGCGCGAGGCGGTAGCCGACCCGTACCTCAACCAGCCGCTCGAGTAGCCCGGCCGTCCTCCGGTACGGCCGCGGGTTCAGCCCGCGAACTCGGGCCCCCGCACCGCCGCGCGGGCCCGCCGGTACCACCGCCAGGCGATCGTCTTCGGCCCGTCCCGGTAGGGCGCGACCCGTGCCCCCGCGCCCGCCAGCCAGCCCTCGACGTCGGCGACGGTATGGGTGCGCCGGACGATGAGCCGGGCGATGCGGTACCGCTCGTCGCGGTCGGAGCTCAGCGCGTGGCGCACGGCGGTGGCCGTCTCGTAGCCGGCCCGGGCCGACATGGCCCGCACCCGCGGGCTGTTGTAGCCGTGCGGGTAGGCGAGGTGCCGGATCTCGTGCCCGAGGGCGTCCTCCAGCACGGCCTTGGAGGTGCGCAGTTCGTACGCGAGGTCCCTGCCGGGCAGGGTGTCGAGCTGCGCGTGCGTCACGGTGTGGCTGCCGATCTCCATGCCGGAACGTTCCAGCGCCGACGCCCCGGCCAGCGTCATCATCGGGGCGGGCGGCAGCAGACTGCGGCCGCCCGGGGCGATGGCGCCGGTGGTGAGGTAGGCGGTGGCCGGCAGGGAGCGGCCGGCCAGCGCCTCGGCGGTGGGCCCGGGCAGATCGGCGAATCCGTCGTCGAAGGTGAGCAGCACGGGCCGCGGCGGCAGCGGCGCCCGGCCGGCCAGGTGGTCGGCGACCGCGCTGATCGTGACGGGCGCACGCCCGCTGCGGACCACCGCGTCGAGATGCGCGGCGAACTGCTTCGGCGTGACCGTGAACTCGGCTATCCAGCCGGGCGGGTCGTCCATCACGGCGTGGTACAGGAAGACGGGAATCGCCGGCGTGGCGACAGAACCGGCAACGGAATCGGCGACGGAACCGGCGACGGAATCGCCCGCGGCTGCCGGCCCCTCCCCGTGCCGCGCGCCCCGCTCCGCCCCGCCGCTGCCGGCCGTCCTCATCTCGCCCCCCGCGCCGTCGCGCGCAGCGCCCGCCGCGCCTTCAGATAGCCGACCGGCCCGTACGCCATGCCCCTGCGCTGCAACCGCGACAGCCGCCGTGGCCAGGGATGCGTCCGCACGTCGTGGTCCCCCGGCGTGCCGCCCCCGTCCGCCCCCTCCGTCGCGCGTACGGCGGTCAGCGCCCGGGCATGACGAAGTCCCCGCGGCAGCCGCGCGAGGAAGGCCGGCAGCAGCGCCGGCCGGTTCACCAGCACCGCCGTGAGATACGCGGTGAGCCCGGCCCCGTAGCCGTACGCCTGTGTCTCCAGGTCCCGCCAGGTCTCCCGGTGGTGGTGCCACACCAGCGCGTACGGCGTGTAGCGCAGCCGGTGGCCCTCGGCCAGGACGCGGACGAAGCCGTACAGGTCGTCACCGCCCCTGGCGGCCGTCCCGGCACCGGTGGCCGGGTCGAAACCGCCGACCTCACGCAGTACGGCGGTACGGAACGCCATGTTGGCGCCCGAGCCGAACCGCCCCGCCGTGAACGGGAACAGCGGCTCGTCGCCCGGCGGGTGCGCGGGGTCGTACGTCCTTGGAGTGAAGCCTTTCGCGAAGCCGCCGTGACTCTCCAGCAGCACCTGGGCCGGGGTGGTCAGCCGCGCGGGCAGGATCAGCCCCGTGCTGCACCCGAGTCCGGCGTCGGCGGCGAAGGGCGCGGTCAGCTCGGTCAGCCAGCGCAGATCGGCGACCACGTCGTCGTCGGTGAAGGCGACGACCTCACCGCGCACGGCGTCCAGCCCCGCGTTGTGCGCGCTTGCGAGCCCCGGAACAGGCTCACACACGTACCGCACACGCTCCGCGTACTTCCGCTCGACCAGCTCCCGCGTCCGGCTCGTCACGGGCGCGTTGTCGACGACGACGATCTCGAACCGCGGATGGTCCTGCGCCAGCAGCGAGTCCAGCGCGCGGGCCAGCTGCCCGGCCCGCTCCCGGGTGGCCACGACGACGCTCGTGAACGGCGGCTCCTGCCAGGGCTCCTCCGCGAGGGCCGGTGCGCACTCCGCCCGCGCCCGCTCCACGAGCACGGCCCGCGCGTCCGCCCCCTCCGGCACCCGTCCGAGCAGCGTGCCCACGGGCCGGCCACCCCACCGCACCAGCACGAACACCTCGCCGTGCGTCAGCGGCGGACTCCCCGGACCCGGTCTGAGCACCGCGTCCTCACCGTCGATGTCCAGCTCGGCGACCTGCACCGCCCCGATGTCCAGGAACCGCCGTATCTCCTCCTGCGCAACGGCCGAACGAGCCACGCGCCCTCCCCCCCACTCGTGTGTCACGCACGGCGCAGCCGAGCCGCGCCCTTCAGCGCCCGCGCGGCCAGCGACGCGAGCCGCGGCCTGCCGCGGACGAAGCTGTGCGCGCGGCGCGCCGGCTCGCGGCTCAGCCAGTGCAGCGCCGCGCCCGCCCCCGGACGCGTCACCGCACCCTCGTACACGGGCAGTTCGCCCGTCTTCAGCGCGTCCTTGTACTCGGCCGCGCCCCGCCCCAGGTCGAGCGTGCCGATGCCCTCGGCGGCCGCCGCCTCGGCCATGCGCAGGTGCAGCACCAGCCCCGGCGAGTACTTCGAGAACTCCGGGTCGTAGGACGGGAACCAGCAGGCCAGAACCGATGCCGAACGCAGCCCGAAGTGCGCGGCGACCGGCCGTTCACCCGCGTACAGCACGGACAGCGTGCCGCTGCACTCCGGCGCCCGGGTCCCGGACAGGTGCCCGACGAGCCGGGTGATCCACCCCTGCGCGAACCGGTCCCGGCGGCCCGTCCTGCGGTACTGCGCCGACTTCCACTCCATGAGGGTGCGCAGCGCGGCCGGATCGCGTTCGTCGAACACGAACCGCAGCGCTCCGGCCTGCCGGCCCAGCCTGCGCTCCTTGGCCAGGGTGGTCTTGAGGAACTTCGGCGACTGGGCGCGCAGCACCGACTCGTACGTGTCGTAGCCCTTCTCCACGTCGATGACGTAGGTGGGGTGCCGCTCCGCCGCGTACCGGACGAACAGCCGCTGCTCGGCCTCCAGGTTGTCGAAGGCGAAGCTGGACACCGAGCAGGCCCGCAGCAGTTCGTCCGCGGTCAGGTCCAGGCCCGGCCGCAGGATCGCGCCCTGCGCGTCCGAGACGCCGAGCCCGATCGCCCGGCCCTGCCCCAGCCGGCCCCGCTCGTAGGGCAGGAAACCGGCCGGTTCCAGCCCCTCGTACACCACCGCGACGCGAGCCTGTGGCCGCACCAGGCCCACCGCTTCGGTGAACTCCGGTTCCATGAAAGGGTTGCGCGGCGCCACGGAGGCCGCGCGCAGCGCGCGCCAGCGCTCCCTCTCCCTCTCGCCCAGCTCTCCGGCCCCGGCCACACGAATGCGCCCACTGCTCAACCCGACCCCCCGATCAAGTCCCCCCTGGACACTTGGAAGGTACCGCTCGAGGCGGCCTCTCGGGTAGGTAGCGGACCATCCTGTTGCCAACTGGTACAGACGCCTTCAACCGGGCAATCGGTGACCGCCGTGGGATGAAACGAAGCGGCGCGCTGTCCGTATTCTCTGATCATGGCCGCACCCCTCGCATACGCACTCATCGCCACCGACCTGGACGGGACGCTGCTGCGCGGCGACGACACCCTCTCCGACCGGTCTCTCGCCGCGCTCGGGCGGGTGGCGGACGCCGGTGCCGAGCACCTCGTGGTGACCGGCCGCCCGGCGCCGAGAGTGCGGCCGCTCCTGGACGACCTCGGCACCACGGGGCTCGCGGTGTGCGGACAGGGCGCGCAGGTGTACGACGCCGGCGCCGACCGGCTGCTGTGGTCCATCACGCTGGACCGGGAACTGGCGGAGACCGCCCTCGGCAAGATCGAGGCCGAGGTGGGGCAGGTGTACGCGGCGGTCGACCAGGACGGGGTGGACGGGCTCACGCTGATCGAGCCGGGCTACCTCATGCCGCACCCGACCCTGCCCGCGGTACGGGTCGACCGGCGTGACGACCTGTGGGGCGAGCCGATCAGCAAGGTGCTGCTGCGCCACCCCTTCCTGACGGACGACGAGCTGGCGGCGACGGCCCGCTCGGTGATCGGCTCACTGGCGACCGTGACGATGTCGGGGCCGGGCACGGTCGAGCTCCAGCCGTGCGGTGTCACCAAGGCGACGGGCCTGGCACTGGCCGCCGAGCACCTGGGGCTGCGTCCGGCGGACACCATCGCCTTTGGTGACATGCCCAACGACATCCCGATGTTCGACTGGGCCGCCCACGGTGTCGCGATGGCCAACGCCCATCCCGAACTGAAGGCCGTGGCCGACGAGGTCACGCTGTCGAACGAGGACGACGGCATCGCCGTCGTCCTCGAGCGACTGCTGGGCGGGGCGGCTCAGTACGGGCCGTTGACGTTGTCGATCGAGCCGTAGCGGTCGGCCGCGTAGTTGCAGGCCGCCGTGATGTTGGCGACCGGGTCGAACGGGTCGTAGGCGGTGCCCGGCACGTGGTAGGCGGCGAAGGTCGGGTCGATCACCTGGAGCAGGCCCTTGGACGGGGTGCCCTTGGCGGCGTTGGAGTCCCAGTTGTTGATCGCCTGGGGGTTGCCGGACGACTCACGCATGATGTTGCGGTAGATGCCGTCGTACGACCCCGGAATGCCGTTCTGCGCCATGATGTCCAGCGCCTCGCGGATCCACCCGTCGAGGTTGTTCGCGTAGGTCTTCGCGGAGGCCTGGGTGGCCTGGGCGACGCCCCCGGCGGGCTTCGCGGCCGGCTTCGCGGGCGCGGACGACTTGGTCGCCTTCTCCGCCGCGGCGGTCCCGGTGGTCTTCACCTTCAGCTTCAGACCCGGGTGGATCAGCTTCGGGTCGGCGCCGACGGCGGCGCGGTTGTCCTTGTAGAGCTGCTTCCAGCCGCCCGGGACGTCGTACTTGTCCGCGATGCCGTAGAGCGTGTCGCCCTTGGCCACCGTGTACGTGACGGACTTGGCGGGCTGGTTCGCCTGCGGCACGGCCTGCGGGGCGGCGCTCGCCTGGGTGGCCCCGAGGAGCGGGAGGGTGAGGGCCGCTCCGCCGGTGGCGACGGCCACGGCGCCTCGGGTCAGCGGGTTGGTTCTTCTGGCGCGGCGGTGCTTGCCTCGTCCGGGCATGGTGATGTCCTCTCCGGCGCCTGCGAGGTGAGCTGTCGGGTTCGGGCCGGGAGGTGCCCGGCCGCGTACGGCGCTGTGCTGCCGTGCGCGGCTTCACCCCGAGCCGTGCCGCTGTGCGGACCGGCGACGTACCTGGGTCCCCCGCTCCTGCCCTGCGTGGATGAGTCGGTGTGTGGGGAGTCCGGGCGGTGGCAGGATTCGGCGTCCGCCGGACTGGCCGGGAACGTATGCGAGAGCACATGCCGGGAACAAGCACCGGAGTCACATGCTGTGCCTGTTGACCTTGATATGGGTGTTATGGGCCGCTTGATCCTTTGCGGAAGCCAAGGCTCAACTGGCTTTCGGGAGAAGGGGGTACAGGTCGGTGGCGAAGTGGCACCTCAAAGGGGTTAACGTGATGGAACTCACTGATCAAGAGCCTGTGGGGCAATGTGCACCAAGAGGATTTGCTTACTTAAAACGGCAAATCGTGTATATCTGGCTACCTCCCGGTTAGGCGATAAATGTCTGTTCTTATGGGTCGATCGAAAACATGGAGGTCGTGATCGGATACCGCCCGGCCTGTAACCATGGGCGCTGGCGGTGATCGAAACGTGACCGGATACGCTGACTTGAGTGATGGCAGCGACCTATCGACAAACCGCGTGATCACCGGCAGACACAGCAGACAGGAGACCCCTCGTGACCGACGTCGGGCCGTTCGGGCTGAGCGTGCGGGACCAGGCTCTGGAAGCCGATGTCCAGGCCGGGTTGGCGGCTGTCGAGGAAGGCTTGTTCGAGGCCACCAAGAGTGCGGTGCCCTTCATCACGGAGGCCGCCCAGCACCTGGTGCGGGCCGGCGGCAAGCGGTTCCGTCCGCTGCTCGTGATGCTGTCCGCCCAGTTCGGTGACCGGTACGCACCCGGGATCGTGCCGTCGGCCGTGGTCGTGGAGCTGACCCACCTCGCAACGCTCTACCACGACGACGTGATGGACGAGGCCTCGGTGCGCCGCGGAGTGGCGAGCGCGAACACCCGCTGGGGCAACTCCGTCGCGGTCCTCACCGGCGACTTCCTCTTCGCCCGCGCCTCGCACATCCTGGCCGACCTCGGCCCGGAGGCGGTCCGCGTGCAGGCCGAGGCGTTCGAGCGGCTGGTGACCGGGCAGATCCTGGAGACCGCCGGACCGCAGGACGGCCGGGACCCCATCGAGCACTACCTGGACGTGCTGGGCGGCAAGACGGGCTCGCTGGTGGCGGTGTCGTGCCGGTTCGGCGCGATGATGTCCGGCGCCGACGAGTCGGTCGTGGACGTGCTGACCCAGTACGGCGAGCGGCTCGGCGTCGCCTTCCAGCTCGCGGACGACGTCCTGGACATCGCCTCCGACTCCCACGAGTCCGGCAAGACCCCCGGCACCGACCTGCGCGAGGGCATCGCCACACTGCCGGTGCTGCGGCTGCGCGAGCGGGCGGCCCGGCTCGGGCTCGCGGACGACCTCGCCCTGTGCGAGCTGCTGGACTCCGACCTCACCGACGACGCCCGGCACGCCGAGGCCCTGCGGCTGCTGCGGGCTCACCCGGCCCTGGAACAGGCCCGCCGGGACACCGTCCGCTATGCCCAGGACGCCCGCTCGGCCCTGGCGCCCCTGCCGGAGTGCGCCGCGAAGGCGGCCCTCGTGGAACTGTCCGACGCCGTGGTGCACCGGGCCGGTTAGGCCGGACAGGGCCCTGCGACCTGCTGCCTCCTCCCACGACCCCTACGGGTCGGGGGAGGAGGCGCCGTCTTGTGTCATACCGCAGCAGTACGCGGAGTTGAGCCCGAGGTCTGACGTATCTCCCCGGCGGATTTGGTCAGATGGAAACCACGGAAAACACCACTCCTCACCTGTTCGGGTGAGAATGGCGGCTCAGGGACGAGTGCGTGACGACACGGACAGCCGCCGCCGATCACGGAGGTAGGGCACACATGGCACCGTACGCATCCGACGACAGCACGACCGCCGGGGAGGCCGACGAGCGGGGCTCCGGCCGGCGCAAAGCCGCGCGGTACGTCGTCCCGGTCACGGTGGTGGGGGTGGCGGCCGCGATGATCGGCCTGGTCCCCGCACTCGCCGACTCCGGTGACCCCGACCTCCCGAAGATCACCGCGCAGCAGCTGATCGAGAAGATCGGGAAGTCGGACGTCCAGCAGCTGTCCGGCACGGTGAAGATCAGCACCGATCTCGGACTGCCGGACCTCGGCGGGCTCCAGAGCAGCCTGATGTCCGGTGCGGCCGGCCCGGACCAGGGCGGTTCCTCCGCCGACCCGACGGCCAAGCTGACCGAACTGGCCTCCGGCACGCACATCCTGCGCGTCGCGGCCGACGGCCCGGACAGGCAGAAGCTGTCGCTGCTGGAGAACGCCGCGGAGTACAGCATCGTCCACAACGGCAAGGACGTCTGGGGCTACGACAGCAAGTCGAACGAGGTCTACCACGGCACCGCCTCCGACAGCCCGGAGCACGAGAAGACCCAACCGCCCGCCACGCCGAAGGACTTCGCCGAAGAGGCCCTGAAGGCCGTCGACGACACGACCTCCGTGACCGTGGACGGCACCGCCCGGGTCGCCGACCGGGACGCCTACAAGCTGCTCATCAAGCCGAAGCAGTCCGGCTCGACGGTGGGCGCGGTCACCGTGGCCGTCGACGCGAAGACCGGTATGCCGCTGAAGTTCACGCTGACCCCGGCGAGCGGCGGCGCCGCCGTCGTCGACGCGGGCTTCACCCAGGTCAGCTTCGCCAAGCCGGCCGCCTCGACCTTCGACTTCACCCCGCCGAAGGGGGCGAAGGTCACCGAGGAGAAGGACGTCCCCGCCGACGTCCGCGCCGGCGCCCCCGCCAAGACGGACAAGGCGCCCAAGCGGGCTGCCAAGTCCGAGGAGGACCTCGGCGGGGGCCTCGAAGGCCTCGACGGCATGAAGACCATCGGCGAGGGCTGGAACGCCATAGCCGCCTTCGACACCGGCGGCGAGGGCGGCGTGCCCTCCGGGGAGGCCGGCGGTGACCTCGGCGGCTTCGTGAACTCGCTCGGCGACAAGGTCACCGGCAAGTTCGGCTCGGGCACGGTCTTCTCGACCCGCCTGGTCAACGCGCTGATCACCGACGACGGCAAGGTCTACGTGGGCATGGTCACCAAGGACGCCCTCGTGAAGGCGGCGGACGCCGGGAAGTAACCCCCGCACCGCCACGGGGCACCGAGAGAACGAGGAAACCGAATGGGCGAACCGTCCGCCACGGAGCCGGGGCAGCGGGGCGAGCAGGCCGGGGGACCGGCCGTCGACACCCGTGGGCTCACCAGGCGCTACGCGGCGGGCGGTTCGCCGTCGACGGTCTGGACCTGACCGTCCCGGCGGGCAGCGTCTTCGGTTTCCTCGGCCCCAACGGCTCCGGTAGGTGGTCCGCGACCACGACGCCATCGCCGTGGAGGACTTCAAGCCCCGGTTTCCTTCCAACAGCACGATGGCCCGCAAGGCCGCGGACGCCGCCATCGGCGCCACCAAGGCATCGCCCCTCCCTCTGAGGGAGGGACACGCACACTCACCGCTCGTACGGGAAGCGGGCGAGCGGAGCCTCCTGCTCGAAGAACGTCTTGGCGCGGGCCAGCGCCTCGGTGTCGTTCAGCACGTCACCGGGCTTGCTGCCGTTGCCGAGCAGTACGCCGCCGAAGCGCATCCCCAGGTACGCGGCCGCGTTGTTGAGCGTTCCGACCAGCGGGTCGGCCACCACCTGCTCCGTGTGCGCGAGCGCGGAGACGCCCCACAGGGTGCGCCCGGCCATGGTCGCCTTGAAGTCGAGGCCGGGTGTGCGCAGCCAGCCCGACCAGTGGTCCAGGTAGCGCTTGGTGTGCGCGGAGACCGAGTACCAGTACAGCGGCGAGGCGATCACGATGTCCGTGGCGGCGAGGGTGGCGTCGAGCAGGAGGGCCAGGTTGCCCTCGGTCGGCCGGACGTGGTCGCTGTCGTGCCGCAGGTCCTCGAAATCCGGAATCGGGTGCTCCGTGAGGTCGATCCACTGCTGTTCGACGTCCGGCGGCAGTTGCTCGGCGGCCCGGCGGGCCAGCAGTCCGGTGTTGCCGTCGGAGCGGGCACTGCCCAGGACGAAGAGGAAACGGCGGGCCATGGGATCCCCCAGAAGATAGGCGCACGTCAATTACACGCGCATGCATCATATGCGCGTGCATTCAGATTGGCCAGGGGGCGGTCAGCTCCCGACGCGCGCCTCCGCCTCCCGGGCCACGGCCAGCAGCAACTCCTCCCGCCCGTGCGGTGCCACCAACTGCAGCCCGGCCGGGCAGCCGTCGCCGCCGAAGCCCGCCGGGAGGCTCAGTGCCGGATGCCCGCTGAGGTTGAACGCCCAGGTGAGCGAGGTGGAGTAGCGGTCGCCCGGCCCCTCGTGGCCGTGCGGTGCGGTGGGCGCCGTGGGGGTCAGCAGCAGCTCGGCACCGGCGAACAGCGCGGCCAGCCGCCGGTCGTTCTCCGCACGGACGCGGTGGGCATCTGCCAGATCGGCACCGGGTGTGCGCAGGGCGAGCCAGGCGGGCCCCGGGTCCACGAGCCGGGGCGGCACCCGCGGCCGCACCAGGCGCACGACACCCGCCGCCTCTAGCCGATCCACCGCCGCCCGGGCGAGAGCTACGGGCTCCGGGTCGGGTTCGGCGAAACCCAGGTCGGGCGACCAGAGGGCGGTGACAGGAAGGGACGTGCGGGCCGCCACCGCCTCCCGGGCCATCACCTCCCACCAGCTCGCCGCGTCCGAAGCCGAGCGGGCGAGCACGCCGGGGACGGCGAGCCCCGTACGGTCGGCGGAGGGCAGTCGCCCGCGCGTCGTCTTCAAGCCGAGCACCCCGCACCACGCCGCCGGGATCCGCACCGACCCCGCCCCGTCGCCGCCCGTCGCCAGCGGCACCAGCCCGGCCGCCACCGCCACCGCCGCCCCGGCCGACGAGCCGCCCGGCGTACGGTCGGCCCGCCACGGGTTGACCGTCCGGCCGTGGGCGCCGAGCCCCCAGGTCTGCCAGGGCGTTCCCGGACCGGGCACGGAGGTCGCGCCCACCGCGACACAGCCGGCCGCGAGCAACGGCCCCGCCGCGCGCAGGCCGTGCCGCCCCTTCACCGCGAGGGGAACGCCGGCCAGCGGCAGCGAGCCGCCTCTCCCGGAAGGCACGGCATCCCTCGTACGAGTGGCATTCCCGGGGAACGCCCCGTCCCCGCCGAAGCCACCGGCACCACTCTCGCGAGGGACGGCCCCGGCAACCCGATCAAGTCGTGCGTCCACCTCGCCCGCCTGCCGCAACGCCTCCTCACGCCACACCTCGACGAACGCGCACAGCTCCCGGTCGGCCCGTTCGATCCGGTCCAGCGCCGCAGCGACCACGTCGACAGCGCGCAGCTCCCGGGCTAGTACCGCCGCCGCGATCTCCCCGGCCGACAGGGCCACGGCCGTCAGCGCGCCGCTCCCGTCAGGCGTGCCAGGGCCGCGGTCTCGCGCGGCGGGTTGCCCAGCTCGCCGAGCCGCCAGGACGGCACCCACGGCACGCGGTACACGTCGATCGCCGACTCCAGGGACTTGACCCGCTGGGCCAGCGGGCGAGGCAGCCGGCCCGGAGCGTCCGCCACGAGGACCACGCCGCCGAGGTCGAGTCCCGGCGGAGCCTGACCGTGCCGGAAGATCTCCACCGCGCCGGCGACCGCGTCCAGTCCGGCCGCGTGCGTCCGCGCGACCAGCAGTACCGACGGGGGGCCGCCCGCCCCGGGCCAGGCCCGGCCGCTGTCGTGGCCGCCGTACACCTCGGCGAGAGTGGAGACGCCCGCGCCGCCGTGCGTGCCGACCCAGGAGAAGCGCCGTGCCCCGGCGTGGGTACGGGCGGATGCCGGCGCCGGCCCCGGCTCCGGGCTGGTCACCGGGCCGCGGATCCAGATCTCCGGCCCCTGTCGCATGTCTGTGCGCATGCACCTCTCCTCCCTCGTGTTCCCGATCTTCATGCGGTACGGAACGATGGCACGGGCATACGGCCCTTGGGACGAGCCTGTGACACCGTGGTGACGTGAGAAACCGGAGCGGGCGGACACACTCGACCGTAGGTGTACGACGCCGAGTGAGGGGACGATGTCTCGACTCAGCCGCGAGAAGAAGCGGGAACAGCAGCAGGCCGCGCACGCGGCGACCCCGGCGGCGCCGATCGACGTCCGTGTGGGGGGCGGGTCCGACGGGGCGTCGGTCGGTGGCGTCCCGGTCTTCCCGGCCCCCGGCGAGGAGGTCCAGCGGGCCGTCCTGAACCGCCTCCACCACATCGCCCTCGCCACCGGCCACCCCGTACTCGCCACGGTCCACGACGAACGCATCGGATACGTCGTCCCGCTCCAGGTCGACCCGGACGGCTCCAGCCGTTTCACCGCCGAGCCGGTCCGTACGGCACCGCCCGTGACGGACGCGGTGCCGGAACCGCCCGCTCGGGCGCCCGGGCCCGTGCCACCCGCCCCGGCACAGCACGAGCGGAGCGACAGGCCCACGCACATCCTGCGTCCCATTCCGGAGCCGGGTCGCGGGGAGCCTTCGGCTTTCCCGCCGGCCGCGGCGCCCGAGCCGCAGCCGGCCGACGGCTCCGTGCCGACGTTCGAGCTGCGAACCGTGGACGAGCCGTCGGAGCCCACATCCGAAGACACGCCCCAGGGCCCGGGCTCACCATCCGGCACCGTCCTGCCGCCGACCGGCCGGTTCGGCCCGCCTCCGCCCATGGACGCGCCGCCGCTGCCCCTCCCGGAAGCCGGCCCGGCGCCGAAGCACCGCCCGGCTCCCGGGCCGCTGTCCGAAGCGGAGCTGCTCACCGCCGACCCCGACCCCAAGCCGGCCCCGGTCCGTGGTTTCGACGCCGTCGCGGAGGCGGTGCTCGGCGACGAACCGATCGGTGCCCCGGGCGACTCCACGGCACCGGCCCTCCTCGCGGAGCCGATCGCGCGGATCGGCGACGCCGTCAAGGAGGGCCGGATCGACGAGGCGGCCGGACTGGCCGACCAGACCCTGGCCCAGGCGTCGGGGACGCTGGGGCCGGAGCACCCGGAGGTGCTCCGGCTCGGGGAACTCACCGCCTACGTCGCCTATCTGGCCGGCGACCCGGTCCGCGCCTTCCGCCTGTCGCTCGACCTGGCCGGTGCCCACCACCGCGCGGGCGACGCGGAGACCGCCTACGGCAACGTGCAGAGCGCGGCCACCGCATGGCGCGCGGTCCGTGACCCGGCGCTGGGGCTGGAGTTGGGGCACGAGCTGATCGGCCTGTGGGCGGACCTCGCCGCCGGGGACGGCCCCGCCGCCGAGGAGACCGAACGGCTGGAGTCGGCCCGCGCCCGCATGGGCCGCCTCACCGAACGCGCCCGTACCGCGTGACCGCCGCTACTCCGACAGCTCCCACACCGCGTACGCGAGGGCGTCGCTGTTGCGGTCGAGGGCCGTGTCGTCGATGTTGGCGCTGGTGTCGCAGGAGGAGTGGTAGCAGCGGTCGAAGGCCCGCCCCGCCGTACCGCCCCACTTGGCCGCCTGGGCCGCCGTCTTGGCACGGCTGGCTCCCGTGAACAGGCCGCCCACCGGCACCCCCGCGCTCTTGAAGGGCGCGTGGTCGGAGCGGCCGTCGCCCTCGGTCTCGATCTCCGTCGGGACGCCGATGCCGCTGAAGTACTCCTTGAAGGTCTTCTCGATCGCCGGGTCGTCGTCGTAGACGAAGTAACCGGCGTTCGGTGAGCCGATCATGTCGAAGTTCAGGTAGGCGCTGATCCGCGAACGGTCGCCGGTGGCGAGGCGGTTGACGTAGGTGCGGGAGCCGACGAGGCCGAGTTCCTCCGCTCCCCACCAGGCGAAGCGCAGGTGCTTGGTGGGCTTGTACTGCGCCCGGGACACGGCGAGGGCCGCTTCGAGGACCGCGGCCGAGCCGGACCCGTTGTCGTTGATGCCGGGCCCGGAGGAGACGCTGTCGAGGTGCGAGCCGGCCATCACGACCCGGCTCGTGTCGCCGCCGGGCCAGTCGGCGATCAGGTTGTAGCCGGTGCGGCCGGAGGCGGTGAACTGCTGGACCGCGGTGGTGTATCCGGCCGCGTCCAGCTTGGCCTTGACGTAGTCGAGCGAGGCCTTGTAACCGGCCCGGCCGTGCGCGCGGTTGCCGCCGTTGGCGGTGGCGATGGACTGCAGCTGCGACAGGTGGGCCTTGACGCCCGCCAGGGGGATGTCGGGCGCGGCGGCGGATCTTCGGGGAGCGGACGCGGCGTCGGCCACGGCACCGCCGGCCAGCAGCATGGTGGTCGCCAGGCCGGCTGCCGCCAGGGCGCGCGCGGAAACGGAGAGCTTCATGTGGGGGCTCCGAATTCCTTCGGGCAGCCCGTGGGGTGACCACGGGCAGCCCACAGTGAATGGGGTGCCTGGATGGTGAAGCTGCTACTGACTCTCCGTCAAGAGGCGTATCCGGCCAGCGGGTTGGGCGCTTCGGCCGACCTCGGTCTACTGCCTCGCGTCCACCGGTCCCGGTTCCGTGGTGACGCTCTCGGCGTTCCGGCCGGTTCCGGGCGTGCCGGTCGCCGCACCGGTGGCGGGCACGCCGATCTCGCCGGTGAGCACCCGGACGGACCGGCGGGCGGTGCGCAGGGCGTCCCAGGTGAGCAGTGCGAGCGCCAGCCACACCAGTGCGAATCCGGCCCAGCGCTCCGGCGGCATCGCCTCGTGGAAGTAGAGGACGCCGAGCAGGAACTGGAAGACCGGCGTCAGGTACTGGAGCAGGCCGATGGTGGACAGCGGCACACGGATGGCGGCGGCGCCGAAGCAGACCAGCGGCAGCGCGGTGACGATCCCGGCCGAGGCGAGCAGCGCCGCGTGCCCCGCGCCCTCGGTGGTGAAGGTGGACCCGCCCTGAGCGGTCAGCCACGCCAGGTAGGCGAGCGCGGGCAGGAACTGGATCGCGGTCTCGGCGGCCAGCGACTCCACGCCGCCGAGGTTCACCTTCTTCTTCACCAGCCCGTACGTGGCGAAGGAGAAGGCGAGGGCGAGCGAGATCCACGGGGGCCGGCCGTAGCCGACCGTCAGCACCACGACCGCGGCGCAGCCGGTCGCGACCGCCGCCCACTGCACCGGCCGCAGCCGCTCCTTGAGCAGCAGCACGCCCATCGCGATCGTGACCAGCGGGTTGATGAAGTACCCGAGCGAGGCCTCGACGACGTGCCCGGAGTTCACGGCCCAGATGTACAGGCCCCAGTTGATGGTGATGACCGTCGCCGCGATCGTGATGAGGCCCAGCCTGCGAGGCTGCCGCAGCAGCTCACCGGCCCAGGCCCAGCGGCGCAGCACGAGCAGCGCGGCCCCGACGAAGACCAGCGACCACACCATCCGGTGGGCCAGGATCTCCACCGCTCCGGAGGGCTTCAGCAGCGGCCAGAACAGGGGGACGAGCCCCCACATCCCGTAGGCCGCGAAGCCGTTCAGCAGTCCTATGCGCCGCTCGGCCTTCGGCTTGCCGGTCACGGGCCCCTCCTCCGCACATGTCGTTCGCGACCACGAAGGTAACGCCGAGCACCCCCGGCTGTCATGTCCGTATCGGCATACGGTCATGACAGTCGGGGGTGGTGGGCGTCGAGGGGGCCGGCCGGCGGTGCTCAGCCCTTGAGTGCGGCGGCGATGGCCTCGGAGAGCGGGGTGGTGGGACGGCCTGCCAGGCGGGACAGGTCACCGGTGGAGACGACCAGCTCGCCCTTCTCGATGGAGACGTCGACTCCGGCCAGGATCCGGGCGAACGGCTCGGGCAGGCCCGCGCCGGTCAGGATGCCGACGAGGGCGTCGGCGGAGACGGGGCTGTACGCGATCTCCCTGCCGGTCTGCCGGCTCAGCTCGGCCGCGTACTCGGCGAAGCTCCACGCCGTGTCGCCGCCCAGCTCGTACGTCTTGTTCTCGTGCCCCTCGCCGGTCAGCACGGTGACGGCGGCAGCGGCGTAGTCGGCGCGGGAGGCGGAGGAGACCCTGCCCTCGCCGGCGGCGGCGACGACCGCGTTGTGCTCCAGCACCGGGGCGAGGTTCTCGGTGTAGTTCTCGTGGTACCAGCTGTTGCGCAGCAGCGTGTAGGGCACGCCGGAGCCCACCAGGATCTCCTCGGTGCCGCGGTGGTCGTCGGCGAGCGCGGCGGTCAGGCTGCCCGGGGCGCTGGTGTAGGCGAGCAGGGCGACCCCGGCCGTCTGCGCGGCGTCGATGACGACCTTGTGCTGCTGTACGCGGCCCTTGTCGACCTCGCTGCCGGAGATCAGCAGCACCTTGTCACCGGCGGAGAAGAGGCCGTCGAACGAGGCGGGGGTGTTGTAGTCGGCCGTCGCGACCTTCACGCCGCGCTCCGCGAGGTCCGCCGCCTTCTCCGCGTTGCGGACGACCGCGGTGATCTGCTCGGCGGGGACCTTCTCCAGCAGCTGCTCCACGACGTGACGGCCGAGGTTTCCGGTCGCTCCGGTGATGACGATGCTCATGGGACTGACTCTCCTTGTGGGGTGCGATGCCACTAACCCTAGGGGAGGCGCTAACTATTGGAAAGTACCAACTTTGAAGTAAGGTACTGGCATGGGAGTAAGTGATGCTGAGGCGCTCTGCCCGTACAGGCTGGTCCTGGAGCACGTCACCAGCCGCTGGGGTGTGCTCGTCCTGATCGAGCTGCTGGACCGCCCGTACCGGTTCAGCGAGCTGCGCCGGGCGATCGGCCGGTGGGGCGGCCGGGGTGTCAGCGAGAAGATGCTCACCCAGACGCTGCAGACCCTGGAGCGCGACGGCCTCGTCCACCGCGACGCCAAGCCCGTGATCCCGCCCCGTGTCGACTACTCCCTCACCGGCCTCGGCCGGGAGGCCGCCGAGCAGGTACGGGCCCTGTCGCAGTGGACGCGCGACCGCATGGACGACGTGGAGAAGGCACGCCGGACATACGACGAGACCCGGGCCGCCTCCTAGCGGTCCCGGGCCTCATCGTGTGGTTCCGGGCAGGTCAGCCGACGACCGTCCAGGTGTCGCCGCCCGCCAGCAGCGCGGCCAGATCGCCCTTGCCGCCCTGCTCGACCGCATGGTCCAGCTGGTCGGCCATCTGGGTGTCGTAGACGGGCCGGCTGACGGAGCGCAGGACACCGATCGGGGTGTGGTGCAGGGTGTCCGGGTCGGCGAGGCGGGACAGCGCGAACGCCGTGGTCGGGGACTCGGCGTGCGCGTCGTGCACGAGTACCTGGTCCTCGTTCTCCGGCGTCACCGCGACCACCTTCAGGTCCCCGGTCGCCTGGTCCCGCACGACACCCTTGGCCAGGTCGCTGCCGAAGCGGATCGGTTCGCCGTGCTCCAGCCGGATCACGGCCTCCTCGGCCTGCTGCTTGTCCTTGAGGGCGTCGAACGCGCCGTCGTTGAAGATGTTGCAGTTCTGGTAGATCTCGATCAGCGCCGTGCCCTCGTGCGCGGCGGCCTGGCGCAGCACCTCCGTCAGGTGCTTGCGGTCGGAGTCCACCGTCCGCGCCACGAACGACGCCTCCGCGCCGATCGCCAGCGACACCGGGTTGAACGGCGCGTCCAGCGAACCCATCGGCGTCGACTTCGTGATCTTCCCGACCTCGGACGTGGGCGAGTACTGGCCCTTGGTCAGGCCATAGATCCGGTTGTTGAACAGCAGGATCTTGAGGTTCACGTTGCGGCGCAGCGCGTGGATCAGGTGGTTGCCCCCGATGGACAGCGCGTCGCCGTCACCGGTGACGACCCACACCGACAGGTCCCGGCGCGAGCTGGCCAGACCCGTGGCGATGGCCGGGGCGCGGCCGTGGATGGAGTGCATCCCGTAGGTGTTCATGTAGTACGGGAAGCGGGACGAGCAGCCGATGCCCGACACGAAGACGATGTTCTCCTTCGCCAGCCCCAGCTCGGGCATGAAGCCCTGCACCGCGGCGAGGATGGCGTAGTCGCCGCAGCCAGGGCACCAGCGCACTTCCTGATCGGACTTGAAGTCCTTCATCGACTGCCTGCCCTCGGCCTTGGGGACCAGGGAAAGCGCCTCGACGGTGCCGGTGCCTCGCGTGGACGTCTCAGCCATCGATGGCCTCCTTCAGAGCCGCGGCGAGCTGCTCCGCCTTGAACGGCATGCCGTTGACCTGGTTGTACGAGTGGGCGTCGACCAGGTACTTCGCCCGGATGAGCGTGGCGAGCTGCCCGAGGTTCATCTCGGGGATCACCACCTTGTCGTAACGCTCCAGCACGGAACCCAGATTCCTCGGGAAGGGGTTGAGGTGGCGCAGGTGCGCCTGCGCGATCGACTCCCCGGCCCTGCGCAGCCGCCGCACGGCCGCCGTGATCGGCCCGTACGTCGAACCCCAGCCGAGGACGAGGGTCCGGGCGCCGTCCGGGTCGTCCACGTCCAGGTCCGGGACGTCGATGCCGTCGACCTTGGCCTGCCGGGTGCGCACCATGAAGTCGTGGTTGGCCGGGGCGTAGGAGATGTTGCCCGTGCCGTCCTCCTTCTCGATGCCGCCGATCCGGTGCTCCAGGCCCGGCGTGCCCGGGATCGCCCAGGGACGGGCCAGGGTCTGCGGGTCGCGCTTGTACGGCCAGAACACCTCGGTGCCGTCGTCGAGCGTGTGGTTCGGGCCCTGCGCGAACCGCACCTTCAGGTCCGGCAGCTCCTCCAGGTCCGGGATCCGCCAGGGCTCGGAGCCGTTGGCGAGGTAGCCGTCGGAGAGCAGGAACACCGGGGTGCGGTACGTCAGCGCGATCCGGGCCGCCTCCAGCGCGGCGTCGAAGCAGTCCGCCGGGGTGCGGGGCGCCACCACCGGCACCGGCGCCTCACCGTTGCGCCCGTACATCGCCTGCAGCAGGTCCGCCTGCTCGGTCTTGGTCGGCAGACCGGTCGACGGGCCACCGCGCTGGATGTCCACGATCAGCAGCGGCAGCTCCAGGGAGACCGCCAGGCCGATCGTCTCCGACTTCAGCGCCACACCCGGACCGCTGGTCGTGGTCACGGCCAGCGAACCGCCGAAGGCCGCGCCCAGCGCCGCCCCGATACCGGCGATCTCGTCCTCCGCCTGGAAGGTCCGCACGCCGAAGTTCTTGTGCTTGCTCAGCTCGTGCAGGATGTCCGACGCCGGAGTGATCGGGTACGAGCCCAGGTACAGCGGCAGATCCGCTTGCCGGCTCGCGGCGACCAGCCCGTACGACAGGGCGAGGTTGCCGGAGATGTTGCGGTAGAGACCCGGCGGGAACGCGGTGGCCGCCGGGGCGACCTCGTAGGAGACGGCGAAGTCCTCCGTGGTCTCGCCGAAGTTCCAGCCGGCCCGGAACGCGGCGATGTTGGCCGCCGCGATATCGGGCTTCTTGGCGAACTTCGACTTCAGGAACCGCTCCGTGCCCTCCGTGGGCCGGTGGTACATCCAGCTCAGCAGGCCCAGCGCGAACATGTTCTTGCTGCGCTCGGCCTCCTTGCGGGTGAGGTCGAACTCCTTCAGCGCCTCCACGGTCAGCGTGGTCAGCGGCACGGGATGGAGCTGGTAGCCGTCCAGCGACCCGTCCTCCAGCGGGGAGGTCTCGTAGCCCACCTTCTGCATCGCCCGCCTGGTGAACTCGTCGGTGTTGACGATCACCTCGGCGCCGCGCGGCAGGTCGCCGATGTTCGCCTTCAGCGCGGCCGGGTTCATCGCCACCAGCACGTTCGGTGCGTCACCGGGCGTCAGGATGTCGTGGTCGGCGAAGTGCAGCTGGAAGGACGACACACCCGGCAGGGTTCCGGCGGGTGCCCTGATCTCGGCCGGGAAGTTCGGCAGCGTCGACAGGTCGTTGCCGAACGACGCGGTCTCCGAGGTGAAACGGTCACCGGTGAGCTGCATACCGTCACCCGAGTCCCCCGCGAACCTGATGATCACCCGGTCCAGACGGCGGACGCCCTTGGCGTCCCCCGTTTTGCGCTGCTCTCCTACGACTGCTCCGTCGGCGTGCTCCGCTGGGCTACTGACCTGGCTGGTCACTGAACTGGACCTCCCTAGAGGCGGCTGTCCGGGACAGGCCTTCCCACAGGCCTTCCCAGATCAACCCTACGACCGCAGGGGGTGCCTTCTGCGGGTCATTCGCATGTTGGACACGACTTTGGGCCGATCAAACACCTTGACCTGTATGCCGGAAGTTTCATGAATTGAGGTACGTCAGCACGGCGAGGACCCTGCGGTGGTCCCCGTCGCTCTGGGACAGCCCCAGCTTCAGGAAGATGTTGCTGACGTGCTTCTCGACCGCTCCGTCGCTGACCACGAGCTGCCGGGCGATCGCCGAGTTCGTCCGCCCCTCGGCCATCAGCCCCAGCACCTCCCGCTCGCGTGGGGTGAGCCCCGCCAGCACGTCCTGCTTACGGCTGCGGCCCAGCAGCTGTGCCACCACCTCCGGGTCCAGGGCCGTACCGCCCTCGGCCACGCGCACCACCGCGTCGACGAACTCCCGCACCTCCGCCACCCGGTCCTTCAGCAGATAGCCGACGCCCCGGCTGGACCCCGCGAGCAGCTCCGTGGCGTAGCGCTCCTCCACGTACTGCGACAGCACCAGCACACCCAGACCCGGATGCGCCTTGCGCAGCTGCACCGCCGCCCGTACGCCTTCGTCGGTGTGGGTCGGCGGCATCCGCACATCGGCCACCACGACATCCGGCAGCATCGCCTGCGCGTCCAGCTCCGCGATGGTCTTGATCAGTGCCTCGCCGTCCCCGACCCCGGCGACGACCTCGTGCCCCCGGTCGGTCAGCAGCCGGGTCAGGCCCTCCCTGAGCAGCACTGAGTCCTCGGCGATGACCACCCGCACCCTGTCCTCCACGATGTTCCGGCTCCCCACAGCCCCACGCCGCCCGTCCGCGGCCCACAACGGCTCCGCGCCCACCCGTGCGACGGGTTCAGCATTTCAGGATCGGGGGGCGGATGGGGGAGAGACCGGTTTCTCGTCCGACCGCGTCGGTGGGGGAGGGGGGGAGAGGGGAGGGGGAGGCCGGGGACCAGGGGGCCAGGGAGGAACCCGCCGGCCGGGTTACAGGGGCACAGCCCCCGCATCAACCCCCCGAGCGGAGGTCACCGCGCATGAGCCCCCCGCCACGGCAGCTCCGCGGTCACCCGGGTCGGCCCGCCCGCCGGAGAGTCCACCACCAGGATCCCGTCCACCGCGCCGAGCCGCTCCGCCAGCCCCGCGAGCCCGGACCCCTCGGACACCTCGGCCCCACCCACACCGTTGTCCACGACCTGCAGCATCAGCCGGTTCTCCGCCCGCCACACCTCCACGCCCGCCCAGGTCGCCCGGGCGTGCTTGCTGATGTTCTGCAGCAGCTCCGACACCGTGAAGTACGCGATCCCCTCGATCGCCGGCGCCGGCCGCTCCGCCAGATCGACCTCCACCCGCACCGGCACCGTGCACCGCGACGCCACCGCCGACAGCGCCGCGTCCAGCCCCCGGTCCGTCAGCACCGCCGGATGGATCCCCCGGGCCAGGTCCCGCAGCTCCTGAAGCGCCGTCTTCACCTCACCGTGCGCCTCGTCCACCATCCGCGCGGCCGCGTCCGGATCCTCCTGGAGCTTCTCCCTCGCCAGCCCCAGATCCATGGCCAGCGCCACCAGCCGGGCCTGCGCCCCGTCGTGGAGGTCCCGCTCGATGCGCCGCAGGTCGGCGGCGGCCGTGTCGACGACGACCCCGCGGTCCGACTCCAGCTCCACCATCCGCGAGACCAGCCGCGACGGGCCGAGCAGCCCGTGCACCAGCAGCCGGTCCACCGTCGTCAGCGCCCGCACGATCCACGGCGTGGCGATCGTGAACAGCAGACCCACCAGCGCGGTCACCGCGATCTCGAACGGGTTGTCGAGATAGACCTGGTGCGTCTCGTCGCCGTACAGCTGGATCCCGTCCTGCCCGGCATGCATCGGCAGCACCCAGAACCACAGCGGGTACGTCAGCAGCCCCCACCCCAGCACCCACACGTTCACGGTGACGACGAACGAGATCACCGCCCAGGGCAGATACAGCACCGAGTACAGCAGGGCCCGCCACGAGGCGCCGCTCCCCAGAACCGCACCCATCCAGGCCATGGCGCCCGGCTTCCTCGTCCGCAGCGGCTCCGGCTCGGCCACCTGAAGTCCCAGCAGCGCCCGGGCCCGCATCCGCTCCAGCCCCCCCGAAGCCACGGCATCCCGCCAGCGCGGCCGCCAGCACCGGTACCCCGAGGAACGTCACCAGCAGCCCCGCCCCGAGCGACACCATCGTCACCGCGTAGACGAACAGCAGGATGCCGACCGGCAGGCCGAGCAGCACATGACCGAGCTCGCGCCAGGTGCGGCCCTCGACCGGCGCCCGCAGCGCGGCGGGCAGCACGTGCCGCCGCCCGGTGCTCCCGGCGAACCCGGGCCCGCCGTCGAGCCCGTACCCCTGTCCGTACTCCGTGGCCATCGGCGTCGTCCCTCTCCTCGTCCCGCGGCTGTGCTCCCGTACCTCCACCCTGCTCCGCCGCAGGCCGGCGGACCATGGAGTCCGTCGGCGTCTTGAACCGGGGGTTTTCCCTACCCAGGGGCCCCCGACCGGTCGCGCCAGGGCAGTTCTGCCGTGACCGTCGTCGGGCCGCCCTCGGGCGACTCCAGGACGAACAGTCCGTCGACGGCGTCCAGCCGCTCGGCCAGGCCCCTCATCCCCGTACCGCCGTCGAGACTCGCGCCCCCACGGCCGTCGTCCCACACCTGGATGAGCAGCCGGTCGGCGGTGTGCCACACCTCCACCGACGCCGACCGCGCCCCGCTGTGCTTGCTGACGTTCTGCAGCAGCTCCGAGACGGTGAAGTAGGCGATGCCCTCGATGGCCGCGGCCGGGCGCGCCGGCAGGTCGACCGTCACCTTGACCGGGACCGTGCAGCGGGTGGCGACCGAGGACAGCGCCGCGTCCAGCCCCCGGTCCGTCAGCACCGCCGGGTGGATGCCGCGCGCCAGGTCACGCAGCTCCTGGAGCGCCAGCTTCACCTCGCCGTGCGCCTCCGCGACCATCGCCGCCGCCGCGTCGGGATCCTCCAGCACCTTCTCCTTGGCCAGCCCCAGCCCCATCGCCAGATTGACCAGCCGGGCCTGCGCCCCGTCGTGCAGATCCCGCTCGATGCGCCGCAGGTCGGCGGCGGCCGTGTCGACCACGACCCCCCGGTCCGACTCCAGCTCGGCGATGCGCCGCTCCAGCTCGTCGGAGGGCGACAGCAGCCCGCGCACCATGGCCCGGTCGGCGTTGGTCAGGCCCCGCGCGAGGAACGGCAGCACCGGCCACAACACGAACAGCGAGGTCAGCGTCACGGAGAAGGTGAGAACACCCCACGGCAGCCGTATGAACTCGTACAGCACCGCACGCCAGCCCACCGGGTCCTTCAGCGACATCCACAACCAGGGGAGGACACCGCCCGAGCCGCGCAGCGGCAGCCGGCTCGGCTCGTCCACCCGCACCCCGAGCAGCGCCCTGGCCCGCGCCCGCTCCACCCTGCCCAGCTGACGCGCCCCCAGGAGCCCGGCCGCGAGCAGCGGGAACCCGACCACCGTGATGGTCAGCCCCAAGCTGGTGAACAGCACCGTCATGACATAGGTGAAGCCGATCAGCGCGGCCGGAAGGTTCGCCAGCAGGTGCGCGATCTCCTTCCAGGTGTGCGGGTCGTAGGCGAGACGGGGCGGCGGCGGGCGGTCGTCCTGCCCGGCCGCCCACGCGGCCGCGCTCGCGCCGGGCGACGGGATACGTTCGGTCATAGGCGTCAGCGTGCCGGGCGGCGGGCTGCCGCGCCATGAGGCGGACCGCCTGCATCGACTGGGGAAAACCCCACCCCCGCACACCGGCCGCGCAACGGGCTGCTTACCCTGCCTTTATCAGGGCCTAGACTCCCGTGCGTACAGATCGTCGAACGGCGGCGTCCGTGGTACCCGGCCGGACCAGGGAGCCGCGAGAGGGTCGCAGGATCCAGTCCGAGTTTCAGGGAGCGAGGGACGGACGTGCCGGAACCGACCGTCGTCACCACGACCGTCGTCGCGGCGGACTACTTCCAGTCCTATTCGGTCGTCGGACTGCTCGCCGTCGTCGGCGTGCTGTTCGTCGCCGTCGCCTTCGGGGCCGGCCGCCTGCTGCGGCCCGTGGTCCCCACCCCCGAGAAGCTCCTGACGTACGAGTGCGGCGTCGACCCCGTCGGCGAGGGCTGGGCCCACACCCAGGTCCGCTACTACGTCTACGCCTTCCTGTACGTGATCTTCGCCGTCGACTCGATCTTCCTTTTCCCCTGGGCGACCGTCTTCGCCGCCCCCGGCTACGGCGCGGCCACCCTGGTGGAGATGTTCATCTTCCTCGGCTTCCTGGCCGTGGGCCTGCTCTACGCATACAAGAAGGGCGTCCTGTCATGGACGTGAACCCCTCGGTGTCCGAGCCTGTTCTGCTGCCCGAGCCCAAGCGGCTCGGAGCCCTCGCACGCCTCGCCCCCGAGCCGATGAAGGTGGTCCTCAACTGGGGCCGCCGCTACTCCCTCTGGGTCTTCAACTTCGGCCTCGCCTGCTGCGCGATCGAGTTCATCGCCGCGTCGATGGCCCGCCACGACTTCATCCGCCTCGGCGTCATCCCGTTCGCGCCGGGCCCGCGCCAGGCCGACCTGATGGTGGTGTCCGGCACGGTCACCGACAAGATGGCGCCCGCGGTCAAACGCCTCTACGAGCAGATGCCGGAGCCCAAGTACGTCATCTCCTTCGGCGCCTGCAGCAACTGCGGCGGCCCGTACTGGGACTCGTACTCCGTCACCAAGGGCGTCGACCAGATCATCCCGGTGGACGTGTACGTGCCGGGCTGCCCGCCGCGCCCGGAGGCGCTGCTCCAGGGCATCCTCAAGCTCCAGGAGAAGATCGCCCGCGAGTCGCTGGGGGAGCGCTACGGCACGGACGCGACACGGCCCTCGGCGGCGGCGCTGCAGAGCGGCCTGGTGCGGCCGCCCGCCGCGGACCCGGCCGCGGGGGAGGGACGATGAGCACGGTCGGCTGGCTGCCCGCCGACGCCGGGGAACTCTTCGGCACGGACGCCACGGCCGAGGAGTCGTACGAGGTCCTGACGGTCGACGTACCCCCGGCGAGCTGGATCTCCGCCCTCGAGACCGCCCGTGACCGGCTCGGCTGCACCTACTTCGACTGGCTGAGCGCGGTCGACGAACCGGGCACGGGCTTCCGCGTCACGGCACACGTAGCGGCTCTGTCGCCCCTGCGGCGTCTCCTGCTGCGTACGACGGTCCCGCACGAGGCCGCCGCGCTGCCCTCGGCGGTCGGTGTCTACGCGGGAGCCGCCTGGCACGAACGCGAGACCCACGAGATGTTCGGCATCACCTTCGAAGGCCACCCGGCGCTGGACCACCTGCTCCTGCCCGACAACTTCGAAGGCCACCCCCTGCGCAAGGACTTCGTCCTGGCCGCCCGGGTCGCCAAGGCCTGGCCCGGCGCGAAGGAACCCGGCGAGCCGGAACACGGCGGCCCCAAGCGCCGCCAGATGCTCCCCCCGGGCGTCCCCGACCCGAACGAGTGGGGCCCCCTCAAGGGCCAACTCCCCCCGGCCCCGGCCCGCCCGGCCCGTGGCACGGCACGCGCGGCAGGCGAACGCCCGGCCCGGGGCGCGGCACGCCCGGCGGGGGAGCGCCCGGTGCGGCGGACTCGCTCGGCGGCGGAAGGCTCAGCCAGCCAGGCCACCACCGGCGACGAGCCCACCACCGCTCCGGCAGCCCCACGCCGCACCCGGTCCGCCGCGGAGGGGTCCGCGAGTCAGTCCGCGCCCGGCGAGCGGGCTGCCGGGGCTCCGGAGGGTCCGCGTCGTGCCCGGTCGGCGGCGGAGGGGTCGGTGAGTCAGTCCGCGGCTGAGGACACGTCGGACGCGACCCCGGCCACCCCACGGCCTGCCCGCACGGCGGCGGACGGCTCGGCGAGCCGGCGGCTCACCGGCGCCGAGTCCCCGACCTCGGACACCGAGTCCCCGACCTCGGACACCGAGTCCCCGACCTCGGACACCGAGTCCCCGACGAACGGTTCCGACTCGGCACCCGCCGGCTCCGACTCGGCACCGACCGGCTCCAAGTCCCCGGCGGCCGGTTCCGACCGGCCTTCGCGACCCGTCCGCAGCTCGGATGCCCCCTGGCACCACGCTCGCCCGGCCTTCGGCGAGCCGGTGCCCGAACCGGTGCCCGAACCGGCGCCCGAGGGCGGACCGGTGCCTCCTCCCGCACCCGCAGATGACTCCGGGGGCGAGAAGACCCCTGAGGCAGGCGGGGCGGAGCAGACCCCTGAGGTCCGCGAAAATCCCGGGAACCCGGCGGACGACCGCGACCCCGGCACGGACACCCCCGATGACCCCACAGGAGGCCCGCGGTGAACGACGCGCTCGACGTCACCCTGCGACTCCTGATCGTCTTCGTCGTCTTCCTCACCTTCCCCCTGGTCATCGGCCAGACCGAACACAAGGTGATGGCCCACATGCAGGGCCGCCTCGGCCCCATGTACGCCGGCGGTTTCCACGGCTGGGCCCAGCTGGTCGCCGACGGCGTGAAGTTCGCGCAGAAGGAGGACATCGTCCCCGCGGGCGCCGACCGCCGCATCTTCCAACTGGCTCCCGCCGTCGCCCTCCTGCCCTACCTCCTCGTCCTGCTGGCCATTCCCATCGGCCCGGGCGAGGGAGCCGTCGGCCAGGTCATCGACGCGGGCGTCTTCTTCGTGCTGGCCGTCATGGGCGTCGGCGTCCTCGGCTCGCTGATGGCCGGCTGGGCGTCCGCGAACAAGTTCTCCCTCCTCGGCGGCCTCCGCACCGCCGCCCAGCTCCTCGCCTACGAACTGCCGATGCTGCTGACCGCCGCCTCGGTGGCGATGGCAGCCGGCACCGTCTCCCTCCCCGGCATCGTCGACGCCTTCGAGTGGTGGTGGGTGCCGTGGCAGATCGTCGGCGCGATCGTCTTCTTCGTGGCCGGCCTCGCCGAACTCCAGCGCCCGCCCTTCGACATGCCCGTCGCCGACTCGGAGATCATCTTCGGCGCGTACACCGAGTACACCGGCCTTCGCTTCGCCCTCTTCCTCCTCGCCGAGTACGCCGGGATCGTCGTCCTGTGCGGTCTGACCACCGTCCTCTTCCTGGGCGGCTGGCACGGACCCTGGGGTGCCGACGGCCTCGGCTGGGTGTGGACCCTGCTGAAGGCAGCCGTCCTCGCCTTCCTCGTGATCTGGCTGCGCGTCACCTACCCCCGGCTTCGCGAGGACCAGCTCCAGAAACTGTCCTGGACCCTCCTCGTCCCCCTCTCCCTCGCCCAGATCGCCCTCACCGGCATCGTCAAGGTGGTGATCCAGTAACCATGGCCCCGATTCCAGGAAGTGGCCTGGCCAAGGGCCTGGCCGTCACCCTCCGCACGATGACGAAGAAGTCCGTCACCGCGCAGTACCCGGACGCCCAGCCCGACCTGCCGCCCCGCACCCGCGGCGTGATCGGCCTGTTCGAGGAGAACTGCACGGTCTGCATGCTCTGCGCCCGCGAGTGCCCGGACTGGTGCATCTACATCGACTCCCACAAGGAGACGGTCCCGGCGGCGACCCCCGGCGGCCGCGAACGCAGCCGCAACGTCCTCGACCGCTTCGCCATCGATTTCTCCCTGTGCATGTACTGCGGTATCTGCATCGAGGTCTGTCCTTTCGACGCCCTGTTCTGGTCCCCGGAGTTCGAGTACGCCGAGACCGACATCCGCGACCTCACCCACGAGCGCGACAAGCTCCGCGAGTGGATGTGGACCGTCCCCGCCCCGCCGGCCCTCGACCCCGGCGCGGAGGAACCGAAGGAACTCGCCGCGGCCCGCAAGACCGCCGACAAGCTCGCCGCGCAGCAGGTCCCGCCGGCCACCGAACCGCACGCCGACGAGCAGGCCCGGGCGGCCGAACAACCCACCCGCCCCCAGGGCGACTCCAAGCAGCAGACGGACCAGCCGAAGCCGGGACAGGAGGGCCAGGGATGACCCTCGCCGCAACCGCCGGCCTCCTCGCGGCAGGCCCGAACGCCAGGGCCGCCGCCGAGACCCACGGCTTCCTCTCCCCGACCGGCGTCGAGATCGCCTTCCTCCTGGTGGGCCTGGTCACCTTCGGCGCCGCGATCGTCACCGTCACCACCCGGCAGCTGGTGCACGCGGCGCTGTGGCTGGTGGTGGCCCTCGGTGGCCTGGCCGTCGAGTACCTCCTGCTCACCGCCGAGTTCATCGCCTGGGTGCAGGTCCTCATCTATGTCGGTTCCGTGGTCGTCCTCCTGCTGTTCGGTCTGATGCTCACCAGGGCCCCCATCGGCCGCTCCCCGGACGCCGACTCCGGCAACCGCTGGGCCGCCCTCACCGTGGCCGTCGCCGCGGCCGCCGCCCTGGTCTGGGTCGTCGTCGACGCCTTCCGCACGACCTGGATCGACCTGGACGGCCCCGCCGCCGGTTCCACCGAGGCCACCGGCGCGAGCCTCTTCCAGAACTGGGTCCTCCCCTTCGAGGCCCTTTCCGTCCTCCTCCTCGCCGCCCTGGTGGGCGCGATCGTCCTGTCCCGCAAGGCGAAGGCCGAGGCGGCGACCGCCGCCGACAGCACCCCGGCCACCCGGAGCCGGACGGACCGGAGCGAGACGGACCGGAGCGAGAAGGAAGGGACCCGCTGATGCACCTCGCCTATCCCGCCGTGCTCTCCGCCCTCCTGTTCTGTACGGGCCTGTACGGCGTCCTCGCCCGCCGCAACGCGATCCTGGTCCTGATGTCGGTCGAGCTGATGCTCAACGCCGTCAACCTCAACCTGGTCGCCTTCGACGTCTGGCTGAGCAAGACAGCCGAGGAGACCCTGCACTCCGGCCAGGCCCTGACTCTGTTCACCATCGCCATCGCGGCCGCCGAGATCGGCATCGGCCTGGCGATCGTCCTCGCCGTCCACCGCAACCGCGGCACCTCGGACATCGACCGGCTCCGCGACACCGCCGAGCGGCACGACACCGACGGCCCCGACCACGACGCCGTCACGGCCGGAGAGACCGAGAAGGCTGAGGCCACCGCGTGACCACGACCACCCTCGCCGTCCTCGTCCCCCTCCTGCCGTTCCTCGCCGCTGCCGCCGGTCTGCTCCTGGGCCGCACGGCACCCGGCTTCGTCCGTCCCCTCGCCGTCCTGCCGACGCTGACCTCCCTGGTACTCGCCGTGCTGGTCGCCGTACGCCAGGGCGGTGACCAGGCCGTCAACTCGGCGACGGAGCTCACGCCCACCGGCTCGGTCCCGATCGAACTCGCCCTGCACATCGACGGCTTCGCCGCGCTCGTCGCCGTCCTCGTCGGCCTCGTCGCCTCCTGCGTGCAGATCTACTCGACGGGCTACCTGCGCGACGACCCGCGCTACCCCTCGTACGCCGCCCTCGTCTCCCTCTTCACCTCCGCGATGTTCCTGGTCGTCTACTCCGGCGACCTGATCGTGCTGCTGGTCGGCTGGGAAGTCATGGGCATCTGCTCCTACTTCCTGGTCGGCCACTACTGGGAGACCCCGGAGGCCCGCGCCGCCTCCCTCAAGGCCTTCCTGGTCACCAAGCTCGGCGACGTCCCCTTCCTCATCGGCCTGTTCGCCCTCGCCACCGACGCCGGCTCCTTCCGCATCACGAAGGTCCTCGGCACGGTCGTCAGCGGCGGACTCGACCATCCGACGCTGATCGCCCTGCTGCTCCTCGCGGGCGTGGCCGGCAAGTCGGCGCAGTTCCCCCTGCACACCTGGCTCCCCGACGCGATGGCGGGCCCGACCCCCGTCTCCGCGCTGATCCACGCCGCGACGATGGTCGCCGCCGGTGTCTACTTCATCGCCCGCCTCCTTCCGGTGTTCGAGGCCTCCCAGGCCGCGATGGCCGTCCTCGCCGTCATGGCCGCCGTCACGATGATCGGCTCGGGGCTCGCAGCGCTCGCCCAGGACGACATCAAACGCGTTCTCGCCTACTCGACGATCGGGCAGCTCGGCTACATGACCGGAGCGCTCGCCGTCGGCGACCGCGGAGCCGCCGTCTTCCACCTCCTGTCCCACGGCGCCTTCAAGGCGCTGCTGTTCCTCGCGGCCGGCGCCGTCATCCACGCCGCCGGCACCAACTCCCTCGCCGCGATGTCCCGCATGCGGAACCTGCGCCACCGTGTCCCCGACGCCTTCTGGACCATGACCGTGGCACTGCTCGCGCTCGCCGCGATCCCGCCCTTCAGCGGCTTCTTCTCCAAGGAGGCAGTGCTGGGCGCCTCCGAGCACGTCGTCGACGGACACACCGAGCACGCCCCCGCCACCGCGGGCTGGATCGTCCTCGTCGCCGGTCTCGTCACGGCCCTGCTCACCGCCGCCTACGCGACGCGCCTGTGGCTGCTCGCCTTCCGCGGCCGTGGCGCCGAAGCCCCCGACCACGGCAGGCAGCCGCTGACCATGACCGTCGTGCTCTGGGTGCTGGCTATCCCCTCCCTGGCCTTCGGCGGATTCGCGTTCCGCCTGCTGCCGGACTGGTTCGACGGCCGCGACCTCGGCCCGACGCTCACCACCTCCGTGCTCGGTACGGGCGTGGCCCTGGCCGGCGGCATCGTCACCTACGGAGCCTGGCGGCACACCACCGCTCTCGCCGCCCGCGTCCCGCTGGGTGCGGTCGCCGCCCACCCGGAGGGGGACGCCGCCCGGGTCGAGGCCGAGGCCATCGCCACCCACAAGCCGGCCTACGGCGACATCGCCCACGCCCAGGACCCCGCCGACCCCGGACGGCTGCTGCTGGGCCCACTGCACCGCCACGCGGCCGCCGGCTTCCACCTGGACGCCGTGTACAGGGTCCTCCTCGTCCGCCCGGTCCAGGCCGGAGCGCGCCTCGTCCGGTTCCTCGACCGCGAGGTCGTCGAGACCTACGTACGGGGTGCGGGGGTGCTGCCCCGCTGGCTCGGCGCCGCCGTACGGCGCGCCCAGACCGGCAACGTCCAGACCTATGTGAGCGCGCTGCTCGCCGGCACCGTCGTCCTCGCGGTCGCCGCCGTCCTCGTCGCCACGGGAGCGTGAGCAGGCGTGATCGATATCAACGAGTCCGTGATGCAGTTCCTTCTGGCGTTCATCGTCGTCGGTCCGCTCCTCGGCGCCGTAGCGGCTCTGCTGCCCGCCCCGCCCGGACTGAGGGGGAAGTCACCCGAGCAGGCCGTGCTCCGGCACGGGATCACCGTCACCGGCGCCGTCCTCATCGCGGCGATCGTCCTCGCGCTCGGCTTCGACCACGACCAGCCGTCGAAGATGCAGGCCAGCACGGACATCAGCTGGATCCCCGCACTCGACGTGCGCATCCACCTCGGCATCGACGGCATCTCCCTCCCCCTTCTGGTCCTGACCGCGCTGCTGACCTTCCTCTGCGCGCTCTACTCGTACTTCAAGATGCCTGCGGGGCCGGGCCCGAAGGCCTTCGTCGCCCTGCTGCTCGTCCTCGAGTCCGGCATGCTGGCGACCTTCGCCGTCCTCGACCTGCTGCTGTTCTTCCTCGCCTTCGAGATGGTCCTCATCCCGATGTACTTCCTCATCGCCCGCTGGGGCGGCGAGGGCCGGAGCCAGGCCGCGTGGCGGTTCATCCTCTACACGCTGCTCGGCTCCGTGGTCATGCTGCTCGGCCTGCTCCTGATCGGAATCAAGGCGGGCACGTTCGACATGATGGCACTGGCCACTGACAACGGCCGGTCACTGACCGCATCGGTGCAGGTCATCGCCGTTCTGGCGATCGGGATCGGGCTCGCGGTCAAGACGCCGATGTGGCCCCTGCACAGCTGGCTGCCCGACGCCCACACCGCCGCGCCGACCGTCGGCTCGGTCCTCCTGGCCGGTGTCCTGCTGAAGATGGGTACGTACGGGTTCGTCCGGATCCTGCTCCCCATAGCGCCGGACGGCTTCCGCACCTTCGCCCCCTACCTCGCGGCCCTGGCCGTCGTCGGCATCATCTACGGATCCCTCGCCTGCCTGGCCCTCGCCGAGCAGGGCGCGAAAGGCGACCTCAAGCGCCTCATCGCCTACTCCTCCGTCGGCCACATGGGCTTCGTGCTGCTCGGCATCGCCACCATGACCCCTACCGGTGTGAACGGCGCCCTGTTCGCCAACATCGCCCACGGCCTGATCACCGGCCTGCTCTTCTTCCTGGTCGGCGCGCTGAAGGACCGCACCGGCACCACCGACCTGGACACCCTCGCCGAGGAGACCGGCGCCGCCCTCTACGGCAGGGCGCCGCGTCTCGGCGGCCTGCTCGCCTTCGCCGCGGTGGCCTCGCTCGGTCTGCCGGGCCTGGCCGGGTTCTGGGGCGAGATGCTGGCCCTGTTCGGCGCGTTCCAGCCCGCCGAGGGCCTCAGCCGCCCCGCCTTCCTCACCTTCATGGCGATCGGCGCGTTCGGGACGCTGCTGACGGCCGCGTACCTGCTGATCGTGGTCCGCCGCGTCTGCATGGGAGCCCTGCCCCAGGACGCCCCGGCACTCCCTGACGTCCGCTCGTATGAGTTCGCGGCCTGGACCCCGCTCGTCGCCCTCACCGTCGTCGCGGGCCTCTGGCCCAGGGCCCTGCTCGGCCTGAGCGACCCGGCCGTCCAGCAGCTCCTCGCAGGAGGCACCCGATGAGCTCCCCGGCCCAGCCCCTGGCCGCGTCACTGGTCCAGTCCGTCGACTGGCTCGCGATCGCGCCGCCCACCATCGCGGCGGTCGTCGGACTCGTCGTCCTGGTCGCCGACCTGTTCGTCGCCGAGCACCGGAAGCCGCTGCTCGGCTGGGTGTCGGTCGCGGGACTCGCCGCCGCCACGGCCATGCTGCTGCCCCTCCTGGGCGGTGACCGCAGCACCTTCTGCCTGACCGGCGACGCCGCCGTCTGCAGCTACACGGCCGACCGCTTCACCCTGGTCATCCAGTTCCTGGTCCTCGGCGGCGCCCTCCTCGCCGCCCTGCTGTCGGTCACCGCCCTGAAGGACGCCCGCAAGGAGCTCCCCGAAGGGGAGTACTGGTTCCTGCTGCTGTCCTCCGCGGCCGGCGCCGCCCTGCTGCCCGCCTCCCGCGACCTCGCGACCTTGATCGTCGCCCTCGAGGTGGCCTCCCTTCCGGCGTTCGCCCTGGTCGGCCTCAGGCACGGCGACCGGAAGTCCTCCGAAGCGGCTCTGAAGTTCTTCCTGTCCTCGGTCACCGCCACGGCGGTCAGCCTCATGGGCATCAGCTTCGTGTACGCCTCCACCGGCACCCTCTACCTCACCGAGGTCGCCGACCGCATCCAGACCGTCGACGGGCAACTCCACACCCTCGCCCAGACCGGCGTCGTCCTCACCCTCGTCGGCTTCGCCTTCAAGACGGCCGCCGTGCCCTTCCACTTCTGGGTGCCCGACACCTACGTGGGCGCCCCCCTCCCGATCGCCGCCTACCTGTCGGTCATCGGCAAGGCGGTCGGCTTCAGCGGTCTGATCCTCGTCACGGTCGTCGCCCTCCCGTCGTACGCCGACGTCTGGGGGCCCGCCCTCGCCGCCCTGGCCGCGCTGACCATGACCGTCGGCAACGCCGCAGCGCTGCGCCAGCAGGCAACGCGCGCGCACAGCGCGGTCCGCCTGCTCGCCTGGTCCTCCGTCGGCCAGGCCGGCTACCTCCTGGTCCCCATCGCGGCCGCCGCGTACTCCGGGGACGCCGAGAAGTCGATCGGCTCCACCGTCGCCTACGCCCTCATGTACGGCGCCGTGAACCTGGGCGCCTTCGCCGTGGCCGCCCTCGTCGGCCGCACGAAGCCCCTCAACCGCGTCGCCGACTACCGCGGCCTGTACGCGTCCAGCCCCCTGTCCGCACTGCTCCTGGCGTTCTTCCTGCTCTGCCTCGCCGGGCTGCCGCCGGGCGTCATCGGCCTCTTCGCCAAGGTCACCGTCTTCTCGGCGGCCGTCGACGCCGGCCTCGGCTGGCTGGCCGTGATCATGGCCGTCAACGTCGTGATCGCGCTGTTCTACTACCTCCAGTGGACGGCGCTGCTCTTCCGCGCCGCCCCCGAGGGCGAACCGGCGAAGCACCGCGTCCCCGCCCCCCTCACCGCCGCGATCGCCCTGACGGGCGTCCTCGGCATCGCCCTCTCAGGGGCGCCCCAGCTGGTCCTGCGCTTCACCGACACCGGGCTCTTCTAGAACGACCGCACGCGCTCCACCGAACCAGGGACCACCGTCTTCCGGCCGCTTTCACCACGCGCGCTGGGGCACTCGCCTCCCACGCGCGCGTTGCGCCTTCCGGCGTCCTCACCCGTAAGGCCCACACCGGCGCCGCTCGCACAAGGGAACTAGCGCCTCCCGCCTGGCGTTGACCAGTACGGGAGGGTCCACTGGACGTAGCACAGCGGCACCAGTGGCACCGCAGATCGCAAGCAAGGGTCCCCCTGCCGCACCACTTGGAGGGCGTACCGTGCACCGCCGGCACAACGGGCTCAGGACCGCAGTCCTCCTCGGGGGACTGTCCGCCATCATCATCGTCATCGGCAGCTTCTTCGGCCGCACGGGGCTCGTCATCGCCGTACTGGTAGCGCTGGCCACCAACGCGTACGCCTACTGGAACAGTGACAAACTGGCCCTCCGCGCGATGCGCGCCCGCCCGGTGAGCGAGTTCGAGGCCCCGGCGCTGTACCGCATGGTCCGCGAGCTCTCCACCCAGGCCCGCCAGCCCATGCCGCGCCTGTACATCTCGCCGACGGAGGCGCCCAACGCGTTCGCCACCGGCCGCAACCCGCGCAACGCCGCCGTGTGCTGCACAGAAGGAATCCTGCGCCTCCTGGACGAACGCGAACTGCGCGGGGTCATCGGACACGAACTCAGCCACGTCTACAACCGGGACATCCTCATCTCGTCGGTCGCCGGCGCCCTCGCGTCCGTGATCATGTTCCTGGTCAACTTCGCCTGGCTGATCCCGATCGGCCGCTCCGACGACGATGACGGCCCCGGCCTGCTCGGCATGCTGCTGATCATGATCCTGGGCCCGCTCGCCGCCTCGCTCATCCAACTGGCCATCAGCCGCTCCCGCGAGTACCAGGCGGACGCGTCCGGCGCCCACCTCACCGGTGACCCGCTCGCCCTGGCCGGCGCCCTGCGCAAGCTCGAACTCGGCACCAAGCAGCTGCCGCTGCCGCCGGAGCCGCGCATCGAGACCGCCAGCCACATGATGATCGCCAACCCGTTCCGGCCCGGCCAGGGTCTCTCGAAGATGTTCTCCACGCACCCGCCGATGGCGGACCGCATCGCCCGGCTCGAGAAGATGGCAGGTGGGAACCAATGAAGACTGTCCTGAACGTCATATGGCTCGTCCTGAGCGGCTTTTGGCTGTTCCTCGCCTACATGGCCGCGGGCCTGCTCCTCTGCGTCACCATCATCGGTATCCCGTTCGGCATCGCGGCGTTCCGCATCGGCGTCTACGCCCTGTGGCCCTTCGGGTACACCACGGTCGAACGGAGTGACGCGGGCGCGCCGTCCTGCGTCGGCAACGTCCTGTGGCTGGTGCTCGCGGGCTGGTGGCTGGCCCTCGGCCACATCGCCACCGGCCTCGCCCTGTGCATCACGATCATCGGGATCCCGCTCGGCGTCGCCAACTTCAAGCTCATCCCGGTCTCACTGCTGCCGCTGGGCCGCGACATCGTACGGACGGACGAGCCGTTCGCCGTGCGCTGACGGCGGGCCGACGCGGCCCGTCTCGCAGGGCCGACACACCTGGCACTGCACGATCCCGGGTCAGTCCCGGGTCTCCGCAGTCCCGGGTCTCCACAGCCCACGGTTTATCCACAGGCCGGCACGGCTGTCAGCGGTGGCCCGCATCATGAACCCATGACCGCGACCGAGCAGTTGCCGACACGAGTAACGACCGGGACCCACAACACCCGCGCCCGTGACAGGGCTTCTCACCGACGGCAGAGGCAGGGCAGAAAGCCCTACGCCCTCCCGCCCCCGACTCGCGCCTGCCGCCGCACCCCGTACGCCACCGCCCCCAGCACCAGCACACCCGCGCCCACGAGCACCGGAACGACCGGCAGCGAGAACGCCAGAGCCGCGCACCCGACCAGCCCCACCACCGGCACCACCCGCGCAGCCGGCGCCGGATCCAGCGTCCAGGCCGACGCGTTGGCCACGGCGTAGTAGGCCAGCACACCGAAGGAGGAGAACCCGATCGCGCCCCGGACGTCCACCGTGGCGGCCAGGACCGCGACCACCGCACCCACGGCCAGCTCCGCCCGGTGCGGCACCTGGAACCGCGGATGCACGGCGGCCAACGCCCCCGGCAGATGCCGGTCCCGGGCCATGGCCAGCGTGGTCCGCGAGACACCCAGGATCAGGGCGAGCAGCGACCCCAGCGCGGCCACGGCGGCACCGACGCGCACCACCGGCACCAGCCAGGGCGTCCCGGCCTCCCGTACCGCGTCGGCCAGCGGCGCCGAAGCCTCCCCGAGACCGTCCGGACCCAGAACCGAGAGGACAGCCACCGCCACACACGCGTACACCACCAGCGTGATGCCCAGCGCCAGCGGGATGGCGCGCGGAATCGTTCGCGCCGGATCCCGTACCTCCTCGCCGAGCGTCGCGATCCGGGCGTATCCCGCGAACGCGAAGAACAGCAGACCGGCCGCCTGGAGCACCCCGCCCGCACCGTCCGAGACCCCGATGTCCAGCCGGCCGGCGTCCGCCTCACCGGACACCAGACACGCGACCACCACGGAAGCGAGGACAGCCAGAACCACCGCCACGATCACCCGCGTCAGCCACGCGGACTTCTGGATGCCGCCGTAGTTCACCGCGGTCAGCGCCACCACGGCCGCGACCGCCACCGCGTGCGCCTGCCCCGGCCAGAGGTAGGTGCCCACGGTGAGCGCCATGGCCGCACAGGAGGCGGTCTTCCCGACCACGAACGACCAGCCCGCGAGATATCCCCAGAACTCGCCCAGCCGCTCCCGGCCGTACACGTACGTACCCCCCGAGGCCGGATACCGGGCGGCGAGGCGAGCCGACGACATGGCGTTGCAGTAGGCGACCACTGCGGCGACGGCCAGCCCGAGGAGCAGCCCGGACCCGGCCGCGTGGGCCGCGGGCCCGAGGGAGGCGAACACCCCGGCTCCCACCATCGAGCCGAGCCCGACGACGACCGCGTCCCCCACTCCGAGGGTGCGGCGCAGTCCTGAACTGGAGGCTGACATACCTCGCACCCTACTGATCAGCGCAACCGCCGGGTGGAGCCAGGCGTCCTTCCCACCAACACGGCGTGACGCGCGCGCCACGACGACGCGCGCGGGGCGCCGACGTACGACGTACGAGCACGGCCCGCCGAAAGCGAGATCACACGGCCGGACCGTGCGGGCACAGCGTGAAAGGGCAGGTTCACGGCATGACCATCATCAGCTGGATCATCCTGGGACTGCTGGCCGGAGCCATCGCGAAGTTCCTGCTGCCGGGGCGTGACCCGGGCGGCCTCATCGGCACGACTCTGATCGGCATCGCGGGCGCGTTCATCGGCGGCTGGATATCGGCCCGTTGGATGGACCACCCGATCAGCAAGGACTTCTACGACGGCACGACCTGGGCCGCGGCGATCGGCGGGTCGCTCGTCCTCCTGATCGCCTACCGCCTTCTGTTCGGCCACTCGCGCGACTGACCGCGCCATTCGACCGCGTGCGTCAGGACCCACCGACCGCAGCCGGCAGCCGAGAAGGGCGGGCACCGGATGGTGCCCGCCCTTCGTACCGCGTGCCGTTCGGGAGCCCGGAGGCCGATCGACCTACCGGTAGTTCACGAACTGCATCGCGAAGTCGAAGTCCTTGCCCTTCAGCAGCGTGATGACGGCCTGCAGATCGTCACGGCTCTTCGAGCTGACCCGCAGCTCCTCGCCCTGCACCTGGGCCTTCACGCCCTTGGGGCCCTCGTCACGGATGATCTTGGCGACCTTCTTCGCGTTCTCCTGGGAGATGCCCTCCTGGACCGACGCGAAGATCTTGTACTCCTTGCCGGAGAGCTGGGGCTCGCCCGCGTCCAGAGCCTTCAGCGAGATGCCGCGCTTGATCAGCTTGGACTGGAAGACGTCGAGGATCGCCTTCACCCGGTCCTCGGAGTTCGCCTCCATGAGGATCTTCTCACCGGACCACGCGATCGAGGCGCCCACGCCCTTGAAGTCGTAGCGCTGCGAGATCTCCTTGGCGGCCTGGTTGAGTGCGTTGTCGACCTCCTGCCGCTCGACCTTCGAGACGATGTCGAAACTGGAGTCGGCCATGTCCTGTGGCTCCTTGTATCGGGGTGCGTATCTGCGTACCGGCGTACGTGGCGGCCGCCGGGCCCGTTCAGGCCCTTGGCCGCATCCGGACAAGCCTAGCCACCCCCCGCCGTCCGGGCGCCGATCAATCGGGTGGCGAAGCACCCCTCCGCATCAGGTATCGTTTACGTCGTTGCCACGGAGCACCACCGCAAGGCGGTGCGACAGGCAGCTACCCAGGCGGTGTGGCTCAGCCTTCCCAGGTTCGAATCCTGGCGCCGCCACGCTGAGGGAAACCCTCTCTGAACAGTTACTTTACCTGTTCAGAGAGGGTTTTCTTGTGTCCCTTGTTGTTCGGTTCGCCGTGGGTGAGATGTGGACGCGCCCTCCTCGGGGGTGATCACGATCACTTCGGACCCGACTTCGACGTGCTGTCGCAGCATGCGTACCAAGCGTGGCCGGATGGAGAGTCGGCCGTGTCCCGTTACGAGTCGCAGCTTCCAGGGACGTAGCTGAAGTCGTCGAGATAGAGCAGGTTGAAGCCGAGGGCTTCTTCGTAACTCACCGACCAGGTCGACTGGAACGGGGAGCCGCCTTCCACGTAGAACGTCATGACGCCACCCTCGGTGACGACGTACCCGGTGAAGCCTCCGTCCTGGTTCCGGGCAGCGAATTCACCGTCGCTGGTGAACGCGTATGTCCAGTGCCCTTCGGGTGTGTCGTTTCGGCCACCACACCAGACGCCTACAACGCTCTCGGGAACGTAACCTTGCGGCTCCGGCTCCGGCTCCGGCTCCGGCTCCGGGTCGAGTTTCGGCTCCGGGGCAGGCTCCGGGTCATGTTTCGGCTCCGGGTCGGGCTCCGGTTCCGGTCGGTCCGGTTCGGTCTGGGTCGCCGGGATCTGTTGCTCCGAGCCGGACGAATCCTCGTTTGAGCAGGCACCCACTGCCAGGAGAACCAAGCTCAATCCAACGGCACAGAAGAAACGTGAAATCACGGCTGCCGCAGAAGCGTGCATTCCTTCCCCCCAATCGAACATGCGCGGTGGAACTTCGTCCTCTGCACGTTATGGAGTGGCAGCACAGGAGCACACCAGTGATTTCCCTAGGCCCGCCGCGCATCGATGGCCAGACATCTGGCCAGTTCAACTCGGGACCGCACGGATAGTTTGGTGTAAATGCGGCGAAGGTGGTACTCGACGGTTTTCTCCGACAGGAACAGTGTCGCGGCCACTTCGCGGTTGGTGTGTCCCTTGATGACGAGGGCTGCCACCTGGGTCTCCCGTTCGGTCAGGGTGAATGGCTCGGGGCTGCGACGGATGGGCGTTTCGAAGCCGGCCGCTCGGAGTTCCCGCTCTGCCAGCGCGGTCCACGGATCAGCACGGAGACGCTCGAACGTCCGTCTGGCAGCGATGAGGGGCCGACGGGCGGCGCCGCGCTTCCGCTGCCTGCGCAGAAAGCGCCCGTAGGCGAGCTCGGTACGAGCCTTGGCGAAGGGATCCGGCAGTTGCTCGTGGTGCCGCAGAGCCTCCGCGTAGGCGTCTTCGTCGGCTTCCACGAGCCCTCGGCACCGTGCGCTCACCGCCAGCCCCCACCGGGACGGCGCTTGCTGGACCTGGCCCGCGAGCTCAGCCAGTGTCGCCCGAGCGCCGGACGCATCACCTGCGGCCAAGCAGGCCTCGATGAGGTCGGACTGATGCTGCAGCACCGTCGGTTCCCGCAGTCCCACCCTGACGAGTTGCTGCTGAAGATCGTTCAAGCGGGCGGCCGCTTCGGAGTCCTTTCCGGTGCCCAGCTCGAGAAGGCCGAGTGCTGCCTCCATGTATGGGCTGACCAGTTCAGCCCCCCGGCCCCGGAGGAGTTCGCGGAACTGGCGGGCATGCTCGAGGCATTCCGCCGCGCGCCCTTGGGCGGCCTCCATCCGGGCCAGTGTGGAGATCGCATAAGCCTGCAGGACCGGCTGCCCGATCTCACCGGCGAGAGCGGCTCCTTCACTGGCCGACGCGTAGGCGTCGTCCCAGTAGCCGGTGCGCAGCTGTGTGTCGGCCAGGACGGTCAGATACGGGACGAGCCGCTCCGAGGCGCCGATTCTGCGGGCGCACCGGACCGCTCGTTCCAGCAGCGTCCGTGCGGTGGAGAACCGCTCGAGCCACATGAGGTCCATCGCGGAAAAGCTCGTCACCTCGACGCCGATGGAGAGCGGATCGGTGGCGGTGAGGAACTCCTCGCAGTGTCCAAGAACGGCCGCTGCCTCACGGCGCTCACCAGCCAGCATCATCGTGTGCGCCCGCATCACAGCCGCGGAGTGGTCGAAGACCGCTGTTTCACCGGTGCGGGAGAGAGCGAAAGCCCGGTCCGCGGTTACCCGGGCCTGGAGGATCGCGCCTCCCATGCACGCTGCGCCGGCTGCGGCCACCAGCAGGGGCGCCGCTTGAGCAGCCTCCAGTCCGCTCGCCATGTCGACCAACTGGTCATGGACACGGCGGGGTGGCTGGCGTACGAGCAGTATCTGGCTGCGCAACCCGGCCGCTCCAGCACGTACCGCTGCGTCATCGGTGGTCCTGGTCGCCGCATCGGCCAGAACCAATGCCCGGTCGCCTCGGCCGGCGAGCTGTGCCACCTCGGCGGCCGCCAGCAGGTAGCGGCCCTGATCGACCGGAAGAGGCGCAAGGTCAGCGGCACGTTCGTAGGCGCGAAGGGCGGCGGGCAGAGCACCCCGGTCGCGGGCCCGCGCAGCGGTTTCACCCAGTGCTGATGCCGCGCACGCATCCGGCCCGGCCGCCGCCGCGGCAAGATGCCAGCTCCATTGGTCACGGTTGGCCGGTCCATTTGTGTCAGCCAGTGCCCTGGCCAGGGCGCGGTGGGCCTCTCGTCGCCCCTCGGGTCCTGCTGTGTGGTAGGCGGCGGCCCGCAGCAGCGGGTGGACGAACCTCACTTTGCCACCGGACAGGTCGAGAACCTTCGCCGCCTCGAGCGCCTGGAGTGCTCCGCTGTCCAGGCCAAGGTCATGAAGCGCTGCGACCAAGACCGAGGCCTCCCCGCTGTATCCGGCGGCCGCGACTGTCGCCGCGCGGCGACTGGGCTCCGGCAGGGTGGCCAAGCGGGCGGCGTGGGCGGCGGTCAGCCGCGGTCCCACTGGCAGAGGCCCGTCGGGTTCCTGCGCGGCCCCGGCGCAAGTGCGCAGAGTCCGCGCTGCTTCCAGCAGGGCCAGTGGGTTGCCGGCGGTCTCTCGGTGCAGCCGTTCGAACAGCTCACTGTCGGTGGGTATGGCGGCAACCCTCTGCACCAACGCGGCGGCGGCCGCCGGCGCGAGACCGGCGAGGGTCAGTGCCGGCAGGTGGGCCTCGGTGAACCGGCAACCCTCGCCGTTGCGTGCCGTGATGAGCACCGCCACCGCCTCGGCCTGTAGACGCCGGAAGGCGAAGAGCAACGCATGGGTGCTGGCCTCGTCCAGCCAGTGCGCATCATCCACGGCAACCAGCACGGGAGTGGTCGCCGCGGCATCCGTGAGCAGTGTCAATGTGGCCGCTCCCAAGGTCAGTTGGTCCGGAGCGGGTCCCTCCGCCAAGGAGAGGGCGGTACGCAGAGCGCGCGCCTGCACCGGCGGCAGCCGGCCGATCAGTCCCGCCACGGGTCGCACGAGTTCGTCGAGCCCGGCGAAGGCGAGTTCGGCCTCCATCTCGATTCCCGTGGCCCGCAGCACCGTCATCCCCGCGGACTCTGCCACCGCCTCTTCCAGCAGAGCGCTCTTCCCGATGCCCGGCTCGCCGTACACAACGAGGACTCCGCTCTGGCCTCGCCGAGCGTCGGCAAGGAGGCGCCTTACACGATTCTGTTCTTCCGAACGGGACAGCAGCCCATGCCGTTCAACCCCAGGCGCCACAACAACATCCCCGAGAAAAGACGATCACTCAGCGGCGGGTCCACATGCGCCGCGTGACGATTGTGGCCGCTCCCCAGCCGCTCCCGCAGGGATTGGGGGATTGCGATTGCTGTCGGTACAACGCGGTTCTTTAACCAGCGAGCGGCCGCGGAAAGCGCCCAACTTCGGAAAGCATCCGGTCGAACTCGTGCAAAAATTGCCACATTCCATGACCGAGTGGCTCTGTAATCCGCCGCACCGCGATTCACTGCCGCCGCATTGCCCGGGCGCCCGGCACAAGTGCGGGCCGACTACGCCCCCGGCCCACCCCGCCGGCCGGGAAGCTGAGAAAAAAAGAAAGGCAAGGAGCCCTCTCCTTGCCACTCCTAACTTATAGCACGAGGGGGGCCTTGCCGCAAGGCCCCCCTCGTCCCGCAGAATCACCGGCCGAAGAAAGAAATCGCGGAAATTGGGGGATTGAGATGTTCGACGTGATCGTGGTCGGCGGGGGACCGACAGGCATGATGCTGGCCGGCGAGCTCCGGCTGCGCGGTGTGCGGGTGGCCGTGCTGGAGAAGCTGGCGGAGCCGACCGGGCAGTCACGTGCGCTCGGCATCCATGTCCGCAGCATCGAGTTGATGGACCAGCGCGGTCTGCTGGAGCGGTTCCTCTCGCACGGCACGAAGTACGAGACCGGCGGGTTCTTCGCCGCCCTGGGCACGTCGTGGCCCACCCGGATGGACACCGCGCATTCCTACGTCCTCGGCATTCCGCAGAGCACCACCGAGCGTCTGCTGACCGAGCACGCCACCGGACTCGGCGCCGAGGTCCGGCGCGGCTGCCCGCTGGTCGGTCTGGAACAGGACGAAGAGGGAGTGACCGCCGAGCTGGCCGACGGCACGCGGCTGCGCTCGCGCTACCTCGTCGGCTGCGACGGCGGCCGCAGCACCGTGCGCAAGCTGATCGGCGTGGACTTCCCCGGCGAGCCCGCCAGGATCGAGACGCTGCTGGGCGAGATGGAACTGGACACGCCGCCGGAGGATCTGGCGGCCGTCATGACCGAGGTGCGCAAGAAGGAGTGGCGGTTCGGCGCCATGCCGCTCGGGGAGGGGCGGTACCGCGTCATCGTGCCCGCCGAAGGGGTGGCCGAGGACCGTTCCGTCCCGCCGACCCTGGAGGAGTTCAAGGACCGCCTGCGGCACTTCGCGGGCACCGACTTCGGAGTGCACTCGCCGCGCTGGCTGTCCCGCTTCGGCGACGCCACCCGGCTGGCCGAGCGCTACCGCGTCGGCCGTGTCCTGCTGGCCGGCGACGCGGCGCACATCCACCCGCCGACCGGTGGGCAGGGCCTCAACCTCGGCATCCAGGACGCGTTCAACCTCGGCTGGAAGCTCGCCGCCGAGGTGTGCGGCTGGGCACCGGAGGGGCTGCTGGACAGTTACCACTCCGAACGGCGCCCGGTCGCCGCCGCCGTGCTGGACAACACCCGCGCACAGACCGAACTGCTGCGCTCCGAACCAGGACCGCAGGCCGTGCGCCGACTGGTCGGAGAGCTGATGAACTTCGAGGAAGTGAACCGGTACCTGATCGAGAAGATCACCGCGATCGCGGTCCGCTACGACTTCGGCGAGGGCCACGAACTGCTCGGCCGGCGCCTGCGGGACGTGCCTCTGAAGCGCGGGCGCCTCTACGAACTGATGCGCACCGGCCGCGGCGTGCTGCTCGACCAGACCGGACGCCTGTCCGTGGCCAGCTGGGCGGACCGGGTCGACCACGTGGTCGACGTCAGCGAGGAACTCGACGTGCCCGCGGTGCTCCTGCGGCCCGACGGCCATGTCGCCTGGGTCGGGGAGGACCAGCAGGAGTTGCTCAGCCGACTGCCGAGGTGGTTCGGCGCGTCAACCGGCTGAGCACGGGGTGAGTACCCCGGACCGGGGGAGGGGGCGTCACGGTCCGGGGCACCCTTCATGGAACGGGTCGGGCATGGACGACTGACTGCCCCGGCCACCACACCGGAGGTACGTACGGCGGCGGGGGCCGGGGCACCAGGCCGTCGTCCCTCGGCACCTGCCGTCCCGTCACCACCTCGAAGAAGAACCGGGACGGCATGCCCGGGCCGCTCGCGCGGCACACTGGCTCCATGTCCTCCCGCCGCAGAACCTGCCCCGAGTGCCGTCGCGAGATCGCCGTCGTCGCCGGCCGGTACGCGCGCCACGACCCGCCCGGCGCCCGGGAGCACGGCGAACTCACCTCGTGCCCGGGCTCCCGCCGCCAGGCCAGGCCCGGCCCGGAGCAGCCCTCCCTCGACGGCTACGCCGTACCGGACTTCCCCGGCCAGCTGCCCTTGTTCTGAGCGCTCCCGGCCCCCGGGCGTCCAACCGCCAGCAGCCCGGCCCGCCGACCCGTTTCACGTGATCGACGGTCCACAGCCGCACGAGGGGATGCCGGGCACAGCAGCCGGTCGAGCCGGCCGGCATCGGCACCGGCCGCGCCCCAGGAACCCTCGCGCCTCCGGCAGGCTCAGTTGCCCGCCACCGACTTCACCGCCACGGACACCGGCGCGGGCCCGCTGATCAGCTCCAGAGTGAGCCCGGCCGTCGCGGAGGTGTCCACCAGTTCCGCCAGTACGGCGGCCACGTCGTCGCGCGGGATCGGGCCTCGGCCCGTGTGCGCCTCCAGGCGTACGAGACCGGTGCCGGCGTCGTCGGTGAGCTGACCGGGGCGCAGGATCGTCCAGTCGAGGGCGTCCAGTCCACGCACGTACGCGTCCGCCTCGCCCTTGGCGCGCAGGTACACGTCGAACACCTCGTCGCCCTCGTGGCGCGGGTCGGCGCCCATGGACGACACGATCACGAAACGCCGTACGCCCGCCTTGACGGCCGCGTCCGCGAAGAGGATCGCCGCGGCCTTGTCCACCGTGTCCTTGCGGGCCACCCCGCTGCCCGGGCCCGCGCCGGCCGCGAACACCGCAGCGTCGGCGCCCCGCAGCCGTTCCGCGACCTCGTCCACGGACGCCGACTCCAGGTCGAGCACGACCGGTTCGGCACCGGCCTCCCGCAGATCGTCGGCCTGTTCGGCCTTGCGGATGATTCCCGCCACCTCGTCCCCGCGCGCGGCGAGCAGCCGCTCCAGCCGCAACGCGATCTGACCATGACCACCAGCGATGACAATGCGCATGCCTTCGACCGTACGCCCGGACGCCCCCGTCCGCCGCACGGCCCGGCCATGCCCCTGGATGCCCCCGTCCGCCGCACGGCCCGGCCACGCCCCTGGATGCCGCGGTCCGCCGCACGGCCCGGCCATGCCCCTGGACGCCCCGGTCCGCCGCACGGCCTGGCCACGCCCCTGGATGCCGCGGTCCGCCGCACGGCCCGGCCATGCCCCTGGACGCCCCGGTCCGCCGCACGGCCCGGCCATGCCCCTGGATGTCCCGGTCCGCCGCACGGCCCGGCCATGCCCCCGGGCTCCACCGTCGGAGGCCGTTACGACACTTCCCCCCGCCCCTGCCTCGGCAGCCCCAGCTCCGCCGAGGCGGCCGAACCGCAGTACTCCCGCACCGCGCTGGTACGCGCCACCACGCGCCCCTGGTGCACCACCACCCGGCTGTATCCCATCGACAGCGCCCCGGCCAGTCCGTCCCCGCGCACCGCGAGCAACTCGGCCGGGAATCCCGCCTCGACCCGTACCTCGGGCAGCCCCAGCACCGCCCGCGCCGACCCGCTCACCGCGCCGTACGCCTCCTCCGGGGCCAGCCCGCACCGCGAGGCCAGCAGGAACGCCGCCTCCAGCGGGTCGCCGCGCCCCACCGGGTTCGACACGTCCCGCAGCGCCCCGCTCCCCGCGGCCACCCGGACCCCGGCCGCGCGCAGCAGCCGCACGGGAGCCGCACCCCGCCGGTCCACAGCCCCGCAGCCGCCCTGCGGCAGGCACACCACCGCCACCCCGGCCGCCGCGAGCTGGTCCGCGGCCCGCGAGGCGACTTCGGAGGGCAGCCGGCCGAGATCACCGCACGGACTGAGGGTCACCCCGGGGCGCAGCCCGCCCGCCATCGCCGCGAGCCGGGCCAGCCGCGCCGGGTCCCCGGCCTCCGTGTGCAGGTCGACCGGACAGCCGTGCTCGGAGGCCACCTCCAGGACCGCCTCCACGTACCCCGTCGGATCCGGGTCGAGATCCGGCCGGCCGCCCACCACCGAGGCGCCCATCTTCACCGCGTCCCGCAGCATCGCCAGCCCGTCCGCCCCGGCCACCCCGGTCAGCACCCGGGGCATCGCCACCGTGGTCAGCTCGGCCAGCCCCCGCAGTGCCCGCCGCGCCTGCAGCACGGCCTCCAGCGCGCCCAGGCCCTGGACATCCCCCACACGTACGTGGGCCCGCACCGCCGTCGCGCCGTGCCCCAGTTGGAGCAGCGCGGCCTCGGTCGCGCGGCGCTGGACCTCCCGGGGCTCGTAGGAGACCGGTCCCCCCGGGTCGGCCGACAGGGCCGTGTCGGCGTGGGAGTGCGGCTCGGCCGGGGCCGGCAGCAGCAGATAGCCGCCGAGATCCAGCCGCGCCCCGCACGCGCGCGTGCCGCCGGCGGCCAGGCTGCCGGCCGTGCCGACCGCCTCGATGCGCCCGCCGCCCAACCGGACGTCCACGGTCCGGCCGTCGGTGAGGCGCGCACCGCACAGCAGCAGCGACGACGGGTCGGCCGGGCCCGGCGAGGGTGACGACGGCGGGGGTGGCTGCGGCTGACTGTCGGGCATCGCGCTCCAGGGGCTCGGCTGCGCAGGCGAGGACGCATGATCACTCAGAGTGAGTCGAGCCTAGGACGGCCGTACGCCGGTGTCGGGGAGGAGCGCAATAGTCGTACCGGTGTGGTCCGCCGTGCCGAACGCGAGACACGGACGAGGCGGCTGGGAGGACGGTCCGCGCGTCCGGGGCGGGTGCCTCGAAACGGATTTGGGCGAACGGCGGCGGAGCGTGTAATGTCTTCATCGCTCGCCCCAATAGCTCAGTCGGCAGAGCGTCTCCATGGTAAGGAGAAGGTCAACGGTTCGATTCCGTTTTGGGGCTCTGGTGTGAACGGTTCCCGCCGTGAGGCGGGGTCCGATCGCATCGCAGCGGTGTAGCTCAGTCGGTAGAGCAAGCGGCTCATAATCGCTGTGTCACCGGTTCAAGTCCGGTCACCGCTACTGACAGTAGCCGATTGCGGGGTCGGTCCTTCGATCGGCTACTCTTTCTTGCGTTAAACCATTCCATCCGTTCGTCAAGGAGCACTCACGTGGCTGCCACCGACGTCCGCCCGAAGATCACGCTGGCCTGCGTGGAGTGCAAGGAGCGGAACTACATCACCAAGAAGAACCGGCGTAACAACCCGGACCGTCTTGAGATGAAGAAGCACTGCCCGCGTTGCAACGCGCACACCGCGCACCGCGAGACGCGATAAATCAGGCTCGTACGCGAGGCCGTCCCCGAGTGTCGGGGGCGGCCTCGCGTCGTTGAGTCACCCGTACCGTTCAGTAGAGCAATCAGGAGGTGCCGGGCCATGGCGCTCGACCAGTCCTTCGTGGGGCGGACGTACCCGCCCACCGCGCCCTACGAGGTGGGCCGGGAGAAGATCCGCGAGTTCGCCGAGGCGGTCGGGGACACCAACCCGGCGTACACGGACGCGGAGGCCGCCAAGGAGCTCGGCCACCCCGACGTGATCGCTCCGCCGACCTTCGTCTTCTCGATCACCTTCAAGGCCGCCGCGCAGGTCGTCCAGGACCCGCAGCTCGGCCTGGACTACAGCCGGGTGGTGCACGGCGACCAGAAGTTCGCCTATCGCCGCCCCGTCCGCGCCGGCGACCGCCTCACGGTCACCTCGACCATCGAGGCAGTCAAGTCCCTCGCGGGCAACGACATCCTGGACATCCGCGGCGAGGTCCACGACGAGGCCGGCGAGCACGTCGTGACCGCCTGGACCAAGCTCGTGGCCCGCGCGGCCGAGGAGGCGTGAGCGATCCCATGACGGCGAAGATCTCCTACTCCGACGTCGAGGTCGGCACGGAACTGCCCGCGCAGACCTTCCCGGTGACCCGCGCGACGCTCGTGCAGTACGCGGGCGCCTCCGGCGACTTCAACCCGATCCACTGGAACGAGAAGTTCGCCAAGGAGGTCGGCCTGCCTGACGTCATCGCGCACGGCATGTTCACCATGGCGGAGGCGATCCGCGTGGTCACCGACTGGGCCGGCGATCCCGGCGCGGTCGTCGAGTACGGCGTCCGCTTCACCAAGCCCGTGGTCGTGCCGAACGACGACCACGGAGCCGTGATCGAGGTCGCCGGCAAGGTCGGGGCCAAGCTCGACGACAACACGGTCCGCGTGGACCTGACGGCGACGAGCGCAGGGCAGAAGGTGCTGGGCATGTCCAGGGCGGTCGTACGACTGGCCTGAGGCCGTCAGCGGCACGACGTGAGGGGCGCTCGCCACCGCGGGGCGCCCCTCACGCATGAGGCGGCGCGGAACCGCTTGACAGAGTTAGTGATTGAGCACTAACTTCACTTGCATGGCCAGGATGAGTGCGGAAGAGCGGCGCGAGAGTGTCATCCGGGCGGCGACGACCGAGTTCGCCCGAGGTGGTTACCACGGCACCTCGACCGAGGCGATCGCCCGCCGGGTCGGCGTCTCGCAGCCCTATCTCTTCCGGCTCTTCCCGGGCAAGAAGGCGATCTTCCTGGCGGCGGCCGAGCGGTGTGTCGAGGACACCATCCGGATGTTCGCGGAGGCGGCCGAGGGGCTGGAGGGCGAAGAGGCCCGCCGCGCCATGGGTGAGACATACGTCCAGACCATCTCCGAGCAGCCGGAGCGGCTGATGATGCAGATGCAGATGTATCTCGCCGTGACGGCCGCCGAGGAGGAGGGGGACCGCGAGTTCGGCGAGGCTGTGCGCGCGGGCTGGATGCGGCTGTGGGACACCATCCACCTGCCGCTGGGGGCCGACGCTCACGAGACGACGTCCTTTCTCGCGCAGGGCATGCTCATCAACTGCCTCGTGGCGATGGGCTTCCCGGCCGATCACCGGGTCTGGGCGGGACTGACCCCGTCGGACTCGGGGAGCTGACACTCCGGACGAGGATGCCGGCCCCTTTTCATGACCTCGAAAGTTAGTAATCAATAACTAATCGATCACCGCACACACTCCATGGGGGAGCGATGTCAGAGCACACCGCACGTCGCGGAGGAGCCGCCTGGGCCCTCATGATTACCAGCGTCGCCGGATTCATGGCGGCCCTGGACAACCTCGTCGTCACCACCGCCCTGCCCTCCATCCGCGAGGACCTCGGCGGAGCCCTGCACGACCTGGAATGGACCGTGAGCGCCTACACGCTCACCTTCGCCGTCCTGCTGATGACCGGAGCGGCCCTAGGCGACCGCTTCGGCCGCCGCCAGCTCTTCATCGCCGGACTCGCCGTCTTCACCGGCGCCTCCGCCGCGGCCGCCATGGCGCCCGGCATCGACTCCCTCATCGCCGCCCGCGCGGTCCAGGGCGCCGGTGCCGCGGTGATGATGCCGCTGACGCTCACCCTGCTGACCGCGGCCGTGCCCGCCGCCAAGCGCGGCATGGCGTACGGCATCTGGGGAGCGGTCAACGGACTCGCCGTCGCCTCCGGACCGCTGGTCGGCGGCACCCTCACCGAACACATCTCCTGGCAGTGGATCTTCTGGCTGAACGTCCCGCTGGGCCTCGCCCTGCTCCCGCTCGCCCGCCTCCGCCTCGCCGAGTCGCACGGCACCGGAGCCCCGCTCGACATCCCCGGCACCCTGCTCGCCAGCGGTGGCCTCTTCGGCATCGTCTACGGCCTGGTCCGCGGCCCCGCCGACGGCTGGACCGGCGGCCTGGTCCTCATGGGCCTGTTCGCCGGCTCGGCGCTGCTGGTCGCCTTCGTCCTCTACAGCACCCGCGCCAAGACCCCCATGCTCCCCATGCGGCTCTTCCGCTCCCGGGCCTTCGCCGGCATCAACGCGGCGAGCCTGCTGATGTTCCTCGGCATGTTCGGCTCGATCTTCCTGCTCAGCCAGTACATGCAGGGCGTCCTCGGCTACTCGCCCACCGAGGCGGGCCTGAGGATGCTGCCCTGGACCGGCATGCCGATGCTGGTCGCCCCCGTCGCCGGCGTCCTCGCCGACCGTGTCGGCGGCCGCCCGGTCGTCGCCGCAGGCCTCTTCCTGCAGGCCCTGGGCCTCGGCTACATGGCGACGGTGGCCACGGCCGACGCCTCCTACGTGGCCCAGTTGCCCGCCCTGATCATCAGCGGCGTCGGCATGGCGCTGTTCTTCGCCCCCGCCTCCCATCTGGTGATGTCCAGCGTGCGGCCGTCGGAGCAGGGCATCGCCTCCGGCGCCAACAACGCCCTGCGCGAGGTGGGCGGAGCGCTCGGCATCGCCGTCATGGCGTCGATCTTCGCGGCCCAGGGCGGATACGAGACCGGCCAGACCTTCGTCGACGGCATGCGGCCCGCGCTGGTCACCGGCTCCGCCGTGGTGGCCCTGGCGGGCGTCGCGGCCCTGCTGATCCCGACCCGGCGACGCACCGAGCGGCAGACCGGCGCCACCGAGCCGGCGCCCGTGCTGCAGACCACCGCCCACTGACCCCGGCGCACCCTCGACCAGAAGGAGGAACGGACATGCCCACCCTTCCCTGGACCGTCCCTAACACCCCGCCCCGCGACACCGAGGTGCACGTCTTCGCCTCCCGCTTCGAGACCCGCACCCTGTGGGGAGCACTGCGGTTCCTCGCCGGTACCCCCGCCGTCTGGCGGCAGGTACGCCGCAGCCCCGGCGCCTACGGAGCGACACTGAGGGCGAAGCCCCTGCGGCGGACCTTCTGGACCCTGTCGGCCTGGGAGTCGAAGGACGCACTCCAGGCCTTCGTCCGCGCCGGCGCCCACGGGCCCGCCTCCCGGGGCCTCGCCCCGCAGATGAGGGACGCGGCCTTCACCACCTGGCAGGCGAGCAGCGAGGACCTCCCGATCTCCTGGCCCGAGGCGCTGCGCCGCCTGCCGTGACGACCCCCCTGCGCGTGCGGCCCACGTCACCCTCGACGAGGGCCGCACACACCCGCCGAGGACCGCCAGCGCCGTCTCGTACTCTTGAGCCCGTGCAGGAACTCCACGACGCCCCCCTCGCCCCACTGACCACCTTCCGGCTGGGCGGCCCCGCCACCCGGCTGGTCACCGCGACGACGGACGACGAGGTGATCGCCGTCGTCCGCGAAGCCGACGAGGCGGGCACCCCCCTGCTGCTCATCGGCGGCGGCTCGAACCTGGTCATCGGTGACAAGGGCTTCGAGGGCACCGCCCTAGTCATCGCCACCAAGGGCTACTCCCTCGACGGCACGAGCCTGGAGCTGGCGGCCGGCGAGGTGTGGACCGACGCCGTCACCCGCACGGTGGAGGCGGGCCTGGCCGGCATCGAGTGCCTGGCCGGCATCCCCGGCTCGGCCGGCGCGACCCCCATCCAGAACGTCGGGGCGTACGGCCAGGAGGTCTCCTCGACGATCACCGAGGTCGTCGCCTACGACCGCCGCACCGGCGAGACGGTCACCCTGACCAACGCGGAGTGCGCCTTCTCCTACCGTCACAGCCGCTTCAAGTCCGACCCCGAGCGGTACGTGGTCCTGCGCGTCCGCTTCCGGCTGGAGGACGCCGACGGGCTCTCCGGCCCGCTCAAGTACGCCGAGACGGCCCGCGCTCTCGGCGTCGGACCCGGCGACCGCGTCCCGCTCGCGTCGGCCCGCGAGACGGTCCTCAAGCTGCGTGCCGGCAAGGGCATGGTCCTGGACCCCGAGGATCACGACACCTGGTCGGCGGGCTCCTTCTTCACCAACCCGATTCTCACGGACGCCGACTTCGCGACGTTCCGCGCGCGCGTGAAGCAGCGGCTCGGCGACGAGGCCGAGCCTCCCTCGTACCCGGCGGGGGAGGGCCACACCAAGACCTCCGCGGCCTGGCTGATCGACAAGGCGGGCTTCACCAAGGGATACGGCGACGGTCCCGCCCGCATCTCCACCAAGCACACCCTGGCCCTCACCAACCGGGGCGGCGCGACCACGGAGGACCTGCTGGCCCTGGCCCGCGAGGTCGTGGCCGGCGTCCGCGAGGCCTTCGGGATCACGCTGGTCAACGAGCCGGTGACCATCGGGGTCAGCCTGTAGGCACCCGGCGTCGGTGCGGGGGCCGGGACGCTCCGCGGCCTCCCCAAGCTCTCGGCTTCGCTCGAGCAGGGGGCTGGGACCCCATCGCCCCAGCGGCACGACTGCCCGCAGCGGCGGCCTGCGCTCCAGGTGCTCGGCGTGGGTGCTGGGGGTGGGGCGTTTCGCGGCCCGGCGTTGCGGGGTGCCGCTGCGCCCACCCGTGCCGCCCCAGCGGCACGACTGCCCGCAGCGGCGGGGCGACTGCGCAACGGCGGCGGCCGGCGCTCCAAGTGCTCGGCGTAGGTGCGGGGGGTGGGGCGTTTCGCGGCCCGGCGTTGCGGGGTGCCGCTGCGCCCACCCTCCCCCAAGCTCTCGGCTTCGCTCGAGCAGGGGGGACCCCCATCGCCCCAGCGGCACGATTGCCCGCAGCGGCGGGGCGACTGCGCAACGGCGGCGGCCGGCGTTACGAGGTGCTGGGCGTTGGTGCTGGGGGTGGGGCGTTTCGCGGCCCGGCGTTGCGGGGTGCCGCTGCGCCCACCCGTGCCGCCCCAGCGGCACGATTGCCCGCAGCTGGGGCGGCCACGACTGCCCGCAGTTGGGGCGGCCACGACGCGCCCGCAGCCGCGTACGTACGGAAGGGGACGTGTCGGGGGGTGTCCGCCCGCAGCGGTTGGCGCGTCAACGGACCAGTCACTCGTTATCCGACTGAGTCGCGCCGTTCCGAGGACGGACACCCCCCGGCGCGGCCCCGACCCACCACCCAGCGGCACGCGCAACGCGCTACGACAGCAACCAGTCGTCGATCCCCGACAGCAGCTTCGCCTTCACGTCCTCCGGCGCCGCCGACCCCCGCACCGACTGCCGCGCCAGCTCCGCCAGCTCCTCGTCCGTGAACCCGTGATGCCGCCGCGCGATCTCGTACTGCGCGGCAAGCCGAGAGCCGAACAGCAGCGGGTCGTCCGCGCCCAGCGCCATCGGAACCCCCGCCTCGAACAGCGTCCGCAGCGGCACGTCCTCCGGCTTCTCGTACACCCCGAGCGCCACGTTCGACGCCGGGCACACCTCACACGTCACACCCCGCTCGGCCAACCGCCGAAGCAGCCACGGGTCCTCCGCGGCCCGCACCCCGTGCCCCACCCGGTTCGCCCCGAGGTCGTCCAGACAGTCCCGCACCGACGACGGCCCGGTCAGCTCACCCCCGTGCGGTGCCGACAGCAGCCCGCCCTCCCGGGCGATCGCGAACGCCCGGTCGAAGTCGCGCGCCATGCCCCGCCGCTCGTCGTTGGACAGACCGAACCCGACGACCCCCCGGCCCGCGAACCGCACCGCCAGCCGCGCCAGTGTGCGCGCGTCCAGCGGATGCTTCATCCGGTTCGCCGCGACCAGCACCCGCATCCCGAGCCCCGTCTCCCGCGACGTCGTCTCCACCGCGTCCAGGATGATCTCCAGCGCGGGGATCAGCCCGCCCAGCCGCGGCGCGTACGACGTCGGGTCGACCTGGATCTCCAGCCACCCGGAGCCGTCCCGGACGTCCTCCTCCGCGGCTTCCCGCACCAGCCGCTGGATGTCCTCCGGCTCCCGCAGACACGAGCGCGCCGCGTCGTACAGCCGCTGAAAGCGGAACCAGCCCCGTTCGTCCGTCGCCCGCAGTCTCGGCGGCTCCCCGCCGGCCAGCGCCTCGGTCAGCGACTCGGGCAGCCGCACCCCGTGCTTGTCGGCCAGTTCCAGCACGGTCGTGGGCCGCATCGACCCGGTGAAGTGCAGGTGCAGATGGGCTTTCGGCAGCTCAGAGACATCACGTACACGCTCCATCCCAAGATCCTGCCGTACGTCTCAGCCGTCCCGGTAGCTGTTTGCCCGAACGTGGTCTTGCTCGCACGCGCACACGACAGAGCGGGCCGCTCCCGCCAAAGGGGAGCGGCCCGCTCTCACTACTCACGTGAGCAGAGTCAGTCCTTGGCCTCCGCCAGCAGCTTCTGGAGCCGGCTCACGCCCTCCACCAGGTCCTCGTCGCCCAGCGCGTACGACAGCCGCAGATACCCGGGCGTACCGAAGGCCTCACCGGGCACCACCGCGACCTCGGCCTCCTCCAGGATCAGCGCGGCCAGCTCGACCGTGTCCTGCGGCCGGCGCCCCCGGATCTCCTTGCCGACCAGCGCCTTCACCGAGGGGTAGGCGTAGAACGCGCCCTCCGGCTCCGGGCACACCACACCGTCGATCTCGTTCAGCATCCGCACGATCGTCTTGCGGCGCCGGTCGAACGCCTCACGCATCTTCGCGACGGCGTCCAGGTCGCCGGAGACGGCGGCCAGCGCGGCGGCCTGCGCGACGTTCGACACGTTCGACGTGGCGTGCGACTGCAGGTTCGTCGCCGCCTTGACCACGTCCTTCGGGCCGATGATCCACCCGACCCGCCAGCCGGTCATCGCGTACGTCTTCGCGACACCGTTCACCACGACGCACTTGTCGCGCAGCTCCGGCAGCACCGCCGGCAGCGACACGGCGGAGGCGTCGCCGTAGACCAGGTGCTCGTAGATCTCGTCGGTCATGACCCACAGGCCGTGCTCGACGATCCAGCGGCCGATCGCCTCGGTCTCCTGCTCGCTGTAGACCGCGCCGGTCGGGTTCGACGGAGAGACGAACAGGACGACCTTCGTCTTCTCCGTACGGGCCGCCTCGAGCTGCTCGACGGTCACCCGGTAGCCGGTCGTCTCGTCGGCGACGACCTCCACCGGGACACCCCCGGCCAGCCGAATCGACTCCGGGTACGTCGTCCAGTACGGCGCGGGCACGATGACCTCGTCGCCCGGGTCCAGGATCGCGGCGAAGGCCTCGTAGATGGCCTGCTTGCCGCCGTTGGTGACCAGGATCTGCGAGACGTCGACCTCGTAGCCCGAGTCGCGCAGGGTCTTCGCGGCGATCGCGGCCTTCAGCTCGGGGAGGCCGCCGGCCGGCGTGTAGCGGTGGAACTTCGGGTTCTTGCAGGCCTCGATCGCGGCCTCGACGATGTAGTCCGGCGTCGGGAAGTCGGGCTCACCGGCGCCGAAGCCGATCACCGGCCGCCCTGCGGCCTTGAGGGCCTTGGCCTTGGCGTCCACGGCGAGGGTGGCGGACTCGGAGATCGCGCCGACTCGGGCGGAGACCCGGCGCTCGGTGGGAGGGGTTGCAGCGCTCATGGCCCCATCGTTTCAGACCGGAAACGCACGCGGCACGGGGGTTTCACAGACTGAACAACGTCGGGCAAATCCCAGAACAACAGTCCGGATCGCCCGCCCGACCTGGACGATCTTCAGGTGAAATCCCGGCTCCCGCCTCCCGCCCACCCGACGATCTCCGGCCAACGAGCCCTCCCCGCGAGCCGTATCTGTTCGACGACCGGGCGCAGAGCACGTACACTCTCACCTCGTTGGCCATCAGCGGCCCGCGCCCATTCGGTGCACACCAAGCATCCGGACGGATGCGGTACGTTGGGGGACACACAAAGGGTCGTAGCTCAATTGGTAGAGCACTGGTCTCCAAAACCAGCGGTTGGGGGTTCAAGTCCCTCCGGCCCTGCTACACACACCTTCGCCAGGATGTGTGCGCATGTACGTACAGCAATGCACCGCCGTGCGGCTCAGACCGGGCGCGGCACGGCCACGACCCGGAATCAGGTGAGGACGAGTGACGGACGCCGTGGGCTCCATCGACATGCCTGATGCCCAGGACGAGGCGCCGGAGTCCAAGAAGACCCGCAAGGGCGGCAAGCGCGGCAAGAAGGGCCCGCTGAAGCGTCTTGCCCTCTTCTACCGCCAGATCATCGCGGAGCTGCGGAAGGTCGTCTGGCCGACCCGCAACCAGCTGACGACGTACACGACCGTAGTGATCATCTTCGTCGTCATCATGATCGGCCTGGTCACCGTGATTGACTATGGTCTCAGCCACGCCGCCAAGTACGTGTTCGGCTGAGCAGCCAGCGAAGAGCGCCGAGGTACCCGGCGCTCCTTTCGCATGTTCCACCCCTATGTATCCAGGAAGAAGCAGCCACCGTGTCTGACCCGAACGTGAACGACGCCATCGAGCCTGTCGAGTCCGTCGAGGACGAGCTCGACGCCGTCGAGGGCACGGACAGCGAGGACACCGACGCCTCCGCCGAGGTCGAGGCTGCCGACGCCGCCGCGGACGACGCCCCCGAGGCGGAGACCGAGACCGGCGAAGAGGCCGCGGACGAGCCCGAGGAAGAGGTCGAGGACGACCGCGACCCGATCGAGAAGCTCCGCGAGGAACTGCGCGGCCTGCCCGGTGAGTGGTACGTCATCCACACCTACGCGGGCTACGAGAAGCGCGTGAAGGCCAACCTGGAGCAGCGCGCCGTCTCGCTGAACGTCGAGGACTTCATCTACCAGGCCGAGGTGCCCGAGGAAGAGATCGTCCAGATCAAGAACGGCGAGCGGAAGAACATCAAGCAGAACAAGCTCCCGGGCTACGTCCTGGTCCGCATGGACCTGACGAACGAGTCCTGGGGCGTCGTCCGCAACACCCCCGGTGTCACCGGCTTCGTGGGCAACGCCTACGACCCGTACCCGCTGACGCTGGACGAGATCGTCAAGATGCTCGCCCCCGAGGCCGAGGAGAAGGCCGCCCGCGAGGCCGCCGAGTCCGAGGGCAAGCCGGCTCCGCAGCGCAAGGTCGAGGTCCAGGTGCTGGACTTCGAGGTCGGCGACTCGGTCACCGTCACCGACGGCCCGTTCGCCACGCTGCAGGCGACCATCAACGAGATCAACCCGGACTCGAAGAAGGTCAAGGGGCTCGTGGAGATCTTCGGTCGTGAGACCCCGGTCGAGCTGAGCTTCGATCAGATCCAGAAGAACTGACTCTTCTGCGACAGAGCCACCGGCCAGGTCAGACGGGCTCACAGCCTGTCTGACCTGCTCGGTTTTTAGACGCGCGAGCCTAGCCGTTAGGGTTGTGCGGTTGCCTTCGGGCACTCGGAAATCGACGAAGAAACGGGAGAGGACCCGAAATGCCTCCCAAGAAGAAGAAGGTCACGGGGCTCATCAAGCTCCAGATCCAGGCCGGTGCGGCCAACCCGGCTCCGCCGGTCGGCCCCGCGCTGGGTCAGCACGGCGTGAACATCATGGAGTTCTGCAAGGCCTACAACGCCGCGACCGAGTCGCAGCGTGGCTGGGTCATCCCGGTGGAGATCACGGTCTACGAGGACCGTTCCTTCACCTTCATCACCAAGACCCCGCCGGCCGCCAAGATGATCCTCAAGGCCGCGGGCATCGAGAAGGGCTCCGGCGAGCCGCACAAGACCAAGGTCGCGAAGATCACGCGTGACCAGGTCCGTGAGATCGCCACGACCAAGATGCCCGACCTCAACGCCAACGACCTGGACGCCGCCGAGAAGATCATCGCCGGCACCGCCCGTTCCATGGGCGTCACGGTCGAGGGCTGAGCCCCAACCTCCATCAGCAGAAGTGGCAGGGCCTGCTCGGCCCGGACCACGACTCCTAAGAACCCACAGGAGCAGCAGTGAGCAAGCGCAGCAAGTCCCTTCGCGCTGCGGACGCCAAGGTCGACCGGGAGAAGCTCTACGCCCCGCTCGAGGCCGTCCGTCTCGCCAAGGAGACCTCCACGACCAAGTTCGACGGCACCGTCGAGGTCGCCTTCCGTCTGGGTGTCGACCCGCGCAAGGCCGACCAGATGGTCCGTGGCACCGTGAACCTCCCGCACGGCACCGGTAAGACCGCCCGGGTCCTGGTCTTCGCGACCGGCGACCGTGCCGAGGCCGCGCGTGCCGCGGGCGCCGACATCGTCGGCGCCGACGAGCTGATCGACGAGGTGTCGAAGGGCCGCCTGGACTTCGACGCCGTCGTCGCCACCCCGGACCTCATGGGCAAGGTCGGCCGCCTCGGCCGCGTGCTCGGTCCGCGTGGTCTGATGCCGAACCCGAAGACCGGCACCGTCACCCCCGACACCGCCAAGGCCGTCACCGAGATCAAGGGCGGCAAGATCGAGTTCCGCGTCGACAAGCACTCGAACCTGCACTTCATCATCGGCAAGACGTCGTTCGACGACACCAAGCTGGTGGAGAACTACGGTGCGGCCCTGGAGGAGATCCTCCGTCTGAAGCCGTCCGCCGCCAAGGGCCGCTACATCAAGAAGGCCGCGGTCAGCACCACCATGGGCCCCGGCATCCCGGTCGACCCGAACCGCACCCGCAACCTCCTCGTCGAGGAGGACCCGGCGGCGGTCTGAGCCTCCAGGCTCACCCAACCGGTCACGGGCCCCGCACCTCTCACAGGTGCGGGGCCCGTTCCCTTTTCCGGTACGTACGCCGGTGGCCTGGGTTAACGTGCGGGCACGGGATACGAACGGGGGACGTATGCAGGGCACGACCATGCGCCGTGCGGGACTGGCGCTCGCGGTGGCGACCGCGCTGACGGCACTGGCCGCCTGTACCTCCCCGGAGTCCTCCGACCGCCCCGGCGAGGAGCAGCGCGCCTCCCGCGGCAGGTCCCTGACGGCCCTGCGCGCCGCCGAGCGCGCCACCGAGCGGGCCCGGTCCGCCCGGGTCGAGTCGACGATGACCATGGGCGAGCTGATGTCCATGACCGCCGACGGCATCCTCGCCTGGGGCGATGGCATCACGGGCACCATGACCATCAGGTACACCGGCGGCACCCTCGCCGACACCCTGCGCGGGCTCGGCACCACCTCGATGGAGGCGCGCTACCTGCCGGACGCCTACTACGCGCGGATGGGCGAGGAGTTCGCCGCGCGGGCCGGTGGCAAACGCTGGATCCGGTACGCGTACGACGACCTCAGGGCCCTCGCCGGCGGTTCCGGCGCCCACCTCGGCGACCAGATGCGCCGCACCACCCCCAACCAGTCCGTGCGGCTGCTGCTGGCCTGCGAGGACGTCAGGAAGGCCGGCGAGGAGACCGTGCGCGGCCGGACCGCCGCGCACTACTCCGGCACCGTCGCCACCGCCGACGTCACCGACCCCGCCCTGAAGAAGCGGCTCACCGAGGCCGGCGTCACCGCCGAGACCGTCGACATCTGGATCGACGAGCGGAACCTGCTGGTCAAGAAGGTGGAGAAGGCGGAGATGACGGCGGGCCGGATGACCCAGACCGCGCACTACGGTGACTACGGCGCACGAGCCCGGGCCGAGCGGCCCCCGTTGTCCGACACGGCGGACTTCGAGGAGCTGGTGGGCAAGCATGCCGGTACGCCCTGAGGCCGCCGTCAATCCGGATAGATCACTTGTGCCCGTCTGGGATAGGCTCACGACCTTGCTGTGAAGGCAACACCTGTATTCCTTGGGGGGAATCGATGAGGACGTCCATACCCGCCGCCGGTCTCGGCGCTCTGCTGCTCGCCGCCGGCGCGGTCTCCTGCGGGGCCGACAAGTCGCCGGAGATGACACCCGCGGCCGCCGTCGCCAAGGCGGCGAAGAACACGGAGGACATCACGTCCCTCCACTACCGCCTGAGCGGCACGGCGCCGGGGGAGGGCCGCGTCAAGGGTGAGGCCTCCATGCGCCTGAAGCCCTCGGTGGCCATGAGCATGAAGATGACGGCGCCCGACAAGGGAGCCACCGAGGCCGTGGAGATCCGTCTCGTCGACAAGGCCATGTACATCGGCGGAGCCGACATGGCCAAGCAGATGGACGGCAAGAGCTGGATGAAGTTCGACCTGTCCAAGACCAAGGCCGGCAAGGACCTCGACCAGATGGGGACCACGAGCCAGGCCGAGCAGAACCCGGCGGCGGAGTCCGGCTTCCTCGCCGGGGCCAAGGACGTGAAGGAAGTCGGCTCCGAGAAGGTCGACGGCGTCGAGACGACCCACTACACGGGCACGGTCACGCTCAAGGACCTCCGCGCGTCCCTCAAGGACGAGAAGGCGGCCGTCCGCGAGCAGCGCGAGAAGAGCATCAAGCAGTACGAGAAGCTCGGCGTCGACAAGCTCACCATGGACATGTGGGTCGACGGCGATGACCACACCAAGCAGTTCCGCATGAAGGGCGACGCCGACAAGGGTCCGCTCGACATGACCATCACCTTCCTCGACTACAACAAGCCGGTGAACGTCGAGGCCCCGCCGGCCAAGGACGTCGCGGACCTGGCCGACATGTTCAAGGGACTGGACGCGAGCTGATCTCCGGTACGGGCGGATTTGCTTGACAGCGACCCGTTCCCGTACCCTCCTACAGAAGCCAAAGACCGCTGGTCGTTACCGCGCGCTCCGACGAGGGCGCGGTGGCCGAAGGATCCGCTGAACGGCGGACGGCCCGCGCAGGTGACACAGGAGAAGCTCCCGGATTCCGCGCCCCGTGCGGGTGTGAAACCGGTCGAGCTACGCCCCGTGCGCTTGCGCCGGGGCGTTTCGTTTTCCCCAGTCCTCCTTCGGGTCCGCGCGGTCCGAATCACCCGGAAGGAGGCCGAGGCTCATGGCGAGGCCTGACAAGGTCGATGCCGTCGTGGAGATGCGGGACAAGTTCCGCAACTCCAACGGCGCCGTCATCACCGCGTACACCGGTCTCACCGTGGCGCAGCTTCAGCAGCTGCGTCGTTCACTCGGTGAGAACGCTCAGTACCGTGTGGCGAAGAACACGCTGACCAAGATTGCGGCCAACGAGGCCGGGATCAACACGATCGACGATCTCTTCACGGGTTCGTCGGCCGTCGCCTTCGTGACCGGTGACCCGGTCGAGGCGGCAAAGGGTCTCCGTGACTTCGCCAAGGACAACCCCAACCTGGTCATCAAGGGCGGCGTCCTTGACGGCAAGGCGTTGTCCGCGGACGAAATCAAGAAGCTTGCGGACCTCGAGTCCCGCGAGGTTCTGCTCTCCAAGCTGGCCGGTGCCATGAAGGGCAAGCAGTCGCAGGCTGCCTCTGTCTTCCAGGCGCTGCCGTCGAAGCTCGTCCGCACCGTGGACGCGCTCCGTGCCAAGCAGGACGAGCAGGGCGGTGCCGAGTAACTCGGCTCGCATCCCGGCCCCCGCTGCCTGAACGCGGAGGCCGTCGCGGGCCAGTAGTACGCCCGCCTCACATGTACATCCGGCACCTGCCGATTTAGTGGAAGGACCGCCATCATGGCGAAGCTCAGCCAGGACGACCTGCTCGCGCAGTTCGAGGAGATGACCCTCATCGAGCTCTCCGAGTTCGTGAAGGCCTTCGAGGAGAAGTTCGACGTCACCGCCGCCGCTGCCGCGCCGGTCGTCGTCGCCGGTGGTGCCGCTGGTGGCGCCGCTGCCGAGGCCGCTGAGGAGAAGGACGAGTTCGACGTCATCCTCACCGGTGCCGGCGACAAGAAGATCCAGGTCATCAAGGTCGTGCGTGAGCTGACCTCCCTCGGCCTGAAGGAGGCCAAGGACCTGGTCGACGGTGCGCCGAAGCCGGTTCTGGAGAAGGTCAACAAGGAGGCCGCCGACAAGGCCAAGGAGTCCCTCGAGGGCGCCGGTGCCTCCGTCGAGGTCAAGTAAGACCTCCCGGATCCGCCAGGATCCACCACACGTCCCGCAGGGCGTGTAACGCGCAAGCGCTGGGGAGCGATCATCCATCCGGGTGGTCGCTCTTCGGCGTTCCGGGGGTCCGGCCACGGTTGCCTTGCACCCTCTGAGGCGGGGGGTATGGTGATCTTCGTCGTGTCTCTGGGTGGCCCCCGGTTCGGGCAGGGGGGCCTTGACGAACCGCACGCAGCGCGCAATTCTCAGGACGCGTCGTCACAAGGATCCGATTCCGAGGCATGGATCGGCGGCGAAGAGGGCAGTATCAACGTGCGTTGAGGGCAGGGCCTTGTCGCAGGAGTGGAACAACGAGGTCAACACGGGTTTCAAAACCCGCACTGGACATCAGTGTGCCGGGTGGCTACACTGACCCTTTGCGCTGCCTGTTAGCTGTCCCCTGCCCGTCACCAGGGGTCTGCCCTCGCCCGAGCATCGACGACAAGATCCGCCCGACCTGGCCTTATCGCCGGATGGACACAGCTTGTCTCCGTGTACGGGAGAGGGGCCGGTACGCGCGTAGTGAGTCCGAGCCCTCGGAAGGACCCCCTCTTGGCCGCCTCGCGCAACGCCTCGACCGCGAATACGAACAACGCCGCCAGCACTGCCCCGCTGCGCATCTCTTTTGCAAAGATCAAGGAGCCTCTCGAGGTTCCGAACCTGCTCGCGCTGCAGACCGAGAGCTTCGACTGGCTGCTCGGTAACACCGCCTGGCAGAGTCGGGTCGAGGAGGCTCTGGACAACGGTCAGGACGTCCCCACCAAGTCCGGGCTCGAGGAGATCTTCGAGGAGATCTCCCCGATCGAGGACTTCAGCGGGTCGATGTCGCTGACCTTCCGCGACCACCGCTTCGAGCCGCCGAAGAACTCGATCGACGAGTGCAAGGAGCGCGACTTCACGTACGCGGCCCCGCTCTTCGTCACCGCCGAGTTCACCAACAACGAGACCGGCGAGATCAAGTCCCAGACCGTCTTCATGGGCGACTTCCCGCTCATGACGAACAAGGGCACCTTCGTCATCAACGGCACCGAGCGTGTCGTGGTGTCGCAGCTGGTCCGTTCGCCCGGCGTCTACTTCGACTCCTCGATCGACAAGATGTCCGACAAGGACATCTTCTCCGCCAAGATCATCCCCTCCCGGGGTGCCTGGCTGGAGATGGAGATCGACAAGCGCGACATGGTCGGTGTCCGCATCGACCGCAAGCGCAAGCAGTCCGTCACCGTCCTGCTCAAGGCGCTCGGCTGGACCACCGAGCAGATCCTCGAGGAGTTCGGCGAGTACGAGTCGATGCGCGCCACCCTGGAGAAGGACCACACCCAGGGCCAGGACGACGCGCTGCTCGACATCTACCGCAAGCTGCGTCCGGGCGAGCCCCCCACGCGTGAGGCCGCGCAGACGCTGCTGGAGAACCTGTACTTCAACCCCAAGCGCTACGACCTGGCCAAGGTCGGCCGCTACAAGGTCAACAAGAAGCTGGGTACGAACACCCCGCTGGACGCCGGGATCCTGACCGTCGAGGACATCATCGCGACGATCAAGTACCTGGTGAAGCTGCACGCCGGCGAGACCGAGACGGTCGGTGACAACGGCACGTCCGTGGTCGTCGAGACCGACGACATCGACCACTTCGGCAACCGCCGCCTGCGCAGCGTCGGCGAGCTCATCCAGAACCAGGTCCGCACGGGTCTGGCGCGTATGGAGCGTGTCGTCCGCGAGCGGATGACGACCCAGGACGTCGAGGCGATCACGCCGCAGACCCTGATCAACATCCGGCCGGTCGTCGCCTCCATCAAGGAGTTCTTCGGCACCAGCCAGCTGTCCCAGTTCATGGACCAGAACAACCCGCTGTCGGGTCTGACGCACAAGCGGCGTCTGTCCGCGCTCGGCCCGGGTGGTCTGTCCCGTGAGCGGGCCGGCTTCGAGGTCCGTGACGTGCACCCGTCGCACTACGGCCGCATGTGCCCGATCGAGACTCCCGAAGGCCCGAACATCGGTCTGATCGGCTCGCTCGCCACCTACGGCCGGGTCAACGCGTTCGGTTTCGTCGAGACCCCGTACCGCAAGGTGTTCGAGGGCCAGGTCACCGACCAGGTCGACTACCTCACGGCCGACGAGGAGGACCGCTTCGTCATCGCGCAGGCCAACGCGCCGCTGACGGACGACCTCCGCTTCGCCGAGGCCCGCGTGCTCGTCCGCCGCAAGGGCGGCGAGGTCGACTACGTCGGCGGCGAGGACGTGGACTACATGGACGTCTCGCCGCGCCAGATGGTGTCGGTCGCGACCGCCATGATCCCCTTCCTCGAGCACGACGACGCCAACCGTGCCCTCATGGGCGCGAACATGATGCGTCAGGCCGTGCCGCTGATTAAGTCCGAGTCCCCGCTCGTCGGCACCGGCATGGAGTACCGCTCCGCGGTCGACGCCGGCGACGTGGTCAAGGCCGAGAAGCCCGGTGTGGTCCAGGAGGTCTCCGCGGACTACATCACCACCGCCAACGACGACGGCACGTACATCACGTACCGCCTGGCCAAGTTCGCCCGCTCCAACCAGGGCACCTCGGTCAACCAGAAGGTCATCGTCAGCGAGGGCGACCGGATCATCGAGGGCCAGGTCCTGGCCGACGGCCCGGCCACCCAGAACGGCGAGATGGCGCTGGGCAAGAACCTGCTCGTGGCGTTCATGCCGTGGGAGGGTCACAACTACGAGGACGCGATCATCCTGTCGCAGCGCCTCGTGCAGGACGACGTCCTCTCCTCGATCCACATCGAGGAGCACGAGGTCGACGCCCGTGACACCAAGCTCGGCCCCGAGGAGATCACCCGGGACATCCCGAACGTCTCCGAGGAGGTCCTCGCCGACCTCGACGAGCGCGGCATCATCCGCATCGGTGCCGAGGTCATCGCCGGTGACATCCTCGTCGGCAAGGTCACGCCCAAGGGTGAGACCGAGCTGACGCCCGAGGAGCGCCTGCTGCGCGCGATCTTCGGTGAGAAGGCCCGTGAGGTCCGTGACACCTCGCTGAAGGTGCCGCACGGCGAGACCGGCAAGGTCATCGGCGTCCGCGTCTTCGACCGCGAGGAGGGCGACGAGCTTCCCCCCGGTGTGAACCAGCTGGTGCGCGTGTACGTGGCGCAGAAGCGCAAGATCACCGACGGTGACAAGCTCGCCGGCCGTCACGGCAACAAGGGCGTCATCTCGAAGATCCTGCCGATCGAGGACATGCCGTTCCTGGAGGACGGCACCCCGGTCGACATCATCCTCAACCCGCTCGGTGTGCCGTCCCGAATGAACCCGGGACAGGTTCTGGAGATCCACCTCGGCTGGCTCGCCAGCCAGGGCTGGGACGTCTCCGGTCTCGCCGACGAGTGGGCCCAGCGTCTGCAGGCCATCGACGCCGACCAGGTCCCGCCGCGGACCAACGTCGCGACGCCGGTCTTCGACGGTGCCCGCGAGGACGAGCTGGCCGGTCTGCTGAACCACACGATCCCGAACCGCGACGGCGAGCGCATGGTGCTCCCGTCCGGCAAGGCCCGGCTGTTCGACGGCCGCTCCGGCGAGCCGTTCCCGGACCCGATCTCGGTCGGGTACATGTACATCCTCAAGCTGCACCACCTGGTCGACGACAAGCTGCACGCCCGGTCGACCGGTCCGTACTCGATGATCACCCAGCAGCCGCTGGGTGGTAAGGCCCAGTTCGGTGGCCAGCGCTTCGGTGAGATGGAGGTGTGGGCGCTGGAGGCTTACGGCGCCGCGTACGCCCTCCAGGAGCTGCTGACCATCAAGTCCGACGACGTCACCGGCCGCGTGAAGGTCTACGAGGCCATCGTCAAGGGCGAGAACATCCCCGAGCCCGGCATCCCCGAGTCCTTCAAGGTGCTCATCAAGGAGATGCAGTCCCTGTGCCTCAACGTGGAGGTGCTGTCCTCGGACGGCATGTCCATCGAGATGCGCGACACCGACGAGGACGTCTTCCGCGCTGCGGAGGAGCTTGGCATCGACCTGTCCCGGCGTGAGCCGAGCAGCGTCGAAGAGGTCTGACGGGAGTCCGGCGGCCTTCGTGACGAAGGCCGCCGGCCCCAGGACCCCCGTATCAGACCCCATGACTTACAACCCTGAGAGGGATTGACGCATAGTGCTCGACGTCAACTTCTTCGACGAGCTCCGGATCGGTCTGGCCACCGCTGACGACATCCGTCAGTGGAGCCACGGCGAGGTCAAGAAGCCCGAGACCATCAACTACCGCACCCTCAAGCCCGAAAAGGACGGACTCTTCTGCGAGAAGATCTTCGGTCCGACCCGGGACTGGGAGTGCTACTGCGGCAAGTACAAGCGCGTCCGCTTCAAGGGCATCATCTGTGAGCGCTGCGGCGTCGAGGTGACCCGCGCCAAGGTGCGCCGTGAGCGGATGGGCCACATCGAGCTGGCCGCGCCCGTCACGCACATCTGGTACTTCAAGGGTGTCCCGAGCCGGCTGGGCTACCTGCTCGACCTGGCTCCCAAGGACCTCGAGAAGGTCATCTACTTCGCGGCGTACATGATCACGTACGTCGACGAGGAGCGCCGCACGCGCGACCTGCCCTCGCTGGAGGCCCACGTCTCCGTCGAGCGCCAGCAGATCGAGCAGCGCCGCGACGCCGACCTGGAGGCCCGCGCCAAGAAGCTCGAGACCGACCTGGCCGAGCTGGAGGCCGAGGGCGCCAAGGCCGACGTGCGCCGCAAGGTGCGCGAGGGTGCCGAGCGTGAGATGAAGCAGCTGCGCGACCGTGCGCAGCGCGAGATCGACCGCCTCGACGAGGTGTGGAACCGCTTCAAGAACCTCAAGGTCCAGGACCTCGAGGGCGACGAGCTGCTCTACCGCGAGCTGCGTGACCGCTTCGGCACGTACTTCGACGGCTCGATGGGTGCCGCGGCGCTGCAGAAGCGCCTGGAGTCCTTCGACCTCGACGAGGAGGCCGAGAAGCTCCGCGAGATCATCCGCACCGGCAAGGGCCAGAAGAAGACCCGCGCGCTCAAGCGCCTGAAGGTCGTCTCCGCGTTCCTGCAGACCAGCAACAGCCCCAAGGGCATGGTGCTGGACTGCGTGCCGGTCATCCCGCCGGACCTCCGCCCGATGGTGCAGCTGGACGGTGGCCGCTTCGCGACCTCCGACCTGAACGACCTGTACCGCCGTGTGATCAACCGGAACAACCGCCTGAAGCGGCTTCTCGACCTCGGTGCGCCCGAGATCATCGTGAACAACGAGAAGCGCATGCTCCAGGAGGCCGTGGACGCGCTGTTCGACAACGGCCGTCGTGGCCGTCCGGTCACCGGTCCCGGTAACCGCCCGCTGAAGTCCCTCAGCGACATGCTGAAGGGTAAGCAGGGCCGCTTCCGTCAGAACCTGCTCGGTAAGCGTGTGGACTACTCCGCGCGTTCCGTGATCGTCGTCGGTCCGCAGCTGAAGCTGCACCAGTGCGGTCTGCCGAAGGCGATGGCGCTGGAGCTCTTCAAGCCGTTCGTGATGAAGCGCCTGGTCGACCTGAACCACGCGCAGAACATCAAGAGCGCCAAGCGCATGGTCGAGCGCGGCCGCACGGTCGTGTACGACGTGCTGGAAGAGGTCATCGCGGAGCACCCGGTTCTGCTGAACCGTGCGCCCACGCTGCACCGCCTCGGCATCCAGGCCTTCGAGCCGCAGCTGGTCGAGGGCAAGGCCATCCAGATCCACCCGCTCGTCTGCACCGCGTTCAACGCGGACTTCGACGGTGACCAGATGGCCGTGCACCTGCCGCTGTCCGCGGAGGCGCAGGCCGAGGCCCGCATCCTGATGCTGTCCTCGAACAACATCCTCAAGCCGGCCGACGGCCGCCCGGTGACGATGCCGACCCAGGACATGGTCCTCGGTCTGTTCTTCCTCACCACCGACGGCGAGATGCGCGAGCTCAAGGGCGAGGGCCGTTCCTTCGCCTCGGTCGCGGAGGCGATCATGGCCTTCGACGCGGGCGAGCTGTCGCTCCAGTCGAAGATCGACGTCCGCTTCCCGGTCGGCACCATCCCGCCGCGTGGCTGGACCCCGCCGGCGCGCGAGGAGGGCGAGCCCGAGTGGCAGCAGGGTGACAGCTTCCGGCTGAACACCACGCTGGGCCGCGCGCTCTTCAACGAGCTGCTGCCCGAGGACTACCCGTTCGTCGACTACGAGGTCGGCAAGAAGCAGCTCTCCGAGATCGTCAACGACCTCGCCGAGCGCTACCCGAAGGTCATCGTGGCGGCGACGCTCGACAACCTGAAGGCGGCCGGCTTCTACTGGGCCACCCGTTCCGGCGTCACCGTCGCCATCTCCGACGTCGTCGTTCCCGAGGCGAAGAAGGAGATCGTCCGCGGCTACGAGGCGCAGGACGAGAAGGTCCAGAAGCAGTACGAGCGCGGTCTGATCACCAAGGACGAGCGCACGCAGGAGCTCATCGCGATCTGGACCAAGGCGACCAACGAGGTCGCCGAGGCGATGAACGACAACTTCCCGAAGACCAACCCGATCTTCATGATGGTGAACTCGGGTGCACGAGGCAACATGATGCAGATGCGTCAGATCGCCGGTATGCGTGGTCTGGTGTCGAACGCGAAGAACGAGACGATCCCGCGTCCGATCAAGGCGTCGTTCCGTGAGGGCCTGTCCGTGCTGGAGTACTTCATCTCCACGCACGGTGCCCGTAAGGGTCTGGCGGACACCGCTCTGCGTACCGCCGACTCGGGTTACCTCACCCGTCGTCTGGTCGACGTCTCCCAGGACGTCATCATCCGCGAGGAGGACTGCGGCACCGAGCGCGGTCTGCGTCTGAAGATCGCCGACCGGACCGAGGCCGGACTGGTCAAGACCGAGGACGTCGAGACGTCCGTGTACGCGCGCTGCCTCGCCGAGGACATCGTGGTCGACGGTCAGGTGCTGGCCCCGGCCGGCACCGACCTGGGCGACGTCCTCATCGAGGAGCTCGTCCAGCGCGGCGTCGAGGAGGTCAAGACCCGCTCGGTCCTGACCTGCGAGTCCGCCGTCGGTACCTGCGCGATGTGCTACGGCCGTTCGCTGGCCACCGGCAAGCTGGTCGACATCGGTGAGGCGGTCGGCATCATCGCCGCCCAGTCCATCGGTGAGCCCGGTACCCAGCTGACGATGCGTACCTTCCACACCGGTGGTGTGGCCGGTGACGACATCACCCAGGGTCTGCCGCGTGTCGTCGAGCTCTTCGAGGCCCGTACCCCGAAGGGTGTCGCCCCGATCTCCGAGGCCCAGGGCCGCGTGCGGATCGAGGAGACCGAGAAGACCAAGAAGATCGTCGTCACCCCGGACGACGGCAGCGACGAGACGGCCTACCCGATCTCGAAGCGCGCCCGGCTCCTGGTCAGCGAGGGCGAGCACGTCCAGGTGGGCCAGAAGCTCACCGTGGGTGCCACCAACCCGCACGACGTGCTGCGCATCCTGGGTCAGCGTGCCGTCCAGGTCCACCTGGTCGGCGAGGTCCAGAAGGTCTACAACTCGCAGGGTGTGTCGATCCACGACAAGCACATCGAGATCATCATCCGGCAGATGCTGCGCCGCGTGACGATCATCGAGTCCGGCGACGCCGAGCTGCTGCCCGGCGAGCTGGTCGAGCGCTCGAAGTTCGAGCACGAGAACCGTCGTGTGGTCCAGGAGGGCGGTCACCCGGCCTCCGGTCGTCCGCAGCTCATGGGTATCACCAAGGCCTCGCTGGCGACGGAATCCTGGCTGTCGGCCGCCTCCTTCCAGGAGACGACCCGAGTCCTGACGGACGCGGCGATCAACGCCAAGTCCGACAGCCTCATCGGCCTCAAGGAGAACGTCATCATCGGTAAGCTCATCCCGGCCGGTACGGGCCTGTCCCGCTACCGCAACATCCGGGTCGAGCCGACCGAGGAGGCCAAGGCCGCGATGTACTCGGCCGTCGGCTACGACGACATCGACTACTCGCCGTTCGGCACGGGCTCCGGCCAGGCCGTTCCGCTGGAGGACTACGACTACGGTCCGTACAACCAGTAAGCGAGTCGCTTGAGTCGAAGGGCGGTCACCCTGCGGGGTGGCCGCCCTTCGGCGTGTCAGCGTCGGCTCTCCAGGTGGGCCTGTAAGTGGTGGAGCCGGGTGTGGACGTCCGGATGGGAGTCGAGCAGCCGCGCGATCGTTCCGTCCTTCGCGAAGGCGAGGCCCGGGGCGGTGGCTGCGACCTCCCGTTCGCGCTCCTGGTGCAGTACGGCCATCAGCTGGGGTGCGAAGCCGAGTCCCGCGGCGTGCTCGTCGGCCCGCAGCTCGGACCGCCGGGAGACAGCGGCCACTAGATAGGGCGTCGCCAACGGCAGGAAGATCAGCCCGTACGTGGCGGTCGCCAGCGCGACCAGGACCGCCCCGGCCGTTCCGATCAGCACGGCGGCCGCGCCCGTCGGGAGCCGGCCCAGCCGGGTGGCCAGCCGGAGCAGCAGACGCCAGGCCAGCCGGGCCGGCAGCGCATACCAGAGGGACAGCAGCGAGGCCCACGCGTGCCCCCTGGTGTGGTGACCCAGTTCGTGGGCCAGTACGCCGCCGAGCTGTGCGGGCGTCAGCGTCCGCAGGGAGTGCCTGGTCACGCCGACGATGTGACCGGCCGCCGCCATGGCGTTGATCTCGTCGCTCTCCTCTATCCACAACTGATAGGCGTTCCCGTCCACTCCGGCCCGGGCGGCCACCTCCCGCCACACGGGCCGCAGCCGCCTGTCCTCCTCCGGTGTGGGGTAGCGCAGGCCGAACAGCCACCGGGCCAGGATCCGTTCGCACGGCCGGTGGAAGATCAGGGCTCCGCTCAGGACCCAGCAGCCGGAGAGGAGCGGCCAGGGCAGGTTGCTCAGGTGACCGAGGGCGTACGACAGGACGAAGACCACGGCCAGACTGGCGGCCACATGCGGAAGGTGCAGCGCCAGGGAGCCGAGAGCGGTGAGGTCCACACCTCGCTGACGGGCGGCGATATGGACCCGTCCAGGCCGGCGGGGGAGGTCGTCGTCGGGTGCGGACCCGGGCATGGGCCTTCCTTCCGGTTCGGGGCACGGAGCGGCGAGAATCAGGCGAGAAGCATCGATCCGGGGCACAGAACGGCAGCGCAGCCGAACGAGATCAGCCCGGTCCGGATCCAGAAGTGCTTGCGGGCGGCGATGCCGCTCGTCTCGGTGAGGGCGAGCAGGAGGCCGAGGGCGGGGTCGCGGCCCGTGTCCGCGAGGGCCGTCGTGAGCCGGCCGATTGCCGCGGCCCGTCGCACGTCGCCGAAGTAGGTGAGGGGGTGGCCGGGCGCCCAACGGCTCCTGCGGTAGCGGGGCATGACCGCCAGCAGGAGGGCGAACAGCGCGACGGCCAGAGATGCCGCCCCGGCCCACCACAGCAGCGCGGCGAGCGCGGGGAGCCGGCCGGGAGTCCAGTCGCGGGTGGTCAGCAGCGCGGCGAGCAGCCCCGTGGAGAGGCCGAGCGCGCCGACCAGCACGGTGGCCTTGGCGTCCGCGCGGGCGATCTCGCCGCGGAGGTCGGCGAGCAGTTGGGTGCCCGCCCGTGTCCCGGGATCGTCCGGCGGGGTCATGCGCCGGGCTCCGAGTCGGCCTCGGGCGGGGCGGACGGGTCCGTGGTCCGCAGGATGGCCTTCATCCGCTCGGCGACGAGCTTGTGGGGCTCATCGAGCTGGTAGCCCTCCAACTGCTGGTTGTCCAAGGCCTGGTTGATCAAGCTCACCTGGGTGTCCAGCAGCCTGTTCTGGCCTGCCTGGAGGTGTTCCAGGACGAGCTGGGTCTCCTCGGGGTGTGCCGCCAGGTGCAGGGCGAGAGCGGCCGTGCCGCCCCTGGCCAGGGTGAGTTCGTAGAACCTGATCTGTTCGGCCCGGCGCTCGGCCTCGAGCGACTCGCGGAGCAGGGCCGCCTCGTGCTCCGGCTTCGCGGCCTCCGCCTCGTGCCGGGCGGTGCGCAGACGGGCCTGGTGGGAGCGCTCGGTGGCGTCTCGGCGCAGACGTATGGAACAGGTGACGCGAAGGCCCTGCGGCTCGCCGAGCGAGGTCGCGTCCCGTACGGCCCGCTGCACGGCCCGCTCCGCCTCGGCGCTCGCTTCGACGGGGTGACGGCGGCCGGCGTCCCGCATCAGCGGCAGCAGCTCCCTCGTGAGCAGGCCGGGCACGTCCCGCTCCTGGCTGCGGATGAACAGCGCCGGGTGGGCGACCCGCCAGCCGACGTCGGCGGTGACCTCGAACTCGAAGCTGTCGACCAGGCTGGGCACGGGCACGTTCAGCTGGAAGGCGTGAGGGTCCGTGTCGACCTCGTAGACGGCGACGTAGCGCCGCATCGACGTGGGACGGTCGGGTGGTGGGAAGGTCTCGAACGCGCCCTTCCGGGTCACGCAGACCAGCGCGTGGTCGATGCGCCCGGTGAAGCGCCGGCCGCCGAGGCGGAAGCGCGGGAGCTGCCAGACCGTGCGGACGGGGTCCGCGTCGGTGTGCGGGACGGCGGGGTGCTCGGGCTGCTGCTGGAACCAGTCCAGTTGCTCCTGGCCGGGGTGTTCCATGGCTGTCCTCCGAAGCGGATCAGTCGAGGGCGAGACGCTTGCGCAGCCGGTCCGCGGCCGGTGTGACCGCTCCCCTGGAGTCGCGGACCGTGCCCAGCAGATGCGTGATGCGCCGCCGGTTGGTGGATGTGGTGACAAGGGCGCCGAGCAGCGCAGCCAGCGCAGACTCGGTCTCCGGGTCGTCGTCGGCCCTGCGCACCCAGCCGCGCAGGACGCTGAGGGCCTTCGGGTTGTGCGTCCGGTCGGTGAGCAACGCGTCCCAGAAGAAGACCAAGTGCTGAGCGGCGGTCGGGTCCTCCGCTGCCGCGGCCTGCGTGTACCAGTCGAGGACGGGCGGGCGGTCGCTCTCGTCACCCTTGGTCTGCTTGCAGGCCTGCAGGAAGGCGAGCAGGGCGTGCGGCCGGACCACGCGGTCGGTGCGCAGGAGTTCGGTCAGGGCGGCCAGTACGGGGTCCCGCACGGCGAGGAGCAGCAGTTCCAGGGCGTCCGCGAGCTGCCGGGCCTCCTCAGGTGGTTCCTCGCCCACGGGGCCGCTCTCGTCCTCGGCGGGCGGCGGCCGGTGCATGGCGTCCACGAGTGCCGCCAGGGTCTGCTCGTGGTGCACCGGCCCCAGGAGGCCGTAGGCGCGGATGGCCGTCCAACGGCGGCTCTTGACGTCTCCGGTACACCAGTCGTGCAGGATGCGGGAGACGGCTGGCACCTCCAGCAGATGGGTCATGGTGAGGGCGTTCGCCGCAGTCAGCCAGGCGTGCGGTTTACGGCCGTCCGCCCACGGCTCGATGAGATGGGCCATGGCGGCCGACAGATCGGCCTTGGCCAGCAGCGCGGCGGCCGACGCTGCTCGGGTCCGCACCAGCGGACGGCGGTCGTCGGCCAGCTTGCGGATCCACTCCGCGAAGGCCGGGCGGGCCGACGGGTGGAGGTTCCACACCTCCTCCATCAGCATCCGGGGCGTGCGCTCGTCCCGGAAGGCGGCGCAGAACCGGCCTTCCAGCGGACCCCATTCGGTGACCTCCGCGGTCACGTATCCGTCGGCGTGCGCGAGCCGGAGCCGTTCCTCCCGCGAGCTGCCGAAGACCGGGACGGACGGCCGCACGTTGGGATCCTGGATGTGGTGCAGGCGCACGAAGAGGCTGTCTGCGAGCTCGGCCGTCACCGCGTACGGCGCCTTGTCGAACACGGCGAGGGAGACGAGGAACGCCTTGTCGTGCAGACCCGGCTTCGCCTCGGTGAGCCACCGGCTCACCTGGTTCGTCACAGCCGTCTCACCGAAGGCGGCGAGCTCCGCCTCGTCGTTCTCGCCGCGATGGTGTGCGACGAGTCGCAGCGCGAACTGCCTGATCTCCTCCGGCCGGTGGTGCCGGGTGAGGAACTCCTTCACCGCGGTCAGGCCCAACAGGCCGGGCCAGGCGGCCTCCCCGGTCACCGCGGTGACGTGGGCGTGCAGCATGTCCTGGGCCGGCGGGGGCTCCCACCGTACGCAGGGGACGTCGCCCAGGGCCGCCGAGGGCTCGACGGTGATCACGAGGCGTGCCTGGCTGCGTACCAACTGCTCGCGAAGAGCCAGCAGCTGGGCCTCGCGCAGGGGGCGGTTCCGGCTGACGGGCAGATCGCACAGCACGTATCCGGTCGGTGCGTCGACCTGGTCGGGCAGTGAGGAGAAGGACCCGGGGGGATCGAGGGAGCGCATACGGTCGATGCCGAGTCGGTGCAGCAGCATCAGCGCGGCGGAGCGGCGGCCTGTCTCGCGTCCGCCGGACAGGATGACGAGCCTGTCCTCCCGTAGCCGCCTGAGCGCCTCGTCGAAGCTGTCGCAGCCCCGGAAGACGCGCGTCAGTTCGTTGATCTCCGTGTGCGGTATCGGTCCGGACCGGGCGGGCGGCGTCCCGGCCCGGTCTCCGAAGTGGAAGTGCTGGTCACCGTAGTGGTAGCCGCCCGTCTGACCGAACTGGTCACGGGTGACCAGGGTGGAGACGAAGTCCGGGCCGTGCGCGATCAGGTCCCGGCGCGCGGCCCAGGCCTCCTGCCGTGGCTGCTCCACGGCCTCCTCCTGCTGCTGCTCGCCGTCCTGGGCCTCGGCGGGTTTCGCCGCGTCGGCGGGCGTCTCCTCCTGGCTCATCGGCGTTCGTCCCCGGCAGGGCGAGTGAAGTCGAAGCGCTGGTCGCCGTGGTGGGTGCCGCCGGCCTGACCGTACTGACTGCCGCGGATGCGGATGTCGTGGTGCTGGGCGACGGGTGCGTCCGTGCCGGGTGCGGTGGCACCGGCGGCGGCTTCGGGCGAGCCCGGCGTGCCCGGCTCCCCGTGCACCCAAGCCACCGTAGGCCCCTCCTTCGTCCCCACCGTCACCCGATGGAACTCCTCCGGCCGCACGCCCAGGGGCCCGTGCCGTACCACCCCCTGGTAGACGCTGTCCGAGACGCACAGCACGCAGTCGGTGTCCCGTTGCTTCAGGGCGTCGCGCAGGGGGTCGGAGTTCAGGAGGCGGACCGCGTGGTTGAGGTCCGAGCCGACCCAGCCGTCGAGTTCGTCGACGGCGACGTAGCCGGAGGAGAGGACGATGCGCAGGCGCATGCGGGCGCTGGTCGCGAGCAGGCGGTTCTTGTTGTGGAGGAGGGCGGGGGTCTCGGTCAGGAGGGTCTTGACCAGGGCCGGCACCGGGACCGCGGTGTCGATGAGTTCCATGACGGAGTCACCGCGGTCGGCGCGCAACCGGGCCGTCTCGTCGACGGCGGCGGTGAGCAGGGTGGAGTCGACGACGTCGTAGAGGACCCGGCGCAGGAACGCCTGTTCCACGTCGTCGCGTGAGCCGTACTGCTCGATGTCGAAGAGGAGGATCGTGCGGTACACGGGGTCGGTCATGGCTGCCTCTCGCACGTCGGTGTCCGTCGCCCAGCACGATGGCGGGCAGCGGGCGGTCGGCGCAGGGCCGATGACACGGACGAACTGTGACCGTGTGCACAGACGGGAGAACGGGGATGTGCCCTCTCCTGCCGTCAGGCGGAGGCGTCGCCGGCTATGCGGCGCAGTACGTCGGGGCGGAGTACGACGATGCGGCGGCGCCGGGTGGCGACGACCTGCCGGTCCCGCAGCTCCTTGAGGAGCCGGGCCACCGCCTCGCGTGAGGAGCCGACCGAACCGGCGAACTCCTGCTGGCTGAGCCCGATGGTGAGTTCGATGCCCTCGTCCGTGCGGCTGCCGTGCGTGCGGACCAGTTCGAGCAGCAGGACGGCCAGCCGCTCCCGCACGCTGAGGGCTGCCCACTCCAGCCGGCGGCGGTCGGTCGAGCGCTGCCGGTCGGTGGACAGGCTCAGCAGGTGCAGCGCCACGCTGGAGTGGTCCGCCACGAACATGGTGAAGCGGCTCTGGTCGATGACGACCGCGTCGACCGGGTCCAGAGCCGTCACGGTCGCTGAGCGGCCGCGGCCGCTCAGCGCCGCGCCCTCACCGATGATGTCGCCGGGGCCGCGCAGGGCGAGCAGGGCCTCGTAGCCGTTGGCCGCGATCGCGGTGACCTTGGTCCAGCCCCGCAGCAACAGCAGGACGTGGGCCGACGGCTCGTCCTGGTGCAGGATGACGCCGCGGGCCCGGTAGCGCAGGGGACGGCCGATGGCGAGCAGTGCGGCGCGGTCCTCCCTCTCCAGCCGGGCGAGGAAGGGGACGCCGTCGTCTTCCCACGGTCGTGCCTGCCCCCCGGTCATCCGCCCGACCCCCGCGTCCACCTGTGCCGATACCTGCCCTGTACAGGTGCCTGCCCCGTACAGGCGTCAACGTACTGGAAACGACCATGGAGGAAATGGGCGACAATCGGCCTCCTGGCTGATGATCGACCCCGGGGTGTGACGTACCGGTGCCGGAAACGGCGCTTCGGCGCATGATGGAAGGACTCCGGCTCCCGGGGAGGTGCTCCGTGTCGCAGCCGCCCTATCCGTCCTGGCAGCCCTGGCAGGGCCACGGTGCCCCGTCGATGCTCGCCTCGCACGCCGACCGCGAGCGGGCCGTCGACGTGCTCAGAGCCGGGTACGGCGAGGGGCGGATGGAGCACGGCGAGTTCGAGAAGCGGGTGGCGCGGGCGTACGCGGCGCGGACCGTGGGGGAGCTGGCGCTGCTCGTCGCCGACCTGCCGCAGGGGCCCGTAACGCAGTCGGCCTCGTACGCGCCCGTGCCGCGGACGTTCCTGCCCGTGCCGCGGCCGCAGACGAACGGGAAGGCGGTGGCGGCGGCCGTGTGCGGGCTGCTGTGCGTGCCGACGATGGGGCTGACCGGGATTCCGGCCGTCGTGCTGGGGCATGTGGCGCGGGCCGAGATCCGCAGCCGCGGGGAGCTGGGGGACGGGCTCGCGCTGACCGGGCTGGTTCTCGGGTGGTTGTCCACGGCCGGCTGGGCACTCGTCCTGGTGTTGCTGATGGTGGTGTCCGTCGTAGCATCGTGAAGGTGCGCAAAGCGGGCACTCGCCGTCGAATTGAAGATCGACGACGGCCGGGGGGCTTGACATGTCCCGCATGGCGACGTGGGCGGTGCCCATTTGTTTTGACCGCAGCGAATGCGATAGGTACGCTCAGACCTTGTGCCTGGGGTGTGCCCTGGCTCTCGTGTGTGCCATCAACCGCACGGCGAGCTGACACCGGCCACCGTAATCCGCGCTTCATTCTGCCTCGCGGCGGGAGTCCGCGGGATTCGACACACCCGACCGCGTGGGTCGGCGACGTTCCAGGTTAGCTTCACCTATCGGCACACAGAAACCGGAGAAGTAGTGCCTACGATCCAGCAGCTGGTCCGTAAGGGCCGGCAGGACAAGGTCGAGAAGAACAAGACGCCCGCACTCGAGGGTTCCCCTCAGCGTCGTGGCGTCTGCACGCGTGTGTTCACGACCACTCCGAAGAAGCCGAACTCGGCCCTCCGTAAGGTCGCGCGTGTGCGTCTGACCAGCGGCATCGAGGTCACGGCTTACATTCCGGGTGAGGGACACAACCTGCAGGAGCACTCCATCGTGCTCGTGCGCGGCGGCCGTGTGAAGGACCTGCCGGGTGTTCGCTACAAGATCATCCGCGGCTCGCTCGACACCCAGGGTGTCAAGAACCGCAAGCAGGCCCGCAGCCGCTACGGCGCCAAGAAGGAGAAGTAAGAATGCCTCGTAAGGGCCCCGCCCCGAAGCGCCCGGTCATCATCGACCCGGTCTACGGTTCTCCTCTGGTGACCTCCCTGATCAACAAGGTGCTGCTGAACGGCAAGCGCTCCACCGCCGAGCGCATCGTCTACGGCGCCATGGAGGGCCTGCGCGAGAAGACCGGCAACGACCCGGTCATCACGCTGAAGCGCGCTCTCGAGAACATCAAGCCGACCCTCGAGGTCAAGTCCCGCCGTGTCGGTGGTGCCACCTACCAGGTCCCGGTCGAGGTCAAGCCCGGCCGTGCCAACACCCTGGCGCTGCGCTGGCTCGTCGGTTACTCCCGCGCCCGCCGCGAGAAGACCATGACCGAGCGTCTGCTCAACGAGCTCCTCGACGCCAGCAACGGCCTGGGTGCCGCTGTGAAGAAGCGCGAGGACACGCACAAGATGGCCGAGTCCAACAAGGCCTTCGCGCACTACCGCTGGTAGTCGCAGACCCCATCGAGACCGAGAGAAGACTGAAGCCTTATGGCTACCACTTCGCTTGACCTGGCCAAGGTCCGCAACATCGGGATCATGGCCCACATCGACGCGGGCAAGACGACCACCACCGAGCGGATCCTGTTCTACACCGGCGTGTCGTACAAGATCGGTGAGGTCCACGACGGCGCTGCCACCATGGACTGGATGGAGCAGGAGCAGGAGCGTGGCATCACGATCACCTCTGCTGCCACCACCTGTCACTGGCCGCTCGAGGACAACGACTACACCATCAACATCATCGACACCCCGGGTCACGTCGACTTCACCGTCGAGGTGGAGCGCTCCCTGCGCGTGCTCGACGGTGCCGTGACGGTGTTCGACGGTGTCGCCGGCGTCGAGCCGCAGTCCGAGACCGTGTGGCGTCAGGCGGACCGCTACGGCGTTCCGCGTATCTGCTTCGTCAACAAGCTCGACCGGACCGGTGCCGAGTTCCACCGTTGCGTCGACATGATCTCCGACCGCCTGGGCGCGCAGCCGCTGGTCATGCAGCTGCCGATCGGCGCGGAGGCCGACTTCAAGGGCGTCATCGACCTCGTGACGATGAAGGCCCTGGTCTGGTCGGCCGAGGCGACCAAGGGCGAGATGTACGACACCGTCGACATCCCCGACACCCACGCCGAGGCTGCCGAGGAGTACCGCGGCAAGCTGCTCGAGGCCGTCGCCGAGAACGACGAAGAGCTGATGGAGCTGTACCTGGAGGGCACCGAGCCCACCGTGGAGCAGCTCTACGCCGCGATCCGCCGTATCACCATCGCGTCCGGCAAGGGCGGCGGCACCACCGTCACCCCCGTGTTCTGCGGTACCGCGTTCAAGAACAAGGGCGTCCAGCCCCTGCTCGACGCGGTCGTGCGCTACCTGCCCACCCCCCTGGACGTCGAGGCCATCGAGGGCCACGACGTCAAGGACCCGGAGAAGGTCATCGCGCGCAAGCCGTCGGAGGACGAGCCCCTCGCCGCGCTCGCGTTCAAGATCATGAGCGACCCGCACCTCGGTAAGCTCACCTTCGTCCGTGTGTACTCCGGCCGCCTGCACGCCGGCACCCAGGTGCTGAACAGCGTGAAGGGCAAGAAGGAGCGCATCGGCAAGATCTACCGCATGCACGCGAACAAGCGTGAGGAGATCGACTCGGTGGGCGCCGGCGACATCGTCGCCGTCATGGGCCTGAAGCAGACCACCACCGGTGAGACGCTGTCCGACGACAAGAACCCGGTGATCCTGGAGTCCATGGACTTCCCGGCGCCGGTCATCCAGGTCGCCATCGAGCCCAAGTCGAAGGGCGACCAGGAGAAGCTCGGCGTCGCGATCCAGCGCCTGGCCGAGGAGGACCCGTCCTTCCAGGTCCACTCCGACGAGGAGACCGGCCAGACCATCATCGGCGGCATGGGCGAGCTGCACCTCGAGGTGCTCGTCGACCGCATGCGCCGTGAGTTCAAGGTCGAGGCCAACGTCGGCAAGCCGCAGGTCGCGTACCGCGAGACGATCCGCAAGGCCGTCGAGAAGGTCGAGTTCACCCACAAGAAGCAGACGGGTGGCACCGGCCAGTTCGCTCGCGTCATCATCGCGATCGAGCCGATCGAGGGCGGCGACGCCTCGTACGAGTTCGTCAACAAGGTGACCGGTGGCCGTGTGCCGAAGGAGTACATCCCTTCGGTGGACGCCGGTGCGCAGGAGGCCATGCAGTTCGGCATCCTCGCCGGTTACGAGATGACCGGTGTCCGCGTGACGCTGCTCGACGGTGCCTACCACGAGGTCGACTCCTCCGAGCTCGCGTTCAAGATCGCCGGTTCGCAGGCCTTCAAGGAGGCCGCGCGCAAGGCCAGCCCCGTGCTGCTCGAGCCGATGATGGCCGTCGAGGTCACCACGCCCGAGGACTACATGGGTGAGGTCATCGGCGACATCAACTCCCGCCGTGGCCAGATCCAGGCCATGGAGGAGCGGGCGGGTGCCCGCGTCGTGAAGGGCCTCGTGCCCCTCTCGGAGATGTTCGGTTACGTCGGCGACCTGCGCAGCAAGACGTCCGGCCGTGCGAGCTACTCCATGCAGTTCGACTCCTACGCCGAGGTTCCGCGGAACGTCGCCGAGGAGATCATCGCGAAGGCCAAGGGCGAGTAACGCACCGCGTCTACACGCCGTAGGCTTGACTCCGGAGCCTTGAGGGGCATTCCGCCGCGATCGTGGTGAGAATGCCCCGAGGATCCGGGCTATCCAGCAAAGATCACCTGGCGCCGATGAGTAAGGCGTACCAGAACCACTCCACAGGAGGACCCCAGTGGCGAAGGCGAAGTTCGAGCGGACTAAGCCGCACGTCAACATCGGCACCATCGGTCACATCGACCACGGTAAGACGACCCTCACGGCCGCCATTACCAAGGTGCTGCACGACGCGTACCCGGACCTGAACGAGGCCTCGGCCTTCGACCAGATCGACAAGGCTCCTGAGGAGCGCCAGCGCGGTATCACCATCTCCATCGCGCACGTCGAGTACCAGACCGAGACGCGTCACTACGCCCACGTCGACTGCCCCGGTCACGCGGACTACATCAAGAACATGATCACGGGTGCGGCGCAGATGGACGGCGCCATCCTCGTGGTCGCCGCCACCGACGGCCCGATGCCGCAGACCAAGGAGCACGTGCTCCTGGCCCGCCAGGTCGGCGTTCCGTACATCGTCGTCGCCCTGAACAAGGCCGACATGGTGGACGACGAGGAGATCCTGGAGCTCGTCGAGCTCGAGGTCCGTGAGCTCCTCTCCGAGTACGAGTTCCCGGGCGACGACGTTCCCGTCGTCAAGGTCTCCGCTCTGAAGGCCCTCGAGGGCGACAAGGAGTGGGGCAACTCGGTTCTCGAGCTCATGAACGCCGTCGACACGGCGATCCCGGAGCCCGAGCGCGACGTCGACAAGCCGTTCCTGATGCCGATCGAGGACGTCTTCACGATCACCGGTCGCGGTACGGTCGTCACCGGCCGTATCGAGCGTGGTGTCCTCAAGGTCAACGAGACCGTCGACATCATCGGCATCAAGCCGGAGAAGACCACCACCACGGTCACCGGCATCGAGATGTTCCGCAAGCTCCTCGACGAGGGCCAGGCCGGTGAGAACGTCGGTCTGCTCCTCCGCGGCATCAAGCGCGAGGACGTCGAGCGCGGCCAGGTCATCATCAAGCCGGGCTCGGTCACCCCGCACACCGAGTTCGAGGCGCAGGCCTACATCCTGTCCAAGGACGAGGGTGGCCGCCACACGCCGTTCTTCAACAACTACCGCCCGCAGTTCTACTTCCGCACGACGGACGTGACCGGCGTGGTGACCCTCCCCGAGGGCACCGAGATGGTCATGCCGGGTGACAACACCGAGATGAAGGTGGAGCTCATCCAGCCCGTCGCCATGGAAGAGGGCCTGAAGTTCGCCATCCGCGAGGGTGGCCGGACCGTGGGCGCCGGCCAGGTCACCAAGATCAACAAGTAAGTCTCCGGACTGGCTTGAGGGTCAACTGACCTGAGTGGCTCGAAGGGGCCCGTACGACTTCGGTCGTGCGGGCCCCTTTGCCGTGTCCGGGCCCGGTCACCGGGCCTTCCGCCTAGGGTCTCCATCATGTTCAGGTCAGGGGTGGGGTTCTTCGTGTTGTTCGGGCTCGGCTGGTGGCTGCTGGGCTTGAGCGCATTCGACGGGTTGACACGGCAGGTTCTGGTCATGGTTGGCTGTGCCGTCACGGCGGGGCTGATGCTCTCCGCGCGCCGTTTCCTTCCCTCGTCGGCAGGGGGGCCACTCCCCGGTAGCCGGCGTCGGCGGTTCAACCAGATCAACGGGCTCCAGTGGCTGCTGATCATCGCCGTCGCCGCAGTCTGCCGTCACGTCGGCGTGCCGGTTCTCATTCCCCCGCTGATCGCGGTTGTCGTTGGATTCCACTTCCTGCCGTTGGCGGCGGTGTTCGAGCAGCCCCGACTGTGAATACCGGCGGCCCTGCTGATCGTTTCCGGGGCGGCGGGGACGACCGTCTGGCTCACGAACGGCCCGGATGAGAGCGTTCGCCTCGTGGTGGGTCTTACTTCTGCCCTCTCCCTGTGGGGCATGGCGACATGCACAGTCGCTGCGGCGGCATCCGCTGCCGGGCAAGAGGCAGGAAATGAGGGACCTGGCGGCGCGTGCCAGGCACCATGTCCACCTGCGTCCTGCGGGCGCTCACTCTGCTCCGCGAGCACGGCTACGTTTCGCAGAGTCGACGCGTCCGCGTCAAAGAGCGGGTACTCTTCGGACCACACGAAACACACCAAACACACGACAACACGGGGAATTCGGCATGCCAGCCGGGACGGAAATCGAGAATCCTGCAGCGCTCAATTCCGCGGGCACCGGAGCGCGCGAGATCGAGGGACAGACACGGACCGCCGGTGCTCATCCAGTGGACGAGACACGCTCGGCATCCCGGGACTTCGGGACCGGTGACTGGGACGGTGGGCTGGGCAGGGTGCTTACCGGGCTGGCGGAGACGTGGTCGGCTCAGGTCGCCGCACTCGCGGCCGACTGCAACAGTCTTGCCAGCCAGTGCGGCGCTTCCGGAGTGCGGTATCAGCGCACCGAAACGGCGAACACGCAGACTATGCACTCTCTGGCCAGTGACTTCGGCTGAACCAAGCCCCCTCATCCACCGCCGCACGGTTTCAGCCTGACAAGACACACGACTCCACGGGGGACTCGCCGAGCTCATGCCGACGTACGAGCAGCTGTACCACCTCAACCTCAGCAATTTAGAAGCGGCCGCTCACCGTTGGGAGGAGACAGCCACCAAGTTCAAGGGGTTGGGCATCGCATACGGCGACCAGGTGGCTCGCCCCTTCAGCCAGGCGGGCTGGACCCAGCCGGTCATGACGGTGGCCAAGGCCAGCAACGACATACGCGCCGCCCAGCAGCAGTTCGAGAGCGCCTACAAGGAGGCAAAGGGTATCGCCGGCGTTCTCATGTCGCTGCACGCCGAGTTGAAAAAGGCCAGGGACGACCTGCACCGCCTTGCTGGCATCGAAGCCAAGGAGCAGGACCTCCACGTCAGCACTACCGGCACTGTCACACCACGCCATGACCTTTCCCAGGACGTTGGTGCTCGTCACGATCCCGATGGCCAAGCCGCCATCCGTGAACAGCAGCAAGCTTGCGAGGCGTTCGCCCGCCGCCTTGAGGCTGTCCTGAGGCGTGCAGCCGAGGCCGACGAGACCGCATGCTGGGCGCTACGCCGCGATCTCGGCAACAGCCGAAGCGACTTCAACTCCAATGTCGTCACCTCCCTCGACGACGCGAACGCAACGCGCGCGGCCGAGTCCAAGAGGAAGGAGGCCCGAACGAGAACCGACGGGTGGGTTGCCGAAGGCGAGGCCGAAGCCTCCGGCCTTGGGACCGGGACATCGGTCTCCGGGCCGGACACCGGGGCCGGCAAACTGGGCGAGGCCGAGGCGCATGCTGATCTCGGCCGCGCGAGTGCGGAGGGCAAGCTCTCCAACGGCCCGATGCAGCTCGCCGGAGCGTCTGAAGCCTATGCGGGTGCCAAGGTCTCTGCCGCTGGCGGGATCACAAACGAGGGCATCAGGGGTGAGGCTGGTGCCTTCGCAGGGGGCGAATCCTCGGCCAACGGTCGTGCCGACCTCGGCCCCATCGGGGTCTATGGCCGTGCCGAAGCCAAGGCGGGCGCTGAGGCCGGGGCCAGTGCCGGGGTCGGCCTCGACGGGCTGCAGTTGGGCGCAGAGGCCTTCGCTGGTGCGAAAGGAGGTGCCTCCGGAGGCGCTGACATTGGGGGAATCGGGGTGGGTGCCACAGCCGAGGGCTGGGCCGGTCCTGGTGCGGAGGCAAGCTTGAACTTCGGTAAGGACGCCAACGGTACATGGCACTTCGCCCCCAAAGTGGGTGTCTCCCCCATCCTCGGTGGCGCCGTGGGCATGGAGGTCACCGTCGACCCTGGGAAGATTGCAGATACCGCGGGCGACGCGGCCGATGCCGTGGGGGACGCGGCCGGATGGGTCGCCGACGGTGTCGGCAGCCTGCTCTGACGAACGCCCCCGCAGGCCCGTTGCCGTAGCAAGGATGGACCGAGATGCCCACGACTTTGCCTGTACCGATCCAGTTCGAACTGCCGGAAGGCTGGCGCGCCGAACCACCGGATGCGGCCGGCGCCCCGGGCGCGGCGTTCGTCGCGCGGCACCCGCGACCGGACGCCGGATTCACCGCGAACATCACAATCGACGGGGAGTTCCGCCCGGACGCGGCGACGCTGCCCGAGATCGCCCACGAGTCCGTGGAGCGCTTGCGCCAGGCCGGCACCTTGGTCGAGGCGATTGGGCGCCGTGAGATCGGCTCCGCCGACGCGCCCGGCCTCACACAGACACTGGCTGTTTCGGCTCTCGTCGGCGGTGTGCACCGGGACCTCGTCCAGTCGCAGGTGTACCTCTCCATGCTGGATGTCGCCGACCCGAGCAAGCGGGCGGTAATCCGGCTGATCCTGACTGCGACCGCCTCTCAGCATCCCCAAGTACTGAGCGACTTCCAGGACTTCGTACGCACGGTCCGCCCTGACACCGGCGCTGTTTCCTAGCGCGTTTCGCGCAAGTGGCAATCCTGAACCTGTACCCCGACACCTCAGAGGTTGACTTCATGGGACTTTTCGACAAGCTGACCGGAACGAAGCACCCCGACGACGGCGTCGCCCCGCTACCGGCCACTGAGGTGCACGCGGCCCTGCTCGGGGTCAACCGAGCCGATGCCCCGTACGTCGTCCGCGACGGTGCCGCCGAAGACGCCGACCTGGTGGCGGAGTGGCGGATGGCGGAGCCTGCTTGGCAGACCTTCTTCGTCGCGTCGCAGTTGACACGCGCCGTCCGGATCCGGATGCGGCTGGTCCCGGAGAACCATGAAGTACGCGTTCTCGAGGAAAGCTGGGAGGTCACCCGGGTCGGTAATCCGCCGCAGTTGAAGATCTCGGGGGCGTACTCGCGCGGGCCCGACAGGACCGTCTCCAGCCGCTACAAGGTCGAGCGCGGAGACAGCGGTGGCTTTGAAGCGACGGAGACCTTCCGCTTCGACAGCTCGGAGCTGCGCGACCCCCTCCAGAGCGTCGTCCTCAAGTCGGGGTGGACCTGGCGCAGCGTCATCTTGGGCAAGCTCTGAGGTTGCAGGGCCACATCTTCTTGTCGGCCAATCGAGTGCCTCGCACAACAGCTGGTGAAAAAGGGCTCGGACATGTCGGACAGGGAATCCAGCTGTTCACCGAGCTGTTGCGGGCCCTCCGGCTTGGCGGGCTGTGACAGCGCCGGTGGGGGAGTGACAGGTGGTGCGGTAGGCGGGGTGGCGTCCGCCTTGCGGTGTGGCGTCCCCGTGGCCAGTGGCTGGTTGTACGAGACGGTGTGCGTGACGATCCGGCCGCTTGGGAGACGTTCGCGGGTGCGGGCCAGGTAGCCGTGGGTCTCCCGTTCGCACAGGGCGGCGGTGCTGGGTATCCCATCGAGAAGGGGCTCGCGATCGGCGACCACAACTGTCGTCTGAGTCTCAGCGACACGCCGTACGCCCAGCGTGTCGCTGAGACTGAGCGGACACTTACCGCTCACTGCATGGATTGGTCAACAGCATCGGCATGCCAGTCCCGGCCGGGGGCCGTCGCATGTCTGCGGTCCGCGAGGGCTTCCACGAGGACGAGGCCACGGCCCGACTCGCCGTCGGGGGTGGCGGGTTCGCGGTGCGGCAGTCGGTCGCCCCTGGTGTCGGTGACCTCGATGCGGAGGGTGTCGCCCACGACGTACAGCGTGAGCCGGAAGTCCCGTCCCGGGACGCGGCCGTGTGTGACGGCGTTCGCCGCCAGCTCGGCCACGATGTGCTCCGCGGGGTCCAGCGGGAGTCCCCAGGCGCGGAGCTGCTCGGTCGCCAGCAGGCGGGCGAGGCGGGCTCCGCGTGGTGTGGAGGACAGCGGCACGCTGAAGTCGCGGACGCGGGGGTGCAGTTCGGGGTCGGGCTCGGCGATTTTCTGATTCACGTGACTTAGCGTGGCGGCCCGCGCCTACCGTGAACAGTGACGACTCCGATACGTACGGTGACTGTCGGGTGCTTGTCCGGTGGTGTCCGGGCTTGTCGTGCGCGGCCGTACGGCGGCGGAGCGTCGAAGTTCGGCGGTACGACAGAGGGGCGGTGCGATGACGGTCGACGGGGAAGCTGTGCGGCTCAAGAGCGAGGCGGACGAGCCGGGTTGGGAGGTGGATCCCGACGACGAGTGGGGTCTGGCGGTCATCGCCACCGGGGGGCGGCAGCTGAAGCTGCGGCGGGAGGCGGTGGGGATGCGGGCCGGCGAGTTCGGGACGGCGGTCGGGTACGGCGAGGACATGGTCTACAAGATCGAGGGCGGGAAGCGGATCCCTCGGTTCGAGTACCTGGACAAGGCCGACGAGGTTTTGGGAGCCGGTGGGCTCATCTCGGCGATGAAGGAGGACGTGAAGAAGGTCCGGTACCCGAAGAAGGGGCGGGACCTCGCGGAACTGCGGTATGGCACCATCCGGGCGCAGGCCTTCCCGCCGCGGGAGTCGCTGGCATTCATCGAGAGACTGCTGGGAGAGACATGATGCGCAAGGGCTCCGCCGGGGACGCCTCCGAACTGGCGTGGTTCAAGAGCAGCTACAGCGGCGGTACCGACGGCGAATCCTGTCTGGAGGTCGCCGTCGCCCCCCGCACGATCCACGTCCGCGACTCCAAACAGGCCGACGGCCCTCGCCTCGCCCTGACCCCGAAGGCGTGGACCCCGTTCCTGTCCCACGCGGTCATGAATGAGCACTGCTGAGCACCGAGTGAGCTGGTAACCGAGCAATCGCCTGAATGAGCATCTGTCCTGTGAGCCCGGCGGAAGAACCGGGCCCGAAGGAAGGAACGGGACAGATGTTCAGGCCCTTAACCAGGCGTCTTTCGACGACAGCGGCCGCCCTGGCCGCCGTGGCGGGAGTGTGGACCGCCGCCGCCCCGGGTGCCACCGCGGCGCCCGGAGACTGTCCGGCCGGCAAGTTCTGCGCATGGGAGAACTCCAGCTACACCGGCCGGCTCATCATCGCGAACGCCGGGGAGTCGAACCCCAACGTCGGCTCGTACTTCAACGACAAGCTGACGTCGTACTGGAACCGCACCGGCAACTACATCACGCTGTACTTCGACTCGAACTACCGCGGGTGCATGATCACCATCCCGCCGGGCGGGTCCTCGGCGGCCATCCCGACCCAGTTCAACGACAAGATGACCTCATTCCGGGTGGGCACGTGCTGAGCGGGGGGACGAAGATGACGGCGACGGGGAAGCGGCACGGCAGGGTGCTCACGGGTGTGCTCGCCCTGGCGGCGGCGGCCGGGATGTCCGTCGTGGCGACGGGCACGGCGCAGGCGCTGCCCGAGCAGTGCCCGGACAAGCACTTCTGCGTGTGGGAGCACACGGGCTACCAGGGACGGTTCTTCTCCGCCCCTGGTTCCGTTGGCAACATCGGTGCCTACATGAACGACCGTACGACCTCGTACTGGAACCGCACCGACAGCTGGATCACGCTCTACAACGACTCGAACTACGGCGGCTCCTGCCTGGTCAGCGTCCCGCCCGGCGGGTCCTCCTACAACGTGAGCTCCTCCGTGAACGACCGGATGACCAGTTTCCGGACGGGGAAGTTCTGCTGATCGGACATTCGAAATCCGCTTACGCGGGTCGGCGTTGACGCCGGCCCGCTCAAGCGTTTCCCTGAGGAGGGCACCGGGCTAGACCACCCGGCGCTCTCAGGGGGTATTCACGTATGCGGGCACCCATGCGCGCACACGCCGTTCTGGAACGCCGGATCGTCGCGGCGCGGGAGCGCGCCTTCGTCGGCCGTGCGGCGGAACTGGCTCTGTTCGAGAAGACATTGACCGGTGCGCCCGACGCGCATCCGGTCCTGTGGTTCCACGGACCCGGCGGCATCGGCAAGTCCGCCCTGCTCGACCGCTTCGCCCACCGGGCACGGGCCGAGGGCCGCTCGGTCGTCACCGTCGACGGCAGAAGCGTGGAACCGACCGCGGAGGCCTTCGCGTCGGCCGCCCGGCCGGTGCTGCGGGAGGAAGGCGGGCTCCTGCTCGTCGACGCCTTCGAGCGGTTCCCGGGGCTGGAGAACTGGCTCATGGAGGACTTCCTGCCGCGGATCCCGCTCGGCACGGCCGTGGTCGTCGCCGGACGGGACGCGCCGAACCCCCGGTGGACGGCGGACCCGGGCTGGACGGACGTCCTCAGGAGCGTCGCGCTGCGCGAGTTCGGCCTGGTGGAGTCGGCCCGCTACCTCCAGCTCAGAGGCCTGCCCCGGTCCGCGCAGCGCGTGCTGCTGCCCGTCGTCGGCGGCAATCCGCTCGCGCTGTCGCTCGCCGCCGAGTCGCTCGGCGCGGCCGTGCGGAGGTCGAGCGCGCGGCCGGCGGCGCCTCCCCCCGAGTGGCGGCCCGGCCAGGACGTCCTCGGCTCCCTGCTCCCGCACCTTCTGGGCCGGCTGCCGGACCCCGACCACCGCCGCGCCCTGGAGGTCTGCGCCCACCTGCGCGTCACCACGGAGGCCCTGCTGCGGGAAGTCCTCGGTGACCGCGCGCCCGAACTGTTCGACTGGCTGCGCGCCCAGCCCTTCGTCGACGGAGCCGACGACGGTCTCTACCCGCACGACGCGGTCTGCGGAGCGCTGCGGGCGGACCTGCGCTGGCGGGACCCGGAGGGGGCGCGCGAGCTCCACGAACGACTCCACCAGCGGCTGCTCGACCGGGTGCGCACCGTCGCCGACGCCGAGGTGCCCAGGGCCGTGCACGACCTGATGTTCCTGCACGCGCCGCCCGATCGCCGCTGCTGCTACCGCACCGCCGGCAGCGGCGTCCGTGAGGCGCCCTACGCGCCGGGCGACCGGGCGCAGGTGCTCGCGCTGGCCCGGCAGGCCGAGGGCGAGGACTCCGCCGCTCAGGTCGCCCACTGGCTCGACCGGCAGCCGGAGGCGTTCCGGGTGTACCGGGCGGCGGGCGGGGACGAGGAGGGGATCGTCGCCTTCCTGGCGGTCCCGCTCCTGCCCGCCGGCGCGCCGGGCTCCGCCGACCCGCACCCGGACCGGGACGCGGTGGTGGCCGCCGCCCTCGAACACGTCCGGGGTACGGCGCCCTCGCTTCCCGGCGACCTGATCGCCGTCGTCCGCTTCCTGGTCGCGGCGCCCGGTGCCCGGGAGGGAGACTCGTGGCGGGCGATGTGGTGGCGCCTGTGCGGCGAACTCGTCCGCGCCGAGCGGCTGACCTGGGTGTTCACGGCCGCGCGCGACGGTGAGCAGGGCTGGTCCCCGGCCGAGAGGTACCTTCCGGCCGTCGACCGTCAGCCGGCGACCGCCGGACCCGTTCCCACCCTGCGCGGCCTCGACCTGCGGCTCCACCCGCCCGTTCCCCTCCTGGAGGCGAGCCTGCGGGACGGGCTCTCGAGCGAACCACGGACCGCCTTCGCCACGCGCCACGAGCGTCCGGCCGCGCCGCCGACGCTGCACCGCGCCGACTTCGACGCGGCCGTACGCGACGCCCTGCGCGCGTTGCGCACACCGGACCTGCTCGCCGTCAACCCGCTCTCTCAGTGCCGGATCGCCGCCGGCGCGGACACGGACCTGGCCGCGGTCCTGGAACGGGCGATCGCCGCGCTCCCGAGGGAACGCGGCGGTGCGAAACGGCACCGCGCACTCGTGACCACGTACGTCAAGGGCGCGCCCACGCAGCAGGCGGCGGCCCACCGGCTGGGCCTGCCGTTCAGCACGTACCGCCGGCACCTCACCGGGGCGGTGCAACGGGTGTGCGACCTGCTGTGGCAGTGGGAACTGAACGGCGTACCCCCCGAGGCGGGCCCGGGGGACGGGCCACCGGCGCCCGGTCCGGCCCGGTCCAGGGACGTCGCGGTTTGACCTACGTCACCCCCGGGGTATTCTCTCCGGCTCGATTGGCGTAGGCCCCGCCCCATATGGCAGACTGTCCGAGTTGCTCGGTCGAGTGTTGATGCTGCGCGCCTCCCGCCGGGGGGACCGGAAGCGAGTCCCACAGTACTCGTCGCCCTAACTGCCACACGGCAGCACTGGGGCGGACGTACGGGAATCTTTCGGGAAGTGTCAGTGCGGCACCGGCCAGGCACCCGGTGGGCCTTCGCCCCCGGCCTGCGGTTCCGGAAGGGCCGTGTGCATTCCCAGCAGGGATGTCCGAACAAGGGACATCCATGTCAGCGAGAGTGCGACACGCCCGACCGCGTGGGTCGGAGGAACGAAGGCAGCAGAAGGAATCCGCCGGGTTCCAGAGCGTAAGAGAGACAGGACTACTGAGTAGCCATGGCGGGACAGAAGATCCGCATCCGGCTCAAGGCCTACGACCACGAGGTCATCGACTCCTCGGCGAAGAAGATCGTCGAGACGGTGACCCGCACTGGTGCGTCGGTCGCGGGCCCGGTGCCGCTGCCCACTGAGAAGAACGTGTACTGCGTCATCAAGTCGCCGCACAAGTACAAGGACTCGCGCGAGCACTTCGAGATGCGCACGCACAAGCGCCTGATCGACATCCTCGACCCCACCCCCAAGACCGTTGACTCTCTGATGCGACTCGACCTCCCGGCCGGTGTCGACATCGAGATCAAGCTCTGAGGCCGGTGATCTGAGAGATGGCTAAGCAGATCAAGGGCATCCTGGGCGAGAAGCTCGGCATGACGCAGGTGTGGGACGCGAACAACCGCGTCGTCCCGGTCACCGTCGTCAAGGCCGGCCCCAACGTCGTCACCCAGGTCCGCACGAACGATGTCGACGGCTACGAGTCCGTCCAGATCGCCTTCGGCGAGATCGACCCGCGCAAGGTGAACAAGCCCCTCAAGGGCCACTTCGCCAAGGCCGACGTCACCCCCCGTCGCCACCTCGTCGAGATCCGCACCGCGGACGCCTCCGAGTACACGCTGGGCCAGGAGATCACCGCTGAGGTGTTCGAGGCCGGCGTGAAGGTCGACGTGACCGGCAAGAGCAAGGGCAAGGGCTTCGCCGGTGTCATGAAGCGCCACAACTTCCGTGGCCTCGGCGCCGGACACGGCACCCAGCGCAAGCACCGCTCTCCCGGTTCCATCGGTGGCTGCGCCACCCCGGGCCGTGTGTTCAAGGGCCTCCGCATGGCGGGTCGCATGGGCAACGAGCGGGTCACCACCCAGAACCTGACCGTCCACGCCGTTGACGCGGAGAAGGGTCTGCTGCTCATCAAGGGCGCGGTTCCCGGTCCGAACGGCGGCCTCGTCCTGGTCCGCACCGCGGCCAAGGGGGCCTGAGGTAATGAGCACTGTTGACATCCTTTCGCCGGCGGGCGACAAGGCCGGTTCCGTCGAGCTCCCCGCGGAGATCTTCGGCGTTGAGAAGGTCAGCATCCCGCTGATCCACCAGGTCGTCGTCGCACAGCTGGCCGCTGCCCGTCAGGGCACGCACAAGACCAAGACCCGTGGCGAGGTCCGCGGCGGTGGCAAGAAGCCGTACCGCCAGAAGGGCACCGGTCGCGCCCGTCAGGGTTCGACCCGCGCGCCGCAGTTCGCCGGTGGTGGCGTCGTGCACGGTCCCGTGCCGCGTGACTACTCGCAGCGGACCCCGAAGAAGATGAAGGCTGCCGCCCTGCGTCACGCCCTCACCGACCGGGCCCGCCACAACCGCATCCACGTCGTCTCCGGCGTCGTCGAGGGTGAGAACCCGTCGACGAAGGCCGCCAGGACGCTGTTCGGCAAGATCTCGGAGCGCAAGAACCTGCTCCTGGTCGTCGACCGCGCCGACGAGGCCGCGTGGCTGTCCGCCCGCAACCTGCCCCAGGTCCACATCCTGGAGCCGGGCCAGCTGAACACGTACGACGTTCTCGTCTCGGACGACGTGGTCTTCACCAAGGCTGCCTTCGAGTCCTTCGTGTCCGGCCCGAAGGCCAATGACACCGAAGGGAGCGAGGTCTGATGGCTATCCGTCACCCCGCAATCGCCTCCAAGGCGGCGAAGAAGGCCAAGGCCGCTCGCGTCGCCAAGGCGCGTCGCCACGCCGCCGAGGGCAAGAACACCGTCGAGACCCCGCTGAGCAAGTCCTTCACGGACCCCCGTGACGTGCTGCTCAAGCCGGTCGTCTCCGAGAAGAGCTACGCGCTCCTCGACGAGGGCAAGTACACGTTCATCGTCGACCCGAGCGCCAACAAGACCCAGATCAAGCAGGCCGTCCAGGCGGTCTTCTCGGTCAAGGTCACCGGGGTCAACATGATCAACCGCCAGGGCAAGCGCAAGCGGACCCGCACCGGCTTCGGCCAGCGCGCGTCCACCAAGCGCGCGATCGTGACCCTCGCCGAGGGCGACCGTATCGACATCTTCGGCGGTCCGACCGCCTGAGGGCGGTCCGGATCGTCCGATATCGGACGAGGACTGAGAAATGGGAATCCGCAAGTACAAGCCGACTACGCCGGGCCGTCGCGGCTCGAGCGTCGCCGACTTCGTCGAGGTCACGCGGTCCACGCCGGAGAAGTCGTTGGTCCGCCCCCTGCACAGCAAGGGTGGCCGTAACAACTCCGGTCGTGTGACCGTCCGCCACCAGGGTGGTGGCCACAAGCGCGCCTACCGCGTGATCGACTTCCGTCGTCACGACAAGGACGGCGTGCCGGCGAAGGTCGCGCACATCGAGTACGACCCCAACCGCACCGCGCGCATCGCGCTCCTGCACTACGCGGACGGCGAGAAGCGCTACATCCTCGCGCCGCGTGGCCTGAGCCAGGGCGACCGCGTCGAGAACGGTCCCGGGGCCGACATCAAGCCGGGCAACAACCTCGCCCTGCGTAACATCCCGGTCGGTACCACGCTGCACGCCATCGAGCTGCGGCCGGGCGGCGGCGCGAAGTTCGCCCGCTCCGCCGGCGCCTCGGTGCAGCTGCTCGCGAAGGAGGGCCAGATGGCCCACCTCCGTATGCCGTCCGGTGAGATCCGCCTGGTCGACGTGCGCTGCCGCGCCACCGTCGGCGAGGTGGGCAACGCCGAGCAGAGCAACATCAACTGGGGCAAGGCCGGCCGTAAGCGGTGGCTGGGCGTTCGCCCGACCGTCCGTGGTGTGGTCATGAACCCGGTTGACCACCCGCACGGTGGTGGTGAGGGCCGGACCTCCGGTGGTCGCCACCCGGTGTCCCCGTGGGGCAAGAAGGAAGGCCGTACTCGTTCGCCCAAGAAGGCGTCGAACAAGTACATCGTCCGCCGCCGCAAGACGAACAAGAAGCGCTAAGGACGGGTTGAGATGCCTCGTAGCTTGAAGAAGGGGCCCTTCGTCGACGACCACCTGATGAAGAAGGTGGACGCCCAGAACGAAGCGGGCACCAAGAACGTCATCAAGACCTGGTCCCGTCGCTCGATGATCGTGCCGGCCATGCTCGGCCACACGCTCGCGGTGCACAACGGCAAGACCCACATCCCGGTGTTTGTCACCGAGTCGATGGTCGGCCACAAGCTCGGCGAGTTCTCGCCGACCCGCACCTTCCGGGGCCACGTCAAGGAAGACCGGAAGTCGAAGCGCCGCTAGTCAGCGGGGTGCGAATGACCATGACAAACATCGAAGGGACAACCATGGAAGCCAGGGCCCAGGCGCGGTACATCCGCGTCACGCCCATGAAGGCCCGCCGTGTGGTGGACCTCATCCGTGGCCTGAACGCCACGGAGGCTCAGGCGGTCCTGCGTTTCGCCCCGCAGGCCGCGAGCGTGCCGGTCGGCAAGGTGCTGGACAGCGCCATCGCCAACGCCGCGCACAACTACGACCACACCGATGTCGACAGCCTCTACATCTCCGAGGCCTACGTCGACGAGGGCCCGACCCTGAAGCGGTTCCGTCCGCGCGCCCAGGGCCGTGCCTACCGGATCCGCAAGCGGACCAGCCACATCACCGTGGTCGTCAGCAGCAAGGAAGGAACCCGGTAATGGGCCAGAAGGTAAACCCGCACGGGTTCCGGCTCGGTGTCACGACCGACTTCAAGTCGCGTTGGTACGCCGACAAGCTGTACAAGGACTACGTCAAGGAAGACGTCGCCATCCGTCGGATGATGACGTCCGGCATGGAGCGCGCCGGCATCTCCAAGGTCGAGATCGAGCGCACCCGTGACCGTGTGCGTGTGGACATCCACACCGCTCGTCCGGGCATCGTCATCGGCCGCCGTGGCGCCGAGGCCGACCGCATCCGCGGCGACCTCGAGAAGCTCACGGGCAAGCAGGTCCAGCTGAACATCCTCGAGGTCAAGAACCCCGAGACGGACGCTCAGCTCGTGGCCCAGGCCGTCGCCGAGCAGCTCTCCTCCCGCGTCTCCTTCCGCCGGGCCATGCGCAAGAGCATGCAGTCCGCCATGAAGGCCGGCGCCAAGGGCATCAAGATCCAGTGCGGTGGCCGCCTCGGTGGCGCCGAGATGTCCCGCTCGGAGTTCTACCGCGAGGGCCGTGTGCCCCTGCACACGCTCCGCGCGAACGTGGACTACGGCTTCTTCGAGGCCAAGACGACCTTCGGCCGCATCGGCGTGAAGGTCTGGATCTACAAGGGCGACGTCAAGAACATCGCCGAGGTCCGCGCCGAGAACGCCGCCGCCCGTGCGGGTAACCGCCCGGCCCGCGGTGGTGCCGACCGCCCGGCCCGTGGTGGCCGCGGTGGCGAGCGGCGCGGTCGCAAGCCGCAGCAGGCCGCTGGTTCCGAGGCCCCCAAGGCCGAGGCTCCCGCGTCCGCCGCTCCGGCTGAGAGCACCGGAACGGAGGCCTGACCGAAATGCTGATCCCCCGTAGGGTCAAGCACCGCAAGCAGCACCACCCCAAGCGCAACGGCATGTCCAAGGGTGGCACGCAGGTTGCGTTCGGCGAGTACGGCATCCAGGCGCTGACCCCGGCGTACGTGACGAACCGTCAGATCGAGGCCGCTCGTATCGCCATGACGCGTCACATCAAGCGTGGTGGCAAGGTCTGGATCAACATCTACCCGGACCGCCCCCTCACCAAGAAGCCGGCCGAGACCCGCATGGGTTCCGGTAAGGGTTCGCCGGAGTGGTGGGTGGCCAACGTCAAGCCCGGACGCGTGATGTTCGAGCTGTCGTACCCCAACGAGAAGATCGCGCGCGAGGCCCTGACCCGTGCGGCTCACAAGCTGCCGATGAAGTGCAAGATCGTCAAGCGCGAGGCAGGTGAAGCGTGATGTCGGCCGGTACCAAGGCGTCTGAGCTGCGCGAGCTGGGCAACGAGGAGCTTCTGGCGAAGCTCCGCGAGGCCAAGGAAGAGCTGTTCAACCTCCGCTTCCAGGCGGCGACGGGCCAGCTCGAGAACCACGGCCGGCTGAAGGCCGTCCGTAAGGACATCGCGCGGATCTACACCCTGATGCGTGAGCGCGAGCTGGGCATCGAGACGGTGGAGAGCGCCTGATGAGTGAGAGCAACGTGACTGAGCAGACTGCAGAGGCTCGCGGCTTCCGCAAGACCCGTGAGGGTCTCGTCGTCAGCGACAAGATGGACAAGACCGTCGTCGTCGCCGTCGAGGACCGCGTCAAGCACGCGCTGTACGGCAAGGTCATCCGTCGTACCAGCAAGCTCAAGGCCCACGACGAGCAGAACGCCGCGGGCGTCGGCGACCGCGTCCTCCTCATGGAGACCCGGCCGCTGTCCGCCACCAAGCGCTGGCGCGTCGTCGAGATCCTCGAGAAGGCCAAGTAATCCCTCCTAGGGGGATTCCCTAGGAATCGTTCCGCCAGGCTCGGGGCGGGTGTGCGGGTCTCGCACCCCGCCCCGGGAACCGGCAGACAATCAGGAGATAGACGTGATCCAGCAGGAGTCGCGACTGCGTGTCGCCGACAACACTGGTGCGAAGGAGATCCTTTGCATCCGTGTGCTCGGTGGCTCCGGTCGCCGCTACGCGGGTATCGGTGACGTCATCGTCGCCACCGTCAAGGACGCGATCCCCGGTGGCAACGTGAAGAAGGGTGACGTCGTCAAGGCGGTCATCGTTCGCACCGTCAAGGAGCGCCGCCGTCCGGACGGCTCGTACATCCGCTTCGACGAGAACGCCGCTGTCATTCTCAAGAACGACGGCGACCCTCGTGGCACCCGTATCTTCGGCCCGGTCGGCCGTGAGCTGCGCGAGAAGAAGTTCATGAAGATCATCTCCCTCGCGCCGGAGGTGCTGTGAGCATGAAGATCAAGAAGGGCGACCTGGTCCAGGTCATCACCGGTAAGGACAAGGGCAAGCAGGGCAAGGTCATCGCGGCCTTCCCCCGCGAGGACCGTGTCCTGGTCGAGGGTGTCAACCGGGTCAAGAAGCACACCAAGGCCGGTCCGACGGCTCGCGGTTCGCAGGCCGGCGGCATCGTCACCACCGAGGCGCCGATCCACGTCTCCAACGTCCAGCTGGTCGTGGAGAAGGACGGCAAGAAGGTCGTGACCCGCGTCGGTTACCGCTTCGACGACGAAGGCAACAAGATCCGCGTTGCCAAGCGGACGGGTGAGGACATCTGATGGCTACCACCACCACTCCGCGTCTGAAGCAGAAGTACCGTGAGGAGATCACGGGCAAGCTGCGTGACGAGTTCAAGTACGAGAACGTCATGCAGATCCCCGGTCTCGTCAAGATCGTGGTCAACATGGGTGTGGGCGACGCCGCCCGCGACTCCAAGCTGATCGAGGGCGCCATCCGCGACCTCACCACGATCACCGGTCAGAAGCCGGCCGTCACCAAGGCTCGCAAGTCCATCGCGCAGTTCAAGCTGCGTGAGGGCCAGCCGATCGGTGCCCACGTCACGCTGCGTGGCGACCGCATGTGGGAGTTCCTGGACCGCACCCTGTCGCTCGCGCTGCCGCGCATCCGCGACTTCCGCGGCCTGTCCCCCAAGCAGTTCGACGGCCGTGGCAACTACACCTTCGGTCTCACGGAGCAGGTCATGTTCCACGAGATCGACCAGGACAAGATCGACCGCACCCGGGGTATGGACATCACCGTGGTGACCACGGCGACCAACGACGCTGAGGGCCGCGCGCTCCTTCGTCACCTCGGCTTCCCCTTCAAGGAGGCGTGAGCGAGATGGCGAAGAAGGCTCTGATCGCTAAGGCTGCTCGCAAGCCCAAGTTCGGTGTGCGTGGCTACACCCGCTGCCAGCGCTGCGGCCGCCCGCACTCCGTGTACCGCAAGTTCGGCCTGTGCCGCGTGTGCCTTCGTGAGATGGCTCACCGTGGCGAGCTGCCGGGCGTGACCAAGAGCTCCTGGTAATCCCCCTAATAAGGGATTCGCAGGGCTCTCGGTAAGCATCTGGGGCGGCCGGACGTCCAGCTCACATGCCTTAGGCTTGTGGGGTTGGGCGTCTGCCGCCGCCCTTACGACTTACTACGCCGTAGGTCCACCGCGCCGCACCCGTCCCGTCTCGGATCGGGGAGAGGGATGGCGCACCAGGAAACCCCGGCGAGAGAGGCCGAAGGCCAATTCATGACCATGACTGATCCGATCGCAGACATGCTGACGCGTCTGCGGAACGCGAACTCGGCGTACCACGACTCCGTGGCGATGCCGCACTCGAAGATCAAGTCGCACATCGCGGAGATCCTCCAGCAGGAGGGCTTCATCACGGGCTGGAAGGTCGAGGACGCCGAGGTCGGCAAGAACCTCGTCCTGGAGCTGAAGTTCGGCCCCAACCGTGAGCGCTCCATCGCGGGCATCAAGCGGATCTCCAAGCCCGGTCTCCGGGTGTACGCGAAGTCCACCAACCTGCCGAAGGTTCTCGGCGGCCTGGGCGTGGCCATCATCTCCACGTCCCACGGTCTCCTGACCGACAAGCAGGCGCAGAAGAAGGGCGTGGGTGGGGAAGTCCTCGCCTACGTCTGGTAGTTCGGGAACGGAGGAGAGACAGCAATGTCGCGTATCGGCAAGCTCCCCATCCCGGTTCCCGCCGGCGTGGACGTCACCATCGACGGCCGTACGGTCGCGGTCAAGGGCCCCAAGGGCGAACTGACCCACACCGTCATCGCGCCGATCGACATCGCCAAGGCCGAGGACGGCACCCTTCAGGTGCTCCGGCCCAACGACGAGCGGCAGAGCAAGGCCCTGCACGGCCTGTCCCGCACGCTGGTGGCGAACATGATCACCGGTGTGACCCAGGGATACGTCAAGAAGCTCGAGATCAGCGGTGTGGGTTACCGCGTCGTGGCGAAGGGCTCCAACCTGGAGTTCTCCCTCGGCTACAGCCACCCGATCCTGGTCGAGGCCCCCGAGGGCATCACCTTCAAGGTGGAGTCCCCGACCCGTTTCTCGGTCGAGGGCATCGACAAGCAGAAGGTCGGCGAGGTTGCGGCCAACATCCGCAAGCTGCGCAGGCCCGACCCGTACAAGGCCAAGGGCGTCAAGTACGAGGGCGAAGTCATCCGCCGCAAGGTCGGAAAGGCGGGTAAGTAAGCCATGGCATACGGGCAGAAGATCCTGAAGGGCGACGCCTACAAGCGCGCCGCGATCAAGCGCCGTCACATCCGGATCCGCAAGCGGATCAACGGTACGGCGGAGCGTCCCCGTCTGGTCGTGACCCGCTCCAACCGCCACATCGTGGCGCAGGTGATCGACGACCTGAAGGGCCACACCCTGGCATCGGCGTCCACCCTGGACAGCTCGATCCGCGGTGGCGAGGGCGACAAGTCCGCGCAGGCCAAGCAGGTCGGCGCCCTGGTCGCCGAGCGTGCCAAGGCCGCCGGTGTCGAGGCCGTCGTGTTCGACCGTGGTGGTAACCAGTACGCGGGGCGCATCGCCGCCCTGGCGGACGCCGCCCGCGAGGCCGGGCTCAAGTTCTGAGCCGGTTCCGTAGCTAGCGGAAACAGAGAGAGGTAATTCCAATGGCTGGACCCCAGCGCCGCGGTGGCGGTGCCGGTGGCGGCGAGCGGCGGGACCGGAAGGGCCGTGACGGCGGCGCTGCTGCCGCCGAGAAGACCGCGTACGTTGAGCGCGTCGTCGCGATCAACCGCGTCGCCAAGGTTGTGAAGGGTGGTCGTCGCTTCAGCTTCACCGCGCTGGTCGTGGTGGGCGACGGTGACGGCACCGTGGGTGTCGGATACGGCAAGGCCAAGGAGGTGCCGGCCGCCATCGCCAAGGGCGTTGAGGAGGCCAAGAAGCACTTCTTCAAGGTCCCGCGTATCCAGGGCACCATCCCGCACCCCATCCAGGGTGAGAAGGCTGCCGGCGTCGTGCTGCTCAAGCCCGCGTCGCCCGGTACCGGTGTTATCGCCGGTGGTCCGGTGCGTGCCGTGCTCGAGTGCGCCGGTATCCACGACGTGCTGTCGAAGTCGCTCGGCTCCGACAACGCCATCAACATCGTGCACGCCACCGTGGAGGCCCTGAAGGGCCTGCAGCGTCCCGAGGAGATCGCGGCCCGCCGTGGTCTGCCGCTCGAGGACGTCGCCCCCGCGGCTCTGCTGCGTGCGCGTGCCGGGGCGGGTGTGTGATCATGGCGCAGCTCAAGATCACGCAGGTCAAGTCCTACATCGGCAGCAAGCAGAACCACCGTGACACCCTGCGCACCCTTGGTCTCAAGGGCATCAACACGCAGGTCGTCAAGGAGGACCGCCCCGAGTTCCGCGGCATGGTGCACACCGTCCGCCACCTCGTGACGGTCGAGGAGGTCGACTGATCATGGCGGAGCAGAACCCGCTCAAGATCCACAACCTCCGTCCCGCCCCGGGCGCCAAGACCGCCAAGACCCGTGTCGGTCGTGGTGAGGCGTCGAAGGGTAAGACGGCCGGTCGTGGTACCAAGGGCACGAAGGCCCGCTACCAGGTTCCGGAGCGCTTCGAGGGTGGCCAGATGCCCCTCCACATGCGTCTCCCGAAGCTGAAGGGCTTCAAGAACCCGTTCAAGACCGAGTACCAGGTCGTGAACCTCGACAAGCTGGCCGCGCTCTACCCCGAGGGTGGCGAGGTCACCGTCGAGGGTCTGGTGGCCAAGGGTGCCGTTCGCAAGAACGCGCTCGTCAAGGTGCTCGGCCAGGGCGAGATCTCCGTGGCGCTGCAGGTGACGGTCGACGCCGTCTCCGGCTCCGCCAAGGAGAAGATCACCGCCGCCGGCGGTTCCGTCACCGAGCTCGTCTGACCTCACAGGCGTCTCGATGACCTGAGCGATCCCGACCGGGGATACCCCACAAATGGGGTATCCCCGGTCGGTCGTTCCTAGGGCGGCAGTCTCGCCGGTAAGGTGGCCTGCACTGCCCTCTTTACACAGGGTGCTGCACTTCCGGCACTCTGAGCGGCAGTTGACCGTTACCTATTCGTCGAACCTCAAGACCGTCACCCTTGACGCAGTTGCGCGGGGGTCGCAGGAGGCACCGTGCTCACCGCGTTCGCCCGGGCGTTCAAGACGCCCGACCTGCGCAAGAAGCTGCTCTTCACGCTCGGCATCATCGTGGTCTACCGGGTCGGTACGCACATCCCGATCCCAGGCGTCGACTACCGGAACGTCCAGACCTGTATCGACGCGGCCCAGGCCAACCAGGGCCTGTTCGGTCTCGTCAACATGTTCAGCGGCGGCGCGCTGCTGCAGATCACGATCTTCGCGCTGGGCATCATGCCGTACATCACGGCGAGCATCATTCTGCAGCTGCTGACCGTGGTGATCCCGCGCCTGGAAGCCCTGAAGAAGGAGGGCCAGGCCGGTACGGCGAAGATCACCCAGTACACGCGTTACCTGACGATCGCCCTGGCCATCCTCCAGGGCACCGGCCTCGTCGCCACCGCCCGCAGCGGAGCGCTGTTCCAGGGCTGCCCGGTGGCCAGCCAGATCGTCCCCGACCAGTCGATCTTCGTCACCATCACCATGGTCATCACCATGACCGCCGGTACGGCCGCCGTCATGTGGCTCGGTGAGCTCATCACCGACCGCGGCATCGGCAACGGCATGTCGATCCTGATGTTCATCTCGATCGCCGCCACCTTCCCGTCCGCCCTGTGGGCGATCAAGGAGCAGGGCTCGCTGGCCGACGGCTGGATCGAGTTCGGCACCGTGATCCTGGTCGGTCTCGTCATGGTCGGCCTGGTCGTCTTCGTCGAGCAGGCCCAGCGCCGCATCCCGGTGCAGTACGCCAAGCGGATGATCGGCCGCCGCTCCTACGGCGGTACGTCCACGTACATCCCGCTCAAGGTGAACCAGGCGGGTGTGATCCCTGTCATCTTCGCCTCGTCGCTGCTCTACATCCCGGCGCTGATCGCCCAGTTCGCCGGAGGCAACTCGGGCTGGAAGACCTGGATCGAGCAACACTTCGTCAAGGGCGACCACCCGTATTACATCGCTTCGTACTTCCTGCTGATCGTTTTCTTCGCGTTCTTCTATGTGGCGATCTCCTTCAACCCCGAGGAAGTCGCCGACAACATGAAGAAGTATGGTGGCTTCATCCCGGGCATCCGGGCTGGCCGACCGACCGCTGAGTACCTCAGCTACGTACTCAACCGGATCACCTGGCCGGGTTCGCTGTACCTGGGTCTGATCGCTCTCGTACCGACGATGGCGTTGGTTGGTTTTGGGGCAAACCAGAACTTCCCGTTCGGCGGGACCAGCATCCTGATCATCGTGGGTGTCGGCCTGGAGACGGTGAAGCAGATCGAGAGCCAGCTCCAGCAGCGCAATTACGAAGGGTTCCTCCGCTGATGCGAATCGTCCTCGTCGGTCCGCCGGGTGCCGGTAAGGGAACGCAGGCCGCGTTCCTGGCCAAGAACCTGTCGATCCCGCACATCTCCACGGGCGACCTGTTCCGGGCCAACATCAGCCAGCAGACGGAACTCGGCAAACTGGCGAAGTCCTACATGGACGCGGGCAACCTGGTGCCCGACGAGGTCACCATCGCGATGGCGAAGGACCGCATGGAGCAGCCGGACGCCGAGAACGGCTTCCTGCTGGACGGCTTCCCGCGCAACGTCTCCCAGGCCGAGGCGCTCGACGAACTGCTCGAGACCGAGAGCATGCAGCTCGACGCCGTGCTGGACCTGGAGGTCCCGGAGGACGAGGTCGTCAAGCGGATCGCCGGCCGGCGCATCTGCCGCAACGACTCCTCGCACGTCTTCCACGTGACGTACAAGCAGCCGGCCAAGGAGGGCGTCTGCGACGTCTGCGGCGGCGAGCTCTACCAGCGGGACGACGACTCCGAGGACACCGTCCGGACGCGGCTGGAGGTCTACCACACCCAGACCGAGCCGATCATCGACTACTACAAGGCGCAGGGCCTGGTGGTCACGATCTCGGCGCTCGGCAAGGTGGAGGACGTCACGACGCGCGCCATGGAGGCGCTGGGGCGTGGCGAGGACGGCAAGTAGTCGTTCGTACGCAGCTACGGCCGCGGTTCCCGCTTCAGGGGCCGCGGCTGCTGCGTGGACGGGGCCGGTCGCGAGGCCCCGTATCGTTGAAGGCGTTCGTACCCGCCGAAGGTCCAGAAAGGCCGTAGCCCCCATGGTGCAGATCAAGAGCCCCGAGCAGATCGCCAAGATGCGTGAGGCGGGGCTGGTCGTCGCCGCCATCCACGCGGCGACCCGTGAAGCCGCCGTGCCCGGGGCCACGACGAAGGATCTGGACCAGGTCGCCCGCAAGGTGCTCGCCGAGCACAACGCCAAGCCGAACTTCCTCGGCTACGGCGGCTTCCCGGCGACGATCTGCACGTCCGTGAACGAGGTCGTCGTCCACGGCATCCCGTCCGACGAGGTGGTCCTCAAGGACGGGGACATCATCTCCATCGACTGCGGCGCGATCATCGACGGCTGGCACGGCGACGCCGCCTACACGGCCTTCGTGGGATCCGGTCACGCCCCGGAGCTGGTCGAGCTCTCCCGGGTGACCGAGGAGTCGATGTGGGCCGGCATCGCGGCCATGAAGCAGGGCAACCGGCTGGTCGACGTCTCCCGGGCCATCGAGACCTACATCCGCCGCCAGCCCAAGCCGGGCGGCGGCAAGTACGGGATCATCGAGGACTACGGCGGGCACGGCATCGGCACCGAGATGCACATGGACCCGCACCTGCTGAACTACGTCGACCGGCGGCGCGGCAAGGGCCCGAAGCTGGTGCCGGGCTTCTGCCTGGCGATCGAGCCGATGGTGTCCCTGGGGACGCCGAAGACCGAGGTCCTCGAGGACGACTGGACGGTCATCACCACGGACGGCACGTGGTCGTCGCACTGGGAGCACTCGGTCGCCCTGACGGAGGAGGGGCCGCTGGTGCTGACGTCTCCCGACGGGGGGAAGGCGAAGCTGGCGGAGCTGGGCGTTGTCGCCGCTCCGGACCCGCTGGGCTGAGCGCCTACCGGGCGGGGTGGTCCGGTCAGGTGGCGGCCGCGGCTTCGTCGTGGTTGTTCGCGCAGCTCCCCGCGCCCCTTCGGGGGCGCTTAAAGCTCGCCCCGTCGGGGCAGACTTCCCCGATTCGTGTTTCTGAGGGGCCTGACGTAGACTGACTCGTCGGCTCTTGTGTACCCGCATGTCTGCATGCGCTCGCATGGAGTCGATCAAGGTAGTCGATTCGAAGGGCGAAGCGTGGCCAAGAAGCAAGGTGCCATCGAGATCGAGGGCACTGTCGTCGAGTCTCTGCCGAACGCCATGTTCAAGGTCGAGCTCCAGAACGGCCACCAGGTCCTGGCACACATCAGCGGCAAGATGCGCATGCACTACATCCGCATCCTCCCTGACGACCGGGTCGTGGTGGAGCTGTCTCCGTACGACCTGACGCGTGGCCGGATCGTCTACCGCTACAAGTAGATCTTGCCCGCATCCCGCTTCCGGCGGGGTGGTGGCACTGACCCGGAGAACCTCACCTAATGAAGGTCAAGCCGAGCGTCAAGAAGATCTGCGACAAGTGCAGGGTGATCCGCCGTCACGGCCGGGTCATGGTCATCTGCGACAACCCGCGCCACAAGCAGCGCCAGGGCTGACGCACGACCGATCCCTCTGCATCCATCGCAGGGATTCGCGCGACGCGAGCTGAATATGTTCATACGCAGGACCCAAGCCGACACGGCTTGACACCCCCGGTTCGGAGGCCGGGGACCCAGTTCGTACCTGGTACGGCGGCTGGGAGTCGGTTCTGTGGAAGACCTCCGACAAGTAACTGGAGCCATTGAATGGCACGCGTTTCCGGTGTTGACATCCCGCGCGACAAGCGCGTGGAGATCGCCCTCACCTACGTGTTCGGCATCGGCCGGACCCTGTCCCAGCAGACGCTGGCCGCCACCGGCGTGGACCCGAACACCCGTGTTCGTGACCTCACCGAGGAGCAGCTGGTCGCGATCCGCGAGTTCGTGGACAACAACATCAAGACCGAGGGTGACCTCCGTCGCGAGATCCAGGCCGACATCCGCCGCAAGGTCGAGATCGGTACCTACCAGGGTCTGCGTCACCGTCGTGGTCTGCCCGTCCGCGGTCAGCGCACCAGCACCAACGCCCGCACCCGCAAGGGCCCGCGTCGCGCCATCGCCGGCAAGAAGAAGCCGGGCAAGAAGTAGTCCTCAGCGGACGCTCGTCAGCGGTCTTCGCTGCAGGACCGACCACCTCCCGTAGGAGTTATAGATGCCCCCCAAGGGACGTCAGGGCGCTGCCAAGAAGGTGCGCCGCAAGGAAAAGAAGAACGTCGCTCACGGCCACGCGCACATCAAGAGCACGTTCAACAACACGATCGTCTCGATCACGGACCCGTCCGGCAACGTGATCTCCTGGGCCTCCGCCGGCCACGTCGGCTTCAAGGGCTCCCGGAAGTCCACGCCGTTCGCCGCGCAGATGGCCGCCGAGTCGGCCGCCCGCCGCGCCCAGGAGCACGGCATGCGCAAGGTCGACGTGTTCGTCAAGGGCCCGGGCTCCGGTCGTGAGACCGCGATCCGCTCCCTGCAGGCCACGGGCCTCGAGGTCGGCTCCATCCAGGACGTCACCCCGACCCCGCACAACGGCTGCCGTCCGCCGAAGCGCCGCCGCGTCTGACGCCTGCGCTTCCAGGGCTAGCTGTGCCTCCGGACTTCTCGGCCGGGGGTGTGGGGGTTGTCCCCCACATGTAACAGCCGGGCGGTACGGCTCTGTAAAGGGCCGTATCGCCCGTACCCTTGCAGTACCCGTCCCTTTCCGTCGGGACGGTTCAAGTCGGGCGTCAAATAGCGGGCGCCCCCGACTGAAGGATCTGATCCACACATGCTGATCGCTCAGCGTCCCTCGTTGACCGAAGAGGTCGTCGACGAGTTCCGCTCCCGGTTCGTGATCGAGCCGCTGGAGCCGGGCTTCGGTTACACCCTCGGCAACTCCCTGCGCCGGACCCTCCTCTCCTCGATCCCGGGTGCGGCGGTCACGTCCATCCGCATCGACGGCGTGCTGCACGAGTTCACCACCGTGCCGGGCGTCAAGGAGGACGTCACCGACCTGATCCTCAACATCAAGCAGCTGGTCGTCTCCTCGGAGCACGACGAGCCGGTCGTGATGTACCTGCGCAAGCAGGGCCCGGGTCTGGTCACCGCCGCCGACATCGCGCCCCCGGCCGGTGTCGAGGTGCACAACCCCGACCTCGTCCTCGCCACGCTCAACGGCAAGGGCAAGCTGGAGATGGAGCTGACGGTCGAGCGCGGCCGCGGTTACGTCTCCGCCGTGCAGAACAAGCAGGTCGGTCAGGAGATCGGGCGCATCCCGGTCGACTCGATCTACTCGCCGGTTCTCAAGGTCACGTACAAGGTCGAGGCCACGCGTGTCGAGCAGCGCACCGACTTCGACAAGCTGATCGTCGACGTCGAGACCAAGCAGGCCATGCGTCCGCGTGACGCCATGGCGTCGGCCGGCAAGACCCTGGTCGAGCTGTTCGGTCTCGCCCGCGAGCTGAACATCGACGCCGAGGGCATCGACATGGGTCCGTCCCCGACGGACGCCGCCCTGGCCGCCGACCTGGCGCTGCCGATCGAGGAGCTGGAGCTCACCGTTCGGTCGTACAACTGCCTCAAGCGTGAGGGCATCCACTCCGTGGGTGAGCTCGTGGCGCGTTCCGAGGCCGACCTCCTCGACATTCGCAACTTCGGTGCGAAGTCCATCGACGAGGTCAAGGCGAAGCTGGCGGGTATGGGCCTGGCGCTCAAGGACTCCCCGCCCGGATTCGACCCGACCGCTGCGGCCGACGCCTTCGGTGCGGACGACGACGCGGACGCCGGGTTCGTCGAGACCGAGCAGTACTGATCGCTCCGCGGGGAGGCAGTACTGCGTCCGCGGACCGGCCGTGGCTGGTCGCGCGGTTCCCCGCGCCCCTTCCAGGCCCCCTCCGGGGGGCCTGGATCTCCGACGGGCAAACCCGCTCGCTCGGATACTGACCCCGGTACCTGATACGGCCGGGGCAGACACCTAGGAGAAGCACCATGCCGAAGCCCACCAAGGGTGCCCGTATGGGCGGCAGCGCCGCGCACGAGAAGCTGATGCTCGCGAACCTCGCGAAGTCGCTGTTCGAGCACGGCCGTATCACCACCACCGAGGCGAAGGCCCGCCGCCTGCGCCCGTACGCCGAGCGTCTGGTCACCAAGGCGAAGAAGGGCGACCTTCACAACCGCCGTCAGGTGCTCCAGGTCATCACGGACAAGAGCGTCGTCCACACGCTCTTCACCGAGATCGGCCCGCGCTACGAGAACCGTCCGGGTGGCTACACCCGCATCACCAAGATCGGCAACCGCCGTGGCGACAACGCGCCCATGGCTGTCATCGAGCTGGTCGAGGCGCTGACGGTGGCGCAGGAGGCGACTGGCGAGGCCGAGGCCGCGACCAAGCGTGCCGCGAAGGACGCCGAGGCTGCCGAGGCTCAGGTCGAGGAGACCAAGGCTGACGACGCCGCCGAGGAGTCCAAGGACGCCTAAGCGTCTGCCGGGGGCTGTGCGCTTGCGGCTGCGGCTGTGCCGTGGCTTGTCGCGCAGTTCCCCGCGCCCCTTCAGGGCGCCCGCGGGTCCGTTCCCTTTCGGGGGCGGGCCCGCTTTTGTGTTGCTGAGAGGATCTGTACGTGAGTGATGAAGCAGCAGCGGGTTACGTTCGTGTCCGTCTTGATCTGTCGTACGACGGGAGCGAGTTCTCCGGGTGGGCCAAGCAGGCCGGGGGGCGGCGGACCGTGCAGGGGGAGATCGAGGACGCCCTGCGGACGGTGACACGGTCGCGGGAGACGTACGAGCTGACCGTGGCGGGGCGTACCGACGCCGGGGTGCACGCCCGCGGGCAGGTCGCTCATGTCGATCTGCCGCGTGAGGTGTGGGCCGAGCACCACCAGAAGCTGCTGAAGCGGCTCGCCGGGCGGCTGCCCCGGGACGTGCGGGTCTGGGCCCTCAGGGAGGCGCCCAGCGGCTTCAACGCCCGCTTCTCGGCGGTGTGGAGGCGGTACGCGTACCGGGTCACCGACAACCCCGGTGGCGTCGATCCGCTGCTGCGCAACCACGTGCTGTGGCACGACTGGCCCCTCGACGTGGACGCCATGAACGAGGCCGCCCACCGGCTGCTGGGGGAGCACGACTTCGCCGCGTACTGCAAGAGGCGGGAGGGCGCCACCACCATCCGCACGCTCCAGGAACTGAGCCTGGTCCGGGGCGAGGACGGGATCATCACCGCCACCGTGCGGGCCGACGCCTTCTGCCACAACATGGTGCGGTCGCTCATCGGGGCGCTGCTGTTCGTGGGGGACGGACACCGGCCCGCCGACTGGCCGGGCAAGGTGCTGGCGGCCGGCGTACGGGACTCGGCCGTGCATGTCGTACGGCCGCACGGGCTGACGCTGGAGGAGGTCGGCTACCCGGCCGACGAACTGCTCGCCGCGCGCAACAAGGAGGCCCGGAACAAGCGGTCGCTGCCGTCGGCGGGGTGCTGCTGACCTGCTTCCGCGGTTCGTCACCGGCCTGCGGCGTTCCAGGTCATGACCAGTTCGGAGAGGGCCTTCGCGGCCTCCTCGGCGTCGTTGCCGTCGCCACGCGCCCTGGGGGAGAGCTCGACGTGGAGGAACCTGCCGTGGTGGCGCTCGGCGGCCCTGCCCTGGACGTTGCTGGTGCCTTCCAGAGGGCAGCGGGCCGACCAGCCGCGGCAGACCCGCAGCCCGTCGGCCTCCATGCCGTCGGCGAGGGCGACGGCCTCATCGAAGGTGCTCCGCGCGGCTCCGGTGGAGAGGACTGCCTCGTAGGGGCGGTGTGACTCCTTGGCGAAGCCGTGCAGCTGAACCCCCGGCACGTCGCGTTTCTGGAGCTCCACGACGATGGCGTGGAACATGCTGTCCCGCTGGTGGGCGACATCGGCGGCGTCCCCTCGGCCCGCCTCGCGGTGCGCGCCGGCCAGGACCAGCGAGCCGCCGGGGTTGTCCTCCAGCAGCCGTACGCCGAGGCGCTCGGTGTCCCGGTCGGAGACGGGGTGCGGAACCTGCGCGTTCCAGCGGACGTCCGAGTCCGCGGTCAGATAGAGGCGCCCCCAGCGTTCGGTCCTGCCCGGACGGGCGGCGGCGATCTCGTCGTACCTGCGGCCGGAGTCGGTGTCGGTGAGGCGGGTGAGCTTCAGGCCGAGGGGGGCGAGCAGTCGTTCGGCCTCCGTGGTGTCGCCGTCCAGGAGATGGCCGACGCTTTCGGCGACGCGGTCGCGCTGGGCGCCGTCCGGCGGGGAGTACGCGTCGTCGGACTCCAACTCGGCCGTGTAGGTGAGGATCCTGCTGCGGAGGTCCACCAGTTCCCGGGCATGCGGAGTGGCATCGTCCGTTGACCGCTCCGTTGACGACTGGCAGCCACACAAGGCCAGGATCAAACCGATTAGAGTCAGAATGTGCGTCAAATGTGACTGCCTTGTGACGGATACGCCCGTGAGGCATGTGAGGTTCATGTGAATATGATGGGGTGACACTTCGTAAACCTCTCCGGATCGCTCGGGCGGTAACCGCTTTCACGGCCATCGCCGTGACGGCCGCGTGCACCTCCGGGGCCTCCACGGCGCAGGTGAAGCCGGGCGGGCGTTCCTTCACCGTGGCGGCCGCCGGTGACGTCCTGATCCATCCCGAGCTGGTGGACCAGGCCGCCAAGGACGCCAAGGAGACCGGCGAGGGAGAGGCCGGGCTGGACTTCGGGCCGTTGCTCGCCGGGATCAAACCGGTCATCAGCAAGGCTGATCTGGCCATCTGTCACATGGAGACGCCCGTCGGAAAGCCACGGGGACCCTTCGAGGGGTACCCGGAGTTCCTCGTCCCGCCGCAGATCCTGACGGCGCTGAAGAACGTGGGCTACGACACCTGCTCGACGGCCTCCAACCACACCTACGACCACGGCCTGGGTGCCGTACGGCGCACCCTGAACGCCATGGACAAGGCCGGCCTCGGGCACACGGGCTCGGCCCGTACGCCCAAGGAGGCGGAACAGGTCAACATCCGTGAGGTCAACGGCGTCAAGGTCGCCCACCTCTCGTTCTCCTGGATGTCGTTCCTCAACCCGACGCCGGACAAGGAGAAGTGGGCGTTCAACCGGATCGACACGGACGCCATCAAGAAGGCCGAGGCCCGGGCGCGCGACAAGGGCGCCGAGGTGGTGATCCTCTCGGTCCACTGGGGGCTCGAGCACTACAACGAACCCAGCGCCCCCCAGCTGGAGCTGGCGGAGCGGCTCACCAAGGAGACCGGGATCGACCTGGTCATCGGGCACCACGCCCATGTGGTGCAGCCGATCCAGAAGGTGAACGGCACCTGGATCGCCTACAGCCTGGGCAACCAGGTCGCCCGTCACTCCTCGCCCACCGGGCTCACCGAGGAGGGCGCGATCGGCTGGTTCGAGTTCCGCGAGACGACCGACGGCTGGGACGTCTCGGCCCGCTACGCCACGACGCTGATGGACATCCCGCCGGAGGTGGAGACCGGCGAGAAGCCGCCCGCCGGCGCCGTCGAGGACCACCGGCTGGTGGACGTGCGCAGGGCGCTCGAGACTCCGGACGACCTCTCCGAGGAGCGGCTGGCCCGCTACCGGCTGGCGGCCGACCGCACGCGCGGTTTCCTGTACAACCGCGGGACGCCGGGGGGCGACGGCCTGAAGGAGCTCACGCTGGAGCGTGACTAGAGCCACAGCACCCGGGGGCGGCGAACGGTACAACCCCGGCCCCTTTCAACAGTCTTGATAAACGGCGGCCCGTCACCCTCCGCGTGAGTGGTGCTCTGTTCGGCTGTCCTTCATCCAGAGAGGCCGGAGGAGACCACCGGTGACACCCACCCGCGCCGTGCGCCCCGCGAAGGGAGGACGGCGGCGCAGTCGGCGACGCGCGGACATGCCGCTGCTGGGCGGCATCCGCCCCCCGATCGCGCTGCTGTGTGTGCTGGTGCTCGCCCTCGCGGGCCTCACCGCCCAAGTGCTCGGCCCCGCCGGTGAACCGGCCGTACCGCAGGCGGTGCTCTCCTCGCAGCAGCACTTCGCCGAGGACGGCGCCATCGCCCTGCGTGCCTCGATCGACGAGCGGGTCACGGACCTGAACCGCACCGCCGCCGCGCTGAACGCGGGGCCGCCGGTGAAACCCGAGCGGATTCTGTCCGACCTGGGCAGGACGTACCAGAAGTGGACGGGCACCACGGTTCTGGACCTGGAGAGCGGCAAGGTGCTGGCCGCCAGGGGGGAAACGATTCCCCTCGGCTGGCTGGACAAGGACGTCCTCACCGGGGACAAGGCCCTCAAGCCCCGCATGGTGCGGCTGGAGACCGGTGACGTACGCCTGATGACCATGGCGGTCCTCGACTTCGAGGGCGGGCCGCAGCAGCTGCTGCTCGCCTCCAACAGCCTGTCCGTGCCCGCCATCAACCTGGGCCCGTTCCGCTCGATGGCGGTCGTCGCCACCGGCGGGGAAATCCTCGCCACGGCCGGGTTCGAGCAGTCCGAGGCGCTCAACTCCGACCAGGAGCGCAAGGAACTCGGCTTCCTCCAGAAGCAGATGAGCGGACTGTCCGCCCGGGCGGCACGGGAGACCGAGCAGGACCCGGTCAGCGCCCGGGAACCGGGCTCCCGCGGTTACCCCGGGGTCAGCGGGACCCTCGTCGGCGAGAACTACAACGGCCGTATCGCCACGGCCGGTTACGCCTCCCTGTCCTCCTCCGACCCGGAGGAGAAGAGCAGCGTCGGCGCGGGGCTCGGGCTCACCGTCGTCGCCCTGCTGCCCGTGGTCCAGCAGGCCGCCGGCCCCGGCCGGGAACTGTACGGGCTGCTGGCGGCCGGAGCCCTGGTGGTGCTCGGACTGCTCGCCGCCGCCGTGCTGTGGGCGACCGTGCAGCGGCCGCTGCTGCGCCTCTTCCTCGAGTCCCGCCGACTGGCCCGTGGCGACCTCACCCGCCCGGTGGCCGTACCCCGCTGGGGCGAGGCCGCGCGCGTCGGCTCCGCCCTGGAGAGGCTGCGCGCGCAGCTGGGCGGCCCGGACGGCGACTCCGGCGGGCGGCAGCGCGTCAAGGGACGGTTCGGGGTGCGCGGGCCGCTCGCACTGACCACCGTCCTGCTGTTGCTGTGGTGCCTGCCCGTCGGCCTCCTGCTGAACCGCACCGACGACTCCGTCAGCATCCCGGCCTCCATGGTCAACGACCAGCGCGACCGCACCGACCTGGTCGCCGACCGGGTGCGCCGGGCGCTCAACGAGGCACAGGCGGACCTGGTCTCCACCTCCCGGCTGATCGACCCGGACGACGCCGGCGCGGGCCGGGCGCTGCTCGAGGAGACCCTGCGCGAGCACACCCGCTACCAGGCGCTGTACCTCCTCGGTGAGGACGGCGATGTGGTCGCCCGCGCGGGGGAGGAGCCGCGCGCCGACTTCGTGGACGGGGACGACCCGCCGCTGGTCCGGGTCACAGGCAAGGGCGGGAAGAAGCCGGTCGTCCAGGCCGCCGCGCCCCTGCCGGACCACAAGGGGATGACCCTGGTCGGCGAGGTCAGGGTCGAGTTCCTCAACTCGCTGCTGAAGCGGCCCGGGCTCGGCGAGGTCCGCGTGGTCGACTCCGAGGCGGAGACGATCGCCGCCAGCGACGGCTTCCTGGCCTTCGAGGAGCTGCCGCGCGACGCGCTCGCCGACCTTGTCCGGGCCGGCAACGTCCACGTCGGCGCCGGCCCCGTCGAGAACGGCCTGCTGATCCGCGAAGGGCGCGGCACCACGGTGGCCGCCGCCGCCCCGTTCTCCGGCGGCGGTGTGGCGGCCGACATCGGCTGGACCGTGGTCAGCTGGCAGAACGCCAAGGACTTCCAGATCACCCCGTACCAGCGCGAGGACCGCAGCGTCCTGGCCGGACTGCTCGGCCTGGCCCTGATCGTCGTCTGCCTCGGCTGGGTGCACCTGGTGGTGGCCCGGCCGATGCGCGCCCTGGCGGCCAGCGCGGAGAAGCTGGCCGACGGCGACCTCAAGTCCGTGCTGTACCCCCGCTACCAGGACGAGGTGGGCGCCGTCATACGCAGCCTCGAACTGCTGCGTCAGCAACTCCAGGCCCGTAAGCAGACCCAGGCGCGCCGGCTCGCGGAGCCGGAAGCCGGCGTTCGGGGAAGGTGACCCAGCCGTGCTCTATCTGTACTTCGTCCTGCTCACCGGCGGTGTGCTGCTGCTCGTGGCGGGCATCGTGGAACAGCGCCGGCACTACGCCAGCCTGCACAGCATCCCCTCGCGTGTGCTCGTGAACGGCATCCGCGGCAAGTCCTCCATCACCCGGCTGTGCGCCGGGGCGCTGCGCGGCGGCGACCTGGTCACCGTGGCGAAGACCACGGGCACCGCGGCCCGGTTCATCCACCCCGACGCCACCGAGGAACCGGTCTACCGCAAGTTCGGCATCGCCAACGTGGTGGAGCAGATCGGCATCGTGCGCCGGGCCGCCACCTACCGGCCCGACGCCCTCGTCATCGAGTGCATGGCCGTCATGCCGGCCCTTCAGGAGGTGAACCAGAGCAAGCTGATCCGCTCCACGATCGGCGTGCTGTGCAACGTCCGCGAGGACCACCTCGCCGAGATGGGACCCACCCTCGACGACGTGGCCCGGTCGCTGTGCCGCTCCATGCCGGAGGGCGGCATCTGCGTCACCGCCGAGAAGGAGCGCTTCCACATCCTCCAGGAGGAGGCCGACGCCCGTAACTGCAAGCTCGTCTACGCGGACCCGGAGACGGTGACCGACGAGGAGCTGCGCGGCTTCAGCTGGTTCACCTTCAAGGAGAACGTCGCGATCGCCCTCGTGGTGGCCGAACTGCTCGGCGTCGAGCGGCGGGTCGCCCTGCAGGGCATGTACGACGCCCCGCCGGACCCGGGCGTGCTGTCCGTCGAGCGCTACGTGACGCCCGAGGGCAAGAAGCTCGCCTTCGCCAACGTCTTCGCGGCCAACGACCCCGAGTCGACGCTGATGAACATCAACCAGCTGCTCGACCTCGGAGCGATCCACCGGCCGCTGAACGTCGTGATCAACTGCCGGCCCGACCGCGTCGAGCGCAACGGGCAGATGGGTGAGATCATCCCCGACCTCGAGCCGGACAACGTGTTCGTGATCGGTCACCCCGCCAAGAGCGCCATCGACGCCATCCCGGCCGAATGGCGCGACCGCGCGGTCGACCTCGGTGGTGAGCGGCGGTCGGCCGACGAGTTCATGCCGGCCCTGCTGGAGCGCATGGCGGCCGACTCCTCCCTCGTCGCCATCGGCAACATCCACGGCCAGGGCGAGGAACTCCTCGAATACCTGGCCGAACTCCCGGCGGACGACTCCGTGCCCGCGGAGGCGGACCGGCCCGCGGACGGCCCCGTGCCGCCGCCCCAGCCGGCGCGCCTGGACCCGTACGCCCCGTACCCCGTGGCCTACGAGGAGCGCTACCAGGCCGCGCAGACCCAGGAGATCCCGGTGGTCCGCTTCCCCGCTCAGCAGCGCCACCCGTCATGGGCCCAGCAGACCGATGGGCACCAGGGGAGTTACGGCCAGGAGCAGGGGCGGTACGCCGCCCCGGTCCAGCAGACCTGGCCGTACGGCGACGACGCGGGCGGCGGTCATCCGTACCCGGCGGCCGACGGCGGTGGGCAGCATCCGCGCCACTGACCTCAGCGGGCGGGGACGACACCCCGCGCCCGCACGCCGACCGCCCCGCACCACGACCCGCACCCGTGCCCGGAGACTCCGTTGACCACCGCCGCCCTGACCCCCGAGATGGCCGCCCTCGGCATCGCCATCGGCCTGTTCTTCTCGTTGCTGTGCTACCTGACCACCAACCTCTCGCCCGGCGGCATGATCACGCCCGGCTGGCTCGCCCTGACCCTCATCGAGGACCTCCAGCGGGCGGCCATGGTGGTCGGCGTCACCGCGCTCACCTACGCGGGCACCAAGGTCATGCAGCGGCTGGTGATCCTCTACGGCAAGCGGCTGTTCGCCGCGGTGGTCCTGCTGGGCGTGCTGCTCCAGGCCACCGTGATGATCGTGCTCTCGCTCGAGTTCCCGCTGCTCTACGGCAACCAGACCCTCGGCTTCATCGTGCCCGGCCTGATCGCGTACCAGATGGTCCGCCAGCCCAAGGGGGCGACGCTGCTGGCGACCGGCACCGTCTCGCTCATGGCCTACATCGTCGTCGCCGCCGGACTGCTGCTCGGCATCATGCCCACCGTCTGAGAACCGCGTCCGGAGATCGACATCCCAGGAGGGAACACATGGCAGGGAAGAAGAAATCGCGGCCGGTCCTCTCAGGCCTCGTGGTGCTGGCGCTCGTCGCCACCTCCGGCTACCTCACCGTGGAGCTCCGCAAGCAGGAGGACGCCGGCGTCCCGGAGATCACGAACGTCGGCGTGCTGGACGGCTCGGACCGGGCCGGCGGCGCGACGAAGGCCCGGGACAAGGGCGGCGAGAGCTGGTCCCGGCTGGAGAACCCGGCCCGCTCCGTGCTGCGCGGTTCCGACGGCAAGGTCAGGGCGGTGTTCACCGACGGGGCCCGCACCGCGACCCTGACCGGGCCGGCCCGCACCTTCGCCGAACCCTCGTCGACGAGCTCCAAGGTCTCCACGACCGACTGGGTGCGCCTCATGCCCGAGCCCTGGAAGAAGGGCGCCGACAAGCAGAAGTGGTTCAAGGACTGGTACGCCGAATACGGCACCAGCAAGGAGGACGACCTGCTGGCCATCGCCTTCCAGTACGTCGCGGGCGCCAAGCAGAAGAAGGACGCGCGGGGCACCGTCTACGCCGGTGACGCCAACTTCGGTCCCCTCAACACGGGCGGTGCGGAGGGCGGGGACCTCCGCCTGGAGCAGTCCGACTTCTACGACTACCTCGGCGTCCCGTACCCCTTCCGGGACGGCGTGATCGGGCAGCCGGAGACGCTGCGCGCCCGGTCCATCGACTGCTCGGGATACATGCGGATGGTGTTCGGCTACCGCGGCCGCTACCCGCTGATGTCCTCGGACGAATCCGGCGACGGCCTGCCGCGCACCGCCAACGGCATGGCCCGCTCCGACCGCGGGACCGACATCCTGCCGCTCACCGGCATCTCGCCCAAGGACCGGCCGACCGGCATCGACCAGCTCCAGCCCGGTGACCTGGTCTTCTTCAAGCTCGACACCCGCACGAAGCAGCGCCTGGACCATGTCGGCATGGTGCTCGGCTACGACACCGAGGGCCACCTGCTCTTCGTATCCAGCCGCGAGGAGGTCAACGGGCCGACCATCGGTGACGTCGGCGGAGTCTCCCGGCTGGACGGCAACGGCTACTACGCCAAGACGCTGCGGAGCGCCAAGAGGCTCTGACCGGACGCGGGCCGCGGCCGGTCATCCGTAGGCCGTGGCCCGTTACCCGTCATCCGTTGGCCGCGGCCGACGCCTGGGCCTGTCCGCGGCGGTGGATCTGACGGAACGTGAACAGGTTCAGGTTGTCGCCCGTGGTGAACACGGCCGTGTCCTGCTCCGTCACGTTCTTGCCGCTGGTGAAGCCGGCGTTGGTGAAGTAGGCGTAGCGGCCGTACGAGTTGCTGGTGGTGCGGCAGACCCCGGACTCGCAGAAGGCCTTCACGCCGCCGCCGGAGAGCGACTTGACGAAGCTCTTCTTGTCGGTCTGGCCCTTGGCCCTGGTGGCCTGTGCCTCGGTGTCGAAGACCGCCACGCCGACCGTCACCGCGATGCCGTCCTTGGAGTAGGTGACGCGTATCAGGCGGGTGCAGTCGTTCGCTGTGAGGATCTTGGAAAGGGTGCCTCCCGAGGCCGACGCGCAGTTCCTCGTGTCAGCGGTCGGGCCCTTCTTGTACACCGTCTCGCCCATGGTCAGCTGGGTGCCGGGAAAGAGCGTGTCCGGGCTGAGCGGAGCCGTGTCCTTCTTCGCGGCGGCGATGAAGTCCTTCGGATCCAGCGGGGGAGGCGCGCTGGTGGGGGCGAACGACGGGGCCGAGGCGGTCTGGCTCGGGATGTCGGGCGAGGGCTGGGAGGCCGGGTTGTTCGCCTGGTTCTCACCACCCGCCGAGACCACGGCCACCGCGACGGCGGCGCCGATCGCGACGGTGGCGAACGCGCCGCCGCCGATCAGCAGCAACCGCCGCCGTTTGTTGCGGGTCTCGGACGCCTCGGCGAGCGCCGCCCAGTCCGGGGACTGGCCGCCCCCGCCGGTCCAGGGCTGCTCCGACTGCGGTTTCCAGGGATCCCACTGGGACTGAGGTCCCCCCTGCCCAAAGCTCATGGGGCGCATCTTAGACGGGACATGGGGTGTGCTGGTCCGCATGGAACGGCTTCGGAAGCCCTAGCGTTCCTCCCATGCGGACGGGCAAAGGCGACATCTCCGGGTGGTTGGGGCGACCCGTGAGCCGGTGTCTGCGGGTGGGGTTCGCGGCGGCGCGCTTGCTGGTGGTCGTGGCGCTGCTGGTGGGGCTGTGGTCATGGCCGTCGGTCGCTGTCGCTGTCGCCGCCGGGGCGCTGCGGGCGTACCGGCGTCCGCGCGGAGGTGGATCGGTGCTGCGGTTGTGCGCCGGGGTGGTCTGCGATGTGCTGCTGTCGTCGGTGTTTCCGTATGTGCGGCCCGTCCGGCGGCGGACCCTGCGGAGGGCCGTCACGCTGTGTGCCGGCCTGTGCGTGTCCGTGGCCGGTCGTCGGCGGTGACCTCCGGGGGGACCCGCGTTTTGACCCTTGTCGCGAGCCCCGGTATTCTGCTTGTTCGTTGTGTATTGGCTTGCTCATTCTCACGGGACGGGCCCTTACACCGGTCCACCGGGCCGATGACCAGCGACCCCACGTACGCGGTATGCGTCGCCGCCGTGCGGTCTAGGCTGTCGTGATCGTTTCGGTGACCTGTTATGGACCATTCACTCGAAGCGAAGGCTACGAACCGTGCGTACGTACAGCCCCAAGCCCGGCGATGTGACGCGCCAGTGGCACGTCATCGACGCTCAGGACGTCGTCCTGGGCCGTCTCGCCTCCACCGCGGCCACCCTTCTGCGGGGCAAGCACAAGCCGATCTACGCGCCGCACGTCGACGCTGGTGACTTCGTCATCATCATCAACGCCGACAAGGTGCACCTCTCCGGCAACAAGCGGACCCAGAAGATGGCCTACCGCCACTCCGGCTACCCGGGTGGTCTGCGCTCCGTCCGTTACGACGAGCTGCTGGACAAGAACCCGGAGAAGGCCATCGAGAAGGCCGTCAAGGGCATGCTCCCGAAGAACTCCCTGGGCCGTCAGATGCTCTCGAAGCTGAAGGTCTACAAGGGTGACCAGCACCCGCACGGCGCGCAGCAGCCGCAGCCGTACGAGATCACCCAGGTCGCGCAGTAAGTCCGGCCACCCCCTAAGACTGAAGAGAATCTGAGGAGAATCGTGGCCGAGACCACTGCCGAGCAGCCGCTCGAAGAGCTTGACATCGACAGCTACACCACCGAGTCCGACGTTCCGGTGGAGGGTGAGTACACCTCCGAGTCCCTCGGTTCGCGTTTCGGTGAGCCCCAGCCGGCCGCCGGCCTGGGCCGTCGCAAGAACGCCATCGCCCGTGTCCGGATCGTCCCCGGCACCGGCAAGTGGAAGATCAACGGTCGCACCCTTGAGGACTACTTCCCGAACAAGGTGCACCAGCAGGAAGTCAACGAGCCGTTCAAGGTTCTCGAGCTCGAGGGCCGCTACGACGTCATCGCCCGCATCGCCGGTGGCGGTGTCTCCGGCCAGGCCGGTGCGCTCCGTCTCGGTGTCGCCCGCGCGCTGAACGAGGCGGACGTCGACAACAACCGCGGCCCGCTGAAGAAGGCCGGCTTCCTCAAGCGCGACGACCGTGCGGTCGAGCGCAAGAAGGCCGGTCTGAAGAAGGCCCGCAAGGCCCCGCAGTACAGCAAGCGCTAAACGCGTCGCCCGTCCTCGCGACTGGCTTCGCACCGATCGCCCCGGCGGCACGCACTGTGCTGCCGGGGCGGTTCGTTTACACAACCCCTACCGCCCCCGGACAGTGTCAGGGGATGTACTTGGGGAGTGAGCCGCACTCTCTTCAGCAATCGGAGGACACCAGTGGGACGACTCTTCGGCACGGACGGTGTGCGCGGTGTAGCCAACGCGGACCTGACGGCGGAGATGGCGCTGGGCCTCTCCGTCGCCGCGGCGCACGTGCTGGCCGAGGCGGGCACCTTCGAGGGGCACCGGCCGACCGCGGTCGTCGGGCGTGACCCGCGCGCGTCCGGGGAGTTCCTGGAGGCCGCCGTGGTCGCGGGCCTGGCCAGCGCCGGTGTGGACGTCCTGCGGGTCGGTGTGCTGCCGACGCCCGCGGTGGCGTACCTGACCGGTTCGCTCGGTGCCGACCTCGGTGTGATGCTCTCCGCGAGCCACAACGCCATGCCCGACAACGGCGTCAAGTTCTTCGCCCGCGGCGGGCACAAGCTCGCCGACGAGCTGGAGGACCGGATCGAGTCCGTCTACGAGGAGCACCGCACCGGCGCCCCGTGGGACCGGCCGACCGGCGCCGGGGTGGGCCGGGTGCGGGAGTACGAGGAGGGCTTCGAGCGTTACGTCGAGCATCTGCTGGGTGCCCTGCCGAACCGGCTCGACGGGCTGAAGATCGTCCTGGACGAGGCGCACGGCGCCGCCGCCCGGGTCTCGCCGGAGGCCTTCCAGCGGGCCGGGGCCGAGGTCGTCACGATCGGTGCCGAGCCGGACGGGCTCAACATCAACGACGGGTGCGGATCGACGCACCTGGACAAGATCAAGGCCGCCGTCGTCGAGCACGGGGCCGATCTGGGCATCGCGCACGACGGGGACGCCGACCGGTGCCTCGCCGTGGACCACACCGGCGAGGAGGTGGACGGGGACCAGATCCTCGCCGTGCTCGCGCTGGCGATGCGGGAGCGCTCCGCGCTGCGGGCCGAGACGGTCGTGGCGACAGTGATGTCCAACCTCGGGTTCAAGCTCGCCATGGAGCGTGAGGGCATCCGGCTCGTGCAGACGGCCGTGGGTGACCGGTACGTGCTGGAGGAGATGAAGGAGCACGGGTTCGCGCTCGGGGGCGAGCAGTCCGGGCACGTGATCGTCCTCGACCATGCCACGACGGGTGACGGAACGCTGACCGGGCTGATGCTGGCGGCTCGGGTCGCCGGGACCGGGCGGTCGCTGCGGGAGCTGGCGGCTGTCATGGAGCGGTTGCCGCAGGTGCTGATCAATGTGCCGGACGTGGACAGGTCCCGGGTGGGGACGTCCTCGGAGCTGGCTTCGGCGGTCGCGGACGCGGAGCGGGAGCTGGGCCCCACCGGGCGGGTGCTGCTGCGTCCCTCCGGGACCGAGCCGCTGGTTCGGGTGATGGTCGAGGCCGCTGACATCGAGCAGGCTCGGTCTGTCGCGGGGCGGCTCGCTGATGCGGTGAAGTCCGCGCTGGGCTGAGGAGCGGGCAGGGGGGTGCGGGCTGCGGTTCGCTGCGGGCCGACCCTTCGTCGAGGCTGGTCGCGCAGTTCCCCGCGCCCCTGAGGGCACTGTCCCACGCGGCCGTTCTCAGACGCGCTGGCGTTGCTTCGCCCAGAACCACTTCTGGGCCAGCAGAGTCGCCGTGCCCGCGATCATGATGCCCAGCAGGTTCAGCAGGAGCTGCTCCGTCGATCCCCAGGTCTGCCTCGTGTCGCCGTAGCTGAGGGCCACGGCCGCGTTCGCGGCGGCCGGGACCGTGGTGACCGAGATGGCCACACCGACCAGGGCGCCGGACTTGGCCGAGGTCAGGGAGAGCGTGCCGGCGATGCCGGCCAGGACCGCCACGACGAAGGAGAACCAGTCGGGCGCGTAGATGAAGTCGGTGTTGGGGCGGTCGGCCCTGAGCTGTTGCTCGCTGAACAGGTCGACCGCGTCCATGAAGAGGCTGAAGCCGACCGTCACCGCCATGGCCACCGCGAAGCCGGCCAGCAGGGCGATCATCGAGCGCATGGCCAGGCCCGGGCGGCGCTGGACGACCGCGGTGCAGACGCCGGCGAGCGGGCCGAACTCGGGTCCGACCGCCATGGCGCCCACGATCAGGATCGCGTTGTCCAGGACCACGCCGCAGGCCGCGATCATCGTGGCGAGCGTGATGAACGCGAGGTAGGTGACCGAGAGGGTCGACTCCTCGTGCGTCGCCTCGCCCAGCTGCTCCCACAGAACCGCGTCCGCGGCCTCGCCCGGGGCGTCGGCCTCCGCCTTGTCGGCCCGTTCGGACAGCGACAGGTCGATGGACTCGACGGCGATGGAACCGCCGGCGTCGATGCCCAGCTCCCGCAGGCCGTTGAGCAGTTCGTCGCCGGCCTCCCGCGCCACGTCGCACATCACCACGTCCCCGGCGGGGTCGCGGGCGGCGTCCGGCAGCACGACGAGGTGGGTGGTGCCGACCGTACTCTCGACCAGTCGCACCACATCGCCGGTCTTTTCGGACGGCGTGATCAGGCGCAGATGAAGCATGGCGACCATCTAACCCGCTTCTCCCGGGTCAGAGCTTGCGCAGGCTCAACCGCTGCACCGTGTGGTCGGGTCCCTTGCGCAGGACCAGGGTGGCCCGGCCGCGGGTCGGAGCGATGTTCTCGACCAGGTTCGGCCGGTTGATCGTGCGCCACATCGTCCGGGCGTAGTCCAGGGCCTCCTCCTCGGAGACCTGCGTGTACTTGCGGAAGTACGAGGACGGGTCCTGGAAGGCGGTCGCGCGCAGTTTGCGGAAGCGGTTGAGATACCAGTGCTCGATGTCCTCGACGCGGGCGTCGACGTACACGCTGAAGTCGAAGTAGTCGGCGAGGCCGACCCGGGTGCGGCCGTCCTTGCCGGGCAGGGCGGGCTGGAGGACGTTCAGGCCCTCGACGATCAGGATGTCGGGGCGGCGGACCGTGAGCTTCCTGTCCGGGACGATGTCGTAGATCAGGTGGGAGTAGACGGGGGCCGTGACCTCGTCCTTGCCGGCCTTGATGTCGGCGACGAACCGGGTCAGCGCCCGGCGGTCGTAGGACTCGGGGAAGCCCTTCCGCGACATCAGGCCGCGGGCCTGGAGCTCCTCGGTCGGCAGCAGGAAGCCGTCGGTGGTGACCAGCTCGACACGCGGGTGCTCAGGCCAGCGCGAGAGGAGGGCCTGGAGGAGGCGGGCGACCGTCGACTTCCCCACCGCGACCGAGCCGGCCACCCCTATGACGAACGGGGTGCCGGACTGCGAGCCCTGCTCGCCCAGGAAGGTGTTGAGCGCACCTCTGAGGCCGTCCGTGGCACCGACGTAGAGATTGAGAAGCCTGGACAGCGGGAGGTAGATGTCCCGCACCTCGTCGAGGTCGATGACGTCGCCGAGGCCGCGCAGCTTCTCGACCTCCTCGGCCGTCAGCGGCAGCGGCGTCTTGTCGCGCAGCGCGCTCCACTCGGCACGGGTGAGGTCGACGTAGGGAGTCGCCTCCGGCCGCTGCCGGTGGGCGCTCCGGGGCATCGAGGAGACCGGAGAGATCACAGTCCATTGTTACGGGCGTACGAACGGACCGTGAGGTGGGATCGGTCACGCGGGGTTCACGGTCCCTCCCGTTTGAGCCAAAGGTGAGCAACGAGAGGAATGTCAGTGGTGTGCGTCACAGTTGTGGGAGAGGTGGGCCCAGGCCGGGGCTCACCGACGCCGAGGGGTGACCCATGACGTATGCGATAGAGGCGGAAGGCCTGGTCAAACGGTTCAAGGAGACCGAGGCGCTGGCCGGTGTGGACCTGGCGGCCCGCAAGGGCACGGTGCTCGGCCTGCTGGGTCCCAACGGCGCCGGGAAGACGACCGCCGTGCGGATCTTCGCGACGCTGCTCCGGCCCGACCGGGGCAGGGCCCACGTGGCCGGCCACGACGTGGTCCGGGAGGCCGGGGTGGTGCGGGCCATGGTCGGGCTGACCGGCCAGTACGCGGCGGTCGACGAGAACCTGACCGGCACGGAGAACCTGCTCCTCATCGGCCGTCTGCTGGGCCTGCCGAGGCGGGAGGCGAAGGCCCGGGCGGGTGAGCTGCTGGAGCGGTTCCAGCTGACGCACGCGGCCACGCGGGCCGCGAAGACCTTCTCCGGAGGCATGCGCCGGCGGCTGGACCTCGCGGCCAGCCTGGTCGGCCGGCCCAGCGTCCTCTTCCTCGACGAGCCGACCACCGGTCTCGACCCGCACAGCCGCGGTGAGCTGTGGGACCTGCTGCGCGGCCTGGTCGCGGACGGCGCGACCGCGCTGCTGACCACGCAGTACCTGAACGAGGCCGATGTGCTGGCCGACGACATCGTGGTGATCGACAAAGGCCGGGTGATCGCCGAGGGCACACCGGACCGGCTCAAGGCGCAGGTCGGCGGGCAGGTGCTGGAGCTGCGACCGATCCTCGGGCAGGACCTGGTGCGGGCGCACGCGCTGGTGGCCGGCGCGGCCGGTCCCGAGGCCCGGATCGAGGGCGAGATGATCACCGCGCCGGTGAAGGACCCCGAGCTGATGCCGGCCGTGGTGCGCGCGCTGGACCGGGAGGGAATCGCGGTGGGCGAGCTGGCCCTGCGCCGTTCCTCGCTCGACGAGGTCTTCCTCGCGCTGACCGGTCACCGCGCCGAGCCGGGCGAGCAGGAGGAGGACGGCGACGCCCCCGCCCGGGAGGACCAGGAGCTGGAGAAGGTGGTGAGCCGGTCATGACCGCCACCACCGTCACCGCGCCCGTCACCACGTCGGGCCGGGTGCCGGCCCTCGCAGGGCTGCGGCAGACCTTCACCATGGCCTGGCGGAGCCTGGTCGCCGTCAAGCACAACCCGCTCGAACTGGTCGACTACAGCATCACGCCGATCATGTTCGTGTTCCTGTTCACCTACGTACTGGGCGGGCAGATGGCCGGGTCGCCCGAGGCGTACCTGAAGTACGCGCTGCCCGGGATCATCGTGCAGAACACCCTGTTCATGACGATGTACACGGCGATGGCGCTCAACACCGACCTCACCAAGGGAGTCTTCGACCGGCTGCGCAGCCTGCCGATCGCCCGTTCCGCCCCGCTGATCGGGCGGATCACGGCCGACCTCGCGAAGCACGTGTGGGCGCTGCTGCTGATGATCGGTCTCGGACTGCTGCTCGGCTTCCGGGTCACGGGCGGGTTCGGCGGATTCCTGCTCGGCACGCTGCTGGTGGTGGTGTTCGCCGCGGCGGTGTCGTGGAGCGCGGTACTGATCGGGATGCTGGCGGGGGACGCGGAGAAGGTGCAGGCGTTCGCCTTCACCCTCATCTTCCCGATCACCTTCACGAGCAGCGCGTTCGTCGTGGTCGACACCATGCCGGGCTGGCTCCAGGCGTGGAGCGACGTCAATCCGGTCACGCATCTGTCCGACGCGTTCCGGGGGCTGCTGCTCGGTGGGGCGGTGGCGGAGCCGGTGATGTGGTCGTTGGTCTGGGCGGCCGGGATCGCGCTGGTGTTCTATCCGCTGGCCATGCGGGCCTACCGGGCGAAGGTGTGAGCAACGCCGGGGAGCGGGCCGGCTCCTTGCCCTGAAGCGTGTTCGATCCCCGGTGGGAATTTCCGATTCCGGGCACGCGCAAGGGCTTTTGGTGCGGGGTCGACCCGTAGGCTGCGCCTCATGTGCGGAATCGTGGGATACGTGGGGCCACAGTCGGCGCTCGAGATCGTGATGGCCGGGCTGAAGCGGCTGGAGTACCGGGGTTACGACTCGGCGGGTGTCGCCGTGCTGGCCGACGGCGGCCTGGCGACGGCCAAGAAGGCCGGGAAGCTCCTCAACCTGGAGAAGGAACTGGACGGCCGGCCGCTGCCGACCGGCACGACGGGCATCGGACACACCCGGTGGGCCACGCACGGCGGACCGACGGACGCCAACGCCCATCCGCACATCGACAACGCGGGCCGGGTAGCCGTCGTCCACAACGGCATCATCGAGAACTTCGCCGTGCTGCGGGCCGAGTTGGAGGAGCGCGGCCACGAACTGGCCTCCGAGACCGACACCGAGGTCGTGGCGCATCTGCTCGCCGAGGAGTTCTCCTCGTGCGCGGACCTCGCCGAGGCGATGCGGCTGGTGTGCAGGCGGCTGGAGGGCGCGTTCACACTCGTCGCGGTGCACGCCGACGAACCGGACGTGGTGGTGGGCGCCCGGCGGAACTCGCCGCTGGTGGTCGGCGTCGGCGAGGGCGAGTCCTTCCTCGCCTCGGACGTCGCCGCGTTCATCGACCACACGCGGTCGGCGATCGAACTGGGGCAGGACCAGGTCGTGGAACTGCGCCGGGACGGCGTGGTGGTGACCGGCTTCGACGGCCGCCCGGCCGACGTCCGCTCCTACCACGTCGACTGGGACGCGTCGGCCGCCGAGAAGGGCGGCTACGACTACTTCATGCTCAAGGAGATCGCCGAGCAGCCCAAGGCGGTCGCGGACACGCTGCTGGGCCGGATCGACGGTTCCGGCTCGCTGACCCTGGACGAGGTGCGGATCCCCCCGGGCGTGCTGCGCGAGATCGACAAGATCGTCGTCGTGGCGTGCGGTACGGCCTTCCACGCCGGGATGATCGCCAAGTACGCCATCGAGCACTTCACGCGCATCCCGTGCGAGGTGGAGCTGGCCAGTGAGTTCCGGTACCGGGACCCGATCCTGGACGCGCAGACCCTGGTCATCGCGATCTCCCAGTCCGGCGAGACCATGGACACGCTCATGGCGCTCCGTCACGCCCGGGAGCAGGGCTCCAGGGTCCTGGCGATCTGCAACACCAACGGCTCGACGATCCCGCGCGAGTCGGACGCGGTCCTGTACACGCACGCCGGGCCGGAGGTCGCCGTCGCGTCCACCAAGGCGTTCCTGACGCAGCTCGTGGCGTGCTACCTGGTCGCGCTGTACCTGGGGCAGGTCCGGGGCACCAAGTGGGGCGACGAGATCGAGGCGGTGGTCCGCGACCTGTCCTCGATCGCCGGTGCGGTGGAGCAGGTGCTCGGCACCATGGAGCCCGTGCGGGAGCTGGCCCGCTCGCTCGCCGCCAAGAACACGGTGCTCTTCCTGGGGCGGCATGTCGGGTATCCGGTGGCCCTCGAGGGCGCGCTGAAGCTCAAGGAGCTGGCCTACATGCACGCCGAGGGGTTCGCGGCCGGGGAGTTGAAGCACGGGCCGATCGCCCTGATCGAGGAGGATCTGCCCGTGGTCGTCGTGGTGCCGTCACCGCGAGGGCGGTCCGTGCTGCACGACAAGGTCGTGTCCAACATCCAGGAGATCCGGGCGCGGGGTGCGCGGACGATCGTGATCGCCGAGGAGGGCGACGAGGCGGTGGTGCCGTACGCCGACCATCTGATCCGGATCCCGGTCACACCGACGCTGCTGCAGCCGATGGTGGCGACGGTGCCGCTGCAGGTGTTCGCCTGTGAGCTGGCCACGGCCCGGGGCAACGAGGTGGACCAGCCGCGGAACCTGGCGAAGTCGGTGACGGTGGAGTAGGAAGCGGGGGCGAACGGCGACAGCCGTTCACCCCCGCCGCCCATCGGTTGTCCGGTCCCGGCGTCTCGTCGCGTCAGTCGGCGACCCGCGCACCGATGGCCCGGGCACGGCGCCGGGCCTCGGGGCTGAGGCCTTTGCGGCGGGGGGAGGTGCGGGGGTTATAGGCGGTTGGCTGGGCGAGGTAGCCGAGGCCACTCAGGCCCGGAGGCCTGGCCACCACGCAGGCGAAGCGCGGGTCACCCGCGTACCAGAGTTCCTCGTCGTACTGCTTGAGGGCCTCGTGGCTCCAGGTCCGGAACAGCCCGGCAGACACCTTCAGCGACACAGTTTTCTCCGGGGTGTCAGGGTCGGGCAGCACGAAGACCGCGTCCTTGCCCTTGGTGATTCGCACAGCACCGGACTGCCGACGCCAGGGGTAGACGGTGAGGATGCGCCGCATTCGCCACCCCAAGGCGAGTCGGCCGAGGGCTAGGCACGCCATGAGCCCGATCAGCACAAGGACCACGGCCATGGGAAGCGACGCTTCCACGGGCAACAAGAGGGTGACGAACAACGTCGCCCACCAGAGCGCCACCCAGCCGAGTGACTTCGCCAGGTGACGCGCCGTCCGGATGCGGAAGGCACGTCGAGTGCCCGGCGTGTCCCATGCCTTCGGTCCGTCGAAGCCCTGTGCGTCGAAGTTCATGGTCATTCGCACATCCTGGTTCAGCCGAAGTCGGACGCGATGTCGTCCGCGATGCTGCTTGTGCCGTCGGCTGCGTCGTCGTGGACGGCGCGCTCGATCTCCGGCAGCGGATCGTGGAACGACACCGTGTGCGCGATGCCTTCCATCATGTCGCGGTAGTGCTTGCGGGAGCCCACGGCCGTACTGCTCAGCGTCAGAACACCCAGCTGCGTGCCTGAGGGGGCCGGGATATAGACATTGCACTGGTAGAGGTCTTGACTTGGCATCCCTTCAAGGGCGGGCATGGTGATCACTGTGTCGGAGACCGAGGCCGGACGGCCGCCCGGCAGCGTCAAGAGCCCTACGTTGCCAGCGCATTCACGCAGGGAGACCGCGCGGACCGCCGTGATCTTGGCTGGGGCCCACTCGACGTCTCGGAGCGCCACAGTGAATACTGATGACGCAGACGACCCGTCGTCCGCGTAGTGCATTCCGAGGGAGCAGGCGATGACGCCTTCACTCCGCATCTGGGCGGTCATGAACCGAACGTCCCGCAGCGCAGCCGTATACCGGTCGCGCTCGTCCTCGGGGACAAGGTCCAGGACCAGCGCCAGCGCCTGTTCGAGGTGCGTCTCCTGCTCTGAGCCCGGTTCGGGGTCGAGAGCGTCGATCGGAACGCTGAAGAACCCGGCCGGCAGGGCGTACCAGATCTTCGAACTCGGGTCTCTGGCCGTGTCGTCGATCACCAGCGGATGGGAGTCTCCGAGGCTTCTTGTCGGTCTTGAAGTGATCCCCCACTCGGGCCTCCCCGTTCGCGTATCGGCGGGCGCATCGGCAAACGACACCGGCGACAACGGTCAGTCGAACGGGCCGATCATGCCATGTGACGGCAGCGACACCGTCCGGCGGCACAGAACCGAACTGGCCGCCGTAAGGGGGCGGTTGTCACGGCAGGCTCCACGGGTGCGGCGGCCTGGGGCTGTAGGGGAGCATGGTCCAGTTGTCGGGGGTCACGTGGTAGTAGTCCCCGTTGTCGGCGTCCATCCGGGAGCTGCCGTGCACGTGCACGATGTCCGCGTGGAGGCGGTAGTGGAAGCCGCCCATCATGCCCGCCACCCGGAAGAAGACCCGTACGTCCAGGCCCTCCGTGAGCGGTGACAGCGGTGGCAGGAGGTGCTCGATCTCGTCGAAGCAGCTGCCGGTGCGCTCCCGCAGCAGCGCGTGGAAGTGGTGCTCCAGCGCATCGGAAGGGGAGGGGAGCTGCCGGACCGTGACCGGTTCCAGGAGTTCCAGCAGATGCGTGTGCCCTCGCTCCCGGGCGATGTCCACGGGGCGCCGTCCGTCCCGGGTGCGCTGCGTACGCCAGGCGCCGTGCGCGATCAGCCGGGAGACGACGGCTATGCCGGCGCCGTGCCAGGCGGCCTGGTGCAGCGGGGCGAATCCGCTGCGGTTCCCGGGCCGGGCGAGATTGACGTACTGGGGATTGCTCTCCAACGCCCCGAACAGCCCGGCCCAGTCGGCATCCCGGGCCAGATCCGAGAACCGGTCCCGGTCCTTCAGGTACCAGTCCCCGTAGCGGTCGCGGTCGGTGAGGCCGTCCCATTCCATGTTGATCATGCTAGGGCCCGTTGCGGGCGGGGAAACGCCGTGGCGTCCCCATAGGGTGCATGGCATGAGCATCATCGGGGTCGGGATCGACGTCGCCGAGATCGAGCGGTTCGCGGCGTCCTTGGAGCGTACGCCCGCGCTGGCGGAGCGGCTGTTCGTGGAGCGGGAGTTGTTGCTGCCCGGCGGGGAGCGCCGAGGTGTCGCCTCCCTGGCCGCCCGGTTCGCTGCCAAGGAGGCCCTGGCCAAGGCGCTCGGCGCTCCGGGCGGGCTGCTCTGGACCGATGCCGAGGTGTACGTCGAGGACAGTGGGCGGCCCCGGCTGCGGGTGACCGGGACCGTGGCCGAGCGGGCCGCCGAACTCGGGGTCCGGTCCTGGCACCTGTCCCTGAGTCATGACGCCGGGGTGGCCTCGGCCGTTGTCATCGCGGAGGGGTGATGCGGGCCGGCGCGTCAGTACATCGCCCACAGGAGGGTGACGGTGCCGATGAAGCCTACCGCACCCAGCGCCGTGCCCGCCGCCGCGGTCCACATGCGGCCCATGCCCTTGCGGGCGTAGTGCATGCCCATCACGCCGAACGTGATGGCCAGCGCCCCGGCCAGCACCGTCCAGGGGAACAGGAACGCCCACGTGCCCACGGCGGACAGGACGCCGAGAACGAGTGCCGTGGGGCCGAGGGCGGTGGCGGGTGTGTCGGTTGCCGTGGAGGTGGTGGATCCGGCCATGGTCTGGCCTCCCCTTGTTGGACGACCTTCTTGAACGACATTTTTGAACGAGTTCAAATCGTGCGTCGATCATAGCGGACTTCCAGGAGCAGGAGAACGGCATGGTCATGGTGAAGGGGGTCGACACCCGCGGCGCGCAGCACTGCGAGACGACAGCGCTGGGAGTGCTGCTGCGGCATCAGGGCATCGATCTGTCCGAGCCCATACTCTTCGGCCTCGGCTCCGGCCTGTCCTTCGTCTACTGGGACAGCAAGAACATGGACTTCCCGTTCCTCGGAGGGCGGGTCAAGCCCTTCGAGCTCACCAGGAACCTGGCCGGCGCACTCGGGCTGGAACTCGTGGTGCGGGAGACCGGATCGGCCCGCAAGGGTTGGGAGCACGTGGCGGCCGCCATCGACGCCGGTCACCCCCTCGGGTTGCAGCTCGACAGCCACCACCTGGACTACTTCACCTCGAAGGTGCACTTCGGCGGTCATGTCGTCGCCATGTACGGCTATGACGAGCGGGATGCCTACCTCGTGGACACCGCGCAGCAGGGCGGCGCCGTGTCCACCGGCCTGGACGGCCTCGCCCGGGCCAGGGCCGCGCGCGGGCCCATGACCGCCAGGCACCGGTCCTTCACCCTCACCGCTCCCGAGAAGCCGCCCGCCCCGCGGGACCGGATCGTTCCGGCCATCACCGCCTGCGCGGACGCCTTCCTCGACCCGCCCATCGCCAACCTCGGCCACCGGGGCATCGAGAAGGCCGGCAGGCTCGTACCCCGCTGGCTCCAGCGCACCGGCGACCCGCGGCGGGACCTGCCGCAGGCCGCCCGTCTGATGGAGCAGGCCGGCACCGGCGGTGCCCTGTTCCGCAACCTCTACCGCGACTTCCTCGCCGAATGCGCCGAGTGGCTCGACAGTGACCGTCTGCGGACCGGGCACCGGCTGTACTCGGAGGCGGCCGCCTGCTGGACGGAAGTCGCGGCACTGGTCGCGCAGGCCGGGGAGTCGGGTGACGGGCAGTACCTCGTGCGGGCGGGTGCCGTCCTGTCGGACGTCGCGCGCATCGAGCGTGAGGCCATGCGGGCGCTGAGCCGGCTGGGCGGTTGAGCGCCCGCCGCGCCCCCGCCGGGTGAGGGGGCCCGGGTGAGGGTGCAGCGGGCCGGTGTCAGCAGACGGACTGGCTGCTGTTCACCCGTGTGATGTTGCGGAACGTCGTGTTCTCGCCGCACGGGCTCTCCCTGATGGCCGAGTTGGTGACCGTCAGGTTCTGCACGGTGATGTCCTTGTTGTTGGGGAACTCCGAGCGGGCGGCCAGTCGCAGCTCGCCGCCGCCGGTGATCGTGCCGCTCCGGGCCGCCAGGCTGACGTTGTAGCAGTTCTCGATCAGCACCGAGTTGTTGCCGGTGCCGGAGAGGGTCACCCGGTCGATCGTCGCCCCGCCGCTCTCGGAGACGCAGAACACGCCGCGCCCGCCGCCCCGGGCGATGACCTCGCCGACCCGGATGTTGGTGGGGTAGCCGTTGCCGATCCGGCCGTTGCGGTTGGCCATGCGGAAGGCGGCGTAACCGGTACCGGTGCCGGCGTTCTCCGCGTCCACCTTGGTGACGCTCGCGTTGACGGTCTGGTTGAGCAGCAGGCCGGACTCGCCCACGTTGCGGGCCGTCACCGTGCCGATGGTGATGCCGTCGACGCCGTAGGTCTCGACCGCGTGGCTGGACGCGCCGGAGACGTGGACGTTGTCGATGCGGACGTTGCGCGTCCACTGGCTGGTGTCGCCGCGGTTGTCGATGCGGACGCCCAGGCCGCGGGAGAGGCGCATGTCGATCTGGCCGAGCACCACGTTCTGGACGTTGCGCAGGAAGATGCCGTACAGCGGGGTGCCGGTGAGCCTGAGGTTCTGGACCTCGACGTCGCGGGTGCCGCGGGAGTAGACCGGCGCCTGGTCGCCCGAGCCGCTGCCGGTGACGTCGATGGTGCCGCAGACGTCGAGAACGGTGTGGCTCGGGAGGGAGATGCGGGAGTTCGCCGGGATCGAGCCCGAGCCGCGGACCACGACCCGTTCCTTCGCGGTGCGTCCCGGCGTGAGGCTGTTGACGGCCGCCTGGACGGCGGCGCGCATGTCGGTGCCGGTGTAGACGACCGTGCCGTTGCCGCGCCGGGCCGTCCAGGTGCCGCCGCTTTGCGCGGCCTCGGCGTGGTGGGGACCTTCTCCGCAGGCCGCCGCACGCGTGGGGGCGGCGGTGGCCGGAGCGGTCAGGGTGCCGGCGGCGGTGAGGAGGGCGGTGGCGCCGGCGGCGGCGAGTAATGCGGCTCTGCGTCCCATGGGGCCTCGGTTTCGTCGGACGTGGGGGGTGGGCAAGCGTGCGCTAGCGAGTGCGCGAGGGAGGGTGCAAGCGCTTTCTGCGCGATCGGGGAGTCTGGCAAAGGGCACGCAAAGCGTCAACGGGTCCGGCCCGGCCGGGAGGTGTCGGAGGTGCGACACGGGACCGAAGCCGCGCGCGATACGGGGGAGTGGTCCGGCGGTCGTACGGGAAACTCGACCGCATGCGTAGTGCGTACAGCGTGGAGACGGTCAGGACCGCCGAACGGGAGCTGATGGCGCGGCTGCCGGAGGGGGCGCTGATGCAACGCGCCGCCGCCGGACTCGCCGCCGCCTGCGCCGACCTGCTCGGGCGGGTGTACGGCAGCCGGGTCGTGCTGCTGGTCGGCAGCGGCGACAACGGTGGCGACGCGTTGTACGCCGGTGCCCGGCTGGCGAGGCGCGGGGCCGGTGTCACGGCGGTGCTGCTCGCGCCCGGGCGGGCTCACGCGGAAGGCCTGGCGGCGCTGCGGCGGGCCGGGGGCCGCGCCGTGGACGCCGGCGCGCCCTTGGACGGGGGTGGCGTGGAGGAACTGGTGGAGCGGGCCGATCTCGTCGTCGACGGCATCGTCGGGATCGGTGGGAAGGGCGGGCTGCGGCCGGACGCGGTGCCGCTGGCCGCCGCCGCCGAGCGGTCGCGGGGCGCAGTCGTCGCCGTCGATCTGCCGAGCGGGGTCGAGGCCGACACGGGCGAGGTGCGCGGGGCCGCGGTACGGGCGGATCTGACGGTGACGTTCGGGACGCACAAGCCGGGGCTGCTGATCGACCCCGCGCGGGAGTACGCGGGTTCCGTGCGGCTGGTCGGCATCGGGCTGGAGCTGCCCGCCGAGCCGGAACTGGAGGCGTTGCAGCACGCGGACGTGGCGGAGCTGCTGCCGGTGCCGCGGGCCGAGAGCGACAAGTACCGGCGGGGTGTCGTCGGGATCGCCGCCGGGTCGGCGCGCTACCCGGGCGCCGCCGTGCTCGCCGTCGCCGGGGCGCTGCGCGGCGGGGCCGGAGCCGTGCGGTACGTCGGGCCCGCCGGGGACGCCGTCATCGCGCGCTTTCCCGAGACGCTCGTGTCGGACCAGGGGCCGAAGCATGCCGGGCGGGTGCAGGCGTGGGTCACCGGGCCCGGGGCCGGTGACGACGCGGCGACGGTGGGGGAGGTGCTGGCGGCGGAGGTGCCGGTGCTGGTCGATGCGGACGGCCTGCGGTTGGCCGACGCGGCGGTCGTGCGGGCCCGGAGGGCGCCGACGCTGATGACGCCGCACGCGGGTGAGGCGGCGGCGCTGCTCGGGGTCGAGCGGCGGGAGGTCGAGGGGGCCCGGCTGGCGGCGGCGCGGGAGCTGGCGGGGCGGTACGGGGCGACCGTGCTGCTGAAGGGGTCGACGACGTTGGTGGCGGACCCGGGGGGTGGGGCGGTGCGGGTGAATCCGACGGGGACGTCCTGGCTGGCCACGGCGGGGAGCGGGGACGTGCTGTCGGGGCTGGCCGGGTCGTTGCTGGCAGCGGGGCTCTCGGCGGTGGACGCGGGGAGTGTGGGGGCGTATCTGCACGGGCTGGCCGGGAGGCTGGCGGCGGACGGGGCGCCGGTGGGGGCGCATGATGTGGCCGACGCGGTTCCGGAGGCCTGGCGGAACGTCCTTGGGTAGATCGCGCGCGGTGGGCGCGGACGGGTGGGGGTGCGGTGGGGTCGGGTCGCCCCCTCCGCCCCTTCCCGTCCCGACTCCGGGGGCTGCCGCCCCCGGGCCCCCGCTCGGCCTGGACGGCCTCGTCCTCAATCGCCGGACGGGCTCAAGGCAGCTGAGGGCACCGGGCCGGGCTCCGCGAGCTGGAGTGCGGGGCCGGGCCACGAGTGCTGAGGTGCGGGGCAGGGGCCGAGCTGAGGTGCTTGAGGTGCTGGGCAGGGGCCGAGTTGAGGTGCCGGGCCGGGATCCGGGGGCTGAAGTGCTGGACGGGCTCAAGGTACTGGGGTGCCGGGCCGGGCTGCGAGGACTGTGGTGCCGGGCCGGGCGTCGCGAGCTGGAGTGCCGGACGTGCTCGGAGAGCTCAGGCGGCGGAAGGGCCGGGAAGGCCGAGCCGGGTCCTCCGGTCCGGGGCGGGGCCCTCTGAGACACTGGGCGCGATGAGCGAGAGAACAGCCCCGCGCACCGCGCCCCTGCGGGCCCGCGCGGAGATCGACCTGGCCGCCCTGCGGGCCAACGTGCGGGCCTTGCGCGCCCACGCGCCGGGCGCGGCCCTGATGGCCGTGGTGAAGTCCGAGGCGTACGGCCACGGCGCTGTGCCGTGCGCCCGCGCGGCCCTCGCCGCCGGGGCGGACTGGCTGGGCACGGCCACGCCGGAGGAAGCCCTCGCCCTGCGGGCCGCCGGGCTGCCCGGCCGCATCATGTGCTGGCTGTGGACGCCCGGCGGGCCCTGGCGGGAGGCGATCGAGGCGGACCTCGACGTGTCCGTCAGCGCGATGTGGGCCCTCGGCGAGGTCACCGAGGCGGCCCGGCTCGCCGGACGGCCCGCACGCGTGCAGCTCAAGGCCGACACGGGGCTCGGACGGGGCGGCTGCCAGCCCGGTGACGACTGGGCCGAGCTGGTCCGCGAGGCGCTGCGCGCCGAGGCCGAGGGGCTGCTGCGCGTCACGGGGCTCTGGTCGCACCTCGCCTGTGCCGACGAACCCGGCCATCCCTCCGTCACCGCCCAGCTCGGCCTCTTCCGGGAGATGGTCGCGTACGCCGAGGAGCGGGGCGTCCGTCCCGAGGTGCGGCACATCGCCAACTCGCCGGCCACGCTCACCCTGCCCGAGAGCCACTTCGACCTCGTCCGGACCGGCATCTCCCTCTACGGCATCTCGCCCAGCCCCGAACTCGGCACCCCGGCCGACTTCGGGCTGCGGCCGGTGATGACGCTGTCCGCCTCGCTCGCCCTGGTCAAGCACGTGCCGGGCGGGCACGGCGTGAGCTACGGCTACCGGTACGTGACGCCGGGCGCGACCACCCTCGGCCTCGTTCCGCTCGGCTACGCGGACGGCGTCCCGCGGCACGCCTCCTCCGCCGGCCCGGTCCTCGTCGAGGGCAAGTGGCGCACGGTCGCCGGACGCGTCGCCATGGACCAGTTCGTGGTCGACCTGGGCGGCGACGAGCCCGCGGCGGGGGCCGAGGCCGTCCTCTTCGGGCCCGGGGACCGCGGCGAGCCCACCGCCGAGGACTGGGCCCAGGCGGCCGGAACCATCGCCTACGAGATCGTGACCCGGATCGGATCGCGCGTTCCGCGCGTCTATGTGAATGAGGAACAGGACGGGTAACTCGGAGGGGGTACTCGTCACCCGAAACACGACCGTCACGGTTCATCACGAGCGTCACGGTCATGTCGCGAACAACAGCAGCAGCAAGAGCACCATCTGATGACGGCAACGACATCCCGATCAGCAGCCCGGCGAAGAGGAGCGGTACGTGAGCGAGAGCAGTGCGGAGGCCGTCGCGCACGCCGCAAGCGCGGCCGTCGCGGCCTCCGCCGCGGGGGCGGCGGGGGGCTGGCGCCGGGCGACCGGCATCGCGGGCGTCGCGATAGGCGTGGTGGCCACGGGCGCGGCCGCCGGTGTGGCCCTGGAGCGGATGACGGTCGGCCGCGGCATGCGCCAGAAGGCGCGGCTCGCGCTCGACTCGGCCGGACCGTACGGCGCGCTGCGCGGCATGCCCGGAAAGGCGTTCGCCGACGACGGCACGGAGCTGTACTACGAGGTCGACGACGTCGACGCGGAGGCCGCCCCCGCGGCCATCGGCCCACGCCGCCGGAGGCTCTTCGGCCGCAAGTCACCCGCCCCCGTCACCGTCGTCTTCAGCCATGGCTACTGCCTCAGCCAGGATTCCTGGCACTTCCAGCGGGCGGCGCTCAGGGGCGTCGTGAGGACCGTGCACTGGGACCAGCGCAGCCACGGCCGCTCCGGGCGGGGCGTGGCCCAGGCGCGGGGCGAGGCGGTCACCATCGAGCAGCTGGGCCGTGATCTGAAGGCCGTCATCGACGCGGCCGCGCCCGAGGGGCCGATCGTGCTGGTCGGGCACTCCATGGGCGGCATGACGGTGATGGCGCTGGCCGACCAGTACCCCGAGCTGATCCGCGAGCGGGTCGTCGGGGTGGCCTTCGTGGGAACGTCGTCGGGGAAGCTCGGCGAGGTCAACTACGGGCTCCCGGTCGCCGGTGTCAACGTGGTGCGGCGGGTGCTGCCCGGGGTGCTGAAGGCGCTGGGGCAGCGGGCCGAGCTGGTGGAGAAGGGCCGACGGGCCACCGCCGACCTGTTCGCCGGGGTCGTCAAGCGGTACTCGTTCGCGTCCCGGGACGTCGACCCGGCCATCGCCCGGTTCGCCGAGCGGATGATCGAGAGCACACCTATCGACGTGGTCGCCGAGTACTACCCGGCGTTCAACGACCACGACAAGACCGAGGCCCTCGTCCACTTCGCCGACATGCCGGTCCTCGTCCTGGCCGGGGTGCAGGACCTGGTCACTCCCAGTGAGCACAGCGAGGCGATCGCCGACGTCCTGCCGGGCGCGGAGCTGGTACTGGTGCCGGACGCCGGGCACCTGGTCATTCTGGAGCACCCGGCGGTCGTCACCGACCGCCTCGCCGATCTGCTCGCCCGTACCGGAGCGATGCCCGCCACGGCTACCGTGAAGGGCTGTGACTCCGCCTCCTCCTGACGGGGGTGGCTGCCGGTACTACTGCTAGTGAGTGACGATGGAAGAAACCGCGACAACGCACGCACCTGTGGGCTCCCGTTCCATGAGCGTCACCGTCACCTCCCCCGAGCAGATGCGGGAGCTGGGCCGCCGGCTCGCGGGGCTGCTGCGCGCGGGGGACCTGGTGATGCTCAGCGGGGAGCTCGGAGCGGGCAAGACGACGCTGACCCGTGGGCTGGGCGAGGGGCTCGGCGTGCGCGGCGCCGTCACCTCGCCGACGTTCGTGATCGCCCGGGTCCATCCGCCGCTGGGCGACGGGCCGCCGCTGGTCCACGTCGACGCCTACCGGCTCTCGGGCGGGCTGGACGAGATGGAGGACCTCGATCTCGACGTCTCGCTGCCCGAGTCCGTGGTCGTCGTGGAGTGGGGCGAGGGCAAGGTGGAGGAGCTGACCGAGGACCGGCTCCAGGTCGTCATCCACCGGGCGGTGGGCGACACGACCGACGAGGTCCGGCAGATGACGATCACCGGTATGGGGGAACGCTGGGCGGCGGCGGACCTGAGCGCGCTCGCGGCGTAGCTTCCCGCCGGTCGCGGAGCGTGTGGCGTTTCGATGAACGTTCCGACAGGGCGTCGGCAAGATGTTGCGTTCGGCGTCCCGTCCGTGGTCACATGGTATCCAGTCCGTAGTTAGGTGTACCTAACCACGTCCGCCCCCGCCCTCCAGGAGGCGTCCATGTCGGCTACACAGAGCAAGGGGCAGCCGCTGCCGTTCGCGGTCACCGGGGTGTCCATGCGCGACCTGCTGGCGGCGGGCGAGGCGGCGGTGCTGGTCTCCACGCCCCCGCGCGCTCCCGAGCCGGACCTCTCCGAGCCGGCCGGGGATCACCGCGAGGCCGCGTAACCGCCCGTCCCGTCAGCGGACGACCACGACCTTCCGGCCGATCGTCGCGAACGTCCACATCACGTCGCCGTCCACCCGGGACTCGCGGATGCCGCCCGTACGGACCTGCCCGCCGGGCGCGGCGGTGGAGCCGCTCACGGCCGCGCTGAAGCCGATGACCACACCGTCCACGCTGGTGAAGCGCACGACGTGCTCGACCGGGACGCCGTCGGATCCGGTGATCGTGTTCGAGCGGGACGTGACCGCGTAGCTGCCCGGGGCCGGGTCCACCTGGCTCGGGTAGACCCTGAACGTGCGGGTGACCGCCTCGTCGGCGGCGACCAGCCACACCCGGTCGGCGCGCAGCGAGTACACGACCCGTGCGCCCGTGCCGGACCCGCCGGGCAGGGCGGCCGGGTCCGTCCTGACCCGGGGCGCCTTCGAGGGACCGACCGCGGGTGAGACACCCGGCTGCGGCCTGCCCAGGCCGGCCGGGACGGTCTGCGAGGCCTGGTGAGCGAGGTAACCGACCGTCGCGAGAGCCGCGGCGGTCAGCCCGGCCACGATCCCCGAGCTGCTGGCTGCCACCGGCACCCACCTCCGTGTCGTACGTCCCTGTCGTACACGCCCGTCCGCCGGGCCGTGACGGAAGGTGACGCTAGCAGCAGGTGACTGCCCGCCAGGTACGTCCGACACGGGCCCCGGGGAGCCGTAGGCTGTTTGCGTGCTCTTGCTCGCTCTGGATACCGCCACACCCGCCGTCACCGTCGCGCTGCACGACGGACGCGACGTCATCGCCTCGTCGAGTCAGGTGGACGCCCGGCGGCACGGGGAACTGCTGCTGCCCGCCATCGACCGGGTGCTCGCCGAGGCCGGCCGGAAGCTCGACGCCGTCACCGGGATCGTCGCCGGGATCGGTCCCGGCCCGTACACCGGTCTGCGCGTCGGGCTGATGACCGCCGAGACCTTCGGCCTCGCACTCGGCGTCCCCGTGCACGGCGTGTGCACGCTGGACGGACTCGCCTACGCCACCGACCTCGAGGGCCCCTTCGTGGTGGCCACCGACGCCCGGCGCAAGGAGGTGTACTGGGCGCGCTACGCCGACTCCCGCACCCGCGTCACCGACCCGGCCGTCGACCGGCCCGCCGACATCGCCGAGCAGGTCGAGGGCCTGCCCGCGGTCGGCGCGGGCGCGCTGCTGTACCCGGACACCTTCCCCAAGGCGCACGAGCCCGAGCACGTGTCCGCCGCCGCCCTCGCCCGGCTGGCCGCCGAGAAGCTCGCGGCGGGCGGGGAACTTCCCTCGCCCCGGCCGCTCTACCTGCGCCGCCCCGACGCCCAGGTCCCCAAGAACTACAAGGTGGTCACCCCCAAGTGACCGGTCCCGAGACGTGTGAGCTGCGCGAGATGCGCTGGTGGGACATCGACCCCGTGCTGGAGCTGGAGCGGGACCTGTTCCCCGACGACGCCTGGTCGCGGGGCATGTTCTGGTCCGAGCTGGCCCACGCCCGCGGGCCGGAGGCGACCAGGAAGTACGTCGTGGCCGAGACGGGGGAGCGGATCGTCGGGTACGCCGGTGTCGCCTCCTCCGGCGAGCAGGCCGACATCCAGACCATCGCCGTCACCCGGGAGCAGTGGGGGACCGGGCTGGGCGGCCGCCTCCTCACCGAACTGCTGCGGGCCGCGACCGCCTTCGAGTGCACCGAGGTGATGCTGGAGTGCCGCGTGGACAACATCCGCGCGCAGAAGCTGTACGAGCGCTTCGGCTTCGAGGCCATCGGCTTCAGGCGCGGCTACTACCAGCCGGGGAACGTGGACGCCCTGGTGATGCGACTGACCGACCCCTCTTCCGTACAAGGAACCCAGATCAATGGCTGACTCACGCGACGAGCCGCTCGTCCTCGGCATCGAGACCTCCTGCGACGAGACCGGCGTAGGCATCGTCCGTGGCACCACCCTGCTCGCCGACGCCGTCGCCTCCAGCGTCGACGAGCACGCCCGCTTCGGCGGCGTCGTGCCCGAGGTCGCCTCCCGTGCGCACCTGGAGGCCATGGTGCCCACCATCGACCGCGCCCTGAAGGAAGCCGGGGTGAGCGCACGGGACCTGGACGGCGTCGCCGTCACCGCGGGCCCCGGCCTCGCGGGCGCCCTGCTGGTCGGCGTCTCCGCGGCGAAGGCGTACGCCTACGCGCTCGGCAAGCCCCTGTACGGCGTCAACCACCTCGCCTCGCACATCTGCGTGGACCAGCTGGAGCACGGCGCGCTGCCCGAGCCGACCATGGCGCTGCTGGTGTCCGGCGGCCACTCCTCGCTGCTGCTGTCGAGCGACATCACCTCCGACGTCCGCCCGATGGGCGCGACCATCGACGACGCGGCCGGCGAGGCCTTCGACAAGATCGCCCGCGTGCTGAACCTGGGCTTCCCGGGCGGCCCGGTCATCGACCGGTACGCACGTGAGGGCGACCCGGACGCGATCGCCTTCCCACGCGGTCTGACCGGTCCGCGCGACCCCGCCTACGACTTCTCCTTCTCCGGGCTGAAGACGGCCGTGGCGCGCTGGATCGAGGCGAAGCGGGCGGCGGGGGAGGAGGTGCCGGTGCGTGACGTGGCGGCCTCCTTCCAGGAGGCGGTCGTGGACGTGCTGACCCGCAAGGCCGTCCGGGCGTGCAAGGACGAGGGCGTCGACCACCTGATGATCGGCGGCGGTGTGGCCGCCAACTCCCGGCTGCGGGCCCTCGCCCAGGAGCGCTGCGAGGCGGCCGGGATCCGGCTGCGCGTCCCGCGGCCCAAGCTGTGCACGGACAACGGGGCGATGGTCGCCGCGCTCGGCGCCGAGATGGTGGCCCGCAACCGGGCCGCGTCGAGCTGGGACCTGCCGGCCGACTCCTCGCTGCCGGTGACGGAACCTCACGTGCCGGGCACCCACGGCCACGACCACGTGCACGAGGTCAGCAAGGAGAACCTCTACTCGTGACGGTCGCCCTGATGTGGGAGGCGCGGGCGGTGCCCGGGCGCGGTGCGGAACTGCTCGCCTGGGCGCGGGCGCAGAAGCTCTCCCGGGAGCCCCTGCGCCGGGAGACCCTGCGCGCCCCCCAGGACCGCGTCCTCGTCATCACCTGGTGGGACGCCCCGTACGACGCCGAGCTGCCCGAACTCCCCGAGCCGGAGGACGGGCTGGTCACCCGGGCGGTGCACCGGTGGCGGTTCGAGTCGGTGGACGCGGGCTGACCCGGCCGGTCAGTCCGCGCTCCGTACCTCCGTCTCGCACCGCAGCCGCCGGCCCGGGCCCACCTCCCGGACCGGCCCCGTGAGGTGCAGCCGGGCCGTGTGGCGTACGTCCGTGCTGGACGCCGCCAACCGCAGTTCCAGGGCGCCCGGTTCGACCACCCGGCGGCCCGATCGGTCGGTGAAGGACGACAGGTCCGGGTGGAAGCGGAACGTCACCCGGGCCGCCTCGCCCGGAGCCGCCGTCACCCGCTGGTAGCCGATCAGGCGCATGTCGGGGCGGGTCACCGAGGCCACCGGGTCGTGCAGGTAGAGCTGCACGACCTCCGCGCCCTCGCGCTCGCCCGTGTTGCGGACGGTCACCGACACGTCGTACGTCCCGTCCGTGCCGAGTTCCACCGGTTCCGCACCGCCCGTGCCGTCCTCCCACGTGAAGGTCGTGTACGAACGGCCGTGGCCGAAGGCGTACAGCGGGGTCGGGTCGAGATTGCTGACCTCGCCCGCGAGGCCGAGGGGCGGCTGGAGGTACGTCCAGGGCTGGCCGCCGGGGATCTGCGGGACGCTCACGGGGAGGCGGCCCGAGGGGTTCACGCGGCCCGACAGCACTCCCGCCACCGCCGGGCCGCCCTCCTCCCCCGGGAAGAAGGCCTGGACGACCGCGCCCAGGCGGCCGTGCCAGCGGCCCAGGGCGTACGGGCGGCCGGTCAGCAGCACCAGCACCACGGGGACGCCCGTGGCCAGCAGCGCGTCCAGCAGCTCGCCCTGGGCGCCGGGGAGGCTCAGGTCCGTCGCGTCGCAGCCCTCGCCGGAGGTGCCGCGGCCGAACAGACCCGCCCGGTCGCCGAGGACCGCCACGCACGCGTCCGCCTCCGCGGTCCGGGCGACGGCCTCCTCGAAGCCCGCGGTGTCCGGGTCGGTCACGTCGCAGCCCGGCGCGAACGTCACCTTGGCGTCGGGGAGTTCGGTGCGCAGCGCGTCCAGGACGGTCGGGATCTCGATGCCGACCGGCACGTCCGGGTGGTGGGTGAGGACGTGGGACGGGAAGGAGTAGCAGCCCAGCATGGCCAGGGCGTCGGCGGCCCGGGGGCCGACCACCGCGATCCGGGTGTCGGGGGCCAGCGGAAGCAGACCGCCGGGATTGTCGAGCAGGACGACGGACTCCTCGGCCAGGCGGCGGGCCAGGATCCGGTTGCCCGTCGAGTCGAGGCTGACGGTGGCGGCCGGCTCGGGGTTCCAGTCCTCGTCGAGCAGGCCCAGTTCACACTTCTGGAGCAGGACGCGGCGGGCCGCGCGGTCCACCAGCTCCTCGGGGACCTGCCCCGAGCGCACGGCGTCCCGCAGCGGCCGCCCGTAGCACTTGAGGGTGGGCAGTTCGACGTCGATGCCGGCCTCGAGCGCCGCGTGGGCCGCCTCGGCGGGGGATCCGGCGACCCGGTGGAGGGTCTGCAGGAAGCCGATGCCGAAGTAGTCCGCGACCACCGTGCCGGTGAAGCCCCACTCCTCGCGCAGGAGCCGGGTCAGCAGCGCGGGGTCAGCGGAGGCCGGGACGCCGTCGGTCTCGGTGTAGGCGGCCATCACCGAGCGGGGCCCGCCCTCGCGCACCGCCATCTCGAAGGGCGGCAGGGTGACGTCCGCGAACTCGCGCACTCCGGCCCGGACCGGGGCCAGGTTGCGGGCGCCGGCCGAGGAGGCGTACCCGGCGAAGTGCTTGAGCGTGGCGACGACCCCGGCCGACTCCAGGCCCCGCACATAGGCCGAGCCGATCGTGCCGACCAGGTACGGGTCCTCGCCGATCGTCTCCTCCACGCGCCCCCAGCGCGGGTCCCGCACGACGTCCAGGACCGGCGCGAGGCCCTGGTGGACTCCGGCCGAGCGCAGGTCGTCGCCGATGCGGCGGGCCATCTCCTCGACGATCGGCGGGTCCCAGGTCGCGCCCCAAGCCAGCGGGACCGGATAGGCCGTGGCCTGCCAGGCGGTGAAGCCGGCCAGGCACTCCTCGTGCGCGATCGCCGGGATGCCGAAGCGGCCGGCCTCGGTGATGCGGCGCTGGGCCCGGGCCAGCGCCCGGGCGCCGAGCGCCGGGTCCACGGGGGCGGTGCCGAAGGAGCGGGTGAGCTGGCCCAGGCCGTGGGTGATCAGCTCGTTCCAGTCGTAGTCGACGGTCATGTCGTGCTGGTGCGGAGCGACTCCGTCGCCGTCCGTCGCGGCGCCCACCCACACGCCGTACAACTGGGCGGTCTTCTCCTCCAGGGTCATCCGGGAGAGCAGGTCGTCGACGCGGGCGGCGGCGGGCAGGGCGGGGTCACGCCAGGGCGCGGTGGTCATGAAGCTCCTGTCGGGTGGACGGGACGGCCCTCTCACGAATGTTTCGACTTGCGCTTCGAATGTTCCGGGAACCTATGGCGCCCGGAGGACTTCGTCAAGGGGGCCCGCAGGGATACGATCGCCGCCATGACTTCCCCGGAGCCCGTTGAAAGCCGGACACAAACCCGGACGCAGGGGCGCACCGCGCAGACCGCGACGCTCGCCGAGATCGCCCGTGAGGCCGGCGTGTCGGCACCGACTGTTTCGAAGGTCCTCAACGGCCGGGCCGACGTCGCCCCCGCCACCCGGGCCCGCGTCGAGGAACTGCTGCGCGCCCACGGCTACCGGCGCCGCCGAGCCGAGGCGACCCGCTCGCCCCTGCTCGACCTGGTCTTCCACGAGCTGGAGAGCGCCTGGGCGCTGGAGGTCATCCGGGGGGTGGAGAACGTGGCCCGGGACGCCGGTCTGAGTGTCGTCCTGTCGGAGAGCGCGGGGCGGCTCACGCCGGGCCGGACCTGGGCCGACCAGGTCGCCGCCCGCCGCCCGCACGGCGTGATCCTGGTCCTGTCCGGACTCGACGAGTCGCAGCGGGCGCTGCTGACCAGCCGTTCCATCCCGTTCGTGGTGATGGACCCGGCCGGCGACCCGGGGGCGGACGTGCCGTCGATCGGCGCGACCAACTGGCAGGGCGGTCTCGCGGCCACCCGGCACCTTGTCGAGCTGGGACACCGCCGCATCGGTGCGATCAGCGGGCCCTCGCAGATGATGTGCAGCCGCGCCCGTGTCGACGGCTACCGGGCCGCGCTGGAGACGGCCGGGCTGCCGGTGGACCCCGCCCTGATCGTGAACGGCGACTTCCACCACGAGGCCGGCTACCGCCTGGGTCTCGAAATGCTGCGCCGCCCGGACCGGCCCACCGCCGTCTTCGCCGGGAACGACCTGCAGGCGCTCGGGCTGTACGAGGCCGCGCGCGAGCTGGGTCTGCGCGTCCCGGAGGACCTGAGCGTGGTCGGCTTCGACGACCTGCCGGTGGCTCCCCTGGTCGGGCCGCCGCTGACGACCGTCCGGCAGCCGCTGATGGAGATGGCCGAGGCGGCGGCCAAGCTGGTCCTCGACCTCGGGCGCGTGGAGGGCACCCCCGCGGCCACCCGGGTGGAGCTGGCGACCAGTCTGGTGGTGCGCAGCAGCACCGCGGCGCCCGTGGCCGGAAGTTGACGCATTGACGGGTGGGGCGGATGTCTGCCCACTCCTCCGAAGCGAGTCGGCAGCCTGATCGAAAGTTTCGAAGACCCCTCGCGGTCCTCGCCGAGGCCGGGCGCCCTACTCGCAGCGGTGCCCGATGAGCATCGCCGGTGCCCCGGCCACCCGGGTCAGGAAGACCGTGGCCGCGTGCGGGCCCTGCGGCTTGACCTTCTTGCGGAGCTCCTCCGGCTCGACCGCCGAGCCCCGCTTCTTCACCGTGAGGTTGCCGACCCCCCGCTCCCGCAGCAGGGCCTTCAGCTTCTTGACGTTGAAGGGCAGATGGTCGGTGATCTCGTAGGCGGTGGCGTACGGGGTCGGACGCAGCGCGTCGGAGGTGACGTACGCGATGGTCGCGTCCAGCAGGCCGCCGTCGAGTTCCTCGGCCGCCTCGGCGACCAGGTGGGCGCGGATGACGGCACCGTCGGGCTCGTACAGGTAACGGCCGGGCGGGCGGACGTCCGGGTCCGGCAGGCCCCGGGCGAGCAGGGTGCGGGGGCCGGGCAGCAGGGTGGCCCGCACCGCCCCCGGCTCGGTGCCGAACCACAGCACCGCCTCCTTCACGTCCCCGCCGTCGGAGATCCACTCGGCCTCGGCGTCCTCGGGGACCGCCTCGTGCGGGACGCCGGGGGCGATCTTCAACGCGGCGGCCCGGGGCGCGCGACGGGCGGCGGACACCGCCCAGGACAGGGGCGGCGAGTACGCCTCCGGGTCGAAGATCCGGCCGCGGCCGCCGCGCCTGGCGGGATCGGCGAACACGGCGTCGTACCCGGCCGTGTCCACCTCCGTCACATCCGCCTCCCGCACCTCGATCAGGCCGGCCAGCCCCAGCGCCTCGGCGTTCGCCCGCGCCGCCGCGGCCGTCAGCGGGTCCCGGTCCACGGCCAGCACCCGGATCCCGGCACGGGCCAGCGCGATCGCGTCACCCCCGATGCCGCAGCACAGGTCGGCGACCGAGGTCACGCCCAGCTCCGCGAAACGCCGCGCCCGGTAGGCCGCCACGCTCGCCCGGGTCGACTGCTCCACCCCGTTCGGCGTGAAGAACATCCGCTCCGCGTCCTCGGCCCCGAACTTCACCACCGCACGCTGCCGCAGCCGCGCCTGGCCCAGCGCCGCCGACACCAGCTCGGCGGGGTGCTCCCGCCGCAACCGGGTCGCGACGGCCAGCTCCTGCGCCGGGTCGGTGTCCCGCACCTCCTCCAGGAGGGCGCGGCCTTCGGGGGTGAGGAGGAGGGCGAGGTCGTTCACCGGTTCATTGTCGGCCACGGCGTTCCGAGGGTTCCTCGCACCTCCCTTGGGAGCCTTCTCAACGAGGTGTGTGGGCCAGTCGGTGGACGGTGTGCCGCCGGTCGCGGTGTCGGGGCGGATCCGGGCCGGCCGGCTGCGAGGATCCGGCACCATGCGAGCGGTAGTACAAAATGACAAAAGCCGGGCACGGGGTGGTGTGCGGATCGGCGTGGCCGTGCTCGCCCTCGCCGCCATCGCCTCGGGCTGCACCCAGGGCGGCGGCGACCGGGTCACCCCGGCCGGCGGTCAGCAGCCCCTCGACGCGCCCGCGGCTCGCGCGCTCGACTCCTACGCCTCCAGGCTGCGTGCCGCGCACGCCGCCCGGGTCGCCGCCGCGCGGCACTGGGGGCTGAGGAAGGTCCCGTTCACCGCTCCGCAGGCTCCCGCGAGGAAGCCGAGGGTCAGGACCCGCGAGGGCTTCGAGGTGGACGGACACCGGAGACTGGACCTCCCGCCCGTCTTCACCACGGTCCCCACCCGGGACAAGGTCGTCTTCCTCACCATCGACGACGGTGCCGAGAAGGACCCCGCGTTCCTGCGGATGATGAGCGATCTGGAGATCCCCTACAGCGCCTTCCTCAGCGGCTACCTGGTCAAGGACGACCACCGCTACTTCGAGAGGATGCAGAGCCGGGGAGTGGTCCTGAACAACCACACCCTGCGCCACCGCTACCTGCGGAACCTGCCGTACGGCGTGCAGCAGCGCGAGATCTGCGGCATGCAGGGTTTCCTCGAGAGGCGCTACGGCACCCGCCCCACCCTCTTCCGCCCGCCCTACGGCAGTTACGACGGGGCGACCCTGCGCGCCGCCAAGTCCTGCGGCATCGAGTACGTGCCGCTCTGGAACCAGGAGGTCTTCCCCGACCACTGGGAGTACCGCGAGGGGGACCGCGCACTGCGTCCGGGCGACATCGTCCTCACCCACTTCCGGGGCCGCGGCCAGTGGAAGGGCACGATGCCGGACATGATCCGCCGCTTCCTGAACAAGGTCACGGCCGAGGGATACGCGGTGGGGCGGCTGGAGGACTACCTGTGAGGCGGTGGTCGTACGCCGCAGTGGCCTGCGCGGGGATGATCCTGCTGGCCGGTTGCGCGGCGGCGGACAACGGGCGGGCGCAGCCGGACGGCCGGGGCCGCTCCCCGGCGCACGCAACGAACCACGCCCGGAACCGGGACCGGACGGGCCTCCCGCCCGTCGCGGACCACGTCCCCACCCGCGACCGGGTCGTCTTCCTGACCTACGACGACGGCGCCGGGCGCGACCCCCGCTTCGCCGGCCTCGTCGGCGAACGGCGGCTTCCGGTCAGCGTGTTCCTCACGGACACGGTCGCGGGACCCGGCTACGGACACCTCGCCCGGCTCCGCTCGGTCGGCGCGTCGATCCAGAACCACACCTTGGACCACCCGGCCCTGCGCGGCCTGCCCTACGCCGGCCAGCACGCCGAGATCTGCGGCCAGCAGCACAAACTCCACTCCCGGTTCGGCGTCCGCCCCCGCCTCCTCCGCCCGCCCCACGGCAGGTACGACACGACGACGCTGCGCGCCGCCGCCGACTGCGGCATCACGGCGGTCGTCCTCTGGCGGGCGTCCCTGGGAGCCGACGGCGAGCTGGCCTACACGCGCGGCGCACCGGCCCTCCGACCGGGTGACATCGTCTCCGTGCCGTCGGACGGGTCCGCCGCCCCGGCGCTGACCGAACGGACGGCACGGCTGCTGCGCGAGATCGGGGAGCGCGGGCTGCGCGTGGGTCGCCTGGAGGACTACCTCTGACGTACGCGACACGGACTCCTGGCCGACGCGCCGCCGGCAATTAGCAGTCCGCTTGACCGAGTGCTAATCACGGTCATAGTCTCGGCTCTGGCACTCCCCACTGGAGAGTGCCAACACAGCGACGGGCAGGTCCGGCACCCGCGACGACGGATCCACCTGGTCGCCACCTCAGACAGTTAACCCCGTGAGATCTCCGAAGGGGGAGGTCGGATCGTGACGACCACCAGCTCCAAGGTTGCCATCAAGCCGCTCGAGGACCGCATCGTGGTCCAGCCGCTCGACGCCGAGCAGACCACCGCCTCTGGCCTGGTCATCCCGGACACCGCCAAGGAGAAGCCCCAGGAGGGCGTCGTCCTGGCCGTGGGCCCGGGCCGCTTCGAGGACGGCAACCGTCTTCCGCTCGACGTCTCCGTCGGCGACGTCGTGCTCTACAGCAAGTACGGCGGCACCGAGGTGAAGTACAACGGCGAGGAGTACCTCGTCCTCTCGGCCCGCGACGTGCTCGCGATCGTCGAGAAGTAATTCACCCCACCTTGCTTTGAGCTGCGCCCCTGGCCCCCGCGATCGATATGAAGCCGGGCGCCCGGGGCGCAGTGCCGTCAACCCAGATTCCGGAAGAGGGCTCACGCTCCCATGGCGAAGATCCTGAAGTTCGACGAGGACGCCCGTCGCGCCCTCGAGCGCGGCGTCAACAAGCTTGCCGACACGGTCAAGGTGACGATCGGCCCCAAGGGCCGCAACGTCGTCATCGACAAGAAGTTCGGCGCCCCCACCATCACCAACGACGGTGTCACGATCGCCCGTGAGGTCGAGGTCGAGGACCCGTACGAGAACCTCGGCGCGCAGCTGGTCAAGGAGGTGGCGACCAAGACCAACGACATCGCGGGTGACGGTACGACCACCGCGACCGTGCTGGCCCAGGCGCTCGTGCGCGAGGGCCTGAAGAACGTCGCCGCCGGTGCCTCCCCGGCCGCCCTGAAGAAGGGCATCGACGCCGCCGTCGCCGCCGTGTCCGAGGACCTGCTCGCCACGGCCCGCCCGATCGACGAGAAGTCCGACATCGCCGCCGTCGCCGCGCTGTCCGCCCAGGACCAGCAGGTCGGCGAGCTCATCGCCGAGGCGATGGACAAGGTCGGCAAGGACGGTGTCATCACCGTCGAGGAGTCCAACACCTTCGGTCTGGAGCTGGACTTCACCGAGGGCATGGCCTTCGACAAGGGCTACCTGTCGCCGTACTTCGTGACGGACCAGGAGCGCATGGAAGCCGTCCTGGACGACCCGTACATCCTCATCACGCAGGGCAAGATCTCCGCCATCGCGGACCTGCTGCCGCTGCTGGAGAAGGTCATCCAGGCCAACGCCTCCAAGCCGCTGCTGATCATCGCCGAGGACGTCGAGGGCGAGGCCCTGTCCACCCTCGTCGTGAACAAGATCCGCGGCACCTTCAACGCCGTCGCGGTGAAGGCCCCGGGCTTCGGCGACCGCCGCAAGGCGATGCTGCAGGACATGGCCGTCCTCACGGGCGCCACGGTCGTCTCCAAGGAGGTCGGCCTCAAGCTCGACCAGGTCGGCCTGGACGTCCTCGGCTCCGCCCGCCGCGTCACCGTCACCAAGGACGACACCACCATCGTCGACGGCGCCGGCAAGAAGGACGACGTGCAGGGCCGCGTCGCCCAGATCAAGGCCGAGATCGAGACCACCGACTCCGACTGGGACCGCGAGAAGCTGCAGGAGCGCCTCGCGAAGCTGGCCGGCGGCGTGTGCGTCATCCGCGTGGGTGCCGCCACCGAGGTCGAGCTCAAGGAGCGCAAGCACCGTCTGGAGGACGCCATCTCCGCGACCCGCGCTGCGGTCGAGGAGGGCATCGTCTCCGGTGGTGGCTCCGCGCTCGTCCACGCCGTCAAGGTCCTGGAGGGCAACCTCGGCAAGACCGGCGACGAGGCCACCGGTGTCGCCGTCGTGCGCAAGGCCGCCGTCGAGCCGCTGCGCTGGATCGCCGAGAACGCCGGCCTGGAGGGCTACGTCATCACCTCCAAGGTCGCCGAGCTCGACAAGGGCCAGGGCTTCAACGCCGCCACCGGCGAGTACGGCGACCTGGTCAAGGCCGGCGTCATCGACCCGGTGAAGGTCACCCGCTCCGCCCTGGAGAACGCCGCCTCCATCGCCTCCCTCCTCCTGACGACCGAGACCCTGGTCGTCGAGAAGAAGGAAGAGGAGGAGCCGGCCGCCGCGGGCCACGGCCACGGCCACGCCCACTGAGGCATGACGGCTGAGGGCTGACGGCGTCGGCCCGCCCGAGCCCGAGCGAAGGCCCGGCACCCCGGAAGAGGGGGTTGCCGGGCCTTCGCCATGTGTCCTCCTCCACCGGTCAGGGAACCGCGCCGGGGCCGGTGACGGTCTACCCGCAGAGCAGGCGGATCACAAGGGGGCAGGGATGAACCAGGTGCTCTACGGGGAACGGTCCCGCAACCCGCTGGCGCGGGCGGTGCGGCTCACCGAGGACGGACTGCGCAGGGGCGGCAGGACGACCCCGCTGGACGAGCTGAACCTCGCCGCCATGGCGGAAGCGTTCCTGCGGGGCTGCTGGCTCGGCGGCGGGGGCACTGAACGCCCCTTGGGGATGCTGCCCCAGGGCCCCGGCGTGGTCCCGGTTACCCGCGTGACCGGCACCACCACTCCCCTGAAGGTCCGCCAGGCCGCCGACTTCGCCCGCGCGCTGGGCGAACTGGCCGTGCGCAGGTGCGGCGGGCCGGACCACGTGGCCGACCTCGCCGCACGGGCGCAGGCGGAGGGCGTACCGCTGTGGATCGCGCGCCGCCACGCGCCCGGCCCCGCCGGACGGGTCACCGTCGCCGTCGACCGGCGCTCGGTACGTGTCGACGTCTGGGGCCCGCACGCCCCCGCCGTACGCCTGCGAGCCCCCTACGGCTACCGTCCCGACAGTGCCGACCGGGCCAACGGCTTGGTCATGTACGTCGGCGACCTCACCGCCCGGCTCGAACTGCGCAAGAAAGTGCGCAAGTCCAAGAGCAAGGTCGAGATCCGCCTGCCCGACCGGCACTGGACCCTGCGCCGCGAGAAGGCCGAGAGCTCGTGCCTGATGCGCGACGACCAGCGGGTCGCGCTGCTGACCCGCCCCTCGCGGTGGCCGGGCCCTCCACCGGGCTCGGTGCTGCTGCCGCTGGCCGACGTGCACCACGAGAGCCCCGACCCCCTGGACGCCGTCATGGCCCACGCGGTCGCCGTCTCCTTCGGCCTCGGCGACACGACCGGCCTGGCCAGATTCCGCGCCGTGAAACGCCGCCGGGAGACGGACGAGGACCTCTGGGACCGCCCATGGTTCAGCAACCTCGGCCGGGACCGCGACGACAACGAACCCGGCGGTGGCGACGGCTGGGGCAGCGACGGCGGAGACGGGGGCGACGGGGGAGGGGCCGGTGGTGACGGCGGCGGGGACGGAGGGGGCGGCGGCGGGGGCGACTAGCCACGGGTGGCCGCACCGCTCGCGCACGCCGCTCACGGCCATGCACCGTCCGCCTTGCGGTTCCTCGCCTTGTCCCTCGATCTCTTGCCGCTCCGCGGTCGGCGTGCAACACGGTCAGGATGTGGGACCCCGCGGTCCGGGAGGCAAGAGGCCATGCAACTGGTACCGGATACTTGTACCATCCGACTGGTACGGTCATCCCGTACCAGTTTCTGTGGAGGAGGGGTATGTCCATCACTGCCAGCGAGGCGCGGGCCAAGCTTTTCCCGCTGATCCAGCAGGTCAACGACGACCATGAGCCGGTGGAGATCACTTCCAGGGCCGGCAACGCCATACTGATGTCGGCGGACGACTTCCGTTCCTGGCAGGAGACCGTTTACCTGCTGCGTTCGCCGGCCAATGCCGCCCACCTGATGGCGGCCGTCGCTGCGGACAAGGCCGCCGACACCCCGGTGATCACCAGGAGCATGGCGGAGCTGGAGGCCCTGGCGGAGGACAGCGAGTGAGGGACGTGCGGTTCCGGCCCACCGGGTGGGAGGACCTCCTGTATTGGCAGGCCGCCGACAAGAAGCTGTTCCGCAAGCTCGTCCGTCTGATCGGCGAGATCCAGCGGGATCCCTTCACGGGTATCGGCAAACCGGAGCCGTTGAAGGGCGACCTGTCGGGTTACTGGTCGCGCCGGATCGACGACGAGCACCGTCTCGTCTACCGGGCCACCGAGAAGGAGGTCGTGATCATCAAGGCCCGATACCACTACTGACGGTCCGGAGCCCGTCCCCGGCTCACCCGAGGACGGGCCCGGCGGCCACCACGGCCCGAGGTCACAGCTCCGTAGGCTCCAACGCCCCGAGCTGCTGCATCAGCCCCAGCCGGTCGTACTGCCACCAGCCCTCGGCGATCTTGCCGTCCGGGGTGCACCGGTGGACGGTCGTCCCGGTCATGGTGACGTCCTTCCCGGTCGGCGGGATCCCCAGGAACTCGCCCTTGTGGTGCCCCTTCCAGGTCCACCGGGTGCACACCCGGTCCTCCTGGGCGATCTGGTCCTCGATGGTGAACGAGAAGTCGAACCCGCCCCGCCACACCTCCACCTCGCGCCGCAGCGCGTCCAGCCCGATGACGTCCTGCGGGTTGGCGGGGTCGTGGTCGTGGTAGTCCTCGATGAACACGTCGTTGAACGCGGGCGCCGCGCCCTGCCCGGGCGCGAGCTCGAAGAACCTGCGCACGGTGGCCGCGTACAGCTGCTCGTCCCGCACCACGTCCAGATCCGTGAAGGTGGGCTCCTCGTCGCAGAGCGCCACCATCTCCCGGAAGATCCGGTCGGTCTCCGGAAGCCCGGAGTTCCGCATCGCCTCCTCGTACGACGGGAACTCCACGATCTCGACGACGTGTGACGCGTCGGCGCGGTCCGTCGCCACCACACTGTGCGTCGCGGTCCGCTTCCCCTTGGTCTGCTCGACCCACCGGTCCATCAGCCGGTTCATCTCGTCGAGCCGGCTGGTCCTGCATTCGATGAGCTGTACGAAGGTCATGGCCTCGCCTCCGGCCCCCCTGGGTCCGGCTGGAACAGCTCCATCATCCCAAGCGGGACGCCCGGGTGCCTCCCGGCTCCGGCCCGGGGAGGCCGCCGGTCCGGCCGCATGCCGCGCGGCCGGACCGGCCCGGCTCTGCCCTACTGCGGCCCGTACTTCCGGCCGGTCCTCGACGAGATGGCCCCGAGCATGCCGCGCGGCACCAGCTTCGTCGCCCCCATCAGCGCCTTGTACCTCGGGTCCGGGATGGACAGCGTCTTGCCGCGGGCCAGGTCGTGCAGTGCCGCCGCCACCAGCTTGTCCGCGTCGAGCCACATCCAGCCCGGGATGTTGTCCGTGCCCATGCCGGCCCGCTCGTGGAACTCGGTCCGCACGAAGCCGGGGCACAGCGCCATCAGCCGTACGCCGCTGCCGGCCAGGTCCCGCGCGGCGCCCTGGGTGAACTGCACGACCCAGGCCTTGGACGCGCCGTAGGTGCCCCGCGGTACGAACGCGGCCACCGAGGCGACGTTGACGACACCGCCGCGTCCGCGCTCGCGCATCGCCCCGGTCGCCGCCGACGTCAGCCTCAGCACGGCCTCGCAGTGCACCTTCAGCATCCGCAGCTCGTCGGCCATGGGGACGTCGAGATAACGGCCCTTGTTGCCGAATCCGGCGTTGTTGACCAGGAGGTCGACGGGGTTCCTCCGGTCGCCGAGCCGGCCGGCCACCGTCTCGATGCCCTTGTCCTGCGCCAGGTCGGCCGTCAGCACCTCCGCCTCGATGCCGTGCCGGTCGTGCAGTTCGGTCGCCTGCTCCCGCAGCCGCCCGGTGTCGCGGGCCACCAGCACCAGGTTGTGCCCGTCGGCCGCCAGTCGCCGCGCGAACGCGGCCCCGATGCCTGCCGTCGATCCCGTAATCAGAGCCGTTGTCATGGCAGAAGGTTAGTGACCTGGAGTGGGTGCGTCCGCTTCATGAGCACCCGTCACACTCCGTACTCCTCCGTGTACTTCCGGGCCCACTCCCGCGCCTCCGGATGCAGCGCCGCGCCCGCCGCCAGCAGCCGCGGCTGCAACTCCCGCTCGGTGGTCACCGCCCGGAACGTCAGGGCCACCGTCACCTCGTGGTCCGGGCGGTGGAGGATCTCGACCGGGTCCCCGGCGCGGATCTCTCCCGGCTCGATCACCCGCAGGTACGCACCCGGCGCCCCCTTCTGCGTGAACCGCTTCACCCAGCGGTCCTCGGCCATGTGGCCCTGGAACGTGGCGCACGGGATCCGTGCGCTGCTGATCTCCAGCACCACCTCGGCCCCGATGCGCCAGCGCTCGCCGATCAAGGCACCGGAGACGTCGATGCCCTGCGTCGTGAGGTTCTCCCCGAACGCGCCGTTCGCCAGTGACCGCCCCAGCTCCGCTTCCCAGCCGTCCAGATCCTCGCGCGCCATCGCGTACACCGCTTGGTCGTCGCCGCCGTGGTGCTCCTTCTTGCACACCGCGTCCCCGGCCAGCCCGCTCCCGCCGACGCCCTTGGGCCCGGGCGCGGACACCCGCACGGGTCCGTCCACCGGCTGCTTGTCGATCCCGGTCACTCCCCCCGGGGTGTCCGTATAGGGCACGGCCTTGGCACGGCCCAGATTCACAGATAAGAGCCTCATGCCCGCACGGTAGAGGAACGGCCTCAAAGTGGCGACGCACTTTCCGGGGCAGGGGCAAAGGGCCCCTTATCCTCGAAGGGTGATCGAAGCCCGTCATCTCCGTGTACTGCGTGCCGTCGCCGCCACCGGCTCCTTCTCCGCCGCGGGGCGCGAGCTGGGCTGCACCCAGCCCGCGGTCAGTCAGCAGATGAAGGCCCTGGAAGCGTCCGTCGGCACCCCTCTGCTGATCCGCACGGGACGCGAGATGCGTCTGACCCAGGCCGGGGAGGCCCTGGTGCGGCACGCCGCCGGGATCCTCGCCGGGCTCACGGCCGCGGAGGAGGAGGTCGCGGCCATCGCCGGGCTGCGTGCGGGCCGGGTCCGGCTCGTCTCCTTCCCCAGCGGCAGCTCCACCCTCGTGCCGACGGCCCTCGCCGCCCTGCGCGACGCCCACCCCGGCACCCGCGTCTTCCTCGAGGAGGCCGAACCGCCCGCGTCGGTCGGCATGCTGCGCGAGGGCGACTGCGACGTGGCGCTCGCCTTCCGCTACGAGGGGGCGGCGGGCGCCGAGGAGTGGGACGACCTCGTCGTACGGCCGCTGCTGTCGGACCGGCTCGTCGCCCTCGTGCCGGACCGGCACCGGCTCGCGGGCGCGGGGTCCGTCGCCATCGGCGAACTCGCCCGGGAGCCGTGGATCGCGGGCTGCCCGCGCTGCCGCGGACAGTTGGTCGAGGTGTGCGCGGCGGCCGGCTTCACTCCGCGCATCGACTTCGCGACCGACGACTACCCCGCGGTCGCCGGCCTGGTCGGCGCCGGCCTGGGGGTGGCCGTGCTGCCCCAGCTGGCCGTCGAGTCCGTCCGCCCGCGGGGCGTGCGGACGGTGACGCTGGAACCAGCGGTGCGACGGGAGATCGTCGCACTCACCCTGCCCGACCTCGCCCAGGTCCCGGCGGTGGCGGCGACGCTCGACCAGCTGGCGCGGGCAGCGAGCCGCTGACGTCGGCGGGCCCGCTGCCAAAAACCAACGGCACGCATGCGCGTGCCTCTCTAGCAGAAACGTTCCTTCAGTTGTTCGAGGCGGCGTGCCCGCTCGATGTCGACGCCGACACCAGCCGGTTGCGCGCCCGCCCCATGAGCTCTTCGCGCTCGTCCTCGGTCAGTCCGCCCCACACGCCGTACGGCTCACGTACCGCGAGCGCGTGGGCGGCGCACTCGGCGCGTACCGGGCACCTCATGCAGACCTCTTTGGCCGAGTTCTCGCGAGCGCTCCGAGCCGCACCGCGCTCACCCTCCGGATGGAAGAAGAGTGAGCTGTCCACCCCGCGACAGGCAGCCAGCAACTGCCAGTCCCACAGGTCCGCGTTCGGTCCGGGAAGGCGGGAGAAATCTGCCATTACGTGACCCCTTGTAGCCGTTCTGGGCGGATCCGGTGTCCACGACCGTACAACTACGATCTAAGGAGATGAAAATATGACTCATTGCGAATCTAGCTCCAGACACTGGCAAAGCGGAAGAAATGGGTCTAAATGGGGCATAGGTTGTGATGAAAGTTCGAGGGTCCGCTGCGCATATCTGCACCGTGTCCGCCCCCTCACGTAGAGTGCCGAAGATGGCAGCCGACCCCGTAACTCTTTCGAGTGACCGTCGTTGAGAGTGCGAGGCGGTTGATGAACCAGCGCTCGGACGGGCGTCCGAGACGGTCGACCGCACAGGTGACGATTTCGTACCAGCCTGGAGGCTCAAGGTGACGCGCATCAGCTGCGGAGGGCGGTCATGACTTCCGTCCTCGTCTGCGACGACTCCCCGCTTGCCCGAGAGGCGCTCCGTCGTGCGGTCGCGACCGTGCCCGGCGTAGAGCGCGTGACGACGGCGGCCAACGGCGAGGAAGTCCTCCGCCGCTGGGGGGCCGACCGCTCGGACCTGATTCTGATGGACGTACGCATGCCCGGCCTGGGCGGCGTCGAGACGGTCCGGCGGCTGCTGTCCGCCGACCCCGGTGCGCGCATCATCATGCTCACCGTCGCCGAGGACCTGGACGGTGTGGCCCTCGCGGTCGCCGCCGGGGCCCGCGGTTATCTGCACAAGGACGCCTCACGCGCGGAGCTCCGCGCGACGGTGACGCAGGCCCTGGCCGACCCGACCTGGCGGCTCGCCCCGCGCCGGCTGCGCTCGGCCGAGATGGGTGCCGCGCCGACGCTCACAGCGCGTGAGATCCAGGTCCTCGAAGGCATGAGCCACGGCCGTTCGAACGCGGAGATCGGCCGTGAGCTGTTCCTCTCCGAGGACACCGTCAAAACGCACGCCCGGCGCCTGTTCAAGAAGCTCGGCGCCTCCGACCGGGCCCACGCCGTGGCGCTCGGCTTCCGATGGGGCCTGGTGCGCTAGGGCCTGTCGTACGGATCAGGCCGCGGATCCTGACGGCATGGTGCCGGCGCCGGTGGGCGGGGGCATGAGGATGCCCCCGCGTGAGCCGGACCCACACGCCCTGCCCTGGCGACGCCGAGAGCTCGGGAGCGCGCCCGCGAGGCCGCGCGTCCCCGGGCTGATCCGCACGGCGGGCTCCAGGGGCGACCGCCCGTGGCGTGGCGAGGGTACGGAATGCCAGGTGGGCGGGGGCGGGCCGGGGGGCCATCGGGTGCCCGCTGCTCGTTTCGCGGCTGATGCCGCATCCTTGAGGGTGTGGAGTTCCTCGGGGACGAGTCGGTCGAGCGGAAGGGGAGGGCGCAGGCGATGAGTTCCGGCGCACCTGCTCATAACGCTTCGGTGCACAACAACGGGCGTGGCGCCACGGGTCCGACGGCCGCAAGGCACCATGGACCGATGCGCGACGACGAGGCGGTCCATGCCCAAGGGGCGATCGGCGCGCTCGTCCACCGCGCCGTCGACGGGGACGAGCAGGCCACGCACGATCTGCTCGCCCGCGTCCATCCCTTGGCCCTGCGCTACTGCCGCACCCGTCTGTCCCGCCTTCCGGGCGACGCCCGGCACTTCGTGGAGGACCTGGCCCAGGAGGTCTGCGTGGCGGTGCTCCTCGCGCTGCCCCGCTACCGGGACACCGGGCGCCCCTTCGAGGCGTTCGTCTTCGCCATCGCCGCCCACAAGGTCGCCGACCTCCAGCGCGCGGCGATGCGCCACCCCGGCTCGACGGCCGTCCCCTCCGACGAGATGCCGGAGCGGCCCGACGACTCCCTGGGCCCGGAGGAGCGCGCCCTGCTCAGCAGCGACGCGGAATGGGCCAAGAAGCTCCTGGCCAACCTGCCGGAGAACCAGCGGGAACTGCTGCTGCTGCGCATCGCGGTGGGCCTCACGGCCGAGGAGACGGGCCAGATGTTGGGAATGTCACCCGGCGCGGTCCGGGTGGCGCAGCACCGGGCGCTGAGCCGGTTGCGGGCCCTGGCCGAGCAGTAGGCCTTCAGCAGCCCCTCGTTGAACGGGCGGTGTGCCGCTACCGTACGAACATACGAAGCCCCCAGCCAGCCGGAACCGTGGAATGAGACAGCCGCGCTTCCCGTTAGCATGGACATCCGCACCGATCAAGGCCATTTGGGGAAGGTGTCATGACTGCCAACGTCGACGGAGTGCCCGGTAAATTCGCGACACTCGGGCTGACCTACGACGACGTGCTGCTGCTGCCGGGCCCGTCGGACATGGCACCCGACGAGATCGACACCGCCTCGTACGTCTCCAAGAACGTGCGGGTCAACATCCCGCTGCTGTCCGCCGCCATGGACAAGGTCACCGAGTCGCGCATGGCGATCGCGATGGCCCGCCAGGGCGGCGTCGGCGTTCTGCACCGCAACCTGTCCATCGAGGACCAGGCCAACCAGGTCGACCTGGTGAAGCGGTCCGAGTCCGGCATGGTCACCGACCCCATCACGATCCACCCGGACGCCACGCTCGCCGAGGCCGACGCCCTGTGCGGCAAGTTCCGGATCAGCGGCGTCCCGGTCACCGACGGCGGCGGCAAGCTGCTCGGCATCGTCACCAACCGTGACATGGCCTTCGAGACCGACCGCTCCCGGCAGGTGCGCGAAGTCATGACGCCGATGCCGCTGGTCACCGGCAAGGTCGGCATCTCCGGCGTGGACGCCATGGACCTGCTGCGCCGCCACAAGATCGAGAAGCTTCCGCTGGTCGACGACAGCGGCGTCCTCAAGGGTCTGATCACGGTCAAGGACTTCGTGAAGGCGGAGAAGTACCCGAACGCCGCGAAGGACTCCGAGGGCCGGCTGCTCGTCGGTGCCGCCGTCGGTGTCGCGGGTGACGCGTTCGAGCGTGCCCAGGCCCTGGTCGAGGCGGGCGCCGACTTCATCGTCGTCGACACCGCGCACGGCCACTCCCGGCTGGTCGGCGACATGGTCGCCAAGATCAAGTCGAACTCGTCCGGCGTCGACGTCATCGGCGGCAACGTCGCCACCCGCGACGGTGCCCAGGCCCTGGTCGACGCGGGCTGCGACGGCATCAAGGTGGGTGTCGGCCCCGGCTCCATCTGCACCACCCGCGTGGTCGCCGGCGTCGGCGTCCCGCAGGTCACGGCCATCTACGAGGCCGCGCTCGCGGCCAAGGCGGCCGGTGTCCCGGTCATCGGCGACGGCGGTCTGCAGTACTCCGGCGACATCGCCAAGGCCCTGGTCGCCGGCGCCGACACGGTGATGCTGGGCTCGCTGCTGGCCGGCTGCGAGGAGTCGCCGGGCGAGCTGCTGTTCATCAACGGCAAGCAGTTCAAGTCGTACCGCGGCATGGGCTCCCTGGGTGCCATGCAGACCCGCGGTGACCGCAAGTCGTTCTCCAAGGACCGCTACTTCCAGGAGGGCGTCGCCTCCGACGAGCAGCTGGTCCCCGAGGGCATCGAGGGCCAGGTGCCCTACCGCGGCCCGCTCTCGTCGGTCGTCCACCAGCTGGTCGGAGGCCTGCGCCAGTCGATGTTCTACGTCGGCGGCCGGACCGTGCCGGACCTCCAGGAGAACGGCCGGTTCGTGCGGATCACCTCGGCGGGCCTCAAGGAGAGCCACCCGCACGACATCCAGATGACGGTCGAGGCGCCGAACTACAGCCGTCAGTAGGCGTCAGGCCTGATGGGGCGGCCCCGGAAGCATCCGGGGCCGCCCTCGTCGTGCCCGTCGGCGATACTGGAAGACGCTGAAACGCATCAGGGAAAGGCCACAGACGTGACTGAGATCGAGATCGGGCGCGGCAAGCGCGGCCGCCGGGCGTACGCCTTCGACGACATCGCCGTCGTCCCCAGCCGCCGGACCCGGGACCCGAAGGAGGTCTCGATCGCCTGGCAGATCGACGCCTACCGCTTCGAGCTGCCGTTCCTGGCCGCCCCCATGGACTCGGTCGTCTCCCCGGCCACCGCGATCCGCATCGGCGAACTCGGCGGCCTCGGCGTGCTGAACCTCGAGGGCCTGTGGACGCGCCACGAGGACCCGCAGCCGCTGCTCGACGAGGTCGCCGAACTGGACGCGGAGACCGCCACCCGGCGCCTGCAGGAGATCTACGCCGCGCCGATCAAGGAGGAGCTGATCGGTGCCCGCATCAAGGAGGTGCGCGACTCGGGCGTGGTCACGGCCGCCGCGCTCTCCCCGCAGCGCACGGCCCAGTTCTCCAAGGCCGTCGTGGACGCGGGCGTCGACATCTTCGTCATCCGCGGCACGACGGTGTCGGCGGAGCACGTCTCGTCCTCGCACGAGCCGCTGAACCTGAAGCAGTTCATCTACGAGCTCGACGTCCCGGTGATCGTCGGCGGCTGCGCCACGTACACCGCGGCGCTGCACCTGATGCGCACCGGCGCGGCCGGTGTGCTGGTCGGCTTCGGCGGCGGCGCCGCGCACACCACGCGCAACGTGCTGGGCATCCAGGTGCCGATGGCCACGGCTGTCGCCGATGTGGCGGCGGCCCGCCGTGACTACATGGACGAGTCGGGCGGCCGGTACGTGCACGTGATCGCGGACGGCGGAGTCGGCTGGTCCGGCGACCTGCCCAAGGCGATCGCCTGCGGCGCCGACGCGGTGATGATGGGCTCCCCGCTGGCCCGTGCCACCGACGGTCCGGGCAAGGGCCACCACTGGGGCATGGAGGCGGTGAACGAGGAGCTGCCGCGCGGCAAGAAGGTCGCCCTCGGCACCGTTGGCACCATCGAGGAGATCCTCACGGGCCCGTCCCACACCCCCGACGGCTCGATGAACTTCTTCGGCGCTCTCCGCCGCGCCATGGCCACGACCGGCTACAGCGAGCTCAAGGAGTTCCAGCGGGTCGAGGTGACGGTGGCGGACTCACAGCACCGGCGGTAGGCCTCACGGCGCTGGAAGGGCCGGTCACTCCCCCTGCGGGTGGGGCGGCCGGCCCTTTTGCGTGCCTGGAGGTGCGCTGGGTGGGGGCGGGTTGTGAGGCAGGGGCGCGTGGTTGCGTTCGGGGCGAATGTGGGCCGAACGGGCGTAGTGGGGCGGTAATGTCCGTGATCGGCGACCCGGTTGTCTGGGGCGCCCCCTTCCAAGGACACGGTTCCGGACCCCGCCCTCGGGGCCCGGCCCGAACTCCAACGTGCCGCCTACCGGGCCAATGGGTGGCGTCGTGGAAGGGGGCGTGCCCATGGGCCGTCACCGCAAGCCCACCCGTCGGGACCGCATCCGGCTTCGGCTGGCTCAGTACTGGCTGAGGCTGGTCAAGTTCCGGAGGAGGTGTGTCTTGTGGATCTACGGGCGATGAAGCGGCCACCCCTATACGACCTAGGGGTGGACACTCCGTGAATCGCCAGGAGCCCGCTGCAGTGGCCACTGCGGTGGGCTCCACCTGTTCCGTAAGGTACCCGCGCCGCGCGCCGTATGCCACCAGCCCAGGGTGGTCACCCACCCCGCGCGCCCCCTTCACAACCGGTGCGCCGCCCCCGTGGGCGTCGCCCCCCGCGTGTCCAGCAGCAGCTGGGCCTTCACCGACAGGCCCTGGAGGTCGTACGTGCGGTGCTGTTGGAGCAGGACGGTCAGGTCCGCGTCGGCGGCTGCCTCGTAGAGGGAGTCCGCGCGGGGGACGGGGCGGTCGAGGACGCTCCAGGCGGGGACGTACGGGTCGTGGTAGCTGACCGAGGCGCCCAGTTCCATCAGGCGCAGAGCGACCTCGTGGGCCGGGGTGTCCTGGAGGTCGGCGAGGTCGGGCTTGTAGGTGACGCCCAGGAGGAGCACGCGCGCGCCCCGGGCCGACTTGCCGTGCTCGTTGAGAAGCGTGGCGGCGCGCTGGACGACGTAGCCGGGCATGCGGCTGTTGACCTGCTGGGCGAGTTCCACCATGCGCAGGCCGCGGCCGCCGTGGCCGGTGAGGTCCTGGGGGACGGTGTGGCCGCCGACGCCGGGGCCGGGGCGGAAGGCCTCGAAGCCGAACGGCTTGGTCTCCGCGCAGCGCACGACGTCCCACAGGTCGACGCCGAGGTCGTGGCAGAGGACGGCCATCTCGTTGACGAGGGCGATGTTGACGTGCCGGTAGTTGGTCTCCAGCAGCTGCACGGTCTCCGCTTCCCGGGGCCCCCGGGCGCGTACCACCTTGTCGGTGAGCCGTCCGTAGAAGGCGGCGGCCGACTCGGTGCAGGCCGGGGTGAGGCCGCCGATGACCTGGGGGGTGTTGGCGGGGGTGAAGTCCCGGTTTCCGGGGTCGACCCGGCTGGGGGAGTAGGCCAGGTGGAAGTCGCGGCCCGCGCGCAGCCCGGAGCCCTCCTCGAGCAGCGGACGGAGGAATCCCTCCGTCGTGCCCGGATGGACGGGGGACTCGAGGATCACGGTGGTGTGCGGCCGCAGATGGGCGGAGAGGGTGCGGCCGGCGGCCTCCACCTGGGTCAGGTCGAGCCCGCCGTCCGCGCCCCGCGGGGTCGGTGCGCAGATGACCGCGGTGCGCACCCGGCCGAGCTCGGCGGCGTTCGTGGCCGGCCGGAAGCCCCCCGAGAGCATCCGGCGTTGTTCGGCGGGGCTCAGCGAGCCGGCTTCGTGGCCGGTCCGGTAGCCGATGGTGGGGATGCCGGCGGCGACCGCGGCCTGGGCCAGGGGCAGGCCGTACGGGCCGAGTCCGATGACGGCGAGATCTGCGGGCACGGCGTGGCCGTCCTTCCCGGTAGCCGAAGTGGGACAGGTTCGCAAGCCCTGTGGACAGGACGAGCGAGCGCAATGTCAGACTAGGAGTAAATATGACCGTTATGCGGGATTGCCCGGCCACGTTTCGGTGAGTGTTCCGTGCGCGTTGTCCACAGGCCGGCGACCCGTGGTGGCTGAGATCGGCCAACCCGGTCAGAATTTGGGCATGGGGGATACGGACGGGGTCTCATCCGACGGGTGCGGCCGGCGCGACCGATGAGCGGGAGGCAGCGGTGAGGACAGCGATACTCGGGCCGGCGCAGCGCGCCGAGTCACTCGCATCCATGGCCGAGCGCGAACTGGACGTGCTGGTGGTGGGCGCGGGCGTGGTCGGTGCGGGCACCGCCCTCGACGCCGTGACGCGGGGCCTGTCCACGGGCCTGGTCGAGGCGCGTGACTGGGCGTCGGGCACCTCGAGCCGGTCCAGCAAGCTGATCCACGGCGGACTGCGCTACCTGGAGATGCTCGACTTCGCGCTGGTCCGGGAGGCCCTGAAGGAACGCGGCCTGCTGCTGGAGCGGCTCGCCCCGCATCTGGTGAAGCCCGTGCCGTTCCTGTACCCGTTGCAGCACAAGGGCTGGGAGCGCCTGTACGCGGGGTCGGGCGTGGCGATGTACGACGCCATGTCCATGGCGCGCGGCCATGGCCGGGGCCTGCCCGTGCACCGCCACCTGAGCCGTTCCCGCGCCCTGCGCGTCGCGCCCTGCTTGAAGAAGGACGCGCTGGTCGGGGCGCTGCAGTACTACGACGCCCAGATGGACGACGCCCGCTACGTGGCGACCCTGGTGCGCACGGCGGTGGCGTACGGGGCGCAGGCGGCCAACCGGGCCCGCGTGACGAGCTTCCTGCGCGAGGGTGAGCGGGTCGTCGGCGCGCGGGTGCAGGACGTCGAGGGGGGCGGGGAGTACGAGGTCCGCGCCAAGCAGGTCGTCAACGCCACCGGCGTGTGGACGGACGACACCCAGGCCATGGTCGGCGAGCGCGGCCAGTTCCACGTCCGGGCGTCCAAGGGCATCCACCTGGTCGTGCCGCGGGACCGCATCCACTCCACGACCGGGCTCATCCTGCGCACGGAGAAGTCCGTGCTGTTCGTCATCCCCTGGGGCCGGCACTGGATCGTCGGGACGACCGACACCGACTGGGACCTCGACAAGGCGCACCCGGCCGCGTCCAGCGCGGACATCGACTACCTGCTGGAACATGTCAACTCGGTGCTGGCCGTGCCTCTCACCAGGGACGACGTCGAGGGCGTGTACGCCGGGTTGCGGCCCCTCCTCGCGGGCGAGTCGGATGCCACCAGCAAGCTGTCGCGCGAGCACACCGTGGCGCATCCGGTGCCCGGGCTGGTGGTCGTGGCGGGCGGCAAGTACACCACGTACCGCGTCATGGCCAAGGACGCGGTGGACGCGGCGGTGCACGGGCTCGACATGCGGGTCGCCGAGTGCGTCACCGAGGACGTGCCGCTGCTGGGCGCGGAGGGCTACCGGGCGCTGTGGAACGCGCGGGCGCGGACAGCCGCCCGGACCGGGCTCCACGTGGTGCGGGTCGAACACCTGCTGAACCGGTACGGGGCGATGGCCGAGGAGGTCCTGGAGCTCATCGCCGCCGACCCGTCGCTGGGCGAGCCCCTGCCGGCGGCCGACGACTATCTGCGCGCCGAGATCGTGTACGCGGCCTCGCACGAGGGGGCGCGGCATCTGGACGACGTGCTGACCAGGCGTACCCGCATCTCGATCGAGACCTTCGACCGGGGCACGCGCACCGCCCGCGACGCGGCCGAGCTGATGGCACCGGTCCTCGGCTGGGACAAGGACCAGATCGAGCGCGAGGTCCAGCACTACGAGAAGCGGGTCGAGGCCGAACGGGAGTCGCAGCGGCAGCCGGACGACCTGACGGCGGACGCGGCGCGGTTGGGGGCGCCGGACATCGTGCCGTTGTAGACGCGTTGTACCGGCGTCGTGGCGGGTCCCTGCGGGGACGCCGGACATCACTCGAACGAGTGTCGTGAAGCGGGATCCTCGTTCGGGACCCGGTCGTTCTACGAGGTGCGGGGGCAGAACTCGGCCGCGAGCACCGCGGGCTCGAGACCGGGATCCGCGATCGCGTCCGTGTTCACGCGGAAGGTGAGGACATGCCGGCCGTCCACGGTGGCTGCGGTGCGCACGTAGCTGCCGGGGATGTGCCCGTTGTGCCCCCACACCGTGGTGCCGCACGGAAGTTTCTCGGGAATCAGCCCCATGCCGTACGCGCCGTGTGTGGCACGGGTGTCGAGCATCTCGCGCAGCCAGTGCGGGGGCAGCAGACGCCCACCGAGCAGGGCCGCGTAGAAGCGGTCCAGATCGGCGAGCGTGGTCACCAGCTCGCCCGCGGCACCGGCCACCCGCGGGTCGAGTTCGGTGACGTCGGTTCCGTCGGCGGCGTAGGCGGTGCCGTGCGGTGAGGGCAGGGAGGAGCGGGAGCCGGGGAAGGAGGTGCCCGTCAGCCGCAGCGGAGCGATGATGCGGCGCTCGGCCTCGGTGGCGTAGGAGCGGCCTGTGACCTGCTGGATGACCAGGCCGAGCAGGACGTAGTTGGTGTTCGAGTAGGAGAAGCGGCCGCGTTCGCCCGGAGGGTGGGTGAGGGCGAGGCGTACGGCCTGACGGGGGGTGACGGGTGCGGTTCCGCCGGTGTCCGCGGTGAAGTCGTACAGGCCGCTGGTGTGGGTGAGCAGGGAGCGCAGGGTCAGCGCGCGGCCGTCGTTGCCCGCTCCCCGCACCAGGCCGGGCAGGTGCTGCTCGACCGTGTCGGACAGCGACAGCCGGCGTTCCGCCGCCAGTTGCAGCACGACCGTCGCGATCAACGTCTTCGTGACGCTGCCGGCGCGGAAGTGGTCCGACCTGGCGATTCCCTGCCCGGCGTGGGCGTAGCGGGTGGTGGTCCCCTCCCGGGCCAGCAGAGCCGCGGCGGGATCCCTGCCCCGGGTCACCAGCAGGGGGAGCACGGCGTCCGCGGGCGGCGAGAGGGTCGAGGAGTCGGCCGGGGTCAGGCCGAGGAGGGCGACGGCCAGGGGAAGGGCCGGCAATGTCCGAAACGGCGGCATGCGGGCTCCTCCCAGGTACGGGCCCCATCATGCAGGGCGGCGCGGGTCGCGGCGCACCCGGGTTCCGGTAGGGCGGGCCCACGGGCGGGCACCAGGGGGCCCCTGGGCGTTGGGCACTTGTCGGGTGAGGGACAATGGAGCCTCTGTCAGGGCGGGTTGTATGAGGGGACGCATGTCGGAGGCGGAGCGGGCGGGCACATCTCGTCAGGACACTCGTCAGGACAACAGGGAGCGTCTCCTCGCGGGGCGTTACCGGCTGGGCGACGTGCTCGGCCGCGGCGGCATGGGCACGGTCTGGCGGGCCCAGGACGAGACCCTGGGACGCACGGTCGCGGTCAAGGAGCTGCGGTTCCCGTCGAACATCGACGAGGAGGAGAAGCGGCGGCTGATCACGCGGACACTGCGCGAGGCCAAGGCCATCGCTCGGATCCGCAACAAGAGCGCCGTGACGGTCTTCGACGTCGTCCAGGAGGACGACCGGCCCTGGATCGTGATGGAGCTCGTCGAGGGCAAGTCGCTCGCCGAGGTCATCCGGGAGGACGGCCTCCTCGAGCCCAAGCGCGCCGCGGAGGTCGGGCTCGCCGTCCTGGACGTGCTGCGCTCCGCGCACCGGGAGGGCATCCTGCACCGCGACGTGAAGCCGTCGAACGTGCTGATCGCCGAGGACGGCCGGGTGGTGCTCACCGACTTCGGGATCGCCCAGGTCGAGGGCGACCCCTCCATCACCTCGACCGGCATGCTCGTCGGCGCTCCCTCCTACATCTCCCCCGAGCGGGCGCGCGGGCACAAGCCCGGCCCGGCCGCCGACCTGTGGTCGCTCGGCGGGCTGCTGTACGCGGCGGTGGAGGGTGCTCCGCCGTACGACAAGGGCTCGGCCATAGCGACGCTCACGGCGGTGATGACCGAGCCGTTGGAGGAGCCCAAGAACGCGGGCCCGCTGACGGACGTCATCCACGGTCTGCTCACCAAGGACCCCGCCAAGCGGCTCGATGACGCGGGCGCCCGCGCGATGCTGAACTCGGTCCTGCGCACGAGCGAGCCGGAGCCGATGGACGCGACGAAGGTGGTGCCGCTGCCGGACCAGCCGGACGGGTCCCCGGGCAAGGGGAGTTCGGCCGGGGCAAAGGGCAAGCGGGGCGAGGAGGCCGGTGAGCGGTTGCGCGGCGCGTTGCGCTCCGTGCGCAAGGCCGCGGCGGGGACGGCAGGGGCGTCGGCCGCCGCCCGCACCGAGCCGGAGAGCGGCACCGCCTCTTCCGGCCCGGCCGACGGGACGACCGCGGCCGGCGCCCCGGGCGCGTCAGCGTCGAAGAAGCCGGGTTCCGGGCCGGCCTCAGGGGCGGCTGCCGGGGCCGTTGGAGCGAGCGCGCACGAGACGAAGACGGCTTCGGGGGGCCGGAGTTCGGGGTGGCCCGTGATGCCACCGCCGGACCTGCCGCCCAGGCCCGCGCCCAAGGCGCCGCTCACCGACGTGGTGCCGCGGCGCACGCTGATGATCATCGCGGTGGTCGTGGCGCTCGCCGTGATCGGCACCGTGCTCGCCGTCGTCTTCAGCGGGGGTGACAAGGGTTCGAAGGGAGCCGACGGCAAGAGCGGCCAGAAGGCCGTCACCACTGCCTCGGGCAGTGCCGACACCAAGGGCGACGAGAGCGACAGCACGCGCACCGGCAACTCGGCGAAGCAGCCCGCGTCGTCGGGACCCGCCTCGAACCCCACGCCCACGGGCGGCTCCTCGGGTGCCGCGGACGGCGGCTCCGGCGGGAAGGACACCGCGGCGGAGTCGACGTACCAGGGCGGCCAGGGCTACTCCATCGGGCTCCCCAAGGGGTGGAAGTACCAGTCCACCGGCGCCGCCGGTGACCGGTTCACCGGCCCCGGCGGGCAGAAGCTGCTCATCGCCTGGACGTCCACGCCCAAGGGCGATCCGGTGGCCGACTGGGAGAGCCAGGAGCGCTACATGCAGCGCGCGCAGTACAAGAAGATCCGCATAGAGAAGGTGGACTACCGCGGCTGGAACACGGCCGACTGGGAGTTCACCTACTCGGAGGGCGGCACCAAGTACCGCACCATCGACCGTGGGTTCGTCGTCGACGACCGGCAGGGGTACGCGCTGATGTACACGGCGAAGGCGGCCGACTGGGACGGTCAGCGCCGCAAGCAGACGTGGCGGACGCTGACGAAGACCTTCGAACCCAAGTCCTGAGCATGGGCTCTCCCGGGTTTGGGGAGGCAGATCTGGCATCCTCGCGATGTGGGCTGCCCGCGGCCCGTATCGTAAATATTTGCGGACCGTGGGCAGCCGGAACGGGCCGTGGGGCGAACGGATGTGACCGACCAGGCTGCCGGGGGAGGCATCGTGGACGACTACGCGGGACGGGTACTCGCCGACCGCTACCGCCTGCCGCTTCCGCCGTCCGACGAGTACGAACTCACCGAGAGCCGGGCCTTCGACACCTACAGCGGGCAGGAAGTCCTGGTCAGGCAGGTGCCGTTGCCGGAGGTGGTCGAGGCGGAGGTCCTCGACGCGGACGGACTGCCCGACGGTTTCACGGCACATGACGCCGGCGCGCGGCGGCACGGCGGGCGTCCGGGCCCCCGGCGGCCCACGGATCCGGTCGTCCGGCGCGCGGTCGAGGCCGCCCAGGCCGCGGCGGCCATTCCCGACCACCCGCGCCTCGACCAGGTCTTCGACGTGTTCGCCGACGGCGGTTCGCTGTGGGTCGTCAGCGAGCTGGTGGCCGCCCGTCCGCTGGCGGCGCTCCTCGCCGAGAAGCCGCTGACGCCGTACCGGGCGGCCGAGGTGGCCTCGGACGTCCTCACGGCGCTGCGGGTGCTGCACGCCCATGGCTGGGTGCACCGCAACATCACCGCGCGGACGGTCCTCGTCTGCGACGACGGCCGGGTCATGCTGACCGGGCTGGCGGTGGGCGCGGCGGAGGAGGCGCTGTGCGGATACGACCCGGTTCCGGCTCCCGCCTTCGACGAGCCGGGCCAGGGGCCGGGGCGGGAAGGCCCCTCCGGGCCGGTGAACGGCGTAGGCGCCCCGGGCGGCGCCGTTGGTTCGGGCGACCCCGAGGCCGCGCGGCGTGCCGCCATAGAGGCCCGGGAGTCCAGGGGCCTGCCGGGGGCCGGAGGCGGCGCGGCGGACGGGGGCCCGGCCGTCCCGGCCCGACGGGACGCGGAGGGCGGCGATGACCCACGGGCCGCGCGCGCCGGGGCCATCGCGGCCTACCGGGCCGGTGCCCGGGCCGCGGCCCGGGTGCAGGAGGCGCAGCAGAGCGACCGGGCGCTGCCCGGTGCCCGTTCCGCCCCGGGCAGCGGGCCCGCGCCGTACGGCGACACCTCGGCGCGGTCGCCGTACGTCCCGGGGCAGAACACCGGCTCCGGTGCCGTCCCGCCAGGACGGATAGCCGACCCCTACGGCGTGCGCGGCGCCCCCCGGACGACCGCCTGGCACGGTGCCGCACCCCGCGGCGGGCCCGCGTCGCACAGCCAGGAGCCGACGGTCCTCCCCCCGGCCGCGGGCGCCCCCGCCCAGGAGACGCCCGCCCGATGGGACGACCTGGTCGCCCACACCCCCCAATCCCGGCGCGGACCGGCCACGGCGCTCGCCGCCGAGCGGGCGCGGCAGGCGCGGATGGCCGTGGTGGGGCCCGTGACGGAACGCTGGGCACCGGAACAGGCCGGACCCGTGCACGAGAACTGGCAGCTGGCCGCGCCGATCGGTCCCGCGACGGACCTGTGGGCGCTCGGCGCGCTGCTCTTCCGGGCCGTACAGGGGCACGCGCCCTACCCGGAGGAGTCGACGGCCGAGCTGGTGGAGATGGTGTGCGCCGAACCGCCCGCGTACGCCGAGGAGTGCGGGCCGCTCAGGCCGGTCGTGGAGTCACTGCTGCGTCAGGACCCCACCGAGCGACCGGACTTCGAGGAACTGCGCGGCTGGCTGCGCTCGCTCGTACGGTCGGCGCCCGAGCCGGAGGCCGGTGTGCACGTGATCGCCGCGCCGCCCGCCGACGCGAGCCGGCTGCCCGTCGTACGCCGCCGGGGTGAGCTCGTGCGCAGGCGGCGGGCCGGGCTGCCCGCACACCACGGGCGGCACAAGCGGGCCAAGGAGTCCCGGTCGCCGCACCGCCTCGGCCGCACCCTGCTCCTGCTCGTCCTGCTCGCGATGGCCGCGGCGATCGCCTACGCCATGCTCTTCATGCCCAAGTCGGGGACCGACGGCGCGAACGGCACCGACCGCACCGGAGCCGCCGGCGAGGTCAGCCAGGCGCCCGAGCCGGACGCCGGCGGCGAGCCACGGCCCGACCAGATGTCCCCGGAGCCGGAGAAGGACCCGTCGGCCTCGGCCGGTTCCACCGAGACGCAGACCACCGGCCCCGAGATCGCCGGCGGCTTCACCCTGCGCAAGGACCCGGCGGGCTTCCAGGTCGCCGTGGCCAAGGGCTGGGGCCGCGCCCCGCGGAACGCGAACGGCCAGGTCGTCTACTCCAAGGGCGACTTCGAGCTCCTCGTCGTACCGGGCCGGGACCGCTCGTCGGAGTTCGGCGGTGATCCGATGGCCTACCAGCGGGAGAAGGAGCGCGAGCTGCAGCCGTACCGCGACTCCAGCTGGGCCACCTCCACCGGGCTGAAGACGATACAGGTGGGCGGACGGACCATGGCCGAGGGGCAGTTCACCTGGACCGGTGACGACGGGGGCGAGCGGTTCGTGCGCAACCTCGCGATGCTGCTCGACGGGCGGTACCACGTGGTCCAGGTGCGCGGCCCGGAGGCCGAGCGGGACGAGGTGACGCGGCTGTACGAGCAGGCGGCGGCGACCTACAAGGCGACGGGATGAGCGGTCGGCGCGCCGACGGCAGGCCGTAGTTCACACTCTGGTCGCCGCACGTCCCGGCGGACGGCAACCGTCACAGTGCGGTCACCGTGGCACCCCGCTTGTTCCCCAGGGGAGGGTGGGTCCTTACGCTGACCCTGTCAAGACCATTGCGGGGCAACGTGAATCAGATGCAGGGCCAGCTCGTCGCGGGCCGCTACCGGCTCGCCGACTCCATCGGCAGCGGCGGCATGGGCCGGGTATGGCGCGCCCATGACGAGGTGCTGCACCGGCTGGTCGCCATCAAGGAGTTGACGGCAGCCCTCTACGTCTCCGAGAGCGAGCAGGCGATCCTGCTGGCGCGCACCCGGGCGGAGGCGAGGGCCGCCGCGCGGATCAACCACTCCGCGGTCGTCACGGTGCACGACGTGCTGGAGCACGACGGCCGCCCGTGGATCGTGATGGAGCTGGTCGAGGGCCGCTCCCTGGCCGACGCGGTCAAGGAGGAGGGGCGCGTCGAACCACGCGAGGCGGCGCGCGTCGGCCTCTGGGTGCTGCGGGCCCTGCGCGCCGCGCACACCGCCGGCGTCCTGCACCGGGACATCAAGCCGGGCAACGTCCTGCTCGGCACGGACGGCCGGGTCCTGCTCACCGACTTCGGCATCGCCCAGATCGAGGGTGACACGACCATCACCCGGACCGGAGAGGTCGTCGGCTCCGTCGACTACCTGGCGCCCGAGCGCGTGCGCGGCCACGATCCGGGCCCGTCCTCCGACCTGTGGGCCCTCGGCGCCACGCTCTACACGGCGGTCGAGGGCCGCTCGCCGTTCCGCCGCACCACACCGCTGACCACCATGCAGGCGGTGGTCGAGGAGGAAGCCGCCGAGCCGCGGCACGCCGGCCCGCTCGCACCCGTCATCACCGCCCTGCTGCGCAAGGACCCGACGGCCCGGCCCGACGCCTTGGAGGCCGAGCAGATGCTCGCCGAGGCGGCGGAGGGGCGGCGGCCGAACGGAGCGCAGGCGTACGTGCCCACGCAGCACGGGCGAACGCCGTACCGGGAGGTCCCCAGCGGCACGGGTGCGGCCGGTACCGGCACGGGCACGGCCGGTACGGGCACGCTCGGCACCGGGTCGGGATCGCACACCGGTACGCCGCTCCCGCCGCTGGCCGGGCCCGCGGCGACCGGGACAAGGGCGGCCGGTACCCCGACGGGCGGCGCCCCGACGGCCTCGGGCCCCGGGCAGCAGGCGACCGGCCCCGCCATGGTCGGCCCGGCGACGGGCGCCCGGCAGTCCGGTCCGGGCCGGCGCCGCAGGCTTCGGAGCCTGGCCCTGGTCGTCGCCCTCGCGGCCATCGTCGGCGGCGGCACCGCCGTGCTGATCCAGCAGTTCGACCGGAACCGCCAGCCGCAGGGCAGCCTCTCCGGCTCGCCGCACACCACGGTCACGGGGCAGCCGGGGCGATCGGTTCCCGCCAGCTGGACCCGCCACGACGACCCCGCGGGTTTCAGCCTCTACCTGCCCAAGGGCTGGAAGCGCAAGGTCTTCGGCGAGGAGGGCGAGCTCAAGCAGATCGACTACACGCCCGACGGCGGCCGGCACTTCGTCCGGATCGCCGTCGACACCTCCCCGGACTTCGCCGACCCGTACGCCCACCAGCTCGACCTGGAACAGCAGCTCCAGCGGCTGGTCGCGTACAAGCGGGTCGCCCTGGAGCGCAACGTCTACCGTGACCGGGAAGGCGCTCTGTGGGAGTACACCTGGACGGCGCAGGCGAAGGACACGAAGTTCCCCGGTCCGCGCCGGGCCGTCGAGGAGACGTACGTCGCCCGCGACGGCACCGAGTACGCGCTCTACATGTCGTCGCCCGCACAGGACTGGGCCGAGGCGCGCAAGCAGTTCACGTCGCTGCTGCAGGGCTGGCACGAGAAGACCCCCTGACGCGGCGGCACTCCTGAGGGGCTGTCTGTTTCGGCCACCCGCGCGTCGGCGCCCCGGAGCGGATCCGTCCGGTGGGGCATGATTGCCGCATGGGGACCGAGGGACACAACACCCGTGTCATCGCGGGCCGCTACCGGCTCGAGGCCAGACTCGGGCGTGGTGGCATGGGAGTGGTCTGGCGGGCGACCGACCAGCTGCTCGGCCGGGGCGTGGCCGTCAAGGAGCTCCCCTTCGACGAAACGCTCTCCGCGGCGGACGCACGCCGGCAGCGGGACCGCACGCTGCGCGAGGCACGGGCCGTCGCCCAGCTGAGCCACCCGCACATCATCGTCGTCCACGATGTCGTCGAGGACGACGAACGCCCTTACATCGTCATGGAGCTGATCGAGGGCGGCTCGCTCGCCGACCGTGTCGCCTGCCATGGCCCGGTCGACGCCGCCGAGGCCGCCCGCATCGCCGTCGACCTGCTGGGCGCGCTGCGTGCCGCGCACGCGGCCGGGGTCCTGCACCGTGATCTCAAGCCCGACAACGTGCTGCTGGAGGCCGGTACCGACCGGGTCGTCCTCACCGACTTCGGCATCGCCCAGGTCGCCGGGGCCCCCACGCTCACCGAGAACGACTCCTTCGTCGGCTCGCCCGAGTACACCGCGCCCGAGCGCATGTCCGGAGCCAGGACGGGACCCGAGTCCGACCTGTGGTCGCTGGGGGCGCTGATGTGCGCGGCCCTCAGCGGCGAGTCGCCGTTCCACCGGGACTCGCTGGGCGGCATCCTGCACGCGGTCGTCGTCGGCGACATCCGGCCACCCGCCCAGGCCGCGCCGCTCCTGCCCGTGGTGCAGGGCCTGCTGGAACGCGATCCGGACCGGCGGCTGGACGCGGACCGGGCGGAGCGGATGCTCCGGGCGTTCCTCGACACGGGGCGTACGCCGCAGGTCCCGCCGCCCGGGTACCCGCCGCCGGAGCCGGACGCGCACGGGGGACGGCACCAGGACGGCACGGACCGGGAAGCGCCTGCGCCGCCGGCGGGGGCGCCCGGACCGGACCACCAGGACGAACCATTCCTCCACCAGCCCACCCGGCGCGTGCTCGTGGCCGCGCTGCTGGTCGCCGCGATGGCCGGGGCGGGTGTGTCGGCGGCGGCGCTGCTCATGGACGAGGGTGCCGGGGACGGCGGGCGCACGCCCACGAGTTCGGTGCCTCGCACGCCCACGGCCGAGCGGTCCGCCCAGGGCACACACAGTCCGAGCGCTCCCGCACCCACGACCGCCACCGCCTCGGCCTCGCCCTGAACACGACCGGCGGCGACCCGCTTCGACAAGGTCGCGTTCGGCGGGGTACTGATGGGTCATGAGTAACGACGGGGGCGGGACAGGCGTCGCCCAGGGCCGGATGGTCGGCGGGCGGTACCGGCTGGTCGAGCGCATCGGTTCCGGCGGATCGGGCACCGTCTGGTGGGCGCACGACGAGCTGGCGCGGCGTGAAGTCGCCGTCAGGCAGCCGCGGTTGCCGGGTGACCCGGAGGACGACGGCCACCGGCGGGCGGCGCACCGGCTGCACCGCGAGGCCCGTGCCGCCGCCCGGGTCGACCATCCCGCCGCCGTCACCATCCACGACGTGGTCGTCGAGCCGGTACGGCAGGGCGAACGCCTGGGTCCCCAAGGCCCCGACGAACTCGACGCGACCGAGATGCTCGACGGGCTCCCCTGGATCGTCATGGAGCTGGTGCGGGGCGAGTCCCTGCACGAGAGGCTCCGGCGCGGCCCTGTCGACGCCCGGGAAGCGGCCCGTATCGGCCTCGCGGTGCTCGGTGCCCTGCGCGCCGCGCACTCCGTGGGCATCGTGCACCGGGACCTGAAGCCCGCCAACGTGCTGCTGGGCCCGGACGATCGGGTCGTCGTCACGGACTTCGGCATCGCCCAGGTGCGGGCGGAGGAGACCTCCACCGCGGGCGGGGCGTTCGGGGGTTCGCCGGAGTTCGTCGCCCCCGAGCGCAAGTCCGGCCGGATCGCCGGGCCCGCCTCCGACCTGTGGTCGCTGGGCGCCCTGCTGTACACCGCCGTCGAGGGCGAGTCCCCGTTCCGCCCTGCGACGTCCCGGTCCGCCCTCGCCGCCGAGGCGCCCGAGCCGCTCCGGGCCGGCCCCCTCGGGCCGCTGATCGCACGGCTGCTGGTGCCGGACCCCGAACGGCGGCCGGACGCCGAGGAGGTCGTGAAGGAGCTTCAGGCGGTCGCGGGGCCACTGTCCCTCGCCCCCGTGGAAGAGATACCCGCGGGGGGCCAGGAGACCGAAGCGGCCGGGAAACCCGCGGAGGAGCCCGGCCCCGGCCCCGGCCCCGACGCCGGAACGCACGCGGACGCGGCCGACGGGCCGCCCGAGCCGCCGAGACGCCACAGCCTCCTCCACCCCGCCCCCCTCGCCCTCCTCAGCGCACTGCTGGCCGGCGGCGTAGGTGCCGCCACCCAACTCGGAGACCCCAGCAGCGCGGAATCCGCCGAACAAGCCGCCGAGGCGACGGAAACGGCCGAGACGACGGACACCTGGATCCCGCACCCCGAGCCGGACATGGCGGCCGTACTCCGCCTCCCGCGCCACTACCGCCCGCTCGGCAGGACCGGCAAAGCGACCGACCAGCCCCGCACGGTGCTCTACGGCGACGAACGCGGCGGCACGATCCAGGTCCGCCTCCTCATGTGGGACAAGGCGCCCGGATCGCCGCTGGACCAGGCGGGGAAGGCGCACAAGCGGCCCACCCGCACCACGGTCCAGGGCTACGAAGCCGCCCTCGCCGACACCACGTACGACCGCGGCGGTGCCGCCAGGCGGGTCATGCGGGCGGTGGTCCGCACCGACGACGACCGCATGTACGAACTGCGCGTCGACATGGCCAGGGGCACGCCGGAGGAGAAGGAGGGCACCTCGGTCTTCCGGGGCGCCCGGGACCGGCTCGGGATCGTAAAAGGCTGAATCACACCACCCGGCCGCCTCGGACCGCCGGACAACGCCCTGATCAGGCCATTCTTTGCCAGCAGCCACTGGCGGTGTGTGGGTACTCGGTGAAGCCGTATTACCGACGGGTACCCAAAGGCTCCGCCCGCGGCATACCCTGCGCCTCATGACGGACGCGCACGCCCCGGAGAAGCCCGGCACGGCACAGGCCGGAACCAACCCCCTCGCCCCTGCCCCGCAGGGCGCCCGCACCGCCGACGACGTGGTCACCCCCGAGCTGGTCGCCCAGCTCACCAAGGGTGTGGTCGGCTCCGGCCGGACGGCCAACCACACGCCGTTCACCGGTGAGCGACTGGCCGACCTCCCCGAGTCGACGCCCGAGGACGTGGCGAAGGCCTTCGACATGGCCCGCACCGCCCAGGCCGTGTGGGCGCGGACCCCGGTACGGCAGCGTGCCGCCGTCCTGCTCCGCTTCCACGACCTGGTGCTGGAGCGCCAGGCCGAGGTGCTGGACCTGATCCAGCTGGAGACCGGCAAGGCCCGGCTGCACGCCCACGAGGAGGTCCAGGCCGTCGCGGTCGCCGCCCGGCACTACGGCCGCAAGGCCCCCGCCTACCTCAGCCCCAAGCGGCACGCCGGTGCCGTGCCGGCCCTCACCAAGGTGACCGAGCTGCGCCATCCGCGCGGAGTCGTGGGCCAGATCGCCCCCTGGAACTACCCGTTGGAGCTGTCGGCCGGTGACGCGCTCCCGGCCTTCGCCGCGGGCAACGCGGTCGTCATGAAGCCGGACACCGAGACCTGCCTGACCGCCCTGTGGGCCCGTGACCTGCTCATCGAGGCCGGTCTGCCCGCCGACGTCTTCCAGGTCGTCCTCGGGGACGGCCCCGTGATCGGCCCCGAAGTCGTCCGCCACGCCGACTACGTCTCGTTCACCGGCTCCACCCGCACCGGCCGCGAGGTCGCCCAGGGCGCCGCCGCCCGGCTGGTCGGAGTCTCCCTCGAGCTCGGCGGCAAGAACGCCATGCTGGTACTGGAGGACGCCGACATCGAGAAGGCCGCTGCCGGAGCGGTCCGCGCCTGCTTCTCCTCGGCCGGCCAGCTCTGCATCTCCGTCGAGCGGCTCTACGTCCACGAGTCGATCGCGGACGCCTTCCTGGAGCGCTTCGCCGCCCGCACGAAGGCCATGCGCCTCGGCACCTCCCTGGCGTACGGCGCCGACATGGGATCCCTGGTCGGCGAACGCCAGTTGGAGACCGTCACACGGCACGTCGAGGAAGCCGTCGCCAAGGGCGCGAAGGTCCTCGCGGGCGGCGTGGCCCGCCCGGACATCGGCCCGTACTTCTTCGAGCCCACGATCCTCGACGGGGTCGGCACCGACATGTCCGTCTGTGCGGAGGAGACCTTCGGCCCGGTCGTCTCGGTCTACCGCTTCAAGGACGAGGACGAGGTCATCGAACGCGCCAACGCCACGGCCTACGGCCTGAACTCCTCGGTCTGGACGAAGAACGCCCGCCGCGGCCACGAGGTGGCCTCCCGCCTGCGCACCGGCACGGTCAACATCAACGACGGCTACGCCCCCGCCTACGGCAGCGCCCAGTCCCCCATGGGCGGCATGAAGGACTCCGGCCTCGGCCGCCGCCACGGCTCCGAGGGCATCCTCAAGTACACCGAGGCCCAGACGATCGCCCACCAGCGTGTCCTGCCGATGGCTCCTTCCCTGGGCATGGACGACGAGAAGTACGCCAAGTTCATGAGCCGCAGTCTCCGCCTGATGAAGGCATTCCGGTTCCGGTGATGCCCTAGGGGCGCGGGGAACCGCGCGATCAACCGCCGACGGCCCGCACGCGACACTCAACGAGGAGAACACGTGCCTCAAGACGATTACGACTACGACGTCATCGTCGTGGGCTCCGGCTTCGGCGGGTCCGTCACCGCCCTGCGCCTCACGGAGAAGAACTACAGGGTCGGCGTCCTGGAAGCCGGCCGCCGCTTCACCCGGGAGTCCCTCCCCAAGAACTCCTGGGACCTCAGGAACTACCTCTGGGCGCCGAAACTCGGCATGTACGGCATCCAGCGCATCCACCTGCTCGGCAATGTCATGGTCCTGGCGGGTGCGGGCGTGGGCGGCGGCTCCCTCAACTACGCCAACACCCTCTACGTCCCGCCGAAGCCGTTCTTCGAGGACCCGCAGTGGCGGGACATCACCGACTGGCAGGACGAGCTGAAGCCGTACTACGACCAGGCCCGCCGCATGCTCGGCGTGCGGCTCAACCCGACCATGACCCCCTCCGACGTGCACCTGAAGGCCGCCGCGGAGCGGATGGGCTGCGGCGACTCCTTCCACCTCGCCCCGGTCGGCGTGTTCTTCGGCGACGGCGAGGACGCGGACGGGACGGCGAAGGCGAAGCCGGGCCAGGAGGTGCCCGATCCGTACTTCGGCGGGGCGGGACCGGCCCGCAGGGCCTGCGCGGAGTGCGGCGAGTGCATGACCGGGTGCCGTCACGGCGCGAAGAACACCCTCAACGAGAACTACCTGTACCTCGCCGAGAAGGCCGGCGCGGTCGTCCACCCGCTCACCACGGTCGTCTCGGTCACCGACGACTCGCGCGGCGGCTACGCGGTCGCCACCCTCCCCACCGACGACCGCCGCAAGGGGAAGGGCCGGACGTACACCGCCCGCAAGGTCGTCCTCGCCGCCGGCACGTACGGCACCCAGACACTGCTCCACCGTATGAAGGCGGGCGGCCAGTTGCCGTACCTCTCGGACAGGCTGGGTGAGCTGACCCGCTCCAACTCCGAGGCCCTGGTCGGCGCCCAGACCGACGACCGCCGCTACCGCAAGGCCCACGGTGCCCCGAAGGCCGACTTCACCCGGGGCGTGGCCATCACGTCCTCGATCCATCCCGACGAGAACACCCACATCGAGCCGGTCCGCTACGGCAAGGGCTCCAACTCGATGGGCGGCCTGTCCATCCTCCAGGTCCCGTACGCGGGGACCGGCCCGGGCAGCTCACGGGTCCTGGGATTCCTCGCCCACGCGGCGAAACACCCCTTGCTGGTGCTGCGCTCCCTGTCCAACCGCCGCTGGTCGGAGCGGACCATCATCGGCCTGGTGATGCAGTCGCTGGACAACTCCCTGACGACGTACCTGAAACCGTCCGGAGTCGGCCGGGGCCTGCTCACCGCCCGGCAGGGCCACGGCGCCCCCAATCCCAAGCAGATCAAGGCCGCCACGGAGGGCGCGTCGGCGCTCGCCGCGGAGATCAACGGCTTCCCGGGCTCGAACGTAGGCGAACTGATGGGCACTCCGCTCACCGCCCACTTCCTGGGCGGCTGCCCGATCGGCGCCTCCCGTGAGACCGGCGTGCTCGATCCGTACCACCGCCTCTACGGCCACCCCGGTATCTCGGTGGTCGACGGCGCCGCGGTCTCGGCGAACCTGGGCGTCAATCCGTCCCTCACCATCACCGCCCAGGCCGAGCGGGCCATGTCGTTCTGGCCCAACAAGGGCGAGCCCGACCCGCGGCCCGGGCAGGGCGCTGCCTACGAGCGGCTCCAGCCGGTCGAGCCCAAGTCCCCGGCTGTTCCGGCGGACGCGTTCGGCGCGCTGCGGCTGCCGTTCCTGGGCATGCCGGCGGTGCCGCCGAAGAAGTAACCGCAACCCGTGACACAACAGAAGAGGGACCTGCGCCCCCCTCCGAGCACAGGTCCCTCTTGTTCTTGCGTCAAGCTCTGGCCGATCGAGCCCTGTTGAGCCCCGTCGAGCCCCGTCGAGCCCTACGGGGGCGTCTTACGCCTCCGTACCGGCCTTGCGACGGCGCACCACGAAGATCGCACCGGCACCGGCGACGACCGCGGCACCGCCGACGAGGCCGATCACCGGCAGGGCGGAGCTGGAGCCGGTCTCGGCGAGGCTGCCGGTGACCTCCGGCGTGTTGCCGCTCGGCTTCGTGTCGGTGACCGGCGCCTTGCCGCCTTCCTGCGGCTTGGTGCCCTCGGTGTCCGTGCCGGCGGCGACGATCTGGAACTTGTAGGAGATCTGGCCGAAGCCGGTGCACTCGGCGTCGCTGTCACCGTAGATCGTCGCGCCGAGCGAGAAGCCGGCACCGACCGGGGCGGACTTCTTGACGTTGAGGCGCATCGGGATGTCGACCTCGTAGTCGGGCTTCAGCTCGTCGGTGTAGCCGACGTACCCGACCGCGTAGCCGCCCGCGTCGAGGTCGACCCAGGTCTTGTCCTGGGGGTCCCAGGCCTGGAGCTGGACCTGCTTGCTGGTGAACAGGTCCTCGCCGTTCTTGTCGGCGGAGGCCCCGGCGAAGAAGTCGAGGTCGTTGAGCGTGGAGTCGGAATTGTTGAGCACGTTCAGCGAGAACTTGTGCCAGCCGCTGCCCGCCGAGATCTTGCCGGGCAGGCCGTTGATGCTGACATCGACCTTGGTGTCCTTGCACGCGGACGGCTCGGGCTCCGGGGACTCGGGCTCAGAAGTGGTCGGCGCCGGGGAGGACGGGCTCGCGGAGGTGCTCGCCGGGGGCGTCGTCTCGGGCGCGGAGGTGCTCGGCGGAGGCGTGGTCTCCGGGGCGGAGGTGCTCGGCGGAGGCGTCGTCTCGGGCGCGGAGGTGCTCGGCGGAGGCGTCGTCTCGGAAGCCGACTCGCTCACGGACGTGCTCGGCGCGGGCGACGTCTCGTCGCTCGCGTACGCGGCCGGCGCCGCGAGCAGTGCGACCGGGGCTATGACCGCCGTAGCGGCCGCTGCTGCCATTGCGCGGCGAAGCTTCATGAAGACCTCGGAAAGTCCGGCGTACCACGGGCTGCGGTACGAACTCTGGGGGAGGCCTCCGCGTGTGGGGCGCGGGTGTGGCCCTTGGTTCGGCAGGTTTGATCCGTGAAACCTGTGAATGGTTGCCCTGGCATTCACGGAATTCTTATGTGTTCTGAGTCACATTCAAGGCCTTCTTGTGAACGCGCTCACCGCTTGCTTGGATCTGTATCTCGTGTCTGACAAGCCGTCCGATGATCAGCCATCGGCCTCGGAGATCCCCGACGACGTCTGGGAGCAGTTCACCCGCGACACCGAGCGGGACATCCGTGCCTCAGCCCCGAAGGAACCGTCCGCGCGGGCGCGCATGGTGACGGAGCGACTGCGTGAGCAGGAGGCCAGGGGTGAGCTGCCTCCCGGGTGGCGCACCGGTCCCTCCCTGGAGATGAACGGACGGTCCGCCCGGCGCCGCAAGCTGTGGGCCGCGCTCGGCGTGCCCGTCGCCGTCGCCGTGGCACTGGTGGCCCTGAAGCCGTCCTTGTTGCCCGGTGACCCCTTCGGCACGGGGGAGTCCCGGGCCGCCGCGGCTTCCCCCCTGCCCGACGAGACCACCGCGCCCACCGCGCCGCCCGGGGCCTCGGACCCCGAAACGCCCACCCTGGACGAGCCGTTCGCCGGTTCCCCGGCTCTGCGCTGGGCCGACGGCGAGGCGGGCATCGTCCTGCCCGGGGCGAAGGCCGTCGGCGCGGTCCCCAAGGGCCGGGTGGAGCAGGCGCTGAAGCTCACGAGGAAGCTGCTGATCGCCGCCAACCTCGACCCGGGGACGGTGCGGGGCGAACGCCCCGAGGCCGCGCTGTCCGTGCTGGACCCCGAGCAGCCGGAGATCCTCGACCGTTTCGACACCGCCCTGCGGTCACCCAGCCGCGAGCACGACCCGTTGACCCTGTTCACCCGGTTCGACCCCGACGAGATACGGCTGGTCGGGGACGTGATCAAGACGCGCGGGCGCATGACGTTCGGGAAGGGCTCGCACGGGGGCGTGGCCGTGCACGCCGACTACACCTTCGTCTACCCGGTCAGCCGCGCGGACGGGTCCACCGAGGTCACCCGCACCATCGTCCGCCGCGTCCTGGACGTGGAACTCGCCGACCCCGCCCGCTACCGGACCACTCCCGGCCGGCTGGTCGTCCTGAACTACGACGAGGAGGTCGGCAACACCGCCTGCGACGTCGATGACGGCTACCTGCATCCGCAGTTCCCGTCGAGCGGGGACCGCGGGCCCGATCCCGCCGGCCCGACGACCGACCCGTACGACCGCAGCCGGAGTCTCGACGAGGGCCACTCCTGCGGGACGGTGACCCGCACCTGAGCGGAACGAAGGGCCCCGCGGGGTGAAGCCGCGGGGCCCTTCCTCTGGTCAGCACCGACGTCAGGGCAGCGCCGGTGCCTGGAAACGGCGCCGGGGGGTGCGCCGCTGGTCTCGAGCTCTGGCAGGGAAAGCCTGTGCGTTTCTGCGATGTCCGCCGGCCGGCCCCGGGCGTCCCCGGAGCCGGCCGTTCTCTTGGGTGACCGGGCTGCTGTCCCCTGCCGTCCGGTCACTTCCCTGGAGCGAGGTCCCACGACGCACGGCACGATCCGCACGTCTCATCACTCCAGTGAGCCACGCGTGGTTCTCTCGGGCCCGCGCCTGGCTGGCACGGACAACGGGACCAACGAGGGGCGCGGCGGGCGGTCACGCGCCGGACGGGTGAGAGGAGGGCGTACGTCTGTCCCACGAATGCGGGTTCAGATCTTGCCGCGGCACAGCTCCAGCAGGGTCATCGCGAGGCTGGTGCCCGGCCTGCCCAGCGCCTCCCGGTAGTGGCCGAGGACCTCCATCTCGCGGGAGAGGTTCACCCGCCGGCCGCCCGAGCCGATCCGTGCCTCCTGGATCACGGCCGAGACGGCCGCCCGTTCTTGGATCAGGCCGATGATCCGGTCGTCGAGCGCGTCGATCCGCTCGCGGGCTCCGGTGATCACGTCGGCGGCCTCGGGGGTACGGGCGCCGGTCAGGTCGGTGGCGGTCATGAGAGGGGCTCCTCGTCGTCAGGGGGTGCCCCGGTCCGGCAAGGCCCCGACGACGGCAGACGCCCCGGGCCTTGTCGGCCCGGGGCGCCTGGGAAGTCGCTTGTCAGTTGCTCAAGCAGCACGACCATGGCGTCCGGCGGGCCGGATGCCATAGGTAAAGACGAACGTCTGGTGCTTGAACATGGGGCAAGTATGCACCGCGCCCCGGAGCCGTCCAAGCCGGATCGCATCCTGAGACGGGGCGGCCGTCCGGCACACGGAAGGCGCCCGGTGGCGCCCCGGTAGAATCGGGTGGCACAAGACCCCCGCCCCACCGCCGGAAGGCACCCCGTGTCATCAGCGACTCCCGCTGCCAGCGCCGCCGACACCGTTCTGGTCGTCGACTTCGGCGCGCAGTACGCCCAGCTCATCGCCCGTCGCGTCCGCGAGGCGCGGGTCTACAGCGAGATCGTGCCGAGCACCATGCCGGTCCAGGAGATGCTCGCCAAGAACCCCGCGGCGATCGTCCTCTCCGGCGGCCCCTCGTCGGTGTACGAGGAGGGCGCGCCCCGCCTGGACCGCGAGCTCTTCGAGGCCGGCGTCCCCGTCTTCGGCATGTGCTACGGCTTCCAGCTGATGGCGCAGACCCTCGGCGGCACCGTCGACAACACCGGCGCCCGCGAGTACGGCCGCACCGACCTGCACGTCTCCAAGTCTTCCTCCACCCTCTTCGAGGGCACCCCCGCCGAGCAGGCCGTCTGGATGTCCCACGGCGACGCCTGCTCCGCCGCCCCCGAGGGCTTCTCCGTCACGGCCTCCACGGACGTCGTGCCGGTCGCCGCCTTCGAGAACGACGAGAAAAAGCTCTACGGCGTCCAGTACCACCCCGAGGTGATGCACTCCACGCACGGGCAGCAGGTGCTGGAGCACTTCCTGTACCGGGGCGCGGGTCTCACGCCGAACTGGACGACCGGCAACGTGATCGAGGAGCAGGTCGCCGCCATCCGCGAGCAGGTCGGCGACCGGCGCGCCATCTGCGGGCTGTCCGGCGGCGTGGACTCCGCCGTCGCCGCCGCCCTCGTCCAGAAGGCCATCGGCTCCCAGCTGACCTGCGTGTACGTCGACCACGGCCTGATGCGCAAGGGCGAGACCGAGCAGGTCGAGAAGGACTTCGTGGCCGCGACCGGCGTGCAGCTGAAGGTCGTGGACGCGGAGGAGCGGTTCCTCAAGGCGCTCGCCGGGGTCTCCGACCCCGAGGAGAAGCGGAAGATCATCGGCCGGGAGTTCATCCGGGTCTTCGAGCAGGCCCAGGCCGAGATCATCGCCGACCAGGGCCCGGCCGTGGAGTTCCTCGTCCAGGGCACCCTCTACCCGGACGTGGTCGAGTCCGGCGGCGGCACCGGCACTGCCAACATCAAGTCCCACCACAACGTGGGCGGCCTGCCCGAGGACCTCGAGTTCAAGCTGATCGAGCCGCTGCGCAAGCTGTTCAAGGACGAGGTCCGCATGGTCGGCCAGGAACTCGGCCTGCCGGACGAGATCGTCCAGCGCCAGCCGTTCCCCGGCCCCGGCCTCGGCATCCGCATCGTCGGCGAGGTCACCAAGGAGCGCCTGGACCTGCTGCGCGAGGCCGACGCCATCGCCCGCGAGGAGCTGACGGCGGCCGGCCTCGACCGTGACATCTGGCAGTGCCCGGTGGTCCTGCTCGCCGACGTCCGCAGCGTCGGCGTCCAGGGCGACGGCCGCACCTACGGCCACCCGATCGTGCTGCGCCCGGTGTCCTCCGAGGACGCGATGACCGCCGACTGGTCGCGCCTGCCCTACGACGTCCTCGCGCGGATCTCGACCCGGATCACCAACGAGGTACGGGACGTCAACCGCGTCGTCCTCGACGTCACCTCGAAGCCGCCGGGGACGATCGAGTGGGAGTGAGCACAGGCCCTACGTGCGCCTGACGGTGCGCAGGGGATCGCCGGGCTTCCAGATCTGGAGGACGAGGTACTTCTCGTCCTCCACGTAGGTGCGGACGACCTCCGTCAGCTCGGTGCGGAAGAGGTGGAACGGCTCCGGCGGTTCCACCTCTTCGACGTATCCGGCCTTCGTCCCGGCGTCGTCGACCTCGATCGCCCGGCCGCTGATCCGGACGTCACCGCCGCCCATGCCGGTGCCGTCGCCGGGATTCGCCTGGAGCGCGAAGCGCGGGTCGCGGCGCAGGTCCAGGGCCTTGAGCGAGTCCGGCATCATGCCGAGCCACAGTTCGCCGCCCAGGATCCGCACCTCCAGGCCGCTGGTACGGGGCGAGCCGTCCTTGCGGAGGGTGGCGAGGACGTGGTGCGTGTAGGCGCCGAAGCGCTTCTCGACGGTGCCGGCCAGATGAGGTTCGGCGGTGGCGAAGGCCGCCCAGTTGGCTGTCATACGGAGAGTCTGACGCCGAAACCGGACGTCTGCTGTCGGCTATTCGGGGGGTCGGGGATACCGGGAACGAACCGGCGCGCAGCGGGTACTCACAGGGGCGCTCGTTCCTCTTCACGGCACGGTTCTGTTCTTCCCGGCCTCACTGAAGGTAACTTCCGCCCCGTACGACCCACCAGCGCTGGAGGACCTATGCACGGGCCCACCCCGCCCCCGCCGCTGCCCACCGACCAACTGCGCTTCGCGATGCCGCCGATGCACGAGTCGGTCGAGGACGAACGCCGGCACCGCAAGGAACGGCTCGCCGGGGCCCTGCGGATCTTCGGGCGGCTCGGCTACGAGGACGGCGTGTCCGGGCACATCACCGCCCGCGACCCGGAGTACTCCGACTGCTTCTGGGTCAACCCGTTCGGGATGCCGTTCCGGCACGTCACCGTCAGCGACCTGGTCCTGGCCAACCAGGACGGCCAGGTCGTCGACGGCGTCTACCACGTCAACCAGGCCGCGTTCACCGTGCACGCCCAGGTCCACGCCGCCCGCCCCGACGTGGTCGCGGTCGCCCACTGCCACTCGGTGCACGGCCGGGCGCTCTCGGCCCTCGGTGAGCTGCTCGAACCGATCACCCAGGAGAGCTGCGCCTTCTACGAGGACCACGCCCTCTACGACTCGTACACCGGCGTAGCCGTCGACGCCGAGGAAGGGCGGCGCATCGCGGCGGCGCTCGGCTCCCGCAAGGCGCTCGTGCTGCGCAACCACGGGCTGCTGACCGTCGGCGACTCGGTGGACGCGGCGGCCTGGTGGTTCGTGTCGATGGAACGGTCCTGTCAGGTGCAGCTGACCGCCCAGGCCGCCGGACGGCCGGTCCGGATCGACCATCGGATGGCGGTGGCGACGCGGGAGCAGCTGGGCGGCGACCTGGTGGCGTGGATCAACTACCAGCCGATGTGGCAGGAGGTCAGCCGGGCCCAGCCGGATCTGCTGGGCTAGCACCCCCGCTCCCGCAACCAGGTCAACACGGCACGCCGAGATTCACCCATGTTGACCAGAGAGAACGGACGCGGACCGGGTGGCATAGGGCACAATTCGCTTTCGTCGCAGGCGAGTTGCGCAGCGGTGTTTCCGGGGTCGGAGGGCCGGCGGTGGTTGGGTCGCGGGAAGGCGGGCGTCGGGCGTGGCGGTGCGCGAGGCGGGACAGGGCGGCGCGGACGCGGGTGCGTACGCGGGTGCGTACGGGGATGCGAGTGCGGGTGCGTATACGAGTCGGTACGCCGGTGGGCGTGCGGGTGGGTACTCAGGTGAGTCCGTGAGCGGCTGGGCCGGCGGGCACGACGCTGCGCACGGGGGCGGGTGTGCCTGCGGGGACTGTCCGCACGGGGCGCGTGAGGGGCACCGGAGGGCCGTCGCCGCGTTCCTGCGCAGGCGCGACGAGTTCGCGGCCGGGCAGGGACTGCCGGCCGCGGTGGCTCACTCCGCGTCGGCTTCCCGCCAGTGGGTCTCGGAGGAACTGGCGCAGTCCGCGGGACTCGTCGCCGAGCGCGGCCGCGCCGAGGGCCAGGCCTGGCTGACCCGCCTGTGGCGCCGTACCGCCAGTGGGGTCTGGGCGGCCGTCGTCCTGTTGCTGCTCGGACAGGCCCTCACGGCGGTCGGCGCGGGCTGGACGGCGGCGCGGACGGCCGGGCTGGCCGCGGCGCTGGTCGTCGCCGGTGCGCTGACCGCGGCGTCGTGGTTCCACCGGGCGAAGGGTGGTGCGCTCGCGCCCGTGATCGGTGAGGACAACCGTCTGTCCACCTCCCGCGCGGTCGCCGCGGCGTGGGTGCTCTTCGTGGCCTACTCGGTGCTCGTGCTGGCGGGACGGCTGGCCGCCGCCTCCCGGCACGAGGAGCGCGACACCCTGATCTCCGGGCTGGAACTCGCCCGTGGCGGCGGGGTGGTGACCGTGCTCGCCGTGGTGTGCGCGGTCGCCGTCCTGGTACGGCGGGTGGTCGGGTTGCGGGTGCTGGGGCAACGGCTGCAGAAGGTACGAGCCGACCGGCCGCGAGCCGCCGACCTGCTGACCGACGACGCGGGGCGTGGCGCCTTCCCCGACATCCAGTACGTCGTGATCAGCGGTGCCGCCCTGGTCTTCGCGGCGGTACGGCTCGCCAGGAGGCCGGACCAGTTGCCGGATCTGCCGTGGGGCCTGTCGGTGGTGGTCCTGGTGTCGGCGATGACGTATCTGGCCGGCAAGTACGCGGAAGGCGGCCGGCCGGTCATCCTCTCCGTCGTGCGGTCGCGGGAGGCGGGCGACCTGGACGCGCCGATCCGCACGGGCGACGACATCGAGATCCGGGGCGCCGGTTTCGTGCCGCCGGGTGCGCAGGGCGCCGACCGGCTGGCCCGGATGGTCGTCCGGGTCGGTGCGGTGCACGTTCACGTGCCGTTGGTGCCCGTCCCCGGCGGGTTCAGCAATCCGACCGACACGCTGCTGACGGTGCCGGTGCCGGCGGACGTGGAGCCGGGACGGGTGGAGGTGCAGGTGGTCACGGCGGCCGGCGTGGAGACGAATCGGTACGCGGTCGATGTGACGGACTGACGGCCCGCGTCGCGACAAAGCTGAGCCGGATTCGTTCGTCGTACGTATGGTCTGTTGAGGGGGTCTCGGCACCGGCGGGCGAGAGGCGGCTAGCAGCGATGACTCACGGTATGCGAACGGACACGTACACCACCGGCTTCCATGAGGACGGAGGCTGGCGGGCAACCGCCGGCCGCTACGCCCTCCTTCCCCTGCGCCTCTTCCTCGGGGTCACCTTCATCTACGCCGGCCTGGACAAACTCACCGACAGTGCCTTCATGAAGGACTCCGGCGCGGGATCGATCGGCGACATGATGCGTGCCGTGCGCGATTCCTCCGCCATCCCCGCCCTGGTCGACCTCTCCCTGAAGAGCCCCGTCGGCTTCGGCTACGCCATCGCCCTCGGTGAGCTGGCCGTCGGCATCGGCACCTTGGTCGGGCTGCTCACCCGACTGGCCGCACTCGGCGGCGCCCTGATCTCCCTCAGCCTGTGGCTGACCGTGAGCTGGGCCTCCGACCCGTACTACTACGGCAACGACCTCGCCTACCTCATGGCCTGGATCCCCCTCGTTCTCGCGGGCGCCCCCGTGCTCTCCCTGGACGCCGCCCTGCGGTCGCGACGACGGCGGCGGGCGGGGGATCTCGGGTAGCGGCAGCGGGCGGGCGAGGCCTGCCGTCAGCAGGCCGTGTCCGGGCCCGGCTCATCGGCGGCCGTGCGGCCCGCCTCGCGTCGCCGGCGTATGAGCCCCGTCACGAACGCCACCGCCCCGGCCAGGCACAATCCGCCGGTGACGAGGGGTATCGCCACGAACCACGGGGTCTCCCAGGCGCCTCCCGCGTCACCGGCGTAGAGGACGCCCGCCAGGGTGAGGACCGCGCCCGCGACCAGCTTTCCGGGCTGGAGTTCATGACGCAGCACGGGTCACCTCCGCCTGTCCCACGCCGACCTGGAGGTCCAGGTCGACGGTCCCTGACCTCTCGGCGTTCCCGGCAGGGGAAAGGGTCGTCTCCTTGTGCCGGCCCGGTTTCACGTCCACGTCCTTCGCGTCGTCGCCCGGCAGCTGGAGATCTCCGACCCCCACGTCGACACTCAGCCGGACGGTCATGCCCTCGGGGACGAGCACCTTCACCCGGCCCACGCCCACGGCCGCACGCGTCGTCACGGTCTGTCTCCCCGTCAGGTCCAGCCGGGTCAGGTCCAGGGTGCCGACGCCGGTGCCCAGGTCGTACTGGTGCCGTACGTCCGCCACCGTGGCGGGCCGCCAGGTCGTGCGGTTCCACTGGGTGCCGATGTCCTTGGGCAGCACCGCCGATCCGGCGAGCAGTCCGGCCGTGATGACCGCCAGGAGTATCGAGCCCGCGCCGGTCCGTCCCAGGAAGGCGCTGACCGCGATGCCCAGCCCCAGGACGGCGAGCGAACAGGCCAGGCCGGTCTGCAGGCTGGTGCCGAGCGGGTGCTGGTCCCAGGTGAGGCTCGTGCCCAGGGAACCCGCGAGCACCGCCAGCAGGAAGACCCAGCCGCCGATCCGGCGGGGACCGCGCGGCCCGGGCGGCCGGGTGCGCGGGGCGGGCACGTCGGTGCGGTCGGCGGACACGACGCCGAGGCCGATGTTGATGGCTGCCGCGACATCCGCATCGCGGTGGTCGCGTGGACCCCAGAGGTAGCCCGTGCCCCCGACGTGCTTGCCGTCCTTGACCACGGGGTCGCGCCACCAGGAGGGGAACGCGGCGGGGACCGGCGGCGCCTTCGGCTCCGGCGGGGCGTCGGCGACCGCCTGCGCCGCCAGGGGGTCGGGGCTGGGGGCGCCGCGCTGCCGGGACCAGTAACCGGCCCCGGCGAGGAGGAGGGAGAGGACGACGGCGAAGGCCAGCACCCCGCCGTTGTTCAGCAGGGTCAGGAACACCCCGCAGCCGACCAGGGCGAACAGCACGGCCGTCAGTGCCTGGCCGTCGACACGGCCGGTCAGGAGCTTGCGCACCTCGTTCTCGTCCTCGTCGTCGTACGGGACGAACAGCCAGGCGAAGCCGTAGAAGAACAGGCCTATGCCGCCGGTGGCGGAGAGCACCGCCAGGGTGATCCGGAAGATCACCGGGTCCATGTCGCACTGCCGTCCGAGCCCGGCGCAGACGCCGGCCAGGACCTTGTGGCTGCGGTCGCGCCGGAAGCTGTGGGGCGGCCCGGGAGGGGGGTCTTCCGCGGCCGGACCGGCCGTCTCGGGACCCCTCCCTCCTCCCGCGGCGGGCGCGGCATCCTGCGGCCCGGCGCCCGGAGTGGGGCGCGGGCCGGAGCCGGGTCCCGGACCCGTCGCGGCGTGCTCGTGGTCGGTCATGGGTCCATGGTGACGGGCGCGGCGGCGCGGCGGGAGCCCGAACGACCCTGGCCGGACCCTGATATCGGCCCTGAGGGAGGGCGCGGGAAACGTTCGACGGGCGGGCCGGTGGAGATCAGGGGAGTCTCCGGGGCCGACCCTGATGCTCCCGGCTTCCGGCCGTGTGACCATCAGTGGCATGTCGGAAGCCGCAGCAGCGCCCCTCGCCGGACCGCGGCCGCCGCGCAAGCTCTACCGCAGCAGTGACGGACGCTGGCTCGGCGGGGTGGCGCGGGGGCTCGCCGGGCACCTCGGGCTGCCGGTGATCTGGGTGCGGCTCGTCTTCGTCGGCCTCTTCATGGCCGACGGCCTCGGCGCGCTGCTGTACGCCGCGTTCTGGTTCTTCGTGCCGCTCGGAGTCGGCGGGGTCGAGGCGCAGAAGCCGCCGTCGCCGGTGGCCACGGAGACCGCACCGGACGGCCGCCGCAGGCTCGTCGCCCGCAGACCCGACAGGGGCCAGATCGTGGCCCTGCTCCTCATGGTCGTCGTGGCCATGGTCTTCGTGGGCAACGTGAACCTCAGCGGCGGTGCCAGGGCGTACCTCTGGCCGGCGGTGCTCGTCGGAGCGGGTGTCGCCCTGGTCTGGCGGCAGGCGGACAACGCCCGCCGAGCCCGCTGGGTCGAGGTCGGCCGCCACCGGCGCACGGTCACGCTGCTGCGCGCCGGGGGCGGGGTGCTGCTGGTGACGGCCGGTGTCTCCGGCATCTTCGTCCTGCAGGGCTCCGCGGCCCACCTCGGCTCCGTCCTCCAGGCGGCCCTCGCGGTCCTCGTCGGCATAACGCTCCTCGCCGGGCCCTACCTCGTGCGCATGACGCAGGACCTCTCCGAGGAGCGCCTGATGCGTATCCGCGCCCAGGAGCGCGCGGAGGTCGCCGCCCATGTGCACGACTCGGTCCTGCACACCCTCACCCTGATCCAGCGCAACGCGGAGAACGCGAACGAGGTGCGCCGTCTCGCCCGCGCCCAGGAGCGCGACCTGCGCACCTGGCTGTACAAACCCGAGGGCACCGGCAAGGACGAGGCCGACGAGCCCAGCACGCTCGCCGAGGCGGTGCGGCGCAACGCGGCCGAGGTGGAGGACAAGCACGGCGTGCCCATCGAGGTCGTGGTCGTCGGCGACTGCCCGCTCGACGAGGGGATCGGCGCACAGATGCAAGCCGCGCGGGAAGCCATGGTGAACGCCGCCAAGTACGGTGGCGAGGGCGGCGCCGTGCAGGTCTACGCCGAGGTCGAGGGGAAGACGGTCTTCGTGTCCGTCCGGGACCGCGGCCCCGGATTCGACCTCGACTCGATACCCGCCGACCGGATGGGTGTCAGAGAATCGATCATCGGCCGCATGGAGCGCAACGGAGGCACGGCGCGGCTGCGCGCGGTGCCGGACGGCGGCACGGAGGTCGAGCTGGAGATGGAGAGGGCGGAGAAGACGTCATGAGCGAGCCGACCGAGGCGAACGGTACGGCGGGACCGGCGGAGGCGACCGGACCCGCGGAGTCGGGCGGCGGCACCGGAGGGCGTCGTGTGCGTGTGGTCCTCGTGGACGATCACCGCATGTTCCGCACGGGCGTCCAGGCCGAGATCGGGCAGACCGAGCAGACCGGTGTGGAGGTCGTCGGCGAGGCCGCCGACGTCGACCAGGCGGTCACGGTCATCACCGCCACCCGGCCCGAGGTGGTCCTCCTCGACGTGCATCTGCCCGGCGGCGGCGGAGTCGAAGTACTGCGCCGCTGCGCCGCGTTGATGGCCGACACCGAGCGGCCGGTCCGTTTCCTCGCCCTGTCCGTGTCGGACGCGGCGGAGGACGTGATCGGCGTGATCCGCGGCGGAGCCCGTGGATACGTCACCAAGACGATCACCGGCACGGACCTCGTCGACTCCGTCTTCCGGGTCCAGGAGGGCGACGCGGTCTTCTCCCCGCGACTGGCCGGGTTCGTCCTCGACGCCTTCGCCTCCACGGACGCGCCGCCGGTCGACGAGGACCTGGACCGCCTGACCCAGCGCGAGCGCGAGGTACTGCGGCTCATCGCCCGGGGCTATGCGTACAAGGAGATCGCCAAGCAGCTGTTCATCTCCGTCAAGACGGTCGAGTCGCACGTCTCCGCCGTTCTGCGCAAGCTCCAGCTCTCCAACCGGCACGAGCTGACGCGCTGGGCGACGGCTCGCCGCCTGGTGTGACCCCGCTGGCCGTCGGCGGGTCTGATTGGTCCTAGCCGTCCCGTTGGTTCGCGTGTTCGTGCCGGGCCATGTAGATCCAGTCGAAGCCGTCGTAGCCCTCGGTGTCGAGATGCTGTGCTCGGCTGAGCCCGGCGCGTATCGCCACGCGCTGAGAGGCGACGTTGGCCGGTCGCACGCGGGCGATCAGCGGAAGGCCGGGTTGGTGATGGGACGCCCAGGTGACGACCGCGGCTGCGGCTTCACCGGCGAAGCCTTGGCCCCAGGCCGAGGTGGCGAATCGGTAGAAGAGGTTCAGGACGGGGGCCTCGTGCAGTTCCATGGGCTTGACTCCGCAGAATCCGAGCTGCTGAGCGGAACCGTGGTGCCGGACAACCCAGTATCCGTAGCCGTACCGTTGCCACTGGTCGTCCCAACGCCGGTAGAGCGCCTCCGCTTCCTCTGACCGGGCGAGCGCGTCGGACGGGTTGTGGGTACACGTCCCAGGGTCGCTGTGGACGGCGAAGATCGCGTCGACATCGGCTGCCGTTGGGCGGCTCAGCAGCAGTCGGGCGGTCCGCAGCTCAACGGCTGCCGGCCTCCGGTCACTCATGTCAGACCTCTTCATGCGGGCTCGAGCAGTGCCGCTTCCTGTGCCTGCCGGAGGAGTTCAGGCGGGGCGTCTTCGACGGCATCAGGGTTCTGAGATTTCCGGCACCGGCCACGGGCCGCAGACCGACCATGCGGAGGAGGTCAACCGGAGGATGCTGGACTTCATGGCCGCCGTCGACTGACAGTGCCCCACCGGCTGCCGCCGGACAGTTCTCACACCACCCGCGTCGCGCCCACGAACGGCATCTCGTCGAGCGGAGCGACCCGTACGGGGGCGGAGGGGTTCGGGGCGTGGATCATCCGGCCGTTGCCCACGTAGATGCCGACGTGGCTGATGCCGGCGTAGAAGAACACCAGGTCGCCGGGGAGGAGTTCGGAGCGGGATACACGGCGGCCGGCGTCGATCTGGGAGTAGGTCGTGCGGGGCACCGAGACGCCCGCGGAGCGGTAGGCGGCCTGGACGAGGCCGGAGCAGTCGAAGGCGTCCGGACCGGTCGCACCCCATACATAGGGGCTGCCGAGCTTCTGGTAGGCGTAGGCCACCACGGCGGCCGCCCGGGAGTTGGGCGCCTGCGAGCCGACGGACCCGGGGCCGGCCAAGCCGTCACGCGCAGCCGCCGAGCGTGAGGCGCGGTCCGTGCCCGGAGCTTCGCCGAAGGCGGCACGTTCCTGCACGGTGAGCCGGGAGAGCAGCCGGCGTGCGGAGCCCAGCTTGCCGGTGATCGTCTTCTTGTGCCGCCGCAGCTCCGTCTGCCGCGATGTCAGGGAGGTCAGCTCGATGTGCGCGGCGCCGCGCAGCCGCTCGATCTCCCGGAGCTGCTTGCGTACGCCCGCGACGGCGGCCTGCTGCCGATTGCCGGTCCGCTCGAGGAACTCGGCGTTCTGCAGGTAGCGGTCGGGGTCGTCGGACAGGGCGAGCTGCAGCGCGGGGTCGATGCCGCCGCCGCGGTACTGTGCGGCGGCGACGGAACCCAGGGCGTCGCGGGCCGTGTTGAGCCGTTCCTCCTTACGGGCCGCCCGGTCCTGCAGGTCCTTCAGGCGTTCCCGGGCTGCCTCGGCCTTCTCCTTCGCGCCGTTGTACTTCTCGGTGGCGGCTTCCGCCTCTTGGTACAGCTCGTCCACCTTGGCCTTGACCTGGCCGGGGGTGAGCTGTGGGTCCGCGTGTCCGGTGCCGTCGAAGCCCGTCGCTGTCGCCGCGCCGGCGAGGGCGATCGTGGCGGCCGTACGGGCCGTGTTGCCGCTCGCGGAACGCCGGCGGGGCTTGCGGTGCGCTGCCACCTAGGAGCCACGTCCTTTCCTCGACCGCCGGGGTGGGTGCGCGGGGCCGCCCGGGGAGCGGACAGGCGGCCTGCGCGTCCGGCGGCGGCCCGCACAGGGGAACGGGGCCGCCGCCGGACCTTTTCGGCGGTGGTGCCCGACTGCCGCCCCTGGCCCGGGCGGCGGTGGGGAGCCGGTCACCTGGAGGAGGACGCTAAACCTCGCCGCGGCGGGGCGGCGGCGGGTGCGCGGAACTGTCCCGAGAGGACCGGCCGTGACCGTATGTGGCCGCGACCTCGCCCCGGCGTCGTCGTCTTGACTCAGCGTGATGACCGATGCGCCGAATCAGGCACGGACGAGGGCAGCCGGATGCTATAGGGCGCATATATGCATGAGGTGGGCCGGTGTCGGGCGGCTCCTGAACCCCTGATTAGGCTCCGGCCTCATGGACGTACTCATCCACCTCTTCGTCGGCCTCCACATCATCGGCATCGCGTCGCTCCTCGGCGGTTTCCTCACCCAGATGAAGGCGATGGGCGAGGGCACCGCCCGGTACACCCCCGCGATGCTGCACGGCGCGCTGACGATGCTGGTCACCGGTGTGATCCTGGTCGGCCTCAACCAGGCCGACGACCAGTCCGTGAACAACATGAAGATCGGCGTGAAGCTGGCCCTGCTGATCGTGATCCTCGGCCTGGTCTACGTGAAACGGGACGAGGAGAAGGTGGACAAGGGCCTCTTCGGCCTGGTCGGGGCGCTGACCACGGCCAACGTCTTCATCGCCGTGCTCTGGACCTGACCGGCCCGGACCGGGCGCCCGCCCGGCCGGCGGCCACCGTCCGGGCGGCGGCACACAGCCACGCCGCCACCGCGACCCACAGCAACGCCTCGCCGAGGCCGTCGAGCCACCCGGCGTCCAGAGCGGCCGCCACGGCCAGTGCCGCCACCCCCGAGGCGGCCCAGGTGAAGACGGTGGCCCAGCGGCGGATGTCGTTGCGGGGCCGGGGCCACGTGAACTCGGCGGCGAGCAGGACGGTGTAGCAGGCCAGCGCGAGAACGAGCAGCGTGACGGTCGCGGTGCGCAGGACGCCGCGGTCGTCGTCGTTCCACAGGTACAGACGCGCGCTGTCGGCGATGAGCAGCTGCGCACCGGCCAGCGCCGAGAGGGCGAGCGCCCCGCCCGCGAGCCAGTGGTCGCCGAGCCCCTCGGCCACCTGCCGCACATCGAAACGGGCCAGGGCCAGGGCGTACAGCACGAGCCCCAGCCAGAACAGCACCAGAGCCGCGTGCGCCAGCCAGGCCGCCGACTCGGCCGCGGCGAGAGCGGCGCCGAGCACGGCGAGCCCCTGCGTGGCGACACAGCGCGCGAACACCGCCCCGGGCCCGCGCCGCTCTTGGCCCTGCGGGGGCAGGGCCAGCGGTACCGGCCAGAGCAGTACCGCCATGACCAGCAGCGCCGCGGCCAGGGGCGGCGAGCCGGCCGACGAGAAGCCGGTGCCCACGACGGCCGTCGCGGCGACGGTGGTGAGAGCGGCCGTCGCCATGCTGTCGAGGACCGACGGCATCCGCACATGGATCCGCCACCGCGCCCCGGCCCGCAGCAGCCGCAGGGTGAAGTCCGCGGCGAGCATCAGCCAGGCCGCGCAGGCCAGGCCCAGGAAGACACGGGAGAGGACCTCGTACCCCGCGAGATCCAGACCGACCGGCAGTGTGGCGGTCGCCAGCACGGCGGCACCGGCCGCCGGCGCACGCTGTTCCCACCAGGCGGCGGCGGACGAGGGGGCGGGCATGGTGCCGATGCTAGGAGGCACCGCGCGCGTTCCGGGCGGGGCACGCGCGCGGTGCACCGGAAAAACGCGCGAGCGCCGCTACGCGCGCGTGCGCCTCACCCGGGGACGGGACCTCTCAGGCCGGCCGCACCACGCTGTGGATCGACGACTCGCCGTCGTAGTAGATCGACTCCTCGCGCACGTAGGTGCCGGGCTTCGGCGCGTGGATCATCATGCCGTTGCCGATGTAGATGCCCACGTGGGTGACATCGTCGTAGAAGAAGACCAGGTCACCGGGCTGAGCCTGGGAGAGCGGGACCGTGGTGCCGGCGTTGACCTGGTCGTAGGTCGTGCGCGGCAGGGTGACGCCCGCGGCCTTCCAGGCGGCCTGAGTGAGGCCGGAGCAGTCGTAGGAGCCCGGGCCGACGGCGCCCCACACGTACGGCTTGCCGATCTGGGCCCGGGCGAAGGCGAGCGCCTTGTCGGCCTTGGTGGCGTACGAGGAGTCGGCCGGGGCCGGGGCCGGTGACGAGGCGGACGAGCCCGAGGACGAGGAAGAGCTCTCCTGCTGCTGGGCGGCCGCGTCCTGCGCCTGCTGCTGCTCGGCCTGCTGCTGCTCGGCCTGCTGCCGGGCCAGCTCGGCGGCCTTGCGGGCCGCCTCCTCCTGCTTCTCCTTCTCGATCGCCGCGAGCCGCGCCTTCTCCTCGGCGGTCAGCTTCGACAGCAACTCGCGCGCGTCGGCGAGCTTCCGCTGGACGGTCGCCTTGGCCGTCTTCAGGTCGCTCTGCGACTCGGTGAGCGTCTCGAGGCTCTCGGTGGCCTCCTGACGCTTCTCCATCGTCTCGGACTGCTGCGTGACGTAGTCGTCGACGGCGACCTTCTGACGGCCGGTCATCCGGTCCATCAGCTGGGTCTGGTCGAAGTAGTCCTGCGGCGTGTCCGCGAGCAGGAAGGTCGCGGTGTCCGGGGCGGAGGCGCCGGTGCGGTACTGGGCGGCGGCGAAGGAACCCAGCTCCTCCCGCGCCTCGTTGAGCTTCTGGGTGCGCTGTGCGACGTCGTCGAGGAGGGTGTCGACGCGCTTGCGCTGCTTCGCGGTCTTCTCCTTGGCCGCGTTGTACTTGTCGGTCGCCGACTCGGCCTGGCGGTACAGGTCGCCGACCTTCTTCTCGACTTCCTCGAGGCTGGGCTTGCCGTCGGCCTCGGGGGCGGCGTTGGCCGACTGGGACAGCAGTGCCACGGAGGTGAGGGCCGCCGTTGCCAGGGCGGGGGTCCGTATGCCTGCCACGCGCGAACCCGTAGGACGCGACTTGCGGTGCGACGCCAAGGGAGGCGACTCCTTCCATGTTCCGCCTACCGGGTTAGCTGTCGGGTTCGGGCGGGTGGTTCGGAAGGGTTGCCCTACGGCCGCCTCCGGAAGGGAGTCGGGCCGATTCACCCCAAGTTCTCGGTTGGGTCCCCGGCTCCGGCTGCCGCTGCGGCACGCCGGACTCGGCGGAGGCCGCGCGGCCCGGCGAGGTTCGCCGGTGGGGGTCGTGCGGCCTGCCCGCACGGTAGCCAACTCGTGTGGCCCCTGTGAAGGTTGATGGGTGAAATGCCCGATACATTTCCGTGACCTCTAGCGGAAAAGTCGCCGAGAGTGATCAATCGCAGGGCACTGGTCACGAATCGCCCATGTTTGTGACGGTCGTCGCGGGGTGTGATCACGCGGTTCTGCGGGGTGACGATTGGGGATCTTCCGGTGATTCCTCAGGGGGGCGGCGGGCTGTCAGTGGGGCGCCCTAGACTCGGAGAGCGATGAGCAGCCTCTTTGACGACAACTTCCTGGCGAGCCTCCAGGCCCAGCGGGGTCCCGCGGACGAGCCCCCGCCGCCGCCCGAGGACGATCACGCTCCGGAGCCGATCCCGGACGACCTGTTCGGCGGGAAGTTCGACATGCCGCCGGACCGGGACACCCACTACCGGGACGGCGCCCCGCGCCCCGCGGTGGACACCGCCGCCCTCCTGGAGGGGCTCAACGACAACCAGCGCGCCGCCGTCGTCCACTCCGGCTCCCCGCTGCTCATCGTGGCCGGCGCCGGCTCCGGCAAGACCCGTGTACTCACCCACCGCATCGCCCACCTGCTCGCCGAGCGGGACGTGCACCCGGGCCAGATCCTCGCGATCACCTTCACCAACAAGGCCGCGGGCGAGATGAAGGAGCGCGTCGAGCAGCTCGTCGGCCCGCGCGCGAACGCGATGTGGGTGATGACCTTCCACAGCGCGTGCGTGCGCATCCTGCGCCGGGAGAGCAAGAAGCTCGGCTTCACGTCGTCCTTCTCCATCTACGACGCGGCCGACTCCAAGCGCCTGATGGCCCTGGTCTGCCGCGACCTGGACCTCGACCCCAAGCGCTTCCCGCCCAAGTCGTTCAGCGCCAAGATCAGCAACCTGAAGAACGAGCTGATCGACGAGGAGGACTTCGCCGCCCAGGCCACCGACGGTTTCGAGAAGACCCTCGCCCAGGCCTACGCGATGTACCAGTCGCGCCTGCGCGAGGCGAACGCCCTCGACTTCGACGACCTGATCATGACGACGGTCAACCTGCTGCGCGCCTTCCCGGACGTCGCCGAGCACTACCGCCGCCGCTTCCGCCATGTGCTGGTGGACGAGTACCAGGACACCAACCACGCGCAGTACGCCCTCGTCCGCGAGCTCGTCGGCACCTCCGAGCACCCGGTCGACGTCCCGCCCGGCCCGGACGACGTGCCGCCCGCCGAGCTGTGCGTGGTGGGCGACGCCGACCAGTCGATCTACGCCTTCCGCGGCGCGACCATCCGCAACATCCTCCAGTTCGAGGAGGACTACCCGGACGCGACGACGATCCTGCTCGAGCAGAACTACCGCTCCACGCAGACCATCCTGAGCGCGGCCAACGCGGTCATCGAGCGCAACGAGTCCCGCCGCCCCAAGAACCTGTGGACCAACGCGGGCACGGGCGCGCAGATCACCGGGTACGTCGCCGACACCGAGCACGACGAGGCGCAGTTCGTCGCCGACGAGATAGACCGCCTGACCGACGCGGGCGAGGCGAAGGCCGGCGATGTCGCCGTCTTCTACCGCACCAACGCCCAGTCCCGTGTCTTCGAAGAGGTCTTCATCCGCGTCGGCCTGCCCTACAAGGTCGTCGGCGGTGTCCGCTTCTACGAGCGCAAGGAGGTCCGGGACGTCCTGGCCTACCTGCGCGTGCTCGCCAACCCCGAGGACTCGGTGCCGCTGCGCCGGATCCTCAACGTCCCCAAGCGGGGTATCGGCGACCGCGCCGAGGCGATGATCGACGCCCTCGCCCAGCGCGAGAAGATCAGCTTCCCGCAGGCCCTGAAGCGCGTCGACGAGGCGTACGGCATGGCCGCGCGCTCCACCAACGCCGTCAAGCGGTTCAACACGCTGATGGAGGAGCTCCGTACCATCGTCGAGTCCGGCGCCGGACCGGCCACGGTGCTCGAGGCCGTCCTGGAACGCACCGGGTACCTCGCCGAGCTGCAGGCCTCCACCGACCCGCAGGACGAGACCCGGATCGAGAACCTCCAGGAGCTCGCCGCCGTCGCCATGGAGTTCGAGCAGGAGCGCGGCGAGGCCGCGGAGACACCAGGGGCTGCCGCCCCGGGGGGCACCCTGGCCGACTTCCTCGAGCAGGTCGCGCTGGTCGCCGACTCCGACCAGATCCCCGACGAGGAGGACGGCGACGGCGTCATCACGCTGATGACCCTGCACACCGCAAAGGGCCTGGAGTTCCCCGTCGTCTTCCTGACCGGCATGGAGGACGGCGTCTTCCCGCACATGCGCGCCCTCGGCCAGACCAAGGAGCTGGAGGAGGAACGGCGCCTGGCGTACGTCGGCATCACACGCGCGCGGGAACGGCTGTACCTGACGCGGTCGACGATGCGCAGCGCATGGGGCCAGCCCTCGTACAACCCGCCCTCCCGGTTCCTGGAGGAGATCCCGCCGGCCCACCTGGAGTGGAAGCGGACGGGAGCGACCGCGCCCGCGTCCTCCGGGCCGGTCTCGGCGGTGGCGGCTTCGCTGTCGTCGTCCCGCTCGCGTTCGTCGGCCTCGGGCGCGTCCGGGTTCGCCACGCGCCGGACGTCCGAGAAGCCGGTCGTGGCACTGGCGGTCGGTGACCGGGTCACACACGACCAGTTCGGGCTCGGGACCGTCGTCGCGGTCAAGGGCACGGGTGCCAACGCCGAGGCGACGATCGACTTCGGGGACACCAAGCCGAAGCGGCTGCTGCTGCGCTACGCGCCGGTGGAGAAGCTCTAGCCGGGAGGACGGCCGGCCCCCCGCTCGCGCGAGCGGGGGCGCCGTGGCGTTACCTCGGGTCGATGCCGTGGCTGAGCAGCCACGGGAGCGGGTCGATCGGCGAGCCGCCGGCCGGGCGTACCTCGAAGTGCAGATGAGGGCCGGTCGAGTTGCCGGAGTTTCCGGAGCGCGCGATCGGATCGCCGGCCTTCACGGTCGTACCGGAGGGGACCGTGTAGGTGGAGAGGTGGCAGTACCACGTCTCCGTGCCGTCCTTCGCGGTCAGGATCAGCATGTTGCCGTACGCGCTGTTCCACTGGGTACGGACGGTGCCGTCGGTCGCGGCCATCACGCTCGTGCCGTACGACACGGGGAAGTCGATGCCGGTGTGCAGCGACATCCAGTTGATACCGGACTGGCCGTACTGCGCGCTGAGTCCGTGGCGGGCGACCGGCAGGGCGAACTTCGGACGCAGCCGCTCCTTGCGGGCCGCCTCCTCCGCCGCGCGCTTCCGCTCGGCCGCCTGCTGGGCCTTGAGGTCGATGCGCTCCTGCGTTCGGCTGGCCCGGTCCGCGAAGTCGTCGGCACTCGCGGAGAGGCTCTGCAGCTGGGTGTCGAGCTTGTTGTTGGCGGCGGCCGGTTTGACCGGCTGGGCGTCCGCCGCGGTCGTCTGCGCCTCGGCGGCGCTGTCCTCGGTGAGGCTGCCGACGGAGGCGGCGGCGATTCCCGCGACGCCCATCACGCACGCGGAGGGCACCGCGATGGTCATCAGCGCCGAGCGCTTGGGGGGCGTGCGGCGACGGGAACGGGACGCGGCGCGCGAGGCCGCCCGGGTGGGCGTGGCCGAGGCGGTTTCCTCCTGGCCGTCCAGGAGCGGGGCGGCGGTGGCCGGTTCGCCGGTCGTGGCCGGCTCTCCGTCCTCCGTGCCGGGCTCGTGGTAAACCGCCCCGGTGGATTCGTCGAACGCGACCTGCTCGAACGTCGCCGTCTCGTGCTGGTCGAAGGTTTCAGCGTGCTGCTCGTACGCCTCGGGAGCCGGTGCCGCGGCGCCGTCGACGTTCCACTGGGTGGCGTCGTAGGTGCCGGTGTCGAAGGTCTGCGTGCCCCATTCCCACTGCTGGGTCCGGTCGGCCGGATCGGCCGACCGGTCGGGCTGGTGCCAGGCGCCGGTGTCCCACTGCCCGGTCGAGTCCGGGGAGGTGGCCTGCGGCGGGATGACCGGGAGGGGCTGCCCGGTCGTCCAGCTCGTCGTGTCGTACACGCCGGTGTCGTAGGCGGCGTGGTGCTGGGCCGCGTACGCGTCGTAGTGCGGGTTCTCGTGGGTGCCGGTGGGCCAGTGGCCGGTGTCGTACGTGCCTGTGTCGTGGCCGCTGCCCGGCATATCACCGAAGAGGGGGTCGGCGGCGAAGGTGGCGGTGGCGTGACTGGTGGGGCCAAAACCGGCGCCGTCGGTGCCGGTGGTGTCAAAACCAGTGGCGGCGTAGTCGCCGTACGTGGTGAGGTCGCCGTACTGGGCTTCCTGGGTGCCGTACGGCGCATAGTGCGCCGAGTCGGCGTCGGAAGCCGAAGCCGGGGGCAGGGTCCCCGACGGGTGACGGTCGTTCACCAACTTCTCTTTCGCCTCGACAACAGGGGCTGCCAGAGCAGTGCGGCGACTGTACCCGGCGGTACGCGGGCGCGACAATCTTCGGCAGGTTTCGCCCACGCAGGAAACGGGCATTCGGCCGTGTTTTGGCGGACTGCGGGCGCGGGCTTGGCCTTGCGTTCGAAGTTTGTTCGAGGCTGAATGGGTCTGCGGCGCGGGGCGTCGGTTGTATGAGGAGTCGGCGGGCCGAGTCGGCGGGCCGGGGAGTGGCCGGTTTCAGGCCACGGTCAGACCGTCGGCGTGGCCGGTGGACGGTTCGCCCGGGCGGGCCGTGTCGAGGATCTGTCGTATGCCGTTGGCGACGGTGGGGTGTACGGGCAGGGCGAGATGGCCGATGCCGGTCACGTGCACGTTCTGGGCCGTCAGATCGGGATGGTCGATGCGGGCCGTCTCCACCGGATCCATCACGGTGTCCAGGTCGCTCCAGAAGCCCACGAAGTGCGTGCGGCAGCCCGGCGCCGGCCGGGTGAGCTCCTCGAGCACCGGTGAGCCGGGGCGCATCTGGCGCACGATGGGGTGCGCGTCGGCCAGGGGCGCCACTCGGGTTCCGGAGTGCGGCGTGCCGAGTGTCACCAGCGTCCGGACGCGGGCGTCTCCGCCGAGCCGCTGCACGTAGTAACGCGCTATCAGGCCACCGAGGCTGTGTCCCACGACGTCCACCCGCTCGGCGCCGGTGCGTTCGCAGACCTCCTCGATGTGCCGGCCGAACAGCTCGGCCGCCACGCGTATGTCGCGGGTCAGAGGCGAGTAGTTGAGGGACTCGATCTGCTGCCTGCCGTGCTGGGCGAGGCTGCGGCGCAGCAGGACGAAGACCGAGCGGTTGTCGATGAAGCCGTGCAGCAGGACGACCGGGGGCTTGGCCTCGCTGGGCAGTTGAGCGGCGCCGTCCGCGGGCAGGGCCGGGGCGGGGGCCCGTCGTTCCTGGGCGATGCCGGAGGGATAGAGGAGGAGATGCCCGGCCAGGATCGCGATCTCCAGGGCGGTGGCCTTCAGCAGCGCCACGGAGAGTCCCGCCAGCCGGCTGGGCAGCAGGCGCCGGCAGTACGGAAGAAAGGGCAGAGCGACCCCGGTGACCTTCATGGCCGACCTCCTGTCGGCACGCGGGAGGACGGTCGCCCCCCGTGTGCCCTCGTGGAAAGCAGCTGCGAAGACGGCCGGCGAGGAACGCGCGAGCCGCGTGAGCCGAGGGGACGGGGCGCGGCGTGGGGCGGGTGTGACGCCAGTGATGCGACGGGGTCCCCTGTCGCAGCGACCGAGCTCCCCGCTGGTGCGCCGTGCCTGCCCTGCGTGCTGTGCGTGCCCTGCGTGTCCCGCGTGCCCTCGCCGAAGAGCCGCGCCGCCGGTGTGCTTGACGGGTGAAGCGGCGGTACGGCGACCTCGTCGCGGCTCCCCTTGCGCTTGGTTCCGCCGCGGCCCGAGTGCCGCGCGAGAGTGCGGCGCTCAGGCCGCGAGAGCTCGGAACGGTGCGCGGCGAACGTGTCCCACCGTGTGATTTCCCCCTCGCTCCACGCTGCGAAACTGCCGGGTACGGGATGCTGGAGATAACGTTCGTTCACTTGCCCGGACGGTTTGTGGCGCCGTGTCCGTGCGGTGCGGCGTGTACGGCGCGCGCGATGTGTGCGGTACTTGTCGATACGGATGGATGTAGTCGCTTCATGGAGGCAGTGATGGGTGTGGCAGCCGGTCCGATCCGCGTGGTGGTGGCCAAGCCGGGGCTCGACGGTCACGATCGCGGGGCCAAGGTGATCGCGCGGGCCCTGCGCGACGCCGGTATGGAGGTCATCTACACCGGACTCCACCAGACTCCCGAACAGATCGTCGACACCGCGCTTCAGGAGGACGCCGACGCGATCGGGCTGTCCATCCTCTCCGGCGCGCACAACACGCTCTTCGCGGCGGTGATCGACCTGCTCAGGGAGCGTGACGCGGAGGACATCCTGGTCTTCGGCGGCGGAATCATCCCCGAGGCGGACATCCCCCTGCTGAAGGAGAAGGGCGTCGCGGAGATCTTCACGCCCGGCGCGACGACGGCGTCGATCGTGGACTGGGTCCGAGCGAACGCACGCCAGCCGGCTCAGGCATAGGCATAGGCATAGGCCTGGGTGCGGGCGCGGGCGCGGGCGCGCCGTGACCTTCGTCGCCGCCGGAGGGCGGCCGGCGTGAGCCCGGGACCTCGCCGCGTCCCTCACCACGGTGCGGACGTCGGTCGAGGCACCGGCCGGGACTACGGCGCTCCCAGCTCCTCGGCCATCGCCGCGCGCAGGCGCAGCGTCGTGGCCAGGCGCTGGAAGGACTCCGCCCAGTAGCCGCCGGCGCCGGGCGACGCGCTCTCCGGTTCGTCCGGTACGGCCAGCAGCGCGTCGAGACGGCCGGCCTCGGACGGGTCGAGGCAGCGCTCGGCCAGGCCCATGACTCCGCTGAAACTCCATGGATAACTCCCCGCGTCCCGAGCGATGTTGAGAGCGTCCACCACCGCCCGGCCGAGCGGCGCCGCCCACGGCACCGCGCACACCCCGAGCAGCTGGAATGCCTCGGACAAGCCGTGCGTCGCTATGAAACCGGCGACCCACTCGGCCCGCTCATCGGCGTGCAGTGTGCCGAGCAGCTTGGCGCGTTCGGCCAGGGACACCGCGCCCGGACCGCCCGCCTCCGGCGCCGACGGCTCTCCCAGCAGCGCCCGCGACCACTCGGCGTCCTGCTGACGCACCGCGGCCCGGCACCACGCCGCGTGCAGTTCGCCCTGCCAGCCGTCCGCCACCGGCCGCGCCACGATCTCGCGGGGCGTCCGCCCGCCCAGCCGTCGTGACCACGTCGCGAGCGGTGCCGCCTCCACCAACTGGCCGAACCACCAGGACCGCTCGCCCCGGCCCGCGGGCGCCTTCGCCACGACACCGTCGCGCTCCATGCCCGGATCGCACTCGTGCGGCGCCTCGACGGCGATGGCCGGCGTGCTCTGTGTGCGGTCGACCGCCACGCACGCCTCGGCCCTGACCGCCATCCGCCCGGCGAGCGCCGAACCGGGCAGCGCCGACAGGAGTTCCGCCGCCGTCGCCCGGACGTTGCGGCTGCGGTCGGCCAGGGCCTGTTCCAGGAACGCCTCGTCCTCCGGGCCCAGGCCCGAGCGCAGGGAGTCGAGGAACATCAGCCGGTCCTCGGCCCGTTCCGTCGCCCACGTCGTCGCCAGCAGGTCCCGTGCGGCGGACGGTTGGCGGGAGCGCAGGGCGGACAGGAGGGCGACCCGTTCGGCGAACAGGCCTTCCTGCCACAACCGCCGGACCGTGTCGTCGTCCTCGAGGTGCGGCAGGGCCGCTCCGCCGCCCGGAGCCGAGCGCAGGGCGAACCGCCAGTCGGGGTTCAGCCGCGCCAGCCACAGCGCCCGTGGCCCAGCGAACTCCAGCACCGGCGGGCGCAGGTCGGTACGGCCCCGGGCCGCGTCCAGCAGCGCGGGCAGCACCTGCGGGGGCGGCGCGAAACCCCGTGCGTTCGCCGCAGCGAGCCACTGCGGCAGCAACTCCATCAGGTCGGGCGCGGCCCCGCGGCGTCCGCCCCCGGACACGCCGGGACGGTCGGCCAGCAGCATCGCCAGTCTGCGGGCGGCCGCCGGCGGCAGCGGTGGACGGGGGTCCTCCGGGGCCGGTCGCGGACGCTCCGCCGCCCGCGCCGGGCGCAGGCCGGCCCGTCGTCGTACGGTCTCCACGGCCGCCGCGTCCAGCAGGGCCACCGGCGCCTCGGGCCCCGGTCCGGCGCCCGGCGTGCTGCGCCGGTCCGTGCCCAGCAGCGCCGTGGTGACCAGTCCCTCCCAGGCGCCCGCGGCGGGCGCGCCTACAGGAGCGGAAGTCCTGTTCATGCGGGTCCTTTCCGTGGGACGCCCGTGGGTGGTTGAAGACTCACCCTGATCGGTTGTCCCGTGTTGCCTGAAGAATGCGCGGATTCGTGAGCAGGGTGAGCCGGGCCGAAGACGCGGGAGCGCCGTCGCCTCAGCACAACGCCACCGCCTCGCCCGGGCCGTCGGGCCAGGCCGTCAGCGGGCTGAAACCCTGGTGGCCGCATTCGCCGAAGACTCTGACCGGGGCGCCGCCCGACAGGGCGACGAGCCTCCACAGGCCGGGCCGGGAGCGCGCGGCGGGAGTGAGCGGCAAGGCCGCGTCCTCGTCGGCGTCCGCCAGTTGCCACGAGTCGCGGTCGGGGGTGGGGATGACCCGGTCCAGCGTCACCGGGACGGACTCCAGCCACGGATCGTCGCGCAGGGCGTCGCCGTAACGAGCCGCCGCCCGGGACGTCGTCACCCCCTGCGGACGGATCCGCGCCGGCGCGGGCGGGGCGAACCGTTCGCCCAGGGCCACCCGCGGCTGCCCCGCGCCCGGATAGGAGCACACCTCGGCCTCCAGGGTCAGCCCCACCGGCAGCGCCGGCTCCGGGGCGCGGCCGGCCACACCGTAGGAGAGGAGCAGCACCGTGCGCCGTGTGCCGGCGCCGTACAGCCAGATCCGGCGGGTCGTCAGGCGCGCGTCCGCCGTGTCGTACTGGGCGAGCACCAGCCAGCGGTCCCGGACCGGCGGCCCGTCCGCGGAGGCCGGCAGACCGATCCGCGAACGGACCGTGGCGGCGAGCCCGGCCGGCAGCCGCTCGCGGCGCAGCCAGCCCTGGCCGAGCAGATGCAGCAACGCGCACTCCTCCAGCAGCCGCACCGGCCAGCCCGGCCCCGTGGACGGGATGACCCCCAACTCCCGGACCCGGCCGGCAAGACCCTGCGCCTGGGCGTCGACCATCCGGGCAGCCGTCTCCTCCCAGAGGCCGTAGCCGGACTGCTCCGCCGTCGCCAGACCGCCGCGCACCAGGTCGGCCAGGCGCTGCTCCAGCTCCACCGCACCCGCCGTGACCCGCTCGGCCCGGCGCTCCGCCCGGCGCCGCGCCGCCTCCGGATCAGCGGACCCGGACGGCGACCCCGGGCTGCCCCCGGCCCTCTTCACCCCGGCGCGCTCGCGCCGGCCCGCTGTCCACTGCGCGGCCCACTCCGGTGCCTTGCCCTCCGGCACCGCCCCGCCGCCGCCCGCCCAGAGCAGCAGCAGCCCGAGAGCGTGCTTGCACGGGAACTTGCGGCTCGGACAACTGCACTTGTACGCGGGCCCGGAGGCGTCCGCGATGTCGACGACCGTCTGATACGGCTTGCTTCCGCTGCCCTTGCACAGCCCCCACACCGTCCCCTCGTCGGAACTGCCCGCCTCGGTCCACGGCCCCGCCGTGCCGAGTTTGCTGCCCGCTTTGCGTGATGCGGCGTCAGGCGCCAGTGCCAGCACCTGGTCCGTGGTCCAGCGCACCCCCTGCTGAGTCATGCCACCGAAGGTAGATCCCGCCACTGACAATCGGGTCCGCGAACGGTCTCGGCGGGGCGTTTGCGCAGGTCGGAACGCATTGTCAGTGGCGTGGTGCAACGTGGACGCCAGATCCGAACCGGCCGAGCTGGAGGGGGACTTTGCCATGACTGTGTCCGTTGAGCCGACATCCGCCGAAGCGGAGGAGACGGAGCCGGCCCAGGCGTTGCGACCGCACGCCGAGGACGCCTTCGCCCACGAACTCGCAGCGCTGGCCGCGCAGGACGACCGTCCGCGCCCGGCCCGCTGGAAGCTGTCGCCGTGGGCCGTCGCGACATACCTGCTCGGTGGCACACTGCCGGACGGCACGGTGATCACACCGAAGTACGTGGGCCCGCGCCGCATCGTCGAGGTAGCCGTCACCACGCTCGCCACCGACCGCGCCCTGCTCCTGCTCGGCGTCCCGGGCACGGCGAAGACCTGGGTGTCCGAGCACCTGGCCGCGGCGGTCAGCGGCGACTCCACGCTGCTCGTGCAGGGCACCGCCGGCACCCCGGAGGAGGCCATCCGCTACGGCTGGAACTACGCGCAGCTGCTCGCCCACGGCCCGAGCCGTGACGCCCTCGTGCCCAGCCCGGTCATGCGGGCCATGGCCGAGGGAATGACGGCCCGCGTCGAGGAGCTGACCCGCATTCCGGCCGACGTGCAGGACACGCTCATCACGGTCCTTTCCGAGAAGACGCTGCCGATACCGGAGCTGGGCCAGGAGGTCCAGGCGGTCCGCGGCTTCAACCTGATCGCCACGGCCAACGACCGGGACCGCGGGGTCAACGAGCTGTCCAGCGCCCTGCGCCGCCGTTTCAACACGGTCGTGCTGCCGCTGCCCGAGAGCCCGGAGGCCGAGGTCGACATCGTCTCGCGCCGCGTCGACCAGATCGGCCGCTCCCTCGACCTGCCGGCCGCGCCCGACGGCCTGGACGAGATCCGCCGTGTCGTCACGGTCTTCCGCGAGCTGCGCGACGGGGTCACGGCCGACGGGCGCACGAAGCTCAAGTCACCCAGCGGCACGCTGTCCACGGCCGAGGCGATCTCCGTTGTCACCAACGGACTCGCCCTGGCGGCCCACTTCGGCGACGGCGTGCTGCGGCCGGGAGACGTCGCCGCGGGCATCCTCGGCGCGGTGGTCCGCGATCCGGCGGCGGACCGTGTCATCTGGCAGGAGTACCTGGAGACGGTCGTCCGTGAGCGGGACGGCTGGAAGGACTTCTACCGGGCCTGCCGGGAGGTGAGCGTGTGAGCGATACGCGGCCGGAGGCCTTGGAGGGCGGGGGGACGGTTGCTGAAGGTCTCTGCCGGTACATCGGGATCGCGAGGGGGGCGAAGTGACGGGCGGGGCAAGCGCTGTGAGCCGGAGGGCCGGGGCAGGGCCGTTGCTGCTCGGAGTGCGGCATCACGGGCCGGGATCGGCGCGAGCGGTGCGGGCGGCGCTGGAGGAGGCCCGGCCGCGGGTCGTGCTGATCGAGGGGCCGCCGGAGGCCGACGCCCTGATTCCGCTCGCCGCCGATGAGGAGATGCGGCCGCCGGTCGCGCTGCTCGCCCATGCCGTGGACGAACCCGGCCGCTCGGCGTTCTGGCCGCTGGCCGAGTTCTCCCCCGAGTGGGTCGCCATCCGCTGGGCCCAGGACCACGAGGTCCCGGCCCGCTTCATCGACCTGCCGGCCACCCACACGCTGGCCTGGGGAAGGCAGGAGGGCGAGGCGGGCGTCGCGGGCGAGCGCCCCCTGGACACCGACGCCGCCGGTGACTCCGCGCCCGCCCCCGATTCCGCCGGCCCTGATTCCGCCGCCGGCCCCGATTCCGCTCCCGCCTCCGCCGACGTGCGGATCGACCCGCTCGGTGTGCTCGCCGAGGCCGCCGGTTACGACGACCCGGAGCGCTGGTGGGAGGACGTCGTCGAGCACCGGGGCGCGGGGAAGGGGGACGCGCTCGCGCCGTTCACCGTGCTCGAGGAGGCCATGGGGGCGTTGCGGGAGACCTACGGCAGCGGGGGACACGACCGTGACCTGGTGCGGGAGGCGTACATGCGGCTCCAGGTGAGGGCCGCGCAGCGGGAGTTCGAGGACGGCGTGGCCGTCGTGTGCGGGGCCTGGCACGTGCCCGCGCTGCGGCAGAAGGCGACCGTGGCAGCCGACAAGGCGCTGCTGAAAGGGCTGGCCAAGGTCAAGACGGACATGACCTGGGTGCCGTGGACCCACCGCAGGCTGTCGAGGTTCAGCGGGTACGGCGCCGGCATCGAATCGCCGGGCTGGTACGGGCACTTGTTCACTGCGCCGGACCGGCCGGTCGAGCGGTGGATGACCAAGGTGGCGGGGCTGTTGCGCGCCGAGGACCGGATCGTCTCCTCCGCGCACGTCATCGAGGCGGTGCGGCTGGCCGAGACGCTCGCCGCGATGCGCGGCCGTCCGCTGCCCGGCCTGAGCGAGACGACCGACGCGGTGCGGGCGGTGATGTGCGAGGGCTCGGACGTGCCGCTGGCGCTGGTCCAGGACCGGCTGGTCGTGGGGGACGTGCTGGGGGAGGTGCCGTCGGCGGCGCCGGCGGTTCCGCTGCAGCGGGACCTCGCCCGTCTCCAGCGCCGGCTGCGGCTGAAACCCGAGGCGCTGGAGCGGGAACTGGAGCTCGACCTGCGCAAGGAGAACGACGCCGCTCGCAGCAGACTGCTGCACCGGCTGCGGCTGCTCGGGGTCGCCTGGGGGGAACCGGCCGCCTCGCGGGGCAGTACGGGCACGTTCCGGGAGACGTGGCGGCTGCGCTGGGAGCCCGAGCTGTCGGTGCGGGTCGCCGAGGCGGGGGTATGGGGGACGACGGTACTGTCCGCGGCGACCGCCAAGGCCGAGGCGGACGCCGTCGCGGCGCAGGGGCTCGCCGACGTCACCGCGCTCGCCGAGCGCTGCCTGCTGGCCGAACTCTCCGACGCTCTGCCCGTGGTGATGCGGATCCTCGCCGACCGTGCGGCCCTCGACGCGGACGTCGGGCACCTCGCCCGGGCGCTGCCGGCTCTGGTCCGTGCCCTGCGCTACGGCGATGTGCGCGGTACGGACACCGGGGCTCTGGCAGAGGTCGCCGCCGGCCTGGCCGAACGGGTCTTCGTCGGCCTTCCGCCCGCGTGCGCCGCGCTCGACGCGGACGCGGCGCAGGAGATGCGGGGCCATGTCGACGCCGTTCACGGTGCCGTGGGACTTCTGCAGGACGCTCCCGCGGCGGGACAGGACCACTTGAGGGTCCGGTGGCGTTCGGTGCTGCGTGTACTGGGCGCGCGGGACACCGTGCCCGGGGTGATCCGGGGGCGTGCCGTGCGTCTCCTGCTCGACGACGGGGAGCTGGCCCAGGAGGACGCGGCGCGGCTCATGGGGCTCGTCCTCTCGCCGGGCACGCCCCCAGCCGACGCCGCCGCGTGGATCGAGGGCTTCGTCGGAGGAGGCCCCGGGGGCGGGATGCTCCTGGTGCACGACGAGCGGCTGCTCGGGCTGGTCGACGCATGGCTGACCGGCGTACCGGCGGAGGCGTTCACGGACGTGCTGCCCCTGCTGCGGCGGACGTTCTCGGCGTATGAGCCCGGGGTGCGCCGCACCCTCGGCGAACTGGTCCGGCGAGGGCCGGGAGCGGCGGGCGGTGCGACAGGAACCGGCCCCGGCATACCCGGCTTCGCTGCCGGTCTCGACCAGGCGCGCGCGGACGCCGTACTGCCGGTCGTGCGGCTGCTGCTCGGGCTGGACGAAGTGGAGGAAGACATCGGCGACACCGATCTGGTGGGGGTGACGGGATGACGGCGCAGGGGCCGAGGAGACCGGCGGCGAGGCCGGACATGCGGGACACCGGCGGAAACGGACCGAGGATCGAACGACGGCCGGTGGCGACCGTGCCGGTGATCCCGCTGTGGGAACGACCGAGCAGGGGAGGTCACGAGTGACGGCCGAGGTGGTGGAGACGGGCCCGGCGCAGGAGCGGTTGCGGCGGTGGCGGCTCGTGCTCGGGGGCGGCGCTGCGGACGGCACCGGGTGCGCGCTCTCCGGACAGGACGCGGCCATGGACGGAGCCCTCACCGCGCTCTACGGAAAAGGGGAGAAGCCGCAGTCGGGCCGGGAACGTTCAGCGGGGCTCGGGGCCTCGGCCCCGTCCGTGGCGCGCTGGCTCGGGGACATCCGGAGGTACTTCCCGTCCTCCGTCGTGCAGGTCATGCAGCGCGACGCCATCGACCGGCTCGGTCTCGCCACGCTGCTGCTGGAGCCGGAGATGCTGGAGGCGGTGGAGGCCGACGTGCACCTCGTCGGCACCCTGCTGTCCCTCAACAAGGCCATGCCGGAAACGACGAAGGAGACGGCACGGGCCGTCGTGCGCAAGGTCGTCGAGGACCTCGAGAGGCGGCTCGCCACCCGCACCCGGGCCACCCTCACCGGCGCGCTGGACCGCAGCGCCCGTATCAACCGGCCCCGCCACCACGACATCGACTGGAACCGCACCATCGCGGCCAACCTCAAGCACTACCTGCCCGAGTACCGGACCGTCGTGCCGGAGCGGCTCGTCGGATACGGGCGGGCATCCCAGTCCACGAAGAAGGAGGTCATCCTCTGTATCGACCAGTCGGGATCCATGGCGGCATCGGTCGTGTACGCATCGGTGTTCGGAGCGGTGCTCGCCTCGATGCGGACGATCTCCACGCGACTCGTCGTCTTCGACACGGCGGTCGTCGACCTCACGGACCAGCTCGACGACCCCGTCGACGTCCTGTTCGGAACGCAGTTGGGTGGCGGCACGGACATCAACCGGGCACTCGCCTACTGCCAGTCGCAGATCACCCGGCCCGCGGAGACGGTGGTCGTGCTGATCAGCGACCTCTATGAAGGGGGCATACGGAACGAGATGCTCAAGCGGGTCTCGGCGATGAAGGCGTCGGGGGTGCAGTTCGTGACACTGCTGGCCCTCTCGGACGAGGGCGCGCCGGCGTACGACAGGGAGCACGCTGCCGCGCTGGCCGCGCTGGGGGCGCCGGCCTTCGCCTGTACGCCCGATCTCTTCCCGGAGGTGATGGCGGCGGCGATCGAGAAGCGTCCGCTGCCGATACCGGACGTCGCGTGACGCGATGTCAGGTCGACGCGCCGTCGCCCTGTCTCGTCCCGGGCAACGGATATGACGGCCCATCGGTCGGTAAGGGCTTGCGCGACCTCCGCACTCCCGTGCGAGGATCGGCGCCTGCTCGGCGGTGCGTCGCGCGGCGCCGGGCAGTACCGCGTTGTGCCGACTCGTTCCGCCGCACGGGAGGAAGCTCCCCCTCTTGACCTGGTCAGCAGTCCTGCCTGGTGCCGCCGTGCGCATGCTGCGTACGGCGGCGGGACGGCGTGCGCTCCGGCGGGCGTTCCAGGGGGCGCTGCTGGCGGGCGGGATGTTCGTCCTCGGGTTGCTGTGCGCGGGACGGGCGTGCGCGGCGGATGCCGTGCGGGGGGTGGCGGACAGCACGGTGGCGAGGGTCGTCGGCGATGAGCGGACCCACGTCCGGCCTGACGCGCACACCCCGGCCGACCGGAGTGAGCCGAAGGGTCCTCGTTCCGAGTCGGCAGGCGGCCGTGGCCGCATAGTGGGAGCCGCGGGGGAGCGGGCCGTGCGGGTGGCCGGTGATGCCGGGGAGGCCGTGAGCAGGCGGCTGGGGGATCTGCGGGCGGACGAGCCCTCGCCGTCTTCGCCCCCGCCGCCCAAGTCACCGACGCGTCCAACCTCGCCAGAACCGCCGACCCAGCCGGAACCGGCAGCCCCGACCGAACGGCCGATGGTGCCGGAGCTTCTGGTTCCGACCGAACCGCCGGCGCTGCCCGAGCTTCCGGTCCTTCTGGTGCTGCCCGAACGGCCGATGGTGCCGGAGCTTCTGGTTCCGACCGAACCGCCGGCGCTGGCCGAGCTTCCGGTTCTTCCGGGACTGCCGCCCGACCGGCCGGCGCTGCCGAAGCTTCCAGTTCTGTCCGCCCTGCCGGCGTTGCCCCAGCTGTCCATCCTCCCCGAGCTCCCCGAGCTCCCCGGGCTCCCCGGGCTCCCCGGTACCCCGCCTCCGCCCCCGCTCCCCGAAGGCGTCGGTGCCCTGCCAGGAGCGCCTGCTTTCCCCGAAGTGCCGAGCCGCCCCGGTCTCCCGGGCAGTCCGCTCCCCGCCCCGGTCACGGACGAGCCTGCCGTCCTGGGCGAGGTGACGGCACCGTCGGCTGACGCGCCCCGCACGGCCGCCCGGTCCGAGCGCCGCACCGCCGCCGCGGCGGACGCCAAGGCACCCGGCGGCGACGCGTACCGCCGAGCCGCCTGCGCCGATCACGTACTCGCCGCGAGCCGCCCAGACGGCGACAGACGTGCACAGCACGTCGGACCCGCCCCGGGCGGCCCCGCGCACCCCGGCCGCCCCGACGGCGCGCTCGGCCACCGTGCCATGGCCGACAACGGCACTCCACGCCACGCAGACGCGCACGCCGTCGCTCCGGGCCTCCGCGCGCCGCTGAGACTCGTGTCCGACGCCGTGGCCCGTTCCCACGCGGCCGAAGTCCGGGAGCGCCACCGGGACATCCCCCTCTTCCCCGGCTAGCCCAGGCGCACTGCGCCCTCACCCCCCGACTCCGCGAGGCATCGGCCCCGGGCGGCCGAAAACCGTCGGTCGTCCGAGGCCGCGATGGCTCGCGGACGGGGCGGCCGGTCCCCATAGGGGTGGGGACCGGCCGCCCCACGCCCCGGAGAGACAGGCCCCGACCAGGACCTGCGCGCACCTCCGGCGGTGTCAGGCGGACCTCACCGGGCCAACCCCAGCCCGGTGAGGTCCCTCATCTCAGGCACGCCGTGCCAGAGAGCGCGGCATCATGTGACAGGTATCACCGCTCAGGTGTGACCCTCGATTTAGAGCGGCTCCGCAAGCGGGGATAACCTGCGAGACGGACATGCCGCGCGCTCGGACACCGTGTGCGCCTCCCTTGTGACACATGCGGACGTCACGTTGCCCTTCGCGGCACGCCCACGCATCCAACGAACCGCGATCACTGATAGGGACGGAAGCGCGTGGACCTGTTCGAGTACCAGGCGAGGGACCTCTTCGCCAAGCACGATGTACCGGTGCTGGCCGGTGAAGTCATCGACACGCCTGAGGCGGCCCGCGCAGCCACCGAGCGCCTCGGTGGCAAGTCCGTCGTCAAGGCCCAGGTGAAGGTCGGCGGCCGTGGCAAGGCCGGTGGCGTGAAGCTCGCCGCCACCGCGGACGAGGCCGTCGCCCGCGCGACGGACATCCTCGGCATGGACATCAAGGGCCACACGGTCCACAAGGTGATGATCGCCGAGACGGCTCCGGAGATCCTGGAGGAGTACTACGTCTCCTTCCTGCTGGACCGCGCCAACCGCACCTTCCTCTCCATCGCCTCCGTCGAGGGCGGCATGGAGATCGAGGAGGTGGCCGCCACCCGCCCGGAGGCCGTCGCCAAGATCGCCATCGACGCCATCGACGGTGTCGACAAGGCCAAGGCCCAGGAGATCGTGGCCGCCGCCAAGTTCCCGGCCGAGGTCGCGGACAAGGTCGCGGACGTCCTGATCAAGCTGTGGGACACCTTCGTCAAGTCGGACGCCCTCCTGGTCGAGGTGAACCCGCTGGCCAAGGTCGCCTCCGGTGACGTCATCGCCCTCGACGGCAAGGTGTCGCTCGACGAGAACGCCGAGTTCCGCCACCCCGAGTTCGAGGAGCTCCACGACAAGGCCGCCGCCAATCCGCTCGAGGCGGCCGCCAAGGCCAAGGGCCTGAACTACGTGAAGCTCGAGGGCGAGGTCGGCATCATCGGCAACGGCGCGGGTCTCGTGATGAGCACCCTGGACGTCGTCGCGTACGCCGGTGAGGCCCACAAGGGCGTCAAGCCCGCCAACTTCCTCGACATCGGCGGCGGCGCCTCCGCCGAGGTCATGGCGAACGGCCTGGAGATCATCCTCGGCGACCCGGACGTCAAGTCCGTCTTCGTCAACGTCTTCGGCGGCATCACCGCCTGCGACGCCGTCGCCAACGGCATCGTGCAGGCCCTGGAGCTCCTCGAGTCCAAGGGCGAGGAGGTCACCAAGCCGCTGGTCGTGCGTCTGGACGGCAACAACGCCGAGCTGGGCCGCCAGATCCTGGACGACCGCAACCACCCGCTCGTGCAGCGCGTGGACACCATGGACGGCGCGGCCGACAAGGCCGCCGAGCTGGCTGCTGCCGCGAAGTAAGGGACGAGGTCACACAACACCATGGCTATCTTCCTCACCAAGGAATCCAAGGTCATCGTCCAGGGCATGACCGGCTCCGAGGGCCAGAAGCACACCAAGCGCATGCTGGCCTCCGGCACCAACATCGTCGGTGGCGTGAACCCCCGCAAGGCGGGCACCAGCGTCGACTTCGACGGCACCGAGGTACCCGTCTTCGGCTCCGTCAAGGAGGCCATCGAGAAGACCGGCGCCGACGTCTCGGTCATCTTCGTCCCGGAGAAGTTCACCAAGGACGCGGTCGTCGAGGCCATCGACGCCGAGATCCCGCTCGCGGTCGTCATCACCGAGGGCATCGCGGTGCACGACACGGCGTCGTTCTGGGCCTACGCCGGCAAGAAGGGCAACAAGACCCGCATCATCGGCCCGAACTGCCCCGGCCTGATCACCCCCGGCCAGTCGAACGCCGGCATCATCCCGGCCGACATCACCAAGCCGGGCCGCATCGGCCTGGTCTCGAAGTCCGGCACGCTGACGTACCAGATGATGTACGAGCTGCGTGACATCGGCTTCTCGACCTGCGTCGGCATCGGCGGTGACCCGATCATCGGCACCACCCACATCGACGCCCTGAAGGCCTTCCAGGACGACCCCGACACCGACCTGATCGTCATGATCGGCGAGATCGGCGGCGACGCCGAGGAGCGGGCCGCGGCCTTCATCAAGGACAACGTGACCAAGCCGGTCGTCGGCTACGTCGCGGGCTTCACCGCCCCCGAGGGCAAGACCATGGGCCACGCCGGCGCCATCGTCTCCGGCTCCTCGGGCACCGCCCAGGCCAAGAAGGAGGCCCTCGAGGCCGCCGGCGTCAAGGTCGGCAAGACGCCGACCGAGACGGCCAAGCTGGCGCGCGCCATTCTCGGCAGCTGAGCACGGCGTCGCCGGCTCGGCGACTCCTGACTGACAGTGGGCCCGCCCCCGGCAAGGGGGGCGGGCCCACCGCTGTTGCTGTGACATCGGACGTCGTCAGCCCGTCGCACGCTGTCAGCGTGGCTGCGGCAGCAAGCGGTCCGCCTCGCCCCGCTGCTCCGTGCGCAGCTTCTCCCGCAGCTGCCGCTCCGACTCCGACAGGGGTCCGGGCGCGACCGGCGGGGGCACGCCCTGGACGGTCTCTCCGGCGGGCACCGGGGGCTCGTAGCGGGTCGGTGCGGTGCGTACGGTGAGCGCCGTCGTCCCGATGAGGACGGTCGTGAACGCGATGGCGGCCCGGGTCCAGAGACGGGCCCGGCGTTCACCGCCGTGCCGCACGACCAGCGGCCGCCCGGCCCGCAGCCGTACGGCGGAGGCCAGCTCGACCAGCCGCCAGTGGAGCACCTCCGGATCCGCCAGCTCCGGCAGCCGCTCGGCGACCGCCTCACGGGCGTGCATCAGCCGGTTCGCGGCCGCGCGGGTGCTCGCCTCCGTCTCCGCCGCGGTCTCCGGCAGGCCGAGACCGACTCCGTCGTACAGCAGCAGGGTGCGGCGGTACGAGGGCGGGAGCATCAGCAGGGTTTCCATCAGCGCGCGGTCGAACGCGTTGGAGGGCGGCGGTTCGGGGTGCCGGTGACGGAGGCGGAACCGGTGCCACGGGGAGAGGGCGCAGTCGTACGCCACCGCGCGCACCCACCCCGCCGGGTCGGGGTCGCGGGCCACCTCGGGCCACCGCTGCCAGGCGGTGTGGAAGGCCCGCTCGACCGCCTCCCGGGCCAGCTCACGACGGCCCGTCAGCAGATAGGTCTGCCGGACCAGGGCCGGGGCGCAGCAGGAGTACAACGCGTCGAAGGCCTGATCGGCTGTCAGAAAACGGATGTCCTCGTTCCGTTCGGCGAGCGTGCTGCCGCCGGCCCCGCGCCTCGCGTTCTCGCCCAGTGTCACAGGGCGCCCCTCGGTACAGAAAAGTACATAAACGTATATTGAGCGACACAGCGGTAGTTCGCTTGTTACGACGGGAAAGCGCGTGTCGTTGGCAGCATGGCGGGCGTGACCGAGATGACCGTTCGCCGTCGTTCGTCGTCGCCCCTGCTCACCCGGCTGCGCGGCCGTTCGCCCGGACTCGCCGACGCCGTCGTCGGCGGTGCGGCCGCGGCGGGCCTGGGGCTCGCGTCGTTCGCCGTACTGGTGACGATGCTGTGGATCACCTCGCCGTACCCCGACAGCGGACCCGGCGGTGCCCTGCACGTGGCCGCGGCGCTGTGGCTCCTGGCGCACGGGGCCGAGCTGGTCCGCACCGACACGCTCTCCGGCGTGCCCGCCCCCGTGGGCGTAGCGCCCCTGCTGCTGCTCGCCCTGCCGGCCTGGCTGCTGCACCGGGCGGGGCGGGACACGGCGAACGGCGGGCCGGGGAGCGGGGGCGACGGCTTCGGGGACGAGGCCGGGGCCGTCGACGTGGTCGCGGGGCCGCCGACGGCCTCCGCCCGTACGGCGTGGGCGGGCGTCGTCCTCGGCTACCTGGCCGTCGCCGTGGCCGCCGCCCTGTACGCCGCCGGCGGCCCGCTGCGGCCGTCGTGCGTGTGGGCGGGGGTGTGCGTACCGCTGGTCGCCGTCCTCGCGGCGGCGGCGGGAGTGTGGTCGGCGTACGGCCGTCCGGGCGGGCCGCTGCGGCGGCTGCTGGGCGTGGTGCCGGCGGCCGTACGGCCGCTGGTCCTCGGCCCCGGGGGGCGCCCGGGCGTCGCCACCCGGGCCGTGGCGGCCGGGCTCGCCGTGCTCCTCGGGGGCGGCGCGCTGCTGGTGGTCGTGTCGCTGGTGGTGCACGGTGCGACGGCACAGGGGTCGTTGCTCCGGCTGACGGAGGGCTGGTCGGGGCGGTTCGCGGTGCTGCTGTTGTGTGCGGCCCTGGTGCCGAACGCGGCGGTGTGGGGCGCCGCGTACGCGCTCGGGCCCGGCTTCGCCCTGGGCGCCGGGCACGCGGTCGGCCCCTTGTCCTCCGCGCCGGCCCCGTTCCTGCCGTCGTTTCCGCTGCTGGCGGCGGTACCGGAGGCGGGTGAGGGCCGGCCGGTGCACTGGATGGCCGGCGTCGTGCCGTTGATCGCCGGGGTGGTGGTCGGCCGGGTCGTGGCACGGGGGGCGGTGCCGGGTGAACGCGGCGGGACCGGACCGGGCCATGGGCGGGGCGTCGCCTGGTCGGCGGGGCGCACCGCCCGTGCGGCCGGAGTGGCCGCGGTGCTGTGCGCGGCCCTGCTCACCGGTCTCGCCGCGCTGTCGGGCGGGCCGCTCGGGGGCGCCTTGCTGGCCCGCTTCGGACCGGTGTGGTGGCAGGTGGGGGCGGCGTCGCTGGCCTGGATGCTGCTGGTGGCCGTTCCCACGGCGGTGGCCGTACGGGCCTGGCGATGCCGGACGCCCGGGGAGGAGGGGCCGGGGGACGGCGGACGGCGAGGGGAGCGGACGCCGGAAGGGGACGCTCACCGGGGCCGGCGACCGCGCGAGGGCTCAGGGTCGGGCCGCGGCTGGTTCACCCGTACCGGGGCCGAACGGCCCGGTGAGGCCGACACCTCGCGGAGCCGCCGGGGCACGGCACCGGGGACCTCGGATCCCGCGCCGGAGGAGCCCCGCGACCCCTACGATCCGTACGCCCCCTACGCCCCCTACGCCCCCTTCGACTACGACGTCTCGTTCCGCCACCAGGGCCAGGACCAGGGCAAGGGCCAGGGCCAGGACGACACCGAGTACGAACCGTACGGCTTCCTGACGGCCGGCCCGGCCGTCGAGGACCACCGGCGGAGCGACTCCGCACCCCGCCCGGACGCCGCCCCGGAACCGGACGGTCAGTGAAGCGACGGAACCGTCAGCCGTTCGTCTCCAGGAACCCCCGCAGCTCCTTCGGCAGAAGGTCCGCGCAGGACTGCTCGGCCTGGTTGGTGAGGGCGTCGTTCATGCACGTGTAGTAGTCGCGGTAGACCAGCTGCGCCGTGAAGGTCACGGCGACCAGAACGATCGCCAGGGACGCCGTCACCAGCCCGCTCACGGCCGCCGTCGTTTGAGGGCGGCCCGAAGGCTCGGGGGCCGGGGAGTCCGGATCGGTCCTGCGGGGCTTCGCGCGCAGGGCGCTGATGCCCCAGTAGAGGGCGAGCGCGCCGAGCAGCAGTGCCACGTACGGCCAGCTGAAGAGGGCGAAGAAGAAGGCCCACATGCCCGAGAGCAGCGCGTAGCGCGCGCGGCGCTGGGCAGGGTCCGTCAAATCCCGGCGCGGGTCGGGCCCGCCCTGGCCGCCCTGCCCTTGGGGACCGCCGCGTGGGCGCTCACCGAAGCCGCCGGGGGAGCGGCCGGGCTGCCGGTCGCTCCACTGACTGCCCCAGGGGGAGCGCTCGCGCTCGTCGCCGTTCTGGGAGTCGTCGCCCGACGGGTGCCGCGGTTGCCAGGGCCGGTCCGGCGTGCCCTCGGGCGGTGGGGCGAAGGGATTGTCCTCCTTGGAGCCGCCCTCCCGCCCGTCACCGCTCGACGGCGCGTCGGGCGGTGAGCTGGGGCGCTCCCGCAGCAGCACGCTGCCGCGCTCCCCTCCCTGTGCCGACAGCGGGGGGAACGTGAGGAGTCGCAGACTGCGGTCCGGCATCAGGTGAGCGTCTTCCCGTCGGTGAGTAGGACTGAGTTGAGTGGGACTGGATGGACAGGACAGGAACGGGCCGGATTCCGGGTCCGTCATCTCCTGAACGCGCCACGTCCGGACGGCGTTCCCGAACCGGCTCCGCCCAGACGCTACCTTCCGGCCACGCCCCCGTCCCGTGGGGGCCGCCCGGTGTGCCGGTATCGTTGCTGACGGTCGACCGGTTCGTAGGCTTCCCCGTATCCGGGGACGCGAAGCATTCGTATGAACGCACAAGACGCCCGGGTCGGCCGCCTGGACCCAAGCTCCCCCGAGAAAGGCCCACCACCGTGGCCGCCAAGCCCGTGGCCCCGCGCGCCAAGCGCCTCGTCGTGCTGGTCTCCGGATCCGGCACCAACCTGCAGGCGCTCCTCGACGAGATCGCCGCCACCGGCGCGCAGGAGTACGGGGCCGAGGTCGTGGCCGTCGGCGCCGACCGCGAGGGCATCGAGGGGCTGGCCCGCGCCGAGCGCGCCGGGCTGCCGACCTTCGTCTGCAAGGTCAAGGACCACGGCAGCCGCGAGGAGTGGGACGCCGCGCTCGCCGACGCCGTCGCCGCATTCGAGCCCGACCTCGTCGTCTCCGCCGGGTTCATGAAGATCGTCGGCAAGGAGTTCCTCGCCCGGTTCGGCGGACGGTTCGTCAACACCCACCCCGCCCTGCTGCCCAGTTTCCCGGGAGCCCACGGCGTGCGGGACGCGCTCGCGTACGGCGCCAAGGTCACCGGCTGCACCGTCCACTTCGTCGACGACGGCGTCGACACCGGACCGATCATCGCGCAGGGCGTGGTGGAAATCCGGGACGAGGACGACGAAGGCGCTCTGCACGAGCGCATCAAGGAAGTCGAGCGAAGGCTGCTCGTCGAGGTCGTGGGGCGCCTGGCCCGCAACGGCTATCGCATCGAGGGACGAAAGGTAGTTATCCAGTGACCGCCGAGAGCAACAAGCGGCCCCTTCGCCGGGCGCTCGTCAGCGTCTACGACAAGACCGGGCTCGAGGACCTCGCGCGCGGGCTCGACGAGGCCGGTGTCGAACTCGTCTCCACCGGCTCCACGGCCGCGAAGATCGCCGCTGCCGGCGTCCCCGTCACCAAGGTCGAGGAGCTCACCGGCTTCCCCGAGTGCCTGGACGGCCGTGTGAAGACGCTGCACCCGCGCGTGCACGCCGGCATCCTCGCCGACCTGCGCCTGGACAGTCACCGAGAGCAGCTCGCCGAGCTGGGCGTCGAGCCGTTCGACCTGGTCGTCGTCAACCTCTACCCGTTCCGCGAGACCGTCGCCTCGGGTGCCTCTCCCGACGAGTGCGTCGAGCAGATCGACATCGGCGGCCCCTCGATGGTCCGCGCCGCCGCCAAGAACCATCCCTCGGTCGCGGTCGTCACCAGCCCGGCCCGCTACGCCGACGTGCTCGAGGCCGTCCGGAGCGGCGGCTTCGACCTCGCCACCCGCAAGCGCCTCGCCGCCGAGGCCTTCCAGCACACGGCCGCCTACGACGTCGCGGTGGCCTCATGGTTCGCCTCCTCCTACGCTCCGGTCGACGACTCCCGGTTCCCCGACTTCCTCGGCGCCACCTGGGAGCGCGAGCACACCCTGCGCTACGGCGAGAACCCGCACCAGCCCGCGGCCCTCTACGTCTCCGGGACGGGCGGTCTGGCCGAGGCCGAGCAGCTGCACGGCAAGGAGATGTCGTACAACAACTACACGGACACGGACGCCGCCCGCCGTGCCGCGTACGACCACGCCGAGCCCTGCGTCGCGATCATCAAGCACGCCAACCCCTGTGGCATCGCGATCGGCGCGGACGTCGCCGAGGCGCACCGCAAGGCGCACGCCTGCGACCCGCTGTCGGCGTTCGGCGGCGTGATCGCCGTCAACCGCCCGGTCAGCAAGGAGATGGCCGAGCAGGTCGCGGAGATCTTCACCGAGGTCATCGTCGCGCCGGACTACGAGGACGGCGCCCTGGAGGCCCTCACCAAGAAGAAGAACATCCGGGTGCTGCGCTGCCCAGAGGGCCCCACGGCCCCCGTCGAGGTGAAGCCGATCGACGGCGGCGCGCTGCTCCAGGTCACCGACCGGCTCCAGGCCGACGGCGACGACCCGGCCAACTGGACGCTGGCGACGGGCGAGGCGCTGAGCGCCGAGGAGCTGGCGGAGCTCGCCTTCGCGTGGAAGGCCTGCCGGGCCGTCAAGTCCAACGCCATCCTGCTCGCCAAGGACGGCGCCTCGGTCGGCGTCGGCATGGGGCAGGTCAACCGCGTCGACTCCGCGAAGCTGGCGGTGGAACGGGCGGGCGGCGAGCGCGCGCAGGGCTCCTACGCGGCCTCCGACGCCTTCTTCCCCTTCCCGGACGGCCTGGAGATCCTGACCGAGGCCGGCGTGAAGGCAGTGGTCCAGCCCGGCGGCTCGGTCCGTGACGAACTGGTCGTGGAGGCGGCCCAGAAGGCCGGTATCACCATGTACTTCACCGGCACGCGCCACTTCTTCCACTGACACCGGCACCGGCACCGGCACCGGCACTGACGCGACGCCGACGGCGGAGCGGGCCGGCAGCACCTCCGGCCCGCTCCCCACGCCGTACCGGCCCGGCGCGGCATGACGCCGCGGAGACCGCGGGCGCCGATTCCGCGGCGAAGGCCGGGGCGGTCAGCGGCAGGGCCGGGGCCGCGTGCCCGGATCGGGGGAGCGGAGTATTCACCGCGGTGAGCGGTGCCGCCAACCGGCCGTGTGCCGCAGGGAGTTGAAGGCACTCACCGCCTGCCGGGCGGCGCGTACTCCTGGAGGTGGTGGGCGATGCGGTCGGCGTATCCGCGCACGTGCGACGGCACGCCGCCCGCCTTGTTCACCGTCGCGTACGACGTCCGGTACGCGGCGGCGATCAGGACCCGGCGGTCCCCCGGGACGCGGGCGTCCAGACGCGGGGCGATCCAGCACAGGTAGCGGCCCATCGCCGGGATGGACTCGGCGGGTGGGAAGGGGGGCTGGGGGACGGTCTCGCCGGGGGTGCCGTCCTCGTTCATCCACCAGCGCAGCACGCGCGGGGTCCAGCGGGCGATCCCGTACTCGTCGTTGCCGGGGTCCGAGAGGTCCGGGTCGAAGTCGCTCTCCGCCTTCAGCATGGCGGCGATCAGGACCGGCGTGACGTCCTTCTGGTCGCAGTCGTGTGCCGTCTCGACGATGAGCAGGCGGTACGCGGGCGGAATGCCCCGGTCGGTGCGGAGCTCGGAGGCGCCGTAGGCCGCGGCGGAGACGTGCGCGGACGCGCCGGAGCCGCTGCCGCCGCTGCCGGGGGCGCCGGCGGCCCAGACGCTGATGCCGTAGGCCAGGGCGGCGAGGGCGGTCGCCGCGGCGGTCACGATCGCCGCCAGGGACGTGCGGCCGAGGCGGCGGACCGGGTGCGGCCGGGGCAGGCGGAAGGCACGGTGGCCGGTGCCCGCGGCAGCCTCGACACGGCGCAGCAACGCCTCTCCGGAGACACGGCCCCGGTGGGTGCGGCTCAGGCAGGCGGTGATGATCTGCCGCCAGTCGTCGGGCAGTCCGGGCGACAGACGCAGTTCGTCGGCGCCCCGGGCGTACGCGACCGCCGCGTCGCGACGGGCGGCGGGGGTGGCGCCGGGCAGCGGGAAGGAGCCGGTGAGGACGAGGTGGGCGAGGACACCGAAGGCCCACACGTCGGCGGACGGGCGGATACGGCGGCCCCGCTCGCCGATCTCGGCCCACAGCAGTTCCGGCGGGGTGTAGTCGGGCGTGGAGAAGGCGGGCGTGTAGGCGTGGGTGCCCTCCAGTTCGGCGGCCATGTTGAAGTCGGCGAGCCGGACCGAACCGTCCGCCATCAGCAGTACGTTGGCGGGCTTCAGATCGCCGTGCACCCAGCCGGCGCCGTGCAACTGGGCCAGGCCCTCGCAGATCTGGGCGAGCAGCACGGGACCGGCGGCGGGCCGGGGCACGGCGGCGAGCAGCGCGGACAGGGATTTCTCGGCCCGTTCCAGGACGAGGACGGTGGCGCCGTCCAGCTCCGGACGGCCCGGGTCGTCGACGGTCAGCGTCTCGTACATCCGCACCAGCCGCGGATGCCGCAGCCGCCGGTACAGCTCGACCTCGCGCTCGATCAGCTCCCGCAGATGCGCCAGCCGGCGGGGCGTGGCCGTGCCGGTGGGCAGGAACTTCAGGGCGGCCGTGCGGGGAAGTTCCGTGCTGTCCCCGTGCCGCTGAGCCGCGTACACACTGCCGAACGCGCCGGTCGCGATGGGCTCGCGCACCTCCCAGACGCCGACCCGGTACCCCCTCGGTACGGGCACGGCGTAGGGCTCGGTCACCGGGCCGTCCCACCCGGCGTGGATCCGATCCGGGGGCGGTCTCGCTCGTCCTCCGTGGTCGGCGGAGGTACCACGACGATGCTGTACAAGGTGTTCTCCCCGTGCCTGAACAGCTCCCACCGTCAGACTAGGGCGACGCACCAGGGCCGTGCCCCCCTCGAAAGGGTGAGACACGGCCCTTGGAAGTGACTGGCGTGAACCGGTCCGGCCCACCGGGCCGTTCAGTAACGGGGGCGGTTGAACCAGGCCTTGCCGTTCGCGTTGCCGACGAACACCGCGACCAGGATGGCCAGGATGGTGTGCACCAGACCCACGATGACGAACGGGTAGATGCCGAGGACGGCGGTGATGATGGCGAAGACCAGGATCGTGACGCGGGCGCCGTTGCCACCGTTCTTGAACTTCGTCGCCAGGACGGCCGCGAACACCAGCCAGGCCAGGCCGAACACCACGTAGCCCCAGATCAGGCCGGTCGAGTCACCGACCAGATCCTGGAAGGCGGTGTTGTCCCGGAGGGACTCGTCGTCCTTCGCGGCGTCGAGGGCCATGGCACCGAAGGCGAAGAGCGCCACGCCGATGACCTGGAGGCCGACGATGACCCACAGCATCACGCGGGCCGCGCTCACCGAGCCCGGCATGGTGGTGGGCGCGGCGGGACCGCCGTACGGGGACACCGGAGGGGCCTGGGGGTAGCCGTAACCGGACGGCTGGCCCTGCTGCTGCGGGTAGCCGTAGCCCGGTTGCTGCGGCTGCTGCCCCTGGGGCGCGCCGTAGGGGTTGTTCGGGTCGCCGTAGCTCATGGCGGACTTTCCTCCGTTGGTCCGAGTGCGGGGACGACGCGCGGCATCCATGGCGGAGGAAAGATCTTCAGATTGCGGCCGTCCCCCCGTTGAACTGCCCGCGGCACTTGTCGTGTCATCGTTCTTCACCAGTGACGGGCTTGTCCAGCCACATTCCTGATGTGTTGTGCAAGTGCAACATCACTGGTCTTGGGGGGATACGGGGGGACGGAGCCCCGGGTGCCCGGATTGTGGCCGGATTGGAACCGTGGGCGGGTCATCCGCGAGGATGGGTGCCATGACCGCCCAGATTCTCGATGGCAAGGCCACCGCAGCCGCGATCAAGTCCGATCTGACCGCCCGCGTGGCGGCGCTGAAGGAGAAGGGCGTCACGCCCGGCCTCGGCACGATCCTGGTCGGGGACGACCCCGGCAGCCAGAAGTACGTCGCAGGCAAGCACCGTGACTGCGCGCAGGTCGGCATCGCCTCGATCCAGCGCGAGCTGCCCGCCACCGCCACGCAGGCGGAGATCGAGGCGGTCGTGCGCGAGCTCAACGAGGACCCGGCCTGCACCGGTTACATCGTCCAGCTGCCGCTGCCCAAGGGCATCGACGAGAACCGCGTCCTCGAGCTGATGGACCCGGACAAGGACGCGGACGGGCTGCACCCGATGAACCTCGGGCGCCTGGTCCTCAACGAGCCGGCCCCGCTGCCCTGCACCCCCAACGGCGTGCTCACCCTCCTCCGGCGGTACGGCGTGGAGATCAAGGGCGCCGAGGTCGTGGTCGTCGGACGCGGCGTGACCATCGGCCGCCCGATGCCGCTGCTGCTCACGCGCCGCAGCGAGAACGCGACCGTGACCCAGTGCCACACCGGCACGCGCGACCTCTCGGCGCACCTGAAGCGCGCGGACATCATCGTCGCCGCGGCCGGTTCCGCCCATCTGATCCGCGCCGAGGACGTCAAGCCGGGCGCGGCCGTCCTCGACGTCGGTGTCTCCCGCAGCGCCGAGGGCAAGATCGTGGGCGACGTCCACCCCGACGTGGCCGAGGTCGCCGGCTTCATCTCCCCGAACCCCGGCGGGGTCGGACCGATGACCCGCGCCCAGCTGCTCGTCAACGTGGTCGAGGCGGCGGAGCGCAGTGTCGGCTGAGCGGAACGCCGCGGGGAGCGCCCGGAGTACCGCGGGCAGCCAGGGCGCTCCGGGCGTGGGGGCGGCGCAGGGTGCCCAGAGCGCGGAGGCCGCCCGCGGCGCCGGGAACGCCAAAGCCGCGCAGGCCACTTCGGGCGCCGGGACGGCGCACGGTGGGACCGCGCAGAGCGCCCCGAGCACCCCGGGCGCCGCGGGTGGTGAGGACGCTCCGGACAGGCACACCGACGCGGATGCCCAGGAGGCTTCCGGCGAGCTCACCGTCCGGGACCCCGTCAGCGCTCCCGACGCAGAGGGGCGGCCGCGGCGGGTCACCCGGCGGTTCCCGCTGTTCACCAAGGACACCGCGAGGCCCGAGGGCGGTGGCCGGGCGGCCCCCGGGGACGCGCCCGCGCCGGCCCGGCAGTGGCCCGTGCTCGCCGTTCTGGGGCTGGTCGGACTCGGACTGCTGGTGACCGCGTTCGGGCAGTTCCGGATCGGGACGCTGATGATCGGTGTCGCACTGCTGGGCGGCGGCGCGCTGCGCTGGCTGCTTCCGGACGTCGGCATGCTCGCCGTCCGCTCCCGCTTCACGGACATCGCCACGTACGCCGTGATGGGCCTGGTGATCGTCATGCTGGCGCTCATGGCGCAGCCCAAGCCGTGGCTGCAGCTCCCGTTCCTGAAGGACACGCTGCACTTCACCGTCACGAACGAATGAGCGAACGGCGGCCCGTACTCTCCCCCGAGGAAGGACGGGCCGCCGCCACGCCCCACCCTCGTGCACCGCGAACGGCCTGATCAACGCCTGTCCGTACGCTGTGGCACGGAAGTGACGGTTCCGGAACGTCCCCTGCCTGATTCCGGACGAAGTGGTGCGACAGCGGGTTGGCATGGACAATCGGGACGGTCCAGGGAGTATCGCGCGCGGTCGCCACGCTTCTGTGCGCCCCCTGCCCGGGAACTGAGATCCTGAGTGTGCGCATCCCTGTGGGTAGCCAGAACGGGGACTCGGCCAGGGCCGCCGGCGCGCGGGGCGAACAGCGCGGGAAATATCAGCACGAACCGGGGGGAAGAGGGGGGAAGCAATGCCTCGTTGGAAGGCCTTGCCCGATGAGCTCGATCCGCAGATCAGGGAGTTCACCAGCCAGTTGCGCAGGCTCGTGGACCGCAGCGGTCTGAGCATCGCGTCGGTGGCGGACCGCACGGGATACAGCAAGACGTCCTGGGAGCGTTATCTGAACGGCCGGCTGCTCGCGCCCAAGGGCGCGATCGTGGCCCTGGCCGAGGTCACCGAGACCAACCCGGTGCACCTGACCACCATGTGGGAGCTCGCCGAGCGCGCCTGGAGCCGCTCCGAGATGCGGCACGACATGACGATGGAGGCCATACGGATCTCCCAGGCGCGTGCGGCGCTCGGGGAGTTCGGCGGGCAGGACTTCGGCGGTGCCTCGTCCGGCTCCAAGGGCGAGGGCAGGTCGGCCTCCGCGGGCGGCGGCAAGACGGCCCGCCGGAGCGGCAGCACCACGGTCACGCCGGGCATCGCGGGCCCGGCCGGCGTCTCCCCGACGGTGCCGGTGCAACCGACGGCCCCCGAGGTGCAGGACTCCACCACGGGCGGTGTGCGGGAGGACGGCGACCGGGGCGGCGCGACCGAGGTCAACTCGTGGGGGCTCGCCGGGTACAAGGGCCCGTCACCGACGGGCGGACGGGGCGCGGGGCCCGGCGGCGGCTCCGGCAGAGGCACGGGCACCGAGAGCGGTTCGGGGCCCAGGACCTCTGCCGCGGCGCCAGGCGGTCCTGCCCCGACGCGGGGTGCCGTGGCGGGCTCGCACGGCGCGCCGCCGCGGGACGCCGTCCCGGCCGGCGCCGGGGCCTCCGGCGGCTCCGCAGGATCGGGGGCGAAGCGGCGGATCACGACGTTCGTCGCGGGTGTCGTGGGCGTCCTCGTCGTGATCACCGGCGCGTTCTACCTGACCGGCGGCGGTGGCGACGACGAGGCCAAGGGAGCCGCCGAGTCTCCCTCGCCCATCGCCAGCAAGGACCCGGACCTGCCGCCCGGCGTGAAGTGCAGCGGAGACAGCTGCACCGGCAAGGACGCGGAGGCCATGGGGTGCAGCGGTGACCTGGTGACCACGGCGCGGACGGCGACGGTCGGCACCACCACGGTGGAAGTCCGCTACAGCGAGACCTGCAAGGCGGCCTGGGGGCGCATCACCCAGGCGGCCCAGGGCGACGAGGTCCGGATCAGCGCGGGCGAGGCGAAGCAGACCGGCAGCATCACCGAGGCCGGGGACCCGATCGCGTACACCCCGATGGTGGCCGTGAAGAACGCCGCCGAAGCCAGGGCCTGCGCGACGCTCGCGGCCGGGGGACAGGGCTGCACCGAGTAACCGGACGAACCCTTCCCGCCCGGCCCGGCGACGAAATCCACAAGGGGAGGCATGCCCACCGGAATCGGGGGCAGGCGGACGGTACCCCCACGGGAGTCCGGCCTGGTCGGTACCCCCTCAGGCGGCCGCCTTCGTCCCTCTCTCCCGGACGGGCGGCCGCCTCTTGTACGCAGGGGTGGCAGGCTGTGGGCTGGGCCACACCGACCCGGCCGTCCGGAATCCCGGATGCGCGATAGCCTGACCGCCGGGTCGATCTCTTGACGCCAAGAGATCGATCAAATGTCCGGGGCAGGGACGCCCCTACCGCCAGCTGTCATACGGAGAACGCCATGACCCGCACTCCCGTGAACGTCACCGTCACCGGCGCGGCCGGCCAGATCGGTTACGCCCTGCTCTTCCGCATCGCCTCCGGTCAGCTGCTCGGCGCGGACGTGCCGGTGAAGCTGCGCCTGCTGGAGATCACGCCCGCCCTGAAGGCGGCCGAGGGCACGGCCATGGAGCTGGACGACTGCGCGTTCCCGCTCCTGCAGGGCATCGACATCACGGACGACCCGAACGTCGCCTTCGACGGCACGAACGTGGGCCTGCTCGTCGGCGCCCGCCCCCGCACCAAGGGCATGGAGCGCGGTGACCTGCTGGAGGCCAACGGCGGCATCTTCAAGCCGCAGGGCAAGGCCATCAACGACCACGCCGCGGACGACGTCCGGGTCCTGGTGGTCGGCAACCCGGCCAACACGAACGCCCTCATCGCGCAGGCCGCCGCGCCCGACGTACCGGCCGAGCGGTTCACCGCGATGACCCGTCTGGACCACAACCGCGCCCTGACCCAGCTCGCGAAGAAGACCGGCTCCACGGTCGCCGACATCAAGCGGCTCACCATCTGGGGCAACCACTCCGCCACCCAGTACCCGGACATCTTCCACGCCACGGTGGCCGGCAAGAACGCCGCCGAGGTCGTGAACGACGAGAAGTGGCTGGCCGAGGACTTCATCCCGACGGTCGCCAAGCGCGGCGCCGCCATCATCGAGGCCCGCGGCGCCTCGTCGGCCGCCTCCGCCGCCAACGCCGCCATCGACCACGTCCACACCTGGGTCAACGGCACCGCCGAGGGCGACTGGGTCTCCATGGGCATCCCGTCGGACGGCTCCTACGGCGTCCCGGAGGGCCTGATCTCCTCCTTCCCGGTCACCTGCAAGGACGGCAAGTACGAGATCGTCCAGGGCCTGGAGATCAACGAGTTCTCCCGCGCCCGGATCGACGCGTCCGTCAAGGAGCTCGAGGAGGAGCGCGAGGCGGTCCGCGGTCTCGGCCTGATCTGAGCCTGACGCAGATATCCGCATCGATCCCCGGGCCGCCGCGGCGGCCCGGGGATCGACGCGTTCCGGGAGTGAGGCGTGGTGAAGACCTCGTGTCCGTCGCCGCCGCACAGCAAGCCCTCCCGGCAAACCGGTTCCACGGGCCTCGCCGGTCACTCTATGCTGATGGCTTGTCAACTCAAGGTTGGCCAGTTTTTCTTCGCGCATCGGGGGAGTGGCGTGAGCACCGCATACGTGCCCAAGCAACCGCAGCCGACACACGCCGGCGCACCACCGACACCGCCGCCCACGCCGCCGCACGCCAGCGAGGCGACCCGGCTGCTGTGCGCGGGCACCTATCTGGACTCCGGGTACCGGGACCGCGTCATCGAGCAGCTGCATCTCAACGAGCAGCGGATCGTGGCCCCCTCGCTCGGCTACGACGCGGCCCGCGTCCTCGCCCACGCCCTGCGGGCCCGGCGCCACGAACTGTTGTGGGCCGGCGCGATCCTCGGCCTGTGGATCATCGGCGCGGCGCTGACCGGGGGGCTGCTGGCCCTCTTCCTGGGCCCCAGCCTCTTCCTCGCGATCGCGTCCTGGGTCAGGGGCGACGCCGACCGGCCGCCCCTGTACCGCAGAGTGCCGGCCTTCCTGTTCCGCTGGTGGGGCCGCATCGGCTTCGCCTGGCTGCTGGCCGCCACGGTGGTCACGGCCTTCGACGGCAAAGACGACGGCTCCTCGTACGACTCGTATGACTCGTACGACTCGTATGAGTCATCCGGTATGTACGGCGACGGCACACCGGGCCTGTCCGATGTGCTGCTCCCCACCTCCAGCGACCTCGGTGAGCTGTTCGAGCCCTGGCAGGCCTGGCTCGGCCTGGTCATGTTCGTGCTCATCGCGCTGTGCACCGCCGCGCAGCGCGGCCAGTTCGCCCGGGTGCTGGCCGCCGAACTGGCCCCGGAGCGCTTCCCGGACGCCGCCGGTGACCCCGCGGAGCAGGACGAGGGACAGCGGTTCCAGCGGCTGAAGGACCGCATTCGGCAGGAGCAGCACGCCCCGCTGATCATGTACCACGAGGCGCGGCCGTTCTGTGGGGCGGGCACGGCCTACGAGACCTGGGTCCTCGCCGTCGAGCTGCGGCCCGACGGCATGAAGAAGCAGCAGCCGATCAGCAACCGGACGGTGCTGGAGAAGGTCCGGCCGCTGCTCGAGCAGCTGCGGCTGCCCTCCGAGTACGCCGGCCAGTCGGTGCGTGACCGGCTGCGCTGGCTGGAGATCGACGAGTGCGTGTTCCTGCCCGCCGAGGGGCTGCGGCGCCGGGAGGAGGCGCCGTACCACCCGCAGGCCTTCGAGGAGCACCGGGCGCGCGCGGTCGAGGAGGGCGCCGAGAAGCGCCGGCACTTTCTGCGTATCCGCGTCGGCGGCTGGGAGGAGGAACTGGTCGTCACCGTCTTCGTGCGCATCCACACCCAGGGCGGCATGCTCATGCTTGAGGTCGCCCCGCATGTGCTGCTGCCGGTGCGCGAGGAGTTCAAGGACGCCGACCGCACGGCCCACCGCTTCCGCCACAACAGCGTGTTCGGCAAGGCGGCCTGGGCCGTCGCCCGGGTGCCCGGCTCGGTGGCCCGCTCCCTGGTCGCCCTCGGCAAGGGCGCGCTGTACGCGTGGCGGCTGCTGACCGGCGGCTATGCGGAGGCGTTGCCCGACGGCCCCGCTCTGTCGGTGCGGGAACTGGGCTCGGTGCGGGGCGGGTCGCTCTTCCAGGAGATGGACGTCCAGCGCTACCTCAAGAGCATCCAGGATCGCGTCGCGAACGGGGTGAAGGCCGCGATCGCCGACGCCGGTTACCAGACCGGCGAGTTCGTCCAGAAGATCGTCAACATCAGCAGTGGCGGTGTGAACATCGAGGGCGGTGTCGAGGGCAGCACCTTCGCCGTCGGCAGCCACGCCTCCGCCTCCTCCACCACGACCGGCGGCGCCGCGCCGCAGAAGGGGTCCGACACCGATGGCAATGAATGAGCCCAGCGTCAGCATCGGCGGCAACGTAGAGCGCAGCACCTTCGCCATCGGCAGCCACGCGCACGCCGAGAGCCACCACGGCACCCCGGCCCCGCGCGACGAGGCCGCCGAGGAGCTGCTGAAGGCCGTACGGGAACTGCGGGCCGACCTGACCCGGGTGCGGCAGAGCGAGGAGGCCGCGCAGCTGGACACCGCCCTGGCGGAGACCGAGGACGAGATCAGCCGGACCGGCAGGGCCGGTGAGGGGCGCCTGCAGCGGCTGCGGGACCTGCTCGGGGACGCCCAGACCGTCCTGACGCTGTTCGCGTCGGCCGGGACGGTGGCCGGGCTGCTGGGGATGTGACGTCCGGGGGCGTGGCGCGTGGAGACAAGACGTCCGGCGAGGTGAGGGGAACTCTGTGAGCGGGGGACAGCGGTACTGGAACGAGGAGACACAGCGCTGGGAGGACGGCGGCGAGGGGGCGGCTCAGGTCACCCCGCCACCTCCGCCGCGCCCGGACTTCACGCCCCTCGCACCGCACACGGCTGATCGGCACGACAGCGGCACCTGGTCCGCGTCCGAGCTGCCCCAGGATCCGCCGCCCGGCGGCGCCTGGCCGCCCGCGGGCCCGACGGCACCCGTAACGGCACCCGTACCGGCGGCCGTCACCCGCCGGTACAGCCGCCGGCTCGTGTGGTCCGTGCTGGGCGGGGCCGCCGCGGTCGGGATCGTCGCGGCGCTGGTGCTGACCTTGTCGTCCGGCGGCGACGGCACGGACGACCGCGGGGACGGGGCGCCGAGCGTGTCCCCGACAGCCGACGGCTCGACGTCCACCACCGAGGGCCCCGAACCGACCACCGAGGAGACGGCCTCGCCGTCCGACCCGGCCACCGAGCTGCCCGCCGGATACGAGCTCTACGAGGACGCCGAGGGCTTCACCATCGCCCGGCCCGTGGACTGGAAGCGGAAGGCGGAGGCATCCCAGCACGGCATGGACGTGGTCAGCTACCGCAGCTCCGACGCCGAACGACGAGTGCAGGTGTTCGAGGTGGCGGAAGCCTCCCCGGACGAGTCCTTCGAGCTGTTCCTCTCCGACGAAACCCCCAAGGCCGAGGGTTTCCGGAAGCTCGACCTCAACCACATGAACGACGGTGATGTCACCGCCGCCCGTCTCGCGTACCTCGCCGACTCCATCGACGGCGAGCCCGAGATCGGCACCTGGCACGTCGTCGACGAACGCTTCGTGGCCCCGGACGGCAAGGTGTACGCCATCGTCGTCTACGGCTCCGACGCGGACGGCCGTGACGACGAACACGAGCTGCTCGACATCGCGCTCGCCCATTTCTGCCCGCCGAACACGACCTGCGGGCCGCAGACGGGGGCCGAAACGGACGCCGACTTGGGCTGAGCCTGCGATGTATGTCCTGGTTTGCCCGCATGTTCAGTGATGCTGCGCACTTTCAGCCATGGATTGCGCATGCAACCGAGCGCCCCGGGCAGGCGAACTCGGTCTCCTGAGTGACACATGTGTGACACAGGGGCACTGAACAGGAACGGAAGGGCAGTTACCGATCATGGCGGCAAGTACCGAACCTCAGGCGATTAAAACCATCCACGCGGGAGGAGAATGGCGCGCGGCCGTTTCCGGCGCCACGCGCGAGATCCTCGACCCCGCGGACGCCCTGCCCTTCGCCGTGGTCGCGGAGGGTGACGAGAAGGACACCGATCTGGCGGTCGCAGCCGCCCGGCAGGCCTTCGACGAGGGGGAGTGGCCGCACACCCCCGTCGCCGAGCGGGCCGCGCTGCTGCGCCGCGTCGCCGACCTGCTGGTCCGCGACCGCGAGCGGCTCGGCCGGCTGGAGGCGAGGGACGCGGGCAAGACCGTCGAGGAGGGCCGCGTCGACATCGACTGTGTCGCCGACGCGTTCCGCTACTTCGCCGACCTGGTCGCGGGGGAGGCCCCCGGCCGGGTCGTGGACGCGGGCTCGCCCGACATCCACAGCGTCGTCGTGCACGAGCCCATCGGCGTCTGCGCGATGATCACGCCCTGGAACTACCCGCTGCTCCAGGCCAGCTGGAAGGTCGCCCCGGCCCTCGCCGCCGGCAACACCTTCGTCATCAAGCCGAGCGAGATCACCCCGATGACGACCATCGCGCTGATCGAGCTGCTCGTCGAGGCCGGGCTGCCCACCGGTGTCGCCAACATCGTCACCGGCCCCGGACACTCCGTCGGCGCCCGGCTCTCCGAGCACCCCGACGTCGACCTGATCTCCTTCACCGGCGGCCTGGTCAGCGGCACCAAGGTGGCCCAGGCCGCCGCGCCCACCGTCAAGAAGGTCGCCCTCGAGCTCGGCGGCAAGAACCCCAACGTCGTCTTCGCCGACGCCTGCGCCACCGAGGAGGGCTTCGACACCGCCGTCGACCAGGCCCTCAACGCCGCCTTCATCCACAGCGGCCAGGTCTGCTCGGCCGGCGCCCGCCTCATCATCGAGGAGTCCGTCCGGGACCGCTTCGTCGCCGAACTGGCCCGCCGCGCCGAGAAGATCCGGCTCGGCCGCGGCACCGAGGACGGCGTCGAGTGCGGCCCGCTCGTCTCCGAGCAGCAGCGCGACAAGGTCGAGGCGTACGTCGAGTCCGCCCTGCAGGAGGGCGCGGTGCTGCGCTCCGGCGGCAAGCGCCCCGCGCCGTCCCCGCAGCGCCCGGAGAACGGCTACTTCTACGAGCCGACCGTCCTCGACCACTGCCACCGCGAGATGCGCGTGGTGCGGGAGGAGGTCTTCGGGCCGGTCCTCACCGTCGAGACCTTCCGCACCGAGGACGAGGCCGTCGCCCTCGCCAACGACACCGAGTACGGCCTCGCGGGCGGTGTCTGGACCGCCGACGCTGGCCGCGCCCGCCGTGTGGCCGGCCGGCTGCGTCACGGCACGATCTGGATCAACGACTTCCACCCCTATCTGCCGCAGGCGGAGTGGGGCGGCTTCGGCAAGAGCGGAGTGGGCCGCGAACTCGGCCCCGCCGGACTCGCCGAATACCGGGAGACCAAGCACGTCTACCAGAACCTCGCTCCGAAGCCGGTGCGCTGGTTCGCGGGTTGAGCCCCTCCCGGCCCCGGCTGACCTCCCCCCGCCCGGGCCGGCCTCCCCTCCCTCCCTTCGAGCCCGACCATTTCATCCCCACGGGAGCAAGCAAGACATGTCCCACACCAGCCACGAGTACGACTATGTCGTGATAGGCGGCGGAACCGCCGGTTCCGTAATCGCCTCCCGCCTGACCGAGAACCCCGACGTCACCGTCGCCGTCATCGAGGGCGGCCCCAGCGACGTCGGCCGTGACGACGTGCTGACCCTGCGCCGCTGGATGGGCCTGCTCGGCGGCGAGCTCGACTACGACTACCCCACCACCGAGCAGCCACGCGGAAACTCGCATATCCGGCACAGCCGGGCCCGTGTGCTGGGCGGCTGCTCCTCGCACAACACCCTGATCGCCTTCAAGCCGCTGCCCGCCGACTGGGACGAGTGGGAGGCCGCCGGCGCCAAGGGCTGGGGCGCGGTGCAGATGGAGGCGTACTTCGCCCGGCTGCTCAACAACATCGTCCCGGTCGACGAGAAGGACCGGAACGCCATCGCCCGCGACTTCGTCGACGCGGCCCAGGCGGCGCTGAACGTGCCGCGCGTCGACGGCTTCAACAAGAAGCCGTTCACCGAGGGCGTCGGCTTCTTCGACCTCGCCTACCACCCCGAGAACAACAAGCGGTCCTCGGCGTCGGTGGCGTACCTGCACCCCGTGATGGACCAGCGCCCCAACCTGACGATCATGCTGGAGACCTGGGCGTACAAGCTCCAGCTCGACGGCGACCGCGCCGAGGGCGTCCACGTGCGCACCAAGGACGGCGAGGAGATCCTCGTCAAGGCCCGTAACGAGGTCCTGCTGTGCGCCGGCGCCGTCGACTCGCCCCGGCTGCTGATGCACTCCGGCATCGGCCCCAGGGCCGACCTGGAGAAGCTCGGCATCCCCGTCACGCACGACCTGCCGGGCGTCGGCGAGAACCTGCTCGACCACCCCGAGTCCGTCATCGTGTGGGAGACCAACGGCCCCATCCCGGAGAACTCCGCGATGGACTCGGACGCGGGCCTGTTCGTGCGCCGCGACCCCGAACTGCCGCACCCCGACCTGATGTTCCACTTCTACCAGATCCCGTTCACGGACAACCCGGAGCGACTGGGCTACCAGCGGCCGGAGTTCGGCGTCTCCATGACCCCGAACATCCCCAAGCCGAAGAGCCGCGGCCGGCTGTACCTGACCAGCGCCGACCCCGAGGCCAAGCCCGCCCTGGACTTCCGCTACTTCACCGACGAGGACGACTACGACGGCAGGACCCTCGTCGACGGCATCAAGATCGCCCGCGAGATCGCCAAGACCGAGCCGCTGGCCGGCTGGCTCAAGCGCGAGGTGGCCCCCGGCCCGGACGTCACCGGTGACGAGGAGCTCAGCGAGTACGCCCGCAAGGTCGCGCACACCGTCTACCACCCGGCCGGCACCTGCAAGATGGGCGCCGCCGACGACCAGCTGGCCGTCGTCGACCCCGAGCTGCGCATCCGCGGCCTGGAGGGCATCCGCATCGCCGACGCCTCCGTGTTCCCCACGATGACCACCGTCAACCCGATGATCGGAGTACTCATGGTCGGTGAGAAGGCCGCCGAGCTGATCGGTGGTGGTGCCAAGTGACCGCGACCCTCGAACCCCCGACGGAGCAGACCATGGACACCACCACCCCCGTCTTCTCGGTGGAGGGCCTGTGGAAGGTGTTCGGCCCCAAGGCCGACCGCATTCCGGGCGACCCCGAGCTCACCTCCCTCGACCAGGCCGAGCTGCGCTCCCGCACCGGCTGCACCGCCGCCGTCCGGGACGTCACCTTCGACGTCCGCAAGGGCGAGGTCTTCGTCGTCATGGGCCTGTCCGGCTCCGGCAAGTCCACGCTGGTGCGCTGTCTGACCCGGCTGATCGAGCCGACGGCCGGCACCATCGCCATCGACGGCGAGGACGTCCGCGCCATGGACCGCTCCCGGCTGCGCGAACTGCGCCGCCACCGCGCCGCGATGGTCTTCCAGCACTTCGGTCTGCTGCCGCACCGCACGGTCCTCGACAACGTCGCCTACGGCCTGGAGATCCAGGGCATGGGCAAGGCCGAGCGCCGTGAGCGGGCCGCCGAGGTCGTCGCCAAGGTCGGCCTCGAAGGCATGGAGCACCGCCGTCCCGGCCAGCTCTCCGGCGGTCAGCGCCAGCGCGTGGGCCTCGCCCGCGCCCTCGCCGTCGACCCCGAGGTCCTGCTCTTCGACGAGCCGTTCAGCGCGCTCGACCCGCTCATCCGGCGCGAGATGCAGGAGGAAGTGATCCGGCTGCACCGCGAAGAGGGCCGCACCATGGTCTTCATCACCCACGACCTCCAGGAGGCCCTGAAGCTGGGCGACCGCATCACCCTGATGCGCGACGGCCGGGTCGTGCAGCTCGGCACGCCGGAGGAGATCGTGGGCTCGCCCGCCGACGACTACGTCCGCGAGTTCGTCCGGGACGTCCCGCGCGAGCAGGTCATGACCGTCCGCACCGCCATGCGCAGCCCCGCGGCCGACCAGAACGGCAGCGGGCCGGCGGTCGCGCCCGACGCGACGGTCTCCGAGGCCATCGAGGCGGTCGCCCGCGCCGGCGCACCGGCCCGTGTCGTGGACAAGGGCCGCTGCGTCGGCGTGGTCGACTCCGACACCCTCCTCGGGGTCGTGGCCGGAACGGAGCAGCCCGCCCCGCCGGGGACGGAGCAGCCCAGGGAGGCGGTGTGATGGCGACCATCACCGCGAACCCGTCGCGCGTCGGCCTGCCCGGGCTGCTGAAGAACCGGGCCGTCCAGAAGCTTCTCCTGCTGGCCGTCGCGGCGGCGGTCCTCGTCCCGCTGGCCAGTGCCCGCTTCGCCAGCGGCAGCTGGCCGGGCGCGTTGACCGTGGACTTCTCCGAGCCGCTCGCCAAGGCCAGCGACTGGATCATCGACAACCGCGACAGCCACCCGCTGTTCCTGTACTTCTTCGGCCACGTCAGCAACGTCGTCGTCATCGCCGTGCGGGCCGTCTACCTCACCCTCCTCGCCATCGGCTGGGCGGGCGTCACCGCACTGGGCGCGCTGGCCGCCTGGCGCGTGGCCGGCGTGAAGCTGGCCCTCGGCACCGCCGTCGCGTTCCTCGCCTGCGGTGTGCTCGGCATGTGGGTGCCGACCATGCAGACCCTCGCCCTGATGGTCGTCGCGGTCCTCGCGTCGGTCGTGGTCGGCCTGCTGCTCGGACTCGCCGCCGGGCTGTCCGACCGGATGGACCGCGTCCTGCGCCCGGTCCTGGACACCATGCAGGTGCTGCCCGCCTTCGCCTACCTGCTGCCGGTCGTGCTGGTCTTCGGCATCGGCGTACCGGCGGCCGTCCTGGCCACCGTCATCTACGCCGCCCCGCCCATGGCCCGGCTGACCTCGCTCGGTCTGCGCGGCGCCGACAAGGAGGTGCTGGAGGCCGTCCAGTCGCTCGGCTCCACCGCCCGCCAGCGCCTGCTGACCGCCCGGATCCCGCTGGCCCGCAAGGAACTCCTCCTCGGCGTCAACCAGACGATCATGATGGCGCTGTCCATGGCCGTCATCGCGGCCGTCATCGGCGCGGGCGGTCTCGGTGACCGCGTCTACCAGGCCCTGGCCTCGGTCGACGTCGGTGCCGCGCTCGCCGCCGGAATCCCGATCGTGCTGCTGGCCGTCGTCCTCGACCGCGTCACGGGCGCGGCGGGAGAGCGGCTCGGCGCCGAACCGGAACCCCGCAGCGGCCTCGGCTGGCTGTACGCCCTCATCGGTGTCGTCGCCGTGGCGGCCGCCGGGCGGCTCGCGGGCCGGCTCGACTGGCCCGAGTCCTGGATCGTCAACATCGCCGAGCCGGTCAACCGCGCGGTCGACTGGATGACCGCCCACCTGTACTCGGGCGTCCCCGTCATCGGCGGCACCGCCGACTGGGCCGGCCACTTCACCACCTGGGTCCTCGACCCGATGCGCGACGGCCTGCAGGCGCTGCCCTGGTGGTCGGTGCTGCTGATCGTCGCCGCCCTGGCCTGGGTCATCGGCACCTGGCGCACCGCGCTCACCGCCGTCCTCGCCATGGCCGCGATCGGCGTCCTCGGCGTCTGGAAGCCGTCCCTGGACACCCTCTCCCAGGTCCTGGCGGCGGTCGCCGTCACCCTGGTCGTCGGCTTCGCCGTCGGCATCGCCGCGGCCCGCAGCGACCGCCTGGAGCGGGCCCTGCGACCCGTCCTGGACGTCTTCCAGACGATGCCGCAGTTCGTGTACCTGATCCCGGTCGTCGCCCTGTTCGGCGTCGGCCGCGCCCCGGCCGTCGCGGCCGCGATCGTGTACGCGCTGCCCGCCGTCGTCCGGATCACCGCCCAGGGCCTGCGCCAGGTCGACCAGGCCGCGCTGGAGTCCTCCAGCTCGCTCGGCGCGACCAGCTGGCAGCAGCTGAGGCAGGTGCAGCTCCCGCTGGCCCGCCCGGCGCTGCTGCTCGCCGTCAACCAGGGCCTCGTGCTGGTCCTCGCCGTCGTCGTCATCGGCGGCCTGGTCGGCGGTGGCGCGCTCGGCTACGACGTCGTCTTCGGCCTCGCCCAGGGCGACCTGGCGACCGGTCTGGTGGCCGGCGGCGCGATCGTCTGCCTCGGCCTGATGCTCGACCGGGTGACCCAGCCCACCGAACGCCGCGCGAAGAAGGGAGCGTGACATGCGACTGAGCAAGACGGCCGTGATCGCCGCGGCCAGCTCCCTGGCGCTGCTCACCGGCTGCGGCGCCGCCGACATGACCAAGCAGGCCTCGCCCTTCGCCAACGCGCAGGGCGCCAGGACCGTGACGCTGTCCGTGCAGTCCTGGGTGGGCGCCCAGTCCAACGTGGCCGTCGCCCAGTACCTCCTGGAGCACGAGCTCGGCTACCGCGTCGACACCGTCCAGGTCGACGAGGTGCCCGCCTGGGACGCCCTCAGCCAGGGCCGCGTCGACGCGCTCCTGGAGGACTGGGGCCACCCCGAGCAGGAACAGCGCTACGTCAAGGACAAGAAGACGATCGCGCGCGGCGGCGGACTCGGCGTCACCGGCCACATCGGCTGGTACGTCCCGACGTACCTCGCCAAGAAGCACCCGGACATCACCGACTGGAAGAACCTCAACAAGTACGCCGACCTCTTCCGCACCCCGGAGAGCGGCAGCAAGGGCCAGCTGATGGACGGTTCGCCGTCCTACGTCACCAACGACAAGGCGCTGGTGAAGAACCTGAAGCTGGACTACCAGGTGGTGTTCGCCGGCTCCGAGGCGGCGCAGATCACCCAGATCAGGCAGTTCGCCAAGGAGAAGAAGCCCTTCCTCACCTACTGGTACTCGCCGCAGTGGCTCTTCAAGAAGGTCCCCATGACCGAGGTGAAGCTGCCGCCGTACAAGGAGGGCTGCGACGCCGACCCGGAGAAGGTCACCTGTGCCTACCCGCACACGCCGCTGCAGAAGTACCTGAACGCGGACTTCGCGAAGAAGGGCGGCAAGGCGGCGGCCTTCCTGAAGAAGTTCAAGTGGACGACCGAGGACCAGAACGAGGTCTCCCTGATGATCGCCGACAAGAAGATGACGCCGGAGGAGGCGGCGAAGAAGTGGGTGGAGCGCCACAAGTCCACCTGGAAGAAGTGGCTCTCCTGAGCGTCCCTACCGCCGCAGGCCGGCGGCGGTCTCCCGCAGTGCGCGGGTGGCCCGCCGCCGGAGCCCCGGCCGGAAGGTGATCCGGGTGGCCCCTCGCACGCCGAGTTCGGCGGGTGAGGGGCCCTCGTCCGTCAAGGGGCGGCGAGGGCCCGCGCGACCGCCGGGGCCAACAGGCCTGTGCGGACCGTCACTTGTACTGCCCCGGCTGGTAGTGCCCCGGCGCCATGCGGCAGGTCACCCCGAACCGGTTCCACGCGTTGATCACAGTGATCGCGGCGATCAGCTGCGCCAGTTCGGCCTCCTCGAAGTGCCGCGCGGCGTTCGCGTACACCTCGTCCGGCACGAAGCCGTCCGTCAGGACGGTCACGGCCTCGGTCAGCTCCAGCGCGGCGAGTTCCTTCTCGGTGTAGAAGTGCCGCGACTCGTCCCAGGCGCCGAGCTGCACGATCCGCTCGACGCTCTCGCCGGCCGCGAGGGCGTCCTTGGTGTGCATGTCGATGCAGAAGGCGCAGTGGTTGATCTGGGAGGCGCGGATCTTCACCAGCTCGTACAGCGTGTGGTCGAGGCCCTGCCGGGCGGCGGTATCCAGCCGGATCATCGCCCGGTAGACCTCGGGTGCGTGCTTGGCCCACTCCAGCCGGGCGGGCCGCTCGGCGGCGTACTCCACGGTGGCCGGGTCATCGGTGTGCGTCGTCATGCCCTCGACCCTAGGAGCGAAGCAGCCCAGGAGTATGGTCCATTTCCATGGCGGAACCGTGGGCCACTTTCGGGATCGACCTGCATCTGGAGCCGGCCGGGCCGGGTTTGCGCAGAGGGCTGACCGATGCCCTGCGCGAGGCGGTCCGCTCCGGCCGGCTGGCCCCGGGCACCCGGCTGCCCTCCTCCCGTGCGCTCGCCGCCGACCTCGGCATCGCCCGCAACACGGTCGCCGACGCCTACGCCGACCTGGTCGCCGAGGGCTGGCTCACCGCCCGGCAGGGCTCGGGCACCCGGGTGGGTGAGCGCAGAGTCGTCCCGCCGGCGGGGACCGCGCCCCGCCCCCGCGAACCCCGCGAATCCGCCCGCCTCGCCTACGACCTGCGCCCCGGCCGTCCCGACCTGGCGTCCTTCCCGCGGGCCGAGTGGCTCAAGGCCGCCCGCCGCGCCCTCACCGCCGCCCCGTCCCACGCGCTGGACTACGGCGACCCCCGCGGGCGCCCCGAACTGCGGGCCGCTCTCGCCGGCTACCTCTCCCGGTCCCGGGGGGTGCGCGCGGACCCCGAACGGGTCGTGGTGTGCGGCGGGTTCGCACACGGCCTGAAGCTGCTCGGCTCGGTCCTGCGGGCCCGCGGCGCCACGACGGTCGCGGTCGAGTCGTACGGGCTGGACGTGCACCGGCAAATCCTGGCCGCCTCCGGCCTGCGCACCATGCCGCTGCCCTTCGACCGGCTGGGCACCGACCCGGGCGAACCGGCCGGCGCCGACGCGGTTCTCCTCACCCCCGCCCACCAGTTCCCCATGGGCATGCCCCTGCACCGCGACCGCCGGGCCGCCGTCGTGGACTGGGCACGCCGCACCGGCGGGCTGGTGCTGGAGGACGACTACGACGGCGAGTTCCGGTACGACCGTCAGCCCGTGGGGGCGCTCCAGGGCCTTGACCCCGACCGGGTGGTCCACCTGGGAACCACCAGCAAGTCCCTCGCCCCCGGGCTGCGGCTGGCCTGGATGGTGCTGCCGCCGGGCCTTGCCCAGGAGGTCGCCGCGGCGAAGGGCGGCATCGACACCTGCGGGGTGCTGGACCAGCTGACGCTGGCCGAGTTCCTCACCTCCGGCGCCTACGACCGCCATGTACGCGCGACCCGTCTGCGCTACCGGCGCCGCCGGGACGCCCTGGTCGCCGCCACCACGGCCCGGGCCCCCGAGGCCCGCGTCACCGGCATCGCGGCCGGTCTGCACGTCCTGCTGCGACTGCCGCCCGGCACGGAGCAGTCGGTGATCCAGGCGGCCCACTGGCGGGGGCTCGCGCTCCACGGACTCACCCGCTACACCCACCCCTGCGCGCAGGCCGCGCCGCTCGACGCCCTGGTCGTCGGATACGGAACACCGCCGGACCACGCCTGGTCGGGAGCGCTGGACGCGCTGTGCGCGGTACTGCCCGGGTGATCGCGCGTCCCCTCCGGAACGAGGTGGGGCGGACGAAGTCGCAGCAGGAAATCCGGCGGTGTACGGCGTCCCGGGTGCCGATCGCCTCCTGCCGGCAGCCGTCCCGGCACGGGAGGGCCACCTTCAAGTCCCCGCGCATCGGCCTTGTGGGCGGGGACGGGCCCGGCAGCCGGGGCGAACGCGATCAACCGGCCGGCGTCGGCCCCGCCCTCCCCGTTGTGTCAGCAGACACCGTGTCCCCCGCAGGTCGTGTCGCTTCACACGAGCCGGAGCCCTTCGTCGGTAGTCGCGTTGCGGCGATCCTTTGTGTCCCTTTTCCCGCACGACTAAGTGACTAAGATCACATCTTGTCCATCTCGAACACCTCGCGATCGCCCGGAGGACCATCACAGCTCTCGCTGACAGGCTGCTGGCCCAGACCTCCGCGCCCGACCTGCGCGAGCGCCTGGACTGCCTCCGAATCCTCGCCGTCTTCAGCGAGGCCCACCGGCCCCTCCGAGCCCGTGATGTCTGCGAAGTCCTTGACCACGAACAGCTGCCCAAGAACATCGAACGCACCCACGCCAAGCTGAGACGCCTCGTCAAACTCGACGTCCTCACCGAGGCCGACGCCGGTAGCTTCACCGCGACGCGCACGTCAGCGGTATCCATTGAGAAGTGCCTTACCCAGTGGGGTGGTCATGTGGTGGACGGCCTTGCCATGCCGGCGTGAAGTGACCAGTCCGGCTTGACGCAGGACTGCGGCGTGCTGGCTGGCGCTGGCCGGCGAGATGCCAAGGGCACGCGCGATTTGTCCCGTGGTCGGCTCGCCAACGGTGGCTTCCAGCACGGCCGCCCGGGTACGTCCCAGAAGGTCGGCGACAACCTTGTTCGGCTCTGGGCTGGCGAAGACTCGAGCAGCGGCCAGGACATCCCGCAGAACCGGATAGATCAGCATCAGCCCGCCGCTCTTCGCGGCGAACAGCAAGGGGCTGCGGCAGAAGACAGACGGGGTGATCACCATGCCGCTGCCTTCCATGTGGACGTCCGCGTCGTTCGCCCATGGCCGGTAGTCCACCTCCAGCGTCGGAGGAGACCAACGGATCGCGGGATGGAGGGAGGAGAACAGGGCCCCCACTCCTCCGTCTGCCATGACCCGCATGGCAGCGGAACGTTCGTCGAGCAGCACGGCGTGGACACGTTCCCAGTGCGGCGCGACCGTGGCCCCGTGGGCGGCGCTGAGTGCTCTGGCCAAGTGACGGGCGGCCGCATGGTCGCCCGCGCTGGCGGCCAGGACCCACCGCGGCAGCATCCGTAGTCTCCCGAGGCTGTACAGCGCAAGCTCTTCGCGCAAGGGGCGCGGATCGGTGAGCAGTGCGTCGAGAGCGCCTTCCATGTCCGGTGCTGTTCCAGCCAGGGTGAACAGATCCACCAGCCCTTTCTCCACAGGAGCGAGACCCCGGATGAGCGCCGACAGGTCCCCGGCGAACAGGCGTGGCCGGACTCGTGAACGCCAGGAGCCGAAAAACGCCGCTTCACCGCTGTGTTGGGCCGTCCTGAGACTGAGCTGCGTTTCGGCCAGCGGACCGGGCACAGCGATTCGGACGCGGGTCAGGTCTGCGGACGTGAAGTGGATGCGGACCACTGCCCTCCCCCGGCCCAACGTTTCAGCCTCAACCAAAAGGTGTGTTCTCAGCAGTATGCAGGGATGCAGCCTTCCCAGGAGCAAGCATTCCAGCCGATCAGCAGAGCGAAGGGAAGATCCTGTGTTCAGGAAAATCGCCGTGGTCCTGACCGTCGCAGCAGCGTCCGTCGTCCCGATGACAGGACCAGCATCGGCAGCCACACAGGCATGGTCCGATTGCCGCTCCGGCTACGCCTGTTTCTTCCAGTACTCGAACGGCGGTGGTTGGCTCTACGAGCGCTGGGGCGGCGGCGACGGTTGGTGCGGAAGTTGGGACTTCCCCAGCGAATACCGCAACAACACCACCTCCGTGTACAACCGGGGACGCGGAACGGTCTATCTCTATTCGGAGACCGGTATGGGCGGCGACAACATAGGCGTCGTCTATCCCGGCCAGCAGCTCAATATGGGCGGCGACGCCAACAACAACGCGGCATCTGTGCTCGTGTGCTGACCCTGCGGGATCCCGTCGAACGCCCAAGCACCGCCTACACAGGGAGTTGCGAAACGTGCGAACCATGACCAGGCTGTTCACCGCGGCCGCCTTGACGATGCTGGTGACGACCCTGGGAGTTGCGCCTCTCAGCACACCCGCGTACGCCGCAACCCCTACCTGCACGGACGTCGTCCGAAAATACAGTGCCAGCGGTGAACGCATGTTCATTCCGGTGTACTACTCAACCCTCAATGACACCTGCCTGATGCGGAGGGGAAACTACGACAACAACGCCGTCAAGTACCTTCAGGAAGTCCTTCGAGACATTTACCACTATGACATCGCGGTGGATGGGGACTTCGGCCCGGCGACGGAAAACGCCCTCATACGTCTTCAGCGGCAGCTCCGGATCACGGCAGACGGCATATACGGACCGCAGACCCGTGACGCAATCTGCTGGCCCGTGTACTACGGGTCGGGCTGCTGGTGGTATGACGAATGACATACGGTCCAGTCGGCCCGGTCGACCGTGCACCCGTCGCTGTCGCCCAGGCCGGGTGGGCAGACCGGACACCGGGATGGATGACCAACTCCAGGGGCGTTCCACCACGCCCGCGCAGCCTGGTGCAGGGCCCACACCGCCCGACTGGTGTCGATGACTCCCTCCCCGTTGCGCAGGTGGGTGTAGAAGGCGTCGGCGATAGTGACGGCGATCTGGTCGTCGATCTCCCACAGGGTGCCGATGACATGGGGGAACCAAGCGAGTTGGAAGGCGGAGGTCAGGTGGATGGCTTCGTCGAGGAACTCCGGGGTGTCGATGGCCGCGGTGCGGCAGGCCGACAGGTGGGCCAGCTGGGTGCGGTCGAGGCGGACCGGGGAGAGGCTGACGACGGTGAGCGGGTCGCTGGCGTGGTCGTGGAGCAGTAGGTAGCTTCGGGAGGGGTCGGTGGGGTGGCTGGCGCCGTGGCAGGCGAAGCGCGCGATCGGGCTGGTGGGCAGCCAGAACGAGCGGCCGGACGCGGCGCGACCCGCGGACCGGTCATCGCCGGGCCTCCTCGGCCGCACCGGCCCGGTGTCCCGGGGGATGCTGCCCCCTGATCCGGTCGGCGGTGTGCTGGTGCAGGGCCCGCATCGGGGCCGCGGTCTTCAGCAGCATCTCCTCGTACTCCGCCTCCGGATCGGAGCCGAGCACGATCGCGGCGCCCGCGCCCAGGTGCATCAGGCCGTCGGTGAACACGGCGGTACGGATGACCATGCTGAGATCCGCGCCGCCACCGCACCCGAAGTAGCCGAGGGCGCCCGAGTACACGCCACGCGCCTCGGTCTCCAGCGAGTCGATGATCTCCAGCGTGCGCAGCTTCGGCGCACCGGTCGTCGACCCGCCGGGGAAGCAGGCCCGCACGCAGTCCACCGCGTCCGTGTCCGGCCGCAGCCGTCCCTCCACGGTCGAGACGAGCTGGTGCACCGTGGCGTACGTCTCCATGGCCATGATCTTGGAGGCCCGCACCGTGCCCGTCCGGCACACCTGTCCCAGGTCGTTGCGGAGCAGGTCCACGATCACCAGGTGCTCGGCCCGGGTCTTCTCGTCCGACGCGAGCGCGTCCCGCAGCCGGGCGTCCTCCTCCGGCCCGTCGCCCCGCGGCGCGGTCCCCTTCATGGGCCTGGCCTCGGCGGTACCGTCCCGGCCGATCCGCAGGAACCGCTCGGGTGAGGAGCCGGCCACCTCCAGCTCCCCGAACCTCAGGAACGCCGCGTACGGGGCCGGGTTGTCGCGGCGCAACGTCCGGTAGAAGTCGAACGCGTCGGGCGGGGCGGGCAGCCGGGCGGCGTTCGTCAGGCAGATCTCGTAGCTGGTGCCGGCCAGCAGCTCCCGCCGGCACGCCTCGATGTCCGCGAGGTACCGGGCCCGGTCGCGCGCTAGCCACGGCTCGGCGGCGCCGCCGTCCGCGAAGGCCGGCGGCACGGGTGGGGCGGGCCGCTCCGTCGCCACACAGGTGAGGCCGGCGAGCGCGCCCTCCAGCCAGTCGGCGGCCTCCCGGGCGGCCTGGGGGGTGTCCTCCGCCAGGCAGACGGCGTAGGTGAAGCCCTCCTGGTGGTCCACCGCTATCACCCGGTCGGCGAACAGCCAGGCGGCGTCCGGGGCGGGGGAGCGGTGGCGGTTGGGCGACCCGCAGTCGGCCTTCATCTCGTAGCCGAAGTAGCCGACGTAGCCACCGGTGAAGTCGAACGGCAGCCCCGTGGCGTCCACCCGGCGGGTCGTCAGCTGCCGCTTGAGGTAGTCGAAGACACTCGCCGCGACCCTGCGCACCGGCCGCCCGGCGCGCTCGATCGCACAGCGCCCGGTGGAGACGTCGTAGCGCACGAACTCGGCCAGCGGCCCGCTGCCGTCCCCGAGGAACGAGAACCTCGACCGCCCCGGTTCGACCAGCGAGCTGTCCAGCCAGAACGCGCGCGGGGACCCTGCGAACATCCGGGTGAAGATCGCCTCGGCGTCGACGGCGCCGGTGATCCGGCGGGTGTGCAGGCGGTAGCCGACACGACCGGGGCGGCGGGGCCGGGGGATGGCGACGGCGGGCGGCGCCGACGCACCGGTGGGAGCGGCACCGAACCCAACGGCCTCCGCGCCCGCGACGGCCTCGCCGGACGGGGCGACTTCGCTGGAACGGGTGGCCCCGCCGGGCGAGTTGGCCGCGGTGCGGGGGGTGGCAACCTCGCTGGTTGGTTTGGCCGCTGTGCGGGAGGCGGCACCCCCGCTGGTCGGGTTCGCCGTCTTCTGGGGGAGGGCGGGCCCACTGGGTGGGGTCGCCGTGGCCTGGGAACGGGTGGCCCCGCCCGGCGGGTTGGCCCCGGCCTGGGAGACCGCGGTGACCTGGAAGACGGCCGCGGCGGCGGCAGGCCGGTGACCGGCCGCCCACCGGGCGCCGGCCCCGGCCCCGGCGACAACCGCGTCCCGGGCCGCCGCCCTCGGCCGCCGCACCCCCGCGTCGCATTCCGGGACGACGGACCGGCGCCGGACCTCCTGGTGCGACGGCACCGCCGTGTTCTTCGTGCGGAGCTTGCCGGCCCGTTCGGCGGTCAGGTTGCGGAAGTTCACGAGCACGCGGTGGCCGTACTCCGTGAGGACGGACTCCGGACGGAACTGCACCCCCCACAGCGGCCGGCTGCGGTGCCGCAGGCCCATCAGGACGCCGTCCTCCGCCCAGGCGGTTGCCTGCAGCGTCTCCGGCAGCGGCTCGCGCACGGACAACGAGTGGTAGCGGACGGCGGTGAAGTTCTGCGGCAGGCCCTGGAACAGGTCCCGTTCGTCGTGACGGATCGTCGACAGATGTCCGTGCCGCGGCTCCGGAGCGGGCTCCACCAATCCGCGTTCCCCGAGAGCGATGCCCTGATGGCCGAGACACACGCCGAGCACCGGCACCGTGGAGGTCGAGAGCAGCCTGGCCCCGATGCCGAAGTCCCGCGCCTCGCCCGGATGACCGGGGCCGGGGGACACCACCAGGTTGTCGAACGCCCGCAGGTCCGGCAGTTCGCCGGCGGAGGCGTCGTTGCGAACCACCACGGGCTCCTCGCCGTTCACCTCGGCGAGCAACTGGAAGAGGTTGTACGTGTACGGGTCGTAATTGTCGATGAGCAGGGTCTTCACCCGCCCACCTCCCTCTGTTCGTTCGCGGGCCTGTGTGGCCCGGCGTTTGTGCCGACCGCGGAGCGCCTGGAGTGGTGGATACAGTCATTTCCTGAAGAAACGCTGGAGCCGGGGCATGAGAATCCAGGTGACGAGGGCCGTCACACACAGACACAACAGCAGCGTCCGAATCAGTGCATCGAGGTCACCCAGATAGGGAAGCACCGTCAGATTGAACAGGAGCACCGGCGGAAAGACAGACCGCGCTCATATTCACGAACCACAGTTTCCATTTCGACGGCGGAGCCGGCGGCGCGGGTGTCAGCGCCTGCGCATCGAACCAGGCCCGGGCACCCGGCACCCTCCTGCGTTCCGCTTCCTGGACGACCCCCTCCAGCCGGGCGTCCCACTGTGCCCGGGAGGTCGATTTCTCCCAGGCCAGGGCCGAACCCTCGCTGGAGAAGCGATAGACGACATGCCATTCCGCCCCTCCGTCGACAAACACCCCACCTCCCAGAAAACCCGCCCGGTGTCACGTGATAGGCCACGGTGACCGTGACGTGATTGCTGGTCACGCCGTCTCTTACGGAAAGCGCTCGCCGCGCGTTCACGATTCGACAACATTTTTCGGTTGGTCCGGAACCGAAGGCCCTCACGGGCCGGGAAAGTACTTTCACTCGCCCCGTTGCGGCCGTGCTGTCCCGCGAAGACACCTCCGGCGCCCTCCCCGGACAGCACGTGCGTCCGCCGGGCCACGACACCAAGGGCGCATGTCACATCAAAGAGAACAAAACGACTGCGGCGGAGCGGTCGCCCAAGGGGGGCCGTGCGCGCACTCCCGCGCCGGTCTCTAGGCTGACCGCTCGGCAGTACATGACAGGAGCCAATCAGGGGGAGACACGGACATGGCGGAAACTCGGCGACGGCTGCGCTCGAGCACGGTGGTGCTGGGTGGCATGGGTGTCCTGGCGGCGGCCCTGTCCGCGTGCGGCTCCGACCCGGACCGCCGCTGCGTGGACCGGGACAGCTACGACTACATCAAGGGCTACAAGATCGTCGCCGACAAGAACTGCAAGTCGGGCAGCTCCTCCGCCGGCAAGAGCCGCAAGACCGGCAAGACCGGCAAGGCCAAGGTCGCGGACGCCGACTGGTACTACGACGCCGACGTCAGCGGCGGCTACGCCGAGGACGGCACCTTCAGCCGCAGCGAGGCCGTCGACCGGGGCGGCTTCGGCTGCTCGGGCTCCGGCAGCGGCGGCGGCTGACCGGGCCGGCCGCACATGGAACGCCGCACCATCGAGCCCCGCCCCGGCTGGCAGCGGACCGTCGAGGAACAGGGCCTGATATACCCCCTCACCCGCTACCCCGACGGCTCCCTGCGCCCCTACTGGGACGAGAGCGCGTACTACGTCTTCTCCCTTCCGGAGGTCGAGGCGCTGGAAGAGGTCGTCGAGGAACTCCACCGCATGTGCCTGGCGGCGGCCGACCACATCGTCTCCGAGGACCGTTTCGCGGACCTGGGCATCACCGACCCGCGGGTGGCTCGGGCCGTCGCCGAGTCCTGGCACCGCCGCGCCGAACTCCCCTCCGTCTACGGCCGCTTCGACCTCCGCTACGACGGCACCGGCCCGGCCCGACTGCTGGAGTACAACGCCGACACCCCCACCTCACTGGTGGAGGCCGCGTCCCCCCAGTGGTTCTGGATGGAGGAACGCTTCCCCGGCGCCGATCAGTGGAACTCCCTCCACGAACGCCTCATGGACGCCTGGCGCAGACAGGCCGCCCTCCTCCCGCCCGGCAGCCCCCTGTACTTCGCGTACTCCTCCGCCGACGAACTCGGCGAGGACCTCATGACGGTCGCCTACCTGAAGGAGACCGCCGAGCAGGCAGGCCTGGCCACCGACTGGATCTCCATGGAGGAGATCGGCTGGGAGCGCCTCTCCGGCCGCTTCGTCGACAACCGCCTCCGCTTCATCCGCAGCATCTTCAAGCTCTACCCCTGGGAGTGGCTGACCACCGACCGCTTCGCCGACCACGTCCTCGACACCCTCGACAACGGCGGAGGCACCGGCTCCACCCTGTGGATCGAACCGGCCTGGAAGATGCTCCTCAGCAACAAGGCGCTGCTGGCGATCCTCTGGGAGCTGTACCCGGACCACCCGAACCTTCTCCCCGCCTACCTGGACGGCCCCCGGGACCTGCCCGCGAAGGGCTGGGTCGCCAAGCCCCTCCTCGGCCGCGAGGGCGCGGGCGTCACGATCCACCAGCCCGGCTCCGACCCCGTCCTCCGCGACGAGCCCTGCTGCTACCAGCAGCTGGCCCCGCTGCCCGACTTCGACGGCAACCGCGTGGTGCTCGGCGCCTGGGTGGTGGAGAACGAGTCGGCGGGCCTGGGTATCCGGGAGTCCTCGGGCCTGATAACGGACGAGTACGCCCGGTTCCTGCCCCACGTGATTCTTTGAGTTGGGCCGGGGTCCGACGCCCTCAGGGGCGCGGAACTGCGCGATCAACCACGGCGGACCCGCACCCGACGACGGAGGACAACCCGGCAGACGCTCCCCGCCCACCTCACCCGGTAGGCTGGCCGAGGGCCGTGACTGGCGCGCTGGGATGGGCTGAACCATCGGGGAGCGGCCCGAGCAGAGAGAGCCGTGCGCCTGGGCCGTACCGTGAACGCTGAACACAACGTCCGGAGGTCCACCATCATGTCAGCCGAGCCCCTCTCCACCGCTTCCACCGCCTACCGCGCAGCCCTCGACGTCATCCGCGCCGTGGAACCCCGCGTGGCGGACGCCATCGGCCAGGAGGTCGCCGACCAGCGCGAGATGCTCAAGCTGATCGCCTCCGAGAACTACGCCTCCCCGGCCACACTCCTGGCGATGGGCAACTGGTTCAGCGACAAGTACGCCGAGGGCACCGTCGGCCGCCGCTTCTACGCCGGCTGCCGCAACGTCGACACCGTCGAGTCCCTCGCCGCCGAGCACGCCAAGGAGCTCTTCGGCGCCCGCCACGCCTACGTCCAGCCGCACTCCGGCATCGACGCCAACCTCGTCGCCTTCTGGGCCGTCCTCGGCGCCCGAGTCGAGGTTCCCTTCCTGGAGAAGACCGGCGTCCGCCAGATCAACGACCTGACCGACGCCGACTGGGCCGAGCTGCGCCAGGCCTTCGGCAACCAGCGGATGCTCGGCATGTCCCTGGACGCCGGCGGCCACCTCACCCACGGCTTCCGCCCGAACATCTCCGGCAAGATGTTCGACCAGCGCTCCTACGGCACCGACCCGGCCACCGGCCTGATCGACTACGAGGCGCTGCGCGCCCAGGCCCGCGAGTTCAAGCCGCTGATCATCGTCGCGGGCTACTCGGCCTACCCCCGTCTGGTGAACTTCCGGATCATGCGCGAGATCGCCGACGAGGTCGGCGCGACCCTCATGGTCGACATGGCGCACTTCGCGGGCCTGGTCGCCGGCAAGGTCCTCACCGGCGACTTCGACCCGGTGCCGCACGCCCAGATCGTCACGACGACCACCCACAAGTCGCTGCGCGGCCCCCGTGGCGGCATGGTCCTGTGCGACGACTCGCTCAAGGACCAGGTCGACCGCGGCTGCCCGATGGTCCTCGGCGGTCCGCTCCCGCACGTCATGGCCGCCAAGGCCGTCGCCCTCGCCGAGGCCCGCCAGGAGTCCTTCCGCGACTACGCCCAGCGCATCGTCGACAACTCCCGCGCCCTCGCCGAAGGCCTGATGCGGCGCGGCGCGACGCTGGTGACGGGCGGCACGGACAACCACCTGAACCTCATCGACGTCGCCTCCTCCTACGGCCTCACCGGCCGCCAGGCCGAGGCCGCCCTGCTCGACTCCGGCATCGTCACCAACCGCAACGCGATCCCCGCCGACCCGAACGGCGCCTGGTACACGTCGGGCATCCGCATCGGCACGCCCGCCCTGACGACCCGTGGCCTCGGCACCGCCGAGATGGACGAGGTGGCCGGCCTGATCGACCGCGTCCTCACCTCCACCGAGCCGGGCACCACCAAGTCGGGCGCCCCCTCCAAGGCGGCCCACGTCCTCGACGCGAAGATCGCCGACGAGATCTCCCGCCGCGCCACCGACCTCGTGGCCGGTTTCCCGCTGTACCCGGAGATCGACCTGGGCTGACGCCCACGGCCCGTCACTCGTCCAGGTCGATCAGCACCTGACGCGGCTCCTCCCGCGGCGGTCCGGCTTCCCGCCGGGCCGCCGCGCGGCGTATCAGCAGCGTGCCGCCGGCGCCGGCCACCAGTCCGGCGGCCAGGCCCGCCACCGCCCACCGGGCGTCACCCCGCACCGGGCCGGACAGCCCGCCCGCGGCCGTGCTCCCGACGGGCCCGCCCTCCGTACCGCCGTCACCGAGCAGCCGCCCCAGATCGAGCCGATCGAGGACGGAGCGCGGCGCCCGGTGCCAGCGGATGTCGTCGTCCGCCACGGCCGGCGCGGGATCCGAGCGCACCCAGGGCGTGCCGTCCTCGGCCACGAACAACTGGTCCTGACGCTCGACGGCCACGTCTCCACCCGGCGGCCGGTTCGTGCTCGGCCAGCCGCCGACCCCGGACAGCCCCCACACCACCGTGAGCCGGACCGGCGGATACCGTCCCTCGGCCCAGTCCTCGGGCACCCGTTCCGACCCCGCGTGCATCGGCTGCAGCAACTGCCACAGACGGGCGAAGGCCGGCTCGCCCGACCGCACCGCCGTCGCCCGGCCCGTGCCGCCCGCGACGACCATCGCCACGTCGGGCACGTCCCGCCCCCGCCCCTCGAGGGCCGCCGCGGCGGTCGTCGCCGTCGCGCACAGCACCAGAGCGGCCGCCACCGTCACGAGCAGCGCCCGCCACACCGTTCCGCCCGGGCCCCACCCCGGCCCCGGCCCGCATCGCGCCCCCATCGCCTCGCCTCCCCCTCCGCCTCCACGTCCTCACCCCTTGTTACACCGGAGTGGCGGAAGGGCAGCCCCTCTGTTTCCGGCCGGTTCCCGATCGCTCCCCGGGACCTGAGAGAATGGTGAACATGGCCTCTGACCGACCTCGCGTGCTCTCCGGGATCCAGCCCACCGCCGGCTCGTTCCACCTCGGCAACTACCTCGGCGCCGTCCGCCAGTGGGTGGCCCTGCAGGAGACTCACGACGCGTTCTACATGGTCGTCGACCTGCACGCGATCACCGTCCCGCAGGACCCGAAGGACCTGCGCGCGAACACCCGCCTGGCCGCCGCGCAGCTGCTCGCCGCGGGCCTGGACCCGGACCGCTGCACGCTCTTCGTCCAGAGCCACGTCCCCGAGCACGCCCAGCTCGCCTGGGTCATGAACTGCCTCACCGGCTTCGGCGAGGCGAGCCGGATGACCCAGTTCAAGGACAAGGCCGCCAAGCAGGGCGCCGAGCGCGCCTCCGTCGGCCTGTTCACGTACCCGATCCTCCAGGTCGCGGACATCCTCCTCTACCAGGCCCACGAGGTCCCGGTCGGCGAGGACCAGCGCCAGCACGTCGAGCTCACCCGTGACCTCGCCGAGCGCTTCAACGGCCGTTTCGGCCAGACCTTCACCGTCCCGAAGCCGTACATCCTCAAGGAGACGGCGAAGATCTACGACCTCCAGGACCCGTCGATCAAGATGAGCAAGTCGGCGTCCACGCCGAAGGGCCTCATCAACCTCCTCGACGAGCCGAAGGCCACCGCCAAGAAGGTCAAGAGCGCCGTCACGGACACCGACACCGTCATCCGTTACGACGCGGCGGAGAAGCCGGGCATCAGCAACCTCCTCGGCATCTACTCGACCCTCACCGGGGCGAGCGTCGCCGAGCTGGAGGAGAAGTACGCCGGCAAGGGGTACGGCGCGCTCAAGACGGACCTCGCCGAGATCATGGTCGACTTCGTCACGCCGTTCCGGGAGCGCACCCAGCAGTACCTGGACGACCCGGAGACGCTCGACTCGATCCTCGCCAAGGGCGCCGAGAAGGCACGCGCCGTCGCCGCGGAGACCCTCTCCCAGGCGTACGACAGGGTCGGCTTCCTGCCCGCCAAGCACTGAACCCGCTCCCGCGCACAGCCGTACCACCGGACAGCGCTGTACATCACTCCGGTTGCGCCTGCCCGTAACCGGGTCGTGGTCGTACAGTCGATAACCGGGTGGTCGTATCAGCGGCCCGCTAACTGAAACGACAGGAGACGACGTGGGGACCGTAACGATCGGTGTTTCGATCGCGGTCCCGGAGCCTCACGGCAGCCGGCTTCAGCAGCTGCGCGCGGGCTTCGGCGACGCCGCGGCTCACGGTATCCCCACGCACGTCACGCTGCTCCCACCGACAGAGGTCGACGAGTCCGCCCTGCCCGCCGTCGAGGCACACCTGACCGAGGTCGCCGCGGCCGGCCGCCCGTTCCCGATGCGGCTGTCCGGCACCGGTACGTTCCGGCCCCTGTCGCCGGTCGTCTTCGTCCGGGTCGTCGCCGGCGCGGAGGCCTGCACCGCGCTGCAGGAACAGCTCCGCGACCCCGCCGGGCCGATCGCACGCGAACTGGCGTTCCCGTACCACCCGCACGTCACCGTCGCCCACGGCATCGACGAGGCGGCGATGGACCACGCCTTCGAGGAACTCGCCGACTACGAGGCCCAGTGGCCCTGCACCGGCTTCGCCCTCTACGAACAGGGCGCCGACGGCGTGTGGCGAAAGCTGCGCGAGTTCCCCTTCGGCGGTGCGGTCGTCCCGCCCCAGGCCGGCCACGTCGAGCGCGGCTCGGTCCCCACGCGCTGACCGTCCCGACCGGACCGGCAGACCCACCGGGACGCCGCGCGCGGTCCGGATCGCTGACCGCGCCGGATCTCCATGAGCGCGCCGAACCAGCGGCCCCCGGCGCATCGCACGCCGACCGGACCGGCGAACCGCCGGAACATCGCGCCGGTTCAGGTCGCCGAAATCGCCCGAACACCGCCCTGGTTCAGACCGGCACCGCCGGAACACCCCCGCTTCAGACCGGCAGCCGCCGGAACACCGCGCGTGGCAGGTGCCGCAGGGCCGACATCACCACGCGGAGCGCGCCCGGTACCCACACCGTCTCCGAGCGGCGGCGCAGCCCCAGCTCCACGGCCGCCGCGACCGCCTCGGGCGTGGTGGCCAGTGGCGACTCGGGCAGGCCGGCGGTCATCCGGGTCCGGACGAAGCCGGGGCGGACGACCATGACGTGCACGCCGGTGCCGTGCAGCGCGTCGCCCAGGCCCTGCGCGAAGGCGTCGAGGCCCGCCTTGCTGGAGCCGTAGATGAAGTTGGCGCGGCGGGCCCGCTCGCCCGCGACGGAGGACAGGACGACCAGGGAGCCGTGCCCCTGGGCCTGGAGCGAGCGGGCACACACCAGGCCCGCCGAGACCGCGCCGGTGTAGTTGGTCTGCGCGACCCGCACCGCCGCCTGGGGGTCCCTTTCGTCGCGGGCCTGGTCGCCGAGGAGGCCGAAGGCGAGCAGCACCATGTCGACGTCGCCCTCGGCGAAGACCTTGCCCAGTACGGCCTCGTGGGAGGTGGGGTCGAGCGCGTCGAAGGCGACGGTGTGCACGTCGGCCCCGAGCCCGCGCAGCTGCCCGGCGGCCTCCTCCAGGGCGGGTGAGGGGCGGCCCGCCAGCCAGACCGTGCGGGTGCGGCGGGCGATCAGCCGGCGGGCGGTCGCCAGCGCGATCTCCGACGTGCCGCCGAGGACGAGCAGGGACTGGGGGAGGCCGAAGGCGTCCTTCATGACAGCTCCTAGAGGTTGCCTAGAGATCGAGGCGGCGGGCCAGGTCGGAGACGAACACCCCGCGCGGGTCCAGCTCGGCGCGCAGGGCGCGGAAGTCGTCCAGACGGGGGTACATCGCCGCGAGCAGCTCCGGGCGGAGCCGGGCGTCCTTGGCGAGGTAGACGCGTCCGTCCGCGGCGGCGACCTCCTCGTCGAGTTCGTCGAGGAACGCGCCGAGGCCGGGCAGGCCCGCCGGGATGTCCAGCGCCAGCGTCCAGCCCGGCACGGGGAAGGACAGCCAGCCCGGGTCGGACTCCCCGAAGCGCTTCAGGACGGCCAGGAAGGACGGACAGCGGCGCCCGGAGATGCGGCGCACGACGCGCCGCAGGGTGTCCTCCTGGCCGTGGCCGACGACGAACTGGTACTGCACGAATCCGCCGCGGCCGTACACCCGGTTCCAGTGGGGCACACCGTCCAGAGGGTGGAAGAAGGCGGAGATCCGCTGGAGTTGGCCGGACCGCGCGCGGGGGGCCTTGCGGTACCAGAGTTCGTTGAAGAGGCCCACGGTGGTCCGGCTGAGCAGGCCCTCGGGCAGGACGGCGGGGGCGGAGGGGAGGCGCAAGGTGCGGAAGGACAGCGGGTCGCGGCGCGCGCGTGCGGGGAGCGCGTCCAGGGGCGCGTGGTCGCCCCGGGTGAGGACCGCCCGGCCGGTGGCGGCGCCCCGGGCCAGCAGGTCGATCCAGGCGACCGAGTAGCGGTAGCGGTGGTCGGTGGCCGCCAGCCGGGCCATCAGATCGTCGAGGTCCGCGACCCGTTCGGTGTCGACGGACATCATCGCGGTCTCGACCGGCTGGAGCCGGATCGTCGCGGTGAGGATCACACCGGTGAGCCCCATGCCGCCCGCCGTCGCGTCGAAGAGCGGCGTGCCGGGGACCAACGTGCGGATCTCACCGTCGGCGGTGAGCAGTTCGAGGGAGAGCACGTGCCGCGAGAACGACCCCGAGACGTGGTGGTTCTTGCCGTGGATGTCGGCGCCGATCGCCCCGCCGACGGTCACATAGCGCGTGCCGGGGGTGACCGGCACGAACCAGCCGAGCGGCAGCAGCACCTCCATCAGCCGGTGCAGCGAGACGCCCGCGTCGCACAGCACGATGCCGCCGTCGGCGTCGATCGCGTGGACGCGGTCCAGGCCCGTCATGTCGAGCACGGCACCGCCCGCGTTCTGCGCCGCGTCCCCGTAAGCCCGTCCGAGACCCCGGGGGATACCGCCGCGCGCTCCGCAGTCCCGGACGGCCGCCGCGGCTTCCTCGTACGTCCGCGGGCGGATCAGCCGGGCCCCGCTGGGGGCGGTGCGGCCCCAGCCGGTGACCGTGGTGTGGTCCAGGCCCGTGACGTGCGGGGTGGAGTCGGTGTCGGCAGACATGTTCGTGACCGTAGCGCCCTGTTATGACCTATCAGTCAGAGAACATGGCATCCCTCCCCGAAATGGGTGATTAATGGGATGTCGCCCAATATTGCCGGAATTTGGGGCGGTCGGGCGTGAACAGTGAGTCCACATGGACGACCTCGACGACCTGCACGACATGGACCACCGGATCGTTTCGGCGCTGAGGGCGTGCGGCACCGACCCGCGTGTGGCCGGCGCCGCGCGCGCCCTGTCCTGGGCGGGGGAACACGCGGCGCTGTGGCTGGTGGCCGGGCTCACCGGAGCCGCAGTGGACGGCGGGCGGCGCGGCGCCTGGCTGCGCGGCACGGCCCTCACCGCGGGGGCGCACGTCGTCAGCATGGGCGTGAAGCGGGTCGTGCGCCGGCCGCGCCCCGCGCACGTCCAGCCCCTGGTGCGCACCGCCGGACGGCACTCCTTCCCCAGCTCGCACGCCACCTCCGCCGCGGCCGCCGCCGTCGCCTTCGGCGCCCTGGGGGCCCGCGCGGTCCCGCCCCTGGCCGCCCTGGTGTGCGTCGCACGGCTGGTGGCCGGCGTCCACTACCCCTCGGACATCGCGGCCGGTGCGGCCCTCGGCGCGCTCACGGCCCGGCTCGGCGCCCGCTGGATGAGGGGAGGCGCCCACCATGACTGAGACGGCCGTCCTGCGGCAGCGCACCCCCGAGGAGCGGCCCGCGCCACCCCGCAGGGGCGGTCTCCTGGCCGGTCTCGTCAGGACCACCCGCCCCCGGCAGTGGATCAAGAACGTCCTCGTGGTCGCCGCGCCGGCCGCCGCCGGGGAACTCTTCTCGCGGCACGCCCTCATCCAACTCGGCCTCGTCTTCCTTCTCTTCACCGCCTGCGCGGCCGCCGTCTACCTCGTCAACGACGCCCGCGACGTCGATGCCGACCGCGCCCACCCCACGAAGCGGCACCGCCCGATCGCCGCCGGGCAGGTCCCGGTACCCGTCGCCTACGCCGTCGGCGGCTGCCTCGCCGTCCTCGCGCCCGCCGCCGCGGCCTGGCTGTGCTCCCCGGTCGTCGCCGCGCTGCTGACCGCGTACGTGGGCATGCAACTGGCCTACTGCGTCAGCCTCAAGCACGTCCTCGTCGTCGACCTCGCCGTCGTCACGACCGGGTTCCTGATGCGGACGATGGCCGGCGGGCTCGCCCTCGGCATCCCGCTGTCGCGCTGGTTCCTGATCACGACCGGATTCGGCGCGCTGTTCATGGTCTCGGCCAAGCGCTACTCGGAGGCCGTGCAGATGGGCGGGTCGGCGGGCACCACGCGCGCGTTGCTCACCGAGTACACCACCGGCTACCTCCGCTTCGTCTGGCAGCTCGCGGCCGGCGTCGCCGTCCTCGGCTACTGCCTGTGGGCCCTGGAGGAGGGCGGCGTACCGCACACCAGCGTGCTGCCCTGGCGGCAGCTCTCCATGGTCGCCTTCATCCTCGCCGTCCTCAGGTACGCCGTCTTCGCCGACCGCGGCACCGCCGGCGAACCCGAGGACGTCGTGCTGCGCGACCGGGCGCTCGCCCTCATCGGCCTGGCGTGGGCGGCGATGTACGGCCTGGCGGTGGCCAATTGGTGACGACGCGCGCGTGGGAGAACCGGCCGGCTCTCCCCGGGCGCCGCGAACTGGCCGGCTTCGCCGTCGTCGGTCTCCTCGCCTACACCGTCGACCTGGCCCTGTTCACCTGCCTGCGCGGCCCCGCCGGACTCGACCCGCTCACCGCCAAGGCCCTGTCCTTCCTCGCCGCCTGCTCGGTCGCCTACGCGGGCAACGCCCTCGGCACCTACCGGAACACCCGGATCAAGGGCCTGCGGCCGTACGCCGTCTTCTTCGCGGTGAACCTCGCCGGTGCCGCCGTGCAGCTGCTGTGCCTGGCCGTCAGCCACTACGGCCTCGGCCTCACCTCGCAGCGCGCCGACACCGTCTCGGGCGCGGTCGTCGGTATGACGCTGGCCACAGTCCTGCGGTTCTGGGGTACCCGTACATGGGTGTTCCGGGCGGAGGGCAGAGTCGGATCATGGACTGGCTGAAAACGCTCCCTGTGGTGGGGCCGTGGGTGGGACGGTTGACGATCACCCACGCGTGGCGCTCGTACGAACGGCTCGACCGCGTGAAGTGGACGCGGCTGGCCGCCGCGATGACCTTCACGAGCTTCGTCGCGCTGTTCCCGCTGCTGACGGTGTCCGCCACCATCGCCGCCGCCACGCTCAGCACGGAGCAGCAGGACAGGCTCCAGGACAAGCTCGCCGAACAGGTGCCCGGCATCTCCGACCAGCTGGACATCGCCGGGCTGGTCGACAACGCCGGGACGATCGGCCTCATCGCCGGCGCCCTGCTGTTCTTCACCGGCGTCAGCTGGGCCGGTTCGATGCGCGAGTGCCTGCGGGCGGTGTGGGAGCTGCCCGACGAGGAGGAGAACCCCGCCCTGCGCTACGGCAAGGACGCGGGCGTCCTGATCGGCCTCGGCGGCGCGCTCCTGGTCACCATCGGCGCGTCCGCCGTCGCCTCCGCGATGGTCGGCTGGATCACCCGGCACCTGGGTGTCGACGAGGGCGGCTGGGGCGGCGTCCTGCTGCACGTCGCCGCGTTCCTGATAGCCGTGCTCGCGAACTTCCTGCTCCTGCTCTACGTCCTGACGCTGCTGCCCGGCGTCGAGCCGACGCGCCACCGCCTGGTCGTCGCCGCGCTGACCGGCGCGGTCGGCTTCGAACTGCTGAAACTGCTGCTCAGCGGCTATCTCCAGGGCGTAGCCGCGAAGAGCATGTACGGCGCCTTCGGCGTGCCCGTCGCGCTGCTGCTGTGGATCAACTTCACCTCGAAGCTGGTGCTGTTCTGCGCCGCCTGGACGGCGACGCAGAGCAAGGAGGAGGACGAGATCCCGGCCGTCAGGGGCGAGTCCGGCGGCGCACCAGATCCGGCAGCGGCCAGCGGCGGTTGACCAGGAACGCGCCGCCCGCGAGCAGCACCAGCACACCACCGGCGATGCCGAGCGCCGTCCCGATGCCACTGGCGCCGTCCGCGCCCGCGGCACCGGCCACCGGCTTGGAACCGGCCCTGGCCGTGCCGCTCCCGCCGTCCCCGGAGCCGCCGGCCTCGCCGGAGGGGTTCGCGCCGGGCCGGTCACCGGCCCCCGCGGCGCTCTTCGGCGGCACCAGCTCGCCCACCGGCTGCACCTTCCCGGCCGCCTGGAAGCCCCAGTCGAACAGCCTGGCGGTCTCCTTGTAGACCTCGTTGTGCTCCCTCTTCTCCGGGTTCATCACCGTGACCAGCAGCACCTTGCCGTTCCGCTCGGCGACACCGGTGAAAGTGGCTCCCGCGTTGGTGGTGTTGCCGTTCTTGACGCCCGCGATGCCCTGGTAGACGGGCAGGCCCGCGTCGCCGCTCAGCAGCCGGTTGGTGTTCTGGATCTCGAAGGGCGTGCGGACCTTCTTGCCCTTCTTCGTCTCGCCGGGGAACTTCGCGGTGACCGTCGAGGCGTACTCGCGGAAATCCTTCTTCTGCATCCCGGAGCGGGCGATCAGCGTCAGGTCGTAGGCCGACGACACCTGCCCCTCGGCGTCGTAGCCGTCCGGGCTGACGACATGCGTGTCGAGGGCCTGGAGCTCCTCGGCGTGCTCGTTCATCTCCTTGACGGTGTTGCCGACGCCCTTGTTCATCGCGGACAGCACGTGCACGGCGTCGTTGCCGGAACGCAGGAAGACCCCGAGCCACAGATCGTGCACGGTGTAGGTCTCGTCCTCCTTTATCCCCACCATGCTGGAGCCCGGGCCGATACCGGCCAGGTCGGCGGGGACGACCTTGTGCTCGGCCGTCCTCGGGAACTTCGGCAGCAGCGTGTCCGCGAACAGCATCTTCAGCGTGCTCGCCGGGGCGAGCCGCCAGTGCGCGTTGTGCGCGGCCAGCACGTCGCCGGTCTCGGCGTCGGCGACGATCCAGGAGCGGGCGCTGACGTCCTTCGGCAGCACCGGCACGCCGCTCGCCAGGTTCACCTGCGTCCCCGGCCGCCCGAGCCGGGCCCCGCCCACCGTCGACATCGACGCCGGGGGAGTGGCCGAGGGGCTCGCCGACGAGCTGCCCGAGGGCTTCGGGGCGGCGACGGCGGCGGGCACGGCCAGGGCCAGGGACGACAGGACGACGGAGGTGACCAGCAGGGATCGCCTGCTGGTCTTCTTCGGAGCGGGCACGGTCGGAAACGTACATGCCGTCCGGGGGGAAGTCCCGCCTCCGCCCCCACCCCGGGAACGGAACCGGACACGCGGTGGCGATACTGGGTGCATGAAGCTCAGCCGTCCCGTCTCCTGGTTCCTGCTCGCCTTCGGGGTGTGGAGCTGGGTCATCTGGATCACTTTCGTCAAGAACCTCGTCAAGGACGGCAGCGGGCTCGCCTTCGACGATGGTCATCCCACGGCGTACTTCTGGGTGCACCTGCTGCTCGCGGTCGTCTCCTTCGTATTGGGGACGGCCATCGGGGCCATCGGGTTGCGTGGTCTGCGCGCACTGCGCCGGACGTCATAACGGCAGTCGGGAGACACCACACCGTGATCATCGCCTTCGTGCTCGTCGCGACTGTGGTCCTGGCCGTCCTCGTGACGGCCAACTGGTACGTGTGGCGACGCCTGTTCCGCGACACGACCCGCGGCCCCGGGCTCGCCCGTCGCGCGGGCGCCGCCCTCATCGCCGGCGGCTGGGCCCTCGCGATCGCCGCCCTGGTCGCCGAACGCACCGGCGCCCCCTTCTGGCTCCAGCGGACCCTCGCCTGGCCGGGCTTCCTGTGGCTGGCCCTGTCGGTCTACCTGCTGCTGGGCGTGGTGGCGGGGGAGGCCGTACGGCCACTGCTGCGGCGGTTCCTGGCACGGCGGGCGAGCGCGAGCGCCGTAACGGGGCCGGGGACGGCGGTGAAGCCCGGCGCACCGGCGGAATCCGGGGCGGCAGCCGACGCCGGGCCCGGCACCGGCACTCCCGCCGCGCACGGCGGACCGGCGACCTCCGCGCCGCGGGCGGACCGGTCCGGCGCGCCCGGCGCGGCGCCCGCCCCAGCGGCCGCCACCGCCCAGACCGCCCACGGCGGCGGAGCGACCACTTCCGCCACGGCCGCCGAACTTTCCGCGAAGGCCGCGGATCCTTCCGCGAAGGCCGCCGATCATGCCGCCCCCGACCCGCGGGCGGAGCTCACGCCCCGCGCCCCCGGGGCTTCCCCGCAGTCACTCACCACCGCGACCGGCACGAACAACACCACCGCACCCGGTCCGTCCCGGCGTCTCTTCGTGTCCCGCGTCGTCGCCGGGGCAGCCGCAGCCGCCGCCGCCGGGACCGTGGGGTACGGCACCTACGGCGTGCTGAGGGGGCCCGGGGTCAAGCGCGTCACCGTGCCGCTGGCGAAGCTGCCGCGTGCCGCGCACGGCTACCGCATCGCCGTGGTCAGCGACATCCACCTCGGCCCGGTCCTCGGCCGCGGCTTCGCCCAGAAGGTCGTCGACACGATCAACTCGACCCAGCCCGACCTGATCGCGGTGGTCGGCGACCTGGTCGACGGCAGCGTGAAGGACCTGGGCCCCGCCGCGGCGCCCCTGGCCCGGCTGAGGGCCCGTCACGGCTCGTACTTCGTCACCGGGAACCACGAGTACTTCTCCGGCGCCGAACAGTGGGTCGAGGAGGTCCGGCGCCTGGGTCTCGACCCGCTGGAAAACGCCCGCAGGGAGATGCCGTACTTCGACCTGGCCGGAGTCAACGACGTGGCGGGCGAGGAGGAGGGCCAGGGCCCCGACTTCGCACGGGCCCTCGGCGACCGCGACACCGCACGCGCCTGCGTCCTGCTCGCCCACCAGCCCGTCCAGATCCACGACGCCGTCGAGCACGGCGTCGATCTCCAGCTCTCCGGCCACACCCACGGCGGCCAGCTCTGGCCCGGCAACCTCATCGCCGCCGGCGCCAACCCGACCCTCGCGGGCCTGGAGCGCTACGGCGACACCCAGCTCTACGTCTCCCGAGGCGCGGGCGCCTGGGGCCCGCCCACCCGGGTGGGCGCACCGTCGGACATCACACTGATCGAGCTGGCGTCGAAGCAGGCCTGACCTGTGAGAACGCTGTGAAAACGGACCTCCGGATCTGAGGTCTAGGAGCCGGTGCCGCGCGCTGACGGGTCCGGGACCGCCTTCGTCATGCCCGGCAGGAAGTCCGTGAACAGCTCGTGCACCTCCCGCACGAGCGGCCGCAGCACCCGGAAGCGGGCCAGGGCGACGCCCCGTGCGGTGAGCCGGGCCCCGCGCTCGGCGAGCCGGTAACTGCGCTCCCGGCCCTCGGTCCGGTCGAAGACCCAGTACAGGACGAGTCCCATCTGCGACAGCCACATCAACTCGGGCAGGACATCCCGCAGTTCCTCCGGAACCTTCGTCTTCGTCGCCCCGGCCAGCACCTCCCGGTGGATGCTGATGGCCTCCTCGCGCGCGTGCTCCGACTCGGGCGAGAAGGGGCTGAGCGGGCTGTCCGGGTCGGCGGCGTTCTTGAAGAACTGCACCGCGAACTCGTGGTACGGCCTGGCGATGTCCAGCCAGGCCCGCAGCACACCCGCGAGCCGCGCCTCCAGGTCGGTCTCCCGCGCCAGGACCTCCCGCACCGCCACCTGGTGCTCGGTGGCGATCCGGTCGTAGAAGCCCTGGATCAGGTGCTCCTTGCCCGCGAAGTAGTAGTACGCGTTGCCGACGGAGACCCCGGCCTCCTTGGCGATGGCCCGCATCGTCGTCTTGTCGTACCCGCGCTCCTGGAACAGCCGCATGGCCGTCTCCAGGATCAGGGCGCGGGTCTGCTCGGACTTGCTGGGGGCGGCGCCGTCACCGGGGCCGTCGTTCTTCGCGCACACGGGAAGAGAGCCTATCGCCGGTACCGGCGCGGTCACCGGGGGGCGCAGGTGCCGTCGGCGCAGCCGGGCGCGGTGTGGCTCCAGCCGCCGTCCGGGTCGTACGTCCACCCGTCCGCGCGCCGGTACCCCCGGCCGCCCCACTGCGCCCCGCGCCACTTGGCGGCGGTGAGCACCGCGCCTCTCGCGAGCCAGGCCCCGGACGGCGTGCTGAGCCGGTGGGCGAGCGGCCGGTACTCCCGCAGCGCCCACAGGGTGACGACCCACGCGGCGGGCCCCCGGTAGACCTGCCCGGCGTCGCCGACGACGGTGATCTCCTCGAGGGTGGTGCCGTGGTCGAGGCCGGGGAACCGCCGCCGGGCCTCCTCGGAGCCGGCCGGGACCGGCTCCAGCGGCACCAGCTGGGGCTGCCGCCGGAGCCAGTCGCGCAGGAACGCGCACAGGGAGCACTCGGCGTCGTACAGGACGGTGAGCCGGCGGACCGGTGCGGTGGCGTCCATGCCGCTCTCCGCTCAGGCCTTGGCCTGCGGGGCCACCCAGCCCTGCGGCGGCACCGGCGGCGTCTGCTCCCGCTCCATCGCACCCCGCCGCCGGATCCGGTTGAGCACGTAGACGTTGCCCAGGTGCATCACACCCAGCACCAGCAGCACGACGCCGAGCTTCGTCGACAGCGCCTCGAAGACGCCACGGGCGGTGGTGATGGTCTCGTCGCCGCTCAGGTACAGCGCGACGAACCCGAGGTTGACGAGGTAGAAGCCGACCACGAGGAGGTGGTTGACGGCATCGGCGAGCTTCTCGTTGCCGTGCAGCACGTCGGCGAGGAAGACCCTCCCGTTACGGCTCAGCGTGCGAGCCACCCAGACGGTCAGCCCGATGCTGACCAGCAGGTAGATGACGTAGGCGACGACCGTGCGGTCCATTGCCCCACCCTTCTTGAACACGTTCAACCGCTGTCGTGGATGACTCTATCCTATTTTTGAACGTGTTCAACAAGCTGGGTCGATGTGTGTGGGCAGGGCCTCGGACAGCCCGGGACACGAGAGAGGGCCGGGACCGTCTGCCGAAGACGGCGGTCCCGGCCCTCATGTCTCGACGACGTCACCCGAGCCGGCCCACGCCTGGACGTCGAAGATCGAACCGACCGGCGGCGGCACCGGCTGCAAGTCGGCCAACGGCACCACCAGGGGCCCCGGACCACCTACGCCTTGTCCTCGGGCCCGGTAGCCGACGCACCCGACGCGGCAGCGGACGCCACCGCCCCCGACGACCCCTCGCTTCGACCCTCGCGGCGGCGGCCCCGGCCCGCGACACGGTGGCCACGGGCACGACGGCCTACCACCATTCGTTCACCTTCGACTGGCTCGGCAACCGGCCAAGCTTACGGAACACGACCCTGCGGACGCGGCGAGAAACGTCACCTGCACGTACGGCTACAGCAAGACGGTTGCGGGCAGCGGCACATCGACCTACACGTCCCAACCGCACACCATGACGTGGATCCTCCGTGAGCCGGTCGCGGCCACGTTCACTCCCGTTTCCAGCGGGACGCCGTTGGCTGATCTGATCGGCAACCACAACAGTCGTTTGCGTCTCAGCGACACGCCGGCCTTACCGCGTGCCGCTGAGACTGAGCGGACACTCACCGCTCGCTCGGTGCGCCGGCCTTGCTGATCAGTCGGCCGCTTTCGGCTGGCCGGCCTTGAGGATCTCGGCCACGTCGAGGGTCACTTTGGCGCCGATGGAGTCGGGGAGGGTGACGAGCTCGCCGGGGGCGTGCGGGCGGTGGTTCTCGTAGGTGCTTCCCGCCGGGTCGGTCAGGACGTGGAGACGTTGGTGCTTGCGGTCCACGATGACGTAGACCGGAACTTTCGCCTCGGCGTAGGCGGCCACCTTCGTCTTCAGGTCGTTCTTCCAATTGCTGGAGGTGACCTCCAGCACCAAGCGGAAGCAGACCGCGTCGTAGGCGTTGTTCTCGACGTGATGGTCCTCGAAATCGGCGTCCACGATCGCAAGATCAGGGATGGCGTAGTCCTCCGGCTCCATGGGCAGCCAAAGACCGACGCCCTGAAGGACCTCGGTTTCGCCTCCATCCAGGTCGGCTGCCATGAAGGGACGCATGAGCTTGGTCAGCGCGCGAGCATGGGCGCCGTCAGGGGACGGGGTCACGAGGAGATGGCCTCCGATGATCTCGACGCGGTAGCCCGGATGGCGCTCCATGATCTCGTCGGCGATGGTCGTCAGGGTGACCGGCTCTTCGTCGTGGAAGGGCTGCTCGACGGAAGCTGCGGACATCAGGTGCCTCCTGGGGGCTGGTGTCGAGAGCATCATCGTAGGTCGGAGGGTGCCAGGGCGTCCTTCGCAGCCGCTTCACCCGAAGGTGTGGCATATGCCAGAGGGCCCCGTCACCAGCGGAAACGGGGCCCTCATGAGCAAGCGGCGAAGCTCAGTACCGGCGCGTGATCAGCGCCCGCTTCACCTCGGCGATCGCCTTCGTGACCTCGATACCGCGCGGGCAGGCGTCCGTGCAGTTGAAGGTCGTGCGGCAGCGCCACACGCCGTCGCGGTCGTTGAGGATCTCCAGGCGCTGCTCGCCCGCCTCGTCACGCGAGTCGAAGATGAAGCGGTGCGCGTTGACGATGGCGGCCGGGCCGAAGTACTGGCCGTCGTTCCAGAAGACCGGGCAGGACGTGGTGCAGGCCGCGCAGAGGATGCACTTCGTGGTGTCGTCGAAGCGCTCGCGGTCCTCGGCGGACTGCAGCCGCTCACGCGTGGGCTCGTTCGTGTCCTTCGTGATGAGGAAGGGCATGACGTCCCGGTACGCCTGGAAGAACGGCTCCATGTCGACCACGAGGTCCTTCAGGACCGTGAGGCCCTTTATGGCCTCGACCGTGATCGGCTTCTCGGGGTTGATGTCCTTGATCAGGGTCTTGCAGGCGAGACGGTTCTTGCCGTTGATCCGCATGGCGTCGGAGCCGCAGATGCCGTGCGCGCAGGAGCGGCGGAACGTCAGCGTGCCGTCGAGCTCCCACTTGATCTTGTGGAGGGCGTCGAGGACACGCTCCTTGGGGTCGATCTCCACCTGGAAGTCTTCCCACACCGCCTCCGCCGCGACCTCGGGGTTGAAGCGGCGGATGCGGAAGGTGACCGTGATGTAGGGGGAGTCGGCGAAACCGGCCTCGGGCTTGCCGGCCGCGTCTCCCTTGTCCAGAACGGGGGTAGCCATCAGTACTTACGCTCCATCGGCTGGTAGCGGGTCTGGACGACCGGCTTGTAGTCGAGACGGACGGTTTCGGTGCCGTCGGCGCCGACCTCGCGGTACGCCATGGTGTGCCGCATGAAGTTGACGTCGTCGCGGTTCGGGTAGTCCTCGCGGTAGTGACCGCCGCGGGACTCCTTGCGGGCGAGCGCGGAGACCGCCATGACCTCGGCGAGGTCCAGCAGGTTGCCCAGCTCGATGGCCTCCAGCAGGTCCGTGTTGAACCGCTTGCCCTTGTCCTGGATCGAGACGTTCTTGTAGCGCTCGCGCAGCTCCGCGATCTTCTCGACCGCCGTCTTGATCGTCTGCTCGGTGCGGAACACCATGACGTTGGCGTCCATGGTCTCCTGCAGCTCGCGACGCAGCACCGTCACGCGCTCGGTGCCGGTGGAGTTGCGCAGCCTCTCCACCTGCTCGATCACGAGCTCCGCGGGGTTCTCCGGCAGCTCGACGAACTCCGCCTTCTGCGCGTACTCCGCGGCCGCGATGCCGGCGCGCTTGCCGAACACGTTGATGTCCAGCAGGGAGTTCGTGCCGAGCCGGTTCGCGCCGTGCACGGACACGCAGGCGACCTCGCCGGCCGCGTACAGGCCGGGGACGACCGTGGTGTTGTCCGCCAGGACCTCACCCTCGACGTTGGTCGGGATGCCGCCCATCGCGTAGTGCGCGGTGGGCTGGATCGGGATCGGGTCCGTGTAGGGCTCGATGCCGAGGTAGGTGCGGGCGAACTCGGTGATGTCGGGCAGCTTGGCGTCCAGCTGCTCCGGCGGGAGGTGCGTGAGGTCGAGGTAGACGTGGTCGCCCTCGGGGCCGCAGCCGCGGCCCTCACGGATCTCCGTGTAGATCGAGCGGGACACGACGTCCCGGGACGCGAGGTCCTTCATGACCGGCGCGTACTTCTCCATGAAGCGCTCGCCGTCCTTGTTGCGGAGGATGCCGCCCTCACCGCGGGCGCCCTCCGTCAGCAGGATGCCCATGCGCCAGATGCCGGTCGGGTGGAACTGGAAGAACTCCATGTCCTCCAGCGGCAGACCGCGGCGGTAGACCGCCGCCTGGCCGTCACCGGTCAGGGTGTGCGCGTTGGACGTCACCTTGAAGAACTTGCCGCAGCCGCCGGAGGCGTAGATCACGGACTTCGCCTGGAAGACGTGGATCTCACCGGTGGCCAGCTCGTACGCCACCACACCGGCGGACTTCTTGACGCCGTCGACCTCGGTGATCAGCTGGTCGAGGACGTAGAACTCGTTGTAGAACTCCACGCCCTCCTTGACGCAGTTCTGGTACAGCGTCTGGAGGATCATGTGGCCGGTGCGGTCGGCCGCGTAGCAGGAGCGGCGGACCGGGGCCTCGCCGTGGTTGCGGCTGTGACCGCCGAAGCGGCGCTGGTCGATGGTGCCGTTCGGGGTGCGGTTGAACGGCAGGCCCATCTTCTCCAGGTCGAGGACCGAGTCGATGGCCTCCTTCGCGAGGATCTCGGCGGCGTCCTGGTCGACCAGGTAGTCACCGCCCTTGACCGTGTCGAAGGTGTGCCATTCCCAGTTGTCCTCCTCCACGTTGGCCAGCGCGGCGGCCATGCCGCCCTGCGCGGCGCCCGTGTGGGAGCGGGTGGGGTAGAGCTTGGTGAGCACGGCGGTGCGGCTGCGCTTCGTCGACTCGATGGCGGCGCGCATACCGGCGCCACCGGCGCCGACGATGACGGTGTCGTACTTGTGGATCTTCATGATTCTCGCAGCCCCGTGCCTAGCGGATGTTCGGGTCGAAGGTGAAGATCACCAGCGTGCCCAGCAGGATGGTGAACACCGTGGCGGTGTAGAGCAGAGCCTTCAGCCACAGCCGGGTGTTCGCGCGCTCCGCGTAGTCGTTGATGACCGTGCGCAGGCCGTTGGCGCCGTGCAGCATCGCGAGCCACAGCATCAGCAGGTCCCAGACCTGCCAGAACGGGGATGCCCAGCGGCCGGCCACGAAGGCGAAGCCGATCTTGGACACGCCGCCGTCCAGCACCAGCTGGATGAGCAGGTGGCCCAGGACCAGGACGACCAGCACGATGCCGGACAGGCGCATGAACAGCCAGGCCGCGAGCTCGAAGTTGCCCCGGGTGGTCTTCGGGGTCTTCTTGGTGCGCTTGCGCGGGGCCTCGATGAAGGGCGCCGGGTTGTCTACGGTGTAGACGGCGCCGCCCTCGACGGGGCCGACGCCGGCGGCGGTCTTGTCAGTCGTGGACATTGGCGTCAGCTCCCGAACAGTTCACGAGCGGCGTGGCCGAGGACGGGGTAGATCGCCCCCAGCATCAGCACGACCCACACGGCGACGACGGTCCAGAGCATCTGCTTCTGGTACCGGGCCCCCTTGATCCAGAAGTCGACGGCGATGACACGCAGGCCGTTGAGCGCGTGGAAGAGGATGGCGGCGACGAGGCCGTACTCCAGCAGCGCGACGATCGGCGTCTTGTACGTGGCCACGACGTTGTCGTAGGCCTCCGGGGACACACGGACGAGTGCGGTGTCCAGCACGTGAACGAACAGGAAGAAGAAAATGAGGACGCCGGTGACTCGGTGAGCCACCCAGGACCACATTCCTTCCCGGCCGCGGTACAGCGTTCCAGCCGGCACGGAAGTTTCCTCCGGGAGCGGGGATTGGGGCCGCGCCGGCTTGGTGTGTCGGTCGGGCCCGGCCGGGTACGGTCCACCGGCCCCCAGCATCGTAGCGAGACGCTGTCGCTCGGTTGAGCGGGGGTCCCCGGGTGTGATCAAACCGGCATGCAAAGAGGTACTGGTGGGCTAGTGCGGCCAGGGGGTGTGGGGCGGGCCGGGGCCGCCGGGTGCGGGTCGTCAGTGGTTGATCGCGCAGTTCCCCGCGCCCCTGAGGCACTTCAGCAGACGTCCCCTCGCGAGGCGCCGCAGTTCGTCCGCCACCACCGTCCGCTCCTCCTCCGGATCGTTGGTCAATCGTGACCGGACGGCCTCCAGGAGGCGGTCCAGGACCTCACCCGGTGCCACGCCGTCCAGGCAGATGACGAACACGTGCCCGAAGCGGGCCTCGTAGGCGGCGTGGGCCGCGCTCAGGGCCGTGTGGGCCGCCGAGTAGGTGTCCTCGGGGAGGGGAGGGAGGGACTCGGCCGCCAGGGCCTCGATCAGGTCGGGCCAGGTCAGGTCGTAGGCCGCCTCGTCCGCCGCGGCCAGCAGGGAGTCCAGGTCCGGATAGGGGCGGTGTTCCGCGATGCGGCCAGACCAGCGGGGGCTGTGCAGGCAGCTGAGGAGGATCCGGTGCAGGTCCTCGTCGGAGGCCGTGTTGACGTGCTCCACCGGTATGGCGAGTCGGCCGGGGAGGTCTGGGAGACGGTGCGCGGGCAGCGTGTGTCCTCGTGGGCGTCACGTGTGTCGGCAGGGCAATGTTGTGAGAGTTGTGACGTCACGCTATCGAGTACGACCATGACGTGTCCGACGGATGCCCGAATTTCACCCGGGCGAGAGAGTTTCGGAATGCGTGGTGGACGCGCGGGGTGGACGCGCGTGGTGCGCGCGCGCCGGGCCGCCGGGGGTTTTAGGTTGGCGGTGTGAGTCAGCACAGGCGCCGGACAGCGGCGAAGCAGGGGAAGCAGCGGCAGGTGCTGGTCGTGGTCATGGCCGTCGCCCTGGTCGTGGTGGCGGCCGGGGTGAGTCTCGGGCTCTGGATGGCCACGGGTGGCGACGGCGGGTCCGCGGCACCGGAGGCCAGATCCTCCCAGGGCCGTACCGCCGCCCCGACTCCGAGCCCGAGCCGCTCGTACGCCCTGTCCGAGGCGCCGCGGACGATCCCCGCCGTGCGTGACCACACCCCGGCACGCGGCCCGGGCTGGCAGCCCGAGGACGGCAACCGCGTGGTCGTGGACGATCCGGCGCTGGCCGACGAGGGGCGTCTGGTCGCCGGTGAGCTGGGGCTGACGTACGCCGGGGAGAAGAACGACGACCGGGCCGGGGACCTGCGGCTGACGCTCGGCGGCGACAAGAAGGCGAACCCGGAGTCGTACGTCATGACCGTGCGCGACGGGCGGGTGGAGATCAGCGGGTCCGCCGACGCGGGCGTCTTCTACGGCACCCGCACCCTCAAGCAGGAGGTGCACGACGGCGGCACGGCCCCCGAGGGCGTGGTGCGGGACGAACCTGCCAAGGCGCAGCGCGGGTTCATGCTGGACATCGCGCGCAAGAACTTCACGGCCGGCTGGATCGAGGACCGGGTCCGGGAACTGGGTGACCTGAAGTTCAACCAGCTCGGCCTGCACTTCTCCGACGACCAGGGGTTCCGGATCGAGTCCGACTCGCATCCGGAGATCGTGTCCCGGCAGCATCTGACCAAGGCGCAGGTGCGGAAGATCGTCGAACTCGCGGAGAGCCGGCACATCACCGTCGTGCCAGAGATCGACTCGCCCGGGCACCTCGGCGCGGTCCTCGACGCCCATCCCGACCTCCAGCTGCGCACCGCGCAGGGATCGGCGGTGCAGGGCGCCATCGACATCTCCAAGGCCGAGAGCGCGGAGATCGTCGACGACCTGCTGAACGAGTACGCGGGCCTCTTCCCCGGGCGGCCCTGGCACCTGGGCGGCGACGAGTACCAGGCGCTGGTCCGCTCCGACCCGGAGGCGTCCTTCCCGCAGCTGGCCGCCGCCGCCCGGGACAAGTACGGCTCCGGTGCCACCGTCGCCGACCTCACCACGGGCTGGCTGAACGACCGGGCCGCCACCGTCCGCGAGAACCAGCGCACACCGCGCGCGTGGAACGACGGCTTCTTCCGCGGCACGTCCGTGAAGGCCGGCAAGGACATCGAGGTCGCCTACTGGACCGGCAAGGAGATCGGCGCCCGCGAGCCGGCCGAGTACCTGAGCGCCGGCCGGAAGGTGATCAACTACAACGACGAGTTCCTGTACTACGTGCTCGGCGAGCCGCAGACCTTCGTCTATCCGACCGGGCAGCGGATCTACGAGCAGTGGACACCACGGGTGCTGCGCGGCACCGCGGCCGTGCCGGAGCGCTACGACGGCCAGATCCTCGGCGGGTCCTTCGCCGTCTGGTGCGACCTCGCGAACTCCCAGACGGAGGACCAGGTGGCGGCCGGTATCCGGATGCCGCTGCGGGCGACCGTGCAGAAACTGTGGGACCCCGGCGAGCCCCAGCTGTCCTGGACGGAGTTCCGGGCCCTGGCGAACAGGCTCGACTAGCCCGCCAGTCGCCAGTCGCGAGCCCGCCAGCCCGCCGGCCCGCCAGCCCGCCGGCCCGCCAGTCTGCCCGGATTGCCCCATCCGGCTGCGAACTCCCCTGAGGCTGTGGTGGTCTTCTGACGCGAGCCGCATCGGATAAGCCGGGGGGACCGGGACATGGGCTACTGGGGATACTTCGTCGTGGGCCGGGCGGAACGGCCGCTGGCGGAGCTGGACGCGCTGGCGGGGGCCGCGGCCGGGATGACGAAGCGCGCTTCGGCGCCGGGCGGGTGGCAGGTCTGGGAGTACCCGAGCAGCGACGGCGACATCGGCACCATGAACGCCCTCGCCCGGGAGACCCGGGCGCCCGCGCTCTTCGGCTACGTCATGAACAGCGAGTGCGTGGCGCTGGAGGCCTCGGCGCCGGAGAGCGGGGCCTGGACGACCTGCCTCGGGCGGGCCGCGATGGCCGGGCACCTGGGGGCCGGCCGGGAGGGCCTGACGCTGGAGGACTACTTCCTGGAACCCCGTGACGCCGCCGAGCACGCCGTCCGCTGGGCAGCCGAAGCCGGCCACGAGGTGAACGCCGGGGTGCTGGTCGACATACTCGCTTCAGACCCTGATCCCCTGGCCGAAAATCTCTTCTTCCGCTTGCTCGACAGACTGGGCGTGGTGCCCCTGTGACACTCCGGGGCCGTTGCACGCAGTTAGGGGAAGTGCGGGTTCCGTGAGGGGTGAGGGCCGGTAGCGGCCTGACAGGGCCCCGGAGGCGGCCCGCGGAGGGAGGCGTGGATGAGCCTGGTGGAGTTGATCGCACAGGCCGACGAGCGCGGGCTGGCCGCGAGCGGGCTGGCTTGTTTGGATCGGTGCGTGCCCCTGCTGGGCGGCGACGACGAGATCCTGCGGCCGCTGTGGGCGAGCCTCACCGACGGTGCCGGCGCCGGCGAATGGGGTGAGCGGCTGGAGCAGACGCGGGCGAAGCTCGACGCGGCCGGCGCCGAGGACGAGGCGGTCGTGCTCGCCCACCGGATGCTGGAGGCCGCTCCCGTCGAACGGTCCGCCGCAGAGGTACGGGTCTGGGCCGACGCATGCTCCGTCGCCTCGCTCCAGATCCACCGGCTCCTCGACACCATCGAGGACGACGCCTCGTCCGTCGACGCCCGCCGTGAGGGCCGTACGGAGGGCATGTCGCCACTGGTGGCCGCCGAACTGCGCCGGCAGATCGTCGTCCTCGAGGTCCTGGCCGGACACGGACAGGCCGGGCTGCGGCGTGCGCTGGAGGTGTCGGTCGAGGGCCGCCGGGTGCTCCGCGCGGTCGTCTCCCGCCGGACGCGGCAGCAGGGCTGAGGGGAGCGGACCCGGGGAGCACTCCCTTCCTGGGAAGTCCTGTGACTGTCGTGAGGTCGCGTTGGGGTGGTCCTGCGCCGCTTCGGGGAAGGCGCCCGGTTCCGGGTGACGAAACGCTTCTCCCCGGCGCTTTCCCGGATGTGACGACTCAGCAGGAGACCAGGCCCTCGGCTGCGGTGAAGCCGCTGCGGTGGGCGGCGGACGCGGTGGCGACGATGCGCGAGGGAGCCCGGCTGCACCTCGACTACTCGGCGCAGAGTCTGTGGAGCATCGACCGGATGATCGAGGAGATACGGCGGGAAGGGGCCCCGGCCGCCGCCGTGCAGGAGGTGCTGCGCGGGTTCGGGGCCTATGCCGGTGAGGTGATGGCACGCCAGACCGGGGCCGAGTGGTGGGCCACCGGCGGCGACCACTGGATCCGCACCCCCGACGGCCGCCTCTGGGACCCGATCGACGAGGCCCGTCGCTGCTACGCCGGCCACGGCTCGCTGCGGCTGCTGTGCCGGGACGCCACCAGCGGCACGCCCCGGTCCTAGTGCCGCGGCAGGCAACGTTCGGCCCCGTCGCGACGCCCGGCACGTTCCCCCAAGCTCTCGGCTCCGCTCGAGCAGGGGTACCCCCTCGCCGCAACGGCCGAAAGCCCAAGTACATCCAGTACGAGGACTTCCGGCCGGCACGCCGAGCACGCACCGGACGCCGCTCCCTGGCGGGCAAACGTCACCTGCCGAGGGACTGGCGTCAGCGCCCGAACATGCCCTCGAACCCGGACTCGACCGACGCGGGCAGCCCCTCGGCCCCGGGCCCTGCCGATTCCGGGACCGGCTCGGCGAGCGTGCCCGCGTTCGCCGCGAGGGTGCGGATCTCCGGCAGACCGTCGTAGAGGTTCTTCCCGGGGCACTCGGTCGGGTAGCCGTCGCGGTGTCCCGAGATGCGGTGCAGGGTGACCTTCTGGCCCGCCGTGTACTTGCCGTTGTCCGCGCCGGACGTCAGTACCACCGTCCCGGTCGGGTCGATGCCGTACAGGCCGAGCTTCCACGCCGCGACCTTGGCGATCGACGCGCGCACGGCGGAGTTCACCGTCGTCTTGCCGTAGTCGCCGAGTACCGAGACGCTGCTGGTCGCGGTGTTGAAGCCGTAGGTGTGGGCGCCGAGGACGGGCTTGTCGATGCCGCCCGCCCGGCCCTCGAAGACGGTGCCGCACTTGTCGACCAGGAAGTGGTAGCCGATGTCGTTCCAGCCGTTGCTGCGCACGTGGTACAGGAACACGCCGCGCACGACCGACGCCGACTCGGAGCAGGTGTAGTCGTTGGTGCCCGCCGTGTGGTGGACGAACATCGCCTTGGTGGCGCCGGTGTAGGTGGGCGGGTCCTTCACCAGGGACTCGTCGGCGCCCCAGGCGGAGCGCGACGTCACCGGGGGGCGGGGTGCGGCCAGGGGCGCTCCGGCGGCCGGGCGGACGGCGTCCGGCTCGACGGCCGTGGTGTGCACGGTGTCCTGCCCGCCGTCGGGGTCGACCAGTTCGACGCGCAGCCCCTCGGGCAGCCTCGAACCCGAGACACGTACCTGGATGCCGTCCGAGGGCCCGGTCCACAGCGGCTGGGTGCTGCCGCGCACCCCGGTGCGGTCGCGGTCGGGGCCCGACTCGGGCGTACGCACGTCGTTGTCCAGCGCGCGCCACGGGCTCCACGCGCCGCTCTCCCGGGAGCGGGTGCGCACGTGCGCGGTGCCATCCAGGGCGGCGTCCGGATCGTCCCAGGTGACACCGATCATGCTGAACGGCTCGGTGGTACGCGGGGCGAGGGAACGGTCGTACGGACCGCCGTCCGGCACCCGGAGGGTGTGCACACCGTCCGAGGAGGAGGCCCGGGCGGGCTGGGTCAGGCCGAGGGCGCCGAAGGCCAGGGCGGTGGCGACGGCGGTGCGCAGGAGCGGGGACGGCATACGGCGCTCGCCTTTCGTCGGGCGGTGGTGTCGCGTGCAGGGCTCCCCGGTGCGCAGCTCGGCACAAACCTCTCCGGGCCCGCGCTACCGAGGACGGCGGCTCGGGATGACCCGAACGGTGGCGGGCACCGGGCGGCTGACGCGCTGTGACACTTCCGCGCGGACCGGCGCTGATGAGCGTGGGGGGCGTCGCGAAGGAGGGCGCGCACTCGGTACGGACGAGGACGGTATTTGGGTCAGGGAGCGGAGCCCCGGCGCGTGCGGGCGCACGACGGAGAGCTGGGTGCGGCGGTCGCGCGGGCGCAGCAGGGCGACGAGGCGGCCTTCGCGGTGGCCTACCGACTCGTGCAGCCCGGCCTGCTCGGCTATCTGCGCGGGCTCGTCGGGGACGACGCGGAGGACGTGGCGTCCGACGCCTGGCTGGAGATCGCCCGGGACCTCGGGCGGTTCAAGGGCGACGGGGCCGGTTTCCGCGGCTGGACGGCGACCATCGCCCGGCACCGGGCGCTGGACCATCTGCGCCGCCAGCGGGTACGGCCCCGGTCGTCCGCGACGGAACAGGACGTCCTGGAACTGCCCGGGCCGCAGAGCACGCACGACCAGGCGCTGGAGGCCATCTCGACCGAGTACGCCCTGGAGCTGGTCCGCGGGCTGCCGCGCGACCAGGCCGAGGCCGTGCTGCTGCGCGTCGTGGTCGGCCTGGACGGCCCCGCCGCCGCGCGCGTCCTGGGCAAGCGGCCGGGCGCGGTGCGTACGGCCGCGTACCGGGGGCTGAAACGTCTCGCCGGGCGGCTGGGAGCGGAGAGTGTGACGGAAGAGGCTCCCCGGACGCTGGGTGAGTCGACGTGAACATTGTTCAGCTTCGCTGGCCGGACCGGCGGGGCCACGCGGACCTGACGCATTGAACGGGTCCGACGAGCAGGACGTACTGGTGGGGCCGGACGGGCCATGCGGGCGAGCGGATCGAGCAGGGACGGAAACGGACATGGGTGAGCGGCAGAGCGAGGGCGGGCTTGCCGGCCATGGTCCCCGTCATGCCCTTCTTGATTCCGAGGTCGAGGCGCTCATCGTCGCCTCCCTCGTCCGGGACGGTGTCGACGCCGAGGCCGAGCGGCGGGCCGTGGCCGCGTTCCGCATCGCCCGGGGCGCCGGGGCGCGGACGGCGCGCACCCGCCGTCGTGACGACTGGCGCCCCCGGGAGGGCCGGCACCTGGGGCGGTCGCTGAGGACGACGCTCGGCGTGCTGCTCGCGAGCCTCACGCTGGGCGGTGTCGCCGTGGCGGCGATCGGTGTGGCGGGATCCTCGGACGGTCCGGACCACGGCCCGCACGACGGCCCCGGCCACCCGCCCGTCTCGAGCAGCGCCCCGCGCGACCCGGCCCGTACCCCGTCCCGCGACGGCGACGCCGGCCACGGCACCGGCTCGGCACCGGCCCGTCCCGACCGCCCGGCCCCCGCCCGGGACACCGAGGCCCACTGCCGCGCCTACCAACAGGCCGATGGCCGCGGCAGGGCCACGGACGCGACGGCCTGGCGGCGTCTCGTCGACGCCGCGGGCGGTGAGAGCAAGGTCACTGAGTACTGCGCCAGGCAACTGGCGCCTGCGGCGCCCGAGCCGAAGCCGAACAGGAGTCACGGTTCCGCGGACATGGGGTCCGCCGAGGGCAACGGCACGGGCACGGGCCACGACAAGGACACGCCCGCTCGGCCCAACGGCCGCTCCCGGTAAGGGATCCGGCGAACCCGGCGACACCGCCGTGGCGACGGCCGGGGCCGCCACCCCCCACAGGAGAGGCCCCGGCCGTCGCGCGGCACGGGCCGCGCGGCGACCCGTACTTCCTACAGCGCTCGGTGTGCGCTTTGTGTCACACCCCACCGTCTCACGGCATGGTTCCGTCCCCAGCGGACATGGACGGCGAGTGGTTTCAGGTCGTAACGTGCCATTCGCGCCGACAGCGGAGGCGGCAAGACCACCGCAACCACCTGCGGGCTTGTAAAACCGCAACCACCAATTGAGCAACCACGACGGCGAGAACCCGGTCCGCGAGAGCGGCGCCGGTTTAGGCGCAGAAGGGCGCGCGGTGCTGGGGGACGACGCGGAGCTGACCACCGCGGTGCGTGCGGCACAGGACGGAGACGAGAACGCGTTCCGGACTGTGTACCGCACCGTGCACCCGAGGCTGCTCGGGTACGTGCGGACGCTGGTCGGCGACCCCGATGCCGAGGACGTGACATCCGAGGCGTGGCTTCAGATAGCCCGTGACCTGGAGCGGTTCACCGGCGACGCGGACCGCTTCCGCGGCTGGGCCGCCCGTATCGCCCGCAACCGGGCGCTGGACCACATACGGATGCGCGGGCGCCGGCCCGCGATCGGTGGTGACGAGACCGAACTGACGAGCAGGGCCGCCGAGTCCGACACGGCGGGCGAGGCCATCGAGGCGCTCGCCACCGACGGCGCCTTCTCCCTCATCTCCCGGCTGCCGCAGGACCAGGCCGAGGCGGTCGTGCTGCGGGTGGTCGTGGGGCTCGACGCGAAGACCGCCGCCGAGACTCTCGGCAAGCGACCGGGCGCCGTCCGGACCGCGGCCCACCGGGGCCTGAAGCGGCTCGCGGAGCTCCTCGGCGGCGACCCGGAGGCCGATCCGGAATCGGCCGGGGTGCTTGATGCGCTGCCACCCCCGCGCGGACCGCGCGGTGGTGCCATGACCTCCGCACGTGTGACGCAGGGCGTCGCGCGGACGCAGAAGGATGTGTGATGGCCGACGAGCAGTACAGGTGGCTGGACCGCGAAACGGCGGAGCGCTTGCTGAGCGGAGAGCCACTCGAAGCTGTCGACGGTGCCGCCGGGGACCGGGCCGAACGGCTCGCAAGGACACTCGGCGCGCTGTCCGCGCCACCCCCGCTGACCAGCGAGGAACTCCCCGGTGAGGCCGCCGCGCTGGCCGCCTTCCGCAAGGCGCGCGCCGAACGTCCCGACGCCGGGGCGGCCCGTACGGGCGCCGGCGGGCACAGCGGCGACACGGTCGCCGACGCCGGCCTGGTCCGGATCGGAACGCCGCGCGGCAGCGGCTCCGGCGATGTCCGGCGGCCTCGCCGGGCCCGCCCCGCGCGCCTCGCGCTGGCCGCCGTCCTGGCCGTGGGCATGGTCGGTGGCGTCGCCGTCGCGGCCGGAACCGGAGTCCTGAGAGCGCCGTTCGGCGGTGATGAGCCCCACCCCCCGGGCGCCTCCGTCTCGGCCGCTGTCACTCCCCCCGAGCGCCCGCTGGTGTCTCCTTCGCCGGGCGCCGGCGGGCAGGGCGGTTCCGGGCCCGGCGCCTCGCCGGGCGACGCCTCGACGGGTGACGCCCGTGACCCAGGACGGACCGAGGCCCACGACGACACGGCGCCGCAGCCCGGCTCCGGTGACGAGAACGGCGGTCCCGGTGACGGCCGCCGGAAGCTCGCCTCCGCCTGCCGCGACCTGCGCGACGGCAAGCGGCTGACCGCCGACCGCCGGCACGCCCTGCGCGACGCGGCGGACGGCACCCGGGTGTGGAGGTACTGCAAGGGCCTCCTGGCCGGCGCCGACGGCCGCTCCGCGCAGCGGCACGACGAGGACGCGGGCCAGGGCGAGCGCGAGGGCGGAGCCCGCAAGCACGACAGGAAGCGGGACGACGCCGAGCGGAAGGCAAAGGAGTGGACCGAGCGGAAGGCCGAGGAGCGGTCCGAGCGGCACCGCGACGACGATGACGACGCGGGCCGCACCCGGTCGACGCGGTCCCTGTTCCCCCTCCGACCTGCGGTTTCGTACTCCGCGGAAATCTCCTCGCCGAGGGTGTGACGTTTTCGGGCGCCCCGGCGCAGTAATGAGTGAGCCGACTGGTCATCGGCCGTCGCACTGAGCCGGGGTTCCCCCCGTACCTACGGCTCGTGCACCTGGCGCGGGCGGGACACGTTCCCCCGGTCCCGCCCGCGCCCCAACTCCTCACGTCTCTCCCTCAGCGGGACACGACGACCTTGTCGCCGTTGCGGACCTGCGCGTACAGCTCCGCGATCGCCTGCTCGTCCCGTACGTTGACGCAGCCGTGCGAGCCGCCGGCGTAGCCCCGGGCCGCGAAGTCCCGGGAGTAGTGCACGGCCTGGCCGCCGCTGAAGAACATGGCGTAGGGCATGGGCGAGTCGTAGAGCGTGGACACGTGGTCGCGTGACTTCCAGTAGACGGAGAAGACACCCTCGCGGGTCGGTGTGCCCCGTGAACCGAAGCGCACCGCCATCGTCGACACGGTCCGCCCGTCGACCATCCAGCGCAGTGTCCGGCTGGTCTTGTCGATGCACAGCACCCGGCCGGCCCGGCACCGCGCGTCCGGCGGGTCCGCCGGCTGGCCGCCCATCAGGTACAGCTCCCACCGGCCGGGTTCGTGCGTCATCCCCCGCAGCCGCTGCCAGGTGACGGTGTCGGTCCGCCCGGTGCGCGGCAGTCCGCGTTTGCCCTGGAAGCCGCTGACCGCCCGCTCCGTCGCCTCGTCGTACGTCCCGGTCGGCCCGTCGAAGAGCCAGGCGACCTGCCGCAGCCGGGCCTGGAGCTCGCGGACGTCCCGGCCGGTGTCACCGGGGGACCACAGCACGCGGGCGGGCGCGGGAGCGGTGCCCGGCCTGTCGTCGCCGGTGGGGCTGCGCAGGGGCGACGGTGTACTGTCCGGCAGCTCGATGCGCACCGGTGAGCGGTGCCCTTCTTCCCCGGGGGCCTGCACGGTACAGCCGGTCAGGGCGGCCAGCACGGCCAGTCCCGCTGCGATCGCTCTCCCCATGCCCGTGGTACGCACACGGCCCCCCGTCGTCTCACGGTGTACCCGGATGCCACCTGAGATGTTCCCCGGGCGTGACCCGGCGCGAACCTGGGGGCAAGGTGGTGAGCGAGGCACTGCTCTGCGGGAGGCATCACACCATGACGCGTGAGTCGGAGTCCGGACTGCCCATCGCGCCGGTCTACGGGCCGGAGGACCTCCAGGGCTGGGACCCCGCGGAAAAGCTCGGGGAGCCAGGGGCGTACCCGTTCACCCGCGGCGTGTACCCGAACATGTACACGGGTCGTCCGTGGACGATGCGCCAGTACGCGGGTTTCGGCACGGCGGCGGAGTCCAACGCCCGCTACCGCCGGCTGATCGCCCACGGCACGACGGGCCTGTCCGTCGCCTTCGACCTGCCCACCCAGATGGGCCACGACTCCGACGCGCCGATCGCGCACGGCGAGGTCGGCAAGGTGGGCGTGGCGATCGACTCGATCGACGACATGCGGGTGCTGTTCGGCGGGATCCCGCTGGACCAGGTGTCCACCTCGATGACGATCAACGCCCCGGCCGCGCTGCTGCTGCTCCTGTACCAGCTGGTGGCGGAGGAACAGGGGATCGAGGCGGACCGGCTCACCGGCACGATCCAGAACGACGTGCTGAAGGAGTACATCGCCCGGGGCACCTACATCTTCCCGCCCAAGCCCTCGCTGCGTCTGACCGCCGACATCTTCAGGTACTGCAAGGCCGAGATGCCGCGCTGGAACACGATCTCGATCTCCGGGTACCACATGGCCGAGGCGGGCGCGTCCCCGGCGCAGGAGATCGCCTTCACCCTCGCCGACGGCGTCGAGTACGTGCGCACGGCGGTCGCGGCCGGCATGGACGTCGACGACTTCGCGCCGCGGCTGTCGTTCTTCTTCGTGGCCCGTACGACGATCCTGGAGGAGGTCGCCAAGTTCCGTGCGGCGCGCCGTCTCTGGGCCCGGGTGATGCGCGAGGAGTTCGGCGCGAAGAACCCCAAGTCGCTGATGCTGCGCTTCCACACGCAGACGGCCGGCGTGCAGCTGACCGCCCAGCAGCCCGAGGTCAACCTGGTCCGGGTCGCCGTCCAGGGCCTCGCGGCGGTCCTCGGCGGCACCCAGTCCCTGCACACCAACTCCTTCGACGAAGCGATCGCCCTGCCCACCGACAAGTCCGCCCGCCTGGCCCTGCGCACGCAGCAGGTCCTGGCCCACGAGACGGATGTGACGGCCACGGTGGACCCGTTCGCCGGGTCGTACGTCGTCGAGAGGATGACCGACGACATCGAGGCCGCGGCCGTGGAGCTGATGGCCAAGGTCGAGGAGCTGGGCGGCGCGGTGGCCGCCATCGAGCGGGGTTTCCAGAAGAGCGAGATCGAGCGCAACGCCTACCGCATCGCCCAGGAGACCGACTCCGGCGAGCGGGTCGTGGTCGGCGTCAACCGCTTCCAGCTGGACGAGGAGGAGCCGTACGAGCCGCTGAGCGTCGACCCGGCCATCGAGGCCCGGCAGGCCGAACGCCTGGCCGAGCTGCGCGCCGAGCGCGACCAGCCGGCCGTGGACGCGGCTCTGGCGGCCGTGCGCAAGGCCGCCGAAGGCGATGACAACGTCCTGTACCCGATGAAGGAGGCGCTGCGGGCCCGGGCGACGGTGGGGGAGGTGTGCGGCGCGCTGCGGGAGGTCTGGGGGGCGCACGTGCCGTCGGACGCCTTCTGATCCCGGCCGCCACTCCGAACGAGTGATCAGGGCGGAAGCGGCGTACCCCGGTCATGCTCCAGCCCGAACCGGGCCAGGTAGTCCTTCAGCCCGGCCGCCCGGTCGCCGGCCCACCCCACGTAACCGTCCGGCCGTACGAGGAACACACCGCTGCCGTACGACTTCTGCGCCTCCCCGTGCACCACCCGCACCGCCCCCGGCACTGCGGGCGCCGCCACGCCCACCGCCACCACCGTCCAGTGTGGCCCCCGGAAGGCGTCAAACAGCCGTACGCCGCCCACCACCCCGTCCGGGGCCCGGTCCCCGGCCCGTACCGCACCCGGCGCCTCTCGCGTCTCGGCCGTCAGGCTGGACTTCCGGTACCCCAGCCCCAGTTGACGCGTTGCCTCGCCACGCCGCACTTCCCCGCGGTGCACGTTCGCCGACAACTCCAGCATGTCCTGTGCGATGGGCCGCCGCTCCTCCTCATAGGTGTCCAGCAGAGCCTCGGTCGCGCCGTCGCGCAGCACCGCGCCCAGCTTCCAGCCCAGGTTGTAGGCGTCCTGGACGCTGGTGTTGAGGCCCTGGCCGCCGGCCGGGGAGTGCACATGCGCCGCGTCGCCGGCGAGGAAGACGCGCCCGGACCGGAAGCGGTCCGCCAGGGCGGCCCGGGGGCGGAAATCCGAGGCCCAGCGCAGTTCGGTCACGGCCTCCGGCGCGAGGTGCGAGCGCGCGGCGACGACCTTCCGCACGCCCTCCAGGGACAGGTCCGGGGCCGTCCCGTCCGTGAACCGCGCCACCAGCTGGAAGTCCTCCGTGCCGGTCAGCGGGCAGACGGCGAGAAAGCCGCCGTCGGCGCCACCCGGCGGAAAGATGTGCCAGTTGTCCCGGTCCAGACCGCTGATCCGGACGTCCGCCACGAGGGTCGGATACGGGTCGAGGGCCTCGCCGTTCATGCCGATGCCGAGCAGCCGGCGCACCGTCGAGCGGCCGCCGTCCGCCGCCACGGCGTACCGGGCGGAGACGGCCTCGCCCGAGGCGAACCGGGCGCGAACCCCGTCCGAGTCCTGCGTCAGGCCGACGACCTCCCTGCCGAAGGCCACCGACCCGCCCAGCTCCTCCAGCCGTGCCAGCAGGATCTCCTGCGTACGCCACTGCGGCACCATCCACGGCTCCGCGTAGGGCGAGTCCTCGCTCGCCTCGGCCGGGTCGAACATCCGGTGTTCGCCCGTGCGCCTGCCGTCCTGCCAGATCATTCCGACCGGGTAGGCGCCGCCGGCCGCGCGGATCGCGCCGAGCACGCCCAGGTCGTCGAAGACCTCCATGGTGCGTGGCTGGATGCCCTTGCCGCGCGACCCGGGGAACAACGCCTCCGCCCGCTCCACCACCATCGCGGCCACCCCGCGCCGGGCGAGGTCGATGCCGAGCGCCAGACCGGTCGGACCCGCGCCCACCACCAGCACGTCCGTGTCCATGAGCCACCCCGTCCTTAACGTCGTTAAGTTCCTGCGCTCACGAGGTTGGCTTTAACGGTGTTAAGTTGTCAAGCGTGAGTACGGGACGACGTGAGCCCCTGGACCGCCGACGGGTCGCGGACACCGCGCTGCGGCTGCTGAACGAGGGGGGCCTGGACGGACTGACCCTGCGCGCCATCGCCCGGGAACTGGACGTGAAGGCGCCCGCCCTCTACTGGCACTTCAAGGACAAGCAGGCGCTGCTGGACGAGATGGCGACCGAGATGTACCGCCGGATGGTCGAAGGGACACCCCTCGATCCCGCCGACACCTGGCGGGAACGGCTGCTGAGATCCAACCGGGGGCTGCGTGCCGCCCTGCTGCGTTACCGGGACGGCGCGAAGGTGTTCAGTGGGTCCCGCTTCACCGGCATCGAGCACGCCGGGCCGATGGAGGACAACCTGCGCCTGTTCACGGCCGCCGGCTTCACGCTCCCGCAGGCGGCCCGCGCACTCACCACGGCCTACCTCTACACGCTGGGCTTCGTCACCGAGGAGCAGGGCGTGCATCCCCTGCCGGGCGAGCGCCGCGAGGGCTACGACATGGACGAACGCGCCCGCCTGATGGCCGACTTCCCGCTGTCGGCCCAGGCGGGCGCGGAGATCTTCGAGGATTACGAGCAGCACTTCGAGGAGGGGCTGGCCCTCGTCGTCGAGGGGATCGGGGCGCGCTACGGGGTCTCATGACACCCCGGTGTCAGGAGCGCTTGGCGCGGGCCCGCCGTACGGCCCGTGTGACCACGGGCGGCAGCAGGTCCTTGGCGAGCCGGCGGGCCCGGGACGGGGCCGGCCGGGCCGGGCGGGCCGCGCGGGGCTCGGTGACGCGGGCGGCCGGGACGCTCGCCGGCGGCACGTAATGCCGGGAGGTCGGGAAGGGCGGCGGCTTCATGCCCCTGGACCGGGCGCGGACCAGCCGGTGTCCCGCCGCCTCCTGCACGCTCAGACCGCAGTCCGGGCGCTGCCTGAGCATGTCGAGCAGCTCCTCCTGGACCGGCCCGGGGTCGCCCCAGGTGCCGTACAGCTTCTGCGTGCTGAGGCAGATCGGACGCAGCCCCCGGTTGAGGACGGCCTCCCAGGCGGCGACCGAGACGCCCGGCGTGTGCTCGGAGCGGAAGTCGTCGAGGACGACGATGCCGTCCGGCAGCAGGATGTCGTGGGCCGCGCCGATGTCGCCGTGCACGTGCTCGTACAGGTGCGAGGCGTCGATGTGGACGAAGCGGCAGGTGTCCGGGGCCACCTTCTCGGGCACCACGGAGCTCGGGGCCGCGAGCACCGTCGGCAGGGTGTCGTGGAAGGAGAGGTAGTTCCGCTCGAAGGCCTGCCGGGTGAGTGTGGCGTAGGACTTCGTGGACTCCGCCCGGTTGGCCTCGTCGGGGGCGTCGCCCTCGAACAGGTCGCAGACCGTGAACCGCTCGCCGTCCTGGAGGTGATGGCCGAGGAGGATCGCGCTCTTGCCCATGTAGACGCCGAGTTCCAGCAGGTCACCGCGCATGCCCTGGGCCTTCTGCCGCTCCAGGAACCAGGTGAACAGTATCTGGTCCAGCGGCGGGAACCAGCCCGGTACGTCCGCGAGTTCGCCGGGGTGCTTGTCGGTCGCTTGTGCGTTGGTCATGAGGCGAGCCTTCTCCCTCAGCGTTGCCGGAACCGACGGTTGGTTGAACGCCGCGTGAACACCCTCAGCGGGCTTTCGTCAGCACCGCCCGCAGCCGTGGCGTCAGCGGCTTCTCCACATAGTGGTTCAGCAGCCACGCCAGCAGCAGCATCGCGGCCGCGGTCAGGGCGAATGTCACCCCGGATGGCAGGTGCAGACCGCGGTGCAGGGCGTGGATCACCACCCAGCCGAGGTGCTCGTGGACGAGGTAGAACGGGTACGTCAGCGCTCCGGCCACCGTCAGCCAGCGCCAGTTCGCCCGGCGCAGCCAGCCCAGCGCGATGGCCGCGACCGCCACGAAACCGAAGGTCACGACGGCCATGATGCCGAGCGAGGAGCGGTACGAGAAGCCGTCCGCGCCGGGCGCGTGCCACAGGCTCTGCACCGCGTAGTGCTGACCGATCAGCCAGCTCACGGCGACGATGCCCCAGGCGTAGGCGTCCCGCCGGTCCTGGTGGACGAGGTAGAGGCCGACGCCGCCGATGAAGAACGGGGCGTACTCGGGCATCACGACGATGTCGAGCAGCGGCATGTGCGCGTTCTCGGTGATCACCGCCGCCAGCATCCAGACCGCGCAGAACATGATCACTCGGCGGCGGTTCGCCCCGGGGAGCACGACGCACAGCGCGAACAACGCGTAGAAGCGGACCTCCGCCCACAGCGTCCAGCAGACCCCGAGCACCCGGTCCACGCCCAGCGGCATCTGCAGCATGGTCAGGTTGACCAGCGCGTCGCTCGGCGACACCGCCTGGTACGTCACCACCGGCAGGGCGAACACCGCCGTCACGAGCAGGACCGCCACCCAGTAGGCGGGCAGCAGCCGGGAGGCGCGGGAGGCGAAGAACGACTTCAGCGGCCGGCCCCAGCCGCTCATGCAGATCACGAACCCGCTGATCACGAAGAAGACCTGGACGCCGAGGCAGCCGTAGGCGAAGAACTCGTGCAGGGTCGGGAACTGCTCCTTGGGCGAGGTGCCCCAGGCCTCGCCCACCTCCCCGTCACGACCGCCGTAGTGGTACGCCGCCACCATCAGCGCCGCAACCAGCCGCAGCCCGTCCAGGGCCCGCAACCGGCCGCCGGAGCCGCTCCGGCGGCGCGGGACGGCCGTGGCGCCCGGGGGTTCGACCAGCACGGCGACACCGGACTGGGGCTTACGGGTGCTGACGACCGTCTCGGTCACGCTGAAAACCTCTGTAGCTCGTCTGTCCTTCGTCCCTCACCTGAGCCGCCGGTGGGCGGGCAGGGCGCCGGGAGTCACCCTAGGACGAAGATTGACGCTAAAACGTTCGACAGAGGCAGGGTTCGCCTTACGGTCTCCCCGGGTTCATCTGAATGACACCGGCTCAGCGCCGTACCGCCTTGCGCAGTGCCCGCGCCCGGCGCACCACCCTGCGGGCCGTGGAATTACGGGGCAGGAACGCCAGCCGCTGCGGAATTCCGCCGGGAAGTCCGAGCGCGGTGAGACGGCGCTTCTTGAAATAGCGCCTGGTGCGCGGACCGAGATACCGGGAAAGGAACCGCTCCGCCCGCGGACGCAAGTCCGGATAGATCTGCGGCTGCATCGTGAATCCGACGGCGGTGACCAGGTCAGGCAGCTGATCGGCCGGCAGGACGTCGCCGTCCTCGCCGTCCTCCAGACCGGGCAGCAGCGCGTCCGCCAGGGTGGTGGGGATCCGGTTGCTGTTCTGGTAGGGCGTCAGCCGCTCCAGCAGCAGCCCGGTGCCGATGCGGGCGACCGGCAGGCCGTAGAGCGCCGAGGCGGTGAACAGGGCGGTCGAGAAACAGCCGATGACCAGGGCCGGCCGGGCCCGGTCGAACAGCACCTCGGCGAGTACGGGCGTGTCCAGCACGGTGAGGTCGACGCCGAGCTTCTCGGCCTCCGACTCCAGGGCACGGCTGTAGCGGGCCGGTGCGGTGGGGTGCGGCTTGAAGACGACCGTGCGGTGGCCGCGGGCGGCGGCGCCCCGCATCATCCGCACGTGCAGGTCCTCTTCCTCCTCCGGGGAGAGGATGTTCAGCGCCGACAGGTACTGGCCGAGCAGCAGCGCCGCGTCGCCGGGCAGGCCGGGCAGCTCGGGGACGGTCTCGGTGACCTCGCCCAGCACCTTCAGGAAGGCGGGCGTAGGCACCAGGTGCGCCGGCACGTCGAACTCGGTCAGCAGCATCGGCGTGAGCCCCGGCACCAGGTCCAGATGCAGCAGGCGCCGCACGCGCGTGCCGACCAGCGGGTCGAGCTTGTTGCGGGTGGGGCCGTAGCTCATCAGCCCGTCGGCGTAGACGTCGACGGGCGCGTCGGTGAACAGCTGGGCCACCGTGAGCGCGGGCGCGACCTGGATGGACTCCAGGACCAGGCTCACCCGGTCGTCGCCGAGGCCCCACAGCATCCTCAGGTACCGCTCGAAAAGCGGGATGTCGTCGGAGCGCGGTGTCCAGGCCCCGGGGTGGAAGGGGCGGATGGCCTCGTTCCAGGACAGCACCTCGTCGAAGTGCTCGCGCAGCGGAGCGAAGCCCGGCATCTCGTCGAGGGCCGGGGTGGTCTCCGGGTTCGCCGAGTTGTTGAACACCAGCAGCACCCGGCGGTCCGGTTCCTCGAAGAGGTCGGAGTCGATCGCGGCGGCCAGGGTGGCGACGCCGTACAGCGTCGATGCGCAGAAGATCTGTGTGGTCCCGGGCATCAGGCGGCCGCTCCCGTCGTGGTCACCCGGCGCCGCAGCCGCCGCAGCTTGGCCGAGCGGTCCATGTCCATGGCCTCCAGTGCGTCACTGAGCACGTCCTGCGGCATGCGCCTGATGGCCGCCGCGCTCATCGACCGCAGCTGCCTGGCCACGGCCGGTTCGAACCTGTCCTCGTTGGAAAGATGGTGAGCGATGATCGCGCAGTACGTGCGCACCGCCTTGGGCAGCAGCCGGTCCGCCTCGCGGTCCGCGGCCGTCTCCTCGATCACCTGGTCGAAGGCGCGGATGAAGTCGAGCTGGCGGACATCGCCGATCTGGGTCAGGGACGAGGCCACCCCGCGCCGGTAGAACACGCCCAGCAGGCTCACCACGGCGAACGACTCCGCCTCGCGGTGCAGCTTCCAGATCCACGGCCGGTCCTCGGCCGTGCGCAGACCGTCGGTGAAGTGCAGCACGCCCTTCTCCAGCAGGCGCCGGTGGTAGGCGCCGGCCCAGGCGTACGCGTAGTCGACGGAGGTCGAGCGGTGGGAGGGCAGGATGGCGTCCCGCGGGCTGAACGCCTCCCAGCGCCTGCCGATCGGGACCCGGCTCACGGAACGGGCCCGGGCGGTCGCCTGCACATGGTCGGTGCGGACGAAGTCGCAGCCCAGCTCGTCCATGGCGGACACCAGTTCGGTGAGATAGCCGGGGGCCAGCCAGTCGTCGCCGTCCAGGAACGTCAGGTACTCGCCCTGCGCCGCGTCCAGGCCGGTGTTGCGGGCCGTGGCCAGCCCGCCGTTCTGCTCGTGGCGGATGTAGCGCACGCGCGCGACATCCGAGAGGTCCTCGGCGGCCCGTTCGAGGATGGCCGGGGTTTCGTCCTTCGAATGGTCGTCGACCAGGATGAACTCGAAATCCCGGTCGGCGTTCAGCGACAGGCTTCTGAGGGTGTCCGGGGCGTATTGCTGCACGTTGTAGAAGGGCACGATCACGGAAAGCTTAGGCACCCGCAAAACATTAGGAGCCCGTCCGGCAGTGGAACTTTCCGGTGAACATACACTGGGTGAACTCAATGTGTCAGAACGGTGCACCGCGTGTACTTCCCGCCTTCCGGCAGGCCAGTTCGGCTCTCAGTGGGGTGTTGTTAACTTTTCGTTGAGTCGCGGTTCCGCCATACCTAGGAATTGCTTCCTAGCGTCTTCGATGTGCCAGCAAGTACACCGAAGCGCCCGCGCATCGCGGTCCTCGCCGACTCCGACACCCGATGGAAATGGGGTGCGCTCACCGCGCGCCGCATCGCCCCTGGGCCGTCCATGGAAACCGGACCGCGCGAGGACGCGCAAGTAGGCCCCGTCCTCGACGGCTTCCTGCTGCGCGGCCGGGCCACGCCCACCCCGCGCCAGCTGGAAGAGGTGGGCGTGCGTGCCGACTCGCTGCGGGAGGTCACCGCCGTCGAGTTCCTGCGCACCATGGCCGAGGAGTCGTACGACCTCCTGGTCCTCTCCCTCGTGGGCGGCGGTGTGCAGGCGATGCTGCACGGCCTGAAGCGGGTCTGGGAGAACCGGGCTTCGCGTCCCGTGGTGGTCACCGGCTACGTCGGTGTCGTCTACGAGAAGCTCACCGACGGCCTGCTGCTGCGGCACGGCGCGGACCTCGTCCTCGCCAACTCCCGCCAGGACGCGAACCGTTTCCGGGCCGTCTACGAAGGGGTCGGCGCCGACGCCTCGTCGGTGACCGAGGTGGCCCTGCCGTTCCTCGGCGGCGCGGCCTACGAAGGTGAACACGACCCCTACACGGTCGTGTTCGCCGCCCAGCCCTCCGTGCCGGACAGCCGCAGGGACCGTACGTACCTGCTGAACCGGCTGGTCCAGCACGCCCGCAGGCACCCCGAACGCGAGGTGCTGCTGAAGCTGCGTTCCAAGCCGGGCGAACACACCACCCACATCGAGGAACTGCCGTACCAGAAGCTGGCGCAGCGCCTCGATCCGCCGGCCAACTTCCGTCTGGTGTACGGCAACATGGGCGAGGTCCTCGACCGCACCGACCTGCTGGTCACGGTCAGTTCCACGGCCGCCCTGGAGTCGCTGCACCGCCGCATCCCGACCGTCGTACTCACCGACCTCGGCATCCGTGAGGCCCTCGGCAACCACCACTTCGTCGGCTCCGGCTGTCTCGCCTCCTGGGACCAGCTCGACGCCGGACACCGGCCGGTCCCAAACCAGGAGTGGGTGGCCCGGCAGGGCGTCGTCGCGGACGGCTCCTACGAGTCCGCCTTCGACACGGCACGCGAGCGCATCGCCAAGCTGCTCGACCGGCCCGGCGGCCTGCCGCCGCTGACCCCGTACTACACCCCTGTCACCGCGCCCGGCTACCTGCCCGGCATCCTCGCCCGCCACCACCTCGGCCCGGACGGCACCCCGCTGCCCGGCGCGCCCGCCGCCGACAGGGAGCCCGGACCGGTCCGGCAGATCGTGCGCCGGGCGGCGCGCGGCGCATACCGGCACGGCGTGCAGCGCGTGGCGCCCGTCATCCGGCGGATGGGCGAGCTGTGAGCCGCCCGATCCCACGTCAAGGAGCAGAAACCATGTCCAACCCGGAAGCGGGCCACAGCACTTCGGTGCGCCGCGTCCTCGCGGTGATCCCCGCGCGCGGCGGCTCCAAGGGCGTGCCGGCGAAGAACCTCCTGCCGGTCGGCGGTGTGCCGCTGGTGGCCCGCGCGGTACGCGAGTGCCTCGCCTCCCGGCTGGTCACCGACGTCGTCGTCTCCACCGACGACCAGGCCATCGCCGCCGCCGCCCGCGAGGCCGGCGCGGAGATCGTGCTGCGTCCCGCCGCGATCGCCGGGGACACGGCGACCTCCGAGGCCGCGGTGCTGCACGCCATGGACGCCCATGAGGCCCTGCACGGGGCGCGGGTGGACGTGGTGCTGCTGGTGCAGTGCACCAGCCCGTTCATCATCCGCGAGGACGTGGACGGCGTCGTGGAGGCGATCGCCGAGAACGGCGCCGACACCGCGCTGACCGTGGCCCCGTTCCACGGCTTCGTGTGGCGCGACGCTGAGTACGCCGAGGACACGATCACGTCCGGCAGCGACGCGGCCACCGGCGGCGGCTACGGCGTCAACCACGACAAGTCCTTCCGCCCGCGCCGCCAGGACCGCCCCCAGGACTTCCTGGAGACCGGCGCCGTCTACGGCATGGACGCGATCGGCTTCCGCGAGCACCAGCACCGCTTCTTCGGCCGCACGGAGCTCGTGCGCACCGACCCCGCCCGGGTTCTGGAGATCGACGATCCCCACGACCTGGCCCGCGCCCGGGCCCTCGCTCCGCTCTTCGACGCGGCCCGGCCCGGCGCCCTCCCGACCGCCGACGACATCGACGCGGTCGTCCTCGACTTCGACGGCACCCAGACCGACGACCGGGTGCTCGTCGACTCCGACGGACGGGAGTTCGTCTCCGTGCACCGCGGGGACGGACTCGGCATCGCGGCGCTCCGCAGGAGCGGCCTTCAGATGCTGATCCTGTCCACGGAACAGAACCCTGTGGTCGCCGCCCGCGCCCGGAAGCTCAAGCTCCCGGTGCTGCACGGCATCGACCGCAAGGACCTCGCGCTGAAGCAGTGGTGCGAGGAGCAGGGCATCGCGCCGGAGCGCGTGCTCTACGTCGGCAACGACGTCAATGACCTCCCGTGCTTCGCCCTCGTCGGCTGGCCCGTGGCGGTCGCGAGCGCCCACGACGTCGTGCGCGGCGCCGCACGCGCGGTCACCACCGTCCCCGGTGGCGACGGCGCGATCCGAGAGATCGCCAGCTGGATCCTCGGCCCCTCTCTCGATTCCCTCACCAAGTAAGGACATCTCTGCCATGAGCACCAACTCCCGTATCCGCCGGTTCGGTTCGCGCGAGGTCGGCCCGGGCCGTCCGGTCTACGTCTGCGGTGAGATCGGCATCAACCACAACGGCGAACTCGAGAACGCCTTCAAGCTGATCGACGCCGCCGCCGAGGCCGGCTGCGACGCCGTCAAGTTCCAGAAGCGCACCCCGGAGATCTGCACCCCGCGCGACCAGTGGGACATCGAGCGGGACACCCCCTGGGGCCGGATGACCTACATCGACTACCGCCACCGCGTCGAGTTCGGCGAGGACGAGTACCGCGCCATCGACGACTACTGCAAGTCGAAGAACATCGACTGGTTCGCCTCCCCGTGGGACACCGAGGCCGTCGCCTTCCTGGAGAAGTTCGACGTCCCCGCCCACAAGGTCGCCTCCGCCTCCCTCACCGACGACGAGCTGCTGCGCGCCCTGCGCGCCACCGGCCGCGCGGTCATCCTCTCCACCGGCATGTCGACGCCGAAGCAGATCCGCCACGCGGTCGAGGTCCTCGGCTCCGACAACATCCTGATGTGCCACGCCACGTCGACCTACCCGGCGAAGGCCGAGGAGCTCAACCTCCGGGTGATCAACACGCTGGAGAAGGAGTACCCGAACGTCCCGATCGGCTACTCCGGCCACGAGACCGGCCTGCAGACCACCCTCGCCGCGGTCGCCCTGGGCGCCACCTTCGTCGAGCGCCACATCACCCTCGACCGCGCCATGTGGGGCTCGGACCAGGCCGCCTCCGTGGAGCCGCAGGGCCTCACCCGCCTCGTCCGTGACATCCGCACCATCGAGGCCTCCCTCGGTGACGGCGTGAAGAAGGTCTACGAGTCCGAGCTGGCCCCGATGAAGAAGCTGCGCCGCGTCGCCGGTGTGGTCGCCGAGGCGGAGATCGCCGACGCGGCGGGCGAGCCGGTCGGCGTCTGAGCGCACAACTCCCCACACCCCCCTTACGACGGGACGGTCGTACGTCGATGAGCCCCCGCGCCGGGAACGCCGGCCCCCACACCCTCGCCTTCGTCGAGAGTCCGGTACAGCTGCTGAACGTGCTGGAGTGGGCGCACGCGCACGCGCCCGGCGTGGGGCTCACCCTCGTGGTGCTGTCACCCGTCGACCCGATGACGCGCGGCCAGCTGCGGCGGATGTCCGACCTGGCCCGCGACGAGGGCCACGAGGTCCGCTGGGAGGAGGCGCGCGGCGGCCCGCTCGCACCCTTCCAGACCGTCGGAGGCCTCACCGGCCTGCTCCGCGGGGCGCGCCGGGTGGTGCTGGGGGACCCCTTCTCCCGCTACGTCCAGCTGCTGCTGACCATCACTCGTGCCCGTGACCTGGTCGTCGTCGACGACGGCACGGCCACCATGGAGTTCGTCGGCCAGCTGGCCCGGGGTGAACGGCTGGTGCGCTGGCACCGCAAGGGCGGCCGGCCCGGCCCACGGGACCTGATCTTCGCGCCGGTGTCCTCCTCGGCCCGCCGCCGGCTGACCCCCGGGGGCAAGCGCCGGGTCGAGGTGTTCTCGTCCATGCCGGTGGGGGACACCCCGGCGGGCGTCACCGTCACCGCCAACGACTTCGCCTGGACCCGGGCCCGCTTCGGTCCGCCCCGCATCACCAAGGGCGCCGACATGGTCGGCACGTCCCTGGTGGAGACGGGCGTGGTGGACGACGACCACTACCTGGAGGCCGTCCGCGCCCTGGCCGGGGCCCACGGCGCCACCCGCTACTTCGCCCACCGCCGCGAGAGCCCGGCGAAACTCCACCGCCTCGCGGCCGAGACGGGCCTGGAGATCGTCCGCCCCGAACTCCCCCTGGAACTGATCGCCCGCCGCGGCCCCATCGGCCGGACGATCCTCAGCTTCCCGTCCACGGTCGTCCACACGCTGCCGCTCGCCCTGTCCGGCACGGACGTCCGGGTCGCGGTGTGCGACATCGACCCCACCTGGCTGACGGAACACGCCTCCCCCCGGGCCCAGGGCTTCCTGTCCGGGGTCACGGGAACGGCGCGGGACGTGCACCGGCTGCCCACGGTGGACGCGGCGCCCCCGGCGCCCCCGGCACATCCGCAACCTCCGGCAGACCCGGGGAGCAGCACGGGCACGGCGGACGCGGCCGGGAAGGCGGCCTCACCGGGATCGGCGGCCGACCCGGCGACCATGGCCGGCCCGGCGGGTGCCGCGGGCCCGGTGGCGGCGGGCTAGGGACCCGGGGCGCCGGGCGGGACGACCGCAGGCTGAGCCCCTGCCGCCTCCCACTCCGGGGAGGCGGGTCGGGCAGCGGACCGGGTGACCGTGGGAGTGCGTGCGTCACGGTCCCGGACGTTGGGGTCCAAACCCCACGACAGCAGCGCACCCGCCGGAGACTCGCTGGTCGCGACGGACCGGGACGGCATCGCCAGCACCCCGCAGCGGCACCTGCCGTGGTGTGGTGGCCGCAGGCCGACCACCCGGTTCCGTCGGCGCGGTGGCCGCCGGCCGGCTGTCACGAATCCCCGGTGACCAACGCCGGTCTGCGTGCCAGCAGGAACGTGCGAGGGCGCTTCTCCCCGTCCACGGCCTCCCGCAGCACACAGGCGTGCAGCTCCAGGCCGGCCCGCGTGAAGTGCGACGCGACGGTGTCCGGGGTGCGCCAGTAGTAGTCGAGTGAGATCTCCTGCCCGAAGCGCTCGGTGAGCCGCTCATGGCCGTCCTCGTCGCCGCTCTGGAAGCCGAGCAGCACGGGCGCGCCCGGCACCAGGACGCGGTGGAACTCGGCGAAGACCGAGGGCAGATGACCGTCCGGCACATGGATGATCGAGTAGAGCGCGACGATGCCGCCGAGCGTCTCGTCCGGCAGGTCCAGGGCCGTCATCGAACCGACGTGGAACCGCAGCTCCGGGTGCGCCTTGCGGGCCAGGGCCACCATGCGGGGTGAGACGTCGACCCCGAACACCGGCAGCCCGAACTCGTGCAGCCGCGCCGCCACGTGCCCGGGACCGCTGCCGATGTCGGCGACCGGGGGCTGCCTCGGAGCCCCGGCGGCCCGGACCAGATCCACGAAGGCCGTGAGCAGGGCCCGCTCCAGAGGTCTGCCCGCCAGACTGTCCGGGAACTCGGCGGCGTAGGCCTCGGCGATCGCGTCGTACGAGGTCTGGGTTGCCTGGAGGAACTCGGGAGAGTCGGCGCGCACGGGGCGCACACTATCGGCGCGGGCGCCGGCGGACGAACGAGGCGGTGTTCCGCGCGCAGGGCGTGGTATCCGTGGAGGAGGATGGATGGATACCGGAGCGGTGACTCTCGTGTGGTGGATGTCACATTCCGGGGGATGGGGTGGTCGGCCCGGCCCAAAAGGCCAGCGAGCATACCCGTCTCAGTTGATAGCTATGCGCCCGGCGGTCATATTTTCTTCCCCCAACGGGTTGAAGTTTTGTTGATCGAGGGTCAGCCGACCGCCTTGGCGCCCTACCCTTCAGAGGGTGAAGCAATTGATGTCACTGGAGTCCGAGGTCGATCTTCCCGGGGGAGCCGTGCTTCCCGGTGCGCTGCCCGACGCTCTGCGCGCCGAGCTCATCGCGTTCCGACGCGACCTGCACATGCACCCGGAGCTGGGCAACCAGGAGTTCCGCACGACCGCCGCGATCAAGGAGCGGCTCGAGAGGGCGGGCCTCAAGCCGCGCGTGCTCGACGTCGGAACCGGACTCGTCTGTGACATCGGCGTAGCCGGCGAGCAGTGGGACGGGGGCCCCAGCATGCTCGCCCTGCGGGCCGACATCGACGGCCTGCCCATCCCCGACACCAAGGCCGACTGCCCGTACCGCTCGACCGTGCCCGACCGCGCGCACGCCTGTGGCCACGACGTGCACACCACGGTCGTCCTCGGTGCCGGCCTGGTCCTCGCGGAACTGCACAAGCAGGGCGTGCTGCCCCGCCCCGTGCGGCTGATCTTCCAGCCCGCCGAGGAGGTGCTGCCCGGCGGCGCCGCCGACGCCATCAAGGGCGGGGCGCTGGAAGGGGTCGGCGCGATCATCGCCGTGCACTGCGACCCCCGGGTGGACGCGGGCCAGATCGGTCTCCGCGAGGGGCCCATCACCTCCGCCTGCGACCGGCTGGAGATCGCCCTGAACGGCCCGGGCGGCCACACCGCGCGTCCCCACCTCACGACCGACCTGGTCACCGCCGCCGCCCGCGTCGTCACCGACGTGCCCGCCCTGGTCGGCCGTCGCTTCGACAGCAGGAGCGGGCTCGCCATCACCTGGGGCCGCGTCGAGTCGGGGCACGCGCCCAACGTGATCCCGCAGCACGCCGAACTCTCCGGCACGGTGCGGTGCCTCGACATCGAGGCGTGGCGGCAGGCCCCCGACGTCGTGGTCGCCGCGATCGACGAGATCGCCAACCTGTACCGCGCCAAGTCGGAGATCAACTACGTGCGCGGAGTCCCGCCCGTCGTCAACGAACCGGGCGTGACCGAGCTGCTGCGGGACGCCATGATCGCCCGGCGCGGGGTCGAGTCCGTGGTGGGGACCGAGCAGAGCCTCGGCGGCGAGGACTTCTCCTGGTACCTGGAACGCGTCCCCGGCGCCATGGCCCGCCTGGGCGTGCGCACCCCGGGCGAGCGTCACGTACGCGACCTCCACCAGGGTGACTTCGACGTCGACGAGTCCGCGATCACGGTCGGCGTGGAACTCTTCACCGCCGCGGCCCTGGTCGACGGTCTCCGGTAGTTTTCCGCTCGCCCCCTCCGGCCGGGGCCGGAGGGGGCGAGGCGGCCCGCTGGCGTCACGGGAGGCGCCGCTTGTTTCCAGGTGCACTTTTCGTCCCTGTTCGACCCCGTGGTTCACGCGGGTGTAACGGCCACCGCCACGAATGGATAACAGCCCGGCGGCGACCCGTTCCCAGGAGTTTCTACGCGCGTTAATGTGCGCCGGACCGAGCTCCCACTGCAGGGGCTTTGGAGAATGGGGAACTTCAGATGCGTCGGACATCCAAACTGACCCGGGTCGCGGTGGGGGTCGCGTCACTCGGGCTCGTCGCCACGGCCTGTGGTGGCACCAGCAGTGAGAGCGGCGGCGGCGACAGCGGCGACGGCGGCGGCCGCGGCCTCGCCATCGCCTACGACGTCGGCGGCAAGGGCGACCAGTCCTTCAACGACGCCGCCTACAGCGGCCTCACCAAGGCCAAGGACGAGTACGGCTACAAGACCGCCGACATCGAGCCCACCGAGGGCGAGACCGACGCCGACAAGGAACAGCGCCTGACCTCGCTGGCGAAGCAGGGCTACAACCCGGTCATCGGTGTCGGTTACGCCTACGGCCCGGCGATGAAGGCCGTGGCCGCCAAGTACCCGAAGACCACGTTCGGCATCGTGGACGCCGTGGTCGAGGGCAAGAACGTAGCCTCTCTGGTCTTCGCCGAGGAGCAGGCCTCCTACCTGGCCGGTGTCGCCGCGGCCAAGGCCACCAAGTCGAAGGTCGTCGGCTTCGTCGGCGGTGTGGACATCCCGCTGATCCACAAGTTCGAGGCCGGCTACAAGCAGGGCGTCACGGACACCGACCCCAAGGTGAAGGTCCTGTCGCAGTACCTGACGCAGACGGCCCAGGAGGGCGGCTTCGCCAGCCCCGAGAAGGGCAAGGCCGCCGCCGAGGGCCAGATCGAGAAGAAGGCCGATGTGGTCTACGCGGCCGCCGGCCTGTCCGGTCAGGGCGTGATCGAGGCCGCCGCCAAGGCGAAGGTCTGGGCGATCGGCGTCGACTCCGACCAGTACAAGCAGGAACCCCTCGCCGCGTACAAGAACTTCATCCTCACCTCCGCCCTCAAGGACGTCGGCGGCGCCGTCTACGCGCTGGCCAAGTCTGTGCACGACGACAAGCCGCTGAGCGGCACCCGGACCTTCGACCTGAAGGTGAACGGCGTCGGCCTCTCCGAGTCGAACCCGGAGTACGCGAAGGTTCCGGGCCTCGCGGACGCGGTGAACAAGGCCAAGGAAGGCATCACCGGCGGCTCCATCAAGGTCAAGACCGAGTAGGGCACCGGTTCACAAGCGGTCCGAGCGGGCGGGCACCACGGGTGTCCGCCCGCTCGCTGCTTTCCGGGGCCCGGAATCACCCTGCGCCACCCTTCGTTTGCGGTCGGCAACGCCTCGGCCGACTGGGGTGAGGGCTTGGCCACGGGCGCATAACAAGGTGGACAGAAGGGGTTTTCAGGCAGGTCTACGCGCGTTAATCTGCGGCGAAACCAGCGCCGTAGCTGTCCAGCTGTCCGTCCGGCGCTTGTACGACAGGAGCACCCACACATGCGCCGGATTTCCCGGATCACGGTCGCAGGCGCAGCGACCGCTTCCCTGGCCCTCGCTCTCTCCGCCTGCGGCGGCACCTCGACCTCCGCCGGGTCGTCCGACTCGAAGGGCGACAAGGGCCTCGCCATCGCCTACGACGTCGGCGGCAAGGGTGACCAGTCCTTCAACGACGCCGCCTACGCGGGCCTGGAGCAGGCGAAGAAGGAGTTCGGGTACCAGACTGCCGACGTGGAGCCCACCGAGGGTGAGACGGGTGCCGACAAGGAGCAGCGCCTGGTCTCGCTCGCCAAGCAGGGCTACAACCCCGTCATCGGTGTCGGCTACGCGTACGCCTCGGCCGTCAAGGGCGCCGCGGAGAAGTTCCCGGACACCACCTTCGGCATCGTCGACGACGAGACGATCAACGCCAAGAACGTCGCCGACCTGGTCTTCAACGAGGAGCAGGCCTCCTACCTGGCCGGCGTCGCCGCCGCCAAGAGCAGCAAGTCGAAGGTCGTCGGCTTCGTCGGCGGTGTGGACATCCCGCTGATCCACAAGTTCCAGGCGGGCTTCGCGCAGGGCGTCAAGGACACCGACCCGAAGGTGAAGGTCCTGTCGCAGTACCTGACGCAGACCGCCGAGGAGGGCGGCTTCGCCAGCCCCGACAAGGGCAAGACGGCCGCCGAGGGCCAGATCGAGAAGAAGGCCGACGTGGTCTACGCGGCCGCCGGCCTGTCCGGTCAGGGCGTGATCGAGGCCGCCGCCGCCAAGAAGGTCTGGGCGATCGGCGTCGACTCCGACCAGTACGAGCAGGAAGCCCTCGCCAAGTACAAGGACTCCATCCTCACCTCGGCGATGAAGGACGTCGCCAAGGCCGTGTACAGCCTGGCGAAGTCCGTTGAGGACGGCAAGCCGGAGACCGGTATCGTTCGTGGCGATCTGAAGACCGGCGAAGTGAGCCTGTCGAACTCCAACCCGAAGTTCGCGGACGACGCCGAGCTCCAGGAAGCCATCAAGACGGCCAAGGAGAAGATCATCAGCGGCGAGATCAAGGTCAAGAGCAGCTGACGAGCGACTGCCTCGAGCAGGTAGTAACCCCGGGGTTACGCCCGCGGGCGGGGTACGGGGAGGCTGCTCCTCGTGCCCCGCTGCCGCGGGGCGCGGCCCCCTTGTACGCCATAGGGGCGCTACGCGCGTAGACGACCCCCGTCCCCAGGAGAGTGCGTTATCAACGCGTCCAGCAGCCCTCCGGCCGGAGCGGCGGTCAACGGATCGGTGACCGCCGTCGAACTCGCCGGGATCACCAAGCGTTTCCCCGGAGTCGTGGCCAACCACGACATCCACCTCAGCGTCCGCAAGGGCACCGTCCACGCCCTCGTCGGCGAGAACGGCGCCGGCAAGTCGACGCTGATGAAGATCCTCTACGGCATGCAGAAGCCGGACGAGGGCACCATCGCCGTCGACGGCGAGCAGGTGAGCTTCTCCTCGCCCGCCGACGCCATCGCCCGCGGCATCGGCATGGTCCACCAGCACTTCATGCTCGCCGACAACCTCACGGTCCTCGAGAACGTGGTGCTCGGCAGCGAGAAGCTCCACGGCATCGGCGCCAAGGCCCGCCGCAAGATCAAGGAGCTCTCCGACCGCTACGGCCTCGGCGCCGAGCCCGACCTCCTGGTCGAGGAGCTGGGTGTCGCCGCCCGCCAGCGCGTGGAGATCCTCAAGGTCCTCTACCGCGGCGCCACCACGCTCATCCTCGACGAGCCCACGGCCGTCCTGGTGCCGCAGGAGGTCGACGCCCTCTTCGCCAACCTGCGCGAACTGAAGTCCGAGGGCCTCTCCGTCATCTTCATCTCCCACAAGCTGGGCGAGGTGCTCTCCGTCGCCGACGAGATCACCGTCATCCGCCGCGGCACCACCGTCGGCACCGCCGTCCCCGCCGAGACCACCCCGCGTCAGCTCGCCGAGATGATGGTCGGCAGCCAGCTGCCCACCCCCGAGACGGCCGAGTCCACCGTCACCGACCGCCCGGTCATCACCGTCGACCGGCTCCGCCTGACCGCCCCCGGCGGCAAGGCGCTGCTCGACGACATCAGCTTCACCATCCACGCGGGCGAGGTCCTCGGCATCGCCGGCGTCGAGGGCAACGGCCAGACCGAACTCGTCGACGCCCTGATCGGCCTCAGGCACGCCGAATCCGGCACCATCCGGCTCGCCGACGAGGAGATCACCGCCTGGCCCACCCGCAGGCGCCGCGAGCAGGGCATCGGCTACATCCCCGAGGACCGGCACCGCCACGGCCTCCTCCTGGAGTCGCCCCTCTGGGAGAACCGCATCCTCGGCCACGTCACCGAGAAGCCCCTCGCCAAGGGCGTCTGGCTGGACCCCAAGGCGGCCCAGGAGGACACCCGCCGCATCGTCGAGACCTACGACGTGCGCACCCCCGGCATCGACGTCACCGCCGCCTCCCTCTCCGGCGGCAACCAGCAGAAGCTGATCATCGGCCGCGAGATGAGCCACAAGCCGCGCTTCCTCATCGCCGCGCACCCCACCCGCGGCGTGGACGTCGGCGCCCAGGCCGCCATCTGGGACCACATCCGCGAGGCCCGCCGCGAGGGCCTGGCCGTGCTGCTGATCTCCGCCGACCTGGACGAGCTGATCGGTCTGTCCGACACGCTGCGCGTGATCTACAACGGCAAGCTGGTCGCGGACGCCGACCCGGCCACCATCACCCCCGAGGAACTCGGCTCGGCCATGACCGGTGCCGCGACCGGGCACCTCGAGCACGAAGAGACCCCCGAGACCTCGAAGGCCGACGCCCCCGAGTCTCCGGAAGACGAGGCCCGCTGATGAAGAAGTTCGACAAGGAGCGCGTGCTCCTCGCCGTGGCCGGACCGGTCATCGCGCTCGCCGTGGCCTTCGTGCTGAGCGCGATCGTGCTGGTCGCGTCGGGCAAGAACCCGGTCGAGCCGTTCGCCGTGATGTTCGAGCAGGCCGGATTCTCGGACATCCAGGTGCTGATCATCAACCAGGCCTCGATGTACTACATCGCGGCGCTCGCGGTGGCCATCGGCTTCCGCATGAACCTGTTCAACATCGGCGTCGACGGCCAGTACCAGCTCGCCGCCATGACGGCCGCCGTCGTCGGTGCCCACGCCGACCTGCCGGCCGCCCTCCAGGTCCCGCTGCTGCTCCTGACCGCGGTCCTCACCGGCGCCTTCTGGTCCGGCATCGCCGGTGTCCTCAAGGTCACCCGCGGCGTCAGCGAGGTCGTCGCCACCATCATGCTCAACGCGATCGCCACCTCCGTGATCGCCTACATGTGGCTGCCGGACGTCTTCGGTGTGAAGGTCGGCAACAACAACACCACCGGCGAGATGCACGAGTCCGGCTGGATCCCCGGCATCGACCTGGGCGCGGCCGGCGAGATCTACGGCCTGGTCCTGCTCGCCGTCCTGCTCGGCATCGGCTACTGGGTCGTCCTCAACCGCACGCGCTTCGGCTTCGACCTGCGCGCCTCCGGCGCCTCGTCGACCGCGGCGGCGGCCAGCGGCGTCGACCCGGGGCGCATGGTGCTCACCGCGATGCTGCTCTCCGGCGGCATCGCGGGCCTCGCCGGCCTGCCGATCCTGCTCGGCGACACCCACACCTACAGCCTGAACTTCCCCACCGGCATCGGCTTCCTCGGCATCGGCATCGCCCTGCTGGGCCGCAACAGCCCCGTCGGCATCGCCTTCGCCTCCCTGCTGTGGGCCTGGCTCGACAAGGCCTCGCCCGAGCTGGACTTCCACGGCTACGACAAGGAGATCGCGGTCATCATGCAGGGCCTGATCGTCCTCTCGGTCGTCGTCTCCTACGAGGCCGTCCGCGAGTGGGGCCTGCGCCGCCAGCAGCGCCGGGTCGGCGCCGAACTGGCCGCCGGTCACGTGCTCGGCGCCCACAACAACACCACGAAGGAGGTGGCTGGCCGATGACCGCCCCCGTTACGGCGACCGACCTGAACCAGCCCACGCTGCAGCCCGCGGCGCCCACCGGCCGCCGGCTGTCGTGGCCCGTCCTGCTGCTGATCATCGCCGCGGGCCTGGCGCTCACCTCGATGGTCCGCCTCATCACCGGCGCCGACGGCATCACCAACGTCAGCCAGATGTCCACCGCGCTCCAGCTCGCCGTGCCGATCGGCCTCGCCGGTCTCGGCGGCCTGTGGGCCGAACGTGCCGGTGTGGTCAACATCGGCCTCGAGGGCATGATGATCCTCGGCACCTGGTTCGGCGCCTGGGCCGGATTCCAGTGGGGCCCGTGGACCGGTGTCCTGGTGGGCATCGCCGGCGGCGCGATCGGCGGCCTGCTGCACGCCTTCGTCACCGTCACCTTCAACGTCAACCACATCGTCTCCGGTGTGGCCATCAACATCCTCGCCCTCGGCGCCACCCGCTACCTCGCGCCCCTCGCCTTCGAGGGCCACACCGGCGGCTCCGCCAAGCAGTCCCCGGCGGTCGACTCCCTCGGCAACTTCACGGTGCCGGGCCTGTCCGACGCGCTCCGGGACCTGAACAACCAGGGCTGGTTCTTCGTCTCGGACATCGCCGGACTCCTCGGCGGCCTGGTCACCAACGTCTCCTGGCTGACCCTGATCGCCGTGGCGCTGATCCCCGCGACCTGGTGGATCCTGTGGCGCTCCGCGTTCGGCCTGCGGCTGCGCTCCTGCGGCGAGAACCCGGTCGCCGCCGAGTCCCTCGGCGTCAACGTCTACAAGTACAAGTACATCGCCGTCGTCGTCTCCGGCGGCCTGGCCGGCCTCGGTGGTGCCTTCCTGTCGATCGTCGCCAACCCCTTCTACCTGGAGGGCCAGGTCAGCGGCCGCGGCTTCATCGGCCTCGCCGCGATGATCTTCGGCAACTGGATGCCGGGCGGCCTCGCCCTCGGCGCGGGCCTGTTCGGCTACACCGACAGCCTCAACCTGCGCGGCGGCTCCGCCAACGTCCACGCCCTGCTGCTGCTCGGCGCGCTGCTGCTCGTCATCGGCGCGATCTGGCTGGTGGTCCGCAAGAAGTACGTCCCGGCCGGGTGCACTCTGATCGCCGGTGCCCTGGTGTTCACCTGGTACGCGACCACCGACGAGGTGCCCAACCAGGTCGTCTCCGCCACGCCGTACGTCATCACCCTGGTGGTCCTCGCACTGTCCGCCCAGCGCCTGCGCATGCCCAGGGCGAACGGCATGCCGTACCGGAAGGGGCAGGGCAAGTGACCGGCGACGGCCCCGCAGCCGACTGGGAGAAGCTGCGCGCCGTGGCCCGGGACGCCATGTCCCGGGCGTACGCCCCGTACTCCGGCTACCCGGTCGGCGTGGCCGCCCTGGTCGACGACGGGCGGATCATCTCCGGCTGCAACGTCGAGAACGCCTCGTACGGGCTCTCCCTGTGCGCCGAGTGCGGCCTGGTGTCCGAGCTGCACAACACCGGCGGCGGCCGTCTGACGCACTTCACCTGCGTCGACCGGGACGGGGAGCCGCTCGTCCCGTGCGGCCGCTGCCGCCAGCTGCTGTACGAGTTCGGCGGCCCGGACCTCCTGCTGGAGACTCCGGCGGGCATTCTGCCGCTGTCGGAGATGCTGCCCCAGGCCTTCGGACCCGGCCACCTCGGCAACTGACTCCGTACGGCCCCTCCCAGCCGCTCAGGAGGGGCCGTACGGCTTTTTGAAACCTCGGAAGGAAGCCCATCCCATGGCCATGGACGCCATCTCCGTCATCCGCACCAAGCGGGACCGCGGCGAGCTCAGCGACGAGCAGATCGACTGGGTCATCGACGCGTACACCCGCGGGGAGGTGGCCGACGAGCAGATGTCGGCCCTCGCGATGGCCATCCTGCTCAACGGCATGAACCGCCGCGAGATCGCCCGCTGGACGGCGGCCATGATCGCCTCCGGCGAGCGCATGGACTTCTCGTCCCTGTCCCGCCCGACGGCGGACAAGCACTCCACGGGCGGTGTCGGCGACAAGATCACGCTCCCGCTGGCCCCCCTCGTCGCCGCCTGTGGCGCCGCCGTCCCGCAGCTGTCGGGCCGCGGCCTCGGCCACACCGGCGGCACCCTGGACAAGCTGGAGTCCATCCCCGGCTGGCGTGCCCTGCTCTCCAACGACGAGATGCTGTCGGTGCTGGACGGCACCGGCGCGGTGATCTGCGCGGCGGGCGACGGCCTGGCCCCCGCGGACAAGAAGCTGTACGCGCTCCGGGACGTCACGGGCACCGTCGAGGCGATCCCGCTGATCGCCTCGTCCATCATGTCCAAGAAGATCGCGGAGGGCACGGGCTCCCTGGTCCTGGACGTGAAGGTCGGCACGGGCGCCTTCATGAAGACCCTCGACGACGCCCGCGAACTGGCGTCCACGATGGTCGGTCTGGGCACTGACCACGGCGTGAAGACGGTCGCGCTGCTCACGGACATGTCCACCCCGCTCGGCCTCACCGCGGGCAACGCCCTGGAGGTCCGCGAGTCGGTGGAGGTCCTGGCGGGCGGCGGCCCGGCGGACGTGGTCGAGCTGACGATCGCCCTGGCCCGCGAGATGCTCGACGCGGCGGGCATCAAGGACGCGGACCCGGCGAAGGCCCTGGCGGACGGCTCGGCGATGGACGTCTGGCGCCGCATGATCAAGGCGCAGGGCGGCGACCCGGACGCGACCCTGCCGGTGGCCCGCGAGCAGCACGTGATCAAGGCCCCGGCCACGGGCGTCCTCACCCGCCTCGACGCCTACGGCATCGGCGTCGCCGCCTGGCGCCTGGGCGCGGGCCGTGCCCGCAAGGAGGACCCGGTCCAGGCGGGCGCGGGCGTGGAGCTGCACGCCAAGCCGGGCGACACGGTGCGGGAGGGCGAGCCCCTGCTGACCCTGCACACGGACACGCCGGAGCGCTTCGAGTACGCGCTCCAGTCGGTCGAGGGCTCCTACGACATCGCGGCGCCGGGGACGGACTTCACGGCCTCGCCGGTGGTACTGGAACGTATCGCCTGACCAGGCGGTTTCTCATTCGGGTGAACGGGATCGGTGGACCCCTGCCGGTCCCGTTCGGCATGCTGGGATCGGTGACGCACCGATTGGAGAACCGCCATGAGCGCACTCACCGTGAGCCAGGATCCCGAGCAGAGCTGGGACGACCTCGTCCGGTTCTGGGAGGAGATGGATTGGCCCGAGGGCAGCAAGGTGGAGATCATCGAGGGGATCATCACCGTGTCACCTGCTCCCGCGTATCGCCACAATGTGATCGCGGCCCGCATCCAGCGTCGCCTCTACTCCGTCATCCCCGAGGACTGGGAAATCTTCCAGACACTGGCGATCGCCGTGCCGTCACGTCTCGGCATGCTCATCCCGGATCTCGTGGTGGCCCCCGTAAGGGAGGACGCTGACACGGACACCCACATCCCGGCCGCCCTCGCCGAACTCGTCGTCGAGGTCACGTCAAAGTCCAACGCTCGCCAGGACCGCGTCAGCAAGCCCGCTGCCTACGCCACCGCCGGTATCCCGCTCTACCTCCTCGTCGACCGCTGGGCCGCCGACGGCCCCACCGTGACGCTCTACGGCGAGCCCAAGGGTGATGTCTACCGCCCCCTGGCCACCGCCGAGTTCGGCGAGGCGATCAAGCTGCCCGCGCCCTTTGACCTTGTCATCGACACCAGCGAGTTCCCGGAGAGCTGAGGGAGTCGGCACGACGGCCCGTCGCGATGAGTTGCAGCCCTCCGCCGGGTCTACAGATCGTGGACGCCATGACACCGCCCGTGCTCGTACTGCCCGGCCCCGTCACCCGGGACGAGGTGAACGGGCTGAGCGACGACGTGCGAGCACTGCTGAGAGGCGCCCGCGCCAGGGTCGTGGTGTGCGATGTCGGGGGCCTGGGGCCGCCGGGGCTTGCCGCCGTCGATCTGCTCGCGCGGCTTCAGCTGGCCGCCCGCCGGGCGGGGGGCCGGATACGGCTGCGTGACCCCGACCCGGCTCTACGCGCCCTCCTCGACCTGGTCGGTCTCCGCCTCGAGGTGGAGGGGCAGGCCGAAGAGCGGGAACCAGCGCTTGGTGTCGAGGAAGCAGTGGAACCCGGTGATCCGGCCGTCTGAGATCTCCAGCACCTGGACCGCCCACGGCGTGAAACCGCCGCCGCCCTCCGGGTCGGGCTTGTACTGGGCGAAGCCGGGCAGGCCGTTGACCTGGACGGGGACGAGCCGGGAGCCCGCGCAGGGCGCGCCGAGCGTGGTCATGAACCCGGTGATGTCCCGTACCCCGGTCAGCCACAGGTCGAACGGCGGCATCGTCATGACCGCGTCCTCGTGCAGCAGGGCCGTCAGCGCCGTCATGTCGTAGCCCTCGAAGGCCGCCACATAGCGGTCCAGCAGCTTTTGCTGGTCCTCGTCCAGCGGGTCGGAGACGGCCGCGTCGGCGCCCGGCTCCTGCCGCTCGGCCAGGGTGGCGCGGGCCCGCTGGAGGGCGCTGTTGACCGACGCCACCGAGGTGTCCAGCAACTCGGCGACCTCGCCGGCCTTCCAGGCCAGCACCTCACGCAGGATCAGCACGGCCCGCTGCTTGGCCGGCAGCCGCTGCAGCGCCGCCATGAAGGCGAGCCGCACGGACTCCTTGGCGACGGCCGCCTCCGCCGGGTCGTCGGTCGTGGGCAGCACACGGCCGTCCGGCATGGGCTCCAGCCAGGTGTTGTCCGGCCGGGGGGTAAGGGCCGCCTGGGCGAGCGGGGTGGACTCGGTCAGGTCCATGGGCCGGGCACGCTTGTTGCCCGCGGTCAGCATGTCCAGACACACGTTGGTCGCGATGCGGTAGAGCCAGGAGCGGAGGCTGGAGCGGCCCTCGAACTTGTCGTAGCTGCGCCAGGCCCGGATCATCGTGTCCTGCACCGCGTCCTCGGCCTCGAAGGAGGAGCCGAGCATCCGGTAGCAGTACCCCGTCAGCTCGGTGCGGTGTGCCTCCAGTCTGGTGTCGAGGTCCGTCGGTGCCGCCGTGCCGTTCGTCATCGTCCACCCACCCCTGTGGAATCCCTGTCACGCGCCGTCGCGCCCAGCACTTCGGAAGCTACCGCAGAGCACTGACAACGGCCCCTCGAGCGCAGAAGGCGCAGGCCGAGGCAGTCGGCTCAGACCAGTTGCTTCACCGACATCAGCAGATGCCGGTGCTCGCCGGCCGCCCCGTCCCCGGCGCCGCCGGGCACCGCGTGCAGCAGCGCCCGCTGCCCCGCCCCGAGCAGCTCCAGTCGTACGCGCGGGCTGTCGAAGGAGGCCAGCGCGTCCAGGAGGTAGGCCGGATTGAACGCCACCGGCACCTCATCGGCGCCGGTCAGCGTGGCCGGGAGCCGCTGGGCCGCCACGTCGTCCCCGTAGCCGGCGCGCAGCCGCACGGACCCGTCGGCCGAGAAGTCCAGCCGCACCGGACTGTTCGCCTCCGCCACCACCGCGACCCGCCGGACCGCCTCCGCGAGCTCTTCGCACTCCACCTCGGCGACCGCGGCGCCGGCCATGTCGAACAGCGACTTGTACGTGGGCAACCGCCCGTCCAGAAGCCGCAGCGCGGCCCGGGTCCGCCCGCCCTCGAGCCCGATCAGCCCGCTCCCGGCGGGGTCCCAGCCGATTCGCACGTCCTCGCGGCGCCCCAGCGACCGCGTGAGATCCAGTAGCCGCCGCGCGGGCAGCAGCGCCTCCACGACGTCCTCGCAGGCCGCCGCCTCCGGTTTCCACCCCAGCCGCCGCACGGCATACCGGTAGCGGTCCGAGGCGGCCAGGGTCATGTCCCCGCCGTCCAGCCGCAGCTGGACGCCCGTCAGCAGCGGCAGCGTGTCGTCACGGCCGGCCGCGACCGCGACCTGCGCGACGGCCGTCGCGAACGCGTCGGCGCCCACCGTGCCGTACGGCGGGGGCGGCGCCGGCAGGGCCGGGTACTCGGCGAGCGGCAGCGTCGACAACCCGAACCGCGTACCGTCGGCCTCCACGGTGAACCGCGACGCCTCCAGCGCACAGTGCAGTGGCCCGTCCGGCAGCACCCGGCAGACATCCTGCAGCCGCCGCCCCAGGACGAGCACCCGCCCGGGCGCCGTGACCTCGGCGTCGGCCTCCACCCGGACGGACGCCTCGAAGTCGAACCCCGTCACGGCCAGCCGCCCCGCGTCGGCCTCCAGCAGCAGCCCCCCAAGCACCGGCACCGGTGTCCGCGCCGGAAGGGCCCGTACGGCCCGCCCCACGGCCTCGGCGAGCGCCGTCCGGTCGATGCGGAACTCCATGAAAAATCCCCCTGCCAGGTCCGGTGGTCAGCAGAGGCGGACGTTATCCGCGCCCACTGACAACCGGCCCCGATCAGGGGGAACAGCCCAGAGTCCGGCTCAGGCGGCCGTGGCCAGCCGCCGCTGCAGCCGTGCCGCCCGCGTCCCGAAGACCGTGATCGCGACGACGCCCAGCACCGCCAGCAGGCCGACCCCGACCGTCCCGGCCCAGCCGCCCGTGTGGAAGGCGATCGCGCCGACCGTGCTGCCCGCGCTGGAGCCGATGTAGTAGGCGGACTGGTACAGGGCCGAGGCCTGGGCGCGGCCCCTGGTGGCCGTCTTGCTGACCGCCGAGGAGGCGACCGCATGGCCCGCGAAGAAGCCCCCGGTGATGAGGACCAGGCCCAGCAGGACCAGCGGGAGCGAACCGGCGAGCGACAGCAGCAGGCCCGCCGCCGTCGTACCGCCCGCCGCGTACAGCGCGCCCCGGCGGCCCAGCCGGCCCACCAGGCGGCCGGCCGTCGACGCCGACACCGTGCCGACGAGGTACACCAGGAAGACCGAGCCGATGATGCCCTGGGGCAGTGAGAACGGAGCCTCGGTCAGGCGGTAGCCGATGACCGTGTACACGCCGCCGAAGACCGTCATGAACAGCGCGCCGATCGCGTACAGCCGGCACAGCAGCGGGTTCGACAGGTGGTCACGGACCGTGCGGGCCAGGACGCGCGGACGCAGCGAGCCGGTCCGGAAGTTCCTGGGCGCGGGAAGCAGCACCCGGAAGGCCACCGCGCAGGCCACGGCGATCGCGCCGATCACACCGACGGCGACCCGCCAGCCCCACTCCTGCGCGACCCAGCCGGTGATCACCCGGCCGCTCATCCCGCCGACGCTGTTGCCCGCCACGAACAGCCCGATCGCGGTGACCAGGGCCTTGGGGGTGACCTCCTCGGCGAGGTACGCCGTCGCCGACGCCGGCAGCCCGGCCAGCGCCGCGCCCTGCAGCGCCCGCAGCGCCACCAGGACGCCCAGCGACGGGGCGAAGGGCACCAGCAGTCCGATCGTCACCGCCACGGCCAGCGAGGCCGTCATGACCGTACGCCGCCCGAAGCGCTCCGACAGGGCGCTCATCGGCAGTACGAACAGCGCCAGCCCGCCCGTCGCGGCGGCCACGGTCCAGCTCGCGTCGCTCGCCGCGACCCCGAACTCGCCGGAGATCAGCGGGAGCAGCGCCTGTGTGGAGTACAGCAGTGCGAAGGTCGCGACACCCGCGAGGAACAGGGCGAGGCTCATCCGGCGGTAACCGGGCCCGCCCGGGGACATGCGCGAGTCGGGAGCGGCAGGGACAGAGGCATCGGCGCCCACGGTGGTGGACGCCCCGGTACTGGCGGGAGACATGCCTCGAAATTACGTACGCCCCTGCTGATCCGTCCAATGCATGGAACCGCCATAATCGTTCCCATGGTGCATCAACACAGTTCAGCGGCTCGGCTGTCACCATCCAGTGACACAGAAGACATGGTGATGTTGCTGGCGCCACGCCTTGCGTACTTCGCCGGCGTGGCCCGCACCGAGCACGTCACCCGCGCCGCCCAGGAGATGAACGTCCCCCAGTCGACCCTGTCCCGGTCCATGGCCCGCCTGGAGCAGGACCTGGGCGTGGACCTCTTCGCCCGCCGCGGCCGCACCGTCTCCCTCACCCCGGCCGGCCGGACCTTCCTCACCTCCGTCGAACGCGCCCTGTCCGAGATCGAGCGCGCCGCCGACGAGGTGCGCGCCGACGCCGACCCCACCACCGGGAAGGTCGCCTTCGGCTTTCTGCACACCATGGGCGCGGAGACCGTACCCGGCCTTCTCCAGGCCTTCCGCGCCGACCACCCGCGCGTCCGCTTCAGCCTCGTCCAGAACTACGGCGAGGCCATGCTCGAGCGCCTTCGCGCCGGCGAGCTGGACCTGTGCCTGACGTCCCCCGTCCCCGACGCGCCCGACCTGGTGGCCCGCCGCCTGGACGAGCAGAAACTCCGCCTCGTCGTCCCCGCCGACCATCCCCTCGCCTCCCGCCGGCGCGTCCGCCTCGCCGAAGCGGCCGACGAAACCTTCGTCACCCTCGAACCCGGCTACGGCATGCGCCGCATCACCGACGACCTCTGCAAGGAGGCCGGTTTCAGGCCCCGCATCGCCTTCGAGGGCGAGGAGGCCGAAACGCTGAGGGGCCTGGTGGCGGCGGGTCTCGGCGTCGCCCTCCTGCCGCCGCCGGCCGTGCCCCGCCCAGGAGTGGTGGAACTGACGGTCACGGCCCCACGAGCCGTGCGGGAAATCGGCGTCGCCTGGCTGGAGGGCCACCCGGACACACCCCCGGTAGCGGCCTTCAAAAGGTTCCTGCTCTCAAGAAGAGGCAGCTTGCTCCCCACCTGAGGGGCGCGGGGAACTGCGCGATCAGCCACGAACGACCCGCACCCGCCAACCGGCAAGCACTCCCACGGCGCTACCGCCTCGAAGGCTTGAACCCCGCGGCCAACGGCATCCGCAACCCCAGCGGCGGCGGCGCGGCGAACGCGTCCCGCACCGGCCGGGAAACGGCCCTGCCGAACAGCGCGCCCATCACGAAATCCTCAGCCAGCGCCAGTACTTCGTCCCGGTACTGAGTCAGCCCGTGCCCGTCCGTGTGCACCTCGAACCGGCACACATCCCGGTTCGCCTTCTTCGCCCGGGCCGCCAGCCGGAACGACAACTCGGGGTCCGTCCGCCCGTCGTTCGTGCCGTGCACGATCAGCACCTGCCGCCCCACCAACTGCTTCACCGGTTCGGGTGGTGCCGCCGCGTCCTCCTCCGGCAGCCAAGGAGCCAGTGCCAGCACGGAGTTGACGGTCTCGTGGCCGCCCGCGCGCAACCCGGCGCGACCGCCCATGCCGACACCGGCGAGGCAGACCGGGACGTCGCCGTAGCGCCGTACGACCTCGTCGGCGGCCCACGCCGCGTCGCGCGCGAGGTTGGCCTCGCCGCCGTTCCAGCCGCGGCAGCGGTAGTGCACCACGTGTGTGACGAGGCCCTCGTCCCGGCCCGCGCGTGCCAGGCGGCGTCCCAGGGCCCGTACCGAGGCGGTCGCCAGCAGGGGGGACGGCCTGCGTCCGGAGACCTCGTCGCCACCGGGGAGCAGCAGCACCACGCCGCTCACCGCCGTCGGTTCCGGACCGAACGTCCTGCCCAGCCGGGCCCTGCCAACCGGCGTCGCTTGGTGTGCCATGGCAGAACAGTGTCAGAAGCGCGGGTGTACTCGACCCGTCCCCGTGGTCACCGTTGGGTATCGACGGAAACGCGAGGGGACCGAGGACGCGCCATCTACGCGCGTAGGCGTTAGAGTGCGGAAATGACGAGCCAGACCATTGTGAACACCCCGACAACGGACCAGATCCGCCGGGCGCCCAAGGTTCTGCTGCACGACCACCTCGACGGCGGACTGCGCCCCGCGACGATCGTCGACCTCGCCCGCGCGACCGGATACGGCCGGCTCCCCGAGACCGACCCCGAGAAGCTCGGCGTCTGGTTCCGGGAGGCCGCCGACTCCGGCTCCCTGGAACGGTACTTGGAGACCTTCTCGCACACCGTCGGCGTCATGCAGACCCGCGACGCCCTGGTGCGGGTCGCCGCCGAGTGCGCCGAGGACCTCGCCGAGGACGGTGTCGTCTACGCCGAGGTGCGCTACGCCCCCGAGCAGCACCTGGAGGGCGGCCTGAGCCTCGAAGAGGTCGTCGAGGCCGTCAACGAGGGCTTCCGGGAAGGGGAGCGGCGGGCGCGGGCGGGCGGTCACCGCATCCGCGTCGGTGCCCTGCTCACCGCCATGCGGCACGCCGCGCGCGCTCTGGAGATCGCCGAACTCGCCAACCGCCACCGGGACCTCGGAGTCGTCGGTTTCGACATCGCGGGCGCCGAGGCCGGCTACCCGCCCACCCGGCACCTGGACGCCTTCGAGTACCTCAAGCGCGAGAACAACCACTTCACCATCCACGCCGGCGAGGCCTTCGGACTGCCGTCCATCTGGCAGGCCCTGCAGTGGTGCGGCGCCGACCGGCTCGGGCACGGGGTGCGGATCATCGACGACATCCAGGTCCACGAGGACGGCCGGGTCGAACTCGGGCGGCTCGCCTCGTACGTCCGGGACAAGCGCATCCCGCTGGAGCTGTGCCCCAGTTCCAACCTCCAGACAGGCGCGGCGTCCTCGTACGCCGAGCACCCCATCGGGCTGCTGCGACGGCTGCACTTCCGCGCCACCGTCAACACGGACAACCGCCTCATGTCCCACACCAGCATGAGCCGGGAATTCGAGCACCTTGTCGAGGCATTCGGTTACACGCTCGACGACATGCAGTGGTTCTCTGTCAATGCGATGAAATCGGCATTCATTCCTTTCGATGAAAGGCTGGCCATGATCAATGACGTGATCAAGCCGGGATATGCCGAGCTGAAATCCGAATGGCTGTTCCGTCAAACCGCTCCCACCAGCGGTTCTCCGGCCTCGGAGGGGTGACCTCGACGCCGGGGGCACACAAGGAATGCGGGCGGTATTCACATGCCGTCCGCATTTCGATGTTTGCGGTGCGCGGCGCGCCGTGTCTACGGTCGCCGGACCGCTCACACACCCCGTCATTCCATTGCGAGGACGCGTTTTCATGAAGCAGTCTGCTGCCAAGTCCCTCGGTGTCGCCGCTCTCGGTGCCGCCTTCGCCGCCGCCGGCGCGGGCGTCGCCGACGCCGCCCCGGCCGTCCCGGACACCGCCCGGACGCTGGAGACCGTCACTCGGGCGCTCCCGGCGGAGCAGCTCCCCCGGACGCTGCCGGGCTCGGCTGGGACGCGTGGCCAGGACCCGGCCGGCCAGGCCACCAAGCTGCTCGGCGGCCTGCCGGCGAAGGGCCTGCCCACGCAGGGCCTGCCGGCGAAGGGGCTTCCCGCCAAGGGTCTTCCGGCCGTCTGACCGTCCCGGCCGGGCGGACACGCCGAGGGGGCGCACCCCTGGACACAGGGTGCGCCCCATCGGCGCTGCGTTCAGCCGGTCACCAGGCCGTCTGGGCCTTGCTCTGCACCTTGTCCTCCGAGGGCAGCAGGATCCACAGCGCGATGTACAGCAGGAACTGCGGCCCCGGCAGCAGGCACGAGACCAGGAAGATCACCCGCATCGTCGTCGCGGAGGTGCCGAAGCGCCGTGCCAGGGCGGCGCACACTCCGCCGATCATGCGGCCGTTGGTGGGGCGGGCGAGGCGGGACATGTGCGACTCCTTCGTGAGCGTCTGTTGAGGCCTCTGGTCCGAGTACCCCGTCTGCACTCCACGCTACGGAGACGAAGGGGGCAAAGCGTCGCTCCACGGGGCGATCCCGACCCTGGGAATCGTCGGGGTCCGACCCTGAGCCGGCTCCTCCGCCGTCAGGGGCGTCCGGGGCAGGCGCGCGAGGGTGCGGCGGCGCAGCCAGGAACGGCCGGCCGGGACGAGCGCGAGGTGCGCGAGGGCCACGCCCGCGGTGTTCAGGAACAGCGAGTCGATGTCGACGACCTGGCCGGGAACGCCGGTCTGGAGCAGCTCGATGCCCAGCGACAGCAGGGCGCCGGCGGTGACGGTGTTCAGCAGCGACGCCCACGGCGAGACGGTCAGTCTGCCGCTCGCCATGGGCAGCAGCACACCCAGCGGGGCGAGCAGCGCTAGCCCCTCGCCGATCCGGCGGGCCGCCTCGGGCCAGCCCATGGCGAGATCGGCCCGCAGGCCGTCGAACGGCCGCAGATTGGCGGGCATCACCCAGGGCACGTTCAGTGGCCGCAGCGTGAACCAGGCGACGAACACGAGGTGTGCGACGAGGAGGACACCTCCTGTCACACGGATGCGGAACGCGGCGCTGCCGCCGATGGAGCCTTGACGCTGCACGTCCCCCTAGACGCGGTCTCCGGCAGGATCGGTTCCGGGGCGCCCGCCGGCAGCCCTGTGAGGCATGCGCCACAGCCCGGTCCGCGTCACTCCCCGGGCCGTGTCACTCCCCGGCCGCGTCCCTGGACGGAAGCTCCTCGCTGCCCGGGCGGGCCCGTACCTCGTCGGTGCACTCGTAGCGCCGCGGCGCCTGAGCGCCGGGACCGCCGAGGACCACGGAACCGTCTCCTTCGGCGGCCGCCGAGTCGGAGAAGGTGCAGACGAGCTGGGCGAGGGCGTACGAGGTGAGACTGTCGGGGGCCGTGCTGAGCCGCAGCGTGTCCTCCGGGTCGCCGGCGCGGGGTCCGCGGACGGTGATGCCGCCGCGTACGTCCGTGCTGTAGCCGGCCTCCTTCTCCGTGGGCGACGGCGGTGCCGCGAGCTCGTCCAGCAGGCCCTGAGCCACCAGCACGCGCCGCTCGGAGTCGGCCGCGCCGGCCGGCACCCGCACGGCCCGGTCGACGGTCACCAGCGAGGACCCGCACAGCAGGAACACCTGCACCGGCACCCCCCGGGCTGCCTGCGCCGCCACGTCCGGCTCGGCGAGCGAACACCGCACCCGCGAGGGCGCGGGCCCGTAGTTCGTCGGCACCTCGGTGGCCCGTATCCCGCATCCGGCGAGCAGCACGGCGAGTGCCGACACGGCACCGACCCGGGCAGCGGCCACGAGACGCTGCCCCGTGACCCGCGCGGCCGCGGGCGCGGCCGGTGAGCGGCGTATGAGCATCAGGCGTCTCCCTTCGCGTCCTCGCCGCCCGTCGGGCCGGCGTCGTCCCCGGGCTGCCGCTCGCCCTCGGCGGGCCGCTCCGCCGACGCGACCGTGTCACGCGGGAGCCGCAGCGTGAACACGGCGCCGGAGTCCGGTGAGTTGGCCGCGGTGATCTCGCCGCCGTGGATGTGGGCGTTCTCCAGGGCGATGGACAGACCCAGGCCGCTGCCCTCGGAGCGCGGCCGGGAGGCGCTGGCCTTGTAGAAGCGGTCGAACACGTGCGGCAGGACGTCCTCGGGGATGCCGGGCCCGTGGTCCTGGACCTCGATGACGAGCGAGTCGTCCGTCTCGCGGACGGACACCCGCACCGGGGAGCCGCCGTGCTTGAGCGCGTTGCCGATGAGGTTGGCCAGGATGACGTCCAGCCGGCGCGGATCCAGGCGGGCGTGGATGCCGCGCTCGGCGTCCAGCTCGACCGCGTCCAGCCAGGCCCGGGCGTCGATGCACGCGGTGATCTGGTCGGCGATGTCGACGTCGTCCAGGACCAGCCGGGCGGTGCCCGCGTCGAAGCGGGTGACCTCCATCAGGTTCTCCACCAGGTCGTTCAGGCGCCGGGTCTCGCTGACCACCAGCCGCACGGCCGGCTCGATCATCGGGTCCATGCTCCCGGTCTCCGCCTCCAGCTCCTCCTCCAGCACCTCTGTCACGGCGGTGATCGCGGTGAGTGGTGTCCGCAGCTCATGGCTCATGTCCGCCACGAACCGACGGGACGCCTCGTCCCGCGCGGCCATCTCCGCGACCCGCTTCTCCAACGCCTCGGCCGCGTTGTTGAACGTCCGGGACAAATCGGCGAGTTCGTCGGTCCCGGACACCCGGAGCCGGGTGTCGAGCCTGCCCTCGCCGAGCCGCCGCGCGGCGGTCCCGAGCCGCTGCACCGGCTTCAGCACCGTGGTCGCCGCGGCCTGCGCGAGCAGCGCCGATCCGATCAGCGCGAGCCCCGTGGCGATCCCCAGCGACCAGGCGAGCGAGTTCAGGTCCTTGGCCTCCGGTTCCAGCGACTTCAGCATGTAACCGGTCGGACCGCCGCCGATCACCCGAGTCCCGGCCACGAGGTACGGGGTGTCGTGGTCGACGACCCGCTGCCAGTACAGGTGGTACGGATGCTCGTTGGCCCCGTCGGCCTTCTGCTTCTTGTTCACCGCCGTGCGCAGCGAGGCCGGAACGTCCCCAAGCGAGAAGCCGTTCAGCCCGCCGGAACCGCCGTAGACCGTCCGGCCCCCGGCGTCCGTGGCGACCAGCAGCACGCTGAAACGCTGGTCACTGCCCGCCATCTGGCCGGCGGTGTGCTGCAACTCGTCCTGCGTCGGATGCCCGGGGAGCGCGCCCGCCCGGTTCTGCATCTCCTGCTCGAAGTCGCGCAGCACCGCGTCCTGGGCACGCGTCAGCACGGCCTCACGGTTGAGCCAGTACGCGATGCCGGACGCGGACACGGCGGCCGTCAGCGCCACCAGCCCGAACACGACGACCAGCCGCAGTCGCAGGCTGGTGAAACGCAGCCGTGACCAGACTCCCTTGCGCGCCGCGGTCCAGCCGCGGGTCCCCCCTTGTCGCCGCATCGTCACTGAGGCGGATCCAGCCGGTAGCCGACACCACGCACGGTCCGGATCAGCGTCGGGGAGGACGGCACGTCCTCGACCTTGGCACGCAACCGCTGGACACAGGCGTCCACGAGCCGCGAGTCACCCAGGTAGTCGTGCTCCCACACCAGCCGCAGCAGCTGCTGCCGGGACAGCGCCTGACCCGGCCGCCGGCTCAGCTCCAGCAGCAGCCGCAGCTCGGTCGGTGTGAGCTGGAGGTCCTCGCCGTTCTTCGTCACGGTCATCGCCGAACGGTCGATGACGACGCTGCCGAACGTGGCCGCGTCGTTGGACTCCCGCTCACCGCGCCGCAGCACGGCCCGGATACGGGCGTCGAGCACCCTCCCCTGCACCGGTTTGACGACGTAGTCGTCGGCGCCGGACTCCAGCCCGACGACCACGTCGATGTCGTCGCTGCGCGCGGTCAGCAGAATGATCGGCAACTGGTCCGTGCGCCGGATGCGCCGGCACACCTCGAACCCGTCGATGCCGGGCAGCATCACGTCCAGCACGATCAGATCCGGCCGCTGCTCACGCAGCAGCTTCAGACCGTCCTCACCGCTGGCAGCGGTCGCCACGCGGTGTCCCTGGCGCGTCAGAGAGAGCTCCAGGGCCGTCCGGATGGCGTCGTCGTCCTCGATCAGCAACAGGGAAGGCACGGGCTCATTCTGGCCCATGGAGGGGGCGGGGATCGACCCGTACGGGTCGCGGACATCCGAGCGGGGTCCGTGGACGACTCCGCGTCCTCAGAAGAGGCGGGCGACCTCGTCGCCGTGGAGCTCCGGCGGCGCCGCGGGAGGACGACGGCCCATGGCCGCCTGGGCGTCCCGGCAGCTGGCCGCGACGGAGTCGCCGGAGGCCAGCGAGCGGTAGAGCTGCTGGGCGAACGGCAGGGCCTGGATGTCCTCGATGGCGCACGGCCAGCTGATCACGGACGCGATGGCGCCGCAGAGCTCCTCGCCCATCGCGTAGGAGTCGCAGAAGCTGAGGACGGCGAGGCGCGGCGGCGTGCGGGCCCGGGCGATCTGGTCGCAGAGCGCCTTGGGCGAGGTCGGAAGGTCGTGGCCGTCCTGGGTGAGGTGGACGTCGGTGAAGGAGCTGTGCGCGGCGAAGTGGACGACGGCCGGGTGATGCCGGTCCAGGATCCCGCGGATCTCGCCCAGCGCCACCGCCCCCTTCTCCACCAGGTCGATGTAGCTCCCGGCGAGGGCCTGCCGGATGTAGGCGGCCTCGGTCGTGAAGTCGTTGCGGCCGGGCTGGGCGTTGCCGGAGAGGAAGAGGACGCGGCGGGCGGATGTGGTGGCGGCGGATGACGAGGCGCTGTGTGACATGAGTGAGACGGGGCTGTTCTGCTCGCTCTGCTGGGTCAGGTTGACGGATTGGTTCTGGTCCTGATGCTGGGCGAGGAAGAGCCCTGAGGCCGGGACCGGCGCGCGCGGCGGCCCGGGAGTGACGTGCAGCTCCGGCGCCGGTGGACGGGGCTTGTGGGCGATCTCCCGCTGGCGGTGAACCAGCTCGCCCTCGTCGATCCCCAGGGCCTTGACGATGGCTGTCTGGGCGACGCCCGACTCACGCAGCCGCGCTGATGCTCTCAGGGCCAGGTCCAGGGCGTCCTGTGCGTCGCGGTACCCGGAGGCGTTGTCGTAGGCGTCACCGATGGCGCTGAGGTACGACATCTCCTTCAGCGTGAGTGGCCTCGGCGGCTCCCCGTCACTCGGCATCGGGGACGCTCTGGTCCGCGGGGGCGATCGAAGGCGCGGCCGCGAGGGTGTCGGCCAGCCCGACGAGCGCGGCTGCGTGTTCGGGCCTGCGACGCGCCAGCCGGCGCAGCCGGGCGACGCCGGCGCCGCGCTGCACTTCGGACCCCTGCGCTGCGGCTTCTCTCATCAGCTGGGCGGGGTCCGACGCCTCCGGGCCGGCGCCGGCCGGGCCGGGGAAGAGAGCCGAGCGGACAGCGAACAAGAACGGCGTGACGAAGGAGGTTCGCTGGATGCCCGGCATGGCGAGGAACAGAGGGCGCAGGGCCTCGACGTCACCCTGATCCAGCAGGTCCATCGCGGTGTCGACCGCGGCCGCCGGGTCCGTGATGGCGTCGTACACGTCATGCGGGGGGAGCCGGTCCGTGAGTTCCAGAATGCCGAGGTGTTGCAGAGACGCGTCGTCGTTCTCGTCGGAGCCGAGCAGCTCCCGCACCTCGGGATCGGAGCACAGGCGTTCCCTGTGCTCCATGAGGAACGCCAGGTCCTCGTTCCAGGTGGACGTGTTCAACCAGCGGCTCACGAGGTCATGCCGCTCCCGAGCTGTCCGGATGTCCCGCAGCACGTTGTCCAGACCGTGCTTCTGAGAGGCATCGAGAATGTTCATCAGCATTCTGCACTTGACGGACTCCGGATACAGCTCCTGAAGAGTGCGCAGACTCGCCTGCCCTTCGTCGCTTCGGAGGAGCTGGTTCGCCTCGTGGAGCAGGGTCTCCTGTTCGCTCCCGTCCTCTGAGGCCAGCCACTTGGCGAACCAGTCCTCGACCTCGGGCGACAGCGCCGCCGTGACCCAGGGCGGAAACTCCCCACGCTTGCCGTCCAGAGCGGGGCGTGCCGCGGAGTTGTCGGCCAGGAAGGAGAAGGAGACGCGCGTGGCACGTCGAGATCGTCCCGTCCACTCCGGGTCGTCTTCCTCCTCGGTTCGTAGGGCGGCGAGCAGCAGGTCGTCGACAGCGCCGTCGGCATCGTCTGCGAGGAGACGCCAAGCCGCACGGAACGCGAGCAGGCTCGCGTGTGGGCCTGGGGCCAGCCCCGCCAGCCAGTGGTCGGAGGCGCGGATGGCGGCCTTCATGCCCATGGCTTCCCGATGCCAGCCGGCGAGGTTGTTGAGGGCGCCTGCGAGGTTGGGGAGGTAGGCGGCGGGGTTGGCCCGGGTGAGGGTGCGGTAGTGGTCGACGGCTTCGCTGGCGGTGGTGAGGGCGGCCTGGCGGTCGCCGTTCTCGCTTTGCTCCTTGGCGAGGTTGTTGAGGGTGGTGGCGAGGTTGGGGAGGTAGGCGGCGGGGTTGGCCTGGGTGAGGGCGCGGTAGTGCTCGACGGCTTCGGTGGCGGTGGTGAGGGCGGCTTGGCGGTCGCCGTGGTCGCTTTGCTGGATGGCGAGGTTGTTGAGGGCGCCTGCGAGGTTGGGGAGGTAGGCGGCGGGGTTGGCCCGGGTGAGGGCGCGGTAGTGCTCGACGGCTTCGGTGGCGGTGGTGAGGGCGGCCTGGCGGTCGCCGGTCTCCCTGTGGCGAACGGTGAGGTTGTTGAGGGCGCCTGCGAGGTTGGGGAGGTAGGCGGCGGGGCTGGCCTGGGTGAGGGCGCGGTAGTGCTCGACGGCTTCGGTGGCGGTGGTGAGGGCGGCCTGGCGGTCGCCGCTAGCGCCTTGCTGGATAGCGAGGTTGTTGAGGGTGGTGGCGAGGTTGGGGAGGTAGGCGGCGGGGCTGGCCTGGGCGAGCGTGCGGTAGTGGTCGACGGCTTCGGTCGTCGTGGTGAGGGCGGCTTGGCGGTTCCCGTTCTCGCTTTGCTGGATGGCGAGGTTGTTGAGGGCGCCTGCGAGGTTGGGGAGGTAGGCGGCGGGGCTGGCTTGGGTGAGAGTGCGGTAGTGGTTGACGGCTTCCGTGGCGGTGGTGAGGGCGGCTTGGCGGTCTCCGTTCTCGTTTTGCTGGATGGCGAGGTTGTTGAGGGCCATGGCGAGGTCGGGGAGGTAGGCGGCGGGGCTGGCCTGGGTGAGAGTGCGGTAGTGGTTGACGGCTTCGGTGGCGGTGGTGAGGGCGGCTCGGCGGTCGCCGTTGTCGCTTTGGCGGTTGGCGAGGTTGTTGAGGGCGCCTGCGAGGTTGGGGAGGTAGGCGGCGGGGTTGGCCTGGGTGAGAGTGCGGTAGTGCTCGACGGCTTCGGTGGCGGTGGTGAGGGCGGCTTGGCGGTCGCCGTTGTCGCTTTGGCGGTTGGCGAGGTTGTTGAGGGCGCCTGCGAGGTGGGGGAGGTAGGCGGCGGGGTTGGCCTGGGTGAGAGTGCGGTAGTGGTTGACGGCTTCGGTGGTGGTGGTGAGGGCGGCTTGGCGGTCGCCGTTGTCGCTTTGGCGGTTGGCGAGGTTGTTGAGGGCGGCTGCGAGGTCGGGGAGGTGGGCGGCGGGATTGTCCTCGACCAGGGCTCTTCGGATGGTGACGGCTTCGGTGGCGGTGGCCAGGGCGGCTTGGCGGTCTCCGTTCTCGCCTTGCTGGATGGCGAGGTTGTTGAGGGCCATGGCGAGGTCGGGGAGGTAGGCGGCGGGGTTGTCCTCTACCAGGGCTCTTCGAATGGTGACGGCTTCGGTGGCGGTGGCCAGGGCGGCTTGGCGGTCTCCGTTCTCGCCCTGGCGGCCGGCCAGGTTGTTGAGGGCCATGGCGAGGTCGGGGAGGTAGGCGGCGGGGTTGTCCTCGACGAGGGCTCTTCGGATGGTGACGGCTTCGGTGGCGGTGGCCAGGGCGGCTTGGCGGTCTCCGTTCTGGCTCTGCTGGTTGGCGAGGTTGTTGAGGGCGCCCGCGAGGTTGGGGAGGTGGGCGGCGGGGTTGTGCTCGACCAGGGCTCTTCGGATGGTGACGGCTTCGGTGGCGGTGGCCAGGGCGGCTCGGCGGTCTCCGATCTCGCTCTGCTGGATGGCGAGGTTGCTGAGGGCGGCTGCGAGGTCGGGGAGATGGGCGGGGCGGTTGACCTCGGCCAGATCTCGGTAGTGGTCGACGGCTTCGGTGGCGGTGGCCAGGGCGGCTTGGCGGTCTCCGTTCTCGCCTTGCTGGATGGCGAGGTTGTTGAGGGCGGCTGCGAGGTTGGGGAGATGGGCGGGGCGGTTGACCTCGGCCAGATCTCGGTAGTGGTCGACGGCTTCGGTGGTGGTGGCCAGGGCGGCTTGGCGGTCGCCGTTGTCCCTCTGTTGAACGGCGAGGTTGTTGAGGGCCATGGCCAGGTCGGGCAGGTATGTATCGGCATCGGCCTCAGCCAGTCCCCGGTAGCAGCGAACTGCCTCGGTAGCCGACGCCAGAGCGGCTTCACGCTCACCACTTTCGTTCTGGCGCACGGCCAGATTGTTGAGCCACGAGGCCCGCGCCGCCGACTCCGGCTCCATACCGTCGCCGGGACCCTGCGGAGCCGACCGTTGCGTCGCGATCAGCGCCAGCCGGAGCAGATTCGTGTTGCCCATGGGAAGCGTGGCGGCCAGTTCGGCCAGCGGCAGCCAGTTCTCCTCCGACTCGGCGACCTGTTCCAGCGCCCGCACGAACGGCCCGCCCTGCGTGGCCGCCACCGCCAGCGCCGGCACCCACAGATCGTGGACATCGTTCAAGGCCGCGCCAACAAGGCCGGTCGCCACCTCCGCGCCGCTCGACGCACTCACCCGTGACAGCCCCACACACGCGTTCAGTAGTTCGTCCTCGTCCGCCTGCTTCAGGCACCGCCGCAACAGGGCCCGGTCGGAGCCGAACTCGGCGGCGGCCAGATGTGATCCCACGGGGTCCGGGCGAACCGCGAGCGATCCGTCCTCAGGCGTGACAGGCAGGAGCTCCACGAACAACTCGGCGACTTCCTGTCGCCACTTGGGATCCTTGGCCAAGCCCTCGACCGCCTCGAGCGCGTTGCTCAGCCGCTCCGCCCGGGGAGCGAGGAGGCTGATGCAGGCACCGACCGCCCGGAGCAGCCTCTCCGACGGTTTGCCGACCTGAGCCTTGTAGGACTTCTTCCAGTACTTCAGCTCGTGCCGGAGGATCTCCTCGTACAGGTCCTCCTCCGATTCCGGCAGGTCACCACCCTCCTGCCGGGCCGCCAGCCAGCCCAGCATGACCAGGTCCAGCGTGGTCCACCTGCCGGCGTACGGGTCCGGCGGCGGGGTGCCGGCCAGGGCGACACTCCGGGATCCGCCGAAGCTGTGCAGGGCGGCCCGGTACACGTCGTTCTGGCGTGGATGACGGGGCTTGAGCGGTCTGTTCTCCAGAACGTACGGGTGTGCTTCGTGCCGGAGGGAGTCGGCGATCTCCTCCCACCAGCCGCTCACCGTTCGCGCGGTGAGTATCAGGCACGTCGGCTCCGTGCGGCGCCGCACCGCCCGCAGCAGGTTGACGACGTCCGTCGACTTGGCGTCCTCCACGTAGTCCACGACCACCAGCAGGGGCGAGGCCACGTGCCCCAGCCAGCCCAGGTCGCGCGGGTCGGGCGACCGCACGAGGAACCCGGCGTACCAACCCTCCCGGGACAGCCTGCTCGCCAGCTCCGCCGCCAGGCGGGTCTTGCCCGCCCCTCCCGGGCCGTGCAGCAGGGCGATGCGGGTCCGCGGCCCTCCGTCCGGGTCCGGTGCCTGGAACCAGTCCTGCAGGAAATCGAGTTCGTCCCGGGGAAGGAAGCGGATGACGTCGTGCCGTGCCCAGAGTTGCTGAAGAGGGCCCGTCTCGCCGTCGATAGGGACGTACGGCGGTGTCAGCGGGTCCGTGCCCGGGCGGGACGGCAAGGGGTACGACTCGTTGACGCTGTGGCCGAGACCGACGTCGAGCGTGACGATCCAGCGGTCCTGGTCCGTGCCCCGAAGCAGCTCCGTGCCGTACGCGACGGCCTCCTCCCAGCTCAGCCGATGTCGGCGGCGCGCTTCGGCGGCATCGGCCCGCGACGAGACCCCGGTGATGTCGACGGCGAGGTAGGAGCCGGGGGAGTCCTGGTCGTCGGCGAGCTCGCGGAGGAAGTCCGCCGGAAGGGAGTCCCAGGCCGGCTCGGCCTCGTCACGCCGGTACTCCACGTCCGGCCGACCGGACCACCCGCCGTAGAGCCGCACGGCGACCACGGCGTGCGCGGGCGCGCCCGGCCGGACCGGCGGCAGCACGACGATCAGTGGGTGTAAGCCGGCGTACAAACAGGCGCCGGCGAACGTCACGGCCAGATCGAGACAAGTGCCGTGCCGCGGGCTCTCAAGCACCTCGTGCGGGGGCCGGATCGCCTGGAAGCCCGTCTCGCTGCTGCTGGGCTCGTCGACGTACTGGATGCCCCGGGCCGCGAACGCCTCGTAGAGGGCGCGCGCACGCACCGCGGGCGGACCACCGGACGGGCCCGGCATACGGGAGCCGAGGTAGTGTGCCGCCGCCTCGCGCTGGACGTACTGGATCAGTGACCCCGGCTGGTGCTCGGCCGACCAACGCGGCCAGGACGCGGCGGTGTTCAATTCCGTCCCTCCTCGGTCCCGGCCTCGGCGAGGGCGTCGACCACGCCCAGCTCGTCCGTCGCCCGCAGGCGTCCCACGCCCGGCACCCCGGTCGCCGTCACCTCCACCGTGTACAGCCCGGCATCGAGCGGTTCCGCGATCTCCGCCGCCCAGGTGCAGCCCCTGCCATCCTGCGAGACCCCTCGCACCCACGGTGTGATCCGCGGCGGTCTGCCCCGTGCGGCGACCGCCCGCACATGCACCCGGGTCTCCGCCTCGGCCTGCGCGCCGTGCAGTGCGACGCCCACCCGCACGGGTTCACCGGCGAGCACCGATTCGTCGAGATCCAGCCCCAGCCAGGGTCGCTCCGGCTCCTCGCCCCGGACCGACGACAAAGACGCGCCTGTGTACGCGGTCAGGACGTCGACCACCGCCGCACAGGAAGCCAGCGCCAGATGCCTCTCCGGCTGTCCCCGCCAGGTCCCGCGCCTCTCGTCCAGCTCCAGGGGGACAGCCGAGATCGCGGGCACGGAACCGTCGCCGTGCCACTGAGGGTTGGGCAGCCACAGCGGCGCGTCCTTCGTCACGGACAGCACCTGGCGCTCCTCGCGCAGCGACAGTACGGCCCGGGACGGGGTGGCATGCCCGCGCGCGTAGGCGGGGACGACCTCCGGGCGGACCTGTGGGGACAGGTCCTGCCAGGCCGTCTCGATGTCGAGGTGCCGCTGGTACGCGGCCTTGGCCTCCGCCACGGCCAGCAAAGCGCCGTCGAGTTCGTGCGGGTACAGCGTCGCTCCGTCACCGGCGCGCTGCACCGCCGGATAGCGGGGCAGCAGGTCGTACATGGACGGCCACCCGCGCAGCACCCGCGTCAGCCCGGCGAACCGCTTCCGGCTCACCCGCACCCCGTTGACCAGGTAGTCCAGGGCCTTCGGGGCGCCGCGGTGGGGAGTGCCGAGGGTGAGAAGCGCGGCGCAGTCCGGAGCGCCGCCGAGCGGTCCGAGCCAGTAGCGGGCCACCAGACCTCCCATGGAGTGCGCCACGACGATCACCCGGCGATGGCGCACCGCCGGACCCAGGCCGCGCAGCCGGGCGTCCATGTCCGCGGCCAGACGGTGCGCGGCCGGCGCGATGCCCTTCCGGAAGTCGTACGGGAAGAGCACCAGGTCGGCCCGCGGGTCGGGCCTGCGGTCCGGGCGGCTGACGTCGACCCGTACGCCGGCGAACGAACGGCGGACCTGGCGCACGAGACCGGCGTAGCCCGGAAGCACGAACGGGCCGAGCAGGCGGATGTCCGGCACCAGGCCCACCGGTGTGAGGTCCGGGCGGGCGTCCAGGGACAGCCGGTCGGGCCGGACCGCCGCGGCGATCAGGCGGCGTCGGTGCCCGTCCCAGTGAGCCGCTCCCGCGGGCGGCCGTAACACGCTGCCACCGATGCCCGGAATCACCACTACGACATGCTTCAGCCGCTCCACCGCGAGCCCCCGTTCCGCTTCGTCGCGCACCTTGGTGGCGCCGCCCCTGACCGTCTTCCCCGTGGGCGAGTTGGCTGGTGGCGAAGGAAGTCGAGGAGAAGAAGATAGCCCTGGGGGAGTCGTTCTGGGAGGGTTTCCGCACTTCTCGCCCAGCGTGGTACCGCCGGTCCCTGTGAACGGCCCCGGGCCATCCTGTGGCCGCCCCCTGTGACAGGTCTGTGACAGTCGACGGACACGGCGATGAAAGTGCCGAGGCAATCTTTTCGGCACAAGCAGGAAAGCCCGCCGGACCGGCGGGCCGCACACCGGAAGTCCACGACGGGGGGCGCGAGATGAGCACGCTGCACGGCACCACGACCAGCGCAGTGATCACGCGTCTGCACGACGTGAACGGGGGCCGGGGCGGAGAGAAGTCCGGTGCCGTGAGCGGGCGGGGGTGCGCTCGCGGCACCGGGCGTCAGCACACCGGGTTCATGACGGTGGTTGACGCTCGCACGGGGGACGGCAAGGGGCCCGCGGCGGCAGCCGCTGTGGGCACCGTCGGGGGAGCCGCGTACAGGGAGGCCTCGGGGGAGCGCCGCTCGCTGTCGCAGACCGCGGACGCCGAAGCGGCGTTCACGGCCTACGTCCAGGAGCGCCGTGCCTCCCTGTACGCCACCGCCTACCACCTCACCGGTGACCGCTTCGAGGCCGAGGACCTGCTGCAGAGCGCGCTGTTCTCGACCTACAAGGCGTGGGACCGGATCAGTGACAAGGCGGCGGTCGGCGGATACCTCCGCCGCACCATGACGAATCTGCACATCAGCGCCTGGCGGCGCCGCAAGCTCAACGAGTACCCGACCGAGGAACTGCCGGAGACGCCCGGCGACACGGACGCGATGCGCGGCACCGAGCTGCGCGCGGTCCTGTGGCAGGCGCTGGCCCGGCTGCCGGAACTCCAGCGCACCATGCTGGTCCTGCGCTACTACGAGGGCCGCACGGACCCGGAGATCGCGGAGATCCTCGACATCAGTGTCGGCACGGTGAAGTCCAGCATCTGGCGGTCGCTGCGCCGGCTGCGCGAGGACGAGGTCCTCAGCTTCGGCCGTGACGAGGAGGACGCCTTCGGCGAGCTCGTCGCCTGAAGGCCGGGGGAAGCACCACAAGGGCCCACGGGGGAACGCGGGCCGACGGGGGACCTGAGGAGACGCTGGGGGGCGTCCCCTTCAGGAAAGTTCAGGAAAGCGGGGGATCGGGGGAATCGGGGGAGGACAACGGGGGAGCACAGGAGCGGGACTGGAGGGCCGGGGGGTCCGTCCAGTCCCGCTTCCTTTTCGTCTCGTCCGCGCGCCGCTCGCTCAGGCCGCCGTACGCAGACCCGCGCACCTGCCCGCCGCTGCCGCCGCCAGCCGGCCCATCGCCTCGTCCCGGTCACAGGCGTACGCGCCGAGCGCGGTCTGCCGGGCGACGATCGAACGCTCCTCACGCATCAGGCGCCACCCGCGACGCAGCAGGAACGGCACCGACTTGCGGCCCTCCCTGAGGTCCCGCAGGAAGCGGCGGCGGAACGTCTTCACCGGGCCGCGGCTCAGGCACAGCGCGTCGGCGAGGACCCCGAGTTCCCGGCAGCGCGTGACGATCTCCGCGGCGAAGATGCCCTCCGCGATGAACAGCGGGGTCCGCCCGATGTCGACCGTCTCCTCGCCGGTCCGGGCGCTGAGCGCGATGTCGTAGACGGGGACGTCCGTACGGCCCGTGCGGCACAGCTGGACGATCGCGGCCACGGCGGTGTCCGCGTCCCACGAGCCGGGATGGTCCCAGTCGATGTCGGAACTCCCCGCCACCAGCGGCAGCGTCGGGTCGTCGCCCTCCTTGTAGAAGTCGTCGAGCCGCAGCACCGGGAGGCCGGAGCGGGCCGCGAGGAGGGACTTGCCGGAGCCGGAGGGGCCGCAGAGCAGCACGACTCGCGTCGGTATGGGGAGAGGGGAACTCACGGGACACCAGTGTGAGGCATCCACCGGGCACCGTACGACCCCGCGGGGTGCCTTTGATGCGCGCGTCACACCTCGACTACGCTTCGTGCCGATTCGACTACCCAGCGCGCCGGAAGGTGGCAGTGATGGCCCGACACGACTCCCCCAGGAAACCGGCCGCCCGGAGCGCCCTGGCCGTCCTCGCGATCGCGGGCGCGGCACTGGGAGCGGGCGCGGCGACGGCCGCGGCGGACGCCGCCCGGACCGCGACCGACACCCTGGGCCACGTCACCGGGCCGGCCGCGGACCTCAAGCCGAATGCCCTCGCGGGCACGGGGGTCGACCCGCTCGACAACGGAGTCGGTACGCAGGTCGCCGACTTCAAGCCGGTGGAGTCGCGGGCGGTGACGGGGCCGGTGGCTCAGGCGCCGTCGATCGGGAGCCTCCCCGTGGCACGGCAGGTCACCCAGCGGCCCTCGCGGTAGGTCACCACCCCCGGCGGGCCCGCCGCCGCGCCATGCGAGAGAGGTCCCGGCCCTCCTGGACGGAGGAGGTCCGGGACTTCCGTGTGGCGGCGGGGCTAGTACGAGGAACCCGACGCGCCCAGTGACCCCGTGGGGTGCCAGACCGTTTTCGTCTCCAGGAACGCCGTCATGCGGTCGATGCCGGGCGTCTCCGCGTAATCCACAGGCTGTGGACGGAGAACGCGCTTGAGGTTGTCGGCGGCCGCGATCTCCAGGTCCTTCGCCAGCTCCTCGTCGGCGCCCGCCAGGTCGATCGCGTTGACGTCCTGGTGGGACGCCAGCGGGGTCGCGATCTCCGCCGTACGGCCCGAGAGGACGTTGACCACACCGCCGGGGACGTCCGAGGTGGCCAGCACCTCCGCCAGGGACAGCGCGGGCAGCGGGGACTTCTCGCTCGCCACCACGACCGCCGTGTTGCCCGTGGCGATCACCGGGGCGAGCACCGACACCAGGCCCAGGAACGACGACTCCTGCGGGGCCAGCACCGCGACCACGCCGGTCGGCTCGGGGGAGGAGAGGTTGAAGAAGGGGCCCGCGACCGGGTTGCCGCCGCCGACCACCTGGGCGATCTTGTCGGTCCAGCCCGCGTACCAGACCCAGCGGTCGATCGTGGCGTCCACGACCGCCGCGGACCTGGACTTCGACAGCCCTTCGGCGTCGGCCACCTCGCGCACGAACTGGTCGCGGCGGCCCTCCAGCATCTCGGCGACCCGGTAGAGCACCTGGCCGCGGTTGTACGCCGTCGCGCCCGACCAGGCGCCGAACGCCTTGCGGGCCGCGACGACCGCGTCCCGGGCGTCCTTGCGGGAGGAGAGGGGGGCGTTGGCCAGCCACCTGCCCTTTGCGTCGGTCACCTCGTACACCCGGCCGCTCTCGGAACGCGGGAACTTGCCGCCCACGTACAGCTTGTAGGTCTTCAGGACGGTGAGCCGATCAGACATCGAGGTACGCCTCCAGGCCGTGGCGGCCGCCCTCGCGGCCGAAGCCCGACTCCTTGTAGCCGCCGAACGGCGACGTCGGGTCGAACTTGTTGAACGTGTTGGACCAGACGACGCCCGCGCGCAGCTTGTTCGCGACCGCCAGGATGCGGGAGCCCTTCTCCGTCCAGATACCGGCGGACAGGCCGTACTGCGTGTTGTTGGCCTTGGCGACCGCCTCGTCCGGGGTGCGGAAGGTCAGCACCGACAGCACCGGGCCGAAGATCTCGTCGCGGGCGATCCGGTGCGCCTGGGTGACGTTCGTGAACAGCGTCGGGGCGAACCAGTAGCCGCTCTCCGGCAGTTCGCACGCCGGTGACCAGCGCTCGGCGCCCTCCGCCTCGCCCTGCTCGACGAGGGAGGTGATACGCGTGAGCTGCTCCTCGGAGTTGATCGCGCCGATGTCCGTGTTCTTGTCCAACGGGTCGCCGAGACGCAGCGTGGACAGGCGGCGCTTCAGCGACTCCAGGAGCTCCTCCTGGATCGACTCCTGCACCAGCAGGCGGGAGCCCGCACAGCAGACCTGGCCCTGGTTGAAGAAGATGCCGTTGACGATGCCCTCGACGGCCTGGTCGACGGGGGCGTCGTCGAAGACGATGTTGGCGCCCTTGCCGCCCAGCTCCAGCGTGAGCTTCTTGCGGGTGCCGGCGACCGTGCGGGCGATCTCCTTGCCGACGGCCGTGGAGCCCGTGAAGGCGACCTTGTTCACGTCCGGGTGGGCGACCAGCGCCGCGCCCGTGTCGCCGTAGCCCGGCAGGATGTTGACGACGCCCTTGGGCAGGCCCGCCTGGCGGCAGATGTCCGCGAAGAACAGCGCCGAGAGCGGGGTGGTCTCGGCCGGCTTCAGGACGACCGTGTTGCCGGTGGCGAGGGCGGGGGCGATCTTCCACGCCAGCATGAGCAGGGGGAAGTTCCAGGGGATGACCTGGCCCGCCACGCCGAGCGGCTGCGGGTCCGCGCCGAAGCCCGCGTGGCCGAGCTTGTCGGCCCAGCCCGCGTAGTAGAAGAAGTGGGCGGCGACCAGGGGCAGGTCGGCGTCCCTCGTCTCCTTGATCGGCTTGCCGTTGTCGAGGGTTTCGAGGACGGCCAGCTCGCGGGAGCGCTCCTGGATGATCCGCGCGATACGGAACAGGTACTTGGCGCGCTCCGAGCCGGGCAGCGCCGACCACTTCCCGAAGGCCCCGCGCGCGGCCCTCACCGCACGGTCGACGTCCTCCGCACCGGCCTGGGCGATCTCGGAGAGGACCTCCTCGGTCGACGGGGAGACCGTCTTGAAGACCTTGCCGCCGGCGGCTTCGGTGAACTCCCCGTCGATGAACAGGCCGTACGAGGGCGCGATGTCGACGACCGAGCGGGACTCGGGGGCCGGGGCGTATTCGAATGCAGATGCCATGGTGATCAGTCCACCGTCACGTAGTCGGGGCCGGAGTAGCGGCCGGTGGCCAGCTTCTGGCGCTGCATCAGCAGGTCGTTCAGCAGCGAGGAGGCGCCGAAGCGGAACCAGTGGTTGTCCAGCCAGTCCTCGCCCGCCGTCTCGTTGACCAGGACGAGGAACTTGACGGCGTCCTTGGAGGTGCGGATGCCGCCGGCCGGCTTCACGCCGACCTGGATGCCGGTCTGAGCCCGGAAGTCCCGTACGGCTTCCAGCATCAGGAGGGTGTTGGCGGGGGTCGCGTTGACGGCGACCTTGCCGGTCGAGGTCTTGATGAAGTCCGCCCCCGCCAGCATGCCGAGCCAGCTCGCGCGGCGGATGTTGTCGTACGTCGACAACTCGCCCGTCTCGAAGATGACCTTCAGGCGGGCGGACGTCCCGCAGGCCTCCTTCACGGCGGTGATCTCGTCGTACACCTTCAGGTACCGGCCCGCGAGGAACGCCCCGCGGTCGATGACCATGTCGATCTCGTCGGCGCCCGCGGCGACGGCCTCACGGACGTCGGCCAGCTTGACGCCGATCGGGGCGCGGCCCGCCGGGAACGCCGTGGCGACGGAGGCGACCTTCACGCCGGAACCGGCCACGGCCTCCTTGGCCACGGGCACCATGTCGGGATAGACGCAGACCGCGGCCGTGCTGGGCGCCGTGCGGTCGGTGGGGTCGGGGTTGACCGCCTTCGCGCCGAGCGCCCGGACCTTGCCCGGGGTGTCCGCGCCTTCCAGCGTCGTCAGGTCGACCATCGAGATGGCGAGGTCGATGGCGTACGCCTTCGCGGTCGTCTTGATCGAACGGGTACCGAGGGAGGCCGCACGCCCCTCGAGTCCGACCGCGTCGACGCCGGGGAGCCCGTGGAGGAAGCGGCGCAGCGAGCTGTCGGACGCGGCGACGTCCTTGAGGGGGTGAGCTGCGGTGAGTGCAGTACTGGGCATGGTCACCAGACGAGCATATCTACGCGCGTAGCGGCTGTACAGCCCTCCGGTTGTCCCGGGGCGATGACCGGCGTACGAGCGGGTCCGGCAGAATCGAGACATGACGAGCCCCGAGTCCCAGTCACCAGCGCCGCAGCCCGAGTCCAAGGAGCGGGTGTACCGGTCGGCCCCGGCCATCGCCGGTGGTGTGCTGCTGCTCGCCGTCGTCGGGTGGATCGGGATCGACGCCGTGATCTCGGGGGAGGGACGCACGCCGTGGCTGGCACTCGCGCTGATGCTCCTCATCGTGCCGCTGGTCGTCGCCTTCACCCTGCGGCCGGCGGTGTACGTGGGCGACGACCGGCTGCGCATCCGCAACCCGTTCCGCGTCATCGCGCTGCCCTGGGGGCAGGTCGCCTCGCTGAAGTCCGCCTACTCGAACGAGGTCCTCACCGAGTCCGGCACCAAGTACCAGCTCTGGGCCGTGCCGGTCTCGCTGCGCGCCCGCAAGAGGGCCGCGCGGCGTGAGATGCGGGCGACGGCGCAGGCGCGGCGGGCCATGGGACGGGACGAGGGGCGTGGCGGTGCGCTCGGCATGGGTGCGGGGCCGGGCGCGGGGCCGGTGTTCGGCGCTGGTCCCGACCGCATGTCCGACGGGCCGGTGCGGGCGGAGACCGACCGGATCATGGATGAACTGCGCGGACTGCACGAGGCGCGGCACGGGGCGGAGACGGCGCAGGGCGAGGTGACCGTGCGGTGGGCCTACGAGGTGATGGGGCCGGCGGTTGCCGGGGCGCTGCTGGCGCTGATCTTGGTGCTGGTGGGATGAACCCGGGGGTGAGGCCTTGGGGGTGAGGCCCTGGGGCGTGAGGTCCTGAAGACCACGGGGTGCCCGAACAGGCACCCCGTGGTCTTCTGGTGCCGGCCGTGCTCAGATTCCGGCCGCCGCCGACAGGTCGCGCTTGAGTGACTCCAGCAGCGCCGTCGCCCGGGCGCGGGACGTGGGGAGGTCGGCGTGGGCCGGCACCGGGACGATCACCTCCAGGTAGCACTTCAGCTTCGGCTCGGTGCCGCTCGGGCGGACGATCACCCGTGCGCCGTCGAGGGTGTAGCGCAGGCCGTCGGTGGGCGGGAGGTTCTCCGTGCCCTGGGTCAGGTCCTCGGTGCGGGTGATCGGCAGGCCGGCGAGCTCCGTGGGGGGCTGTTCGCGCAGCCGGCGCATGGCGGCGGCGATGAGTGAGAGGTCCTCGACGCGAACCGAGAGCTGGTCCGTCGCGTGCAGGCCGTGTTCCACCGCCAGGTCGTCGAGGAGGTCGAGGAGCGTGCGGCCCTCCTCCTTGAGGACCGAGGCGAGTTCCGTGATCAGGAGCGCGGCCGTGATGCCGTCCTTGTCGCGTACGCCGTCGGGGTCGACGCAGTAGCCGAGGGCCTCCTCGTAGCCGTAGCGCAGCCCCTGCGCGCGGGCGATCCACTTGAAGCCGGTGAGGGTCTCGACGTGCGTCAGACCCGCCTTCTCGGCGATGCGGCCGAGGAGGGAGGAGGAGACGATCGACTCGGCGAAGGTACCGGTCGCTCCGCGGCGGACCAGGTGGGCGGCGAGGAGCGCGCCGACCTCGTCGCCGCGGAGCATGCGCCAGGCGTCGCCGTCCCGCACGGCGACGGCGCAGCGGTCCGCGTCCGGGTCGTTGGCGATGATCAGGTCCGGGGCGGTCTCGCGTGCGGTGGCGAAGGCCAGGTCCATCGCTCCGGGTTCCTCCGGGTTGGGGAACGCGACGGTCGGGAAGTCCGGGTCGGGGTCGGCCTGCTCGGTGACGAGCTCCGGCTCCGGGAAGCCGGCGCGGGCGAAGGCGGCGAGGAGGACGTCCTTGCCGACGCCGTGCATCGCCGTGTACACCGTGCGGGCGGTGCGGGGGGAGTCCTTGGCCAGGACCGCGTCCGTGCGGGCGAGGTAGGCGTCGAGGACGGTGTCGTCGAGGGTGTCCCAGCCTTCGGTGGGGCGGTGGACGGTGGTGAGGGAGGGGACCGCGGCGATCTCCGCGGCGATGTCGGCGTCGGCGGGCGGGACGATCTGGGAGCCGTCGCCGAGGTACACCTTGTAGCCGTTGTCGCGGGGCGGGTTGTGGCTGGCGGTGACCTCCACGCCGGCGACCGCGCCGAGGTGTCTGATGGCGAAGGCCAGCACGGGGGTGGGGAGGGGGCGGGGGAGGACGGCCGCGCGGAGGCCGGCGCCGGTCATGACGGCGGCGGTGTCCTGGGCGAAGTCGTGTGACTTGTGGCGGGCGTCGTAGCCGATGACGACGAGACCGTTCTCGTGGCCCTGCTTCTTGAGGTACGCGGCGAGGCCGGCGGCGGCGCGGATGACGACCGAGCGGTTCATGCGCATGGGGCCGGCGCCGAGTTCGCCGCGGAGGCCGGCGGTGCCGAACTGGAGGGTGCCGGCGAAGCGGGCGGCGAGTTCGGTGTGGTCCTGGGCGTCGATGAGGCGGGCGAGCTCGGTGCGGGTCTCCGGGTCGGGGTCCTCGGTGAGCCACGCCTGGGCCTGTGCGATGAGTTCGTCGTGCACGGTCTGGGTCAGCCTCTCCGTTGATGGGTGGGTGCGCCTGCGGCGGCCTGCTCGGGTGAGGGCGCTGTTGTGGCGCGTTGCGGTGGGTGGGGGGTCGGGGACGTGCCGGGGGGTGTCCGTCCTCGGAACGGCGCGATGGAGTCGGATACCGAGTGACTCCCCGTTGACGCGCCAACCGCTGCGGGCGGACACCCCCCGACACGTCCCCTTCCGTACGTACGCGGCTGCCGGCCGTCCCAGCTGCCGGCCGTCCTAGCTGCGGGCAGTCGTGCCGCTGGGGCGATGGGGGTCCCCCCTGCTCGAGCGAAGCCGAGAGCTTGGGGGAGGGTGGGCGCAGCGGCACCCCGCAACGCCGGGCCGCGCAACGCCCCGGCCCCCGCACCCACGCCGGGTACCTGGAACCGGGCGCCGACCGCCGCCGCTGCGGGCAGTCGTCCCGCTGGGGCGAGGGGCCCTGCTCGGGCGAAGCCGAGAGTTGGGGGGAGGGTGGGCGCAGCGGCACCCCGTGACGCAGGGCTGCGGACCCACCCGGCTCCCGCACCCATGCCGGGTTGCCTACAGGCGTTCCAGGACCTGGGCGAGCAGCGAGCCCATGCGCGTCGCGGAGTCGCGGCCGGCCTGGAGGACCTCCTCGTGATTCAGGGGCTCCCCGGTCATCCCCGCCGCCAGGTTGGTGACGAGAGAGATGCCGAGAACCTCCGCGCCCGCCTCCCGCGCGGCGATCGCCTCCAGGACCGTCGACATGCCCACCAGATCCGCACCGATGACCCGGGCCATACGGATCTCTGCCGGAGTCTCGTAGTGCGGGCCGGGGAACTGGGCGTAGACGCCCTCCTCCAGCGTGGGGTCGACCTCCTTGCACAGGGCGCGCAGGCGGGGGGAGTAGAGGTCGGTGAGATCGACGAAGTTCGCGCCGATGATGGGGGACGTGGCGGTGAGGTTGATGTGGTCGCTGATCAGGACCGGCTGGCCGGGGCGCATGCCTTCGCGCAGGCCGCCGCAGCCGTTGGTGAGGACGACCGTCTTGCAGCCGGCCGCCACCGCGGTGCGGACACCGTGGGCGACGGCGGCCACGCCGCGGCCCTCGTAGTAGTGGGTACGGCCGAGGAAGACCAGGGCGCGCTTGTCGCCGGTCCGGTAGGAGCGGATCTTGCCGCCGTGCCCTTCGACCGCCGGCGGCGGGAAACCGGGCAGCTCGGTGACCTGGAGCTCGGCCTCGGGAGCGCCGAGGGCGTCCACGGCCGGGGCCCAGCCGGAGCCCATCACCAGGGCGACGTCGTGGGTCTCGGCGCCTGTCAGTTCGCGCAGGCGGGCCGCGGCGGCGTCGGCGGCGGCGTGCGGGTCGCCCTGCAGGTCGTCCGGAAGAAGAGATGCGTTCACGCGGACGAGGGTAGCCGGTGATTGCCTACGCGCGTAGATGTTGGAGCCGACGGGGTGGGGATCGTTGTCTTGTCGTTTCCAACAGGAGGGGAGGGTTGTGACTGTCAGCAGGGGCGCTTGCGGAGCTCCATGACGTAGTCGTGAGGGGCGCCGGCCGATTCGGCGGCGTCGGCGATCTCGCCCAGGTGGCGGGCGGAGGGCAGGCCGCCCTCGTACGCGTTCAGGGCGAAGGCCCACGCAGGCTCCTCGCCGTCCAGGGTGTGCACCCGTACGCGTGTGCGGCGGTAGATGTCGAGGCCCACGCCTTCCCAGCGGTCGAGTGACTCCTCGTCCATGGGGGCGATGTCGTACAGCGCGACGAAGACCTGGGAGACGGGGTCCTCCACGATCGTCGGCAGGGCACCCTCCCAGCCCATGTGCTCACCGCCGAACGTCAGCCGCCACCCGTTCAGCCAGCCGGTGGCGCGCAGCGGCGAGTGCGGGGCGCGGCGGGACATCAGCCGCGCGTCGAGGTTGCCGGCGTACGCGGCGTAGAGCGACATGGGGAGAGGGTACGGCAGGTGGCCCGGCGTCACTCGCGTAACAGAGCCGCATCGGGGGCGGGCCCCGGGGCGGTGTCACGTTGATGGGTGCGGGACAATGGAGTACGTGACTCGGATCGTGATCATTGGTGGCGGACCCGGCGGATACGAAGCGGCGCTGGTTGCCGCTCAACTCGGCGCGGAGGTGACCGTCGTCGACAGCGACGGTCTGGGCGGGGCGTCGGTGCTCACCGACTGCGTACCGTCGAAGACCCTGATCGCCACGGCCGAGGTGATGACCACCTTCGACTCCTCGTACGAGGAGCTGGGGATCATCGTCGCCGACGACACCCCGCACGTGGAGCAGGCCGCCCGGGTGGTGGGCGTGGACCTGGGGAAGGTCAACCGGCGCGTGAAGCGCCTCGCGCTCGCCCAGTCGCACGACATCACCGCCTCCGTGACGCGTGCCGGGGCGCGGGTCATGCGCGGGCGCGGGCGCCTGGAGGGCATGCAGGCGCTCGACGGGTCGCGCAAGGTCGTAGTGCGTGCCGCCGACGGGAGCGAGGAGACCCTGACGGCGGACGCGGTGCTCATCGCCACCGGCGGGCACCCCCGTGAGCTGCCCGACGCCCTGCCCGACGGTGAGCGGATCCTGAACTGGACCCAGGTGTACGACCTCCACGAGCTCCCCGAGGAGCTGATCGTGGTCGGGTCGGGTGTGACGGGTGCCGAGTTCGCCGGGGCCTACCAGGCGCTGGGATCGAGGGTGACGCTCGTCTCGTCGCGGGACCGCGTGCTGCCCGGTGAGGACCCGGACGCGGCCGCCGTGCTGGAGGACGTCTTCCGGCGGCGCGGCATGAACGTCATGGGGCGTTCCCGGGCGCAGTCCGCCAAGCGGGTCGGGGACCGGGTCGAGGTGACCCTCGCCGACGGGCGGGTCATCACCGGCTCGCACTGCCTCATGGCCGTCGGTGCCGTACCGAACAGCGCCGGCATGGGGCTGGAGGAGGCCGGGGTCAGGCTGCGCGAGTCCGGCCACATCTGGACCGACCGGGTGTCGCGTACGACCGCTCCGGGCGTGTACGCGGCCGGTGATGTGACGGGCGTGTTCGCCCTCGCCTCCGTGGCCGCCATGCAGGGACGTATCGCCATGTACCACTTCCTCGGCGACGCCGTGGCCCCGCTGAACCTGAAGACCGTCTCGTCGAACGTCTTCACCGACCCGGAGATCGCCACCGTCGGTTACACCCAGGCCGACGTCGACGGCGGGAAGATCGACGCCCGGGTGGTGAAGCTGCCGCTGCTGCGCAACCCGCGGGCGAAGATGCAGGGCATCCGTGACGGCTTCGTCAAGATCTTCTGCCGGCCGGGGACCGGGATCGTGGTCGGTGGCGTGGTCGTGGCGCCGCGCGCCTCGGAACTGATCCACCCCATCTCGATCGCGGTCGACAACAACCTGACGGTCGAGCAGATCGCGAACGCCTTCACCGTCTACCCCTCGCTGTCGGGTTCGATCGCCGAGGTGGCGCGGCAGCTGCACACGCGCAAGGAGACCGGCGAGAGCTGAGGCCGAAACCGACTCCCCGCTGGTCACGGGGGGTGCGCGACCATGCGGACGGCATAGGCGGCGCGGCTGGGCTCTATATCACTTCACGCTGCTCGGTGCGAACATCTTCTGCTATTCAGCGCAAACTGCTGAAAGCAGACGGTCGCTGGCGTTACTGTCAGTTTCGTGTTCGCTGCAGAACGTCGCCAATTGATCCTCGAAATGGTGCGAGCGAACGGGGCCGTGTCGCTCCGTGAGCTCGCCCGCGTCGTCCAGACCTCCGAAGTGACCGTACGGCGGGACGTGCGCGCTCTGGAGGCAGAAGGACTCCTCGACCGCCGGCACGGCGGTGCGGTACTGCCGGGCGGTTTCACGCGAGAGTCCGGCTTTCCGCAGAAGTCTCATCTCGCGACCGCCGAGAAGACCGCTATCGCCGACCTCGCCGCGAATCTCGTGGAGGAGGGCGAGGCGATCGTGGTCGGGGCGGGTACGACGACCCAGGAGCTGGCCCGCCGGCTCGCCCGGGTGCCCGGGCTGACCGTCGTCACCAACTCACTGCTGGTGGCACAGGCCCTGGCCCACGCCAACCGGGTCGAGGTCGTGATGACCGGCGGGACACTCCGCGGTTCGAACTACGCCCTGGTCGGCAGCGGTGCCGAGCAGTCCCTGCACGGGCTGCGGGTGTCACGGGCCTTCCTGTCCGGGAGCGGTCTGACCGCGGAGCGCGGGCTGTCCACGTCCAACATGCTGTCGGCGTCCGTGGACCGGGCGCTGGTGCAGGCCGCGGCGGAGGTGGTCGTACTGGCCGACCACACGAAGCTCGGTACGGACACCATGTTCCAGACCGTGCCGACGGATCTCATCACCCGCCTCGTGACGGACGAGCCACCCGCGCATGACGACCGTGCGGCCACGGAGCTTCAGGCTTTGGCCGACCAGGGTGTGCAGATCGCCGTGGCCGGGGGGCAAGGGGGGTCGGCGGGGGCGGCGGGCCCTGGAGGGGATTCCGTCCCTGCGCGTCAGCAGCGGCGGGACGTGCCGTTGCCGGGGCCTCGGCGGCAGGTGCCGGGGGGTGGGGCCCAGGGGGGATTGAGGTCCGCCGCGATGTTGGGGGAGCAGGGGGGCGGGGCGGAGCGGGCGCGGGTGGCTGATCTGCGGAGGCGGTGACGGTGCCGGCGGTGGCATGAGCCGCTTTTCGGGTGCCCGGCGTGGGTGCGGGGGCGGGTCGTTGCGCGGCCTGGCGTTGCGGGGTGCCGCTGCGCCCACCCTCCCCCGAGCTCTCGGCTTCGCTCGAGCAGGGGGGACCCCCATCGCCCCAGCGGCACGACTACTGCCCGCAGCGGCGGCGGCCGGTTCCAGGTACCCGGCGGGGGTGCTGGGGGCGGGTGGGTGCGGAGCCCGGCGTTGCGAGGTGCTGGGCGTTGGTGCGGGGGGGCGTTGCGCAACCCGGCGTTGCGGGGTGCCGCTGCGCCCACCCGTGCCGCCCCAGCGGCACGACTGCCCGCAGCTAGGGCGGCCACGACTGCACGCAGCTAGGGCGGTCACGACTGCCCGCAGCTAAGACGGCGTGCAGCCGCGTATGGCGAGAAGGGGACGTGTCGGGGGGTGTCCGCCCGCAGCGGTTGGCGCGTCAACGGGGAGTCACTCGGTATCCGACTCCATCGCGCCGTTCCGAGGACGGACACCCCCCGGCGCGGCCCCGACCCACCCGAGTGGGTAGGCGCCCGCGCCGGGGGACAGGCGGCCTGGCCTCAGTCCTTGATCTCGCAGATCGCCCCGCCCGACGTGACCGACGCGCCGATCTCGGCCGACAGGCCCTTGATCGTGCCGGCCTTGTGGGCGTTGAGCGGCTGCTCCATCTTCATGGCCTCCAGGACGACGACCAGGTCGCCCTCCTTGACCTCCTGGCCCTCCTCGACGGCGACCTTGACGATCGTGCCCTGCATCGGGGAGGCGAGGGTGTCGCCGGAGGCCACCGGGCCCGACTTCTTCGCCGCGCGGCGCTTGGGCTTGGCCCCGGCCGCGAGGCCCGTGCGGGCCAGGGACATGCCCAGCGAGGACGGCAGGGAGACCTCCAGGCGCTTGCCGCCGACCTCGACGACGACCGTCTCGCGGCCCGGCTCCTCGTCCGTCTCCACGTCCGCGGGCGCCGCGAACGGCTTGATCTCGTTGACGAACTCGGTCTCGATCCAGCGGGTGTGGACCGTGAAGGGCGCGTCCGAACCCGTGCGCTCGGGGGCGAACGCCGGGTCCTTCACCACCGCGCGGTGGAACGGGATCGCGGTCGCCATGCCCTCGACCTGGAACTCCTCCAGCGCTCGCGAGGCCCGCTCCAGGGCCTCCTTGCGCGTGCGGCCGGTGACGATCAGCTTGGCCAGCAGCGAGTCCCACGCCGGGCCGATGACCGAGCCGGACTCGACACCCGCGTCCAGCCGGACACCCGGACCGGACGGCGGGTCGAACCTCGTGACCGTGCCCGGGGCGGGCAGGAAGTTGCGGCCCGGGTCCTCACCGTTGATGCGGAACTCGAACGAGTGTCCCCGCAGCACCGGGTCGTCGTAACCCAGCTCCTCGCCGTCGGCGATACGGAACATCTCCCGCACCAGGTCGATACCGGCGACCTCCTCGGTCACCGGGTGCTCCACCTGGAGGCGGGTGTTGACCTCCAGGAAGGAGATCGTGCCGTCGTTGCCGACCAGGAACTCCACCGTGCCGGCGCCGACGTAGCCGGCCTCCTTCAGGATCGCCTTCGAGGAGGAGTACAGCTCGGCGACCTGCTCGTCGGACAGGAACGGCGCGGGCGCCTCCTCGACCAGCTTCTGGTGCCGGCGCTGGAGCGAGCAGTCACGGGTGGAGACCACGACCACGTTGCCGTGCTTGTCGGCCAGGCACTGCGTCTCCACGTGCCGCGGCTTGTCGAGGTAGCGCTCCACGAAGCACTCACCCCGGCCGAACGCGGCGACCGCCTCACGGACGGCCGAGTCGTACAGCTCCGGCACCTCTTCCAGCGTCCGCGCCACCTTCAGGCCGCGGCCACCGCCACCGAAGGCCGCCTTGATCGCGATCGGCAGACCGTGCTGCTCGGCGAAGGCGACGACCTCCTCCGCACCGGAGACCGGGTCGGGCGTGCCGGCCACCAGCGGGGCACCCGCGCGCTGCGCGATGTGCCGGGCGGCGACCTTGTCACCCAGGTCACGGATCGCCTGCGGCGGCGGGCCGATCCAGATCAGACCCGCGTCCAGCACCGCCTGCGCGAAGTCCGCGTTCTCGGAGAGGAAGCCGTAGCCCGGGTGGATCGCGTCCGCCCCGGACTCACGGGCGGCGCCCAGCACCTTCTCGATGTCGAGGTAACTGGTGCCCGGCGTGTCACCGCCCAGGGCGAACGCCTCATCCGCGGCGCGGACATGCAGAGCGTCCCGGTCCGGGTCGGCGTAGACGGCAACGCTCGCGATCCCGGCGTCCCGGCAGGCCCGGGCCACGCGGACAGCGATTTCGCCACGGTTGGCGATGAGCACCTTGCGCACGATTGAGGCTCCCTCCTTGAAACAAGCCGAGTTTAGGGACTGCCGACACGGCACTTCGACCCGTCCCCAGTGGTGAGCTTGCCCACACGGAGCGTGATGCGAGGCTCGCTCGACCCGCAAAATCCCTTGTCGTACCGCAGTACGCAGCACTCTTCCGGGAAACCCTAGCCGTCCCCTGTGGCCAAGGTCTCTGTCATCACGTGCTGCGGGCCACTCGGTTTCTTTGTGGAGTCCCTACGAATGGCCCAATGATTCTTTGCCTGCTGCCTGGGCCTTGTCCCTCGGTTTACCGGTTAGTAGCGTTCCCCGGTGTCCTCGAAGGGAAGTGGGTGGCCCGGTGGTGCGCAGGCCGGTGGCGTGGATCGTGGCGGTGGTGCTCTTCGGCGAGGCGTTCGGCATCGCCGCGCTGAACTGGTTCCTCGGAGTCGTCGTCGACCGTCAGGACATGTCCCTGGCCGGACTCGACCCGCACATGATGTCCCTGTCGTCGAAGGTCGGCGGCATCGTCTTCGGTCTCTACTTCGCGCTGTGCGGCCTGGTCGCCTTGCTGGTGGCGCTGCGGAACCGGCCCCCGGCCGGCCTCGGGCGTGTGCTGCTGATCAGCGCGGCGGTCGTGCACGGGCTGCTGGGCGCGTTCACCTGGGGGCCGGTCGGCTGGCCGGCGTTCGTGTTCATGGTGCTGGTACTCGGCCTGATCGTGCTGCTGCTGATGACGTACGACAGTCCGGCCGAGCCCGCCGACGCCGTGCCCGAGGGCGGGACGGGCGGCGACGGGGGCCCGGTCACTTCTCCGCCGGCGCCCACAACTCCGTGATGCCGACGCCCAGGTCGGCGAGGAGCCGCCGGACGAGGGGCAGGCTGATGCCGATCACGTTGCCGTGGTCGCCGTCGATGCCGTCGATGAACGGCGCCGAGCGGCCGTCGAGCGTGAACGCCCCGGCGACGTAGAGGGGTTCGCCGGAGGCGACGTACGCGGCGATCTCCTCGTCGGTGGGGTCGCCGAAGTGGACGACCGTGGACGCGGTGGCGGAGGCGTACCGGCCGGTGGCCGTGTCATACACGCAGTGGCCGGTCTGGAGGGTCCCGGCCCGTTTGCGCATCGCCTTCCAGCGTGCGGTGGCCTCCTCGGCGTCCGCCGGCTTGCCGAGGGCCTGGCCGTCCAGATCGAGCACCGAGTCACAGCCGATCACGAGCGCGCCCTTGACCTCGGGACGGGCGGCCACGACGGAGGCCTTGGCCTCGGCGAGGGCGAGCGCCAGATCGGCGGGTGTGGGGGCGGTGACGGCGTCCTCGTCGACGCCGCTCACGATCACCTCGGGGGCGAGTCCGGCCTGGCGGAGCAGTCCCAGCCGGGCGGGGGACTGGGAGGCGAGGACGAGTCGGCGGCGCGGCTGATCTGTCATGCGTTCAGCGTATCGGCGTCACCTCACGCCGATCACCAGCATGGCCAGGAACATGGCCAGTGCCATGAGAACGCCCAGTCGCCGAAGCATGTCCTGCGTATCGCGCAGTTCTTTCGGCGGTTCGTTCTCGGGGTCGGACCACAGCATGCCACCAGCGTGCGGCGGTCCGGGCCCGAGCGCCTGAGTACGGGTACTCAAGTTGCGGGCCCGCGGCCGGGGTCGTGTTTCGGCTGCGGGCCGTGGGTCTGTCAGACCGGCCAGTAGGTGCGGCCCCACGACGCCGGCCCGGGCTGGGGCAGGCGGTGCGCCGCGATACGGGACGGGTCGGACCAGGAGTCGCGGGACGTCGGCGCGCCGGGCGGTGTTGCCGCTGCCGCCACGGCGCGGGCCCTGACCACCGCCAGGGCGGCGGCCAGCTCCTCCGGGGTCGGGTTGCCCCGTACGACCTTGATCGTCATGTGGGCTCCTGGTGGCTAGAGGGGGATGTTGCCGTGCTTCTTCGGAGGCAGGGATTCCCGCTTCGTCCGCAGTTGACGCAGGCCCCGTACCACGTGGCGACGGGTCTCGGACGGCATGATCACCGCGTCGACGTAGCCGCGCTCGGCCGCGACGTAGGGGTTGAGGAGCGCGTCCTCGTACTCCTGGATCAGCCGGGCCCGGACCGCCTCCAGGTCCTCGCCGCCCGCCTCCGCCTCGGCCAGGGTCCGGCGGTGCAGGATGTTGACCGCGCCCTGGGCGCCCATGACGGCGATCTGGGCGGTGGGCCAGGCGAGGTTGAGGTCGGCCCCCAGGTGCTTGGAGCCCATGACGTCGTACGCACCGCCGAACGCCTTGCGGGTGATGACGGTGATGAGCGGGACGGTCGCCTCGGCGTACGCGTAGATCAGCTTGGCGCCGCGCCGGATGATGCCGTCGTGCTCCTGGCCCACGCCGGGCAGGAAGCCGGGGACGTCGACGAAGGTGATGACCGGGACGTTGAAGGCGTCGCAGGTCCGCACGAAGCGGGCCGCCTTCTCGCTGGCCTTGATGTCCAGGCACCCGGCGAGCTGCGTCGGCTGGTTGGCGACGATGCCGACCGGGCGCCCCTCGACCCGGCCGAAGCCGGTGACGATGTTCGGCGCGAACAGCGGCTGCGTCTCGAAGAACTCGGCGTCGTCCAGGACGTGCTCGATCACCGCGTGCATGTCGTACGGCTGGTTCGCGCTGTCCGGGACGATCGCGTCCAGCTCGCGGTCCTCGTCGGTGAGCTCGAGGTCGGCCTCCTCGGGGAAGGCCGGCGGCTCGGAGAGGTTGTTGGACGGCAGGTACGACAGCAGCTGCTTGATGTACTCGATCGCGTCCTTCTCGTCCCCGGCCATGTGGTGGGCCACACCGGAGGTCGAGTTGTGCGTACGGGCGCCGCCCAGCTCCTCGAAGCCGACGTCCTCGCCGGTGACGGTCTTGATGACGTCGGGCCCGGTGATGAACATGTGCGAGGTCTGGTCGACCATGACCGTGAAGTCGGTGATGGCGGGGGAGTAGACGGCCCCGCCCGCACACGGGCCGACGACCAGGCTGATCTGGGGGATCACACCGGAGGCGTGCGTGTTGCGGCGGAAGATCTCGCCGTAGGCGCCCAGCGAGGCCACGCCCTCCTGGATACGGGCGCCGCCGGAGTCGTTGATGCCGATGACCGGGCAGCCGGTCTTCAGCGCGAAGTCCATGACCTTGACGATCTTCTGCCCGTAGACCTCGCCGAGGGCCCCGCCGAAGACGGTGAAGTCCTGGGAGAACACGGCGACGGGCCGGCCGTCGACGGTGCCGTACCCGGTGACGACCCCGTCCCCGTACGGCCGGTTGCTGTCGAGGCCGAAATTGGTGGAACGGTGCCGGGCGAACTCGTCGAGTTCGACGAAGGAGCCCTCGTCGAGCAGGAGCTCGATCCGTTCACGGGCCGTCAGCTTGCCCTTGGCGTGCTGCTTTTCGACGGCGCGTGCGGAGCCGGCGTGCGTCGCTTCCTCGATGCGGCGCTGCAGATCCGCGAGCTTGCCCGCGGTCGTGTGAATGTCAGGCTGCTGCTGCTCTTCCGGCTCGGACATCGGGATGCGGCTCCCTGCCTGCTCAAAAGGGGGGACGGTTACTCATTCGTAGAGTAGTGGGGTGCCTCCACATCGGCAGTGCGGCGTTTGCCACACCGTCCCCGTCTTCCCAGGAACGCCGATGAGACCTACGGGGCGGACCGGGACGGGACCCGGACGGGATCCACTCCCTCTGCGGGATGGGGGGTTTCAAACCTAGGGTGGCTTGCATGAAGACGCCACCAGGTGCAGATGGAAACCCGCCCGACGGACCCAGTGAGCCGAGGCCGAGCCGATGGTCCGACCTCGATCGCCCGCCCCTCAACGCCGCCGCCCTGCGCCGCGGCCTGGTGCATGAGGGAGCGTTGTGGTCGGAGGTGGACGTGGTGCAGCGCACCGGCTCCACCAACTCCGACCTGGTGGCCCGGGCCGGTGAGGGCAGGGCCGCGGAGGGCGCGGTGCTGGTCGCCGAGGAGCAGACCGCCGGGCGGGGGCGTCTGGACCGGCAGTGGTCGGCGCCGCCGCGCTCGGGCCTCTTCTTCTCCGTGCTCCTCACGCCCGGCGAGGTACCGGTCGCGCGGTGGGGGTGGCTGCCGCTGCTCACGGGGGTGGCGGTGGCGACGGGGCTGTCCCGGGCGGCGGGCGTGGACACGGCGCTGAAGTGGCCGAACGACCTGCTGGTCACGGTGGGCGGAGAGGAACGCAAGGCCGGGGGCATCCTGGCCGAGCGGGCCGGGGACGGCGGGGTCGTGATCGGGGTCGGCATCAACGTGTCGCTCAAGGCGGACGAGCTGCCGGTGCCGACGGCGGGGTCGCTGGGTCTGGCGGGGGCCGTCAGTACGGACCGGGATCCTTTGCTCCGGGGAGTGCTTCGTTCGCTCGAGGAGTGGTACGGGAAGTGGCGTGCGGCCGGGGGTGACGCGGGGGCGTGCGGGTTGCAGGAGGCGTATGTGGCCGGGTGCGCGACGCTCGGCAGGGAGGTGCGGGCGGAATTGCCGGGTGACCGTGCCGTTGTGGGGGAGGCGGTGGCCGTGGACGGGGACGGGCGGTTGGTGCTGGCCACGGGGGAGGGGGTGCAGGAGCCTGTCGGGGCCGGGGACATCGTGCATCTGAGGCCGGCGTGAGGGCGGAGGTAGGGGGTGGGTCCGCGGCCCGGCGGAACGGGGTGCCGCTGCGCCCCCCGTCGCTCTGCGGCACGGCTGCCCGCTGCTGGGTGCGCCGATCAGCATCACCCAGCCCGTCCGGTGATTGAGGACGAGGCCGTTCAGGCCGATCGGGGGTCCTGGGGGCGCAGCCCCTTGGGGATGGTGGGGAAATCGCCGAGCCCCCGGCAGCACCGGGCCCCCACCCATCGGCTGAACCTAACGGAGTGAGCTGGCGCACACTGCCGTAGAGTTGAGGCCGGTCGATACATGACCGTGACAGATCGGAAGGGCAACACGCGTGACCGTCGACGACTCGGGTTCCGGCACGGACGCGCAGGGCGCCGACTCCGGCGAGGATCCGCTCGCCCTGCGCCTGGAAGGGCTCATCCTGGGCGCCGAGCGCCGCTACACACCGTTTCAGGCGGCTCGCAGCGCCGGCGTCTCCATGGAGCTGGCCTCCCGCTTCTGGCGGGCGATGGGCTTCGCCGACATCGGGCAGGCCAAGGCTCTCACCGAGGCGGACGTCCTGGCCCTGCGGCGGCTCGCCGGTCTCGTCGAGGCGGGACTGCTGAGCGAGGCGATGGCAGTACAGGTGGCCCGGTCCACCGGGCAGACCACCGCGCGGCTCGCCGAGTGGCAGATCGACTCCTTTCTGGAGGGGCTGACGGAGCCGCCCGAGCCGGGCATGACGCGCACCGAGGTGACGTACCCGATCGTCGAGCTGCTCCTGCCCGAGCTTGAGGAGTTCCTGGTGTACGTCTGGCGTCGCCAGCTCGCCGCCTCGGCCGGGCGGGTCGTGCAGGCCGCGGACGACGAGGAGATGGTCGACCGGCGGCTCGCGGTCGGTTTCGCGGACCTGGTGGGGTTCACGCGGCTGACCCGCCGGATGGAGGAGGAGGAGCTCGGCGAGCTGGTCGAGGCGTTCGAGACCACGGCCGCCGACCTGGTCGCCGCCAACGGCGGCCGGCTGATCAAGACCCTCGGCGACGAGGTGCTGTACGCCGCCGACGACGCGGGCACGGCCGCCGAGATCGCCCTGCGCCTGATCGAGACCATGGCGCACGACGAGACGATGCCGGAGCTGCGCGTCGGTATGGCGTTCGGGACGGTCACCACCCGAATGGGCGATGTCTTCGGTACGACCGTGAATCTGGCCTCCCGGCTCACCTCGATAGCGCCCAAGGACGCCGTCCTGGTCGACACCGCCTTCGCCGAGGAGCTGATACGCACGCAGGATGCCCCGGCCTCCGAGGCGGAGGCGGCCGAAGAGGCCGCGACCGCGGAGAAGGAGGGCGAGGAGCCGCCGGTGTACCGGTTCGGGTTGCAGCCGATGTGGCAGCGGCCGGTCCGTGGGCTGGGCGTCGTGGAGCCGTGGCTGCTCACGCGGCGGGACAACGGCGGCTGACGGACGGCCGGCAGGGGCGTCAGCCGCGGCGCCACGGGCTCTCCACGCACAGACCGATGGCCGGGACGCACAGTCCGGGGTCGCGCGGCTTCTTCGGCTCGTCGGGCTCCTTCGGCGCCGGGGTGGGGGCCGTCCTGCTCGATGGCGGTGCCGAGGCCGGGGCCGGGCCCGGGGTTCTCGGCGCCGGGGCGTTCCTCATGTCATGGACGGGCGTGGTGCCGGCGGTGGTCGCGGTCGGGGGAGCCCCGGCCGTGCGGCGTGTCTCCCGGGCGCCGGTCGCCTGGGGCCGGGAGCGGGAGGCGGCGTCCGGACCGCGGGCGCCCGGCGAGGGGGTCAGGCCGCCCAGTGCGGTGGGTGAGGAGGGGCCCGCGTCGGGAGCGGCCGGGACGACCGTGGCGGCGGTGTCGGCGGCCTGGTCCGTGGCGGTGGTGGCCGCGTCCGGGCGGGGTCCGGCCTCGACGGTGCCGGCGCCGTCGGAGCCCGGGCCGTGGGCCAGGCGTACGAGGCTCAGGGCTCCCGCCGCCAGCGCGAGGCCGCCGGCGGCGAGCAGGGCCTTGCGGGGGCGGGGCTTGCGGTGCCGGCCCCGGGCGCGGGGGGCGACCCCGGTGTCCCGCTCCGGCCTCGTCGGCGTGTTCGTCGTCCTCACGGTCCCTCCCCGATGCGCATGCGCCCCCTGTGCGCCGTCGCGGATGCACGCTATGCGCTCCCATGGGCGATCGGGTCGGAGTTGAGCGGATGTCACTCGAACGGGTGGGCGGGTGCTGGTTGGGGGAAGCGGTCACGTCCGCTCTTTCGCCGGCGGGGTGCGGCTGCGATGATCGGAGCGGCGATGTAGTTAACCCGCGTTAACCGGAGGGTGTCATGAGTGAGGAACGGTTCGGGGAGTTCGTGCTGGTGCGGCGGCACGAGCGGGGGCACGTGGCGGAGCTCGTCCTCGACCGGCCGAAGGCCATGAACGCGGTGTCGACCGAGATGGCCCGGTCCCTCGCCGGGGCGTGTGCGGCGCTGGGGGAGGACCGGGACGTGCGGGTGGTCGTCCTGACCTCGTCGCATGAGCGGGCGTTCTGCGTCGGGGCCGACTTGAAGGAGCGGAACTCGTTCAGTGACGCGGATCTGGTGCGGCAGCGGCCGGTGACGCGGGGGGCGTACACAGGGGTGCTGGAGCTGCCGGTACCGACGGTGGCGGCGGTGCACGGGTTCGCGCTGGGGGGTGGGTTCGAACTGGCTCTGGCGTGTGACGTGATCGTGGCGGACCGTACGGCGGTGGTGGGGCTGCCGGAGGTGTCCGTGGGGGTGATCCCCGGAGGCGGGGGGACCCAGTTGCTGCCGCGCCGGGTGGGGGCGGCGCGGGCGGCGGAGCTGATCTTCTCGGCGCGGCGGGTGGAGGCCGTCGAGGCGGGGGAGTTGGGGCTGGTCGACCAGGTGGTGGAGGAGGGGCGGGACCGGGAGGCGGCGCTGGAGCTGGCGGCCCGTATCGCGGGGAACTCGCCGGTGGGGTTGCGGGCGGCGAAGCGGGCGTTGCGGCTTGGGCAGGGGCTGGACCTGCGGGCCGGGCTCGAGGTGGAGGACGCGGCTTGGCGGGCGGTGGCGTTTTCCGGGGACCGGGCAGAAGGGGTTGCGGCGTTCAACGAGAAGCGGAAGCCGGAGTGGCCGGGGGTCTGAGGGGCGGTGCTTGGTGCCCGGCGTTGGTGCGAGGGCCGGGGCGTTGCGCAGTCCGGCGTCGCGGGGGGCCGCTGCGCCCACCCTCCCCCAAGCTCTCGGCTTCGCTCGAGCAGGGGGGACCCCCATCGCCCCAGCGGCACGACTGCCCGCGGCTAAGCAGTCGGGGTGCCGCTGCGGTGGCGGAGTGCCGGTGCGCCCGCGCGTGCCGCCCTTGGCGGCGCGACCGCCCGCAGTTACGCGTCCCCGTTCGCGTCGTAAACAGGTCAGACTGGCTGGAAACTCCCTAGCCTGGAGTGATGGGTGAGGACAGACGGCTGGTGGCCGTCGTCGCGTTGGCTCAGGGGATGGCGGCCGCGCACGGGTCGCGTGAGGCGTGGCGTGCGGCGGCCGTCGGGGCCTGCCGGGCGCTGGGCGGGAGTTTCGCCGCGCTGTCGGTGTGGGAGCGGGAGCTCGGGCGGCTGAAGGTCCTCGTGAACGTGGGCGAGCTGGCCGAGGGGGAGGAGGAGTTTCCCGAGGACGAGGCCTACCCGGTGCACCAGTTCGTCGAGATCACCGAGTTCCTGCACGAGCAGTGGGCGGGCGGTGGGGAGCCCGGCGCGTGGGTGGAGACGGCCGAGGGACCGGCCGCGGGGCGTCGTCCCGGGTACTGCCACCAGCGCGTCGCCGCGCTGCGCCGCCGTCGCCGCGGCTGCTGCGTGGTCGCGCCCATCGTGCTGCACGGCCGGGCCTGGGGCGAGCTGTATGTGGCCCGGCCGGTCGGCGAGCCGGTCTTCGAGCGGGCCGACGCCGACTTCGCCACCGTCCTGGCGGCCGTGGTGGCCGCCGGCATCGCCCAGACCGAGCGGCTGGAGGAGGCCCGGCGGCTGGCGTACACGGACGCGCTGACGGGGCTCGCCAACCGGCGTGCCGTCGACGTACGCCTGGAGCGGGCGATCGAGCGGCACCGCCGGGACGGGGTCGTCGTCAGCCTCGTGGTGTGTGATCTGAACGGGCTCAAGCGGGTCAACGACACGCACGGGCACGCCGCCGGCGACCGGCTCCTGGAGCGCTTCGGTTCGGTCCTGTCGCTGTGCGGGGCCATGCTGCCCGGGGCCTTGGCGGCACGGCTGGGCGGGGACGAGTTCTGTCTGCTCGCGGTCGGGCCGAGCGCCGACCAGGTCGTGAAGGCGGCGGAGGAACTGTGCCGCCGGGCGGCGGAGTTGGAGCTCGGGGACGGCGTGGCGTGCGGCGTCGCGTCCACCGAGGACCCGATCGGGCCCGTGCGTTCCGCCCGCCGGTTGTTCCGGCTCGCCGACGCGGCGCAGTACCGGGCGAAAGCCGAGCGGGCCTCTCGGCCGGTCGTCGCCGGCCGGGCCGGGCCCGACGACCCGGTCGTGCGGCTCGCGGACGAGCCGTCCCGGGAGGCCGACGGCGAGCGCCGGCGGTTCCGCGGGCGGCACGCGCCCTGACACGGCCCGAGGGGTGTGACGTATCGGTAAGGGGTGCAGGCGGTCTCCAGTGGTGACATCGTCGAATTCACTGCGTACGCTCCTGAATATGGATATGCACACTGTGGTGGTGGGGACGTCCGGCGTGACCGCGTCCGACGTGCTCGCCGTGGCGCGCGGCGGCGCCCGCGTTCAGCTCTCCGGGGAGGCGGTGGCGGCCCTCGCCGCGGCCCGCGAGATCGTGGACGCGCTGGCGGCCAAGCCGGACCCCGTGTACGGCGTGAGCACCGGCTTCGGCGCCCTGGCGACCCGGCACATCAGCCCGGAACTGCGCGCACAGCTGCAGCGCAACATCGTCCGCTCGCACGCCGCCGGCATGGGGCCGCGGGTGGAGCGTGAGGTCGTCCGCTCCCTGATGTTCCTGCGGCTGAAGACCGTCTGCTCCGGCCACACCGGCGTACGGCCCGAGGTCGCGCAGGCCATGGCCGACCTCCTCAACGCCGGGATCACCCCGGTCGTGCACGAGTACGGCTCCCTCGGCTGCTCGGGCGACCTCGCGCCGCTGTCGCACTGCGCGCTCGCGCTCATGGGGGAGGGGGACGCCGAGGGCCCGGACGGCGCCGTACGCCCCGCCGCCGAACTGCTCGCCGCGCACGGCATCCAGCCGGTCGAACTGCGCGAGAAGGAGGGCCTGGCCCTGCTCAACGGCACCGACGGCATGCTCGGCATGCTGGTCATGGCCCTGGCCGACCTGGAGAGGCTCTACCGGTCCGCGGACGTCACGGCCGCCCTGTCCCTGGAGGCCCTGCTCGGCACCGACAAGGTCCTCGCCCCAGAACTGCACGCCATCCGGCCGCACCCGGGGCAGGCCGCCAGCGCCGCCAACATGACGGCCGTGCTGAAGGGTTCGGGTCTGACCGGGCATCACCAGGACGACGCGCCGCGCGTCCAGGACGCCTACTCGGTGCGCTGCGCCCCGCAGGTCGCCGGGGCCGGGCGCGACACCATGGCCCACGCCCGGCTGGTCGCCGACCGTGAGCTGGCCTCCGCGGTGGACAACCCCGTCGTGCTGCCCGACGGGCGTGTGGAGTCCAACGGCAACTTCCACGGGGCGCCGGTCGCCTACGTCCTGGACTTCCTCGCCATCGCCGCCGCCGACCTCGCTTCCATCGCGGAGCGCCGCACCGACCGGCTGCTCGACAAGAACCGCAGCCACGGCCTGCCGCCGTTCCTCGCCGACGACGCCGGTGTGGACTCGGGTCTGATGATCGCTCAGTACACGCAGGCCGCGCTGGTGAGCGAGCTGAAGCGGCTCGCGGTACCGGCGTCCGCCGACTCGATCCCGTCCTCCGCCATGCAGGAGGACCACGTCTCGATGGGCTGGTCGGCGGCGCGCAAGCTGCGCACGGCCGTCGACAACCTCACCCGCGTCCTCGCCGTCGAGCTGTACGCGGCCACGCGCGCGATCGAGCTGCGCGAGGTGCTGACGCCGGCGCCCGCGACGCGAGCGGTCATCGACGCCGTACGGGAGGCGGGAGTTCAGGGGCCCGGCCCGGACCGGTTCCTGGCACCCGACCTGGACGCCGCGGACGCGTTCGTACGCGACGGGCGGCTGCTCGCGGCCGTGGAGACGGTCACCGGGCCGCTCCGGTAGGACTCCCGTGGGGAGGGCGGCAGCCGGGGTTCCCGCCGGTCGGCGGGAACCCCGGACCGGGACGTCAGAGACCGAGTCGCTCCCGGCGGACCGAATACACGACGAAGCCCGCGCCCAGCGTGAGGCAGCACGTGCCGCCGATCACGTACGGCGTGCTGTCGAAGCTGCCCGTGTCGGCGAGACGGGTGCCGGTGACGGAGGCGTCCGCGGTCGTGGCCGCGATCCGCGCCTGCTCGGTGACCTGCGGAGACGGGTTCGTCGAGACCACGTCTCTGACCGGGGAGTCCGACGTCGCGTTGGCGGACGGGACGAACCACAGGGCGCCGAGCAGAGTCGCCGCGGCGGTGGCGGTCAGCAGCGGACGGCGAGCGGATGACACGGAATATCGATCCCCTTGTGGCGCTGGCGAATTGGCCGTGTGGGGCGATGTTAGTGAAAATCGCGGGTCACGGGAAAGTCACAGGAGGTTTTGCCTTACTCTCCCGGGATGAGCACTCCAGAGACATCACGGTTTGTACGGGTTCGGGTGGAGCTGGTACTCGAGGTGGAGGACGCGGACGCGGTCACCAAGTCCGCGCTGCGCCGGGCCTCCGGCGACGCGGAGATGCCGGCGGCGGAAAGGGCCCAGGTCGAGAGCGCTGTGGCGGAGGACGCCGCGGAGGCCCTCGCCTATCTTGTTGATCCGTTCGACCTGGTCGGCCAGGTACCGGGGGTGGAGCTCCAGCAGGCCTCCTGGAGCAGCGAGCGGGTCGACTACGACCCCGACTCGCCGGACTGGGACCTCGACGAGGATGATGTCGAGGACGAGGACGAGGACGAGGACGAGGACGAGGACGAGGACGAGGACGAGGGCGCCAACGGCGGCTGAGGCCGTCCGGGACGTCGAAGACCCCCGGCGGCAACCGTCGCCGGGGGTTTCGCGTCCCCCCTGGCAACACCGACCGCACAAGCACCCGGTGCACCACAGATCGCGGACGTGTTGATCCCCACACCTGCGCGACATGGGGAACCGGGCGAACCAGTCGTAGCGTTGAAGGTTCTCGACGGGGACTCACGGGTTCCGACGGGGGCACTTGGACTGTGACGGGGACACTCGGGGTCTTGGGGAAATCGGCGACGATGGAGAAGCGTGTGATGACGGTCAGTAAGCGGCGCAAGGGCCTGACGGTCGCGTCCGCACTGCTCGGCGGAGTTCTGGTGCTCTCGGCGTGTTCCGGCGGTGACGACAAGGCGTCCGGCGGCGGCGACAGCTCCCAGTCCAAGGTCGACGAGGCCGCGGCCGAGAAGACCTCCGAGGCCCAGATCAAGATCACGCCCGAGGACGGCTCGGACAACGCCTCCATCAACAATTCGGCCGCCGTCACCGTGAGCAAGGGAACGCTCACGAGCGTGAAGATGACCACGAGCGACGGCACCGAGGTCAGCGGCCAGATATCCGCCGACAAGAAGAGCTGGAAGCCCAGCGTGCAGCTGGAGCGGTCCACCACCTACAAGCTGGCGGCGGAGGCGAAGGACTCCGACGGCCGTGTCGCCCACGAGAACGCCTCGTTCTCCACGGTCTCCCCGGCCAACAGCTTCATCGGCAACTTCACTCCCGACGACGGCAGCACCGTGGGCGTCGGCATGCCGGTCTCGATCAACTTCGACAAGGCGATCACCAACAAGGCCGCCGTCCAGAAGGGCGTCACGGTCAGCACGACCAGCGGCCAGGAGGTCGCCTGCCACTGGTTCAACGCCAACCGCATGGACTGCCGCCCGGAGGAGTACTGGAAGGAAGGCTCCACCGTCACGCTGAAGCTCGCGCTCGACGGTGTCGAGGGCGCGAAGGGCGTCTACGGCGTCCAGCAGAAGACGGTCACCTTCAAGATCGGCCGCAACCAGGTCTCGTACGTCGACGCGAAGACCAAGCAGATGAAGATCACGCAGGACGGCAAGGTCGTCCGGACGATCCCGATCTCCGCCGGCGCGCCCGAGAACAAGACGTACGAGGGCCAGATGGTGATCTCCGAGAAGTTCAAGGAGACCCGGATGAACGGCGCCACGGTCGGCTTCACCGACGACGACGGCAAGGGCGAGTACGACATCAAGGACGTGCCGCACGCCATGCGCCTGTCCACCTCCGGCACCTTCATCCACGGCAACTACTGGGGCGCGAAGTCCATCTTCGGCAGCGTGAACACGAGCCACGGCTGCGTCGGCCTCCAGGACGCGAAGGGCGCCGACGACCCGAACACGCCGGGCGCGTGGTTCTTCAACAACTCGATGATCGGTGACGTGGTGGTCGTCCAGAACACCGGAGACAAGACCGTCGCACCGGACAACGGACTCAATGGCTGGAACATGGACTGGGCCCAGTGGAAGGCCGGTTCGGCCGCCTGACGGTTCGGCAGCAGCACGCGGCAAGCCGCCGCCCGCCCCGCGAAAAGGGCCGGGCGGCGGTTTTCTGTTTCGCGGAGCGAAGTCAAGGCGAACGCGGACGCGCAACGGCCCGATCCTGTAACGGAGTTCCGGCAGCCGTGTAACAGTCGGCCGACGGATTTCCCACCTTCTCTCCGTCTATTGAGCACCTGATCACCTCTCGGCATACTGCGTCTTCCGGGGGGCGTACGGTCACGCGTACGAAACCACCCCCGGCCGGGTGAACGGGGAATTCGCCCGGTTCTTCTGCAAGGGGGAAACTTGCGCAGACAAGTGAAAAGGGCGTGCGCGGCCACGGTCGCCACAGCGGCAGCCGTAGCCCTGGCGGCGGGTATGACCAGCCCGGCGTCGGCGAACGGCGAACAGCCGGCCGCCACCGCCAGGCAGGCGTCCGTCACCGCCAAGCACCGCATCACGCTGATCACCGGCGACCGGGTCGTGCTGGACGCCAAGGGCCGGGTCGTCGGCCTGGAGCGGGCCAAGGGCCGTGAGGACATACCCGTCCAGGTCCGCAAGGCCGACGGCCATACCCTCGTGATCCCGGCCGACGCGGCCCGCCTGGTCGCCACCGGCAAGCTCGACCAGCGGCTCTTCGACGTCACCGAGCTCAACAAGTCAGCGACCCGCAAGGCCCAGAGGAAGGGCCTGAAGGTCATCGTCGGGTACCAGGGCGCCGCCTCGGCCGCCAAGGCCGACGTCCGGGACGCCGGCACCCTCAAGCACACTCTGAAGTCCCTCAACGCGGACGCGGTGCAGACGCCGCGGGAGGACGCGCCCGAACTGTGGGACGCGGTCACCGACGGCGACCGGACGGCCTCCGGCATCGCGCGCGTCTGGCTGGACGGCGTCCGCAAGGCCAGCCTCGACAAGTCCGTCCCGCAGATCGGCGTCCCCAAGGCGTGGTCGGCCGGTTACGACGGCAAGGGCGTCAAGATCGCCGTTCTGGACACCGGTGTCGACGCCACCCACCCGGACCTCAAGGGCCAGGTGATCGACGCCAAGAACTTCACGACCTCGCCCGACACCTCCGACAAGGTCGGACACGGCACGCACGTCGCCTCCATCGCGGCCGGCACCGGCGCGAAGTCCGGCGGCAAGTACAAGGGTGTCGCGCCCGGCGCGAAGATCCTCAACGGCAAGGTGCTCGACGACGGCGGCTTCGGCAGTGACTCCGAGGTGCTCGCCGGCATCGAGTGGGCCGCCGCGCAGGGCGCCGACGTCGTCAACATGAGCCTGGGCGGCGGCGACACGCCCGCGATCGACCCGCTGGAAGCGGCGGTGAACAAGCTCTCCGAGGAGAAGGGCGTCCTGTTCGCCATCGCGGCCGGCAACGAGGGCGACTTCGGCGAGCAGACCATCGGCTCCCCGGGCAGCGCCGCCGCGGCCCTGACCGTCGGCGCGGTCGACGACAAGGACAGGCTCGCCGACTTCTCCAGCCGCGGCCCCGGCCTGGACGGTGCCCTCAAGCCGGACGTGACCGCGCCCGGCGTGAACATCACCGCGGCCTCCGCCCCGGGCAACCAGATCGCCTCCGAGGTCGGCGAGAAGCCGGCCGGCTACATGACGATCTCCGGTACGTCGATGGCGACCCCGCACGTGGCGGGCGCGGCGGCGATCCTCAAGCAGCAGCACCCTCAGTGGAAGTACGCCGAACTGAAGGGCGCCCTCACCGGCTCCACCAAGGGCGGCGACTACACGCCGTTCGAGCAGGGTTCGGGCCGCATCCAGGTCGACAAGGCCATCAAGCAGTCCGTGATCGCCGAACCGGTCTCGGTGAGCTTCGGCGTGCAGCAGTGGCCGCACACCGACGACAAGCCGGTCAGCAAGCAGCTGACGTACCGCAACCTCGGTACGAAGGACGTCACGCTGAAGCTGACGTCGACCGCCACCAACCCGAAGGGCCAGGCCGCCCCGGCCGGCTTCTTCAAGCTCGGCGCCACCTCGGTGACGGTCCCGGCGGGCGGCAAGGCCTCCGTCCCCTTCACCGTCAACACCAGGCTGGGCGGCACGCTCGATGGCGCGTACTCCTCGTACGTGACGGCGACGGGCGGCGGCCAGACCGTCCGCACGGCCGCCGCGGTGCAGCGCGAGGTCGAGTCCTACGACGTCACGCTGAAGTTCCTCGGCCGTGACGGCAAGCCGGCGAAGAACTACAGCGCCGACCTGAACGGCATCGCGGGCCTGGGCAAGGGCAAGGGACTCATGCCGTACGACGAGGACGGCACCGCCACCGTCCGGGCCCCCAAGGGCACGTACATCCTCAACACGAACATCTACGCCGGCGACGACCCGGAGAAGTTCGAGGGCGCGGACTGGCTCGCGCAGCCCAAGCTGAACGTCACCAGGAACACGACGGTCACGCTGGACGCCCGCAAGGCCAAGCCGGTGGACATCACCGTCCCCGCCGCGGGCGCCAAGCCGGAGTTCGCCTCGGCCGACTACACGGTGACGGCCGGTGACTACAGCTGGGGCTACGGCTGGTTGCTGAACTCCTACGAGAACTTCCGCACCGCCCACGTCGGCCCGCAGATCACCGACGGCTCGGTGACCCAGCAGTGGGACAGCCACTGGAGCAAGGGCGCCGACGAGGAGTACAACACCGTCGCCGGTGGCCCGGTCAAGCAGCTCGCCACCGGCTTCACCAAGCACTACAAGGCGAGTGAACTGGCCACGGTGAAGGCCGGTCTCGGTGCCGCGGCGAGCGGCAAGAAGGGTTCGATCGAGGCGATCGGCTGGATGCCGTGGAGCACCAGCGCCTCCTCGATGGGCATCCAGCAGACGCTGCCCGGCACCCGGACCCTGCACCTGTCCGCCCAGGGCGGCGTCAAGTGGCAGCTCGAGTTCGCCCAGTACGGCGGCGTCGACGCCGACGGCTTCCCGATAGACGAGGCCGCCTACTCGCTGGGCGAGCAGAAGTACACGGCCGGCAAGAGCTACTCCAAGACCGTCAACACGGCTGTCTTCGGACCGCGGCTCGACGCCGACTTCGGCATCTTCCGTGAGGGCAACGAGATCAGCGGTTCCCTGCCGCTGTTCGCCGACGGCAAGGGCAACGTGGGCTACTCGCAGTTCACCTCCGCCGGCACGACGCTGTACCGCAACGGCACCAAGATCGGCAGCAACGACGACCCGCTGTTCGGCGAGGAGCCGTTCAAGGTCCCGGCCGGTGACGCCGAGTACAAGCTGACGACGTCGGTCAAGCGCAGCGTCAAGGTCGCGGCGGCCTCCACCCGCATCGACGCCAGCTGGACGTTCCGCTCGAAGAAGACCACCGGCTTCAAGCAGCTGCCCGCCTCCACGGCCCGCTTCAACGCGGCCACGGGTCTGGACAGCAAGGTCCCGGCCGGCCGGACGGCCACCGTCCCGGTCACCGTCGAGGGCGCGGCCAAGGGCAGCAACCTGAAGTCGCTTTCGGTGTACGTGTCGTACGACTACGGCAAGACCTGGAAGAAGCTGACGGTCAGCAACGGCAAGGTCACCGTCAAGAACCCGGAGAAGGGGAAGGCCATCTCCTTCCACGCCAAGATCGCCGACAAGCAGGGCAACAAGTCGACGATCTCGATCTACAACGCGTACTACGGCAAGTGACAAGCAAGCCGTAGGACCCGTTGCCGAGGTGCCCGCCGGAAGCCGTGCTTTCCGGCGGGCACTGCGTGTTCACCGCGTCGGACTCTGCGCTCCCGCCCGGGTCGCGTCCGCACCCCAGCTCGCCAGCAGCCGCAGCGCCTCCGCCGACGGGGTGCCCGGTTCCGCGTGGTACGTGATCAGGGACTGCTCGGCGTCGTCGACGAGGCGGAACGTCTCGAAGGACAGGGTCAGGTCGCCGACCAGCGGGTGCCGCATGCGCTTGACGCCATAGCTCTTCTCCTTGACGTCGTGGGCGGCCCAGAGGCGGCGGAACTCCTCGCTCTTCACCGACAGTTCGCCGACCAGGGCCGACAGCCCCGGGTCGTCCGGGTGGCAGCCCGCGTCCATGCGCAGATAGCCGACCATGTCCTTGGCCTTCTGGTCCCACTCGACGAACAGGTCGCGGTACTCGGGCCGCAGGAACACCAGCCGCGCCCAGTTGCGCTCCGCCGGCGGCAGTTCCGCCCAGTCGCCGAAGAGGGCGGCGGCCATCCGGTTCCAGGCCAGGACGTCCGAGCGACGGCCCACGATGTACGCCGGGACGCTGTCGATCGAGTCCAGCAGGTGCCTGAGCGCCGGCCGCACCTGCTGGCCGCGCGCCGGCGGTTTCTTCTTGTGCTGCTTCGGCTTCGCCAGATGCGTCAGGTGCGCGTGCTCGGCGTCGCTCAGCCGCAGGGCGCGCGCGATCGCGTCCAGCACCTCCGCCGAGACGTTGCGGCCGTTGCCCTGCTCCAGGCGGGTGTAGTACGCCACGGACACCCCGGCCAGCTGGGCCAGCTCCTCGCGGCGCAGCCCCGGCACCCGCCGCCGCCCGAAGTCGGGCAGCCCCACGTCCTGCGGCTTCAGCCGGGCACGCCGGGTGCGCAGGAACTCGCTGAGCTCGGCACGCCGGTCCAGGCCGCCACCGGCCGTCCGCGCGGATTCGGGGTGTTCGTCCATGCCTTCAGTATTCACGGTCGTACGCACCCGAGCCTGACCCCGCCAGTGGTACGCACGCTGTGCGTACGCAAAACCGTGGTCTGGGTAACCGCTCGCAGCCCGGGCACGCTGGTGATCGTGCCCGGCCAGATACATCCCGAAGGCAACCGGGCACGGAACCTGCAAGGAGACACCGGCATGACCACTGTCGCCGCGTACGCCGCACCCGCACCGAAGGCTCCGCTGGAGCGCACCACCATCGAGCGCCGCGAGGTCGGCGAGTTCGATGTCCTGATCGACATCAAGTTCGCCGGTATCTGCCACTCCGACATCCACCAGGTCCAGGAGGGCTGGGGCGAGGGAATCTTCCCGATGGTCCCCGGCCACGAGATCGCCGGCGTCGTCTCGGAGGTCGGTCCGGGCGTCACCAGGTTCGCCGTCGGTGACACCGTGGGCGTCGGCTGCATGGTCGACTCCTGCCGCGAGTGCGAGAACTGCAAGGCCGGACGTGAGCAGTACTGCGTCAAGGGCAACGTCCCCACGTACAACGGCATAGGCAAGGACGGCGAGCCCACCTACGGCGGCTACTCGCAGAAGGTCGTCGTCGACGAGAACTTCGTCGTCCGCATCCCCGAGGGCCTCTCCCTCGACGTCGCCGCCCCGCTGCTGTGCGCCGGCATCACCCTCTACTCCCCGCTCAAGCGCTTCGGGGCCGGTCCCGGGAAGAAGGTCGCCATCGTCGGCCTGGGCGGCCTGGGCCACATGGGCGTCAAGATCGCGCACGCCCTCGGCGCGGAGGTGACCGTGCTGTCGCAGTCCCTGCGCAAGCAGGAGGACGGCCTGCGGCTGGGTGCCGACCACTACTACGCCACCAGCGACCCGAAGACCTTCGAGGAGCTCGCGGGCACCTTCGACCTGATCGTGTCCACGGTGTCGGCCCCGCTGGACTTCAACGCCTACCTGTCGCTGCTGAAGACCGAGGGCACGCTGGCGAACGTCGGCGCCCCCGAGGAGCCGGTCTCCCTCAACCTGTTCTCGGTGATCGCCGGGGGCAAGACGCTCGCCGGTTCCATGATCGGAGGCATCGCTCAGACCCAGGAGATGCTGGACTTCTGCGCCGAGCACGGCATCGGTTCCGAGATCGAGCTGATCCGCAGTGACCAGATCAACGAGGCGTACGACCGCGTGGTCGCCAGCGACGTGCGCTACCGCTTCGTGATCGACACGGCGACGATCTGACGTTCCACTCCGATTGCTCCGGCATGGATTCAGGGCAGGCTTGCCCTGGTTCGTGCCGGAGTATCGTGGTTTCGGAGGGGAGGCCGTCATGACCGTGCAGCTGAACCACACCATCGTCGTGGCGCACGACAAGCGCGCCTCGGCCCGGTTCCTCGCCGACATCCTGGGACTCGAGGTGAGCCCGCCCTACGGTCCGTTCCTCCCGGTCGAGATCCCCAACGGCGTGACGCTCGACTACATGGACAGCCCCGGCGCCATCACACCGCAGCACTACGCCTTCCTCGTCTCGGAGGACGAGTTCGACCAGATCTTCGCCCGGATCCAGCAGGCCGGACTGACGTACTGGGCGGACCCGTTCCACAGCCGGCCCGGCGAGATCAACCACCACGACGGCGGCCGCGGCACGTACTTCGACGACCCCGACGGCCACCGCCTGGAGATCATCACACGACCGTACGGCAGCGGTGGCTGATCTTCGCCCGCCCGGTTGAAGGGCCTTATGGGGCCCCTCGGCCGGGTTCCTTGGTCCAGGGGGCTTGGCCCTGAGGCTCCCGCCCGCCCAGGTCGAGCCGGAAAGGCGGGTACTGGTCGGTCATCAGGGCGGCGTAGGCGACCACCCGCGCGCACCAGCGGACGAGGCCGAGCAGGAAGTCGAACAGGTGCCGCGGGTAGCGGGCCGTGAACAGCAGCACGACCACCGCGACCAGGGACAGGAACGAGATCAGCCCACCGCCCCACCCGCCGCCCTCGTCGTCGCTGCCCCAGCCCCAGCCGCCGCTCACGAAGAACCCGACGACGATGTACTGGGGGATCGCCAGCAGCCACCACTTCACCAGCACCAGCCCGCGCGACAGCCGCTCGGGGTACGCGACGTCGAAGCGCGCCGGATAGTCGGGCACGTCGGCGAGGGTGAACGGCGGATACCGGTCGGTGCCGAGCGCGGTGTGGGCGTAGTAGCCGACCCTCCAGTTCCACCGCAGCACGCCGACGCCGAAGTCGAACAGGGGCCGGGGGTACCGGGCGGTGAACAGGATGGCGAAGAACGCGACGACGGTCACGACGCAGAACGCGATCCACAGGAAGAACAGCACGATGTAGTGCGGGATGGCGAGCAGCCACTTCACCAGCCACATCCATCGGGACAGCCGGGCGTCGACGGACGCCTCGAGACGCACGGGCGACGCGGTGACAGGAATCATGGGGCGGCACTCCTTCCGCATGCAGACTCGCAAGCGTGGAGGGGCCCCGCGACCCGGGCGCGGCCGTTCGCGCGCCCTGCGGCGTGCGGGACGCCCCCTAGGAGGCTTCGGGCGCGGCCGCCTCGGACGGCTCGTTCCCCGGCCCTGCGGCCGGATCGTCGCCGAGCTGCTCCCGGATGTAGTTCCAGACCACGGCGATCAGCGCGGCGACGGGGACGGCGAGCAGACTGCCGACGATGCCGGCCAGACTGCCGCCCAACGTCACCGCCAGCAGCACCACGGCCGCGTGCAGGCCGAGCCCGCGGCTCTGGATCATGGGCTGGAAGACGTTCCCCTCGAGCTGTTGCACCACCACGATGATGGCCAGCACGAGCAGCGCGTCCGTCAGGCCGTTGGAGACGAGGGCGATGAGGACCGCCACGAACCCGGCGAACAGGGCGCCGATGATCGGCACGAACGCGGAGACGAAGGTCAGCACCGCCAGCGGCAGCACCAGGGGCACACCGAGGATCCACAGGCCCAGCCCGATCAGGACGGCGTCGATCAGCCCGACGGCCGCCTGGGAACGCACGAACGCGCCCAGGGTGGTCCACCCGCGCTCGAACACCGTGGGCACGTCGGTGGCCAGCCGGCCGGGCAGCTGGCGGGACAGCCACGGCAGGAACCTCGGTCCGTCCTTGAGGAAGAAGAACATCAGGAACAGCGCCAGAACGGCGGTGACCACGCCGTTCACCACGGTGCTCACCCCCGTGACGACCGCGCCGACCATGCTGCCGAGACCCTCCTGCGCACGGGCGACCGCGGAGTCGAAGGCCTTGTTGATCTGCGCGTCCCCGATGTTCAACGGCGGCCCCGCGGCCCACTCGCGCAGTCTCTGGATCCCCTCGACGACCCCGTCGGTCAGCTCACCGGACTGCGACGCCACGGGCACGGCGATCAACGCCACGACCCCTACGGCCACCAGCAGGAACAGCACGGTCACGACCGAGGCCGCGACAGCCGGCGGCCACCCCCGCCGGCGCAGGAACCGTGCCACGGGCCAGGTCAGCGTGGTCAACAGCAGCCCGACCACGAGCGGCCACACGATCGACCACATTCGCCCCAGCAGCCACAGAGCCACCGCGAGCATCACCAACACCAGCAACAACTCCGCCGAGACGCGGGCCGATATCCGGAGCGCGTCGCGGGCTTTCGTGGAACTCAAGGGGGCAGTCACGGGAAGCACCCTATTGCCAAGGTGAGGAATCGCCCGGGGCCCCCGTGCGTTGAGGAGGGTGGACACCAGTGAGCCGGCTGACGGATATGGAGGGCCGCACATGGCTGAGCAGACGCAGAGGGCCGTACTGGCGGGCGGATGCTTCTGGGGCATGGAGGAACTGATCCGCCGGCTGCCGGGCGTGACGGCGACCCGGGTGGGATACACCGGGGGCGACGTGCCGAACGCGACGTACCGCAACCACGGCACGCACGCGGAAGCCATCGAGGTCCTCTTCGACCCGGCGAAGACCGACTTCCGCGCGATCCTGGAGTTCTTCTTCCAGATCCACGACCCGACCACGAAGAACCGCCAGGGCAACGACATCGGCCTCAGCTACCGCTCGGCGATCTACTACGTGGACGACGAGCAGAAGCGGATCGCCGAGGACACGATCGCGGATGTGGACGCCTCCGGTCTGTGGCCGGGCAAGGTCGTCACCGAGGTGGAACCGGTCGGCCCCTTCTGGGAGGCCGAGCCCGAGCATCAGGATTACCTGCAGCGCTACCCGGACGGCTACACCTGCCACTTCCCGCGCCCGGGCTGGCGGCTGCCCGCCCGCACCGAGGGCTGACCGCGGGCACGGGCACCTCAGAGCCGGCTGTAGGTGTCGATGTCCTCCCCGAACTCCTCGATGGCCTGTGCGGTGAGTGTCGGCCGGGTGTCGGCGATGGCGGTCATGTAGTCCTCGGTCGTCGCCGGTTGCCCCCGGCGGAGCGTGACTTCGCGCTCGAACGCCGCCTGCGCCCCCTTGCGGGCCGCGAAAGCGATGTCGGCCGGTGTGAACAGGTCGCTGGCCCGGGCGAGCCGGTCGACGTCCACCGACTCGGCGGAGGCCGTGAGGTAGCGGGCCCAGATCGCCGCGCGCGCGGAGGCGTCCGGAGGGCCGATGGGGATGACGTGGTCGAAGCGGCCCGGCCGCAGGAACGCCGCGTCGAGCGAGCGTATCGAGTTGGTGGCACAGGCCAGCAGGCGCGCGTCGTGCTCGCGGAACACGGGGATGAGCTTGAGCAGCTCGTTGGTCACTCCGTGCCCGGGATCGACGGCCTTCCCGGAGCGCGCGCCGGCGATCTCCTCGACCTCGTCGATGAAGAGCAGCACCGAGTCCAGTTCGGCCAGGTCCGCGAAGGTCTCCCGCAGGGCCACGGCCAGCCCCTCGCTCGTGTCGGCGGCGAGCCGGGACGGGAAGAGCTCCACGAAAGGCCAGCCGAGCCGCGAGGCGACCGCCTTGGCGAAACTGGTCTTCCCGGTACCCGGCGGGCCGAACAGGATGATCGCCTTGGGCGGGGCGACACCGTAGTGGTCCGCCAGCGCCGGCTCGGTCAACGGGAGCACGACACGGCGCTCGACGACCTGTTTCTCCCCCTCCATGCCCGCCATGGCGTCCCACAGACCGTCGGGAAGCATGCGGCCGCCCAGGGCCGTGAGCACCTCCGTGCTGGCGGCTCCTGGGGGTTCGGCCTTCTCGTAGTAGGTGAGATCGTCGCGGAACCGGTAGCCGGAGTTCTCCAGGGCCTTCGTCCCCGCGGCACCGGCGGGCAGCAGCGCACTGATGTGACTCACGCCGATGGCCCGCAGCCGCCGTTCCAGATCGGCGAGGAGAGCACTCCCGATCCCTCGTTCGCGCCAGCGTGAGGCGAGCGCCACCAGGAGGATCCACGCCCGCTTGCCCTGTGCCTGAGCGACAGCCACACCGACCAGTTCCTCGCCGACCACCGCGACGACCGCCGTCTGTCCGGCCTTGGCCGCCGCCATGACCTCGGAGATCGCGAACACCCGGTTCTCGTCGGCCCGGCGGTTCTGGTCCCAGATCTCGATGGCCTGGTCGAGATCGTCCTCGTGATAGTCACGCAGGTGCCAAGCGGGCATCGCCACCACCTCACACGGCGCGGGAGTCCCATTGTTCCGCCACCGGAGCCCCGTGACGAACGGGGCGGGACCGCATACCCGCCCGTCACATGGCGCGGTACATGCTGAAGATGTGCCACGCCGCTTCCATCCGCGCTCTCGTGTCGTCGTCGCACTCCCCGGTGAGCCCGACGAAGACGACCGAGGACCCGGGGTCGTCCGCGACCAGCAGCGTCAGCGGCACTCGGCCCGACAGCGGGTAGTCGTACCAGCCGCCAGGCCTTTCCACGTCCGTGCGCGGGAGGGCGTTCTCGATGGCCAGCCAGTCGGAGTCGTCGAAGCGGTAGCCCGAGAACTCCGCGACCGACTCGCAGAAGGGCCGCAGATTCTCCTCGAAGATCCAGCCCGTGCCGAGGACCGGGTCGGGGGCCGGGTGCTCACCATCGGCCGTGGCCACGCCGATCGGGCAGGAGACGCCCGTCCCGCCGATGCCGCAGTAGCCGGCCGGGTTCTTGTCCAGGTATTGCTGGTGGTGGCCCTCCGCCGGGTAGAAGGGGCGGCCTTCCGCCGGGACGATCTCCGTGGATATCCGGCCGTGGCCGGAGGACGTGAGGACCCTCTGGTAGGCCTCGCGGGAGGCCTTGGCCGTGGCTGCCTGCTCCGGCGTGTGGGTGTAGATCGCCGAGCGGTACTGCGTGCCCACGTCGTTGCCCTGGCGGAAGCCCTGTGTGGGGTCGTGGGACTCCCAGAACGTGTTCAGCAGGCGCTCGTACGAGATCAGCTTCGGGTCGAAGACCACGCGGACGACCTCGGTGTGGCCGGTCAGGCCCGAGCAGACCTCCTCGTACGTGGGGTTCTCCGTGTAGCCGCCCTGGTAGCCGGCCAGAGTGGTCCACACGCCCGCCGGGAGCTGCCAGAACCTGCGCTCGGCGCCCCAGAAACAGCCCAGGCCGAAATCGGCGATCTCCAGGCCCCCGGGGTAGGGGCCGAGCAGCGGGTTGCCGAGGACGGTGTGCCGGTCGGGGACGGTGAACGCCGGCTCCCGGCGGCCTCGCAGCGCCTGCTCGGGGCTCGGCAGCTGGGGCGTACGGCTGTGCGGGAACATGCGGTCTCCAGCGGTGTGCAGAGGTGTCCAGTGGCGGTCAGCGGCTAAGCGGCTCGGCTCAGCGGCTCAGCGGTCTTCGTTCGGGGCCGTGGGCGCGCGGGGCGACGCCCCCCCCCCGCGACGGGTGGCGACCGGTGGGGACGCCGACCGGGGCCGCGTCTCGCCGCAGGCCTCAGGCCCGGGGCCCGTGCCTCAGTGGGGCAGGCTCGCGGGGCTGCCGCCGTTCGCCTCGTAGCCCGCCACCGCCAGCGCCCGGTACACCGCGAACTCCCCCGCCGGGTCGGCCGACAGCGTCCACGGCAGGGCACCGACGTGCCCGTCTATGTGCACCAGCTGGTTCATGGCCTCCGACCAGCGCTCGCCGCGGACCAGGAAGAAGACCAGCATGTGCCGCACGTGCGCCAGCATCGGGTCGTCCGGGCGGGCCGAGTGCACCGCGTGCAGCGCGCCGTGCACCGCCTTCGTGACGACCTCCGTCTGCCAGAAGCTGCTGACCAGGGTCACCTCGGGCAGGTGCTCGAACACCGCGAAGAGCGGCATCGCCGCCAGCAGGGAGCCCTTGGGGGCCCGGGCCGCCGCGGCCTCCGCGAACGAGTACGCCAGCTCGCGCGAGCCGTGCCACTTCTCGCACCAGTAGTGCAGGGCGGCCAGATGCGCCCCCATGTGGGCGGGAGCACGGTCCAGGATCTTCAGCCACAGCTGCTCGAAGTCCTTCTGCGAGTAGCCCAGCCCGCGGGCCACGGACAGTTCGACGATGTACGGGATCGGGTCGCCGGGGGCCAGCAGCGCCGCGTCGCCGCACGCCGCCTTCGCCTCCTCCATGATGATCCGGAACTCATCCGTGCCGGGCGACGCCGTCCGCCACGCCTGCTGCACCAGGAACTCGGCGTGCACCGCCGCGCCGCCCGCGTCCTTCGGCGCCTCGGCCCGCCACACCCGCAGCCACTGCCCGCCGGGCGACTCGCCCAACCCGCCGGGCCGCTGCTGCAGCTCCAGTGAGGCCGCGCCCGCGAAGGCCTGGACGCGCTGCCAGCGCTGCTCGCCCTCGGTCTCGGTGCCCGCGAGGAGCTGCTGGGCGGCGCGGTAGTCCTGCGTGCGCTGCACCACGTCCAGGACGTCCAGCAGGTCCTGGTCGGGCCCGGGCATGCGGATGTCGAGCTGCTCCTCGCGGACGAAGCCGTAGTTCGCCGGGTCCGCGGCGTCCGGGTGGTCGGGCGAGACCAGGCCGACCGCACCGCGACGGCGCCGCAGGAAGGGAAGCAGCACGAAGCCCAGCATGACCAGTGCCATCAGGACCCAGAGAATCTCCATGCGACAAGCGAACCAGACCGCGCCGACAATTGGCCAACGTGGTCCCGAAGCTGTGGAAAACCCGCCGCACTCCGCAGCTACGGACCGGGCCCGCATCGCCGCTTGCCCGGCACTCGCCGCGTCGGCGCATTACCCTCGGTGCCCATGAGCGACAGGCACATCAGTCAGCACTTCGAGACGCTCGCGATCCACGCGGGCAACACCGCCGACCCCCTGACGGGCGCGGTCGTCCCGCCGATCTACCAGGTCTCCACCTACAAGCAGGACGGCGTCGGCGGCCTGCGCGGCGGCTACGAGTACAGCCGCAGCGCCAACCCGACCAGGACCGCGCTGGAGGAGAACCTCGCCGCCCTGGAGGGCGGCCGCCGCGGTCTCGCGTTCGCGTCCGGACTGGCGGCCGAGGACTGCCTGCTGCGTACGCTGCTCAGCCCCGGCGACCACGTGGTCATCCCCAACGACGCCTACGGCGGCACGTTCCGCCTCTTCGCCAAGGTCGTCGCCCGCTGGGGCGTGGAGTGGTCGGTCGCCGACACCGGCGACCCGGCCGCCGTACGGGCCGCCATCACCCCGAAGACCAAGGCCGTGTGGGTGGAGACCCCCTCCAACCCGCTCCTCGGCATCACCGACATCGCCGCCGTCGCCCAGGTCGCCCGGGACGCCGGCGCCCGCCTCGTCGTCGACAACACCTTCGCGACGCCCTACCTCCAGCAGCCGCTCTCGCTCGGCGCGGACGTCGTCGTGCACTCGCTGACGAAGTACATGGGCGGCCACTCCGACGTCGTCGGCGGCGCGCTGATCACCGCCGACGCCGACCTGGGCGAGGAACTGGCCTTCCACCAGAACGCGATGGGCGCCGTCGCCGGGCCCTTCGACTCCTGGCTGGTGCTGCGCGGCACCAAGACCCTCTCCGTGCGGATGGACCGGCACAGCGAGAACGCGGCCAGGGTCGCCGACATGCTCACCCGGCACGCGCGCGTGACCAGCGTGCTGTACCCGGGTCTGCCCGAGCACCCCGGCCACGAGGTCGCCGCCAAGCAGATGAAGGCGTTCGGCGGCATGGTCTCGTTCCGTGTCCAGGGCGGCGAGGAGGCGGCCGTCGAGGTCTGCAACCGCGCCAAGGTGTTCACGCTGGGCGAGTCACTGGGCGGCGTCGAGTCGCTGATCGAGCACCCGGGCCGCATGACGCACGCGTCCGCGGCCGGCTCGGCCCTCGAGGTCCCCGCCGACCTGGTGCGGCTGTCCGTCGGCATCGAGAACGCCGACGACCTGCTGGAGGACCTGCAGCAGGCGCTCGGCTAGGCACCGGAGCGTCGCGCGGGGTCACCAGCCGGTGAGGGGTGGGGTCGTGTCCGAGGGCGGCTCCACCCACGGGCGGGCCGTCAGCGCCCACACCGTGAACGCCACGACCGCCGCGAAGGCCAGCAGCCACAGCACGCGGCGGGCGAGCGCCCTGCGCCGCAGCATGCGTTCGCCCCGGCGCACGGCCTCCGAGTGGATCTCGGGCGGCACGGGCGGCGGCGCCTGCTCCATGAGCCGCCGCACGGCGGCCTCACGATCGTTCCCCCTCATGTCCGCCTCCCGCCGGTGGGGTTCTCTCCGCTGGAGGGGCTCGCTTCGCCGGCCGGGCGGCCGGCGAAGCCGCTCCGGGGTGGGGAGCCCCGTGCGGCGGGGCGTACGTCGGCGGGGCTTTCGCCGGTGACGCGCCTCGCTTCGCTGTCCGGGCGGTTGGTGTCTCCGCCTCCGGGGGGAGCGGCCCGGGCGGCGGGGCGTGCGCCGGTGGCGCTCATGATGGCGTCGCCTTCGTGGCCGACACGGCCGTTGCCGGGTTCCGGGAGCGGTGCAGCAGGGTCGTCGCCGCCCGGTGGCAGATGGCCCGGACCCGTTCCGCCGACAGGCCGAGCAGGGCCGCCGTCTGCTCCTCGCCGACGCCTTCGCAGAGCCTGAGCACCAGGATCAGCCGCTCCTGCGGGGTGAGCGGAGCCAGAGGGCTCCCCGGGTGCGGGCGGGCGCGGCCGAGACCGCCGTGCTGGTGCCACGCGCCGCGGGCGAAGCGGGTCGCCAGGTGCTGGCGGGCCCGGTCGTAGGGATCCTCACCGCGCAGCCGGTCCCAGGACGCGTACGTATGGGCCAGCGCCAGGGTCAGCAGGCGCCGGGCGCGCGGATTGTCGTCCGGGGACTCGGCGGTGAGCAGCGTGGCGGCGTGCAGCAGCCGCCCGGCCGCGCCCGCGACGAACGCCTCGAACTCGCGGGCTCGCCGGGTTGCCCGGGACGCGTGCCGCTCTCGCACCGCACCTCCACCCGCCCGCCGTCGACCCTGTGGACGCGGGCCCGGCCGGGCACGGACGCGACGCCGCGTACGACAGGACCCGGTCTCATATCAGGCCAGGGGCGGCCACGCGGTCAAGAGCCGCGCACCGGCTCGGCGCAGAGGACGACACGGCCCCGGGGCCACCTCGCGGCCGGAGCCGCGCTCAGACGTCCGTGTCGTACCGCGCTCAGGAGCCGGAGTGCGTCTCCGGTACCGCCATCCGGGCGGAGAGCGCACTGTTGAAGCGCGTGAGGAGCGAGCAGAACGCCTCGCGCTCCTCCGGGTCCCAGTCGTGGGTGAGTTCCGCCATCAACTGCCGCCGGGACGAACGCACTTCCTCCAGCCGTGCCTGCCCGCGCGGGGACAGCTGGAGTACCACGGCCCGCCCGTCCTCCGGGTGCGAGGTGCGCTTGACCAGGCCGGTGTCGACGAGCGGGGCCACCTGCCGGGTGACCGTCGACGAGTCGATGCCCATGCTCGCGGCGAGCGCCTTGACGCCCATCGGGCCTTCCTTGTGCAGCCGGTTGAGCAGCAGATACGCGGCGCGGTCCATGGAGTTGCGCACCTGCCCGACCCCGCCGAGCCGGGTCTGTTCGGCACGGCGGGCGAACAACGCCACCTCGTGCTGCAGCGTGTCGAGAAGACCGGTGTCACCGACGGGCGACATGTCCATCGACATTTCAGGTGTTGTGGGCATGGCCGGGGGCTCACTTCGTGAAGGGCTGGCTGATTGGGGGACAGGGTACGCGGCCGGGGGGCGAGCCGTACCGGCGCTGCGCAAAGCGGGTCTCGGAGGTTGGTCACAACGGTCGCTCCGGTCCGTGAACTGCGATGCTGGTGAACATGAGCTACAGCACGGCTGACTCCTTGCGCCCCGTCACCCTCGACGACGTGCGCGGAGCGCAGAAGATGCTCTCGGGTGTGGCGCGCGTGACCGCGATGGAGGGCAGCAGGCACCTGTCCCAGATGGTCGGTGCGCCGGTGCACCTCAAGTGCGAGAACCTCCAGCGGACCGGTTCGTTCAAGCTGCGCGGCGCGTATGTGCGGATCGCCGGTCTGCTGCCGGAGGAGCGTGCCGCCGGTGTCGTCGCCGCGAGCGCCGGCAACCACGCGCAGGGCGTCGCCCTGGCGTCCACGCTGCTCGGCGTGCGCTCCACGGTGTTCATGCCGAAGGGCGCCCCGCTGCCCAAGGTCAGCGCCACCCGGGACTACGGGGCCGAGGTGCGGCTGCACGGCCAGGTGGTCGACGAGACACTGGCCGCGGCGCAGGAGTACGCCGCCGAGACGGGTGCGGTGTTCATCCACCCCTTCGACCACCCCGACATCATCGCGGGCCAGGGAACGGTGGGCCTGGAGATCCTTGAGCAGTGCCCCGAGGCGAGCACGGTCGTCGTCGGCATCGGCGGGGGCGGGCTGGCCGCCGGGATAGCGGTGGCGGTGAAGGCGCTGCGGCCGGATCTGCGGATCGTGGGCGTCCAGGCGGAGGGCGCGGCGGCCTATCCGCCCTCGCTGGCGGCGGGCCGGCCGGTGGCGGTCGAGAACCCGGCGACGATGGCCGACGGCATCAAGGTGGGCCGGCCCGGCGACGTGCCGTTCGGGATCGTCGGCGAGCTGGTCGACGAGGTGCGCACGGTCAGCGAGGACGAGCTGTCCGCCGCGCTGCTGCTGTGCCTGGAGCGGGCCAAGCTGGTCGTGGAACCGGCCGGGGCGAGCCCGGTCGCGGCCCTGCTGAGCGAGCCCGGCTCCTTCGAGGGCCCGGTCGTGGCCGTGCTGTCCGGCGGCAACGTCGACCCGGTGCTGATGCAGCGGGTGCTGCGGCACGGTATGACGGCACAGGGCCGCTACCTGGCCGTCCGGCTGCGGCTGACGGACCGTCCGGGCGCTCTCGCCACACTTCTGGGCGTGTTGTCAGTGGTCGACGCTAACGTCCTCGATGTGAGCCATGTACGGACCGATCCACGGCTCGGGCTCACGGAGGCGGAGGTGGAGCTGCACCTGGAGACGAAGGGTCCGGCGCACTGCGCCGAAGTGGGTCAGGCGCTGCGCGAGGCGGGCTACACGGTCATGGGCTGAGCCGGCGCGCCGGCCGGTCAAGATCCCTTTCTCTCCCCGGAACGAGACGCGGGAAAACCGATTGAGAGACGCGATACATCGCGTTATGGTGTGTCGGTGCGGCACCTCACACCTGTCCGGAGCGATCCCCGAAGACGTGGAGACTCATATGCCAGGCGCCATCTATGCCGAAGGTCTGGTCAAGACCTTCGGTGACGTAAGAGCCTTGGACGGCGTCGACCTCGACGTGCCCGAAGGCACGGTCCTCGGCCTGCTGGGGCCGAACGGCGCGGGCAAGACGACCACCGTCCGCTGCCTGACCACCCTGCTGCGGCCCGACAGCGGACGGGCCGTCGTCGCGGGCATCGACGTGCTGAAGCAGCCCGACGCCGTCCGCCGCTCCATCGGCCTGTCCGGCCAGTTCGCGGCCGTCGACGAGTATCTGACCGGCCGCGAGAACCTCCAGATGGTCGGCCAGCTCTACCAGATGAGGGCGAAGGCGGCGAAGGAGCGTGCGGCCGAGCTGCTGGAGCAGTTCCACCTCGCGGACGCCGCCGACCGCCCCACCAAGACCTACTCCGGAGGCATGCGCCGCCGGCTCGACCTCGCGGCGGCCCTCGTCGTCTCCCCGCCCGTGATGTTCATGGACGAGCCGACGACCGGCCTCGACCCCCGTAACCGCCAGCAGCTGTGGGAGGTCATCAAGCAGTTGGTCTCCGGCGGTACGACACTGCTGCTGACCACCCAGTACCTGGAAGAGGCCGACCACCTCGCGCACGACATCGCGGTGGTCGACCAGGGCCGGGTCATCGCCAAGGGCACCTCCGACCAGCTCAAGGCCCGCACCGGTGGCGAGCGCGTCGAGGTCGTGGTGCACGAGCGCGAGCACATGCGGGCCGCCGCCGAGGTCCTCACCGGGTTCGGCAAGGGCGACACCACGGTCGAGGAGCACATGCGCAAGCTCACCGTGCCCGTGACCGGCGGCGCCAAGCTCCTCGCCGAGATCATCCGGGAACTGGACACGCGGGGCATCGAGATCGACGACATCGGCCTGCGCAGGCCGACCCTCGACGACGTCTTCCTGTCCCTGACGGGACACGTGGCCGAGGCGAAGGACGAGGACAGTGCCAAGGAGGCCGTGAAGTGAGCGCCGTCACCGACACCGTGCGGGTCGCGCCGGCCGCGAACCCGGTCAGCCAGTCGATCCGGGACTCGATGGTCGTAGCGAAACGCAACCTGATCCGCATGTCCCGGATCCCGGAGATGATCATCTACGGACTGATCCAGCCGATCATGTTCGTGGTGCTGTTCACCTACGTCTTCGGCGGTTCCATGCAGATCGGCAGCAGCACGAGCGCCGCCGACTACAAGAACTTCCTGATGGCCGGCATCTTCGCGCAGACCGTCACGTTCGCCACCGCGAGCTCAGGCGCCGGCATCGCCGACGACATGCACAAGGGCCTCATCGACCGCTTCCGCTCCCTGCCCATGGCACGCGGCGCGGTGCTCACCGGCCGCACCCTCGCCGACTCCGTGCAGACGGCCCTCACCCTGGTCGTCCTCGCGGTGGTCGCCCTCCTGGTCGGCTGGCGCGTCGGGTCGGACGGCGACACCAACGCCGCCAGGGTCCTCGCGGCCTTCGGCCTGCTGCTCCTGCTCGGCTACGCGTTCACCTGGATCGGCGCCCTGATCGGCATGTCCGTCCGGACGCCGGAGGCGGCCACGTCCAGCGGGCTGATCTGGCTCTTCCCGGTCACGTTCATCTCGAACGCGTTCGTGGACACCAGCCACATGACCCCGTGGCTGCGCCACATCGCCGAGTGGAACCCCTTCAGCGCCACGGTCCAGGCCTGCCGCGTGCTGTTCGCCAACCCGGGCCAGTCGCCGTCCGACGCCTGGCCCATGCAGCACCCCGTGTGGGCCTCGCTGATCTACTCGGTGCTGATCCTGGTCGTCTTCCGCACGCTGGCGGTGCGCAAGTACCGGTCCGCGACGGCATGAGCAAACCCCCGGCGTCCCTGGACGCCGGGGGCACGTCAACGCTTCCTGTGGCCGGTCAGCCCTCGTACGGCTCGGCTTTGAGAATCTTCACCGAGGCCTTCTTGCCGTTCGGCAGCTCGTACTCCGCGTCCTCGCCGACCTTGTGGCCCATCACGCCGGTACCCAGCGGCGACTGCGGCGAGTACGTCTCGATGTCCGCGCTCGCGTACTCACGGGAAGCGAGCAGGAACGTCAGCGTGTCGTCCTCGTCGCCGTCGAACGCGATGGTGACGACCATGCCGGGCGCCACCGCACCGTCCGCCGCGGGCGCCTCCCCGACCTTGGCGCTCTCGAGGAGCTGGGTGAGCTGGCGCACACGGAGTTCCTGCTTGCCCTGCTCCTCCTTGGCCGCGTGGTACCCGCCGTTCTCACGCAGGTCGCCCTCCTCGCGCGCCGCGGCGATCTTCGCGGAGATCTCCGCCCGCGCGGGACCAGTAAGGTACTCAAGCTCAGCCTTGAGCTTGTTGTACGCCTCCTGGGTCAGCCAGGTGACGTTCTCGCTGGTCTGGGTCACAGGTGCTCCTCGTAGGTACTGGGAATACAAAGCATCGCCCTACCCAGAAGCATGTTCCTCCACGGATGGGCGAAACCACGAGCCTAACAATTCAGGGGCCCGAGGGGGAGGACATAAGCGACCAGATTCACATCAACGCAGGTCAGGCCCTAGCTATTCCAGGGGGCCATTGTCGTCAACCGGCGTGGCAGCCCAGCAGTTCGGCCGTCGTACCCGGAGAGGTCGTACGCAGTGTGACGACCTTGTCGATGCGGGTGGCGCCGCCGGCGAAACGGAAGTCGGCACGGCCCACCTCGGCGCCGTCCTCGGCCTGGGAGCGCACGGTGCAGTAGCCGTCGGTGCCGGCGTCCTTGCGGACCTCCAGGTGCACCCGCACGGCCTCCTTGCCGGGCTCGAAGCTGATCACCTCGGCGCTGATCTCGTTCTTGGCGACGTAGTGGTAGCCGAACCAGCCCACGAGTCCCAGCAGCGCCACGGCGAGGACGGCGCCGACGACCTTGAGCGTGCGGTCGGCGCGCTCGTCCGAGGTACGGCCGTACCGGCCCTCGGGCGGTCTCGTGCTCGCCGTCGTCATGATCGTCCTCCAGACAGGCCCGGGACGAGTGACCCGAAAAGGGCCCAGGGACCCGGTCCCGGAATTATTCGCCCCCCGGTTCGGTCACTATAGAAGCCGCTGATTGCGCCGACGCACACCGGGCGCCGACTTACTGAGGATTGAGTCTTGACTGACCAGTTGCGACTGATGGCCGTTCACGCCCACCCCGACGACGAGTCGAGCAAGGGCGCGGCGACCATGGCGAAGTACGTGTCCGAGGGGGTGGACGTGCTGGTCGTGACCTGCACGGGCGGGGAACGCGGCTCCATCCTCAATCCGAAGCTGCAGGGCGACAAGTACATCGAGGAGCACATCCACGAGGTACGCAAGAAGGAGATGGACGAGGCCCGGGAAATCCTCGGCGTCAAGCAGGAGTGGCTCGGCTTCGTCGACTCGGGTCTGCCCGAGGGCGACCCGCTGCCGCCGCTGCCGGAGGGCTGCTTCGCCCTCGAGGACGTCGACCACGCGGCCGGCGAGCTGGTGCGGAAGATCCGGTCCTTCCGCCCCCAGGTGATCACCACCTACGACGAGAACGGCGGCTACCCGCACCCCGACCACATCATGACCCACAAGATCTCGATGGTGGCGTTCGAGGGCGCGGCGGACACCGAGAAGTACCCGGAGGCGGAGTACGGCCCCGCCTACCAGCCGCAGAAGCTGTACTACAACCAGGGCTTCAACTGGCCGCGCACCGAGGCGCTGCACCAGGCGCTGCTCGACCGGGGCCTGGAGTCGCCGTACGGGGAGTGGCTCAAGCGCTGGGACGAGTTCGGCCGCAAGGAGCGCACGCTGACCACGCACGTCCCCTGCGCCGACTTCTTCGAGATCCGCGACAAGGCGCTGATCGCGCACGCCACGCAGATCGACCCGGACGGGGGCTGGTTCCGGGTGCCGATGGAGATCCAGAAGGAGGTCTGGCCGACGGAGGAGTACGAGCTGGCGAAGTCCCTCGTCGATACCTCCCTCCCCGAGGACGACCTCTTCGCGGGCGTCCGCGACAATGCCTGACATGAGCGCAAGCGCAAGCCTGGCAATGACGCACCTCGTCTCCCTCGCCAAGGAGGTCGACGAGGACAAGGTCACCCCCGGCGTTCTCGGCTTCATCGTCTTCGCGGTGATGGCCCTGGCGGTGTGGGGCCTGATGAAGTCCATGAACCGGCACATGAACAGGGTCGACTTCACCCAGGTCCCGGACCCGAAGGCCGAGCAGGCGGAGTCCGGGCCCGCGGGGTCCGAGTCCGCGGCCTCCCCGTCCGCCGGGCCCGCGGACGCCGAGGCCTCCGGCCAGGGCAAGAAGCAAGGCTGACGCCCCGCACCGGGGCGGTACCCGTCGGAGGCCGTCCGCCGCCGACGGGTACCGCGTGCCCAAAGGGCCGGCTCAAGCCCTGCGCCGTGATCCGGACGACAGGCCCTACTCCTCCGGCCGCACCGGCACGCCCATCACCTCCCGCGCATGTCGGCCGGGTGTCATCCCGAGCCCCCAGGCCTGCCACCCGGCCTCCAGGCTCACTCCCCGCTCCAGCAGCAGCGCCCAGGCGTCGATGTACTCGTCGAGCTTGTCGTCGCGCAGCGGATGGGCCGCCCGGGCCAGCTCGGCCAGCTCCTGCTGGGCCACGGCCGTGCCGACCTCGAGGCCGCCGGGGGCCGCGTAGGGGAGGAGGGTGCAGCGCAGGAAGCGCGCCCAGTCCTCACCCCGGCGGTCGCCGTACGACGTGAAGAGCCCGGCCGCCTCGTCGCACAGGGCGAGCGCCTGCTGGGTGCGGGCGTTGCCGGCGTCCACGACCGCCAGTTCCAGGCAGGTCCAGGCCTCGCCGTGGGCCACGCCGATGCGCCGGAAGTCGGCGCGGGCGTCGACCAGGAGCTGGCGGGCGAAGCCCGAGTTGCGCAGGGAGCCCGTCTGCGCCGCGCGCTGGTCGCGGGTGACACGGGCCGAGTGGTGGCGGGCGCAGGCCAGGCCGTAGACGTCCCGCATCCGGGAGAACATCGTGCGGGAGCGTTCCAGCTCGCGGACCGCCTGGTCGAGGCTGCCCGTCTCCTCCAGCGCCTGGCCCAGGTAGTAGAGGGTCCAGGCCTCGCCACGCGCGTCCTCGTTGTCCCGGTGCCGGGCGGCCGCCGAGCGCAGTTCCTCCACGGCCGGGGACGCGTCCCCGTCGACCAGCCGGGCCCGGGCCAGCTGGGTCAGGGCCCAGGCCTCGCCACGGGCGTCCCGCGTCCGGCCGTACAGGTCGAGCGCCGCGCGCAGCTCCGACTCGGCGCGCGGGACGTCACCCATGCGCAGGCCCAGCTGGCCGAGCTGGAAGTGGGCCCAGGCCTGCCCGTGCACGGACTCGCCCCGGCGGTGCAGGACCAAGGACTCGGTCAGCAGTTCCAGGGCCTCAGCCAACCGGGCACGGTCCCGCTCGACGGCCGCCAGGGCGTGCATCGTCCAGGCGCGGTCGGCGGACAGCTCGGGTGAGGCCTGCAGCGCCAGGGCCTCGCGGAGCTTCGCCGAAGCCTCCGTCAGACTGCCCTGGTGGTGCAGGGTGATGCCGAGGGAGCACAGGGCCCGGGCGGCTCCCGCGTCATGGTGGGCCTCCCGGTACAGGTCGACGACCGAGGCGAGGGTCGTACGCGCCTTGTCCAGCTCGCCGAGCTGCCGCGCCGCGATGCCGGTGCGCCACTGCACCGAGCGGACCAGCAGGCCCTCGTCCACCGCCTGCGCCAGTTCGCTGATCTCGCCCAGGCGGTACAGGTCGCCGCGCAGCAGGCAGTAGTCGCACAGGGCGCCCAGAAGGTTGAGGACCGCCGCCTGGTTCACGCCCTCGGCGTGCCGCAGCGCCGCCGTGATGAAGCTCGACTCGTCGTCCAGCCAGCGCAGCGCCTCGTCGAGGGAGGTGAAGCCGTACGGGCTGAATCGGTTGGTGCGGGTCGACATGTTGCCGTCGACCATCCGCAGCACCGAGTCGGCCAGCTCGGCGTAGTTCACGATCAGCCGTTCCTGCGCCGCCGTGCGCTCGTCCGGGTCCTCCTCGTCCAGGAGCCGGGCCTGGGCGAAGGCGCGGACCAGGTCGTGCAGCCGGTAGCGGTCACCCCGCACGTGGTCGATCAGACCCGCGCGGGTCAGGGCCCGCAGATGGCGCTTGGCCTCCGCCTCGTCGGTGCCCAGCAGCGCGGCGGCCGCCGCCGCGCCGAGCGAGGCCCGGCCGGCCAGGGCGAGGCGGCGCAGCAGCCGCCGTACGGTCTCCGGCTGGTCGGTGTAGCGCAGCCACAGGGCGCGCTCGACCGGCTCGACCGGCCCGTACGCGGCGAGGTCCGTGGCCAGCGCGCGCGGGGAGCGGGGGCCGAGGCACGACCCCACGACGCGCAGCGCCAGCGGCAGTCCGCCGCACAGCTCCCGCACCCGGTCGGCGGACTCGGCGTCGTACGGTCCCGAACGGTCCTGCGCCGCCGCGCCCAGCAGCTCCTCCGCACCCGCCGCGTCCAGCGGCTCCACCGCCAGCTGGTGCACCCGCGCGGGCAGGTCTCCCAGCTCCAGCGTTCCCCGCGCGGTCACCAGCACCAGGCTGTCGGACCGCTCCGGGACCAGGGCGCGGACCTGCTCGGCGTCCGAGGCGTCGTCGAGGACGATCGTGACGGGCAGGCCCGTCAGATGCTGGTGGTACAGCTCGCTGAGCCGTTTGACCTGCTGGTCGGGGGAGGAACGTTCGCGGAACAGCAGTTGCTCACGGGGCGCGCCGAGCCGGTTGAGCAGGTGCAGCAGGGCGTTGCGGGTGGAGAGCGGCGGCCCGCCCGGCCCCTCGGCACGCAGGTCGACGACGCAGGCGCCGCGGAAGTAGTCCTTCAGATCGTGGGTGGCGTGCACCGCGAGGGCGGTCCGGCCGCTGCCGGGTGTGCCGTGCAGGACGACCACGACCGGCTGGGTCTGCGTGCTCGCCCGGGCCGCCTGCACCCACTGCCGGATCCGCGCCAGCTCCTGCCGGCGCCCCGCGAACGGCTGAGCCGGGCCGGGAAGCTGCCCGAAGGACTGCTCCAGCACGTTGCGCCCGCGCGCCGCCGCACTCTTGTCGGCGCCCCGCAGCCGGGGGCCCGTCTGCTTCGGCCCGGTGGACGCGGCGAGCATTCGCTGCTGGTCAAGGAACGGCCGGATGCCCCGCACCTCGAGCGCCGTCAGCCACTGCAGCCGCAGCTGCTGCGGGCCGCCCGGCTGGCTCGCGGCCCCGGCGCGGCGGTGCGCGGCCGGCAGATGCGAGCCGACCACCTTCACGACCGTCGCCGCGGCGCCGACGACGCCGACGGTCACGCCCGCGCCGACCGCCGTCCCGGCGCCCGTGCCAAGGGCCAGGTCGGCCACGACGGCCGCGAGCGCCGCGACCCCCGCCACCAGCAGCGGCGTGCCGGCACCCTCCCGGGCGTAGCGCTGCCCGAAGGTCAGCTGTCCGGCCGTCGCCTCGTCCAGGGCCCGCGTGTAGGCCGCGTACTCCTCGGCCGCGCTCTGCGCCATCGCGTCGAGCGCCCCGCGGGCCCGCGCGAGCAGCACCTGCCCGTCGGTGCGCCCGCCCGTCCGGCGCACCTCTTCCTCCACGGCCCGCGCCAACAGCCGCTCGGCCTCCGCCCGATGACCGTCCCGCATGTCACGTCCCCCTCCGGCGAAACACCGCTCCTGGTCGTTCCCTCGGTCGTTTCCGTGGTCAAGTGTGCTGTGGACGGCGCACCGGGGCGAGGGGGCGTGCCCGGCCCGATTATGTGAAGAGACGGGGGCGTTGAGGTGCGGCGCGGGCGTCGTCCGGGCGTCGGGAACGGCGCCCGCGCACCGCCTGACGCGTGCCGGGCGGGGTACTGCGGCAGGATGGACACCATGCCGAACCGACTGGCGCACGAGACGTCCCCCTACCTCCTGCAGCACGCCGACAACCCCGTCGACTGGTGGCCCTGGTCGGCGGAGGCCTTCGAGGAGGCCCGCGAGCGGAACGTGCCCGTGCTGCTCAGCATCGGTTACAGCAGCTGTCACTGGTGCCACGTGATGGCTCACGAGTCCTTCGAGGACCAGCAGACCGCCGAGTACCTCAACGCGCACTACGTGAGCGTGAAGGTCGACCGCGAGGAACGCCCCGACGTCGACGCCGTCTACATGGAGGCCGTGCAGGCCGCGACCGGGCACGGCGGCTGGCCCATGACCGTGTTCCTCACCCCGCAGGCCGAGCCGTTCTACTTCGGCACGTACTTCCCGCCCGCCCCGCGCCAGGGCATGCCCTCCTTCCGGCAGGTGCTCCAGGGCGTGCACCAGGCGTGGGAGGAGCGGCGGGACGAGGTCACCGAGGTCGCCGGGAAGATCGTCCGGGACCTGGCCGGCCGGGAGATCTCCTACGGTGACGACCGGATGCCCGGCGAGCAGGAGCTCGCTCAGGCGCTGCTCGCGCTCACCCGCGAGTACGACCCGCAGCGCGGCGGCTTCGGCGGGGCGCCGAAGTTCCCCCCGTCGATGGTGCTGGAGTTCCTGCTGCGCCACCACGCCCGTACCGGCGCCGAGGGCGCTCTGCAGATGGCGCGGGACACCTGCGAGCGCATGGCCCGCGGCGGCATCTACGACCAGCTCGGCGGCGGCTTCGCCCGCTACTCCGTCGACCGCGACTGGATCGTGCCGCACTTCGAGAAGATGCTCTACGACAACGCCCTGCTGTGCCGGGTCTACGCCCACCTCTGGCGCGCCACCGGCAGTGAGCTCGCTCGCCGCGTGGCCTTGGAGACCGCCGACTTCATGGTGCGCGAACTGCGTACCGACGAGGGCGGCTTCGCCTCCGCGCTGGACGCCGACAGCGACGACGGCACCGGCAGGCACGTCGAGGGCGCGTACTACGTGTGGACGCCGCAGCAGCTGCGCGAGGTGCTCGGCGAGCAGGACGCCGAGCTCGCCGCGCAGTACTTCGGCGTGACCGAGGAGGGCACCTTCGAGCACGGGCAGTCCGTTCTCCAGCTGCCTCAGCAGGACGGCCTCTTCGACGCCGGGAGGATCCGCTCGATCCGGGAGCGCCTGCTGGCGAAGAGGTCCGAGCGGCCCGCGCCCGGCCGGGACGACAAGGTCGTCGCCGCCTGGAACGGCCTCGCGATCGCCGCGCTCGCCGAGACCGGCGCCTACTTCGACCGGCCCGACCTCGTCGAGGCCGCCGTGGCCGCCGCCGACCTCCTCGTCCGGCTGCACCTGGACGAGCAGGCCCGCCTCACCCGCACCAGCAAGGACGGGCACGCGGGCGCCAACGCCGGTGTCCTGGAGGACTACGCCGACGTCGCGGAGGGCTTCCTCGCGCTCGCGTCCGTCACCGGGGAGGGGGTGTGGCTGGAGTTCGCCGGTTTCCTGCTCGACCACGTCCTGGTCCGCTTCACCGACCCGGAGTCGGGTGCCCTGTTCGACACCGCCGCCGACGCCGAGCGGCTGATCCGCCGCCCGCAGGACCCGACCGACAACGCCGCCCCGTCCGGCTGGACCGCGGCGGCGGGTGCCCTGCTGAGCTATGCCGCGCACACCGGGTCCGGACCTCACCGCACGGCCGCCGAAAGGGCGTTGGGTGTCGTGAAGGCGCTCGGACCGCGCGTGCCCCGCTTCATCGGCTGGGGGCTCGCCACCGCCGAGGCGGCGCTGGACGGGCCGCGGGAGGTCGCCGTGGTGGGACCGGCCCTCGAGCACGAGGGGACGAGGGCTCTGCACCGCACGGCCCTTCTGGGCACCGCGCCCGGTGCCGTGGTCGCCGTCGGCGCACCCGGGGACGACGAGTTCCCGCTGCTCGGCGACCGTCCACTGGTCGATGGCGAACCGGCCGCGTACGTCTGCCGTCACTTCACGTGTGACGCGCCGACGACGGACGTCGAACGGCTGCGTGCGGTGCTGAGCGGCTGAAGGGCACGCCCGAAGGGGCCCGGGGAACTGCGCGCCCGGCCGCGACGGTCCCGCGGTTCCCCGCGGCGCTCAAGAGCGACGGCGCTCAAGAGGACGGCGCTCAAGAGCCACGGCGCTCAAAAATCAACCGCGCTCCGCACGGAGCGCGAGCGCCCGTTCCACGATCGCCTCCAGCTGCTCGTGGTGCGCACCCTTCCAATACGCCCGGCCGCAGGCGCCGCACTGCGCGAACACGTCGTACGTGCGGTGCGTGCCCTGTTCGAGCTGCTCCGCGACATCTTCCTTGGAGGCCTCGCGGAGCACGCCGTTGCAGGCCGTGCACCGCGTCCAGGGGAACAACTCGGGATCGAACCGCTCCAGGACGTCCCGCAGCTGCTCCTCGGGCCGGGTGCTGTACACGAACGCCCCCGCCCACAGCTCACGCCTGCGCAGCAGCCCCCGGTCCCGGCTCAGCATGACCCGCCGCTCCGCCGCCGAACGAGCGGCCAGCGCCGGGTCGCCGATGTCGGTCGACTCGTAGGCCGTGTCCACGCCGAGGAGGCGCAGGCGGCGGGCCAGCGTGCCGAGGTGCACGTCCAGGAGGAAGCGCAGGGGCGCGCCCGGCACCCGCTGGGGCCGGGCGACCGTCCGCACGGTCACCGACTCGCCGGCTGACGGGACGTGCGCGAAGGGCACCTCACGGCCGTCCACGACCAGTGCGCCCACCTCGGTCAGCGGCACCCCCAGCGACTCGACGACATGGCCGAGGGTGGAGACACCGTCGGTGGCGGTCCGCACGGTGTCGGTCCGCCTGGCCCGCGGGATGAAGACGTGCAGCTCGGGCGCGAACTCAAGGTGGATCTCGGGACCGTTCACCCGGTCAGGATGCCACGGCGGCGGACTGCCGGGCCGGTGAGTTTCCCCCGCCCCGGCCCCGTACCGGCCTCACCGCCGGGGCAGGTCCTTGAAGGTGGCGAGGGTGCGGTCGAGCAGCTCCGGCAGGTCCTGGCGGAAGTCCCCCTCGGCCCAGTACAGCGTGGCCTCGAGCAGGGCGCCCATGAGCCCCATGGCGTAGACCCGGACCTCCAGGTCGTTCTCGTCCCGGCCGGTGCGCTCGGCCAGGGCCCGGCGCAGCAGGCGGCCGGTGACGGACATGCTCTCCAGCAGCCGGGAGCGCACCGCGGGCACGTCGGCCATGAGCCGGACCCGCAGCATCATCTCGTCCGGCCCGAAGTCCGGGTCGCCCGCCAGGGCCTGGGCCGTCGCCTTGCTGATCGCCCACCGAAGCGACTCCAGCACCGGCTCGCCGGCCGGGCGCACGCGCAGCAGGTCCTCCACCACGGGGTCGTACTCGTCGGTGAGGACGATGTCCTCCTTGGTGGGGAAGTACCGGAAGACGGTGCTCGGCGAGACCTCGGCGCGCTCGGCGATCTGCTCGACGGTGGTGGCGTCGTACCCCTGCTCCCGGACCAGGGCGTAGGTGGCCCGCCTGATCGCGTGCCGGGTCTTGATCTTCTTTCGCTCCCGCAGGCCCAGGGGGCGGGCGGCCTCGGGAACAGGGGAGGTTCGCGCCGTGCTCATGCTGCTCATTGTCGGCCATCGGGCCTTTCGCGGACCACGCCCGGGGCCCCGGGGCCGGGCGCCGGCCGGGCAGCGGCAGCGTCGTCAGGGGCCGCGGTGAGGATTGCCGGACGGCGCGAAAAAGGGCCACGGCGTGCCGGCCGTGGCCCGGTGTGCTGCCCTGGGGAGGCGTCAGGCGTGCTGGTACGCCACCAGTGAGATCCCCACGTAGTGCGCGATGAAGGCCGCCAGGGTGAAGGAGTGGAACACCTCGTGGAAGCCGAACCAGCGCGGTGACGGGTTGGGCCGCTTGATCCCGTAGACCACGCCGCCCGCGCTGTAGAGCACACCGCCGATGATGATCAGTACCAGGACGGCTATGCCGCCGGTCCGCATGAAGTCCGGCAGGTAGAAGACGGCCGCCCAGCCCATGGCGATGTAGCACGGCGTGTACAGCCAGCGCGGGGCGCCGACCCAGAAGACGCGGAAGAGGATGCCGGCCGCCGCGGCGGCCCAGATGCCCCACAGCAGCCACTGACCCTTGGCGCCCGGCAGGAGCAGCATGGTCAGTGGTGTGTACGTGCCGGCGATGATCAGGAAGATGTTCGCGTGGTCCAGCCGGCGCAGGACGCCGTCCATGCGCGGGCTCCAGTCGCCCCGGTGGTACAGCGCGCTCACACCGAACAGCAGGCAGGCGGTCAGCGCGTAGATTCCGCAGGCGATGCGTCCTCTGGTCGAGTCGGCGAGGGCGGTCAGCACCAGGCCCGCGACGAGAGCGGCCGGGAACATGCCGAGGTGCAGCCAGCCGCGGAGCTTGGGCTTCACGGGGTGTGGCAGGGAGAGCGCCTGCGGACCGCTACCTTCGGCCGGCGTGTCCGTGGGCGCGTCGGGGACGAACGCAGTCATGGCCGAATGGTAGCTACGGAACCGTAAGTGACGTATCAGTCGCGCTGATTGACCGACGAAGAGTGGCCATCCTCTCACCGTGACCGGCCGGTGGTCACGCAAACGGATGGTCAGGTGAACCCAACGTGCACGCAAAGAGGGCGCGAGAAACCGTGGCGATCCTCACGTCGCTCACTTGTGCGCTCCTCTGGACAGATGGGCGCGAGCATCGGATGATCAAATGAGTGCGGTCGGCACCGGATGAGCGCCCGAGCTCCACGGTGAAGCATCCGGGTCGCAGCCCCCACGGGGCCTCCAAAGTCAAAAAAAACCCTCATTTAGGAGCAATCGTGGCGCGCGACATCGCGGCTCCCACCGTCCCCACCACTCATCAGGGGCTGATCTCGTGGGTGAACGAGATCGCCGAGCTGACCCAGCCGGACAACGTGGTCTGGTGTGACGGATCCGAGGCCGAGTACGAGCGGCTGTGCGAGGAGCTCGTCCAGAAGGGCACCTTCCGGAAACTCGACCCGATCAAGCGCCCCCACTCCTACTACGCGGCTTCCGACCCCACCGACGTCGCGCGAGTGGAGGACCGGACGTTCATCTGCTCCGAGAAGGAGGAGGACGCCGGCCCCACCAACCACTGGAAGGCCCCCGCCGAGATGCGGGAGATCTTCCAGGGCTCCGGGGGAGAGGGCGGTCTGTTCCGCGGCTCGATGCGGGGCCGGACCATGTACGTCGTGCCCTTCTGCATGGGCCCGCTCGGTTCTCCGCTGTCCGCGCTCGGCGTGGAGATCACCGACTCCGCGTACGTCGCCGTCTCGATGCGCACCATGACCCGCATGGGTCAGGCCGTCCTCGACGAGCTCGGCGACGAGGGCTTCTTCGTCAAGGCCGTGCACACCCTGGGCGCCCCGCTGGAGCCCGGCCAGGAGGACGTCCCCTGGCCCTGCAACCGGACCAAGTACATCTCGCACTTCCCCGAGGACCGCGAGATCTGGTCCTACGGCTCCGGCTACGGCGGCAACGCGCTGCTCGGCAAGAAGTGCTACGCCCTGCGCATCGCGTCCGTCATGGCGCGTGACGAGGGCTGGCTGGCCGAGCACATGCTGGTCCTCAAGCTGACCCCGCCGCGCGGCGAGGCCAAGTACGTGGCCGCGGCCTTCCCGAGCGCCTGCGGCAAGACCAACCTCGCCATGCTGGAGCCGACCATCCCCGGCTGGACGGTCGAGACCATCGGCGACGACATCGCCTGGATGCGCTTCGGCGAGGACGGCCGGCTGTACGCCATCAACCCCGAGGCCGGCTTCTTCGGTGTCGCGCCCGGCACCGGTGAGCACACCAACGCCAACGCGATGAAGACGCTGTGGGGCAACTCCGTCTTCACGAACGTCGCCCTCACCGACGACAACGACGTGTGGTGGGAGGGCATGACGGAGGAGGCCCCGGCGCACCTCACCGACTGGAAGGGCAACGACTGGACCCCGGAGTCGGAGACCCCGGCGGCCCACCCCAACGCCCGCTTCACCGTCCCGGCCTCGCAGTGCCCGATCATCGCGCCGGAGTGGGAGGACCCCAAGGGCGTGCCGATCTCGGCGATCCTCTTCGGCGGCCGCCGCGCCACGGCCGTGCCGCTGGTGACGGAGTCCTTCGACTGGAACCACGGCGTGTTCCTCGGCGCCAACGTGGCCTCCGAGAAGACCGCCGCCGCCGAGGGCAAGGTCGGCGAGCTGCGCCGCGACCCCTTCGCGATGCTGCCGTTCTGCGGCTACAACATGGGCGACTACATGGCCCACTGGATCGACGTGGCCAAGGACAAGGACCAGTCCAAGCTGCCGAAGATCTACTACGTCAACTGGTTCCGCAAGAACGACGAGGGCAAGTTCGTCTGGCCCGGCTTCGGCGAGAACTCCCGCGTCCTGAAGTGGATCGTGGGCCGCCTGGACGGCACGGCCGAGGGCGTCGAGACGCCGATCGGCATCCTGCCGACCAAGGCCGCCCTCGACACGGACGGCCTGAAGCTGGCCGACTCCGACCTGGAGTTCCTGCTCACGGTCGACAAGGAGGTCTGGCGCGAGGAGGCCGCCCTGGTCCCCGACCACCTCAACACCTTCGGTGACCACACCCCGAAGGAGCTGTGGGACGAGTACCGCGCCCTGGTGCGGCGCCTGGGCTGACACGGCCCTCCACCGACGCCGCGGCCGGCTCCGATCGTGCCCTGACCAGCAACATCGTCACGGCCGGCCGCGGTGCCAGCACCACCCTCGAAGGGCCCGCACAACGCCGTGCGGGCCCTTCCTGACTCCCCAAAGGGGCGCGGGGAACTGCGCGCCCAGCCACACCCCACCCGCACGGACCCACGGCCCGTGATCCCCACTGTGACGCCCTGGCGGGAGGCCCTGAAGGGGCGCGGGGAACTGCGCGCCCAGCCACACCCCACCCGCACGGACCCACGGCTCGCGGATCCCCACTGTGACGCCCTGGCGGGAACGCCCCAAAGGGGCGCGGGGAACTGCGCGCCCAGCCACACCCCGCCCGCACGGACCCACGGCTCGCGGATCCCCACTGTGACGCCCTGGCGGGGACGCCCTGAAGGGGCGCGGGGAACTGCGCGCCCAGCTACACCCAACCCGCGCTCACCACCGGGCGTGAAGCCCCACGGCCCCCCACGGCCCAAGCCAACGCAGTGCTGTGGCACCCGGCCCGCGCGTCGCTGCGGGTGCGCGCGGGCCGGGGCCGTCGAAGGGAGCCCGAACGGGCTCAGTGCGACGCGAGTTCGCGCGCCTCCAGAGCCGCCGCGTGCGCGTCCATCCGCTCGGCGGCCAGGATCGCGGCCGCCGTGTCGGCACGGGAGGCGGCGACCACCAGCGCGCGCCCCGCCAGGGCGTGCGCCCGCCGGTGCAGTGCCGCCGCGCCGCCCTCGCGCCGGGCGCCGGGCAGACGGGCCGGCGCCCGTCCGTCCCTCAGCCGGGCCACCTGCTCCGCGAGCCGCTCCGCCGCGACGTCCAGGTCGGCCGACGGTGCCGCCGCGCGCAGCTCGTCCGTGACGGCGAGCAGGGCGGCGAGATGCCCCGCGAGCTGGATGTCCAGCTCCTCCTCACGAGAACGGTGGGGAAAGTCGGGGTTGGGGCCGTCCACCGTGCTGTGGACCGACTTGGCGCGGATCGGTTCGTACATGGGAGGGCCTCCTGAGTCCTTACAGGAAGCCATCCTAGCTTAGATTTCGTCTAAAGTTGAGTTGTTCACAATATCGGACCGCCTGCGCACATAGTGTGAGCGGGCGGGTGGGTCCGACGGGTTCAGGTCTGGCTGTAGCCGTCCAGGAAGTGCCCGATCCGGCCCACCGCGTCGCGCAGGTCGCCGACCGTCGGCAGTGTCACGACCCGGAAGTGGTCCGGCTCGGGCCAGTTGAAGCCGGTGCCCTGAACGACCATGATCTTTTCGCTTCGGAGCAGGTCCAGGACCATCCGCCGGTCGTCCTTGATCTTGAACACCTTCGGGTCGAGGCGCGGGAACAGATACAGCGCCCCCTTCGGCTTCACGCAGGTCACGCCCGGGATCTGGGTCAGCAGCTCGTAGGCGACGTCCCGCTGCTCGCGGAGCCGGCCGCCCGGCAGGACCAGGTCGTTGATCGTCTGGCGTCCGCTCAGCGCGGCCACGACGCCGTGCTGCCCCGGCATGTTGGCGCACAGCCGCATGTTCGCCAGGATCGTCAGACCCTCGATGTAGGAGTCGGCGTGCGCGCGCGGCCCGGAGATCGACATCCAGCCCACCCGGTAACCGGCGACCCGGTACGCCTTCGACATGCCGTTGAAGGTGAGGGTCAGCAGGTCGGGGGCGACGGCGGCGGTCGGGGTGTGCACGGCCTCGTCGTAGAGGATCTTGTCGTAGATCTCGTCCGAGCAGACGAGCAGGTTGTGGCGGCGGGCGATGTCGGTGAGCCCCTTCAGCATCGCCTCGTCGTAGACCGCCCCGGTCGGGTTGTTCGGGTTGATGATCACGATCGCCTTGGTGCGGTCGGTGACCTTGCGCTCGACGTCGGCGAGGTCCGGCATCCAGTCGGACTGCTCGTCACAGCGGTAGTGCACGGCGGTACCGCCGGACAGGGACACGGCGGCGGTCCACAGCGGATAGTCCGGGGCGGGTACGAGGACCTCGTCCCCGTCGTCCAGCAGGCCCTGCATCGCCATCACGATCAGCTCGGAGACGCCGTTGCCGATGAAGACGTGCTCGACGTCCGTCTCGATGCCGAGGGTCTGGTTGTGCATGACCACGGCGCGGCGCGCGGCCAGCAGTCCCTTCGCGTCCCCGTAGCCATGGGCCGAGGACACGTTCCGGAGGACGTCCTCCAGGATCTCGGGCGGACACTCGAAGCCGAACGCGGCCGGGTTGCCGGTGTTCAGCTTGAGGATCCGATGCCCGGCCGCCTCCAGCCGCATCGCCTCCTCGAGCACCGGCCCCCGGATCTCGTAACAGACGTTGGCGAGCTTGGTCGACTGGATCACCTGCATATACGGGAGCTTACGGCCCGGTAACGCCTAACGGGCCGTGTTTTCCGCCACGTGAGACGCGTCGGTTTGGGCGGATATCGCCGCGCGCTGTTCTACCAGCGCCATTGGTGCCTACAATTCGCCGCCATGTCCAGGCCATCCGAATACGCCGACGGAGCGACGAGCGGCGAGTCCCATGCGACGCCGAACGTGTACCTGCCGCAGGCCGCACCGCCCCCGGCCTACGACGCGTACGCCGATCCGGCCGCGGCGCACGGATGGGAGGTCCACTACGACGGCACACAAACCGCGGACGGCATGGGCGACACACGTGAGCTGCCGCCGGTGCCGGCGCGTGGCAGGGCCGGCGGGGGCGGCCACCGCTCCCGGCGCAGGCCGAGCCCGTGGCGGACCCGCCGGGTGGCGATCGCCGCCGGAGCCGTGGGCGCCGCGGCGGCGGCCGCCCTGATCGCCGGGTTCTCCTCCTCGGACGCGCCCTCCGGTGGGACGCCGAGTGGCGAGGGCGGCCGGACGGGTACGACGGCAGGTGATCCCGCGAGCCCCACATTCACGCCCGGTACGCCCTCCCGCGCGCCGGCCACCGGGGTGCCCGCCGCCGGCCGGCCGTCCGCCTCGGATGACCCGTCGTCCGGGACGGCGTCGGCCGGCCCGGACGACGGGGCGAGCCGCCCGCCTTCCGAAGGCGGGGCGAACACGGGGGAGCCCTCGGCCGGGGGCCCGACCTCCGCCACCACGGCCCCGGCGCCCACCGACCCCGCCACCACGTCCGCGCCGGGCAACTCCGGACGCAAGCCCGGACACGGCCCGGGCGGCACCAAGGACACAAGTGGCGGGCGGACTGGGTAGGTTGGGCCTGTCTACCGCACGGGGGAGGGACAGGACATGGACTTCGCGCTGCTCAACGACGAGCCGGTCACGGCCGTGGAGGCCGACCTGCTGGGCGCCGCTCGGGCAGCGCGTGAGCTGGCGGGACTGCTGCACACCTCGCGGACGGCCACGCCGTTCACCCTCGCGGTGGACGCGGGCTGGGGCATGGGCAAGAGCAGTCTGATGCGGCTGGTCGAGGCGGAGCTGCGGCAGTACAGGGACGTGGCGACCGTCTGGTACAACGCCTGGACCTCCACGGGGTCCGACGCGCTGGAAGGGCTCATCAAGTCGGTCCTGGCGAGCTTCGACCGGCGGCTGCTGCGGCGGGCGCTGCACCACGCCTCCGAGCGGGGCACGCTGCTGCGGGCGCTGCGGGCGACGCTGACGGTGGCCGCGGCGCCGTTCGGGGCGGCCGGGGTGGTCGACCAGTTCTGGCGCGACCTGTCCGTCGACGCCAAGGCGCGCAACGATCTGCGGGAGGCGCTGCGCGACCTCGCCACCGAGTGGGCCGAGTCCGCCGCGTACGAGCCGCGGCGGCTGCTGGTCGTCTTCATCGACGATCTGGACCGCTGCTCGGAGGAGACGGTGCTCGCGGTCTGCGAGGCGGTGAAGGTCTATCTCGACGTGCCGGGGCTCGCCTTCGTGATCGGCTGCGACCGGTCGGCCCTCGGGCCGCAGGGGCTGCTGCGGGATCTGGGGCCGGCCGGGTCGGCGTTCATGGAGAAGATCTTCCAGACGAGTTACCGGCTGCCGGTTCCGGGCCGTGATGAGGCCGAGGGCTACGTCCGGCACTGGGCCGATCGCTCCGGTCTGCGGGAACTGCTGGACGACGACCTGGTCAGGCTGATCGCCGACCGCTCCGCCCGCAACCCGCGCCGGATCAAGCGGCTGATGAACGGCTTCGGCCTGGAGTGCTCGCTCAACCCCGTGTGGGCGCGCTTCAGCGCTGAGGCGGTAGTCAGGACGCTTTTGCTGCAGCACCTGTACGCGGAGTTCTACCGGCTCCTCGTGACCGGCGACGGCACCTACGCGCACGCGGCCCGTGAGTTCCTCGAGTACCGGGTGGCCCGGAGGGTGCTGAGCCAGACGGCCCCCGCGGACGGGGAGTCGTGGCGGATCACGGTGGACTCGGTGACCGGGCACGGGCTGGCGGCACCGGAGCCGGAGGACGTCGACAGCCGGGCGACGGCCCTGGCCCGGCTGGAGGAGGAACTTCCCACCGCGTTCCCCGCCCTGGCACGCGACCAGGGTTTCGTCCACCTCGTCGAGGAGTGGATGCGGCTCCCGCAGGTGGACGAGCTGGTGAGGCAGCTTCAGGAGGGCGGCGTGACCCCGGTGGCCCCGGTGCCCGACGACGAGGAGCGCGGGCGCGGGGAGCCGGGCACTCGGGGCGAGTACGGGGGCATCCGGATCCTATGGGTCGATGACCATCCACAGAACAACGCGACCTACGCCCGCGCTCTGGAGGAGCGCGGCGCCGACGTGCTGCTGGCCGTGGACGGGCGGGAGGCCGAGCATCTCCTGCGCACCGTCCCCGTCGACCTGCTGATCTCCGATGTCGCGCGCGGCACCGACCGGGACGCCGGGTTCAGCGACCTCCAGGGCTGGCGGGAGCGCGGACTCTTCGACGGCCCGGCCGTGTTCTTCGCCGGCCGGGTCACTCCGGCCCGTCAGCAGCGGTGCCGCGAGCTGGGCGCGCGGATCACGGTCGGTGGCGCGACGCTCATGACGTACATCGACGCGGCGGTCGCGGACGTCCGCCAACAGCGGGCCTGATAGAACTACTTGGGCCGGGCGTGCCGCCCCGAGGGCAGGAGCGCCGCCGTCCGTGCCGGATGCCAATCCTTGTGCCCCGGCGTCCCACCCCCTCACAATGCACATGACAACACTGCGGGCGGCCGGAGGTTTTCCGGCCGCCTCCGTCGCAAGAGGGGACCCCCCATGAGAAAACCTCTCGCCGCCGCGTTCTTCGCCCTGGCGATAGCCGGGGCCGGCGCGGCTCCCGCGACCGCTGCCGAGGCCGCCCCCACGGGCGTCGGCAAGGCCGCGGACGCGGGCCAGGTCACGTCCGCCGTCACGGACGTGGTCTCGTCCGCAACGGACACCCTGTCCGGGATCACCAACCCGACGGCCAAGGGCGTCAACTTCGCCGGCACCGTCGCGCTCAGCAACTGCTCCGGCTCTGTCGTCCGCATGCCGGACTCCGAGGAGAACGACCCGGCGCTGGTGATGACCAACGGCCACTGCCTGGACGGCGGCTTCCCCGCCCCCGGCGAGGTCCGCGTCGACCAGGCCTCAAGCCGCACCTTCGGCCTGCTGAACGCCTCCGGCACGCGCGTGGCGACCCTGCGCGCCGCCAAGCTCGCGTACGGCACGATGACCGACACGGACGTCGCGTTCTACCAGCTCACCACCACGTACGGGCAGATCAAGAGCTCGTACGGCATCAACGCGCTGACCCTGAACGACAGCCACCCGGTCGCCGGCACCGCCATCAGCATCCCCTCCGGCTACTGGAAGCGGATCTACAGCTGCGACATCGACGGGTTCGTGCCCACCCTGAAGGAGGGCGGCTGGACCTGGAAGGACTCCGTCCGTTACACCTCCGCCTGCAACACCATCGGCGGCACGTCGGGCTCGCCCGTCGTCGACCAGGCCACCGGCAAGGTCGTCGCCATCAACAACACCGGCAACGAGGACGGCGAGCGCTGCACGGTGAACAACCCCTGTGAGGTCGACGCGAACGGCGACGTGACCGTCCGCAAGGGCATCAACTACGCCCAGCAGACCTACCAGATCCCGTCCTGCTTCGGCATCGACAACAAGCTCGACCTGAGCGCGAGCGGCTGCACCCTGCCCAAGCCGTAGGGAAGAGCCCCGGGGCGGGCGGTCACGCGGGAGGGATCCCGCGGACCGCCCGGCCCGCCAGGGCGTCCGTGCGCCGGCCGTCCTCGATCACGAACCGCCCGTCGACCAGCACGTACGGGATGCCCGTGGGGAGCACCCGGGGCTCCGCGAAACTCGACCCGGCCGCCACCGTCGCCGGATCGAAGAGCACCAGGTCGGCGACGTGTCCCTCACGCACCAGCCCCCGGTTAGGCAGCCGGAGCCGGGCCGCCGGTCGCGAGGTGAGGTGCGCGACGCACTCCTCGAGCGACAGCACTCCCAACTCCCGCACGTAGTGCCCGAGATAGTGCGGGAACGTGCCGTACGCGCGCGGGTGCGGCTTGGCGCCCTGGAGGATGCCGTCCGAGCCGCCGGTGTGCACCCGGTGGCGCATGATCGCCAGGACGTTCTCCTCGTGCCCGACGTGCTGGAGGATCGTCGGGGCCAGCCGGTCGGCCAGCAGCAGCCCACGCGCCGTCACCCAGGGGGCCTCGCGCCGGATGTCCGCCGACTCCTGGACCGTCCGGCCGACGAACTCCGCCAGTGCCGGGTCGCCCACGCCCGAGATCTCGATCGTGTCCCAGTCGACGGGCACGCCGTGGCAGCCGTCCGAGCCGGTGACCTCCAGGTCGTGCCGGATGCGCGCCGCCGTCTCCTCGTCCGACAGCCGCTCGAGGGTCCGCTCCGGGCCGCCCTCGCTCGCCCAGCTCGGCAGGATCGCCGCGAGGGTCGTGCAGCCAGGTGTGTAGGGGTAGGTGTCCAGGGTGATGTCGGCCCCGGCCGCCAGCGCCGCGTCCAGCAGGGCCAGCAGCTCGGGCGCCCGGCCCCTGTTCACGCCGAAGTTCATGGTGGCGTGGGCGAGATGGAGGGAGCAGCCCGCCTCCCGGGCCAGGGCGACCATCTCCTCGTACGCCTCCAGGGCGCCCGCGCCGTAGGAGCGGTGGTGCGGGCAGTAGTAGCCGCCGTACGACGCCACCACCCGGCACAGCTCGGTCAGTTCGGCGTCCTTCGCGTACATGCCGGGCGTGTACGTCAGCCCGGACGACATGCCGACCGCGCCCTGCTCCATGCCCTCGGCGACCAACCGCCGCATCCGGTCCAGCTCTTGCGGGGTGGCCTCCCGGTCCTCCCAGCCGACGACGAGCGCACGGACCGTGCCCTGGGGGATGAGGTAGGCCGCGTTGACGGCGATCCCGCGGTCCAGCCGGTCCAGGTACTCGCCCACCGTCCGCCAGTCGAAGTCGATGTCGTCCCCCGGGCCGTTCCACCCGGCGATCGCGCGGCGCACCTCGTCGAGCGTGCGGTCGTCGACGGGCGCGTACGACAGCCCGTCCTGGCCGATGACCTCCAGCGTGACGCCCTGCGCGGCCTTGGCGCTGTGGTCGGGGTCGCGCAGCAGGGCCAGGTCGCTGTGGGCGTGCATGTCGATGAAGCCGGGGGAGAGGACGAGCCCGTCCGCGTCCAGCTCCCGGCGCGCCTTCGGACGCTGGCAGCCGGCCATGGCCGCCTCCTTGACGATTCCCACGATCCGGCCGCCGTCGACCACCACATCGGCCCGGTAGGAGTCCCCGCCGGAACCGTCCACGACGTCCGCGTCCCGGATGACGAGCTCTTCCATGCGGCGTCCTCCTAGAAGTAGGTACGGACGTAGTCGACGACCGCGCCGTCCGCCTCCGCGACCGGGATCAGCGGCCACTTGTCGAACGAGGTGCACGGGTGGGACAGGCCCAGGCCGACCCAGTCACCGACCTCCAGGTCCGCCTCCGGCGTGGTGCGCAGCCAGGCGTGCTGGTCGGACAGCGCCGTCACCGACACGCCGTCGGCCGGGCGCTCGGCACCGTCCCGGCGGACCACCTGGGCGAACGGCAGGTCGAGGTCGTAGGCCGCGTCCCGCTTGCCCGCGTTGACGAAGGCCTGCCCGGCCGTCGGCCGGGACACCACCTGCGTCCACAGGCGGAACGCCGGCTCCAGAGCGCCCTCCTCGGGCACCCGGTTGAACGGGGTCAGCTTGCGGTAGTGGCCGTCGTCGTGCGAGACGTACGCCCCGGAGCGCAGCAACCTCAGCACCGGAAGGGAGAGTTCCGGGATGTCCGCGAAGACGTCCGCGACCGCGTCGAACCAGGCGCTGCCTCCGGCGCTGACGACGATCTCGTCCAGGCCGTCGAAGCGCCCCGCCTTGTCGAAGTCGACGGCGAGCGCGACCAGCCGCCGCAGCCACGCGGCCACCCGCTCCGGGTCGGCCCGCGGCACCTCGCCCTCGTAGCCCGCCACGCCGGCCAGCCGCAGCGTCCGGGTGCCCGCCACCGCGTCCGCCACCGCCGCGCACTCCGCCTCCGTACGGACACCCGTACGGGCACCCTCACCGGCGGCGAGTTCGACGACGACGTCCACGGGGCGCGAGGTGCCGCGCAGCGCCGCGTCCATCAGCTCCACCCCGCGCACGGAGTCGACGTAGCAGACGAAGCGGAACTCCGGGTCGGAGTCGAGCTCGGCGGCCACCCAGCGCAGGGCCGCCGGGTCGACCAGCTCGTTCGCGAGGAACACCCGCCGGATCCCGAACGCCCGCGCCACCCGCACCTGGTGCGGCACCGCCAGGGTGATGCCCCACGCCCCGTGCTCGATCTGCCGGTGGAACAGCTGCGGGGCCATGGAGGTCTTGCCGTGCGGAGCGAAGGCCAGGCCGTGCCGGTCCGCGTAGACCTCCATGAGCTTCAGGTTGTGCTCCAGGCGCTCGGCGGACAGCGCGAGCACGGGCGTGGTGAAGCCGCCGGTGAAGAGGTTCCGGCGCTGGGCGGCCAGCTCGCCGACCGTCAGTCCGTCGGCGTCCGGCGGGAGGCCCTTGAAGCGGTGGTCGACGCGCTCGGCGGCGAGCCGGGCGAGGGGCTCGGCGGCGGAGTCAGCTGTCATGGAACCTCCCTGATCAGCGGCGTTGCACTTACTGCAACATCCATTGCGTATATCGCTCAACGCTGTCTAACATCTCGGCCACCCCCGGTCAATGAAACCGCCACCGGCCGGCCCGACGAGGAGCTGAGAGCATCGTGACCCCCACCGGACCCGGCGACGCCACCGACGTCGTGGATGTCGTCGCGCTCGGCGAGTCCATGGTCACGTTCCTGCCCTCCAGGCCGGGCCGGCTCGCCGACGTTCCCGACTTCCACCGGGGGATCGGCGGCGCGGAGTCCAACGTGGCGTGCGGGCTGGCCGCCGCCGGACATTCCGCGCGGTGGGTCAGCGCCGTGGGCTCCGACGGCTTCGGTGACCATCTCCTCCAGGAGATCGGCGCGTACGGCGTCGACGTCACGTCCGTGCGGCGTGATCCGGCGCGTCCGACCGGCATCTACTTCCGCACCGCGGGGGACCGGGCCGACCAGGCCCACGAGGTGGCGTACTACCGGGCCGGCTCGGCCGCCTCGGCGATGTCCGTCCGCACGGTCGACCTCGCGGCGGTACGTGCCGGGCGCGTCCTGCACCTGTCGGGGATCACGGCGGCGCTGTCCGGCGACTGCCTCGACCTGCTGTGGGAACTGACCGAGCCGGGCCCCGAGAGGCCGCTCGTCTCCTTCGACGTCAACCACCGGCCCGGTCTGTGGCCCGACGCGGACGGGCCGCGGGTCCTGCTCGACCTCGCCCGCCGCGCGGACATCGTCTTCGTGGGGGCCGACGAGGCCCTCGACGCATGGGGACTGCACGGCGCGTCCGCCATCCGGGAGGCGCTGCCCGAACCCGGCCTCGTCGTCGTCAAGCTGGGCCCGGGCGGCGCCGTCGCCTTCGACCGGGACACCGCCGGCGCTCAGGACGCGGACGGCACCGCCACACTGGTCCGCGCCCCGCGCGTCGACGTCGTCGCGGCCGTCGGCGCCGGCGACGCCTTCGCCGCCGGGTTCCTCTCCGCCACCCTGCGCGGACTGCCCGTACGGGACCGGCTGCGGCACGGGCACCTGATGGCCGCCGCCGCCCTCACCGTCCCCGGCGACCTCGCCGCACCGCCCGCGCGCCAGCACGCCGACCGGCTCGTCGCCCTGGACGACACCGCATGGGGGAGACTGCGACTCGGCCCGGGCTGGACCGAGGACACCCAGCGGGCCGACGAGGAGGTACGTACGCCATGAGCCAGACCGTCGACCGCGCGCTCAGCATCCTTCCGCTGCTCGCCGAGGGTCCCGCCGACCTGGGGCAGGTCGCCGACCGCCTCGGCGTGCACAAGTCAACGGCGCTGCGCCTGCTGCGCACCCTGCACGAGCACGGCCTGGTCTACCGCCAGTCCGACCAGCGCTACCGCCTCGGCGCCCGGCTCTTCGCGCTCGCCCAGGAGGCGATGGAGAACCTCGACGTCCGCGAGATCGCCCACCCTCACCTGGTCCGCCTGAACGAGAGCTGCGGCCACACCGTGCACCTCGCCGTGTACGAGGAGAACGAGGTCCTCTACATCGACAAGGTCGACAGCCGCTACCCCGTGCGGATGTACTCCCGCATCGGCAAGCCCGTCGCCATCACCGTCGCCGCCGTCGCCAAGCTGCTCCTCGCCGACCTGCCCGAGCACGAACGGCGGGCGGTCGCGGAGAAGCTCGACTACCCCGCCTACACGGCCCGTTCGACACCCGACGCCACCGCGTTCCTGCGCGAGCTGGAGAAGGTGCGCCAACAGGGCTGGGCCACCGACCTCGGCGGCCACGAGGAGTCCATCAACTGCGTCGCCGCACCCATCCGCGGCGCCGACGGCCGGGTCGTCGCCGCGATGTCGGTCTCCGCGCCGAACGTCGTCGTCACCGCCGACGAACTCCTCACCCTCCTGCCGCTGGTGCGCCGCACGGCGGACGCCATCAGCGGGGAGTACTCCGGCAGAACACCATCGAAGGGCACCGTATGACGGACAAGACCGCACTCACCCCCAGGACCCACACCACCCCGCCGGCGAGGTTCTCGCACGGTGTGAAGAAGGGCAACATCCTCCAGGTCGCCGGCCAGGTCGGCTTCCTGCCCGCCGAGGAGGGCAAGCCGCCCACGCCCGCCGGGCCGGGCCTGCGCGAGCAGACCCTCCAGACCCTGGCCAACGTCAAGGCCATCCTCGAGGAGGGCGGCGCCGGCTGGGACGACGTGATGATGATCCGCGTCTATCTGACGGACGTGGCCCACTTCGCCGAGTTCAACGGGATCTACGACGCGTACTTCGGGGAGCAGGACCTGACCCAGCCGCCCGCCGCGCGCACCACGGTCTACGTCGGCCTTCCCGCGGGTCTCCTCATCGAGATCGACGCGCTCGCCGTCCTCGGCTGACACCCCCTCAACCCCCGCACGTCCGTGAGGTGCGGCGCCCTCGATGCGCCGCGCCGCGCTCCCCCCTACCCAGAAGCTGTATGCATTTACGTAGAGGACCCCCGAATGTCCCATTCGCTCGCCGTGTCCGCCCCCGCCGAGACCCCACCCCACACGGGAGGCCTGCTCCTCCTCGTGGACGGCACGGCCGGACTCCTGCTCACCGCAGCGCTCGGTATCGCGCTCCTGCTCTTCCTCATCATCAGGGTGAGACTGCAGCCGTTCGTCGCGCTGCTCGCGGTCTCCATAGCCGTCGGCCTCGCGGCCGGCCTGTCGGTCACCGAACTCTTCGGCACGGTCCAGAAGTCGGACGCCGTCTCCACCATCGAGTCCGGCATGGGCGGCATCCTCGGCCATGTCGCCATCATCATCGGCCTGGGCACCATGCTCGGCGCGATCCTCGAAGTCAGCGGCGGCGCCGAGGTGCTGGCCCGCCGCCTGCTCGGCATGTTCGGCGAGCGGCGCGCCCCGCTCGCCATGGGCCTGACCGGCCTGATCTTCGGTATCCCGGTCTTCTTCGACGTCGGCATCTTCGTCCTGGCCCCGATCGTCTACGCCGCCGCCAAGCGCTCCGGCAAGTCGATCCTGCTCTACTGCCTGCCCCTGCTGGCCGGTCTGTCCGTCACGCACGCCTTCCTGCCGCCGCACCCCGGCCCGGTCGCCGCCGCCGGTCTCCTCCACGTGGACCTCGGCTGGGTCATCCTCATGGGCGTCGTCTGCGGTCTGCCGGCCGTGGTGGCGGCGTGGGCGTACTCGGCGTGGATCGGCCGCCGCATCTTCGTCGCCGTGCCGCAGGACATGGTCGAGGCGGCGGAGGAGGCCAAGCAGGCCGTCGTCGACGAGCAGCGGGCCGCCGGGGTGGCGCCGAGCGAGCACCCGCTGCCCCTCGGCACGGTCCTCGGCATCATCGGCACACCGCTGGTCCTCATCCTCGCCGCGACCTTCTCCTCGATCGCCCTCGCCCCGTCCACCCTCCGCTCGGTGGTCGAGTTCTTCGGCAACCCCTTCGTGGCCCTCACCATCGCGCTGTTCTGCGCGTACTACCTGCTCGGCATCCGGCGCGGCTGGTCCCGCAAGTCCCTGGAGACGGTGTCGACGGCGTCCCTGAAGCCGGTCGGCAACATCCTGCTGGTGGTCGGCGCGGGCGGTGTCTTCGGGGCGGTCCTCAAGGGCAGCGGCGTCGCCCAGGCCCTCTCGGACACGTTCAACGGCGTGGGCCTCCCGGTGATCGTCCTCGCCTACCTGATCTCCGTGGTCCTGCGGGTCGCCCAGGGCTCGGCGACGGTGGCGATCGTGACGACGGCCGGCATCGTGGCGCCGTTGCTGTCGGAGGGCGACCACTCACAGGCGTTCGTCGCGCTGGTCATCATGGCCATCTCGGCGGGCTCCATATTCGCCTCACACGTCAACGACGGCGGCTTCTGGATGGTCGCCAAGTACTTCGGCATCAGCGAGCGGGACACGCTCAAGACCTGGACGGTGCTGGAGAGTGTGCTGTTGGTGGCGGGGTTCGCGGTGGCGGCTGTGCTCAGTCTGTTCGTGTAGGCGCCGTTGTGCGGGCGCCGTTGTGCAGGCGTCGTCGTACGGGCGTCATCGTGTAGGCGTCAGGTAACGATGCAGGGGCTGGCTGTGTACGGCACAGGTTCGTCGACCATACTGCTGGGCTGTGGAGCAGCGCATAGGTTCGAGCAGCCAGCCCCTGGAGGGCGCCGGATTCGACCCGGCCTTCATCCCCGGGCTCACGTCACCCGCGTCCGGACGGGCGCAGGACGAGGGGCCGGAGGAGGAGCCTGAGGTCACCGAGGCCGAGGAAGCCGCCCCCGAGCCGCAGGAGACGGCGCAGGAGACGGCGGAGGCGTCCTCCTCCGGGCCGGAGGAGGACACCCCGGTGGACGGCCCCGTCTTCGAGGCGTCCGACCGCCGCGCGAGGATGGTCGCCGACCACAGGGGCGTACGACTGTCCCTGGACGACCAGGAGTGCGAGTTCCGCTGGGACGAGATCGGGGCGGTCGAGACCGAGACCGCCCGCTTCGGCAAGCGCTACACCGTCACCGTCCACACTCCTGACCGGCGCTGGTACCCGATCGAGATCGAGGCACCGGCCAGAAGTCACTTCGCGCGGTGGGACAGCGAGTTGGACGCGGTACTGGACGCCTACTTCGAGGAAGACGCCGACTAGCCGCAGTACTGGCTCTCCTTCCCGATCGACCGGTACATACAGTCCGCGTTCTCCAGCAACTGCAGCACCGCGTCCCGGTTACGGGAGGTCTCCCGCTCGATCACCTCGTCGGGCGGGTAGAACCCGCCACCGCCGGAACTCGGGTACATCTCGAAGGTGTACCCGAAGATCTTGTGCGCGCCCCAGAGGTAGTCGTCGATCGACCCGTCCGTGATGTACAGGTCGCTGGACTGCTCGGCGGTGTAGCCGTTGCTCGCGGCCATCTTCTGCCCGACCGCCTTGAACGCCGCGTGGTCGTCCGCGGTCATCCCGGTCGTCGTGTCGGAGTACGTGTAGCCGAACGGCCACAGCACCAGCTCGCTGTACGTGTGGAAGTCGATGGCCGCCCTGATCTGCTGCTTGCCGCCGACGACCCGGCTGCGCACGAAGTCGGCGACGACCTTCACCTCGGGCGCGGACTCCGCCGCACTGCCGCGGTAGGTGTCGGAGGACGCCGAGCCCGAGGAACCGCCGCAGCAGCCCCAGCGATAGTTCCAGTTGCGGTTCAGGTCCGTACCGACGTAGGAGGAGCCGGAGTTGGGCTGCCGGTTCTTGCGCCATGACCGGTACGACCCGGTGGCGATGTCGTACTCGCCGCCGTCCGGGTTGATGTCCGGCACGATCCAGATCTCACGGTTGTTCACCATGCCGGTGACGCGCGAGTCGGAGCCGTAGCCGGAGGTCAGCTCGCGCATCAGGTAGAGCGCCATCTCGACGGTCAGGTGCTCACGGGCGTGCTGGTGGTGCGTGAACAGCACCTCCGGCTCGGACTCGTCGCTGCCCACGTTGTCGCTGATCTTGACCGCGACGATGTCCCGGCCCTGGTACGACTTGCCGATCACGCGCCGGCTCGCGATCGACGGATTCGCCGAGACGATCGCGTTGATCTCGGCTGTCATCTCCGCGTAGTTGTGGTAGCGCGAGTCGGCGGACGGGAAGTCGAAGAGCCGGACGTCGCCCTCGCCGGCGGAGCGGTCGGGCACGGAGCCGAGCGGGGTGACCTCGTAGCCCAGCGCGCGCAGCTTCCTGATCTGGTCCGCGCGGCCGGAGACGACGACCCCGTGGCCGTGCACCTCGTCGACGGTCACACCCGTGCGCTGCAGTGCCGTGCGGTCCTTGGCCGTCGAGTGCAGGTGGATCTCGTACTGCCGGATGTCGTCGGCCGTCGGGGCCGCCTTGGGGGCGCTGTCGGCGGTGGCGTCCGGCGTCGTCGCGGACAGGGGAGCCGCGAGGGCGAGTGCGAGGAGGGCGGCGAGAGCCGCGGTGCGTCTGCCGGCACCGGGGCCTCTTGAGCGAAGTCGCATGAAATCTCCTTGTGGGAGGTGGGGTTGTTCCGTGCGACGTGCGTGTGCGGGTGGCGCATATCGTTCTGCTTATGGCATGAGCAGGTCAAGGCTGAAAGTGGCCGTGCAGTGTACGCATGCGGCGCTGTGGCCGACGTGTCCTCGGCGAAGTACACCCGCGGGTGTGACGCGCGCGTGCATATGTGTACGCACAGGGACAGAGTGGGAGCCCGCACAAAGGGAGCCGGGTATCCGGCTCCTTGGACCACACCCCCAGAGGACTGGCTGATCATGGGCGGATCAGCGCCACGACGGGACAACCAGCTGCCGGTCGAGACGACCAGCTTCGTCGACCGGCGTGGCGAACTGACCGAGGGCCGCGAACTGCTGGCCCGGGCACGGCTGGTGACACTGACCGGGCCGGGCGGCGTCGGCAAGACCCGGCTCGCCGCGCGCATCGCGGCCCGTGTGCAGCGGGCGTTCCCGGACGGCGTGCGCTTCGTGCATCTCTCCGGGCTGTACGACCCGGCGCTCGTCCCCCTCGCCGCCGCCGACGCGCTGGGACTTCACGACCACTCCGCCCAGCCGCCGCTGGACGCCCTCGTCGAGCAGGTACGGGAGCGGCGGCTGCTGCTGGTCGTCGACAACTGCGAGCACCTGGCGGGTGCCTGCGCGCGGCTGGCCGCGGCACTGCTGCACGGCACCGAGGGGGTCCGTGTCCTCGCCACCAGCCGGCACCGGCTCGGCCTCACGGAGGAGCACCTGCTGGAGGTACGGCCGCTGCCGGTGCCCGACCCGGACGACGACCCGTCCGCCGCCGAGGGCTATCCGGCCCTGACGCTCTTCGCCGACCGGGCCGCCGCGGTCGTCCCCGGCTTCCGTCTCACGCCCGGCAACCTCGCGTCCGTGGCCCGCCTGTGCCGCCGCCTGGACGGTCTGCCCCTCGCCATCGAACTCGCCGCGGTCCGCATGCGCGTGCTCGACGTGGACCAGCTGCTGGACCGCCTCGACGACCGTTACCGCTTCCTCACCACCGGCAGCCCCGCGGCCCAGCCCCGCCACCAGACCCTGCGGGGGGCCGTCGCCTGGAGCCACGACCTGTGCACCGGGCCCGAGCGGCTGGTGTGGGCCCGGCTGTCGGTCCTGGCCGGCGGCTTCGACCTGGAGACGGCGGAGGCGGTGTGCGCGGACGACCACGGGACGGCGGGCGCCGGGCGGGAATCCGGCCCGGCGCGGGCGGAGAGCCTCCTGCCGGAGCCCGCCGCCGGGTCCGCCGACGGGACCGTGCGGACGGTGGCGCCCGGCCGACGCACCCGGGCCGCGCAGGCACTCGCGGGAACCGTGACGCTGCCGGCGCCCGACGGCGGCACGGGGGAAGCACGGCCGGACGACGTCCTCGCCGCCCTGCCCTCGCCTCGCCCCGAGCCCACGCACATCCCCCTCGAAGGCATCCCCGCCATCGCGCCGCCACCGCCCTCACCCAATCCCGGCCCCGGTACCCCGGCCTCGCGCCCGCCGGGGCCCGGTGAGGGCGGCGTGGCGGGGTCTTCGGCGGTGTCCGGTCCGGGCGTTCCCGCTCCGCATCTGCCGGTAGCCGGTTCGGGTGCCCTGGTCTCGCCCTTGCCGGTGCCGGGCCCCGGTGCCCTGCCCTCCGGCCTGCCGGGATCCGGTGCCGGGGGCGTGGTGGGGTCCTCGGCGGCGCCCGGCCCCGGTGCCCTGGCCTCGTGTCTGCCGGGGCCCGGTGAGGGCGGCGTGGCGGGGCCTTCGGCGGTGTCCGGTCCGGGTGTTCCGGTCCCGCCCGTGCCCGCCCCGGGCGTTCCGGACCGGTCCCCGGCCTTCGTCGCCGGAGGCGCCCCGTGTGCCCGGCCCGTTCCGGGCCTTCGTGCCGACGACGTTCTCGACGCCGTCTCCGGGCTGGTGGACAAGTCCGTGCTGTGCCGGGAGCCGGGCCCCGGCGGCGTCCGGTACCGGCTGCTCGACACGCTGCGGGAGTACGGACTCGAGCAGTTACGGCGGACCGCGGGGGAGGAGGACGCCGCCCGGCGGCGGCAGCGGGACTGGATGCTGCGGCGCGTGCAGGAGTGTGAGCGCGGCTGGTTCGGGCCAGGGCAGCCGGAGACCGTGGCACGGCTGCGCGCCGACCGCGACAACCTGCGCGCCGCCCTGGACTTCAGCCTCTCCACCCCCGGAGAGGAACTCACCGGACTGCGGATCGCCGGCACGCTCTGGTTCTACTGGCACGCCTGCGGCGCACCGCGCGAGGGACTGTACTGGCTCGACCGGGCCCTGGCCGCCGCGCCCGAGCCGACCCGGGAACGCGCCCGCGCACTGTGGGCCGCCGGGCTGCTGGCCGCCGTCACCCAGGACCTCCCCCGCGGCTCCCGCGACGCCGGGGCCGCCCTCGCCCTCGCCCGGGCACTGGGCGACGCCGCCGAGGCCGCCCACGCCGAGCACGTCCTCGGCCTCCTGAAGCTGTTCGGCGACGACCTGCCGGGCGCGCTGAAACACTTCGAGACCACCGTCGCCCGCGGCCCCGTGCCCGGCCAGCACCTGAGTCTCTTGGGCTTCGACCAGGTTCAACTCGCCTGCGCGCTGGGCTTCCTGGGCGAGGCCGACCGTGCCGTCGCGGTGTGCGAGAGAGCGCTGCGGCTGTGCGAGCGGCACGAGGAGCAGTGGGTACGGTCCTATGTGCTGCACATGCTCGCCCTCGCGCACACCGTGCGCGGCGACCTGCCCCGGTCCGAGCGGCACGCCCGGCAGGCCCTGCGCCTGATGCTCGCCGTCCACGACGTCATCGGCATCGCCCTCACCCTCGACCTGCTCGCGGCCGTCGCCACCGCCCGCGGCGCCCACCGGGACGCGGCCGTGCTGCTCGGCGGCGCCGACCGCGTCTGGGCCGACATCGACGCCGCCCGCTGGGGCGCCCGCACCCTGAACTCCGTACGCCGGGACAGCGAGGAGCGGGCCACCCGGGCCCTGGGGCAGGACGAGTTCGAACGGGCCCACCGGCGAGGCGGCGCCCTCGGCTTCGCCGACCTCGTCGGCCACGCCCTGCAGGAACCGGCCCGTCCGCACCCCGGAGAGTCCCCGACCGCGTACGACGACACCACGGTCCGCCTCACCCCCCGCGAGACCGAGGTCGCCCGGCTCGTCGCCGAAGGGCTCGCCAACCAGCAGATCGCCGACCGGCTGGTGATCGCCCGCCGCACCGCCGAAGGCCACGTGGAGCGCATCCTCGGCAAGCTCGGCTTCAGCAACCGCAGCCAGATCGCCGCCTGGGTGACAGCACAGCGCTGACCGCCCCCCACGCGGACCCTGGCGAACCCGCCCACATCCCGGAGGGACCACATGAAGATCCGACAACCCGCCGAGCCCGCCGAGCCCGCCGCGTTCGACCACCGCATGACCGTCTTCGACTCCGACGACGACTTCGTGGCCGCCGCCCTGCCCTTCCTCGGCGAAGGCCTCACCGCCGCCGGCGAACCACCGCCCGTCGCCATCTGCGACCCCCGCAACCTGGACCTCCTGCGGGACGCCCTCGGCCGTGACGCGAAGGACGTCGTCTGCGTCCCGCACACCGACTGGTACACCGGCTCCGCCGCCAACGCTATCGCCCGGGCCGCCGCCCACGTCACCGGCCACGCGGGCCCCGGCGGCCGGATCCACTTCCTCATGGAGCCCGTCTGGAGCGGGCGCGCCGGCCGCTCCGCACGCGAGACCACCGAGTGGATCCGCTACGAGGCCCTCGCCAACCTCCTCTTCGCCCCCCTGGCCACGACCGTCCTGTGCGCGTACGACACCCGCACCGCGGGGCCCGCCGTCGTCGCCACGGCCCGCCGCGCCCACCCCGGCACGGACGTCTACGAGGAGCCCACGCGGCTCACCGCGGAACTCGACGCCGTGCCCCTGCCGCTGCCCCCGGCAGACGCGCAGCCCCTGGCCGAGCCGCACTCCACCGCCGTGCGGGCCTGGGCGGAAGCCCGGGGACTTCCCGCCGCCGACGCCGAGTTGTTCGCCACGGCCGTCACCGAGACAGCGGCGGCCCTGGCACCGCTGGACGGCACCGCCCTGCTGTGGGGGGAGGCGCCCGCCTGCGTGTGCGAACTGCGCTCGGCCCGCCCGGTCGGCGACCCCCTCGCCGGTTTCGTCCCGCCGCCGGCCACCGGCCAGGAGCCCGGGCCCGGCCTGTGGTACGCCCGCCAGGTCTGCGCGTACGTCGACATCCGCGACGACGCCGAGGGCGCCACGGTCCGCCTCCAGTACGCCTAGGGTCCTTCTGATGCCCGCCCTGCGCGCGGCCCCCACCTGCACGAGCGGGTAGGGGATCAGGTAGTCCTCCCCCTGCGCCGGACCACCCCCCGGGTCACCCTGGACGCATGCTGCGACTCTCCGGGCGACGCCTCCCGGACCCCGACGCCGACTCCGGACCGTTCCCGCAACCACCCCTGGGAGCGGGCCACCTGAGTGTCGAGTACGCCCCCAACGCCTTAGCCGTGCGGGAGGCACGTGCGGACGTGCGCAGGCAGTTGGAGGACTGGGGGCTCGCCGAGCGCGGTGACGTGGCGGACGTGGCCGAACTGCTCGTCGGCGAACTGGCCGCCAACGCGACGGTGCACGCCAGAAGCCGCTTCCGCCTCACCCTCTTCGCCGCACACGGCGTACTGCGCTGCGAGGTCTCCGACACCGAGCCCCGGGTGCCGCGGGTACTGGACGCGGGCACCGCGGAGAACGGCCGTGGCATGTTCCTGGTGGACGCGCTCGCCCAGCGCTGGGGCTGCCACCGGGAAGGGCCGGGCAAGACGGTGTGGTTCGAACTCGGCACCTGTGGGTCGGACGGCTGCGGCGGACGACAGCCCTAGGGTGATTCCCGCCGCGCCCTCTTGTCGGCTCGGGCCCCTTGCGGTTTCTTGATCTGCATGGCGGACACCACGGGAAACACCACGGACCACGACGCGCCCGGACAGGTACAGCCCCGTAAGGCGAGCTGGAAGTACATCGGGCCCGGCATCGTCGTCGCAGCGACCGGCGTCGGCGCCGGAGACCTGGTCGCCACCCTCATCGCCGGCAGCAACTTCGGATACACCCTCCTGTGGGCGGCGGTCGTCGGCTGCCTGGTGAAGATCTCGCTCGCCGAGGCGGCGGGCCGCTGGCACCTGTCCACGGGCCGCACCCTGTTCGACGGCTGGGCGAGCCTCGGCCGCTGGACCACATGGTTCTTCGCCGTGTACGTCGTGGTCTGGGGCTTCGTCTACGGCGCGGCGGCGATGTCGTCCAGCGCGCTGCCGCTGCAGGCGCTGTTCCCGGACGTGATGGACCTGAAGTGGTGGGGCATCGCCTGCGGCCTGGTCGGTTTGGTCTTCGTCTGGTTCAACAAGTACTCGGTGTTCGAGAAGGTCATGACGGTCCTGGTGGGCGTCATGTTCGTGGTGACGGTGTACCTGGCGATCCGGGTCACCCCGAACCTGCCCGACGCCTTCGCCGGCCTCCTGCCGGTGCTGCCCGACGAGAAGGACTCCATCCTCAACACGCTGGGCCTGATCGGCGGCGTGGGCGGCACCATCACGCTCGCCGCGTACGGCTACTGGGTCAACGCCAAGGGCTGGACCGACACCGGCTGGATGAAGGTCATGCGCCTCGACAACCGCGTCGCCTACGCCACCACGGGCATCTTCGTGATCGCCATGCTCTTCGTCGGCGCGGAGCTCCTGCACTCGGCGAACATCGCGATCGCGAGCGGCGACAAGGGCCTGGTCCAGCTGGCCGACATCCTGGAGGCGGAGTACGGCGCGGCCACGGCGAAGTTCTTCCTGATCGGCTTCTTCGCCACGTCCTTCACCTCGCTGATCGGCGTCTGGCACGGCGTGAGCCTGATGTTCGCCGACTTCGTGGCCCGGCTGTCCGGCAAGGGGCAGGCCAAGGGCGAGGCCGTCGCCTCGGGGACCCGCGAACGCTCCTGGCCCTTCCGCGCCTACCTGCTCTGGCTGACCTTCCCGCCCATGGTCCTGCTCTTCCAGGGCCAGCCCTTCCGCCTGGTCATCATCTACGGCGTCCTGGGCGCGGCCTTCATGCCGTTCCTCGCCGGCACCCTGATCTGGCTCCTGAACTCCTCCCGTACACCACGGGAGTGGCGCAACGGCCTGGTGAGCAACGCGATGCTCGCCGTGGCGGGGCTGCTGTTCCTGGTCCTGTGCGTGAAGCAGATCTGGGACCAGCCGTGGGGGGAGTTCTTCTAGTGCCTGCCGCGGCACCAGGGACCGGGCGCGCGGGGAGAATGTCACAGCACCAGCCGCTCACGGCGATCACGCTCCCGGCGACCACGAGGACTGAGGACCCGACGGATGACCCAGCAGCACCCGGCACCCGGCCCCGGTTTCGGCCCGCCCCCGCCGCAGTACGCGCCCGCGCCGCCTCCGTACGCGCCGATGCAGCAGCCGTACGCCCAGGTCCCCGCCGCGCCCCCACCGGGGCCCGCCGGCCCTGACTTCCTGGCCGTCGACAAACGCAACGCGGTCGTCGTCGACGCATCCGGCGTCGCCTTCGAGGTGTCCGGCCGGCCCATCGAGTTCCGCTGGCCGGAGATCCGCAGCGTCCACTACCAGGCGAGCCCGGACGGCAAGGCGCTGATGGTCGCCGTGATCCACCTGGACGGCCGGTTCTTCGAGTGCGTGGTGGCGGCCAAGCCCAGGTCACGGCTCCAGGAGTGGTTCCCGCAGCTGGCCTGGGTGCTCGGCCACTACCGTCCGGCGGGGTGAGAGCGAGCCGCGGTGCGTGCCCCTGGCCAGGCCGCACTCCGGCTTCCTGGAACCGGTCCGCGTGGGTCGGCGTCCTTCCAGAAATCCGCAAGATCGACTTCTGAAGGACGCATCCATGACCGGTACCGCCGCCCGCTACCTGTATCTCGCCCGTCACGGCGAGGCATCGCCGGACGAGAGCGAGTTGACGGATACGGGCCGTCGTCAGGCCGCCCTGCTGGGGCAGCGGCTCCGCGGGGTTCCGCTGGCGGCGATCCACCACGGCCCGCTCGCCCGCGCCGAACAGACCGCACGGCTCGTCGGTGAGCAGCTCGACGGAGTTCCCTGCCGTCGCTCCGAAGCTGCCGGCGACTACCTTCCCTACCTGCCGGCACGCGAGGAACTGCCGCATGAGGCGGCCGACGCCTGGATGGAGTTCCTGCATCGGTTCACCGCCGAGGAACGCGAGCAGGGCCCCCGGCTCGCGGCGGCGGCACTCGCAGAGTTCACCGGGACCGTCGTCGGAGACGAACCGCGGCACGAGCTGGTCGTCACCCACAACTTCCTCGCCGGCTGGCTCATCCGAGCCGCCCTCGACGCACCGAAGTGGCGATGGCTGGGCATCAACCACGCCAACGCGGCCCTGACCGTCATCCGCTACACACCCGACCGTCCCCCGGCGGTCCTCCTCTTCAACGACACCGGCCACCTCCCCGCCGAACTCCGCTGGACCGGCTTCCCGCCGGAGCTCCACGTCTGAGGCCGGTCGACGAGATCGATGTCGATCCATCAGAGGAAGTCGCCTCCCCCCTTTCCAGCGTCCTGAGGTTCCGCCAACTGCTCACCCACACGCGTCCGGGCGGCACCGCGCACATCCCGACAGGTTTCGCGGCTGCGGCGAGATGCTCGGGCTGCCCCGGTTTGGCGCATCTTGTGCGACGGCAGTTCCTCACGAGCTACACAAACGCTGTTCTCCGCTCACAGGGCCGTGGATACAGTGCTGAGGTAGTCACGCAGTGAAGTCGCGAAGGAGTGCCGGAGCAACCCGGCGCGCCGACGGCAAGGGGAATCGGGGAGCTGCGCGTGCCAACTGCCATTGCCGTGACCAGTGCCGACATGGCGCTGCCGCCACAGGACGAACGCACCCTGCCCGCCGTCGTACTGCGGGACGTCGACCAGCGCCCCCTGGAGCACGCGCTCGCCGAGATGCAGACCCTGGTCGAGCACCACGGGCACATCATCGTGGTCTGCTCCTCGGCCGCCCCCACCGCCGTGCGGCGACGGCTCCACACCCTGCGCTCCCTCCTGGAGAGCGACCGCATCGCCCTCTTCCGGCCCGACCTGCCTCCCCTCGCGACCGCGGTCCTGGCACGCCAGTTGAGACAGCTCGCGTCCTGCGACATCAGCCCGGGCGTACTCGCCTCGGCCGGCCGGCTGCTCGTCCACTACATCCACGCCGGTGCGCTCCTCAACTCCGTCGCCCGGCTCGACCGCGTCCCCGTCGGCCTGACCTCGCACGCCAAGTCCTGGCTCCCCGGCAGTCAGTTCGGCGTCCTCGCCCACCCCGAGCCGCGACTCGTCAGGATCACCCCCGAAGCGGCCCTGCCCGGACCCGAGTTCGCCACCCGGATGCTGGTCGCCAGGGGGCAGCTCCAGTCCGACTGGGTCACCGGCACCCTCGCCCCGTCCTGGAAGGCGCAGGGACTGCGCGAGGTCCCGCTGCCCGCGGAGTCGCCCGGCTGGTGGGGCACCGGCAAACTGATCGAGTTCTGCAGCTACCTGCCCGACCTCCCGGTCCTCTACCAACTGGTCGCCTCCGTGCGGCGCGGCAACTGCCACTGGTGCGGCATCGACGTCATCGGCGACCGCTGCGTCTTCTGCTCGGCCGGGCCACCCGACCCCGCCGGTCCGCCCCGCGCACAGCTAGAGAGCCGAACGGCCGTCGGGTGAGCCCTGGCACCGCTCGTCAGCACTGCTCCGATCCCGCTCGACCGATACCCCCAACGAGGTTGCACGGTTCATGAACTCCCGTCAGCGCCGCGGCGTGATTCTCCTGCTCCTGTCGGTCCTCTGCGCCCTCGGCGCCTTCGCCGGCGTGCTCTCCGTCATCAGCGACGTCGAGTCCAAGGTCGGCCCCGAGGTCACCGCCTACCGGCTGAAGTCCGAGGTCCCGCCCTACACCACCCTCACCACGGGCCAGTTCGAGAAGATCAAGATGCCCGAACGGTGGCTGTCGGAGAACGCGGTCACCGACCTGCGGGACATCCAGGGCAAGATCGCCGTCACCACTCTGCGGGCGGGCTCCCTGCTCCAGTCCGACATGATCGTGCGCCGGCCGGCCCTGAGGCCGGGCCAGCAGGAGGTCGCCATCATGATCGACGCGGCCACCGGTGTGGCCGGCAAGATCACGCCCGGCTCCTCGGTCAACGTCTACGCCACCTTCGAGGGCAGGCGCGAGGGGGACCCCGATCAGTCGAAGATCATCGTGACCAACGCCAAGGTCCTCGACGTCGGCGAACTGACCGCGCTGAAGCCCGACGAGAGCAACCGCGACCGGCAGCCCACCGACGCCGTCCCCATCACCTTCGCGCTGTCCGCCCTCGACGCCCAGCGCCTCACCTACGCCGAGTCGTTCGCCGAGCGCGTCCGCCTCGCCCTCGTCGCGCCCGGCGGCGACACATCCGTCCCGGAGCAGGACCGGACGTACGAACTCGCGAAGGACAAGTGAGAGGCTCGCATGCCCACGAGGATCCTCCCGGCAGTCGGTGACGCCGACGCGGCCCGGTCCGTCACGACCCTCCTCAGCCAGCTCCCGGACGCCGAGCCGGTCGCCCCGGTGGCCGACTCCACCCAGCTCGTCGACACCCTCGCGCGCCTCGCCGCCGAGTCGGTCGACGAACTGCCCGAGGTCGTGGTGGTGCACGAGCGCATCGGCCCCGTGCCCGCCCTGGAACTGATCCGCGAAGTCGCCCTGCGCTTCCCGGCCGTCGGCGTCGTCCTCGTCACCTCCGACGCGAGCCCCGGCCTCTTCCAGGCCGCCATGGACTACGGCGCCCGCGGCGTGGTCGCCCTGCCCCTCAGCTACGAGGAACTCGCCAGCCGCGTGCAGGCCGTCGCCCAGTGGTCCGTCGGCGTACGCAGGCATCTCGGCGCCGGCGGCGACGTCTTCACCGGCGTCGGCGGCACCGTCGTCACGGTCAGCGGCGCGAAGGGCGGTGTCGGAGTCACCCTCACCGCGATCCAGCTGGCCCTGGCCGCCCAGGCCTCGGGCCGCAGCACGGCCCTGGTCGACCTGGACCTGCAGACCGGCGACATCGCCTCCTACCTGGACGTCCAGTTCCGCCGCTCCGTCGTCGACCTGGCCGCCATCACCGACATCTCCCCGCGCGTCCTGGCCGACGCGGTCTTCCGCCACGACACCGGACTCGCCCTGCTCCTCGCACCCGCCGAAGGGGAACGCGGCGAGGACGTCACCGACCGCGCCGCCCGGCAGATCGTCAGCGCCCTGCGGTCCCGCTACGAGGTCGTCGTCATCGACTGCGGCGCCCAGATCGGCGGCGCGGGAGCGGCGGCCGTGGAGATGGCGGACCGGGCCCTGCTGGTCACCACCCCGGACGTGGTCGCCGTACGCGGCGCCAAACGGGCGGTGCGGATGTGGGACCGGCTGCAGATCCGCAAGGCCGAGGAGACCACCGTCGTCGTCAACCGGCACACCCGCGCCACGGAGATCCAGCCGCCCCTGATCCAGAAGATCACCGGCACCGCGGTCGCGGCCACCGCGATCCCCGCCCACTTCAAGGAACTCCAGAGCGTCGTGGACGCGGGCCGCGTCCACGAACTGGAGAACAAGAGCTCGGTGAAGCAGGCCCTGTGGGGCCTGGCGGGCGAACTGGGGCTGGTCAAGGTGCCGGAGGGCGCCGCCCAGAAGGCGGGCGGCAGGTTCCGGGGCGGCGACCGGGGATCGGTGAGCTTCCGGCGGCGGAGGGAGGGATGAGCGTGCCCTCAGGAGAGCGGGAGGGGGAGCGGGACCGGGGGCAGGTCACCATCGAGTTCCTCGGCATGACACCGACGATCATCGTGACGCTGGTGGTGCTGTGGCAGGTCGTGCTGGTGGGCTACACCTTCACGCTCGCTGGGAATGCCGCCGACGAGGCGGTACGGGCGGGTACGGCAGCGGAACGGGGGGCGCGGCAGGCCGCGTGCGAGCAGGCGGGCAAGGACAAGCTGTCGGACGCGTGGATGAGCGGCGCCACGGTCGACTGCCCTCCGGCCCCCGGCTATGTGACGGCTGACGTCCGGCTCAAGGTTCCCGTCCTCTTCCCAGGCACGATCGACTTCCCGTTCGAGGTGAAGGGCCACGCCGGCGCGGTCGAGGAAGAGAAGGACTGATATGAGGTACGACCACCAGCGCCGTGATCGCGGCCAAGTAGCCCTCGAGTACCTCGGTTTCCTCCCGATCCTGCTCCTCGTCGCCATGGGGGCCGTCCAATTGGGCCTGATCTCGTACACGGCGCAGCAGGCGGGGACCGCGGCCCGGGCCGGGGCGCGCAGTGCCTCGCTTCAGGGGCCGCACGAGCGGGACTGCAAAGCCGCCGTGAGCGACTGGCTGGCCGGGAAGACCACATGCGCGCAAGCAGGCGGCGGAGAAGAGGTCACCGTCACGGCGGAGATCACCATCCCCTCGATCTTCCCGGGCAAGGACGACTTCGGCACGGCCCGCAAAACCGCGACGATGCCGCTCGACCACTGATCGGAGCACGGACCCATGAGCCTGCGAGCACGCATCAACACCCCCGAGGAGAACGGCAACCGGGGCGAGGACGGCCACCTGGTGGTCTCCTACCGTGCCAAGCTCCTGGAGGAGATCGACCTCGCGGAGATGAGTTCGCTGGCCGCCGCCGAGCGCAGAGCACGGCTGGAGCGGGTGCTCGGGCACATCATCAGCCGCGAGGGCCCGGTCCTGTCCACGGTGGAGCGCTCCCAGCTGATCCGCCGGGTGGTCGACGAGGCGCTGGGCCTCGGCATCCTGGAACCCCTGCTGGAGGACGCCTCCATCACGGAGATCATGGTGAACGGCCCCGACGCGATCTTCGTCGAACGCGGCGGCCGGGTCGAACAACTACCGCTGCGCTTCGCCTCGAACGACCAGCTCATGCAGACCATCGAGCGGATCGTCTCCACGGTCAACCGGCGGGTCGACGAATCGAACCCGATGGTCGACGCCCGACTCCCCTCCGGCGAGCGCGTCAACGTCATCATCCCGCCGCTGTCCCTGACGGGCGCCACCCTCACGATCCGCCGCTTCCCCCGCTCCTTCACGCTCCACGAGCTGATCGGCCTCGGCTCTCTCGACGAGCCCATGGTGTACCTGCTGGCGGGCCTGGTGCAGGCGAAGTTCAACGTCATCGTCTCAGGAGCGACCGGCACCGGAAAGACGACGCTGCTCAACGCGCTCTCCGGGCTCATCCCCGAGAGCGAACGCATCATCACCATCGAGGACTCCGCCGAACTCCAGCTCCAGCAGGCCCACGTGATCCGCCTGGAGGCGCGTCCGCCCAACGTCGAGGGCAAGGGCCAGGTCACGATCCGCGACCTCGTCCGCAACTCGCTGCGCATGCGCCCCGACCGGATCGTCGTCGGTGAGGTCCGCGGCGGCGAGTCCCTCGACATGCTCCAGGCGATGTCCACGGGCCACGACGGCTCCCTGGCCACCGTCCACGCCAACAGCGCCGAGGACGCGCTGATGCGGCTGCAGACCCTGGCATCCATGTCGGACGTGGAGATCCCCTTCGTCGCCCTGCACGACCAGATCAACAGCGCGGTCGACGTCATCGTGCAGCTGACCCGGTTCGCGGACGGCGCCCGCCGCATCACCGAGATCGCGCTGATGGACAGCCACGGCAGCGACCCGTACCGCCTGGTCACGGTCGCCCGCTTCCACGCACAGCCGATGACACCCGACGGCCGTATCCACGGCGCCTTCGAGTACTTCCCCCTCCCGCGCCGCACCGCCGACCGCCTCTACATGGCGAACCAGCCCATCCCTCAGGCCTTCGGCATCGCCCGCTCCGCGGACCAGCTCGCCACCCGAGAAGCCAGGTAGGACCGACCGATGGAACTGCACCAACTCATCACGCTCACCACCGGCGTCACCCTGCTCACCTGCGTCCTCGCCGTGGCCGGGCTGCACTCCTACGCCACCGGAAAGGCACAGCGGCAGGCCCTCGTCGACCGGCTGTCCGCCACCGGGCAGGTCCCGGCCGACGGCCGCCCCCGTCACTTCCGGGGCATCGACCGCCGCCTGCGGCGCACCAAGCTCGGCAGGAAGCTGGAACTCCGCCTGGCCGCCACCGGCCTGGACGTCACGCCGGGTGAGTTCTTCGTCTACATGCTCGCCACGGTCGCCGGCCTGTGGCTGATCGGCCAGGCCGCGCTGGCCCCCTTCTTCGGTCCGCTCGCGGGCCTGCTCGGCATCGGAGTCGCCGTCCAGTTCCTCAACTGGCAACGCCAGAAACGCATCGAGAAGTTCATCAACCAGCTCCCCGAGATGGCCCGCATCCTCGCCAACGCAACCCAGGCGGGCCTCGCCCTGCGCACCGCTATCGGCATGGCGGCGGAGGAGATGGAGGCCCCGGCGGGCGAGGAACTCGGCAAGGTCTCCGCACAGCTGGCCGTGGGCGGGTCGATGGACGAGGCACTGAGCGAACTGGCCGACCGTCTCCCCTCCCGTGAGCTGGTCGTCCTCGTCACCACCCTGGTGCTGTCGAACCGGGCGGGCGGGCAGGTGGTGAGCGCGTTGCGGAACCTCACGGAGACGCTGGAGGAGCGGAAGGAGACGCGGCGGGAGGTGCGGACGCAGCTGTCACAGGTGAACATGACCTCGTACGCCGTACCGGTCCTGGGCGTCGGCTCGCTCTTCCTGATGAACGGCGTGAAGGACGGCGCCCTGGACCGCATGACCGGCTCCCCCTTCGGCCAGGCGGCGGTCATCATCGCCTTCGCCCTCTACGCCGTCGGCTTCGTCCTCATCCGCCGCCTGTCCCGCATCGACGTCTGAGAGCCCGGAGGCAACCATGGGACTGCTTCTCGCCCTGCTGATGGGCCTCGGCGTATGGGGCGCCTTCGCCGGCATCCGTATGTACCGGGCCGAGGCGAAACTCCCCGGCGACCTCGCCTTGGCCCTGGAGGTCGGCTCCACCCGCACCGGAGCGGTCGACTCCCTCGTCGACCGCATGGGCATGCGGTACGCCCCCACCGTGCTGCGCCTGATGGGCCCCAAGCAGGTGGCCAAGTACCGCCGCAAGATCGACCTGGCGGGCAACCCCGGCGGCCTGACCATCGACCGCTACGCGGCGCGGCGAGCCGTCTACGGCGCTCTGGGAGGCATCGGCTTCCTGGTCTTCCTGATGCGGGGCCAGCTGCTGTTCGCCCTCCTCCTGCTGGCCTTCGGCGCGTTCTGGACCGAGGTCGGCATCTGGTCGGCGATCCGCATCCGCAAGGACGTGATCGAACGGACCCTGCCCGACTTCCTGGACGTCCTCGCGGTCGTGGTGAGCGCCGGCCTCGGCTTCCGGCAGGCCCTGGACCGGGTCGCGTCCAAGTACGAAGGCCCGTGGGCCGACGAACTGCGCATCACCCTGCGCCAGATGGACCTCGGCATGAGCCGCCGCGAGGCCTTCGCGGAACTGCGGCGCCGGAACGACTCCGAGCAGGTCGCCATGTTCGTCACGGCCCTGCAGCAGGGCGAGGAACTGGGCGCGCCGATCGTCGACACGCTGGTGTCCCTCGCCAAGGACATGCGGCGCACGGACGCCCAGAACGCCCGCCGCAAGGCCGCCCGGGCCGTCCCCAAGGCCACGATGATGATCACGACCTTCATGGTCCCGGCCACCATGATCCTCCTGGGCGCGGGCCTGATCCTCGGCTCGGGCACTGACTTCGGCGCGGTCACGGGCGAGTAGGGAGGGGCGGCGACGGCATGGCGATGACAGGGGAACGGAACGGGCTGCGCCGGTTACGCGGGCGCGGTCGTGCCGCCGCGCAGCGGCCGGAACTCACGACGCCGCCGACGGGGCCGGTGCCGGTGCCGGTGCCGCCTGTTCATACTCCGACGGTGGCACACGACGTGAACGGCCGGTCGCCCGCCGACGGCGCAACCGCCCCACAAGGGCCACCCGCACCCGGCGACGGCCGCACGGGTGATGCGGGCGGAAGCCCCAACCCGGCCGACGGCCGGGGCACACCACCCACGACCCCCGCGATCGACATCCAGGTCAACGCCCTGCAGGCCATGTGCCGCCAGGTCTTCGGCTTCCGCCTGGCCATGATCGCCCTGGCCACCCCCATCGCCCTCCTCAACGCAGGCGACGGCCTCCCCACCCGCCTCGTGGGCGCAGCCGTGGTCGTCACCTTCATGACCTCCTACGTCCTCTTCAGAGACTGGGAGCGCTTCGGCCCCCTCCTCCTGCGCCACCCCACCCTCCTGGCCGCCGACACCCTCTTCGGCGCCCTCCTCCTCATCTCCGCGGGCCCCGACAGCACCCTCGCCTACGTCAGCGTCTGCACCCCCCTCCTCGCCGGCCTCGTCTACAGCTGGCGAGGAGCCGCGGTCTTCGCCAGCCTCGAGGCCCTGCTCCTCCTCCTCGTCCACGCCGCCCAGAAGCACCCGCCCCCCGGCATCGCCGAGGCGACCCTTCTGCCCGGCCTCTGCGTCATCGCGGGAGCCGTCGGCTCCAGCCTCCGCAACCTCATGCTCCGCTTCGGCGCGGCGACCCAGGCGTTGACGACCGTCCAGGCCCGCCTCGCCGTCACCGAGGCGGTGGAGGCCGAGCGGTCCCGACTCGCCCGCGAGATGCACGACTCGGTTGCCAAGACACTGCACGGCGTGGCCCTGGCCGCCGACGGCCTGGAAGCCTCGGCCAACGCCGACCGCTTGGACCCGGACCTGGTCGGCCGACAAGCCGCCCTGGTCGCCCGATCGGCCCGCCGAGCGGCCGCCGAATCCCGCGAACTACTGGCCGACCTGCGCCGCGAATCGGACCCTGCCCAGGCCACGGACGTCCTGGCCGAGCTGGCGTCCCGCACGCGCGACTTCAGCACCCGCACCGGTCTCCCCACGGTCTACCACCCCACCGGCACTGCCTTGGCACCCCTCGTCCCACCCGCGGTGGCCCGCCAGCTCCTCACCATCACCTCGGAAGCCATGGAGAACGCCCACCGCCACGCCCGCCCCACCCGCGTGGACGTCCGCGCGGGCGTCCACGGCGACCTGCTGCGCATCAGCGTCCACGACGACGGCAGCGGCCTCCCCCCGTCCACCACCCTGGAACAGCTCCGCAGGGCGGGCCACTTCGGCCTGGTCGGCATGGTCGAACGCGCCGCTTCGGTCGGCGCCCGTATCCACATCGGCCGCGGCGACCACCCCAAGGGCACGGAGGTCCGCCTGGAACTCCCGCTGGCGGCCCTGACCGACGAAGGAACACCACCCTGTTGACCCCCGAAGGGAGGCACCCCATGCCGGACCACACCCGCCCGCCCGGCCTCCGTGTGGTCGTCGCGGACGACAACCCGGTCGTCCGGGCCGGCCTCACCGCGCTGCTCTCCGGCCGCGCGGACATCACGGTCGTAGCGGAGGCGGCGGACGGCCGCGAGGCCTGCGAGGCCACGGACCGCCATGGCCCGGACGTCGTCCTGCTGGACGTCCGCATGCCCGGAGTGGACGGAATCTCGGCACTTCCGTACCTGGTACGGGTCGCCCCGGTCATGATGCTGACGTACAGCAGGGAGTCGGAGATCGTCGAGGAGGCCCTCCGCCGAGGAGCCGGCGGCTACCTGGTCCACGGCGAGTTCACCGCCGACCAACTGGTCGACGCCGTCCGGGGCATCCGGGACGGCAGGGCCCACTTCACCCCCACGGCGGCGGGCGCCCTCCTGGCCCAACTCCGCAGGACCGAGAGTCCAGAAGCACCTCTCCCCGAGAGACTGGGGCAGCCGTCGAGTGCGACTGCATACGGAATAACCACCTCCGCCCAACCGTATACCCAGCACCAAGTACCGGTACGAGCAGCGGATTTGGATCTCCCGCCTGCTCCGCGCTCATCAGTTTCTCCGGAAGTCCTTTCGCAGATGCAACCAACTGTGGGACAGTCTTCGTCAGGGTGGGTGAGTGGCCGTCCCGCCACTCCCGACAGGTCGCAGTTCCAGCTCAGTACGAGGGAGGCGGAGATCATGGACCTCATCGCGTCCGGCATGACCAACCAGCAGATCGCCGCCATGTGCTTCATCAGCGAGAAGACCGTCAAGAACCACATCAACCGCATCTTCGCCAAGCTCCACAGCACCCGCCGCTCCGAGGCGGCCGCGAAGTGGATCGGCACGGCGCCGGACTCTCAGCGGGGAGTGGGGTGACCTTCGGTGTCGCGATGGGGGGACAGCAGCCGGTTGGAACCGAGCGCGTGGGCCCGGATTTGGGCCCACGGGCCCTCTGGCGGAGAGCCGCTTCCGCCGTATGTTCCTCGTGTCGAAAGCGGCACAGCCGAAACCGGAGGGGAACACCATGAGCGACCTGATGCTGAAGACGGCCGTCGCGACCAAGGTCCGCGTGAACGGCTGGAAGAACACCACGGTCGAGGCGATGCAGCGCCGCGCCGGGGACAAGGGGCAGACGGCGGTCGAGTACCTGGGGATCATCGCGGTGGTGGTGGCGATTGTGCTGGCGATCACCGGAACGAACATCGGGCAGACGATTCTCACCAAGATCCAGGCGCAAATCGCCAAGGTTGCTCCTTGATGCCATCTCGCCGGTACGGCGACGCAGGGCAGGCCTTCCCCATCTACATCACGGTGGTGGGGGGCCTGCTCTTTCTCGCGTTCGCCTACTTCGCGGTCGGCCAGGCCGCGGCGAACAGGAACGGCGCGCAGACGGCCGCCGACGCAGCGGCTCTCGCGGCAGCCCAGGACAGGCGGGACCAACTCGCGGGCGCGTGGGTGAAAGACGTGCTCGAACCGGCCAAGTGGGACCAGATCTTCGACGGCAACGCCGAGGGACTTGATCCTTCGTGCTGGCGCGCGCATGAGCTCGCCGCTCAGAACGATGCCCAGCTGGTCGAATCCGGTTGCACCCCGGACGACCCCTTGAGCTTCACCGTCGAGGTCGAAACCAACAAGTCCGTAGGGGACTCGATCGTCCCCGGCACGGAGAGCCAAAGGTCCAACGCGACCGCTACGGCTGTGATCGAGCCCCGCTGCGACTTCGATCCCCCTGTCGGAGACGCCGATCCTGAGGTGTTGCCGACGCTCTTGTGTGAGGACGAGGAACGCTGGGAGTTGAAACCGGACGATCTAGACGTCCTGCCCGAACCCGAAGACCTCTTCGACGTCCACCTGGCCGACCCACAAGCGAACGACGAGTGATGAAGGAAGCAGAGAGATGAGCATTCGGTTCACTGCGAAGGCGGGCAGGGGGATGGTCGCGCTAACCGTGGCGGCCGGACTGGCCCTGGGCGTGGCCGGCTGCGGCAGCGGAGGTGGAGGAGACGACAAGTCGAGCCCGTCGGCGTCCGCCTCAAAGGACAGCGAATCCAAGCCAAGTGCTCAGGAAGGTCAGGCGGAGACGCCCTTGGCTGAACTCAAGGGAACCGACGGGCTGCTCCTCCAGATCGCCTCCGCCCAGAAGGATGCCGGCGGCTTCGTCACGGTGAGCGGCAGCCTGAAGAACGACGGGGCGGAGTCAGTGGCCATTCCTGCTCAGACGAGCGGTGACGAGACCGAGGTCATCAAGCACGGCCAGTCGCTCGGTGGTGCCACACTCGTGGATCCCAAAGGAAAAAAGCGCTACTACGTCCTTCGAGACACAGACGGACGTCCGCTGACGACCACGGGGCTCACCACTCTCGAAGCCGGGCAGACGCTCCCCGTCTTCATGCAGTTCCCGGCGCCACCGGCAAGCACGGCCGAGGTCGACCTCCAGGTGCCGACATTTTCCAGCGGCACCATCAAGATCTCCGGGTGAGCCGGCCATGACCCTCACACCCGCCCGAACGGCGACCCCACGCCTCGCCCTGGTCCTCACCGCCGCCACCCTTATGGTCGCCACCAACCTCCACGGCGCCGTCTCGGCTCACGCCGACGAAAGCCCCGGCGTCCCCCCTGGTACCGAAGCCTCCGCTTCCGCCCCGGTGGAGGTCGACCCCAACGACCCAGACCTCAAGCTCCCCGAGGGCGCCACCCTCGCCGAACCCAAGGTTCTCGACATCAAACAGGTCGTCGAAGACCAAAGCGGTGACGAACGTCGAGAAGACACCAACGCCGACGTCAAGTTCGCCCTCCAGGCCGAAGTCCTCTTCAGCAAGGACAGCGCGAAGCTCAGCGCCGAGTCGAAGGCCCGTATCTCCGCGATCGCCCGGGAGATCAAGACACAGAACGCGACGAAGATCCGCGTCTTCGGCTTCACGGACAACCTCGGCTCCTCCGCCCACGGCGACGTCCTGTCCCGCAAACGGGCTGACGCGGTACAGAACGTCCTGGACAAGGAACTGACCGACTCCAACGTCACATACGAGGTCCGCGGCTACGGCGAGCAGTACCCGATCGCCGACAACGCCACGGAATCCGGCCGCAAGAAGAACCGCCGGGTCGAGGTCTCCTTCCCCCGCTCGGCGAGCTGAGCCACCACGGGCCTGCCTGCGCCCGTCTCGCGCCACCGTCAGCGAGGGCGGGCCTCGCCTGTTTCCGCACACATCTCAGCAGCGCGGCGCGCATGGATACGCCCAGTGCGCTGCTGCGGCTCAAGTAGGCCCAGGGTGGGGGCCACGGGCCCATGGGATTGATCGAGCTTTCTTAGCCTCGGCCGGGTGTCCGCCCTGAACTGTGCCGCTTAACGAGCTGAGGTCATGGATGTCTGGTGCCGGTAGCCCGATACCCCCGAGCGGGACGTGGGCCGCGCAGAACCTCCCATCCTCGGGCCAACGTTTGCCGCTGCCCAGGGAACTGGTCGGGGCGCAGGTACTGCTGTGGGTGCAGTTCGCACTGACGGCGCTGTACGTGGTCACCGTGCTGTCGGTGGTGTCGTACTAATCCGGGGAGATCTTCGGGATCCTGGTGTACGACGCGCTGCCCAGCGTGGCGGGGGTCTACTTGGCCCGGCGCCTGTGGCGGGGCGGGGTGTGGACGAGCCGTGCACTGACCGCCGTGCAGGCGTGGATCGTGTGGCTGTCGTTCGGCACTGTGATGCACGGTGATCTGTGGGTGATCACGCAAGCGGCGCTGCCGGTGGCCGTCATCGTGCTGCTGCGCCGGGCCCGATCGCGTGAGGCAGGCACCCAGGACGGCGCGGAACCCGGCGACGGTACGGAGTCCGGCGACGGCACGAGCACAGGCACGGGCGTTGGTGACACGGGCGGCAGCGACATCCCCGCGTCAGCGCAGATCATCACCTACGAGGGCGCCGGCCCGAACGACACGGTGCCGCTCGCTCCGGACCCCTTCGACGACAAGCCCCTCTGGGGGCGACGTACACGACCAGGAACGCCACGACAGGACGTTCACGGACCAGGTCCGGGGCTTCTTCGTCGCGCCGACCAAGAGCCTCCTGGCCAGCACGATGGACATCGTCAGCGACCCAGTCGGTTCCAACAAGGACAGCTGGAACGGCGACGGCCACCAGCGCCACACGAACCCGCGTCTGGCGGCCGCCTGCGACACCCGCCGCCGCGCGGCCCCGCCCGTTCTCGCGTGCGTGGTCAGGGCGTGCGGCGGCGACTGGGGAATCGGCGACGCCCGCGAACCAGGCGGCGGCACCCGGATGCGGGCGGTGTTGCCCAGGCACGGCGCTCGCACGTACGCACGCGCGGGCGAACCGCACGCCCCCGAGTGACCGGAGACGCAAGGGCGGGCAAGCGCCCTCCCCGCCCTCATCCTGCCTGCCGGCCACTCACCCCCAGCGCCCGCCGGATCGTGGCGATCATCGTCGCGGGGGAGTGGAACACCTCCTCCGCCGTGAACCGCAGAACGATCCGTACCTCGGCGCATTGCTGGAGGTCGTTGAAGCGGCCGACGTCGCGACGGTGGTCCTCGCGCCGCCCGTGGTACGCGTAGCCCTCGATCTCGACGGCGACACCCTCCGCCCGGAACAGAAAGTCACAGCGAAGCCCGCGCCCACCCGCCCCGACCAACTCGGCCTGTGTCTCCGGACGGAGACCGGCGTCGTACATGCGCAGCCGCGCGACCGTCTCCGCCGGTGAGCCGGACGCGGGGTCGGCGAGGGTGAGCCAGGCACGGCCTCGGACGCCACCGTGTGGCCGCCCGTCGAGAGCTGAGGCGAGGGCGCCGACGCGGGTGAGCGGTGCCCGCCGAACGCGTCGGCCACCGCCGCCACCGCCGACCGTCACGGTGCGATACGTGAGCGCGGACTCGACGGCGACCAGGGCCTCGTCCCGTGGGCCGGAGACCAGCAGGTCGGCGAGGGTGCGGTCGACGGTGGTGGCCCGCAGACCGCCGTGTCCCCGCATCTCGACGACCTCCCCGGCGCCGAGCACACCGCGATGCACCCGCAGCCCTGAACGCCGACGCCACCCGCCCAGATCGGTGAACTCTGCCTCGACCGCCAACAACTCGATCCCCCAGGCCCAGGCAGCCGCCCGATGGCTGGCCACAAGCTCCGGGGTGAGCAGCTGAACCGCCCGAAGCCGTATGGCGAAGTCGGGTGGAGCACCGGGCTGGGCCCACACGCCTCCACCGAGGCGAGCCCAACCCTCCGTCTTCAGCGCCCGGAAGACCGAGGCCCGAGACCATCCCGCGTCCACCGCCCATGCCGGCACCAACAACCCGTCCCGGGCGATCTCCTGCAACCTTCCCGAATCCCGCATACGCCCCACACTTCCACCCGGCACGGACAGAGTGGCCGGAGCTGTGGACAAGCGAGAGCATCCGGAAATTGTCATTTTCGTCTCAGGGCTGGCGCAGGCCCGCCCTCGCCACCTGGGCCTTTGCCGGTACCGAATGAGACAGGGGCACCAATAGTGGTCACAGGCTCTCGGAGCCTGTCACGGAGCATGGAACCTCCCCCGGGCAGGGCGCATCTTCAGGTGCGCAGGCGCGCGCCGACCTCGCGTGCCGATTCGTATCCGAGGGGGAACGAAACGTTATGAAGAGCAAGCTGACCGCCGTGGCCCTTGCCGCCGTCGTCGTCGCAGGAACCGCCGCTGCCGCCGTCCCGGCCTCGGCCGCTCCCGCCGCTCCCGAGCCGGCCCGCTGCCACACCGCCGACCTGAAGGCCGGCTTCGCCATGGGGGATGACGCGAAGCCGGAGATGGAGCAGGCCGACAAGCAGACTCAGGCGTTCATCTGGTTCACGAACCAGAGCAAGCGCACCTGCACCCTGTCCGGCTTCGCCGGTGTCGACATGGTCGGTGCTCAGGAGACCGACGGCACCTGGTCGCTGGCCCGCTCCTCCAAGAAGCCCGTCAAGATGACCCTGAAGCCGGGGGACACGGTGGACTTCAGCATCAACCTGCTCCCGGTGGCCGGGTCCACGCCGCAGAAGGAGAAGTTCGTTCCGGCGAAGTTCCTGGTCACCCCGCCGAACGAGACGGAGCACTTCACCCTGAAGTGGCCGTTCGGCGGCCAGATCCTCAAGCAGGACGGCGCCACCCACCCGGCCACCTACCTCAACCCGATCGGGATGTAGGGAGAACTGGCGTGAGAGTCAAAGCCTTCGACCACCTCGTGCTCAACGTGAGTGACGTGGACAAGGCGCTGGAGTTCTACACCGGCCCGCTCGGCCTGGCGCCCGAACGGGTCGAGGAGTGGCGGGCGGGCGAGGTGCCCTTCCCGTCCGTGCGTATCGACGAGAGCACTGTCATCGACCTGTTCCGCCGCCCGCGGGGCGAGTCCAACGTCGACCACATCTGCCTGGTCGTCGACCCGCTCGACTGGCAGGAAGTCATCGGCTCCGGTGTCTTCGACGTCCTTGAGGGGCCCGTCCCGCGCTGGGGGGCGCGTGGCACGGCCCAGTCCGTCTACGTCAGGGACCCGGACGGCAACACGGTCGAACTGCGCTGGTACCCCCAGGACCAGGCGGCAGGAAGCTGAGCGCCCTGGGAGCCCTCCGCCGGTATCCGGCGGAGGGCTTTCAGCCACCGCCCACGACGACCTCCACACACACCCCCTTCCGCACCCCCCACTCGCTCATCGCCCCGGCCATCGCCTCCACCACGTGCCGGGCGCGCACCCGAGGCATCCCGAGCCGCCCCGGCGGCATGGTGCGCACGGCGATGACACGAAGGTGCCGGTCGAGATAGGCCACATCGATCGGCATGCGCATACGGAAGGTGTGCACGCTGCCGGCAGGGGAGAGCAGCATGGCCCCGTCGACGGAGTCACGGCCCAACAGCCCTCGCGTCCGGGCCCGGTACGAGGTGGCGATCTCCAACGGCACGACGACGGAGGATCCTCGACCGCCGCCGTGCACAACCAACTCCCCGCGCCCGTCTGGCCACCGTCGCCCCATCCGCTCACACTTCCGATCAAGCCGTCTGCTGCTTCGTGACCCGAGTATCGGTATCAGTGCCCAGTGCCCAGTGCCCAGTGCCCAGTGCCCAGTGCCAGCGTCCTCGCGTAACTCCCTCGACGGATAAATACCGAGCAGCTCCACCGACGCCGATGCAACCATCGGCCCCGTGGCAGACTCGCTGACAGACCCGCAGATGAAGCCCCCCACCTTCGAAACCCTCGTCGCGGAAGCCGCCTCCGCCCCCACGGAGGGCTGGGACTTCTCCTGGTTCGAGGGGCGGGCCACCGAGGCGCGGCCCTCCTGGGGGTATGCCGTGTCGATGTCCGAGCGGCTGGGGCGGGCCGGTGCCGTGCTCGATGTGCAGACCGGCGGCGGTGAGGTGCTGGACTTCGCGCTCGGCAAGGCCGCGGCGCAGCCGTTGCTCAGCGTCGCGACCGAGGGGTGGCCGCCGAACGTCGCCAAGGCGACCGCCCTGCTCCGGCCACGCGGAGTCGCGGTCGTCGCCGTGCCGGAGGACGCTCCGCTGCCCTTCGCGGACGGCACGTTCGACCTGGTCGTCAGCCGGCATCCGGTCCGCCCGAACTGGGACGAGATCGCCCGGGTCCTCCAGCCGGGGGGCACGTACTTCGCGCAGCACGTGGGGCCGGGCAGCGTCTTCGAGCTCGTCGAGCGGTTCCTCGGTCCCCAGCCCGAGGACGTGCGCGGCGCCCGGCATCCCGACCGTGAGCGGGCCGACGCCGAGGCGGCCGGACTGGACGTCGTGGATCTGCGGGCGGAGCGACTGCGCATGGAGTTCCACGACATCGGCGCGGTCGTGCACTTCCTGCGGAAGGTGGTGTGGATGGTGCCCGGCTTCACCGTCGAGGCATACGAACCGCACCTCCGCGCGCTGCACGAGCGGATCGAGCGTGAGGGGCCGTTCATCGCCCACAGCGCCCGGCAGCTCTTCGAGGCACGCAAGCCGGGCTGGTTGCCGCACCAGCAGCACCACCCGCACGACCGCACGAGCGCACGACATGACACCTCGGGCCGTGTGAGGGACCCCGGGACCCCGTAGTCACTCGTCTTGCTCACCCCACTTGCGCATCTCCCGACGAGAGTTTTCACATCGTTATCGGCGACGGCTCGCCTCCGGCCTGTCTACTCGCGTAAATTCGACCGCGGTAATTCGCGTGAGCAAAGCAGCGCGGGCGGTACCGCGCAGTGGAGGGGGCTGCGCGGTGCCAGGACCTCCTCGCCGGGGCGGCCGCGGGGTCAAGCGGGCGCGGGCGGGCGGGTCACCCGTCGGGGGGTGCGGCGGCAACGCCTTCCCGGGCGGGGTTCGAGGGGCGGCGAAACCTCCCGGCTTTCAGCCACTTGCCCGTGAATGCCCTGCGTGCGGGGGCGCATTCCGGCCAGGTGGCAGCCGTGAAGGCCGGATTCCGCGAACACCGCCGCGTCGCCGGGCGGCTCCGGAGAGTAGTTGTGGCACGCCGATGCACGCAGCATCACTCACGAAGGGTTATGGTGGGAACCCCCCCTCGGGCCGGTCCGTCTCCCCCCCACGGACCGGCCCGTTTTCCTTGTGCGTCGGGGGCGCACCGTGGCACGGCCGGAACCATTCGTTCCGTACCCGTTGGCGGCCCGCGGCGGCAGCAGGGGTAGGCTTCGCCTCCGGGGACCGCCATACGGGCAGGGACCGCCGGCGGCCACGACCGGGCCGCACACCGCGGCCTGTCCGATCCGTACGGAGGGGCTGACGATCACGTGAACCTGCGCGACAAGCTGCGCGGCCTGCTGGTCAGGCTGTACGCGCGCCGGGTGGAAGGCCACCTGGACCACGCTCAGGTGCCCAAGCACATCGGCGTCATCATGGACGGCAACCGGCGCTGGGCGAAGGCCGCCGGTTCCAGCACCGTCGACGGCCACAGGGCCGGCGCCGGGAAGATCGAGGAGTTCCTCGGCTGGTGCGCCGAGACCGACGTCGAGGTCGTCACCCTCTGGTTGCTCTCCACGGACAACTTCGACCGTCCGCAGGAGGAGCTCGTCCCCCTGCTCGGCATCATCGAGGACGTCGTGCGCACCCTGGCCGCCGACGGCCGCTGGCGTGTGCACCACGTGGGCACGCCGGACCTGCTGCCCTCCGGGATGCAGACGGTGCTGAAGGAGGCCGAGGAGACCACCGCGCACGTCGACGGGATACTGGTCAACGTCGCCATCGGCTACGGAGGCCGCCAGGAGATCGCGGACGCCGTGCGCTCCATGCTGCTCGAGGCCCAGGGCAAGGGCACCCCGATGGAGGAGCTCGTCGAGGCCGTCGACACCGACATGATCGGACGTCACCTCTACACGAGTGACCAGCCCGACCCCGACCTGGTGATCCGCACCAGCGGAGAGCAGCGGCTGTCGGGATTCATGCTCTGGCAGACCGCGCACTCGGAGTACTACTTCTGCGACGTCTTCTGGCCCGCCTTCCGCAAGGTCGATTTCCTGCGTGCCATGCGCGACTACGCCGCCCGCCACCGGCGCTTCGGCGGCTGAATCGCGCGCCCGGCGTACTCCGGCACGTGTTCCTTTCAACAAGTCACCCGCGCGGCCGGGCACCGCGGTCGCCGCACGTCGCAGCGCCTACCGGTACCCCGCTTGAGGCCGAAGTAACGCGGAGTTCACCGGCTCGCCGTCATATGCCGTGGCATGGCGACGCTCGTTCGAGGGCATAACCCAGTCAGGTCGACGCCCGAACCCCGGGTGTCGGATCTCAGCGGACGGCACGGGGCCGTCCGCCCGGGAGGCCCTTTGCACCAGCCCGATCGTGCGGTCACAGCACGGACGAAAAGGCGGAGGGCCGGTTCTCGGCCCGTGCAGCGCGGCCAGGAACCGGTCCAGCTCCGCTCCGTCGCTCCCCGACCTCATCCGAGGGGGTACGTCCTTCCGTGGTGACCAGTGCAAAGCGCCACAAGCCAGACCGGCGCACCTATGTCCTCGACACCAGCGTCCTGCTGGCCGACCCCAGCGCCCTGAGCCGCTTCGACGAGCACGAGGTCGTGCTCCCCATCGTCGTGGTGACGGAACTGGAGGCCAAGCGGCACCATCCCGAACTCGGCTACTTCGCCCGGCAGGCCCTGCGCCTGCTCGACGACCTCCGGGTGCGGTACGGCCGCCTCGACGCCCCCATTCCCACGGGGGACCTCGGCGGGACCGTCCGTGTCGAGCTCAACCACTCGGACCCCGGCGTGCTGCCCAGCGGCTACCGCCTGGGGGACAACGACTCCCGCATCCTCGCGGTCGCCCGCAACCTGCAGGCCGAGGGGTTCGACGTCACCGTGGTGTCGAAGGACCTCCCGCTCAGGATCAAGGCGTCCTCCGTCGGGCTCCTCGCCGAGGAGTACCGCGCGGAGCTCGCCATCACGGACTCCTCCGGCTGGACCGGAATGTCCGAACTGACCCTGCCGGGCGAGCAGGTGGACATCCTCTTCGAGGAAGGGCACGTCCACGTCCCGGAGGCCGCCGACCTGCCGGTGCACACGGGCCTGACGATCCAGTCGGAGCGCGGCAAGGCGCTCGGCCGGGTCACGCCCGAGGGTGGCATCCGTGTCGTGCGCGGGGATCGCGAGGTGTTCGGCATCAAGGGCCGCAGCGCCGAGCAGCGGATCGCGCTCGACCTGCTGCTCGACCCGGACGTCGGGATCGTGTCGATGGGCGGCCGGGCCGGCACCGGCAAGTCGGCGCTGGCGCTGTGCGCGGGCCTGGAGGCGGTGCTGGAGCGCCGTCAGCACCAGAAGGTGATGGTGTTCCGTCCGCTGTACGCGGTGGGCGGGCAGGAGCTCGGCTATCTGCCCGGTACCGAGGCGGAGAAGATGAGCCCCTGGGCGCAGGCCGTGTTCGACACGCTGTCGGCGGTCACCAGCCGGGAGGTCATCGAGGAGGTCACCGCGCGCGGGATGCTGGAGGTCCTGCCGCTCACCCACATCCGTGGCCGCTCGCTGCACGACGCGTTCGTCATCGTCGACGAGGCGCAGTCGCTGGAGAGAAACGTACTTCTCACCGTTCTGTCCCGGATCGGGGCCAATTCACGGGTGGTTCTCACCCATGACGTGGCCCAGCGGGACAACCTCAGGGTCGGCCGGTACGACGGGGTCGTCGCGGTCGTGGAGAAGCTGAAGGGGCATCCGCTCTTCGCGCACGTGACCCTGAACCGGTCCGAGAGGTCCCAGATCGCCGCCCTTGTGACCGAAATGCTCGAAGACGGTCAGATCTGACCGCACCACCCCGGAATAGGGGTGGTTACGCACTAGTTGGCGCCGTTCGGAAAGGCGAAGAGCCTAGCCGGGCGGCGCCTTCGCGTGTGGTCGTTCCGTGGAATTTCCTGCGTCAAACGGGTTGTGAGCTTTCACACGCGACTTGGAATTGCCTTGCCCCGTCGTGTTACGGCAGAGTCTCTCTCCTGTCAGGCCCCGCATACGACACACCTGTACCCCCAGCGGTACGGCACCACAAACAGCACAGCTCCAACTGCATAGCGATGTCGTATGCCGCCCGAGCACCACGCGGCGCTCCCCTCGGGGGAGTTGCCCACCGGGCCCGCGCCTCCCGTGACCCCGCAGTTGGGGAGGCCAGTGCCAGGGGCACGATTGCGTCCGCGAGGGTCACCGAAGCGGGCGATGCTGGAAGGAAACCGTGTGAGCCGGATCTCGGTCCGGGGATTCGCAGTGGCCTCGGCCACGGCGGTCACCGCTGTCGGAAGCGTCGTCGGCGTTGCCTCGGGCAGCACCGCGCAGAACAACGACGCCGAAGCGACGGCAAGCGGCGCCACGCTGCTCGCGGACATCCCCGCGGGCCAGCAGGCCCAGGTGCAGACCGCGTCCCTGACGCAGCAGGCCGACGTACAGGCCATCGCCGCGGACGCGAGCGCGAAGAAGGACGCCGAGGAGGCAGCCCGCAAGGCCGCCGCCGAGACGGCCATCGCCAAGAAGGAGGCCGCCAAGGAGGCGGCCGAGAAGGCGGCGAAGGAAGCCAAGGAGCGCGCGGAGGCCAAGGAAGCCGCCGCCAGCCGCTCCAAGAGCGCCGCCGACTTCCCCGTCGCGACCTCCTACACGATCGCCCAGATCCAGGCGATGGCGCGGCAGATGGTGCCCGCGGGCCAGTTCCAGTGCTTCAGCAACATCGTGGACCACGAGTCCGACTGGAACTACAAGGCGGTCAACCCCTCCTCCGGCGCCTACGGCATGTTCCAGGCGCTGCCCGGTTCCAAGATGTCGTCCGCCGGTGCCGACTGGCAGACCAACCCGGCCACCCAGATCAAGTGGGGCCTGAACTACATGAACGACCGCTACGGCAGCCCCTGTGACGCCTGGTCGTTCTGGCAGGCCAACAACTGGTACTGATCCCACGGCCCCGAGCCGCAGCCGGATCCTCGCGCGAGCCCCGCACCGTCGAACGGTGCGGGGCTCGCGCCATGTACGGTCGGGACGGACGACTCCCTGGGGAGTGGCGCGGACAGACGGGGGAAAAGGACGGATCATGTCGCGAGTGCCAGGGTGGCTCGGCCGGCTCGGCGCCGGACTGGCCGAGATGAGCGAGCAGTGGAAAGAGCGCCGGGCCGAGGCCGAGCGGGAGCGTGACGAAGCCGAGTCCCGGACACGGTCCGACGACCATGTGCCGCCGCCCCCGGACTACGCGCCCGACGTACCCGCACGACCCGATCCCGCGCTGGCCGTGCCGTGGGGGGTACGGGTCGCGGCCGAGGCGGGGTGGCGGCTGCTCGTCCTCGCGGGCACGCTGTGGGTGCTGATGCGGGTCATCAGCGCCGTCCAGCTGGTGGTGCTGGCGTTCGTGAGCGCCCTGCTCATCACCGCGCTGCTGCAGCCGACCGTGGGGCGGCTGCGGCGGCTGGGAGTGCCGCGGGGCCCGGCCACGGCGCTGACGGCGATCCTCGGCTTCGTCGTCATGGGGCTGATCGGCTGGTTCGTGACCTGGCAGGTCATGGAGAACATCGACGACCTCTCGGGCCAGATCCAGGACGGCATCGACGAGTTGCGGAACTGGCTGCTGAACAGCCCGTTCCACGTCACGGACAAGCAGATCAACGAGATCGCCGCGAACCTGCGGGAGGCGGTCGGGGCGAACACCGAACAGATCACCTCGGCCGGGCTGGAGGGCGTGACCGTCGTCGTCGAGGCATTGACGGGAATTCTGCTGGCGGTGTTCTCGACGCTGTTCCTGCTCTACGACGGCAAGCGCATCTGGCAGTGGACGCTGAGGCTGGTGCCCGCGGCGGCGCGGCCCGGAGTGGCCGGGGCAGGGCCGGCGGCGTGGCGGACACTGACGGCGTATGTGCGGGGCACGGTGATCGTGGCGCTGATCGACGCGATCTTCATCGGGCTCGGGATCTACTTCCTCGATGTGCCGATGGCTGTTCCGCTGGCCGTGTTCATCTTCCTGTTCGCGTTCATCCCGCTGGTCGGTGCGGTGGTGTCCGGGGCGCTCGCGGTGGTGGTCGCGCTGGTCACCCAGGGGGTGTTCACGGCGGTCATGACGCTGGTGGTGGTGCTGGCGGTGCAGCAGATCGAGGGGCACATCCTGCAGCCGTTCATTCTGGGGCGGGCTGTGCGGGTGCATCCGCTGGCGGTGGTGCTGTCCGTCGCGTGCGGGGGGATGGTGGCCGGGATCGGGGGTGCGGTGGTGGCTGTGCCGCTGGTGGCCGTGACGAACACCGTTGCCGGGTATCTGCGGGCGTTTTCGCGGGGGTCGGCGTCGCGGCACGCGGTGCGGCCGCGGGCGGCCACGGTGGTGGGTGCGGAGCCTGAGGCCGGGGCGCCGTCGGAGTAGCCCGGCACTCAGGGGGCTCCGCCTGCTGGATCCGCGGACCCACCCGCCGTCCGACGCGGTCGGACAAGAAGCAGACGAGCAGGGCCCCGTCCACCGTGCCCGGTGGACGGGGCCCTGCGATTCGCGGCGGGAAGCCCGGAGTTACCCGGCCAGAACCGCCTCGGCGTCCAGTGTCACGCCGACCGCCTGGATCACGGAGGCGATCTTGAACGCCTCCTGGATGACCTCGCGGTCGAGGCCCGCCTTGCGCAGGACCTGCTCGTGGGAGTCGAGGCACATGCCGCAGCCGTTGATCGCGGAGACCGCGAAGGACCACAGCTCGAAGTCGACCTTGTCGACGCCCGGGTTGCCGATGACGTTCATCCGCAGACCGGCGCGCAGGTTGCCGTACTCGTGGTCCGACAGCAGGTGCCGGGTGCGGTAGAAGACGTTGTTCATCGCCATCACCGCGGCGGCGGCCTTGGCGGCCGTGTAGGCCTCCGGCGACAGGTTCGCCTTCGCCTCCGGCTCGAGCTCGCGCAGCACGATCGGGGAGCGGGAGGCGATCGCCGTCGCCAGGACCGTGCCCCACAGCTGCTGGGCCGGCAGGTCGGAGTTGCCGATGACCGAGCCCAGGTTGAGCTTCAGGTCCTTGGCGTAGTCCGGTATCGAGGACTTCAGCGCGTCGAGCGACATGTCAGATCACTCCCCGGAGAGCAGCGCGACCGGGTCGAGGGTCTCGTCGCCCTTCGACCAGTTGCAGGGGCACAGCTCGTCCGTCTGGAGGGCGTCGAGGACCCGGAGGACCTCCTTCGGGTTACGGCCGACCGAACCCGCGGTCACCATGGAGAACTGGATCTCGTTGTTCTGGTCCACGATGAACACCGCGCGCTTGGCGAAGCCGTCCTCGCCCTCGATGCCGAGGTCGCGCATCAGCTCGTGCTTGGAGTCGGCCATCATCGGGAAGGGCAGGTCACGCAGGTCGTCGTGGTCCTTGCGCCAGGCGTGGTGGACGAACTCGGAGTCGCCGGAGAAGCCGAGGACCTGGGCGTCGCGGTCGGCGAACTCGTCGTTCAGCTTGCCGAAGGCGGCGATCTCGGTCGGGCACACGAAGGTGAAGTCCTTGGGCCACGCGAAGATGACCTTCCACTGACCCTCGTAGGTCTTGTGGTTGATCTGCTGGAACTCCTTGCCCTTCTCCAGCGAGACGCAGGCGGTCAGATCGAACTCGGGGAACTTGTCACCGACGGTGAGCACACACACTCCTTGCAGCGAAGAAACTCCCGGATCGCGGGGGTTTCCCATGGGTTGGACTGTGTTGATGTTGGCACAGGCTCGATTGATTACGGAAATAGCTACACTCGGTCGGGTTGATCGGAGGTAGTTATTAGTGACTGTCGGTAATAAGCGCAGGCAACCCAGCCTCGCCCAGCTCCGTGCCTTCGCAGCGGTCGCCGAGCACCTTCATTTCCGGGACGCGGCCGGGGCGATCGGCATGAGCCAGCCCGCCCTATCGGGCGCGGTCTCGGCCCTGGAGGAGACACTCGGAGTGACGCTCCTCGAGCGTACGACGCGCAAGGTGCTGCTCTCGCCCGAGGGGGAGCGGATCGCCGTCCGGGCCAAGGCGGTGCTGGGCGAGGTCGGCGCGCTCATGGAGGAGGCCGAGGCGGCCCGGGCCCCCTTCACCGGGGTGCTGCGGCTCGGGGTGATCCCGACGGTGGCGCCCTATCTGCTGCCCACGGTGCTGCGGCTCGTGCACGAGCGGTATCCGCACCTCGATCTGCAGGTGCACGAGGAGCAGACCGGGAACCTCCTCGACGGCCTCACCAACGGGCGGCTCGACCTGCTGCTGCTCGCCGTGCCGCTGGGCGTGCCGGGCGTTGTCGAACTGCCCCTCTTCGACGAGGACTTCGTGCTCGTCACGCCCCTCGGTCACCGGCTGGGCGGCCGGGAGGGCATCCCGCGTGAGGCGCTGCGCGAGCTGAACCTGCTGCTCCTCGACGAGGGGCACTGCCTGCGCGACCAGGCCCTCGACATCTGCCGGGAGGCCGGCCGCGACGACGTGCCGGTGACCACCACCGCCGCCGGGCTGTCCACGCTGGTGCAGCTGGTGGCGGGCGGCCTCGGCGTCACGCTGCTGCCCCGTACCGCACTCACGGTGGAGACCTCGCGCAACGACCGGCTCCTCACCGGGTACTTCGCCGCCCCCGCCCCCACCCGCCGGATCGCACTGGCGATGCGGGCGGGGGCCGCGCGCGGAGCGGAGTACGAGGAGCTGGCGGCCGCCCTGCGCCAGGCCATGCGTCCGCTGCCTGTCCGGGTCCTGGACGAGGATGTGTGACGACGTCCAGGACGGGGATGCGGGAGGACCGCCCCGGCAGGACCTACTCCGTCCGCAGCCCGTCCGGCCGCATCAGCTTCAGCAGCGGCGGCAGGCTCAGCAGCGTCACCACCAGGACGACGCCGGCGCCGATGCCGGTCATCGACAGCACACTCGGCCAGTTCACCCGGACCGGAGTGTTGGTCATCCGCAGCAGTACCGCGCCCAGGGCCATGCCCACCGTCGCGGCGAGCAGCAGGCCCAGCCCGATCGGGATCGCCGTCTGCCAGAGGACCGACAGGCCGAGGGTGCGGCGCCGGGTGCCGAAGGCGACCAGCGACGACAGCAGCTTGCGGCGTTCGCGCAACTGCTCCAGCTGCGAGACCAGCAGACTCGCACCGATCAGCGCCAGCACACACGCGGCGCCGACGGACAGGCCGGTGCGGATGGTGGCGTAGCGTTCGTTGCTCTCGACGCTGCTCCAGGTCATCGGCTCGACCAGCGGGTCCAGTCGTGCGGCCGTGTTGCGCACATGGTCGTACGCGTCCGGCACCGAGGGGTCCAGGCTCAGGAAGAGCCGGGTGGTGGTCAGCGCCCGGAGCTTCTCGGGCAGCGCGCCGGGCGTGATCAGGATGCCGCCGTGGTCGTAGCCGGTGGGGTCCTCGCGGGACTGGGCCTGCCGGATGTCCCGCGGCACGGTCCACGAGATCAAGCGTTCGCGGGAGCCGGAGTCGTCGTCCGGCAGCTCCCACAGGGTTGTGCCGGGCTTGGCCAGGCGCTCGCTCTCGTCGTACTGCGAGCGCTTGACCGCGAACACGTCACCGTCGCGGCAGGAGGCGAACGTGGCCACCTCGCGCAGTGACGCGCAGTCGGCCACCGTGATCTGGATGATGGACTCGTCCTCGCCGCGCCGGTCGCCGAGATGCACATCGGACAGCGCGGTGACCTTGCGCACGCCCTCGGTGTCGCGGTACTTCCCGACGGTGGCCGCGGTGTCGGCGCCGTCCGGAACGTCCGCGCTCATCTGCGCCCGGGTGACGTCGTACTGCGACGCCCTGGTGTAGTCGCCCTCCACCCCGGCGAAGAGCATCTGAAGGGCGATCGCCCCGGCCACCGCCACCGCGATGCCGTTGACCATCCGGGCCGCCGCGCCGCTGCTCAACTGGAGTCTGCGCACGGCCAGTTGCCAGGCGACCCCGCCCGCGCCGAGCCGGGCCACGACCCTCTCCACCATCCAGGGGAGCAGCGCCGTGACGCCGATCAGCAGGAGCATCACGCCACCGACGACGAGGTACTGGTTGAAGTTCCCGCCGTCGTCGCCCTGTCCGATCATCGGGTACAGCAGCGCGAGCCCGCCCAGCGGCAGCAGCAGCCGCCACCACAGGCGGCGCCGCGAGGGCTTGGCCGTGCGCACCACACCGAGGGGCTCGATGACCACGCCGCGCAGGGCGAGGATCGTGACCAGGACCGCGGCCGCCGGCACCGCCAGCGCGACCAGGACGGCCAGCACGGGCGAGGGGTTCAGGTAGCTCGGGAACACGCTGACGCGGAACACCTCGACGGAGGCCGCCAGTTCACGCCCGAGAAGGAAGAACCCGGTACCGAGGACGAGCCCCAGCACGGAGCCGGCGAGTGCCTCACCGGCGGCGATCCGCCGGGTCATCCGGCTGTCGGAGCCGACCAGCCGCAGCGCCGCCAGCCTCCGGTCGCGCCGCTCGCCGCCGAAGCGCACGGCCGCCGCGATGAACACCGCGACCGGCATCAGCAGCACCACGAAGACGACCAGGACCAGCAGGAGCAGCACCGGGTCCCAGCGGTCGGACGACCCCAGGTCGTCGTTGCCGAAGCTGTCGATGCGGGCCCCGCTGGCGGAGCCCTCGAGCAGTTTCATGAGCCCCTTGCCGCCCGCGAAGTACGCGAGTTCGTGGGAGCCGACGAGCCCCTGCTCGCCGATGGTGCCCGTGATCCGGTAGTCCAGCCGCTCCCGCAGCAGCTTGCCCTCGTCGGAGTCGAGCAGTTCCTTCAGCGCGGGGGAGACGACCATCTCGCCCGCCGCCGGGAACGCCGACACGCCGGGCGGCAGCGGAGCCCGCGGGCCCTCCGCCTCCAGCACCCGCCCGCGCACGTCCAGGTCCCGGTACGTGGTGTCCGAGTCCACGACGACCAGCGTGTCGTCGGCCTTGGGTATCTTCTGCTGGCTGAAGGTGTGGTCGCTGCGCGCCTCCTCACGCCGGTCGCGTTCCGCCAGCGCGTTCGGGATGGCGGTGGTGAGCAGCAGCAGCGCCACCCCGAGTCCGACGCCGACGGCCGTGAGCAGCGCCCTGGTCCACCCCTCGCGTCCGCCGGCGAAGGCGAACCGGGCCCCCATGGCCAGGTCCCGGCTCCACTGCCTGACGCTCATACGACGCGCTCCATGTCGCGCGACTTGCCGTCCCGTACGACGATCTCGCGGTCGGAGTACGCGGCCACCCGCGCCTCGTGCGTGACGAGCACCACGGCCGTGTTGGCGGACCGGGCGGCGTCCGTGAGCAGCTCCATCACGCGCTCGCCGTTGAACGAGTCGAGCGCACCGGTCGGCTCGTCGGCGAACACCACCCGCGGGTTCGTCACCAGGGCGCGGGCGACGGCGACCCGCTGGCCCTGGCCGCCGGAGACCTCGCCGGGGCGCTTCCCCCGCAGCTCGTCGACCTCCAGCCGTTCCATCCAGGCCAGTGCGGTGCGCTCGGCCTCCTTGCGGGAGGTGCCGTTCAGCCGCAGCGGCAGCGCCACGTTCTCCACGCAGGTGAGTTCCGGCACGAGCTGCCCGAACTGGAAGACGAAGCCGAACTCCGAGCGGCGCAGCGCACTGCGCTGGGCGTCGCTCATCGAGGTCACCTCGCGCCCGTCGTAGGTGATGGACCCGGAGTCGGGTGTCACGATCCCGGCGAGGCAGTGCAGCAGCGTCGACTTGCCGGACCCGGAGGGGCCCATCACGGCGACGACCTCACCGGGGTGGATCGAGAAGGCGGCGCCGTCGAGCGCGGTGGTCGGCCCGTACGCCTTGCGGAGGTTCTCGGCGGCGAGCAGGGAACCGGGAGGAACGTTCACCGGGACACCGCCTCACGGAGTCTGTCGAGGCGCGCGGCGGTGAGCTCGAGCCAGCGCAGGTCCGCCTCGAGGTGGAACAGGGCGTGGTCGCAGATGAGCTGGTCGGCGAGGTCGCCCTTGCGCTTGCGGTCGGTGAGGATCCGCATGCCGCGCAGGTGCTCGGAGCGCTGCGTGTCGAGGATGTCGCCCGCGTCCCGCCCGGTGAGCAGTGCGAGGACGACCTTGGTGTAGAGGGTCGACTGGAGGTACGGCTCCGGCTTCTCCGGCGTGGCGAGCCACCGCTCCACGTCGGTGATCCCGGCGTCGGTGATGGCGTAGCGCTTGCGCTCCGGGCCGTCGCCCGCCTCGATCCCGTCGATCTCGACGAGGCCGTGCTTCAGCAGCCGGGACATCGTCGAGTAGACCTGGCCGTAGTGCAGAGGCCGGTCGTGACCGAATTTCTCGTCGAAGGCCCGCTTGAGGTCGTAACCATGGCGGGGCCCGGACTCCAGGAGTCCCAGAAGGGTGTGACCGATGGACATGTGAGCACCATACACACGGTGTATACGTCGTGTGTATACATGGGGTGTGCAGCTGGCGCCCGAGCGGGTGACCGCGCAGGTGGCGGCCGTTTGTCACGGTTCTGCTACGCGCCACCGCCGTCGCGTGGCGGCCGGCCCCGCCGGGGCGGCGGCCCGGTGTCCCGCGGCAGCCGCCCGGCTTCCTTGAGGGCCCTGCGCAACAGGAACTCGATCTGGGCGTTCGCGGACCGCAGCTCGTCTCCGGCCCACCGGGCGAGCGCCTCGTACACCGCCGGGTCCAGCCGCAGCAGCACCTGCTTGCGCTGCTGCTGCGGCCGGCGCCGGGGGTCCGGGTCTTCGGACGGGGCCGTCACTGGTAGAGGGACCCGGTGTTGAGGACCGGCTGTGCGGCGCGGTCACCGCACAGCACCACCATCAGGTTGGAGACCATCGCCGCCTTCCGTTCGGAGTCCAGCTCCACGATGTCCCGCTCGGCGATCCGGGCGATCGCGGCCTCGACCATCCCCACCGCTCCGTCCACGATCTGCCGCCGCGCGGCGACCACCGCTCCGGCCTGCTGACGCTGGAGCATCGCCGAGGCGATCTCCGGGGCGTACGCGAGGTGGGTGAACCGCGACTCGATGATCTGCACCCCGGCCGCCTCCACCCGCGCGTGCAGTTCGGCGGCGAGCTTCTCGGTGATCTCCTCGGCGTTGCCGCGCAGTGAGAGGCCGTCCTCCTCGTGGGCGTCGTAGGGGTACTCGATGGCGATGTGCCGCACGGCCGCCTCGGTCTGTGTGGAGACGAACTCGATGTAGTCGTCCACCTCGAAGACGGCCTGGGCGGTGTCCTCCACCCGCCACACCACGACCGCCGCGAGCTCGATCGGGTTGCCGTAGGCGTCGTTGACCTTCAGGACGGCGGTCTCGTGGTTGCGGACCCGCGTCGAGATCCTGGTGCGCGAGGTGAAGGGGTTCACCCAGCGCAGGCCGTCCTGGCGGATGGTCCCCCGGTAGCGGCCGAAGAGCTGGACGACCCGGGCCTCGCCGGGCGCCACCATGTTCAGCCCGCACATGGCCAGGAAGGCCGCGAGCGCGACCAGGATGCCGGTGATGATCAGCGCGGCCTTCGCGCCTGCCCCGTCCACCGACGTGGCGACCGCGATCAGCCCGGCGCCGGCCAGCAGCCCGAGCAGGCCGAGCAGCAGCGCGAGGCCGCCGCCGATGCTGTGCGCGGTGACCTCCCGCACGCGGGGTGCGGGCATCTCGGGCACATCTGCCGTGACCTGCGGTTCCTGTGTGGACATGGGTGATCCCCCGTTTCTCCTGGGAAGCCTCTCCCGCTTAGCTTCCTCCTATCTAAGTGATATCACTTTTTTGGTTCCTGGCAACCCTGCGGGCGTCTGGAACGTCGGTTCCGTTGGGATGGGTGCTGATTGTCACGTCCGCAAAGAGCCGGATCGGCAGCCCTATCTCTTATCTCCCGGTGTTAGCTTTCTGAGCTGACCTGAGCGGCGAACCTGTGTGACATGTGGGCACACATGAGCGAAGCGGAGCAGATCGGACCCATGGGACGAGCGGAAGAGAGACGCGCCAGACAGCGCGGTGGACGCCGGGCGGCGCCCAGGCGCCGTTCGTCGGGCGCGGCCGGGAAGGGCGGCATACGCAGGCTCTTCAGCTGGAAGAAGATCCTCGGCACCTTCTTCGGCCTGTGCCTGCTCGGTATGGGCGCCTTCATCGCGCTGTACATGATGATCGACATCCCCGCGGCCGGGAACGTCGACGCCGAGCGGCAGAGCAACATCTACAAGTACAGCGACGGCACGATCATGGCCCGCGACGGCAAGGTCAACCGCGAGGTCGTCGATCTGTCCCGGGTCCCCAAGGAGGTCCGGAACACCTTCGTCGCAGCCGAGAACAAGACCTTCTACAAGGACGCCGGCGTCGACCTGAAGGGCACCGCCCGAGGCGTGCTCAACACGCTCTCCGGCCGGGGCGCGCAGGGCGGTTCGACGATCACCCAGCAGTACGTCAAGAACTACTACCTGACGCAGGAACAGACCGTCTCCCGCAAGCTCAAGGAGCTGGTGATCTCGCTGAAGCTGGACCGGGAGAAGTCCAAGGACTACATCCTCGCCGGCTACATCAACACCAGCTACTACGGCCGCAACGCCTACGGCATCCAGGCCGCCGCCCAGGCCTATTACCGCGAGGACGCCGAGGACCTCGACGTCGCGCAGGGCGCCTACCTCGCCGCGCTGCTCCAGGCCCCCAGCCAGTACGACTGGGCCGTCGCGTCCGAGAACGGCAAGAAGCTGGTGAAGGCCCGCTGGAACTACGTCCTGGACAACATGGTCGAGGAGAAGTGGCTGAGCCGGTCGGAGCGGGCCGGCATGAGGTTCCCGGTGCCGGAGGAGCCCAAGCCCGCCCCTGGCATGGAGGGCCAGAAGGGCTATCTGGTCAACGCGGCCAACGCGACACTGGAGAAGCGGCTCGTCGCCGAGGGCGTCGCGAGCAGCCGCAAGGAAGCCGATGCGATGGTCAACGCCGGCGGCTGGACCATCACGCTCAACATCGACAAGAAGAAGCAGGCGGCGCTGGAGAAGTCCGTCCAGCGGCAGCTGACCAGCAAGCTCGACCCCGACAAGCGCGAGGTCGACGCGGACGTCCAGGCCGGTGCCGCCTCGGTGAACCCGAAGACGGGCGCCGTGGTCGCGATGTACGGCGGCGAGGACTACTTCAAGCACTACACCAACAACGCCACCCGCACCGACTACCAGCCCGCCTCCACCTTCAAGCCGGTCATCCTGGCCGCGGCACTGGAGGAGCAGGCGAAGACCCAGGACGGCGACCCGATCACCGCCGACACGGTCTATGACGGCACGAGCAAGCGCCAGGTCATGGAGAACGGCAGCAAGGTCGGCTTCGCCCCCGAGAACGAGGACGACAGGAACTACGGCCCGATCTCCGTCCAGACGGCGATGAACAAGTCCGTCAACTCCGTCTTCGCGCAGATGGGCGTCGACGTCGGCATGTCGAACGTGGTGGACGTCGCCGGCAAGCTCGGCATGGACACCGAGAACATGGAGGCCGTGCCCGCCCAGACCCTCGGCAGCATGGGCGCGAGTCCCCTGGAGATGGCCGGCGTCTACGCCACCCTCGACAACCACGGCAAGAAGGTCACCCCGGCCCTCGTGAAGTCGGCCGAGCACCTGAACCGCAGCGTGAAGATGCCCGACCCGATCGGCGAGCAGGTCATCAGCCGCGAGGCCGCCGACACCGTGACGTCGGTGCTGACCGGCGTGGTCGACGACGGCACCGCCCAGACATCGGTGCGCAACAACCCCCGGCGCGACGGCCAGCAGGTCGCGGGCAAGACGGGTACGTCCGACAACAACAAGTCGGCCTGGTTCACCGGCTACACGCCGAAGCTGGTCACCTCGGTCGGCCTGTTCGGCGAGGACAACAAGCCCCCTTACAAGCAGGTCCCGATGTACAAGGCGGGCGGCGAGGCCCGGGTCGACGGCGGTGGTTTCCCGGCGCTGATCTGGGCGGCGTACACCTTCGGTGTGATGGGCGACGTCACCAGGTTCGACCTGGACACCCAGCAGGGCGCTGCCGTCCCGCCGACGCGGACGCCGACACCCACCCAGGAGCCGACCCGGGAGCCGACGCAGGAGCCGACGACCGAGGCGCCGTCGTCGTCCCCGCCGCCGACGACCGAGGAGCCGAGCAGCTCGCCGCCGGCGACTCCGACGACGACACCACCCACCTCCACCCCGCCGGCGACTCCGACGACGACACCGCCGGACGACGGTGACCCGTTCGACCCGGTCCGGCCGGGGGACGAGGAGTAGGACACGCGGAAGGCGCCCGGTGGAAACCGGGCGCCTTCCGGCGCGTCTCGGAGAGTTCACCTGAGATTCACCTGAATGTCGCCAGGGCGGGCCTGTTCGGTGGAAGCGGCCTATCGTTGAGCGCATGTTCAGGCCCCGTTCCCAGCGCGCCGACCGGCGTGCATGAAAGGTGGCGCGCTCCATGAAAAGCCCTCTTCGCGGGACCCACGAGCACGAGAGCGGCACCCGCGATTTCGACCCGGACATCACGCGTACCCGTCTCGTTCGCGCCGTCGGCGGGGCCCCGGAATCCGAGCCCCGGGAGGATGCCCCGGAGGAGGGCTGTGCGTCGTTGTACGACGCCATACGGGACATGGGTCTGTACGGGGCGAAGGTGGCGGCGGAAGGGCGCGGGAACGGTGGTGAGGGCCTCAGACTGTGACCCGTACCCGGAGGAGCCCAGCGGGCGCACCACAGGAGACAAGTACTTCAAGGAGTTCATGAGGCTCGTGCACGTGAGCCTGCGGAGCTGGTGGTGGGGGGAGCCGCTGGGGGCGCTCTTCGGCGCGGCCGGAGGTGCCTGGCTCGGTCATGACGACGACCTGCCGTTGGACGAGGTGCTCGGCGTCGCCGTCTCCATGGTGGGGGTCATCATCGGGTCCGTGTTCGGCATCCTGGCGATGATCACCCGGGCCTGCGACAACAACTTCCTGAAAAAGGCCCGGAAGGCGGGCATCCTGCCCGTCGTCAACTACCTGTGGCCGTTCTTCACCATCATCGCCATGGGCATTCTCGCCATCGTCTTCCTGCTGATGGTGGCCGGGATCCCCGAGGACGCGCCCACGGCACTGCCCATGGCGGCCGGCGCGGCGGCGGGCTTCTGCGTCCTGTGGACACTGGCCGGGCTTCTTCCCGCCCTGGGGGCGCTCATCGTGTTCACCCGGCTGATCGAGAAGACCTCCGGCGTTCAGGACTGAGGGCCGACCGGGGGTGCCGGCCCCGCGTCCCGCGCGTCACTCGTCGACGTCGAGCACCAGAGCGACCTGACGGCCCTCCAGGGTGATGCGGCCCTCACCGTAGGCGGCTCGGTAGTGGCCGGTCCCGGCGGTGATGCCGGTCTTGGCCGTCACGCGCTCCCCGGACCTGTACCTGATCACGTCACTGAGGGTCAGCGTGCCCTTCGCCAGGCGCAGAACCCGGGTGCATGCCGCCGTCACCTCAGGGCCCTGGACCGCGATCGCGGAGCACTCCGACGTCCCGTCACCGGCGTGCCGCAGCGACTTCCTGCCGGACCCGTCGGTCACCTCCGTGTAGAGGTCCAGGTGGTTCGTCCAGCCGTCACTGGTCCTCACATCCCGGACCGGGGTGGTGTCGGACCCGCTGACACCGACGAGCTCCACCCTCTCGATGTCGTTGTCAGCGTCCTTCTCCTCGGCGTGTGCCGACGCCGGAAGAAGGGCGAACGCGCTGGTGAGGGCGGCGACAGCCAACCCGCGGACAGCCGATGTGATCACGAAACCTCCTGGGTCGGTCGACGGACGCCGTTCCTGCCGGGTGTATCGGTCAGTCATCGACGTAGAGGTCGAAGACGACGCGGTCGCCGTCGAGGGTGATGTAGCCCTCTCCCTCGGCGTCGTTGTACTTGCCCGTGCCGCCCGCGATGGCGGTCCTGGCGGTGACCTTCTCCCTGCCCTCGCGGGTGATCACGTCGTGCAGGGTGATCTCCCCGGCCTTCAAGCGCAGGACCCGCGTGCACTGGGTCGTCACCCGGCTCTCGAACAGGGGCGCCTCCACGGCGGAGCACCGGGCACTTGCGTCGCCGACGCGCTTGTCACCGGGCGTGTACAGGTGCATGTACGTGGTCCAGCTGTCGCCGGTCAGCGCGTAGTACGGGGTGGAGTCCGTCTTGATGACGCCGACGAGCTCGAGCCGCTCGATGTCCTCGTCCCCGACGTCTGCGGCGGCCTGCGAGGAGAGGGAGAGGGTGAGGGCGGCGGCCAGGGCGCCGGCGGAGACGGCGCTGCGGACGGTGGCAGAGGGCATGCATCCTCCAGGTGCGGCTGTGGACGCTCAGAGTTTCGAGCGCTGTCGCATTCCACGTACGAAGCCGCTCCGGTGCAACGCGCCTTGCGAGGGAGACGCGCAGAAGCCACACGAACAGGGGACTTGACCGCCCGGTTGTCCGACACCCTCGTCGGCGCGGCGGCGGGGCCGCCCACAGCTGAGCGGGGAGCGGGCGGCACCCGCCCGCTCCCCGCCCGGGCCGGTCAGCCGCGGTTGAGCTCGAACCACACGACCTTGCCGGTGCTCAGACGGGTCGCCCCCCAGCGCCGGGCCATCCGGTTCACCAGGTACAGCCCGCGCCCGCCCTCGTCGGTGGCGCGGGCCTGACGGAGCCGGGGCAGCTGCGGGACGTCGTCGCCGACCTCGCAGCGCAGCACGTCCGTGCGCAGCAGCCGCAACGTGACCGGCCGGGAGGCGTACCGCACGGCGTTCGTCACGACCTCACTGACCAGGAGCTCGACCGAGTCGCTGAGCTCCTCCAGACCCCAGCGCTGCAGGGCGCGCCGGGCCAGGCGGCGGGCCCGGCCGGGGGCGGCGTCCTCCGGCTCCAGGAACCAGTACGCCACGTCGCTGGGCGCGATCCCGTCGAAGCGGGCGGCGAGCAGCGCGATGTCGTCGTCCCGATCACCCGGGCCGAGCATGTCGAGCACCTCGTCGCACAGCGCTTCCAGGGGCGGCGGATGGTCCGGCCCGGTGAGCTGCGCGACCGCGGCGAGCTTCTCCCGCAGCTGCTCGATGCCGGTCCACACGTCCCGCAGGCGGGACTCGACCAGCCCGTCGGTGTACAGCAGCAGCGTCCCACCGGCCGGCGCGTCCAGTTCCACCGCCTCGAAGTCGACGCCGCCGACCCCGATGGGAGCTCCGGCCGGCACCCGCAGCACCTCGGCCCGGCCACCGAGGTGGAGCAGGACGGGCGGCGGGTGGCCGGCGTTGGCGATGGTGATGCGGTGCGAGACCGGGTCGTAGACGGCGTACAGGCAGGTCGCCATGCGGTCCACACCGAGGCGCTGGGCCTGTTCGTCGAGGTGGTGCAGCACCTCCTGCGGCGGCAGGTCGAGGCCGGCGAGGGTCTGGGCGGTGGTGCGCAGCTGGCCCATGATGGCGGCCGACGTCATGGAGTGCCCCATCACGTCACCGACGACCAGGGCGACCCTGCTGCCCGGCAGCGGGATGGCGTCGTACCAGTCGCCGCCGACCCGCGCGGTCTCCGCGGCCGGCAGATAGCGGGAAGCGAGCCGCACGCCGGTGGGGCGGGGCAGTGTCTCGGGCAGCATGGTGCGCTGGAGCTCGTCCGCGATGTACGCCTCGCGGCCGTACAGCACGGCCTTGTCGATGCCGAGCGCGCTGTGCGTGGCGAGCTGGGCGGCCACCAGCAGGTCGTCCGCCTCGAAGGCGAGGCGTTCCGGGCGGCGCAGGAACAGGGCCGCACCGATGACCCGGCGGCGGCCGCGCAGCGGGGCGAGGATCGCCCGCTGCCCGTCTGAGACGGCGAACTCTTCCCCGTCCCCAAGGAGTTCGGGCAGGGCGGCACGCGCCGCGGGGGCGTCGGTGAACACCGGGCGCACTCCGCGCAGCACCTCGGCGAGCGCGCTGCCGGGCCGCACCTCGCACAGCTCGGCGCCGACCGTGTCCAGCTCGTTCGGCTCGGGCTGCGCGGCCGGCAGGAAGCCGTTCTCGGTGTCGCGCTCCGCCGGTATCCGGTCGGTGCGCCGCAGCCTGAGCACCAGCGGACCCGTGGGCCGCTCGTCGCCGACCGGCAGCGGGTCGCGCAGATAGACCAGGATCGCGTCGGAGAACGTGGGCACGGTGGCCCGGCAGAGCCCCATCACGATCTCGTCGAGATCGATGCCGCGGGCGATCCGCCGGGTGGCGGCACCCACGAACCTGAGCCGGTCGCCGTCCCGCCGCATCGGCGTGGGCCGGCCGGGCGGCAGGCTCTGGCCGCTGCGCCGCTCCGGCCCGTCGGGGTTCACCCCGGCCCGGTCCTGCTCGTCGGCCGGCTGCACCGGGATGCCCTCGGGAGCCGGGCGCGGCCGGGGGGTGTCGCGCTCGGCGGTCTGTTCGGCACCCGGCTGGGAGTGCTCGGATGCGGGGTCGCTCACGGTGTCCTTGCCCTTGCCGCACGGCGTGGAGGTGCCCGGCTCCGACGTGCCCGGTGAAGTGTGTGCCGTCGTGGCCGGAACGGTGACGTCGCCGCCTGGGCGGCCCTGTACCGGTAAGGCGCCCGCGCCGGGCGCACGACCCGGTGTCGGGGTGTGCACAAGCGCCCCGCGGGGGTCCGCGGGGTCGACGCCCTGCTGCGGGCGTCCGAAGGAGGTCGGCTGCTCCGTCACGCGTGTCGAATCCATCCGTCCGGGGCTGCACGCCGTACGTGCAGGTGGTCCCGCCGAAACTCCGATACCCGGAATACGTGCCCCAGGAACGGAATTCCCGCGTGGTCAGAGGTTGTGCCTGTGCCACCGGCGGACCGCCCGCAGCCCTGGGAGCCTGCGGCGCAGGCTCTCCCGGTGTTGCCCTCGTACCCCTCGCTCACGTCCTGCCGCCCCTCGGTGACGATCGGTCAAGCCCAGCGCGTGCTCCCGCAGTTGCCGCCGCGCGCCCTTGCGGAGGACGATCCTACGTTTCTTGCCCGGGGGCGCATCAAGGGTCTCATGAGGACACTTGCGCGGGCGTACGGTCCCAGTCTTCCGGGAGTGACGGTACCGTCCAGGACGAATCCGGGCGCCACTGCTGCCAGCCTTCCGAGAACGGCGGCCCCCAGGAGTGGATCACTTCCACCGCCGCCCGGCCGGCCGCCCGCACACTCTCGGCCTGCCGGTCGTCCATCAGCCCGTCCCGCCGGGCCTGGGCGAACTCGTCCTCGTCGCGCCAGTGCCAGCTGCGGTCCGGGTGGACGGAGATGTCCAGGAAGTGGTCGACGGAGTCCACGCCGCCCTCCCAGCGGGTCAGCGGCTCCTCCAGGTTCACGTACCAGTTCTTGAAGAGCCAGCCCGGCTCCCAGAACAGCCACACCGACCAGGGCTCGCCGGGGCGGGCCAGCTTCAGGACGCCGGTGCCGAACCACCGGTCGCGCTGCACGGTCCGCGGCTTGGTGTAGCGCGACTGAAGCGGTTCCAGGTGCACGGGGGTGCCGTCGGCGAGCACGGGCTTCACGCACTCGGTGCCCGGCGCCAGCCACACGGCGAGCAGCTCCGCGTCGTCCCGTACGACGGTGACGGGGCGCGCGATGTGGAAACCCGCTCCGCCGTTCTCCCGGTACCGCCACAGAATCCGGCTCCCGGGCGCCCAGAAGCCCGCCGCACCGCCCGTTCCCACGCGTCTCACCGCTCCGCCCTCTGCCATGCACAGATATTAGGTGCCATGGGCACACGACGCTGCGGCGCGTGTCACGGTTCACGCGCCGGGCGCACGTGCGTCGCGAAACGTCACGGGCGCGTCATCCGCAGGACATCCAGCGCCTCGTCGAGCTGCTCCATCGTCAGGTCACCACGTTCCACGTACCCTCCGTCCAGCACGACCTGCCGGATCGTCTTCCGCTCGGCCAGCGCCTTCTTGGCGACCTTGGCGGCCTCCTCGTACCCGATGTACTTGTTGAGCGGCGTGACGACGGAGGGGGAGGACTCGGCGTACTCCCGGGCCCGTTCGCGGTCGGCGGTGATGCCGTCGACGGTCCGGTCGGCCAGCAGCCGCGAGGCGTTCGCGAGCAGCCGGATCGACTCCAGCACGTTCTTCGCGATGACCGGCAGCATCACGTTGAGCTCGAAGTTGCCCGCGGCGCCGGCCGTGGCGACGGTCGCGTCGTTGCCCACCACCTGGGCGGCGACCATCAGCACGGCCTCCGGAATGACCGGGTTCACCTTGCCCGGCATGATCGAGGAGCCCGGCTGGAGGTCCGGCAGGGCGATCTCGGCGAGGCCGGTGCGCGGCCCGGAGGACATCCACCGCAGGTCGTTGGCGATCTTCGTCAGTCCGACCGCGATGGTGCGCAGCTGCCCGCTCGTCTCCACGACGCCGTCCCGGGCGCCCTGTGCCTCGAAGTGGTCACGGGCCTCGGTGAGGGGCAGTCCGGTGGTGCGGGCGACCTCCTCGATCACGGCGGCGGAGAATCCGGGCGGGGTGTTGATGCCCGTGCCGACGGCCGTGCCGCCGAGGGGCAGTTCGGCGAGCCGGGGCAGCGAGGCCTCCAGCCGCTCGATGCCGTACCGCACCTGGGCGGCGTATCCGCCGAACTCCTGCCCCAGCGTCACGGGCGTGGCGTCCATGAGGTGGGTCCGCCCCGACTTCACGACGTCGGAGAACTCCTCGGCCTTGCGCTCCAGGGAGACGGCGAGGTGGTCCAGGGCGGGGATCAGGTCCCGGGTGACGGCGGCGGTGGCGGCGATGTGGATGGAGGAGGGGAACACGTCGTTGGACGACTGGGACGCGTTCACATGGTCGTTGGGGTGTACGCCCTTGCCCAGCCGCTCGCTCGCCAGCGTGGCGATGACCTCGTTGGTGTTCATGTTGGACGAGGTGCCGGACCCGGTCTGGAACACGTCGACGGGGAAGTGCTCGTCCCACCTGCCCTCGGCGACCTCCCCGGCCGCCTCCTGGATCGCCCCGGCGATGTCCTTGTCCAGAACCCCCAGCTCGGCGTTGACCTTGGCCGCCGCCCCCTTGATCCGGGCCAGCGCCTCGATGTGCGCGCGCTCGATGCGCTGCCCCGAGACCGGGAAGTTCTCCACGGCACGCTGCGTCTGAGCACGCCACTTGGCCTCTGCGGGGACACGCACTTCGCCCATGGAGTCGTGCTCGATGCGGTATTCGTCGCTCATACCGGCTATAGCGATCGAGAGGGCGGTGATGTTCCTGGACCGGGGCGGGGGGCGGAGACCCCGCCGGAGGGAACGGGGCGGGGCGGCGGGGGCGGGATCCGACCCCGCCGCCCCGGGGCACTAGGCCAGCCCAGGCCCCCGCACCGGGATCGAGGTGAACGTCGGCGCCGGGGCAGGGTCCTGGAAGAAGTCGTTGCCCTTGTCGTCGACGACGATGAACGCCGGGAAGTCCTCGACCTCGATCTTCCAGACGGCCTCCATGCCGAGCTCCTCGTACTCGACGACCTCGACCTTCTTGATGCAGTCCTGGGCGAGCCGGGCGGCCGGGCCGCCGATGGAGCCCAGGTAGAAACCGCCGTGGGCGTTGCACGCGTCGGTGACCTGCTTGCTGCGGTTGCCCTTCGCCAGCATCACCTTGGAGCCGCCCGCCGCCTGGAACTGCTCCACGTAGGAGTCCATCCGGCCGGCCGTGGTCGGGCCGAAGGAGCCCGACGCGTAGCCCTCGGGCGTCTTGGCCGGGCCGGCGTAGTACACCGGGTGGTCCTTCAGGTACTGCGGCATCTCCTCGCCCGCGTCCAGCCGCTCCTTGATCTTGGCGTGCGCGATGTCACGGGCGACGACCAGCGGGCCGGTGAGGGACAGCCGGGTCTTCACCGGGTACTTGGTCAGCTCGGCGAGGATCGTCTCCATCGGCTGGTTGAGGTCGATCTTCACGACGTCGCCGCTCTCGTCGAGCTGCTCGTCCGTCGTCTCCGGCAGGAACCGCGCCGGGTCCGTCTCCAGCTGCTCCAGGAAGACGCCCTCGGCGGTGATCTTGGCGACGGCCTGGCGGTCGGCGGAGCAGGACACCGCGATGGCCACCGGGCAGGACGCGCCGTGCCGCGGCAGCCGCACCACGCGCACGTCGTGGCAGAAGTACTTGCCGCCGAACTGCGCGCCGATGCCGATCTTCTGCGTCAGCTCGAAGACCTTCTGCTCCAGCTCCTGGTCCCGGAAGCCGTGCCCCAGCTCGGAGCCCTCCGCCGGGATCTCGTCGAGGTAGTGCGCGGAGGCGTACTTCGCCGTCTTCAGCGCGTACTCGGCGGACGTGCCGCCGACCACGATCGCCAGGTGGTAGGGCGGGCAGGCCGCCGTGCCCAGCGAGCGGATCTTCTCCTCCAGGAACTTCATCATGGAGGCCTCGTTCAGAACGGCCTTCGTCTCCTGGTACAGGAACGACTTGTTGGCCGAGCCGCCGCCCTTCGCCATGAACAGGAACTTGTAGGCGCCGCCGTCGGTCGCGTACAGCTCGATCTGCGCGGGGAGGTTGGAGCCGGTGTTCTTCTCCTCCCACATGGTGAGCGGAGCCATCTGCGAGTAGCGCAGGTTGAGGTTCTGGTAGGCGTCGTAGATGCCGCGGGACAGGGCCTCCTCGTCGCGGCCCGCCGTCAGCACGTTCTGGCCGCGCTTGCCCATCACGATCGCCGTGCCCGTGTCCTGGCACATGGGCAGCACGCCCGCCGCCGCGATGTTCGCGTTCTTCAGCAGGTCCAGCGCCACGAACTTGTCGTTGCCCGACGCCTCCGGGTCGTCGATGATGCGGCGCAGCTGCGCGAGGTGGGCCGGGCGCAGGTAGTGCTGGATGTCGTGGATGGCCTCCTCGGCGAGCTTGCGCAGCGCCTCCGGCTCCACCTTGAGGAAGGTCCGCCCGTCCGGCCCCTCGACCGTGGAGACACCCTCGGAGGTCACCAGCCGGTACGGCGTGGTGTCCTCTGCCTGGGGGAGCAGATCGGTGTACGCGAACTCAGGCATCTCAGCCCATTCCTCACTCTGCGGACGGCGGCCCGCCTCCTTTGGCGAGCGCCCACCAGCGTAGAACCTGCCGCTGACGGCGAGCTTGTGAGGTAAGGCTCAGTTCGTCACAGTCGAGCACCGCGGAGGGTATCGCGATCTATCGTGTCTTCGGTACGCTGCTGCCGTGGACCTTCAGAAGCAGGACCTCCAGAAGCAGACGCCGGCCGCCTCCGGGCTCCGCGCCTCCGACGCCGAGCGCGACCGGATCGCCGACATCCTGCACGACGCCCTCGCCGAGGGCCGTCTCACCGCGGACGAGCACGCCGAGCGCGTCGAAGGGGTGCTGCGCGCCAAGACGGTCGGCGAGCTGGAGGTCCACATACGGGACCTGCCCGCCGCCCACCGCCAGGGCCCGGGCGGCCCGTCCCGGGCTCCGGCCCCGCATCGGCCGATCGCGGGCGCCGTTCCGGTCGACCCGGACGACAACGTGGTGGCGATCTTCAGCGGCGCGGTCCGCAAGGGCCGCTGGCGCACAGGCGGCCGTATCCACGCGTACGCGATCTTCGGCAGTGTGGAGATCGACCTCAGTGAGGCGCTCTTCGACCACCAGCACGTCGTGATCAAGTCCTTCGCGCTCTTCGGCAGTGTCGGGATCCGCGTCCCGGAGAACGTGTCGCTGCGCGGCACGGGCGGCGGTGTGCTCGGCAGCTTCGAGGTGGACACGCTCGACTCGGGCGAACCGGACGCCCCGGTCGTCTACGTCGACGGCTGGGCCGTGCTGGGCAGCATCGAGGCGCGCCCACGGCGCGGGAGGGTCGTCGCGGACATCCTCGACCGGGTGCAGCGCAAGGCCGACAAGGGTTTGCGCAAGCATCTCGGCCATTGACACTCGCGAATCCGTCCGGCGTTCAGGGCAAATCGCCCTGCTCGTGCGCGGCCCGACGGAGGGGAGACCGGGGGCCGAACCAGCGGTTGGGAACTCAGTGCATAGGCGCGCGCACAGCGGGTAGGCCTTGCTGCATCGTCTCTCGCTCGCGAAGCCGTCGTCAGGAGTAGACCGTGCTGCAACCGCCGCATTCGTCTCTGCAGGTAGCTGCCGTTCCGGCCCCGCGGGTGCCAGTGCGAGACAGGGACCAAGACGCCCCGTGGCACACCGAGGCGGTGTGCCGGCGCGACGAGGCCGGCCTCTTCTTCGCCCCCTCCAAGGAACCGACGGCCGCCCGGCTCTCCCGGGAAGAGGCTGCGAAGCGGGTCTGCGCCCGCTGTCCGGTCATGGTGGAATGCCGCGAGCACGCCCTGCTGCAGCCCGAGCCCTACGGCGTCTGGGGCGGTCTGACCGCCGCCGAACGCCGCGTGGTCCTGGCGCGCCGCCGCCGCCGCGATCTGGAGCTGAAGAAGGCGGCCCGCTCGGCGAACCGGATAGCCGCGGCGGGCTGACCGCCCACAAGCCTTCAGCGGCACGTCGAGCAGCACACCGGGCAACACCTCGAAGGGCGCCCCCACCGCACCGGGGGCGCCCTTCGGCATGACCGGAGAGCTGCCTCCGGTCTCACGGTGTCCCGCTACTTCCCCTTGTCGAAGTCGATCGCGCTGTACGCCCGCAGCTTGCTCAGCCGGTGCTCCGAGGAAATCCTCCGCACCGTCCCCGACCGCGACCGCATCACGATCGAGTCGGTCGTAGCGGTCTCGGCCCGGTACCGGACCCCCCGCAGCAGCTCCCCGTCGGTGATGCCCGTGGCCACGAAGAACACGTTCTCCCCGGTGACCAGGTCCTCCGTGGTCAGCACCCGGTCCAGATCATGCCCCGCGTCGACCGCCCGCTGCCGCTCCTCGTCGTCCTTGGGCCACAGCTTGCCCTGGATCGTGCCGCCCAGGCACTTCACCGCACAGGCCGAGATGATCCCCTCCGGCGTGCCGCCGACGCCGAGCAGCAGATCGACGCCCGTGCCCTCGCGCAGCGCCAGGATGGAGCCGGCGACATCGCCGTCGGAGATCAGCTTGATGCGCGCCCCGGTGTCCCGGATCTCCTTGATGATGCCCTCGTGCCGCGGCCGGTCGAGGATCACCACGGTGACGTCCTCCGGCGCGGACCGCTTCGCCTTGGCGACCCGGCGGATGTTCACCGACACCGGCGCGTTGATGTCGACGAAGTCGGCCGCCTCGGGCCCGGTGACGAGCTTGTCCATGTAGAAGACCGCCGACGGGTCGAACATGGAACCGCGCTCGGCGGCGGCCAGCACCGCGATCGCGTTCGTCATGCCCTTCGCGGTCAGCGTGGTGCCGTCGATCGGGTCGACGGCGATGTCGCACTCGGGCCCCGTCCCGTCGCCCACGTGCTCCCCGTTGAACAGCATCGGGGCCTCGTCCTTCTCGCCCTCGCCGATGACGACGACGCCGTTCATCGAGACGGTGGAGACGAGGGTGCGCATGGCGCGCACCGCGGCGCCGTCGGCGCCGTTCTTGTCACCGCGTCCGACCCAGCGGCCCGCGGCCATCGCCGCCGCCTCGGTCACCCGGACCAGCTCGAGGGCGAGGTTGCGGTCGGGGGCCTCGGAGGGCACATCCAGTTCGGACGGCAAGTGATGATGCTCGGTCATCGGAGCGCACCTTTCTGTACGACGACGGCCGGAAAGAGGGTTCTGTCGACCGACTCTATCTCTGAGACCGCAAAATGAGCAGGGGCCCCCACGGATGAGCGCGCTCAGCACCTGCGACGATAGGGGGCGTGGCAGGCACGAACGGCAAGCAGAAGACGGCGCGGGACATGATCCTCTCCATGGGTGTCATCGTCCTGGTCGCGGGCTTCATATACCTCTTCATCCCGCACGACGAGAGCCCGCGCGAGGTCAAGCGCGTCGACTACCGGGTCGAGCTGCTCACGGCCCGCCGCGCGGCTCCGTACCCCGTGGCCGCGCCCGAAGGACTGCCCGACGCATGGAAGGCCACCTCCGTCCGCTATCAGGGTGACGACTTCGACGCCTGGCACCTCGGCTTCCACGATCCCGAAGGGGAGTACGTGGCGGTCGAGCAGTCCACTCAGCCGCGCCCGGTCTTCGTCGACGAGCGCACCAAGGGCGCGCAGGAGACCGGGAAGACCGAGAAGATCGACGGCCGGACCTGGACCCGCTACGTGGGGGGCCGCTACGACGCGCTGGTCCTGGAGGGCACCGAGGGCTCGACGACGGTCGTGACGGGCACCGCGTCGTTCGCGCAGCTGACGAAGATGGCGGACGCGCTGAAGGCGGAGTGACACCCGCCGCACACAGGGAAGGCCCCCGGCGCGCGCCGGGGGCCTTTGCTGTGTGCTGATCTCAGAGCGTGTGCGCGGATCTCAGACCGTCTTGACGACCTGGTCGAACTCCAGCCGCGGGGCGCGCGGGTACCAGGCGTCCGGGCCCAGGCGGCCGATGTTGACGACCATCAGCGGGGTGTGGTCGGCGTCCAGGAACTCCTTGCGGACGCCCTCGAAGTCGAAGCCGGTCATCGGGCCGGCGGCCAGACCGGCGGCGCGGACGCCGACGATGAAGTACGCGGCCTGGAGGGCGGCGTTCAGCGCGGCGGCGTTCTCGCGGACCGGGCGCTCGGCGAAGAAGAGGTCCTTCACCTGCGGCATGGCCGGGAACAGGTGCGGCAGCTCCTCGTGGAACTCGTTGTCCGCGGAGAGGATCGCGACCAGCGGGGCGCTCGCCGTCTTGGGCCGGTTGCCCTCGGCCATGTGCGCGACCAGACGCTCGCGGGCCTCGGGGGAGCGGACCAGGGTGATGCGCAGCGGGGTCTGGTTGAAGGCGGTCGGACCGTACTTGACCAGGTCGTAGATCGCCTGCACCTGCTCGTCGGTCACCGGCTCGTCGGTGAAGGTGTTGGCGGTGCGGGCCTCGCGGAACAGCAGGTCCTGGGCGGCGGGGTCAAGAACGAGGGACATGGATGCACTTTCTCGCAGCTGTCGGGTCCGAAGATCGGCTGACGGTTCCGACCGTACGCCAGTGAAGTTCAACCTTCAACTATCATCAGGGTGTCGTGTGTCACCCCGACCCGAACCGGTCCACGACTACTCGGCCTCTCCCGCTTCCCCGGCCTCCTCCGCCAGCGCCGCGTCCAGCCGCTCCCGCGCCCCGTCCAGCCAGCGCCGGCACACCTTGGCCAGCTCCTCGCCGCGCTCCCAGAGCGCGAGGGACTCCTCCAGCGTCGTACCGCCCGCCTCCAGGCGCCGGACGACCTCGATCAGCTCGTCCCGCGCCTGCTCGTACCCGAGCGCCTCGGCCATGCCCGGCGTCTCATCAACCTCGCTGGTCATCCACCCACCCTATGTGTCCACTCGTACGGAGAACTCACCCTCACCGACCCGCGCGCGCAGCGCCTCGCCGGCCTCCACCTCGCCCGGGTCGCGGACCGCGTGCCCGTCCGCCTTCTGCAGCACGGCGTACCCGCGCCTCAGGGTGGCGGCGGGGGAGAGGGCCACCACCCGCGCGTGCGTGTGCGTCAGCTCCGAGTCCGCCCGGTCCAGCTGGTGCCGCAGACAGCGCCGGCCCCGGTCGAGCAGGTCCGCCACCTGGTCGGCGCGCTCGTCGATCATCCGGTGCGGATCCTCTATCGACGGCCGGGCCAGCGCGTGGGCCAGCCCGCGCTCCTCCCGCTCGACCAGCGCCGCCACGCACCGCCGCGCCCGGTCCCGCAGCAGCCGCACCCGCTCGTACTCCTCGCCGACGTCCGGCACGACCTTCTTGGCGGCGTCGGTCGGTGTGGAGGCGCGCAGGTCGGCCACGTGGTCGAGGAGCGGGTTGTCGGGCTCGTGCCCGATGGCGGACACCACGGGCGTACGGCACTGCGCCACCGTCCGGATCAGCTGCTCGTCGGAGAACGGCAGCAGGTCCTCCACACTGCCGCCGCCCCGCGCCACGATGATCACGTCCACGTCCTCGAGCGCGTCGAGCTCCTTCACGGCCTGCACGACCTGCGGCACGGCGTGCACGCCCTGCACGGCGACGTTGCGCACCTCGAAGCGCACCGCGGGCCACCGGTGCCGGGCGTTCTCCAGGACGTCCCGCTCGGCGGCCGAGGCCCGCCCGCAGACCAGTCCGACCAGCTGCGGCAGGAAGGGCAGCGGCTTCTTCCGCTCCGGCGCGAACAGGCCCTCCCGCGTGAGGGCCTTCTTCAGCTGCTCCAGGCGCGCGAGCAGCTCACCGACGCCGACGGGCCGTATCTCGGCCGCCCGCAGCGACAGCTGCCCCCGCGGGGCGTACCACTCGGGCTTCGCCAGCACGACGACCCGGGCGCCCTCGCTCACCACGTCCGCCACCGCGTCGAACACCTGCCGGTAGCAGGTGACGCTGACGGAGATGTCGTACGACGGGTCCCGAAGCGTCAGGAACACCACACCCGCGCCCGGGCGCCGCGACAACTGCGTGATCTGGCCCTCGACCCACACCGCCCCGAGCCGGTCGATCCACCCCCCGATGAGGCGCGACACCTCACCGACGGGGAGCGGGGATTCCGCGGACGTGTTCACAGCCATGCCCGCGAGAGTAGTGGGCGCCGCCGACAACACGGCTCACCCGGGCGCGATCTTCGACCCGCGGGACGCGGCCTTACGATGGGACGCATGTCTGCTTCGCCTGGCCGCCGTGTCCTGCTCGCCGCCCCCCGGGGCTACTGCGCGGGTGTGGACCGCGCCGTGATCGCCGTCGAGAAAGCGCTGGAGCAGTACGGCGCTCCGGTCTACGTCCGGCACGAGATCGTCCACAACAAGTACGTCGTGCAGACCCTGGAGAAGAAGGGCGCGATCTTCGTCGAGCAGACGGAGGAGGTCCCCCCGGGCAACATCGTCATGTTCTCCGCGCACGGCGTCGCCCCCGTCGTCCACGAGGAGGCCGAGCGCGGCAGGCTCGCCACCATCGACGCCACCTGCCCCCTGGTCACCAAGGTCCACAAGGAAGCCGTCCGCTTCGCGAGCGAGGACTACGACATCCTCCTGATCGGCCACGAGGGCCACGAGGAGGTCATCGGCACCTCCGGCGAGGCCCCCGACCACATCCAGCTCGTCGACGGGCCGGGCGATGTGGCGAAGGTCGAGGTCCGTGATCCGTCCAAGGTCGTCTGGCTCTCCCAGACCACGCTGTCCGTCGACGAGACCATGGAGACCGTCGACGCCCTGAAGGAAAAGTTCCCGCAGCTCATCTCCCCGCCCAGCGACGACATCTGCTACGCCACGCAGAACCGCCAGCTGGCCGTGAAGCAGATGGGCGCCGAGTCGGACCTGGTCATCGTGGTCGGCTCGCGCAACTCCTCCAACTCCAAGCGGCTCGTCGAGGTCGCCAAGATCGCGGGGGCCCGGGAGGCCTACCTCGTGGACTTCGCCGAGGAGATCGACGAGGCCTGGCTGGAGGGTGTGAGCACGGTCGGTGTCACCTCCGGCGCCTCCGTCCCGGAGGTCCTGGTCGAGCAGGTCCTCGAGTTCCTCTCCCAGCGCGGCTTCGAGGACGTCGAGATCGTCAAGGCGGCCGAGGAGTCCATCACCTTCTCGCTGCCCAAGGAGCTGCGCCGCGACCTGCGCGAGGAGGCGGCGACGCTGGTCGCCGAGCGCGGCGGGGCCGGTGCCGCGGCCGGTGCCGGTGTCGAGGCCGGTGAAAATCCCGGGGAGTGATCGGGGACAGGCGGGGCGGCGACCGCTGCCCCGCCTGTGACGTTCAGCCTGTTCTTGCGAGGAACCCCAGGGCTTCGGCCCCGGGAGGAATCGCGCCCTCGTGCTCGCAGCGCGCAGCGCCGCGGCATCGCAGCCCGCACCCGGCCGCGGAGCGGCCGGGTGTCGTCTTCCGCGGAGCCGGAGAGTATGCGGTGACGGCTTCACCCGGTGTCGGACCCTGCGCGCCAAACTCCAGAGGATCGCCCTGGAAGAGCTGACGGGCATCCGCGAACGGGTACGGCTCCGCAAGCCCCAACGGGCCACCCACTCCAGCTGGTCCTTTGCCCAGCTGGGGCAGTTCATCGCGTACAAGGCCCGCCGGGCGGGAGTGCCGGTGGTGTATGTCGACCCGGCGTACACCTCGCGTACCTGTGCCGAGTGCGGGTACATCGACAGAGGACGGGGCTGGACGCGAACGCAGCATCACCGCCAGTGGTGCCCGTTGCGCAAGCCCGGCGCTTTGGCGCCGGGTAGTTGACTCGTTCGTCGTAACGTGGGGCCATGCAGATCTTCGGTGTGGACATCGGCGGTTCCGGGATCAAGGGTGCCCCGGTGGACTTGGACAAGGGCGACCTGGCGCAGGAGCGCCACAAGGTCCTCACCCCGCAGCCGGCGACGCCCGACGGGGTGGCCGACGGCGTCAAGCAGGTCGTCGACCACTTCGGCTGGACGGGGCCGGTCGGGGTCACGTTCCCGGGCGTGGTCACCGACGGGGCCACGATCCGCACGGCGGCGAACGTCGACGACAGCTGGATCGACACCGACGCGGCGGCGCTGCTCGGCGAGCGGCTCGGCGGGCTGCCGGTGACGGTCGTGAACGACGCGGACGCGGCGGGCGTCGCCGAGATGCACTTCGGCGCCGGCCGCGGCCGCCGAGGCACGGTGATCCTGCTGACCCTCGGCACGGGCATCGGCAGCGCGGTCTTCGCCGACGGCGTGCTGGTTCCCAACACCGAGCTGGGGCATCTGGAGCTCGACGGGCACGACGCGGAGAAGCGGGCCTCCAGCAAGGCCCGCGAGGACCACGACATGTCGTGGGAGCACTGGGCGTCGCACCGGGTGCGCAAGTACCTCGCGCACGTCGAGATGCTGTTCTCGCCCGATCTGTTCATCATCGGCGGCGGCGTCAGCCGCAAGTCCCACAAGTTCCTGCCCCACATCAAGGGCATCAAGGCGGAGATCGTCCCGGCGCAGCTGCAGAACAACGCGGGCATCGTGGGGGCGGCGATGCGGGCGGCGGGCCGCTAGTACCCACAAGGGCCCCGGTGTCTATCTGGCTCTGGCCCTGGCCGCCCTCCGCAGCCGTACCATCCGGATCCGCCGCACGATCACGATCAGGCCGGTGATCAGGGTGCCTGCGTACAGCCACCCGGCCTGTGTGGCGAGGGCCGTCACCAGCCCCATCAGCCGGCCGGCGACACCGTCGTCGCCGTCCGCCAGCGGCAGCAGTCCCACGGCGAACGCGATCGGCACCAGGACAGGCGCGGTCATCAGGTCTCCCCGGCGCACCCAGACGGCGGTCAGCACGCACACCGGCAGGAACAGCACGCCGTACGCCGTGAGCGACGCCCCGAACAGCGCGTCGCAGAGCCCGCCGAGCAGGAACATCACCACCGCGCAGAACAACCCGCCGCCCAGCCCGGTCAGCCGGGGGTTGGGAAGCCTCCCCGAGACGGGTGCCGGTACGGGGGCGGGCCGCCGCACCGCCGCCGGCCGGCGCTGCGGCCCCGGCTGCCGGACCGCTCCACCGCCGGCCCCCCGTCCCGCCTGGGGCGGCAGGGGCGATCCGGGCCGGTCGCGTCGCGGTCCGTACTGGGCAGGTCGCGTCCTGTATCGCTCCACCGCTCCAACTTAGGTCGTTCAATATGCCGAATGGCCCCTCAGACACGCCGTGGGTCGATGCCCGGCCATGCGTTCGATACGCCGCCCGGGACGGTTCCGGGCACGCCGTAGACTGGTGGATCGGCCGGTCTCCTGGCCCCCTGGCCCTCTCCACTCACGGGAAGTCGCAACGTGTCGCTCACGATCGGAATCGTCGGTCTGCCGAATGTCGGCAAGTCGACCCTGTTCAACGCCCTGACCAAGAACGACGTGCTGGCGGCCAACTACCCGTTCGCCACCATCGAGCCGAACGTCGGCGTCGTCGGCGTCCCCGACCCCCGCCTCACAAAGCTGGCCGAGATCTTCTCCTCCCAGCGCGTCCTGCCGGCGACCGTCGACTTCGTCGACATCGCGGGCATCGTGCGCGGCGCGTCCGAGGGTGAGGGCCTGGGCAACAAGTTCCTCGCGAACATCCGCGAGTCCGACGCGATCTGCCAGGTCATCCGCGCCTTCAAGGACGAGAACGTCGTGCACGTCGACGGCAAGGTCTCGCCCAAGGACGACATCGAGACGATCAACACGGAGCTGATCCTCGCGGACCTCCAGACGATCGAGAAGGTCCTGCCGCGGCTCCAGAAGGAGTCGCGCATCAAGAAGGACCTCGCGGCGAAGGTCAAGGCGGTCGAGGAGGCCAAGGAGATCCTGGAGAAGGGCGACACGCTCTTCGCGCACGGGATCGTCCAGGGCACCGAGCGCAACGAGCTCCTGCACGACCTGCACCTGCTGACCACGAAGCCCTTCCTCTACGTCTTCAACGTCGACGAGGACGAGCTGACCGACGAGGACTTCAAGAACGAGCAGCGGGCCCTGGTCGCCCCGGCCGAGGCGATCTTCCTCAACGCCAAGCTGGAGGCGGACCTCGCCGAGCTCGACGAGGACGAGGCCCTCGAACTCCTCCAGTCCGTCGGCCAGGAGGAGCCCGGTCTCGCCACCCTCGCCCACGTCGGCTTCCGCACCCTCGGCCTGCAGACCTACCTCACGGCCGGCCCCAAGGAATCCCGCGCCTGGACCATCAAGAAGGGCGCCACTGCCCCGGAGGCCGCCGGCGTCATCCACACCGACTTCCAGAAGGGCTTCATCAAGGCGGAGGTCATCTCCTTCGACGACCTGGTGGAGACGGGCTCGGTGGCGGAGGCCCGCGCGAAGGGCAAGGCGCGTATGGAGGGCAAGGACTACGTGATGCAGGACGGGGACGTGGTGGAGTTCCGGTTCAATGTGTGACCGGTGACGTGACAGGAAAATCCTGACCCGCCCGCAGGGTGGACGGGGTCTGGCCCCCGGGGACAGGCCCCCTTTCCATGCCCCGGCGGGCGGGGCGCACCTCACCCGCCGCCCTGCCAGCCGTCGTGGTGCAGGACCTCCTCCAGCGGCATCCGTGGCCCCGGACGGAAGGTGGTGCCCGAAGGGTACGCCGTCGGCAGCAGCGCGCCCTGGCGGACGGTCGGCGGCAGGCCCAGCAGGTCGGCGACCTCCCGTTCGCGGTCCAGGTGGACCGTGGTCCAGGCGGTCACCAGACCGCGGCTGCGGGCGGCCAGCGCGTAGCTCCAGGCCGCGGGCAGCAGCGAGGCCCACAGTCCGGCCTGGTTTCCCTCCGGCAGCCGGCCGCCGGCCAGTTCGAGGCAGGGGATGACCAGAACGGGCACCCGGTGGATCCGGTCGGCCAGTGTCCGGGCGGCGGTGAGTACGGAGCGCGTTCCCGCGGGCCGTTCGTCCAGCCGGGCGAGGGCCTGCGCGTTGCGGTCGTAGAACGCGGCGCGGTACACCTCGGCGACCGCGGCGCGAATCCGCTGGTCGGTGAGCAGGATCCAGCGCCAGTTCTGCCGGTTGTTGCCGTTGGGTGCCTGCAGGGCGATGCGCAGACAGTCCTTGACCAGTTCCGGGTCCACCTCCCGGTCCAAATCGAGGCGGCGCCGGACGGTGCGCGTCGTGGTCAGCAACTCCGTGCAGGTGAGCGGTGGTTCGCTGGTCATGGCAGCAGTACCGCCCGGACGGTGAGAGCGAGGTGGGTCCCGAAGACGAAACCCGTCGCGGCCGGCAGCGGCCAGCCACCGCGGCGTGCGGCGAGGAACCGCCGGGCCCCCAGCGCGGGCAGGACCGCCATCGCGCACGGCAGCAGCCCGAGCGCGCCGTCCGGGCCGAAGAGGACGATCTGGCAGCCCGCCGCCCCGGCGGCGAATCCTGTGGTGAGCAGAGCGCTGCGCCGGGGCCCGAGGGCCGCCGAGTACATGCGGGCGCCCGGCGCGGCCTCCCAGCTCGTCTTCCGGGCGAACTCGAAGTGCAGGAACACACAGGCGCACAGCGTGAGCAGCAGCGCGCCGCGCCAGTCGGCGGTGATCGTCCCGGCGGCGGCCAGCGATCCGTACACATAGACACCGAGCAGCACCTGCACCGGGTACGTGACGGCGAGGTTGAGCAGCTGCCGGTCGCGCACGGCCGGTGACAGGCGTTCCAGGACGACCAGCGAGAGCCCGTAGCCGAGGGCCGTCAGGATCAGCAGGACGGCCGCCGCCGACAGGGCCGCGTTCAGGCCCACCGCCGCGGCGGTGACGGCGGCCATGCCGCCACGCAGTTCGGCGACGGTGATCTCGCCGGTGACCAGGGGCCGGTCGGGATGGTGCTCCCGGTCGTACTCGAGGTCCTTCTGCTCGTCCAGCATCCGCAGGAACAGCAGGGCCAGGACGACGGAGGCCACCCGTACCCAGGTGGCGCCGGACGGCTGCCAGGCCGTGCCGGTCAGCGTCACCGCCGAGCCCTCCAGGGCGAGGACCCAGAGCAGCCCGTAGGTGGCGTAGACGTGCGGCCGGAACATGCGAAGCACGAATCGGCCCAGTCTGGCGGGGACGTGCGTAACGGCGATGGTGGTCACTGACGGTGTCCCCGGTCTCAGACGTGTGCGGGCGCGGGTCTCGGGCTGCTCTCCGCTCGCCGGGCGCGTCCCTCGGACACGGGCGTGGGCGCCAGGGCGTGTTCCGGCGAGGCGAAGACGCCCCCCGGGCCCGTCGAGTTCCGGTCGGCGAGTCGGATCCGGGCCTCGGCGACCAGGGCGCCCGGCTGGTGCAAGGTGCACTCGACGTCGGCACCGGGCCGCACGGGCGCGGTACGGCACTCCAGGGGCAGATCCATCTCGGCGAAGCGGCGAAACCGCGCGGACAGCGCGACGGGGAGCGCGGCGGGACCGTCCACCGTGCCGGCGTCCACGGAGGCGACCAGGGCCAGTTGCCACAGGCCTTCCAGCTCCAGCATGCCGGGCACGTGGTCCACCCAGTGGTCGAACAGGGTGGGATGCGTGGTGTCGACGACGAGGCGGGCCGTGCGCCCGCCGTCACCCGTCGCACGCGACGGGGAGATGACGGCATTGGCGGGGTCACGGCGGTCGACCAGCGCGGGATCGATGCGCGGGACGGACAGCGCGACCGGCCGGCCGGGCAGGCCGAGTGCATCGCGCTGGCCGGACCGCAGCCGCTGCCAGTCCTCCGGAGGCATCCAGGAGTAGTCGATACCCGCCTGCAGGGCCTCGCGTCCGCCGACGGCCGCCGTGAAGCACAGCCGCCTACCCGTCAGGCCGGACCGGGAGCTGGGCCGGTGCTCGATGTGCGCGCCGATGACGACCTCGGCGGGACTGTCACCGTGCGCCAGAGCGGCCGGGTCGGTCACCTGGAACTCCACCGTGCGCAGCAGGAACTTGTGGTCCATGGGAACGCCGAGGTAGCGGTGCGACACCACGAAGAGGCCCTGACGGCACGCCTCGAGCAGCAGGAAGGGGGCGTGGTGGCTGCGCGGACCGAGGGTGTCGTCGTAGAAGGGGTGGAGGCGGGGCAGCTGTGCGGCGAGGAGCACCTCGTCGCTGCCCTGGCGCTCCGCGTCGGTCAGGAAGACCTCCGCGACCGCGGCCCGGTGCACCAGCGCTCTGGGAAGCGTTCCGGTGAACTGCATGATCGGCCCCTCGCTCAGGATCGGACGGCACGGACGGCGGCCAGGTGGCGTCGCCACTCGTCGACCCCTGCTCCGTCCAGTACCGGGGCCCGGCCGGGCTGCCGCATGGGAAGCACCTTGGAGCCGACGATGACGGCGTCCCACGGGTCGAGTTCGAGTCCGTGGGACCAGGCCGACTCCAGCAGTTCCCGCGGTTCGGCGCCGGGAACGGGTGAGTGATGGCCGGAGACCGCTTGCCGCAGGCGCTCGACGGCGGGTTCGAAGTCGAGTGCGCGTGGTTTGCCGGCCGCGTACAGCCGGCCGGCCAGATCCAGGGCGTGCGCGGTGTGGTCCTCGTCCGCCAGTGCGCCGCGCAAGAGGCGGTCGCGTTCGCCGTCGTCGAAGTGGACGGCCAGTTCGCGCAGCACGTCGGCGGGTTCGTCGGGCGTGTGCACCAGGTTGAGCAGGTAGCTGTAGCGGCCGAGGTGGTGGCGCAGCTGACCGGGGACCCGGGCGTCCGGGTCGGTGGGCCCCTTGTGGTGGGTGAGCAGGACCGAGGCCGGCACGTCGGTGTCGTGCTCGGGCCGGACGAGCAGGACGAGGGCGTCGGCGTCCTCCAGGAACAGCGCGGCGAGGCGCCTGCGGTGGGGGGTGGCGAGGTTCCACTGGAAATACCAGAGCGAGCGGATCACGGTCCGGGTGAGCCGGGTGACGGCCGCGCCGACGATCCGGTACCGCCGCGCGGTCAGCCAGTCCACGGCCGCCTCCAGCTTGCGCGCCACCACGGCGTCGGGCTTCAGCAGCAGGGCCGCGTGCCGGTGCGCGAACCCGGTCACGTCGTCGGTGAGGGCGGCGAGCTGCTCGTAGCCCTCCTGGTAGTAGGTGTCCGCGCCGTACAGACGCTGCTTGGCGGGGTGACAGGTGAGCAGGGGCGAGACCGGTATGCCGTGGCTCGGTTCGGGGGTCATGGCTGCGGGCTCCTCTCGGGTGGGGTGACCGCCGGCGCCGCGGCGCCCCCGCGCGGTGTGCTCGCGCCGAGGTAGCCGACCTTCAAGGAGTGGTCGAGCAGCTTGCGCAGGTAGGGACGGCCGCCGGCGGGGACCGGATGGCGGCTGAAGGCGACGGTGTTGGTGTTGTCGAAGTGGATCCGGCGACGCATGTAGGAGGCGTAGAGCGAGATGACGCGCTCGTGGCAGAGCCGTTCGCCGTCCGGGAGGGCCTGAGCGGAGAAGACGGCGGGCGGTATCCACCTCGCCACCTGGAACGAGGGGTACTCGGCGAGCACGTCGGAGAAGTCGCGCAGGGTCACGGCCCGGCCGGCGACGGCGTGCAGGGTCAGCCCCCGGGCGTCCTCGAAACGGGTCGCCGCCTCGGCGATCAGGTCCGCGACGTAGTCGACCGGGACCAGGTCGAGGAGTGCGTCGTAGTTCCCGGGGATGGTCCTGGCCCGTCCTTTGGTGATCAGCCTGACCACCGGGTACAGGGTCTTGAAGTCCCGGACCTGGCCGGTGCGCCGGTCGCCGGCGATGATGCTCGGCCGGACCACGGTGACGGGCAGGCCGTCGGCGGCCGCCTTGTGCACCAGGGTCTCCGCGTACAGTTTGCTCTGCTCGTAGGCGTTGCCGAACCGCTGGCCGACGTCGAGTTCGCCCTCGCGGGCGGCGCCGTCGCGCTCCCCGCACACATAGGCGGTGCTGACGTGCACCAGGGGCGTCCCGTGGGCCCTGGCCAGGGCCACGACGTTCTCGGTTCCGGTGACATTGACGTCCTGGTACACCTGCTCGGGGCGGCCGAAGTCGGTGATCCCGGCACAGTGCACGATGCGGTCCGCGCCGGCCACCATGCGGAGCCGCTCCGCGTCCAGGCCCAGTCCGGGCCGGGTGACGTCCCCGGTGAGCGGCGTCAGCGTTCCCGGCTTCGGCTTCAGCGGTCTGCCGTTGTTGCGGACGATGCCGCCGTTGCTGTGCAGCAGGGCCAGCACCGAATGACCCGCCGCGGTGAGCCGGGCGGTGACCTCCGCGCCCAGGAACCCGCTGGCGCCGGTGATCAGAACGGTCATCGCCTCGGTCATCGGTTCTCCCGGCCGCGGGACATCGGACTCACGTCTTCCTCCAGGGTTCGGACGGTGGTCGGGGCAGGGCGCTCAACGCGCCTGGTGGGGCTGGGCTCCGCTGGTGGCGACCAGATCGCGGATCTCCTGGAGCGGCAGCTGGGAGTCGAAGTGGGCCGCGACGCGCACCCAGTCGTAGCCGAGCTCCAAGGTGGCCCGCCAGGTGTCGGCGGAGTCGAACGAGGAGGGGAAGGCGTCGGCACCGGCGGCCTGCCGCACCACGCCGACGAAGTCCTCCAGTTCGCACAGCACGGCTTCGGCGCGCTCGGCCGAATCGATGGTCAGCCGGGTCAGGCCGTCGGCCAGGGCACGGATCGGCCGGGTGTCCTCCGGCAGCAGGGAGAGCCTGCGGACCAGGTCTGAGTCGGACGGCAGCGGGCTGACTCCGTAGGCGCAGAACAGTCCGCGCAGCGCGCTGTGCACCGCACGGCGCGCGGCGACCTCGGCGACCTTCCACTGCCCTCGCTGCAGGGCACCCGCCAGGTCCTCCCGGGCGTTCTCGACGACCATGTTGGAGAACGCCAGTTCCAGGGTGGCCGCCCCGAACCGTTCGGCGGGCAGCGGGATGAGATCGACCGCGTCGGGGGCGGTCACCGCCGCTCCGCGCAGCGACAGCAACGGCTGGGCGGTGCTGGGAGGCGGGGTGATGGGTCCCGGGGGCGACGCCAGCGGCAGCGCCGGTGTGACGGTGCCACCGCCCTTCCAGGCCAGCCGTACCAGCCCCAGCCGCAGGAACTCCGCCAGCAGGGAGCCTGCTTCCCGGGTCCCGGTGGCCCGGGCGTTCGCCAGCACCTGGGGCAGCGGACTGCCGAGGACGAGCGAGCGCCAGACCCGGCCGGCCCGCTCGCCGAGCGCGAACACGTCGCGTCGGCCGCGGATCACATGGACGCGTTCCGCCGCCTGCCAGGTGGTCACGCCGGGTTGCCGTTCCACGGTCAGCCGCTCCGGTGTCCGCCGTACGCCGGTGACGCCCAGGTCCGCGGCGAACGCCAGGCAGGCGGCGAGATAGTCGTCGGCGGCCACCTCGGCGGCGGCGGACTCCAGCTGCCAGTAGCGGTCACTGATGTCGGGCCGGTCCGCCCGGTCCAGCTGCATCGACAGCCACTTGGGCTCCAGGTACGTCTCGCCCTGCCCGGCGGCCCACGACTTGACCACCTGCACCAGCCCGGAGCGCGCCCAGTCCACCGCCTCCTCGGACTCACCGAGGCACTGCATCGCCAGCGCGTGCCGCAGGGACTGCCTGGCGCAGTGCGCCCACCAGGCGGCGGCGATGTCGCGGAAACGTTCCACCGGAAGCATGCCCTTGGCCTCCTCGACCAGGGCGTGACCCCGCAAGGGGTAGCTGTGCAGCAGACGCTGACAACGGTTCAGCAGATCCTCCGGGATCCTGCCGACGCGCTTGGCGCCCGTCTTCAGGGCGGCGAACTGCTCGGCGAGCTGGTGTACCGAACGGGTCCGGATCTCCACCCGCCGGCCGTCGACGAAGAACAGCGAGGGCATGGTCGGCAGGTCGTCCTTGGTGCGGCCGATGAGCAGGAAGTCGATGTCCGACCCGGGATTGCCGAACCCCTCGGCGATGGACCCTTCGAGCACCACGGCCCAGTCGCCGGTGCGCACCTGGGGCAGCGTCTTGTCGAGCAGGTCCTGCAGATAGTCCTCGGTGAGGATCACGCGTGTCTCTCCGTCCTGTGGGTGCCCGCCGTCACGGTGCGCCGCCGTCCCCGGGCGGGTCGGCGAGTACGGTGACGGTGCCGGCGGCGCCGTCGACGCGCAGCCGCGCGCCGGTGCCGATCTCGGTCGTGGCGTTCTTGACCTGGACCACGGTGGGGATGCCCAACTCCCTCGCCACCACCGCCACGTGGGTCAGCGGGCTGCCCCTTTCGATGACCAGCGCCGCGGCCGAGGGCAGCGCGGCCACCCAGCCGGGGTCGGTGCGGTAGGTGAGCAGGATGCCGCCGCCGATGTCGCGGGGAGTGTCGGTGACCACCGCGAGCCCTTCGACGACTCCGGGGCAGCAGGGGGTGCCGCGCAGTTCCCGGGCGCCGCTGCGGGCGGCGGGGCCGCCGGCCCAGCCCGCCCGCTCCAGGTTCCCCGACCAGTACGGGGCGCCGCGGGTGGTGAACCGGGACGGAGCGTGCAGCTCGGCGTCGGCGGCGAGCCGCCGTCGGCGCAGCGCGGCCAGTTCCCTCAGCTCGGAGTGGGCGATCATGCCTTCATAGGCGCCGCGGACCTCCTCCAGACGCAGCATGAACACGTCGTCCCAGGCGTCGATGGCCCCGCTGCGGGCCAGGTCGCGGCCCATGGCACGCAGCATGCGCTTGACCGAGCCGAAGGCGCGGGTGCGGCAGAAACGCAGCCGCTCCCGGTCGGTGAGTGCGGCCCTGGCCTTGCGCCGCACCCGCTCGTACACCCAGCGCCGGGGGCCGCGCAGACGCTCGTCGAGGTAGGCGTCGGCCTCGTTCCCGCGGGCCCCCGCGGCGCCGCTCGTGCTGCCGGGCAGCGCGTCACGCAGCAGCGTGAACAGTCCGGCCGGGTTCTCGTACAGGTCGGGCACCTCGAGCTTGAGCTCGTCGGGGCTGCGGTAGCCGTAGTCGGTGATGTAGGCGTCCACGGCGGCCAGGAACCCGGTGTGGCCGCCGTCGCGCAGCGCCGCGTAGGCGTCTTCGTCGGTGGTGTTCTCCAGCAGCCGCCGCAGTCCGTCGTCGGCTCGCACCCGGGCGGCCAGCGCGGACAGCGCCCGCGCGGGTTCGGCGGACTCGACGTCGCTGCCGGGGGCGGCCGCGGCCCAGGTGAACCACTCGGGGGCATCGGGCAGCCACTTGCGGGTCAGCAGGGCCAGCATGCCCACGGAGAGCAGGATCGTGGCGTCCAGGGCCTGCATCGGGCCCCACTTCTCGATGAGCTCCCGTTGCAGCCGGCGAAAGCGGCGGTAGGTCTCGTCACCGGGCAGCGCGTCGTAGTCGACGTTGTTGAAGACCTCGTAGGCACGGTAGAAGTTCCGGTGGAAGGTCTCCATGGATCTGCCGATGGTCAGGAACCTGTGCGCGAAGACGACGGTGCGGGCCAGCCGGGAGACGCGGCCGCGCAGGCCGGGCCGGGGTGTGAAGGGATGGAGCGCGTCAGCCGCCTCGTCGGAGACGCTCTCCGCCACGCCCAGCGATTTCTCCAGCACCCGCCGGTTGAGCCGGTAGAGGGGTGCCAGCCGCACCATGCGGTACCAGTGGTACAGGTTGTAGTAGACCCGTCCGTGGACGTACCCGAGCAGGTGCGGGGTCCACTCCTGGACCTCGCGCAGCTGGTCGCCCTTGACGCCCAACGCGCGGGCGTAGCTCTCGTACACCTTGGCGTAGGTGTCGGCGGCGAAGCTGTAGGTGAGCGGGGAGACGACACCGCTGAAGCTCTCGATGATGTTGGAGTTGTCCCACACCCGCAGTTCCCCGGCCGGTTCCCCGGCGGTGCCGGCCGCCGGGCCGAGGGCCGTGACCGGACGGCTCTGCAGGATCCACAGGGTCCCCTCGGCGATGGCCCACTCGATGTCCTGCGGAGCGCCGTAGTGTTCGGTCGCGCGTACCCCTGCCGCGTGCAGCAGGGCCAGGTCGTCCGCGGTCAGGGACAGCGCCTCGCGGTCCTCGTCGGCGACCGGCGACACCTCGCAGCCGGGTCGGCCGCCGGCGTCGTATCGTTCCTGCTTGTCGCCGATCACGGTGCTCAGCGGCTCACCGGTGGCGGCGTCCAGGACGACGGTGTCCGCGTCGACCGCGCCCGAGACCAGCCCTTCCCCCAGCCCGTGGACGGCGCTGATCACATGGCGGTCGGTACGGCCGGTCACCGGGTCGGCGGTGAACAGGACGCCGCTGCGCTCGGCGGGCACCATGCGCTGGACGATGACGGCGACGCCGCCGGTGCCGGGCGGCAGTCCACGCTGCGCGCGGTAGCGCAGGGACCGTTCCGAGAACCCGGAAGCCCAGCACCGGCGGACATGGGCGGCGACCTGCTGGAGACCGGAGACGTTCAGAAAGCTGTCGAACTGGCCGGCGAAGGAGTGTTCGGCGCCGTCCTCCTCCGCGCCGGACGAGCGGACGGCCACGAGTCCGCCGCCGGCCTGACGGTAGGCCTCGGCGATGGCCTCGATGACGCGCTCGCCCAGTGGTGCCGCGTCGATCAGCGTGGCGATCTCGGCGGCGACTTCTCCGGCCCTGTCGGGCCGGCCCTCCGCCGCGCGCAGGCTCTGAAGGCACTCGGCCAGTTCGCTGCCGCGGGAGAACTCCTCGAAGACGTCGAGGCCGATCACCGACCAGCTCGGGACCTGGAAACCGGCCGCGGTCAGGATGTGGAGGTTCCTCCCTTTCCCACCGGCCAGTTCGACGACCTGGGCTTCGTCACTGAGTGGTGTGAGGACGTGCGGGGCCTGGTGGCCGGAGCCGACGGTGAGCGACAACTGGATTTCCTCTGCTGGGCTTTCCCAACCTCGTCGAGAGGTTGCGCGTAGGAGCCTGGTCCTCGGGTGTGCGTCAGATGGACTTGGTGACGCGCAGGATCTGCCAGATGGCGGGGAGGCTGGCGCGGCCGTGGAAGGCGAGGTACTCGGGGAGTACCAGCTCCGGACCCCACTTCTCCTTGTAGGCGAGCTGGCTGGCCGAGGGGTAGACCTTGTCGCCGCGTTCGGCCATGAGGCGCATGAATCGGGTGGTCAGGCGGCTCGCCCCGGTGACCTCGTGGTCGGGGGACAGGCCGACGAACGGGGTGAAGCCGAAGTGCAGCCACTCGGCTCCCTCGTCACGGAAGGTCTCCATCGCGTGCAGGTTGATGGCCTCCATCACCCCGGGTGGCGCGGTCGCGCGGCGGCGGCTGAGGTCGTGCAGCCAGCCGGGGTGCGAACCGTAGGCGGGCGAGTAGGAGATGTAGCCGATCGAGGTGCCGTCCAGTCTGCCCAGCAGCAGCCGCCGATGGTGCTGGACCGGGCCGCCGCACTCGCCGACCAGGAACTCGATCTCCTTGACGTGACGCCCCTTGGAGCGCAGCCATTCGCGGTCGATGGAGGCGAGCTCGTCGGCGGCCTCGGCATAGGGAACCTCGGCCACCTCGAGACCGCTCCGCCTGGCCTTGGAGATCTTGTTGCGCAGCTTCATGAACTTGGTGCCGCGCAGCGTGTGCCCGGGCAGCCTGACCGCGTACGAGGAGCCGACCTGGTTCACGGTGAAACCGCACCGTGCGTACAACTCGGCGTCACCGCGCTGGAGCTGGATGGCGACCACCTTGCGGCGGGCCTTGCGGGCGAAGCCGAGGAAGGCGCGGAGCAGGCGCTCCCGCTCCTCCTGCGGCGCGAAGACGCCGCCGAACTGGATCAGGTAGCGACCGGCCTCGCGATAGGCGACCAGACCGGCGGCCGACGGATCGGTGAAGAAGGCGTTGCCGGCGTTGAGGGAGAGGAAGGCGCTGGGGTTGTCCGCACTCTCCTGTAGGGCCGCGACCACTGCGTCCCGGTCGGACTCCTGGTTGACGCTGACCATCCGCTTCTCCCTGTCGTCATCTGAGCAGCCGACGAACACACCCGGCTCATGGTCGCGGAGGGCACTCTGATCAGCCTGACAAACCGGTCTCAGGCCCATCTCCGCCGATTGTCAGGCGTGGCTGTGACAGTCGGTTGCAAGGGCCATGACGTTGGACATTTCTTCCCGTCCCCGTGGTGGAGGCGGGAGAGCGGAGGATCTGCGTGGGCAGCGCCCGTACGACGCCCCGGGCGTCGCATCTCAAGGACACCGTCGGCACCGGGGAGAACAGCACCGGTCTGCTGAGCTACGCCTCGCTCGTCGACGGCAAGAACGTGCCGAGTGACCGATGGGTCTACGTCGTCGACTCGGACGCCCTGCTGGATGACGCCTTCACCAGCCTGACGCTGAAGAGGAAGCTGGAGAGCGGCCGGCTGGCCCCCGAGGAGCTGCCCGGTGGCAGCATCGTCGGGCGAGTGGCGCGGGCGGACCGCGAGACCGTTTCGCAGGCCGTCGAGGCGGCCTCCCGTGCGACCGGTGAGTGGAACGCCTTCCCGCTCGAGGAGCGGCTGGACCGGTTCGGTGCCCTGCTGCACCGCCGACTGGCGGAGAAGGCCGACCGCACCATCGAGATCCTGCTGCGGGAGGGCCACCCGCTGGCGCTGGCCCGCTGGCAGGTGTCCGGGGCGCTGGAGTGCTTCGGGCCCGAGTCCCTCGCTTTCTACCGCAGCCAGATGCTGCAGGAGTCCCAGCACGGCGAGCGGCGGATATCCGTGCGGCGCAGGCCGGACGGCGTGGTCTGCCTCAACCCGCCGCAGAACGCCCCGCTGTCGAGCGCGCTGCTCGGCGTGACGGCGATGATGGCCGGCAACTCCCTGGTCGTACGGGCTCCGCGCAGCGCCCCGCTGGGCGTGATGTACGTCCTGCACGAGGTGGTCGCGCCGGTGCTCCAGGAACTCGGCGCACCCGGCGGCACGCTGAACGTGGTCTGCGGCGACCCGGCCCCGGTGCTCTCGGCCTGGCTGGACAGCCCGCTCGTCGACGACATCATGTACTTCGGCAGCAGCGAGGCCGGCATGCGCTTCCAGGAGCGCTGCGTGGCGTCCGGCAAGAAGCCGATCCTCGAACTCGCCGGCAACGACGCGGTCGTGGTGTGGAAGGACGCGGACCTGGAGTACGCCGCCGAGGCGCTGACCGAGAGCTTCTACGGCTCCGGCCAGCTGTGCATGATCCCCAACCAGGTGCTCGCGCATCCGGACGTCACGGAGCGGCTGGTCGCTCTGCTGGCCGAGAAGGCCCGCGAGGTCCGGGGCGGTTCCGTCCGGGACGAGGGAGTGCTGCTCACCCCGGTACTGCGCAACGAGAAGTTCTTCGCCTGCCTGGACGACGCCCTTGCCCATGGTGCCGAACTGGTCTGCGGCGGGCACGCGATGCAGGCCGACGGCACCCGGGACACCGCCGGCATCTTCCTGGAGCCGACGGTGGTGCTGGTCCGGGGGATGGCCGAGGCCCGGGAGATCCAGGCGGTGCGCCACGAGACCTTCTTCCCGCTGCTGCCGGTGATCGCCGCCGAGCCGGCCCCGGACACCGTGCTGCTCGAGCGGTTCGTGGACTTCGTCAACAGCAACCCCTACGGGCTGCGGAACTCGGTGTGGGCCCGCGACCCCGAGGTGGTGGACCACTTCGTCACCCGGATCACCAAGGGCGGCCTGCTCAAGGTGAACGACTCGCACATCGGCTTCCTGCCCGGGCTGCCCACGCACGGCGGCACCGGCCTGACCGGCGGGGTGTACGGCGAGGCCAACTACCCGATCCTGCGCACCTCGCACATCCAGGGCGTGAGCGTCTCCGCAGGCGGCATCCGCCCGAGGGACGCCGTGTTCGGCGCCTGGCAGGCGATGCGCCGGAACGAGGCGGAGACGGAGACGGCGGTCGAGTGACAGCGCCGCTGACCGCTGCCGGCCGATGACCCACGGGTGCCCGGCCGGCCGATGACCGCCCCGGGCCGTCGGCGCCGGACGGTGACCGCTGTACGCGGCCGGTGGTCCCGGTGCGACCGAGCGCCGGGACCACCGGTGAGACCTGCAAAGACCGAGAGAGCAGAGAGAATCCGCATGCGCCCACTCGAAGCAGCACGCGCGACCTGTGAATCCTTCTTGCCCGGCCTGCTCGACCGCCTCGCCGGCGTTCCGCTCGCGGAGCTCGAGGCACCGCAGAGCCCGGCCATCAGCCACTTCCGGCAGTGCGGCGGGCCCGCTCTGGTGATCCCCAAGGAGTACGGGGGTGTCGGCGCGGACCCGCTCCAGGCGATGGCCGTGACCCGGGCCCTGGCCTCCTACGCCCCGTCCCTGGCGGTGGCGACCACGATGCACCACTTCTCCGTGGCCACCTTGTTCAGTCTCGCGGCCAGCGTGCAGAGCAGCGGCATGGAGTGGGCGCTGCTCGAAGGGGTCGCGGAGCAGGGGCTGCTGGTCGCCTCCGGGTTCGCGGAGGGGCGGCCCGGTCAGGGCATCCTGTCGCCGACCATGACCGCCCGGAGGACCGAGGGCGGTTATCTGATCAACGGCTCCAAGAAGCCGTGCAGCCTGTCCCGCTCCATGGACCTGCTGACCGCCAGTGTGGCGCTGCCCGCCGCCGACGGCACCACGCAGATGGCGGTGCTGCTGATCCCCCGGGAGACGGAAGGGGTCAGTGTGCACCCGTTCTGGGGGAGCCAGGCGCTCGCGGGCGCCGAGAGCGACGAGATCCGGCTGACCGATGTCTTCGTGGACGAGCAGCTGATGATGCCCAACACGGCCGGCCCGGGCGAGCTGGACGAGCTCCAGACCGTCGGCCTCATCTGGTTCGAACTGCTCATCTCCAGCTGCTACCTGGGCATGGTCAGCGGTCTGGTCGAACGGGCCGTGGACCAGCGCAAGGGCAGCGATTCGGACCGGGCACGGGCGTTGATCCGCCTGGAGGCGGCCGCCCAGCTCCTCGAGGGCGTGGCCCGGCGGGTGCGGGACGGCGAGATCGGCAACGAGGGCCTCGCCCAGGCGCTGGTCGCCCGGTACGCGGCGCAGGACGCGCTCGGCGACGCCCGGAACCAAGCGGTGGAACTGCTGGGCGGGACCGCGTTCATGACCGCGTCCGACGTCGCCGTCCTGGCCGCCGCCTCGCACGGGATCGGCTTCCACCCGCCGTCCCGGAGCAGTTTCACCGGCCCGTACCTGGCGCACGCGGCGGGCGAGCCGCTGCGTCTGGCCTGAGGAGACCACTGTGACCATCGCACCAGGCACCTCACCGACCGCCGCCGCCCCGGACCGGGCGGCCCCCGGCGGTGCCCGCCGCATACCCGGCCGTGAGGAACTCGGCCAGATGTACCGCGACCACCTGAACCGGGGCCGGGCCACCCTCGGTGAGATGTTCGGCGGCCATGTCGAAGTGGAGTCGCAGGGCGCCTGGGTCACCACGGCCGAGGGACGGCGCTTCCTCAACTGCGGGGGCTACGGCGTCTTCCTGACCGGTGCCCGGCACCCCACGGTCATCCGGCACGTCGTCGAGCAGCTTCAGACCCATCCGATCTCCACCCGGGTCTTCCTGGAGCCGCAGGCGGCGCTCGCCGCGGAGGCGCTGATCTCCGTCGTCCCGGCCGGACTGTCCCGCGTCCACTTCGCCGGCTCGGGGGCCGAGGCCGCCGAGACCGCGCTCAAGCTGGCCCGGACCAAGGGCCGGCACCGGCTGGTCGCCACGGTCAACGGCTACCACGGCAAGACGGCGGGCGCGCTCAGCCTCACCGGCAACGAGCTCTTCCGCGCCCCGTTCCAGCCGCTGCTGCCGGGAACCACGCACGTTCCGTTCGGTGACGCCGCGGCACTGGAGGCGGTGCTCGCCGAGGCACCCGGCGAGGCTTGCGTGTTCGTGGAACCGGTGCAGGGCGAGGCCGGAGTCGTCATCCCACCGGCCGGCTACCTGCGCGCCGTGCGGGAGGCCTGCGACCGGCACGGGGCGCTGCTGGTGCTCGACGAGATCCAGACCGGCCTGGGACGCCTCGGCACCTGGTGGGGCGCGGACGCGGAGGGCGTCACCCCTGACATCATGCTCGTCGGCAAGGGACTCAGCGGCGGGGTCGTGCCGGTGTCGGCCGTGGTGGCGACCCGGGAGGCGTTCTCCGTCTTCGACCGTGACCCGTATCTGCACACCTCCACCTTCTCCGGCGCTCCGCTCGCCATGGCCGCCGCCCGCGGGGCCATCGCGGCCATGAAGGAGGAGGAACTCGTCACCAGGGCCCGCGAACTGGGCGACGAACTGCTGCCGGAACTGCGCAGGATCGCCGTGCACCACTATGGGGACGCCGTGCGCGAGGTGCGCGGCCGGGGACTGCTGCTGGGCATCGAGTTCGCCGAGCCGGGACCGGCCGGCGACCTGCTCATCGAGCTGATCGACAACGGAGTGATCGCCAACCACTCCCTCAACTCGCACCTGGTGCTCCGTCTGACCCCGCCCGCCGTTCTGGCCCGCAGCGATGTGGACTTCCTCTACGAGGCGTTCGACCGGGCGTGCCGCGCGCAGGCGGCCCGCTACTCATCCACCGCAGGAAGCAGCCGAGACCATGCGTAACGCATCTGTAGCCCTCCGTATCCACGACGTCAGTCCTCAGGCCGTGTTCGAGCGGGTCCATGACTTCGCCCGCTACCCGGACTTCACCGACGTGGTCCGGAGCGTGACCGTCCACGAGATCTCCCCCCAGGAGGAGACGAGCGACTGGGAGGTCTACTTCCGCAACGGCATCCTGCGGTGGACCGAGGCCGATCGTTTCGACCGGGAGGCCCTGGTCATCTCCTTCGAGCAGGTCGACGGCGACTTCGAGGAGTTCTCCGGAAGCTGGCGGATCACCGCCGACGGGCCGGACAGCCTGGTCTTCTTCTCCGCCGACTTCGACTTCGGCATCCCCAGCCTGGCCGGCATTCTGGACCCGGTGGCGCAGCGGGTGTTCAAGGAGACCATCGCCCGGGTCGTCTTCGGCCTCTTCGCCGGAGCGGTGAGCGTGGTGGACGACGAGGCGGTGGCCAAGGCCGTGGTGGAGTCGGCCATCCCCTCCCCGAGCGTCCCGGGGCTCCGCTGATGGACGGCAAGAACCTCTTCGAGACGCCCACCACCTACCGGCTGATCCGTCTGGAGTACGGGCTCGGCCTGGTGGTGGCGACCGTCCTCTTCTTCGCCCACCTCGACGAGGTCCGCTGGCTCCCGGCGATCGGGCTGTTCGTCTACATCGACCTGATCGGCTACCTGCCCGGGGCCTTCGCCTACCGCCGCAGCCCCGACAAACGCATACCGAAGGTCTACTTCGTCCTCTACAACGTGATGCACAGCCTGGTGACCCAGGGGCTTGTGGTGCTCGCCTGGATCTGGCTCTTCGGAGCCGAGTGGGCGCTGCTGGCCATTCCGATCCACCTCTTCGGGGACCGCGCCCTTTTCGGCAACTTCCTGAAGCCGTTCGCGCTGCGCTTCGAGCCCGAGCCCCATCCGGCGTACACCGCCTTCCGGGAGCGCTACGAGGCGTCAGGCGTGGAGCCGGCCCCTGGCCAGGCGGCCGGCGTGCCGGCCCACCGCTGACCGCCCGGCCCCCCTTCCGACAGACCACACCGGTCCGCACGGACCGGCCACCGACATCGAGGAGCCTGCCATGAGCAACGTCTACGACCGTCTCGTCAAGCTGCTGACCGAGGGCTTCGGGCTGGAGGCCGACGAGCTGAACCCGGACGACACGTTCGGGCACCTGGAGATGGACTCGCTCGCCCTGGTCGAACTCACCGTCGCCGCCGAGGAGGAGTTCGGTGTCGCGCTGACCAACGACGAGGTCGGCCCCGACTCCACGCTGGCGCAGGCGGCCCAGGTCATCGAGCAGAAGACGGTAGCCGTCTGATGGGCGGCAGCCCGAGCGGCGAGCACGAGCGGTTCGACGCGGCCGTCACCGGACTCGGCATGATGACCCCGGCCGGGGCCGGCACCGCCGCGTCCTGGGAGCGCATCCGGGAGGGCGCCGGCACGGAGGCCGTCAGGATGCCGGAACTCGCGGGCATCACGACCGATTTCGCCTGCAGGGTGCCCGGCTTCGACCCGGTCGCGGTGCTCGGCCGGCGCCGGGCCGGGCAGTTCGACCGCTCCAGCCAGCTGGTGCTGGCCGCTGCCATGGAGGCGGTGGCCGACTCCGGCCTGGATCCGCAGACCTGGGACGGCGCCCGTGTCGGTGTGGTGCTCGGCAACGGAATCGGCGGCGCCGAGACCTGGGAGACGCAGCATCGCAGGCTTCTCGACTCGGGGCCGCGCCGGGTCTCCCCCCGGCTCATCCCGATGCTGTCGGCCAATATGGCCGCCGGGTACGTGTCGATGGAGTTCGGCGCCCGCGGCCCGTCGCTGGTGACGGCGACGGCGTGCGCCTCGGGTACGACCGCCATCGGGACCGCCCGTGATCTGCTGCGCTCGGGGGCCTGCGACGTGGTGATCACCGGGGGCACGGAGGCGCCTCTGACCCCTTCGCTGGTCACCGGTTTCAGCCAGATGGGCGCGCTGTCCCGGCGGAGCGACGACGTTCGTGGCGCGTCCCGTCCCTTCGACGCGGACCGGGACGGCTTCGTCGTCGCCGAGGGTGCCGCCGTGCTGGTGCTGGAGCGGGCCGGGGACGCCCGGGCACGAGGGGCCCGGATCCGCGCGATGATCAGCGGCTACGGCGCCTCCGCGGACGCCTACCACCCGACGGCGCCGGACCCGGAGTGCACGGGCGCCGGGCTCGCGCTGCGGGCGGCGCTCAGGGACGCCGGCGTCGGCCCGGACGAGGTGGACCACGTCAACGCGCACGGCACCTCGACCCTGATCAATGACGCGACGGAGGCCCGTCTGATCCGAGGCGCCCTCGGAGACCGGCCGCTGGTCACCTCGGTCAAGGGCGTGACGGGGCATTCGCTCGCCGCCGCCGGAGCGATCGAGGCGGCGGTGGCCGCGCTCACGCTGGCGGATTCGTTCGTCCCGCCGACCGCCAACCTGGAGAGCCTGGATCCCGAGATCGAGCTGGACGTGGTCGCCAAGGAGGGGCGTGCGACGCCGGTCGAGGTGGTCGTCAGCAACTCCTTCGGCTTCGGGGGCCAGAACGCAGTACTGTTGCTCACACGCGCCTGACGAGTACATGACTTATCGGGTGAACGGTCCTGGAGGGAGTCGATGATTCCGGTGGAACGCCGCTGGGAGATCGAGGAGAGCGTCTTCATCAAGGCCGCGCCCGAACGGGTGTATGCCGCCGTGGCGGACGTGCGGTCGATGGGGCGCTGGAGCCCGGAGTGCGTGGCGGTGCGCGGAGTGCCGCACGGCCCCGTCCCGGCCGGTTCCCGGTTCATCGGCTTCAACCGCAAGGGGCCGTTCGTGTGGTTCACCAGCTGCCGGGTCACCAGCGCGGAGCCGGGTGCCGTCTTCGCGTTCCGGGTCAGCACCTTCGGGCTCCCGGTGGCCCTCTGGGGCTACCGGTTCGCGCCGGAAGCGGACGGGACCCGGGTGACCGAGTACTGGCAGGACCTGCGCACGGGCCGGCGTGGCGGGGTCGCCGAACTGCTCGGCCGGATCTTCACCGGCACCCGTCCCGATCGGCGCCATCTCGCCAACCTGGCCGGTATGCGCGCCACGCTGGGGCGACTCAAGCAGGTGCTGGAGAGCTGAACCGTGTTGCGGAACGCCGTGATCACCCGACCGGACGCGGGCCGTCGGTGCGCCTGACCGTCGCGTCGTGAGGCCGGCCGGGTGAGGGCCCGGCGACCGGCGGCACCCGCTCGGCGAGCGGCGGGCACCAGGGACGGCTCCGCCCGCACCCGCCGTCACCGTGTTGACGAACCGCCCTCGGCGTCCGGCCGTGCTCCGTGCGACCCTGCCCCGGCGGCCGGCGCCCGGCAGACGTGCCGTCCTCACCCCTGCGAAAGCGCTGCCCGTCTTCCCTGGGCCCCCGCGCCCCCTCTCAGGGCCGCGGCACCTTGCCGGCCGGCGAAGAGCCCGGGCTCGACGGACGGAGGTGCCGGCCGAGTGCCCGCACCACCGCCGCGGCCGTCACGGCATGACCACGGCCGTTCAGCGCCCTCCCGGTACCGTCCCACATCCCGGCGTCAGCCACGGGCCCACTGGACGACAGGTCCACATGGAGCGCCCCGTGCCTCAGCGCCAGGGTCCGGGAGTGCTTGACCTGGGCGCGCTGCCGGGCCCGTACCACCTCGTGGTCCAGCTGCCCTGCCCCCGGTGATCGCGTCAGATCGAAGGGGTCCACCAGCAGCACGTCGTAACCGCGTTCGCGCAGCGGGGCGATGATCCGGACGAGTTCCGTCCGGAAGGTGCCGGCATCGAAGCCCGGGCTCAGCAGTTCGTGGCCGATCAGCTGGATCACCGCCAGGTCCCCGCCGAAGGCCAGCGCCTCGGGAAGCTGCCGGGAACGGATGTCGGCCGCCTGCCGCACCCGCCCGCTCAGCAGGTTGAGGCAGGCCACCGCGGGTTCCCCCTCCCGCAGGGCGTCCGCGACCAGTTCGGGCCAGCACGCGCTGCCGTAACCCTCGACCGGTTCCGCACGCCGGTCCGCCCTGCCCTCGCCGAGCGCCACCATCCGGCGCCAGCGCGCTCCGGCCAGGAGCCGTCGCGCCTCGCCGTCGTGCAGCCGGCAGGGGTCGTTCTTCTTGTTCATGGTATCCACGGGCAATTCGGGCACAAGATCTCTCCGCTCGCCGAGGCCTCCGCGTGACATGCGCCGGAGGCCGTCCCCCCATTGGAACTCCTTTCAAAGATGGCCTGCTTGGACGCCGGTGAACCCCGCGTCTCAGAACCGTCTCAGTGGAATGTCAGGAGAGGGCGGCAGAATCATGGACACCGGCGAACGGGGCGAGCGTCCTTCGGCCCCGCCGCACTGGAGAGGTACCCGAAGCGGCCCAACGGGGTTCCGGAGCAATCCGGATCGGGTGCAAGCCCTCGCAGGTTCGAATCCTGCCCTCTCCGCATCGGCCCTCCGGGGAAGCGGACCACGCGGTCCGCTTCCCCGGAGGGCCGCAACGCACCATGGCCCGGCCGACGGCCCCCGAGCCGACGATCTCCGGCCGTCGCCGTGGCCGGGGCCCGGCCGGGATTCCGGCGGCTCTCTCGCGCCGTCGGCCGGGAATGTCTCCCCACCCGCAAGCTTGCGAAGGGAAAGCCGGATGATCGGCACGCTGCTCAAGAAACCCCTGGAAGTGGTCGAGGCGAACTTCCGGCAGCCCAACGGCACGGCCGGGCAACTCGTCGGCCACCTGATGACGCTCCAGCACCGCTCGTTGACGGTGTGGGCGATCGAGCACATGGAGGTGCGCCGCTCCCAGCGCGTTCTTGACGTGGGCTGCGGTGGCGGGATGGCGGTCAAGCTGCTTTCCGAGCGGACGCCGCAGGGCTTCGTCGCCGGCGTCGACTACTCGATGGACATGGTCAGCCAGGCCGTTCGCCGCAACGCCGACGCCATCGCCCGCGGACGGGTCGAGGTCCGGCACGGCGACTCGGCCGAACTGCCCTACGACGACGCCAGTTTCGACCACGTGAGCGCGATCGAGACCTTCTACTTCTGGCCCGACCCGATGCGCGGGCTCGCCGAGGCACACCGTGTGCTCCGGCCGGGCGGGCAGGTGGCGATCACCCTGGAGATGAGCCGGGAGGCGGCCGACGACCACCCCTCGCTGATCCAGCGCTTCTTCGGCCGGCAGTTCACCGAGCGCTCGGAGCGGGACGGGCTGCACATCCTGTCCGGTGCCGAACTGACCGACATGCTGGCCAAGGCCGGCTTCCGCAACGTCCGGTTCGTCGCCGAGCCACGCCGTTCGCTCGGTTGGGTGTGCGCCCTCGGACAGAAGTGACGGCTGTGGAGAGGACGGCGAACATGGCAGTGGGGCAGCACAACGGACCCGCGCCGGAGGCCGACGGCCTGCCGGTACTGGGCAACGTCGTGGACTTCCGCAAGGACATCCTCGACGCGATGTACCTGGGGTGGAAGGCCCACGGTGACCTCGTCCGCTACCGGCTCGGCTCGGTCGTGGTGCACGGCGTCTCCAGCCCCGAGCTGGCCGGCGAAGTACTCACCGACAGCGCCACGTACGGGAAACTGGGCCCGGACAACCCGCTCCGGCTCATCCTCGGGGAAGGGCTGCTCACCAGCGACGACCACGAGAGCTGGATGCGCAACCGGCGCATGATGCAGCCGATCTACTCCAAGCAGGCGCTCTCGGGGATGTACCGCGCCATGGTGGACTCCACGGCCGACCAGCTCGCCCACATGGAGCGCGCCTACGCCTCCGGCGCCGAGGTGGACGTGCATGGCGAGATGATGCGGGTCACCCTGGACATCGTCAGCCGCTGCATGTTCAGTACCGACGTCACCCGCACCCGCGACAAGCTCAGCCCCGAAGCCGTGGACGTGGCGGTGAACTACGCCTTCGACCGGCTGCAGAACCCGTTCAGCCCGCCCACCACCTGGCCGACCCCACGCAACCGCCGTTTCCGGCAGGTGATGGAGGGCCTCGACGAGATGATGTACGGCCTCATCGAGGAGCGCCGGGCCGCGGGGACGCCCGAGGACGGCGCCAAGGACCTGCTCGACATGCTGCTCGCCGCCCGGGACGAGGAGACCGGAGAGGGGATGAACGACCGAGAGCTGCGCGACGAGATCATCACCACCTTCGCGGCCGGCCACGAGACCACCGCCGTCACGCTCAGCTGGGCCTTCTACCTGCTCTCCCAGCACCGTGAGGTGCTGCGCCGTGCGCAGGAGGAGGTGGACCGGGAGCTGGGGGGCCGGATGCCCACCGCGGACGATCTGCGCCGGATGCCGTATCTGCTGCAGATCTTCGAGGAGGCGCTGCGGCTGTATCCGTCGGCGCCGATCGTGCCCCGGCTGACGCTCAAGGACACCGTGCTCGGCGGCCATCACGTGCCGAAGGGCTCCCGGGTCCTGGTCAACCTGTTCAACATCCACCGGCACCCGCGCCACTGGAGTGACCCCGAGCGTTTTGAGCCCGACCACTTCGCCGCGGCGAAGAAGAAGGGCCGCCACCGTTTCGCGCACATGCCCTTCGGCGCCGGTCCGCACCTCTGTATCGGCAAGCACTTCGCGCTGATGGAGGCGCATCTGCTGCTGGCCACACTCATCCGGCGGTACGACTTCCGGCATGTCCCGTCCCATCGGGTGGTGAATCACGCGACCATCACCCTGCGGCCGAAGTACGGGATGGTCATGACGCTGCATGAGCGCCGCCACGCTGCCATCAGCGCGGGCGCCGCGGTGGCCGCGGGCGCCCCGGCGGACTGACAGGCCGATCGACAGCACGTCTGCCGTGCACGCGCGCGGCGCACCGGCAGACCGGAGGAGACGGATTCGATGCACACCGACTACACCACCGCCGACGCGCTGACCCTCAACCGGACGTACTACCGGCCGGGTCAGCGCGAAGGGCACTACGAAAGCTTCTACCAGCGCGGCAACCACCCCACGGAGCCGAAGGCGTTCTGGATCCGCTACACCATCTTCAGCCCGGCCGGCATGCCCGACGCGGCCATAGGCGAACTGTGGGCGATCTACTTCGACGGCGTCACCGGGGAGCACGTCGTCGCCAAGGAGGAGTATCCGATCGCCGAGTGCGCCTTCGACCGGGACACCTTCAGCGCCCGGGTGGGCGACCGGGTGCTCGAACCGGGCGCCCTGCGCGGTGAGGCGGTGGGCACCAATGGCCGGATCGCCTGGGACCTGACGTACAAGGGCGACGAGCCGCCGCTTCTGCTGCTGCCGCCCACGATGTACACGGGCGGCTTCCCCAAGGCGAAGAACCTGGTCGGCGTGCCGCTCGCGGTGTACGACGGCACTCTCACCGTGGACGGCCGGACCGTCGACATCGACGGCTGGACGGGCAGCCAGTGCCACAACTGGGGCAGCAGGCACACCGACTACTACGCCTTCGGCCAGGTCGCCGGCTTCGACGAGGAACCCGACAGCTTCCTGGAGATCGTCACCGGGCGCACCCGCATCGCCGGTCCGGTGACCACCCCCATGGTGACCTTCCTGGTCCTGCGTCACCAGGAACGCGAGTACTCCCTGGTGTCACTGCGCCAGGCGCTGACCGCCAAGGCCGACTTCGGCTACTTCTACTGGAACTTCGCCAGCAGCGACGACACCGTCGACATCCGGGGCCGGTTCACCGCCCGGCCGGAACACTTCGTCGGGCTGAACTACTACAACCCGCCGGGCGGCATCAAGCACTGCCTCAACACCAAGATCGCCGCCTGCGAGGTGCAGATCACCAACAAGATCACCGGTCGCACCGACCGGCTGCGCGCCGGCAACCGGGCCCTGATGGAGATCCTCACCGACGACCGCACCCACGGAATCGCGATCCGCGCATGACGGAACAGACGACCCGGACCGCGGCCCCGTCCTCCGGTGACGGTGGTCCGCACGGCGGGCCGGGCGACCGCGGGTACGTGGCCAGGCTGGCCGAGGGCACCGCCCGGCTGACCCGTCGCCGCCGCAGGCCGCTGGCCATGCTCTGGATCGTGCTGCTCCTGGTGGCGGGCTACGGGGCCACTCAACTCGCCGACGCGCTGAGCGGCGGCGGCTGGTACGTGACGGGCTCGGACTCGGCGACAGCCGCCCAGCGGGTCACCCGCGGATTCGAGGGGCGCGGCGCGACCTCTGTCACCCTCGTCGTCAAGGACACCCGGTACGACCGGGGCGACCCCGACTTCGACAAGAGGGTCCGGGGTGTCGTCGACCGCGTCACCCGCGACCCGGGGCTGAAGGTCACCAGCTCCTACGGCTACACCACGCTCACCGGCGACCAGGCCCGCGGCGCCTTCGCCGGCAAGGACGGTCACACGGCACTTGTCCGGCTCGGCTCCGGTCTCGACGACGGCACCGCCCGCCGCGTACTGCCCGGGATCCAGGAAGGACTGAGCGACACCTACGAACGCCAGGGACTGCGGGTCTCGCTGGTCAGCCAGGCGGCACTCTGGGGCGAGGTCAACCACCTCAGCGAACGAGGCCTGCTTCGTGCCGAGTTGATCACCCTGCCGCTGATCGCCCTGGTGCTCCTGCTGCTCTTCCGCAGCGTCGCCGCCGCCCTGGCCTCGCTGCTCGTCGGCATCACCTCGGTCGCCTTCACACTCGGACTGCTCGCGGTCCTCGCCCGCCACACCGAGCTCTCCGTATTCGTCCAGAACGCCGCCACCATGCTGGGACTCGGCGTCGGCGTCGACTACTCCCTCTTCGTCATCATGCGGTTCAAGGACGAACTCAGGGCCGAGGGGCCGCAGCCGTCCGCCGACGCGGTGGAGCGCGCCGTCGCCCGTACCCTGCGGACCTCCGGCGAGACGGTGGTGGCCTCCGGCGTCACCATCGTCGCCGCCATGTCGACCCTTTTCCTGGTCGACCTCAACGTCATCTGGTCCATGGCGCTCGGCGCCGTGGTCGTGGTGGCCTTCTCCATCCTCACCAGCGTGCTGCTGCTGCCTGTCCTGCTCCATCTGCTCGGTCCCCGGATCGAGTGGGGCGCGGTCGGCCGCCGCGCCGCCGCGGGGCAGCCCGGCCGGGAGAGCCGGTGGGTGACCGTCAGCCGGGCCGTGATGCGCCGCCCCGTCGCCTTCCTGCTGATCAGCCTCGTCGCGATGGGCGTCCTCGCGGTGCCGTCGCTGAGGCTGGAGACCTTCACTCCGGACGCCCGGGTGGTGCCCACGGGGGCCGCCGTGCGCGAGGGATACGACATCGCCAAGGAGCAGTTCGGCGAGGGCAGCGCCGCACCGATCCAGGTCGTCGTGGAGTCCGACGCCCCCCTGTGGCAGCGCCCTGCGGACGACTCCGCCCGGCTGCTCCGGCTCCACGACGAACTGGCCGGCCTGCCCGGCGCGGTGCGTGTCGACTCCGTCGTCGACCCGCTGCGCAAGGTGGACGCCGACCGCCCGTTCGCCGCCCTGACACCCCGGACGGCAGCCGCCCTGCCGGCCGATCTGCGTGGCGCCGTACGCCACTTCGTCTCGGCCGACGGACGCACCCTGGTGATCGAGGTGGTCGGCGACGACACCGCCTCCTCCCCATCCGTACGCGACCTGCTGGAGTCGGTGCGTACCGCATCCGCCCGGCTGGCGGCCGCGGACGGCTGGCGCGTGCACGCCGGTGGTGAGACCGCCGAGGGCGTCGACGCCAACGAGGTGATCTCGGACAGCATGCTGCCGGTCGTCGGCACCATGCTCGCCGTCATCTACCTGCTGCTGCTCCTCACCTTCCGGTCGGTGTTCCTGCCCCTGTCGGCGATCCTCATGAACCTGGTCTCGATGGCCGCCACCTACGGCGTGCTGGTCGTGGTCTTCCAGGACGGCTGGGGCAGCGGCCTGCTCGGCTTCGACAGCAGCGGCAACCTCACCAACTTCGTCCCGGTGCTGCTGGTGACCCTGCTGTTCAGCCTGAGCACCGACTACGAGGTGTTCCTGCTCAGCCGGATCCGGGAGGACTACGTCGCCACCGGGGACGAGACCGGCAGCGTGGCCCGCGGTATGGCCGCCACCGCGCCGCTGATCTCGGGCGCCGCCGTGCTGATGGTGGCGGTCTTCACGGCGTTCGCGTTCGCGGGCATCGTGCCCATTCAGCAGATCGGTATCGGCATGGCGGTGGCGATCGCCCTTGACGCGACAGTGATCCGGTTGCTCGTGGTGCCGGCCTCCATGCGGCTGATGAACCGCTGGAACTGGTGGATGCCGGGACGGAAGACCCCGGCCCCGGCCCGCCGGTGAATGTCCGTGACTTCGGAAGGTGACACGGTGAGCGACCTGATGACCGCACCGATAGTGGCCGAGAGAGTGACGGTCAGAACGTCACCCCAGACGGCCTGGGCCGCTGTCAGCGACGTGCGGCGCATGGGCGAGTGGAGCCCGGAGTGCAAAGGCGCGTGGCTCCTCGGACGTGGCGGCCGACTGCGGCAGGGGACCCGCTTCCTCGGCCGCAACCGCGCGTCCTGGCTGCCCTGGGTGACCCTGTGCCGGGTGGTGGAATCCGTTCCCGGCGAGGTGTTCACCTTCGACGTCAGCTTCTTCGGTGTCCCGCTCTCCCGCTGGAGCTACCGCTTCGCGGCGGTGCCGGAGGGCTGCGAGGTGACGGAGGAGTGGTACGACCGGCGACGAGGCATGCACGGCCATCTGATCACGTGCGTCGCCCCGCTGCTCACGGGAGTGGTACGGCGGTCCGCACGCAACCGGACCACCGCCCGCGCCACCCTCGTCGCCCTGCGCGACGCGCTCGAGGCGGGCCGGTGAGCCCGTCGGCCGGGGCCGCCCCGGCCGGGGCCGGACCGTCCTGACCGGTCCGGCCCATGCCCCGGAACCGGCAGCTTCTCCAACGCACTTCAGAAAGGAGCCCGGTGATGCGCCAGGTCACCACCGGAGCACCCCTCGGCGACCGGGACGACTCGGACCCGTTCACCACACCGCAAGCCGGGGAGGAGGCCTGCCTGGACTTCTACGCCAGGCTGGCGTCCGGCGTGACGGTGGTGACCGTGCAGGGCCCGGACGGCCCGGCGGGCAGCACTGTCTCGGCGGTCACCTCGCTCTCCGCCGATCCGCCCCTCCTGCTCGTCTGCATGGGCACCGGCTCGCGGACCCTCTCCGTGATCGAGACGAGGGGCCGCTTCGCCGTCAATCTGCTGCCGCAGTCGCAGCGGGCGCGCGCGAAGCTCTTCGCCGACCCCCGGGTCGGCTCCGCTGAGCGGTTCGCGGGCGTGGACCATCGCCGGGTGCTCGCCGTCCCCGTACTGGAGGACACCCTCGGCTGGTCGGTCTGCCTGACGGAGGACATACGCCGCTACGGCGACCACTGCCTGGTGGTCGGCCGGATCGCGGCGGTGCGCACGGCGGCCGGCCGTCCCCTGCTCTGGCACGGCAGGTCCTTCCACACGCTCGCCGACGAAGGCGTCCCGCTCTCCGTCGCCCCCGACCACCGACCGCCCCTGGAGGAAGCGTGACCAGACCCCCGGCCGGCCGCCCCTGCTGGCGGGGCCCCGACCCGGCCATGACGGCGCCCTCCGGCGACGAACCGGCACCGCCGCCGGCGCGCGGGCTGCTGGAGGCGGACGTGACGGTGGTGGGCGCCGGTCTCGCCGGGCTCTCCACCGCCTACCACCTTGCCGAGCGCGACCCGTCCCTGGACATCCTGGTGGTCGACGCCGAGGGCCCCGCCGCCGGCGCGAGCGGACGCGGTACCGGGTTGCTCGGCCCCCGTGTCGGCCCGCCCGTCGACCAGGCCGTGCGGCGCTTCGGCCCGGACACCGCCCGCCGCATGTACACGGCCAGCGTCGAGGCCGTGGAGCAGGTCATCGAACTGTGTGCCCGGCTGGGCGTGGCGACGTCCTGCCGAACCGGCGAACAGGTGGTGGCCACCCGCACCGCCGACGGACTGGCCACACTCGCCCGGCAGGCGGCGGCGTACCGGGAGCTCGGTCTGGACGTACCGGCCCTCTCCGCGGCGGACATTCGCGACCGGGTGGACGTGCCCTTCCACGCCGGCCTGCTGTACCGCGCGGCCACCCTCGACCCGGCGGCCCTCACCGGCGCCCTGGCTCGTGCCTGCGCCGCCAAGGGCGTCCGTTTCCTCGGCAACAGTCCGCTGCTGGCGCTCAGACCCGGAGAGTCCGCCGCCGAGACCCGTCTCGTCTTTCCCGGGGGGATGGTACGCACCCGCAAGGCGGTGCTGGCCGTCAACGCGGCGGCGGGCGCCCTCGGCCTGCCGGTCGGCACGGTGCTGCCGCTGCTGGTGCACGCCATCGCGACCGCGCCGCTGCCCGCCGACGCCCAGGAGGCGCTGGGCGGCCGGACCGGCTGTGCGCTGATCGACGCCCATCCCTTGGCGCCGTACTTCCGGCTCACCCACGACGGGCGGCTGGTGCTGGGCGGAGGCAGGCCTTTGCTCGCGCCGGTGGCCGACGACTCGGGCTCGGCGGCGGTGTGGCGGGGGCTGGAGGAGCGGCTGCGCGGACTGCACCCGGCCCTCGCCGAGGTCGAGGTGACCCACCGCTGGGCCGGACAGATCGGGATGACCACCGATGGTCTGCCGGTCGTCGGACCACTCGCCGACCGTCCGGACGTCTGGTACCTGGGGGGCTGCTGCGGTCATGGCCTCGCCATGTCCGTGGCGCACGGTGCCCATGTGGCCAAGGCGCTGACCGGCGACGTCCCCGACCGGCTGCCCTGGCATCGGTCCCGGGCCCCCCGGCTGCCGTTGCCCCGTCCCGCCCGGCCGCTGCTGGGCGCCGCGCTGGGCCTGATGGAACGGGGCGCCCGACGCGCGGCATGACCCGGAGAGGCCGGGAGGGCCGGGCGGTTCCCCGGCCCTCCCGGCCTCTCCGGACGTTCAGGCGCTCTTGCGCCAGACCAGCGTGGCCGCGACGGCGAGCAGCGCGAGCGCCGCGATGTCGATGCGGGCCACCCGCATGGTGGCGCTGTTGAGCGCCGGGGTGGCGTAGGCGAAGAGCAGGAACGTGCCCATGCTGACCGCCCCCGCGACCATGGCGGCCACGCGCAGCGAGGGGATGAACGCCGCGCACAGCAGACCGATCCCGACCAGCCCCAGCAGCACCGCCCGGTGGCGCAGCAGCACGGTCAGGTCGGCGGAGTGGGCGCCGTCGATCGAGACCCCGTAGGCCGTGGAGATCCGGGACGGTGCCACCGCGACGACGCCGGGCAGCACGTTCACCGCGCCGACGATGAAGAGCAGGCCGGTGATGAGTCGATCGATCCACATGAATACGTCTGGTCCGTTCGCAGGGAGAGAAGGCAACCGGTGCAGGCCGGGGGGCGGCTGGTACGGAGCTGCTCCGTGACGTGCGGGAACGGAGCCCGGCGGAATCAGCGGAACAGGGCTAGCATGCCCGCATGCGACCGGCGCAGCTTTCAGAAACATGCTCTGATCAGGCTGTGTTGTGGCTGTGGCCGGGGCAAGCTCTGTACATCGGGCCCTCGTTGACGCTGGATTTCCACTCCAGCGCGGTGAGCTGTCTGGCGGTCGGCGTCGACGCGGAGTTCACACTCGAACTGGACCACGGCTCCCGGCGCGGGATCCGTACGGCCCTGGTGCCCGCACGGGTACGGCACCGGGTCGTCGCCGACGGGACACGGATGGTCTTCTACTACCTCGACCCGGCGTCGACGCGGGAGAGGGCCTGCCGCCGGATGATGACCGGCGACGCCGGGCTGGCCAGGGATCACGAGCACGAAGCCGAACTGGTGCGGCTGGCCGCGTCGTTGAGTGACGGCGTGCCGCTGTCCCAGGTCCGCTACTGGCTGGACCTGGCCGGCCCCGACGGCACCGACGGAAGCCGGGACCCGCGGGTGAGGCGGGCGGCCGCCCGGCTGGACGGGCCCCGGGGGCAGCGGTTGGCGGCCAAGGAACTGGCGGCGGAGGCCGGTCTCTCGGTCTCCGCCTTCCTCCGGCTGTTCCGCGCCGAAACGGGCACCACCTTCCGCCGGTACCGGCTGTGGGCCCGGATGCTGCGGGTGGCCGCTCTGCTGGAGACCTGGCCGGACCTGAGCACCGCGGCCGTGGAAGCGGGGTTCGCCAGCCCGTCCCACTTCAGCAGCGCCTTCCACGCGATGTTCGGCCTGCGGCCCAGCACCCTGTTCTCCCAGCCCGTGCTGATCAGCACCGTCGGCCGGTCGGTGACCGAGCCTCTTGCCACCCCGGTCCGGGGTACGGCCGACGCCCGTTCCTGATCGCGCTGACCTGTGCGGTAGGGACGTCCGGGAGCCGCGTCGCGCCGGAAGGATCACCGTTACCCCCCGAAGTTATTACCAAGAAGTAGGCAATCCGGTAGGGCGGGGCAACAAGCCGACGACAAGAAACGTGGTCCATGATGCCGAAGGGAGGTCCACGGGGGACTTCTGGGGGGCAGGTCGATGGGCTGATAGCTCGCGCACGTTGAACGAGAAACAAGAATCAGACCGCTGCCGGATGTCGCCGTTTCATCCGCAGGTTTGACCGGTAGTTTTCTTGGAAGTGGATGTTCGATGCAAATTAGAATTCTCGGACCTTTGGACGTGTCTGACGGCGATGTGCACATCAGAATTCCGGGAGAGAAGCTGAGGGCGATCATTGCCGTCCTCGCTCTCTCTGCCGGGCGCACGGTGTCCCGGAACGACCTGATCGACGAATTGTGGGGCGAAAAGCCGCCCCGCAGTGCGGAGAACTCGCTGCACGGTCACATCGCACGCCTTCGCCGGGTACTCGCCGTGTACAGCGGAAAGCCCGGTCTGCGGGAGATCATAGAGACCTCCCCCTCCGGGTACGCGCTGATCAGCTCTGAGGTCGAGGTCGACGCCGCCCGCTTCGAAGGACTGGTCCAGCAGGCCGAGTCACTGGGGGACGAAGAACTGGAGAAGTCCGCCGAACTTCTCACGACGGCGACCGAGTTATGGCGCGGTCCGGCGCTCGTGGACACGGGACAGGGGGCCATTTGCCGTATGGCCTACAGTCGGCTCCAGCAGACCCGGATCACCGCTTCCGAGAGGCTGTTCGACATTCGGCTGAAGCTGAATCAGCACCACTCGCTCATTCGCGATCTGGAGCAGATGCATGCCATGTACCCGTTCCATGAGCGCTTCTGCGCCCAGCTGATCACCGCCCTTTACCGCTCGGGTCGCCAGGCGGATGCTCTGGACGCGTACAGCCAGATGGTCGAGCGCCTCTCGCACAGCCTGGGGCTCGATCCGGGACGTGACCTGCAGAGCAAGTTCTACGGGATCCTTCGTCAGGATCCGGCGCTTCTTTGATTCCCGGGGGTCCGTCCGGAAGATCTTCCGGACGGACCCCTGTCCGACTGCTTCACGGGTCAGCCCCGATTCAGCTGCCAGGCATGCCCCGGGGGCGGTGCGGGGAAACCGGTGGCGGTGAGCTGGTCGTCGTCCTGCCGCAGGATCGCGGTCTGCAGCCGCTGCAGCCGGGGGCCGGGGTCCATGCCGAGTTCCTCCGAGAGCAGCCGGCGAAGCGTGGCGTACCGCTGCAGGGCCTCGGCGGGCCGGCCCGACATGTACAGCGCCCGCATCAGCAGCTCCCAGCTGACCTCCCGCAGGGGGGTACGCGAGGTCAGCTCCTCGGCCGCCAGCACGGCTTCCTCCAGATTCCCCTCGTGCATCAGGATCGTCACCCGCAACTCCCGGGCCAGCAGGCAGGCTTCCTCGAGTCTGGCGATCTCCTGGGCGGCGAAGGGGTGGTCCACGGCGTCGGCGAGTGCCGCTCCCCGCCACAGCGCCAGCGCCGTGTCGATCTCCAGCCGGGCCGCTGTGACGCGTCCTTCCCTCAACAGGCGCCGGGCACGTCCCAGCTTGCGTTCAAAACGGAACGTGTCCTGTGCTTCCGGGGGGATCCGCAGGGCGTACCCCATGGACTCCCGCACCAGGACGCTCGCCGCGCCGCGCCCCGCCCGGTCGGGTTCCAGTGCGTCACGCAGCCTGCTGATGTGCGCGTGGATGGAGGAGATGGCGCTCCGCGGCGGACGGCTGAACCACAGGTCGTCGCAGAGCGACTCAAGCGGCACGGCATGCCCTCGTTCCAGCAGCAGCCGGATCAGCAGCACGCGCCGCTTCGGTGGTCCGACATCGAGCACCCCGTTCCCGGAGCGTGCGATCAGCGGGCCCAGCAAGCCGAACTCCAGTCGATGCCGTGAGGCTGCCCGACTGCTCCGTACGGATAATGAGACGTCCATGTCCGTCATTTTACTTTCGCATTCAATCATCTCGCTGCGTTGGCCTCTCGTGTCGTTTCATCGATCCTGCCGCCATGTCGGGAGATGTCGGTAGCGTCGTCACGGTTCGTGCGGGAGGGGGGCGAGAGTGCTGGGTGCGGACTGATCGTCTCCGCTTCGGAGTGCATGCATGAAACGACTGGTTACCTCCGTAACCAGTCGCTCGAGGTAGTTACTGCTGATATATGACGCATGCCACAAGTGCTGGGTTCCCGGCTCAGACGCCGCGTGCTGATCCGCGAGTCGGTGATACCCCGCTCCCGTGGAGCTTCCGGTGGTCGCGTCGGCACCAGTGGGCGGCTGCCGCGGCGATGATCGCCGCGAGCGCCAGTGCGGCGAGGATCTTCCGCTTCCCGGGGCCGAGGGTGCCGGCGGGCGGCCGGAGGGCGGCGGTCTCACGTGACGACAAGTCCCGTGCGATCCGCCGCCAGACGCGTTCCGGGGGGTCGGTCGGCAGGTCCACCACATTCGCGGAGCGGGCGGCGGTCACCACGCGGGTCATCATCCGCAACTCGTGGCGGCAGTGGTCGCACTGCTCGATGTGCCGCATGGCGTCGGCGAGTTGCCCGTCCGGCGCGGCGTTTCCGAGCGCCAGCTCCACCAGGTGCGCGGGCTCTACATGGGCCACTGCGCCCTCCTGTTCCCCGGATCACGGGACTCGGCCGGCTCCGCCGTGACCACGGGGCCGGACGACGGCGGCAGTTCCACCTCCGGCGTGGTGACCAGCGCGACCACGGGGCGGCGCACCGGCTTCGCACCGGCGGGCCGCACCAGGTCACCGGTGCCGGCGCGGGGGCCTGTGTCGACCTGGCCGAGCGGCACGGCCGCTCCCCGGCTGCTCCACGGCGCCGGGCCGTGGCGGCACCAGCCGGCCGGGGACGGGGCGTCCGGGGCGTTCACGTCCGCTCGGTCCGTCACACCCGCCCGTTCGATGCCGGCGTCGAGGTCCGCGTCGCGCCGCCGTCGCTTCGGGGCCGCGCCGTCCCGTCGGTCGGCGTGATCCGCCACCAAGTCGCGCGGAGGTGTGGCGCGGCCCGACGGCGTGACCGGAAAGCCGAGGGCGGCTGCCGGGCCGGCAGCCGCCACTTCCCCTCCGGCCGGCCCTCGCATACCGTCAGCCACCCCGGCCGGCGGCGCGGCGGCCCACCGGGGCGCCCGTCATCGTGATGACGCCCCCGATCACGACGCCGACTTCAGGCCGCTGAACGTCTGGGTGGCCAGGGCGAGGTTCTTGTCCTCGGCGCTGCCCCAGGCGTAGACGACGTTGCCGGTGCCTTCCTTCAGGTTGAGGTCGGCCGGGCCTATGGCCACGGTGTCCGTACCGGCGAGGACCACGTCGGTGTTGACGGTGCCCGCGTCGACCTCGGTGGTGGCCTCCTTCGGGTTGGTCAGGTCGTTGAAGAGGGGCTGCCCGCCGGCCCGGACGTCGACGGCGGGCGCGGCCGCGACATGGCGCACCGTCAGGCGCGACTTTCCGGCGTCCACTCGGGAGACGTCATTGGTGAAGGCCGTCAGTCGCGGATCCCCGCCGGCGGAGAGATGGGCGGCGACCGTGGCGTTCCCGCCCTCGGGTACCTCCACCTTCTTCTCCAGGGCAGGAGTGCCGTCAGGGCTCTGGCCCGCCTTGAAGATCTGTATGTCGTAGGTGCCGGCGGCGAGGGACTGGGGATCCGTCACGGTGCCGGGCTTGAAGTCGCTGATCAGTTGGTCGCCGTTGGCGTACACGTCCACCGTCATCCCGGGGATGCCGTGGAAGACGGACACCATGGCCTTGCCGGAATCGCCGGCCAGGGCGGGTGCGGTCGTGCCGAGGGCCAGGGCGCAGGCACCGGCCGATGCGGCGAGGGCGAGGCGGATGTGAGAGGTCATGAGAGATCAATCCTTCGAACGGAGCCTTCGCACGGTGCGCAGACTCAGTCCTGTTTCAGGTGTGGGGGCCGCCCCGGATGCGCGCACGGCATGACCGTTTTGCCGCGCTTATCCGTCCGTGCTCTGGGCCGGGGTCTGTTCGATCGCCTGGCGCAGCCGGTGCAGACCGCGACGGGCGTGGCTCTTGACCGTGCCCAGGGGCATGCCGGTCCGCTCCGCGATCTGTGCCTGCGTCAGGTCCTCGTAGAAGGCCATGCAGAGCACCTCCCGCTGGTGGCGCGGCAGCCGTGCCAGGGCGTCGACGAGCAGCACCCGGTCGAGGACCCGTTCCGGTACCGCCTCGTCGTCCGGCGCGGGGCTCGCGTCGCGGGCGGCCGAGTCGGCCAGCGTCAGGCGCCGCGTCCTGGCCGCCAGCGCGTCGACGATCTTGCGCCGCGTGATGCCGACCAGCCAGGCGCCGAGCGGGCCCCGCTCCGGGCGGAAGCCGGCCCTCCCGTGCCAGGCGCCGAGGAAGACCTGCTGGGTCACGTCCTCCGCTTCGTGGGTGTCGCCGAGCAGGCGGGTGGCCATGGTGTGGACGAGTGAGCCCCAGCGCCGGTAGATCGCGGCGAACGCCTCCTCGTCCGCGGCGGCCAGGCCACGGGCCAGTTCCTCCTCGTACCGCGTCTCCTCCACGGGCGGGGCGGAGGCGGTGCGTCGCGTGTCGGTGATCATGGCCTGGTTCCTCCTGCCGGGCGCGCGGGGGCGGAAGGCCGTGTGCCTCAACCGCACCTGTCGCTCCGCGGAGCGGCGATCGTGCGCTCGAAGCCAGTGTTCGGCGCACAAACGACGCGGCTCAACATGCGTCGTTTGTGCGTCGTACAGTCGGAGGTATGGATGCACACGAACGGCACGACGACGACCGGGGAGGCGGGCAGGGACCGCCTGGCGGCGGGCTGACCACCGGTGAGGTGGCGCGGCGGCTGGGCGTGGCGCCCACCACGGTGCGCACCTGGGACCGCCGCTACGGCCTCGGGCCCGACGCGCACACCGGCGGCCGGCACCGGCGGTGGACCGCTGCGGACGTGGCACGGCTGGAGCGGATGTGCGCCCTGACGGCGACTGGGATACCTCCCGCCGAGGCGGCGCGTGCGGTGCTCGCTGAAGCGGCGCCCACGGGGCCCGGCGAGGCGTCGGCCGGGGTGGCCCCGGGGCTACGGGCCGCGAATCCGTCCCCGGATACGGCCTCGGGGCGGCGGGGTGCGGGTTTGTCGCCGGATACGGCCCTGGGGCGGCGGGGTGCGGGTTTGCGGCCGGATACGGCCTCGGGGCGGCGGGGCGGCCTTTCGTCTGCGGACGCGGTCGCAGGGCGGCGGGACTTCGGAGCGTCCACCGAGGCAGCCGCGGGGCCGCGGGCCGCCGGCGGGGCGGCACGCCCCTCCCGCCCCGTCCGCAGCCGGGCGGGCAGCGGGCTGCGGCTGGGAGACGTGCGTCAGGAGTGCAAGGGCATCGCCCGTGCCGCCTTGCGTCTCGACGCCGCCGCACTCGACGAACTGCTCGAGGCCGCGATCGACGAGCACGGGCTGGTCACGGCCTGGACCGAAGTGATCATGCCGACGCTCCAGGCGGTCGGCCGCAAGTGGGAGAGCTCGGGGGAGAAGTACGTCGAGGTCGAGCACTTCCTGTCCTGGCACGTCTCCGGCGCGCTGCGGCGCGGCGCCCCCGTCGCGGTCGCCGACCGCCCGGGCGCGCTGACGGTGCTCGCGTGCGTGCCCGGGGAGAACCACACGCTGCCGCTGGAGGTGCTGGCCGCCGCGCTGGCCGAACGCGGACTGCCGGTGCGCATGTTCGGCGCCGCGCTGCCCGTGGAGTCGCTCGTCACGGCCGTCCGCAGAACCGGACCGGCCGCGGTGGCGCTGTGGGCGCAGTCCCGTACCACCGCCAGCAGGCCCCTGGCCCAGCACGTGGCCGCGATGGAGTGGGGGGTGCGCGGTGCTCGCCGCGGACCGGTCGTGCTGACGATCGGGCCCGGCTGGGCCGGCCGGACCCTGCCCGGAGTGCCGCGCCCGGCGGGTCTGGCGGAGGCCGTGGCCCTCCTGGAGTCGGTCGTCTCGCAGTAACCGCGTTCGCCGAAGTGGCGGCCCGCTGCATCCGAACACGGCCGGCGTCCGGAAGGGGCAGCGAAACGGAATCGGAGTGGTCCTCGGAGCGGTCGGCCCGGTGGTGGCGGGGAGCGGGGTGTGGTGATGATCGGCGCACGCGCCCGGATGCCCGGTGGCCGGGTACGCGGGGGCGGTACCCGGTGAGTCCGGGGCCGGGGCCCGGCGGAACGTCCGACGTGGTGGTCGTCGGGGGAGGTGCCGCCGGACTGAGCCTCGCCCACCGGCTGGTCCAGACCGGCGCCGCGACCGTGACCGTGGTGGAGCCGCCGGACGGGCCCGGGCGCCCGGCCGAGCGGACCTGGTGCTACTGGGACGAGGGCGGCGGCGACTTCGAGGAGGCGGTGCACGCCACCTGGCCGCTGCTGCGGGTGCACGGCCCGGACGGCAGCGCGCTCACCGTCGATCCGGCGCCGTCGCGCTACCGCATGGTGCGCTCCGCGGCCTTCGAACGGCTGGTGCACACGCGGCTCGCGCGTTCGCCGGGCGGCAGCCTGCTGCGCGCGACGGCGGACACCGTGCGCGACGTGCCCGGCGGCGCGGAGGTCCGCTGTACGGCACCCGGCGGCCGGACGCTGGTCCTGCGCGCCCGGCGGGTGTTCGACTCGCGGCCGCTGCCCGCCCTGCCGCCGTCCCGGACGCAGCTTCTGCAGCACTTCCACGGCTGGTTCGTGCGCACGGACACCGGCCGGTTCGACCCGGCGATCGCCGACCTGATGGACTTCCGGGTGCCGCAGCCACGGCACGGGCTCGCCTTCGGCTACGTCCTTCCGCTCGCCCCCGACCGGGCGCTCGTCGAGTACACCGAGTTCTCCCGGGCCCCGCTGACCACCGCGGCGTACGAGGCGGCACTCGGTCACTACGCGCGCCAGGTCCTGGGTCTGGACGCGTTCACCGTGGAGTCCGCGGAACAGGGCGTCATCCCGATGACCGACGCCCGCTTCCCCCGGCGCACCGGCAACGCCGTGTTCCGCATCGGCACGGCGGGCGGCGCCACCCGCCCCGCCACCGGCTACACCTTCGCCGCGGTGCAGCGGCACAGCCGGGCCGTCGCCGCCGCCCTGCGGGACGGCAACGCCACCGTGCCCCCACCCCACCGGCGGCGGGCGCTCTTCATGGACGCGGTGCTGCTGCGGGCCCTGGACACCGGCCGCATCGACGGCCCCGCGTTCTTCACGGATCTGTTCCGCCGCACGCCGGCCCACCGCCTGCTGCGCTTCCTGGACGGCGCCACCTCCCTACGGGAGGAGTGGGGCATCGGACTGCGCACCCCGGTGATCCCGATGCTCCGCACCGCGGTCGAAGTGCCCTTCCTGCCCCGCCGCACCCACCCCGCCCCACGAACCGGAGAGAGCCCCCGATGACCCTGCTGCGCGACCACGACCTGGCACGCGCCTTCGACCACGCGGCCCGCACCTACGACCGGCTCACCGCCCTCAGCCCCGGTTACCGCACCGACCTGCTCCGCTCCGCCCGCCGGCTGCGGCTGCCGGGGGACGGAGCCGGTCTGCACCTGCTCGACCTCGGCTGCGGCACCGGCGCCTCCACTCTGGCCCTGCTGCGGGCCGCGCCCCGGGCCCGGATCACCGCCGTGGACGCCTCCCCGGGCATGCTGCGGCGGGCACTGGCCAAGCCGTGGCCCGACGGCGTGCGGTTCCTGCACAGAAGCGCCGAGACCCTCGAAACAGCCGGTGAAGGCCCCTTCGACGCGGTCTTCGCCGCCTACCTGTTCCGCAACGTCTCCGACCCGGACGCCGTGCTGCGCACGGTACGGGCGCTCCTGCGGCCGGGCGGGCGCCTCGCCGTACACGAGTACAGCCTCGGCGGCTCACCTGCACACCGCGCGCTGTGGACCGCCGTCTGCCAGGGCGTGATCATCCCCGCGGGCACCCTCACCGGCGACCGGGCCCTCTACCAGCATCTGTGGCACAGCGTCCTCGCCTTCGACACGGCGCCCGCCTTCACCGGCCGGCTGACCCGGGCCGGGTTCACGGGGGCCCGTGCCCTGCCCCTCGCCGGGTGGCAGACCGGCATCACCCACACCTTCGTCGCCCGCAACGGCTCCACGACGGCGGCGGAGCACGCGGCGGAGGACACGGAGCACACGGAGTACACGGAGGACATCCGATGAGCACCCGCACCGTGCGGCGTGGCCGGGACCGCAGGGCCGAGGTCCTGACGCCCGCCCCCGGCCGGGACCGGTTCGCCCCCGGGGACGCGCCCTCGGTCGCCGTGGTGGGCGGCGGGATCGCCGGTCTCGCGGCGGCCACCGGACTGGCCGAACGCGGCGCCCGGGTGACCCTCTACGAACGCGAGGAGTCCCTGGGCGGGCGCCTCGCCGGCCACCGCACCCGGCTCGCGGACGGCTCCGTCGTGACCATGAGCCGCGGCTTCCACGCCTTCTTCCGCCAGTACTACAACCTGCGCGGCCTGCTGCGGCGGACCGACCCCGCCCTCTCGCGCCTCACCCCGCTGCCCGACTACCCCCTCAGGCACAGCGGTGGCCTGACCGACAGCTTCGCCCGCGTCCCGCGCACACCGCCGTTCAGCGCCCTCGGCTTTGTCGCCCTCAGCCCCACCTTCGGCTGGCGCGACCTCACCGCCCTGGACGCCCGGGCGGCGCTGCCGCTGCTGGACGTGCGCGTGCCGGAGGTGTACACACGCTTCGACCGGATCAGCGCGGCCGGCTTCCTGGAACGCGTCCGCTTCCCCGAGGCCGCGCACCACCTGGCCTTCGAGGTGTTCTCGCGCAGTTTCTTCGCCGACCCGCGCGAACTGTCCGCCGCCGAACTGATGCTGATGTTCCACATCTACTTCCTCGGCTCGGCGGAAGGGCTGCTGTTCGACGTGCCCGACGAGCCCTTCCCGCAGGCCCTGTGGGAGCCGCTCGGGACCTATCTCCAGCGCCTCGGCGCGGACGTCCGCACCGGCACGGCCGTACTCGGCGTGGACCCGGCCGGCACCGGGGGAGCCGAGGTGCGCACCGGCACCGGCACCGACCGGCACGACGCGGTGGTGCTCGCCCTCGACACCGCGGGACTGCGGCGGGTCGTCGCCGGCTCGCCCGGCCTGGGCACCGGCACCTGGCGCGACGACATCGCCGCCCTGCGCACCGCCCCGCCGTTCCTCGTCTCCCGGCTCTGGCTCGACCGGCCGGTCCGCGCCGACCGCCCCGGCTTCCTCGGCACCAGCGGGTACGGCGGCCTGGACAACGTGAGTGTCCTGGAACGCTACGAGGGCGAGGCCGCCCGCTGGGCCGCGAGGAACGCGGGGTCGGTGGTGGAACTGCACGCCTACGCCGTCCCCGACGGCACGGAACCGCAGAGCGCGCAGCACGAGGTACTCGAACAGTTGCGGCGGGTGTACCCGGAGACCCGCGCGGCGCGGGTCGTCGACGCCCGGCACGAGTGGCGCGCGGACTGCCCGCACTTCCCGGTGGGCACCCACCACCGTCGCCCCACCGTGACGACCCCTCACCCGTGGCTGACACTGGCCGGTGACGGGATCCGCTGCGACCTGCCCGTGGCCCTGATGGAACGGGCCGCCACCACCGGCTTCCTGGCGGCCAACGCCCTGCTCGCCGGGTGGGGCGTCCGCGGCCAGGTGCTGTGGACCGTCCCGCGGGCGGGCCGCTCCCCGGCCCTGCGGGCACTCGGCGCGCTCGCGGGCCGCTCGGCACACCGGTGACCGGCACCGCTTACGGCCGTGTCCCGCGCCGGCCGTGGCGCTTGCCGGGCCTTCCCGCAGGGAGCGTGACGGCGGGAGCGCCGGGGGGGGCGTCCCAGCCGGGGAAGCCGCCAGTGCTGCGAAGTGGTGGTGTGCGGCGTGGCGGTGGTCCGCGTCGTCGTGGGCGCCGCGCGGGCCGTGCCGCTTCCCGGGGCTTCCCGCTGGGGGCGTGACGGCTGAGACGCCGGGGGGCGTCTCAGCCGGGGAAGCGTCCGGTGCTGCGGAGCGTCCAGCGTCTCTCGGCGTAGGCGAGGTCGTCGCGCCACAGGCGCCCGGCGGTGCGGCGCATCAGGGGGCGCAGCAGGGGGGCGGCGGCCCGGGCCAGCGCGAAGCCGCGCCGGCCCGAGGTGGCGACGACCGCCTCGATGACGGCCGTCCGCGGCCGTGCCTCGGCCGCCGACGTCAGCGGCGTGGCATGCGTCTCCACCACGGACGCGGCCCCCTCGCCGCCGGTGATGCGCATGACGACGGTGCGCGGCCCGGGCGCGGTGAACTCGGCCCGGACCGGGACCACCAGACGGCCCGCAACCCGGAAGGAGACGTCGACGGCGAAGGCGTCGTCCTCGTCGCCCCGGGGCTCGCGGACGACCGTCAGATCGACGAAGGAGTACGGGTGGAACCAGGACCCGTGCCACGGGTCGAGCCGGTTGGCCACGACGTCCTGCGGCTCGCACCGCCCGACCGCCGTGAGCACGGCGTCCACCCCGGCGCCCGGCGCGGGACGCCCAGGAACGACGGGGCGTTCCGACGGCTCCTCGCCGCCCACCTCGTCCAGCCGCACCCACACCAGCACCCCGTCGTCGTGGACGGGGTACGGCTGCCAGCCGGCGGACGCGGAACCGTCCAGCGCCAGTCCGTGCCAGTGACACACCAGCGTGCCGCACACCACCCGGCTGTCCCGCAGCGGCGCACCCAGGTGCGGGCAGACGCCGGGCCCCGCACGCAGCTCGCCCGACCCGGACCGCCACAGCACCACCTCGGCACCGCCGACGGTCCTGCCGTAGGGCCTGCCGGGGCGCACCTCCCGGGAGGCGCCGACCACGAACCAGTTCCCGGAGGGCCGGGCGGACGCCCGCTTCAGCGCGTCGGCGATCAGCGCCGGCCGCGCCGCGCGCCAGGTCGGCGCCTGCTCCGCCCAGCCCGGTCCACGGCGCCGCCGCAGCGGCGCCGTCCAGCGTGCCCCGTCCGCCCGCTCACCCACCACCCGACCCCTTCCGCTCCAGCGCGCCGGGGACCGGCGTGGGCGCGGCGCGCCATCGCGCCCCGGCCGCCTTCAGGATTCCGCCCGCGGCGGTGGCCGCCCGCCGGCGGCGCGGCACCACCGCACGACGGTGCAGCACGGTGTAGTCGTGCCGCGCGATCGCGTCGAGGATGCCGCCGTACAGCGTGAACGCGGCGCCGATGCACGGGCGCACCCGCGGGTCGAGCATCGCGATGCCCGGTTTTGCCGCCCGGTACACGTCCCTGGTCAGGGCCTCGGCCGCGACGAACGCCGCCCGGATGCGCGGGTCGTGGCGCCCGGTGCGCCGGCTCCACTCCAGCAGCGGCCGGTCCACGCCGTGCGCGGCGAGCAGGTCCGCCGGCAGGTAGACGCGGCCGCGGTCCAGGTCCTCGCCCACGTCCCGCAGGAAGTTGGTGAGCTGGAACGCCACCCCCAGGTCAGCCGCGTACGGCGCGGCCTCCTCGCGCGGGACGACCGTGCCGAGCACGGGCAGCATCTGCAGTCCGATCACCGCCGCCGAGCCGTGCATGTAGGCCCGCAGGTCGGCGTAGGTCGGGTAGTCCGTGACGGTCAGATCGGCGCGCATCGAGGCGAGGAAGTCGGCGAACAGCGTCACCTCGATGCCGTACCGGTCGGCGGTGTCGGCCACCGCCCGGACCACCGGTTCGCTCCCGCCGCCGGTGCGCAGCGCGTGGGCGAGGCCGCCCTCCAGCCGCGTCAGCAGCAGACCGGGCTCGTCCGGGGTCCGGCGCCGGTTCAGGTCGTCGACGATGTCGTCGGCCCGGCGGGCGAAGCCGTACAGCGCGTGCACCGCCGAGCGGCGTTCCAGCGGCAGCAGGCGGGTGGCCAGGAAGTAGGTCCGGCCGTGGCGGGCGTTGAGCTGCCGGCACCGGGTGTAGGCGGCACGCAGGCCGGGGTCGGTGATCCCGGCGGCGTCCAGTTCACGACGGGTCATGGGCACCTGCTCCGGTCGGGGCGGTCGGGCGTTCCTGCACGGCCGGGCGCGGCCGGGACACCGGTGAGCGGCGCCGGGCGCCGCCGGTGACCCGGGCGGCGGCGAGCTTGCCGCTGATCAGCACGGTGGGTACGCCGACCCCGGGTGTGGTCCCGCAGCCGGCGAGCACGACGTTGTCCAGCCCGCGTACGAGGTTGCGCGGCCGGAAGGGCCCGGTCTGGGCGAAGGTGTGGGAGACGGAGAAGGGGCTGCCCGCCGCGTGTCCCTGTGCCGTCCAGTCGAGCGGGGTCACCAGGAGCTCCTCCTCGACACTGTCCGCGAAGCCGTCCAGGCCGCGCCGCTCCAGCTCGGCGACCAGGCTGTCGCGGTAGCGGGGGCCCAGGTCGCGCCAGGCGGCGGCGGACGGGCCGACGGCGGTGTTCGGGCAGGGCGCGAGGACGTAGTGGAGGTGGCGGCCCGGCGGTGCCAGGGACGCGTCGTGCGCCGTCGGGCGGGTGATCAGCAGGGACGGGTCGCTCATCAGCGCCCCCGAGCGGGTCAGTTCGTCGAAGGTGCGCTCCCATGCGGCGCCGAAGGACAGCGTGTGGTGCGCGAGGTGGGGCCAGGTGCGGTCGGTTCCGGCGTGCAGGACCACCGCGGACGGCGAGTGCCGCAGCGGTACCGGGCGCCGGGGTGCCCGGCCCAGCAGCCGGTGTGCGGTGGACAGTTCGCAGGTCAGCACGACCGCGTCGCACGGGATCCGCTCGCCCGAGGCGAGACGGACGGCCCGCACCCGGCCCGACGCGCGTTCCAGCGCGCTCACCTCGGCCGACCAGCGCAGCTCGGCACCGGCACCGGCCGCCGCGTCGGCCATCGCCCGGGGCAGCGCGTGCATGCCGCCCTTCGGGAACCAGACACCGGCCACGGTGTCCATGTAGGCGATCACCGCGTAGGCCGCGAGCGCCCGGGCCGGCGCGACACCGGCGTACAGGGCCTGGAAGGAGAAGACCCGGCGCAGCCGGTCGTCGGAGAGGAAGCGGCCGATCCGGCCGTCCAGCCGCCCGAAGCCGCCGAGCGCCGCCAGCCGGGCCAGGTCGGAGTGGACGAGCTGGAACGGCGAGTCGAAGTTGGTGTCGATGAAGCGGCGCATCTGCGCCCGGTACAGCCGCTCCAGCCACTCCCGCAGCCTGCGGTAGCCCGCCGCCTCCGCCGGCCCGGCGAAGCGCCGCACCTCCGCCTCCATGGCCTCGCCGTCGGTGTGCACGTCGAGCCGGGTCCCGTCCGCGAAACCTGCCCGGTAGGCGGGGTGCAGGGCCACCAGCTCGACATGCCGGTCGAGGCGGTCGCCGACGGCCGCGAACGCCTCGTCGGCCAGATGCGGCATCGTCAGCACGGTGGGCCCCGTGTCCACGCGGTAGCCGCCGAGCCGTACGCGCCCGGCCCGGCCGCCCGGCCCGGCGTCCCGTTCGACGAGCGTGACCCGGCGGCCGGCGCCCAGCAGATGGAGGGCGCAGGCCAGGCCGGACAGGCCGGCGCCCACCACGACGACGTGGTCCGTCGGTCCCGGCACCGTCCTCATACGAGCTCCTCGGCGGGCCGCGGGGCGACGCCCGAGGCCAGCTCGACCAGGGCGGCGAACTCCCGCCGCACCTCGGGTCCGGCGGCGGTCGACGCGAAGTGGCGCAGAGCGGCCGCCGCCAGCTCCCCGATCCGTGCCTCGACCTCCGCCCGGGCGCCCGTCCGCTCCAGCGCCGCCCGCATCCGCTCGACGGTGTGCCCGGCCCGCGCGTCCGCGCCCGGGGCGAGCACGGCGGCGGCCTCCTGATCGCCGGCGGCGTCGGCGAGCCGGACGGCGACGACGAGGAGCGGGGTGAGCTTGCGGGAGCGCAGATCGTCGTCGGCGGGTTTCCCGGTCCGGGCCGGGTCACCGAAGGCACCGAGCAGGTCGTCGCGCAGCTGGAAGGCGAGCCCCGCGCACCGGCCGGCGTCCCGCAGCGCCCCCAGGGTGCGGGTGTCCGCGCCGGCCAGTGAGGCACCCAGCGTCAGGGGCCGCTCGACCGTGTACAGGGCGCTCTTGAGGACGGCGATGGCCAGCGCCTCCTCGTCGCAGGACAAGCCGCTCGCCTGGGCGTGCAGGTCGCGGTACTGCCCGGCGACCATCTCGGTGCGCATGGCCCGCCACTCGGCGTGCAGCCGCGAGCCCCGCGGCGTACCGAGCGCCGTCTCCGTCAGCAGATCGTCCGCCCACGCCAGTGCCAGGTCGCCGGCGAGGACGGCGGCCGACGTCCCGAACGACTCGGCGGAGCCGTTCGTCCGGCCGGTCCGGTGGAGGCGGGCGAAGTCCTCGTGCATCGCCGGAGCCCCCCGGCGCAGGGCCGAGCCGTCCATCACGTCGTCGTGTATGAGGGCGCAGGCCTGCAGCAGTTCGAGGGCGGCCCCCAGGCGCAGGACCTCGGTGGCGTCGCCCGTGCCGCCCGCGGCCCGCCAGCCGCACCACACGAACGCCGTGCGCAGCCGCTTGCCGCCACGCCGGACGAACGCCGCGACGCGATCCGCCATGTCGCGGGCGAACAGCGCGTCGGTTTCCCGGGCCTGCCGCAGGCGCGCGTCGAGCACCCGCTCGAGGACGTGCTCGACGGCTCTCACGGCCTCGTGAGCGGTTCCAAGCATGCGCTGCCCCTTCTCGCTTCCGGTCCTCCGCACATCAGTGCTTCCACCGGGAGCGGTGTCTTGGATGCGCCGAAGGGGCGACGCCGCCGGAACGCGCCGGTTCCCGCGTCCCGGCGCCGGCTCCTCAGTCGCGGCCGCGGGCGGCCCTGAAGCGGGCCAGGCCGTCGCCGAGGCCGATGAGCGGCGCGGGATAGCGCAGAGCGGCCCGCCGGTCCTCCGAGAGGCGCCACGGCTCGTGCACCGCGCCGCCCTCGATGTCCGCCAGTTCCGGCACCCAGCGGCGTACGTAGGTGCCGTCCGGGTCGTGGCGCCTGCCCTGGAGCACGGGGTTGAGGACGCGGTGCGGACGGGTGTCGGTGCCGGTGCCGGCGACCCACTGCCAGTTCATCTGGTTGTTGACGATGTCGCCGTCCACCAGGAGATCCAGGAAGTGCCGTGCGCCGATCCGCCAGTCCACGTACAGCGTCTTCGTCAGGAAACTCGCCGTCAGCAGCCGGGCCCGGTTGTGCATCCAGCCCTCGCGGCGCAACTGGCGCATGCCGGCGTCCACCATCGGATAGCCCGTACGGCCCTCCCGCCACGCGGCGATGTCCTCGGCCGCCTCGTCCGCGCCGCGCCACCGGTCGCCGCGGGTGCGGTAGTCCTGGACGGACGCGTCGGGCCGGGCGGCCAGGACCTGGTGGTGGAAGTCGCGCCAGCACAGCTGCCGTACGAACGCCTCGGCCCCGGGCCCGCCCCGCTCGCGGACCCGGCGGACCAGCTCCACCGGTGAGAGCGCCCCGAAGTGCAGGTACGGAGACAGGCGCGAGGTCGCGTCACCGGCCAGGTCGTCGTGCCGCTCCTCGTACCGGGGCAGGTCCGCCCTCGCCCAGGCCGCGAACCGGTCGCGCCCCGCCGACTCCCCGCCGGGCGGAACCTCCGGCGACACACCCCGGACGCCTTCGCGGGACGGCAGCTCCTCGCCGCGCGCCGAGCCGGGAACGCGCACGGCCCGCGGCGCGGGCAGCGGATCACGCAGCGACTGCTGTGACCAGCGGCGGAAGTAGGGGGTGAACACGGAGAAGTGATCGCCGCCGGACGGTGTCACGGCCCCCGGGGCGACGGCGGTGATCACGCTGTCGTGCACCCGCAGCACGACACCGCCGGCGCCGAGTTCCTCGCGCAGCCGCTCCTCACGGCGGTGGGCGTGGGCGGTGACGCCGGCGGCCATGTGCACCTCCGTCGCGCCGCACGCGGCGGCGACCGCCCGGACCTCCCGGGCGACCGGACCCGAGCGCACCACCAGCCGCCCGCCGCGCCGGCGCAGCGAGGCGTCGAGGTCGGCCAGGCAGTCGGCGAGGAAGGCGGCGCGGTTGGGCACGTCGAAGCCGGCCGCGTGGACGGCGGGGTCGCGGACGAACAGGGGCACCACCTCGTCCGCCGCCCCCAGCGCGGCGCGCAGCGGCGGATGGTCGTGCAGGCGCAGGTCCGAGGTGAACAGGACGACCGCGACGGTCATGGTGTCACTCCTGGTGCGGTGGTGCGGATTCCGTCTGTCGTTGCGCGCCCCCTCGCCGGTGCGGGCCCCCGCCGTATGCGCGCGGGGCGCGCGCGGCGGTGCGGAGTCCACCTGTGCCGTCTGCCGCGGTTGCGCCCCGAGGCGGCTGTGCTGCCTGGCCCGGGCGGGCGCGTGCGGCGGCGGGGCGTCCGTCTGTTCCGTCTGCGGCGGATGTCCGGCCTGGACCGGTGCGGGCCTTCGGGGCGCGCGGGGTGGGTGTGGTGGTGGGGCGTCCGTCTGCGTCGTCCGCGGCGGATGTCCCGCCTCGCCCGGTGCGGGCCCGCCGGATGCGCCGGGTGCGTGAGGCGGTGCGGCGTCCGCCCGTGTCGTCGGCCGCGGCTCGGGCGATGTTGCGCGCCATGCCGCCGAACACCACAAAGTGGAACGGGGCGACGCTCCACCAGTAGGCGTGGCCCAGCAGTCCGCGGGGGTGGAACAGCGCCCGCTGCCGGTACCGGGTACGGCCCTCGTCGTCGGTCTCGACGTGCATCTCCAGCCAGGCGAGGCCGGGCAGCCGCATCTCGGCGCGCAGCCTCAGCAGACGCCCGGGCCGGACCTCCTCGACCCGCCAGAAGTCCAGCGAGTCGCCGACCCTCAGGCGCTCGGTGTCACGCCGCCCGCGGCGCAGCCCGACCCCGCCGGTGAACCGGTCCAGCCATCCCCGGACCGCCCAGGCCAGAGGGGAGGAGTACCAGCCGTTCTCGCCCCCGATGCCCTCGACCACCCGCCACAGCGCCTCCCGCGACGCGTCGACCCGCCTGTGCCGCTCGTCCTGGTAGAGGCTGCCGCCCGCCCAGCCCGGGTCCGTGGGCAGCGGGTCACTGGGAGCCCCGGGCACCGAGGCCGAGGACCAGCGCGTGGCGACCTGCGCCTCCCGGACCCTGCGCAGCGCCAGGGCCAGCGCCTCGTCGAACGGCAGGGGCCGGCCCGGGGCGTCCGGCACATGGCGGGCGATGTCGTGTTCCCGGCAGACGACCTCGTACCGCAGGGACTCGGTCAGCGGCCGGGCGATCGAGGCCGGCACCGGGGTGACGAGCCCGACCCAGTGGCTGGACAGCCGCGGGGTGAGGACCGGCACCGGCATGATGAACCGCCTCGGCAGCCCCGCGACGGCGGCGTACCGGAGCATCATCTCGCGGTAGGTGAGGACGTCGGGCCCGCCGATGTCGAAAGCCCGGTTCACGTCGGCCGGCATGGTCGCCGACCCGACCAGGTAGCGCAGCACGTCCCGCACCGCGATCGGCTGGATCCGGGTGTGCACCCAGCTGGGGGTGATCATGACAGGCAGGCGTTCGGTGAGGTAGCGCAGCATCTCGAACGACGCCGACCCCGAGCCGATGACGACGGCCGCCCGCAGCACCGTGGCGGGCACGGGGGAGTCCAGGAAGATGTCCCCCACCTCGGCCCGGGACCGCAGATGCGGGGAGAGGGAGCGCTCGGGGACGTCGCGCGGCGTGAGCCCGCCGAGGTAGACGATCCGCCGCACGCCGGCGAGCCGCGCCTGCTCGGCGAAGATCCGGGCGGCCTCCCGGTCGGTGTCCTCGAACCCGGGGCCCGACCCGAGGGCGTGCACCAGGTAGTAGGCGACGTCGACACCGCGCAGGGCGGCGGCGACGGACTCCGGGTCGGTGACGTCTCCCTGGACGGTCTCGGCGTGCTTCGCCCAGGGGTGGTCCCGGAGCCTGCCCGGGGAGCGGGCGAGGCACCGGACGCGGTGGCCCGCCTGCAGCAGTTCCGGCACCAGGCGCCCGCCGATGTATCCCGACGCCCCGGTGACCAGGCAGTGCGACCGTGCCCCGTCCGTCGCCATGGTCGTGCCTCCCGTGCCTCGACGCTCGTGCCGTGCCGTCGGATGACGGCCCCGACATGAGGACTTCCGGCTCGGCACCCGTCACGGATGCACCGCACGTCCGGCGCCGGACGCCTCAGCCGGAGCGAGGGCCGTCGCCGGCTCGCGGGGCCGGGCGGGCCAGGGTGCCGGGCCACCACGCCCGCGGCCCGATGCCGATCACCAGCGCGGGCACCAGCGACGAGCGGACCACGAGCGTGTCGAGCAGCACCCCGAAGGCGGCGACGATGAAGGCGATCTGCAGCGCAGTCCCGGACGCGGGGAAGGGGCTCATGACGCCCGGTCGGCTGCGGGGGCGGCTCGACCTCACGTCCGGCGTGGTCACCGCCTGCCTGGACCGGCCCGAGCCACCGACACGGCCCGCGGTCGTTTCAGCCGCGAGGAACCGGGAGGTGGTCGTCCGCTTCCTCGCCGAGATGAACGCGGAACTCGCCCTGCTGCGGCGGGACTCCGGCTCAGGGCGCGACCGGACAGGGGCCGGACCGCGGACAGCGGCCCCCACGCCCCGTCAGAACTGGAGCGACCTCGGCAGGAATTGCAGAAGGGTCATGCCTGGACGCACGAAGCGCTTGTGACGGCCCGTCAGTCGTCGCAGACGGGTGTGACGGCGGCTATAGCGGGGAGAAAGTGCCTGCGTAAAGCCCTCACGCTCACTTTGTCATCACATCGAGTGATTCTCTGGCCTTTACTTGCATGGCACAACCTACGGTTGCCACGCTGTTGCTGTCTGTACAACCTGATGGGAGCGGCCAGTGACATTCGGTGAGCAGCCGGCGTACTTGCGTGTCGCGGGTGATCTGCGCAAGAAGATCGTCGACGGTCAGCTGCCGCCGCACACCCGCCTCCCGTCCCAGGCCAGAATCCGCCAGGAGTACGGCGTCTCGGACACCGTCGCCCTGGAGGCCCGCAAGGTGCTCATGGCGGAAGGGCTGGTCGAGGGCCGCTCGGGCTCGGGGACCTATGTGCGCGAGCGGCCCGTGCCCCGGCGCGTCTCCCGCTCCGGATACCGCCCGTCCGGCGGGGCCACGCCGTTCCGTCAGGAGCAGGCGGACGGCGAGGGGCGGGGCACCTGGGAGTCCAGCAGCGAGCAGGCCGAGGCGAGCGTCGCGGTCGCCGAGCGGCTGGGCATCGAGCCGGGCGACCGCGTGATGTGCACGAAGTACCTCTTCCGCGAGGGCGGCGAGGTGATGATGCTCTCCACCTCCTGGGAGCCGCTCGCCGTGACGGGCCGTACGCCCGTGATGCTGCCGGAGGAGGGCCCGCTCGGCGGCATGGGCGTCGTCGAGCGCATGGCGGCGATCGACGTGATCGTGGACAACGTCGCCGAGGAGGTCGGCGCCCGGCCCGGTCTCGCCGAGGAACTGCTCGTCCTGGGAGGCGTCCCCGGCCATGTGGTCCTGGTGATCTCGCGCACCTTCTACGCCTCCGGCCGCCCGGTCGAGACGGCCGACGTCGTCATCCCGGCCGATCGGTACCGGGTCGCCTACCACCTTCCGGTCAAGTAGCGAACGCTCACACCAGCCCCGCGTTGCGCTCCCCGTGCGCCCCGCTCCCGCCGTCGCCGTGACGGGCGTCACGGGACGGGTGCGCTCCGGGCGCCCGGCCGGGCGTCGTTTCCGCAGGTCGACCGAGGCGGCTGCGGCATGCCTCCAGCAGGGTGCGTCGCGGTACGCGGACGGCGCGTTTCCCGGCGTGCGCCCCCTGCGTTCTGGCTGGTTGCGTACCTCTTTGTGAAAAGCCGTATTCGCTGCGTGAAGGTTAGGCGTAGGCTCGGGCATATGCGCATTGCGGTTTCCTTGGCGGGTGGGGCACGGCACAGGCCGCGGGTGGGAAGTGGAGGGGCGCGATGAACGACAGCACGATCACTCTTCCCTGGCTCGTGATACGAGAGGACGGCAACGGCAACCGGTACCGCGTCGGCCGGTACGCGACCCGGGCCGAGGCCCAGAGGATCGCGGACAGCCTCGACGGCCGCGGCCACAAACAGCTGTACTGGGTCGAGCGGCTGGGGCAGAACGGGCCGGCCGTGGCACACGACTAGAGCCTGTCGTCTGGAGCATGGCGCAGGGAACCGGCGGCGTTTGTCAGGGCGGATGTGCGTGCCAGGCCCCGCGTCTGCGGGCTGATCCGAGTAGCAGGCCCTGGCCCGCGAGCGCCCGCGTGACGGTCCCGTAGGCTCCCCGCATGAGTGAGCGAATCGTCGTGGTGGGTGCCGTGCTGCTCGACGACGGACGGCTGCTGGCCGCCCGGCGCAGTGCGCCCGTCGAGCTGGCCGGGCGCTGGGAGTTGCCCGGCGGCAAGGTCGAGCCGGGAGAGACGGCCGACGCGGCGCTCGTGCGTGAGCTGCGCGAGGAACTCGGTGTGGACGCCGAGGCCGGCGGGCGCGTTCCGGGTGAGTGGCCCCTGAAGCCGCCGTACGTCCTCCAGGTGTGGACCGCGCGGCTGCGGCCCGGCTCCGCCGCCCCCGAGCCACTCGAGGACCACGACGAACTGCGCTGGCTCGGCCCCGGCGAGATCTGGGACGTCGACTGGCTCGCCCAGGACGTGCCCGCCGTCCGCGAGACCCTCGCACACCTGGGACACCCCGCCGCCCGCGGGGGAGAAGCGTCCGGCGCCTGAGGCGGGCCGGGGGCGCGCGGTGTCGGGCAACTCACATGTGACTGCCTCGTACGCCTTTCGTGCCGCAGCGCGCCACCCCGCGCGGTACTCCGCCCCCGATACCGGGTATGTGCTCATTAGTCCCATGAAAACGGACATGGGCGGGCTTGTTGCCTGGGAAGTGATCGGCGTGAGCGACACTGAAGGCGACTGCGCCGCGTGGATTTTCCCCGCCGAGCCGGACGCCGTGCGGACCGCCCGTCAGTCCGTTCGCGGCCAGCTCCGCCGCTGGGACCTCGACCGCCTCGCCGACCTCGCGGCATTGCTGGTCAGCGAGTTGGTCACCAACGCCCTGCGGCATGCCACCGGGCCCATCGGGGTCCGGCTGGTCCGCCCCTCCGTGCTGAACGGCGTGCTCCTGGTGGAGGTCTCCGACCCGCTCCCCGACCCGCCCCGCGAACGCGTCGCCAGGCCCGAGGACGAGAGCGGCCGCGGGCTGCAACTGGTGGCTTCCTCCTCCCGCCGCTGGGGAACCCGGCCCGGCACCGAGGGCAAGACCGTGTGGTTCGAACTCGCGGTGCCGGAGTGAAAAAACGGTGTACGTACGATCCGCCGTTGTAGAGCGACCGGTTCCGGCCAGTGGCGGTTGGCGGCGAACGGGATTCGACGACGTGTCCCCTGGTTAGAAGACGGGGAGTGTTCTCATGGTCCGGACCGAAAACCATCGGGACCGTGCTGTGATCGTGAACACCGTGTTGTGCGGCACCGTAGTGCTGGATACTGCGGGCAGCCGCCCCCGGTGACCGGTGCCGGAAGCGGTGAGCTGGAGGGGACGGTTCGCGTGAGCGAGATACCAGCGAAGGCCACGGAGTCCGAGGACCCGTCGGAGGGAGAGAAGGCGAGGGCCGTGGACGGCCTGGCCTCCGCCGTGGGGGGTGCGCTCGCCGCTGACGGGGTGCAGACCGGGGACGCCATGTGGCAGAGCAGTCCCCCCGGGTCCATCTACGACTACATCAAGGTCGCGTCCTTCTCCATCGGCCCGGACGGACTCGTCGACCAGTGGAGCCTGCGCGCCGAGCACCTCTTCGGCATCCCCGCCGAACGCGCCGTCGGCATGGACCCCATCGAGGCCTTCATCGACCCGCGCCTGCGCGAGCGGGGCATGCGCAAGATGGCCGAGATCCTCGACGGCCGTGAGTGGACCGGTGTGGTGCCCTTCCGGATGCCGAAGGGCGCCGAGGGGGAGTGCGGGCACGAGGGACTCGCCGAGGTCTACGTCATGCCGACGCGCAACGAGGACGGCGAGAAGGCCGCCGTCTGCATCGTCGTCGATGTGCGCACCCTACGCAGCATCGAGACCGACCTTGCCGCCTCGCAGGCCATTTTCAGTCAATCCCCGTTCGGTTTCCTGCTGATCGACCCGGACCTGCGGGTCCGCCGCGTCAACCAGCGGTTCGCCTCCATCTTCGGCGGCTCGCCCGACGACCACCGTGGCAAGGGAGTCCACGACTACCTCCCGCGCGGGGAGGCGGATCGGGTCGCCGCCACGCTGCGCCGGGTGCTGGAGACCGGCAGCTCCATCACCGACATGCACGTCACGGGCTTCGTGCCGGGCTCCGACGCCCGCCGCCACTGGTCCGTCAACCTCTACCGCGTGCACAGCGGTTCGGGCCGCCCCATCGGGGTCGCCTGGCTCGGGATCGACATCACCTCCCGTCGCGCCGCCGCCCGCGAGGCCGCAGCCGCGCGGCGCAACCTGGCGCTGCTCAACGAGGCCGGCGCCCGCATCGGCAACTCCCTGGACCTGGAGACCACGGCCCGCCAGCTCCTCGACGTCGTCGTGCCCGACTTCTGCGACCTGGCCACCGTCGACCTCTACCAGGGCCTGCTGGCCGGCGACGAGACCCCGCCCGGGCTCGCCGACGGCAGCGCCGAGCTGCGCCGGGTGGCCTTCGCCAGCGCCGTCTCCGACGCCCCCTTCGCCGGGGCGGGGGTGCCCGTCTCGGTCGGCGCCGTCCACCACTACCCGTTCAACTCGTCCTGCGCGGACGCCCTGCGCACGGCCCGGCCGCAGACCGTCCCCGGTGAGGACGGCGGGCTCGTGCAGTCCACGCTCGCCGTGCCGATGGTCGCCCACGACACCGTCGTCGGGCTGGTGCAGTTCGCCCGTACGAAGGGCAGCGAGCCGTTCGGCGACCGGGACCGCGACCTCGCCGTGGAGCTGGCGGCACGCGCGGCCGTCTGCATCGACAACGCCCGCCTGTACCGGCGCGAGCACGAACGCGCGCTGATACTGCAACGGTCCCTGCTCCCACCGGGCGACCCGGAGGCCTCCGGGCTCGACATCGCCTGCCGCTACCTGCCCGGCAACGCCAACACCGGGCGGCCCAGCGAGGTCGGCGGCGACTGGTTCGACGTCATAGAACTCCCCGGGCACCGCACCGCGCTGGTCGTCGGCGACGTCATGGGCCGCGGCCTGCGCGCCGCCGTCGCGATGGGCGAACTCCGCACGGCGGTCCGCACCCTGGCACAGCTCGACCTCGAACCCGCCGAGGTGCTCTCCCAGCTGGACGAGATCGCGCGCAACCTCGGCGCTCCCGGCGGCGTCCAGCAGGCGACCAGGGCGGCCCGCCGCCCCCGGGAGGCGGACCTCTCGGAGGTCTACCTGGCCACCTGCGTCTACGCGGTCTACGACTCGGTCACCCGGCGCTGCACCTTCGCCAACGCCGGCCATCTGCCGCCCGTGCTGGTCGAACCGGGCGAGCCGGCACTGATGCTGGACGTGCCGCCGGGCATGCCGCTGGGCGTCGGGGGCGAGCCCTTCGAGGAGGTCGAGGTCGAACTGCCCGAGGGCGCCCTGCTCGCGCTCTACACGGACGGACTGGTCGAAAGCCGCGACCATCCGCTCGACGAGGGGCTCCAGGCCTTCGTCAGCTCCCTGTCCGACCCCGCCCAGCCGCTGGAGGACGTCTGCGACCACGTCCTCAACACCATGGACACCCACCACGGCGAGGACGACATCGCGTTGCTGATGGCACGTGTACAGGGCCTGCCCACCGAGTCCGTCGGCGACTGGATTCTGCCGCGCGAGCCGCGCAGTGTGGGCCGGGCCCGGGAGTACGCGCGTGCCCAGCTCCTCAGCTGGGACATGGAACCCCTGGTCGACACCACGGAGCTCCTGGTCAGCGAACTCGTCACCAACGCCCTGCGGTACGGCGAGGGCGAGATCCGTCTCCGTCTGCTGCTGGACCGGACCCTGGTCTGCGAGGTCTGGGACTCCGGCCTGGTCCAGCCCCGCCGCCGCCGTGCCCGCGACACCGACGAGGGCGGCCGCGGACTGCAACTGGTCGGTCTCCTGAGCGCCGCGTGGGGCTCGCGCCGCACGCCCCGCGGCAAGACGGTCTGGTTCGAACTCCCCCTCCCCGGCGGCGAAACGAGGCTGGCGGACCCCGCGGAGGCGCTGCTGAGCCTGTTCTGAGACCGGCCGGCGGCCACCGTAGGATCGCCCCATGTCCGACACCACGCCCCGGTTACGGGTGGCGGCGACACCGGCGGCCCCCGCCCTGACCCTGCGTCCCTGGACCGCGGCGGACGCGCCCGGTCTGCTCGCGCTGAGCCGGGACGACGCCCTGCGGCACTGGACGTCCCTCGACGTCGACGACGAGACGAGCGCGGCGCGATGGCTGCGGGAGCAGCGAGAGGGATGGGAGCAGGGCCGCCGCTTCGCGTTCGCCGTCGAGGAGGCCGGCCCCGCCGGCACGGCTGCGGCGCCGGCCGGTCACGTGGTCCTCAGGTACGCCGCCCCCGGCGCCGCGTCCGCCGAGGTCGGTTACTGGACGGCGGCACGCGCACGCGGCCGGGGCGTCGCGCCGCGCGCCCTGGGCGCACTGACCGAATGGGCGTTCACCACCTTCGCCCGCGACGGCCTGACCCGCCTCGAACTCATCCATCAGACGGACAACTCGGCCTCCTGCCGGGTGGCGGAGAAGAGCCGCTACGACTTCGCCGCCGTCCTGCCGGCGCAGCCGCCCGCGTACCCCCGGCAGGGGCACCTGCACGTTCGGCACCTGACCGAGAACTCCGGCTGATCGCAACCGAACGTCCGTGCTGATCGTCATCCCCGGCAACACCGACCGCAACACCGGGGGAGACGGCATGCAAGGCACGGAGGACACAACACCGGACGAGACCAAGGCCGCTGACGACGGAAACTCCTTACCCGCAGCTCCCGCGCCAGGCAGTCGCAGAGGCAGCGGGCGTCGGCGCCGGGTCAGACGCACGGCGCTCACCGTGCTGCTGGTGCTTCTGATCCCTCTCCTGTCCGCGCTGACAGCTCTCCGCGTCAACTACACGGGCGACCCGGCGGACGGCACCCGCACCCGGAACCGCGACGCGCTCTGGCTCGGCCACGCCTGGGTGGACGGCCGCAAGAAGGACGCCGACGTCACGGCCCTGGCCCGCCGTCTGCGCGGCACCGGCATCAGTGACCTGTACGTCCACTCGGGCCCGCTGGAACACGACGGCACCCTCCCCGAGTCGGTGTATCCGAGGGCCCGCTGGTTCATCGACGCCGTGCACGAGAAACTCCCCGGCGTCCGCGTCCAGGCCTTCCTGGGCGACGTCCTCGCGACCGAGACCCCCGACGGCATGCGCCTGGAGGACCCCGGGACCCGCGCCGCCGTCCTCCGCTCCGCACGCCAGGTCCTGGACACCGGCTACGAGGGCGTCCACCTCGACCTGGAGCCCCTGCACTCCGGCGACCGCAACTACCTCACGCTCCTCGACGCCCTGCGCCGCGAGACCCGCTCCCGGGACGCCCGGCTCTCCGTCGCCGCCCACCAGATCGACCCGCTCCCGGCCCTCCACACGGTGTGGGGCCGCGTCACCGGCCACCCCAAGTGGTGGTCTCAGCAGTTCTTCGGCCAGGTCGCCCGCCGTGTCGACCAGATCGCCGTCATGTCGTACGACACCATGCAGCCGCTGGAGAGCACCTACGGCGGCTACGTCGCCCAGCAGACCTCGCTCGCCCTGGAGGCCACCCCGCCCTCCACCGACCTGCTGATGGGCCTGCCCTTCTTCCACGAGGACCGGTTCGGGCACTGGAACCACGCCGAGACCGTGCCCGCCGCCGTCCGTGGCGTCCGCCTGGGCCTGTCCCGCACGGACGCGGACCGGGCCCGCTTCGGTGTCGCGCTGTACATCGACTTCGCCGCGACGGAGGCGGACTGGCGCGCGTACGAGGAACACTGGGTCGAGTGACTCCCGTCCTCCAGGAGGCGCTCAGCCTGCCGAGGACCGCCTCCTGATCTTCGAGCCCAGCCACACCAGCGGGTCGTACTTGCGGTCGACAGCCCGTTCCTTCAGGGGGATCAGCGCGTTGTCCGTGATCTTGATGCCCTCGGGGCAGACCTCGGTGCAGCACTTGGTGATGTTGCAGTAGCCCAGGCCGTGGTCGTCCTGGGCGGTGGTCTTGCGGTCCAGGCCCGTCTCCGCCGCCGCGTCCAGCGGGTGCATGTCCAGCTCCGCCACCCGCATCAGGAACCGGGGCCCCGCGAACGCCTGCTTGTTCTCCTCGTGGTCGCGGACCACATGGCAGGTGTCCTGGCACAGGAAGCACTCGATGCACTTGCGGAACTCCTGCGGCCGGTCCACGTCCTCCTGCATCATGCGGTACTCGCCCGGAGCGACACCGGCCGGCGGCACGAAGGCGGGCACCTCCCGCGCCTTGGTGTAGTTGAAGCCGACATCGGTGACCAGGTCGCGGACGACCGGGAACGCCCGCAGCGGCGTCACCGTGATCGTCTCCTCCCGGTCGAACACCGACATGCGCGTCATGCACATCAGCCGCGGCCGGCCGTTGATCTCCGCCGAGCAGGAACCGCACTTGCCCGCCTTGCAGTTCCAGCGCACCGCCAGATCGGGTGCCTGGGTGGCCTGCAGGCGGTGAATGATGTCGAGCACCACCTCGCCCTCGTTGACCTCGACCTCGAAGTCCTCCAGGCCGCCGCCGCTCACGTCACCGCGCCACACCCTGAAGTGGGCCGTGTAGCCGCTCATTCGTACAGCTCCTCTTCGGCGAGGTACTTGACCAGCTCCTCCTTGTCGAACAGGGCGAGCAGGTCGGCACGGACGGGTTCGGTCGTCTCACGGGTCAGGGTGATCTGGCCGCGGACCGGGTCCGTCGCCGCCAGACCGCCCGTCGGGTCGGTGAGCGCGCACAGCAGGTTGATCCGCCGCCACTTGCGGTCCATGCCCGGATGGTCCTCCCGGGTGTGCCCGCCGCGCGACTCGGTGCGCTCCAGCGCGGCCCGCGCCACGCACTCGCTGACCAGCAGCATGTTCCTGAGGTCCAGGGCGAGGTGCCAGCCCGGGTTGAACTGGCGATGGCCCTCGACACCGGCCCGGCGGGCCCGTACCCGCAGCTCGGCCAGCTTCTCCAGGGCCTGTTTCATCTCCGTCTCGCGGCGGATGATGCCGACCAGGTCGTTCATCGTCTGCTGCAGTTCCTGGTGCAGGGTGTACGGGTTCTCCGGCGGGCCCCCGGCCGGCTCCCCGCTCTCCGCCTCGGCCGAGAAGGGCCGCAGGGCCTCGGCGGCGGCCGAGTCGACCTGGACGTCGTCCACGACGGGCCGCGCCCCGGCCAGCCCCGCCGCGTACTCGGCCGCGTGCCAGCCCGCCCGGCGCCCGAACACCAGCAGGTCGGACAGCGAGTTGCCGCCGAGCCGGTTGGAGCCGTGCATGCCGCCGGCCACCTCACCGGCCGCGTACAGCCCCGGCACCCCGCGCGCCGCCGCCGTGTCGGACTCCACCGCGACACCGCCCATCACGTAGTGGCAGGTGGGCCCGACCTCCATCGCCTCCGCGGTGATGTCGACGTCGGCCAGCTCCTTGAACTGGTGGTACATCGACGGCAGCCGGCGCTTGATGACCTCGGCGGGCATCCGCGTCGACACGTCGAGGAACACGCCCCCGTGCGGGGAGCCGCGCCCCTCCTTCACCTCGGCGTTGATCGCCCGCGCCACCTCGTCCCGGGGGAGCAGCTCGGGCGGGCGCCGGTTGTGGTCCGGGTCGTCGTACCAGCGGTCGGCCTCGTCCTCGGTCTCGGCGTACTTGTCCTTGAAGACGTCGGGGATGTAGTCGAACATGAACCGCTTGCCGTCGGAGTTGCGCAGCACACCGCCGTCGCCGCGCACCGACTCGGTGACGAGGATGCCCTTCACCGACGGCGGCCAGACCATGCCCGTCGGGTGGAACTGCACGAACTCCATGTTCAGCAGGGGCGCCCCGGCGAGCAGGGCCAGCGCGTGACCGTCGCCGGTGTACTCCCAGGAGTTCGACGTCACCTTGAAGGACTTGCCGATACCGCCCGTCGCGAGGACGACGGCGGGTGCCTCCAGCACGAAGAAGCGGCCCGACTCGCGCTCGTAACCGAAGACGCCCGAGACGCGGCCGCCCGCGGCGGAGCCGCTGTCCGACACAGTCTTCAGCACGCGCGTGACCGTGCACTCCTGGAACACCTTCAGCCGGGACTCGTAGTCGCCGGTCTCCTTGAAGTCCTCCTGCTGGAGCTGGACGATCTTCTGCTGGAGGGTGCGGATCAGCTCCAGGCCCGTGCGGTCGCCGACGTGGGCGAGGCGCGGGTACTCGTGGCCGCCGAAGTTGCGCTGGGAGATCCGGCCGTCCTTGGTGCGGTCGAACAGCGCGCCCCAGGTCTCCAGCTCCCACACCCGCTGCGGCGCCTCCTGGGCGTGCAGCTCCGCCATCCGCCACTGGTTGAGGAACTTGCCGCCGCGCATGGTGTCGCGGAAGTGGACCTGCCAGGTGTCGTTCTCGTTGGCGTTGGCCATCGCCGCGGCGATGCCGCCCTCGGCCATCACCGTGTGCGCCTTGCCGAACAGCGACTTGCAGATCACGGCCGTACGGGCGCCCCGCTCGCGGGCCTCGATGGCGGCGCGCAGCCCGGCGCCACCGGCGCCGACCACGACGACGTCCCATTCCTGCCGGTCGACCACGGACATCACGAAGGCCCCATCCCTCTAGAAGAAGCGCGGATCGTCGAAGGCGCCGGACGCGACCAGGTAGACGTAGAAGTCGGCGACCGCCACGCTCACCAGCGACGCCCAGGCCAGCTGCATGTGCCGGGCGTTGAGCTTCCCCACCCACTGCCACATCCGGTAGCGCACGGGATGCCTGGAGAAGTGCTTCAGCTTGCCGCCGACGATGTGCCGGCAGGAGTGGCAGGAGATCGTGTACGCCCAGATCAGCACGATGTTGACCAGGAACACGAGGGTGCCGAGCCCCATGTGGCCCCACGCGTAGTCCTCGTCGCGGAAGGCGAGCACGGTGTCGTAGGTGAGGATCCCGGCGACCAGGAGCGCGGCGTAGAAGAAGTACCGGTGGATGTTCTGCAGGATCAGCGGGAAGCGGGTCTCGCCGGTGTACTTCCGGTGTGGTTCGGCCACCGCGCAGGCCGGCGGGGACGCCCAGAAGCCCCGGTAGTAGGCCTTGCGGTAGTAGTAGCAGGTCAGGCGGAAGCCGAGCGGGAAGATCAGGATGATGACGGCGGGCGAGAGGCCCCACCAGCCGCCGAAGATCTCCCAGTTCGGCCCGGCTCTCATCGGCTCGCAGTTCTCCGCCAGGCAGGGGGAGTAGAAGGGCGAGACGTACGGCGCCGCGTAGTAGTCGGCGTTCGCGAAGGCCCGCCAGGTCGAGTAGACGATGAAGGCCAGCAGGCCGGCGGCCGTGCCGGCCGGGGCCAGCCACCAGCGGTCGGTGCGCAGGTGCGGGGCGTCGATCGCGGCGCGCGTACCCGCCTGTACGCCGCCGCTCGGGTGGGTGGGTTCGGTGGCGGGAGGTTCCGTACCAGTGGCCACGTGACGACTCCGGTCGGGTTCGGGGGAGGTGCCGGTCGCTCGACGCCCTCCAGGTCAGGGAGCGCGCCGGTCCCGGGCGCCGAGCCCCTCGTCGTCCGAGTCGCGCCACAGGGCCGAGTCGTACGGCGTGTCCGAGATCGTGACGAGATCGGGGCGTTTCGGGTCGGCCGGTGACGCGGCGGCGTCACGCAGCAGGGCGACGCTCTCGCGCAGGTGGTTGGCATCGGCACGGACCCGGCGCATCTCCAGGCCACCGGTGCCGAGCTGCTTCTCCAGGCGCCCCAGCGACCGGAACAGGTCGTCGAGCGAGCGCTGGACTGACGTCAGTTCGTCGTGAACGGACATGACTTGCCCTCACTTCCGCGGGTCCTTCGAGGCCCAAGGCGGCAACGTTCATGCGCCTGCGAGTGTTGCGCGTCACACCTTGCGCTGTGAAGGGGACGTGCACCGATTGGCCGAGGCGTGTGGGTGCACCCACCGGTGCGCTGCGCCGCATGGGTGACTTCACGACCCGTGGCCGCCGTGTCGCCCTCTGTTGCTGAACCCTTTCCTCTTCAGTGGCCGCATACATCAGATGAAATCCAAATACCGCCAAAAGTGATCATAACGCCCTCGGCTCCCCGGAGGTAGCACAGATGTCCCAGCACGGCATCGGCCCGCGCGCGGTCTCGCGCTCGGTCGCCTTCCTCACCGCGGGTGTGCTCGCGGTGCCCGCGCTCGCCGGATGCGGCTCCGAGGACCCGGCCGGCGAGCCGCTCGCCGCGCCCGACATCCAGCCCGCCGCCCGCGACCGGATCACCGACGGCGGCACCCTGCGCTGGGCCGTGGACTCCGTGCCGGACACCCTCAACACGTTCCAGTCGGACGCCGACGCCACCACCAACCGCGTCGCCCAGGCGGTCCTGCCGTCGATGTTCCGGATGAACGACAGCGGCCGCCCCGAGCGCAACCCCGAATACCTGGAGTCGGCCGAGGTCGTCGAGACCGAGCCCAAGCAGGTCGTCCTGTACAAGCTCAACCAGCAGGCCGTCTGGAGCGACGGCCGCGAGATCGGCGCCGCCGACTTCGCCGCCCAGTGGCGTGCGCTGTCCGGCAAGGACACCGCCTACTGGACCGCCCGCAACGCCGGCTACGACCGCATCCAGAAGGTCGAGCGCGGGGAGAGCGCCCTGGAGGTCAAGGTCACCTTCAGCCGCCCCTACGCCGACTGGCGGTCGCTGTTCTCACCGCTGTACCCGAAGGACGTCATGGGCACCCCGGACTCCTTCAACGACGGGGCGCGCAAGAAACTCAAGGTCACCGCCGGTCCCTTCAAGGTGAAGAAGGTCGACCGCAAGGACGACGAGATCACCCTCACGCGCAACCCGCGCTGGTGGGGCCGGCCGGCCAAGCTCTCGGAGATCGTGCTGCGCACGGTCCCACGCGAGGAGCGGGCCGACGAGCTGGCCGCGGGCACCCTCGACCTGGCCGAGATCGATCCCTCGGCGGCCCGCCGCATCACCGTCACCGCCAAGCCCCGCAGCTCCGGCAGCGCACTGATGGGCCCCAGCGCCCCCAGTGCCGACGGGTCCGCCACGGCCGGGGACGACGAGTCCGGCGAGGAGGCCGAAGCCCGCGACGAGCGCGGCGAGGCCGCGGCCGAGGAAGCCCGCGAGCGGCAGGCGCTGCGCGGCTACGAGGTGCGCAAGTCCCTGGAGCCCGCCTACACCCAGCTCGCCCTGAACGGCGCCGAGGGACCGCTCGCCGACGAGCGCGTCCGCAGGGCCGTAGCCCGCGCCCTGGACCGGGAGGAACTGGTCGCGGCCGTCCTCAAGCCGCTCGGCCTGCCCGCCGTACCGGTCGGCAGCCACCTGGCCCTGTCCGGCCAGGCCGCGTACGCCGACAGCAGCGGTGCCCTCGGCGACCAGGACACCAAGGAGGCGCAGGCCCTGCTCGCGGACGCCGGATGGATCCGTGGCGGGCCCGTCAAGGAGCAGAAGAAGAAGGAGGGGGAGAAGGCGGCCGGCGCCGAGGGCGAGAAGGCCGGCGAGTCCTCCGGGAAGCCGGAGGACGACGACGGCACGTACATCGTCGGCGAGCACGACAAGGACCGGCAGGACGACAAGGGCCTGGCCGGCCACCCCGACCAGGACGGCAAGCAGTACAAGCAGCCGGACCAGGGCGGCGCCCCCGGCGCGTACGCCCCCCGGGGAACCGCCGCCCCGGCGGGCCGCGAGGCCGCCCCGCTCGCCAAGAACGGCAAGCCCCTCACCCTCCGTTTCGTGCTCCCCTCCGGGCCCGGCTCCCAGACGCTGCGCACGGTCGCCGACCGCGTCTCCCGCATGCTGGAGCGCGTCGGCATCCGCACGGAGATCTCCAAGGTCGCCGACGAGTCCTACTTCAAGGACCACATCGCCTCCGGCCAGTACGACCTCGCCCTGTACTCCTGGCCCACCACCGCCTACCCCGCCACCGACGCCCGCCCCGTCTACGCCAAGCCGGTACCGGCCGCCGACGGCTCGCTGAGCATCGAGCAGAACTACACCCGCGTCGGCACCGACCAGGTCGACCAGCTCTTCGACCAGGCCGTCGCCACCCTGGACGAGGGCGAGTCCCGTTCCCTGATCCGCAAGGCCGACTCCCGCATCTGGGCCGCCGCCGGATCGATTCCCCTCTACCAGCGCCCCCAGCTCATGGCGGCCCGCAAGAACCTGGTGAACACCGGCGCCTTCGGCTTCGGCACGCCGGTCTTCGAGGACATGGGCTTCCTGAAGAAGGGCATGAAGCCGGCAGGAGGCCCGTCACACTCGGCGGTATCCAGCCCGTCCGGCGCCTGAGGACGAGGCCCTTCAGGTCGAAGCCGGGGCTGGGGGCGGCAGCCCCCAGCAGCCCGGAGAGCGACTCCCAGCACCTCACAGCAGGCCTGACCTGCGCCGACGTATCCCGGCTCACCCCAGCGGGAGCGTACCCGTACCATGGGGTGAGGCCGTGGCATGTTGAGCCCGGCAGGGCCCGCGCACCACCGACGTACGCGCAGGGCATTCCTCACCACTCCGGGAGTACGCCTTCTTATGGCCACGCGCCACGACATCCGCAACGTCGCCATCGTCGCCCACGTCGACCACGGCAAGACCACCATCGTCGACGGCATGCTGAAGCAGGCCGGCGCCTTCGCCGCCCACCAGCTCGACTCGGTCGACGACCGCATGATGGACTCGAACGACCTGGAGCGTGAGAAGGGCATCACGATCCTCGCCAAGAACACGGCGGTGAAGTATCACCCCAAGGACGGCGGGGAGCCCATCACCATCAACATCATCGACACCCCCGGCCACGCCGACTTCGGCGGCGAGGTCGAGCGCGGTCTGTCGATGGTCGACGGCGTGGTGCTGCTCGTGGACGCCTCCGAGGGCCCGCTGCCGCAGACCCGTTTCGTGCTGCGCAAGGCGCTCCAGCAGCGGCTGCCCGTCATCCTCTGCATCAACAAGACGGACCGCCCCGACTCTCGGATCGACGAGGTCGTCAACGAGGCGTACGACCTCTTCCTGGACCTGGACGCCGACGAGGACCAGATCGAGTTCCCGATCGTCTACGCCTGCGGCCGCGACGGCATCGCGTCCCTCACCAAGCCCGAGGACGGCACGGTTCCGAGCGACTCCACCAGCCTGGAGCCGTTCTTCTCCACGATCCTGGAGCACATCCCGGCCCCGACCTACGACGAGGCCGCCCCGCTCCAGGCGCACGTCACCAACCTGGACGCCGACAACTTCCTCGGCCGCATCGCGCTCCTGCGCGTCCAGCAGGGCGAGCTGAAGAAGGGCCAGACCGTCGCGTGGATGAAGCGCGACGGCTCCGTGCAGAACGTGCGGATCTCCGAGCTGATGATGACCGAGGCGCTCACCCGCAAGCCGGCCGAGAAGGCCGGCCCCGGTGACATCTGCGCCGTCGCCGGTATCCCGGACATCATGATCGGCGAGACCCTGGCCGACCCGGAGAACCCGGTCGCGCTGCCGCTGATCACCGTCGACGAGCCGGCCATCTCCATGGTCATCGGCACCAACACCTCCCCGCTGGTCGGCCGCGGCGGCACCGGCAAGGGCGCCGACGCCAAGGCGGCCGTCAAGGACCGCAAGGTCACCGCCCGCCAGGTCAAGGACCGCCTGGACCGCGAGCTGATCGGTAACGTCAGCCTCCGCGTGCTCGAGACCGAGCGGCCGGACGCCTGGGAGGTGCAGGGCCGCGGCGAGCTGGCCCTGGCCATCCTGGTCGAGACCATGCGCCGTGAGGGCTACGAGCTGACCGTCGGCAAGCCCCAGGTCGTCACCAAGGACGTCGACGGCAAGGTCTACGAGCCGGTCGAGCGCATGACGATCGACGTCCCCGAGGAGCACATGGGCGCGGTCACGCAGCTCATGGGTGTCCGCAAGGGCCGCATGGACAACATGTCCAACCACGGCTCCGGCTGGGTCCGCATGGAGTTCGTGGTGCCCTCCCGCGGCCTCATCGGCTTCCGCACGGAGTTCCTGACCCAGACCCGCGGCACGGGCATCGGCCACTCCATCCACGAGGGCTTCGAGCCCTGGTTCGGCACCCTCCAGACCCGTAACAACGGTTCGCTGGTCGCCGACCGCGCCGGTGCCGTCACCGCCTTCGCGATGACGAACCTCCAGGAGCGCGGCGTGCTGTTCGTGGAGCCGGGCACCGAGGTGTACGAGGGCATGATCGTCGGCGAGAACTCCCGCGCCGACGACATGGACGTCAACATCACCAAGGAGAAGAAGCTCACCAACATGCGGTCCTCGACGGCCGACGTGACCGAGTCGATCGTGCCGCCGCGCAAGCTGTCGCTGGAGCAGTCCCTGGAGTTCTGCCGCGACGACGAGTGCGTCGAGGTCACCCCGGAGGCCATCCGCATCCGCAAGGTGAACCTGGACGCCCGCGAGCGCGCCCGCGCCGCGAGCCGCGCCAAGCACGGCTGACGGTCCCGGAACGGGCAGAGCCCCGGTAGCTCCGCGGAGCTACCGGGGCTCTGCCGGCGACGCGGCCGGCCGTGCGACCTGACGAGCCTGCCACCAGGGCCCCTCAGACGCCGGTCCGCCCGTCGACGAGCTCACGCACGACGTCCAGGTGGCCGTTGTGGCGGGACGTCTCCTCGATGAGGTGGAGGAGCACCCAGCGCAGGTCGACATGGCGGCCGTCGCCGATCGGGCGCTTCGCCGTCGAGTCCAGGTCGTGTTCGGTCACCAGGCGACGGTGGCGGGCACTCTGTTCCTCGTACTCGGCGAGAAGCCGGGGCAGCGGGATGTCGACCGCCGTCCGCATCTCGGGATCTGGATCGTCGTCGGTCGCCTCGGAGAGCGGCCCCTCGAGTTCCTCGCCCAGGAACATCACCTGGAACCAGTAGTACTCGACCCACCGCAGATGGCTGATCAGTCCGCACAACGTCATCAGCGGCGAACCCGGGAGCGGGGCCTTGCGGGCGTCTTCGGCGGACACACCCTCACACTTGGCTCGTGCGGTGTCACGGGCGTAGTCCAGCATCGTGGCCAGCTGCGTACGCTCGTCCCACGTGGGAGGCGTGTCGGTTAGTCGAGGCATCCCGGGAAGTTTTCCGCAGGCCGGAACGGATGTCGACCCAATTGATCCGCCAGGCGCCGTCAAGGCGACGCCCAGGCAACGGGTAGGGAAAACCCTCGATTTGCCCGGGGCGGCCGTTCCGGGCGCCTCGCTCGCACTACCCTGCTGCGGAGCGCCTTTCTCTGCCCTGCCTGGGGCGTCTGGCAACAGCCTTGCGTCGACGGCCTCTTGAGCGCGCGACAGGTACCGGTGGCACCTTGCACGGGGGCCACGGTAGTCGCAACCGGTTTATCTCACTCTCGCGTCCGGAATGCGGACAGTCAGCACCGATAGATGTGTAACAAGTCCGTTTCGCAGGCATCTTTCACCAAACCCTTTGTCCGGATTTTGGAAGATGTATACGCGAGCTGTGATCGAACCGAGACCTCGAGGGTGTGGCTCGGTAATGGCGTTTGGCAGATAGTTAGGCGCGTAGAGCTCGGATGAAGGGTCACCCGCCGGCGGCGGCAGCGACTCACGAGCGCGGGGGCACCTGACGACTTCCGGCACCGGCGACGGGCGGTGGCGGTGGTCTGTCCGTGCTCCCTTCGCGGTGAACCAATGACTTCATAGGAGGAACCCATGCGCGGTGCCAGGAGCGCCAAGTGGGTCGCGGGGGCGATAGTGGTCGCCCTGGCCGCCACCGCCTGCGGCGGCAGCGGTGACGGTGAGGGGAAGAGCAAGGGTTCCGGCCCTGCGGGGTACGTCTCGATCGACGTCGGCGAGCCGCAGAAGCCGCTGGTCCCGGCTGACACGAACGAGAGCAACGGCTCGTACGTCATCCAGTCCCTCTTCACCCAGCTGCTGGACTTCGACTCCAAGGGCGAGATCGTCTACACGAACGCCGAGTCGGTCACCTCCGACGACTCCAAGACGTGGACGGTCAAGCTCAAGAAGGGCTGGAAGTTCCACAACGGCGAGGAAGTCACCTCCAAGTCGTACATCGACGCTTGGAACTGGTACGCCAACATCAAGAACAACCAGCAGAACTCCTTCTGGTTCCAGGACATCAAGGGCTACGACGACGTCCACCCGGAGAAGGGTGAGCCGAAGGCCAAGGCCATGTCCGGTCTGAAGGCCGTGGACGACCACACCTTCACCATCGAGCTGAAGTACAAGATGCCGTACTTCAACTACAAGCTGGGCTACACCACCTGGGCCCCGCTGCCCAAGGTCTTCTACGACGACCCGAAGGCCTTCGGCCAGAAGCCGGTCGGCAACGGTCCCTACAAGTTCGAGAAGTGGGACCACAAGAAGCTCATCCAGGTCAAGGCCTGGGACGAGTACCAGGGCCCGAACAAGGCGAAGAACAAGGGCGTCCAGTTCAAGAACTACACGACGGTCGAAGCCGCCTACAAGGACGTCGTCTCCGGCAACCTGGACATGATCCGCCAGGTCGGCCCGACGGACCTGCCGAAGTACAAGCAGGACCTGGGTGACGGCGCCATCGAGCAGCCGTACGCGGCCCTGCAGTCGCTGCACCCGGCGTTCTACTCCAAGACCTTCAAGGGCATCGACCCGAAGGTCCTGCAGGGTCTGTCGATGGCGATCGACCGCGACACGATCACCAAGACGGTTCTGAACAACACCCGTACGCCGGCCAAGGGCTTCACGCCGCCGGGCGTCAAGGGCTACCAGAACCTGGACACCGACGTGTTCACGTACAACCCGACGAAGGCCAAGCAGCTCATCAAGGAGGGCGGTGGCGTTCCGGGCAACAAGTTCACCGTCCAGTACAACACCGACGGTGGGCACAAGGAGTGGGTGACCGCGGTCTGCGAGTCCATCCGCAAGGCCACCGGCGTCGACTGCGTCGGCGACCCCAAGCCGGACTTCGCCACGGACCTCGAGGCCCGTGACAACGACCAGGTGAAGGGCATGTACCGCGGTGGCTGGGTCGCCGACTACCCGGTCAACGCCAACTTCATGAAGGAGCTGTACCACACCACCGCCGAGGCCAACAACGGCCGCTTCTCCAACAAGGAGATCGACGGGCTGATGAACAAGGCGGACAACGCCAACTCCCTCGAGGACTCGGTGAAGGCCTTCCAGGAGGTCGAGAAGAAGCTGGTCGAGCACATGCCGGCCATCCCGCTCTGGTACTACCGCATCAACGGCGGCCACGGTAAGAACGTCGACAACGTCAACGTCGACTTCCACGGTGACCTCGAAGTGTGGGCCGTCACCACCAAGTAAGAGGAGCCCTTCGGGCTCTTCCCACTCGGCCGTAGACCCGCCGCCGCTCCGGTGGCGGTGGGAGGTACGGGGGGCCGTCCCGTCAACAGGGGACGGCCCCCGTACCTGCGTTCACCCCTCACGGAGGCACCTATGGGGCGCTATGTCGCACGACGACTGCTCCAGATGATCCCGGTGTTCATCGGGTCAACCTTGCTCATCTTCTGCATGATGTACGCCCTGCCCGGCGATCCCGTCCGGGCGATGATGGGGGATCAGGCGTACGACCCGGCGGTGGTCGCGAGCATCAAGAAGGACCTCGGCCTCGATCAGCCGCTCCTTCAGCAGTACGTGAACTACATGACCGGCCTTTTCCAGGGCGACTTCGGCACCCAGATCGCCAGCAAGCGGCCCATCGCGGACATCATCCTCGATGCGTTCCCGGTGACGATCAGGCTGACGATCTTCGCCTTCACCTTCGTCACGCTCGTGGGTATCGGCCTCGGTGTCATCGCCGGCCTGCGCCCCGACACGCTGCGGGACCGCGGACTTCTGACGCTGACGCTGGTCCTCGTGTCGATGCCGTCCTTCGTGCTGGGCTTCCTGCTGCAGTACCTGCTCGCGTTCAAGTGGTCGGTCACCACGCCCACGGTGACCGACTCGACGGACTTCGCGCAGCTCGTGCTTCCCGCCACCGTGCTGGCGTCGCTGTCGCTCGCCTACGTCGCCCGGTTGACCCGCACGTCGATCGCGGAGAACCTGCGGTCCGACTACATGCGCACCGCCGTGGCCAAGGGGCTGCCGCGTCGCCGTGTCGTCGGTGTCCACCTGATGCGCAACTCACTGATTCCCGTGGTCACCTTCCTCGGCATCGAGGTCGGCAACCTGATGACCGGCGCGATCGTGACCGAGGGCATCTTCAACGTGCGGGGTATCGGTGTCGAGATCTACGAGGCGCTCAGCCGGCGTGAGGGCGCCACGGTCGTGGGAATCGCCTCGCTGATGGTGCTCATCTACCTCGCTGCCAGCTTGATCGTCGACCTGCTCTACGCGGTCCTGGACCCGAGGATCCGGTATGCCTGACAAAACCGTCGAGAAGAAGGTCGAAGCCCTTCCCGGTGACACGGTGAGCACCGCCGGTGTCGTCGTGGCCGACGCCGGCCCGGCTCCCGACAAGGCGCGCAGCCTGTGGTCCGACGCCTGGCACGACCTGCGGCGCAACCCGCTGTTCCTGGTCTCGGCCGTGCTGATCGTGTTCCTTCTGGTGATGTCGGCCTGGCCGGGACTGTTCACCAGCGCCTCGCCGCGCGACGCCGACCTGGCCAAGCATTACCTCGGCAAGCCGAACTGGGGCCACTTCTTCGCCCCGGACTGGCTCGGCTACGACGTGCAGGGACGTTCGATCTACGCCCGTGTCGTCCACGGTGCCCGCGCCTCGATCACCGTCGGTGTGGGGGTCACCCTCGCCGTCACCGTCCTCGGCACGGTCATCGGCATGATCGCCGGCTACTTCGGCGGCTGGACCGACACGCTGCTCTCGCGGCTGACCGACATCTTCCTGGGCATCCCGTTCCTGCTCGGCGCCCTGGTGGTGCTCAACTCCTTCAACGACCGCACCGTCTGGGTCGTCATCATGGCCCTCGCCTTCCTCGGCTGGACCCAGATCGCCCGGGTGGCCCGCGGTGCCGTCATCACCATCAAGCAGGCGGACTACGTGGTGGCCGCCAAGGCACTCGGCGCGTCGACGTCCCGGATCCTGTTCCGGCACATCCTGCCCAACGCGCTCGCGCCCATCATCGTCGTGGCGACCATCGCGCTCGGCGGCTACATCGCGGCCGAAGCCACCCTGTCCTTCCTGGGAGTGGGGCTCGGTGACACGGCGGTGTCGTGGGGCGGTGACGTGGCGCGCGGGCGTGAGCAGCTCCGTATCGCCCCCCACACCCTGATCATCCCGTCGGTGATGGTCTCGATCACGGTGCTCTCGTTCCTTATGTTCGGCGATGCGGTACGCAACGCCCTCGACCCCAAGCTGCGCTGAGGGAGGCGTACGTGACCATCATCGACGAAACGGCCGAGAGCCCCGCTCCGGACGGCTCCGGGGACACGGGCCGCCCCCTGCTCGAAGTCCGCGACCTGCACGTGGAGTTCCACACCCGCGACGGGATCGCCAAGGCCGTCAACGGCGTCAACTACTCCGTCGCCGCGGGTGAGACGCTCGCCGTGCTCGGCGAGTCCGGCTCCGGCAAGTCCGTGACCGCGCAGGCGATCATGGGCATCCTCGACATGCCGCCCGGTCGTATCCCCAAGGGGGAGATCCTCTTCCGCGGCCAGGACATGCTGAAGATGTCCGGCGAGGAGCGCCGGAAGATCCGCGGCAGCAAGATCGCGATGATCTTCCAGGACGCGCTGTCCTCGCTGAACCCGGTGCTCTCCGTGGGCTACCAGCTCAGCGAGATGTTCCGGGTCCACCAGGGCATGTCCAAGAAGGACGCCAAGGTCAAGGCGATCGAGCTGATGGACCGGGTGAAGATCCCGGCCGCCGGGGACCGGGTGAACGACTACCCGCACCAGTTCTCGGGCGGTATGCGCCAGCGCATCATGATCGCGATGGCGCTCGCCCTGGAGCCGGACCTGATCATCGCCGACGAGCCCACCACGGCCCTCGACGTGACCGTCCAGGCCCAGGTCATGGACCTGCTCGCGGAGTTGCAGCGCGAGTACAACATGGGCCTCATCCTGATCACCCACGACCTCGGCGTGGTCGCCGACGTCGCGGACAAGATCGCCGTGATGTACGCGGGGCGCATCGTCGAGCGCGCCCCCGTCCACGAGCTGTACAAGCGCCCCGCGCACCCGTACACCAAGGGTCTGCTGGACTCGATCCCGCGCCTGGACCAGAAGGGCCAGGAGCTGTACGCGATCAAGGGACTGCCGCCCAACCTGCTGCGCATCCCGACCGGTTGCGCCTTCAACCCGCGCTGCCCCCAGGCTCAGGACGTCTGCCGTACCGACGTCCCGCCCCTGCACCCGGTCACCGAGCGGGACGGCACCGAGCTGGCCGGCCGCGGTTCGGCGTGCCACTTCTGGAAGGAGACGATCCATGGCTGAGCTCAGCAAGACGGGCGAGCCGCAGGACGCCACGCCGAACGTCTCCGAGGTCGAGGTCGTCGACGCCCACTCCGAGTCGGAGGCGGTCGCCGCGATCGAGGCGCCGGTCGAGCGGGGCGAGCCGATCCTGCAGGTGCGCAACCTGGTCAAGCACTTCCCGCTCACCCAGGGCATCCTCTTCAAGAAGCAGGTCGGGGCGGTCAAGGCGGTCGACGGCATCTCCTTCGACCTCTACCAGGGCGAGACGCTCGGCATCGTGGGCGAGTCCGGCTGTGGCAAGTCCACGGTCGCCAAGCTGCTGATGATGCTGGAGAAGGCGACCGCCGGCGAGATCTTCTACAAGGGCCAGGACGTCACCAAGCTGTCCGGGCGTGCGCTGAAGGCCGTCCGCCGGAACATCCAGATGGTCTTCCAGGACCCCTACACCTCGCTGAACCCCCGTATGACGGTGGGCGACATCATCGGGGAGCCGTTCGACATCCACCCCGAGGTGGCCCCGAAGGGCGACCGGCGCCGCAAGGTGCAGGAGCTCCTGGACGTCGTCGGCCTCAACCCGGAGTACATCAACCGCTATCCGCACCAGTTCTCCGGCGGTCAGCGCCAGCGCATCGGCATCGCCCGCGGCCTGGCCCTGAACCCCGAGATCATCATCTGCGACGAGCCGGTGTCGGCCCTGGACGTCTCCGTCCAGGCGCAGGTCATCAACCTGATGGAGCGGCTGCAGGACGAGTTCAACCTGTCCTACGTCTTCATCGCCCACGACCTGTCGATCGTCCGGCACATCTCGGACCGGGTCGGTGTGATGTACCTCGGCAAGATGGCCGAGATCGGCACCGACGAGCAGATCTACGACCACCCGACGCATCCGTACACCCAGGCGCTGCTGTCGGCGGTCCCGGTCCCCGACCCCGAGTCCCGCGAGGGCCGCGAGCGGATCATCCTCACCGGCGACGTCCCGTCCCCGGCCAACCCGCCGTCGGGCTGCCGCTTCCGCACCCGCTGCTGGAAGGCGCAGGACAAGTGCGCCGAGGAGGTCCCGCTGCTGGCGGTCCCGGAGCGCTTCAAGGGCCAGGACACACCGGCGGCACACGAGTCGGCCTGCCACTTCGCCGAGGAGAAGGACGTCGTCCACGCGTCCTGAGCCCGCGGTCCGGCTCAGCCGCACCCGCCCACAGGTTCCCGGCACCGGCTTCGGTGCCGGGAACCGGGCCGGGCACGGCGTGTCACCCGGCCACCTCACCGCCGAAGCCGAACGGGTTCCCCACCGAACTGCATTAACACGCAGGCAACTTCACCGACCCGGTTCCGATATACGGACGCGTCAGGCTGAACAGCGTACGGCCGTGCGGGTGCCGTAAACGGGCCGGGGCGCGCCATGTCGCCCCGGCCCGTTGCCGCGTTCAGGAACCCGTGGGGCCCAGGGCGCGCTTGAGGAAGTCGACCTGGAGGAGCAGCAGGTTCTCCGCGACCTGCTCCTGCGGGGTGATGTGCGTGACCCCGGACAGCGGCAGCACCTCGTGCGGCCGGCCGGCCGCCAGCAGCGCCGAGGAGAGGCGCAGGGCGTGCGCGACGACCACGTTGTCGTCGGCGAGGCCGTGCACGACCATCAGCGGGCGGTGCGGGCCGGCGGGGGAGGACAGGCCGTCGGCCGTCACGAGGGAACTCCTCGCGTACGCCTCCGGGTGCTTCTCCGGGTCCCCGAGGTAGCGCTCCGTGTAGTGCGTGTCGTAGAGCCGCCAGTCCGTCACCGGCGCCCCCGCGATCCCCGCGTGGAAGACGTCGGGGCGGCGCAGCACCGCGAGCCCCGCCAGCCAGCCGCCGAAGGACCAGCCGCGGATCGCCACCCTGTTCAGGTCCAGCGGATACCTCTTCGCCAGGTCCTGCAGCGCCTCCACCTGGTCGTCCAGCGACAGCGTGAAGTCGTGGTGGATGCCCTTCTCCCAGGCGGGGGAACGGCCCGGGGTGCCCCGCCCGTCCGCGACGACCACCGCGAACCCCTGGTCCGCGAACCACTGAGAGGTGAGGTGCGGGTTGTGGGCGGCGAGCACTCGCTGTCCGTGCGGCCCGCCGTACGGGTCCATGAGCACCGGCAGCGGGGTGTCACCGTCGTAGTCCCGAGGCATAACCACGGCGCACGGGATCCGACGTGCGCCCCCCTCGGTGAGCGTCACGCGGGGGGACAAACCAGGATCTTCGGCGTACGAACGGACAGTCGCGGTCGGCTTTCCGTCACGCAGGACCCGCACCCGCGAACCCGGCCGGTCCAGGGTCGCCGAGACCAGCACGGTCACGCTCCCGGCCCGCACCGCCGCGTGCACGCCCGGCTCCCCCGACACCCGCTCCACGCCCAGCTCGTTCACCCGGTACACGTGCACCTGGCCCGTCTCGGCGTCGGCGGCCTCGGCACCCGCCGACGCCGAGACCAGCACGTCCTGGCCGGAGACGTCCAGCACCGCCCGGACGTGCAACTGGGCTCCCGTGAGGGGCCGTTCCCCGACCGCCAGTACCCGCGCACCACCCTCGTCCGCGATCCGCACCAGCTGCCCCGAGGGACTCCAGCACGGCACCCCAGGGAAAAGATCAAGCCATGTTGGATCTTCATCGGCGTGCACCATCCGCGTCGCACCCGACTCCGTGTCCACCGCCAGGATCAGCTGGCTGCGCTGGTCGCGAGCCTGTACGAGCAGCAGCGGAGCACCAGCCGCTGACCAGTGCACACGCGCCAGATACGGATACCGGGCCCGGTCCCAGGCGACCTCCGTGCGCGCCCCGTCCAGCCCGATGACGAACAGCCGCACGTCCGCGTTGCCGGTGCCCGCCGCCGGGTACGCCACCCGCTGCGGCTCCCGTTCCGGATGCGCCGGGTCGGAGATCCACCACCGCCGCACCGGCGTGTCGTCCACACGCGCCACGAGCAGCCGGTCCGACTCCGGGGCCCACCAGAAGCCGCGCGACCGGTCCATCTCCTCGGCCGCGATGAACTCGGCCAGCCCATATGAGACATTCTCGGAATCGGGCTCGGCGAGCGCCCGGTCGCCGTCCCCCTCGGCGCCCACGACCCGCAGGGCACCCTGGGAGACGTAGGCGACATGCCGCCCGTCGGGCGACGGACGCGGGTCGATCACCGGCCCCTCAGCGGGCAGTTCACGCGCCGTCCCGGCCCGCAGCTCGGCCGCGAAAAGCCGCCCTGACAAGGCGAAAGAGGCCAACTCGACAGCCGCGTCGGTGGCGTACCCGACGATGCCGGCACCGCCCTCGCGACCGCGTTCACGCCGGGCGCGCTCCTCGGGCGAGAGGTCCTCCGAGGCACCGCCCAGCAGGGCACGCGGGTCGGCGGCCACGCGCTCCCCGCCCTCCTCCGTGTCGAGGACCCACAGCGCACTCGCCCGGTCCGTACCGGAACTCGAGCGAAGGAACACGACACGTGAACTGTCGGGCGCCACAGTGAACGAACGCGGCGCGCCGAGCGTGAACCGCTGGGTACGGGCGTGCCGTCGGGGGAAGGAGACAGGCTCGGTCGTCATGCCCTGACCATATTGGCCATGCGCCCCCTTGTGCGGCCGTGCGCCGAGCGATGCGCACGTACGGATAGTTATGATCAATGTCGCATAGTGGGTATGAACCTGCTGGCTGCTGTACGGATTTAATGCCCCCATAGCCCGACCCCCCCCCCGCGCCCCTGTGGATCCTTGGAGGTGAGCCGCCGTGGCACTCTCGATTTCGGCGGTGGTGCTGCTGGCGATCATCGTCTTCCTGCTGATCAAGAAGTCGGGGCTGAAAGCAGGGCATGCGATCGTCTGCATGCTGCTCGGCTTCTACCTGGCCTCTTCGACCGTCGCTCCGACGATCAGCGAGCTGACGTCGAACATCGCGGGCATGATCGGCAGCATCAAGTTCTGAGCGTCGTGCCTTCCGGCCGGGAACCGAGGGAAGTGGCGGACCCCGGCCGGAGGTGCTCCTCATCCGTCCCGTTGTCCCTGGTTCCCCGAGTCGGGTTTCGTAAGCTTGGCGGGCCGGGCATGAACGTGGGGCAAGGGGGCGGCGCGTGGACGACGAGAGCGTGGACAGGCGACTTCGGGAGCAGGCGAAGGCCTCGCCGAACTTCGGGCGCCTTTACGGGTATCAGCCGCTCCTCGCCATCTACGGCTCGCAGGCCGAACTCACCGTCCTGACCAATCCGAACGCCGCCTACGTCAGCGCCGGTCAGTTCGGCGAGGTACTGGCCGAGGAGTTCGTCACCCGGACGGGCACGCGTGTCGAGGGCACCCGCCAGGTAGACCGTCTCAACGCGCTCACCCGGGCCGGCGTTCTGGTCGGCTGGAGCCGCGACGTCTTCGACAAGCTGCGCCGGGGCCGCAACGACGCGGCGCACAACCACCTCTTCGACACCACCAAGGCCCTTGAAGCCCTGAGGCTCTGCTGGCAGTTGGGCGACCTCTTCGACCGTGCCATGGGCGGCACCCGCGCGGTGACCGCGTTCGTCCCGCCCACCCTCCCCGCGGAGACGCCGGAGACCGACCCTCAGGAAGTCGCGGAGCTGCGTGAGGCGCTGGAAGGGCACCGGCGCACGCTCGCCGAGTCCCGCGTGAAGCTCTCCGAGGCCGGCGACCGCCTGGAAGCCGAACGCCAGGCCCGCGCTGAGGCCGAGAGGATCATCGCCAACGCCGAGCAGGCCAAGGCCACCTACGCCGCGCAGATCGAGGAGTTGCAGGCTCAGGTCACCGAGCTGCGGGCGGCACATCAGCAGCGGTACGACCGCGAGCGGCTCAAGCCCCGCCCGGTCGCCTCCGCCGCCCGCGACGCCATTGTGGAGCGCGCCCAGCGCCCCGCCCCGCTCAACGAGGTGCAGGCGCGGAAGAAGATCGACGCGATGCTGACCAGGGCGGGCTGGCTGATCCAGGACAAGGCGGACGCCAACCCGCTGGCGGGTCAGGGAGTCGCCATCCGGGAGTTCACCCTCGCCACCGGGCGTGCCGACTACGTCCTCTACATCGACGGAAAGATCGTCGGCGTCATCGAAGCCAAGCGCGAAGGGACCCCTCTCGCCGGTGCCCTCGCCCAGAACGAGCGGTACGCGGCGGGCGTGCTCAAGGAACACGCCATGGCGGTGTGGCGCCGCGAGGAGCCTTTCGCCTTCCGCTACGCCACCACCGGCACCGAGACGTACTTCCTCAACCGCGTCGACCCGGACGCCCGCTCCCGAGAGGTCTTCGCCTTCCACCGCCCCGAGACCCTCGCCGCGTGGATGCGCCATGCCGACGAGCACCCGGACGCGCCCACGTTCCGGGCGGCCCTTCGCACCGCCCTACCGTTGCTGGAGACCCATGGCCTGCGCATGGCCCAGGTCGAGGCGATCACGGGCCTGGAGGGCTCCCTGGCCGCCGACCGGCCGCGCGCCCTCATCCAGATGGCGACAGGCGCCGGCAAGACGTTCACGGCCGTCACCGAGTCCTACCGGCTGCTCCGGTACGCAGGCGCTCGCCGGATCCTCTTCCTCGTCGACCGCAACAACCTCGGCCGCCAGGCCCGCGCGGAGTTCGACAAGTACCGCACGCCTGACGAGAACCGGAAGCTCACCGACCTCTACAACGTCGACATGCTGGGCCGCGGCGGCCTGCAGGAGACCTCCTCGGTGGTCATCTCGACGATCCAGCGGATGTACGCCCTTCTCAAGGGCGAACCGCTGGACGACGGGGCGGAGACCGAGGACCGCGAGGACGACGCGACCTCGCCTCTGGACGAGTCCTACGTGACGGACGAGCCGATCACGGTGGAGTACAACCCCGACGTCCCGATCGAGTCCTTCGACGTGATCGTCGTCGACGAATGCCACCGCTCCATCTACGGCCTGTGGCGTGGCGTCCTGGAGTACTTCGACGCCCACCTCGTCGGCCTCACCGCCACCCCCACCCGCCAGACCAAGGGCTTCTTCGACAACAACGAGGTGTCGCGCTACACGTACGAGCAGGCCGTCGCCGACGGCGTCAACGTCGACTTCGACATCGTGCGCGTCAAGACGGACCTGCGCGACGAGGGAGCTGTTGCCACGATCGAGGCGGGCACCACGGTCCGCATCCGCGACAGGCAGACCCGCGCCCAGCGCTACGAGGAACTGGACGAGGACTTCACCTACACCGCTCCGCAGATCGGTCGCACGGTCATCACGGAGGACGAGGTCCGCGCCGTGCTGACGACGTACCGGGACAACTGGAAGCGGTGGTTCCCCGGCCGGGCCGACCTCCCCAAGACCCTGATCTTCGCGGGGCCGTACGACGACCACGCCGACGAGGTGCTCAAGCAGGTCAAGCAGGTCTTCGGCCGGGGCGACGAGTTCGCCAAGAAGATCACCTACCGCTCCCGCGACAACGGCGACGACCCCGAAGCCCTCATCAACGACCTGCGCAACTCGCCCCGGCTGCGGGTCGCCGTCACCGTCGACATGATCGCCACGGGCACCGACGTGAAGCCGCTGGAGTGTGTGATCTTCCTGCGGCCGGTGAAGAGCCCGGTGATGTTCGAGCAGATGAAGGGCCGGGGCGCCCGCTCCATCGACGCCGACGAGCTGAAGGCGGTCACCCCGGAGGCGGCACCCGACCTGAAGAAGGACCGCTTCGTCCTCATAGACGCGGTCGGCGTCACCGATTCCCCCCTGGTGGATGCCCGTCCCCTGATCCCGGCGGGCGCGCAGCGCGGGATCCCGTTGGCCAAGCTTCTCGACAAGGCGGGCACGCGGTCCCTGACGGCCGACGAGGCGGAGACCCTGGCACGCCGCCTGGCCCGCATCGACCGCCAGCTCGGTGACGAGGAGAGGAAGCTCCTGGTCGAGACGTCCGGGGGAGCGAGCCTGGCCGACCTGGCCCGCCGCATCACGGACGCGGTGGACGTGGACACCCAGGACCGTGCCCGGTACGAAGGCGGCCCGGAACTGGCTCAGAAGCTGGTCCAGGACGCGGTGGCACCGCTCACCGCCCGCCCACAACTGCGCAAGCTCATCCTGGAGATCCGCCATCAGCAGGACCTGACCTATGACGAGACGACCGAGGTCAAGGTCACCGAGGTACGTGAGATCCCCAGGGAGGAGCGGGCCCGCAAGGAGCTCGCCGAGTGGAACTCCCTGCTGGAGAAGGAGCAGCGGGACGAGAACGCGGCGATACGGGTCGCCCTCGGGAGCGGGGCACGAGTTGCTCCGAGCGAGGCTCGGGCCGCGCTGAGGGAGCTGGCGGGCCGTATCCGCGCGACGAATCGCTCTTGGACGACGGGGGTCCTCTGGGACCACTACGAACAGCTCGGCAAGGCGGCGGCCGGCCCCGGCAAGGAGGCCGGCCTCGGCGACCTCATGCGGATCATCCGCTTCGAGCTGGGCGCGGACGACGAGCTGAGGCCGTACCGTACGGTGGTCGAGGAGCGCTTCGAGGGCTGGCTGCTGCGGCAGCGGCAGGCGGGCGTGGAGTTCACCGAGGACCAGTTGTGGTGGCTGGAGCGGATAAAGAACGCCATCGCCGTCGACGTCGGCATAGAGCCCGGGGACTTCTCCGTCGCGCCCTTTTCCGAGCGCGGTGGTGGCCGGGGCTTCATGCGGGCGTTCGGGGACAAGGACCGGGCGTTGGAACTGTTGGATGAGCTGAATCAGGAACTGGCTTGAGCGAGAGCGGCGGCGTGGACGGAGAGAAGGAGCTTCCGGCGGGTTGGGCGCGTGTGCCGCTTGGGCGTGTGGTGGAGGTGTTGGACAATCGCCGGATCCCAATCAGCGCCAGCGAGCGCGCGAATCGCCCTGGAAATGTACCGTACTACGGTGCGGCTGGGCGCGTTGGCTGGATCGACGAAGCGCTGTTTGATGAGGATTTGATCCTCCTTGGTGAAGACGGGGTTCAATTCTTCGACCGAGCGAAGCCCAAAGCCTACAGGGTTTCCGGCAAGAGTTGGGTGAACAATCATGCCCACGTCTTGCGGGCTGTCCCTGAAGTGGTTGATTGGCGTTACCTTTGCCATTATTTGAACGCTTTCAATTATGAAGGATATGCGAATGGCACGACACGGCTGAAACTGACGAAGTCGGCGATGGTATCTATTCCTGTCCTGCTGCCGCCCCTTGCGGAGCAGCGCCGGATCGTTGATGTACTCGAAGAGCAGTTGTCGCGACTCGAGGCGGCTTCCGAGTCCTTGCGATCTTCTGCCGCACGCAGTGGAAGCCTGCGTCGGTCCTTGGTGGCCAGGGCTTTCTCAGGAAGGTTGCTTGCTAAGAAGGATGGTAAGCGCACCTCGGCTCGGTCTCTTCTGGAAAAAGTAGACGTTCAGGTTTCCGCGCATGCTGCGAAAAAGCGCTGGAGTCAAGAGCCTGCTCCAGCTGCGGAATGGTGTCACGACCTTCCTGAAGGCTGGGAATGGAGAACTCTTGGGTCACTCGCGCTGCTGATTCAATACGGTACTTCCGCGAAGGCTGGGACGTCATCCGTCAACGGTGCCATTCCTGTGATGCGGATGGGCAACATCCAATCCGGGAAAATCGTGATGCATGATGTGAAGTACCTTCCGGGTGATCATCCGGATATTGAGTCCATGCGACTGCGAGATGGAGACTTGCTGTTCAATCGCACCAACAGTGCCGAACTGGTCGGGAAGTCTGCGGTGTACAGGGATGATCTCGGTGCAGCGGTTTTCGCCTCGTACTTGATTCGATGTCGTCTCGCAGGCGGTATCGATCCAGACTGGGTGAGCGCCTACGTGAATAGCCCCGGCGGGCGCAAGTACATTCGTTCGACCCTTTCCCAGCAAGTCGGTCAGGCCAACGTGAATAGCGCAAAGCTGGCTATGTTCCCGATTCCTGTTGCTCCTGAGGAAGAGCAGAAGGAAATCATGGAGCACCTGCGCGAGTGGTACCGATTGCTGGGACGTTCTGATCAGGGAAGAGAGACTGCCTCGCTTCGGTCAGCGAGACTGCGTCAAGCGCTTCTTCGGGCAGCGTTCGCCGGAAGGTTGACGCGGCAGTCACTCGGCGACGAGCCCGCATCTGAGCTGCTAGCCCGCATCGCTGCCGAACGCGTACCGAGCCCCAAGCGTGCCCGCAAGGCCCCCTCAAAGAGGTCGACGACGCCCGCCCAGCGGACCGCTGAGGCGCCCGCCTTCGCTTCTGAAGCGACCCCTACCCCCGCCCTCGCCGTACAGCAGGAGTTCGACCTGTGACCGTCCCCGCAGACGCCCAGCAGCCCGCCGCAGAGCCGGTAAAGACAGCTAAGGCGGTCGCCCAGACGAACACGCTCGTCTCCAAGCTCTGGAACTACTGCAACGTCCTCCGAGACAACGGCATGTCCACCATCGAATACGTCGAGCAGCTCTCCTACCTGCTCTTCCTCAAGATGGTCGACGAGATCGAGAACGATCCGTGGGACGGCCAGGACATGAGCGCCATCGTTCCTGCCGAGTACAACTGGCAGACTCTGGTCACCAAACGGGGTCCTGAGTTGGAGAAGCACTACCGCGCCGTCCTCGAAAACCTGGGCCGCCGTCCCGACACCACCATCGGGACGATCTTCGACGAGGCCCAGAACCGGATCACCAAGCCCGCCCTCCTCGAAAAGCTCGTCGTCGACCTGATCGGCCGCGAGGACTGGACGGTCACGGGAACCGACCTCAAGGGCGACGCCTACGAGGGTCTGCTCGCCAAGGGCGCCTCGGACACCAAGACCGGGGCCGGCCAGTACTTCACGCCCCGGCCCCTCATCGACGCCATGGTCGACGTCATGCAGCCTGGCCCGAACGACACGATCACCGACCCGGCCTGCGGCACCGGCGGCTTCCTCATCGCGGCCCATGCCTATATCCGCGACCACCACATGAAGGCAATGTCGCTGGATGAGCGCAAGGCTTACGACAGCGGTCGCAAGATCTGGGGCAACGAACTTGTCACCGGCACTGCCCGCCTCGCCGCGATGAACATGCTCCTCCACGGCATCGGCAAGAGCGACGGCCCGAGTCTCATCACCGTGGGCGACGCCCTGGCCGACAAGCCCAGTGGCAAGCACGCCACCCTCGTCCTCGCGAACCCGCCCTTCGGCCGCAAGTCCGCGATCACCGTGATCGGTCAGGACGGCGAGGCTGAGAAGCAGGACACCGAATACGACCGCGACGACTTCACCGCGACGACCACCAATAAGCAGCTCAACTTCCTGCAACACATCATGTCGCTCACGGCGGTCGGCGGACGTGCCGCAGTCGTCCTGCCCGACAACGTCCTCTTCGAGGGCGGCGCGGGTGAGAAGATCCGCCGCAAGCTGCTCGATGAGTTCGACCTGCACACCATCCTGCGGCTGCCCACCGGCATCTTCTACGCGGGCGGCGTCAAGGCGAACGTCCTCTTCTTCGAGAAGAAGCCCCCGCGTGCCGACGGCAAGCCTCACACCACCGAGACGTGGGTCTACGACTTCCGCACGGGCCAGCACTTCACCCTCAAGCAGCGCCCCCTCACTCGCGCCCACCTGGACGACTTCGTCACGGCCTACCGACCGGGCGAGCCCCGCTCCTCCCGCGTCGAGTCCGAGGACGAGAACGGGCCGTTCAAGAGGTTCACCTACGAAGAGCTGATCGCTCGCGACAAGGTCAACCTCGACATCACGTGGATGAAGGACCCAGCCCTCGACGACGCCGACAGCGGCCTGCCGCCCGAGGTGATCGCCGAGGAGATCGTCCGCGACCTCCAGTCCGCCCTGAACGAGTTCACGGCCATCGCCCGCTCCCTGGGCGGCGACGTGGACGTACCGGAAGCCGAGGTCGAGTAGCCGTTCAGCCCTTGGACGCGTACGTCACGAAGTCGGCCCAGGCCTTCGGTGAGATTCGGAGGCTGGGGCCGATGGTGTCCTTGGAATCGCGGACGTGAATGGTCTCGGGAGCGTTGGCCACCTCCACGCAGTCGTTCGGGTTGCTGCTGTCGCTGTAGCTGCTCTTGAACCACACCAGCGCGGATGCATCTTCGACAGAGGCCTTGCGGATCATCTTTCTCCCACCAGTTGCTCGACGAAGGCCAGTGACTCCCGTGCGGTCAGAGCCTCGGCCCGGATGATGCCATAGCGCAGTTCAAGGATCCTGACCTGCCTCGGATCATGGACGGGGCGGCCGCTGAACTCGTCGTCCATGCGCCCAACCGCCGTACCATCCTCGAACTTCAGCACCTGGATGCGGCCTCCGGTCCCAGGATGATCCCAGCGGTCCGTGGGCATCACCTGAATTTCCACGTTTGGCAACTGCCCTACTTCCAGGAGGTGTTCGAGCTGACTGCGCCACACCATCTTGCCCCCGACGGGGCGCCTAAGTGTCGTCTCTTCCAGGACGAAGCTGAGCTCAGGAGCTGGTGCGCGATCGAAGACCGCCTTCCGGGCCATACGCGCAGCCAGTGCCTGTTCCAACTGGTCTTCCGGGTTCACCGGCCGCCGTGTTCGTAGCAACGCCCACGCGTACTCCTTTGTTTGGAGCAAGCCGTGCAGGTTGTGATTGCCGTACGAGAGCAGCTCTACGGCCTTGGCCTCCATCTGCGCCAGATCCCGCACCCGCTTGGGATACCGGACCTTCTTCACGTCCTCCTTCATCGCGGCGAGCAACCCACCCGCCCTCAGGATTTCGTCCGCCATGTCCAAGTACTCGGGCCGAGGGATCCGCTTCCCGGACTCGATCTTGTACACCATGTCCTCGCCGTACCCCACCGCCTCTCCGAACTCGGCGGCTCGCATCCCTGCCGCCTCCCGCCGCAGCTTCAGCTGCCGCCCAACGGTGGCGATGACCGCCAGTCCCCAGTCGTCGTCCGGGTCCACCTCCCAACCCGGTTCGTCCGCCTCGGTCCTGAGGCGCCTTACCTCACCGTCCACCGACATCCCGTGCTCCTCCGTCGTGCGGCATTGCCGATCCACCTCGTGTCCGCGCGGCCACCATCCTGACAAGCCGGACACCCTCGACAAGCCCCGGGCGGTCACCGTACGCAACGACTTCGTGACTGTTTACGGTAGGCGCACTCCGCCACGCTGAGTGACGTGAATCAAATAACCGCCACCCCCGAGGCTGAACTCGACACACAGATCCGCAAGTTCAGCGTCCAGTTGTCACCCACGCCCCGCGGAGCCCCTCGCCCGACTACTCGCAACCGAACAGCTCTACGTCGTCGGCAGCACCCTCCGCATCGAGGTCATCGACACTCGGGGTGACCGCCTCCCGCAGCTGCGACACTCGAGCCCTCACGCAGAGTCCGGCCGAGGCCTCGTCCTCATCGACACGCTCGCCGACCGCTGGGGCACCGTCGCCGGGCCGTACCCGCGTAAGACGGTGTGGGCCGAGTGCGAAGTCGGTCGGCCACCGGAAACCGCCCGCCCGTGCTCCAGTGCGAGGGGCGGGCCTCCCCAAGTGCCATGACGATCAGACAGGACCCGCCGGGTGGGAGCCGCGACCCTGCGTGGCCGAAACACATACGCACCGTTGATCGTGCCCGAGAAGCCCCAGAAGATGGTCATGAGCGACCTGCCTCGCCGATCCACGGGGGGCCGGGACGGACGAATGACACAGTGCCGGCGTTTCGAGGTCGGTGGGGACGGAGGCTGATCGGTGCTGGCGGGTGGCGGTGTGGTCGTGAGCGGTGCCCGATGAGGAACCGTATGCAGGTCGCGCTGCAGATCATGCTGGCGCTGGTCGCCTGCTTGCTCGGGATCGCCACCAACTACGCGACCAACACCGACGACGTCCCGTGGGTGCTGGAGGCGATTCAGCGGTTCTCCGTCCCGGCCATCGGGGTGCTGATCGTTGCACTCGTGATCGGGCAGGTCGTTGTCTACCGGCTGGAGAACCCCGCCCCGCCTCGGGTCGAGTGGCCGCGTGACCGGGTTCCATACCCGGGCCTCGACGCCTTCGACGAGGACGAGGCGCCCGTCTACTTCGGCAGGGAGGCGCAGGCGGCCGAACTGACACGCAGGCTGCACGCCACCGCGACCTACCCCGCTGACCGGTTCCTCCTGCTGGTCGGGGCGTCCGGAAGCGGAAAGTCCTCGCTGGTCAGGGCAGGAGTGGCGCCTCGGCTTCGGGAACGCCGCTGGACCGTCGTGCCGGCCTTCGCTCCCGGCCCCAGCCCACTGGGCGCTCTCGCGGCCGCACTGGCGGCTGTCGCCGACGGGCAGGAACCGGCGAGTGCCGTACTGCGCAGGCTGCGCCAGGGGCCGGACGCGCTGCGAGGCGAACTGTCGCGTCTGCGCGGCGGCCGGTTCCGGCGGATACTCCTCGTGGTCGACCAGTTCGAAGAGGTCGTCACCCTGGCGGGGGAGCGGGAACGCGTCCAGTTCCTCGAAGCACTGCGGGCCTGCGTGGAACAGGATCCGGCGGTCCGCGTACTGGCTACCCTCCGTGTTGACCTGCTCGGCAAGCTCCTCGGCACCGGACATGCTGAACTCTTCCAACACCCCGTCGTCATCGGCACCTTAGGCAGAGCACAGCTCGTCGAAGCCGTGGAGCGACCCGGGGCTCTTGTCGGGCTCGGCTTCGAGGCCGGGGTCGTCGACTCCATCGTGAGCGACACCGGAACGGACGACGCGTTACCCCTGCTCGCCTACCTCCTCCAAGAGCTGTACTTTGCCTCCGGCCCTGGTGGGACGGTGACCGAGGAGCTGTATCGGCGGCTCGGCGGCGTGCCTGGTGCGCTGGCCCGCCAGGCGGACAACACCGTGGCCGGGCTCGGTGCGGGCGTGGGCATCGACGCCGTCCTGCGAGTCCTGCTCCGGTTCGTCACGGTTGAGGGGCAGGAGGTGACCCGCCGCCATGTACCGCTGTCCGAACTCGACGGACAGGACCGCCACGTCGTCGACGCCTTCGTGGAGGCACGGCTGCTGCGCACCGACGTCACGAGTAGCGGCGAGCCCTACGCACAGGTCACGCACGAGGCCCTGTTCCGTCAGTGGGCCCCGCTGCGGCAGGAGGTCGAGGCGCGTGCCGAACGACTTCGCGAGCGCGCCGAACTGGAACGGTGGGCGGCCGACTGGGAGCGGGCCGGACGCAGTGACGACTACCTGCTCACGGGGGAACGCCTCAACGCGGCCCGGCGCTGGCTGGAAGCACTGGAGGAAGACGGCCAGGCCTCCCCACCCGCCCGTGCACTCGTCGAGTCCTCGCAGCGCCGCGACATGACCTTCCTCAGCCGGGTCTCCGACAGCATCGGCCGACAGGTCCTGCTGAGCGCGGAGGGCGAACCGGAGCGTTCCCTGCTGCTGTCGCTGGCCGCACTCGGCGAGTGCACACCGACGCCCTCGGCCAGACGCGGGCTGATGGCGGCGCTGGCGGCAAGCCATCTCCGTGCCAGGCTCGACGCGCACACTGACACCGTCCGGCACATCGCCTGGTCCCCCGACGGGCGCATGCTGGCCACGGCGTCCAGGGACGGCACAGCCCGTGTCCACGACGCGCCGTCCGGACGTGCCCGGCTGGTGCTGCCGTGCGACGGAGTCATGGTCGAGTCTGTTGCCTGGTCACCGGACTCGACGAGGGTGGCAACCGCCGGCCGTGACCGTGTGTTACGGATCTGGGATGTGGCCTCGGGGGAGCCGGTCCGGCTGCTCACCGGAGCTGGAGACTTCAACCGGCAGGTGGCCTGGTCGCCGGACGGCCGGCACGTCGCGGCGAGCTCCAGGGACCGCATCGTCCGGATCTGGGAGGCCGACAGCGGCCGGATCGTGCACGAGCTTCTCGGGCACCGCGAGGACGTGTGGGGTGTGGCCTGGGCGCCGGACGGCGACCGCCTCGCCACCGCCTCCCACGATCAGACAGCGATCGTGTGGGACCTGGCGACCGGGACGGCCGCCACCACACTCACCGGGCACTCGGACTTCGTCGAAGGCATCGCCTGGTCACCCGACGGACGGCACATCGCCACCGGCTCCGGGGACCACACGGCCCGCATCTGGAACGCCAGTACCGGTGACCTGCGCCTGCTGCTGAGAGGACACACCGACTACGTGTGGAACCTGGCCTGGTCGCCGGACGGGCGGATGCTGGCCAGCGCCTCATCGGACCGCACCGTGCGCATCGTCGACACCGAGGACGCCAAGGTCCTGGCCGTGCTGCGGGGGCACTCGGACACCGTGTGGGGCGTCACCTGGTCGCCCTGCGGGACCATGCTCGCCACCGGCTCTACCGACAGCACCGGCATGGTGTGGGACCTGCGCCCGCACGGCGCCGAGGTCGTACTGGCGGACGGCCACCGAGACCCGGTGAACCGTGCCGCGTGGTCCAGCGATGGCGATCGTTTCGCCACGGCCTCGGACGACGGCACCGTACGGGTGTGGGACGCGGTCACCGGGACTCCGGCCGGTCCCGCGATCGAGTGCGCTGACCGGGTCTGGTCTGTCGCCTGGGCTCCCCACGGGGAACGTCTCGCGTTCAGTACGAACGACGGGCTCCTCCGGGTCGTCGACGGGCGCGGCAGCACCCTGTTCGAGCGAAACGGCGAGGTCGTCGAGGGATGCGCCTGGTCTCCGGACGGCGGCCGGATCGCCACCGGTGGTCACGACGGCGCCGTGCGCGTCCTGTCCGCGCCGGACGGGACCGAGCTGCTGAAACTCACCGAACATCAGGACTGGGTGGGGCGTGTGGCCTGGTCGCCGAGCGGCCGGTTGCTTGCCAGCTGCTCGGACGACCGTACGTGCCGATTGTGGGACATCGGGGAGGGGCGGCAGTTCACAGTGCTGCGTGGCCACGAGAACTACGTGGAGGACGCGGCCTGGTCTCCGGACGAGACGAGGATCGCCACCGCTTCCGGCGACTGGACCGCCGCTGTGTGGGACGTGGCCACCGGGCGACGCATCGAGGTGCTCAAGGGACACGAGGGGCGGCTTCGCGCCATCGCCTGGTCACCCGACGGCCAGTACATCGCCACGGGAGCCGACGACCGCACCGTGCGGGTCTGGTCCGCCACGACCCTTGAAGAGGTCGCCGTCGTGGGTGTGCACCAGGACAAGGCGCTCTCCGTGGCCTGGTCCCCGGACGGCACGCGGCTGCTCACGGGGTCGGCCGACGGAACGGCGCGCGTATGGAAGGCGGAGCCAGACTACGACCGGCTGGAGGCCAAAGCCCGGGGAAGGGTTTTCCGTATCCTCACCCAGGAGGAACGGCGGCAGCATCTGCTGCCGCTCGATCCCTCGTGACGTACTGATTCAGTAGGCCTGCTCGACCGTGCGCTCTTCGGTGCGGACAAGGTAGTCGTCCGGGTTCAGGCCCATCGCTTCCCGCTCGGACGACGACCAGTACAGCGCGTTGCGCTCGGCGAAGGTCTCCTGGCCCTCGTAGGAGATCAGCCAGAGGAACTGATTGCATTCACGGTCCACCCAGGCCCCTCCGATCGTGAAGCCCAACTTCAGTCGCAGCGGGACGATTTCTTCCCGCCACCGCTGCACCCACTCGTCGAGCAGACCGTCCCGGACCGTGTACGTACGCAGTTGTGTGGTCTTCGGCATGGCAGCCATCCTCTCCGAACGGCGAAGCCGGTGTGCCACCGGAACGCGACAACTCGTGCTCCGGCGAAGGGGACGTTGCGCGGAGAACGGACTCCCCGCAAGCCGCTCCAGGACGTACCGCGTCCCTCGTACCTGACCCCCGCTCCTGCGAGCCGCCACCGACCTTCTCGCGGACCTCCACCGCCGCGATCCCCGGCCTGCTCCTCTCCGTCTGCGACACCGCCCACCTGGCCCCCGCATCGCCGCCTGGCTGGAGCGGCATGTCACGACCACCGCCGTACGCCGAGCTCTGACCACCGGTACCGGGCCCCGGTATGCCGCCCGCCAGGACTTCGTCTACGGCGAAGACGTCACCATCGCGGAGTGGACGATCCCGACGAGTGGTACGCCGCGCTACCAGGAGGAGGATGCGGACAAGCCTGAGTCCTGAGGGACGTGATCCGGAAACGAGAGGGCCGATTTCGGTCACCTTCGTTCAGGTGACGCTTTCCTGCTTGACCGTACCCCCGGCAACTCCGCGATCGTGCTCGTAAAGATCGTCGCGAAGAGTGAGCACGGGGTTGCGCATGGCTGTTTCCAGACCGCAGACGCGTCAGTTCGAGGCATTCATGACGAACCTGTCGTACGCCCGGCGCATGGTCGAAGCAGGCCGGATGCTCACGCCCTTCCGGTCGCCCACGATCGACATCGACGACTTCTACCGAGCGGCGTGGGTCCAGGCCGTCGCCGCCATCGACCACTGGCTGCACGAGGAGGTGCTGCGCCGTGTGGCCGAACTGACGGCCAAGGACAGCCCCGAGATGCCACCCCAGCTGCGGAGGTACGAGCTGCCGCTGCACCGGGTCGAGGCGGTGCGGCGGGGCGAGGCCACGCTTTCTGAGGCCGTGGTGGAGCACCTGCGCGAGAAACTCGCCGTACAGGCGCTGCAACACCCGGGGAAGATTTCGGAGGTGCTCAGGCTCGTCACCGAGAAGAAGGTCTGGTACGAGGCAGCGGGGTGCATCAACCAGCACTTCTTCCAGGGGCGGACCACGTTCAACGAGAAGAAGCTCCGAGGCAGGTACCTGGAGATCACCCAGCGACGCAACAAGATCGCGCACGACGCCGACTTGATCGACGGCGATCTCAAGCGGCGTCGTCCGATCGACGAGGCCGACGTCACGGACGCCATCGACTGGATCGAGCGGATCGCCCTGGCCATCGCGCACGTGCTCGACGACGAGGGGTGACGCCCCAGGGCGTGACCACCCCCACCCCGGCGCCTCATAGGCTGGTCCCATGACGGAACTGCCCTCCCGTCGTCTGCTGCTGGTGCACGCGCACCCGGACGACGAGTCGATCAACAACGGCGCGACCATGGCCAGGTACGCGGCCGAGGGTGCCCACGTCACCCTGGTCACCTGCACCCTCGGTGAGCGCGGCGAGGTCATCCCGCCCGGGCTGGCCCACCTGGCCGGCGCCGCCCTGGGCCAGCACCGGCGCGGCGAGCTCGGCACCGCCATGGCCGAGCTCGGTGTCCGGGACTTCCGCCTGCTCGGCGGCGCCGGACGCTACAGCGACTCCGGGATGATGGGGCTGCCCGACAACGACGACCCCGGCTGCTTCTGGCAGGCCGACGTCGACGAGGCCGCGGCACACCTCGTCGAGGTGATCCTGGAGGTGCGCCCCCAGGTCCTCGTCACCTACGACGACAACGGCGGTTACGGGCATCCCGACCACATCCAGGCCCACCGGGTCGCCATGCGCGCCGCGGAGCTGGCCGCCGAGGCCGGATGGAAGATCCCGAAGGTGTACTGGAACCGGGTTCCGCGGTCCGTCGTGGAGGAGGCCTTCGTCCGGCTCCAGGAGGATCTGCCAGGTCTGCCCTTCACCAAGTCGGCCGCCGTCGACGACGTGCCGGGCGTCGTGGCCGACGAGCGGATCACCACAGTCGTGGACGGTACCGCCCACGCCGCCGCCAAGGCCGCCGCGATGCGCGCCCACGCCACCCAGATCACCGTGGCCGAGCCCTATTTCGTGCTGTCCAACGAACTCGCCCAGCCGCTCCTGACCACGGAGTACTACGAACTGGTGCGGGGTGAGCGGGGCTCCGGCGAGCGGGAGACGGACCTGTTCGCCGGTGTCGAGGAGGTCTCATGAACGACCGGACCCCGTTGCTCGCCCAGCCGCTGCGGCCGCCGTCCCTGGGGCGGGCCGCCGCCCACCTCGGGCTCTTCCTGCTCGGGGCCGTGGTGAGCACGGCCGGGGCGCTCCTGCAGCCCGGATGGTTCCCGGGCGGGCTCCTGCTCGCCTTCGCGGGTGAGGCCGGGCTCGTCCTCGGCGCCGCGCGCCTCACCCGCGGCAGGGCCGGGGGCGTCGCGGCCGCGGCCGGCTGGATGCTGGCCGTCATCCTGCTCACCGCCAGCCGCCCCGAGGGAGACTTCCTCTTCGCCGCGGGAAGCGGCTCCTACCTCTTCCTGCTCGGCGGCATCGCCGTGGCTGTGATCTGCGCCACCCTCGGTCCGGGGCGGCAACCCGGCGGCGATCCCGTCCGACTTGCCAAGTGACGTACCACTTCGCCAGAACGTGCGCGTGGGGGTCCGGTGTGAGTTTCCCCAACGGTCACGGGATACGGGCGAGAAGTGGCCAGTATGGTGGTGGGCGCCGCCGAGCCTCCCCCAAGCACTCGACTTCGCTCGTGCAGGGGGGACCCCCATCGTGAGGTTGTGACGGGCGGCGGAGCCAACCGGGAGAACCTGCCTTGAGTCGTGAAACTGACACTCCGTCCTCCGGGCCCAACGGGCGCGGCGGAGCCGCCTACCCGTCGGGTACGCCGCCGTACGGCATTCCGGCGGTCTCCGACGGTGGTACGGACGCGGGCCGTTCGGCCGCGCGGCCGGAGGAACGCAAGACCGAGACCACGCTGACGACCCGGATCCGGATCAACATCCCCGGATCGCGGCCCATTCCGCCGGTGGTGGTGCGCAAGCCCGTCACGGACGCGGAGAGCACGGGCGACACCGGCACGCGCGCCGAGGCGCCGACGCCGCCGGGCGCCGCCACGTCCCGGGGCATGGGCTCGGACGCGGCCGAGCCTCCCGCCGACTCCGCCCAGCCGGCCGACGACAAGCCGGCCAGCGACTGGTTCGCGCCCCGCAAGTCCGGTCCGGGCAAGTCCGGTCCGGGCGCCGGCTCCACCAACGGTGCCGGTCTGCCGGGCGGTTCCGGTCCGGCGGCGGGCGGTACCGGTACGGGTGCGCCCGGTTCGGCCGGCGCGGGTGCCTCCGGTGGGGCGCGACCGGGCGCCGGGCGGCCGGGCGGTGTGGTCGGCTCCATGAGCGTGCCGGGCGGTTCCCGCTCCGGCGGCACCAACGGCTCCGGGCTGCCGGGCGGCGCGACCGGTGGCCCCGTCGCGCCCGGGCACGGAGGCGGCACCGGCTCCTTCGACGTCACCGAGGCACTGGCGGCGGGCCCGCGGGGCAACGGTTCGCGTCCCGCCCCGGGCGGTGGCGGTGGGGAGCCGCGCCGGGACGACCTGCCGTACTTCTCGGACAACGGCGATGGTCAGAACGGGCAGAGCGGGCAGAACGGGCAGGGTGGCTACGGCGGCCCGGGTGCTCCCAACGGCTTCGGAGAGACAGGCGGGCCCGGCGGCCCCGGAAGCAGGGGCCCTGCCGGCCCGACCGGCGGTCCGGTCACCGGGAACGGCCCGATGGTGCCGTCGGCCGGCCGGTCCGCACCGGGCGGGCCTGGCGGCCCCGGCCGGGCCGGTGACTTCGACGAGCCCGGAGGTCCTGGCACGGCCGGCGGCCCCAGCGCTTTCCAGCAGACCGGGGGCGGCCCCAAGGGCCCCGCGGGCTCCGGCTCGCCGGGCATCTTCAACGGTCCCGGCAAGCCCGGCACCCCCGGCGCCCCCTTCGACGAGCCCCACCGCTCCTCCGGCCCCGGCGCACCCAGCGCCCCGGGTGCCTTCACCGGCCCCACCGGCCCCGGCACCGCGACCACCGGCCCGGGCGCCGCGGGCACCGGCGGCGGCATGAGTGACGACACCGCCATCCTCACCCCGCAGAAGCCGGCCCCCGAACCCCCGGACGGTCAGGGCTACGGCGGTCCCCGCCACGACAACGTCTCCGGGCACACCGTCACCAGCGGCATCCCCGTCGTACCGCCCGGCGCGGCCTCGCCGTTCGGTCCGGGCGCGTCCGGTGACGGCCCGGTGCCCCACACGGCCCCGAGGCTGCCCGAGCCGGCCTCCCCGGCCCCGGCGAGCTCCACGAAGGCGCCGAAGAAGAAGGGCCGCAACAAGCTCGTGCTGCTCGCGGCGGGCGTGGTCGTGGCCGCCGGTGGCGTCTACGGCGCCGGGCTGCTGATGAACCGCACCGACGTGCCCAAGGGCACCACCGTGCTCGGCGTCGACATCGGCGGCACCACCCGCGACGGCGCGGTCAAGAAGCTCGACGAGGCCTTCGACGGCAACGTGGGCAAGCCGCTGAAGCTGTCGGTGGGCGGCAGGACCGTGTCCCTCGACCCGGACAAGGCCGGACTCCAGTTCGACATGGACGCCACGGCCGACGCGGCGGCGAAGAGCGACTACAACCCGATCTCGGTCGTCGGCTCCCTCTTCGGCAACCACCGCGTCGTCACCCCGGTCATGCCCGTCGACGAGGAGAAGCTGCACGCCTCCCTCGAGAACGCGGCGGGCGGCGGCGGCTCGGCGAGCGACGGCACGATCAAGTTCGAGGGCGGCAAGGCCGTCCCCGTGTACGGCAGGACGGGCAAGGGCGTCGACATCGCCAAGTCGACGGCCGCGATCGAGGAGGCGTACCGCACCCAGGTGGAGACCGGCGCGGCCGGCACGGTGAACCTGCCGACCACCACCCGCGAGCCGACCGTCTCGAACGCCGAGGTCGACCGGGTGCTGAAGGACTTCGCGCAGCCCGCGATGTCCGCCAAGGCCATCGTGCAGACCGACCCGGCGCACAGCATTCCGTTCGGCGCGTTGTCGCTGCCGAAGATCCTCGGGTTCAAGGCCGTCGACGGCAAGCTCGTGGACACCTACGACCTTCAGGCGCTCAAGGCGGCGTACGGCACGACCTTCGACGGCGTGAAGATCGAGACCGCGACCGGAAAGCGCGACGTGCTGCCGCAGGACGTCGTCACCGCGCTGCGCAAGGCGCTGCGCGGCAAGACGGCGGCGGAGCGCACCGTGGTCATCGACACCAAGCCGAACTGACCTCCGGCCGGCAGTCCGGCGAGAGCCCCGGCCCGGTGAGGGCCGGGGCTCTCGCGCGCCCCGATGTCACGCCGGTCCCGGTGCCGTCATCCAGCGCCACTGGGTGAACTGCTCCAGGCTGGCCGTGCCGCCGATGCGGGAGCCGTTGCCGGAGACGCCCATGCCCCCGAAGGGGGCGTTCGCGGCGTCCTTGGCGGACACGTCGTTGATGTGGACCATGCCGGTGCGCAGCCGCTCGGCGACAGCGACCGCCCTCGGCGCGGAGCCGGAGTGCACGGCGGCCGTCAGGCCGTACGCGGTGTCGTTGGCGATCTCGACGGCCTCGGCCTCGCTGCGGAAGGGCGTGACGGGGGCGACGGGGCCGAAGATCTCCTCGGTGAACACGGGCATGGCCCGGTCGACGTGGTCCAGGACGGTCGGCGGGTAGAAGAGCCCGTCGCGCCGGCCGCCCGTGAGTACCCGCGCCCCGGCGGCCACGCTCTCGTCGACGATGCGCTCGATCCTGGTGACCTGCCGTTCGCTGACGACCGGGCCGAGGCTCACCCCCTCCTCGGCCGGGTCGCCGAGGCGCATGGCCCGCGCGTGCCCGACCAGCGCGTCGGTGTACGCCCCGGCCAGGTCGGCATGGACCAGGTGGCGGCCTGCCGCGACGCACGCCTGTCCCCCGTAGCCGAAGCTGCTCACCGCCCCGGCCAAGGCGGCCGCCTCCACATCCGCGTCGTCGAGCACGATGAGCGAGTTCTTGCCGCCGAGCTCCAGCACGACCCGCTTCAGCCCCTCACCCGCCACCCGGGCCACGGCGCGTCCGGCCTCGGTGGAGCCGGTGAACACGACCATGGCGACATTCGGGTCCGCGGCGACCGCCTGCCCGGTCTCCGCGCCGCCCGGCAGGACGTGCAGCAGCCCGTCGGGCAGTCCGGCGTCCTCGAAGAGCCGCGCCAGGAGGACGCCTCCGGACACCGGGGTGAGCGGGTCGGGTTTGAGCAGCACGGCATTGCCCAGCGCGAGCGCGGGTGCCAGCGCGCGCATCGCGAACAGGAGCGGCGCGTTCCAGGGGTTGACCACACCGACGACACCGAGCGGCACCCGCCACGCCAGGCTGGTCCCACCGGGGACCTGCGGCTCCAGGACCTCACCCCGGGGCAGGGAGGCGAGTCCGACGGCGTGTCTCAGTTGGGCGAGGGCGGCGCTGATCTCGTAGTCGCCCTTGGCCGGGACGCCGGCCGACTCGCGGACGATCCAGCCGCGGAAGGTGCCGGCGCGTTCACGCAGGGCGTCATACGCGCGCAGCAGGACCTCGACGCGATCGGAAGGACCTGCCGCCGCCCACTCCCCGGCGGCCTCGGCGGCCCGCGCGCCGGCCCGGGCGACGTCCGCGGGGGAGGCGACGCCGATGTCGACCGGCGCGCCCCCGGCGGGCGGTTCGATCACCTGACGGATCCCGCCCTCGGGCTCACGCCAGCCCGAGCTGTAGATCTTGCCGGCCCACTCGGCCCGGTCCGGCCACTTCTCGTCGATGACAGCCATGGATGCTGCCCTCCGTCCGGGGTGGGTGCCGCCGTCCCGTCATGAGGACCCATTCGCACCAATCTGTCACCCTTGATGTCTAGTGTCGTAAGAGGTGAAGGTGCGGCGCATCTCGGGTCAGGGGCGCTCCCGGGCAGACGGACGCGGGCGGAGTGAGGCGAGGTGAGGTCATGACCGGATCCCCGTCCGCCCGGGACGAGGGCCCGTCCAGCGCCTGGCCGCAGCCAGGGGTCGACGAGGCGGCCACGGCCAGGGCCGTCGTCGACGGTCACGGTGTCGTGACCGCGTGGAACGAGGGGGCCCGCCGGCTGCTCGGATACCGGGCCCGGGAAGTGATCGGCCGCAGCGCGGCCCGGCTGCTGGCGGACGCCGCTGACGCCCAGGTGCCGGCCTCGCTCACCGGCCTGCGAAGGTGGAGCGGGACGGTCACGCTGCTGCACCGGGACGGTCACCGGCTCGCCGTCGGGCTGCTGGCCCATCACCGGGAGCACGACGGGGACGACGACTGGCTGCTGGTGTCACCGGTCGCCCGTCCGGAACCGACGCCCGAGGGCGATGCGTTCGTGCGGCGTGGTTTCGCGCAGGCTCCCTACTCCATGGCCCTGTACGACGCCGGACTGCGGTTGCGCTGGGCGAACGCGGACATGGAGCGGGTGATCGGCCTGCCCGAGGAGGAGATGCGCGGTCTGCGGGTGACGGAGATCGTCCTCGACCCGGAGAGCGAGCGGACCGAGGAGGGCATGCGGACCGCGCTGCGGACCGGTCGTCTCCAGGAGCTGGGAGCCGCGCTGCACCTCGCCGGCCACGAACGGGAGAGCGTGTGGTCGGTGTCCCTCGTCCCGGTGCGGGACGCCGGCGGGCGGCGCGTCGAAGGTGTCCTGCTGTCGGCGCACGACGTGACGGAGCAGTACCTCGCCCGGCAGCGGCTGGTCCTGGTCGACGACGCCAGCCTGCGGATCGGCAGCACCCTGGACCTGCCCCGTACCGCTCAGGAACTCGCCGACGTGGCCGTCCCGCGGTTCGCGGACTTCGTCACCGTCGATCTCCTGCCCGCGATCGAAGGGGGCGAGGACCCCCCGCAGGGCGCGCCGCACGGTCCGGTGATGTTGCGGCGGGTCGCCTCCCAGTCGGTTCTGGAGGGCCGCCCCGAAGCCGTGGTGCCGCACGGGACGGTGGCGGCCTATCCGGAGGGCTCCACCGCGGCGGTCTGCCTGGCCGCGGGGCGGCCGGTCATCGAGCACATCACCCCCGCCGCCCTCGACGATCTGGACCGGACGGCCCCGCAACGGGCCGAACGGATGCGGCGCTTCGGTTTCCATTCGGTGCTGGCGGTGCCCATGCGCGCGCGTGGCCTCACCCTGGGAGTGGCCACCTTCTCCCGCCACCGGCGGCCCCAGCGCTTCGAGCAGGACGATCTGCTGCTGGGCCAGGAAATCACCGCCCGCGCCGCCGTGTGCATCGACAACGCCCGGCGCTACACCCGTGAGCGCGACACCTCCCTCACGTTGCAGAACAGCCTGCTGCCGCAGCGTCTCCCCGAGCAGGCGGCCCTGGAGGTCGCCTACCGCTATCTGCCCGCCAGCGCCCGGGCCGGTGTGGGCGGCGACTGGTTCGACGTCATTCCGCTCTCCGGTGCCCGGGTCGCCCTGGTCGTCGGCGACGTCGTGGGCCACGGCATCCAGGCCTCGGCGACCATGGGGCGGCTGCGCACCGCCGTCCGCACGCTGGCAGACGTCGACCTGCCCCCCGACGAGTTGCTGACTCACCTCGACGACCTGGTCAACCACCCGGCCGGCGGGGGAGCCACCCTGGCCCTGTCCGACGGTGACGTCGGTGCCACCTGCCTCTACGCCGTCTACGACCCGGTCTCCCGCCACTGCACGATCGCCCGGGCGGGCCACCCCGTGCCCGCCATGGTGGCACCCGACGGCACCGTCGAGTTCCTGGAGGTTCCGGCAGGGCCTCCCCTCGGCCTGGGCAGCCTGCCCTTCGAGTCGACCGAGCTGGAGCTGGCCGAGGGCAGCCTGCTCGTCCTCTACACGGACGGACTCGTCGAGGCCCGCGGCCGTGACATCGACGAGGGGATCGCCGCCATGCGCGAGGTGCTGCGGCGACCGGCTCGTGATCTGGAGGCCACCTGCGACGCCTTGCTGCGCACCCTGCTCGTGGAGCGCCACGACGATGTGGCGCTCCTGGTGGCGAGCACGCGAGCCCTCGACGCGTCCCATGTGGCCGGCTGGCCGGTGTCGCCGGATCCCGCCGCGGTCGCCGAGACACGCAAGGCCGCCTGCAGGCAGGTGTCCGAGTGGGGGCTCGACGATGCGGTGTTCGTCACCGAGCTGGTCGTCAGCGAACTGGTCACCAACGCCATCCGCTACGGCCGGCCCCCCATCGAACTCAGACTGATCTACGACCGCACGCTCATCTGCGAGGTCTTTGACGGCAGCACGACCGCCCCACACCTGCGCCGGGCCCGTACCTTCGACGAGGGCGGACGCGGACTGCTCCTCGTCGCCCAGCTCACCCAGGGCTGGGGCACCCGTCAGCTCCCCGAGGGAAAGATCATCTGGGCGGAGCAGTCGCTTCCGTCCCGAGACGGGCGGTGAGAAACCGGGCCGAGGCGGCCCGGCCGCGCGAGAGAAGCCGCCGCGGTCAGTTCAGCATGGCCCTGGCCGCCGACGCCTCCCCCCGCACCCCCTCGGCCGCGGACGCGTCCACCGCCCCCACCACCTCCGCGTAGGCCTCCAGCTCCAGGGCTCCGCCGAGGAAATCCCCCCGCCGCACCAGCAGCTGCGCCCGTTCGTACCGCAGCCGGGCCGGATGCGACGGCAACAGCAGCGACAGCTCGACCGCCCACAACGCCACATCCGACCGTTCGGGCCGGGCCGCGGCCCACGCCCGTACGTTGTTCAGGATCCGCAGCACCACATCCAGCGGATCAGCGGGCCGCAACATCGACGGCTCCAGCCGGTCCCCCGTGGCGCCCACCACCAGCAACTCCGCGTCCGCCCCGGTCAGCACCCGCCCTCCGTCGAACGGATCGGCCAGCACCCGCCCCTCGTCGGCCCCGAAACCGACCACGAAATGACCCGGAAGCGCCACCCCGTACACCGGCGCCCCGGCCCGCCGGGCCACCTCCATCCACACCACGGACAGCAGGATCGGCAGCCCACGACGCCGCCGCAGCACCTCGTGCAGCAGCGAGGACTCCAGCCGCCGGTAGTCGGCCGGAGTGCCGTGATAACCCAGCCGGTCACCGAGCAGCTCCCGCAGGGCGACCGCCCACGCCCGCGGCCCCCCGGGCCGGTACGGCAGCAGCCCGGCCAGCCGGTCCAGCTCGACCTGCGCCGCGTCCAGGCCCGCCTCGTCCAGAGCGCCGTCCGCCTCCGCGCCCACCAGCAGGCACAGCGTCGACAGATCGGGCCGCTCGGACCGGGCCTCTTCGGCGAATCGCCGCCGCAACTCGGCGGAACGTTCGGGAGGCGGGGGATGCGGGGGACGCATGACTGGCTCGTGCCCTCTCACGACGATCGGTTACCGGCCGCTTCCGGTGCCGTCGGCATCCGGCGCCCGGTAGTGGTGATAGGCGTGGTGCGCGGCGAAACCCATCCCGGCGTACAACGCCCGCGCTCCCTCATTGTCGGCCTCCACCTGGAGCCACGCCGCCGAGGCGCCCTCGTCGAGCGCTCGCCGCGCCAGCGCCGCCATCACGGCCGTGCCCACGCCCTGCCGCCGCAGCGCCGGATCGACCTCGACCGCGGCGAACCCGGCCCACCGCCCGTCCACGGCACACCGCCCGATGGCGGCCGGAGGGGCCCCGTCCACCGCGCCGGGCACGGTCGCGAACCACACCGACGGCCCGCCCTGGAGGACCCGCAGCGCCACCTCACCCACCGCCTTGCGCCGGTAGCGGGCCAGCCACGCCCCGTCCGCCTCCCGGGACAGCACGACCCCCGACGGATCGGCGCGGTCGGCGACCGGTGCGAGCGCTGCGGTCCACAGTTCGGCGGTCACCTCCCGCACCCAGCCGCGCTTCTCGAGCTCGGCACAGAGCAGTTCCTGCGTGCCGTCGGCACCGGTCGCGGTCTGGACGTAGGCGGGCAGCCCGCGCTCGGCGTACCACCGGCGCACCGCGCCGAGCGCCTCGTCGAGCGGCACACCCGGGTCACCGAGCGGCAGCACCGAGTTGGCCCGCCGTGTGAACCCGGAGGCGGCCCGCAGCTCCCACTCGCCGAGCCGCTCGCTCTCCACGGGAGGCCAGGACCGCGCGGCGACCCGGGCCAGTTCCCCGTAGGAGGCGGCGGGGCCGCGGCGACGCGCCGGGACGGAGGGCACCACCTTGCCCGCGACCAGCGCGGATTCCGCGATCCGGACGCTCTCGCCGCCCTTCCGTGTGATCAGCAGCACACCTTTGTCCCATGATGTGAGAACACCGACCGTGTCGGTGAACTTCTCACCAGGAGCCTCATGTTCGATCAAGCTCCGCACTGAGACCCGTTTTCCCACGTCAGCAGTGGTGATACGGACCTCGAGTCGCCCGGCGGCAGAGATTTCCACAGGTCAGTTCACCCCTCCTGTTCGGATCATGCCCAGGAACGGAGATACTAGGGGCGGGCATCGACGACGCCGCGCTCCCGCGCGCCAGGCGGCGGAGCCTGAGGAGGCCCGCCAGCGCCCTATCGAGGAGGAACGACAGCGTGACCTACGTCATCGCGCAGCCTTGTGTCGACGTCAAGGACAAGGCGTGCATCGAGGAGTGCCCGGTCGACTGCATCTACGAGGGCCAGCGGTCCTTGTACATCCACCCGGACGAATGCGTCGACTGTGGTGCCTGCGAGCCGGTCTGCCCGGTCGAGGCGATCTTCTACGAGGACGACACCCCGGAGGAGTGGAAGGACTACTACAAGGCGAACGTCGAGTTCTTCGACGAGCTCGGCTCGCCCGGCGGCGCCAGCAAGCTGGGGCTGATCGAGCGCGACCACCCCTTCATCGCCGCGCTGCCGCCGCAGGCCTAGTCACCGCGAGCGGCCCGCACACCGTGCCGCCTCGGTCCCGTACGGCCCGATCACGCTCTGATCGCCGTACGGGACCGAGGCGTTTGCCGTCACTCGGCTCGTGCGAACCAGAAAGTGAGCCAGAACCCGTGTCCGCAGTCTCCGACCGCCTTCCCACCTTCCCCTGGGACAAGCTGACGCCGTACAAGGCCACAGCCGCCGCCCACCCGGACGGCATCGTGGACCTGTCCGTGGGCACCCCGGTCGACCCGGTCCCCGAGCTGATCCAGAAGGCGCTGGTCGCCGCGGCCGATACGCCGGGCTATCCGACCGTCTGGGGCACGCCCGAGCTGCGCGACGCGATCACCGGCTGGGTGGAGCGCCGTCTCGGCGCCCGGGGCGTCACCCACCGCCACGTGCTGCCGATCGTCGGCTCCAAGGAACTCGTCGCCTGGCTCCCGACCCAGCTGGGCCTCGGCCCCGGCGACCGGGTGGCCTACCCGCGCCTGGCCTACCCGACGTACGAGGTCGGCGCCCGCCTGGCCCGCGCCGACCACGAGGTCTACGACGATCCGACGGACCTGGACCCCGAAGGCCTGAAGCTCCTCTGGCTGAACTCCCCGTCGAACCCCACCGGCAAGGTCCTGTCGAAGGCGGAACTCACCCGCATCGTCGCCTGGGCCCGCTCGCACGGCATCCTGCTCTTCTCCGACGAGTGCTACCTGGAGCTGGGCTGGGAGGCCGACCCGGTCTCGGTCCTGCACCCCGAGGTCAACGGCGGCTCCTTCGACGGCATCGTGTCCGTCCACTCCCTCTCCAAGCGCTCGAACCTCGCCGGCTACCGCGCGGCGTTCCTGGCCGGTGACCCGGCCGTCCTCGGCCCACTCCTGGAGATCCGCAAGCACGGCGGCATGATGACGTCCGCGCCGACGCAGGCGGCGGTCGTGGCGGCGCTGAGCGACGACGACCACGTCCGCGTCCAGCGTGAGCGCTACGCCGCCCGCCGCGCGCTCCTGCGCGAGGCGCTCCTGTCCCACGGCTTCCGCATCGAGCACAGCGAGGCCAGCCTCTACCTGTGGGCCACCCGGGGTGAATCCTGCTGGGACACGGTCGCCCACCTCGCGGACCGGGGCATCCTCGTGGCGCCGGGCGACTTCTACGGCGAGGCGGGCGCGGAGTTCGTCCGGGTCGCCCTGACGGCGACGGACGAGAGGGTCGCGGCGGCGGTACGACGCCTGTAGCGCGCCCGTGGGAACGCACAGGCCGAAGGGGTCCAGGGAAACTCCCTGGACCCCTTCGGCGGTGACAGCCCGGCGTCAGCCGATCGGCAGGCCCTTCGCCGGCAGGCCCTTGGTCGGCAGCTTGCCCTTGGCCGGCGCCTTGCCCTTCGTCAGGGCACCCGTCGGCAGACCCCCCTGGGCGGAACCGGCCGTCTCGCCGACGAGCTGCCCGGCGGTGCCCGCCGCGTCACCGGCCGTCTTCTGCGCGGCGGGCGTGGCCTGCTTGACCACCTTGCCGCCGGCCTTGCCCGCGGACGGGACCGCCTTCTTGACCGTCTTGCCGCCGGTGTCGCCCGCGGACTTGGTGACGTCCCGCGCGGTGCCGTCGACGGTGTTGCCGACACTCGCCCCGTCCAGGGCGGTCAGCCCGCCGAGGTTCGGGTTGGCCGGCAGCTCGGGGGCCGCGCTGGCGGAGCCGGCCGCGCCGACCCCGGCAGCCGCTCCGGCAGCGACGATCAGCGCGGCGCGGGCGATCCGGCGGGTCAGGGGGAGGGACATGGTGCTCCTTCGACGCAGAGAACAGTGAGGTTCGTGGATGTCCGACCGGCTCCGGAGCCGGTCGACTGGCTGTCGACCACCCCGGCTCGGACGCAGTGACTACCGCTCGAAGCCCGCGAAGGTTGCGGCGTCGCAACGTAAAGAATTGGCAATGCGTCGCATAATCGGGGTGGACGAACGGGCGATGACACCCTCGCCGGTGAGCCCGCTGAATCCTTCCGCCCCTTGGCTCCCAAGGGATTTCGGGGATTCCCGGGCGAGCGTGCGAAAAGCCGCGCGCACCCTCGCGGCCGAGCCGCAGGCGTAACCCCCCTGGGGGAGTCCCCGTACCCCTGCGCGGTAGCGCCGCGGCGCTACCGCATGGTGACGATGCGGACGGCCTCCGTGTCCCGCTGCCCACCGGCGGTGCCCCCGGCCGAGGCGGTCCGCCACTGGCTGGCGGTGTTCCCGGCCACCCACTCCCGCCCCGCGTACGTGACCCGCGCGATGTGCAGCTCGGAGGCGTTGGCCACGGCCCAGTGCGCCAGTTGCCAGCCGCGCCGCCCGGCGTCGCGCCCGGTGGCCGAGCCGGTGTCCCCGGCCACCGGCAGCGTCACGGTCCGCCCGCCGGATGCGGCCGGACCGCTCGGGGACGGCGCCGGAGTGGCCGTGGAAGAGCCACCCACCTGGGCACCGGCCGGCGCCAGCACATCACGCCCGAAGTCCCGCACCAGCGCGGCCCGCACCCCGTCCGGGCCGGTCGCCCGGGTCGCGGCCGGGCGGCCCTCGCAGGTCAGCGTGGCGGCGGACTGCCCGGTGAGCGCGGCGGCGAGCAGCGCCGCGTCCGGCTCGTGCTTGGCGTAGGCCTGCGGGAACCCGCTGCGCTGCACCCGCTGGGCGGCGACGGTGAGGGGCAGCCGTGTGTAGCCGGGCACCTTGACCAGATGGTCGTAGAACTCGCCGGCCGAGTACGCCGGATCCATGATCTCCTTCGGCGTGCCCCAGCCCTGCGAGGGCCGCTGCTGGAACAGGCCGAGGGAGTCCCGGTCGCCGTGGCTGATGTTGCGCAGGGCCGACTCCTGCAGCGCGGTCGCCAGCGCGATGGTCACCGCCCGTTCCGGCAGCCCGCGCCCGGTGCCGACCGCGGTGATCGTCGCCGCGTTCACCGCCTGCTCGGGCGTGAACTCGTACGACGCTCCGTCGCCCTTTCCGGAGACGACCTTGCAGCCCGGACCACCGGTGCCTCCGGTGATGTACTGCACGACGAGGTAACCGGCGACCGCGAGCAGGATCACGAACGCGGATCCGGCCCGGAAGAGACGGCCACGGCGCTTGGGGGTGGGGGACGGCTCTGACACGCCGTACAAAATACTGGAGAGTACGGAGTGCCCTGGGCCGGATGCGCACAGTGGGCCCCGGACCTGGCGCGTTAGGGTCGACGCCATGGCCGACACCTCGCTTGACCTCACGCTGGACGCCGCGCGGCTCACCGCCCGGCTCGTCGACTTCCGCTCCGAGAGCGGCACCGAGAAGCCGCTCGCGGACGCCATCGAGGCAGCGTTGCGCGCGCTGCCCCACCTGACGGTCGACCGGTACGGCAACAACGTCGTGGCCAGGACGAACCTGGGCCGATCCGAGCGGGTGATCCTGGCCGGCCACATCGACACCGTCCCCATCGCCGGCAACGTCCCTTCCCGGCTCGACGAGGACGGCGTCCTGTGGGGCTGCGGCACCTGCGACATGAAGTCGGGCGTCGCCGTGCAGCTGCGCATCGCGGCCACGGTCCCGGCCCCCAACCGCGACCTGACCTTCGTCTTCTACGACAACGAGGAAGTCGCCGCGGAGCTGAACGGCCTCAAGCACGTCGCCGAGACCCGCCCCGACTGGCTCGCGGGTGACTTCGCGGTCCTGCTGGAACCCTCGGACGGCCAGGTCGAGGGCGGTTGCCAGGGCACCCTGCGAGTGCTGCTGAAGACCACCGGCGAGCGGGCCCACTCGGCCCGCGGCTGGATGGGCTCCAACGCCATCCACGCCGCCGCCCCGATCCTCGCCCGCCTCGCCTCCTACGAGCCGCGCCGGCCGGTGATCGACGGCCTGGAGTACCGCGAGGGCCTGAACGCCGTCGGCATCAGCGGGGGAGTGGCCGGCAACGTCATCCCCGACGAGTGCGTCGTCACGGTCAACTTCCGCTACGCCCCCGACCGCACGCCCGAGGAGGCCGTGGCCCACGTCCGTGAGGTCTTCGCGGACTGCGGGGTGGAGGAGTTCGAGGTGGTCGACCACAGTTCCGCGGCGATGCCCGGCCTGTCCCACCCGGCCGCCAAGGCGTTCATCGAGGCGGTCGGCGGCACCCCGATGCCCAAGTACGGCTGGACGGACGTCTCCCGCTTCTCCGCCCTGGGCGTTCCGGCGGTCAACTACGGGCCCGGCAACCCCCACTTGGCGCACAAGCGGGACGAGCGCGTGGAGACCGCGAAGATCCTCGCGGGCGAGGAGCGGCTGCGGAACTGGCTGACCGCCTGACCCCGACCGGACGCCATCGTGTTTACGGCGCTCCAACGCGGACATGCTCAGGTCCCTCGTTCGTAACCCGCGTAGATCTACGCTGAGGTGGAAAGACAGGCACGACGGAGGGAGCGCACATGGCGACCGGCAACCCCGAGGGGAAGAGGCAGCCGCCGGAGGAGAAGCGCCTGGGCCCGGTCCTCCGGCGGCGGGACCAGGTGCAGGCCAGCACCACCGACCAGCGGCTGCTCGACGAGCGAGCCCCCTCGGACTGGGTGCACACCGACCCCTGGCGCGTGCTGCGCATCCAGTCGGAGTTCATCGAGGGCTTCGGTACGCTCGCCGAACTCCCGCCCGCGATCAGCGTCTTCGGCTCGGCCCGGACTCCGGCGGACTCACCCGAGTACGAGGCGGGCGTCCGGCTGGGCAGGGGCCTGGTCGACGCGGGCTTCGCGGTCATCACGGGCGGCGGCCCGGGCGCGATGGAGGCGGCCAACAAGGGCGCCGTCGAGGCGAGCGGCGTCTCGGTCGGCCTCGGCATCGAGCTGCCGTTCGAGCAGGGGCTGAACCCGTACGTCGACATCGGCCTGAACTTCCGCTACTTCTTCGTCCGGAAGATGATGTTCGTCAAGTACGCCCAGGGCTTCGTGGTCCTGCCCGGCGGCCTCGGCACCCTCGACGAACTCTTCGAGGCCCTCACGCTGGTCCAGACCCAGAAGGTCACCCGCTTCCCCATCGTCCTCTTCGGCAGCGAGTACTGGGGCGGCCTGGTGAGCTGGCTCCAGGACACGGTCATCGCCCAGGGGAAGGCCGCGGAGAAGGACCTGCTGCTGTTCCACGTGACGGACGACGTGGACGAGGCGGTGGCACTCGTGTCGAAGGAGGCGGGCAGGTAGCGGGGGGCTTTAGAGTCCAGCCTCCTGTCCGGCCGTGTCGGGCGGCGGGTGGGCACAGGCCCGGGGGTCCAGGGAGCCGGAGCCCCCTGGTACCTCGCCTAGGCCAACCCGCGCCGCGCGACGGCAGGAGCCCGATGCCCCGCGATCGCCGCGACCATGTCCAGCACCTGCCGCGTCTCGGCGACCTCGTGCACCCGGTACACCTGCGCCCCGAGCCACGCCGACACCGCCGTCGTCGCCAGTGTCCCGACGACCCGTTCCTTCACCGGCCGGTCCAGCGTCTCCCCGACGAAGTCCTTGTTGGACAGCGACACCAGCACCGGCCACCCCGTGGCGGCCATCTCGTCCAGCCGCCGCGTCGCCTCCAGACTGTGCCGCGTGTTCTTCCCGAAGTCATGTCCCGGGTCGATCATGATCGACTCCCGCGGCACCCCCAGCTCCGCCGCCCGCTCGGCCAGTCCGACCGTCACATCCAGGATGTCGGCCATGACGTCGTCGTACTCGATCCGATGCGGCCGGGTCCGCGGCTCCGCGCCCCCCGCGTGCGTGCACACCAGCCCCACCCGGTAGCGAGCGGCGACCTCCGCGAGGCCCGGGTCCACCCCGCCCCAGGCGTCGTTCAGCACGTCCGCCCCCGCCTCGCACACGGCCTCGCCGACCTCGGCCCGCCAGGTGTCCACGCTGATGATCACGTCCGGGAAGCGCCGCCGCACCTCCGCCACGAAGCCGACCGTCCGCCGGGCCTCCTCCTCGGCCGTGACCTCCTCGCCCGGCCCGGCCTTGACCCCGCCGATGTCGATGATCGCGGCCCCCTCCGCCACCGCCTGCTCCACGCGCGCGAGGGCCGGCTCGTCACGGAAGGTCGCCCCCTGGTCGTAGAAGGAGTCCGGCGTCCGGTTCACGATCGCCATGATCACCGGCTCGTGCGGCTCGAATTCCCGCCTGCCCAGCCTGAGCATCCCCTGTGACCTTTCCTGTTACGTGCCCGTCTTCCGCCGCCTGCGACCCTAACCGCCGGACTCGCATGGCACGATCGGAGCCTGACAGCATCGTCCCCGGAAGACGTCCGAGGACCTAGACCCGTTCGACCGTGGGGGCCGCGATGGTCATGTTCCTGTTCCTGGTCGTCGCGCTGGCCGTCGTGGTCGCCGCGGTGACGCTCGCCGTGGTGGGCGGCGGCGAGAACGGACCGCTGCCCGAGGCCGCCCCCGAGCGGCTGAGAGACCCGCTGCCCCCGGACCGCCCGGTCGAACGCGCCGACGTGGAGGCCCTCCGCTTCCCGCTCGCCGCCCGCGGCTACCGCATGTCGGACGTGGACGACGCGCTCGGCCGCCTCGGGGCCGAGCTCGCCGAGCGCGACGCCCGCATCGCCGACCTGGAATCCGCGCTGGCCGGAGCGCGGGAGGCCTCCGCCCACGGTCCGGCGCGTCCGTCCGGGGAGAAGCACGTGCCCATGGACAAGCCCGCCCCGCGCCCGGAGGACCGGCCGTGAGTGACGGCACCGCGCTCGCCGGTCCGGACGGCGGACTGCGCTGCCCCTGGGCCCTGTCCGCCCCGGAGTACCTGACGTACCACGACGAGGAGTGGGGCCGCCCGGTCCACGGCGACGACGCGCTCTACGAGCGCCTGAGCCTTGAGGCCTTCCAGTCCGGGCTGTCCTGGATCACGATCCTGCGCCGCCGCCCCGGCTTCCGCGCCGCGTTCGCCGACTTCAAGATCGCGTCCGTGGCCGCGTTCACCGACGCGGACCGCGAGCGCCTCCTGGCCGACACCGGCATCATCCGCAACCGCGCCAAGATCGACGCGACCCTCGCCAACGCCCGCGTGCTGGCCCAGTGGGCCCCGGGCGACCTGGACAACCTGATCTGGTCCCACGCCCCCGACCCGGCCGCCCGTCCGGCCCCGAAGGCCCTGGCCGACGTACCGCCCGTGACCCCCGAGTCGACGGCCCTGTCGAAGGCACTGAAGAAGCGGGGGCTGCGCTTCGTCGGCCCGACGACGGCGTATGCCCTGATGCAGGCGTGCGGCCTGGTCGACGACCACTTGGAGAGCTGCGTCGCCAGGGGCGCCTTCTAGAGGTCCCGGCTCCGGCCGCTCGGGTCCATGCGGGGAACCCGCCGGTGGCGCGGCCCGGCGTCACTCAGGAGCGCTCGTCGGTGAGGTCCTTGGCGGCCCCGTGCCGGCGCTTGCCCGTCATGACCAGCTCGGCCGTCATGCCCGCGGCGAAGACGAGCGCGGTCACGCCGTAGCCGATACGCAACCACAGGGGACGCGCCGGGTCCGAAACGGCGAGGAAGGCGAACCAGACCACCCCCAGCCCCAGCCCTCCGAGCCGCGACCCGAACGGGCTCGTCCCGCGGCTTTCGCCGGGGATCTTCTTCATGAACAGCCTCCGCTTCTCAGCGCTCTGAACTTGGGTTACTCAGACGGCCCGACCCGGCCGGGACGCGTGCGCGGGGAACCGCGTACCGGCCCCCGCACGCGTCCCGGGACAGCGCTACCGCCCCAGGTACTTCGGCTTCTCCTTGTCGACGAAGGCGCGCACCGCGATCGCGTGGTCCTCCGAGGACCCGGCCCGGGTCTGCAACTCGTCCTCCTTCTCCAGCGTCTCCCCCAGGGAGTGCGTCAGCCCGAAGCCCACCGACTCCTTCAGGGCCGCATACGCCACCGTCGGCCCCTCGGCCAGCGCCCGCGCCACCTTCTCGGCCTCCGCCCGCAGCTCGTCCGCCGGCACCAGCCGATTCGCGATACCCAGCTCGTACGCCTCCTGCGCGCCGATGTTCCGCGGGAAGAGCAGCAGGTCAGCGGCCCGGCCCGGTCCGACGACCCTCGGCAGCGTCCAGGAGATCCCCGAGTCGGCGGTCAGCGCCACCCCGGCGAAGGAGGTGTTGAACGCCGCCGTGTCCGCCACGATCCGGTAGTCGGCCGCCAGCGCGAAGCCGAAGCCCGCCCCGGCCGCCACTCCGTTCACCGCGGCCACGACCGGCTTCGCCGCCCCGGCCAGCGCCCGCACGATCGGGTTGTAGTGCTCCCGGACCGTGCTCATGGTCTGCCCCGAGCCGGTCTCCCGGTCCTGGGCCAGCAGCCCGATGTGCTCCTTGAGGTCCTGTCCCACGCAGAACGCCCGTTCCCCGGCCGCCGTCAGCAGCACCGCCCGCACCGCGGTGTCGTCCGCAGCGGACTCGACCGCCTCCCGCAGGGCGACCTTGGCCGCCACGTTCAGCGCGTTCATCGCCTCCGGGCGGTTCAGCGTGATCGTCGCGAGCCCGTCACTCACCTCGTAGAGCACGGTGTCGGCCATGACGTATCCCCTCCGTGTCGCGGCTCGAGGACGTACCGGCCGGTACGTCCCGCCTGCAGGACAGCATGACGGAGATCGGCGGGCGGGGACCGGACCGGACGTGTGACCTGCGTCAAACAAAACCCGTCCGTTTCCCTTCGGTGGATGTGTGCGCGGTGGCGGAGTATCGCAGCCTCATCGCCGAATTGAGTGGTTTTGCTCGCGTGCGTTGCCCAAGCGATGCCGACCGATGTTGGTCATCGGGTCCTGAGATGCGGGATAATGGCTGGGAAGCAATGTGTTCGATGCCGGTGTCGCGTGTCCTGCCACAAGGGCCGCACGTGTGCCCTTCTCAGGGGCCGTCGGCTTTGACGATGAGCTGGGTTTCAGGAAGGGGAACGAGCATGGCGGCCATGAAGCCGCGGACGGGTGATGGCCCGCTCGAGGTGACCAAGGAGGGGCGGGGCATCGTCATGCGCGTTCCGCTCGAAGGCGGCGGTCGGCTCGTCGTCGAGCTGACCCCGGACGAGGCCGACGCGCTGGGCGACGCCCTCAAGAAGGTCGTCGGCTGACGCGCAAGCGACCATACCCCTTCAGCTGCCCCGGCATCACCTGAGGTGCCGGGGCGCTGTTCTCTCGACCGCTGACCCGCGTCTGCCCCGGCGCCGGCGCCTTCAGACATGCCGGCCGGTCACCGCTTCACCGCGCACAGCAGTCCGTCGCCCACCGGCAGCAGGGACGGCACCAGCTCCTGGCTCTCACGCACCGCGCGTAGCAGCTCCCGCAGCCGCAGCACCTCCGTGGGCTGCGGACCGGAATCCACGGTCCGGCCGTTCGCGAAGGCGCCCTCGAAGACGACGAGCCCGCCGGGGCGCAGCAGCCGCAACGATTCGGCGAGGTAGTCCATGACCTCCAGCCGATCACCGTCACAGAACACGAGGTCGTAGCCCGAGTCCGCGAGCCGGGGCAGCACGTCCAGGGCCCGGCCCGGGATGAAACGTGCACGGTTGCTTGCGAAGCCGGAGAAGCGGAAGGCCTGGCGGGCGAACTGCTGGTGCTCCGGCTCGGAGTCCACGGTGGTCAGGACACCGTCGGGCCGCATACCGTGCAGGAGGTGGATCCCGGAGACGCCGCACCCGGTCCCGATCTCCGCGACGGCCTTCGCGTCGACGGAGGCGGCCAGCAACCCCAGCGTGGCGCCCGTGCCGGGCGACACCGAGCGCAGCCCTGCCTCCCGGGCCCGGTCACGGGCCCAGCGCAGCGCGTCGTCCTCGGCGACATAGGCGTCGGCGAACGCCCAGCTCGTCTGCCGGTTGCCGGTAATGACCCTCTCCTGTCCCCGTGAATGCCTGGGCGTGACTGTATCCGTTGGGCACGGGAACCCGCAGATGGGACCGGTCGTTTAAAGGGATGAGCAAGTGGTGCCGGTCGTGACGGGGGGCAGGCGGTGGACCAGGACACCGAGCAAGTGCCGACGCAGCAGTACGAGGCGTACCAGCACAGATCAAATTCTCGTAAAACCGCTTATCCGGTCCTAACGGGCGAGGTGGCTATGGTAGGGGCTCCACTGGACACCACCAGAGCTGACAGGGGAGGTGCGGCTGCGCCTGAGGATCGAGGAGGAGTGCTCCGGCGCTTCTTCGGATCGGCGGGTAGGCCGACATCTGTGAACGACACCGCTGACCACGGCCACGCCGCCGGCTACGCCCAGACCGCGACCTTCACCACCGACGCGGACGGGCAGGCGTGGACTCCGCCCACGTGGGAGGAGATCGTCAGCACGCACAGCGGCCGGGTCTACCGGCTCGCCTACCGCCTGACCGGCAACCAGCACGACGCCGAGGACCTCACGCAGGAGGTCTTCGTCCGCGTCTTCCGCTCCCTGTCGACCTACACACCGGGCACCTTCGAGGGCTGGCTGCACCGCATCACCACGAACCTGTTCCTGGACATGGTGCGCCGCAAGCAGCGCATCCGTTTCGACGCGCTCGGCGAGGACGCGGCCGAGCGGCTGCCCAGCAAGGAGCCCACGCCCCAGCAGGTCTTCAACGACGCGCACTTCGACGCCGACGTCCAGCAGGCCCTCGACACCCTCGCCCCCGAGTTCCGTGCCGCGGTCGTGCTCTGCGACATCGAAGGACTGTCGTACGAGGAGATCGCCGCGACCCTCGGGGTGAAGCTCGGCACGGTCCGTTCGCGGATCCACCGCGGCCGCTCCCAGCTGCGCAAGGCCCTCGCGCACCGCTCACCGGAGGCGCGTGCCGAGCGCCGCTCCTTCGTGCCGCGTGTTCCCGCCTTGGGAGGAGGGGGCGCGAGCGCGTGAGCGGATCACGGCCGAAGTCGTCCGAGGGACACCTCGCAGAGCAGCACCTGGGAGACCGACTCTCCGCCCTGGTGGACGGAGAGCTCGGTCATGACGCGCGCGAGCGCGTACTGGCGCATGTGGCCACCTGCGCGAAGTGCAAGGCGGAGGTGGACGCCCAGCGCCGGCTGAAGAGCGTCTTCGCGGAGGCGGCCCCGCCGCCCCCGTCCGAGAGCTTCCTGGCCCGCCTGCAGGGACTACCCGCGGGAGGTGACCCGGACGGTGACGGCCTGCCCCCGGGCGGGGGACGACTGCCCGGCGGACTGTCCGGACGGCTCGGAACGTCCGGTGCCTTCGGAACGAAGCGCGGCGAGCGGTTCGAGTTCGGGTACGCCCCGTCCCGGCCGCACATCGCAGCGCTGGCCCCCGCGCACGAGCGAGGCCTGCCCGCCGGCGGCAGGGGATTCCGTATCCACGACGTCGGCCGGCCCGAGACCGACCGGTCCTCCTCACGGCTGCGGTTCGCGTTCGCCGCCGCCGGGGCGGTGTCCCTGGCCGCGATCGCGCTGGGCGGTGTCACCACCGGTGCACCGGCCGACACGGAGGCCCGCGGCGGTTCCGGCACGGGGAGCAATGTGACGCCGACGCGCGCACAGGGCACGGGCACCGCGACGCAGCCCGAGTCCCAGCGGCGCCGCGGTACGGGTGCGCTGCTCGGGCAGCTGCAAGGGGGCCAGAGCATGCTCGGCCACACCCCCGTCGCCCCGACCGGGGTGTCGGCGCCGCTGCTGCCGGGTGCGCCGCACCCTGCCGGACAGCACAACGCCGTGCACGCGCTGACCGCCCCGGTGGTGGCAGGTGCCGCTGCCGTGTCCCCGCTGATACGCCCGCTGGAGTCCGCCCCGTCGGCCGCGCTGACCTCGTGGTCCGCCATCCCGGAGATCACGGCACCCCTGCTCGCCGTGCCCCTCCCGGACCCGACGGCGTCCGCCTCCCCGTCCCCCTCCTCCGGCACGGCTCGCTGACCGGCCTCTGCGCAGCGGCGCGCGAACCTGATTGAATCCGGGGGGTGGCGCCCCGGCCGAGGTGGGGCCGGGCGCCGATTCGACGAACCGCGGCACGCCGACGAGCCGTGCCGCGGCGGTGGGGAGAGCATGGACGAGGGGAAGCCCACGAAAGCCACGTGGTGGAGTCGTCCTCGGTCGCAGGACCCTTCCGGGGCGCCGGAGGGAACGGGCGCGGACGAGGTCCGGGGGCAGGGGGTGAGCCCGGCGGGGTCTCCCGGCCCCGACGGGGACTTCGAACTGGCACGGCCAGCGGTTCGGCAGGACGACGCGGGCGACTACGAGCTGAGGCGGCCGGACGCGGTCGTGGCCGGTGACGGCACCGACGTGGAGGACAGCGTCCCGGCCGCGTCGGCCACGCCGTCCGAGGGCGCCCCCACACCCCTGCACGACCCCGACCCGTACAGCACCCCGCCCTACGGCCAGCCAGGCCCCTGGGCGCCCGCGCCGCCCGTGCAGCATCCGGCGGTGACACCAGCGCAGGGCGCGCAGGGCGGGGCGATACCGGGGCAGCCGGCTCCGCCGGGCACACCCGTCCCGGCTGCACACGGCGGCACACCGCCAGTGCCGTCCTCCGAGGCCCCCACCCCCACCGCCCATACCTCGGCGGCCGAGGCACCCGGCGTTCCCGCCCAGGCTCCGGCCTCCGCTCCCGGCGTTGCCGGGCAGGCTCCGGCCTCGGCTCCCGGTGTTCCCGGGCAGGCCCTGGCACCCGGCGCTTCCGCCCAGGCTCCGATGGCTCAGGCTCCCGGTGTTCCCGGGCAGGCCCTGGCACCCGGCGCTTCCGCCCAGGCTCCGATGGCCCAGGCACCCGGCGTTCCCGCGCAGGCCCCGGCGGTCCCCGGGCAGGCCCCGGCAGTGGGCGTTCCCGCCCCGGCTCCGGGTCAGGCGCTGGCAGCCGGCGCTGCCGCAGCGGCTCCCGTCCCCGGGCCCGACCCGTGGCGGCGCTACGACCCCTGGGCCGCTCCGGTGGTCCCCGGAGGAGCGGGGCCTCTCCAGCAGAACGGGGCCGGTGTGCTGAGCACCGAGCAGCGCCGCAGGCGGGGCAGGAAGGCGCTCGTCGGGGGCGCCGTGCTGCTCGCGCTCCTGTCCGGGGGCATCGGCGGGGTGGCGGGGACGTATCTGGAGAGGAACGGCGGCGTCGGCACCATCGAGTTGCCGCAGGCCGGCAAGGAGGCCGCCGGGCGGGACGCGGACAGCGTGGCCGGGATCGCCGGACGGGCCCTGCCCAGCGTGGTCACCCTGCACGTGAGCGGCTCCGGGGAGCAGGGCACCGGCACCGGCTTCGTGCTCGACACCCGCGGTCACATCCTCACCAACAACCACGTCGTGCGGCCGGCCGGATCAGCCGGTGAGATCACCGTGACCTTCAACGGCGGGGAGACCGCCCAGGCCGAACTGGTGGGCCGGGACAGCGGCTACGACCTCGCCGTCGTGAAGGTGAAGGGCGTGCGCGGGCTCTCCCCCCTGCCCCTCGGCAACTCGGACAACGTCCAGGTCGGCGACCCGGTCGTCGCCATCGGCGCCCCCTTCGACCTGGCCGGAACCGTCACCTCCGGCATCATCAGCGCCAAGCAGCGGCCCATCACGGCGGGCGGGGACAAGGGCGACGGCTCCGACGTGTCGTACGTCGACGCGCTCCAGACCGACGCGCCCATAAACCCGGGCAACTCCGGCGGGCCCCTGCTCGACTCGCAGGCCCGGGTCATCGGCATCAACTCGGCCATCCGCTCGGCGGACCGCGGCTCCGACTCCGAGGGCGGCCAGTCCGGCTCCATAGGCCTCGGCTTCGCCATACCCATCAACCAGGGCAAGCGCGTCGCCGAGGAGCTCATCAACACCGGCAAGGCCACCCACCCGGTGATCGGCATCACGCTGGACATGGACTACACGGGCGACGGCGCCCGCGTCGCCACCGAGGGCAGCGAGGGCGGACCGCCGGTCACCCGGGGCGGCCCGGGCGCCAAGGCCGGTATCAAGGCGGGCGACGTCATCACCCGGGTCGACGGGCAGCGCGTCCACTCCGGTGAGGAACTGATCGTCAAGACCCGTGCCCACCGCCCCGGCGACCGGCTGGAACTGGTCCTGGAGCGAGGCGGCAAGGAACGGACGGTCTCCCTCGTCCTCGGGTCCTCCGGCGGCTGAGCCGTGCGGTCCGGTCCATACAGGGACGAACAAGGCAGACATTCAGGAAAGCGCTCCCACTCCCCGCACTCGGAGGTCTCGGGACGGTACCGGTCGGACAGGATCGCCGGGTACCGTGGATCCGGCCCGGACCACGGCAAGACCCGCATGACCACCGAGGGCCGAGGACCGAGGACATCGCAAGGAGCTTCAGGTGTTCAATGACATAGGACCGCTCGAGCTGGTGACGCTCATCGTCCTCGCCGTGCTCGTCTTCGGTCCGGACAAGCTCCCCAAGGTCATCCAGGACGTGTCGCGCACCATCCGGAAGATCCGTGAGTTCTCGGAGAGCGCCAAGAACGACATCCGGGAGGAACTGGGCCCGGAGTTCAAGGACTTCGAGTTCGAGGACCTCAATCCCAAGACCTTCATCCGCAAGCAGCTGGACAATGAGGACCTGGGGCTCAAGGAGATCCGCAACGGCTTCGACCTGAAGAAGGAGATGGCGGAGGTCACCGACGCCGTCCAGGGCCGTGACTCCGACACGTCCGCCGCGTCGTCCTCCGGCTCCTCCGGTGCCCGGGTCGACATGACGAAGAAGCCCGGGACCACGGACCCGGACGACCGTCCGCCGTTCGACGCGGACGCCACCTGAGCGACTCCCGCCAGCGCGTACGCACCGGTGGGCGTGACGCGTTTCATACTCCGGTCGGGCTGTGTACGGCCTGATCAAGGCGCCCGTGCGGCCCACGCGCCGGGCGATTTCCCTGCTGCTCGCAGCGGTGTGGCTATGCTGCCGAGTTGGTGGGCGAGCCGTATGCGAACAAGCAGCGCCGCCCGAAGGGGGGCGGGCCGTTCCGGTCCGACTAGAGCGAGGAGGCGTGCGGGCACATGGAGACGACGAGTCGGGGAGTCGCGCAGACGCCGGCCGCGGAGAGCGGACGACAGGTCCCCTCCGCCCGGCGCACGATCGACGGCTACCTGCGTGCGCGCTTCCCGTGGTACGGCCTCGACGAGGCCTTCTCCGGCCCGCGCTGGCTGATGCAGGTCGGCACGACGGCCGACGGGGTCGTGGAACACGGGTCGATCGGGCACGGTGACGAGCCCACGGTGCTGGGCGACCATGCCGCCGGGTCCGGGCAGGAGGCCAAGGAGAGGTTCGCGGTCGTGGTGACCGTGGCGGCGAGTCCCCCGCGGCGCACCGCGGACGGCACGGGGCTGCTGGAGGCGACGTCGGTGTCCTCGGCGGCGTGGCTCGCCGGGGTGGGACTGCTGTCCTGCACATGGCCCGGGCAGATGGACCACTCGCTGCGGGACGACTGGCTGGAGCAGCAGACGGAGACGGCGTGGGTGCTGGCGGACGACCTCGACGGGTCCGACTGGTCGACGCTGTCGCTGCCGGTGGACGGGGTGCCGACGCAGTTCCACTACCGGGAGTCGGAGTTCGGGTGGGTGCTCGCCGGGTCCACGTCGGCCGGGGTTCATGTCGGGGCGTACGGCAGGGGCATGAGCGCGTACGGGCTCGGCTTCGCCGTGGTGAAGGACATCGCCGCTTACGCGTGAGGGTGGGGCGCCGTTCGTTGCGGCGCCCCTTCGCCGTAGGGCCTGGGCCACGTGGGCGACCGCGGGTGCGATGTGCTTGCTCGCGCAGTTCCCCGCGCCCCTGAGGGCATCGCCCCCAGGGGCATGGCGGTCAGAACTTGTTCTTCGGGGTGATACCGAGGGACAGGCCCGACAGGCCGCGCTGCCGGCCGCCCAGCTTTCCGGCGATCGCGCGCAGGGCCGAGCCCGCCGGGGAGTCCGGGTCCGTCAGGACCACCGGCTTGCCGTCGTCGCCGCCCTCGCGGAGGCGGACGTCGATCGGGATGTTGCCCAGCACGGGGACCGACGTACCGGTCGTACGCGTCAGACCGTCGGCCACCACCTGGCCGCCGCCCGTGCCGAAGACGTCGACCATCTCGCCGCAGTGCGGGCAGGGCAGGCCGGACATGTTCTCGACCACGCCGACGATCTTCTGGTGGGTCTGCACGGCGATGGAACCGGCCCGCTCGGCGACCTCGGCGGCGGCCTGCTGCGGGGTGGTCACGACGAGGATCTCGGCGTTCGGGACGAGCTGGGCCACGGAGATCGCGATGTCGCCCGTGCCCGGCGGCAGGTCCAGGAGCAGGACGTCCAGGTCGCCCCAGTACACGTCCGCCAGGAACTGCTGGAGAGCGCGGTGCAGCATCGGGCCGCGCCAGACGACCGGGGCGTTGCCCGGGGTGAACATGCCGATCGAGATGACCTTCACACCGTTCGCCGACGGCGGCATGATCATGTTCTCGACCTGGGTGGGGCGGCCGTCGGCGCCCAGCATGCGCGGCACGGAGTGGCCGTAGATGTCGGCGTCCACGACACCGACCTTGAGGCCGTCGGCCGCCATCGCCGCCGCCAGGTTCACCGTCACCGAGGACTTGCCGACGCCGCCCTTGCCGGAGGCGACCGCGTACACACGGGTCAGGCTGCCCGGCTTGGCGAAGGGGACCTCGCGCTCGGCCTGGCCGCCGCGCAGCGCGGACGCCAGCTCGCGGCGCTGCTCGTCGCTCATCACGTCGAGTGTGACGTCGACGCGGGTGACGCCCTCGACGCGGGAGACCGCCTCGGTGACGCGCTGCGTGATCGTGTCCCGCATCGGACAGCCCGAGACCGTCAGGTACACGGTGACCGCGACCGCGCCGTCAGCGCCGATCTCCACGGACTTGACCATCCCGAGTTCGGTGATGGGCTTGTGGATCTCGGGGTCGTTCACCGTCGCCAGTGCCTCGCGCACCGCGTCTTCCGTAGCCATAGTGACGATGGTACGGCGCCGTACCGGTGCGTAGGAAAGCGTCTCAGCGGTCGTCTGCGTCACGTCCCCGTGACCGTTCCGCCGGGAATACGGCGGGGTCGTGACGGTGACCGTTCTGGCGTTCCTCCAGCTCCTTGATCATGTCCTGGAACTCGGAGCGGATCCAGTCGCGGGTGGCGACCTCGCCCAGGCCGATGCGCAGGGCGGCGATCTCACGGGTGAGGTACTCGGTGTCCGCGATCGACCGCTCGTTCTGCTTGCGGTCCTGCTCCAGGTTGACCCGGTCGCGGTCGTCCTGCCGGTTCTGCGCGAGCAGGATCAGCGGGGCGGCGTAGGAGGCCTGCAGCGACAGCATCAGGGTCAGGAAGATGAACGGGTACTCGTCGAAGCGCAGGTCGCGCGGGGCGAGGCTGTTCCAGGCCACCCACAGGATGATGACGGCCGTCATCCAGACGAGGAACCGGCCCGTGCCGAGGAAGCGCGCGATGCGTTCCGACAGCCGGCCGAAGGCCTCCGGATCGTATTCGGGCAGGAACCGGCGCCTGGGCACGCCGGGCTGGTCGAGCCGGGGCCCGCGCGGCCGGGAGGCGGCCGTGGCGCCGGACGGTGTGCGTTCCCGCAGGGTCTCGCGCTCAGGAACCATCGGTCGCCACCTCCTCGTCCAGATGGAACTCGGACTCCCGCCAGTCCTCGGGGAGCATGTGGTCCAGTACGTCGTCCACGGTCACCGCGCCGAGCAGCGCCCCCGCCTCGTCGACCACGGGTGCCGCGACCATGTCGTACGTGGCGAAGAACTCCGCGATCGCGGGCAGGTCCGCCTCCGGATCGAGCGGTTGCAGGTCGCTGTCCACGATCGAACTGACCAGGGAGGGCGGTGGCTCGCGCAGCAGGCGCTGGAAGTGGACCGTGCCCAGGTACTTGCCCGTCGGCGTCTCGTCCGGCGGGCGGCAGACGTAGACCTGGGCCGCCAGGGCCGGGGAGAGGTCGGGGTTGCGGATGCGGGCGAGGGCGTCGGCGACGGTGGCGTCCGGGCGCAGCACGATCGGCTCGGTGGTCATCAGACCGCCCGCCGTGCGCTCCTCGTACGACATCAGCCGCCGCATGTCGGCCGCGTCGCCGGGCTGCATGAGGCTCAGCAGCCGCTCCTGCTCGTCCGTCGGCAGCTCGCCCAGCAGGTCGGCCGCGTCGTCGGGGTCCATGGCCTCCAGGACATCGGCGGCGCGCTCCTCCTTCAGCTTGCCGAGGATCTCGATCTGGTCGTCCTCCGGCAACTCCTCCAGCACGTCCGCCAGCCGGTCGTCGTCGAGGGCGGCGGCGACCTCGGCCCGGCGCTTGGGGGAGAGGTGGTGCAGGACGTTGGCCAGGTCTGCGGGGCGCAGCTGCTCGAAGGTGGCGAGCAGGTTCTCGGCGCCCTGCCCCTGCTCCTCCAGGGAGAAGCCCGTGACGGCCGACCACTCGACGGTCAGCGCCTCGCCCTTGGCGCGCCGGAAGGCACCGCTTCTGCGGCCCTTGCGGACGAAGACCCGGTCGATCTCCCAGTCCCTGCGGGCCGGCAGCTGATGCACCGACAGGTCGAGGACGGTGACCTCCTCGCTGGTCTCGGTGAGCGTGACCCGCCGGTCCAGCAGCTCGCCGAAGACCAGCCGCTCGGTGGGCCGCTGCTCGAAGCGCCGGACGTTGAGCACGCCGGTGGTGATCACCTGGCCGGACTGGATGGCGGTGACCCGGGTCATGGGCAGGAAGATGCGGCGGCGGGTGGCGAGTTCGACGACCAGGCCGAGCAGCCTCGGCGGTCGCTGCCCCACCCGCAGCATGACGACCAGGTCGCGCACCCGCCCCACCTGGTCGCCGGCCGGGTCGAAGACGGCGACACCGGAGAGGTGCGAGACGAAGATCCGGGGGGCGCCCGCTGCCATGGCCGCGGCTCCTTTTCGTACGGGGTGTTCCGTGCTGCCTGTCTGTGTGCCTGTCTTTGTGCCCGTGCCTTCCGAATTGCCCGCTCGGGTGGGCTTCAGGCTAGCCCGTCCCGATCGGGGGTGCGTCGGCGGACGGTCCGGACGGACTGGCTCCGGTCGGCTCTCATGACCCCGGTACCCTGCGGTACGCCGTTCAGGTCTCACATGAGAGAGGCAGCCCCACCTGTGACTCGGATTCCCCAGGGCCGCAACCGCAGTGCCGCACTCGTGAGCGCGATATGCGCACTGGCGGTGACGGGAACGGTGCTCACGGGTTGCTCGAAGGAGGATCCTAACGAGGGCACCAACGGGGTCGGCAGACTGCCGGCCGCGAAGATCCAGGCCAAGACCCGTACGGCCGCCGAGTCCGCGGGGGCTGTCCGGGTGCACGGCAACGTCGTCAGCGGCGGACGCACGTACGCGCTCGACATGCGCCTGAAGGAAGACGGCGGCGAGGGGTCGGTCACTGCGGAGGGGGCCACCTTCCGGCTGCTGCGCGTCGGCGAGCAGCTCTTCGTCAAGGCCGACGCGGAGTTCTGGAGTCACGGCGGCGGCCAGGGCGAGAAGGGCGAGGGGGACGCGGCGGCGGCCTCCAAGCTCGGCGGCAAGTTCGTGAAGGTGCCGCAAGGCGATCCTTCGTACAAGAAGTTCAGCGGTTTCACGGACAAAGGGATCCTCCTCGACGGTCTGCTGACCCTGCACGGCACGCTCGCCACGGACGGCCACGACGAGCAGGCGGGCATCCGCACCATCCGCATCACCGGCGACAAGGGATCCGGCGGCACCCTGGAGGTCTCCCTCGAGGGCAAGCCGTATCCGCTGCGCCTGGAGCGGGCCGGCAGCGCGGGCGTCCTCACCTTCTCCGCCTGGGGGGAGGACTTCTCCCTCAGGGAGCCGGAGCGGAACGAGACGGTGGACTACGGCAAGCAGCTGCCGGCGTCGTAGAGCCGTCAGCCCCGTTTGCGCTTCTTCAGCAGCAGCCGGGGCAGCCCCGCCGGGATCGGCCGGCGGGTGATCGCCGGGGACGGCAGCGGGGCCTCGGCCAGGGAGCCGTCGGGCATCGGCGCCCGGTCTCCGGTCGGCTCCAGCCGCAGCACCCGGCACTCGCGGGCCCAGCGCTCGGTCATGGCCTCGCCGTCGGGCGCGTTCAGCCGCTTGCCCTTGAGCTCGGCGACCGTCGCGTCCCACGCCTCGGAGCCCGGCTCGAGCTGCCTGACCCGCGCGGTCCAGGAGACCAGCCGGCCCCCCTTGTCCTTGCTGCGGACGGTCACCTGCGCCTCGGCCCCCTCGTTCAGCCCGGGCAGCGGCTGCTCGCCGGGCCCGTCGCCGACCAGGCACGCGGCGCCCTCGTGCCACACGTGCCACAGCGCGCGCGCCGGGCTGTCCGGGCCCTGGACCCAGACGAGGCCGGACTTCTTCGTGGCCTCCTCGACGAGGGCGTGGCCGAGCAGCTCATCCGTCATGGGGCTCAGCCTATCCAGGCCGGTCACAGCCAGCCGTTCCGCTTGAGGGTGCGGTGGATGCCGAGGCAGATGACCACCGTGATGCCCATGATCACCGGGTAGCCGTACCGCCAGTGCAGCTCCGGCATGTGGTCGAAGTTCATGCCGTACACCCCGCACACCATCGTCGGCACGGCGATGATCGCGGCCCACGAGGTGATCTTCCGCATGTCCTCGTTCTGCGCCACGGAGGCCTGCGCGAGGTTGGCCTGGAGGATGGAGTTGAGCAGCTCGTCGAAGCCGATGACCTGTTCCTGGACGCGGGCCAGGTGGTCGGCGACGTCGCGGAAGTACTTCTGGATGTCCGGGTCGACCAGCCGCATCGGACGCTCGCTCAGCAGCTGCATGGGCCGCAGCAGCGGCGACACGGCCCGCTTGAACTCCAGAACCTCGCGCTTGAGTTGGTAGATCCGGCCGGCGTCCGTGCCGCGCGGGGTGCCCTTGCGGCGGCCTGGGGAGAACACCTCGATCTCGACCTCGTCGATGTCGTCCTGCACCGCGTCGGCGACCGCGATGTACCCGTCGACGACGTGGTCGGCGATGGCGTGCAGCACCGCCGAGGGGCCCTTGGCCAGCAGCTCGGGGTCGTCCTGGAGGCGGTGCCTGAGGGCCCGCAGGGAACCCTTTCCGCCGTGCCGGACGGTGATGAAGAAGTCCCGTCCGGTGAAGCACATGACCTCGCCGGACTCGACCACCTCGCTGTTGGCGTCGAGCTGGTCGTGCTCCACGTAGTGGATGGTCTTGAAGACCGTGAACAGCGAGTCGTCGTAGCGCTCCAGCTTGGGCCGCTGGTGGGCCTGGACGGCGTCCTCCACGGCCAGCGGGTGCAGCCCGAACTCGGCGGCGATACCGGCGAATTCCGCCTCGGTCGGCTCGTGCAGGCCGATCCACACGAAGCCCCCGTCGCGGCGCGCCAGGCGCACCGCCTCGTGCGGGGTCAGCGGGGTCTCGGTCTCGATGCGGCGGCCGTCCCGGTAGACGGCGCAGTCGACGACGGCCGACGGCGTCGCGGGGCTGCGGGTGGCGTCGTACGTCCCGCTCTCCTTGCGCAGCGACACACGGGACGGGCGGACGACGGCGCGCAGGTCGCGGATCATCGACATGGCGGGCTCCTTCGCGGGCGTGCAACGAAAGGCGCCGGCGACGGGTGGAACTACCCGGAATGAGGACGTCGGGACCGAAGATGTTTGGCACGTCCACAAAGCGGGGAGCACCGCACCGTCACGGTGGCGGGGTTCGTTACTGATTCAGCTACTGAGGCAGATCAGGTGAAGCGAAACGAAGCGCTCTTCCGCGGTGAGGCGAGTGCGAGAGGTGGCAGCCAGCCAGAGCCAGAACAGCTACGTCAGCGGCGGGAAGAGCGTGGTGCTACTGCACGGTCGACTTCGATCCATTGCAGTCCCACCTCCTCCGGCCGGTCCCTCGTAAGGGAGTTCCATCGGCGTCGGGGCTTGATCGCGACGCTTACACGTGCTGCCCCGAACCACCGGGTAAGAGTAACAGCCGCCCGACGTGTCAAGGCGCTGCTTTGCCCGCTACTGACGAGTTCTATGCTCGCCGCATGGCAGATGTTCTTCCTCTGGTCGAGGCCCGGTTGCGTACGGCGCTGGGCGAACCGGACGCGCGCGCGGCGGTCACCTTCCTCGGCACGGACCGCATCGAGGTGCTCCGCTTCCAGGAGGGCGACATCGTCCGCTACGCCACGCTCGGCATGTCCGCGCACCCCATGACGGACCCGACGGCGGTCGTCGCCGACCCGGTCAGGGGACCGCGTGCCGAGCTGGTCCTCTCGGTCCGCTCCGGGGTCGCCGACACCGGCAAGGTGCTCCGCCCGCTCGCCGTGCTCGCCGCGTCTCCACAGGTGGAGGGTCTGATCGTGGCTCCCGGCGCCTCCCTCGACGTGGGGGAGCCGCTGTGGCCCGGCGCTCCCTTCACCTCGGTCCTCGTCGCCGAGCCGGGCGGTTTGGTCGAGGACCTCGTGCTCGACGAGCCCCTCGATCCCGTGCGGTTCCTGCCGCTGCTGCCGATGACCCCGAACGAGGCCGCGTGGAAGCGCGTACACGGCGCGCAGGCGCTCCACGAGCGGTGGCTGAACCAGGGGACGGACCTGCGGGATCCGTCCCGGAAGTCCGTCCCGCTGGAGTGAGCAAGCTCACCAACACCTGGCCGGAAGGCGTCAGTTGGCGAAGACTGCGACACCGTCCTCGCTCGCGTGCCGGGTCTGCGGCTCCTCGGCTTCCCGCGTGAGGACCTTCCGCTGTACGACGACCACCGCGGCGCCGACGATCGCGGTGACGGCCGCCACCGCGAACGGGATGTGGACGTCGGTCCACTCCTCGATCTTCGGCGCGAAGTACGGAGCGGCGGCCGCCGCGAACCACCGGACGAAGTTGTAGCCCGCGCTCGCCACCGGCCGGGGCGCGTCCGAGACGCCGAGGGCCAGCTCGGTGTATACGGTGTTGTTCACGCCGATGAAGGCGCCGGACAGGATCGTGCAGACGACGGCCGTGGTGTGCGAGCCGTAGCCGAGCACCAGCACGTCGGCCGCGAGCAGCGCCAGCGAACCGCCGAGCACCTTCAGGGAACCGAACCGCTTCTGCAGCCGCGGCGCCACGATCACCGAGAAGACGGCGAGCAGCACTCCCCAGGCGAAGAAGACCGCTCCCGACCGGTACGGGCTCATGTTCAGCACGAAGGGCGTGAAGGCCAGCACGGTGAAGAACGTGTAGTTGTAGAAGAACGCCGAGACCGCGGCCGACGCCAGGCCGCCGTGGGCCAGGGCCCTGACCGGGTCCAGGGGCGAGGTCCTGCGGGCCGGCTTGGGCTGCTCCTCGAGGAACACCGTGATGCACAGGAAGCCGACAGCCATCAGGAACGCCGTACCGAAGAAGGGGTAGCGCCAGCTGGCGTCCCCGAGCAGGGCGCCCAGCAGCGGGCCGCACGCCATGCCGAGCCCCAGCGCCGATTCGTAGAGCAGGATCGCCGCGGCGCTGCCGCCGGCCGCCGCGCCGACGATGACCGCCAGGGCCGTGGAGACGAACAGCGCGTTGCCGAGGCCCCAGCCCGCCCGGAACGCGACGAGTTCGCCGACGGTGCCGGAGGTGCCCGCGAGCCCGGCGAACACCACGACGAACGCGAGACCGAGCAGCAGGGTCCTGCGGCCGCCGATGCGGCTGGAGACGAAGCCGGTCACCAGCATCGCCACGGCGGTGATGAGGAAGTACGAGGTGAAGAGCAGGGAGACCTGGCTCGGCGTGGCGTCGAGGCCGTGGGCGATGGACGGCAGGATCGGGTCGACCAGCCCGATGCCCATGAAGGCGACGACCGACGCCCCGGCGGTCGCCCACACGGACTTCGGCTGCTTCAGGAGGCCGCCCGCTCCGGCGTCGAGGGGGTCCATGCTTGCTCCCTTTCCGAGACGGGGTTGGTTGGCACATGCACACACTAAATTAGTCACGCTAACTAATGTAACGTACATCTAATGTCGGCGTGAAGGGTTCCGTCCGGTTGGGTGATCGTCCTTGACGCGGCGGGGCGGGGGTAGGACCGTGGGGCCCTATGAGGGGCGAACCCAGTTGCCCGAAGTGCGGTGGCCGGGTCAGGGCTCCCGGCCTCTTCTCCGACTCGTGGCAGTGCGACGTGCACGGCACCGTCCATCCGGTGCAGCCCGTGATACCGCCCAGCGTCGACGCCCTCAACGTGGTGGTGCACCGCGCGCGGGTGCCGGTGTGGATGCCGTGGCCGCTGCCGGTGGGGTGGCTGTTCACCGGGGTGGCCGGCGCGGGCGACGACCGCACCGGCGGGCGCGCCACGGCGGTGGCCTGCACCGGGCCCGGACCGCTCGGCGGCATGGGTGAGTTGATCCTGGTGGCCGAGGAGCTGGGTGTCGGGCTCGGGGCACGGTACGCGGGGATCGACGGGCCGGATCCCGGGCCGTACATGGACGTGGGGAAGCCGGCTCAGGCGAAGGTGCTCGCCGCGGGGCGGCCGACGCCGTTGTGGCATGTGTCCGGGGCGCCGGAAGACCGGGCGGTGTTCGCGGGTGAGGCGCTGGGGATGTGGCTGTGGGCCGTGGTGTGGCCCGAGCAGTCCGGGCTGCTGATGTACGACGAGCTGGTGCTGGCGGATCTGCGGGACGCCGGGGCCGAGGTCGAGCTGGTGCCGTGCGGGGCGTTGTCGCCGCGCTTGCTTCAGCCGTAGCGCCCAGGGGGCGGGGGTTCTGGTGTGTCGGCGGCCGCGGGTCTGCTGTGGCTGGTCGCGCAGTTCCCCACGCCCCTTCGGGGACGTTCTTGTAGGGGGCGCTCGACGGGTTCGGGTGTGACGGCGGGCGTTGAAAATGTGGTTATCCTTGAGCAGCCCTGTTTGTGCCGTTCGTGTCTGGAGTTCGTGTCGTGCGTATCGATCTGCACACCCACTCCACCGCCAGCGACGGTACGGACGCGCCGGGCGAGCTGGTGCGGAAGGCCGCCGCCGCCGGGCTGGACGTCGTCGCGCTGACCGATCACGACACCACCCGTGGGCACGCCGAGGCGATCGCCGCAGTGCCCGAGGGGCTCACGCTGGTCACCGGGGCCGAGCTGTCCTGCCGGCTCGACGGGATCAGCATGCACATGCTGGCCTATCTGTTCGACGCCGAGGAGCCGGCCCTGCTCGCCGAGCGGGAGCTGGTGCGGGACGACCGGGTGCCGAGGGCGCGGGGCATGGTCGCCAAGATCCAGGAGCTGGGCGTTCCGGTGACCTGGGAGCAGGTGTCGCGGATCGCCGGTGACGGGTCCGTCGGGCGGCCGCATGTCGCGAGCGCGCTCGTGGAGCTCGGCGTGGTGCCGACCGTCAGTGACGCCTTCACCCAGGACTGGCTGGCCGACGGCGGCCGGGCCTTCGTGGCGAAGCACGAGACCGACCCCTTCGAGGCGATCCGGCTGATCAAGGGCGCGGGCGGGGTCGCCGTGTTCGCGCACCCGGGGGCGAGCAAGCGGGGGCGTACGGTGCCGGAGACCGCGATCGCCGAGATGGCCGCGGCCGGGCTGGACGGCGTCGAGGTCGATCACATGGACCACGACGCGGATACGCGTGCGCGGCTTCGGGGGCTGGCGAAGGAGCTGGGACTTCTTGTGACCGGGTCCTCGGACTACCACGGCAGTCGGAAGACCTGTGTGCTCGGGGAGTACACGACGGATCCCGAGGTGTACGGGGAGATCACGCGGCGGGCGTTCGGGGCGTTTCCGGTGCCCGGGGCCGGCGGGGTCTGAATTTCTCTCCCAGGTCTGTTCTCAGGCACTCGGCGCTGTCCGCTGTGCCCGCCGTTCCGCCGTGCGGAACGCCTGCCCGAGCGGTAGCGCTCCTCCCCCGACACTCACAAGGCCCATACGCTCATGTTCGACCTCGCCGTCTTCGGCTCCCTCTTCCTCACCCTCTTCGTGATCATGGACCCCCCGGGGATCACCCCGATCTTCCTCGCGCTCACCGCCGGGCGGCCCGGCAAGGTGCAGAAGCGGATGGCCTTCCAGGCCGTCTGCGTGGCCGGTGGCGTGATCACCGTGTTCGGGCTGCTGGGGCATCAGATCCTGAACTACCTGCATGTCTCCGTGCCCGCGTTGATGATCGCGGGTGGGCTGTTGCTCCTGCTGATCGCCCTTGATCTGCTGACCGGCAAGACCGACGAGCCGAAGCAGACCAAGGACGTCAACGTCGCGCTCGTGCCGCTGGGCATGCCGCTGCTGGCCGGGCCGGGGGCGATCGTGTCGGTCATCCTCGCCGTGCAGAAGGCACACAGCGTGGCCACGCAGGTGTCGGTGTGGACGGCGATCCTCGCCATCCACGTCGTGCTGTGGCTGGTGATGCGCTACTCACTGGTGATCATCCGGATCATCAAGGACGGCGGCGTGGTGCTGGTGACGCGGCTCGCGGGCATGATGCTCTCCGCGATCGCCGTGCAGCAGATCATCAACGGTGTCACCCAGGTGATCCAGGGGAGCTGACGGCCGCCTCAGGTCCGGCCGGTGAGCACCGAGCCGATGGCACCGGCCGCTCCCGGGTGGGAGAGGTACTCCTCGATCTTGTGGGCCCGGTCGCGGCCGTTGGAGACGGCCAGTTGGGTGAGTTTGCCCCACCGCTCGTCCTCCAGCGGGCAGCCGATGGCGACCGCGTCGGTGGGGCACCAGACGTTGACCCAGTCACGCACCCGGGGTGGCCGGTGCGGGCCGCGGGCGAGCAGCCGTTCGTTGACGCCGTCCAGCCCCAGCGGGCTGCCTGCGGTGACGAGCAGGACGGGGTCGAGGCCGGCGGGGAGCCGGCTCAGCAGGTCCATGCCGACGACGGTGCCCAGGCTGTGCGTGACCAGGACCAGGTCTCCCGTGGCGGGCATGGTCTCCATGACGCTGTCCAGCACGGCCTGCCGCACGGCGCTGTCGCCGAGGTACAGGTCGACGTCCCGCAGGAACGTGGCGATGGTCCACTCGTCCACGTCCGAGCGGGCGGCCAGCCAGCTCAGCGGCCGGTGCAGTGCGCCGACCAGGCCCGCGCCGAACCCCTCCGTGGTCGCCGGGCCGTTCTGGGGCATGCCGGCCCGGGCGGCAGCCTCGTAGAGCAGCTGCTCGTAAGCGCCGGTGGGTGACTCGGCCGCGAAGACCTCGGCCGCAGCGGCGGCGTTCACCTGGTCGAGGCCGACGGCCCCGGCCGTGCTCTCCCGTCCGCTCACCAGGCCGGCCAGTCTCGTGCCGTAGAACGGGAACCACACGTCGTTCGGGTCGAGCGGGGGCAGTGAGGCGAGGGTCAGCCCGCGGTTCAGGCCGGCCGTCCACTTCCGGCGGAGGTCGTCGGGCTCCTCGCCCTGCTGGTCCCTGCCGTGCAGGAAGACCAGGTGCCGACGGCCGCCGAACGCGGTACTCCGCGCCGGGCGCCCCTTCTTCGTGGGCTGCGACCGGGTCTCGCTCTCCGTCAGGGGCGCCGCCACCGGGGCGGCGGAGACCGTCGGGCCCGTGCCCCCGGAGACGGCAGGAGTGGTGCGCTCCGGCTGAGGCGTGGCGGCGGCCGCGCCCTGGTCCAGGCCGGAGTCCGGGCCCATCTCGGCCAGCAGCGCCCGCCGCCCCCGGTCCACGTCCAGCCCGGCCAGGTGCCTCAGCACGGAGCTGATGCGGACGCCCTCGTTGGCGACCCAGTCGATCGCGTCGTCGCCGTCGCCCTGCTGCCAGGGCCGGCCGTCCTGCCGCAGGACACGCCCCTGGCCGTCCCTCCTCGGCACGCCGCTGTGGTGCAGGGCCACCACCTCCCACTGGTCGTTGAAGACCGGGGAGCCCGAGTTGCCGGGGCGGGTGTCCGTTCTGTAGTGGACGAAGTCGTCGAGCCGCACCAGCACCGCGTTGTCGCGCAGCACGATCTCCTTGAGCCGCCCGTCCGGGTGGCCGATGATGTTCACCTTCTCGCCGAGCACCAGCTTGCCGAGCTGCACGCTGAGCCGGTTCCAGCCGAAGATCTCGCCCGGCGGGCGGCCGTCCTGGGCCGGCGCGACAGCCACCAGGGCGAAGTCCAGCCGCCGGTCCGCCGTGAAGAAGGTGCCCGGGTCGAACTCCATACGGACAGTGGTGTCGGGCATGTTGTCGACCGTGACCTGGGCGTTGAACTCCGCGAAGCACTGGCGTGCGAAGCCCTCGTCGGGCAGGACGTGGTGGTTGGTCATCATCAGCCGTGGCGACACCATGAAACCCGTGCCGTGCGGAAGCTCACGGCCGTCGCGGCGCAGCGTGATCCGGGCCACCGTCGCTCCGGCCCGCACCCCGCGCGGCAGGAAGCTCCAGGCCTGCAGTTCGTTGGACAGGTCGATGACGCGTTCGTTGGCCTGGGGCAGGTCCATGGCCTCGCGGTGGATGTCCGCCACGACCGCCGAGGGCGACAGACCGCCCCGGTCGAGGATCCGGTCGGCGCGGGCGGCGAGCGCGTCCGGAGTGTCCGGGAACCGCACTCCGGAGGCCAGCCGGCCCTCGACCCGCTCCCGCTCGGCGGCCGAGTCCTCGTACCGCCGCGCGGCCTCGGCAGCGGCCTGTTCCTGCAGCTCCACGTGCGACCGGTCCATCACCGACATGTGGCCCACCGTCCTGTTCTGGCTCTCACCGTGCCCCTCAGCCAGTACGCCCCCGGCCACGGTGGTCCGCAACAGCGGAGCCCCCGCACGGCCGATGCCGGGCGGGGGCTCCGAGGTGTGTGGGGGAGAGCCGCGCGTTATGAGGCCGCGGTCTCGGCCGGGCGGATCCACAGGCGCTGCCCGATGGCGGCGGCCTGCTGAACGATGCGGTTGACGGAGGCGGCGTCCACAACGGTCGAGTCCACAGGCGTGCCGTCGACGTCGTCGAGGTGCATGATTTCGAAGCGCAAGGGCTTCTCCCTTCGTCTGGTCATCCTCCTGAGGAGAACTACTTGAGTGGCCGGCCCACCAGGCTGCGGTGCTCGGTGTTCCGTATGAGTCAACAGGGCTGCATGGTTCAAACATTCCCTACGCTAAGGAAATTTTTCGACCGGCTAATTAATGAGCCGTAAGAGTGTCGTTACGGGACCGATCGGGACCGGTTGTGTTCGCAGCGTGACCGCCGGGACAATGGAGGTGATGAACGACGACCTCGCGGCCCTCAGCGCTCGCGTCGACCGCACCAACGAGCTGCTCCAGCGCATGCTCGCCGAGGTGGCGAAGACGCCCTCCACCCATGCGATCTTCGTCGACGCGGGGTACCTCTACGCCGCCGCGGGACGGCTCGTCGCCGGAACGGAGGACCGCCGCGCCTTCGACCTGGACGCCGAGGGCCTGATCGACGCGCTCATCGACAGGGCCCGCAGCATCTTCGCCGACAGCAGGCTGCTGCGGGTCTACTGGTACGACGGCGCCCGCCGCCGCATCCACACGGCGGAACAGCAGACCATCGCGGAGCTGCCCGACGTGAAGGTACGGCTGGGCAATCTGAACGCCAACAACCAGCAGAAGGGCGTCGACTCGCTCATCCGCACCGATCTGGAGTCCCTCGCCCGGCACCGCGCGATCAGTGACGCGGCCCTGATCGGCGGCGACGAGGACCTGGTGTCGGCGGTGGAGGCGGCCCAGGGGTACGGCGCCCGGGTCCACCTCTGGGGCATCGAGGCGCCGGAAGGCCGCAACCAGGCCGAGCCGCTGCTCTGGGAGGTCGACAGCCAGCGCACCTTCGACCTCGAGTTCTTCAAGCCGTACGTCTCACGCCGCACGGCTGCCGCGTACGAGGCGGCGGCGGGCCGCCCCACACGCGAGGACGTGCGGTTCGTGGGCGCGCAGATCGCGGCGAAGTGGCTCGTGGCGCGCGGCCGCGACACGCTGGTCGAACTGCTGCCCGGACACCCCTACCTGCCGGGCTCGGTGGACCAGGACCTGCTCGTCGAGGCGGAAGGACTGCTCCAGTACTCGTTGCGCGGACAGGCGGACCTCAGGCGTGCGCTGCGGGACGGCTTCTGGGAGCACCTGCGGACGCAGTACTAGGGTCCGTGTTCGAAGTGGCCTCTCATGGGACCACTGCGGGCATGTCGGGTGCTGGGAGTGGCCGGGGCGGCGACGGAAGGGGATCCACCGGCCGGGCGGGCCGGACGATCACGCCATCGGCCGATCCCGAGGCGCACTCGTCCTGGTGCTGTCCCAGAAGTCGGCCAGGGCCCGGGCGGTCGGGAGGGGCTGATCGGCGTTGGGGGAGTGCTCGGCTCCCGTGACGACCGTGCGGTGCGCGTTCAGCCGTACGGCCATGTCGTCGAGGATCGCCACCGGCCAGGTGTCGTCGTGGGCGCCGGACAGGACGTGGAACGGCAGCGGCAGGGCGGCCAGTTCGGCGACGCGGTCCGGCTCGGTGCACAACTGCCGCCCGGTGGCCAGGAGCTGGGCGGGCTTGTTGCCCAGCCAGCGGCGGCGCAACTGCTCCTGGTCACCCAGGCCGCGTGCGGGCCCACCGACCTCCTCCGGAGGCCCCATCGCCTGGATGGCCTCCCACACGCTCTCCATCGACATCACGGCGAGCGCGTCCCGCAGCAGTTTCACGCGCTCCTGCTGCGACACGGAGATCTCCGCCGGGCCCGACGAGACGAGGGTGAGGGAGAGGAAGGGGGAGTGGTCGAGCAGCACGGCCGCACGGGCGACCTGCCCGCCGAACGAGTGCCCGACGAGGTGCACGGGCACGCCGAGCGCCTCGGCCTGCGCGAGCACGTCCCGCGCCAGTTCCCGCTGGGCATAGGCGGCTTCGTCGTCGACCGGCCCGTCGGACTCGAACTGCCCCCGGCCGTCAACGGCGACGACCCGGTACCCACGTGCTCCGAGCGGCTCGTGCAGCAGCCCGAAGTCCTCCTTGCTCCCGGTGAACCCGGGCAACAGCAGGGCGACGCCCCTGACCTCCGTACCGGCGTCGGGCGAGGAGTCCACGACGGCGAACTCACCCCGGGTCGTGCGCAGGGCGTATGCGCGGGCGCCGGGGGGTGGGGCGAACGTGGGTGGCCTGGTCACGGGGCGAGGGTAGCGGGTGGGGGTCCGGTCCGGGGCGTGCGTCGACGGGCGGCATCCGTGGCGGCCCGCACCGCGGGGAATGCCGACGGCCCGGCCCCACGCCGGGTGGGACCGGGCCGTCGGGGGAGCATCAGCCCTCCGTGGGCTCCGCGGTGGCCGTGGCCTTGCGCGTGCGGCGCACCCTCGGCTTCGCCTCCACCGCGTCCTCCGCGGCCTCGGCCTTGGCCGTTGCCTTGCGGGCACGGCGCGGTTTGGCCTCGGTGGCTTCCGGTTCCTGGCCGGTCTGGGCGGGGATGTCGGCGGTTTCGGTGGCCTTGCGGGTGCGGCGGCGGGGCTTGGTCTCCGTGGCCTCGGCGGTGTCGACGGCGGCCTCGGCGGCTGCCGCCGCTGTCTTGCGGGTGCGGCGCGGCTTGGCCTCGGCGGTCTCCGCGTCCGGTGCCGTGGCCGCCGTCTTGCGCGTGCGGCGCGGCTTGGCGTCGGTCGCTTCGGCCGTGTCGAGGCTCGCCTCGGCCTTGGCGGCCGTCTTGCGCGTGCGGCGCGGCTTGGCCTCGGTGGCTTCCGGTTCCTGGCCGGTCTGGGCGGGGATGTCGGCGGTTTCGGTGGCCTTGCGGGTGCGGCGGCGGGGCTTGGTTTCGGTGGCCTCGGCGGTGTCGACGGCGGCCTCGGCGGCTGCCGCCGCTGCCTTGCGGGTGCGGCGCGGCTTGGCCTCCGTCTGCTCCGGCGCGGGCTCCACGGTGCCCTCGGCCGTGGCGACCGACTCGGCAGCGGCTGCCGCCGCTGTCTTGCGGGTGCGGCGGCGCGGCTTGGTGTCGGACACCTCGGGCTCGGTGGTCACCGGGGCGGTCGTGTCCGGCGTGGCCTCCGCCTCCGCCGGGGCCGCAGGCTGCTCGGCCGACGGCGTCACCGCGGCCTCGGCCTCCACCGCCGGCGTCTCCGACCTGCGCGTACGGCGCCTACGCGGCTTCGCCGCCTCAGGGGCGTCCACGCTCGCGCTCGTGCCCTCCGCCGTCGCTGCGGCGTTCTCCGCCTCCTCGGAGGCGGGCGACCCGCCCGCCGCCACCGGCGCCGACCCGGCCGGCGCACCGCCGCGAGTGCGGCGACGGCGGCGCGGGGTGC